>CAWHFQ010000001.1:0-2773324 GCA_963828675.1 uncultured Gammaproteobacteria bacterium
TCCTGACACTCTTCCCCTGACACTCCCGGTTCGCGGCGGGAGAAAGCTCCGGGCGTCCGGGAAAAAGGCTCGGCGCGTGGAGAAATATGCTCGGGCGGTCGAGCTGAAAACCTGGCGCGCCGGGTTCAGGTGCTCGGCCGTCGGAGAAAAAAGCTCGGCGGCCCGAGATATTTGCTCGGCGTCCCGGCTGGACGATGGAGCAAATAGCTCGGCGGCCCGCGTTCGGTACTCGGCGGGCCGAGGCAAAAAGCTCGACGGGCCGAAAATGGCTCGGCGCGTGGAGAAAAAAGCTCGGATGGCTGGGCAAATGGCTCGGCATGCCGAGCGCAGGCGCCGATCAGCCGGGCAAAGAATTTGACGGTTCGGGTGGCGTTGGATCCCGAGCGTTGCGAATCCACCAGCAGGCCCGGTCGTCAACGCAACAGGCTGCATTCCGCGGGTCCCGTGCTGCAGTCGTGTTGGACACAAAGGACGAAGTCCTAAGTGCAATGGTTTTGGCATTGCGCGCAAGGTTCGAAGGGTTTTGGCCGTGGGGGTTTTGGAGTTGCCGGACGGTCTGTGCAGCTTGGTGATCGCGACCCGCGTGGAATTGTCCCCAACACCTTTGCGAAGAGGCGAGCAGCCTCTTTATCGACAGCTTTCTCACCGTCGGCACGTAGTCCTTTTCCTTGCAGCGGCCTTGTTGAGGGCGCCCCCATCGCTGATCGGGGGATCACAGGAGATGGCGATGGATGCTGTCGAGATTATTTTGGACGGCGGCTTGTTCTCCGCCGATGTCGCCGCTCGCGCTGCGCACCGCTACACGGGTACTACTACGTCGAAACCGTGGCGTACGTTCTGCTGGCACGTTGGTCCGTTTGACGCCGAAGACCGACAACGTCAGTACAGATCTGCTCGCAGAATTGGCCGAAATGACGCGCTCGATGAGCGATTACGGGAACGTATCCGGACCGAGACAAGTGAACTCCATACAACTCTTGTTCGGGCGGCCCTGCAACAAGCGACGCCATTGTTGACCACCGCCGGCCAGAAACAGTGAAGTTCGCACCAAGGAATGCCTTTGCCGGAGACACCGGCTATCGGCTTCTACCTCTTCGCTTCCGCCGGTTGCCGTGGGACGAAAGCCGGGTACTGGTCACTTCGATGGCGGGCGATTGGCTCATTGCCCACACAAGGACTTTGAGCGCGTAGTGGAAGGGAAGCTCGGTTGCACTGAGCCACTCTTTGCGGAGCTGGAAGCCCGTCACCTCATCTGCAGCGGACCCAAACCTTCGACCCTTGCACCTTTGCTGTCTCAGTACCGAACTCGGAAAGCCTACATCAAGCAAGGCCCGGAGTTGCACATCTTCGTGGTCTCGCTGCGCTGCCACCACACGTGCGCCTATTGCCAGGTCTCTCGTCAACCGCTCGGCGACTCCAAGTTCGACCTGTCGGACACGACGGCCACGCACGCGGTGGAGCGACTGTTGAATGGCCCTCGCGGACGTTGACCATCGAGTTCCAGGGGGGCAACCCTTGCTCCACTTCGAACGGGTCAGATCGCTGGTCGAAGCCATCGAATCCCGCAATCGGATCGAAGGCCGGAAGATCCGATTCGTCATCGCCTCGACCCTCCATGACCTGACCGATGAACAGTTGGCCTTCATGCGGGATCATCGGTTCGACCTGTCGACATCCCTCGACGGGCCGGAATGGTTGCATAACGCCAATCGTCCCCGTCCAGAGCGCGACAGCTATCAGCGGACGGTTGAAGGCATCGAGCGTGGACGAAAGATGCTTGGAGAGGATGCCGTCTCTGCCCTGACTACGCTGACGCGGCGCAGCTTGGAAGCTCCGGGCGAAATCATCGATGAATATCGGAAGCTCGGTTTTCACTCGATTTCTCTTCGACCGCTGAGCCCTTACGGCTTTGCTCGCAAAACCGAGAGTCGGAACGGCTACCCCATTGGCGACTTCCTTCGGTTCTATGAGGTCGCCCTCGACCACCTGCTTGCGGTCAACCGCTCGGGTTACTTCATGGAGGAGACCTACGGCCGCATGTTGCTCGGGCAACTGCTGACGCCCTTCTCCCACGGCTACGTGGACCTGCGTTCCCGAGCGGGCCGGGCCTTGGGCGGTCGTCTATCGACTAGGACGGGACGCGTTTATCCCTCGGATGAAGCCCGCATGCTCGCCTCCATGGGGGACCGGCTCGTTTGCCCTTGGCCAGGGTCGACCAGAGCCGTCACCGCACTGGCTCGAATCGCCGGCCATGCAGCGCATGCTTGGCGGCAGGCGTGGCAGAGGCGCTGCCCACATGCGCCGATTGCGCCTACGTGCCGCTGTGTGGCGCCGACCCCATCGACCACTCGCCCGGCAGGGCGACACCATCGGGCACCGGCCCACCAGTGATTTTTGCCGCAAGCAGATGGGGCTCTTCGACCTGCTGCTTGGAGCGCTGGGAAACACGGCTCAGGCAGTGACCGGCAGATCCTGGAAAGCTGGGCACACCGAGCGACGCGCAGAAGCAAGCGCGAGAGGCGGAGGCCGCCTGATGCACGACCTTGAAGCAAAGTGCAGCTCGAGCGGATGGGCACAGCCGACACTGGTCAAGGTGGCGGGCCTGTCGGAGTTCGCGGGGCGGGCCTAGTTCCCCTCGAACGCATGGTGCTCGATCTCCGGGACGCGAAGGTCGCGCGGCAGCACTCACCCTCTCCCAGCTCCCATGGGCCGGCTTCGTCGTGAACGGCCCCGAACAGGCGCCCAAAGGGAGACCATGGATAGCCCTCCCACCAGAAACGCTGGATGCCCAGCCGGGGATGCCATCGAAGTCGACCCGAAACATCGAAGGTGGCGCGGCGATACCGCCGGGGCGGGAACAACAACATTCTGTTTGCCACCGAGCGCTGCAACAGCTTCTGCGTGATGTGTTCGCAGCCACCGCGCGACATCGCCGACGATTGGCGGATAAGCCAGATCTGCGCCCTGACCGAACTCATCGACAAGAACGAACCATCTCTGACCATCACGGGGGGAGAGCCGACCTTGCTGGGCCCTGGCCTCAACCGCATCATCGAGCACTGCGCGAACGTACTTCCGCACACGCAACTGCACGTGCTGTCCAACGGGCGCAATTTCGGTGGCGAGGTGCTGGCCAGCTCGTTCACCGGACTCCATCCAGCAGCTGATGTGGGCCATCCCGCTCTATGGCGACCACTACGGCCTCCACGACTACGTGGTGCAGAGCAAGGGCGCATTCGCCGAGACCATGCGTGGCCTTTATGCGTTGGAAGCAGCCAAGCAGCGCATTGAAATCCGGGTGGTGTTGGTCAAACCTGTCGTCGAGCGACTGCCTGCCCTCGTTCGGTTCCTCTATCGAAACCTGTCGTTTGTTGAACACGTGGCCTTGATGGGCACGGAGCCCACGGGTTTCGCACGCGCTCACCAAGACGAACTGTGGATGATCCTGCTGACATGTCGGCGGTGCTGGCAGAATCGGTCGACTATCTGACCAGGCGTGACATGCGGGTGTCGCTCTACAACCTCCCTCTCTGCACATTGCCACGGTCACTTTGGCCATACGCACGTCGAAGCATTTCAGACTGGAAACAGCACTATTTGCCTGCCTGCGAATCCTGCGCGGTCAGGGAACGCTGCGGCGGACTATTCGCATGGGTCACACCTGAGTGGACGAGCCGCGCCCTTAAACCGGTATTGGAAGGAGAAGAGCAATGCGCAAGTCATTAACGGTGACCGGAGCCGTGTTATCGGCACTCCATGGCGTAGCCCATGGTTCGGACAACGCAGACCGAAACAAGGGACTCACTGACTTGGCAGTTCACGATGCCGGCTTTGCCGTAACGCTGACGGCGCCCTTGAACGTCAACGTGCGCAACATGTACGCCAGCCATAGCTCGCATAGCTCCCACGCTTCGCACAGCTCTGGCAGCAGTGGCATCTACGCGCGCCCCCGGATTACACCCCCGCATATACACCAGCCTATACGCCACCACCACCGGCACCAGCGCCAGCTCCTGCCAATAGCTACTCGCCCGGAATACAGCCTTTGATGTCGACGGAACACCCAAACCCAGCACTGACCAACTTCGACTCATGATTATGCGTGTGCAGGCTGCGCTATACGCTAAGGGCTACGACCCTGGCGCCATCGACGGAGAACTCACCGAGTCCACCAAACTTGCGTTGCGAAAGTTTCAGGGTGCGCACGGACTGGTAGTTACGGGAAAGATGACCACGCAGACGATGAATGCGTTGGGTGTTGCGCTGACGCCCTGAGCTCATTGATGGATAGGAAAGCGAAGAAGGACCGTGTACGTACACTTTTCTCGCAGTAGGAAGTGAACCTGCCCCGATAGCTGGTTAAAAGCGAAAACGAAGTCAGCAAATGCATCTCAGGGGAAAGCGACTTGCCGAACTTGACCATTTACCTATTGCGAAACGTTGTTCATACGCCCGCTGGCGCTCTTGCCCAGCACGCCGAGCACCATGTGATTGTTGATGGTGAGAAGCACCTTGGCGACCTGTATGTTGCCCCGAGGCCGGAGAAGAGCCCCGCGTGGGCATCCTTGTTTGCTGATTACGTAGACATCAACAAACTTGGCAAGGTTCGTTCGACCGGGGCCTTGTTGATAGTCCGAGTAAAGGGGCGATTACGCCATCACGTTGGGCAAGGTGGCTTCATCCTGAGCCAGGATGCCATTGAAGAAAGATTCGGATTGCTTGTCACCCTCAACTCTTTGGAGTCCGATGCACTCCGCAGTGTCGACAAGAGAACCTTTGATGCGGTAGACCAGAACAGTCGTGTCCAAGTTGGACAAACCAGTAGTGCTCCTGAGTTTGGCATCGACATTGAGCAGAGACCTGATCAAAGGAATCGTCGGCTATCCAAAAGATGCCGCTCGGCTCGGTCGCCGACTTGCCGGTACTGATTCACTCACCGTCAGCTTGGACGTCAGACTGATCGGGCTTAAACCGTTGCTGCGTCGCTACTTGAAGGCGTTTCAGTCAACTGCATACAAGACGCACTTTTCCTGGATTGACCAGATCCACCAAGTTCGAAAGAAAGGGCATCTCGCAGATACACTGAACGGTCTGCTCATCGAAAAGCTCAATTTGGCGAGAGCGGCTGGCGGCCTCGTTGATGGCTGCTGGATGGCTGTGCCGGACGTGCTCGATTGGGCCGCGATAGCTGGATTCCGGTTCAGCCAAAAAACCAAGGACGGCATGGTGATGGACATGCATCTGCCAGGGTTCATGGACTCACTCAGGGAAGATGATGTCTTGTCCATTGAACTGCTCGATCGTTCTGCCTATGCGGTCAATGATGATCATGGTGTTGAAGTTCAGCACTGGAGCGTCTACAAGTGCATCCATTGCGAACTTGACCACGAGGAGCGCTCCTATCTTCTTTCGGGCGGTCAGTGGTTTGAGGTCAATAAGGGGTTTGTGCAGACCGTGGACGAGTTCTTCGATGGGCTGCCCAAGTACGGGGAGCCATTGTTGGAGTACAAGCATGAAAACGAGGGCGCGTACAACAAAGCTCTCGTTGCTTCAGATCCAATCAAATGGGCGCCGATGGACGCCAAGCCAATTGCGGTAGGCGGCATTTACGACAAGGTTGAGTTTTGCGATGTATACGGAATCGACCAAGAAATGCTTCATGTCAAACGATATGGTGGATCCAACGTATTGGGACATCTCTCAACCAAGGCCTCGTATCGGGACAACTGCTTCGCGATCACAAGGACTACGTGAAACTTGCCAACAAGCATCTACCAGACAGCCACAAGCTGGAAGATGATGCAAAGATCCCGTGACGTCAGCATTTAAAATCATCTTTGCCATCATCAGTCAATCCGATGCGCCTGAGCTTCATATCCCATTCTTTGCCCGTGTTGCCCTGAAAAACGTTCATAAGCAACTTGAAAGCATTGGCTTCACTAACATCATGCTGGCAAAAATATCCTGCGAACCTGGATTTAAAACGCTGGTTAAGCTCAAACCGACAAAGACAAATTTTCATCAGTCCTGCGGCCTTCTAAAAATTATGAATACAGTTGCTAAAGCGAATAATGTCTATTATTTAAATTTTCACGCAATGATTTGATCTATTAATTCTGCGCGTGACGATTGAACAAACTGTCCGATATCAAAATATTGAACAACTTTCCGGATAGCAAATCGGCTTTTCAGTCGATCAGATATTGCAACTGCATCCGGATTAACGACGACAATGCCTGGATTTGTGTCTCGATCCGCAAGCACCGAGCGCAAAACCGACGAAAAATAAAGATCTGACACAGGAAATGAATAACCAATAAAAATGAGCACCCGTGCACCTCTCATTTTTTGTTCCATTTGCGCCCATATATCACGAATTTCTTCGGACTGGTTTAGATAGCCGCCTGTGAAGCCCCTACATCTGGGTTAGTGGAGACAAACTTGAGATGAGTCGGCGCAACGATGACTGATTCAGCAGGCGCAGATTCGATCTGTATCGCTCCATCATCACTAACGCCCCAGTTCACAGAACCGTGCGGCTTCAAAACAGACACGTCTCCCGATGAGTCATACAACCCGACATAGCGGGCTTTGGTTCTAGCGAGCAGAGAGCTTTCGAAGAGGTTGCGTAATTAAAAGAGACTATGGTGTCAAAGGACCGATAGTGGTTGCTCATGAGCGACCGATAAACAGATCTCGTCTTGACATTTGGCTTAAAGTGCAAAAATACGTTACCAATTTCTGAAACGAGTGCGTTCCAAATTTTAAGTGCGTATGTGCGGAGCTGCGGGGATGTGGAGGGCGCGCGTGCTCGCTCACTTAGAAACGTAAAAACTTCTTCTACATCGATGTGGGCTAAAAGCTTTCGCCGTTCAATTGGGGTCAAACGGGCGGGAGTCTTCCGTAGCCTGATTCTCGAAAAAGGAAAGACTTGATATCTATACGATTGCGGCGACTACTGCAGAACCGAAGAAAGGTATTCCAAAACGTCGCCTGGGTCGGTATAGGGATCTTACCTCCAGCTTGGACAATGGCTGTTGCTCCCGCCCCGTATGAGGCACCAGCCCCGAGGAAATAAACAATTTTCTTCTTATTGGCCATGTTTGCTCCTTGCAGTTTCAAATGAGCTGTACCGCGATTTTAGCTAGGCGCGCGACCTTACCCTCCAAACAATCAAACCGCCGATCCGCCTCCACCTCGGCTCGTAATCCACATCCCCCCGATCAAACCCGAACAGCTGCAAAAACTCGTGCTTGTACCCGGCGTAGTCGGTGATCTGCTTGAGGTTTTCGGTGGTGACGGTGGGCCAGATCGTCTTGCAGGGGATCTGCACGTCGTCGCGCAGTTCCCAGTCGTCCAGGCGCAGGCGGCCTTCGTCGTCGGTGGGTGCGGCCGCGCCATCAGCACGATAGAGGCGGTCGTGGAACAGGCGGTTGGCCTGTTCGATCGGGTTTTCGTGGATGCCCTTCTCCTTCATGATCTTGAAGGCGATGGACACGTACAGCGGGATCACCGGGATGGCGGCGCTGGCCTGGGTGACGACGGACTTCATCACGCCGACGTAGGCGTCGAGGCCGGGGTGGCGGCTGCGCAGTTGCTTGGCGGTGTTGTCCAGGTGCTGCTTGGCCTGGCCCAGGGTGCCGTGCCAGTACATCGGCCAGGTGATCTCGGTGCCGATGTAGCTGTAGGCGACGGTCTTGGCGTGCTCGGCCAGCACGCCGGCGGCGCTCAGCGCGTCGATCCACAGCGCCCAGTCCTCGCCGCCCATCACGGTGACGGTGTCCTTGATTTCCTGCTCGGTGGCCGGCTCGATGGTGGCCTCGATCACGGTGTCCTTGTTGGTGTCGACCGAGGTGTTGGTGGAACGGCTGGCCGATGGTCTTGAGCGCCGAGCGCACCACTTCGCCGGTGTCCGGCAGCTTGCGCACGGGCGAGGCCAGCGAATAGACCACCAGGTCGATCGGGCCGCCCATCTCGTTCTTGATGATCTCGATGGCCTTGGCGCGGGTTTCGTTGGCGAACGCGTCGGCGTTGATCGACTTGCTGTACAGGCCGGCGGCTTTGGCGGCCTTGTCGAACGCGGCGGAGTTGTACCAGCCGGCGGTGCCGGTTTTCTCCGGGCTGCTGGGCTTCTCGAAGAACACGCCGAGCGTGGCCGCGCCGTAGCCGAAGGCGGCGGTGATGCGCGAGGCCAGGCCGTAGCCGGTGGACGCGCCGATCACCAGCACGCGCTTGGGACCCTTCGCCTTGTCGTGGCCCGCGGCCTGGGTGATCGCGATCTGGTCGAGCACGTTGCGCTCGCAACCGACCGGGTGGGCGGTGATGCAGATGAAACCGCGGACTTTGGGCTTGATGATCACTCGAGAGGTCCTGTTGGTATTTTGCCAACACCCATAGTAACCAAGCGGAGAGGCCATGCGCTGCCGTAGGGAGCGGTCGGCGCTCGTGCTCTCGAGATTCCGTTCGGACTGAGCGTAGCGCCTGAGGTGTGGAGTCGAAGCCTCGCGGCAACCCTTCGACTTCGCCGCTGCGCGGCTACGCTCAGGGCGAACGGCTCAAGTGCAGCTTTCTCCCGCCCCCTGCTGTGCGGGACGAGAGAAGCGTGCTTGCGAACCAATTCGCGATGTGTGGTCGACTCCGCCGCTGCGCGGCTACGCTCAGGGCGAACGGTTCAAGGGGCGCCTTTCTCCCTCCTTCCGCCGTGCAGGGGAGAGAAACGCGCTTGCGAACCGATCAGCCGTGGGTGGTCGCAGGCGGAGGGACCTGAAGCGCCGCGACCAGCGCGCGCACCTGCTCCACATCGCTGCGCAGCTCGCCGCCTTCCATGTCGGACAACAGTGGTCGCCGATGCTGCATGCCAGACGGTAGCTGGCGTTTGGCGGAGGCGTGGAATTCGTGGGCGCCGGTGGCGGCGGCCAGCGCGGCGATGTTCTGCGCGGTGATGCCGGCGCCGGGCATCACGGCGAGACGACCCGCGGCCTGCACCACGAGTTCGCGGATCAGCGCTGCGCCCTCGACGGCGCTGGTCTGCGTGCCCGAGGTCAGGATGCGTTCGCAGCCAAGCGCGACGATGTCTTCCAGTGCCTGCGGCGGGTCGCGGCTGAGGTCGAAGGCGCGATGGAAGGTGACGCCGAGTTTGCCGGCGGCGGCGATCAGCGCTCGGCAGCGCGCGGCATCCACGTTGCCGTCGGCATCGAGCACGCCGAGCACGACGCCGTCGCAACCGAGCGATGCGCAGGTTTCGATGTCGCGCTGCATCGTCTCGCATTCCAGGTCGCTGTAGAGGAAGTCGCCGGCGCGCGGGCGGATCAGCACGTAGAGCGGGATGCGCAGGCGTTCGCGGGCCATGGCGATCTGTGCCTGCGATGGCGTGAGGCCGCCCAGTTCCAGCGCCGTGCAGAGTTCGACGCGCCCTGCGCCGCCCTGCTGGGCCGCCAGCGCGGAGGCGACGGAGTTGGCGGCGATTTCAAGCATCATGAGCCGCCGGTATCACGAATAGCTCGTGGTGTAGACGCTTTGCGACGGGATCAGGGCGTCCTGCTTTTTCGCGTCGCACACGGCGTAGGAGAAGCCGTGCTGGATCGCGTAGGCGCCGACTTCACCTTCGCGGTTCATCGCGAGGAAGCCGACCTGCAGGGTCTTCGATGCCTCGCGGCGCTTCTTGACGATGCGCATCACCGCCTCCTTGCACGCTTCGTGCGGCGAGCGGCCCTGGCGCATCAGTTCGACCACGAGGAAGCTGCCGGCGTTGCGGATCACTTCCTCGCCGACGCCGGTGGAGGTGGCGCCGCCGACCTCGCCGTCGACGTACAGGCCGGCGCCGATGATCGGACTGTCGCCGACGCGGCCGCGCATCTTCCACGCCATGCCGCTGGTGGTGCAGGCGCCCGCCATGCGGCCGTGCGCGTCGATCGCCAGCATGCCGATGGTGTCGTGGTTGTTGCGCGCCGCCGGGCATGCGGGTGGTGCCGTGCCTGCCGTAGTCGTGCACTTCGCTGTTGATCGACGGCTGGTACTTCGCCGTCTTCAGCCACTCGTGCCAGGCCTGCTCGGCGTCGGGCGTGAGCAGGTCCTGTTTCCTGAAGCCCTGCTCCAGCGCGAATTGCAGCGCGCCTTCGCCGACCAGCAGCACGTGCGGCGTGCGTTCCATCACCCGGCGCGCGACCGAGATGGGATGCTCGATGTGCTCCAGCGCCGCGACCGCGCCGCAGCTGCCGTCGAAGTCCATGATGCTGGCGTCGAGGGTGACGTGGCCATCGCGATCGGGATAGCCGCCCTTGCCGACGCTGTGGTTTTTCAGGTCGGACTCGGGCACCTGCGCGCCGAGCTCGACCGCATCCAGCGCATGCCCGCCCTTGCCGAGGACGGCCCAGGCTGCCTGGTTCGCCGCGACGCCGAAGTCCCAGGTCGAGACCACCCGGGCGCCCGCTTTTCCAGATCCGGGACCGGCGGCGAGCTTGCCGCTGCGGGCGGCCAGTTTGCCGCCCCAGGCCAGCATCGACGCCGAGGCTCCCAGCAGCGAGGCCTTGAGGAAACGCCTGCGATCAGTCATTGCGTGCTCCCTTCGTGAAAACAAAAAACCCCGCACAGGATGCGGGGTTTCATTGTTGCCGTGCAACGCTTGCCTGACGGATCAGGCTGCAGCTTCGACGTCGGAAGCCTGGGCGCCTTTCGGACCCTGGGTCACTTCGAACTTGACCCGCTGGCCTTCCTGCAGGCTGCGGAAGCCCTTGCTGGTGATCGCCGAAAAATGGACGAACACGTCCGCCCCGCCGTCCTCGGGCGCGATGAAGCCGAAACCCTTGGCGTCGTTGAACCATTTGACCGTACCAAAACTCATTGCGCGAACCTCTGGATCCATGGATTGGGTGCGCCAGGCTCTGCGCGGAATCCCCTGGTTCTCCGCCCTGGCCCGGCGAAAAGTACCAATATGTGAAGGCCCAGCGCAATACGAAAAATGGCCTGTTCGCGCAAAGCGATCCGCCGTGCTCAGTTTTTCAGCATCGCCGCGAGGATGCGCGGCACCTCGGCGGTGGCTGCCGCCAGATGCGCAAAGATTTCCTCGATGCTGATTTCCGCCTCGTCGCCGCAACCGGCGGCGAAGTTCGCGACCAGCGCGAGGCAGGCGTATTCCAGCTCCAGCTCGCGCGCCAGCGCTGCCTCGGGCATGCCGGTCATGCCGACCAGGTCGCAGCCGTCGCGCTTCATCCGCGCGATCTCGGCGCGGGTTTCCAGCCGCGGCCCCTGCGTCGCGCCGTAGCAACCGCCGCCGATCGCCGCGACGCCCGCCGCGCGTGCCGCCGCCAGCAGTTGCAGGCGCAGCGATTCGGTATAGGGCTCGCTGAAGTCGATGTGCTTCACCTCGGCGCCGTCCATGTCGCAGAAGCTGGTGACGCGGCCGTGGGTGTAGTCGATCAACTGGTCGGGCACCACGATCACCCGCGGCCCCATGTCGCCGCGGATGCCGCCCACCGCATTGACGCCGATCACCCGCCGTGCGCCGAGGCTGTGCAGCGCCCACAGGTTGGCGCGGTAATTGACGCGGTGCGGCGGCAGGCTGTGGCTTTCGCCGTGGCGCGCGAGGAAGGCGATGCGCTTGCCGGCGAAATCGCCGAGCACGATGTCGCCGGAGGCCGCGCCATAGGGCGTATCCACGGCGTGCCGAGTGGCGTTCTCCAGCCCCGCAAAGTTGTACAGGCCACTGCCGCCGATGACGGCGAGGTCGATGGTGGTGTGGTCAAGATGAGGCATCGTGGTGATCCGTTTGCATGGCTGAAGGGAAAGCCTGTCGAATTATCGCCGCACCCTGAAACCAGGGATAACCGTTCACCCTGAGCGCAGGCCCGAAGGGCCGAAGTCGAAGGGCGCCCTTCGACTCCGCTGCGCTACGCTCAGGGTGAACGGCTGAGGTACCGAAACAAATCAGGAAACCCGGCGCAGCGGAAAAGCCGTCCTTGCGGTTCTCCTATTCCCCATTCCCGGCTTTCAACGCATAAATCCCCGGCAGGTTACGCCCCTGCTCGTGGTAGTCCATGCCATAGCCGAACACGTAGCGATCGGGCAATACGACGCCATTGAAATCCGACGCGATGCCTTCGACCAGGCGGTCGTGCCGCTTGGTGCACAGGCTGGCGATCAGCACTTTTTTCGCGCCGCGCGCGTAGCAGTCCTCGCGCACTGCCTTCAGCGTGTGGCCCTCGTCGAGGATGTCGTCCACCAGCAGCACCACGCGGCCGGCCAGCGGTACCAGCGGCTCGCGCAGCCAGTGCAGGTCACTGCCGGAGGTGGCGCCGCGATAGCGCGTGGCGTGCACGTAGTCGAATTCCAGGTCGGTGCGGATCGCCAGCGCAAGCTGGCCGGCAAAGATCAGCGCGCCGTTCATCACGGTGAGGAAAACCGCGCGCTCGCCGTCCAGCACGGCGTCGATCTGCCGGCCCATGTCGGCGACGACGTTTTCCAGCGCGCTGCGTTCGAACAGCAGCTCGGCCTGTGCCAGCGCATCTTTCAATGACGGGATGGGAGTATTCATGCGATTCCTTCGTCGGCGTGCAAGGCCGTGATGCGCGCGACGAAACGGTCGCGCTGCGGATTGTTGGTGAGGCTGTCCCAGCTGGCGCCCAGGGCGCCGCGCAGGTTGGCCAGTTGCGATGGCGGCACGGTGGTTTCACCTGCCATCGCGGCGATCGCCTCGTCCACCACGTCGGGGAAACAGGCCAGCACCAGATCGCAGCCGGCGTCCAGGTGCGCGCGCACGCGTTCGCCGACACTGCCGGCGGCACCGGCGGCGGCCATGCTGATGTCGTCGCTGATCACGGCGCCGGCGAAGCCGAGTTCGTTGCGCAGGATCTGCTCGATCCACACCTTCGAATAACCGGCCGGTTGGCTGTCCACCGCCGGATAGATCACGTGCGCCATCATCACCGCCTCGACCCGCGCCTCGATGCATTCGGCGAACGGCAGCAGGTCGTCGCGGCGGATGTCGTCGATGCCGCGCGGATCGATCGCCTGCGCCTTGTGCGTGTCGGTGGCGACCGAGCCATGCCCGGGGAAGTGTTTGAGCACCGCCGCCATGCCGCCCAGGTGCATGCCGCGCACATAGGCCTGCGCCAACTCGGCGGTCACGGCCGGATCGGCGTGGAAAGCGCGCAGCCCGATCGCCGCGTTGCCGCGGGCGAGATCCACCACCGGCGCAAAACTGAAATCGACGCCGCTGGCGCGCAGCTCGCTGGCCATCACCCAGGCATGTTCTTCGGCCAGCCGCACGGCTTCGGCCGGATCACGATCGTGGACCGCGCCGATCGCGGCCAGCGGCGGCAGGCGGGTGAAACCGTCACGGAAGCGCTGTACCGGGCCGCCTTCCTGGTCGACCGCGATCAGCAGTTCGTCGCCGCCGACCTCGCGGATCGATTCGCACAGCGCGATCAACTGTTCGCGCGACTGGTAGTTGCGCGCGAACAGCAGCACGCCGGCCACACCTGGCGCGGTGAGCCAGCGCTTCTCGTGTTCGGCCAGTTCCAGACCGGCCACTCCGATCATCAGCATGCGGCATCCTCGGCGGCGCGCTCGGCCGGCGACCATTGCCGGTACGGATGCGCGATCAGGTTGACGTTGTAATAGCGGGTCAGCGCGCTGACTTCGCGGCCCAGCCAAGCCGGCCGCGGAAAGGCGGCGTCGACCGCCGGCAGCTCGACCTCGGCCACGACGAGCCCGTGGTTGTCGCCGTCGAACTCGTCGACCTCGAACAGCACGCCGTCGACCCTCACGTGATGGCGGACCTTTTCCACGACGCCGTCGCACAATTCGGCCAGCAGAGCCCGCGCGTCACCCACCGGTATCGGGTAGTCGAACTCGGCGCGGGCGATGCCTGGCGTGGCCGCCTTGATGTTCAGCCAGGCCAGGTCACCGGCGAGGCGAGCGCGCACCGATGCGCGCGCATGACCCTCGCGCAACGCCTGCGCACCGACCAGGTAACCCTGGGCGATCGGCTCACTGCGTTCGACAGCAGCGCGCCAGTCGTCGTTGTTCAACAGGAATTTCCGTTCGATCTCGATGCCCATGCTTTTTCGATGAGTGCGGCCATGGATGGCCGCTTTTTGATTTTCGCATTCAGGGACGAATGCATAAGTTACCGCTCGAACAGCGCGATCGACTCGACGTGCGCGGTATGCGGGAACATGTCCATCACCCCGGCCGAGGTCAACGTGAAGCCGTGCTGGTTGACCAGGATGCCCGCGTCGCGCGCCAGCGAGGCCGGATGGCAGGACACGTAGACGATGCGCCGGGTCTGCTTGTGCGGCAGGTATTCCAGCACCTTGTCGGCACCGGCACGCGGCGGGTCGAGCAGCAGCTTGTCCCACGGCTGGCGCGCCCAGTCGGCAGCGCGCTGGTCCTCGAACAGGTTGGCCACGTGGAAGCTCGCGTTGGCGATGCCGTTGCGCGCGGCGTTCTGTGCCGCGCGCTCGACCAGGCCGTGCTCGCCTTCCACGCCGACCACTTCGGCCACGCGGCGGGCGATCGGCAAGGTGAAGTTGCCGAGGCCGCAGAACAGGTCGAGCACGCGATCGGTCGGCTGCGGATCGAGCAGTTCCAGCGTGCGCGCCATCATGCGCTGGTTCATGTCCGCATTGACCTGCACGAAGTCGAGCGGCTGGAACTCCAGCTCCACGTCGGCGATCGCGGCATCGCCGCTGGCGATGCGGAACGCCAGCCGCGGATTTTCCGGCCACAGCGGATGCACGCTGCTGTTGCCGCCGGGCTGCAGGTAGATGGCCAGGCCGTGCAGTTGCCCGAAGGCGGTCAAGGCCGCCAGATCACGCTCGCCGAGCGGTTGCATGTGACGGAACACCAGCGCCATCAGGTCGTCGCCGGCGGCGAATTCGATCTGCGGAATCGTGTCGACCGCCTCCATGCCGCTGAGCAGGTCGGCCAGCAGGCCGACCTTCGGACCCAGCGCGGGATGCATCACTTCGCACTGCTGGACCTCGGCGACGAAGCGCGGGTTCTGCTCTTCGCGGAAACCGACGAGCACGCGGCCCTTCTTCATCACGTTGCGCACCGACAGCCGGCCCTTGCGTCGATAGCCCCAGGGCTCGCCGGTGAGCGGCGGCAACCACAGCTGCGGCGTGACCTTGCCGATGCGCTCGAAGTTTTCCGCCAGCACGCGTTGCTTGGTGGCGATCTGCGAGGCGGCGTCCAGATGTTGCAGCGAGCAGCCGCTGCAGTCGGCGAAATGCCGGCAGCGCGGCTCGACCCGATGCGGCGAGCGGGTGATCAGCTCGACGACTTCGGCCTCGTCGAAATGGCGATGACGCTTGCGCAGGCGCGCCATCACCTGTTCGCCCAGCAGGGCGCCGCTGACGAATACCGTCTTGCCGTCCACGCGCGCCACGCCGCGACCGTCGTGGCCGATGTCGGTGATGTGGGCTTCGAAGGGAATGGGCGAAACGGTGTTGGATCGGGACATGAGACTCGGACGGTTGAGGCCGCAGGGGCTGGCCGCCGATTATCCCAGATCGGGAACGGGCTTGCGCCCTTGTGGGAGCGACTTCAGTCGCGATGCTCCTGCCCCGAAGTCAAAGGCATCGCGGCTGAAGCCGCTCCCACACAAGGGCCGGCAGGCCGTCAGTTCATTTCTTCTGCCAGGCGCCGGAAGCGTTCTGGTAGTACCAGCCGGCACGCGCTTTTTCGATCCAGCTCTTGGCGAAGGTGGCGCGGATCTGCGGCTCCCACTCCGGATGGTTGTTGGCATTGGCGATTTCGCGGTACAGCGCGGCGCGATCGCGATTTTCGTCGGCCACGGTGGTGTTCGCCTGGGCGCGCTGGCTCAGCGGCACCTTGGCGGCGTCGCGCATGGCGACCATGCCGTCATGGGTGAAGCCCACCGCGCCGCTGCCCAGCAGATCGCCCAGCGCACCCTGGAAGCGCGCATGCATGCGGCCGCGGATCGCTTCGGTGGCACTGGTCTGGATGCGGATGTTCGGCACATCGGCGGCGTACGCCGACGGGATCAGCAGATCGAGCAGCATCGCCGAAGGCGGCTGGCCATCGTTCGGCGCCGCCGGTTTCGGCTGCTTCGGCGCGGGAGTGGCCTGCGGCGCGGTTTCGTCGAGCACGTTGCCGATGAACTGGTCCGCCGCCTTCTGCGCGGCCGCCTCGGGGAAATACACGTTGATGGTGACGCAGCCGACCAGCGCCACGGCCAGCGAAGTCAGGATGACGTAGACGAGCTTGCGCATGATGGACTCCAGCGATCGAAAGGAAAAAGACTGCGGCGGCATCTCGTCAGCGGACCTGCGGGGCCGCTCCGTTGATGGCGTCATGCAATCGTTGAACCAGCGTGGGCCAGTCGACCTGGGTCTGATGGCCAATCACCCGCAGGCGCGGCAAGCCACTGCCTTCGACGATAGTGTAGCCGTCGTCGGTCGGCTGCAGACCGCTCATCTGGCAGACCGTGCCCTGAAGCGTGCAGTTGAGGCCGATCTGCTTGTAGCCGAAGGTCTTGAACAATTTCAGCACGGCGCCCTGCAGGCCGGCCGCGATGCCGCCGCCACCCACGGCGGTGAGGTTGTTCACCGCGCGCTGGCTGATGCGCCCACCGCTCCCGGCAAGCAGGCTTGCCTGGAAGGCGACCGGGTTCCAGCCGACCAGCCGCAGGTCGTTGATGGAGCCGTCGAGCCGGCCGGTGATGCTGCCGAAGTCGAACACGCTGGTGATCGCGGCCAGGTCGAGCTGCTTCAAGGCGATGTCGCCGTTCAGCACCGGATTGGGTCCGAACGGCTGCTGCAGCGAGAGCCGGGTGATGTCCATGTAACCGTCGAACAGGCTGGCGGACAGGCCGCCCTGCAATTCGAAGCGATCGTCGACCCAGCGCAGCGACGGAATCGCGCCGGCCAGGGTGCCCGGAAAGGCCGGCCAGCCGATCGCCTTGCTGAAGGCGGCCATGTCGACCCCGGTCAACACCAACGAGGTTTCCAGCCGTTTGCCCTTGGCCGCGCCCGGGCGCCAGTCCAGCTCGCCGACGCGCAATTGACCTCCCAGCAACGGCATCGGCAACGGCTGCTGCAGGCTGAGCGTGCCGCCCCGGCTTTGCCATGGCGCCTGCGCGGCGCCGCTGGGTATCTTGTAGAACTGCAGGCTGCGCCAACCCAGCGTGGTCGCCGGCCGGTCATCGGTGATCGACCAGTCCAGTCCACCATGCAGGCCGGCGATGGCCAGCCGGCCATCGGCGTCAGCGACGTCCAGTCCGTCGGTGCTGAACGCAAAACTGCGCGGGCCGTCCGCACGCAAATCCAGGCTGCCGTTGAGCTGGCCCTCGATGCGCATGTCGCGCAGGCCGAGCGTGCTCAGCCAGGCCTTGCCGTAACGCTGGTACGCGGCCGGAAAACTGGCATGCAGGCGATCGAGCTTCAGTGTCTTCAAGCTGCCTTTCGCGTCGAATGCCAGCGCGCCGTCGAGCTGCAGGGCATCGGCATCGGTCACGCGCAACCGGCTCAAATCGAAGGCACCGTTCTGTACGCTGGCACGCAGGCCGACCTGCACCGGATGATCCGGCAGGCTGGCATAAAGCGGCCCGAGCAGAAGCTCACCGCCACGCAGATTGGCGTCCAGGTCCATCCGGGTCGGACCGCCCGTGGTGTCGAGCGTGAAACGGCCCGAGCCGTTCAACTTCTGCCCGGCGAGCGTGCCGCTGGGTGTATCGAAACCGACGTCGTCGAGCGTGAACTGGCCGGAAGACTGCACGCCGCTGTCGCGCAGATCCAGCGCCAGTTCGGCATCCAGCCGCCCACCGGTGGTTCGGCCCGACCAGACCGTGCCGAGCAGCCCCTGCAGCCAGCCGGCGGGGAGATTGTCCAGCTTGATCTGCGCATGCGTGGGCTGATCCAGCGGCAACGCAGTGCTTGCGTGCGCCTTGTTCTGGACAATATCGACCAGCAAGGTGTTGGCCGCCTCGCTGAGCATGATGTTGGCGTGGGCATTGCCGAGCGCACCACCGGGCGCACCGGCCAGTTGCACGTTGCCGTCGAGGATCCAGCGCAGGCGGTCGTCCCGCTGCAGGTTGCCATCGAGGGTCAGCCCCAGTCGCCGCCACCCCATCGCCGGAACGTCCGCCCGCTCGGCGTGCAATTGCAGATGCAGCCCGCCGGCGGCATCCTCGGCGAGGCTGACGGTGACGGCCTGCAGGCGCACCCCGGGCATGCTGACCGACTTCGCCGTCAGCAGCACATCAGCGCGCGCAGGCAGGCTCCAGCCGATCGCCAGCAGCAGGCAGCAACACAGGAAAAGGTGGCTTGATGTCGGACGCATGTCAGGCCATTCTGCCAAATTAAGCTGAACGACACGGATTTCGTCATGACCAGCCCGCTTCGCGACCCCTTCCATTCCGCCGAATCGACCTGCCCCAGGGTGCTGGTGGCGGACGACGATCCGGCCAGCTGCCGTTTCCTCGGTGACGGCATGCGTTCGCTGGGGGCGCAGGTGGAGATCCGCACCGACGGCAACGCAGCACTGGAACATGCCCGCGAGCAGGCGTTCGACCTGCTGCTGCTGGATTGCCGCATGCCGGGGGCCGGCGCGCTGCAGATTCTCACCTTGCTGCGCAACGACAGTCGGGCGCGGTCGGCCGACGGCATCGCCGTCGCCACCAGCGCCGAGCTGGAGCCGGCGGAGCGCTCGGCACTGCTTGCCGCCGGCTTCAGCGAATGGCTGCTGAAGCCTTGCAGCCTGGCCGACCTGCAACGCACGCTGGCGCTGGCGCAACCGGACCATCGCGACGCCACCATGCTGGATGATCATGCCGCGCTGGCCACCTCGGGCGACCCCGTCACGATGCGCGCACTGCGGCTGCTGCTGCGCGAGGAGCTGATCCTGCTCGATCGGGAACTCGAGGCGGTGAGCCGCGAGCCGGACCGGTTCGGCGAGCGCCTGCATCGACTGCGCTCGTCCTGCGGTTTCTGCGGCGCCACGGCGTTGGCGACCCAACTCGTTCTGCTGCAGCAGCAATTGCCGCATC
Source organism: uncultured Gammaproteobacteria bacterium (assembly GCA_963828675.1). Classification (GTDB taxonomy): domain Bacteria; phylum Pseudomonadota; class Gammaproteobacteria; order Xanthomonadales; family Rhodanobacteraceae; genus Rhodanobacter. The sequence continues at coordinate 19,010 of CAWHFQ010000001.1, forward strand.
ACGCCGTGACCACCGCCGCGCTGGCCCGCTTTCGCAGGGCGTTGCGAGCCACACTGCGGGCACTGGACAGCTAGGGTGCGCGCGACGGAGAAGCCCGTGGGCCGCCGAATCTAGCGTTCGGAATCCGGGCGACGCGAAACCGCCATGGCCAGCACCCGCCAGGCGCGCAACTCGCCGCCACCGAGATGAAAACGGATGATCTCGCGCATCATGTCGCGCAGGCTTTTCAGCCCGGCGTTGTCGGGCATCCGGTCCTGCGCCAGCGCGAGGAGATCGCTGCCGCGCAATGCCTGCGGATGGCTGGCGGCGCAGCGCACGGCGCCCTGCTCGACCAGATAGCGGTAGGACGCCTCCGGCACCAGCGCCTCGCCGTCGTTCGAATCGTGCTGCAACTGCAGGCCGTAGCCGATCGCCTCCAGCAGGTCGCGCTCGAAACGTCGCAGGCTCCATGCCAGCGATTCACCGGCGGCCAGCCGCGTCAGGGTCTGCGCGTAGGCATCGAACAAGGCGGGGACCGGATCCTGTCGGCCGGTCAGACGCACCACCAGCTCGTTGAGATACAGCCCGGCCAGGCCGACGTCGCCGGTCAACCTCTGCGGCTGACCCGACATCTCCAGCGCGGTCAGCGTGGCCATCTCACCGCGCAGCAGCAGATCCATCGCCAGCGGCTGGAACGGTTCCAGTTGCGCTCGCCGCAGACGTGCGCGCTCGCCGCGCACACCGCGCGCGACCACGCCGAGCCGGCCGTGGTCGCGGGTCAGGCATTCCAGCAGCAGCGACGTCTCGCGATACGCGCGCGCATGCAGTACGTAGGCGGGTTGCTGTTCGAGGCGCATTGGCTGGGAAATCGGGAATGGGGCGTCGGGATTGGGAAAAGCCGGAACCTGCTTCAACGGTTCCCTGTTCCCCGTTCCCGATTCCCCGCTCTAGTCGGTATAGCCGAATTTCTTCAGCATGTTCTCGTCATCGACCCAGCCCTCGCGCACCTTCACCCACAGCTTGAGGAACACCTTGCGCTCGAACATGCGCTCCATGTGCCGGCGGGCGCTGGTGCCGATGGCCTTGAGCTGGACGCCGCCGTTGCCGATCACGATGGCTTTCTGGCCGTCGCGCTCGACCCAGATGATCGCGTGGATCTCGGCGATGCCGTCGGGGCGGTCGTTGAACTGCTCGATCTCGACCGTGGTGGCGTACGGCAGCTCCTGGTCGAGCCGCAGCATCAGCTGCTCGCGCACCATCTCGGCGGCGAGGAAGCGCTCGCTGCGATCGGTGACCTCGTCCTCGCCGTACACCGGCGGCTGCACCGGCAGGCGCTTCAGGATCGCCTGCTCAAGCTCTTTCAGGCCCTGCCCCTTGAGCGCGCTGACGTAGTGGATCTCGTCGTAGCTGTGTTTCGCGACCAGCTCGGCCACGAACGGCAGCATCACCGTCTTGTCCTTGTTGAGGTCGACCTTGTTGATCACCAGCAGGCGCGGCGACGACTGCTCGACCAGCGCGGCGTACAGCGCCTCGTCCTCGTCGGTGAAGCGGCCGGCCTCGATCACCTGCACCACCAGGTCGACGTCGCTGATCGCCGAACGCGCGGCACGGTTGAGGCTGCGGTTCATCGCCTTCTTGGCGCCGCGATGCAACCCCGGCGTATCGACGTACATGATCTGCCCGGCTTCGCTGGTATTGATGCCGAGGATGCGATGACGGGTGGTCTGCGGTCGCGGGCTGATGATCGACAGGCGAAAACCGATCAGTGCGTTGAGCAGGGTCGACTTGCCCACGTTCGGACGCCCGGCCAGCGCGACCATGCCGCAGCGGAAGTTCTCATGCGGCAGGTTGCCGGTGTCCAGTGGGTGATTCATGACGTGATGCTCGGCGGGTCGGATGACAAGTGTAGTGCTTCGCCGAAGACGGCTGCGGCGGACGGTCCGTCACGCCGTGTCCCGCCAGTCAGGCGGGCATCGGCAACGGGGTGAAGATCAGGAAGATCAGGAATGGCGCTGCTGTTCCAGCAGCTGGCCGAGCACGCTCTCGGCGGCGTCCTGTTCAGCCGCGCGGCGGTTGCCACCGCGGGCCGCCGCGATGAGCGGCAGCGGCTCGGCGATGGTGCAGCTGACGTCGAATGTCTTGGCGTGGTCCTCGCCATGGCTGGCGACCAGCTCGTACTGCGGCAACGGCAGGCCCTTGGCCTGCAACCATTCCTGCAGCCGCGTCTTGGCGTCCTTGGAGGATCGGCGCAAGGCGACGATGCGTTCGTTGAACAACTCGCGCACGGTGTCGCGACAGGCATCGAAACCGCCGTCCAGATAGACCGCGGCCACCAGCGCCTCGAACGCGTCGGCGAGGATCGAATCACGCCGGAAACCGCCGCTCTTCAGTTCGCCGGGCCCGAGTTTCAACCCATCGCCCAGATCCAGCTCGCGCGCCACCACGGCCAGTGCCTGGCCATTGACCAGTTGCGCCCGCAGGCGCGACAGCTCGCCTTCGCTGGCTTTGGGATGCACCTCGTACAGCATCTCGGCGATGATCGCGCCGAGCAGGGCGTCGCCGAGAAACTCCAGCCGCTCGTTGTTCGGCTTGCCGATACTGCGGTGGGTCAGCGCCAGCTCGGCCAGCGCCGGATCGCGAAAGCGGTAATTCAGTTCCAAAAGTTACTGGCCCACGTTGCCCTGCAGCGCCACGTTCTTCTGGAAGTGGAGCAGGAAGTCGATGTTGTACATGAACGGAATCTGCTTGTCGTAAGCCACGCGCAACTCATTGGCGCCTCCGGCTTGTCGCACGATGGTGATGTTCGCCGGCTTGATGGTGGCGTCGTCGACGTACTGGAAGTTCATCTTGAACATCAGCTCGTGCCGGATCGCGTCCAGCGACTTGCCGTTGGTGCCCTCGGTCGCGATCTGGTTCATCGCCTTGGTGACACCGAGAAACTCCGAGTACGACGGCAACAGCTTCATGGCCATGTAGGCCAGGAAGGCCACAACGGCCATGATGATCAGAAACCCGATCAAGGTGACACCCGACTGCCTGGATTTCATAGTCCCCTCGCTAGGCCGCCTGAGCGGCGTGCCGATCTGTCGATTGCATGAAACATGGCCGCAACCGGCCATGGCCTCCACGTGGTTCCCCTTCGCATCAAAGGGCGCTCGTACGGGCCGGCGCGCCAATTGTGCCAGCGGATTCTCGCACTGTTGAGGGCGGCGTGTCCGGACCTGGTCGACTGCGGCGCAATCCGGTCAATGGATCACCGTGCCGATGCGGGAGAAATCCACGCCGCCGGTGCCCCAACCCTTCCAGCTCATCCAGATCAGGAAGGCCTTGCCGGCGAGGTTCCGCTCCGGCATGCAACCCCACCAGCGGCTGTCGAGGCTGTCGTTGCGGTTGTCGCCCATCACCAGGTAGCAACCTGCGGGCACTTTCGAGGGCACGCGGTCGTTCGGAATCGAATTGGGCGTGGTGTAGGCAGGCATGCGTGCGATCAGGTGATTGACGGCGCTGCCGTCTTCGCGCTTCAGGTGCTCGTTCCAGACGGTGGCACCCATGCTCAGCATGGTTTGATCCACGCTGCGCTGCGGATTGCCCTCGTACGGGCCGGTTTCATCGGCGGTCACCGGCTGGCCGTTGACCCACAGGTCGGCGCCATGCACCTCGATGCTGTCGCCGGGCAGGCCGATCACCCGCTTGATCCAGTTCTGCTGCTGCACCGGCGCATGCGGATCGTTGCAGCTCATGTCGCCGCTGCGTACCAGCTTGTCGCCGTCATGGCACAGGTAGCCGGGGAAACGGAACACCACCACGTCGCCACGCTTCGGCTCGCCGAGGTCCACGAACTTGTTGTTGAACGCCGGCAGGCGCAGGCCGTAGGCAAACTTGTTGACCAGGATGAAATCGCCCACATCCAGTGTCGGCATCATCGAACCGGATGGAATGCGAAACGGCTCGGCCACGAACGAACGAAGCAGCAGCACCACCAGCACCACCGGAAACAGCGAACGCGCCCAGTCCACCGGCATCGGGTCGCGATATTCCTCACCGGCTGCGTCGAGGCGGGTCTTGCGCTTGCGGTACAGGAACAGCCTGTCCAGACCCCATACCACGCCGAACAGCACGGTGAGGCCAAGCAGGATCGCCGAAAAATCAAAATCCATGTGTTGCTCCTATGGAGCCGGAAACAGGGAATCGGGAATGGAGAATCGCAGCAGCGTGCAGCTCCGATTCTCCATTCCCGATTTCCGATTCCCGGACAAACTATTTATCCACTCTCAATACGGCCAGGAAGGCTTCCTGCGGGATCTCCACCCGCCCCACTTGCTTCATGCGCTTCTTGCCTTCCTTCTGCTTCTCCAGCAATTTCTTCTTGCGGCTGACATCGCCGCCGTAGCATTTGGCCAGCACATTCTTGCGCAACGCTTTCACGGTGGATCGCGCCACGATCTGCGCGCCGATCGCCGCCTGGATCGCCACGTCGAACTGCTGGCGCGGAATGAGGTCCTTCATCCGCTCGACCAGCTCGCGGCCTTTGCGATCGGCATGGCTGCGGTGCAGGATCAGGCTCAGCGCGTCGACGCGATCGCCGTTGATCAACACATCGGTGCGCACGAACGGGCCGGCCTCGAAGCGCTCGAAGTGGTAATCCATCGAGGCGTAGCCGCGCGAGACGGATTTCAACCGGTCGAAGAAATCCATCACCACCTCGGCCAGCGGCATCTCGTAGCTGATCTGCACCTGGGTCGCCAGGTACTGGATCGAACGCTGCACGCCGCGCTTCTCCTCGCACAGGGTGATCACGTTGCCGATGTAGTCCGGCGGCGTGAGGATGTTGGCGACGATGATCGGCTCGCGGATTTCCTGGATCAGGCTGGAGTTCGTGGGCAACTTGGCCGGGTTGTCCAGCAACATCGTGGTGCCATCGCTTTTCAGCACCTCGTAAACCACGGTCGGCGCGGTGGTGATCAGGTCGAGGTCGTATTCACGCTCGAGCCGTTCCTGCACGATTTCCATGTGCAACATGCCGAGGAAGCCGCAGCGGAAACCGAAGCCCATCGCCTCGGACGACTCCGGCTCGAAGAACAGAGCGGCATCGTTGAGGCGCAGCTTGTCCAGCGCTTCGCGCATCGCCGGGAAGTCGTCCGACGATACCGGAAACAGGCCGGCGAACACGCGCGGCTGCATGGTCTGGAAACCGGGGAGCGCCTTGTCGGCGGGCTTGCCGGCGTGGGTCAGCGTGTCGCCGACCGGTGCGCCGTGCACGTCCTTGATCGAGGCGTTGATCCAGCCCACTTCGCCGGCACCGAGCTTGTCCAGCTTCTTGCGCTTGGGCGTGAACACGCCGACGTCGTCCACTTCGTGGGTGCGCCCGGTGGACATCACCAGCAGCTTGTCGCCGGGCTTGATCTCGCCCTGCATTACGCGCACCAGCGACACCACGCCGAGGTAGTTGTCGAACCAGGAGTCGATGATCAGCGCCTGCAGCCGATCGGTGTCGCGCGGCTTCGGCGGCGGGATGCGGGCGACGATGGCCTCCAGCACCTCGACCACGTTGAGGCCGGTCTTGGCGCTGATCGCCACCGCGTCGGTCGCATCGATGCCGATCACCGCCTCGATCTCGCCTTTCACTTTCTCGATGTCGGCGGTGGGCAGGTCGATCTTGTTCAGCACGGGAACCACTTCCAGCCCCATCTCCACCGCGGTGTAGCAGTTCGCGACCGACTGCGCCTCGACGCCTTGCGCCGCATCCACCACCAAGAGCGCGCCTTCGCAGGCGGCCAGCGAGCGGCTGACCTCGTAGGAGAAGTCGACGTGGCCGGGCGTATCGATGAAGTTGAGCTGGTAGGTCTTGCCGTTGCGCGCGGTGTACGGCAGCGACACCGACTGCGCCTTGATGGTGATGCCGCGCTCGCGCTCGATCGGATTGTTGTCCAGCACCTGCGCTTCCATCTCGCGCGTGGCCAGGCCGCCGCACAGATGGATGATGCGATCGGCAAGGGTCGACTTGCCGTGATCGATGTGGGCAATGATGGAGAAGTTGCGGATCAATTCCATGGAGCGCTGGCGGCCTGTCGAGCTGGGAACATGCCACCACGCACCATGCGTGACGGCGCGTCGCCGTTGGGCGACGCTAACCCCGCATTATCGCATGGAACCCGCGGTTGCCATGCACGACCCAATGCAAGGCGGGCGCCATCCGGCATGGGATGGGCGCCCGCGATGCACTCGTGACGCAATGGCCGGCAGGACTATTTGCCGTCCGGTACGGTCAGGCCGATGAAGTTGCTCCGATCGTCGCGGCGCACCAGCAACAGCACGGTGCTGCCGGGCTTCACATCTTTCGTCGCCTCCTTGAACTCGGCCACGCTGCCGATCTTGCGCTGGTTGACCATGGTGATCACGTCGCCCGGACGCAGGCCGGCCTGCGCCGCCACCGGCCCGGTGACATCGCTGATCACCACGCCCTGCCCCGCCTTCAGGTCGAGCTGCTTGCGGGTGTCGCTGTCGAGCGACTCCACGGTCAGGCCCAGCGCGGCCGAGCCGCTGTGCTCCGATGAGGACGCACTCTGGTTGTTCACGGCGTTCTGGTCACGCTTCGCTTCGCTGATGGTCACCTGCAGGGTCTGCTTCTTGCCGTTGCGCAGGATTTCCACCGGCACCTTGCTGCCCGGCTTGGTCATGCCGACCAGGGGCGGGAGATCCGATGCCTGATGCAGCATCTGACCGTTGTAGGACAGGATGATGTCGCCCGGCTGGATGCCGGCCTTGGCCGCGCCACTGTCCGGGGTCACGTCGACGACCGCGGCACCGGCGCCATTGTCGAGCTTGAACGCCTTGACGATGTCTTCGCTGACAGTGGTCATGGTCACGCCGAGCTGGCCGCGCGACACGTAGCCCTTGCTCTTGAGCTGCTGCACCGCATTCATCGCGACGTCGATCGGGATCGAGAACGACACACCGAGATAGTCACCGGTGTTGGAATAGATCTGCGAATTGATGCCGACCACGCGCCCCTGCAAGTCGAACAGCGGACCGCCGGAGTTGCCGCGGTTGATCGGCACGTCGGTCTGGATGAACGAGGTGTACGGCTGATCCTGCCCGCCGAGATTGCGCCCGACCGCGCTGACGATGCCCTGGGTCACGGTGTAGTCGAAGCCGAACGGCGAGCCGATCGCGAGCACCCACTGGCCCGGTTTCAGCGTGCGCGAATCACCGATATTCACGGCCGGAAGGCTGCCGCCGGCGTCGACCTTGAGCAGGGCAATGTCATAGGTGGGATCGGTGCCGACCACCTTGGCCGTCAGGGTGCGTCGATCCTGCAGGCGCACGGTGACCTTGTCCGCATGGTCGACCACGTGGTTGTTGGTGAGGATGTAGCCGTCCGGGGAAATGATGAAACCCGAACCGAGCGAGGTATGTTTCTGTTCCTGCGGCGACGGCATCATCGGCATGCCGAAGAAACGACGCAGGATCTCGGCCTGCTGATCGTCCGGCATGCCGGGCATGGTCTGGCCACCCATGGACTGCTGCTGCGACGGGCTCTCGCCGCTGTATTTGGCTTCCACATGCACCACCGCGGGTGCGTTCCTCTGGACGATGCCGGTGAAATCCGGCAGCGCCGCGGGTGCCTGCGCCTGCACCGTGCCGATCGCGGCGAAGGCGAGTACGGCAGCGCACGCCAAGGTGCGCAAGATGGAACGATTCATGACTCCTCCTTGGGGTTTTGACTTCAGCAGGAACGCGGGCCGGAATGTCGGCTTCCGTCCGGCCCGCGTCGGCCAACGGGCCGCAGGCCGGGTCGATGACGGCAATCGGCGGACGGCAAGAACGGGAAGATCGACGCACACCGCGCTATTGCGCAGCAGCGGCCTCACGCGAGGGATCCGGCGCACCCTGTCGGGGATCGAGCAGCAGCAGATAGCTGCCATCGTTGTTGTCGAGGGTTCGATACCGCTGCATCGACGGATAGACAGACAGGCGCCGCGAATACATTGCCCGGTTCCCGCCGAACGGCGCACCCAGGGTCGCGGAAGCCTGCTGGCTGAGCAACCCGGCGGAATTGCCGCTCAACCACGGCGGCACGGCGGCAGGCGCGACCGACTTGATCGCTGGCGGCGCGCTGGCCACTGCGCTGGCCTGTCGGGTGGCCGACGCGGTCATGCGCTCCGCATCGCCCGCCGGCTGGGCAATCATCAAGGCGGCAGCCGCCACGCTGGCCGCTATGGCGCCACCGGCCGACCAGCGCAGCCAGTGGCCGCGCCTGGTCGTCGCCACCGGCAGTGCATCGCGCTCGATGGCCGCCATGACCCGCGCGGCAAAACCCGCGCTGGCCATCGGCGGCAGCTGTTCGCGCACACCATCGCGGGCAAGGTGATAGCGCTGCCAAGCCTGTTGCAACGGCGCATCGTGGCCGAGTCGGCTCAGCAGGAATCGCAGCTGCTCCTTCGACAATTCACCGTCGATGCCAGCGGAGAGGCTCTCGCGAATTTGCTGATTCATGTCTGCCTGATTCATGTCTGATCCTCGCGGTCTGACAACAGGGGCCGCAGTTTTTCATCGATCGCCTCACGTGCCCGGAAGATCCGCGAACGCACGGTACCGATCGGACAGCCCATCGCCTCGGCGATTTCATCGTAACTGAGGCCATCCACCTCGCGCAGCGTGATGGCTGTCCGCAGTTCTTCGGGCAACGCTTGGACAGTGGAAAACACGGATTGTTCAATTTCCTGGCGCATCAGCTCGCGCTCCGGGGTAGCGCTGTCATGCATGCGCTCGGCGCCGGCCGCCAGGAATTCGGCATCATCGGCGTCGATGTCGCCCGCCGGCGGACGACGGCCCATCGCGACCAGATGATTCTTGGCGGTGTTCACCGCAATCTTGTAGAGCCATGTGTAGAACGCGCTGTCGCCCCGAAACGAGCCGATCGCGCGCCATGCGCGGATGAAGGACTCCTGCGCGATGTCCTCGCATTCCGCATGGCTTCGCACGTAGCGCGAAACCAGCCCGATCACCTTGTGCTGGTACTTGCGCACCAGCAGGTCGAATGCCCGTTTGTCCCCGTTCTGGACGCGCTCGACGAGCGCGCGGTCCAGTTCGTTTTCGCCCATCCGGGCCGTGTCCATCGTCAATGCCGTCATCCGCTGCGGGAACTTGTGGAAACTGAACGCGCTGCTCAGACCGTAGCCGAGCGCTCAAGTTCAGCCTGCGAAGGTATTGCGCACCATAACGCACCGTCCGTTGCCCGGTTGTCATGTCCCGGAAGGAAGGGTGCCCCTCGTCATGGGGCCATCCGCGAGCGACTCAAGCCGGTTCGGTGGCCCGCGGTTCGAGCAGCCGCTGGCGCTCGGCCAGCAGCTTGTCGAAGCTGATCGGCTGCAGCGGGCGGCAAAACAGGTAGCCCTGCAGCTCGTCGCAATGATGGGCGCGCAGGAACTCCAGGTGCTGCTCGATTTCCACACCCTCGGCGATCACTGCACGCTTCAGCCGATGCGCCATCTCGATGGTGGCGCGAACGATGGCTTCGTCGTCCGGATCGACACCGATATTGCGCACGAAGCTCTGATCGATCTTGATCCGATCGGCCGGCAGGCGGCGCAGGTAGTCCAGCGAGGCCGCACCCGTGCCGAAGTCATCGATCGCGATGTGGCAACCCAGCTTGTGCAGCGCATGCAGGTTCTCCACCAGATTCGGCGCGGTCTTGATGCTGATGCTCTCGGTGATCTCCAGCTCCAGCAGGGTCGGGTCCAGGCCGGTATCGCGCAGGGCACGGACAACCGTATCCAGCAGCTGCGACTCCATCAACTGCACGGCTGACAGGTTCACGCCCAGGCGCAACCGCAAGCCGTAGCGCAGCTCCCATTCCTGCGCCTGCCGGCATGCCGTGCGCATGACCCATTCGCCAATCGAGACGATCAGGCCGGTCTCCTCGGCCAGCGGAATGAACACCGCCGGACTGATCATGCCCAGTTCGGGGTGTTCCCAGCGCACCAGCGCCTCCATCCCCGTGATGTCCTCGGTCTCGGTGTCGACCTGCGGCTGGTAGACCACCCGCAACTCGCCGTTGCCCTCGGCGTGGCGCAGGCGCGTCTTCAGCGCCATGCCGTGTTCCTTCGCGTACTCCGGGCTTACCTCGTAGATCCGGAAATTGTTGCGACCCTGGTGCTTGGCCGCATACATCGCCTCGTCGGCGTGCTTGAGCAGGGTCTGCGCGTCGCTCGCATCGTCAGGGAAGAAACTCAGGCCCATCGAGGCGGTGATCTGCAATTCGGTGCCGTCGTCGAGATACAACGGCGTCTCCATCACCTGCACGATCTTTTCGGCCACGCGCAGCACGTCGTCGTTCTTCACGATGTGCCGCAGGACGATGGTGAACTCGTCGCCGGCGTAGCGGGCGACGGTATCGGAAGCACGAATGCTGCCGCACAGGCGCTGCGTGACGACCCGCAAGGCCTGGTCGCCGGCGGCGTGACCGTAGGTGTCGTTGATGGCCTTGAAGCGGTCCAGATCGACGAACAGCACCGCGAAGCATTCGCCGTTGCGGGTCGCCTCGCGGATGATCGTGTCCAGCCGGTCGTTGAACAGCAACCGATTCGGCAGCCCGGTCAGTGCATCGACCAGTCCTTCGGCACGCCCCTGTTCGCGCGTGCGGCTCAACTCGATCATCTGTGCGAAGCGCGCCGCCGCGCACCGCAGCACCGGCTCGATGATGCCCATTTCGCCAAAGCCCTTGCGGCTGCCGGCCAGCATGGCACCGAGCACGGCATGGCGTTCGTCGTACAGCGGCAATCCGGCAAAACCGGTCAATTCGAGTTGCTGCAGCAACGGATCCATCGGAGCCAGTCGCTTCGCGTCCGTCCGGTACAGAATGGGTTTGCCACCGAGCACCAGTTGCAGGGAACCCTGCAACTGCGGTGCGGGCCAGGCCTGCTCATCGCCATTCCACAGATGCAGCAGTTGCGTCGGCCCTTCGCCGCCATCCTGGCGCGCCGACCAGACCACCAGGTAATCCAGCCCCAGTTCGTCGAACAGCAGACGCGCCGCCGCGGTCTGCGCGTCGACACCAATGGTCGAGGCGAAGATGCGCGACAGCAGCGACAACGCAGCCTCCGCCCGCAAATCCGCGCGATCACTGCGGAACATCAGCGCCAGCGCGTCCTTTCCCGCATGCCGCATGCGCCGCACGCTGGCCTGGCCGATATCGGCACCCAGCGCCGACTTGCGTTGGCACGGATACCAGCTGCGATCCGCCTCGGCCAGCACCTGGGCGATCGCGACGCCCTCGAAGCGCAGCACTTCGGACAACGCCAGGCCTTCCCATTGGCGAGCATGCATCCGGCTGTGTCTGGCCACGGTGGGACTGACTTCCAGCAGGCGCCTGCTTTGCGGGTCGACGATCAGCCATTCGCTGTCGCTTTCCTCGAAGACATACCGGTAATCGCCCGGCTCACCACCGCCGGGGGCAGTGCCCGGAGCAGGCAGGTTTTGCCCGCTGCCGAGCGAGCGCCGCCAGCGCGCCAGCAGTTCGGTACCGATCTGCTCGGCAGACAACCAGTCGGCGATTCCCGGCGGCAGGTCGGCCGGGTTGAACGACGCCTCCTCGGACAACACCGCGATCAGTGGCGCGCCGGCGCCGCCGGGCAGACGACGTGTCTGCTCGACGCAAATTTTCGCCTGCTGCTCGTCGCCGGAAAAAACCACCACCACGAGTTGCAGCGAGGGACGTCCTTCCAGCAGGATCGCCGCATGCGACACGTCACGCGCGCTGTAGATATGCGGATAGCCCGCCTCGTCGAGCGCATCGAACAGGTTGCGTCGCAGCTCGCGCTGTGCGGCGATCAACAGAATGCCGGAATTCATTCGCGTGTCCGCCTCAAACCAGCCAGCGACCGTCGCGCAGACGCAACCGCCGCGGCTGACTTTCTTCGCTGCCCAGGTGCACGGCCAGATCCCCCAGGTGCTCGACCAGTGCCGCCGGGGCATCGATCAGCACCACGCGCCTGAGATGCTCCTTCGGCGCACGCGCCAGTTGACGCAGCAAGGTCGCATCCATCGCCGACAACGGCAGCTCCAGACCGATAAGGAAATAGACGCCGAAATGCATGCTTTGCCGCATGTAGCGCAGCGCGTTCCCCAGTCGCTGGCAATCCGGCACCCGCACATGCGCGTCGCGCAGGCTGCCCAGGCCGGTATCGGGTTGCCACAGGTAGACCGCCTGGCCGGTATGTCGGGCCAGCGCGCGGAACTGATCGATCAGCGCGTGGACATTCTTGCAGTCCAGCAGCACCAGACCGCTGGGTGCAGCCAGCACGCGCTCGAAAATCTCGGTGCCGGCTTGCGCTGAAGCGGAGGCCATTGCGGACATCATTGCATCGCGTTCCTGCAGTGGCTGCATGGTGGTCCCGGCAAGGCAGTTCGACGGAGGACGCGGGTGAATGGTCGCGCGGGCACGAATTCCGGTCCATTGAAGCACGACGAACCCGAAAGCCGCCGCCGGGTCGACAGGAAAAGCACGCAGCGCCCCCTTGCCCACGCCGGACAGTCCGGTGGGGTAGCCGATTTCACACCTGCTTCATCCGGCGGTCAAGGACGCCGGTCACAGCTCGCAATCGAGCCAGCAGGACGGTATGGTTCATGCCTCATCCATCACGCCTTTATCCCCATGTTCGAAGGATTGCGCTTCAACCACTGGCAGACCAGCGAAGGCGACGATGGCGTTGTCACGCTGACGCTCGATCGCGCCGACAGCCGCGTCAACGCGATCTCCCGCGCCGTGCTGGACGAACTTGAGCAGATCGTCGAGCGGCTGGCGATCGACAAGCCCGCCGGCGTCATCATCCATTCGGCCAAACCATCCGGGTTTGCCGTGGGGGCCGACATCAAGGAGTTCATCGAGTACGCCCGAAACGACACCGTGCTGGAGAACATCGAACACGGCCAGCGTGTGTACGAATCGCTGGCGCGCCTGCCCTGCCCGACCGTGGCTGCGGTGCACGGCGCCTGCATGGGCGGCGGCACCGAATTGATCCTGGCTTGCCGTCTGCGCATCGCGGCGGAGGACGAGAAAACCCGCATCGCCTTGCCCGAAGTGATGCTCGGCATCCATCCCGGCTGGGGCGGCACCGCCCGCCTGCCGCGGCTGGTCGGCGCCACCGACGCGCTTCCATTGATGCTGACCGGCAAGTCGCTCTCGGCCAGGCGCGCACTGGATCTGGGCGTGGTCGATCGCATCGCGCGCCCCGCGGAACTGATGGCCGAGGCACGCCTGTTGCTGCGCCACGCGCCACCGCGTCCCTTCGCGCGACGCGCCAGGGCCTGGGCCAGCAACACCTGGCTGGCCCGGCAGATCCTCGCCCCGATGATGATCAAGCAGACCGCTGCGAAGGTGCGCAAGGAGCACTACCCCGCTCCGTTCGCCATGATCGATGTGTGGAAGCGCGGCGGCTCCGACATTCGGCAACGACTGAAAGTCGAAGCCCGTTCGGTGGCGAAGCTGGCAAAGACGCCAACCGCACAAAACCTGATCCGCATCTTCTTCCTGCAGGAACGCCTGAAGAGCCAGGGCAGCGGCATCGAGGCGGCTATCCAGCATGTACATGTCGTTGGCGCGGGCGTCATGGGCGGCGATATCGCCGCATGGGCCGCGCTCAAGGGTTTCGACGTGACCCTGCAGGACCGCGAAATGAAATACATCCAGCCGGCGCTGGATCGCGCTCGCCAGCTGTACGAGAAGAAACTGAAGTCTCCGGAAAAGGTCGAGGTCGCCATCCGCCGGCTCCGTGCGGACGTCGACGGCAGCGGCGTGGCCTCTGCCGACCTGGCGATCGAAGCGATCTACGAGAATGCCGACGCCAAGCGCGCGCTGTACGGCCAGATCGAGCCCCAGTTCCAGGCTGACGAGATCCTCGCCAGCAACACCTCCAGCATTCCGCTGGATGAGCTGCGACAGGGCCTGCAGGCGCCCCGGCGCTTCCTGGGGCTGCATTTCTTCAACCCGGTGGCGCAGATGCCGCTGGTCGAGGTGGTTCGCCACGACCAGCTCGACCCGGCCATCGAGAAGCGCGCCCTGGCGTTCTGCAAGGCGCTCGGCAAGCTGCCGGTCGCCGTCAAGGGAACGCCGGGATTCCTGGTCAATCGCATCCTGATGCCCTACCTGCTGGAAGCCTTGCGCCTGTACAGCGAGGGGGTTCCCGGTGCGGTGCTGGACCGCGAGGCGAAGAAATTCGGCATGCCGATGGGTCCGATCGAACTGGCCGATACGGTGGGCCTGGATGTCTGCGCCTCGGTCGGCAAGGAACTCGCGCCGTTTCTCGGACTGGAGCTGCCGCCCGGGCTGGATGAGAGGCTCGATGCCGGCAAGCGTGGCAAGAAGGACGGCCAGGGCCTGTACGTGTGGCAGGACGGCAAGCCGGAAAAACCGGAGGTCGACAAGGACTACGTGATGCCGCCGGACCTGCAGGAGCGCATGATCCTGCCGATGGTGAACGAAGCCGTCGCGTGTCTTGCCGACGGCGTGGTCGACGATGCCGACCTGCTCGACGCCGGGGTGATCTTCGGCACCGGCTTTGCCCCGTTCCGTGGCGGCCCGATCCAGTACGCGCGCAGTGTCGGCGTCGATCAGCTCAAGTCACGCCTGGAGCAACTGGCGCGCAGCTATGGCGAGCGCTTCAAACCGAAACATGGCTGGGACCACCCGGCACTGACCGACACCGCTGGCTAGCAGGAAGGCGCGGGTAACGCGTGATGCGTTTCCCGCAGCTCCCGCTCACCACATCAGGTCATCCGGCACACCATCGTCGCCGATGCCATTGGCATCCGGATCGACCAGCAGGGCAAGTTGGTGCGGATCGATCGCGCGTACCTGCTCGGCGACTTCACGACTGACCAGCAGGTAGCGGCCGGCCTGCTGTACCACGCCAAGCTCGCCGGCATTGAGTGCCGCCAATTGAGCCGCATCGACATGCACGCGGCGGATCTTGCCGCCGTATTCGAAATTGCGTGGCTGATCGGCCTCGGCCTTGTTCAAGACCCGACCTTCGAGCAATTGCTGGATCTTCAACTTGCGCTCGCGTCGAAGCCTCGCCTGTTCGACGGCTTCCTGCTCGACGCGTTTGCGTTCGCGCGCTTCGGCCTGCGCCCGTATCGCATAGGCCTTGGCCAGATCGATGTCCTGCTGGCTCTGGCCTGACACCCGGACCGCGGGTGACCGCGCAGGCGGCTTGCCGCTCTTGCGTGCCGTGTTGCCTGAAGACGTGGAGACCGGGCGCTTCTGCTCACGCGGCCGGTCTTGCTGGACCTGTTTGACGATGCCGCTCTTGAGCAGCTGATCGCGCAGGGAATCGGCCATGCTGGGGTTCCGTGATCGGTAGGGCTGGATCGGTTCAGTGGGGCGGATCAGTAATGCGGCGGTGGCGGTTCGTCATGCGGGTCGTCCGCCTGTGCGACGCGCATCGACGCCATCTCGCCGCGCAGGTCGCGCAACGCACGCTCCAGCGCGGCGATCCGCGGCGACTGTTCGGCATCCGCCACTATCAGCGCCTGCACCGCGTCGTCGATGAAGGTCAGCCTGACTTCCATCTCGTCGAGCCGTTGCCCCAATGCTTCAGTCGAGATATTCAATTCGACGCCCGAAGACTGCGACCGCGGCCGATGCCGTAATAGGCCAGGCCGGCCTCTTCCACCACGCTCGGGTCATACAGATTGCGTCCGTCGAATATCGCCGGCTCGGCCAACGTCGCGCGGATATGCGCAAAGTCGGGGCTGCGGAACGCCTTCCACTCGGTGACCACGGCCAGTACGTCGGCGCCATCCAGCGCCGCATGCGGCTTGTCGCACAGCACGAGGTCGTCGCGCTCGCCGTAGAGGCGATGTGTCTCTTCCCGCGCTTCCGGATCGAACGCGCGAACTTGCGCACCCGCATCCCACAACGCTTCCATCAGCCGCCGGCTGGGCGCTTCGCGCATGTCGTCGGTATTGGGTTTGAACGCCAGTCCCCACAGCGCGATGGTCCTGCCCTTCAGCTGGCCGTCGAAATGACGCGAAATCAATTCGAACAGCTTGTCCTTCTGCTGCCGGTTGACCGCCTCCACCGCGCCGAGCAGGCGCGCTTCGTAGCCGTGGCCGTGTGCCGCGCGCTCCAGCGCCTGGACGTCCTTGGGAAAGCACGAACCACCGTAGCCGGCACCCGGATAGATGAAGTGATACCCGATGCGTGGATCGGAACCGATACCCTGGCGCACGAGTTCCACGTCCGCACCCACCCGCTCGGCGATGTTCGCGATCTCGTTCATGAAACTGATCTTGGTTGCCAGCATCGCATTCGCGGCATATTTGGTCAGCTCGGCCGAACGTTCGTCCATCACCACCATGCGATCGTGGTTGCGGTTGAACGGCGCATACAGCTTGCGCAACACCGCCACCGCACGCTCGCTCGAAGCGCCAACGATGATCCGATCCGGCCGCAGGCAGTCCTCCACCGCGGCGCCCTCTTTCAGGAACTCCGGGTTGGACACCACGTCGAATGCAATCGTCACGTCACGCGCAAGCAATTCGGCGGCGACCGCCTCGCGCACGCGGTCGGCGGTGCCGACCGGCACGGTCGACTTGTTCACCACCACCGCATAGCCACCCAGATGCTGGCCGATGCTGGCAGCCACCGCCAGCACGTATTTCATGTCCGCGCTGCCATCTTCGTCCGGCGGTGTACCGACGGCAATGAAAAGCAGCTCACCATGCGCGATTGCCGGAGCCACCTCGGTGGTGAAATCCAGTCGCCCGCTGGCGTGATTGCGCAGCACGATCGATTCCAGGCCGGGCTCGTAGATGGGAATTTCACCACGCTTCAGTCGCTCGACCTTCGCGCCATCGATATCGACGCAGACCACGTGATTGCCCATCTCGGCCAAACAGGCGCCGGTAACCAGTCCCACGTAACCGGTACCAAAAATAGTGACCTTCATCATCGTTGTCGCGACTCCCTCGTAACGAACTGACCATTCTAACCGCGTGGTTGTCGAAAGACCGTTGACAGTTTTGCGGAAAGCAGAAGGGCGTGAATCGCTTCACGCCCTTCCTATTTTGCGATCTTTCAAATCGCGCCTGACGGGATTACTTGGCGGGAGTAGCCGCACCAGCAGCGGTCGGGCCGGTCTTGACCAGGGTCACGTCGAAAATCAGCGTGGCATTCGGCGGCATCGGCGGCTGCGGCTCGGAACCGTAGGCCAGCGAGGACGGAATGAACAGCTTGTAATGACCGCCGACCTGCATCAACTCCAGACCTTCGCGGAAACCCGGAATCACGCCAGCCAGCGGAATCGAGGCCGGACCCGGCGGGTTGTGCTTGGACGAGGCATCAAACACCTGGCCGTTGACGAACGTGCCGGTGTAGTTGATCTCCACGGTATCGTTCGGGCCCGGACGCGCGCCCGTACCCTGGCTGATCACCTGATACTGCAGGCCCGAAGCCGTGGTCTTGACGCCGGCCGCGCTCTTGTTCTTGGCGAGGAAAGCATCGCCTTCGGCCTTGTTCTTGGCAGCAAGCTTGGTCATCTCGACCTTGTACTTGGCCTGGATCTTGGCCATGAAGGCGTCATGCACCTGCTTGGCCTCGGCGTCGGTCATGGTCGGCTTCTGGCCCGACAGCGCCGCCTGCACTGCACGACCCACCGCAGCGGCATCAAGCTCGTCGCGCATGATCGGCGGAACCTGAGAAGCGATCTCCCAGCCCACCACATAACTCGCCTTGGCCTTGTCGACCGTGCCGGCGGCGCCGGTCTTGGCAGCCTGAGCGTACACGCTCGCAGTCATGCCCAGCGCAACGGTCATCGCGACCGCCGTCAGCGTGGGACGCAGAAAATGCTTCATTCGTAACTCCCTCGTGTTTGGATATGCCGGCGTTGCCGGCCGGGCCCCCCGATGGGGCAGGCCACGCATTGTGCGGCGCTTGTCCGGTCTTGGCAACGACTCAGGGCTGCGACCGTCAGGACGCATAAAGGTTCCCGGCGGCGACCCTGCGCATGATCGTCAGCCATGGCCACCGTCGGAAGGGCCCGGCTTGTCCAGGGTGTCCTTCAGCGCAGCCTGCAGGCGTGCGTGCATCTGTACCAGGCCGCGCCACAACATCACCGCCAGCAATATTCCCAGCCCCAGCAGCGACAGCGCCATTCCGCGTGGCGGGAGAATGGTCGAACCCAGCGCACTGACCAGCACCGCCAGCATCAGCAGGGTGACCAGGGGAATGATCCTGGCCAGCACGTTGCGGATGGCCCGGGTATACGAGCCGGCCAGCCGTTCGCGTATGCCGATCTCGGCCAGCAGCATGCCAAGCGCCTCGGCCTTGCGGTACACCGCAATCAACATCGGCAACGACAGAAACAACGCACAAGCCCATATCAACGTATGCCGCAGATCGCGCCCGATGCCCACCATCGAGAACCAGCTCCAGTTGTTCGCATTGACATAGGCACCAATCATGAACAGGGTCACCACCAGCAATACATTGATCGCGATATGCCACAGGAGGCGACGGAAGATCGCCGCGATGGCCGCGTTCTCGTTGACCGGCTTGAGATTTTCCAGCCAGCCGCTGTAGCTGGTAGCCAACAGGCGCAACGGCAACGGCGTGATCCGGCGCAGACTGTTCGCCAGCCCCTCTCCCGAGCGGGCCAGATACGGCGATGCCGCCATGCAGATCACCGAAACCGCCACGGCGATCGGATAGATGAAATCGCTGATCACGCCCAGCGAAAGCCCGAGCGTGGCAATCACGAACGAAAATTCGCCGATCTGCGCCATGCCCAGACCCGAGCGCAACGAAGTGCGCGCGTCGTTGCCGATCACGAAAATTCCCAGGCTGCACGCCAGTGTCTTGCCGACCATCACGACTGCAGCGATGGCCAGCGCCGGCAACGCATACTGCAGCAACATCGAAGGATCGATCTTCAAGCCGATCGCCACGAAAAACAGCGCGGCAAACATGTCGCGCAACGGCTCGATCAGGCGCAGTACGCGCCCGACGCAGCGCGATTCGGCAACCACGGCGCCGGCGAGAAAAGCACCCAGCGCCACGCTGAAACCCATCCATGCTGCCAGCAGACTGGCGCCGAAACATATCCCCAGCACACTGACCAGCAAGGTTTCATCGCTGCCAAATCCGGCCACGTAGTCGACCAGCCGTGGCAGCAGCAACAAGCCCAGAATCATCCCCACGACCACGAACAGGCCAAGGTGTCCGATCAGGGTGAATGCGGTCCCGGCCAACGCCGAACCACCGATCGCCACGGCCGTCAGCAAGGTCAGCATGACGATCGCCAGCATGTCCTCGGCCACCAGCAGGCCCACCACCAATTGAGCGAAGGACTGGCCCCGCTGTCCGCTCGCGGCCAGCGTGCGGGTGGCCACCATGGTCGAGGACAACGAAATGATCGCTCCGAGAAACAACGCGTCCATGCCTTTCCAGCCAAATAGCTCGCCGATGCCGAAACCGATCCACAACATCAGCCCGACCTCGCCCACGGCGACCGCCAGCACGCCGATGCCCACCTCCCGCAGTTTGCGCACGCTGAATTCCAGCCCCAGCGTGAACATCAACAGCACCACGCCAAGATTGGAGATGTCGTCGATCGCGCGCGGATCGGCTACCAGCACCCCCGGCGTATGCGGTCCGATCAAGACACCGGCGAGGATGTACCCAAGCAGCACCGGCTGGCGCAGACGCTGAAACAGGATCGTGGTGGCACCCGCCACGAGCATCACCATGGCTAGGTCGCGAATGAAACCGATTTCGTGCATGCGTGAATCTATCCGGCGCGTGAGTCCACTGCAGCTTAATCGAACGCACTTCGTCGTCGGCCCGTCTGCGCGAGACCGCTTCCAACCCGATGCGATTGGATTCTTTTTCCGCCGAAAAAAAGCTTGACGAATATCTGTCTCACACCTATTCTTCTCGGCTTCCAGCGGCGGGGCCATAGCTCAGCTGGGAGAGCGCCTGCATGGCATGCAGGAGGTCGGCGGTTCGATCCCGCCTGGCTCCACCAACTTGAATTGTCCCCATCGTCTAGAGGCCTAGGACACCACCCTTTCACGGTGGACACCGGGGTTCGAATCCCCGTGGGGACGCCAAGTCGGCTCGCACAGCTGGAAGAAGCAACAAAATGCGGAGTGGTAGTTCAGTTGGTTAGAATGCTGGCCTGTCACGCCGGAGGTCGCGGGTTCGAGTCCCGTCCACTCCGCCACTATTCAAGCAGGAAGCCCGCCAAGTGCGGGCTTTTTGTTGCCGGGTACTTGTGCGCTCATCCATGTGCGCAAAGATCAGGAAGCAGCCATCCATGGCTGCACTCAACAAAACCCTATTCCCGACCGCTCTCGCACGACTCCGATTGCGGCTCCAGCGTACCTGTGGAATGCCCTTGCTCGGCGAGGTACTCCAGCCAGCGGGAAAGAAATCCATTCATGCGCAGGCGATGCTGGAACACCGTGTGCGCCGGCGAGAAGGGTCCCAGCACCTGCCACAGATGGCGACCGGGATGGCAATGCAGGGCCTCGGCCACGTGCGCGTCGGTGTACATGCGCAATTGTGCCGACGGTGCGCGCTGGCCGGTATGGGCGTCCACGAAGTCGTAGGTGAGTTCCAGCTCCAGCGTGTACGGATGACACTCCTGCACGTGCAGGTGCACGTTCAATCCGTCATCGACGCTGGACACGTAACGGCCGGCCGCGAGTTGCTGCGGCGCGAACAGTCGCGTCAAGCGATGGTAGTTTTCCGCATACAGGCCCATCAGGAACTCGAAGCGTCCCGGCAGCAGGCTGTGGCGATTGTCCAGTACGGCACTCATGAAAAGTAAGGCAACCCCAATCGGCGATCAGAACATGGTCCGCTCGATACCGAAGCGGTCGAAGATCTTGCTGGCGATTTCCTCGATCGACACATGTGTGGTGTTGAGGCTGGGAATGTTGGCCTGCCGCATCAGCCGATCGGCCTGCTCCAGCTCCCAACGGCATTGTTTCAATGTGGCATAGCGGCTGCCTGCGCGTCGCTGTTCGCGGATCTGCGCCAGCCGCGCCGGATCGATGGTCAGTCCGAACAGTCGATCCTTGTAGGGACGCAGCCGTGCCGGTAATTCAAGCTTCTCGAGGTCGTCGTCGGTCAGCGGATAGTTGGCGGCGCTGACGCCGTAATGCAAGGCCATGTAGAGGCAGGTCGGCGTCTTGCCGGAACGTGACACGCCAACCAGGATCAGGTCGGCCTCGGCATAGTTCACGTCGATGCCGTCGTCGTGCGAGAGCGCGTAGTTGGTCGCGTTGATGCGTGCCTCGTACTTGTCGAAATCGACCATGCCATGCGAACGGTTGACTGCTCCGGAGCGCTTTGTGCCCAGCTCATCTTCCAGCGGACCGATGAACGGCGCGAACACGTCCAACATCAGCGCACCGCTGGCGGCCACGATCTCGCACAGCGCACGATCGGCCATGGTATTGACCACGATCGGCCGTTGCCCGCTTTGCGCATACTTGGTCTTGATGCGCAGCGCAGCGGTTTCCGCCTTGTGCGCGTTGTCGGTGAATGGCAGCCGGTGCTTGTCGAACTGCACGCCCTCGAACTGCGCCAGGATGCTGTTGCCGATCGTCTCCGCCGTAATACCAGTGGAGTCGGAGATGAAAAAAACCGTTCGCTGCATACAGGATCCCATTCGCGCTGGTGCGTTTGTCCGCACCTTAGCGCAAGCGCAAAATGCTGTCGCCGATTGACTGCCGCCTGACTGGTATGTCGTTGGAATGACATCTGCCGGCAATGGTCTTCTTGTGCTGCGCACCATCGACAGCGGACAATACCAGTTCTTTGCAACCCGCTTCGGGCCTTCGTGCCGCGTCCATTCCACTACCCGTAGAGCTTCTTGAGGAGACACCCTTGAACGACCTGGTGCTTTGGCTCGACCAACTGCGCATGACCGACCTGGGCAAGGTCGGCGGCAAGAATGCCTCGCTCGGCGAGATGATCGGCAACCTGGCCAGGCTCGGCGTCTCCGTGCCTGGCGGCTTTGCCACCACGGCCGACGCGTTCCAGCAGTATCTGGAGAAGAGCGGTCTGGCCAAGCGCATCCAGGAACGGCTGGCCTCGCTCGATGTCGACGACGTCGACGCGCTGGTCGCGGCCGGCAAGGAAATCCGCGGCTGGATCGTCGACACCGCCCTGCCCGCCGAACTCGAGCAGGCCATCCGCGACGCCTACATCAAGCTGTGCAAGGACGCCGCTCCTGTTGAAAAGTCCGGCGAGGGATCGCCGGTTCTTGATTCTGGCGATCAGGGACAATCGCAGAAGTATTCCGACATCGCCGTCGCCGTGCGTTCCTCGGCCACCGCGGAAGATCTGCCCGACGCGTCGTTCGCGGGCCAGCAGGAAACCTTCCTCAACGTCGTTGGCATCGACGATGTGCTGAACAAGGTCAAGGAGGTTTTCGCCTCGCTGTACAACGACCGCGCGATCGCCTATCGCGTGCACCAGGGATTCAAGCACGAGGACGTGTTCCTCTCCGCCGGCGTGCAGCTGATGGTGCGTTCGGACGTCGGCGCCTCCGGCGTGCTGTTCACGCTGGACACCGAGTCCGGCTTCCGCGACGTGGTCTTCGTCACCGGCTCGTATGGCTTGGGCGAAATGGTCGTGCAGGGTGCGGTTAATCCCGACGAGTTCTACGTGTTCAAGCCGACCTTGCGCGACGGCAAGCCGGCCGTCCTGCGTCGCAACCTTGGCGCGAAGCAATTGCGCATGGTCTATTCCGATGCGCCCGGTGAGCGCGTTCGCACCGAAGACACCCCGGCCGACATGCGCAACAAGTTCTGCATCAACGACGAGGACGTGCAGGAACTGGCCCGCCAGTCGCTGATCATCGAGAAGCACTACGACCGCCCGATGGACATCGAGTGGGCGAAGGACGGCCACACCGGCAAGATCTACATCGTGCAGGCGCGACCGGAAACGGTGAAGTCGCGCTCGCACGCGACCCAGCTCGAGCGTTTCCACCTCAGCGAAAAAGGCAAGGTACTGGCCGAAGGCCGTTCCATCGGCCAGAAGATCGGCGCCGGCAAGGCGCGCGTGATCCGTTCGCTCTCGGACATGAACAAGGTGCAGCCCGGCGACGTGCTGATCGCCGACATGACCGACCCCGACTGGGAGCCGGTGATGAAGCGCGCCTCGGCCATCGTCACCAACCGCGGCGGCCGTACCTGTCACGCGGCGATCATCGCGCGCGAGCTTGGCGTGCCCGCCGTGGTCGGCACCGGCAACGCGCTGGAGCTGATTCCCGATGGGGCGGATGTCACCGTGTCCTGCGCCGAAGGCGACACCGGCACGATTTACGAAGGCATCCTGAAGTTCGAGCGGATCACCGCCGACTTGGGCGACATGCCCGAAGCGCCGCTGAAGATCATGATGAACGTGGCCAACCCGGAGCGCGCGTTCGACTTCGGCATGCTGCCGAACGCCGGCATCGGCCTGGCCCGCCTGGAAATGATCATTGCCAGCCACATCGGCGTGCATCCGAAGGCACTGCTGGAGTACGCCAAACAGGACGCCGAGACCAAGGCAAAGATCGACGAGCGTATCGCCGGTTATCCCGGCCCGGTCGAGTTCTACGTCGATCGTCTGGCCGAAGGCATCGCCACCATCGCCGCTTCGGTATACCCGAAGCCGGTGATCGTGCGCCTGTCCGACTTCAAGTCGAACGAATACGCCGGGCTGCTCGGCGGTTCGCGCTACGAGCCGCACGAAGAGAACCCGATGATCGGCTTCCGCGGTGCCAGCCGCTACGTCGATCCCAGCTTCGTCGAAGCATTCGCACTGGAGTGCAAGGCGGTCAAGCGCGTGCGCGAAGTGATGGGGCTCTCCAACGTCTGGGTGATGATCCCGTTCGTGCGCACGCTCGGCGAAGGCCGCAAGGTCATCGAGGTGCTGGCGAAGAACGGCCTCAAGCAGGGCGAGCATGACCTCAAGGTCATCATGATGTGCGAAGTGCCCTCGAACGCGCTGCTCGCCGACGAGTTCCTCGACATTTTCGACGGCTTCTCGATCGGCTCCAACGACCTCACCCAGCTGACCCTGGGTCTGGACCGCGATTCCAGCATCGTTGCCAACCTTTTCGACGAGCGCGACCCGGCGGTGAAGAAGCTGCTGGCCATGGCGATCAAGACCGCCCGCGCCAAGGGCAAGTACATCGGCATCTGCGGCCAGGGTCCGAGTGATCATCCGGATCTGGCCGAGTGGCTGATGGAACAGGGTATCGAGTCGTTGTCGCTGAACCCGGATACCGTGGTCGACACGTGGCTGCGGCTGGCGAAGAAGAAAGCCGGCTGAAGCGCCTTTCGCTGACGTATCGCATGAGGCAAAAGGGCCGGATCACCGGCCTTTTTGCTGGGCTGATTTCCGTGGATGGAGAGTCAGTGGCATGTGCGTCGGAGAGCAGAAGCACCACTCCGTTGAATACCCCGTTTGCGTAACGGACGGGATTGTCCGGCCCATCCTTGGGCCGAACCCTTCCGCGCTGCGCACTCCAGGGCCAGCCTGCGGCTATCCAAATTTGTTCCGGACAAACCTGTCGAACCGAGTGGGTTAGTCCACACCACCCTCTCCGCCAGAAACGCAAAACGCCCCACACGGGGGCGTTTTGCGTTTCTGGCGGAGAGGGTGGGATTCGAACCCACGGTACGCTTACACGTACGCCTGATTTCGAGTCAGGTACATTCGACCACTCTGCCACCTCTCCAAGTGGGTGCATGGTGGCTCATGCGAGCCGGGAATAATACGCGAGCGAACTTGCCGTGACAACAACCATGTCTTCCGGCATGCTGCAACAGCCTGCCCAACTGAAAACCCATGATCGAATTCGGACACGGAACGCACGTCGGCCTGCGCCGTACGCGCAATGAGGACACCTATTACGCCGATGCCTCGCTTGGCCTGTTTCTGGTCGCCGATGGCATGGGTGGCCATCAGCATGGCGAGGTGGCGTCCGCGCTGGTGCGCGATGCGGTGGTCGAACTGGTCGGCCGCGGACACAGCCTGATCGAAGCGGTGAACGGTGCGGCCGAGCGACTGCTGGCACACGCCCGGCCCAGCTACGACGTGCTGCCGATGGGCACCACGATCGCCGCGTTGCGGACAATCGCCGACGGTTACGAAGTGGCCTGGGTCGGCGACAGTCGGATCTACCAGTGGAAACAGGGGCTGCGGCAGATCAGCCACGATCATTCGCTGGTGCAGGCGCTGGTCGAAGCCGGGCAACTCGACCCGGCGCAGGCATCGCAGCATCCGCAACGAAATGTGCTGACCCAGGCGCTGGGCGTGACAGCGACCGAGCAACTGCACATCGGCATGGCACGCGGCCAGCTGGAACCGGGCATGGGCTTTCTGCTGTGCAGCGACGGACTGACCGAAGGCGTCAGCGACGCGACGATTGCGCGCACGGTGGCGCGCAACGACCTGGCCGCACAGGAATGTGTCGATCAGTTGCTGCTGGATGCGCTCGACAGCGGCGGCAATGACAATATCACCGTGCTGCTCGTGCGTTCCTGCTGAACCCGACAGGTACGACCAGGAGCGTGGGCGGCAGAAATCTTCCGGGCTGCAAAAGCGCCTGCGTGGTCCATATTTCCGCCGCTTCTTGGCCCATGGAACCACCAACAAGGGCCGGCGAATCGTCGTTGTCTGTCCTCACACAGCCACTTTTTCGCCTCGAAAGTTTCTGCCGCCCACGCTCCTAGCTTCAACCCTGCCGACGCCACACGCTCTGGCCATCCGCGCTGCTCTTGTCCAGCGCATCCAGCCGCTGCTCGTGCCGCAGCAACTCGTCGGGCGAAGCATGCAGGACGCGCGGCCGCATCCGCAGCACCACCGGCGCGACCACCACGGCATCGCGTTGCTCGACTGCGCCCTCGAAACCGAGCTCGAAGGCCCCCTGCCCCGTGGTCATCGCCAGATAGACGTCGGCCAGCAGCTGGGCGTCGATCAGGCCACCATGCAGGTCGCGCCGCGAATTGTCCACACCGAGCCGCTTGCACAAGGCATCAAGGCTGTTGCGCTGACCGGGATAGCGTTCACGCGCCATCGCCAGCGTGTCGAGCACGCTGCAACGATCGCCGATCCGTCCTGCACCGTTCTCCAGTCGGGCCAGCTCCGCATCGAGGAAGCCGATATCGAAACTGGCGTTGTGGATGACCAGTTCCGCGCCGTCGATGAAGGCAAGGAAGTCATCCACCACTTCGGCAAAACGCGGCTTGTCGAGCAGGAACTCGTCCTCGATGCCGGTTACCAGCCGGGCACCTTCATCGATCACCCGATCCGGATTGAGATAGGTCTGGTAGTGCCGCCCGGTGAGTCGCCGTTCGACCAGCTCGACGCAGGCGATTTCCACCAGCCGATGGCCCTGGCGCACTTCCAGGCCGGTGGTTTCGGTATCGAGAACAATCTGTCTCATGCCCGGCCCCTGAGCAACTCGGCCTGCTCACGCGCGGCCTGGTCGACACGTTCGTTCTCGACGTGGCCGTTGTGGCCCTTCACCCATTTCCACCGAACCTGATGGGCGCTGACCGCCGCAGACAGTCGCTGCCACAGATCCTGGTTTTTCACCGGCTTCTTGTCGGCGGTGCGCCAGCCGTTCGCGCGCCACTTCGGCATCCATTGCTCGATGCCCTGCATCACGTAGCGCGAGTCGGTGGTGAGGGTCACCTGACACGGCCGCTTCAGGGCTTCCAGTGCGCCGATCGCCGCCATCAATTCCATCCGGTTGTTGGTGGTGGCGGGGTCACCGCCGGCGACCATGCGTTCGCTGTCCTTTGCCCTCAGCAGTGCGGCCCAGCCGCCAGGACCCGGGTTGCCCAGACAGGCACCGTCGGTAAATGCTTCCACTTCGCTCATCGTTGTTTACATATCCCATTGAAGTCATGACGCCGAACTGCGGCGAATGCTTGGCGACAATCGACCGTTGGCCGGTACCCGCGCGGGCGCCGGCCTGATTCTCAGCGGCGTTATCGCCCGTCGCTGTTTGCGCGCAAACAATATGTATCCGCCGCCCAGCAGACCTCCCTGTATCGGGATCATCGGCAGGCCCGGCAACATGCGTCCTACCCGCTGCGCCCGTTCGATCTCCAGCCCCGCCTGCAGCAGACCGTGCCTGAGTCGCAACGGCAACTGCAGCCGTGGCATTTGCGATGCGCCATGCCCGTGCCAGCGCAGCCACGGCGCCCAGCCACTGAGCGGATGTATGCCCGTCACCACCAGCACGCCGCCGGGCGCCAACATGCGGATCGCATCGTCCAGCAGGGCCGGTGCGACCGGCGCGACCTCCAGTGCATGACGCAGCATTACCAAGTCGAATGCGTCGTCGACAAAGGGGAGCGGCTCATCCGCTGCCGCATGCAGATCACCCCGATAACGGTTGTTGCGCAGATGCAGGCTGGTCCAGCAACCAACCAGGGGGAGCGCCGGCGGGCCGTCATCGGGCGACGCGCCAAGCAGCAAGGCATGCGAGCCGAAACAGCGCTGCAGATCCGGCATCAGTACGCGCAGTTGCTCTTCCAGCAAGCGGTGCACTGGCGCGCTGGTATAGACGTCTTGATTGCGTTGGCGCATGCAGCCGGCCCGGTACCCATCGGTATCCAGAGTGTAACGGCTGGCAGCGACAGGCAGATCACCGCAGGCGGGAATGCGTGTGAAATGAACCGTCCCCCACCGGATTAACACGCAGCTAACGAGTCGCTCTTCCAGCCTCTTTATAGTCGACCGCCTTATACGCGCCCCGGATGGCTGTGTCGTCGCCAAGGGACCGCACCTGATCTCTCTCGGATGTCCCGAGACCGCCGCGGAGTCATCTTGCATATCACACCCTTGCCAGCGCTGGCCGACAATTACATCTGGCTGCTGCACGACGACGGCGGCGCTGCGATCGTGGTCGATCCCGGTGATGCCGATGTCGTCGAGCGTGCATTGGCCGCGCAGAATTTGCGTTTGCGCGCCATTCTGCTGACCCACCATCACCACGATCACATCGGAGGTGCGGCCACCCTGCGCAGGCGGCACGACGTACCCGTCTACGCACCGGATGACGAGCGCATCGATGCGGCTACCCATCGCGTCGGCGACGGGGACTTTGTCGAACTGATGTCGCCGGCCGTGCGTTTCGAGGTGATCGCGATTCCGGGCCACACTCTCAGCCACATCGCCTTCAGCGGCGCCGGACTGTTGCTGTGCGGCGACACTCTTTTCAGCCTGGGCTGCGGTCGGCTGTTCGAGGGTACCCCGGCGCAGATGCTCGACTCGCTCGATCGCCTGTCGTTGCTTCCGGGCGCCACCCTGATCTGTGCCGGTCACGAATACACCGAAGCGAACGGACGCTTTGCATGCACCATCGAACCGGCCAATGCCCAGTTGCGCCAGCGACTGCTTGAAGTCGCCGCGTTGCGAGCCAGCCACCAACCCACACTCCCCGTGACACTGCGCAGCGAACTGGACACCAATCCGTTCCTGCGCGTCGATGCGGATGCAGTCGTCCAATGGTGTCGAAGACAGCACGGCACTGGCGCTGATCGGGTGGCCCGTTTTGCCGCCATTCGAACGGCCAAGGATGGGTTTCGCGGATGAAGAAACGGGCCTTGTTGCTGCCGCTGATCCTGTCGATGGTGCTGACGGCCTGCGCCAACCTGCCACCAGGCAAACCGCACCCGGCCGTGGCCAAAACGGTTCCGGTGGCGCCTGCCGGGCAGCCCGTCGCGCCGTCGCCTGAAATGGCGCCGCCGCCCCCATCACCGGACATCGATGTATGGGAACGGCTGCGCAGCAGCTTTGCCATGGCGGACTGCGATGCCGACCCTTCGGTGCTGCTTCAGGCCAGGAAATACACGCGTCACCCACGCCGTTTCGAGAAACGATTGCTGGAGGCCATGCCCCGGCTGGTCTATGTGCAGCAGGTGGCCGCCAGGTACGACGTCGCCGGAGAATTCGTATTGCTGCCTTGGGTGGAGAGCCGCTTTCAGCCGGTCTCCGGCCGGCGGCATCGGCCTGCCGGGATGTGGCAGATCATGCCCGTCACGGCCGGCGCGATGGGGCTGCGTATCGATGACCGTTACGACGGTCGCCTGGACGTGAACGCCGCTGCCAATGCCGTGATGAAGCTGCTCAAGCAGTATCACGACCGGTTTCGCGACTGGCGCGTCGTCGATTACGCCTACAACGCTGGCGAATATTCGATAAGAAAGATGGTTGGGGAACACGGTCTGCCCCCGGACGAGCCGGTGATTCCGGCATGGCCGGTGCGCCGGGTGACCCGCGAGCATCTGACCCGACTGCTGGCCATAGCGTGTGTCGTGCGCGAGCCGGCCCGTTTCAACGTCAACCTGCCCCGTTTGCCCGAGGAGAAGCACCTGGTCCGGATTCCGATTCCGCACCCGATACCGATGGCGCGAGCGGCCGATCATGCCGGCATGCCGGTGGACTCACTGGAGGATCTCAATGCAGCGTTCCGCAGTGACCTGGTCAATCCACGCGTCACTTCATATCTGCTGCTTCCGCGGGGCCACGTGCAGCAATTTCGCGATGCCTTGCTGAATCAATCCACCTCGGCCAGCGTCGACATGCACCCGACAGACCCTCGCGATCATGCCTCTTCGCGGAAAACCCATACCGTCAGGCCCGGCGACAGCCTGTGGAAGATCGCGCACGAATGCTCGGTGTCCGTTGCTCAATTGCAGCGATGGAACAAGCTCACCGGCCACAAGCTCAAACCCGGCCAGGTTCTGCAGGTCAACGGAACCGATTGAATCCGATCGACCTCCGCAGATCGGATAGCGCAAACGCAAGGCTCAGACAGTGATGTTGCCGGCGTTCGAATCGCGGAAATTCCGCACAGAAACAGAAAAGGCAGCCACCGGCTGCCTTTTCTGTTTCTGTGCGGTCGAACACCCGTCACATCAGGTTCTTGTTCACCTTGATCTCCGCGTGTGCCCTGAGCACATCGAGCAGCTCGCGGGTCGCCTCGGAACCATACGCCTGGCCCATCTGCTGGCGCAGCGCTTCGCGCTGCTCCGGCGGCACCTTGGACAGGTCCCCGCCCTGCACCTTGTCCACGGCCAGCAACGCGTAGTTGCCGCCCTGCATGTCCACAGCGGCAAACTGGGGCTTGCCGGAAACCGGGTGCGGCAGCAGGAACGCTTGTGTCATCAGCGGCGCAGGCACCTCGGCATGCCCGCGCACGGCGTCGTTGACACTGGTGACGCTGGTACCAACCGACGTTGCCACGGCCGCCATCGCCTCGCCCTTGCGCAGGCGAGCCAGGGATTCATCCGCCTGCTTCCTGGCCGCGGTCGCGACGCGCCCATCCAGGATCTTCTTCTGCACATCGGCGCGCACTTCGTTCAGCGGACGCGCAACTGCCGCCACATGCTTGTCGATATGGATCACCACGGAGTGGTCGTTGCCGAGGTCGATCAATCCGGAGTTGTTGCCCTGGACGAGCACATCGTCGCCAAACGCGGCAGCGATGAATTTGGGATTCGCGGCCAACCCTTCGCCACCCTTGCGGGAAAACAGCCCCGTACTCTTTATGGGCAGGTCCAGCGCCGCGGCTGCGGGCTCGAGCGATGTCGGGTTCTGATAGGTGTTGTCGGACATCTTGCCCGCGACCTCGTTGTACTTGCGGTCACGCGCGGCAGCCAGAGCTTCCTTGACCAACTGGTCGCGCACCTCGGCAAACGGCTTGGACTCGCCACTGCGAACGTCACGCAGCCAGATGATGTGATAACCGTCGGGCGAGAGCACCGGCTTGGATACCTGGCCCTTCTGCAGCGCAAACATCGCCGAGTCGAAGGCCGGATTGGTCACGCCTTTTTCGAGCCAGCCGAGGTCACCGCCCTGGCGCTTCGAACCGAGATCCTGCGAATCCTTTTTTGCGAGTTCGGCAAAATTGCCGGGATTGGCCTGTGCCGCAATCTTCTCCGCCTTGGCCAGTGCCGCCTTCTGCTGGTCAGGCGTGGCATTGTTCGGCACATCGATCAGGATATGCGAAACCAGACGTTGCTCGGGCTGCACGAAGCGCTGCTTTTCGTCTTCGTAGCGCTTCCTCAATTCGTCATCGCCCGGGGCAACATCCGGCTTGAGGTCGGCGCCATTGACTTCGATGTACTTCACCGAAACCTGCTCGGGATTCATGTAGTCCGCAAGATGCGCCTTGTACCAGGATTCCAACTGCGCATCGCTGACCTTGCTGTCCGCCGGCGTCGGGCGCGGCAGCATGAAGTAGCGCAAATCACGGCGCTGTGTCAGCAGGCCGAGAAACTGGTCGATCTGGGCATCGCTGATCAGCGTGCTGTTTTCAATTGCCTCCGGCAGCAGCCGGGTCGCCAGCGACGAGCGGATGTCGTCCTCGAACATCGTCGGCGTCTTGCGCTGGCTGGCCAGCCACGCGCGGTAACTGGTCGGATCGAACTGCCCGTTGACCACAAAGGCGGGGATCGCCCCGATGTAATCGCGCACGGCCTTGTCGGCAACGCGCAGGCCCCAATCGGCGTTGGCCTGGAGCAGCAACTGCTGGTCGATCATGCCATCCAGGATGCGCTGCTTGACTTCCGACTTTTCGAACATGCTGGAGTCGAAATGCTCGCCCTGTTCGGCGCTCGCCTGCTGTCGCAGCTGATTCACCCGATCCTGGTAGTCACGCTGGCTGATCTCGTGACTGCCGACCTTCGCCACGAACGAATCATTGCGCGACGTGAAGTAGCTCTCCATGCCAAAAAGCGACATCGCGAAAACGCAAACCCCCAGAAGAATGATGGATGGCCATCCATGCATCTTGTTACGCATTGCCTGCAGCATTGAAATCTTCCCGCACGTGGTTGAAGCGCATGAAGCGCGTGGCTCGCGGATGGTGTTGGCCCCCGCACCGGCACGCATGTCCGATCGACCCAGACAGCAGATGCAAACTGCCTAAATGACAAGGGCGCCACGCGGGCGCCCTTGCGAACTGTGGCGGAGTGGACGGGACTCGAACCCGCGACCTCCGGCGTGACAGGCCAGCATTCTAACCAACTGAACTACCACTCCGCATTTTTCTGGTGGGTGCTGTAGGGATCGAACCTACGACCACCGCCTTGTAAGGGCGACGCTCTACCGCTGAGCTAAGCACCCGAAACCAAGCGTCAGCCGCTTAGTTTAGGGCATCCTTGAGGGTCTTGCCAGCCTTGAAAGCAGGCACTTTCGAGGCCTTGATCTTGATCGCTTCGTTCGTGCGCGGGTTGCGGCCTGTACGAGCAGCACGCTTGCGCACGGTGAACGTGCCGAAGCCCACCACCGAAACATCCTCGCCCTTCTTCAACGACTTCTGTACGGCCTCCAGGTAGGCTTCGAGAGCGCGCCCTGCATCGGCCTTGGTCAACTCGGCCGCTTCGGCGATGGCATTGATCAGATCGGTTTTATTCATTGAAAAACTCCCTTGTTCGGATTTTCACCCGCGTGGTCAGTCCTGGGGACCTGGCAACGCCGGCATGGATGGCTGGCTCTTGTTAAGCGCCGTAACACAACCCCGCATCACTGCACTGACATGCAACGCCGGGCTGCGGTACGGCCTTTATACCAGTGCCTCGACGGAATCCGCAACACAAGCCACAGCAACGTTTTCGGCTTGTCTGCTCCTGACGAAATCGCTTGCAAAACCGGCGCCAGAAGACTACGGCGTCGGCGGATCGATCAATTTGCGGGAAACCGGCCAGAACAAGTCGCAGCCGTGAACCGGACACATCCGAACCGCCCATCATCCATCAACCGGCGGATCAATGCGGGCGAGAATGCACTTCCGCCGGTTCGCCCGCAGATGTGGCAGGCGCCTCCTCCTTGACCGGGTTCGGTTGCAGCGGACGCTCCAGTGCAATATCCAGCACCTCGTCGATCCAACGTACCGGGTGGATCTCCAGCGACGAGGTGATGTTGGCCGGCATGTCGGCGAGATCCTTCTTGTTGTCCTCCGGAATGATTACCGTGGTGATGCCGCCGCGAAGTGCCGCCAGCAATTTCTCCTTGAGTCCGCCAATCGGAAGCACGCGGCCGCGCAGGGTGATTTCGCCAGTCATCGCCACTTCGGAGCGAACCGGCACCCGGGTCAGCACGGATACCAATGCCGTGCACATGGCGATACCGGCGCTCGGACCATCCTTGGGTGTGGCGCCTTCAGGCACATGGATGTGCACGTCGAGCTTCTGATGAAACTCGGGGTCGATGCCCAATCGATCGGCACGCGCACGCACCACGGACAACGCGGCCTGGATCGACTCCTTCATGACATCGCCGAGCTGGCCGGTATGCACCAGCCTGCCCTTGCCAGGCACCACCGAGCCTTCGATGCTGAGCAATTCGCCGCCGACTTGTGTCCACGCGAGCCCGGTCACCAAACCCACTTCGTTTTGCAATTCCTTGCGGCCGAAATCGAACCGGCGTACGCCCAGATAATGGTCCAGGTTGGCCGAGCCTACGCTGACCCGACCGGCACCGGGCTTGGCCCTGGCCTTGCCGGTCTTGGACGCAGTCGTGGGCTTGGCCTTCTTCACCTGGCCCAGCGTCAGCTCCTTCACGACCTTGCGACAGATCTTGGAAATTTCGCGCTCCAGATTGCGGACACCGGACTCGCGCGTGTAATACCGCACGATGTCGCGCAATGCCTCTTCGTCCACGCTGAGCTCTTCGGGTTTCAGGCCGTTGGCCTTGAGCTGTTTGGCCAACAGGTACTTCTGCGCGATGCCGAGCTTTTCGTCCTCGGTGTAGCCGGGGATGCGTATGACCTCCATGCGATCGAGCAGCGGACCGGGAATGTTCAACGAATTCGCCGTGGCGATCCACATCACCTCGGACAGGTCCAGGTCGACCTCGAGGTAATGATCGTTGAACGCATGGTTCTGCTCCGGATCGAGCACCTCCAGCAGCGCCGACGACGGATCGCCGCGGAAGTCCATCGACATCTTGTCGATCTCGTCCAGCACGAACAGCGGATTCCTGGTGCCGACCTTGTTGATGTTCTGGACGATACGGCCGGGCATCGAGCCGATATAGGTCCGCCGATGACCGCGGATCTCGGCTTCGTCGCGCACGCCACCGAGACTCATGCGCACGAACTTGCGGTTGGTCGCCTTGGCGATCGACTGTCCCAGCGAGGTCTTGCCCACGCCGGGCGGCCCCACCAGGCAGAGGATCGGCCCTTTCATCGCCGATACGCGCTGCTGCACGGCAAGATATTCCAGGATGCGATCCTTGACCTTCTCCAGCCCGAAGTGATCGGCGTCGAGCACTTCCTGTGCCATTTGCAGATCCTTGCGCACCTTGCTGCGCTTTTTCCACGGCACGCCCACCAGCCAATCCAGGTAGTTGCGTACCACGGTGGCCTCGGCCGACATCGGCGACATCTGCTTGAGCTTGCCGAACTCCTGTCGCGCCTTGGTCAGCACCGACTTCGGCATGCCGGCCGTTTCGATCTTCTTCTGCAGTTCCTCGACTTCGTTCGGGCCCTCCTCGTTGTCGCCGAGTTCCTTCTGGATCGCCTTCATCTGCTCGTTGAGGTAGTACTCGCGCTGACTCTTTTCCATCTGCGATTTGACTCGCCCGCGAATACGCTTCTCGACCTGCTGCAGGTCCATCTCGCCATCGACCAGCCCGATCAGCAGCTCAAGTCTCTGGGCGACATCGGCAGTCTCCAGGACCTTCTGCTTGTCTGCCATGCGCACGGAAAGGTGTGCGGCAATGGAATCGGCCACGCGCGACGGATCGTCGATGCCGGACAGGCTGGCCAGTACTTCCGGCGGCAGCTTGCGACTCTGCTTGACCAGTTGTTCGAACAACGAGATCAGTGTGCGCGAAACCACGTCGAGCTCACGCTCCTTGACGTTGTAGACAGGCTCGATCATGCGCGAACGCGCCATCAGCATGCCGTTCTCTTCGCGGAAATCCTCCACTGCCACACGCGACTGGCCCTCGACCAGCACCTTGACCGTACCGTCAGGCAACTTCAGCAGTTGCAGTACTCCGGCCAGCGTGCCGACCTGATGCAGGTCGGCGATCTCGGGATCGTCGATGTCAGGGCTTTTCTGCGCGACGAGCAGGATCTGCCGCTCGCCCTCCATCGCCCGTTCCAGCGCACGCATGGACTTGTCGCGGCCGACGAACAACGGAATGACCATGTGCGGATAAACCACGACGTCGCGCAACGGCAACACCGGCAACGCGTCCAGCACAGCAGGAAGGGGGGCGTTCTTGGCCATGAAAGAGAGGTCCCTCGGATTCGGATCTGGATTCATCCCGACACTGCGCCGGGCCTGTTGCTACGTCAAGTGGAGGCAACCGTGCGTTCACGCAAGACATGAAGACGCAAAAAGCAGAACGGCCCCGGGAAAATGCCGGGGCCGTCACCATCGCGGAAACCATGGGCAAGGATCAGGCGGCGTCGCCACCTTCGCCCGCCACACGCTGTTGCAGGTTGCCGCGATAAATGAGGTAGGGCTCGGCCTGACCTTCGATCACGGCATCGTCCACGACCACCTTGCTGACGTGCTCCAGCGATGGCAGTTCATACATCGTGTCGAGCAGCACTTGCTCGAGAATGGTACGCAAGCCGCGGGCGCCGGTCTTCCGTTTGAGCGCCTTCTTCGCGATCGCCTGCAGCGCCTCGGGACGGAACTCCAGCTCCACTTCCTCCATCTCGAACAGTTTCCTGAACTGCTTGGTGACCGCGTTCTTCGGCTCGGTAAGGATCTTCACCAGCGCAGCCTCGTCCAGCTCGTCCAGTGTAGCCACTACCGGCAGGCGGCCGACGAACTCGGGAATGAGGCCGAAGCGCACCAGATCGGAAGGCTCCACATCGGCCAGCACCTTGCCGAGGTTCTGCGTCCGCTCCTTGCTGCGGACCTCGGCCGAGAAGCCGATGCTGGTGTTCTCCGAGCGCGACTGGATGACCTTCTCCAGGCCGGCAAATGCACCACCGCAGATGAACAGGATGTTCTTGGTGTCGACCTGCAGGAACTCCTGCTGAGGGTGCTTGCGCCCGCCCTGTGGCGGCACCGAGGCCAGCGTGCCCTCGATCAGCTTCAGCAGCGCCTGCTGCACGCCCTCGCCCGACACGTCGCGGGTGATTGACGGGTTTTCGCTCTTGCGCGAGATCTTGTCGATCTCGTCGATGTAGACGATGCCCGACTGCGCCTTCTCGACGTCGTAGTCGCACTTTTGCAGCAGCTTCTGGATGATGTTCTCGACATCCTCGCCCACGTAGCCCGCTTCGGTCAGCGTGGTCGCATCGGCGATCGTGAAAGGCACGTTGAGCAGGCGCGCCAGCGTTTCGGCCAGCAGCGTCTTGCCCGAACCGGTGGGGCCGATCAGCAGGATGTTGGACTTGCCCAGTTCGATGTCGTCGCTCTTCTGGCGCGACTCGATCCGCTTGTAGTGGTTGTACACCGCCACGGCCAGCGCCTTCTTGGCGCGGGTCTGGCCCACCACGTACTGATCCAGCGACTCGCGGATCTCGCGCGGCTTCGGCAACTGGGTGCGCCCGGAGGCGGCCTTTTCTTCCAGTTCCTCGCGGATGATGTCGTTGCACAGCTCCACGCATTCGTCGCAGATGAACACGGACGGACCCGCGATCAGCTTGCGCACTTCATGCTGGCTCTTGCCGCAAAAAGAGCAATAGAGGATCTTGCCGCTGTCGCTGGAACGCCCCTGCCGGTCGTCGCTCATACTTTCGGTCCCACTGACAAATCTGAATGCGTCGCGAGAATAACACAGGGCTCCGCGTCTGCCTGCAGACACAGAGCCCATCCCGTGACTCGGGGGTAGCGCGTGGAAATCAGGCCGATTTCACCGTCTCGCCGGCACGCCTGTGGAGCACTTCGTCGATCAGTCCATAGGTTTTGGCGTCGACCGCGTTCATGAAGCGGTCGCGCTCCATGTCCAGTTCGATCTTCTCGATCGCCTGACCGGTGTGTTCGACGTAGATCTGGTTCAGGCGCTGGCGCATGTACAGGATCTCCCGGGCCTGGATCTCGATGTCGGTCGCCTGACCCTGCGCGCCACCCGAAGGCTGATGGATCATCACGCGCGAGTTGGGCAACGAGAAACGCTTGCCCTTGGCGCCGGCCGTCAGCAGCAACGAACCCATGCTGCATGCCTGGCCGATGCACATGGTGCTGACATCGGGCTTGATGAATTGCATGGTGTCGTAGATCGCCAGACCCGCGGTGACTGCACCACCGGGGCTGTTGATATAGAAATGGATGTCCTTGTCCGGATTTTCGGATTCAAGGAACAGCATTTGCGCAACGAGCACATTGGCGATCTGGTCGTTGACCTCGCCCACCAGAAAAATCACCCGCTCCTTCAACAGGCGCGAATAGATGTCATAGGAGCGCTCGCCGCGAGCAGTCTGCTCGACGACCATCGGTATCAAATTGAGGTTCTGGATCTGATCCATGGCCATGTTTGCAGCTCTCCTGTGAGTGTGCCTAAAGGCTCAGGCGTTGGCGGGGCGCATCACATCGTCGAAACTCAGGTCCTGCTGGGTGGTTTTGGCATGCTCGGCCACCCATTCGGCCACCTGATCTTCCATCACGCGATTCTGCAGCCCAGACATCAATTGGGGGTCACCGTTGTAGAGTTCAATGACCTTTTCCGGCTCTTCGTAGGTCGATGCGATCGCGGCGAGCTGTTCGGCAACGCGCTTGCGATCGATCTTGATTCCCTGTTTGCGAGCCAGCTCACCCATCAACAACCCCGCAACCACGCGCTTGCGCGCGATGGGCATGGCTGCCTCGATCAACTGTGGCGGCGGCTGCTGGCCCTGCGGCACGCTGCCGGTGGCCATGTTGCGTGCCTCTGACTGCACCATCAGGTTCGGCACGTTCAATTCCGCATGGGCCTCGGCCAGCTTTTCAGCCACTTCCGACTTCAGGCGCGCCATCAATGCCGCCTTCAGCTCGCGCTCCAGATTCGCACGGACTTCCTTGCGAAAAGTCTCCATGTCGCCATCATCGATGCCGAACAGCTTGGCGAACTCGCCGTCGATTTCGGGAAGTTTCGGCTCCTGCACCTTGATGATCTTGAAACTGACCTTCGCCGACTTGCCTGCCAATTGTTCGTTGCGGAAATCCTCCGGAAAGACGATTTCGGTCTCGAAGCTGTCGTCGCCCTTGCGGCTTGTCAGCGCCTCGTCCAGTGCCTTGAACAAGGTGCCCGAACCCAGCACGCTGCCCGCGCGCTCCAGACCATCGGCCGGAAAGCGGTAGTCGCCTGCTTCGGCGGAATATTCGAACATCACGAAGTCGCCCTCGACGGATGCGCGATCGATCTCCTCGAAACTGCGGCGCTGCTGGCGCAGGGTCTCGAGCATCTTGTCGATGTCGGCATCGGTCACCACCGCCACCGGGCGATTGATCTCGAGCGAAGCGACGTCGACCTCCGGGAACTCCGGCATGATCTCGAACGTCGCGGTGTAGGCGATTTCACCGTTCTCCGGCTTGCCGGTAGTGTTGATCGCGGGGTTCGCGATCGGCTGCAGCTTTTCCTGTTCCACGGCTTCACGCAGCGTGCTGCCAATCAGGTCGGACAGCACTTCGCCGCGAACCTGCTCGCCGAAGCGCTGCTTGATCACTGTCGTCGGCACCTTGCCCGGACGGAAGCCCTTCAGACGAACCGTGCGACCCATTTCCGCGATGCGTGCACTCACCTGCGTCTCGAACCGCTCTGCGGGAAATTTCACCGTGAGCTTGCGCTCGAGCGTGCCGATGTTCTCAACCGAAACCTGCATGACGTCTCCTGGTACTACCTGATGTTGTGGGCCTGCCGCAGGCACCTTGGCGGCCGTGCCGCCCGAAAAAACAAGAAAATCAACGGGCATGGTGCGAAAGGGGGGACTCGAACCCCCACGGGGTTAACCGCCAGAACCTAAATCTGGTGCGTCTACCAATTCCGCCACTCTCGCCTTGCCTTGCTCATCAAACACGCGTAACCGCTGGATTCTGCGACCGTTTATGACTGACCGGACAGGTCGGGCAAGCGCCGTAGCAACCATGATCACGCTCGTCTAAGTCAATGATTCCCTTATACGAAAGCAGACCATTTTACGGTTGCACCGCCATGCAGCACAAGCACGCCGGGAGCGGCGTCGACCCGCGCCGATGCCGACATGTTGCCCGCTCGCCTTGCCGTCACGCCAAAGCAAAACGCCGACCGCAAGCGATCGGCGTTTTGCCTGATTGGTGGGCCGTGAAGGATTCGAACCTTCGACCAATTGATTAAGAGTCAACTGCTCTACCAACTGAGCTAACGGCCCAGGAAACCTGGGTTTGAAACTGGGGTGGATGATGGGATTCGAACCCACGACAACCGGAATCACAATCCGGGACTCTAACCAGCTGAGCTACACCCACCATAAATCTTGCAACTGGTGCGCCAGACAGGACTCGAACCTGCAACCGTCGGCTTAGAAGGCCGATGCTCTATCCGGTTGAGCTACAGGCGCAGTCTCTGCAGGTAGAACGTGTCGCTGGTCGGGGCAGAGGGATTCGAACCCCCGACTTTTGCGTCCCAAACGCAACGCTCTACCAGACTGAGCTATACCCCGCTTTCGAACCTCCGATCATGCCACCGTCGGAGCCTTGAAATGTTACGGGTGCCGCCTCGCTCAGTCAATCCGTATCGAAGCACACCATGGTATTTCTGAATCACTGTTTTCAACGAAACTGATGCCAGTTTGCGTTGAAAACAAAACGGGGTGCAAGCACCCCGCCTCGCCGAATAAAAATGGTGCGCCCGGAGAGATTCGAACTCCCGACCACCTAGTTCGTAGCCAGGTACTCTATCCAACTGAGCTACGGGCGCACTGAAAAACCTTTGCTGTCGTCACCCTGATGTCTGGGCATCGAGGTGTTGAAGCAGAAGCGGAATTATTCAGACTCCGCTCGCGTGCGTCAACCCTTTTGTGAAATTTATTTGTGGAACTTCACACCACTGCTGAAGTGCAACTTGCGCAGGCTGGTCAAACATGCGTACCGAACGACCGCAGCGATGAGCACATCGGAGCAAAGTGGGAAGGACGTCATGGCCGCCCCACCGACTACCGAATGAAAGCCATGCTATGGCCGTCCAAATCGAATCAACCGTCCAGACCAGTCCGGCTCTGCGGTGCGGGATCACCCACGATCGCCGAACCGGCATCCCCCTTCGGCGGCGGAGGCGGCGGCGCAGCTCCGGTCGACGCATTCTTGGTCCAGTCGGCAGGTGGCCCCGGCACGCGGCCAGCCATGATGTCGTCGATTTGCCGGGCGTCGATCGTCTCGTATTGCAGCAACGCCTCGGCCATCGCATGCAGTTTGTCGAGATTCCCCGTCAGCAGCTCCTTGCTGCGCGCATAGGCGCGATCGAGTATGCCGCGCACGACTTCGTCGATCTTGCTCGCCGTCTCGTTGGAGATGCTCTTGTGCTGGGTCACCGAGCGACCGAGGAATACCTCGTCCTCGTCCTCGCCATAGGTGATTGGACCAAGTTCATCGGACAGGCCCCACTTGGTCGCCATGTTGCGCGCCATCTTGGTAGCCCGCTCGATGTCGTTCGATGCGCCGGTGGTGACCTTGTCGGCGCCGAAGATCAGTTCCTCCGCCACGCGCCCGCCGTAGAGCGAGCACAACTGCGACTGGATCGCCACCCGGTTGATGCTGTACTTGTCGCCCTCGGGCAGATACATGGTGACACCCAGCGCACGCCCGCGCGGGATGATCGTGACCTTGTAGACCGGGTCATGTTCGGGCACCAGCCGGCCGACGATGGCATGGCCGGCTTCGTGATAGGCGGTAAGCTTCTTCTCGTCTTCGCTCATCGCCATCGAACGGCGTTCGGAACCCATCAGAATCTTGTCGCGCGCCTTGTCCAGGTGGCTCATGCGCACCTCGCGCGCATTTTCTCTCGCCGCGAACAGGGCCGCCTCGTTGACCAGGTTGGCCAGGTCGGCACCGGAGAAACCCGGCGTGCCGCGCGCAATCGTCATCGCATTGACGTCGCTGGCGGTCGGCACCTTGCGCATATGTACCTTGAGAATCTGCTCGCGGCCACGCACGTCGGGCAACCCGACCACGACCTGACGGTCGAAGCGACCCGGGCGCAGCAACGCCGGATCCAGCACGTCGGGGCGGTTGGTCGCGGCAATCACGATGATGCCTTCGGTGCCCTCGAAGCCGTCCATCTCGACCAGCAACTGGTTCAGCGTCTGCTCGCGCTCGTCATGACCACCGCCCAGGCCGGCACCGCGATGACGGCCTACCGCGTCGATCTCGTCGATGAAGATGATGCACGGTGCGTGCTTCTTGGCCTGCTCGAACATGTCGCGCACGCGGCTGGCGCCGACGCCGACGAACATCTCGACGAAGTCGGAGCCGGAGATCGCAAAGAACGGCACCTTGGCCTCGCCCGCGATGGCCTTCGCCAGCAGGGTCTTGCCAGTGCCGGGCGGACCGACCATCAGCACGCCGCGAGGAATCTTGCCGCCGAGTTTCTGGAAACGGCCCGGATCGCGCAGGAACTCGACCAGCTCGCCGACCTCCTCCTTCGCCTCGTCGCACCCGGCGACGTCGCTGAAGTTGACCTTGATCTGATCCTCGCCCTGCAACTTGGCGCGCGAACGGCCAAAACTCATCGCCCCGCGACCACCGCCACCGGACTGCATCTGACGCATGAACCAGATGAAGACGCCAACGATCAACAGCACCGGCAGCCAGCTGATCAGCAAGCCGATCAACGAAAAGCCTTCGGAGGGATCCTGGCGCACTTCGACGCCCTTGCTCTGCATCTGCTTGACCACCTCGTTGGTGGAGAAGCCGAGCATCGGCGCGACCGTGCGGAACGGGCTGCCGTCCTTCAGCTTGCCGCTGATGGTGGCCGGCTGGTCGGCGCTGATCGTGGCGTTGGCCACGTTGCCGTTGTCGACGCTCTGTACGAACGAGCTGTATGGCAGGTCGGAAGCTCCCGCGCCATGCGGATTGAAGCTCTGGAACACGGTGAACAGGACCACCGCAATGATCACCCAGAGCAACACATTTTTCGCTGTTTCATTCATGCACGGTTCCCGCCCGGTGACACCGCGGAAGGCTTCAGCCCCACCGCCAGTGCGTACACCTCACGCGAACGCGCGCGGGAGGCCTTAGGTTTACGCATGGTTACGCGGGTGAAGTCCGCGCGCAAGCTGCGCAAGTAATCGTCAAAGCCGACTCCCTGAAACAACTTGATCAGGAACGAGCCGCCCGGCTTGAGCCACTGCCGACTGAAATCCAGTGCCAGATCGGACAGCGCCATCGCACGGATCTGGTCGGCCAGAGCCACACCACTCATATTGGGGGCCAGATCGCACAGTACAAGATCCAGCTTCTGACCCTCCAGCCGCGATTCCAGTTCGCGCAGCACGGACTCCTCGCGGAAGTCGCCCTGGAGGAAATCCACCCCGGCAATGCTCTGCATGGGCAGGATGTCCAGTGCGAACACCTTGCCGCTGTCGCCCAGGCGGTTGCGCACCAATTGCGACCAGCTGCCAGGGGCCGCACCGAGGTCGACCACGCTGATACCGGGCTTGAGCAAACGGTCGCGCTCGATCAATTCCTCCAGTTTGTATACCGCACGCGAACGCAGACCCTCGGTCTGGGCCTTCTTCACATATTCATCATTGAAGTGTTCGCGCAGCCAGACTGCGCTGCTTTTGCTGCGGGCCATGTCGTTTGGTATGCCGATTGGGGAAAGGGGTGGTGCATGATACCCTTTGCCGTTCATTTACCGCGAATCGAGCCCCACCGCATGGCCCTTTCCTCCTCGCAGACCCGTTACCTGCGCAGCCTCGCCCACGACCTCAGTCCGGTCGTCCTGCTGGGCAACAAGGGTGCCACCGAGGCCGTGGTCAAGGAATTGAACCAGGCGCTGGACATCCACGAGCTGGTCAAGGTGAAATTGTCCGGCGGCGACAAGGACGAGCGGCAGGCGCAGATCGACGTGCTCACCGAAGGGACCCAGGCGCAGAAGATCCACCAGAT
Organism: uncultured Gammaproteobacteria bacterium; assembly: GCA_963828675.1. Classification (GTDB taxonomy): domain Bacteria; phylum Pseudomonadota; class Gammaproteobacteria; order Xanthomonadales; family Rhodanobacteraceae; genus Rhodanobacter. The sequence goes on from CAWHFQ010000001.1 coordinate 62,048, forward strand.
CGGGCACGTCGTGGTGCTGTTTCGTCGCAACGCCGACGAACCGAAGATCGCACTGCCCCGATAGGCTCGCCGATGGACTTGTCGCTCGACCGTCCCGAAGGTTATCTGTTCGTGCGTCGCGTCGGAGCACGCGACATCACGCTGATTGATCGTGCACTCGACAGCAGCTTCCTGCTCGCGCCGGATCGGGCGATCGAGGACTGGCCGGTGGATGCTGCCGACGCACTCGACGCCAGCCATGTCGAAGCCATCCTGGCTCTGCAGCCGGAACTCGTCATATTGGGCACGGGTGAGCGCCAGGTCTTTCCCGAAGCCGCCTTCATGGCCGGCTTCCTGCGCAAGGGTATCGGCATCGAGGTGATGGACAACGCCGCCGCCGCTCGCACCTACAACCTGCTCGCCGGCGAAGGACGTCGGGTCGTCGCGGGATTCATCCTGCCGAAGGCGTGACGCCCGGGCAGTTCACACGTCCGGCGTATTCGCGCCACGCTCAACGCGGCGGCAGATAGTCCAACGGATTCACCGGGTTGCCGTCCCTGCGGATCTGGAATTCCAGCTCATTGCGTGTCGCACCGGTGGAACCCATCTCGGCAATCTGCTGCCCGGCGCTGACCCGCTGCCCTTCCTTGACCATGCGCTTGCGGTTGTGACCATAGGCCGACAGGAAACTGTCGTTGTGCTTGATGATCACCAACTCGCCATAACCGACGAGCCCGTTGCCGCTGTATACCACCACGCCATCGGCGGCAGCACGCACGGAATCACCTGACTTCCCTGCGATCTCGATGCCCGGAATCGCGTCTCCCTTCTGGAATCGGCTGATCAGGTTGCCATCGGCAGGCCAGCGCCAGTGCACGCCGCTTACTGCCCGTGAGGCACCGGCCGGCACGGTCGCTGGCGGTGCGCTCACCGTCGCGGGCGCCGGTATGCCTGCCACCGGAATCACGGCAGGCACGGTTGCAATCACGGCAGGGACCGCGGGTTTCGCCGGCAGCGTGCCTGGCGGATTCGTGCCGGTGGCGCCGGGTGACGGAGAGGCAACGGGCTTGAATACCGGCGCGGCAGCGGATGCTGCCGCATGACTTGCCGCCGCGGTCCGATGCGCCACCGCGGCGCTGTGTGCCGGCGTCAGGGTGAGTCGTTGTCCTGGCCAGATCGTGTACGGCGCGGCGATTGCATTCCATTGCGCCAGATCGCGAAAGTCCACGCCCTTGCGGAAGGCAATCGAATAGAGCGTGTCGCCTCGCGTCACCACATAGCTTCCGCCGGGAATCGGCGTGCGGGAAGGCAGTTGCGCATCGACATGGTGCGAGGTTCCCGCAGGCTGTTGCGCGTAGCCACTGGTTTCCGCGGGCTCGACCACTACCGAACTGCGCATGGTGCCGCAAGCGGCAAGCAGCAGCGAAACTGCCGGCACGACCAGCCATTTGAGATGTCGATCCATGTGCAACAGCATACCGATGCCATGCACGTTTTTCATGCGGGATCGATCTTCATGGCTGCGGACGCTCAACGCAGCCAAAGCCACCACACCAGCAACAAGACAAGCACGACCAGTGCAGCCCATCCGATCCATTCGATGTATTTGTGCAGTATCCGTTCGGCGCGCTCGCCAAACAGACGGATCAGCAGCGCCAGCAGCCACACGCGTTTGCCGCGACCGAGTCCGATGCAGGCCAGGAACGGCAGGATCGGCACGCCGATGATGCCGCACGCCCAGGTGACGAACTTCATCGGAACCACCGGTTGGAGTGCTGCCAGGATCAGCACACCGAACATGCCCCAGCGATGTTCCTTCATCTGCAGGCTCAGCGTCGCCACGCCCTGCTCGATCGGCGCCGACAGATGCAATGTGTCCAGCAGCGGCCGCAATGCATGAAACGCCCAATGCCCCAACGCATAGCCGACCAGCGCACCAAGCAGCGAGGACAGCAGGCTGACGTTGGCAAAGAAAAAGGCCTTGTGCCGCTTGCCGAGCATCATCGGCGCCAGCATCACTTCCGGCGGAATCGGGAAGATGAATGCCTCGACGAAACTCAGTCCCGACAGGTAATACAGCGCCCGCGGCTCGCGCGCCCACACCAGTGCGCGCGCATAAAGTGCCCCGAACAGACGCATCAACCGATCCCGCCAAGCAGCGGCACGAAGCTGACTGCGCCGAGCTCCTCCTGAACGAAGTCGCCCTGGCCATCGCCACGCATGCGGATCAAGGTCTGCCGGCTGGGCGAACCGACCGGCGCCACCAGCACACCGGTCGGGCTCAACTGGTCGAGGATCCGGGTGGGAATGGTGTCGCCGGCGGCGGTGAGGATGATTGCGTCGAACGGCGCCTCGTCCGGCCAGCCGAGTTTGCCGTCGTCGTAGCGCGAACGCAGATTGGTCAGGCCCAGCTGGCGGAAGCGTCGCCGCGCCTGGCGCAACAACTCCTCGATCCGTTCGACCGTGAACACCTGCGGCACCAGCGCGGAAAGAATCGCCGCCTGGTAACCCGAACCGGTGCCGATCTCCAGCACCTTCTGCGGCATGCCGAACTCAAGCAAGGCCTCGGTCATGCGTGCAACGACCCACGGTTGCGAGATGGTCTGGCCATGGCCGATCGGCAACGCGGTATTTTCGTAAGCACGCGAATGCAGCGCCTGATCGATGAAGTGATGTCGCGGCGTGTTGCGGATCACGTCGATCACGCGCGCATCCACGATCCCGCCCTCTTTCAGGCTGGTGGCGAGACGGTCACGCGCACGCTGCGAAGTCATCCCCTCGCCTTTCAGGTCTGCGGCCGGGAGTGGGTAGACATTCATCGTTCAAGCCGCCTCATCATCGCTGTCCTGGCCAGTCGCCATGTCGTCGCTCAGCGCCTGCATCCAGCTGCTGACTTTCTCCAGCGCCTGAAAACGGGTCAGGTCGACATGGATCGGCGTGACGGAAACAAAACCACGCCGCACGGCATTGAAATCGGTGCCCGGCCCGGCATCGTCCACCTCGCCCGCCGGACCGATCCACCACATCGGTCGGCCGCGCGGATCGGTCTGCGCTATGCACGGCGCGGAACGATGGCGACGACCCAGCCGGGTAACCTCGAAACCCTCGATCTGCGCCCACGGACGGTCCGGCACGTTGACGTTGAGAATGGTGTCCGCCGGCAGCGGGTCGACCAGCAGCCGCTGCATCAGCAACAGCACCGCCCGGGCCGCCGATTCGTAATGCACACCCTTGTGATCGCGCGTGTCCAGCGACACCGCAATGGCCGGCAACCCGAGGAAGCGTCCCTCCATCGCGGCCGAGACCGTGCCGGAGTAGATCACGTCGTCGCCGAGGTTGGCCGAATTGTTGATGCCGGACACGACCATGTCGGGCTCCTCGTCCAGCAGCCCGGCCAACGCCAGATGCACGCAATCGGTCGGCGTGCCGGCGACGCGGTAGTAGCCGTTGCCCATCGGCAGGACGCGCAGCGGCGCGTCCAGGGTAAGCGAGTTGCTGGCACCGGAGCGGTCGCGATCGGGCGCCACCACGGTGACCTCGCCGACCGCGCCGAGACACTCGGCAAGCACGCGGATGCCCGGAGCATCCACGCCATCGTCGTTGCTGACCAGAACTCGCATGCTGCTCCGTCCAAGACTGACTGAGCGCGCGTCCTTCGTCGACACGATGGCGCGCACTCCACTACCGAAGTCTACCGGAGCGTGTCACCGGTTTCACTCGATCTTGCACCGATGCGCGCAATCGCCATCCCGCTTGGTTAGCATGACCTGCATGAAACGCCGTGCACCCACCGCCGCCAGCGACGAGGACAGCCGCCTGTTCCGCGAGGCGATCGGTGACGTGCGCCGTCTTGATTCCGTGTCGCCACCGCCGGCAGCGGGAAAACCGGTGCCGCATCCGCACATGCTGGACGCCGACGAGGCGGCTGTGCCCGGCGAGCTGCTGGACATGGCCTTCGATCCGGCCCTGCTCGAAGTCGGCGAGGAGCTGAGCTATCTGCGCGATGGCTATCCGCCAAAGCTGTTGCGCCAGCTCAAGCGTGGCCAATTCAGCGTGCAGGATGATCTCGACCTGCACCAGATGAACGCCGCTGCCGCTCAGGCCAGCATCATCGATTTCCTCGCCGTGGCGAAACGCAACGGCTGGCGCTGCGTCCGCATCGTGCACGGCAAGGGCCTGCGCTCGAAAGCTGCCGGACCGGTATTGAAACGGCTCACCGATCGCATGCTTCGCCGGCGTGACGACGTGATCGCGTTCGCGTCGGCGAAGCCGGCGATGGGCGGCACCGGGGCCGTGGTGGTTCTACTCAAGAGCTGACTACATCACCGACGCCAGTTCGCGCACGACGACCGTGGCGTACGCGCCAGCGGGAAGTTCGAACGACAGTTCCAGCGAGGCGTCATCGAGCCAGCGCCATCTCAGGTCCTTCGGCAGCAGCCGCAGCGGGCGGCGCTCCTGATCCATCCGCGCCGCCGCCAGTCCGGCGACCAGATCGCTGCTGGCCGCAGCGATTTCGCGCTCCAGCGCACCGGCCTCGGCCTGGGTCGGCGGCTCGCCCTGGCCCCACAGCGGGCCGGACGGATGAATGTCGGCACGCGCCAGCCGCTCGGCCAGCACGTCGGTGAACGGCTCCGGCCCGAACCACGAACGCGAGCCGGCCAGCGACCAGATTTCGCCGTCCAGCGGTTTGTCCCATGCATCACGTTCGACTCGCGCAGCCAGCACGCTGTTGAAGATGTGCGAGCGCGCCGCGGACAGCAGGAACGATCGCTTGTCGCGCTCGACGCGGCGTCCGCCGAACATCGCCCTTGCCTGCTCCACGTTGCCGCCTTCCAGGCCGAAACGCTGCTCGCCGTAATAGTTCGGCACACCGCGCGCGGCGACCTGTTGCAGCACTTGTTCGGCGGCAGCACGATCGCCCTCGACTTCACGCAGCACCAGCACGAAGCGATTGCCGCGCAGCGCGCCGCGCTTGAGCTTGCGTGAATGCCTGGTTGCCGCCAGCACCTTCACCTCGGCGTGCGGAAACGTCGACCAGTCCGGGTCCGGTTTGCCGGCCAATTGCACCGAGAACGTCTGCCGGGTCACCGCATGGCGATCCTTCATTCCTGCGTAGCCGACCGCGACCTGCGGCACGCCGGCAAACTTCGCCAGTTCGCGCGCGACCCAGTCGGTATTCGCACCGCGCTTTTCCACCCACAACAACACATGCTCGCCAACGCCATCGGCGTCATAGCCGAGAATCTCCTCGACCTGGAAATCTTCGGGACTGGCGCGCAGACGTGCGGCCAGTGGAGGAGTGCCGCAGGCGTGAGGAAGTTCGGACATGGGGCTACGGGTCGCGTGGTGAGGATCGGGGCAGACAGCTTATCCGACGCAGACGACCCCTCGCCCCTGCTCCCGGGCTACACCAGGAAAATCGTGGCCAACCCGAGGAAGATGAAGAAGCCTCCGCTGTCGGTCATCGCCGTGATCAGCACGCTGGAACCGAGCGCCGGATCGCGCCCGAACTTCGTCATCAACACCGGGATGCCGACGCCGGCAAAGGCGGCCAGCAACAGGTTCAACGTCATCGCCGCCGTCATCACCAGGCCCAGCGAAAGGCTGTCGTAAAGCAGCCAGGCCACGATGCCGATCACGCCGCCCCAGATCAGCCCGTTCAACAGCGACACGGTCAGCTCCTTGCGCCAAAGCCGTTTCGCGCTTTCGGCGGTGATCTGGTTCAGCGCAAGCGCGCGCACGATCATGGTGATGGTCTGGTTGCCGGAGTTGCCGCCGATGCCGGCCACGATCGGCATCAGCGTCGCCAGCGCCACCAGCCGCTCGATCGAGTCCTCGAACAGGCCGATCACGCGCGAGGCGATGAAGGCGGTGACCAGATTGATCGCCAGCCATGACCAGCGATTCTTCAGCGATGCCCACACCGAAGCGAAGATGTCTTCTTCCTCGCGCAGGCCGCCACGGCTGAGCGCTTCGCTTTCGCTCTCTTCGCGGATCACGTCGACCATCGCGTCGATGGTGATGCGCCCGATCAGATGGCCCGAGTCATCCACCACCGGCGCGGTGACCAGGTCGTAGCGCTCGAACGCCTGCGCCACTTCGTAGGCGTCGTCGGCCGGGTGGAAGGTGTTCACGTCCGGCGCCATCACTGCGCTCACCATCTTTTCCGGCGAGTTCACCAGCAACCAGTGCAGCGGGAGCACGCCCGTGAGCAGGTTGTCCTGGTTGATCACGAACAGCTTGTCGGTCTGTGCCGGCAGCTCGTCCCAGCGTCGCAGGTAGCGCAGAACGACTTCCAGGCTCACATCCTCGCGGATGGTGACCATCTCGAAGTCCATCAGCGCGCCGAGCTGGTCGTCCTCCCAGGAAAGCGCCGACTGCACCTGCTCGCGCTGCTGCGAATCCAGGCTGGCCATCAGCTCCGGCAGCACCGCGGTGGGCAGGTCCTCGACCAGGTCGGCCAGTTCGTCGGCGTCCAGGGTTTCGGCGGCGGCGAGGATCTCGTGCCGGTCCATGTCCGCGATCAGCGATTCGCGCACCGCGTCGGAGACTTCCAGCAGGATCTCGCCGTCGCGGTCGGCCTTGACCAGCTGCCAGACGGCGAGACGCTCGTCCAGTGGCAGCGATTCGAGAATGAACGCGATATCGGCCGGATGCAGCTCGTCCAGTTGCTGGCGCAGCTCGGCCAGCACGTCCGCCGGCAGACGGCCATCGTCCTCGTGCCGGTGCAGCAGCTGGATGATGGCTTCGAGCTGGTCGTGCAGCCGGTTCGCGGCGCTGCGGGCTTCTACTTCGGTCACGCGCGCTCCAGCAGGACGCACGCCTGCGCGGCAATCCCTTCGCCCCGGCCGCAGAAGCCGAGCTTTTCGGTGGTGGTGGCCTTGACGCTGATGCGGTCGATCCCGCAGTCCAGGTCGGCGGCCAGGTTCTCGCGCATCGCCTGCGCGTGCGGGCCGACCTTCGGTGCCTCACCGATCACGGTGATGTCGGCATTGCCCAGCGCGTAGCCGTGCTGCGCCATCAACATCGCCGCATGACGCAGAAACTGCCGGCTGTCGGCGTCGCGCCAGCGCTCGTCCGAGGGCGGAAAATGCTGGCCGATGTCACCCAGCGCCAGCGCGCCGAAGATCGCGTCGCACAGCGAGTGGATCACCACGTCGCCGTCCGAATGCGCCACCACGCCACGACGATGCGGCACGCGCACGCCGCCCAGCGTGACGTGGTCGCCCTCGCCGAATGCATGCACATCGAAACCCTGGCCTATGCGCATCTCAGGGTGTGTCCTTGGGTAGCAAGTTGGTCGCGACGGGAGCGGTTTGCCCGCGCAGCAAGGAAGAGCGAGGAAGTGTATGTCGATACACGACCGAGCGATGACGCAGCTGCGCGAGTAAACCGCCCCGGCCCCCAGGGCAACGCGCGATCGGCTTGCTACCCATGGACATGCCCTCCTGTCCTCGAAAGCAGGAACTCGGCCAGCGCGAAATCCGCCGCCGTCGTCACCTTGATGTTGTCTTCGGCGCCTTCGACCAGCAACGGCGCGAAACCGGCCAGCTCCATCGCCATCGCCTCGTCGCTGACGTTCACGCCGCGCCGCGCCGCCTCGCGCAACGCTGTCGCCAGTTGACCACGCCGGAACATCTGCGGCGTGAAGGCACGCCAGCGCGAGTCACGCGGCTCGGTCGACTCGCTGTGGCCCGCCGCGTTCGCCCGCTTCAGCGTGTCGCGCAGCGGCGCACCCAGCAGGCCGCCATCCGCCGCACCGGCCATTTCGATCAACTTGTCGATATCGGCCAGCCGCACGCACGGGCGCGCAGCGTCGTGCACCAGCACGAAATCGTCCACGCTTGCCGACGCCGGCAGCGCGTCGACGCCGGCCAGCACCGAATCGCTGCGCTCGGCGCCGCCGATCGCGGTGAGCACGGGTTTGCCGTTGAGCGTAGCGATGCCGGACCAGTGCGCATCGTCTGCACCCAGGGTCACCAACAGACCGGTGATCCGCGGATGCGCGGCAAGCCGTTCCAGCGTGTGTTCGATCAGCGATCGCCCCGCCAGCGGCAGGTATTGCTTGGGACAATTCCCGCCGACGCGGGTGCCGCGCCCCGCTGCCGGCACCACGCACCACACCTTCGACGCGCTCATGGCGACCCGGCGGGCTTGGCAGGAGGCGGGGGCGGCAACGAGCTGCCGGCACGGGCCGGTGGTTCGACCACCTGGTAGAACACTTCGCCCGGCTTGATCAAGCCCAGTTCGGTGCGCGCCCGCGCCTCGACCGCCTGGTCGCCGTGCTTCAGGTCAAGCACGTCAGCGCCGACCGCCTGGTTGCGCTGCAGCAGCTTCGCGTTCTCGTCGGTCTGTTTCTTCACCGCCACACGCAGGCTGTCCACTTCGTGCATGCTGCCGCTGCCGGTCCACAGCTTCAGCTGCAGTCCGATCAGCAGCAGGATCAGAACCAGGGCGATCCAGCGCAGCATGGGCGTCCGGTGACTCCGCTCAGCCCGGCAGACGGGTCAGGTTGGGGAATGCATCACGGCCGGCATAGCGTGCGGCCGAACCCAGCGCCTCCTCGATGCGCAGCAGCTGGTTGTATTTCGCCACGCGGTCACTGCGGCACAGCGAGCCGGTCTTGATCTGGGTCGCCGTGGTCGCCACCGCGATGTCGGCAATGGTGGTGTCCTCGGTCTCGCCGGAACGGTGCGAGATCACTGCCGCGTACTTCGCCGCGTCGGCCATCGCTATCGCTTCCAGCGTCTCGGACAACGTGCCGATCTGGTTCACCTTGATCAGGATGGCATTGGCGATCTTCTTGTCGATGCCCTCCTTGAAGATCGCGGGGTTGGTGACGAACAAGTCGTCGCCGACCACCTGCACGCGCTCGCCGATCGCGTCGGTGAGCAGCTTCCAGCCGTCCCAGTCGCCTTCGGCCATGCCGTCTTCGATGGTGACGATCGGGTATTGCCTTGCCCAACTCGCCATCAGGTCCACGAACTGTGCCGAACTGTACTGCTTGCCTTCGCCGGCCAGGTCGTACTTGCCGTTCTTGTAGAACTCCGAACTGGCCGCGTCGAGGCCGAGCAGGATCTCGCTGCCGACCTTGTAGCCGGTCTTGTTGACCGCTTCGAGAATGGTGTCGATCGCCTCGACGTTGGAACGCAGGTTCGGCGCGAAGCCACCCTCATCGCCGACCGACGTGCTCAAACCGCGACCGTGCAACACGCTCTTCAGCGCATGGAAGATCTCCGCACCGGCGCGCAGCGCCTCGGCGAAGCTCGGCATGCCGACCGGAAGAATCATGAACTCCTGCACGTCGACATTGTTGTCGGCATGCGCACCGCCGTTGATGATGTTCATCATCGGCACCGGCAGCGCGCCGGGCTTGCCCTTCGACAGGTACTGCCACAGCGGCTCGCCGCGCGAGGCGGCCACGGCATGGGCTGCCGCCATGGATACGCCGAGCAACGCGTTCGCACCCAGCTTGCCCTTGTTCGGTGTGCCGTCCAGCGCGATCAGCGTCGCATCCAGGCCGTTCTGGTCAGCCGCATCGAAACCCTTCAGCGCGTCGGCTATCGTGGTATTGACGTTGGCCACCGCATTCTTCACGCCCTTGCCGCCGTAGCGCGACTTGTCGCCATCGCGCAGCTCGACCGCCTCGCGCGAACCGGTGGAAGCGCCGCTCGGCACCGCGGCGCGACCGAAGCCGCCGTCGGCCAGGGTGACTTCGGCTTCCAGCGTGGGGTTGCCGCGCGAGTCGAGGATTTCACGGGCGTGGATGCGGGTGATCTGTGTGGTCATGTCGGTCCAGTGCGTGGGAATGTAACGAGGTCGTGTTGTCGCTTCGTTGCAGGGGCGCACCCCGTGCGCGATGCTCTTCGTTGCACGACGAAAAACTCGCGCACAGGGTGCACTCCTACAACTGTTGTTCCAGGAAACCGTGACGCTTGGTCACGCTGTCCAGTTCCAGCAAGGTTTCCAGCAGCGCTTCCATCTTGCCGAGCGGCCACGCATTGGGACCGTCGGACAATGCCTTGCTGGGATCGGGGTGCGTTTCGGCGAACAGGCCAGCCACGCCCACCGCCACCGCCGCACGCGCCAGCACCGGCACGAACTCCCGCTGGCCGCCGGAGCTTGCACCCTGTCCGCCCGGCAACTGCACTGAATGGGTGGCGTCGAACACCACCGGGCAACCGGTTTCGCGCATCACGCTCAAACTGCGCATGTCCGAAACCAGGTTGTTGTAGCCGAAGCTGGCGCCGCGCTCGCACACCATGATGTCGTTGTTGCCGACGGCTTTCGCCTTGGCCACCACGTGTTTCATGTCCCACGGCGCCAGGAACTGGCCCTTCTTGATGTTCACCGGCTTGCCGGCGCGCGCCACTTTCTGGATGAAGTCGGTTTGCCGGCACAGGAACGCCGGCGTCTGCAGTACGTCGACCACCGAGGCTACCTCGTCCATCGGGGTGTACTCGTGCACGTCAGTGAGCACGGGTACCCCGATCTGCCGCTTCACTTCACCGAGAATGCGCAGCCCTTCCTCAAGACCCGGCCCACGGAAGCTCTCGCCGGAAGAACGATTGGCCTTGTCGAAGCTGGATTTGAAGATGAAGTGGATGCCGAGCCGGCCAGTGATTTCCTTAAGCGTGCCGGCCGTGTCCAGTTGCAGCTGTTCTGACTCGACCACGCAAGGCCCGGCGATCATGAACAGTGGCTGGTCCAGACCAATGTCGAATCCGCAGAGTTTCATGCCACCGACTCCCGTGCCAACGGCTGACCTTCGTGCACCGCCTTGTACTCGCGCGCGGCACGCACGAAACCGATGAACAGCGGATGCCCTTCGCGCGGCGTCGAGGTGAATTCCGGGTGCGCCTGGCAGCCCAGGAACCACGGATGCTGTTGTTGCGGCAACTCGACCATTTCCACCAGCAGGTCGTCCATCGATTTGCCGGAAATCACCAGCCCCTGGTCCTCGAACGATTGCCGATAGCGGTTGTTGAATTCGTAGCGATGGCGATGGCGCTCGCGCACCACGTCCTGGCCGTACAGTTCGCGCGCCAGCGTGCCGGCCTTCAGACGGCACTCCTGCGACCCCAGGCGCATCGTGCCGCCCAGGTCGGAACGGTCGCTGCGCTGCTCGACTTCACCGCTGGCGGTGGTCCACTCGGTGATCAGGCCGATCACCGGGTTCGGCGTGTTGCGGTCGTTCTCGCTGGAATCGGCGTCGGCCAGGCCGGCCACGTGACGGGCAAAGTCCACCACCGCCGCGTGCATGCCGTAGCAGATGCCGAAGTACGGCACGCCGTGCTCGCGCGCATATTTCGCCGCCAGCACCTTGCCTTCAAAGCCGCGCTTGCCGAAACCGCCCGGTACCAGGATCGCATCGGCCTTGCCCAGCGCCTTCGCTGCGCCGTCGGCCTCGACCTCCTCGGAATCGATCCAGTCCAGGTTCACCCGCGTCTTCTGCGTGATGCCGCCATGGCGCAGGGCCTCGCCCAGCGACTTGTAGGCATCCTTGTGCTCGACGTACTTGCCGACGATGGCCACGGTGATCTCGTCCTTCGGGTGCTCCACGGCATCGACCGTACGCTGCCAGCTGGACAGGTCCGCCGGGCCGGCATCCAGGCCGAGCCGCTTCACCACGATGTCGTCCAGCCCCTGGCTGTGCAGCCACAGCGGCATCTTGTAGATCACGTCGACATCCGCGGCGCTGATCACGGCGGATTCGGGCACGTTGGTGAACAGCGCGATCTTGCGGCGTTCGGCCTCGGGCAAGGGCTCCTCGCAGCGGCACAGCAGGATGTCCGGCTGGATGCCGATCGAGCGCAATTCCTTGACCGAATGCTGGGTCGGCTTGGTCTTGATCTCGCCGGCCGCCTTGATGAACGGCACCAGGGTGAGATGCATGAACACCACTTTCTCCGGCCCCTGCTCGACCCGCAACTGACGGATCGCCTCCAGGAACGGCAGCGACTCGATGTCGCCCACGGTGCCACCGATCTCCACCAGCGCCACGTCGAAACCGCGGGTCGCCTCGTGGATGCAGTGCTTGATCTCGTCGGTGATGTGCGGAATGACCTGCACGGTGGCGCCCAGATAATCGCCGCGGCGCTCCTTGCGGATCACGCTCTCGTAGATCTTGCCGGTGGTGATCGAGTTCTTGCCGGTCAGGCGGGTGTGCACGAAGCGCTCGTAGTGGCCGAGGTCGAGGTCCGTCTCCGCGCCGTCGTCGGTCACGTAGACCTCGCCGTGCTGGAAGGGACTCATCGTGCCCGGATCCACATTGATATAGGGATCGAGCTTCATCATGGTGACCGAGAGGCCGCGGGCTTCGAGGATGGAAGCGAGCGACGCCGCAGCAATGCCCTTGCCAAGCGAGGACACCACACCGCCGGTGACGAAAATCAGGGGGGTCATGGAGAGCAGCCGTGCTGGAAATTGGCATTTTAGCTGCAGAAGCGTCGCACTGCGAGATGGCAATCGAGATTTCGTCGCAGTCGGTTCATTTCCGGCGCCTTCACGGCGGGTGAAAACGCCGCGGACCGCCTGCTAGCATGGCTGAATGAACAACCCCATCCCCACCCGTCTTGCCGCCCTGCGCGCTGCCATGCAGCAGCATGGCGTCGCCGCCGTCCTCATTCCCAGCGCTGATCCGCATCTGTCCGAATACCTGCCGGAGCACTGGTCGGCGCGCGAGTGGCTGTCTGGTTTCACCGGCTCGGCAGGCACCCTGATCGTGACCCGCGAGCATGCCGGCCTGTGGACCGATTCGCGCTATTTCTCGCAAGCGGAGCAGCAACTGGCAGGCAGCGGCATCAGTCTGATGAAGCTGCGGGTGCCACATACGCCGGAACATCTGGAGTGGCTGCAACAACATTTGAACCAGGGCGACGTGCTCGCGGCGGCCGGCGACAGCTTGTCTGTCACTACCGGCAAGCAGATCGAACGCCGGCTGGCCGATGCCGGAGCCACCGTGCGCACCGACCTTGATCTGCCCGGCATGATCTGGACGGATCGCCCCGCCCTGCCGCAGGCCCCGGTGGTCGAGCACGATCCGGCCTACGTTTGCCTTGCGCGCGCCGAAAAGTTCACTCGCCTGCGCAAGGCCATGCACAAACTCGGCGCCACCCATCATCTGCTGTCCAGCCTCGACGACATCGCCTGGCTGACCAACCTGCGCGGCAGCGATGTCGAGTGCAATCCGGTATTTCTGGCCCACTTGCTGGTGCAGGCGAATGATCGCGCCACATTGTTCGTCAGCCGCGCCAAGCTCGGCGACGCGCTGGTCGCGAAGCTGGCCGCCGACGGCATCGGCATTGCCGACTACGCCTCGATCACCTCGACCCTGCAGGAGCTGGGCGCCGACGATCGCCTGCTGCTGGACAGCGGCCGGGTGGTCAGCTCGATCGCCGCCGCCATTGCGCCGGCGGTCACCCGCATCGAGGCGGCCAACCCGAGCACCGCGTTCAAGGCGGTCAAGAATGCCGCCGAACTCGACCACATCCGCGACGTGATGCGCCGCGACGGCGCCGCGCTGGTGCGTGGCTTCCGCCGGCTGGAGCAACGCCTCGCTGCCGGCATGACGCTGACCGAGCTGGACGTCGACACCCTGCTGCACGAAGAGCGCTCGGCCCAGCCCGGCTGGGTCGGCGAAAGCTTCGCCACCATCGCCGGCTACCAGGCCAACGGCGCGCTGCCGCATTACCGCGCCACGCCGCAGTCGCACAGCACCCTGCAGGCAAAGGGCCTGCTGCTGATCGATTCGGGCGGCCAGTACCTCGGCGGCACCACCGACATCACCCGCGTGCTGGCGCTGGGCGAGACCACGCCGGAACAGCGACGCGACGCGACGCTGGTGATGAAAGGCATGATCGGCCTGTCGCGGGCGCGCTTCCCCAAGGGTGCCAGCGGCCCGCAGCTGGATGCGCTGGCGCGCGCGCCGCTGTGGGCGAGCGGCATGGATTACGGCCATGGCACCGGCCACGGCGTCGGCTACTTCCTCAACGTCCATGAAGGCCCGCAATCGATCCGTCCGCCCATGGCCGGCGGTGCGCTGGTGGCGCTGGAGCCGGGCATGATCAGCTCGATCGAACCGGGCCTGTACAAGCCCGGGCGCCATGGCATCCGCCACGAAAACCTCGCCGTGGTGGTCGAGGCCGACCGCACCGAATTCGGCGAGTTCCACGCCTTCGAGACACTGACGATGTGCCCGTTCGACCGCCGCGCACTGGAGCCGGGCCTGCTCAATCCGGAAGAACGCGCCTGGCTGGACGACTACCACGCCAGCGTGCGCGCCGCGCTCGCTCCGCTACTGGAAGACGCTGACCTGGAATGGCTCAACCGCCACTGTGCGCCGCTGTAACTGGAACCGACACTGGAAATGTGTCGCGTCCACGTTCGTTCGGTCCGCGAGCATGAAATAACCTCAGATCGACCCTGCCGGCGCCTCCTGCGAGACGTCGGCTCAGCTGCGCTTTGGCGGGACCAGCTTTAACCGGGTTGGCACCGACGACTGGCTCGGACACAGCAAATGCTGTATCTCCTGCGGTCGCAACGGGTAGGAGTAGAGATAACCCTGCCCTTCGATGCAACCCGCTGCGCAGAAGGAAATCATGCTGCGCCTCGGTCTCGATGCCTTCGGCGATGGTGGTCAGGCCGAGGCTCTTTGGCCATCGCCAGCATCGCCTCGACGATCGCCGCGTCGTTGCTGTCGCCAGGCAGGCCGGTAACGAAGGAGCGATCGATCTTAAGGCAGGCGACCGCCGGCAGCTTCAGGTAGGCCATCGAGGAATAGCCGGTGCCGAAATCGTCGATCGCCACCGCGATGCCCAACGTGTGCAGTGTCTGCATGGTGCGCTCGATGTCGTCGCCCAGCCGCAGCATCGCGCTCTCGGTGATTTCCAGCAGCAGTCGCGCCGGAGGCCAGCCTCGCGATTGCAGGCTGCGACTGACCCCGTCGACGAAAGCCGGATGCCCGAACCAGCGCGCCGAAACATTCACCGCCACGCGAATCGGCGGCACGCCCGGCCAGGTCCCAGGCCTGGATCTGGGCACAGGCCGTCTGCATCACCCATTCGTCGATGCGGCGAATCAGGCCCAGGCTTTCCGCCACCGGGATGAACTCGGCCGGCATCACCTCGCCCCGTTCAGGATGCTGCCAGCGCAACAAGTGCCTCCACTGCCACGATGCGACCGCTGCGCAGCTCGACGCTGGGCTGGAACACCAACCGGAATTCGTCGCGCGCCAGCGCCTGGCGCAGCTCGGAGGCCAGCTGCAGGCGCCGGCGCGTGTCGGCATGCATCATCGGCGTGTAGAAACGGAACGCGTTGCGCTCCTCGGTCTTCGCCGCGTACATGGCCGCATCGGCGTTCGCGATCAGCGCCGCCGCATTGTCGCCGTCCAGCGGATAACCGGCCACGCCGATGCTGGCGCTCAGCACGATCTCGTAGTCGTCCACCAGCAACGGCTCGGACAGCGTGGCCAGCAGGCGGCTGACGATCGCCCGGGCGTCCTCGCGCAGGATCAGCCGCGGGATCAGCACGGTGAACTCGTCACCGCCGATGCGCCCGGCCACATCGCCCTCGGACAAGCTGCCGGCGGATGCGCTCGCGCCACCTTGACCAGCAGGCGATCGCCGATCGCATGGCTGTAGCTGTCGTTGACGATCTTGAACGCGTCCAGGTCGATGAACAGCACCACCACCGCCAGCCGCTCGCGCTCGGCCACCGCGATCGCCTCGGCGCAATGGCGCTCGAACTCCGCGCGGTTGGCCAGCCCAGTCAGCGGGTCGTGCCGTGCCAGATGCTCCAGCCGGTGCTGGTTGGCCTTCGCCTCGTGGATGTCGGTGAACACCGCGACGTAGTAGACGCACCTGGTCGTCGGCATTGCGGATCGCGCTGATGCTCAGCTGCTCCGGATAGCTGCTGCCGTCGCTGCGCGTGGCTCTTTACCTCGCCGAGCCAGTTGTGGCCAGCCGGCGACAGCGTCCCATATCGACTGCGGCAGCGGCTGCCGTCGGGCAGGCGGCGGGTATCGTCGAGGCGCTTGCCCTGCAGCGCCTGGGCGGTGAAGCCAGTCAGCTCGATATGCGCGGCGTTGACCGAGATCACCTGGCGCTCGGCGTCGGCAATGATCACGCCTTCGGCGATGCTGGCCAGCGCCTCGGCGGCAACCCGGCGCTCCTGCTCCATCGCCACCCGCTCGGAAATGTCGCGGACGATCGCCTGGCGCACCGGCTGCTCGCCCCAGTTCGACGAGACTGGTCTGCGTCTCCACCGGCCGCGGGTCGCCGTTTGCGCCCAGCAGCGCGTTGCTGGCGGCCCGCCCGGCCTGCTCGCCCGCCATGCCGACTGCATGAACAGGTGCACGAAACGGTCGCCGATCAAGCTCGTTCCACTGCGCGCCCGGTCCACGCCGAAGCCATGCGGTTGGCGTCCAGTATCCGCCCGCTGGCCTCGTCGACCATCACGATCGCATCGGCGGCGCTGTCGAACAGCAGGCGGTAGCGCTCTTCGGTGCCGCGGATGCTGGCCAGAATGCGGCGCGCCATACCCAGCCACAGCAGCGACGGCGATGCAGGCCGCGGCAAGCACGCTAGCAAAACAGCATCGTGCCGACCCAGGCAGCTCCATGCGCGATCTCCAGCGAGAACACGTCGGTCCGCGGCTCGATGTAGTCGTTCAGGGCATGGATGCGCGTCACGCTGCGCGCCAGTTCTGCCGGCGACGGGCCGCCCGCCGGCATAAGCCGCGCTCCAGATCGTCCGGCGATGCCGGCGAGCTCGGCGATTGCACGTCGGTGGAGCGCCACGCCTGCAAGCGCACGCGCAGGTGCGGCGCGTCGGAGGAAAGTGCTGCAGCATGAAAATCATGCCGGGTTTGGCCGGCGGCATGACGTTGCCGCGCACGAACGCCTCGTCCACTACTTCCTCGTCGAAATGTCCCGACGCGATCTCGTCGCGCGCCCAGTCGGTCGGAATCGAGCAACGCGAATAGTTCCGCCGGAACCCGGCAAGATCGGCTGGCATTGCCGGTGACTGCATAGGCTATCCAGGTCGATCACGGCCTGCTTCTGAGCTTTGGACCAGATACTCTCGCTGTTGAGAAAACCAGCGAGAGTGACCTGGACCTGCAGGGCGCCCCAGGTCAGCCCGAGGATCTGGCCAACATCCCACCAGCGCGTAAGCCAGCGGCATCAGGCGTCGTGACAAAGGTCGCTGCAGAATTTGCAGGCGCCTTGCGCATGCGCAAGTTATCTCATGCCTGACTCCTCAATGGAACGCTCTGCCCATCTGCCTAGATGACCATCAGGCCGCCGCTTCCCTCGTCGCGTGAAGACGCGGCGTGCCTGCATGCAAAGGTCGCCGACGATTCGCATGCTGGTATAGCTGCGCTGACACACTCGCCCAAATGTGAGTCACCTCGTCGGCCGGAGGCGTCATGCCCATCAGCGTGCAGACAATCTCCAGTGCCTCCCACGGGTGGATGTCGTCGTAGGCGGCGTGCAGTTGAAGCCAACGCAGGCTTACCCGTCCTGCTCCTGGCGGGAAAGCTCTCGGCGTAGGCGGCGCTTTCATAGATCGGTCGAGCCCATTCGCCAGTCACTCCCTCGATGGCATAGTTGGTCGCCATCATTCCCGCAGCCAGGACTTCCGATGGTGCTGATTTCCTCGCACCAGTTGGCCAAGTCTGCGTGCCATGCGCTGGCCGAGTATTCAGCACTTCGCTGCGCGGCACACCGGCACCCTCGGCCCAGTTAAGCCAGTATTCCGCATGGTTCTGTTCCACCCGAATGTTGCGCACCAGCCAGCGGCGTGCCAGGTCGTCGCCGAGGCTGCGACCATAGCGGGTTTTGAGCAAATTCAGCGCCATGAAGCCTGGAAAGCGTTCAATGAACGGCCAGACCCCCACCATGAAATTGGCAGTGGAGGCATGATCCAGCCGAACCTCGCGCATCGTCGCCCACAGTTCGTGATCCAGCACGCTCTGCTTGGTACTTTCACAGTCGTCACCAAGTCTTGTGCCCATTGCGGGTAGCTGCTCAGTTCAGTCAACGGGCCCGTGCGTTCAAAATGGGTATGCATATCGTTATTCCTCAGTCGTCAATGATTGCTGCAGTCGAATGCAGCGTCGATGGCCGGCACGGGACAATGAGCCCCGATGCCGACCGACATCCGGCATCACGATTGATGCCGAAATTCCTTGATTCGTGAGCATCGGGGCCGCACCCGACGGTTGCGTGCCGCGACCGAGAACAGCCACCAGATCGACGCGACGTATCCCAGGCAACAACCGACCCGCCCGACCCCATTGCATGGCGTGCACCGACACAGAAATGCTGGCTGCAGACACTCGGAAAAACTACGCAGACCCTTGGCCCGGTGTCGGCGCTGGAGGACTACTGTATCCCGGCGCTCACTGGATACTCGCCGAGACATCCGTTAACTCCTGCGCGATGAGCGGGGCGACCAAACGAATCCCGACGCGATCCAGCCCACGATCTCGCGTTGCCCGCGAAACCGCGCGCCACCTCAAACCAGGTCCCGAACGCCGGCAATCCGGCGCCCATGCGGCGCTCATTTCGGCCGCTGTGTTACTGGCGCGTCGTGGCGTCCGATTTGATGGTGGCGGAGGCGCCTTGTTAAGGTGGAGCGTGCATTCGCCGGTCGTTGCCGGCTGCTTCTCGCCTCCTTGCGGAGTTTCGACACCCCAACCGCACAGCGGGATGACCTCGCAAGGGCCAAGGGAGACTCCTTGTCCGAACCGCATCCGGATCGCGTTGCCATCATGAAACCCGCCTCCATGCTGTCGCGACTGCGCGCGCAGTTGCAACAACTGCATCACGCCACACGTGGTCAGCACTGGTTTCCGCATGTACCGCTGGCGGTGCTTTTCGCGCTGGGCGGCTTCTGGCTTCTGCGCACGGACCTGGGCGCGGACTGGCACACGTATGCACAGACCCTGGTCGGTGGCACCGCGCATCTGCAACCCAGGCTGCTGCCGCCGCTTCTGATTGGCGTCAGCATGCTGACGATGGCTCTCGGCCTGCTGTTTCGATCGCGCCTGGCCTGGACCATGGCCCTGCTGCTGCTCATCACGGCCGCGGCCAGCACGCTGTTCAACGGACGACCAGACGGCCACGTCCTGCTCGGCTATTTTGTCGTCCTGCTGGCGTTGCTGCTGGTCGCCTGGCGTCAGTTCGACCGCTCGAGTGTGGCGGCCAGCACGCTGTTCGCACTGACCTCGGTGGCGATGCTGCTGATGTATGCCACGTTCGGCGCCTACTACCTCGGAGCCGATTTCAAACCGCAGATTACCGACCTGGTTACCGCGCTCTACTACGCGATGGTCACCATGAGCACGGTCGGCTTCGGCGACATCACGCCGCAAACATCAGAGGCAAAGCTGTTCACGGTGTCGGTGATCGTGCTCGGCGTGGCGGTGTTCGCCACCTCGCTGACCGCGGTGATCGCGCCGATGGTCAGCCGCAGCCTGCAACGCATCGTCAATCGCAGAGGTTCGGGCATGAAACGGGAAAATCATTTCGTCGTGATCGGTAATACGTCGCTGGCGCTCAACACGTGGCATGAGCTGGCGCGCCGCGGCCGCCCGGTGACGCGCCTGCTGCGCGAGGCACCGGAAGACGGCGAGCTGAAGGGTGTCGATTTCGTGGTGGGTGATCCGAGCAGCGTCGACGTGCTGCGCGAGGCTGGCGCACATCGTGCCGAGGCGGTGCTGGCGATGCTTGCCGACGATTCGGAAAACGCGTTCGTGGTGCTTGCGGTCAGGGAGCTGGCCGGGAGCGCTCGCACGGTGGCCGCGGTGAACGACGCACGTCACCTCAGTCGGGTGAAGCTGGTGCAGCCCGATGTGGTGATCGCGCCGCAGGTGCTCGGCAGCGAGCTGCTGGCGATGATGTTGTCCGGCGAACAGGTGACACCGGACTTCGTGATGCAGCGGGTATTCCAGCAGACCGACGCCAAACCATCGACCGACACGCCAACCTCGACCTGACCATTCGGCGAATGTCGCCCGATGCCGCCCTCGGCGACCAACGGGCGATCGCCAGCGGCAAACGGCTCATGGATCGGGTACTGCCCACGCGCAGCGTGACTGCCAATAGCCGCGGGTTGCCGCCGCGCCCGTGGCGCGCAGATCGGATACCGCGTCGCCATGTGCCACCGGTACCTGCAACAGAACGGCGACAGCCAGAGCCAGTGGATTTTCCCGGACAGGCGACCGCCCAAACGAGGGATGAAACATCGCACCCGCCGCGTGTCGTACCGGCCATCGGCACACGCGCCGGAAAGTGCGAACATGCGCGTTCCTCACTTCAAGCCGGGGTCGTCATGATCAACAGGATTCTCGTTGCGTTCTGTCTGTGCGCGGGCGTGGTCGGTGCCGCGCATGCCGCGGATGCCAAGCCGCACTATGGCCGCTGGGGCTTCGATGCGGCGGGTGCCGACATGGCGGTGAAGCCCGGCGACGACTTCTTTCGCTACGCCAACGGTACGTGGCTCGATCGCACGCCAATCCCGGCCGACAAGCCCGCAGTCAGCCTGCGTCTGGCGATGAGCGACCTCACCGAGCAGCGCCTGCACGACATCATGGAAGCCGCCACGGGCGACGCCGCGCCACAACCGGCCACACTGCAGGGCAAGGTCGGCGCGTTCTATCACGCGTTCATGGACGACGCCCGCATCGAAACGCTCGGTGCGCAGCCGATCGCGCCACAACTCGACGCCGTGCGCCATGCCGTCACCCGCGAGCAGCTGGCCGGGCAGATGGGCCGGACCACGGTCGACTTCGACGGCTCGCTGTTCGGCTTCTACATCGACGCCGACCTGAAGGATCCGAAGCATTACGCGGTCTACATCGGCCAGGCCGGGCTCGGCCTGCCCGATCGCGACTACTACCTCAAGCCGGCTTTCGCGAAGCAGAAAGCCGCCTACCAGGCCTATGTCGCGACCCTGTTGAAACTGGCCGACTGGGCGCAGCCCGAAGCGGCGGCGAAGGATGTGCTCGCGTTCGAGACGGCGATCGCGCAGGTCAGCTGGAGCAAGGTCGAGCAGCGCGACCCACTCAAGATCTACAACCCGATGAGCGTGGCGGAACTGCAGAAGTTCGCCCCCGGCTTCGACTGGCCTGCCTGGCTGCAGGCCGCACAACTGGGCAAGCTGCAGCGCGTGGTGGTGGGCGAGAAGAGCGCGTTCCCGAGCATCGCCGCGCTGTATGCGCGCACGCCGGTGGCGACCATCCAGGCCTGGCAGGCCGCGCGCATCGCCGACAACGCCGCATTCTACCTGTCCAGGCCGTTCCAGGACGCGTACTTCGAGATGCACGACAAGACCCTGTCCGGCCAGCAGACGCAGCAGTTGCGCTGGAAGCGTGCCGTGCACGCCGTGTCCGGCGGCGACTGCTTCGGCGAGCGCCTCGACTGTTTCGGCAACCTCGGCTGGGCGGTCGGCCAGCTGTACACGGCGAGGTACTTCCCGCCGGCAGCCAAGGCGCGCATCGAGGAGCTGGTGACCCACCTCAAGGCGGCCTATCGCCGGCGCATCCAACAGCTCGACTGGATGACGCCGGCCACCAGGCAGGAAGCGCTGCGCAAGCTCGACACCTACACGATCAAGGTCGGCTATCCCGACCACCCGCGCGACTACTCCGCGGTGGTCATGCGCAACGACGACCTGGTCGGCAACGTGCTGCGCGCCGCCCGCGCCGACTGGGCGTTCCAAGTGAACCGGCTGGACGGCCCGGTCGACCGCTCCGACTGGTCGATGACGCCGCAGACCAACGACGCCTACAACGGGCTGCTTCGCGACATCGTGTTCCCGGCCGGCATCCTGCAGCCGCCGATCTTCGATCCGAACGCCGACCCGGCGATCAACTACGGCGCGATCGGTGCCGTGATCGGGCATGAACTCACCCACGGCTTCGACGACCAGGGCCGCAAGATCGATGCCGCCGGCGCGCTGCGCGACTGGTGGACGCCGGCCGATGCCAAGGCCTTCGAGGCCCGCGCGAAGAAACTCGGCGCCCAGTATTCCGCATTCCAGCCGCTGCCCGGCGTGCACATCAACGGCGACCTCACCATGGGCGAGAACATCGCCGACCTCGGCGGCCTCACCCTGGCGCTGGACGCCTACCACGCGTCGCTGGATGGCAAGCCCGCGCCGGTGCTCGACGGTCTCAGCGGCGACCAGCGCGTCTTCCTCGGCTGGGCGCAGGCCTGGCGCGGCAAGCTCACCGACGACGCGATCCGCCGCCAGGTCACCAGCGATCCGCATTCTCCGCGCGCGTTCCGCGTCAACGGCCCGGTACGTGACATCGACGCGTGGTACCGCGCCTTCGACGTCAAGCCGGGCGACAAGCTGTATCTGGCACCGAAGGATCGCGTACGCATCTGGTAAGCCACTCATGTAAACGCTGCGCCACCCGCGCGCATCTGAAGCTGGATTGCCCACCGGAGTACATGCCATGCACAAGATCGTTCCCTTGCTGTTGCTGCTCTTGCCGTCGCTGGCGGCAGCCGCAACCCCCTGCCAATTCAGCGCACCGCGCAACACCGACATCGACGCCGCCGGCCTGAAGAGCCTGAATGTGACCCTCGGCTCGACGGATATGGACATCCGCAGCGTACCGGGGCTGGCCAGGATCGAGGTGCGCGGCACAGCTTGTGCTTCCGATGCGGCATGGCTGAAGGACTTGCAGATCACCTCCGACCACGTCGGCGAGCGTGCCTCGGTGGAGGCCCGCAACAATCACGACAACATGAACCTCGGCCCGTTCGGCTCCAGCTACGCCTACCTCAAACTGCAGGTGCGCGTGCCGGCATCACTCGCCATCGACGTCGACAGCGGCTCCGGCGATGTGCAGGCGGCCAACCTTGCCTCGCTGGATTTCCACTCCGGTTCGGGCGATCTGGTCGCCACCGACATCGCCGGCATGTTGACCTTGAAGCTCGGATCGGCCAATGCGAAAGCCAGTCGCGTCGGCAGCGTCGATCTGCGCCAGACCGGCTCCGGCGATGTCGGTGTCGATGGCGTGAAAGGCAACGTGCATGCCGGCCGCTCCGGCTCCGGCGACCTGGCCTTCAGCAATGTCGGCGGCACCGTCGACATCGGCAATACCGGCTCCGGCGACATCACGCTCGAACATGTCGGCCGCGACGTCAAGGTCGGCAGCACTGGCTCCGGCGACGTCGACGCCAGTGACGTGGGCGGCAATTTCACGGTTGCCGCCAGCGGCAGCGGCGACATCCATCATGCAGGCGTCAAGGGCACGGTCAGCGTGCCGAAATCCAACGACGACTGAGCTCTCCGCAGGGGATGCCGGCCCCTGGCCGGGGCCGGCGTTCCGCCAACATCCGCCACGGCATCCCTCCCCGCGCATGCCCTCTGGTCGCCGCCGCGCCAGTTGTCGCCGGATCGAGCCTTCCGATGCGTTTACGGCGAGCTGACGCCGCTGCATGGCGGGTACCGCCAGCCCACTACGCTCGACCTCCTTTTCACAGGAGGCCGGCACATGATCACGTTGGGGATGGAGGAAGAAGTTCAGGTCATCGACGAATACGGCCAGCTTGTCGCGCATGACTACGCGACGGGATTGTCCGAATTCGTCACGCCAGAGGGTTTGATCGACAAGGAAATCCACCGGTGCGTGATCGAGATAAAGACACGCATCTGCCCCAGCGTGCCGGCGCTGCTCGCCGCGCTGCGCACGCTGCGCATGCAGGCACGACGAAAGGCGGCGGCACAGGGTCAGCGGATCCTCATCGCCGGACTCCACCCCACCGCGTCGTGGCAGCAGCAGTCGATGCACGACGATGCCGATCACCCGCACTACGCGCGGCTGGTCGACGAATACCAGGACGTCGCGCGCGGCGCACTGAGCTTCGGCATGCACCTGCACCTGGGGTTTCCCGCCGACGCACCGCGCATGGCGGTGATGAATCGCCTGCGGCATGTGCTGCCCGAGGTGCTGGCGCTTTCCGCCAGCTCGCCTTTCATGGAGGGCCGCGATACCGGCCTGCACTCGTGGCGCCACAGCCTGCTCGACCGGTACCCGCGCATGGGCACGCCCGATCCGTGGGAAAGCACGCAAGACTACGAAGCGCACATACGCCGATTGCAACGGGTGGATTGTCTGCATCAGGACCAGGGCCTGTGGCAGGACCTGCGCCTGCATCATCGCTACGGCACCCTGGAAGTGCGAATCATGGACACCCATCCCGACCTGGGCCGCATCGGCCTGGTCGCCACGCTGCTGAAATGGGAGGCCGAAACCCTTCTGCGCGAGCTGGCCAGTGGAAGAGAAGGCCCGGTGTGGTCGCGCGCATGCATAGACGAGAACAAATGGCGCGCGCGCCGGCATGGGCTGGATGCCCGATGGATCGAATGGGACCGCGACGAGGTCTGCGGTACGCCCCTGCATTTCGAACGATGGTGGTCGCGCATCGCCGGCTGCGCGGCCGACGCGGCGGAGCGCGCCTACTGGGAACGGCATCTGGCCGATGCGCTGAGCCAGGGTACGTTCTCCGACGTGCTGCGCCGGCAGGTCCATCGGCATGGCAACTGGCGTACCACCCTGCAATGGATGGCCAACCTGGCCTTCGACGACACCGCCATTCCGCAGCACGCGGGAGAACGGCGATGAACACCTCGCCGCAACTTCGCCTGGAGTATCTGGGCGTCGATCGACTGGCCACGGCGCTGGCGGATGTCGGCGCGCCGCACCTGCCGCAGAGCGGGATGTCCGATCATTACGCCGTGGGCAACGACGCGCTTCGCCGGGCCCTCGCCGCCAAGATCACGCACCTGGTCGACGCGCTCGCCCCGCAACTGCGCCCCGCTCGCGTCGCCTGGCCGGGCGCGCAGGCCGATGTCCTCGCACTGGACCTGGCCTTCGTGGAGCATCCGCAGCAGGCTTTCGATCTGGCCTGGGTGGAGATCCAGGCGTTCACCTCGATGCTGCCGACGTTCCACACCCTGCACCTGGCGCAGCGGCGCCTGCACGGCATGGTGAACTGGCTCCCGCACGATGCGCTGCCCGGCAACGCCTCGTGGCTCGACCACATGCGCCAGTGGGTTGCCCCGCATGCCGCGACCGTGCTGATCGAGGATCGACCACGCACGCGCGCCACATGGCCGGATCTGGATGCCGCGCGACACTGGTGGCAAGTGGCCGTGCACGACTGGCGCGACGTGGTGCCCGCCGAGGGTCTGTTGTGGTGCCCTGGCACGGCACGGCGCTACAGCCATGTGTGGAACCGGCTGATCTTCTCCGACCTCTCCGCGTTCGATCAGCCGGTGGCCAAAGCCGTGCTGGCAGCCGCCAATCGGGTCGGCTGGCACAGTCATCCGGCCTGGTACGAAGGCATCCACAAAGGCAGCCTTGCGGATGTTCCACTGGCGCCGCACGAGGCCTGCCACTGGGTCGAGCAAAGCCCTGCGCGCACCGCGCAATGGGCGCATCCGGAAAGGTGGGTGGCCAAATCCGTCAGCGCACATTCGGGCGCCGGCCTGTTGCTGGCGCCGACCTCGGCGGAGCTGGCCGCACTGCCAAGGCCGCGTCAATGGATCGTGCAGAACCGGTTCCGGCAAGTCCCCATCGGCCGGCACCCGCTCACCGGGCAAGCGCTGTTCGGCGAGGTGCGCTGCATGCTGGGACTGCAGCCGAACCGGGCGCCATGGGTGATGGCCTGGATCCTGCGCTGCTCGACCAACGGCATCGCCACCATGACGGGGCGGCAATCCGTTCCCGGCGAGGGCATGACCTTGCTGTACTTCGACACTGCCGACGACGGCTGATGCCGTCGTTGTTCGACTACCCCGGCCGGGTCGGCACCACGATCATCCACGACACGCCGAAGCGATCCTCCAGCATGCCGAAGCTCGACGCGAAAAACGTCGGGCCCAGCGGCTGTTTCGCCTGCCCGCCGTCGGCAAGCGCTTCGAACATACGACTGGCCTCGGCGTCGTCGGCCGGCGACAGGGAAAGAGAAAAGCCCTTGAACTCGGGTTGCCCGCCGCTGAAACCGTCCGACAGCAACAACTGGTCGTTGCCGATCTGCAGGCAGGCATGCATCACCTTGTCGGCCGGCGGCTGCGTGCCATCGGGGCAGTTCGCCTCGCCCGCCGGGCTGTCGCCGTAGCGCATCAGCATCACCACTTCGGCGCCAAGCGCCTGGCGATAGAACGTGATGGCCTCTTCGCAGCGGCCGTCGAAGAACAGATAGGGCTGGATTTGCATGGGGACGTCCTCCTGGTGGGAAACGGAACCGGGGAACCCGGCTCTCGTGCATGCGACGAATGGCATCGCGCGGTTTCGACATGCGCCGCACACGCGTTCACCCTCATCCGAACGGCGCATATCTCGGCCCAAGCGGCAGGAGCCTGCTAATGTTGGCCGGTCATGTCGTGCCTGCGAACCGACCAAGGGTAGCCCGCCCCGATGTTCGAATCCAGGACGGCGG
The DNA here is from genome assembly GCA_963828675.1 of uncultured Gammaproteobacteria bacterium. GTDB lineage: Bacteria > Pseudomonadota > Gammaproteobacteria > Xanthomonadales > Rhodanobacteraceae > Rhodanobacter. The sequence goes on from CAWHFQ010000001.1 coordinate 88,491, forward strand.
CGCCATCCCCATACGGAAACTGCCGACCATGCCCACTGCGAAAAACCTCCCCTCCGCGCACCATGCGAGCCCGTTGGCGCGGCTGTTGCTGGCAACGACGCTGCTCGCGTCAGGCACTGCCGCCGCGGCGCCGTCGCACTCGCCCGATCAGGCACGCTGGCAGCGCGAAGCCCAGGCTGTCACGATCACCCGCGACGACTGGGGCATCGCGCACGTGCACGGCAAGACGGATGCCGATGCGGTGTTCGGCATGAGCTACGCACAGGCCGAAGACGACTTCAACCGCGTCGAGACCAACTACCTCAACGCAATGGGCCGGCTCGCCGAAACCGAGGGCGAATCCGCGATCTGGCAAGACCTGCGGATGAAGCTGTTCATCGATCCGGCCGAACTGAAAAAGCTCTACGCGAAAAGTCCGGGCTGGCTGCAAACGCTGATGAACAGCTGGGCCGACGGCCTCAACTACTACCTCGCCACGCATCCGGACGTGCATCCGCGCGTGATCAGGCACTTCGAACCTTGGATGGCACTGAGCTTCAGCGAGGGCAGCATCGGCGGCGACATCGAGCGCGTATCGCTGGACCAGCTCGAAGCGTTCTACGGTCACAACCCGCAGGCAACCGCGCGGGTCGAGCCGCCGGCAAGCTGGGCCGAGCCGACCGGCTCGAACGGCATCGCGATCGCGCCCAAGCTCACCGCCGACGGCCACGCACTGCTGCTGATCAACCCGCACACCTCGTTCTTCTTCCGCTCCGAATTGCAGATGAGCAGCGACGCCGGGCTCGACGCCTACGGTGCGGTCACCTGGGGCCAGTTCTTCGTCTACCAGGGCTTCAACCACCACATCGGCTGGATGCACACCTCGACCGGTGCCGACGTGGTCGACGAGTTCGCCGAGACCATCGTGCACAAGGACGGCAAGTTGTTCTATCGCTACGGCAAGCAGCTGCGGCCGGTCACCACGCGCACGATCAGCGTACCGTACCGCGCGAAGGACGGCTCGATGACCACGCGTCGGTTCACCGCCTTCTTCACCCATCATGGCCCGATCGTGCGGGCGGCCGACGGCAAGTGGATCGCCACCGCGCTGATGAACAAGCCGATGGCCGCGCTCGAACAGAGCTGGCTGCGCACCAAGGCCAGCGACCTCGCCAGCTACATGAAGGTGGCCGAACTGAAGGCCAACTCGTCGAACAACACCCTGTTCGCCGACGACAAGGGCGAGATCGCCTACCTGCACCCGCAGTTCATTCCCAAGCGTGACGACCGCTTCGATTATACGAAGCCGGTCGACGGCAGCGACCCGGCCACCGACTGGCAGGGGCTGCTGCCGCTGGACGCCGCACCGCACGTGGTCGACCCGCCCAACGGCTGGGTCTTCAACACCAATGACTGGCCCTACTCCGCGGCCGGCAAGTACAGCCCGAAGCGCGCGGACTACCCGCGCTACATGGACACCTTCGGCGAGAATCCGCGCGGCATCCACGCCACCCGCCTGCTCACCGGCGCACACGATGTCACGCATGGCGTCGCTGATCACCAAGGCATTCGATTCGTACCTGCCGGCATTCGCGCGGCAGTTGCCGATCCTGATCGCCGACTACGACGCGCTGCCCGCCAGCGATCCGCTCAAGTCCCGCCTGAAGGGCCAGATCGCCGTGCTGCGCAACTGGGACTACCGCTGGGGCGTCGCCTCGATACCCACCTCGCTGGCGGTGTTCTGGGGCGACACGTTGTGGGACAAGGCCAGCAAGGCCGATACCGCCGAAGGGCTGTCGGTCTACGATTACATGGCCGAAAAGGCCGGCGCGAAAGCACGCCTGCAGGCGCTGGCCGAAGCGTCCGACCGACTGGAAAAGGATTTCGGCCACTGGGGTACCCCGTGGGGCGAGATCAACCGCTTCCAGCGCGTCAACGGTGACATCGTGCAGCCGTTCGACGATGCCAAACCGAGCATTCCGGTGCCGTTCGTCTCGTCACGCTGGGGCTCGCTGGCCTCGTTCGGTGCGCATCGCTGGCCAGGCACGAAGCGCTACTACGGCACCAGCGGCAACAGCTTCGTCGCGGTAGTGGAGTTCGGCCCGAAAGTGCACGCCCGCGCGATCACCGCCGGCGGCGAAAGCGGTCATCCGGATTCGCCGCACTTCAACGACGAAGCCGAGCGCTACACCACCGGCAACCTGCGCACGGTCTACTACTGGCCCGAGCAGTTGAAGGGTCACACCGAGCGGGTCTATCACCCGGGGCGGTAATCCTTCGAGCGGGGACTGCTGGTCGGCATCACCCTCCTGGCTTAGACTTTCCAGGCGCATCGCTCGATGCGCCTGGCAGGGGGAAAACAAAGTGTCCGAACTCGTCTACAGGAACGAGACCACGTTGCGTGCCATCGCACTCGTCTTGTCCATCATCGTCTGGTTGTTGTTGCTGGTGAGCACCGTCGGTGTCGTGCTCATCTATCTGCTGTTGTTGGCGCTGTTCGCGCTGATCGCCCACTCGGCCCTGATCGCACATCTGCGTGGCAATGCGATTCGCATCAGCGCACGCCAGATGCCGGATCTGTATCAACGCCTGTACGGCTGTGCGCGCAAACTGGACATGCAGGTACCGGAGGCCTATCTGGTCAATGGCAATGGCGTATTGAATGCGTTCGCGACGCGATTCCTCGGCCGCAATTTCGTTGTATTGCTGTCGGACGTGGTCGACAGCATGGAAGAAAGGCCCGACGCGCTGAACTTCTACATCGGCCACGAGCTCGGGCACCTGCGTCGCCACCATCTGACCTGGTCCAAATTGCTGGCACCGGCCATGTTCCTGCCGCTCATCGGCGCAGCCTACTCACGCGCACGAGAATATACCTGCGACCGCCACGGCCTCGCCGTTTGCGAGCACCCGGAGGATGCCCAATACGGACTGGTTGCATTGGCTGCCGGCAAACGACGCTGGCGCTCGGTCGATCTTTCAGACTTCAGCGAGAGCGCGGCGGCGGCACCGGGCTTCTGGATGTCGCTGCACGAACTCGTGGGCGACTATCCGTGGTTGAACAAGCGGCATGCGTGGCTGCGCGCACTCGCGGACAAACGTCAGCCGAAGCTGGGAACGCGCAATCCCTTCGCCTACCTGATCAGCCTGATCCTGCCGCGCATTCCCGGCCTGGGCATGGCCGGAGGCCTGATCGTGGTGGCCTACATCGCCATCCTCGCTGCCATCGCCATTCCCGCCTATCAAGACTATGCAAACCGCGCGACGGTCAGCGTTGCGATGTCAGACAGTTCGCCCTACCGCTCGGCCGTGGCGCAGTACGGCACGAGCCATCAGAGGTGGCCCGATTCGATCGATCAGGTGGGGTTGGCACCTTTTGCCGGCGATCGCAACGTGGCCGGAATCACTCTGGGTGCCAACGGTGTACTGAGCGTCGCGTTCGCCAATCCACCCCTGCGCGGCCATGTCCTGCAGCTCGTCCCCTATGTGCGGAACAACGCCGTTCACTGGTCGTGCAGCGGTGATGTTTCGGTCAAATGGCTCCCACCATCCTGCCGCAACCCGGGATGAGTGACAGGCGGGGCGGTCAACGATCGAAATTTCCCGCACCGGCAGCAACCCGCGTGCTGTATGGCGCGTAGACGCAGATAGCCACCGCGCTTGGCGACAAGGCCTCCCGCGCAGCTTTCAACCGCGCGCGGGAATTTTCAGCCCGCGCTGCACCGCCGGGCGCGCCAGGCCGCGGTCGAGCCAGGCCGCGACATTGGCGAAGGTGTCGAACTGCACCAGTTCACGCGCTTCGTAGAACGTGACCAGGTTGTTGACCCAGCCCAAGGTGGCAATATCGGCAATGGTGTAGTCGTCGCCCATGATCCACTCGCGGCCTTCCAGACGGCTGTCGAGAACGCCGAGCAGCCGCTTCGATTCGTCGACGTAACGCTGCAACGGACGCTTGTCCTCGTAGCTCTTGCCGGCAAACTTGTTGAAGAAGCCCACCTGGCCGAACATCGGTCCGATCGAGGCCATCTGGAAGAACACCCACTGTATCGTCTCCCAGCGCCGCGCCGCGTCGACCGGGATGAACTGCCCCGACTTGTCCGCCAGGTACAGCAGGATCGCACCCGATTCGAACAACGCCAGCGGCGCGCCGTCCGGACCACGCGGGTCGATGATCGCGGGAATCTTGCCGTTCGGGTTCAGCGACAGGAACTCCGTCGTGTGGCTCTCGTCTTTCGTGATGTCGACCAGGTGCGGCTCGTACGCCAGCCCGGTCTCTTCCAGCATGATCGACGCCTTCACCCCGTTAGGCGTGTTCAACGAATAAAGCTGGATGCGCTCGGGATGCGCGGCGGGCCAGCGGCTGGCTATCGGGAAAGCGGAAAGACCGGGCACGGTTTGCTCCTGCGAGAGTGATCGTGCGTACGTGGGGTGTCCGAGGCTTGGGTTCAATCCCGCCCGCAACCCGCACCGATGACAACGACCTCTTGCGACGGAAGCACTTGAGCTGCACGAAATTGCCGGCGCGCAGCCGAAGGCAAGACCTTCAGACACCGTCGAACAGCCTCCCCATCACGCCAGGAATCCCGCCGCGTCGACCATGAAGTGCGCCAGCATGTTGCCCCACAGATTGCGCCGCCACAGGTAAAGGAACGTGAGCACGGCGCCCCCGGCGCCTGCGACCAGCAGATGGTGCCAACCCCAGTAGCTGAAATGTTCGACCGTGAAGATTGCCCAGGTGAACAAGCCGGCCACGACGCGACTCCCGGTCAACTCCTGCATCCGCTCGATCGCATACCCGCGAAACAGGATCTCTTCGGAGACTGCCGCACGCACCACGGAAATGAATCGCAGCCAGAAAGGCACCACGAGCAGCTTGCGCAACTCCTGCGCCTCGTCCCAGTGAAGTGCCGGGAACACCACGAGATAGAGGAGTCCCATTAAGGCGATGAGCACGATGCCCGCCGCGAACGCGACCATCATGTCCCGGCGATCCGGCATGCTGAATCCAATGGACGACAGCGGACGCCGCTCGATCCACACGACGTAGCCAAGAACGGCAGCGACGAGACCCCAGTAGACCAGCTCGTTGGACGCCATATGACCGATGCTGGCAAATGCGTGGTCCCAGGTTCCAAATGGAAGGGCGATGGCGCCCAGTGCCAGCAGCAATCCGATGGTGCCGGTAAGCCACGGCGTGGAGCGGTCGTTCGCCACCGATGCAACGTCAATCGACATGACTCACCTGTTTCTCGTGTTTGACGTCTGTGCGGATTTCTTTCGGGTGGCCGGCGCCCGCGCCTCACGCGCGTCGTCGAACAGCTGGATGAATTGCAGGATGGCCTGGGTGGTTCGCTTCCTGTCCCCGGTACTCATCAGCTCCAGAAACAATCCGTCGAACACGGCCCCCAGCAAGGTCGCCATGGCCGGGGTCCGCTCTGTCTCGGGCAGCGCGGTAGCGATCAACGCGGACCAGTTCAAGGCGTTGCGCTGCAGGTACTGCTCGTAGGAGGCGGGATTCTGGACGGCGAGAATCTGCAACTCGTAGAGCAATTTCAGGTACGGATAATTCTCGCTCGCTATCGCCCAGTCCCAGAACAGCTTCAGTGGTCGCTCCGACCGGCTCGTCCTCTGCTTGAGCATGCTGCTGAAGGACTGCCCGAGGTTCTTCTGCATGCAGTCGAGCACCTCGGTCAGCAGCCCTTCCTTGGATCCGAAGTGGTAGATGAGCAGGCGCGCGCTGGTACCCAGCGCCTCGGCCAGCGGCCGCAGCGAGAGATTGGACAAGCCATGTTCGAGAAGATAGTCGATGAGTTCATCGACCAGAACTTCCTTGCGGGTTTTCATGTAACGAACGTTACATGTAACAGTTGTTACACGTCAAGCGAACGCAATGACGCGCACCCTTCCGTGCGCCATCAGGCGCATCAGGCTGCGCCAATTGGCGCGATCGAAATACCGACGTTGCCCGGTCACCGGAAAAGGCTCAGTGCCGCTTGAAATACTGGACTTCGCGCTCGTGCTTCTCGGCCGCCTCGCGCGTCTTGAATGTTCCGAGATTGCGGCGTTTGCCGGTGTCCGGATCCTTCTTGCGCGAATAGAGCCGGTACTCACCTGATTTCAGTTTGCGGATCATCGCGATCACCTCCTTTCCGCACCCTCACATCGTGAGGGTCGCGGAAAGGTGATGGATGAAACACGCAGCAAACACGCGTTCCGTCGCACCGCGACGGAACGCTTCCGGCTTCAGCCAGCGCTGGCGCCGGCACCGGCGCCGGCAAAGTCGATCACCAGGGCGACGCGACGATTGCTGGCGCCGCTGTCACGCGTCCCGCCGGGCTCGACCTGGCGATTGCGTGCTTCGCCGTAGCTGACGGCGCGCACCTGATTGGCCGCCATGCCACCGGTGGAAACGAGATAGTCGCGCACCGCCTCGGCGCGCTTCTTGCCGAGGCGCTGGTTGTAGCTTGCGGAGCCGGCAGGATCGGTGAAGCCCTCCACGGTGACCACCGCGTCGGAATGATGCGACTGCATCACCTGGGCGAAGTCCTGCAGCATGGTCTTGTCCTGTTCGTTCAGATCGGCCTTGTTGAAATCGAAGTGCGCGACCGTGTCGACACGCAAGCGCCCTTGCATCTGGGTCAGCGTGGCGTCGTATTTCGAGAAATGCTGGCGCATGTCGGCAGTGAGCGAATCGATCTGCTGTTGCATCTGCGCGTCGGTAGCTTGCAGCTTGCTGATGGCGGCATCGAAATCGGTGCGCTTCACGTAATTGCTGCAGCCCGCCAATGACGTCACGGCGGCCAAGGCAACAGCGAAACAAAGGACATGAGGCAATCGGTTGGACATGGGACTCTCCTCTTTTCGGATCGGAATGCGGTGACCACACGCAGGAACGGGTGCGCTGCCACCCTCCGAGCATGCCTCATGAAAAGTGCACAATCCGAAAACCACGACATGTTTCCGACACCGCCGAATTCACGCGGAATTCAGCCTTGACGCGTCCTTGAACCGACCATCCCGCTCCGGCGCGGCTGGAATCCGGCACCTCCGCGCGCCAACCCGCAACTTGCGCGCGCCCCGATGAATCACCAGTATCGGCGAAAACCGCCGCACACACAGGGGGATACGCAGACATGTGGACAATCCAGCTCAACTGCTTCGTGCGCGCGGCGTGCATCGCCGCGCTTGCCGGCGGCATGTTGCTCGACCCGACGGTCGCCCATGCGCAGAAGCCCGCGCCCGCGGGCGCCAGAACCTACGTACTGCCGGCCACGCCCAAAACGGTGGCCTGGGGACACTACGACGCACGCACGCCGCCGGTACTGCGCATCCGCTCCGGCGATACGGTGATATTCCACACCGTGCTCACCAACAGTCCGGACGGGCTTGAAAAGGCCGGCGTCAAACCGGCCGATGTGGAACAGGATCTGCGCGACATCTTCGACGGCGTGCCGAAGAAGGATCGCGGACCGGGCGGCCACATCCTCACCGGCCCGGTCTACATCGACGGCGCCGCACCCGGCGACACGCTGGAAGTGCGGGTCCGCAGGATCGATCTCGCCATTCCCTATGCCTACAACGCCTTCCGCTACGGTGCCGGCTTCCAGACCGACGCCTTCCCGTACGCCCGCATCAAGATCATCCCGCTCGACCTCGCCACGCGCACAGCCCATTTCGGGCCTGACGTCGAGATCCCGCTGCACCCGTTCTTCGGCAGCATGGGCGTCGCACCACCCCCGGGATTCGGCCGCTACGACAGTGCGCCGCCCACCATCATCGGCGGCAACATGGACAACAAGGAACTGGTCGAAGGTTCAACCGTCTACTACCCCGTATTCGTGCCCGGCGCGCTTTTTCAGGTCGGCGACGGCCACGCCGGCCAGGGCAACGGCGAAGTGGACATCACCGCGATGGAGACCTCACTGGTGGGCACGTTGCAGTTCATCCTGCACAAGGGCGTCAAGACCGGACCGTACCCGCGTGCGGAAACGCCGACCCATTTCATCAGCATGGGGTTCGACGACGACCTGACCGTGGCCGCGCACAAGGCGGTCGCCGGCATGATCGATTTCCTGATCGAACACAAACACATGAGCCGCGACGATGCCTACATGCTGATCAGCGTGGCCGGCGATATCGACATCACCGAACTGGTCGACCACAACAAGGGCGTGCATGTGATGCTGCCCAAGGCGATCTTCAAGCCAGGGCGTGAAGACAAGGCGTTGCATGGCCGATGAAAGGCAGCATCTTCGCCCGCAGAGGCTGACGGTGGAGGCCGATGCGGCGGGCCGTCCGCGGGTTATTCCCAAACGTCTACTGGCCGTCTGCTTGCCTCGCGCGTCCCATGCAGCGCTGCCAGCGCTGGTCGACACGCGTCGCGAACCAGGCAGTGGTGAGTTTGCGGGTGATTTTCGGGCTGTGCAGCGTGATGCCCGGCAACACGGCGCGCGGCAGCGGCTTGCGTTCGATCCGCTCGGCCAGGGCGAAGACGCGGGCGTAGAGTTTGCTGCCGACGAAATCACGACTGTCGGCCCGCTCGAGGTCGCGATGAATCGCCGACTCGCTCAAGTCCAGCCGCGAGGCCAGCGAACGCACGGCCAGTTCGGTCGCCCCTGCCGGATCGCCGAAGCCTGCGTCGGGTCGGAGGAGGTCGCCATCCAGCGCCAGCGGGATTCCCGATGCCAGGCTCACTGCATGCTGGAACGCGGCATTGCGGCTCGAGTACCAGCCCGCGTTGAAGTCGGCGAAACGGTACAACGGCTGCGGGTAATCGACCGGATAGCCCAGCAGGTGCATGACGCCGAAGTACACGCCGCCACGCCGGCCGAACACCTCGTGGCGAATCGAGCCGTCGACCGGGTACGGATAGCCACGCGCATGCGTCTGGGCAAACGCGATGCTCACCTGCATCGGCCCACCGGTGTGCACCGGATTGAAATCGCCGAACAGGCGCTTGCCCAGCGGCACCATGCCGATGAAGTCCTGGAAAATCCCGCTGAGCTGCTTCTCCGTTCGCACCGCGCGCAACCGTTCGCTGTAGCGTCGGCCATCGGGCGATTTCAGCCACAGCGCGGCGTCCACCAGAAACCCCGGCACATGTTTCGCAGCGGCACGGCGATCGATCTCCCGCCTGGCGATCTTCGCCAGGCCCGGCACCACCGGGTCAGTGTGGAACCCCGACTCCTGCTCGGCCACGGCCAGCACCGCGCACAGGTTGGACGGAGTCGGCGCGATCTGCTGCGCAGAGAATGCGACCTGAATGTCGCGCGCCCAGCCGTCACGATCGGTGACGCCGGCCGGCATCAACCGCACGATCTGCGCGCGCACCTGCGCCGGTCGGGGCGGCGCTTCCTGCGTGCGCTGACGCACGCAACCTGCAAGGACGGCGGGCATGACCAGCAGTACAGCGACGAGACGATGGCGCAAGAGGATCCGGGATGCCGTCATTTGCGGACCCGCGCCGAAGGACCCCGCGACAAAGCCCGAGCCACCGCGGTCGATCATCAGATGATCGGGATAAGCCAGTGGATCGTCACATAGACGATGACCTCGGCGACCACGAACACGACGAAGCCGACGCAGAACTTCGTGGCCGGTTTCTCGTTCCAGAATTCATGCGTCAACCGGCTTCCCGTCCTGGCGGCAGGTCTTTCCGCCACGTTCAAATCCTCGGCGTTGCGCGTGTCCATGGCGAGTGTCCTTCCAGCGGTTGCCCTGTCGATCCCGTGCAGTGGCCTTGCCCTGACATCATCGCCTGTGGGCGCGAGCGAGGCAACGCACTGTGGACGGCAGATCGCGCGCCACACCAGGGTTTTCAGAACAGCGCGGCGATGGGTGCTGCCCGTGCTCAGCCCGCCGCGCGCACCGTCGCCGACGTGGACGCGTGACTGCTCGCCACGCTGGCCACGGGGACGTGCGTGGTGAGCATGGCACCCAGCACCAGCAGACAAACCGCCAGGCAGGCAGCGAACAGGCTGTGCAGCATCAGGGTTTCGAATTTCATGGTCGTTCTCCTTGGCGTCGGTATGGAAGCTTTCGAGCCAAGGAGGAGCAAGCGCCGTGCCAAACAAGAAAGATGCCCGGCAGGCCGCATGGGGACGTCATCATGGACCGGGAACGCAAGGTCAACGTAGTGTCCGCGGACGCTCGCCCTTTGGTCCGGACAGCCGGACGGACACCAGCCGTACCCGTCGCAGCAGCCGAGAGCAGCATCGATGGCAGGCGGACGATCCGCGGCGGCACCGGTGGAGTTCACACGGCAGCCGCAGCCGCGATTCTCGCCGGGCACGGCCTTCTACAGATCGCCCGCTTGTGCCATCGCGTTGCCGTAGGCCGCCATGAATTGCTGCTTGAAACCGCGGTCGACCACCATCTGGATGACACCGTCCCAATCGTCATTCCCTCCGACGATGACCGGGCCGTTGCCCGTGATGGCAACATCCCAGCCAATCGAATGGACGTGCGGCAGGTATTCGTGCAGGTGCACGACCATGGCAATGGCTTCGGTAAAAAAGGGAATCGGGAAGCCGTCGAAGAGCACGCCGCGATCGGGATGAGTGCCGGTACGCCCGCCGTATCCGGGTTTGAAAACGCGAAGGCCGTATTCTTCTCGGGAATTGCGTCTCTCTCACGCTTGCATCGGCAACATTCAGGGGCTGTGAAGACACGGCCTTGAATTCGCCCCCACGTGAGTGAGAAACACCTTGCTCTGCCATACCAGGCCCACAGGCAATCCATGACGCCATTACAGCAATTCGTCGAAACTCACGCGCGCCTGTTCGTGCTGACCGGCGCCGGGTGCAGTACCGATTCGGGCATCCCCGACTATCGCGATCGGGACGGCCAGTGGAAACGCGCGCCGCCGATCGATTACGCCGCCTTCATGCACGAACCGGCCGCGCGCCTGCGCTACTGGGCGCGCAGCCTGGTCGGCTGGCGGCGTTTCGGCAGTGCGCAACCGAATGGCGCGCATCTTGCGCTGGCCCGACTCGAACGCCGCGGGCAAGTCGAACTGCTGGTGACGCAGAACGTGGACCGCCTGCACCAGCGCGCCGGCAGCGAACAGGTGATCGACCTGCACGGACGTCTCGACGAAGTGCGCTGCATGGGTTGCGACTGGCGCCTCTCCCGCCACGCGTTCCAGCACATGCTGGTCGAGCGCAATCCGGCCTGGGTGTCGCTGGATGCCGCCGATGCACCCGACGGGGACGCCGATCTCGACGGCCAGGACTTCGCACGCTTCGACGTGCCGCCCTGCCCTCGCTGCGAAGGCATCGTGAAACCCGATGTGGTCTTTTTCGGCGAGCACGTACCGCGCGAGCGGGTGGAGGCCGCCGGGCGCGCATGGCAGGCCGCCGACGCCGTGCTGGTGGTGGGTTCGTCGCTGATGGTCTACTCCGGCTACCGCTTCGTGGCTGCCGCGGCGCAAGCCGGCAAACCGGTGGCCGCCGTCACCCTGGGCCGCACCCGCGCCGATGCGCTGCTTGCGCTGAAAGTCGACGCACGCTGCCAAGAGGCGCTCGCCTTCCTGCAGGAATAGTGTCCGCGAATCGCAGGACTGGCGGCATGTCGTCGACATTCACTCCAAACCCTGGGCTGGCGGGGACGGGCCCCATGTATGCGACGTTGCCGCTGGCAGCGGCGCGACCCATCCCACGGAGGCAGCCCATGTCGACTCACCGCAAGACTTCCGAAGCCGTTTCGCGACTCACGCCCGAGCAGTATCGGGTCACCCGGGAAGCCGCCACCGAGCACCCCTTCGACAACGCCTAAACGACCACCGGGGCCCGGGCCTCTACGTGGACATCGTTTCGGGCGAACCGTTGTTTACCTCGCTGGACAAATTCGACAGCCATTGCGGCTGGCCGAGCTTCACCCGGCCGGTGCAGCCCGAACGCATCATCGAGCATCGCGACGACAGCCACGGCATGAGCCGCGTCGAAGTGCGCTCGCGCGACGGCGACAGCCATCTGGGTCATGTCTTTCCGGACGGGCCGCGCGATGCCGGCGGCCTGCGTTACTGCATCAATTCGGCCTCGCTGCGCTTCATCCCGCTGGACCAGCTCGAAAGCGAAGGGTACGGCGACTATCGCAAGTTGTTCGATACCCCGCAGGTACCGTAACCGCGCAGCCGGGCGCTCCACTTCGGCAGATTCTGCCTCGACCGGGATTTTCTTCGCCGACTCCCGCTGGCGGACAAAGCTCATGCGAATCCCGAATTCGGCGAGAACCGATGACTCAGCCTTCGACCGCCTTCTCGATGCGCCGGTCCGGGATCAGCCACAGCAATGCCGCCAGCGCGTACAGCAACTGCCCACTCCATGGCCGCCAGAGCGTCAGCGCGATCCCCATAAGGTAGAGCGCCGGGGAAAGTTTTCCCTTCCAGTCCGAGCCGATTGCGCGCCTGAGCCCCGAATCGGACCCTTCCGCCGCGATGAGCGTTTGCTGGAGTATCAAGTAAGCCAGCGCGGCCATCAGCAAGACCAAGCCGTACACGACCGTCGGCGACGCGGCAAAGTGGTTTTCACCCATCCACGCCGTGGTGAAGGGAAACAGCGACAGCCAGAACAGCAGGTGCAGGTTGGCCCACAACGCCGCCCCCGAAATCCGATGGCTGATGGAAAGCAGGTGGTGATGGTTGTTCCAGTAGATGCCCACATACACGAAACTCAGCACGTAACTGAGCAGTACCGGCACGAGCGGCAGCAGCGCGGCGAACGAGTGCCCCTGCGGCACCTTCAACTCCAGCACCATGATCGTGATGATGATCGCGACGACCCCGTCGCTGAATGCTTCCAGCCTGCCCTTGCCCACGTGCGACCTCCCTAATCGTCGAGTGCTTTCGCCTTGCTGCCAGCATGCCGCATGACGCATCTGCCTGCACTGTCATCTCTACAACCACGGCGCACGTTACTGTTCGCTGAAGAAGCACTCGAAAACTGCTTCTACAGCGTGGCAATAGCTCTTCGAGAGATGCCACACCGACAAGGCATCTCGCATGAACGACAGCAGCGGGACACTCTGCCCGCTCGTAACGTCACATGTGGTATCAGAAGCCCTGCGCATTGAATCGGAGCATCCCATGGGCGATTTCCACAGAAGAGGCGTGGCCATCATCATCGAGGCCGGAGAGTTGGTGCACATGTTGTGCGAGTTCCTCGAAAGCTTCGGCTACCAGTCCGTGGCCGCCCCGAGTCACGCCGAGGCCGCCAGGCGGGCGCAGGCATACGACCATATCGCCCTGCTGGCCGCCTGCGTGCCTGCACCGGACGAAAGCCGTGCCGGCATTTACCTGGAGGAAGCCTCCTCGCACAATCCGCACCTGGCCGTCGTGCTGATGCTCAGCGACCCGCTCGAGCAGTCCCCCGGTGCACCCGCCAGGGCGGTCAAGCTCGTGAAGCCTTTCGGCCGCTCCGCGCTGATAGAAGCCATCGAGAAGGCCGAGTCGAAAGCTGCCGGCGATTGACCAAAAGGACCCGGCCATCGTCGAATGCACCATCTTCGCCGGGCATGCGCCTGCAACGTGCAACACGCCAGCCGTCAGCCGTCAGCCGTCAGCAGCGAGTGTGGTGTCAACCTGCGAATTTTCCGGCGGCGATCTCAACGCTACCCTTCGTCCTCATCATGGCGTCCCGCCCGCGATCATCGGGACAGTGTTCGATCCGCAAACACCAAGTGCCTTGTCGTCATGGCTGACCGCCCTGCAATTTTGCCGCGAGGAAATCCACGGTCGCCTGGTCTGCCTGCAACCAGGAACGATGGCGCAGGAAGCCATGGATCTCGTCGGGCAGCACGAGCTGGTCGAGCGGAACCTTGTGTTTGTGCAGCCGCTGCACCACGTCCACCATCTGCAGGAAATGCACGTTGCGGTCGTCGTCGCCCTGGATCAGCAGCACCGGCGAGGTCCAGTGCGCGATGTCGGCATCCGGCGAGGATTGCCAGGCGACCTTCATCGCCTGCTCGCGGTCGCCCTTCTCGTAACGCGACGCCGCCTTGCCAAACCAGGGTTCGATCAGGCGCGACCAGTCGTGGATGCCATGCATGTCGACGCCTGCCTTGAACAGATCCGAGTCACGCGCGAGCGCTAGCGCGGTCAGGTAACCGCCATACGAGCCGCCCCAGATGCCGAGACGCTTCGGGTCGATCCCCGACGTTTTCTGCAGAAAGTGCGCCCCGGCGACCACGTCCTGGTATTCGGCGGCACCGGTCGGACCCCAGTGCGGGGGGTTGTGAAACGCGTGCCCGTAGCCGATGCCGAGCCGGTAGTTGACCGACAACACGACGAATCCGCGGCTCGCCAGATACTGGTTCACCGCGTAACTGTTCGCGTAGTAGTCCATGTAATGCCAGCCGAGCAGCATCTGGCGCGGCGGTCCTCCGTGCACGAAGATGATGCCGGGCCTGGCGGCGTGGCCGTCGTCGCGCTGGAACAACTGGCCGTGGATGAGCTGGCCGTCCGCCGCCGTGAACGTGACCGCCTTCGGCACGACCAGCTGCGCGGCCGGGAAATCCTTCGGCAACAGATCGGCCTGCAGCAGGCGCTGGCCGCGTCCGTCGATACCGACCAACGCAACCACCGGCGGGCGCTTCGCGCCGGCATCGATGAACGCCACGCCCTGCGCGCCTGCCGCCACCGGCTGCCATTGCAGATCCTCGCCACCAGTCACGGCCACCGGTTCGGCGCGATCCACCGGCACCGTGAACAGATGGCGGCGATCCTGGTCGTCCGCCGTCGTGCCGGTGTTCGCGTCGTAGATCACGGAACGCCGGTCGGGGCTGAGCGCGACATGCTCGACCATGAACTTGCCCGGCGTCAGCAGCAGCGGTGCACCGCCATCGGCGCCGATCGAATACAGGTGCGGCCAGCCATCGAGGTCGGCCAGGAAGATCAGTCGTCCATCGGCGACCCAGTCCAGGTTCGCCTCGCCCGCGGTCTGCGGGTACGAACCGGCCAGCGTCTCCGGGCTGTGCCACAACGCATGGCCCTCGCCGGTGGCTGCGTCGGCGATCCAGATCGACCACGGCTGCGGCGTCTGTTCGAGGATCGGCTTCGGCGGACCGCCGTCGCCGGGTTGGCGCACGAACGCGATGCGCTTGCCGTCCGGCGACCAGCGCGCCATGTCGTCCAGACCGGTCGACGGTGCAAGGTAACGCAACGGTGTCCGTGCGTCGGCGTACACGCCGATGAAGCTGTGGTCGCCGCGATCGGACACGAAGGCGAGCCTCCGGCCGTCGGGCGACCAGCGCAGCGAGCGGTCCTTGCCGCGGTCGAAGAACAGCTGGCTGGGCTTGGCCTTGCTCTTGCCGGAAAGCGATGCGGTCCAGACCTGGTCCTTCTTGATGTACGCCAGCCGACCCTGCGCCGAAATCGCCGGCGCATCGCCCTCGGTGATTGCGACCGGCGCGCCAGCCGGCAACGAGACGGCCCAGAGATTTACCTTCGGCTGGTCAGGCTTCGCGGCCGGGTCCGGCGCGAGATCGCCTTCGGCCGGCCAGTTCGCGTCGTGGTCGCCGCCGCGCACGAACACCAGCGTGTCGCCCGAAGGAGAGAACGTGAGCTGGGTGATTTCCTGGCCGTCGTCCTTGTCGAAACGGGTGAGCTGGCGCGGTACGAATGCCGGCGCCGACGCGACCCACACATTGCGCGCACCGCGCAGGTTGATCACCCAGGCGATGTGCTTGCCGTCCCGGGTAGCGACCAGTCCACTCGGATACGCATAGTCGAGTACCTGCGCGATGCTGAAATCGGACGGCTGCGACCACGCCGCCGGCGCAAACGCGCCGCCGAACACGATGCAAGCGAGGCAGGCAAGACAACGAAGACGATGCATGACGATCCACTCCCCGGAAGACGTCCCACCGCTGATACACGACTGCCGGAAACATCGGAAGTGCCGCAGGTCACTGCCGACGGAGCCGGGCACCGCCGACGCGCGCAGCTCGGAAGCGCCCGATCTTTCCGAGTATCAGCTCGAGGTCCGAGTGCGCCCCAACCTTCTTCTGGCGTGCCGATGGTCGACCGCCATCGGAAAGCGATCCGGCATTTGGCCATCCGTGACGAAGTCGGCCGAACTCCCCGTGCGCTGAAGCTTTGCCCTTCAGAACACGCCATTCACGGTCGCCCTGACCGTCACCGGCTTGCCATCCCGGATCACGCCAAGCGTGCGAGTCTCGCCAGGCTTGCCGCTCAACCAGGCCACCACGCGGAAATACGGCGTTCCTGTGATCTCGTGCCCGTCGACGGCGACCAGGCGGTCGCCGGCGTGGATGTTCTGCACGCCGGCCGCCGTGCCAACGACCGCGTAGCCCCCCTGCGGCGCATGAATCAGGGTGAGGCCGACCATGGCCAGCGGCGCATGTGACGGCGCAGACTGGCGCTGCAGATAGACCTTGCCATCCGGGTAGTCGATAGTGATGCGGAAATCGCGCAGCACGTTGCCACCCATCGAGCCGATGACCGGCTGTCCGAGCATCTGCGACATCCATTTTTCGTACACGCCTGCCGGACGCGACACCGCCGCGGCATCATGAATGGCGAACGGTCCCCACTTCATCTCGCCGATGCGCAGCATGACCCCGTGGGTCTCCTGTGCAAGCAGCATGTTGGCCGGACCGTAAGCCCCGGTCACCTGCCTCCATGTCGGGTTCCGTCTGGCCCAGTCGCGCAGCTTCGCCAGCGAAACCATGTTGAATTGCCCGCCGGTATCGAGCAGGAAACCCTCGGTCCTGCCTGCCACCGATAGCCATACCACCGGCATGCCGGATTTGCCGATGGACGCCTTGACCGGCGTTCCGGACACGTCCGCGCGATTGTGATCCGCCACCGTGAAGGCATGCGCCGGATAGTCGAACGTCACCACGTGTTCGCGCAGCATGCGGCCCGGCAGCTGCATCTGTGCATCGCTGCCGCTCAACGTCTCCGGTTCGTCGATGGAGATGAAGGCCTCGCCCTTCGCCAGCTTGATCACCTCGCCCCCCATCCGCACGACGGGCACGTCGACCGGAGCCAGCGCATGACCCTCCTCGTGAATCGGCTTGCCGGCGGCTTTCAATCCCAGCTCACGGGCCAGCCCGGCGGAGAAAAGGATCGCACCACCGCCGGTATCCACCCACGCATGCGCGCGTACCGCTTGCCCGCCGGAACCGACCAGCGTGACATCGATGTAGGGGCGGTCGAGTTCCAGTTGCATCGGTATCGTGACCGCGTGGGGCTTGTCGTGCGCGTGCGCCAGCGTGGCGACCGACGTGAATGCCAGCAACGCTGCAAAGATGGACGGCCGAAGACGCATGGGATTTTCCAGGGACGAGAACGACGATGGATTATTCGACCATCGCACCCGCTCGACGCCTGCCGATCGTCACGTGCGAACCGCTGACTCATGTTCTTCGGACCGGACAGCGCCGCTCCACTATGCTCTTCGTCAGGCCGGCAAAAGGACGCGCGCGTCGTGCCGGCCAAGGCGACGACATGGCAACGCGAATGTTGAACGAGGAAGACCGATGGTGGTCGTGGTGATGGGAGTGTCAGGCAGCGGAAAATCCACCCTTGGGCAAGCGCTCGCCGACGCGCTGCGCTGGGATTTCCTCGAAGGAGACGACCTGCACCCGCGGTCGAACGTCGAGAAAATGCGCGCCGGCATCGCACTGGACGACGTCGACCGCGGGCCATGGCTGGATCGCATCGCCGCCTGGATCGGCGGTGAAGACAGCCGAGGCCGCCAGGGCGTGGTGGCCTGTTCAGCGCTCAAGCGCGCTTATCGTGATCGTTTGCGCCAGAGCGGTGCGGCGCTGCGCTTTGTCTATCTGCGTGTGGAGCACGGCACGCTGGAACAACGCCTGCGACAGCGTCGCCACTTCATGCCGGCGTCCCTGCTGGACAGCCAGTTGCAGGCCCTGGAAGAACCTTCCGACGATGAATCGGCACTGACCTTGATGGAAGGCCGCACGATCGACGAGATGATTGCGGAAGTACGCCACTGGCTGCAGCAAGCTGCCACCCCACTGACAAGTTGACCGAAAGAGGCGCGCGCTGATCGGAATGTTTCCGTTGCACCGGCATGGAGCGGGTCGAAGCTTCGCTACATGGACATCACGCTCAGAAACCATTCCCTCAAGGCAACGATGTCGGGGCGTGCCTCCAGATCCATCGCGCAGGCAAAGTGATAGGTTTCACCACGCAGAACCGGCGCGAACGGCGCCACCAGCAGGCCGGTGGCCAGCGCATCGGCGGCGAGGACCCGGCTGACGATCGCCACACCGTGACCGGCAATGGCAGCCTGCACCGCCAGCGCACTGTCGGGAAATCGCATCCCTGCCTGTGCATCCAGGTCATGCAGGCCCGCTTCGATGCACCAGCGCGGCCAATCCGGTGATGGTGCCGGCACCTGGCGTCCGTCGACGTGGATCAACGTCGCCTGTCGCAATTGCTCCAGCTTCGTCAGTCCCAGCGCCGGACTGCAGACCGGCCCGAACACGTCGTCCCGAAGCGGGGTGCTGGCGACGCCTGCGAACGGGCCCTTGCCATAGCGAATAGCCGCGTCCACGCCGCCTGATCGCAGCTCGACCAACGCATCCGACGCGTGCAGGCGCAGATCGATGGCGGGGAGCAGCCGACGCAGTTCGGTCAGTCGCGGAACCATCCAGTGGCCGAGGAACGCCGTGGTCGAGGTCAGGGTCAGGATCGCCGGTTCCCGTCGACGGTTCAGCTGTGCCACCGCCCTGGCGATTTCGGCGAAGCCGGACGTCGTGGCGTCATAAAGCACGCGGCCGTCCGCCGTCAGCTTGACGGAGCGAGGCGTCCGCTCAAGCACGCGAAGTCCCAGCTGTGTTTCAAGCTGGCGGATCTGATGGCTGATCGCAGTGGGTGTGACAAACAATTCCTCGGCCGCGGCCTTGAAGCTGGATCGCCGAGCCACCGCCTCGAACGCGCGCAACGCGTTCAGCGGAGGAAGACCATGGCTGGCCATGATGAATTCACCTCATCCAAAAGCTGAATATTACGAGATTGAACCCAGTATTCAAGCGCACTAAGGTGATAGACGGTGTTTGATGATGATCTGAATTCAATTTGAGGAGCGGATGGAACATGGCGCAATTCACAGCTGGCCTGATCGATGTCTTCGCCGAGAGTCCCTTCGGCGGCAACCCCCTGGCCGTGGTCGAGGACGCCGACGGGCTGTCGGACGCACAGATGCGCCGCATCGCCGGCGAGTTCAACCAGGCCGAGACGACGTTCCTGCTGAAAAGCGACCGGGCCGATCGCAAGCTGCGCTCGTTCACCGCCAGCGGCGCGGAAGTGTTCGGCGCGGGCCACAACGCGCTTGGCGCATGGTTGTGGATGGGCGAGCACAACCAACTGGGATCGCTCGACACGCCAACGACCTTCCAGCAGGAAATCGGCGATGACGTCCTGCCCATCACGCTCGTGAAATCAGATGGCCGCGTTCACGGACGCATGCAACAAGCCGCGTTGCGCCTGTCGACCTCCCTGGCCAGGACCGGCGCGTTGGCTGCGGCGCTGGGGCTCGACCCGGATGACATTGCGCCGCTGCCCGCGGCGCGCGTCGCGGACACCGGTGCGGCACACCTGATGGTTCGCTTGCGCGATACCCGGACCGTGGACCGCGCGGCACCATCGGCGTCCGCTCTGCTGGCCGTACTCGGCAGCGCCGATGCCGAAGGTTGCTACGTCTACGCCTTCGACCCGGCTGCGCCGGACACGGCCTATGCGCGATTTTTCAATCCGACGGTGGGACTGTGGGAAGACGCGGCAACCGGCACCGCCGCCGGACCGTTGTGCGCCTACCTCGGCGCCGAAGGATTGTTGAATCCATCAAGAACCCTCGTGGTCGAGCAAGGGGTGAAGATGGGCCGAAGAAGCCTGCTGCAGCTTCGCCTGACGCCCGACCCGGAGTTGTCGGGGACAGGCATCGTCGCATTGCGCGGGACACTCACGCTCTAGGCCGCCGGGCATTTCATCGGCACGAAACCTGACCACGAGGAAACGAACCACCCGAGACGCCCATGTCGATTCCGGCCGCACTCGTTCGTCGCCTGCATGAAGGTGGTCATACCGGCCGCCGTTCCCGCCAGGAGAAAGCCATGTCCTATATCGATGGTTTCGTGATCGCCGTACCCAATGCCAATCGCGAGCAGTTCATCCGGCACGCCAACATCTTTGACGCCATTTTTATCGAGTTCGGCGCCACGCGAGTGGTGGAGTGCTGGAACGACGATGTGCCCGAGGGCAAGCTCACGGATTTCCGCCGCGCCGTACAGGCGAAGCCGGACGAATCGGTGGCGTTCTCCTGGGTGGAATGGCCCGACAAGGCCACCCGCGATGCCGGCATGGAAAAATTCATGAAGGACCCGCGCATGGAAGCTGCCGGCGACATGCCGTTCGACGGCAAGCGCATGATCTTCGGCGGCTTCGTGCCGGTGGTCAGCCTGCCGGCGTAATCACGCCCACTCGTCTGATCCGCCGATCTCTCAAGACCAGCCTCGATCCACCACAATGGAATCCTTCATGGCCACGAATACCCTCCGTCTCCATCGCGTGCTGCGCGCCCCGCCCGAACGGATCTACCGTGCCTTCCTCAGTGCCGACGCCATCGCCAAATGGCTTCCGCCGAACGGCTTCACCTGCAGCGTGCATCAGCTCGACGCACAGGTCGGCGGCACCTACCGGATGACTTTCACCAACTTCTCCACGGGCAACGGCCACAGTTTTGGCGGCACCTACCGCGAGCTGGTTCCGGGAGAACGCATCCGCTACAACGACCACTTCGACGACCCCAACCTGCCTGGCGAGATGACGACCACCATCACCTTGCGCGCCGTGTCCTGCGGCACCGAAATACACGTCGTGCAGGAAGGCCTGCCCGAGGCCATTCCGGTCGAACAGTGCTACCTGGGCTGGCAGGAATCACTGGTGCTGCTCGGCAAGCTGGTCGAGCCGGAAATCCCGGACTGATCTATGGCAGGCGGCTGGCGTGGCTCGCCGCCAGCAGCCATTTGCGGTCGCGGCGGATCCACGTGTCCGTGTAGCGAAAGTCGGCGGCGAATGCCTTGCCGCCGGCGCGGCCGCGGATGCTGGTGATGCCGACGATCAATGCCGCGTCGCCGTACAAGCGCACCTGTTGATCGTGATTGCGGAATTCGTCGTAGAACGGCTCCCGTGCTGCGACTTCAGCAAGGTTCTGTTCGCGGTCCGTCACGTTGCCGTGCGAATCGACGAGCGTGAAATCCGTCGTCAGCATGCCACGCAAGGCATCGGCGTCGCCGGCTTCGAAAGCCCGGCAGGCAGCCGCCTCGACTTTCCGCAGTTCGCGGGTCGCCGCGTTCGGCTCGACCGCACCAGCGGTGGCAGCGAGGCCCATCAACATGGCCAGCAGCCATGGTTTTGCGGTGTTCCTGTCCAGTCGTGGCATGGTAGTGAAGTCTCCTCGATGCTGACGGCACAAGTTTTCAGGCGGTACCATATCGACACTGCGCCTGAACGGGAGCGACGAATCGGTCATTGCATGATCCCCAGGCTCCCTCCCCTTGCCGACATACTGTACCTGTTGCCTGACGCGGCTTGCGTCGTCGATGCGGACGGCCGCTTCCTGTACGTCAGCGCAAGCTTCGAACGCATCTTCGGCTACACCTCCGACGAGATACTTGGCCGGCGAATATTCGAGCTGGTTCATCCCGACGACCGGGCGGCGACCATGCAGCAAGCCGAACAGGTAATGGACGGCGCGCTGCAGCGCCACTTCCGCAATCGCTACATCCACAAGGACGGTCGTACCGTGGACATCCAGTGGTCGGCCCGCTGGCTGCCCGAGCACGGCGTGCGTATCGGCGTGGCGCATGAGGTGACCGAACTGCGCCGTGCGGAGCGCGAAATCGAACACCGCGCGAGCCACGATCCGTTGACCGGGTTGCCCAACCGGCACCACCTGCAATGCGAACTGAGATACGCCATCGCCCACGCGGCGCAGACCGGCGATGGCCTGGCCGTGCTTTACCTGGATCTCGACGGTTTCAAGGAGGTCAACGATCGTGGCGGGCACGAGTCCGGCGATCGCATGCTGCGCGAAGTCGCAAATCGCCTGCAGCAGGGGTTTCGAAAGGGCGACCTGGTAGCCCGCGTCGGTGGCGACGAATTTGTCGCACTGCTGCCCGGCTGCCCCGATGCCGAGGGTGCCAGAGCCGTCGTCGACAACCTCCGTGCCTGTCTGAGCCCGCCCTATACGCTGCCCGACGGCCTGTTCCGGCTGGATGCCAGCATAGGCATCGCCTGTTTCCCGGCCGACGGAAACGATCCGGATGCCCTGCTCGCACACGCCGATCGCGCGATGTACGCGGCCAAACGCCGGCGCGTGGCGACGCCGAGGTGACGCGCGGCACCGCCGCAAATGGCTGACCTGCCGTTTCATTCCGGTCCGGCCAGAGCATTGCATCGCCATGGATGACTCGGTCGAGATTCGCGACTCGAAGAACTCGAACCCGGCAGCCCTTCCGCTCGAAACCAAGGGACATCGGCGTGATCCCGACGCCACGTCGCGACGACGGTGCGCCGATTGACAGTCCGTGCACACCGGGCTGCCTATTTTTTCTTCGCCCGCACAAGGTTTCATCCGCAATGGTTGGGAGCGCAACGGGAAACCGGTTCACGCCCCACACCGGAGACGCCGATGCGCATGGCACCACCCTTCACTCGCTTGGTCGGCCTGTTCGCCAGCGCATTGCTGCTGGGCTGATCGCCGCCCCGCGGCTGTCGACGCATCCACGCTCGCCGCGCAGGGCAATGGTCACGGCGTCGCGCCATGCGCCTCGTGTCACGGCGCCGATGGCGCAGGCCAGGCGGCAGCGGGTTTTCCGCGACTGGCGGGATTGAATGGCGCCTACCTGGGCAAGCAACTGGATGATTTCGCCGGCGGCGCACGCGAGAACGCCGTGATGAAGCCGATCGCGACGGCACTCGATGCCGACGAACGCAAGGCCATTGCCGACTACTACGCCAAACTGCCCATTCCATCCGTGCCGGCCAGGCCTGCAACCGAAAATCCGAAGGACGACAGTCCGGGCACCTTGCTCGCCACGCGCGGACGCTGGTCGCAACAGGTGCCCGGCTGCGAACAGTGCCACGGTCCCGACGGTGTCGGCGTGGGCGTGCGACGGCGACCGGTCTTGCCTGCCGCTTCACAGTCAATGCCTACACTGGCTGCCCTGCACGGCCCACCGAAGACTCGGCAAACAGGAGGATGACGATGCTCTACCAAAGCGAAACCGGGCCCTCGGGCCAGACGATGCGCCGCTCGCCACGCCGATGGATCCAGTGGGCAGGCCTGGCCGTGTTGCTGCTGGTGGCGTGCGCGCTCGCGCTGTTGGCACACCGTTCCGGCCGCACCAACCCGAACCTGGTGTTTCCGCGCGTGCAGTCCGCGGGCGGCGTGCTGCCGGTGGATCGGAGTGCGACGATGCCGTCGGCGCAAGCGGTGCACCGTGTCCTCGTGGATATCGACAACGACCGAACGACGCGCGGCAAGGTCAACGCACGCCTGAACACGGCGGCAAAGATCCTCAACCTGTATGCCTTGGCGGGCGTGCCGGCGGACAAGGTGAGGATGGTGATGCTTTTCTACGGCACCGGCGTAAACCTGACCCTGTCCGATCAGGCATACCGGCACAAGTTCGGCCATGCCAATCCGAACGCCGGGCTGCTTTCGCAACTGCGCAAGGCGCACGTGAAGATGGTGGCCTGCGGCCAGGCGCTGGGGCACCAGAGCATCACCGCCGACGAGCTGGGTACCGGCGTGACCCTGGCGCTTTCGGCGCTGACCGCGCGCGAAGAATTGCAGGCTGCCGGTTACGGTTCGGTGCCTACAGAGGCGCCCTGATGGGTGGCCGCAGGAAATCCATAACCTGCGGCTATTCCGGGTGCTCGTTTTTTCATTGGCCGCGCTCACCCGCCGGTGATTAGTCTCGACACCGTGCTGCAAGCGGCAAAACGTCTCCGATCAAACCACCCTTGGCGGTGGGACTTCCGGGACGGCTCGTACCTCATGCCACTCAGCGTGTTGCGAAGCCAGTTCAAGGATGACCTGCAGAAGTTCACCCACCGACCGACAGGAATGGCCCGCAAGGCTCCCTGGCTATCGGGTACCACGTGATCCTGTCGCTCAAGGCCTGATGTTCTCCGCTGCCCGACGCGAAGGCGCAACAAACGGTTACCGGGAGACTGTACAGGCGGTTCACCTAGTGGAGTGCACATCACAATGAAGGGCAAATCTCTACGCGCGTCGCGTCGCAAGAATGTTTTCCAGCGCAAGGCGCTGCCACTCGCCATCGGCTCCATGGTCCTGGGCTTCGCGGGTGCCGCCTGGGGACAGGCGACCAACGGCACGATCTACGGCACGGTTCCGGCCACTACCGGCGAAACCATCCAGGTCACCGGTGGCGCAGGCTTCAACCGCACGATTTCGGTGGGCTCATCCGGCAAGTATTCGATCACCCTTCCGGTCGGCACCTATACGGTGTCGCTGCTGCAGGATGGCAAGGTCGTGCAGAGCCGCAGCGACGTCAGCCCGGTAGCAGCCGGCGCGGTGGCCGTCGACTTCACTTCCGCTGCCAATGCCGTCAACGCGCAGACCCTGTCGACGATCAGCGTCTCCGCCAACAGCATTCCGCCCATCGACGTGAGCACGACCAACCAGGTCACGACGGTTACCGCCAAGCAGCTCCAGCAATTGCCACTGGCACGCACCGCCGAGGACATCGCCATGCTGGCCCCGGGGGTCAACATGGGTTCGCCCGAGCTGACCGGTGGCCCGCTCGGCACCCCGATCAACGTGTTCGGCGGCGCCTCGACGGCCGAGAACGCCTATTACGTCGACGGCATGAACGTCACCGAGGCGCTCAACAACCAGGGCGGCATCACCCTGCCGTTCGGGGCCATCGAGCAGCAGCAGACCTTCATCAGCGGTTACGACGCCAAGTACGGCCGCTCCATCGGCGGCGTGATCAACCAGATCGGCAAGAGCGGTTCCAACGAGTGGCACTTCGGTGCGCGCGCCTTGTGGCAGCCGGCGAGCCTGCAGTCCTCGCCGATCAATTACCGCTACGCCAATCCGCTCGAGACGGATGAAGGTTTTCGGCCCGGAGACATGGCCGTGTACCGCAAGGGCAACAGTTCCAGCGAAACGATCTACGACGCCTACGTCAGCGGCCCACTCATCAAGGACAAGCTGTTCTTCTTCCTGAGCGCCGAGCAGGACGACAGCCACTACAAGACGACCTCGGAATTCGGCGGCGGCGCCACCACCGAAACATGGACCGCCAAGGATCCCAAGATTTACGCGAAGTTGAACTGGAACATCAACGACAGCAACGTGCTGACGCTGACCGGCCTCAAGAACTCGCACCAGACGTCGGGAACGTTCTACGACTTCGACTACGACACCTTGCAACGCGGTGATTTCAACAGCCTCGACCAGAGGAACAAGACCGCGTTCAACATGTGGGCGGCCAACTACACGTCCTACATCACCGACAATCTGACCCTGAACGCGATGGTCGGAAAGATGCACGGCGAGTACTTCTCGAACCAACCGGCGTATCCGGGGTTCGATCCCGAGTTGCCTCATGTCTCAAGCGCCTCCGTGCAGGATCCGGCCTTTGTCCCGCCGGGCGGCATTCGCAACTCGCAAACCAATTCGACCATCGCCGATCCCAAGCATCGCGAGTCGATAACGAACTACCGCCTGAGCCTGGACTACAAGCTGGGTGACCACGATTTCGTGGCGGGCATCGACAACATCAACTCCCGCGACATCAACGACGGCTCGCAAAACACCGGGCCGGGTTACGAGTGGATCTACGGGCAGAGCGACCCCGGCAAACCGGTGTTCGGCGTCGATCCCACGGTGCCACCGTATGTCGCCCCGTCGACCCAGTGTCACGACGGAAGCTGCTACTACGTGCAAAGGCACGTCGATCTCAGCGTGGCTTCCGTGCGCGTGGCCCAGCGCGCCCAGTACGTCGAGGACAACTGGCAGGTTGCACCCAACCTGTTGCTGAACCTCGGCCTGCGCAACGACCAGTTCACCAACTACGACGCGTCGGGCGTGCCCTATATCCGGGAGACCCAGCCGCAATGGGCGCCCCGCCTCGGCTTCAGCTGGGACGTGCACGGCGATTCCAGCCTGAAGGTGTTCGGCAACGCCGGCCGCTACTACCTGGCGCTCCCGTCGCAGGTGGCGCTGTCCATCGCCGCGCCGGTGGTGAATGCCGGTGTCTACGGGACCTATACGGGGATCGATCCGACGACCGGCGTGCCGATCGGATTCACACCCTTGCCGCAGAATCCGACGACTGGCGTGTCGATCGACAGTGAATATGGCCAGGCGAAGGATCCGCGCGTATCCGCCGCACAGAACATCAAGGCCGAGTTTTCCGACAACTACGTGCTGGGCCTGCAACAGCAGTTCCAGATGCTGGGAACGGACTGGGTATTCGGCGCAACCGGCACGTACCAGAAGATGGATCGGATCATCGACGATTACGACGCCATACAAAACGAGTGCACGGCGGGACGCGCCCAGGGTTATGACTGGATGACGCCGGAAAGTTGCGACCAGTGGGCGCAAAGTCTGGTCCTGATCAATCCGGGCGTGACCAACAATCTGCTGATGAAGGCGCCGGACGGCAGCCTTGTTCCGGTGACTTTCACCATGGCGGACCAGGGCTTCACGAAGGGACCGGAGCGCTACTACTACTCGGTCGACCTGTCGCTCGAGCACGGTTGGGACAGCAAGTGGTTCGCCAAATTCGACTACGTGTTCTCCAGGACGTGGGGCAATACGGAAGGACCGGTCAGCACGTATTCCCAGCAGGGCGGATCCTACGAGTCGCTCACGACCGCATGGGACTTCCCCGAAAGAATGGAATGGTCGAGCGGCGTGCTGCCCAACAGCCGCAAGCACCAGTTCAAGATCTTCGGCGCCTATGCGCTTACCCCGGAATGGACGGTCGGCGCCAACCTGTACCTCGCATCCGGCACGCCGCGTCTGTGTCGCGGCGGGTACGGGCCGGACGAACTGGCCTTGCATGGCTCCCATACCTACTACTGGTGCGCCGGCAAACCCGTGCCACCCGGTTCGCTGGGCACCACGCCATGGGTTCACGATCTGGGGCTCAACGTGGATTACCGGCCGGCATGGGCCGACCACAAGCTCGATTTCAGCCTCGCGGCGTTCAACGTGCTCAACGCCCAAACGACGGTGTTCTACAACGACTTCTTCGGAACCACCAGCAGCCCGAATCCCGACTACGGCAGGGCCCAGGATACCCGGGCACCGCGCAGCGTCCGGCTCTCCGTGGCCTATGAGTTCTGAATGACGCCGATTCCCCCAGCGCCGGGCGCGAGCCCGGCGTTTTTTTGCGACCGCCATCCTTGGCAGTCGCCCTTCGGGCCATCGCTGACGCGATGTCAAAAATCGCTCCCAACGATTTTTTGCGACCGCCATCCTTGGCAGTCGCCCTTCGGGCCATCGCTGACGCGATGTCAAAAATCGCTCCCAACGATTTTTTGCGACCGCCATCCTTGGCAGTCGCCCTTCGGGCCATCGCTGACGCGATGTCAAAAATCGCTCCCAGCGATTTTTTGCGGCCCGTGCGCGACTTGTGTAGCCTGCCGGGTTGACGCCACATGTCCGTGACCGCATGACATTTCAGACAGAGCTCCCGCCGGTGCAGGGTTCGGCCCGACAGCCACTTTCCCCGGTGGCTGCCCGCCTGTTGGCGAGGGCGCGCAAGGAATGGGCGCAGCGGCAGTTCGATGCCGCCGAGCGTTCGATAACCAGTGTGCTGGCGTTGGCGCCGGACGATGCGGACGCCACCCGGATGCTGGGCGTGGCGCTCCAGCACCGCGGCGACCAGGCCGGGGCCATCGGCTGCTTTCGGCAAGTCCTGTCTACCTGGCCCGAGGACGCCGAGCTGCGCGTGGGCCTCGGCATCGCCCTGTACGAGCAGGGCGAAATCGATGAGGCCATGGCGCACTTGCGACACGCCTGCGAGCTCGCACCCGCTTCCAGCTCGGCATGGTTCAATCTTGGCGAGGCACTGTGGCGGCAGACACACACGGAAGAAGCCGTCGCGGCGCTGCAACGCGCACTCGGGCTGGATCCGTCACACATCCCGGCGCGACTGTCACTGGCCCGAACGCAGACCAGCCTGGGCCAGATCGACGCCGCGGTGACGGGGTTTCGCCACGTGCTGCGCCTCGATCCCGGCAATCCCGAAGCCTGGTTCGGCTTGTCCAACCTCAATACCGTTCGCTTCGACGCCACGGATACGGCGCAACTGCAGCGCGCCCTGGCCCAGGAAGGCTTGTCCGCCCGCCACCGCGAGCTGCTCAGTTTCACTCTGGCGAAGGCGCTGGAAGACCACGGCGATCATGCGCAAGCCTTCGAAGTGTTCCGCCTCGCCAATGCGTCGCGGCGCCGGCGCGTGAAATGGGACGCCGCGGGAGAACGTCGCCGCGTCGACGCGATCCAGCGCATTTTCGCAAACGAAACACCAGCGGCGCTTGATCCCGCGCTTGGCCAGGAAACCATCCTGATCGTCAGCATCCCTCGCTCCGGATCGACCCTGGTCGAGCAGATTCTCGCCTCGCATCCGCAAGTCGAAGGCGCCAACGAGATCAAGGATCTGCCCAACGTGATCGACGCCGAAACGCGGCGTCGCGGTGTGGCATTCCCCCTGTGGGGCGCCGATGCGAGCGCGGAAGACTGGCAGCGCCTGGGCAACGAATACCTCGCGCGGACCCAGCGTTGGCGCAAGACCAAGCCACGTTTCACCGACAAGAACCTGATGAACTGGTACCTCGTCGGCGCAGCCCTGGCGATGTTGCCGGCCGCACGCGTCGTGATCGTCTGGCGCGATCCGCTGGAAACCTGCCTGGCATGCTTCCGCCAATGCTTCACCGGCGACGTCGGATTCGCCTGCGACCTCGACGAACTGGCCGATTACTGCATCGACTTCCTGCGCCTGAAACGCTTCTGGCTGGAGAGATACCCGACCCGCGTGTTCGATCTCCAGTACGAAGCGTTGGTGACCGACCCGGAAAACGTGACTCGCCGCCTGCTGGATTTTTGCGATTTGCCGTTCGACCCCGCGTGTCTCGAGTTCCACAAGACCTCGCGCACCGTGATGAGCGCTCCCAGTGCGGCGCAGGTGCGGCAACCCCTGCGCAACGACACCGCGCGCAGTGCACGCTACGGCGACAAGCTGGACCGCTTGCGTCAGCGTTTGCGCGACGCGGGCGTATTGGCATAGCCGCCGGCGCTTGCGGCATGGTTTCCCGGGCGATGGCGGGTGAAGACCATCGCGGCTCGTGACGCGCTCCTTGAGATTCCGGACAGCCAATCGGCAAAAGCGGGAATGACAAAAGGGAGAGGCTTGCGCTTCTCCCACCGCTGCAAACCGAATTCCTTCAGAAATCCGACTTTGCGAAACGCGCGACGCCCTGGTTCCTGCCCGGCGGATCGAGCGTGCTCAGGTCGAGTTCGATCGGCGTCCCGATCCAGTGCGCGAGGGTCGTGTGGTCCGCCAGGTCGTCGTCCGTGAGGGGATGGACCAGCGCGGTCAGCCCGGATTCCTCGATCAGGCCAAGGATGGTTGGCAGCGCCGACTTCGTGTAATGAATCTCGAATTGCGGAATCGGGTGCGGCCCGGCTTTGCCATCCTTGAGCTGGCCGACGAAAAGCAGCCGGGGAATCGTGCCCGATGCCATGTCGTCGATCAGGCGCAGACGCATGGACTCGGCCACGGCACGCGTTTCGGGAAGGTAATAAAGGTGCGCGTGGTACGGCGCGTCCTGCTCGGTCATGTCGATCCTCCGGTCACTGGTCTCAGGTGTCCGCTCGCAACTTGCCGGCCTTGGCCCAGGCGTCGCGTGGTATTTCACTGATCACGATCTCCACGCTTTCCGGCGGGCAAGCCAGCGTCTGTGCCGTGACTTCGGTCACTTCACGAACGAAGGCGCGCTTCTGTTCCATGGTACGGCCGGGATGCATTTCGAGGTGCAGGATGGGCATGGCAGTTCTCCGAAAGCACCTCCCTAGGGAGGCAAGGCGGCCATGTTGCACCCTGCTTCGGCCTTGATAAACATGCGATGATTTGGCTCATACCAAACCCATGGGTTTTCAATCGTGAACAAACTGGCCGGCATGGAGATGTTCGTGCGGGTCGTGGAAAGCGGCAGCTTCAGTGCCGCCGCCGCGATCAGCCGGGTTTCGGCGACCATGGTCGCCAAGCACATCCGTGCCATCGAGGACCGGCTGGGTACCCGCCTGCTTCATCGCACCACGCGCCGGCAACAGCTGTCCGACGTCGGTCGACTCTATTACGAGCGCTGCAAGCAGGCGCTGGCCGATGTGGAGCTCGCAGAAGCCAGCGCGTCCGAATTGCAGTCCAGTCCGCGCGGTCGGTTGCGGCTGATCGCGCCGGTCAGCTTCGGCAGCCACAGCCTGGTACCCGTATTGAGCGAGTACATGGACCACCATCCCGACGTCAGCATCGAACTGACACTGGACAACCGCCGCCCCCATCTGCTCGACGAGGGTTTCGAGCTGGGCATCCATATCGGTGACATCGACGAACCTGGCCTGGTCGCGCGACCGTTGCGGCCCTACCGTCGACGCCTGGCCGCCGCGCCAGGCTACCTGGCGCGCCACGGCCAGCCCGAGCATCCCGAACAACTCGGCGCGCACGAATGCCTGGGCCCGTCGTACTGGAGACGGCACGATGTCTGGCGGCTGGTCGGGCCGAACGGGGAAACCTGCAACGTCGCCGTGCAGGGTCGATTCACCGCGAACCAGGGCAACGCCCTGCGCATCGCCGCCCTGAACGGAATCGGCATCGCGCTTCAGCCCGAGGCGGTACTGGCCGACGACCTTGCCGCCGGCCGCCTGTTGCCGGTGCTGCCCGACTGGTCGCTCGCGCCGTCACCGATGTATCTGATCTACGCACAGAACAGCCGTCCGACCGCCAAACTGCGCAGCGCGATCGATTTCCTGCTGGCCCGGTTCGGCCAATTGCAGGCGTAAGTTGCTTCCTCGATCGGAGCCGCGAATCCATGGGCTCAGTCCCGCAAGACGCTTGCCCAAACGCAAGGCCTCACTAGCCCTTCAGATACCTGGTCACGAGGTGCGCGGCCTCGTCGACGAGCGCCTCCATCCTTGCGTCCGCAAGCATCCCCGGATGGTGCAGAACCGCGTTGTGAGTCAATGCCTCGATCGAGGTCACGCAGATGAATGACGCGAGCTCCAGGTCATCGACACGCAGTTCGTCTCGATGATTCTCGAGGTAAGTTCTGAACAGCGTGTAGTTTTCACGAGCGAAGGCTTCCAGTTTTTCCAGCCTGCCCACGCGCGGAATCTGCTCCGCCAGTACGCGATGCAGCCTGGGGTCGACACGATGCGCCTTGACCGCGATGGCGACGAGCTTGCGCACGCCCTTGTCCACCGGCTCGGCCAGAACCCCCGCCAACTCGCCGCGAACTGTTTGCATGATCTCCTGCTGATGGCGCTCGATGACGGCGGCAACGAGCGCCTCCTTGCCAGGGAAATACTGGTAGAGCGAGCCGACGCTGACCCCTGCCACGTCCGCGATCCGATTGGTGCTGGCCTTGTCGAAACCTTCCTTGACGAGAATGTGAGCGGTCGCTTCGACCAACGCGTCGACCGTCGCGCGCGATCGCTCCTGAGCGGCGACTTTCCTGGGTTTGATGAGCAATTTGCGCGCCATTTTCCGCCACCACCAATGCGAGTACCAAAAGCGAATAATCGCTCATATTCTGATCGACGTGCCTGAAAGGCAATACCTTGCACCGCACCCGCGGATAATTCATCGGAGACCACGACATGCGCGACACCCTGCAACGCCTGTTCGAATACAAGGCCTGGGCGAACGACCAGCTGCTGACCGCATTGGCCGGGCTCGGCGGCGACTCCCCGATCACCGGATTGGCCATCAAGGCACTGAGCCACAGCCATGTCGTCGACCGGATTTTTGCCGCGCATGTCAGGCGAGAGCACCACGCGTACACGTCGGCCAATTTGAGCGGGATGCCGACGCTGGAAGATCTGTCCATGGACATCCGGGAAAGCGATCGGGAGTACATCGATTACGTGTCCGCGCTCGATCGCGACCAGTTGGCGGAGTCCATCGACTTCATGTTCACGGACGGCGCTCCGGGCCGCATGTCTCGCGAGGAGATGCTCATGCACGTGATCACCCACGGCATCGGTCATCGCGGGCAAGTCAGCGCCGTCATGCTGCTCAACTCCATTTCACCGGCCAAGGATGGTTTCACGACCTATCTGCATGAGGCGGAGGCCTCGACGAGAAGGCGATGAGGGGAGCTCGCGCAGGCAGATGTCGAGTGCGCGACGCTGCCATGAAAGACCACGGCTTCGAGCAATGAAGAAGTCGAAGGCATGCCGACCCTGGGTCGTCCTTGCCAGGCCTCACTTCGAGTCCGCCTGGCTACGCTCGGCACGAACGCGTGGGAGTCGTGTGTCGATCTGCGCCTTCGTCGTTCGTCGACATAGTGAAGGGCCCTTCCCGCCCTGAACCTGGAGAACCCGCATGCTCAGCAAGAACACGATTTGCCTTTGGTACGACGGCGCCGCGCTGGAGGCCGCGACGTTCTACGCCAGGACGTTTCCGGATAGCGCCGTGGGCGCGGTCCATCATGCGCCCGGCGACTTTCCTGCCGGCAGGCAGGGCGACGTCCTGACAGTCGAGTTCACCGTGATGGGCATCCCGTGCGTGGGCTTGAACGGTGGCTCCGCATTCCAGCACAACGAGGCGTTCTCGTTCCAGGTGGCGACCGACGACCAGGCCGAGACCGACCGTCTGTGGAATGCGATCATCGACAACGGCGGCAAGGCCAGCGCCTGCGGCTGGTGCAAGGACAAGTGGGGACTGTCCTGGCAGATCTCCCCGCGCGTGCTGATAGCGGCCGTCACCGACCCCGATCCCGGCGTGGCCAAGCGCGCGTTCGACGCCATGATGACCATGTCGAAAATCGACATCGCCGCGATCGAGGCCGCACGGCGAGGTTGACGCTGGCCGCCTCGGATGACATGACAGTCTGACCTGAGGGGAAAGAGGTTACAGGCCGCCAAAGGCGGACGGGGGCGCTGTTGATCCTGCTTGCGCGCAGAAAGCCCCTTCAGCCCGCGGATCGAGTCCGCATCACCCCATCGCCCGGAAAACCCGCATGACCCCCACCATTACCGTCTTTGAAAGCTCCCCCGATCGCGGCCAGGGACTCGCACGCGACATGCGCGTTCGCTGGGCGCTGGAAGAAGTGAACCAGCCTTACGAGGTTCGACTGGTGTCATTCGCAGCGATGAAGGAACCCGCACATCGGGCGCTTCATCCCTTCGGGCAGATTCCCACCTTCGAAGAAGGCGGCCTCACCCTGTTCGAGTCGGGGGCCATCGTGTTGCACATCGCGCAGACCCGCGCGGGGCTGCTGCCCGATGAGGCGAATGCGCGGGCGCGAGCGATCGCATGGATGTTCGCTGCGCTCAACACGGTCGAGCCACCTGCCCTCGAACGCGAAACCGCCAGGCTGCTGGAGCGCGACAAACCCTGGACCGAACAACGCCTGCCCATGCTCGAAGATCGCATGCGCAACCGGCTGGGCGACCTTTCCACCCGCCTCGGCGATGCCGACTGGCTCGATGGCGCGTTCAGCGCAGGCGACCTGATGATGGTGGGGGTGCTGTTCCGCTTGAAATCATCCGGCCTGCTCGACGAATACCCGAACCTCGCCGCCTATCTCGCCCGCGGCGAAGCGCGGCCCGCCTTCAAGCGTGCCTTCGCCGGCCAGCTGGCGGTGTTCACCGGCAAGGCGCCGGCTGGCTGACAAGGTCTGTTCCGGGCCGCCAATCCCCGGGCCGACACAACTCGATCGGAATCACTTCCGCAAAAGTCTGTTGCCGACAAGCCGGCTCCTCTGCTCGAACGGGCGCGAGTGCCTCCGAGCCGCCGGGTCGATCGACCCCATGGCGGGAGTGCGATTTCGCGGCCGTTGCCGACATGCCGCGATGATGTATACACTGTATACATGACGAGATTGACCACCAACGAAAAGATCCTCCGCGCCGCACACAAGCTGTTCGACCGCGAAGGCGCCGATGCCGTCACGATGCGCCGCGTGGCGGAAATCGTCGGCATCACGCCGATGGCCATCTATCGACATTTCGCAAACCGCGAAACGCTGCTCAAGCAGCTGTCCGACGACAGTTTCGATGCGGCCGCGCGGGATTGGCAGGCGCGCACGCAAAACCCGGATGTGGTCAAGCGGCTGGCGGCGTTGCTGGAGCCGTACCTCGATTACGCGCTCGCCCATCCGCACCTGTTCGAGCACGCCTTCTCGATGCAGCGTGAAGATGCGCGCCGCTTCCCCGAGGATTTCCGCGCGCGCCGCTCGCCCACGCTCAATGTGGTGGCCGACGCCGTGGTCGAGGGCATGCGCCTGGGCGTGCTGCGCCAGGATGATCCGTGGGACGTCGCCATGACGCTGTGGGCACACACGCACGGCCTGATCGCGCTGTATCGCGCCGGCCGCTTCAGCTACGACGAAGCGCAGTTCCGCCAATTCTATTTCGCATCGATCGGGAGGTTGCTCGATGGCATCAAGGCTTGATCTTCGTGCGCTGGCGGCGTGGCTGGCAGCAACCGCGCTGTCCGCGCTGGGCTGGTGGTTCGGCAGCGGAGTGCACCCGCTGTGGTGGCTCACCTGGCTGGCGCCGCTGCCGGTGCTGTGGCTCGCGCCGCGGTTGCGCGCCCGCTGGGCGGCGTTGGCGGCCTTCGTGGCCTATGCGGCAGGCGGGTTCAACCAGTGGAACTATCTGCACGACTACATCCGCATTCCGATGACGACGATCGTGCCCGCCATCGGCGGCCCGGCGCTGGCCTTCGTCCTGGTCGTGCTGCTGTATCGGCGACTGCTGTCGCGAGGGCTGACGCTGGCGGCCGCGCTGGCACCGGCAACGCTGTGGGTGGCGCTCGAATACGCCAGCAGCCGACTCTCGCCGCACGGCACGTTCGGCAATATCGCCTACACCCAGATGGATGCGATACCGGTGATCCAGGTCGCCGCCGTCAGCGGATTGTGGGGGATCAGTTACCTGCTGCTCCTGCTGCCGTCTGCGTTGGCCGTGCAAGTGTCGCCGCGAGCGACACGGCGCGGACGTTGGTCGGCCGGCGCGCTTGCGCTGCTGCTGGCCGCGATGGCACTCGGCTACGGCAGCTGGCGGTTGCAGGTACCGGCCACCGCGACGCTGCGCATCGGCTTGCTGTCGCTGGAAAAGCCGATCCGTCCCGCGCTGGACTCCGCTGCCGGCCGGGACCTGCTGGTCCGCTATGCGGATGCGATCGGGCGCCTGGCCGACGCCGGGGCGAAGATCGTGGTGATCCCGGAAACCAGTTTCGCCACCGGTGACGCCGGGGGTGTGCCGGTGTTTGCGCAACTGGCGCAACACTACGGACTGAGCCTGGCCGCCGGCATCGATCTCAAAGGCGCTCCGCAGGAACGCAACATGATCATGGCGTTCCAGGCGAACGGCGCGGCGCCCGCGACCTACAACAAGCATCACCTGGTTCCCGGTTTCGAGCGCCAGTACGCGCCCGGCCAGGACTACCGCATGCTGGACGGCTCACCGCGCATCGGTCTGGCGATCTGCAAGGACATGGATTTCCACGACATCGGCCAGGCCTACGCGGTGCGCGGCGCGCAGCTGCTGCTGGTGCCGGCCTGGGATTTCCGCATCGACGGCTGGCTGCACGCCCGCATGGCGATCCTGCGCGGCGTGGAAAGCGGCTTCGCGATCGCGCGCGCCGCCCGCTCGGGTCGCCTCACACTGAGCGATGACCGCGGCCAGGTGGTAGCCGAGGCTTCCAGCGAACATCACGACGCCGAACTGGTGGGCAACCTGCCGCTGCACCACACGCGAACGCTTTACGCACGTTGGGGCGACTGGTTCGTCTGGCTCGATCTGGCCGTCTTGCTGGTGCTGCTGGGCCTGGCCTGGCGACCCGCACCCGATTGAACGGCCGGCGACTGTCCGGACCACTGGCTCCGGTTGTTTGTGTCGTCCGGCACGTGCCGCGCCGATCCGGTTCCGCGTAGTCTTTCCTTTGCAAGGATGACCACAGGTGCTGCGATGACAAAGCCCGTTCCCGACGCATCGCCGCAAGCCTACGCGCGTGTCGCCGGCCTGCTCTATCTGTTCATCATCGTCGCCGGTGCGCTCGGCGAACTTTTCATACGCGACAGACTGGTGGTATCCGGCGACGCGGCCGCCACGGCCGCCCGCATCATGGCCTCGCCATCGCTGTGGCGCCTCGGCATCGTCGGCGACCTCGCCATGCACGTATGCGACGTCGTCGTGATGTGGGCGATCTACATCCTGCTCAGGCCGGTCAACCGCAAGCTGGCCTTGCTGGTCCTGCTGTTCAATCTCGTCCAGACCGCCGTGCTGGTCGCGAACAAGTCGACCCTTCTCGTCCCGATTTTTTTGCTCGGCCATGCACCGTACCTGCAGGCATTCGATCCCGGGCAGTTGCAGGCATGGTCGTACATCGCGATCAGGATGCACGAATACGGCTTCGGCATCGGCCTGATCTTCTTTGGATTCGTGTGCCTCGTGGAAGGCTACCTGATCCGCCACTCAGGCTATCTGCCTCGGCTGATCGGATGGCTGATGCAGCTCGCCGGCGTCTGCTACCTCGTCAACAGCTTCGCGCAGCTGCTCGCTCCGGCGATCGCCGCAAGCATGTTCCCGGCGATTCTGATGCCGTGCCTCATCGCGGAACTGTCGTTCGCGTTGTGGCTGCTCGTGAAGGGCGTGAACGTGGACGCGTGGAAGCAATGCCATCGAGCGCACCAGGAGCGCGCCTGGGCTCCATGACTGCACGGACGGCCGCCAACGGATTGCGCAGATCAGGGCTGACAATGGCAACCGTTTGGTCGCCCGGAGCTCACTGAGACGCCGCGGTCACTCGCCACACCGAGTTGCCGACGTCGTCGGCGACGATCAGCGCACCTTCCTCGTCCTGCACCAGCCCGACCGGCGCGCCATACAGGTGTTTCTGGTCATCCGAATGGAAACCGGTGACCACCGGTTCGGGCGCGCCGACCGGCTCGCCGTGCTGAAACGCGACGAACACGACCTGATACCCGCTCAGCGGCGAGCGATTCCAGCTGCCGTGTTCGCTGATGAATGCTCCGTTGTGGTACTTCGCCGGCAAGGCATTGTCCGCGGTCATCAGCAGGCCCAGCGGGGCGACATGCGAGCCGAGGGCGTAATCGGGCTTGATCGCCCGCTTGACCAGGTCCGGCCGCTGCGGCCTCACCCGGTTGTCCACATGCTGGCCGTAATAGCTGTAGGGCCAGCCATAGAAGCCGCCGTCCTGCACCGAAGTCAGATAGTCCGGCACGAGGTCGGGGCCGATCTCGTCACGCTCGTTCGCCACCACCCAGAGCTTGCCTGTCGTCGGCTCCCACTGCAGTCCCGTGGGATTGCGCAGGCCCGAGGCGTAAATGCGACTGCCGCCGGTGGCGACGTCCACCTCGAGTACGTCCGCACGGCGGTATTCCACGGCCAGACCGTTCTCGGTGATGTTGCTGTTGGAGCCAACCCCGACATACAGCTTCGTGCCATCCGGACTGGCCAGCAACGGCTTGGTCCAGTGGTGGTTGATGGTGTCGGGCAAGTCCGCGAATTCGGTTCCGGGCGCCGTGATTCGGGTCTCTCCGGTGACATAGGGAAACTTCATGATGCGTCCGGTATCGGCCACATAGAGCGAATCGCCGACCAACTGGACCCCGAACGGTGAATTCAGATTCTCCAGGAAGACATGCTTCTCCCACTCGCCGCCCGCACCCGCGTTTCTGCGCAGCAACGTGATGCGGTTGCCGCCCTTGGCGCTCTTGCCCGAACGCGCCGTGACCAGGCCGGCGATCAGCTGCTTGGGCGTGGTGACCGGCTCCTCGTCGGGACTGTTGGCCTCCACCACCAGCACGTCGTCGTTCGGAAGAACGTACAGCTGGCGCGGATGTTCGAGCCCGCCGGCAATTTTCTCGATCTGCAACCCGGCCGGCACCCTGGGCGTCTGGCCCGCCTTCCAGTCGGCCTTTTCCGGAACCTGCATCGGCGGCTTGAGAAAGCGCTGCGGTGCCGGCAGCGACGGATCATTGCCGGCCTGCTGCGCGGGGCTGAGTGATGCCTTCTCGTTGCAACCGCTCAGACCGGCCAGCAAGGCCAGCGCCATCGCTGCACGGACGATGAGCCTATTCATGGATCTCGCCCCCGATGATGGTTGGCCGTGTGGACACGACGACGTGCGCGATCGACAAAAGGACGACCGTGCACAACGAGAGCCAGACGCTGGCCGGCACCACCTCATAGGCGTCGCGCGTATGCACGAAGGCATTGAAGATCGCCGCGATGATGGCAGCCAGGTTGAGCCAGAAATCAAGCCGGTCCACGCGCGTGGCCAGACGCCTCGAGGTCATCCATACCTGTACCAGGTTGATCAGCCGCGGGATCACCGCAAACAGCAGGCCGAGGGTAATCAGCCAGTCCGCACCCTTCCCCCACATCACCACGGCGGTGTTGGCATACGTGATGTCGAAGATCAGTCCGGCGACAAAGAAGCCGAAGGGAATCGGGTTGAGCAAATCGTAAACGGCGTTGGCCAGCAGGGACCGACGCGGTGCGGCAAGAGTGTTCATCGGCAACGGGCTCCCGTGAGGTGGGCAGGAAAAGCGGAAAGAGGCGGTGCGGGCGTCGTGACACGGGCAACCACCCGGCCTTGCCCGTGCACGTTGACGGACGCAGTGTCTAACCCGTGTCACGACGCCCCCGTCTGCGAATCAGCCAAGCCTCGATGCTCCCGCAGGATCTTGCGCCGCCAAGACATCCCATCCGTCTCCGCGTGGCGCCGGCGGCGTCAC
This sequence comes from uncultured Gammaproteobacteria bacterium, assembly GCA_963828675.1. GTDB lineage: Bacteria > Pseudomonadota > Gammaproteobacteria > Xanthomonadales > Rhodanobacteraceae > Rhodanobacter. Next base: position 127,498 of record CAWHFQ010000001.1, read on the forward strand.
GACTTGGGCACCGCGACCTCGATCCAGGTAGGCGCGTGATCGCTGGCCTTCTCCTTCAGCCGCACCCAGCGGTCCACGCCGGCGGACTTGAGCTTTCCGGCCAGCGCCGGGTTCAACAACAGGTGATCGATGCGCATGCCGCGGTCGCGTTCCGCGTGGCGCCTGAAGTAGTCCCAGAACGTGTAGACCTGCCTTTCGCCGAACACGTCACGCAGCGCGTCGGTCCAGCCTTGCGCGAGCAACGCGGCGAAAGCCTCGCGGACCTCCGGCTGGGTCAGGGCGTCCTTGCGCCAGGCCTTTGCGTCGTAGACGTCGGCATCGGTGGGGATGACATTGAAGTCACCCAGCAACGCCACCGGATGTGGCAGCTCCACCAGCGTCTGCGCGTGCCTGTGCAACCGGGCCATCCAGCGCAGCTTGTAGTCGAATTTCGGACCGGGCTGGGGATTGCCGTTGGGCAAATAGAGCCCGCCGACGACGATGCCGTGGATCGCCGCCTCGATGTAGCGACTCTGTTCGTCCTTCGCATCGCCCGGCAGCCCGCGCCGACTCTCCGCCGGCACGACGCCGCGACCAAGCAGTGCCACCCCGTTCCACGAGCGCTGCCCCTGCCATACCGCGCCGTAACCGGCATCTTCCAGCGCACCGACGGGAAACGCTTCGTCGATCGCCTTCAGTTCCTGCAGCGCGACGACATCGGGCTGCGCTTTCTGCAGCCATTCGAGCAGGTGCGGCAGGCGCGTGGCGATGCCATTGACGTTGTAGGTCGCCAGCTTGAGCGTCTTCTTCGATGCCATGACAAACCCGCGTTGGGAGGCAGGCCAGCCTAGGCGCGAAGACCTCTTTGTGCGGTGAAAGCCGGAGGGTCGGGAACACCGGCCGTGCCGTTCCCCGCAAGTCGACTCCAACCACCGTTTTGGATGACACCCGTCACTATCGTGGCCGGACGCGTTGACCAAGAATCGCCCTGACGATCAACGGATAAAAGGCTCGAGGATGAAAAGCGTCAAGCGCAACGGCCGCTACGGCATCGACGCACCCTACGTACCGGCACTGATGATGGCAGGTGCGGTGATCTGCCTCGGCTTGATCGTTCTCGGCCATTTGTCCCAGCTCCGGGTCACCTTCGTCATCTTGCTGGGCATGGCCGGTGTCTACCTGCACACCACGCGTCGCGGCAAATTCCAGATATGGCGCACCCTGCTGGCGGGCGCGGCCATGCGCGGCGATGAACGCGTTCTCGACCTGGGCTGTGGCCGCGGTGCGGTGCTGTTGATGGCCGCCGGATATCTGCGGCAAGGGCGTGCCGTCGGCGTCGACATCTGGAGCATCAAGGATCAGTCCGGCAACGCCATGGCGACCACGTCGCAGAATGCGCTCGCCGAAGGGGTCGCCGAACGGGTCGAACTGCACACGGCAGACATGCGCGAGTTGCCGTTCGAAAACGGCAGCTTCGACCTCATCGTTTCCAGCGTCGCCATCCACAACATCAGTCACGAGACCGGTCGCGACCAGGCGATCGATGAAGCGTGGCGCGTATTGCGCCCGGGCGGGCGCCTTTTGATCGCCGACATTTCCAAAAGCCGCCGCTATCACCAACGCCTGGCGACACTGGGTGCCACGGTGGTTCGACGCAACCTGGGCTGGCGCATGTGGTGGGGAGGCCCGTGGATGCCGACCATGCTGGTGGATGCGTGCAAGCCCTCCTGAATGCGTTCCCACGCAAGGCGACGACCTCAACGAAGTGCACCGTCGCCCCTGCTTGATTCCGCACTCGTGCCCGCGAGCCGGCCGAAATCGTGACCTCGGGGGTCATGGCGGCCCGTGGCTGAACCCGGATCAGGGGTCGGACTTTCAGCGCGACGACTTTGAAGGAAAGTGCGCTCTGGCCCTGGACTCCTTCCATCCGTCCGGATGGCCATTTCGAAGTCCAGCGAACAGAGCAGCCCGGGTGCACGAACCGGGGATAGCCAAACCTACTTTGATTCCTTCTTGACGGTGACCGAGACCGAAAACGGTCCTATCCCGATTGTCACGGTAATCGTCCTCGTCTTCGGTGCCGTCGCCGCCTTGGCTTTCTGCTTCGTCACTGCAGTGCCCGGTTCGGTGCCGTCCACCGTGGTGATCCGCACATCACTGCTGACGTCGAGCTCGGCGAAGACTCTTTCGAGCTCGGCACTGCTGCCGCTGTGCACCGACTCGATCAACCGTTTCGCAAATTCCTTGTCATCCGAGAGGGCACTGGCTATCCGCTGCACCTGACCGGCGTATTTCCGGATGTCCCGAATGTCGCTCATATCGCTTCTGGCCATGATGAAATCCTCGACCACGCAACTGCATTGCCCCCGCATGAGTCTTTACACGCAAACCGGCTAAAAATAGCTTAAGAAAAGGAACAATTACGGTTTCCTGCAGATCAGGGAACGCGGAGACAAAGGACAAGGATGACGAAGGCAATCGCCAGCCCGCTCTTCGTTTTCCCTCGCAGATCTGCTCATGCCGTGGTGTCGCCGGCGTTGGCAATACCGTCGGCGACGTTGCGTACCTCGGCGTCAGCCTTTGGACTCTCCTTGCTGGCAGCAACGCGGTCGCGATGGTTCTGCTTGATGGCTGTGGTACCGGAACCGATGGCGATGGAGTCACTGGCCGGGAACGATTCCTTCAGCGCCTCGTCCAGCAAGGCATCGATCTGCTCGCGGGTGGTGGCATCGGTGGCGGAATCGAGTGGTCTTGAAGATGATGTCATGGCGCGGCTCCTTCTGACACGAGTCGGCCCGCGGACCTCTGCCGTGTCATCGGCGGCGCGCTTTCCCGGTTCCGACGGCGGCTTGCCATCCCGGCATCATCAAGCTTGTGGCGGTTACGTGGGTGTGATTCAGCGACGTCGTCAGGCGATCCCGGCTTGCGCTTCCTGATTGCCAGCTCGCGCCAGTCAGGTGTTCGAGCCCATGCCGGTGCACTTGTCCGTGTTCGGCGGCTTTCCTCCCAATCGCGACAGCATGCGCAACAACGACCTGGTGTCGAAAGGCTTTTGCAGCATGGGGTCACTTCGATAGGGCTGCGGCACGCCGTCGACGCCGTAGCCGGAGGCAAACGTGAAGGCAATGCCGCGTTGCCGCAGCGCGTCCGCCACGGGAAAGCTCGGTTCCCCGTCGAGGTTGACGTCCAGCACGGCCAGGTCGATGGCTTCGTGGCGCGCCAGTTCCAGCGCATCTTCCAGGTTCGCGGCCATGAGCACCCGATAGCCAGCCTGTTCCAGCAGGTCTTCCAGCATCATTGAAACCATGATCTCGTCTTCCACCAGGAGGACGCACGGCGCAGCGCCATTTGTCGTGGTCATGCGCGCTCGTTCTCGCTCTTCCAGGGCACGTCGATGACGCAACGCAAGCCTGTCGTGGCAAATTGCACATCGGCGGCACCGCCCAGACCCACGGTCAAGGTCGCCAACAAGCGGGAGCCCATGCCCTTCCGGGTCGGTGGCTGCGTGATCAGCGGCCCGCCACTCTCCTCCCAGCAGAAGCGCAGTCGCTCGGCACCATCGGCGCCGGCTACCTGCCAGAAAATCTCGACGTGTCCGCCGGGCGTCGACAATGCACCGTATTTCACGGCATTGGTGGTCAACTCGTGGATCAGCATCCCGAACGCCATCAACACGCGCGGAGGCATCAATATGTCATCACCGGACAGGCGCACCGCGTTCGCCTCGTTGAGGTACGGAGCCAATTCGCTCATCACAAGATCGCGCAGCGGCGCATGGATCCAGTCCCCCGTCGTCAACAGGTCCTGGGTCTTGGACAGCGCAAGCAGGCGGGCATTGAACGTTTCGGTGAATTCCTCCACCGAGGTTGCGTAGCGCAGCGAATGATGCGCGATGGATTGCACCGTCGCCAACGTGTTCTTGACACGATGGTTGAGCTCGTTGATCAACACGTCACGTTGTCGTGCCGCAAGCTTTTCGTGCGTAATGTCGCGCGCGATCTTGGAGGCGCCAACCACACGCCCCTCGGTGTCCAGCACCGGGGACACGCTCAGCGATACGTCGATCAGACTGCCATCCTTGCGCCTGCGCGTGGTCTGGTAATGATCGATCGCCTGTCCGCGACGGATACGCTGGAGAATGCCAGGCTCCTCGTCGGGCATTCCGTCCGGAATCAGCAAGGTGACCGGCTGGCCTACCGCCTCGTCGGCGGTATATCCGAACAGCCGCTCCGCACCATTGTTCCAGCTGGTGATGACGCCATTCAGATCCTTGCTGAGGATGGCGTCGTCGCTGTACTTGACGATGGCAGCCAGATGCCGCGCCACCGAATTGGACTTCCAGCGTTCAGTGGTGTCCGTTATGACAAGCAGCAGACCATCGACTTCACCCGCTTCGGAACGACCGGGATGAAAACGCAGCGCAAGGTGCATTTCCCGCTCAGGCAGTTCCAGGTTGCGCGTCGTGGACTCGCCGCTGTCCATCGCCCGTCTTGCGTCTGCCAGCAGCTCCGAACACCGCAAGATCTTCGCCAGATGCTCAAGCGTCCGCGGGGGCTCTGCATGGTCCAACTGCAGGAGCGTTTCGGTAGCAACTCCCATTCGCGCGATGCCCAGGTCCGGCTTGAGGAACACCACACTGATCCCGTCGCACACGTCCAGCAGTTGCGACAGATCGCTCTCGGCCGAGCGTCGGGACCGTCCCGGCGGCGGAGGTGAAAATTCGGGCGATGCGCAAGTGATGGAAATCGTCGGGTCCCCCATGGTTTGTGTTTCACACTGGTCGGAATTGTCGATCCGATTTTCGCAGTTGCCGCAGTGACGATGTCGTGTATGCCGCGATCGGAAAATCAGAACGCCGCGTGTCGCAAAGGTCGACCTCCGTGTCAGCGTTCCAGGGCATCGGCCCGGCAACGCGACGCTCTGGCCCTGCGTTCGCAGTGTACCGGTCAATGCGCCGAGTCGGGATCGAGTCGCTGCATGCGGTAGCCCGAAAAGCTGGTCAACCAATACTTGTGGTCAAAGAGCAGCGCCGTGGACGCCGCACCGAACGTCGGCGTGGCTTTCGCAGACAACTGATCGACTACCTTCTTCGCGTGTGGATCGAAAAGCAGCACCTTCGAGCCCATCGGACAGACCGGGCCCATATCGCACCCCATGATGACGTCCGGACGGCCCAATTGTCCGGCGATCAGGAGCTTTCCGTCGGCAAGGAAATGTGCGTTGTCGGGGTGGATATCGCCCAGTTCAATCGTGCTCGCCGCGGCGCCGGGACGAAGCGGAACGATGTGCAGCGTGCCATCTCCCCATCCGTTGACGTAGAGCGAGTCGTCCTCTGGATTCCAGGCGATGCCGTTGTCGCCGGCAAACCGGGTGTCAGGCAGATGGCGCCAATCCTTGCCCGACCACATCGCCACGAACCCGCTGGGTTGTCCCTTGCGCAGCTTCGCCAGGCCGGCGTCGTCGCTTTCGCCGAAACTGGTGACTGCCATGCCGCCGGGCACGAAGGTTACCGCGTTGGCAAGGATGTCCTTCGGAACCACGACACACCCGATCCATCGCAGACGCGCGCCGTCACCGGAGAACCGCAGGTCGTAGACCTCGATTGATTGGCGACCGCCATGATTGATCGCATAAAGCTCGCCGTGGCCGGGAGAAAGCCAGTGCACGTCGAGACCGTGGGTCACCAGCTTCTTCGGATCCAGCGGACCTGGACACGCCTTGAAGCGTGCATCCGCATGCCCCGAATCATCGGTCACCAACTCGCTCGCTCGACGTGTCTCCAGATTGACCAGATAGAAACCGCTCGTCATGGCGGGGTCGCGCGCCAGGCGGGACGCGATCGCCCAGTGCGTCTTGCCCAGGCCAATGGCGTCTTCCGAATTACCCAGCCCGCAGATTTGCGAGTCCTTGCACGGTGCCGCAGCGCTTGCCAGGTGGGTTGCCAGCACGGCCAGCAGCAGAACCGCGGCCTGCCGCCAACGGCGCAAGCGATGCCTGGAAGCAGAGCGCGTCGCGGCGCCGGCCAAAGGGTTGATCTGCATGGACACATATCCTCCGTCAACAAGACACTCGGTAGTCGCAACCGTCGCCATGGCGATCGGCCCTTCGATCGGTCCATGACGGCGCAAAGTTGTCCGCCGTGACATCGGGCCGCCGGCGCGACCTCCGGCATGTTCCGGAGGCGGCAACCCCTGATGGCCTGACGATCCGCGAACGGACTGATGTCATCGGCACGTGGTGCCTTGGTATACAGGCGGAGAATCGGCCGACCATGTGCCAGAAGTCGCGGCTGTGCATTCGGGGCGCGAAGCGTTGTTCGGCACGACGTGCGCGCTGCATTAAGCTCGGGCTGACCGCCGTCGCCCCAGCCGAAAGGGTCAATCGCATGCGCTTCGTTTCCCTCCTGAAGTTGACCCTGCCGCTGCTCGGCCTCGTACTCGCGCTCGTGCTGACCGGCTGCGCCACCGGCCGCGATGCCACCAAACCGGTGCCCAGCACCTTTGTCGCCGCACCGCAGCCGGCCCATCGCCTGGTGGTCATGCTCCCCGGCCGCGGTGACAACCTGCAGTCGCTGACCGATACCGGCGTCGCCCGGATCATCCAGCAGAATTGGCCGGACGCGGACGTGATACTGGTCGGTCTGACCATGCCGTTCTATCGGCAAGGCGATGCGGCGCGGCGGCTGCATGACGAAGTGATCGAACCCGCGCGCCGAGCGGCCTATCGACAAGTGTGGCTGGCCGGCATCTCGCTGGGTGGCATGGGCGCACTGCTTTACGATCTGCGATATCCCGACCAGATCGACGGCTTGCTGCTGCTGTCGCCCTACCTTGGCGACGGCCCGATCCATCGCGAAATAGGACAGGCGGGCGGCCTCGATGCCTGGCAACCCGGCCCGGCGCAGGCCCTCGGTCGCGGCACGTTCCAGCACGAGTTGTGGCGCTACCTCAAGAACTGGTCGAACCGTCCCGGCCGCACGCGCTCGACATGGCTCGCCTACGGTGCCGACGAGCGATTCCGCCAGCCGATCGAACTGATGAGCCCGCGCCTGCCGAGCGACCACGTCGTGATGCTGCCGGGCAAGCACAATTGGAAACTGTGGAAGCCCGCGATGCGTGCGCTGCTGGAACATGCGGGAGCTTCATACCCGCCTCATGCACCACCTGCAGCAATGGAAGACCGGGATTGATCTTGCTGTCTTGACCCATTGAATTCCCAGCGCGGATCGCCCGGTTCGCTGGTCCGCCGTCATGGTCGGCGACATCGGATTCCGTGACGTCACGACCGCCGTTGTGCTCCTCAGTGCGAAAGCACGCCCACCGTGTGCAACCACGTCTCCACCAGCCTCGGCCATTGCGCGATCGGCAGCTTGCCCGGCCGCAGGCCGAAGCCGTGACCGCCTTGCGCGTACAGGTGCATCTCGGTGGGGACGCCGGCTTTCTGCAGCGCGACGTAATAGGCCAGCGATTGCTCCACGCCGTCGACGTGGTCGTCTTCGGCCATCAGCAGGAAGGTCGGCGGGGTTTGGGCAGTGACGTGGATGTCCGGACGCAGGCGCAGGTCGGTCTGGACGCGGGTGGCATGATCCTCGTCCTCATGCAGCCACAGGTGGCCGGGGTAGAGCGCGATGGCGAAATCGGGGCGGCTGCTCAGCCGGTCGGCAGCGTCCACCGGTGGATACGTGCGGTGATCGAAGTGCGTGCTGACGGCGGCCACGAGATGCCCGCCGGCGGAGAACCCGATCACGCCGACCTTGTGCGGATCGATATGCCATTGCGCGGCGTGCAGGCGCACCAGTCCCACGGTGCGCTGGGCGTCCTGCAGCGCGGTCTGCACCTTCGGGTAGTAGCGGTGGTCGACCTTCCAGGTCGGGCCGGAGTCGGGTACGCGGTATTTCAGCAGTACGCAGGTGATGCCGCGCGAGGTCAGCCAGTCGCAGATGCTGCTGCCCTCCCCGGCGATCGCCAGCACCTGATAGCCGCCGCCCGGAAACACCACCGCGGCCACGCCCGTGTTGCGGCCCTTGGGCGGATACACGGTCATGGTCGGCCGCGTGACGTTGGTGACCGTCGACCCGTCGCTGCTCACTGCCTCGGGTTTCGCGTTCGGCAGGGGATTGGGCACGGCACCAGGCCAGATCGCCACCTGCGTCAAGCCCGCACCGGGTTGCCAGACGGCCGCATGTGCGGTCGGGCAGCTCAGTGCGAACAACGTGCACAGAACCGGGAAGAGTGTCGGCGCCTTCATCGTGGCTGGCCTGGAAGTGGAGAGACGAACAGATTGCGCGCTGTATCTGGAGCGCTCCGGACGTCCATGTGGCAATCGCGGGGCGCGTGCCTGATTCGAACGGGGGGCCGGACTCACTTCCCTTGCGTCGAGAAGTGAACCTGGCGCCCTCTACTTTTTCCTGATTCGTGTTTACCGACCATCACCCAGGTGTAGCGTGAACTCGTCGGAAACTTCCTTGGGCATGAGGCTGCTCTTGCGTTTGGCGTCCGCCAGGTTAGCTTCGCCCCAGGCCAGCGACTTGGGTGAGTTTTCGATGAGCCTGGTCTTCTTGTCCCACTGCATGAAATCTTTCCCGGCAAGATCGCTGCCGCGGACCGGTTCCAGGCCCCAGAGGCTGCCGATGATGTGGGCGCGGAAGTAGTAGACCTTGCCCGCCGCCACGTCTGCCTTTTCAAACCGGACGCCGTCATCGCCGCCGAACACGGTGGTCATGAAGACGTGGTCGCCCGGCGACACTGAATACGCCAGCTTGCCGCCAGCGTCGACGATGCCAACGAAGCGGGTTTCGCCGCCGGTCACCTCGAACACCGGCACCGCGATGGCGGCACCCACGAATTTGCCCGGACGCATGAAGACAATGGTCGCCTTGTCCGGAGAAACCACCATCGGCCCCTTGGCCTTGGCCATCTTGCCCGCGTAAGCCGGCGTGAACGCAAGGAACAGCAAGACTGCGACGACTGCGGTGCGCATCAGTTTCATATGACTCCCCTGGATGAACGTGATGTCACGCGCCCAACGATCTGGAACGCGTGCATGGAAAAGGTCCCGGACTGCCAATGCCCAAGGCCTGGCTGAATCGTAACGGCTGGCACGTCCAAAGGGGCGCAGGCAGCCATTCGGATTTTCGATTGCTTCCGACCTCTTTTCAGGCCCCACCGCCTTCACGGCATCGCGATCCTCAGTCGGGTGACCGCAGGACCAGCCAGACCATCAACAGCACCGCGAGCAGCACGCCCGCGGACGCCAGACCGAGCAGCGGTCCGATCGTCGGCTCGGGCACCAGGCCGGCGTAAAGCAGCACCAGACCCACGCTCATCACCAGCGCCGCCAGCTGATGCAGGTAGAACTGGAAGACAGCAAGCCGGGCACGGGTGCCGACGATCCACAGCTTGTGGATCAACGCGTAGATGAAGGACACCACGAACCCCACCAGCAGGATATGCGCGTGCGCAACGAACAATGCGTGGTTGTGCGAAGCCGCCATGTAGATACCCAGCCCCATGCCCGCGATGGCATAGGCAAAACCGCAGAGCAAGAACCTCCGATCGAGCGTCATGTCGTTTCCCCTCATGGCCAGTGACCGGCACGGATGCATCGCGGTGCGCTGCCGGCTGCGCACCGTCGCGCACCGATTGTGCTACAGATTTTCGGGCCGCGGCATGACGCAAGGGACTGTGGCCCGCGAGCTCCGGGCCAGGCATTCAAGGATGCAGAAGTTTGCGCATCGCATCCTGACCCGGGCGGCGAAATGGTGGCCCGGTCATGTGCTGACCGGATCCCACGCTTTCGAGTCATTTGTCGACGCCCCTCCGCCAGGCCTCGATGATCTCCAATACGGCGTCAGCGGGCTCTTCGTCGGAACGCCATTCGACTGGTGACCCAGCTTCAAGCAGCAGTCGGCCCACCGCTTCGTGGCCGCCGCAGCGGCCTTCCGACATGCGGCTTCCTTCAGCGGCCCAGATCAGTGGCTGGGCGTGGAATTCCCTGTCGCGCACTTCGGTCGATGCACCTGACGCCAGCAGCAGACGCGCTGCCTCCACCTGTCCGCTCATCGCCGCACAGTGAAGTGCCGTCTTGCCGATTTCCTCGTCACCTCCATCCGGATCCAGGCCACAAGCCAGCAACGCGGCGATCGCTGCCGTATCGCCCTGCTCGGCGGCGCGATAAAGCGCCGCGTAGTGATCGGGCCGGATCCGGGTGCGCAAGGCCGGTTGCCCTGCAAGCAGAGCGTCCACCTCAGAACGATCGCCACGACTGGCCGCAGCAATCAGCTCGTCGACCGGATCGAGCGCTTCGCTGGCGCCATGCAGGGTCAGCCACTCCGCCACGGCGCGGTTGCCGTTCACCGCCGCCAATGCATACGGGGAATACCCGTCAGCCCGGCGCCGCGACAGGTTCGCCCCGCGGGCGGCCAGCAGTTCGACCAGAGCCACGTCGCCACGCCTGGCTGCCGCATGCATCGGGCTCTCGCCGTTGGGCTCGAACACCGGGTCAGGATCGGCGTGGTGATCAAGCAGCCAGCGCACGCCTTCGACGGCGTTCGACCATTGGAGGATCGCGTACAGCGTGGCCGCACCGTCCGTGGCCCAGCGCTGGTTGGCCGAGGCGCCGTGCGCATGCAGGAAATCCAGTTTGGCGATGTCACCGCCGCTGGCGAGGATGGGCAACGTCACCCCATCGTCGGGATCGGCACCGGCCTCCAGCAACACCGCGGCCAGGGGAAGCGAACCGGTCACCAGCATCGCGCCCCACAGCACGGGGCGGTGTACCCCGTGGTGCTTCCACGGGAAGCGCAGCTGCGCATCTTCACCCAGCGCCAGCAGGCGTCGCGCAATCGCCACCAGACCATCGGGATCGGCCAGCCCCGCGCCAGGCAGCGCGGTATGGCAGATGTAGTGCAGCGGTCGCCAGTTGCGTGGCCCGCCGGGCTCCAGCGCAAGTCCGGGCTTCCCGGTCAGCCAGCTTTCCACCCGCGCAGCGTCGCCCATGACCAGAGCGGCATGAAAGTCCATTCGAGGCAGATCCGGATGACGCTCCAGCAACCGCCGCGCGCGTCCGCTGCGTCCATCGGTCGCCGCCTCGACAAAGGCAACGACCGCCTCGTCGCGCCGCAGGGTCAGCTCCTCGATGCGTTCGGCAAGAGCCTTCCATGAAGGAAAACCATGTTCGCGCGCGATCACCGACTGGGCGTCGTGGAGTGCCAGCGAAACATGGGCCAGGTCATCCACGGACAGACGGGTGAACGCAGGCAGGATGCGAAAGCGCTCGAGCGCGGCGGCATCGCCACCGGTGGCCAGTCGCTTGAGCTCCTTGGACTGACGCTTCAGCTGATCGATGTCCGGACGTTCCGGAAGAGTACGGTGGGTCATCACGACAACCTCCATGCAGAGGCCGGCGGTCCGCAAGCTGGCCAGCACGGAGACGGGATGCCGTCATGCGTGTCCAACCAGGGTGGACTCCGTCCTTCGCGCGGACCCGCGAGCGCCCCGAAGCGCGCGGTGATCATGCGCCACGTACACACAGGGAATCAACACACCGAGCTGTTCGGCGTCGATCTCAATAAAACGGAAGCTGTTTGACCTTCTCCGTCCCGGTTTCGCGACGACATTGATTGGCCACGCCCGCTCTACCGGACGGCGTGCCGCATCGCCCTGAGCGCGTGGCCGCCAGACAGGCGCGACAAAGCGATCACCAACGCCAGTACCGCGGCGAGCGCAGCCAACTCCAGCGGTGCGGCGAAACCGTGACGGTGCGCGGCCAGCGTGGCAGCCACCGGTGGGCCGACGATCTGGCCGATGCCGAAGGCCACGGTCAGCGCGCCGATCAGCCGGGTGGGATCGCGCGGCGCCAGCCGCGCCGCCTCCCGCATGGTGAACATCACCACCGGCGTGATTGCCGCACCTTCAAGCATCGTGCCCAGCGCCAACCCGGCGAGAGTCGGCCAGTACAGGCACAGCACGGTGCCAAGCAGCATCGACAGGCAACAGCCGGCCAGCCCTGCATAGTTGTTGCGCGGCGCGGGCAGCACACCCAGCAGCAGGGTGGCCAGCACGGTAGCCACGCCGTACAGCGGCCAGAACCATTCGCGCAGCGCAGGCAGGTGCAATTGCGCGTCGGCGATCAGCGGCAGAAAGGTGGCGGGAATCACGTAGCCGAAACCGAACAGGCCGTAGACCGCCACCAGCGGCCAGGTCGGGCCAGTGCCGCGGACGTCGCCGTTCGCCACGGTGGCAACGGTGGCGGCTGCCGGTGCGCCGAGCGCACGCCAGATCAGCGCGGTTGCCACGACGCTGGCCACGCCGAAGGCCAGCCACCAGCGCGCCGAGTCCACGTCCGCGCCATGCAGCGCGGCAACCAGGGTACCGCTGGCAATGATGCCGATGCCGGGGCCGCTGTACAGCACGGCCTCCAGGCCCACCCGGCCATGCGCGCGCAGGTGCGCGCAGCACCAGGCGATGCCGTGCACCATCAGCATCGCGGCGGCAACGCCGGCCACGAAGCGGCACGACAGCCACAGCGCAAGCGATGGCGCCACACCCATGCCCAACGTGCCCAGCGCGACCCCGACAAGGCCAAGACGAAGGCTGAGGCGCTGCGGCAGCGCCAGCACGGTGCACAGCAAGGCGCCCAGCAGGTAGCCGACGTTGTTGATCGAGGCCAGCCAGCCCCCGCCGAGCAGACTCAGGCCGGCATCGGCCTGCATCAGCGGCAGCAGCGGGGTGAGCAGGAAACGGCCGATGCCGAGCGCAAGCGCAAGTACGGTCATGCCGGCAAGGGAGATCGGAACGGGTGATCGCATGGAGCACTCCGGTGGACGAGATGCAACCATGCTAGGCCCGGCGTATCATCGTATAAAGCGAATAATTGCGAACAAACCCATCGAGAAAACCGAATATGGATCTGCGTGCGCTCGAAACCTTCCAGGCGGTGGTGGCGGCAGGCGGCATTGGCCGGGCGGCGGCCAAGCTGCATCGCGCCCAGTCCAGCATCACCAGCCGCATCCATCAGCTGGAAACCTCGCTGGGCGTGTCGTTGTTCCACCGCGAGGGCCAGCGCCTGCGCCTCACCGCGCCGGGCGAGGAACTGGTGGATTACGCGCGGCGCATGCTGGAGCTGGCCGAACAGGCTCGCGTGGCCGTACGCAGCGGCGAAACCGGCGGCGCGCTGCGGCTCGGTGCGATGGAGAGCGTGGCGGCGAGCCGGCTGCCGTATCCGCTGGCGGCATTCCACCGCGCGCATCCGCAGATCTCGGTGAACCTGCACACCTCATCCTCGCGCGGCCTGGTCGCCGACGTGCAAGCCGGTGCGCTGGATGCGGCGATCGTGGGCGAGGCGGTGGACGCCGATCGCTTCCGCAGCGTGCCGCTGTACGTGGAGGAGCTGGTACTGGTCGGCGCGCGCGACAGCGCGATGCTGCTGGAACCGAAGCGGCTGGCCGACGGCACCGTACTGGTCTACCACAGCCAGGGTTGCGTCTATCGCCGCCGGCTGCTGGAGTGGCTGGAGGCGCAGCGCATCGTTCCCGCGCGCGTGCTCGAGTTCGCCTCCTACCACGGCATCTTCGCCGCGGCCGCGTCTGGCGTGGGCGTGGGCCTGGTACCGCGCTCGGTGCTGGAGACCTACCCGCAGCGCGACACGCTGGCCATCCGCGAGATACCCGCCCGGCTCGCGCGCGTCCAGGCTGCGCTGGTGATGCTGCGCACCACCCACCTGCCCGCGCTTACCCGGCTGGAGGAATGCCTGCGCAAGGATGCCGCCACCTCGCGCGGCAAGACGCCGGTGCGCGCGCGCCGCGGGGCCGTGGGCAAACGCTGAGTCGTGTGACTCGGCGCCCTCGCCGGGAAAAGGGGCGTGGCTCATCAAGACCGGACAATTCAACCGGATTGGCAGATCACCGGCGAATTTAATTTGCCACGTCCCCTTTAATTGCGCCTTTAATTGCGGTTGTTTCTTCGGAAAGGGCCGCCTATTCTCGGCGCGGGGGATCGTCCAGGTGGCGGCAAACGTCACTGCCTGTTGGCAAGGAGGTAGGCACATGAGTGCAACTACCAGCTGGATTCATGGCAATGCCCTGCGCGTCGAAGATCCGGGAGAATATGCGAACGTCCGGCATCGCGGCTGGGGAAGCGAGCTGAATTACGCGGGAGCGCGCGACGACGAGGACGGTCAGGATCTGTCCTGGCGCTGGTGTCATGTCGGCGTGCCGACGCCGGCGCCAGTCGACGGCGTGGAACCTGAGTTGGGTCGCATCTTCGTGCTGTACAGAACCGACAGTACGAGCGACCTGCACATCACACAGATCGATGTCTACGACGCCGGGAACAAGCTGGGATCGATTCCCCTTGGTTATGACAGGGCGATGAATGGTTGGCTGGGAAGCGGAGATCATCGAACGCTTGATCGATACAACCAGTTCGCGCCTCCGGTCAATAAATACCGGGTGCAGAATGGAATCGGCCTCTCGTTTGCATGCCTGTTCACGGTGATCCCGCCCGATGAACCCGAGACGCCGCCAAACCAATATTGGCAACTGACGATCGCCGCCGTGGGTGTGGAGTTCATCTGGCCGCTCCTGATCAAAGAGGAGCGAGCAACCTTCGAGGGCAAGATGCCACTCGGGTATGTGACACAACCGTAGCCGCATGCAAAAAACCGGGGTCGAACCCATGGGTCATGGTTCATTTACTGAGCCAGATTAAATGAACCTGACCCTTTTTGCCGGTTGGTCGCTCACATTACCAAGGCGTGTCTGGTTCAACATGACCCGGGGCGGGATCAGGATTGCCCCGATCCGGGGGCCAATCATGAGGTTCAGGACGCAGGGGCGGCTCCGGGTCGGGTCTTGGCGGCTCGGGCCAAGGTGACGGACGAGGGTTCGGATTCTCGTGCATTATTTTATCTCCGGAATGAAGAAATAATCGTCAGGCAATTCCTGTCTCACCTCCGCCTCACATTGCTTTTTCACCTTACGATTTTCCCTGGTTTCAGGGGTCTTTCCCACAAGCGCCTTTTCTCTCTGCTGGGCCTTCCGGAAGTCAGCTTGCATGCTGCTGTCGTATTTTCCACGCTGCTGGATCAGATCCTTGATCTCCACCAAATCGTATTCAGAGAGTTCGGTAACCACCTACTACGCTCTCAAAATCTTTTATCTTCTTGGTAAGCGCCAGCAGTGGCTTCAATATCGCAGCAACCGCTGCAATGACACCAAGGTATTTCCAGGCCAGAGAGCCATACTCGGTGTTCCAAAACCATAACCCCGCGATAGCTGACGTAGGTGCCGTCACCAGCAAAATCAGCTCAATCCAGAAGTTCTCTCTCTCGATTTGCTCAAGACGTCTACTGTAGTACTTGACGTTGAGGCGCGCTGTACGGAGTTTGTCGTACACGGTCCAAACGGGATTGTTGTCTCTCGCCATCTCCCTTTCCTCGAAGCATGTGCAACACAACGCCTGAGTAAGTCGCGCCGCGACGGACACGGGCATGAACGAATTGTTTGAACAAGGCTGGTGCCGGGCACAGTTCAAGCACTCTTCAGGCCACTCCGAAATTGTCCCCTGACACCTTTCCTGCAGCCTCTTTGAGAGGCATCATTCTTCTGGCCGGTGCCCATGCTCCGCCGTAACGTGCGCCGAAATATGCGCGCGAACATGTTGCAGGTAGGTGAAACTGCGTGCGGAAATGAAATCTGGGGCACTACCCCATGGGGAAACAGGGGTCAGAGTCGAATTTCACAACGCTCACTTCAAGAAAGTGCAGTATGCCCCCCGTTTTTGACCCCCGTTTTTGCAACGGCCGGAACCGCGTCTTTTATCTGACCAAGCCAATTTCGATATTCGGCGTTCTCGCCGCGCAGTTCATCAATATCCCGCTGAAGGAGATCCACCTTCGATTCGTACTGCTCAGCCAGGGCCTTCTCGGACGCGAGCTCACTATGAGCCAAATTCAACCTACCAACCCATGGGGTCAGGTTCATTTACTTGAGCCAGACTGAATGACCCTGCCCCTTTCGGACGCCTTTAACTTCTTCCGTCCCTGAGGTTTCAGCATGGGCGCCGCCAGCCGGCAACCTTGCCTGCATCAGGCCGGAGGCGACGACATCGAGGATGCCGCAGCGGGCTTCGCGGCCGTGGCCGCGCCGGCGGGCTTCGCGAGTTGTGTTTCTCCTGAAGCGTATTGCCCGACCTGCAGGGCGAACTGTCCTTTTTGTCCGGGCGGCAGCGCCGCTGGATCGACGTACACCTGAATCACGTAAGTCGTCGCTGCCGCAACCGACTCGGACCAGGTGTTCGCGCCGATCGTGCTGCTGTCGACCAGCTTCTTGTCATGAGTCTGGTCATTCACCTTGAAGTGCAACTGGGGATTGCTCGAGACGAGATTGACCTTGACTCTCATGCCTGCCGCGATGGCAACGGTAAAGTTGTGCGCGGTAGCGCCGGGCACCAGTATCCCGGCTTGTTGCGCCCATGGCTTGTTGGCTTCGAACGTCATTGCAGTCGTCGGCGGCTGCATGTCTTCGGCCCCGTATTGCCCGATCTGCAAGGCGTACCTGGCGGTTTTGCCGGACTGTATCGCGGCAGGGTCGATGTAGACCCGGATCGCAAGCGTGGTGGCTGCCGCATTCGGTAATGACCAGGTGGATTCACCGGTCTTGAAAGTATCCAGCAGCAGTTTGTCGTGGCTCTGGTCTTTCACCTTGAAATACACGTTGGGATTGCGGCTGATGAGGTTGAGCTGCAGTGTCTTGCCCGCGTCGATCGCAACCGTGTAGTCGAGCGAGCTGTCGGAATGGTTGAGGTCGCCGATTTCCTGCGCCCAGACACTGTTTGCCGGGAAGGTCACGGTGACCGGCCTGTCGGCGAAGGCGGGCAGCGACAGACAGACAGCAGCCAGGCCGAGGCCCACGCCCAGGGCGCTGCGGAGAACATGGAAACGTGACATGTGTGGAATCCTTGCGTGGTTTGGAGTCGCGTGTGAATGCTTCGATGATTCCACGTCATGCACCGTCGCCGTCGCGTCGATGCTGGCTTCCTCGTGCATGGCCATGCCTTACCCCTGAGTCGGCGCCGTGTGCGGACCATACGCCTACTTCCTGTGTCTCGCCATATCGGGACTGGAGCGGAGAGCCGTGGCATCCCGGTGGATCTCCCGGTGACGACTTTCGATAGGGTTCGAGCGCAGCGAAGGAGCCCACATCGGTCGGGTCTTGCAAGGCATCCATGCCACCGGATTGAACGGAGCCATCACACCGGGATGGCCTCAGAGAACTAAGATGTTCCAGGTCATTCGGACGCAAGGAAACATGCACATGATGAAGTTGGCAAACGCGATCTTTGTTGTGGCCCTGCTGACAAGCGCCGTCCATGCGCAGACCAATGCAGGCGAACAGAAATCCGATCCCGACCTCCCCTTCACCATCACGAAGGTGGCGAGCTTCGATCTGCCCTGGCGCATCACCTTCCTGCCCGATGGCCGCATGCTCGTGACCGAGAAGGTCGGCCGCGTCGATCTGGTCACCCCGCAGGGCGCCAAGACCGAAATTGCGGGCGTCCCGGCCAGCTATGTCGAAGGCCAGAACGGCATGCTGGGCGTCTTTCTCTCGCCCCATTACGCCACTGACCACCATGTGTATCTCACCTATGTCGCACCGGGGACCTATGGCGGCGGACTGGCGCTGGGCCGGGGGCGGCTCGTGCTGGATGGCAAGCAGCCGCGGCTGGACGGCTATCAGGTGCTGTGGCGCCAGATGCCCACGGGCAAGGGTGGACAGGCCGGCGCCCAGATCGCCTTTTCGCCGGACGGCAAGTATCTCTTCCTCACGGTGGGTGACCGCCAGCGCTTCACTCCCGCGCAGGATCCCGATCAACCGGCAGGCAAGATCCTGCGGCTGACGCTGGACGGCAAACCCGCGCCGGGCAATCCGTGGGCAGGCAAGGTCGGTGCCCACACCATTCCGCTGATCGACCCGGCCGCCAATACCGAGAAAGCCAAGACGGCGCCGGTGGTCAGCACCTACACCTTCCCCGGGCCCAACCTGACGCCTGCCGAAACCTGGAGCACCGGCCACCGCACACCTTACGGCCTCGCCTTCGCGCCCGATGGCCGACTGTGGGAACTCGAGCATGGCCCGCGCGGAGGCGACGAACTGAACCTGATCCGGCGTGGCAAGAACTACGGCTGGCCGCTGGTCTCCTATGGCGTCAACTACGACGGCGTGCCCATCCCCAGCCCCGATACGCGGCCCGATCTCGTCAAGCCCGTGATCTATTGGACGCCGGTGATCGGGCCGGGCAATCTCATGTTCTACAAGGGCAGCATGTTCCCGCAATGGAAGGGCAGCGCCCTGATCAGCGGCCTTGTCAGCGAGGGAATCCTTCGCGTCACGTTTGACGGCAAGGGCGGCGCCACCGCGGTCCAGCGCTGGACGATCGGCAAACGCATCCGCGATATCGAAGAAGCGCCGGACGGCTCGCTCTGGATGCTGGAAGACGCCGCACCCGGCGGCCTGTTTCGCCTCACGCCGAAATGATTCCGCAAATCGGGCGCCGCGGCGAGCACACAGCCTGGCACGCAGTGACCATCTCGCCATCGGCGATGCGCAAATAAAGGGGACGCGGCCAATCAGGCGCACGCCCACCGGAACAGCCAATCAAGCTGGCCGACGGAATTAATCAGCCACGTCCCATCCTTTGATCGCCGCTTCTATCCGATTACCGCCCCGCTCCTTGGCGCGGTAAAGCGCCTGGTCGGCACGCTGCAGCACCGTGTCCAAGCTGTCGCCGAACTCGATCATCGTGGTGCCGAACGACGCGGTCACCTGCCGGACCGGCGTGATGGGCAAACTGGCGATCGCCGATCGCAGGCGCTCGGCCACCCGCTGCAAGCCCGGCGCATCCACGTTCGGCACGATTGCCAGAAACTCTTCGCCGCCCCAGCGCGAGATGCATTCCTTTTCGCGCAGCAGCGCCTGGCAGCCATGCGCCACCGCCTGCAACACCTGATCACCCACCGGGTGACCGTAGGTATCGTTGATCGCCTTGAACCGGTCCAGGTCCAGCATGATCACACCGGCCGGGACGCCTCCGGCCAGCACGTCACGCAGCATCCGCTCGCCGAGGAGCCGGCTCTGCGCGCCCGTCAGCGGATCGCGATGAAGCATGACTTCCATCAGCTGCCGTTCCGAAGCCAGTCGCCGGATCTTGCCGGCCAGTCCCCGTTGCACCGGCAACAGGACCACCACCATGATGCTGACAGGCCCATACGCCATCAGCAGATCCCTGCCCCGCGGCGCCCACATTTCCTGGCGATGGAGCAGCAGGTAGGCCAGCACGGGCAACGCGATCAGCACCCAGCTGAGCGCGGCCAGGAGAAATGCGGCACGGCCGGGGATGAAGATCATCAGCATCACCAGGAACACCACAAACAGCGACGACACCGGCGGGAGAATGTCGATCAGCTGCAGGCCGGGCGTCAGGATCGCCTGCAGGGTGTAGAGCCATGCCGGCGCAGCAAACGCCAGGCCCGCCGCCAGCAAGGCGATCCGCGCGATGCCAATTACCCAACGAGGCTGTCTCGCCAAGGCCACGATCAGGCCGCCGTACAGCGCGCAGATGGTCGGCGGAACGATGAGGTCCATCGTTCGGTGAATGGGTGCAAGCCAATGGATCGCCGTGGCGCAAATTCCACCGAGCAAGCCGAGGGACAGCATGAACATGACCGCGATGCGGACGTAGGGATCGTCGCTGTCTGGCGCTTGCATCCGAAAGACCTGAGGGTGCTCTGGCGGGCTGGGAAGGAGCCATTGTCCGGGACGGCTGTCGCCGGCAAGACGTACGCACGCATTATCGGCGCAAAACGCCGTCGCTGAAGTCTTGGCGATGGTGACGCCCATTGAGCACACACCCATCGGAACAGCTGATCCGGGTGGCCGACGAAATTGATCAGCCATGGATCATCCCTGTTTTTTTTGAGCACGAGCGCGATGTGGGGCAAACAGGGCTATCGTTTCGACGTGGACATTCACGAATACTTTCCGGGGACGATCTGGCTGGTGCCCTATCCGGTGTCGCTCGGTGCCGCGCGCTTCGAGGCGCGCATGACGATCGTCCGGCTGGACGATGGCTCGCTCATCGTCCATTCGCCGGGTCCGATCGACGATGCCGTGCGTGGCTGGATGCTCACACTCGGGCGTGTTGCCGTCATCCTGGCGCCCGGAAACTTCCACCACCTGCACATCTCCGCATGGCAACGCACCTTTCCCGACGCCGAAACGTGGCTATGTCCCGGCACCGAGCGCAGAGATCGCTCATTGCATTTCGACGGCCTGCTCGGCGAGCGGTTGCCCGCGCTGATGCAGGCCGAATTCGAGCAACAGTTCGTGCGCGGGCGGTGGATGGCGGAAGTGGCGCTCCTTCATCGGCCGACGCGCACGCTGCTGTTGGTGGATCTCGTTGAGCGATTCGGGGACGACACCCCGAACGTGAACGGGGTGCTGCGCGCGTCCATGAAGCTCTTCACCATGTGGAACCAGCCCGCGCTCGCGCCCGAATACCGCATCGCCGGGTGGAAGGACCGCACTGCCGCGCATGTGGCGCTCGAGCGCATTCTCGCCTGGAACTTCGATCGCGTCGTGATCGCGCACGGTGACCTCGTCGAGCGCGACGCCAAGGCCGTCCTGCGACGAGCCTGGCGCGCTGCGCTCGCCTGATTGCGAGGATGCACTGCACGGCCAAGCTTGCGAGGAAAGGGCTCAGGTTGAGCTGGCCCATGTTTCGCAGTACAAGCCGCTGTGGACCTTGTGGTTCATGCGGCGCAACGAGGTGATGGTGGAGGTTGAGCGCTGAGCGGCCGCGGTGCGAAGTGGCGCTGGCGATACGGCTGCACCTTCAACGTCGGCATGCGCTGGGATCCGACCGCTTCTGCGCTGCGATCGGGCTCAACTGGCTCGGCCGACCGGACCGTTCAAGATCGGGTGCCCCGGAAAGTTCGCAGCTCACCGGACAATCGAACCTGCCCCCGTTTTCCCTCAGCCAGCGTTGCCCGCAGGCGGGCCGGCAATTGCGGGTCACCAGGAGGCTCGCCACCACCGACACCGCGAGGATCAACCCGACGACGCCCAGCGCGATGCCGACGGGAATCTTGTACACGTCCATCAGCAGCATCTTCGCGCCGATGAACAGCAGGATCACCGCCAGCCCGTACTTGAGCAGGTGGAAGCGTTCCGCCATGTCGGCGAGCAGGAAGTACATCGCACTGCAGCGGGGCGCGTGGCTGCTGCTTCGACGTGAACGTGCAGGTTTCGGTAAGTGCCCATGACAGCCTCCGTTGCGTGGACGGCCAGGTGCCGTCGATGAGGAACCGGCATTGGGTTTACACCCCTGCAGTACGCTTCGCTTCATGCAAACAGGTGACGCGGGCAAACAAAACCGTGCGCTTCACACACCTGCGAGGCGCTGTGCGCCATACATCGGCGCTGCGCGAACGCGACAGCGGACGAGTTCGTTGCGAGGGAAAGCGGAATGGACTAGTGCGATCTGCAACCGGTCCTGGATGCGGGAACAACGGGAACAAAGGTGTCAGGGACCATTTGACGAGGCCTCTGGCGCCCGAAATGGTCCCTGACACCTTTTCGTCCCCTTTTAAATCGGGGCGGCGGTCTAGAGATCGGTGGACAGTTCGAAGCGCAGGGTGAACACCAGGGCGTTGCGCACGGTGGGGTCGGTGTCCGGGTGGATCACGTACTGCAGGTCGGGTTGCACGGCGAGCCAGTCGTGCACCTGGGCCAGGTAGCTCAGCTCGATCGAGCGCTCGGTGGCGGTGGTCGTCCGTGGGGCCTCTTGCTGTCGGTAGGGGCGTCCGTTGCGCGCCACCGCGATGGCCAGGCCCAGCTCGTCCTGGCGGCGCTGCTCGAACGGGCCAGCCAGCACGGCGCCGGCGCCGAGGTAACGGCCGAAGCGGGCCACTGCCGGATCGCCCGCGCCGAACTGCGCGAACAGCGAGAGGCTGTGGCGGCTGTCGTGAGCGTCGCGTGCCACGGTGCGGTCGGCCACCGCGTAATAGCCGGTAGCGCCGTGCTGGCGCGCAGCGCCGGAGGCGGGTGCGAGCCGGTCGAACGTGGTGGTGTAGTGCCACGCGCCGATGGCGAGCTTGCCGGCGTACATCGGCAGCATCGCGTTGCGGCCGATGCGCAGGCGCGCATCGCCGGGCGGGCGCGCGCCCGGGCGGTCGAGCAGGGCCAGCTCGGCCACGTAGAGACGGCCATCGTGGGACTGAAAGGCGCGCAGCCGGTCCCCATCGCGGATCAGCGGCACGCCGTCGAGCACCGCCGCGCGCAGCACCACGCCTTCGGCCGGCTTGAAGGCAACGCGTGCGCCCAGCGCCGTGCGCGGAAAGATCGACGGCCCGTCGACGCCGGTCTGCGCGAACTCCGGGCCGATGCCGAACGCGCTGTTGAGAAACAGCCCGCCGGACTGCGTGCGGTCGAACTCGCTGTTGACGTCGTACAGCCCGGCCAGCACCGAGACGTTCGCATGGACGAGGTTGTGCTCGATCCAGGCTTCTTCCAGCTGGAGGTTTGGCGCTGCGCCGAGGTTGTTGACGCCCATCGCATCGCCGACGAAGGCATCGGGCTGGCCGCCGTGGATCCACAGTGCGTCGACGTAGGCGTGGGTGCCGGTCCAGCCGAGCGCGCGGTCCAGGTCGAGCAGGCTGCGCAGGTGCGCGTTGCCGACGTAGGTGGACGAGCGCGCCGCGCCGCCATCGAGGTTGCCGATGGCGGCGCCGTCATAGGTGAGCGTGGTGGTGGCCCAGCCGGTGTCGTCGGCGTGTGCGCGGATCGCCGCCAGCGCCAACAGGGTGCCCAGTGCGATGGCGATGCGCTGTTGCATGGAGGAGGTTTGCGGAGAGGTGCGCGAAGTATAGGCGTCCGGGCGAGCGAGGCTGCGACGGTCAGGACGCCGGCGGGAGCGGCTGACAGCGCGCGTCCATCGCAGTGGTGTCGGCGCGCGGAACAATGGCGTCAGAGATAATTCGCGTCCTCTGGCAGCTAGCCGTAAATTGTCCCTGACACCTTTTCGCCACACACCAGCCGTTTCATTCACGCTTCAAGAAGACGCCGTCGCAAGGTGGGGCTTTTGTTTGCGTCGATCCCGGATCGGTGTTCAGTCCCGTGTCCGCGACCGTCCGAGGAGCGTCCGCGGACGCCCATGATTGCTTGTCTTGCAAGCATAGGCCGCTGATTTGGTGGATGACTATTGGAGATTTCCACATGGCATGGCGAATGCAACCGTGGTGACGGGCGGACGGTCGTATTCGAGAGAGCGGCTGCCTGCGCGAAGCTCTCACTGATCTCTGGAGGTTGTATATGGGTTGTGCGTATAGCGTTTGTTGCAGTGCGTTTCGCGGGCGGTTGCCCATGTTGATGAGGACCATTGGCAAACTGACGCGATCATTCATGCTTTCAGTTCTTGCAATGGCTGCGGTCGCTGCGAACAACTTGGCTTGGGCCCAGCGAGCCAGCGACGCCCCCTCCACCTCCTGGAGCGAGGCGACATCTCGACCTGTTGTGCGCGAACTGACTTTTTTCAACGGCAAAGCGCGGCTGTCGGGAACGCTTTGGCTTCCTGACAATGAACGTGCGAATCCCGTGATCGTCGTCTATCACGGGGCCAGTGATCCGTTGCGTACGTCGTCGCTTTACAAACATTTGATCGAAATGTTTCCGCCGCTTGGCATCGGGGTGTTCGTTTACGATCGACGCGGCAGCGGTGACTCCAGCGGGCCGTCTGCGGGCGGTTCGTTCGAACTGTTAGCCGACGATGGCATTGCCGCTCGCCGCATGCTCGAAAAACAGCCTGGAGTCGATTCCAATCGCATCGGCTACTGGGGGCTGAGCCAAGGCGGGTGGTTGGCGGCGCTTGCTGCCAAACACGATCCGCGATGCGCTTTTGCGATCGCGATTTCCGCTCCCATGGTTACTGCTGATGTCCAGATGCGATTCGCGGTCGCCAACATCCTGCGTATCCATGGTTACGGCCAATCGGTGATAGACCAGGCCGTGAACGCCAGACGCGGCGTGGATGACTTCATGCGTGGAAAGATCAGTCGAGCCGAGGCACAACGGCGACTGGACGCAGCCGCTGCACAACCATGGTTCAAGCTGATTTACATGGGGCGGACTTTTCACGATCCCGCAAAATCGGGTTGGGCGCGTGAAATGAGCAACGATCCCATGTCGGTGATGAAGACAATCAAAGCTCCGATACTCGTGCTCTACGGAGCCAAGGATCCTTGGGTGCCCGTGAAGACGTCGATGGAGCGGCTAGAGCCCTTGCTGCATGAGCGTGGGCATACGAACCTGCAGCTTCACGTGGTCAGCAACGCAGACCACGCGATGATGACATCCGTGAGTCCGCTGGAGCAGGTCGACCCCAAATCGATGGCACACCAAGTGCCTGAAGCACCGGAGTATTTTGCCGTCATGGTGCAATGGTTGACATCGATGGGGATTGCGACAGCGCAATAGAGTCTCGCTCCAGTCCAAGGAAAATGTATGCGAATTACCCGAACCGCATTTTTAACATGTGCACTTCTCGGATCGATGCCCAACTGCTACGCGGCCACGGCCGAGCGGTTCGTTGTTGACCATACCGTGGTTTCGCGGCGCGATCCTGCCGTCGAGATCAAACTGCCGAGCTCGGTTCATTATGTCGGTTCGGACCGTTTCACTTTTTCCAAGCCCGGACTGGGAGCTTTCGATGCGGCAGAACTCTTTGCTTTCGTCGATGCGGAAAAAGACGGACAGGTCCGCAAGTACACCTGGGTCCAGTTCGAAGGCTACCTGCCTGGGCATCCCGATCTGCACTTCACCTATGACTCTCCGAAACACGTCACCATCGGGGGTCTGGACTTCTATGAAGATATCGGAGTCGCGTCGCCAGAAGCCCCTCGAACCCGGTTCCGATAGCGAACATTTTATTTCCCTTCTCGCTTCACACGGTTACAAGCGCGGTGATCTGATGTGGGTTCGCCTGGTGCACCTGCTCGATGCCGCTAAGCGCAAGGAGATGATGATCATCTATGCCGAAACCCTTGCGCCAACGGGCTACACCGCGCAGCAACTGGACCAGGGTGGCTCGGAGCATTCCAAATGGGCTGCGATGGCAGCAGCGTTGAGTCGCCGTGCAATGCAAAGCATCCGGATTCACAAGAATGCCGGTTAAGTGACGCCGCGCAGCGAAGCTGCCGATACCCGGTCGAATCAACACATGACTCATGGCGCTGAACGTGTCCTGCCGGATGGCGCTTGAACGCATCCACCGCCAACGCTACCGGGTTCTACCCGGTTTTCGCGGACATTGAGCTAACGCCGTAAAGGCCTGGTCCAGAGCATCGATTGGCGTTGCATTCGGGGATTGTGGAAGCGTTCGATGTAATCAAAGACGTCCGCTCGTGCGTCAGCCAAGATCAGGTAGCGTTGGCGGTGGATGCGTTCGCGCTTGATCATGCCGAAGAAACCTTCGGCCGCTGCGTTGTCAGCGCAGTGACCCACGGCACTCATGCTGCTCAAGATGTTGTGGTCAGCCACGAACCGTTGGTAGTCGCCGCTGGTGAACTGCAGAACAAAAGGTCAGGTTCATTTATCGCCTACCGCCTACCAAAAAATTCGTCCGGCTTCGATCGCCGATTGCGCTGCGCTCATAGCCACCGAGCTACGCCTCCATGATGAGAGCAGGTACCACGGTGGCTCATGCTGAAGCTGAACGATCCGTCTCGACATTGTGCGGTTGCACCCGACGGAATCGCCCCAGTGGCAGTGTGCGCTGGGCGGTGAACCTCGAATCCCTCACGGTTCGTGTAGCTGCCCTTCTCCACAAGCGTCACCACACCAGCGGGGGCAGTATGTGACGTTGAAGGCTCATGCTTCTGCGCCAGCGACAGGCTGGGGATGATGCCAAGCATGAGAATCAGCGGCACGAGCCTAAGCATGGAGCGACCTGAGGCAATTCAACCTGGCTAAGTAAGCAACAGGTCTGCCAGAACTAAGGTGGCAAACCCGAAGGTCGGAAAATTTTCCGATTCGCTGTTGAAGCGCTCGGCTTCGCGAAATTTGATCCCTCGAGATCATTTTTCCGCAAGAAAGGGGACGTGGCTAATTAAGCTGGGCTAGCGGCTCGCTCCGCCAGACGACGATCTAATTTAATTAGCCACGTCCCCTTTAATCGCCTCCACAGCCAAAGCTAGTGGCACCATATGCTCCCGAATAGTGTCTTTAGCTTCACCGCTTCGACGCTTGTCCAAGGCGGCGCTAGAAATGAAGTGGACGCGGGTTTTTCCTTTCTTAGCTGCCTTAAGCGAAGCTTCACGTAACGCAACGCACCGCAAAGGTCGTCGCAGCGTTACGCGGCCTGTTGGAAAGCAAATGCACCGCCAACTCAATCAGGTTGGTGAACCCTTCGTCATTGGTGGCGCGCTGCGTTTTGGCTAAGCCTGCGATGAATTCTGGTCCTCGACTCATAATAGCTCCAAGCAAATGATGAAATAATTTCTCAAAAAAGTTGCTCGCACCGACTTAACTAGAGTTTCACTCCAGCGCCTCACCTCTGCATCATAGAGAATGGCGTCAGGGACAAATGAAGCGACTCGAAAGACGGTCAAAATTGTCCCTGACACCTTTTCTCGTTACTGGAATGCAGATCAATGGCTGCGTAAAGTGACATGGCTGCCTCCTGTCGCGGGGCGACGTTGAAACCGTGGTAGTTCCAACGTACCGCCAAGCGCAGGAGGCGGCGACATGAGTTTTCAGAGGGTGAGATGGCCCGGCCTTGACGGACACCTTTTCGTTCGAAATTGTCCCTGACACCTTTTCGCTGTGGCAAATCTCGCTCGATGAAAATCGAGATATCGCGCGGTATCGGGCGCGAACGGCTGGCGCAAACGCTGCCCGTCGGATAGCAATATCGACCGTTCCGAATCACTAGCAGCCTAATGAGAGACCAGGAATTGCCCCGTTTTCGTCAAAGGAAATCAGACATGCATCGAATAGTGCGTCAAGGTTTGCGATCAAGGGCAAGCCGTTTGCTGGATCTAGTCTTTCTTCATCGGTGCAGTCACACCAGGGCTTGATGTGCGAAGCCCGGATCACATCTAACACGCATGAGCCCGTCACCGCACAACGGTGGTCCCAGAACCGCAGCACATCGGCCCGGAACCTACCTTGTCCGACGCGAGCATTGACCAGCACTTCCTTCTGGGTCACATCAATGGGCCTGCGCGAAATCGTACGCAAGTCCTGGCTGAGCGAAGACTCACCCGTTCGTGGCCGGGCAAGTTCTTCGCCGACCCCGATCAACGATTGCCGCGTAGGTAAATTCGCCTTCATGCGTAATCTGTCCAAACCGCACGAGGCTGCGATCGTCAAAGCGCTTGATCTTTCTCGCCCCCGTGGTGCCCGCGTCGGCCGCCACGCAAATCACCCCGAACCCTTCGGCCCCACTCTCGATCAAGGCGATTTGCGCGTTGCGCTCGCCGAAGCCCGCCGACTTGCGCTTGCCTTTTGCGTAGCCAATTTTGACCCGCTCGCCCGTCGTACCCCTTTCGATCTGGTCATGCCAGACGCGCAGGTACACCCTGTCGCTGAACGTATCCACGGCACCCCAAGACCAGCGCGGATTCTTCAAGTGCGCGCCTAGCACATTGGTGAAGAAGCTATTGATGTTCATCCAGTTCCTAAAGAATGTGTCGGGGACACTTTGACCACTTCTGTGACAGCCCAACGGAATTGTCCCTGACACCTTTTTCGAACCCTGCTCCTTCGCGCACTCGACAGCCACCTCATGCCCGCATCAGCATGCCGCATCACCCTGACACCTTTTGCCTTTTGCCCTTGCTTATTAATTTTATTAATTTAGTTTTTAACTATGCAGTTCTCTGCGCTAGACAACAGAGCCTATAAGCCGAAAAGTCAAATTTATCCTCGGCCCTGCGAATTTCGATTCACGATTGATCGCATGCTGCCAAAAACGCTGCGTATCTCCAGCCATAACCAGCAAGCTTCCGTGTGAAAGTGGAATCTTCTTTATTCCAAGATCTTTGCGAACTTTGTGCTTAAACAAGAATATACGAGTATCCCCCAAACTTACTGAGGCAATTGTGGGATGATGCCCTAATTCCGGCTCGTTATCACTATGCCACCCCATGCTATCGTTTTGGTCGCGATAATAATTTAGAAGAACGCTGTTAAAACGAGATTTCGACGCCAACTCAACTCGAGATTTCAGTGAAAGCAAAATTGGCGTCCACGGCTTAGGCTTCAGACGGCTACCAGAGTAAGAATATTCAGCTCCTTCATCTCCGTGCCACGCTACCAACCTCGGCTGCATGTGCCATTTTCCCCAAACCTGAACTTTTTCCTGTCGCCAGTCCGTAAGCTCAATGAGCGCGGACAACATTTCATCCGCCTGCGTAAATTGCAGAAAGGACTGCTGAAAGCGAACGTCGGCGTCCGGCATTTCAATCGGATTCGAATCCGCAATATCAACATTGGCGAATAAATCGCTCAACCTACTTCTTCCTCAGTACCCAAAAAACACTATCGCCTTTCATTCTGGGCGATCGATCAAAATTCTTAAGGTGCTTGCCTAGCGCAGATTTTTCTTCATGGCTGCTCGGCCTGAAATCTTTCGCGCCATTTTTCACCACATCCCAAGCGAACCGATGATCTTGTCTTGCACATAATTGACAAATGAAGTGCCATTATTATCGATGATGAGCATCATGGCGCCACTCTTTGCGCTACCTGAAACTTCCGCCCAAAATTGATCTGCGGCATTACCAAAGCGCGATATCTCGGATGCGAAGAAAACGGACATAAACAAGTCCGCTGAAAGAAATTTCCTCTGTTTCGACCAACTTGTAACGTCTGTAACATCTAGACTTTGGAAGTTTGCGCTTAGATTGAAAGTTGCCTCAACTTCCGGCCCGATTTCGGTCCAGCAGTCTGCCCATGCTTGCTCATAATCGCAAAGGTATGTTGTGACACTCTTTAAGCTTTCACTTTTCTCCTCTGCCAAGAACTGCACCAACCCTACAAATTCACTTCCCGGACCTCCACCCAGACATGTCACTACAAGACGCTCTTTCTCCCAGCAGGGCATCTCCAAGATATTTTCGAGTGGACTTAAGTATCTGGTAAACCCAATCAGCATGTGAGGCTACATATGTTAAAACGTAGGCAAGCCTTGTTTCGGGCGCGGATAATCGATTTTCGGGAATGATGGATCTAGAAGTCGCTTGTATCCGGCTGTCAATTCCGCAAGTTTGGCTTTTACAATATCTACACCGCGATCCCCATACACAGAGTCAACATCTTTTTGAAGTTGATCCAGCACAAGATTGACGAGTTCGAAGTTTGTTTTCTTGTCGGACATAAGCCTTCCTAGGCAATCATTTTGTAAGTGCGGGTTCTCATATACTCGAGAACGGCGAAACAACTTGCATGCTTACACCATCGGCAACTTCAACCCCTGCTCCTTCGCACACTCCACCGCAACCTCATACCCCGCATCCGCATGCCGCATCACCCCGGTCCCCGGATCATTCCACAACACCCGCGCAATCCGCTTGTCCGCCTCCGCCGTCCCATCGCACACAATCACCACGCCCGAATGCTGCGAATACCCCATCCCCACCCCGCCGCCATGATGCAGCGACACCCACGTCGCGCCACCGGCCACATTCAACATCGCATTGAGCAGCGGCCAGTCGGACACCGCATCGCTGCCATCCTTCATCGCCTCGGTCTCGCGATTCGGTGACGCCACCGAAGCCGGAATCCAGATGATCGCGCCCGATCACCACCGGCGCCTTCAGCTCGCCATTGCGCACCATCTCGTTGAACGCCAGCCCCAGCTTGTCGCGCAGGCCCAGCCCCACCCAGCAGATGCGCGCCGGCAGGCCCTGGAAGCTGATGCGCTCTTTCGCCATGTCCAGCCAGTTGTGCAGGTGCGGCGTCGTCGGGGATCAGCTCCTTCACTTTCTGGTCGGTCTTGTAGATGTCTTCCGGGTCGCCGCGACAGCGCGACCCAGCGGAACGGGCCGATGCCGCGGCAGAACAGCGGGCGCACGTAGGCGGGCACGAAGCCGGGGAAGTCGAACGCGTTTGCGCAGCCTTCGTCCTTGGCCATCTGGCGGATGTTGTTGCCGTAGTCGAAGGTGGGGATGCCCTGCGCGTGGAACGCGAGCATCGCCTCGACGTGGATGCGCATGGAGTGCTTGGCGGCGTCGCGCGTGCCTTCCGGATCGCTCTTGCGGCGCTCGAACCACTGCTCCACCGTCCAGCCCTGCGGCAGGTAGCCGTTGACCGGGTCGTGCGCGCTGGTCTGGTCGGTGACGGCATCGGGGCGCACGCCGCGCTTGACCAGCTCCGGCAGGATGTCGGCGGCGTTGCCGAGCAGCGCGATGGATTTCGCTTCGCCGGCCTTGGTGTACTTCTCGATGCGCGCCAGCGCGTCGTCGAGGTCGCTGGCCTGCTCGTCGACGTAGCGGGTCTTCAGGCGGAAGTCGATGCGGCTCTGCTGGCATTCGATGTTGAGGCTGCACATGCCGGCCAGGCGGCGGCCAGCGGCTGCGCCGCGCCCATGCCGCCGAGGCCGGCGGTGAGCAGCCAGCTGCCCTTTCAGATTGCCGCCGTAGTGCTGGCGGCCCATCTCGACGAAGGTTTCGTAGGTGCCCTGGATGATGCCCTGCGAGCCGATGTAGATCCACGAGCCGGCGGTCATCTGGCCGTACATCATCAGGCCTTTCTTGTCGAGCTCGTTGAAGTGCTCCCAGGTGGCCCAGTGCGGCACCAGGTTGGAGTTGGCGATCAGCACGCGCGGCGCGTCGGCATGCGTGCGGAACACGCCGACCGGCTTGCCGGACTGCACCAGCAGGGTCTCGTCGTCCTCCAGCGTCGCGCAGCGATTTCAGGATCGCGTCGAAGCACTCCCAGTTGCGCGCCGCCCGCCCGATGCCGCCGTACACCACCAGCTCGGCCGGGTTCTCCGCCACCTCCGGATCGAGGTTGTTCTGCAGCATGCGGAACGGCGCCTCGCTGAGCCAGCTCTTGCAGGTAAGCTCGGTGCCGCGCGGCGCGCGGATGGTGCGGGTGGTGTCGATGCGGGTGGGTGCGTTCATGGGACAGATCCTTTACGAAGGCCAGGCGATGCAAGGCTCCGATTATGGGGCGAGCGTGGGCTGCGCACCAACGCGCATCACGCAGCGGATGGTGAGCGGACGACCGAACCGTCTCGGCAGACCATGCTGCGCGTTCCGGCGGGCGCACCGGCGCCCCGAAGCGCGAGCCTTCGCGGCCGAAATCTCACTTCGCCAACACGCGGTGCGGCCGATGATGCGCGCCGATCGCAGCCGGGGAAGTGACCGATGACGAGCAAGGTGCTGGGAATTGATCTGGGTGATGCCGGGCGCGACGGCGTGTACCGCATGGTGCCGGACGATTCGCCGACCCTGGTCGATGACGCCGCCCGCGCCGGCCTGCTGGTGTTGCGCGTGGATCTGTCCGTCTGTGAGGACGACCAGGACGTGCAGCGGCAGCTGGCCCTGGCGTTCGACCTGAAAGCCGACGCGGCTCAGGGCTGGGACACGCTGGCGCACGCCCTGTGCGACAGGGACGGGTTGTCCGCGCCGGGCTACGTGCTGCTGCTAGACCACGCGAACACGCTGCACAACCGGGCAGAGGCTGCCTACATGGCGATGCGCAAGACGCTGATCCTAGCGGCGAAGCGCTGGCACGCGCGTGGCGTGCCGTTCTTCGTGTTCTTGGAGTTTCCCGACAGCGAAACCTTGGACGCCGCTATCGACGCCTGACCGGATGGACGAAGGCGGCGTGTAACCACTCTCCGCCGCCGGGCGAAGGGTCTGCATCGGCCGGAACCGGCGCCACGACCGGCGCCAAGGCCGGCGTGCACCCTCAGGAGTCGGACCATGCAAGAAGATCATCGGTGCCTGCACGGCGCACAAGCACCGCAGGGTCCTGGGCGCTGATCGCCGCCGTCGTGGCCGTCACCGCCGGCGCATTCGGCTACGTCGGCGGCTGGCTGGCGCCGCAGCGGCTTACGCCGGACAAGCTGGTCGACCAGTTCCAGCACAACGCGGGCACGTTCGCTGGCTATCGGCGCAACCATGCGAAGGGCGTGTGCGTGATGGGCTATTTCGACAGCAACGGCCAAGCGCAGGCGTACTCCATGGCGCAGGTATTCGCGGCCGGCCGCACGCCGGTGGTGGGGCGCTTTGCGCTGCCCGGCAGCAATCCGTATGCGCCGGATTCCAGCGTGCCGATCCGCAGCATGGCGCTGCGCTTCACGCAGGCGAACGGCCAGCAGTGGCGCAGCGGCATGAACAGCATGCCGGTGTTTCCGGTGGCGACGCCGCAGGCATTCTTCGCGCAGTTGCAGGCGCAACAGCCGGACCCCGCCACCGGCAAGCCGGACCCAGCGAAGGTCGCCGCATTCTTCGCGGCGCATCCGGAAACCGCCGCGTTCCGAGCGTGGGCCAAGACGGCCAAACCCTCCGCCAGCTTCGCGACCGAAAGCTACTGGAGCCTCAACGCCTTCGTGTTCGTCGATGCGCACGGCAAACGCCAGCCGGTGCGTTGGCGCATGGTGGCCGAAGCCGACGATGCGGGCGAAGGCGCAGGCAAGGCCGGCGAAGCGAACTACCTGGCGGCCGACCTCAGCCAGCGCCTGGCGCGCGGGCCGCTGCGCTGGCACCTGCTGGTGACGCTCGCCAACGCGGGCGACCCGACGAACGATGCGACGAAAACATGGCCGGGCGACCGTCGCACGATCGACGCCGGCACGCTGGTGCTCGATGCGACCACGCCGCAGCAGAGCGGCGAATGCCGCGACATCAACTACGACCCGCTGGTATTGCCGGCGGGCATCGAGGCCTCCGACGATCCGCTGTTGCCGGCACGTTCGGCCGCCTATGCAAGCTCCTACCTGCGCCGCACCAGCGAAGAAGCCCACCTGCCCGGCACCGCCGCGCCGCAACCGGAGAAGCAGCCATGACGAGCGCTACCTTCACCCTGCCCGCGCGCGTGCTGCACTGGCTGATGGCCGTGCTGATCGTGGCGATGCTGTTCATCGGGGTCGGCATGGTCGCGTCGGTATCCGCGCGGCACGCATGGCTGCTCGCCATCCACAAGCCGCTGGGCATTGCGATCCTGATCCTGGCGATCGTGCGACTGGCCGTGCGGCTGCGTCATCCGCCACCGCCGTTGCCGGCCGACCTGCCCGCGCTGCAGAAGCTCGCGGCGCTGGCGTCGCACTGGCTGCTGTATTTCCTGATGCTGGCGATGCCGCTGATCGGCTGGGCGATGCTGTCGGCCGGGGGTTATCCGGTGATGCTGGGCACTCGCTGCGGCTGCCGCCGATCTTCCCGACCAACGCCATCGCGTTCGCGGTGCTGCGCCATCTGCACGGCTGGTTCGCGATGCTGCTGTTCCTGACCTTCCTCGCGCACATGGCGGCCGCGCTGTATCACGGCCTGATCCGCCGCGATGGCGTGTTGTCGAGCATGCTGCGCGGCCGAAGGGAAGCGGCGCCGATCCTGATCGGCTATGCCGGTGAGCCCGCGGCCGCCGATCCGAACGAACCGGATGTTGCGCGCGACGGTCTGGACGCGGCGGAACGTACCGACTAGCGCGCCGCATTCACGGCTTTGTGCCGGGTGGCTTTCGCGGCGGCGGCGTCAGCCAGGCCGGCGTTTCCATGGCACGACTCGATCAGCTGATGGAGCTGCCGGCAAGCGGCGGGGACCTGCCGCTCGGTCACCGTCGCGACCCCGAGCAGGAGGCCCGATACAGCGGCCGTGCCCGGACTGAACCATGGCGAGAGCGGCGTAAGCGCCAGGCCTCTGGCGACGGCAGCCTCGGCGACGTCGACATCCGACACGCCTTGCGGCAGATGCAATACGGCGGCCAGGCCGCCTATGTGGACGCGATAGCCCTTGCGTTCCCATGCGGTCTTCAGCGCTTCGCTTCTCGCGGAGTAGATGCGCTTCATGCGGCGCAGATGCCTCATGTAGTGGCCGTCGCGCATGAACTGCACAATCGCCCGTTGTACGGCAGGGCCCGGTGCCGAGCCGAAGCACAGAACCGCCTCGGCAAACCGCGTTGCCAGGGCGGCGGGGGCGACGATGAAACCGAGCCTGAGCGCCGGGCTGATGGTCTTGCTGAACGATCCGATGTGGATGACGCGGCCGCTGCGGTCGAGCGACGCGAGTGCCGGTGCGGCGCGGCGGTTGAGCTGGAGCTCGCCGAGGTAATCATCCTCGATGATCCATGCTCCGGCGCGCGCGGCCCAGGCGATCAGTTCGATCCTGCGCTTGAGCGACAGCGTCGCGCCGAGCGGCGCCTGCTGGCCCGGCGTCACCAGGGCCAGGGCGGCATCGGGCGCCTTCGCCATGCCGTAGGAAACGTCGACCCCATCCTCGTCCACCGGAATCGGCACGGGGATGAGCCGGGCGAGCTCGAGCGCCGCGCGGCTCTGGAAGAAACCGGGGTTTTCCATCCACGCCTCGCGGCCTTCCGCGCCCAGCACTCTCAGGGCCGTGCCGAGGGCGCCGGCGAAACCCGCCGTGATGAAGATCTGCGATGGGCGGCACTCGATGCCACGCGCCAGCGCAAGATGCGCGGCGATCTCGCGACGCAGTTCGATTTCGCCGCGCGGGTCGGGATACACCGCCGGCGCCGTGACCTCGGCGCGCGCGGCCTGCGCACGCAGGCGGGCAAGCAGGCTCGTCGGGAAACCCTCGCGGGCAGGTATGCCCATCTGGAAGATCCCCGGGGCCGCCACCAGGTGCTGATATAGCGCCGGCGGCGCATCAGCGTCGGCCGAAGGAACGGCGCGCGCCGCGCCGACGGGATGCTCGGCCACCCTCGTGCCGCCCGGACGCGACGAGACGATGACCTGCTCGTCGGCCAATCGCTCATAGGCGGATTTGACCGTGCCCCTGGCCACGCCAAGCTGGGCCGCCAGCGCGATCCACGAGGGAAGCTTCGCCCCCGGCGCGAGCGCGCCGCTGCCGATCGCCGCGAGGACACCAAGGCGGATCTGCTCCGCCAAGGTGGTCCTGGCCGACCGGTCGAGACGGATGTGCACCGTGGCTGTCATGCCTCATGGTACATCGCAAATTTACGTTTCTGGTTCTTTTTTGTGAACTAGACGGAGCGCAAGATGCGCCGATTCACCAGGAGTCCCCCATGAAAACCAAGGCCATTTTCGCCACCTTGCTCGCCACTGCCGCGCTGTCGTTCACCGTCGCGGCGAGCGCACATGCGCCAGGCGAGACCGTCACACCGAACTTCTCGCACGCGATCCCCAATATCCCGGGCAAGTCCCTTGTCGCCGTCGAAGTGCTCTACCCAGCGGGGGCCGCTTCGCTTCCGCATACCCACGCG
The DNA here is from genome assembly GCA_963828675.1 of uncultured Gammaproteobacteria bacterium. GTDB lineage: Bacteria > Pseudomonadota > Gammaproteobacteria > Xanthomonadales > Rhodanobacteraceae > Rhodanobacter. The sequence goes on from CAWHFQ010000001.1 coordinate 162,941, forward strand.
AAGTCGGCTTTCATCTACGCGTATGTCGTATCGGGCGCGATCGAAAGCCAGGTCGACGATGGCCCCGCACGGGTCTACACGGCGGGCCAGTCGTTCTACGAAGCGCCCGGCGCCCATCACCGGGTGAGCCGCAATGCGAGCAAGACTGCGCCTGCGAAATTGCTCGCCGTGTTCGTCGTCGACACCGGCGACACGCACCTCACAACCCCACAGAAATAGGCAGCCCCATGTCACAACGCATCGACTACATGAAGATTTCCCCGGCCGGCATCAAGGCGCTCGGCGGCGTCTACGGCTATGTAACGCAGTCCGGCCTGGACTCGCGGCTGGTCGACCTGGTCTACCTGCGGACAAGCCAGATCAATGGCTGCGCGTACTGCCTCGACATGCATACGCGCGCCCTCATCAAGGAGGGCGTCGGCGTCGAGAAGCTTGCCCTGCTGCAGGCCTGGCGCGAGGCTGGCGGGCTGTTCGACGCGAAAGAAAGAGCCGCGCTCGCCTGGGCCGAGTCGGTGACGCAGGTGGCGCAAACGGGCATCCCCGACGCGGACTTCGAGAGCGCGGCCGAAGTCTTCAGCGAGAAGGAACTGGTCGACCTGACCATCGCCATCGGCTTGATGAACGCCTACAACCGGCTTGCCATCAGTTTTCGCAGGCCGCCCGAAGCCGCCGTCTTGGCGAGCGATTGACCGAGAACGAAATGATCATGTCCCCCGCACCATCCTCGGGGTACGCATCCCCGACAGCACGATCGCCCGCGAGGCGACGCAGCTCCTTCGCGACACGGGAAGCGAACTGCTCTTCCAGCACTCCATGCGCGTCTATTGCTGGGCTGCGTTGATCGCCAGGCGCAAGGACCTCGCCTTCGACACGGAACTGCTCTACGCCGGGGCGATGTTCCATGACCTCGGCCTCACCCCACGCTTCCATGGCAGCACGCTGCGTTTCGAAGTGGATGGCGCGAATGCCGCGCGCGACTTCCTGAAAAGCCACGGCATCCCGGAAACGGACGTCCATAAGGTGTGGACCGCCATCGCACTCCACACGACGCCGGGCATCCCCGAGTTCCTGCATGCGGAGGCCGCGCTGCTGCACGTCGGGGCCGGCATGGATGTGGCCGGTCGCTCGTACGACCAGGTCACGGACGAGGAGCGCGAGGCGGTGGTCGCGGCCTATCCGCGTGAAGTGGCCTTCAAACACGACATCATCGACACCTTCTACGAGGCCTTGAAGGATCGCCCCGCCACCACCTTCGGCACGTTCAACGACGACTTCCTCGCTTGCAAGGACCCGCATTTCCAGCGGGTGGACATGTGCAGCGTCATTCTGAATTCGCCGTGGGCAACGTGAGTCGCCGACGCCGGCTCGTCAATGCACCGACGGCAGCTTGAGGCGCGGAAATGCCAGGGTAACCGTGGAGCCCTGCCCCGGCGCCGATTCGACATCGATGAAGCCACCGGCCTGGCGCACCACACCGTAGACCTGGGCCAGGCCCAGGCCGGTGCCGGTGCCTTCGTCCTTGGTGGTGAAGTACGGCTCGAACAGGCGCTCGCGGATTTCCTCGCTCATGCCCGCGCCGTTGTCGGCCACCGAGACCGTCACGTAATCGCCGGCCGCGCGCAGCGTGCTCGCCTGCTCGTCGTCGACCAGCATCTGGCCGAAGTGGACGCGGATCTTGCCCTGGCCGTTGCAGGCATCGCGCGCATTGATGCAGAGGTTCATGAACGCCTGCTCGATGGAGTGCTTGTCGCTCAGTGTCGGCCAGTCGCCGCCCGGCTGCTCGATGCTGAAGTCGATGGTGGCGCCGAGGCTGTGCCGCACGAAATCGCCGATGCCGCCGACGATGGCGGTGAGATCCACCGCCTCGGGGTTGTAGCGGTGCACCCGGGCGAAGGCGAGCAGGCGCTTGGCCATCACGGAGGCATGGTTGACGCCGTCCATGCTGTAGCCGAGCAGCCGGCGCTGGGTTTCGGTGAGGTTGTCCGGGTCGTCCTGGATGGTGCTAAGCGCCACGATGGCGATCTGCAGCATGTTGTTGAAGTCGTGCGAGATGCCGGCCACCAGCTGGCCGATCGCCTCGTTCTTCTGCGCCTGCTGAGCGGCATGCTCGGCCACCGCCTGCGCCGCGCTGGCGACGCCCAGGCGCACCTTCAGCGACAGCTCGCGGCTGATCACCAGCTGCTGCGAGAGCCGCACGCTGGCGAGCTGGCGTGACAGCTTGTGGTTGCGCGCCGCGATCGTCTCGCCCTCGGACTGGCTGATGCTCAACCTGTTCTGCAGGCGCTCGCGGATCGCGTCCAGCGCTTCGCTCGCCTGCACGTCCTCGGTCACGTCGCGGCTGATCGCGGCCATGCCGTCGACCTTGCCGCCGGCACCGACGAACGGATGCACATTGACCAGCCACCAGCATTCCTCGCCGTCGGGACCCGGCGCCATGCCGGTGAACTGGGCCGTTCGCCCGCCGCGGGCGATATCCAGCGCCGCGTCGATCTCGGCGCGCACGTCGTTCGGCCAGAACGAGGCCCACGCCTTGCCCCTGGCCGCTTCGCCGTCGGCGATGCCCAGCGCGTGACAGCCGCTGCGATTGATGCGGACGATCAGGCCCTGCGTATCGAGCTGCTGGATGCCGTCAAGCGAGAATTCCGCCAGTTGCCGGTGATGTTCGAGCTCGTTCATGGTCGCGCATTCGGCTGGGGTATTGGCCAAGCATACGGAAACAGGCGTCACGATGGGTGCACGTTCATGCAATCATGCTCCAGTTCCCTCTCCCCGGCCTTGCCCATGACCGCCCAGCAGAGCCGGCGCATCCTTCTCGCCGAGGACGATGCGCGAGCCCGAGAAATCAGCGCCCTCGTCCTGCAGACCGAGGGGTATCACGTCAGCATGGCATCCAACGGCACGCAGGCACTGGAAATGCTGCTCCTCGATCCGGACGTCGACATGCTGGTCAGCGACATCAACATGCCCGGCGGCATCGACGGCATCCAGCTGGCGCGCCGCGCGCAGCAGAGCCTGGCGCCGCTGCGCATCATTTTGCTCTCGGCCTATCCGCGGGACAGCTTCATGGATTTCCCCGACCACGTGGCGTTCCTGTCGAAGCCGTACGATCGGCGTGCCCTGCTGAACGCGGTGGGCATTTCCTTCATGGATGAAGGCCCCTCGATCAACTAGGCCGGGCGGCGGTGCTCGCGCAGCCGGTCGCCGCAGCGCCGCGCATGGCGAGGCCTGCACAGCCCGATTCAGCGAGGCAGCGCGCAGGAGCACGGCGTGAGTCCAGGCGTTGCATCATTGACCGGGCCCGGGCGGCGGCAGAAACTGTGGCGGGAACCCCGGAGCGGCCGTCGCAGGTCATTGTGGAGGTTGCCATGCAAACACCAGGGCTGAAGTACCCGCTCGCGATCGTCGCCGCGACCCTCGCAGCCATCGCCAGCACACACGCGGCGCACTCCAAGACGCCGGGGGATGCCTCACTGATCGCCAGCGCGATGAAGGCGGCACCGCCGCACGTGACGAAGGACGCCACGATCGTCGTGATGGGTGCGGACGGAAAGATGCGCACGCTGCGCCAGGGCAGCAACGCGTTCACCTGCATGCCGGACAACCCGGCGACACCGGGCCCGGACCCGATGTGCATGGACCGGAACGCGCGGGCATGGGTGAGTGCGCTGATGGCGCGCGAGCATCCAGAGGCCGGCAAGATCGGCCTGATGTACATGCTGGCCGGCGGCACGGACGCGAGCAACACGGATCCGTACGCGCAGAAACCGGCCAGCGGCAACCACTGGATCAAGACCGGGCCGCATCTCATGATCGTCGGCGCGGATCCGGCGTTCTACGACAGCTATCCGAAGAACCCGAATCCGGATACCGGGGTGCCGTATGTGATGTGGCCCGGCACGCCGTACGAGCACTTGATGGCGCCGATCAGATAGGCGTGTCGCCCGGATCGAATTTCCGATCGCATGACTCGATGTTTCCGGGCCGGTTGCCATCGCCGCCCAACCGGCCCGTTTGCGCTCTTGAATTTGCATGCGCGGAAGTGAAGAGGTATGTGCCCGCTCCGTTCGCCCTGAGCGCAGGCCGCAGGTCGAAGTCGAAGGGGGCAGCGAACGCTTCGACTTCGCGACCTGCGGTCGCTACGCTCAGCGCGAACAGTGAGGGTAGCGGCATGCGACATGGCTCGCAGCAGCCACGAGATTTCCTGACGGGCCTGACGTTGAACAGGTGAATCATCGGAAGCAGCTTGCCTCGGCATTGATGTCCGAAAACGGCGAGTCAGCCGGCCCGGGCGGTGCTAGCCTGCGGCCATGAACGAACTGCCCGCCCTGCCCGATCCGCACATCTGCGACCAGGCCCGACTGAGCCGCGACGCGCGCTTCGACGGCCTGTTCTTCACCGCCGTCAGCAGCACCGGCATCTATTGCCGGCCGGTGTGCCCGGCACCGTCGCCGAAGCGCGAGAACATCCGCTACTACGCGAACGCGGCGGCGGCGGAAGCGGCCGGATTCCGGCCGTGCCTGCGCTGCCGGCCGGAGCTCGCGCCCGGCAACGAGCAATGGCAGCGCGGCGATCATGTGGTCGCGCGCGCGTTGAAGCTGATCGAGGCCGGCGCGCTGGCGGAGCAGTCGCTGGACGAACTGGCGGCGCGCGTCGGCATCGGCGCGCGGCAGTTGCGCCGACTGTTCGTCGAGCGCATCGGCGCGCCGCCGGTCAGCGTGCACACGACGCGGCGGTTGCTGTTCGCGAAACAGTTGCTGACGGAAACCGCGATGCCGGTCACCGAGGTCGCGCTCGCATCCGGCTTTCGCAGCCTGCGCCGTTTCAACGCGGCGTTCGCACAGGCGAACCGCATCCCGCCGCGCGAATTGCGCCGGCATCCGCGTGCCGCGGCCGGCGCGGCGCTGGTGCTGCGGCTCGGCTATCGGCCGCCGTATGACTTCGAGGCCTTGCTCGCGTTTTTGCGCACGCGCGCGTTGCCCGGCGTGGAACACGTCGATGAACACAGCTATGCGCGCGTGTTCGGCCCGGCCGAGGCGCCCGGCTGGCTGCGCCTGAGCGCGTGGCCGCGCGGCGAACATGCACTGCAGCTGCAACTGCATTGCCCGCAACCGGCGCAACTGCTCGGCGTGGTGACGACGTTGCGGCGGATGTTCGACCTGGATGCGAATCCGCAGGCGATCGCGGACACGTTCCGGCACGATGCGATCCTCGGGCCGCTGCTCGCGCGCCGTCCCGGCCTGCGCCTGCCTGGCGGCTGGGACGGCTTCGAGATCGCGGTGCGCGCGATCCTCGGCCAGCAGATCAGCGTGGCCGCGGCGCGCACGCTGGCCACGCGCATCGTGCAGCGCTGGGGCGAGCCGCTGCCGAGCGCACCGATGCCGGGCCTGGAACGCCTGTTCCCGACACCGGCCGCGCTCGCGTGCGCGGACTTGCGCGAGATCGGCCTGACCATGAGCCGCGCGGCGACGATAAGCACGATGGCGCAGGCCGTGCTGGATGGCCGCGTGACGTTTCGCGCGGAGCAGTCGCTGGATGCGTTCGTGGCGAGCTGGGTCGCACTGCCCGGCATCGGCGATTGGACCGCGCATTACATCGCGATGCGCACGCTCGGTGACCCGGATGCGTTTCCGGCGGCGGACCTGATCCTGCGCCGCGAGGCGACGACGGATGCATTGCCTCTGAGCACGAAGGCGCTGGGCGCGCGCGCCCAGGCATGGCGGCCATGGCGCGCCTATGCGGTGATCCATTTGTGGCGCGCGGCATCGGATGCGCCACCGCCGCCGCGCGCGCGGAAACGGGAGAAAACCGCATGACCGACATGATCCACTACGACGAGATGGACAGCCCGGTCGGGACGCTGCGCCTGGTCGCGGACAGCCACGGCCTGCGCGGCATCTGGTTCGAACGCGAACGCCATCCGAAAAAGGCCGACCCGGGCTGGGTCCGCGCGACCCACCCGCTGGCATCGGCGACGCTGGCGGCGGCACGTGCGCAGCTGGAGGAATATTTCGCCGGTACACGCCAGCACTTCGACCTGCCACTGCATCCGGTCGGCACGCCGTTCCAGCTCGAGGTATGGCACGAGCTGGGGCGGATTCCGTACGGCGTCACGATCAGCTACGGCGAACTGGCGCGACGCATCGACAAGCCGCTGGCGGTGCGCGCGGTGGGCGCCGCGAACGGCCGCAATCCGCTGCCGATCGTGCTGCCGTGCCACCGGGTGATCGGTGCGGACGGCAGCCTCACCGGTTTCGGCGGCGGCCTGCCGACGAAGCGCTACCTGCTGACGATGGAAGATCGCATCGTCCACGGCGACCTGTTCGGCTGACACGGGAAAGGCCGCGCGGCCAACGCGCCTGATCAGCCGCCGCTGCCGGCCTCCGCGGGCCGGCTTTGCGGTATGACGCGCGGCAACGTGGAAGCATCGCGCTGACGATCGAGCAGGTCCTGCTGGTTCGCGCGATCGCGCTGCCGTTGCGCACGGTCGGCCTGGTCGAGTTGTTGCTGGCTGCGCGTGTCGCGTGTGCCCGGCCGCCTTGCGTTGTCGGCGACGCCCTGGTGCAGCTGCTGTTGCAACTGGCTTTTTTGCAACTGGTCGCGCACCTGCTGCTGTTGCACGGTCTGCTGGAACTGCACGGCCGGCGGCGGCGCGATCACCACCGGTACCGGCGGCCGCGGTGTGGACTGCCAGGCAAGGACGCCGCCAAACGGCAGCAGCGCGATGGCGATGCCGGGCAGCCATCGTCGCATCGGGATCGAGTGCCGGAGAGAACATGAAATAGTCATGGCCATGCGCGATCATGTCTGGACAGTTGCGGATATCGTAAGAGTCCATCCATGAAAATAGTGTTCCGCCTGCTGCTGGGCGCGTGGGTCGTTTTGTGCGTCGGTTGCGCAGCACAGCGCGGGAAGCCCGCCACCGCAGCGGACAGCGCGCGCACGCCGCTGCTGCTGATCTCGATCGACGCCTATCGTCACGACTACATCGGGCGCGGCTTCAGCCCGACGCTGGCGATGCTGGCCAGGCACGGCGTGCAGGCCGCGTCGATGCAGCCGTCATTCCCGTCGCTGACGTTTCCGAACCACTACACGATCGTCACCGGCCTGCGCCCGAACCGCCATGGCATCGTCAACAACACGATGTTCGATCCGCGGCTGGGCGAGTTTTCACTGCACAACCGCAAGGCGGTCAGCGACGGCCGCTGGTGGGACGAGGCAACCCCGATCTGGGAGACCGCCGAGCAGCATGGAATGCGCACCGCGACGATGTTCTGGCCCGGCTCCGAGGCCGACGTCCACGGCCATCACCCGGACTACTGGAAGCCCTACGACGGCAAGGTGAGCGCGGATCAGCGCGTCGACCAGATACTGGCATGGCTGGATCTTCCCGCCGGCCGGCGACCGACGTTCCTCACCCTGTATTTCGATGCGGTCGATCACGCCGGGCATACCTACGGCCCCGATACGCCGCAAGTGGACGCCGCGTTGCGCGACACCGACGCGGCGTTGGCGCGGCTGGTGCGCGGACTCAGGCAACGCGGACTGTTCGACCGGATCAACATGATCGTGCTCGCCGATCACGGCATGGCCGGCGTGCCATTGCGCAACCAGGTGATGATCGACCACCTGATTCCACTCGATCGCCTGCACACCGTCAGCCTGGGCATCCTTGCGGGCTTCAACCCGAAGGACGGCAGCGCACAGGCGCATCGCGACTTTGTCGCGATCGAACACACGATGGAGCTGCCGCAGTCGCACATGCGCTGCTGGGACAAGACCCGCGTGCCGGCGCGATTCCACTACGGCAGCAACCCCCGGATACCGCAATTGCTGTGCCTGGCCGATGTCGGCTGGCGCATCACCACCACCGCCCATGCCGACAGCCACAAGGGAAAGATCAGTCTCGGCGAACACGGCTACGACAATGCCGACCCGTCGATGCAGACGCTGTTCGTGGCCCACGGCCCGGCATTTCGCGTCGACGTCAGGGTACCGGCGTTTCCGAACGTGGACGTCTATCCATTGATGACCCACCTGCTCGGCATTCCCGCCGCGGCGAACGATGGCGATTACGACGCGGTGAAGGACATGCTTAAGCCGGCTTCGCGCTGAAAGCTGTCGCGGCAGAGGGAGTCGTTCCTACGGCATCGCGCCCTTGCTCATCGGCGTCGGCGGCGTCGCCACGTTCACCAGCGGTGGCAGGCGGAACAGGCGCAGCGCGATCAGCAGGCCGGCCAGCACCAGTGCCCCGACGAACAGCGCCACGCCGGTCCAGCCGTGCGCGGCGTAGAACAATCCGCCGCTGGCGCCGGCGATGCTCGATCCCATGTAGTAGCAGAACAGGTACACCGACGAGGCCTGCGCCTTGGCCGCGCCGGCGCGGCGCCCGACCCAGCTGCTGACGATGGAGTGGCCGCCGAAGAAGCCGAACGTCACCGCCACGATGCCGAGCATGACCAGCAGCAGCGGTTGCGTCATGGTCAGTGCCACGCCGGCCAGCATCAGTGCGAACGCGGTCCACAGCACCTTGCGTCGCCCCAGCCTGCCGGCCAGGTGCCCCATCCACGCCGAGCTGAACGTGCCGACCAGGTAGATGCCGAAGATCAGGCCGACCGTCGCCTGGCTGAGGTTGTACGGCGGCGCCAGCAGGCGGTAGCCGAGGTAGTTGTAGACGGTGACGAACGCGCCGAGCAGCAGGAAACCCTCGACGAACAGCCATGGCAGGCCGTGGTCATGGAACATGCCGGTAAAGCGCCCCAGCACCACGCGCCAGCGCAGCGGCTGCGCCACGAAATGGCGTGACGCCGGCAGCACGCGCCAGAAGATCAGCGCAGCCACCACGCCGATGACGCCAACCACCGCCACGCCGATGCGCCAGCCGAAGAAATCGGTCATCACGCCAGTGATCAAGCGCCCACCCATGCCGCCGACCGCACTGCCGCTGATGTACAGGCCCATGCCGAGGCCGATCGACTCGACGTCCATCTCTTCGCCGAGATACGTCATCGCCACCGCCGGCAGGCCGCTCAGGGTCAACCCGAGCAGCGTGCGCACGACCAGCAGCGCCGGCCAGTTCGGCATCACCGCCGTCACCAGCACCAGCAAGGCGGACGACAGCAGCGAGGCCACCATCACCGACTTGCGCCCCCATGCATCGGAAAGCGCGCCGGCGAACAACATCGCGACCGCCAGCACGCCGGTGGTCAGCGACAGCGACATCGCCGCGCCCGCCTCGCTCACTCCATAGTCATGGCTGAACTCCGGCATCAGCGGCTGCACGCAATACAACAAGCCGAACGTGGCGAAGCCGGCGGCGAACAGCGCCAGGTTGGTACGCCGGAACGCCGGCGTACCGTGGTGGATCGCAGGCAGGGGTTCGGTCGTCATCGCGTGCTCCGTTCAAGCGCCGGCGCAGCGTATATCAGTTCGAGCCCGCTCCGACGCGGCGGGCGAAGAACGCCACGATCAAGCCGAACACGAACATCGCCAGCAGGTTTTCTGCCAGCGACAGCGCGGTGAAGTGCGGCTTCCCCGCCGCCGAGAGCGGCACGACCACGTACTCCATCACCACGAACACCACCGCGCCATACAGCACGCCGGCACTGATCCAGTGCCGCGTCAGCCACGACATCCGGCGCGCGGCCAGCACGAAGATCGCGGCGATCAGCAGCGACATCGCCCATTGCAACCCCAGCCCCAGCCACGCGACCGGCATGCCGCCCAGGAATGCCCCGCGGCCGAGCAGGCCGCTGGCGATCGCACGCAAAATGATCAGCGGACTGATCCGGTTGATCAGTGCGGCGGCGCCGATGTCGAGCGTGCCGGCAATGAAGCCGCCGTAGAGGATGGCACTCGGGATGCGGGAGCGTGACATGGGCGGTTTCCTTCATCGTGGGAGGGCGAAGCAACTTTGCGAAAATGCGCGAGGACGCGCGTCACGGCATGTGCCAGCAGTCATGACAGCAGGGACTCGGCCATCATTCTGCGTTTCTGGCGGGAAGGCCTGTCCATGCGGGCAAGTCGGCGTCCGTCGAAGCCGCCCGAGCAAGGCATGGCGGCCATGTTGCGCTCGGCGCAAGCCCGGATAAACGTGCGAAGACTTGACCCGTCCGGAACCTGCGAGTGTTGAAATGGAACGTTGGGCATGCACGGCAGCCGGAAGCGGTACTGGCCAATGACTTCGGTGACAGCGGCTGGTGCGGTACCACCGGACGGGGGCGGGATCAGGCACTGCGATCGCCGCGCAAGACGCGTACCGCCTCGTCATTGCCGGCCGCGCCGCGCCCGCTGACCCAACCGAACAACGCGATGCCGACGATGATCGCCAGCGCACCGGACAATGCGTAGCCACGCGGCCACGACTCGCCGAGAAAAAGCACCCCGAGCAGGGTCGCAAACAGCAGCTCCGCCGCCTGCATCGCCTCGACCGCCGCCAGCGCCGTCGGCTCGCGCCGCACCATGTCGGTGGCGCGAAAGAACAGCACCGTGGCGATGGTGCCGGACGACAGCGCCACGCCGCCGGCCAGCAGCGCCTCGCGAAGCGTCGGCGGCCCGACGGTGAACCAGGCGATCAACGCAAACAGCAGCCACAGCGGCCAGCTGCACAACGTCATGCCGAACACGCGCTGCACCGCATTGAGATGGGTCCGGCCATGTTCGAGATGCAGCAGCAAGCCACGGTTGCCCAGCGGATAGGCGAATGCGGCCAGTGCCACCGCGGCGATCGCCAGCCAGTCGCTTCGCTGCAGGTGTCCGTGCGCATGACCCCATTGCAGGGTGAAGACGCCGGCGACGATCAGGCCGCCGAGCGCCAGGCTGCGCCATGCCAAGCGGCGTCGCTCGTCGCGATAGATCAGCGGCGCCAGCAGCGGCCCGGCCAGCACGGTGATCTGGAAGCTGCCGGCTACCAGCCACGATGGCCCGCTGCTCGCCGCCCAGGTCAGCGGAATGCCGAACAGCACGAAACCAACGCCGCTCCATTGCAGCCACGGGCGTGGATGACGACGCAATTCCCGCGGCAATTCGCCCAGCCCGCCCTGCCATGGCAGCACCAGTGCCAGCAGCGGCAAGGTGAAAAGGTAGCGGAGGATCACCGCCCACGCCCAATGTCCGCCGCCGGCGACCAGGCTGCGGTTGAGCACATAGGTGAACGTGAAGAACAGCGCCGAACACAGCGCCAGTCCCACCGCGGCCAGAGCTTTCGATCGCATGCCGGCTACCGGACAAAAGCGGAGTGTGGCAAATCGGACAGCACTTGCGTAGCGCTGTCATCGTCTTCAGCGGCGACGTTCTCATGCGGCGGGAAGCACGCCAGGATTCGTGTCGGCGAAAGAATGCTGGTTTGCGCTTGCTGAAGACCGCCACCGGGGCGCTGATCGCCGAACCGACGAGACGCACGTGACTTCGTGCACATGCTGCCCGCCTCTGCGCGGCTCCAGACTCGCGACACCTTCCGCGGAGCCAGGACCATGTCGATATTCCGATGGGCCATCGTGTGCGTGTTCGCATGTCAGCTGGGCAACCTGCACGCCGCGGAGGCGCCCAAGCCACTGCGCGATGAACTGGTGGCGATCACCCAGGCCTGGGTCGATGCGATACCGCGCGGCGACAAGGCGACGTGGCAGCGGACGCTGACCGACGACGCGGTCCTGATCGACGAGTTTGGCCGCATCCAGCACAAGAAGGAGGCGATCGCCTCGCTGCGGGTGTTTCCCGCCGGCTTCGCCGGCAGCATCGAATTGCGCCAGCCGAAGGCGTGGCAGTACGGCGACACCGCCCTGCTCCAGGTGGAGGAGTACGAACGCGAGACTGTCTTCGGGCAGCCGCTGGTGGTGCGCTACCAGGCGCTGGCGACGTTCGTGAGGCAGCACGGCGCCTGGAAGATGGCCGGCATGGAGGATGTGACGATCCCGACGCCGCCGCCGGCGCTCAAGGTGCGCGGGCTGACCCTCGGCGACTACGCCGGCACCTACCGCTACGCGCCGGACCGGGCATGGACAGTCAGCGTGCACCATGGTGTGCTGGGCTATGTCACCAAGGCGGGCCGACCATTCACCGCGCTCGAGCCGATCGCCCGCGACGTGTTCATGGGCACCGACGACGAGCGCAACCTGCTGATCTTCCGCCGCGATGCGGCGGGCCACGTCAGCGAACTGATCGAGCGACGCAAGTTCAACGACCTGCACCTGGCGCGCGAGACCCGCGCCGGCTAGTTGCGGACACGCGCTCGCTGGCCAGCGCCGCCACACCGGCTGCAGCGACCTGCGCGTCGTGGGTCGATTGCATGCCGGAAACGCCGATGGCGCCGACCACGTGGCCGTCGACGATCAACGGCAGCCCGCCATCCAGCGGCAGCAGGTTGTGCATGCCGAGCAGGCGCAGACCGAGGCTGCCGGAGGCGACCGCGTCCTCGAAGAGTTTGCTGGGACGGCGGAAATTCACCGCCGTCTCCGCCTTGCCCTGCGCCACCGGCACGCTGCCATGCTGGGCCTGGTCGAGCGCGTGCAGCATCACCAGGTGGCCGCCGCTGCCGACGATCGCGATCACCATCGGCCAGCCGTGTCCGGCAGCCTCGGCCTCGGCGGCGGCCATCACCCGGCGCGCATCGGCCAGCGTGATCGGCAGGCCGTAGGGCAACGGCCTCATCGCATGGCCTCCGCTGTCGAATCGGCCACGAAGTCCACGCGCGGCGTGGCAACGGACCACACCGGCGAGGCATAACCTGGCGGCTTGTCGCCCACCCCCACGCCACCATGCAGCCCGGCCTGCTGCGCCGGCTCGAAGAAACTGTAGGGGAACTGCGAGGGCAACGCGGAAACCTCGTCCAGCCGGCGCATCGCCTCGTCGGACAACGGACGCTCGAGCGCGCCGAGGTTGTCCTCGAACTGCGCAAGGTTGCGCGAACCGAGGATCACCGCGCCCAGGGCGGGTTGGCGCGCGGCCCACTGGATCGCCACCTGCGCCATGCTCAGGCCGCTCTCGCGCGCCGCCTGTTCGACCGCGCCGACAATGACCCAGTTGCGCGGCGTGAACTTGTCCGCCAGCGACGGCAACCCCATCGACTTGACCACCTGCAAGCGGCCCTCGCCCTCGCCGTCGTGGCCAGCCTCGCTGGACTGGTACTTGCCGGACAGCAGGCCCATCGCCAGCGGGCTCCACGCGGTGATGCCCATGCCCAGCTCCTGTGCCAGCGGGACATACTCGCGTTCGATGTTCCGTTCGGCCAGCGAATACTGGAGTTGCAGGTTGACCAGCGGATGCAGGTGGTGTGCGCGTGCCAGCGTCTGGATCTGCGCGGCGTACCAGGCCGGCACGTCGGACAGGCCGGCGTGGCGGATCTTGCCGGTACGCACCAGATCGTCCAGCGTCTGCAGCACTTCCTCCGCCGGCGTGATCCGATCCCAGGTGTGCAACAGGTAGAGGTCGATATAGTCGGTGCGCAGCCGGCGCAGCGAGCCTTCCACCGCGCGCAGGATGTTCTTGCGGCCGTTGCCGCCGGCGTTCGGGTTGCCCGGCTCGGCGTTGTAGCTGAACTTGGTGGCAAGCACGACGCGATCACGACTGCCGCTGTCGGCGATGAACTTGCCGAGCAGGCGCTCGCTGCTGCCTTCGGTGTAGAGGTCGGCGGTATCGATGAAATTGCCGCCGGCGGCAAGATAGCGATCGAACATCGCGCGGGCGGTGTCCTCCGCCGCGCCCCAGCCCCAGTCGTCGCCGAAGGTCATGGTGCCGAGCGCGAGGCGACTGACGCGCAGGCCGGAACGGCCGAGGGTGTAGTACTGGTCGAGTGACATGGGAGGACTCCATCAGCGGGGATGGTGCAAAGTCTGGGCCTTGCCATTACGCTGAAAAATACCGATCCTCTTGATGCTTCATGAAGCTGGACTAATCAATGATCGACGACCACAGCCCCGCGTTGCGCGCCTTCCACAGCATCGCCCGGCACGGCAGCTTCACCCGCGCCGCAGCCGAGCTGCAGGTGACGCCGTCGGCGCTGAGCCAGACCATGCGCCAGCTGGAACAGCGCCTCGGTGCGCGACTGCTGCAGCGGAGCACGCGCAAGGTGGGCCTGACCGAGGCGGGCCGACAGTTCCTCGAACGCATCGGCCCGGCGCTGGCCGAGATCGATGGCGCGGTGGAGGCGCTGCGCCAGCACGGCGACCACCCGGCCGGCACCTTGCGCATCACCGCGCCGCACAGCCTGCTCGACCAGTTGCTGGCACCGATGTTGGCGGACTTCCTGCGCGCGTACCCCGACGTCACGCTCGACCTGATCGCCGACAACGCGCTCACCGACCTGGTCGCCGACGGCGTCGATGCCGGCATCCGTCTCGGCGAGCGGCTGGCGCGCGACGTGGTCGCGCTGCCGCTGGGCGGGCCGCTGCGCGCGGTGGTCGCCGGCGCGCCGGCGTACTTCGCCCGGCATGGCCGGCCACAGCACCCGCGCGAATTGCAGCAGCACGTCTGCGCACGCTTTCGCTATCGCAGCAGCGGCGTGATCTACCGCTGGGAATTTGCGCATGAAAGCCGCGCCAAAAAAGGCCGCACCAGCAAAAGCGGCGCGCAGGTCCATCGCTGGTTCGAGATCGACGTGAGCGGCCCGCTGATCACCAACGAACTCTCGCTGCCGATCCAGGCGGCGCTGGACGGCCTGCTGCTGATACACACGCTGGAGCCGACGGTGCGCGAATACGTCGCCGCCGGACGGCTGCAGACCGTGCTGGATGCGTGGCTGCCGCCGTTCGACGGCTTCTACCTGTATTACCCGAGCCGGCTGCAGGTGCCGCCGAAGCTGCGCGCGTTCATCGATTTCCTGCGCGAGCGGCTGGAACCGTCGGCCTGAGCAGCCACGCATGGCGCTCAGCGGTAACGCCAATGGCCCTCGATCCACACATGATGCGGGCCCCAGTGGGCCGGCACCCAGACGCGGTCACCGCGCGTCGCCACGACGCGATCGCGATGCATCGGACGTGGTGAGGCCACAATGCAACCGGCAAGGGAAACACTGCCGAGCAGCAACAGCACGGCGAAGGGCAAGCTGGAAATGATGCGGCGCATGGCAGGCTCCTGGTGGGGATGTGCAACGGGTGCACCACCAGAAACGTCCATGCCATCGGCGCGCTGACAGAGCACGCCAGCGCGCTGATGGCTGCTGTTCAGTCTCACCCTTTGCCTGTGCCGCTCAGCCCCCCGCCAGCCGCGCCACCACGCGGCGATAACGCGCCGCGATGCGCTCCTCGTCGTGATGAAGGAACCCACGCACCTGCCAGCGTCCGCCGACCATCACGTCGCGCACCAGCGGCGTGTTGCCGGCGAACAGGAAGCTGTCCAGCAGCGAACGGGTATCACGCGCAGCCAGCAACGGCGAGGCGTCGTCCAGCACGATCAGGTCGGCGCGCGCGCCGTCGCGCAGCTCGCCGACCGGCAGGCCGGACGCCTGCGCGCCGCCGCGCAACGCGGCACGCCACAGCGTCTCGCCGACGCTGTCGCCTGCCTGTCGCGCGGCGATGTTGCGGTGGCGCGTGGCCAGGCGCTGGCCGTATTCGAGCCAGCGCAGTTCCTCCACCGGCGAGATCGAGATGTGCGAATCCGAACCGATGCCGAGCGTGCCGCCGGCGTCCTGGTAAGCGGCCAGCGGAAACAGGCCGTCACCAAGGTTCGCCTCGGTGGTGGGGCACAAGCCGGCCACCGCACCGCTTCGGGCGAGCTGCACCGTTTCCGCTTCGGTCAGATGCGTCGCATGCACCAGGCACCAGCGTGCATCGACCGCGGCATGTTCGAACAGCCACTCGACCGGGCGCGCACCGCGCGTGGCGAGGCAGTCCTGCACTTCGCCGATCTGCTCGGCGATGTGGATGTGGATCGGGCAGGCCTTCGCCGACTCGTCAGCGAGTACCTCGCGCAGCGCGCGTTCCGGCACGGCGCGCAGCGAATGCAAGGCGATGCCGAGGCGGAAATCCGCGCGCTCGTGCGTGCGCAGCGATTCGAGCAGGCGCAGATAATCATCGACAGCATGACCGAAGCGACGCTGGCGCGCGCCGAGGGCGCGGCCGTCGAAACCGCCGCTCATGTACAGCACCGGCAACAAGGTCAGCGCGATCCCGGCTTCGCGCGCCGCCTCGATCAGCGCCAGCGACATCGCTTCGGCTTGCGCGTACGGCGTGCCATCGGGCTGGTGGTGCAGGTAGTGGAATTCGCAGACCTGGGTATAACCGGCCTTGAGCATCTCGACATAAAGCTGGGCGGCAATCGCCTTGAGCTCGTCCGGTCCGATCGTCGCGGCGAACGCATACATCGTTTCGCGCCAGCTCCAGAAGCTGTCATCGTTTTTTTGAGGAATGCGGCCATGGATGGCCGCTTTTTGATTTTCGCGATCAGGGATGATCGCTTGAGCATGCCCTCTGTGTTCGGCCAGCCCGGCCATCGCACGCTGGAACGCGTGCGAATGCAGGTTGGGCATGCCCGGCAGCACCCACTGCCCGATCGATTCGCCGCCGTTATCCGTCGACGTCACCAGGCGCCCGTCCGCATCCACGCCGAGTCCGGCATCCGCTTGCCAGCCGTCGGCACGCCACAACTGGGTAGCCTTGTAGTGGCGAATGGCAGCGTTGTTCATGGGATTCGGCTCCGGCAGGCGATGCCGCGCAGTGTAACCGGGCACATGAGGCGCCTTCACCCGGCGCTCCGATGGCCTGTGCATAATCAACGCATGCCCAGGAAAACCAGCGAAAACCATCCGAAGCTGCTGCTGCGCCAGGCGCTGCCGAGCGACGTGCCGCAACTGACCGCGCTCACCGCGCGGATCTACTCGGAGGAATGGGGCCATTCGGCCGAAATGCTGCGCTCCCAGCAGACGCACTTCCCCGAAGGCCAGTTCGTGGTCGAGTACGAGGGCGTGATCGTCGGCTACTGCGCGACGTTCCGCATCGACGAAGCCGCCGCACTGGCACCGCATACCTGGATGCAGATCACCGGCGGCGGCATGGCCTCGCGGCACAAGCCGGACGGCAACTGGCTGTACGGCATGGAAGTGGTGGTGCATCCGGACTATCGCGGCATGCGCATCGGCCAGCGGCTGTACCACGCGCGCAAGCGATTGTGCATGGACCTCAAGCTGCGCGGCATCGTGTTTGGCGGGCGTATCCCGGGGCTGGCCAGGAACCTTGCCCGCTACGGCAGCGCCGAGGCTTACGTGCAGGCCGTGGTGGAAGGCAAGCGGCGCGATCTCACGCTGAGCTTCCAGCTGTCGAACGACTTCGAGGTGATCGGCATCCTGCGCGGCTATGTGCCGTCCGACCATGAATCCCTCGGGTACGCCGCGCACCTGGTCTGGCGCAACCCGCAGTTGCTCGACCAGCCGGACATCCCGCCGATCACCTCGGCGCGACTGCTGCCCGATTCGGTGCGGGTCGCCTCGGTGCAGTACCAGCAGCGCCGGATAACCTCGTTCGAGGAATTCGCCACCCAGGTCGAATACTTCACCGACATCGCCGCCGACTACAACGCCGACTTCGTCACCTTTCCCGAGCTGATCACGCTGCAACTGCTGTCGATCGAGAACACCGAGCTGTCGCCGGTGGAGTCGATCCGCAAGCTGAGCCATTACACGCCGCAGGTGAAGGAGCTGTTCAGCCGTCTGGCCGTCCATTACAACATCAACATCATCGCCGGCACCCACCCGACAGAACAGGCCAACGGCGACATCCACAACGTCTGTTATGTGTGCCTGCGCGACGGCTCGCTGCACGAGCGCGAGAAGCTGCACCCGACGCCGAGCGAGCGCAACGTGTGGAACATCAGCGGCGGCGACAGCGCGGCGACGATCCTCACCGACTGCGGCCCGATCGGCGTGATGATCTGCTACGACGCGGAGTTTCCCGAAGTGGCCCGGCATCTCACCGACCAGGGCGCGCTGATCCTGTTCGTGCCGTTCTGCACGGACGTGCGCGAAGGCTACCTGCGCGTGCGCTACTGCGCGCAGGCGCGGGCGATCGAGAACCAGTGCTACGTGGTGATGTCGGGCAATGTCGGCAACCTGCCCGGGGTCAACAATTTCGACATCCAGTACGGCCAGAGCTGCATCCTCACCCCGAGCGATTTCGGCTTCGCCCGCGACGGTGTCGCCGCCGACTCCACGCCGAACATCGAGACCGTGCTGTTCGCCGACCTGCGCCTGGAAAGCCTGGCCCGCGCGCGCAACGCCGGCGCGGTGACCAACCTGAAGGATCGTCGTTACGATTTGTACGAGACGCGCTGGCGGCCGCGTTGAAAGCAACGGATGCATGGCAAGGTCTGCGATAATCCTCGCCATGTTCAAGTCCCGGCAATCCCCATCAAGGTCGTCCAACCCACGTCTGCAGGCGTTGCTCGGGCACGAATTCTTTGCACCCCACCAGTGGAAACGCCGACTGGTGCTGTGGTTCGGCGCCGTGCTGGTGGCATTGGCGGCGATCCTGTTCGCGAAAGCCAGCGTGTGGTCGTATCAGCTGTTCCGCAGCGTTCTCAGCCATGGCATCTGGATTCCGCTGATCCTCACGCCGGTCGTGTTCGGCTTGCTCGCCTGGGTTACCGAGGGCAAGTTCCGCGCGACTCGCGGCAGCGGCATCCCGCAGGTGATCGGCACCCTGCACATCGAAGACGAGGGTTTTCGCGCCCGCATGCTGGCGTTGCCGATCGCCGCCGGCAAGATGTTGCTGACCCTGATTGCGCTGGCCGTGGGCGCGTCGATCGGCCGTGAAGGCCCGACCGTGCACGTGGGTGCGGGCCTGTTCTACTCGCTGGGCCGGCGCTTCGGCTTCACCGATCCCAAGGCAGCCTCGCGTTTCATCCTGGCCGGCGGCGCGGCCGGCATCGCGGCGGCCTTCAACACGCCGCTGGCGGGCGTGGTGTTCGCGATCGAGGAACTCGCCGGAACGTTCGAACACCGCTTCAGCGGCCTGCTGCTGACCGCGGTCATCATCGGCGGCGTGGTCTCGCTCGGCGTGATGGGCAACTACTCGTATTTCGGCGAGGTCGACGCAAGCCTGCCGCTGGGTCACGCGTGGCTGGCGGTGCTGCTGACCGGCGTCATCGGCGGCCTGCTTGGCGGCCTGTTCGCGCGGCTGATCCTGCTCAGCCAGCGCGGGCCGCTGGCGCGGATCGGGCGGCTGCGCGCGCGCTGGCCGGTGGCGTTTGCCGGCGGCTGCGGCCTGGCACTGGCCGTGCTCGGCGTGTGCACGCACAACAGCATCTACGGCACCGGCTACGACCAGGCGCGGGCGATCGTGCAAGGCGCCGCGACGATGCCCGACCAGGGCTTCGGCATCGCCAAGCTGATGGCCAACGTGGTGTCGTACTGGGCCGGCATTCCCGGCGGCATCTTCTCGCCGGCGCTGGCGGTCGGTGCCGGCCTGGGCCAGAACATCGCGCATTTCCTGCCCGATGTGCCTGCCGCGGCAGTGGTGCTGCTGGGCATGAGCGCGTACCTGGCCGGCGTCACCGGCGCGCCGCTGACCTCGGCGGTGATCGCGATGGAACTGACCGACAACCAGGACATGGTGATCCCGATCATGGCCGCCTGCCTGCTCGCCCGCGCGGCGGCCTCGCTGTTCTGTCCCACTCCGGTGTACCGCGATTTCGCCGAACGCATGGTGCAGGATTTCGAACGCCAGCAGGCCAGTCGGCCGCGCAGCCAGGACGTGGTCTACGAACTGATCGATGAGCCGCTCGACGAGCCGGCGGATGCCGCGCCCACCCCGGTCCGCACCACCGCGTTCGACGAACCGGCGACCCCTGCCGACCCGCCGCCGCCTGCTCGACCCTGACCCTGCCGGAACGAAGTCATCATGAGCCATCCCCGCTGGGACACCTTGCTGATCAACGCCACGCTGGCGACGTTCTCGGGTGAGGCGCCGTACGGCCTGATGGAACACGGCGCACTGGCGATGCAGAACGGCCGCATCGCCTGGCTGGGCAGCATGAGCGAGCTGCCTGGCGAACCCACCTCACTGGCCGACGCGGTGCAATCGCTCGATGGTGCACTGGTCACGCCGGGGCTGATCGACTGTCATACCCACCTGGTGTTCGGCGGCGATCGCGCGCATGAATTCGAGATGCGCCTCAACGGGGCCAGCTACGAGGAGATCGCTCGCGCCGGTGGCGGCATCGTCTCCAGCGTCAACGCGACCCGCGCCGCCAGCGAGGAGCAATTGTTCGCACAATCGCTGCCGCGCGCCCGCGCCCTGCTTGCCGATGGCGTGACCACACTGGAAATCAAATCCGGTTATGGGCTGGATCTGGATACCGAACGCCGCATGCTGCGCGTGGCCCGACGTCTTGGCCGCGAACTCGGCATCGGCGTGCGCACCAGTTTTCTCGGCTTGCATGCGCTGCCGCCGGAATACGCGGATCGGCGCGACGACTACGTCGCGCTGGTCTGCGACGACATGCTGCCGGCGCTGGCCGCCGAAGACCTGGTCGACGCGGTCGACGCGTTTTGCGAAGGCATCGGCTTCAGCCGCGCGGAAACCCGCCGCGCATTCGAGCGCGCGCGAGAGCTCGGGCTGCCGGTGAAGCTGCACGCCGAGCAGTTGTCCGACCTGGATGGTGCCGCGCTGGTCGCCGAGTTCGGCGGATTGTCGGCCGATCACCTGGAGCACGTGAGCGAAGCCGGCATCCGGGCGATGGCAGCGGCCGGCACCGTCGCGGTGCTGCTGCCTGGCGCTTTCTACGCGCTGCGCGAAACAAGGCTGCCGCCGATCGCGGCATTGCGCGAGCACGGCGTAGCCATCGCGATCGCCACCGATTGCAATCCCGGCACCTCGCCACTGCTGTCGCTGCGGCTGGCCGCCGGCATGGCCTGCACGCTGTTCCGGCTGACGCCGGAAGAAGCACTGCGCGGCGTTACCGTGAACGCGGCCCGCGCTCTGGGCCTGTCCGATCGCGGCATGCTGGTGCCGGGCCAGCGGGCTGACCTGGTGATCTGGAACGCACGCGAGCCTGCCGAGCTGTGCTACTGGATCGGTGGCGGCCTGGCCCGCACCGTCTACGTGGCGGGCGAACTCGTCTCGCGACGCAAACCTTCCAGGCGATCGCCCAGCGCTGCATGAGTGCCTGCGGCAGGCTCGCCTGCCCGGCACCCGCCACCATGGCGACCGGGTGCCGGCATCTGCCGCATCACGGCAGGTCACCGTCGACGGCAGATCGCCGGCAAAAACCGGAAGGCACGTTCGATCATCGCGGTCGCGGCCGCGTGCCGCCTCACGGCTTGCCGGCAGGGCTCAACTCGTTCAATACCTTGCCGTCGGCGTCGAGGAATTTCAGGCTCGACGTGCCGTCGTCGGCCACGCCCATCACGATGCGCGCGCGGTGCCATCGGGCTCGACCAGGTTGATGCGCTGCACGTCGAGTTCTTCCAGGCTGGTCTTTTTCGGTGCCGCCACGAAACCACTGAGCATGCCGACCGCGAACACGGCCGTGAGCACGGCGCTGTCGTGGACAGACTAGGCGTGATGCTCAAGCCGCCTGCATGCGCCGGAAGTCACTTGCGGGAAAGCGTGCCGACGCGCGCGAACAGCGCATCGTGAAAAGCGGCCGGCAGTTCGGCATGCACCGGTACCCGCCACCAGTGCGGCTCGGCGAATGGCCGGCATTTCACGGCGTCCTTGTCGGTCATCAGGACCGGCAAGTCATCCGCAAAGGCCAGGTCGGCAGGAACGAATGCATGATGATCGGCAAACGCATGCCCGATCACCTCGATGCCCGCCGCACGCAGGCTGTCGAAAAAACGCGCCGGGTTGCCGATCGCCGCCACCGCATGCACCTTCTGGCCGCCGAAGCTGGCCAGCGTTCGTTGCTCGCCGTGGTTCAATGCCACCACATCGCCGCCGCACAATTGCATCGGGTATTCGCCCTCCTCGGCGACACCACCGTTGCATACGCGCAGATCCACCTGCCGCAGTCGATCCATCGGCTCGCGCAACGGTCCCGCCGGCAGCAGCCGGCGATTGCCGAAGCGGCGCGTGCCGTCGATCACGCAGATTTCCAGGTCGCGCGCCAGCGCGTAATGCTGCAGGCCATCGTCGGCGACCACCACGTCGCAACCGGCATCGAGCAGCAGTCGTGCCGCTGCCGGACGATCGCGCCCCACCGCCACCGGTACGCCGCTGGCGTGGATCAGGCAGGGTTCGTCGCCGACTTGCAGCGGGTCCGGCGCGTCGCCCAGCAGCAACGGTTCGCGCTGGCTGCCGCCGTAGCCACGACTGACCACGCCGGGGCGGTAGCCGCGCTCGCGCAGGCTGGCGGCCACCGCGATCGTCAGCGGCGTCTTGCCGGTACCGCCCACGCTGAGGTTGCCGATCACCAGCACGGGTACCGGCAGGCGAACGCTGCGCAGCCAGCCGATCCGGTACAGCCAACGGCGCAGGCGCATCGCGCTGCCGTACAGCGCTGCCAGCGGGCGCGTCCACCACGGCGCGCGGCCGTCGCCGTACCAGGCTGATTCGAGCGTGTCGACCAGCGCCATGGGTCGTCCTCAGTCGCTGCCTTGATCGGCCGCATGATCGTGGAACTGCATCCGGTGCAACGCGGCGTACTGTCCGCCCAGCGCGATCAGTTCCGCGTGCGTGCCGCGTTCGATGACGCGGCCGTGATCCATCACCGCGATCTGCTCGGCATGCTCGATGGTCGACAGCCGGTGCGCGATCACGAGGGTGGTGCGGTCTTTCATCAACCGCTGCAGTGCCTGCTGGATCAGGCGTTCGGATTCGGTATCGAGCGCGCTGGTCGCCTCGTCCAGCACCAGGATGGGCGCGTTCTTGAGAATCGCGCGGGCGATCGCGATGCGCTGGCGCTGGCCACCCGACAAGCATGTTGCCGCCCTGCCCGACCTGCGTGTGGAAGCCTTGAGGCAGCGCCGCGATGAATTCCATGGCGTTCGCCGCCTCGGCCGCGGCGACGATGTCCGCCTCGCTGGCGCCGGCCAGTTCGCCGTAGGCGATGTTGTTGGCGACCGTGTCGTCGAACAGCATCACGCTCTGCCCGACCCAGGCGATCTGTCGCCGCAGCGATGCCAGCGTGTAGTCTTCGTAGTCCGTGCCGTCGAGCACGATGCGGCCGGCACTGGGTTCGTAGAAGCGCGGCAGCAGGCTGACGAGGCTGCTCTTGCCGCTGCCGGAGCGGCCGACCAGGGCGGTGACCGTGCCCGGTGCGCAATCGAGATCGACCGCGCGCAGGGCCTCGGCCTCGTTGCGCGGATAGACCAGGCTCACCCCGACGAAACGCAGCTCGCCGCGAGTCCGCTGCAGCTCGATCGTGCCATGGTCCTGTTCCGGCGGCAGATCGATCACCGCGAAGATGTCCTCGGCCGCCGACAGGCCGCGCTGGATGTTCGCCTGCACATTGGTCAGCCGCTTGAGCGACGGCAGCATGGTGCCCATCGCCGTGAGCACGGAAAAGAACACGCCGGGTGTCATGCTGCCCAGCACCGCCGGCCGCGTGCCGAGATAGATCAGGGCGGCCAGCGCACTGGCCGCAACCAGTTGCACGGTCGAACTGGACGCCGCGTTGGTGGCCGCGATCTTCAGGTTCAGCCGCCGCGTGTGCCGGGTGATCTGGTCGAAGCGGGATGCCTCATGCGCCTGGCCGCCATACACGCGCACTTCGCGATGCGCCCCCACCGACTCCTCCACCGTGCCGGTGACCGAACCCATGCTGCCCTGGATGCGCCGGCTGATCTGCCGGTAGCGGCGGGCAACCACGGTCGCCACCAGCGCGATCGCGGGCACCATCACCAGCAGCGACAGCGTGAGATAGGGGCTGTACCAGAGCATCACGAACAGCATCGCGATCACCGTGAAACCGTCGGTGATCGCGATCTTCGCGGCGCTGCTCGAGGCCGCGGCGACCTGTTCGCTGGTATAGGTGATGCGCGAAACCTGCTGGCCCGAAGGCTCACTGCCGAAATACGGAGCGGGCAGCTTCAGGTAGACGGAGAAAACCTCGTGCTGCATCGCCTGCACGACGTGCCGGCCGATATACGGAGACACCGTAGTCGCTGACAAAGGTACCCAGCGAACGCACCGAGAAGATCGCGATGATCCAGATCGGCATCCAGAAGATCAGGTAGGGGTCTTTCTGCGCGAACAGATTGTCGATCATCGGCTTGAGCAAGCCGGTGAACAAGGCCAGGCCGCCGCCGTCGGCCAGCATGCCGACGAAGGCGACCAGGCCGATCGCCCAGTAGCTTCGGGTGTACCCAAGCAAGCGCTTGTAGGTGGGCCAGCTCCCGGTATCCGGTGCGTCGGCCGTGCCTGCGTTCATTGAGCGGCGCCCGGCTTGCTCGGCGTGGTGGCGATCGACAACCGGGTGAAACCGAGCTGGCCCAGCGCGTCCATCGCGGTGACCACGTCCTGGTGCGGCGTGTTCGCATCCGCACGGATAGTCACCTGGCGCTCGCGATCGTCGCCGGCATGCCGCGCGATGGCCTGCTTGAGCACCTCGATGCCCTCGCCCAGCACCTCGTCGCTGCCCACGTAGAACCGGCCATCGCGGTCGATCATGACGGTCAGTGCCGGTGCGTTCATGTCGCGATCCTGCGTGCTGGCCTGCGGCAGGGTCACCTGCAGGCGCGAATGCTGCACGAACGTGCTGGTCAGCACGAAGAACATCAGCAGGGTCAGCAGCACGTCGATCAACGGAATCACGTTGATCTCGAAGTCGTCCCCGCGGCGATTGTTGCTGATGCGCATCGGTGCGTGCTCAGCCAGCGCTCGACGCGGACGGCGTCGGCGCACGCCGCGGCCGTGCCGGTGTCGCCGCGGTGCTCGTCAGTGTCAGGTCGTCGAGCAAGGCTGTCGCCTGTTTCTCCATCTCCACGCAATAGCCGGCCACGCGCGAGCGGAAGTAGCGATGCAGCACGTACGCCGGGATCGCCACGGTCAGACCCGAGGCGGTGCAGATCAGCGCCTCGCCGATGCCGCCGGCCATCTTGGCCGGATCGCCGATGCCGCCGGCCATCACCTCCATGAACATGCGGATCAGGCCGATCACGGTGCCGAACAGACCCAGCAGCGGGCCGATCAGCGCGATCGTTCCCAGTGTGTTGAGGTAGCGCTCCATGCGGTGGATCACGTGCCGTCCGGTGTCCTCGATGCGCTCCTTGATCACGTCGCGCGACTGGCTGCGCACGGCCAGCGCGGCGGCCAGCAGCTCGCCCAGCGGCGAGCCTTCGGACAGCGTTTCCAGGTGGCTCGGATCGAGCTTGCCGGAGCGCGCCCACTGGCGAACCTCTTCGCCCAGACCCGGCGGCAACACGGACTTGCGGCGCAGCGTCCAGCACCGCTCCAGCACGATCGCCAGCGCGATCGCCGAACAGATCAGGATGGGCACCATCGCCCAGCCACCAGCCATCAGAATTTCCAGCACTTTTCGTCCCCGCCGTACTGCCTTCAAGAAGCGCGCATGATAGCAGTCCCGTCCGGATGTACTGCGGCACCGGTGGCATTCCCCCGCTTCGCCCGGCGCTACTCGCGCCAGTAGCGTGGCTGTTGCCGACGCCAGCCGCGCTCCCTCCTGGGCGCGGCATTGGCGGGAAAATCGAGGGGGATCGCGCCCTGCACCGCGGTATTGAATACCGGCACACCGGCGGCGGCATAACGCGCCAGCACTTCCGGTTTCGGGTGACCGAAGCGGTTGCGCCAACCCGCCGATACCAGCGCCAGCGGCGGCTGGACGGCAGCGATGAAAGGCGCGCCGGAGGAGGTCTTGCTGCCGTGGTGCGGCACCAGCATGAACGGTCGCGGCCCGGGTCCGAGTGCGGCCGCCACTTGCGGCTCCACCTTCGAACTGATGTCCCCGGTGAGCAGCAGCCGTCCGCCACGGCCCTCGACCAGCAGCACGCAGGAACTGTCGTTGTCCCGGTCCCCCTCGCCACGAGCCGGACTGAGCACGCGAAACCGCACGCCGTCCCATTGCCAGGACTGACCGGCCACGCATTGCTGCATTGGCAGGCGCATGCGCGCCGGCTCACCGGCATATCGCCGTGCCTGCGGAAACGCGCTCGCCACCGCTTCGGCGCCACCGGCATGGTCGTTGTCGCCGTGACTGATCATCAGCATATCCAGCCGGTCGATGCCCAAGGCATGGATCGACGGCAGCACCACGGCCTCGCCCAGGTCGAAGCCCGACGGATAGCGCGCACCCGCGTCGTACACGAGCGCATGGTCGCGGGTGCGCAACAGCACCGACAGGCCCTGCCCCACATCCAGCACCCACACCTGGAACGCGCCCTCCGCCGGTACTCGCAGCGGCGGTCGCAGCAACGGCAGGAACAGCAGCAGGCCGAGCCAGCGCAGCGGCACCCCGCGCGGCAGGAACAGCCATGGCGCGCCAAGCAGGGCCAGCAGCAACGCATGCGGTTGCACCGTGGGCAGGTACCAGTGCGCGCCGGGCCACGTCGCCATGTGTTCCAGCAGCCACCATTGCGCATGCGCCATCCGCGCAGCCAGCCACAACACCGGCGTGGCCAGTGGCGGACACAATCCCAGCAGCAGCATGCCGAACAGCGCACACGGCACGATGACGAAACTGACCAGCGGCACCGCGATCAGGTTGGACAACGCGCCCACCAGCGATGCCTGCCCGAAGAACCACAGACTCAGCGGCAGCAAGGACACCGTCATCACCATCTGCCCTGCCGACAGCTCATGCAAGAAGGCACGCAGCCCGCGGCCACGCGTCTGCAGGCACAGCATCAGGAGGCCCACGCCGATGAACGACAGCCAGAAACCGGCCGCCAGCACGGCCAGCGGATCGACCAGCAGGATCGCGATCAGCGCCAGCGCCAGCGATTGCGCACCGCTGCTGCCGCGCCGGCTGCAACGCGCCAGCGCCACCACCGCGATCATCAACAGGGTACGCACCGTGGGCAGGCCGAAACCGGCCAGCGCGCTGTACGTTCCCGCCACCAGCAACGCGGCGGCGGCTTGCGCCTGCGGCCGCGGCAGCCACAAGCCCAGCCGCGGCCACAGCGCGTAGGCCAGCAGCGCCAGCCAGACACCGAACACCGCGGCCACGCCGACATGGAAACCGGAGATCGCGATGAGATGCGAGACGCCGTTGGCGCGCGCCACCGCCCAGTCGCGCTGGGTCAGTCCGCGTGTATCGCCGACCGAAAATGCCTGCAGCAGCGCCGCGTCATGCCGGTCGCGCACCCGCGCCGCAATGCCGCGCGCCACCGCATCGCGCACACCGTCGACACACCAGTGTGAACCGGCCAACGGCGCGTTGCCCGGATCGTCGCGCACATAGCCGGTGGCGACGATGCCGCGCTCCAGCGCGGAACGCTCGCTGTCCGCGCCGCCGGGATCGAGCAGGCCGCGCGGCCGCTTCAGGCGCAGCAACAGACGCCAGCGGGTACATGGCTGCAACGCTGGCGCGCCGTCATACCAGGACACCGTGATGCGTCCATGCAGGGCGACCGGCTTGCCGTCCAGCAGCGCCTGGTCCACACGCAAGGTGAAGCGGCTGGCATCGGTGCGGGCCAGCGGCAGATCGACCATCGTGCCAGTCACCGCGAAGTCGCGGCCTTCCAGTGCATGCGGCAGACGTGCCTCCATCGCACATCCCCCACGCCATGCCGCCCAGGCGATGCCGAACAACACACAGGCCAGCCAGCGCCAGCGCGGGCAGCGCCAGGCCAGCAAACCCGCCGCCAGCAGCAACGTGCCGACAAACCAGCGCGGCGGCAACTGCGGCCACCATTGCACCAGCAATACCCCGGCCAGCAACCCGAGTGCCACCTTGATCGCCGAGAGCTGCGCCATGCCACCTGCCCCATTCCTTCCTGGAAGAGTCCAAGCCTAGTGCGGCGGGTGCGGCGGAGTGGATGAAAGATGCGTAGGTGCACGCCGGCATGCCCGCGACAGGGGTTCCGGAGTTGCTCCCTCCCCAGCTTGCAGGGAGGTCAGCTCAGGCCAACGGGCTTTCCTGCAGCACGCCGTTGTGCAACACCAGGGTGCGATCCATTCGTGCGGCGAGGCGGTTGTCGTGGGTGACCAGGATGAAGCTGGTGCCGATCTCCCGGTTGAGTTCCAGCATCAGCGCGTAGACCTGCGCCGCGTTGCCTTCGTCGAGGTTGCCGGTGGGCTCGTCGCCGAGCACGCAGGCAGGCCGGGTCACCAGCGCGCGCGCCACCGCACAACGCTGGCGCTCGCCACCGGACAGCTCGGACGGCTTGTGATGCGTGCGACCACCGAGACCGACCCGCTCCAGCAGGGCGATGGCCTGCTTCTGCGCCTCGGCGATGGCGGTGCCGCGGATCAGCAGCGGCATGCACACGTTCTCCAGTGCGGTGAACTCGGGCAGCAGGTGATGGAACTGGTAGATGAAACCGAGCGAGCGGTTGCGCACGCGCCCACGCTCGGCATCGGAGAGTTTCGACAGCACGCGGCCGTCCACTTCCACTTCGCCGGCGGTCAGCGTATCGAGCCCGCCGATGATGTGCAGCAAGGTGCTCTTGCCTGATCCCGACGCACCGACGATCGCCATCGTCTCGCCGCGTTTCAGGGTGAAACTGACGTCGCTCAATACGTCGGTGCGCAGGCCGCCTTCGGCGTAGGTCTTGGCGACATGGCTGGCACGCAGCACGTTTTTTTCGTTCGTGGAGTTCATGGCGGCCTTATTCATAGCGCAATGCCTGCGCCGGCTGCGTGCGCGAGGCGCGCCACGCGGGATAGAGGGTGGCCAGCAGCGAGAACGCGAAGGTCAGCAGCGCGGTCCAGCCGACGTCGTGCCAGTCCAGCCGGCTCGGTACCTCGCTGATGTAGTAGACATCCGGCGACAGGAAGGTGACATGGAAGGTGTGCTCGATCCACTTGATGATGCCGGGCAATTTCCACGACAGCAGCGAACCGAAACCCACGCCGAAGCCGATCCCGACGAAGCCGACCAGCACACCCTGCACCATGAAGGTGCCCATGATGCTGCGCGGGGTCGCGCCGAGCGTGCGCAGAATCGCGATGTCGGCCTGCTTGTCGGTGACCAGCATCATCAGCATCGAGATCAGGTTGATCACCGCGACCAGGATGATCAGCGACAGGATCACGAACATCACCATCTTTTCCATCGACAGCGCGGCGAACAGGTTCGCATTGGTGTCCATCCAGGTGCGCACGCCATAGAGCTGGCCAAGCTGGTCGGCCAGTTCGTGCGCGACCGGCCGCGCGTTGAAAAGGTCGTCGAGTTTCAGGCGGATGCCGGTGGGGCCGTCCAGATCATTGAGCTTCTCGGCGTCACCCATGTTGACCAGCGCCAGGCCGGAATCGAACTGCTCCATGCCGAGCTGGAACGTGCCGACGACGTGGAAGCTGCGCATCCGCGGCACGCCGCCCATCGGCGTGGCACGCACTTCACCCACCGCCATGGTGATCCGGTCGCCCACACCGACTCCGAGCGTACTGGCCAGGTCGCGGCCCAGCACGATGTTCCAGCTGCCGGGGGTCAATTCGTCGAGCCGGCCTTCGAGCATGTGCTTGCCGATGTCGACGACCTTCGGTTCCTGCGCCGGGTCGATGCCGCGCACCATCACGCCACTGGAACCGCGACCGCTGGTCAGGTACGCCTCCTTCTCGACATAGGGGGCGGCGCCAAGCACGTGCGGGTTCGCCTCGGCGATCTGCAAGGCACGCGGCACGTCATGCACGCCGCCCTCGATGCTGATGATGGTGGCGTGCGACACCGCGCCCAGGATGCGCGAACGCATCTGGTAGTCGAAGCCGTTCATCACCGACATCACCGTGATCAGCGCGATCACGCTGATCGCGATGCACACGATCGATACGGTGGAGATGAAGGAGATGAACTGGTTGCGCCGCTTGGCGCGGGTGTAGCGCAGGCCGATGAAGAGTTCGAGCGGTCGGAACATGGGCAGGTCGCTTGTGGGGATCGCAGGGCGGGCCGCCCGGTCATCCATTATCAGGCATTCGGTCAGACCGCGCTGCGTGGGTGAAGTTGCCCGGCGGTCACAACCGCGGCACGACCTCCTCAGGCCGCATCGTCGCCAGACGCATGCGCAAGCGGCGGCGGATGTCCGCATCGCTGTTGTCCGGTGCCAGCAGCAAGACCTGCATGCCGCGCTCGACCGTCTGCAGGCGCAGCAGGACGAATGCGCCGAGCACGCGAAACGAGGTCAGCGTGGCCGGCACATCGTCGTGATCGATCAGGCGCAGCGTCCAGCCATTCTCATCGCTCCAGCCTGCCGCCGCGATCGTTGCGACCGCAAGCTGGCGCAGCGACCGCCATGTCGCCAGCACCACGGCGATGGCGAGCAGCCCTTTCAGCCACGCTGCCAGCGCACACAGCGTCACCGCCAACAGAGCCAGCACGGCGAGCAGAATCAAGACCCGCCGCAACAGGCGCGATGGCCGGTATTCAAAGCCGATGGCGGGCGCGGATGTCATCGATGATCGCTTGCCAGTCAGCCCGCTCGGGACGCGCGTGGCCCATCACCCAGTCCCAAAGGTCCGGGTCCTGCACATCGAGCAGTTCGTCGAACGCCCGTTGCTGCGCTTCGTCGGCATCGGCGAAACGCTCGTCGAGCCAGCCGCCGAACAGGGCGTCGAGCTCGCGGGTGCCACGGCGAGTGCGCCAGCGAAGGCGGCCCCTATCCATGAAAGTTGGCGCGAAGCGCCACCTTGGCCTCCTCTCCCCGGCGGGGAGAGGATTGAGGTGAGGGCGCTTCAATGAAGAAACGCTGCAAAACAGCCTTTGCCTGCTCTCCCTCCCGGGGAGAGGATTGAGGCGAGGGGATGCTTTTGTTCGAAACCATCATCACCAAAAGCTCCCTTCGATCACTCCTTGCGCGAGCATCCGCCCCTCATCTGCCCTGCGGGCATTCTCTCCCCGGAGGGGAGAAGAAATCAGGCCGAACGCCGCTCCACCATCAGCTTCTTGATCTCCGCGATCGCCTTGGCCGGGTTCAAACCCTTCGGGCAGGTGCGCGTGCAGTTCATGATGGTGTGGCAGCGGTACAGCTTGAACGGGTCTTCCAGGTCATCCAGACGCTCACCGGTGTCTTCGTCGCGCGAATCGACGATCCAGCGGTAGGCCTGCAGCAGGATCGCCGGGCCGAGGTACTTGTCGCCGTTCCACCAGTAGCTCGGGCAACTGGTCGAGCAGCAGGCGCACAGGATGCATTCGTACAGGCCGTCGAGCTTCTTGCGCTCCTCCGGCGACTGCAGACGCTCCTTGTCGGGGGCCGGGCTCTGCGTGCGGATCCACGGCTTGATCGAGGCGAACTGCGCGTAGAAATGGGTCAGGTCCGGTACCAGGTCCTTCACCACCGGCATGTGCGGCAGCGGGTAGATCTTCACGTCGCCGGAGCCGCACTCGTCGATCGCGCGGGTGCAGGCCAGCGTGTTGGTGCCGTCGATATTCATCGCGCAGGAACCGCAGATGCCCTCGCGGCAGGAACGGCGCAGGGTCAGCGTGGGGTCGATCTCGTTCTTGATCTTCAGCAGTGCGTCCAGAACCATCGGGCCGCACGCGGCCAGGTCGACCTCGTAGGTATCGATGCGCGGGTTCTGCCCGTCGTCCGGCGACCAGCGATAGATGCGGAAGGTGCGCGGCTTCTTCGCATCCCTGGCCGGATGGTGCTTGCCCGGCTGGATTTTTGAATTCTTCGGTAGCGAAAACTCTGCCATGTGCGGAACCCTTCAAATCTTCGTGTAGGAGGGGCCGAAGCCCCGACAGCGTTTCGATACGTTCAGTAGACCCGTTTCGCCGGCGGCACGGCCTTGACCTCGTCGGTCATCGGATTCATGTGCACCGGGCGGAAGTCGAAGCGCGACTTGCCGGCTTCGTCGATCCACACCAGGGTGTGCTTCATCCAGTTGACGTCGTCGCGCTCGGGATAATCCTCGCGCGCCTGGGCGCCGCGGCTTTCCAGCCGCTGCTCGGCCGAATCCATCGTGGCCACCGCCTGCGCCAGCAGGTTGGACAGCTCCAGCGTCTCTATCAGGTCGGAGTTCCACACCAGCGACCGATCGCTGACCTTGACGTCGGCGAACATGCCGAACACTTCGGCGATCTTCTGCTTGCCCTCGGCCAGCGTCTCGCCGGTGCGGAATACCGCGGCGTCCTTCTGCATCGTGCGCTGCATGGCCAGGCGGATCTGCGCCGTCGGCGTGCCGCCGTTGGCGTTGCGCAAGGCGTCGAAGCGGGCCAGCGACTTGTCCAGCACGGTCGTCGGCAGATCCTTGTGCGCGGCACCGGGCTGGATCAGCTCGGCGCAGCGATGCGCCACCGCGCGGCCGAACACCACCAGGTCGAGCAGCGAGTTGGAGCCGAGCCGGTTGCCGCCATGCACCGAGACGCACGCTGCCTCGCCGATCGCGAACAGGCCAGGCACCACCGCGTCGACATCGTCGCCGCGCTTCTGCACGACTTCGCCGTGATAGTTGGTCGGGATGCCGCCCATGTTGTAGTGCACGGTCGGCAAGACCGGGATCGGCTCTTTCGTCACATCGACGCCGGCGAAGATGCGCGCGGACTCGGCGATGCCCGGCAGCCGCTCGTTGATCACCTCGGGGCCGAGATGCATCAGATTCAGGAACAGGTGGTCCTTGTGTTCGCCGACACCGCGGCCTTCGCGGATCTCGATCGTCATCGCGCGGCTGACCACGTCGCGCGATGCCAGGTCCTTCGCGCTGGGCGCGTAGCGTTCCATGAAACGCTCGCCTTCGGAGTTGGTCAGGAAACCACCTTCGCCGCGCACGCCCTCGGTGATCAGGCAGCCGGCGCCGTAGATGCCGGTGGGATGGAACTGCACGAACTCCATGTCCTGCAGCGCGAGGCCCGCGCGCAGCACCATGCCGCCACCGTCGCCGGTGCAGGTATGCGCCGAGGTGGCGCTGAAATAGGCGCGACCGTAGCCACCGGTGGCCAGCACCACGGCCTGGCCGCGGAAGAAATGCAGGGTGCCCTCGTTCATGTCCAGCGCCAGCACACCGCGACAGACGCCTTCGTCGTCGAAGATCAGGTCGATCGCGAAGTATTCGATGAAGAAGGTCGCGTCATGTGCCAGCGCCTGCTGGTACAGCGTGTGCAGGATCGCGTGGCCGGTGCGGTCGGCCGCGGCGCAGGTTCGCTGCGCGGTGCCCTTGCCGTAGTGCGTGGTCATGCCGCCGAACGGACGCTGGTAGATCTTGCCTTCCTCGGTGCGCGAGAACGGTACGCCGTAGTGCTCCAGCTCGATGATCGCGGCCGGCGCGTTCTTGCACATGTACTCGATCGCGTCCTGGTCGCCGAGCCAGTCGCCTCCCTTGACGGTGTCGTAGAAGTGGAAGCGCCAATCGTCCTCGCCCATGTTGCCAAGCGCGGCGGAGATGCCACCCTGCGCCGCCACCGTGTGCGAGCGGGTCGGAAACACCTTGGTGATGCAGGCGGCCTTGAGGCCCTGCTCGGCCAGGCCGAAGGTGGCGCGCAGGCCGGCACCGCCGGCACCGACCACGATCACGTCGTAGTCATGCTGCTGGACTTTGTAGGATTCCACCTTGGAGCTTTCCATGAAGCCTTTTCCTCGCGATCTTGTCTTGGCAGGTTGCAGGTTGTTCTTCGACAATCTGCTAGGGGGTCAGCGCAATGCGCAGCACGGCGAGCACGCTGGCCAGCGCACCCAGCACCGCGAGGAACTTGATGGCCACCAGCAGGACGACTTCCTTCCAGCGGGTATGCACGTAATCCTCGATCACCACCTGCAGGCCGAGCACGGCATGCCAGAACATGGTCAGCAAGAACGCGATCAGCAGCAGCGCGTTCCACGGCTTCGCCACGGAGGCGCGCGCGGTGGCGTAGTCGGCGTGCAGCAGGCACAGCACGATCGCCACGAACCAGATGCCCAGCGCCACCAGCGCCGCGGCGGTCAGCCGCTGCGCCCACCAGTGCTCCACGCCGGACTGGGACGAACCGAGGCCGCGGGCAATCTTCAATGGATTGCGGCGATCC
The DNA here is from genome assembly GCA_963828675.1 of uncultured Gammaproteobacteria bacterium. GTDB lineage: Bacteria > Pseudomonadota > Gammaproteobacteria > Xanthomonadales > Rhodanobacteraceae > Rhodanobacter. Next base: position 196,919 of record CAWHFQ010000001.1, read on the forward strand.
TTCACGACGGTCTCCTTCGCGCTCATGCCGCACCTCCGGCGGTCAGTACGTAAGTCCACACCAGCACCGTGAGCACGATGCTGCCGATGACTGACAACCAGCTGGAACGCACGAACTGGGATATCCCGTAACCGAGGCCGGCATCCTGGACCAGATGCCGGATGCCGTTGCACAAGTGGTAGAACAGCGACCAGCTCCAGCCGAACATCAGCACCATCCCGACCGGGCTGCCGATGGCGCCCTTGAAGTGGTCGAAGCTGTCTTCGCCCGCCGCCAGATGCAGAAGGCCGGCGACCACCAGGAGGCTGCCGACCGCCAGCGCGATGCCGGTGGCACGGTGGATGATCGAACTCATCATCTGCACCTGCCACTTGTAGACCTGGAGATGCGGTGAGAGCGGGCGTTGCGTGTCTGCCATGGCGGCTATCCTGTGTGGAATCGCTGATGTCCGTACCGTGTCACCCGCTGGCCCCGCCGCTGGCGACGAGCGCCGTGGCGATCACTCAGAAGTCGATGCAACGTCCGTTCTTTTCCCAGTCGCCGTAGCGCGTGGGATCAAGCGCCGGCCGCTCCACCGGCAGCTCGTCCGGCCCCGCAGGCACGGCGGTTGTTTCCGCCGGAACGGAAGCAGGCAAGGACTCGGCTGGAGAAGAGGTATCGGACATGGTTTTGTGAGCCGCCAAAGGTTAATACTTGCGGCAAAGCAGCACAACCATCGACCGTCTGCCGCGCCCGGGCGCCACCACTTGCCCTCGCCTCCTGCCGCCCCCAATTCTGCGACCCATGACCCACTCCCATCCTGCCGAAACCCTGTTGATCGAAGGCGCCGACGCGAAGGCGTTCGCGCATGCGCAGTTCAGCAGCAAGGTCGACACCCTGGCCATTGGCCAATGGCAGTTCAGCGCCTGGCTCGATCCGCAAGGTCGCGTGCGTTTCCTTTTTCACCTGGCCCGGATTGCCGACGACACGCTGCTGCTGTTGCTGCGCGGTGGCCAAGCCAGTGCGATGGCCGACGCGCTGCGACGTTTCGTGTTCCGCTCGAAGGTCACGCTGACTGCTCTGCCGCAACGCGCGCTGGCCATCGGCCCGGCGCTGCCGATGCATGCGATCAGCCCCGACGCTGAAGAGCTTTCGCTCGGTTGCGACACGCACAGCCTGCGGATCACCGCGGTCGACCATGGCGACGACGCATGGCGCGCACCGCAATTGCACGCGGGCTGGCCGTGGCTGCCGGCACAAGCTCTGAATGACATGCTGCCGGCAGCATTGTCGTTGCAGCGACTGCAGGCGGTCGCCGTCGACAAAGGCTGTTATCCGGGACAGGAGATCATCGCTCGACTGCATTTCCGTGGTGGCCACAAACGACATCTGCACCATGTCACATTGTCGCACCCCGTGACTGCCGGCGACATGGTGCGCAGTGGTGACCGCGACATCGCCCGCGTACTCGATGTGATCGTCGCGGACGATCACATCGATGCACTCGTGGCCATGACTGATGAGGATGCCGCGCTGGCCCGCGAGGATCGCCTGCTCGCTCTCGACACAAAACTTTCCATGCGCCTCGTCATGTCATGGACTGCATGAGTCGTGCGTACCGCGTAGCAAAACTCACAGCTCACTCACCCATGCACATGAGTAACGGTTAAACTTGCTGCACTCGGCACTTGCCACCGGCGTCTTCCGCCACTAGGCTCCGCCGATCGAATATCGCGACATCCGGAATCACGGGGTGTCGAAGTACGCGACGAATCGGAAGAGTCCGAATCGGCGCGACCCGGCAGAACAATGCCGGATGGCATAACGCCTCGCATCCAACGAGGGCGCAGCAGCAGTTGCAGGCAACACGGCCGACACCGGCACGCGCAACGCCACGGCAACACCTACTCCCGATCGGCATAGAGAAAGCCGCTCGAAACGCCACAATCCCGTGGCAAAGCGTCTGACCACAAGTTTCGGTCATGGCGATAGATCCAGGTGGAACGGCCTGCCCGCCCGTCCACCGCAACGGCGCCCAAAGCTGCAGTCTGCTTTGTGCGTACAGCACGTTGGAGGCAGAACATGAAACTTTCCATGCTGTTATGGCTGACGTCCCTGATGCCACAGCCCGTCGCCGACCAGGCTTGCCTGGCCACCACGGTCTACCTGGAAGCGCGCAGCGAACCGGTCATTGGTCAGCTCGCCGTCGCCGAGGTTGCATTGCGTCGCCGCGATCGCGGCCACTGGGGCAATACCGTTTGCAAGGTAGTGACCGCACCGCACCAGTTTGCAACGACTACCACGCCCGGCTCGTTCGAAATCACCAACCTCGACGCCTTCCACAAGGCCTGGCTGATTGCCGGCAGGTCGATCAACAACTGGAGCTTGCCGGTAGCGCAACGAAAGATGCTGGTGCCGCGTGCGGATCACTTCGCAACCATCGAGATCAGCCCTGCATGGTCGCGCAATCGACCCAGCATCACCATCGGCGAGCACGCGTTTTACGCGGTGAACTGACCCGCGGCGAAGCGAATCGCAAAAAAAAGGCCATCCACCCGGATGGCCTTTTTTTGTCATGGACGTCCATACGTTTGGACGTCCGTTTCGAAACGATCAGCGGGCGTAGACGTGATCGCCGCGAACCTCGACGTAGTCGCCGCTGCGAATCCCCGGGTTCTCGCGCTGGGTCACGGTCGCGTACTGACCGTTGTCAAGCCGAACGACGATTCGCCATGCGTCACTGCCTTCGCCGTGATGCTTGCCGACCTGGTTGCCGACCACGCCGCCAGCCACCGCACCAGCCACCGTGGCAGCCTTGCGTCCATCGCCCTTGCCGACCTGATTGCCCAGCACGCCACCGGCAACTGCGCCGATGATCGCGCCCAGGGTGCCGCCGTTACCGCTGCCATCGACACGCACCTGCTGCACATCCTGCACGACTCCGCAGTTCTGGCAGCGCACGTTGCGGTCACCACGGTCATAGCCATTCGACTGCGACTGATAACCGCGGTCGTAGTTGCCGTTGTTGCCATACGGCGCCGTGGCGCAACCCGCCAGGGCGAGGCCGCCCGTCATCGCCGCCGCCAGGATCAACTTGCTTGAACGTGCTTTCATGGCCATTTCCTTTGTGTGGTTGGATGAAACTCAGCGGGCGTCGGACACCGCAGTCACGCCCTCCTGCACTTGCACGCGATCACCGGGATCGTGGTCCATCCGCACGGTGCGGGTCACACCGTTGTAGACGTAGCGCACGTCGTAGCCGACGATCTTGGTGCTGGTGTTGTTGACGGTGCTGCATTTGCGCTCGACCGTCGATGTCACCTGGCCGTGCTGGCGACTGGCCTGGATCCTGTTGCCGGCATAACCGCCACCGACCGCGCCGGCCACGGTAGCCAGGGTCTTGCCCTTGCCGCCACCAACCTGATGGCCGACCAGGCCACCGACCACCGCACCGATCGCGGTACCCGCGATCCGATGCTGATCCTTCGGCGGCGCCGTCTGCGTCACCGTTTCATCGTGGCAAACCTGCTTTGGATGGTTCACCGTCGAGCGCACCGGCTCGACGCCGACCACCTTGGCGTACTTCGGCCCGGCGTCGGCACTCACGCCCGCATCGGCACTCGCCGCGGAAGTCCCGGCGTCAGCGCTCCGATTGCAGGCCGACAGGCTCGTCGCCAGTGCCGCGGCGATAGCGATATTGAGTACATTGACCATCAACCTGTTCATTGCAATCCTCTCCTCTGTTTGATCGTTGCCGCACCCGCGCCCCCTGTAGACGCAGCCTGCGTTGTCATTGAACCGTTGTACAACTGAATCGGACCTAGCTCGCCCTCGTTACATTGTCTTCACGTCGGCGTTTACAAAACGATGGCCAACGCACGGAACCAGATGTTCGAACTCGTCGACAGTCACGTGCACCTTGATGACGGGGCGTTTGAAGCCGATCGCCAGGAAGTGATCGCGCGCGCGCGGCACGCTGGCGTGAACACGATGATCGTGCCGGCCGTCGATGCCGCCAGCTGGCCCCGGATCAGGGCTCTGCGCACACAACACCCCTCCTCGGTGTTTGCCGCATTCGGCATGCACCCGTTATTCCTGAAACAGCATGAACCCGCGCATGTGGACGCGCTGTCTTCATGGCTCGACGACAACGAGACGGTCGCCGTCGGTGAGATCGGCCTGGACTTTCACGTCGACGATCTCGATCGCGAACTCCAAAGGCATTACTTCGTGCAGCAACTGCAGCTTGCGCGCGAACGAGACCTTCCGGTGATCGTGCATGCCCGGGGCGCACTCGAAGAAGTGACCCTCACCCTGCGCCGAACCGGCCAGCTGCGGGGTGTCGTGCACAGCTTTTCCGGCAGCGACCAGCAGGCCCACCGCCTGTGGGATCTGGGCTTCCACCTGGGCATTGGTGGCCCGGTGACCTATCCGCGCGCGCAGCGACTGCGCCGGATCGTGGCAACGATGCCGATCGAATTCCTCCTGCTCGAAAGCGATGCGCCCGATCAGCCCGGCGCAGATCATCGCGGCGAGCGCAACGAGCCGGCCCGGGTCGCCGATGTGCTGCGCTGCGTGGCGTCGCTTCGCGGTGAACCGGAGGCCGTGGTCTCCGCCGCAACCACCGCCAATGCGCAGCGCCTGTTCGGCATCCATCGGAACGACGGCTGACCGTTCCACTGGATGCACAGCCTGCGGCTTTTTTCAGAAGCCGCATCCGCATACGTCGAAAATCACTTCCCGTCATCGCGACAAACGATGCTGCGGATTGCTTGCGCATCGCCTCCTGAACTTGCTATCTTTTGCTTCATTGGTGAAATATGAGCTGGTGAAATGGCCCAACTGACGAAGTGCATCGCGATGATGGACGAAGGCATCGACCGGGTGAGCCAGATAATCCCGCAGATGCCGGCAGCCGAAGCGCGGTTGTGCCGCTTGATGCTGATGGTCGGCGGCAACCTCGAGGAAGAACTCGAGTACAAGCTGAAAGCGCACAAGCTCAACCACAGCGAATTCCTGACCCTGATGATCCTCTACAGCCGCCCGGACGGAAGCTCCACGCCCGGCGAGCTGTGCGAGTACGCGACCCAGGGAGCCACCAACATGACCCGCATCGCGAACGCACTGGTCAAGCGCGGGCTGATCACCCGCGGCGCCAGCAAGGAGGATCGCCGCCGCGTGCTGATCCGGATCACCCCGGCCGGCCGTCGCTTCGTGGAGAAGATGCTGCCGCCGATGTTTCCCCGTGTCGCCACCATGTTTGCCGGCTTCAGCGACAGCGACAAACGCCATCTCGATCGGCTGCTGCGCAAACTGGCCGGCAATCTCGATCAGCTGAGTGAAAACCGCCTCCCATGAAGAAAATTCCGATGAAGCATGCCCCGCTCCGCGGTCGTGCCGTGCTGGCCGCCGCGGTCGCGCTGGTGCTGGCCGGCTGCGCCAGCGCACCAGCCAGGCTCGGTTCGCCGACGCTGCGTGACGACGCGCCGCTGGCGGGCCTGCAGGCTCCCGCCCGTGCCGGCTGGCCCGCCGCGCAATGGTGGCATCAGTACGACGATCCGCAGCTGGATGACCTGATGGATCACGCGATGCAGCAGTCGCCCGATCTCGCACTGGCACAAAGCCGCGTGCAGAACGCCGAGCAGTCGGCGCGACTGGCGGCGGCGCAACTTGGCCTGTCGATCAACGGCAGCGCGCAGGTGTCGCGCCAGCGGATGAGCGACCACGGGTTGATCCCGAGCAAGTTCCTCGGTTTCAGCTGGTACAACCAGGCCGATCTTGGCGTGCAGCTGGAATATGACTTCGACTGGTGGGGCAAGAAGCGTGCAACCGTGGAAGCGGCGCTGGACCAGGCGCACGCCGCCGAGGCCCAACGCAGCGCCGCCGCCCTGGCGATCCAGTACGCCGTTGCCGATACGTACTTCGGCTGGCAGGCCGACCAGGCGCGCCTGCAACTGGCCGACCAGTTGCTCGCCACGCAGCAGCAACTCACCCACATCGCCGACCTGCGCGTGCACCAGGGCGTCGATCTGCCCGACGAGGCGCAAAAAGCCAGGGCACAACTCGCCGCCGTGCGCGAGATGAGGGTGGCGCTCGACGGCTCGGCGAAAATCCGCCGCGCCGCGCTGGCCTCGCTGCTTGGCGTCGCTCCTGCACAGCTGCCGGAACTCCAGGCGCAGCCGTTGCCGGTGATCCATCGCGGCATTCCGGCCGACGCCGGGCTCGACCTGATCGCCCGTCGACCCGACATCGCCGCCAGCCGCTGGCAGGTCGAGGCCGCCCTCAAACAGACCGACGCTGCGCGCGCCGAATTCTTCCCGGACATCAGCATCAAGGCGATGATCGGCCTGTCCAGCATCGACATGGGCAAGCTGCTCACTGCCGGCAGCCGCACGTTCGCGCTGACGCCGGCGCTGCATCTGCCGATCTTCAGCGGCGGCACGCTCGAGGCGAACTATGGCGTGAGCAAGGCCCAGCTCGACGGCGCAGTGGCGCAGTACGACAGCACGGTGCTGAGCGCCGCCCGCGAGGTGGCGACGCAGGCATTGAGCGCCGAACAGATCGCCGAACGCCGGCGCGAGCAGCAAGCCCAGATCGATGCCGACCGACAGTTGCTGGCCAGCGCCCGGGCCCGTGCGCGCCAAGGCGTGCGCGACGCCCGCGAAAGCCTGGGCGCGCAGGCGCAGCTGTTGCAGCAACGCGATGCCGCGACGCAACTGCAGGCGCAGGCATTGAGCACCGACCTTTCCCTGATCAAGGCACTCGGCGGCGGCTACCTGGCCGACGACAAGCCGACCTCCTCGTCCCCTTCTGTTACCGCCGGAGCCTCCGCCCATGAGCGCCACTGAATCCGACAAGACCTCCGTCGAAGCCAACGACAGCGGCATGGCCGCGAAGGATCCGGCCAAGCGCAAGCGCGTGCTGCTGATCGTGGCCGGCGTCTTCGTCCTGGCCGGGCTGCTGTGGTTCCTGCTGTGGTTCTTCGTGCTGTCGACCCGGGTGAAGACCGACAATGCCTACGTCGGCGGCAACCAGGTGGCAATCTCGGCCCAGGTGCCCGGCACCGTGGTGGCGATCCTCGCCGACGACACCCAGCATGTCGACGCCGGCCAGGTGCTGGTCAAACTGGACAGCACCGATGCCGATACCCGGTTGGCACAGGCACGCAGCGCGCTGGCACAGGCCGTACGCGGCGTACGCCAGCAGACCAGCTCGGCCAGCAGCGCCGATGCGCAAGTCGTCGCGGCGAAGCTGGACCTGAAGAAGGCCGAGGCGGACCTCAAGCGCCGACTGCCCCTGATCGCCGCGCACGCCGAATCGCCCGAGATCGTGCAACACCTGCGCGACGGGGTGGAACAGGCACGCGCCGCGGTGAACGCCGCCGAGGCGCAGTCGGCTGCCGCGCATGCGGCGATCGAAGGCACCGATGTGGCGCAGAACCCGGTGGTGTTGCAGGCCCGCGCGAACTTTCGCGCTGCCTGGGTCGCCGCGCAGCGCAACACGATCTATGCGCCGGTATCCGGCTACGTGGCCGAGCGCAGCGTGCAACTGGGCAACAGCGTGCAGCCGGGCCAGCAGCTGATGACCGTGGTGCCGCTGCACGACTTGTGGATCGACGCGAATTTCAAGGAAAGCCAGTTGCGCCATATCCGCATCGGCCAGCCGACAAAGGTGGTGTCCGATCTTTACGGCAGCGATGCCGAATACCACGGCAAGGTGATCGGCCTCGGTGCCGGCACCGGCAGCGTGTTCTCGTTGCTGCCGGCGCAGAACGCCACCGGCAACTGGATCAAGGTGGTGCAGCGCGTGCCGGTGCGCATCGCGCTGGACAACAAGGAGCTGGACAAGCACCCGCTGCGCATCGGCCTGTCCACCGATGTCACCGTCGACATCCACGATGACCGGGGCAGCGTGCTGGCGAACCCCTCGACGCCGAAACCGGTCGCGCAGACCGATGTCTACGACCAGATGGCCAGCAAGGCCGATGCGGAAGCGGACCGGATCATCCGCGCCAACCTGCCCCACATTGCCGCCAACTGAGCCGGACCATGGCCGCGAACGACGCCACCGCCGACGCCACCCCGCCGAAGCCGCTGCACGGCGGTCCGCTGGCGTTGCTCACCATCGCCGTTGCGTTCAGCACCTTCATGGAAGTGCTGGACATGACGATCGTCAACGTCGCGGTGCCGCACATTGCCGGCAGCCTCGGCGTGAGCCCCAGCGAAGGGACCTGGACGATCAGTTCGTACGCGCTGGCCAGCGCGATCATGCAGCCGCTGACCGGCTGGCTCGCGCGCCGCTTCGGCGAGGTGAAGACTTTTGTCGGCTCGGTAATGATGTTCGTGATCTTCTCGATGCTGTGCGGGCTGGCCACCAGCATGCCGATGCTGGTGATCGGCCGTCTGCTGCAGGGTGCCGGCTCCGGACCGATGGTGGCGCTGTCGCTGACCCTGCTGCTGTCGAACTATCCGAAGGAAAAGCAGGGTATCGCGCTGGCACTGTGGGCGATGACCGTGGTGGTCGCGCCGATCTTCGGCCCGATCCTCGGCGGCTGGCTGACCGACAACTTCTCGTGGCCCTGGATTTTCTACATCAACCTGCCGGTGGGCATCCTGGCCGCGGTGACCACCTGGGGCCTGCTGCGCAAGCGCGAGACGAAGACCTACAAGGCACCGATCGACGTGATCGGACTGGTGTTGCTGGTGGTCGGCGTGGGCTGCCTGCAATTCATGCTGGACAACGGCAACGACCACGACTGGTTTTCATCGCCGATGATCCTGGTCCTGGGCCTGACCGCTCTGGTATGCATCACCTTCCTGATCGTGTGGGAGTTGCACGCGAAACATCCCGTGGTGGACCTGTCGCTGTTCCGGCAACGCAACTTCACGGTCGGCGTGATCAGCCTGTCGCTGGGCATGTTCGCGTTCTTCGGCATCAATGTGGTGTTCCCGCTTTGGCTGCAGGTCACCCTCGGCTACACCGCCACCTGGGCCGGCCTGGCCACCGCGCCGGTCGGCGTGCTGGCGTTCCTGATCGCGCCGATCCTGGGCAAGAACATGGACAAGCTGGACCTGCGCGCGGTGGTGACGTTCGCGTTCCTGGTGTTCGCCGGCACCGCCTACTGGTTCTCCACCTTCGACAGTTCCGCCTCGTTCTCCACCTTGGTGATCCCGCGTTTCGTGATGGGCCTGGCGATCCCGTGCTTCTTCATTCCGCTGAACCAGGTCTACCTGTCCGGCCTGCCCGTGGATCAGATCGCCAGCGCCTCGGGTTTGTCCAACTTCTGCCGCACGATCGGTTCGAGCGTATCGACCGCCATCATGGTGACGCTGTGGCAACACCGCGGCGAGACCCATCACGCCACCCTGACCGAGTACGTCAGTCCCGGCCATCCGGCCGCCACCCAGTTCATCGGACAACTGTCGCATGCCGGGCTGTCGCATAAGCAAACCCTCGGGCTGATCGACCAGTTGCTGACGCGCGAGGCGCTGACGCTGGCGGTGAACGACGTGTTCTGGGCTTGCGCGATCCTGTTCGTGGCGCTGATTCCGATCCTGTGGTTCGCCCGGCCGCCGTTCGGCAGTGCCGGTGGCGCGGTCGGCCACTGAAGAATGCTGCGCAGCATGAACGCCTGGTCCACGACTGGTGCGCCGCAATATCTTCTGCTAGCGTTCGTCGCATGGCACAAACCAAACGCACCATCAAGAAGTATCCGAACCGGCGTCTTTACGACACGGAAATCTCCAGCTACATCACGCTGGAAGAAGTCCGCCAGCTCGTGCTGGACAACGAGGACTTCGAGGTCCGCGACGCCAAGAGCGGCGAGGACCTGACCCGTTCGGTACTGCTGCAGATCATCTCCGAGCACGAAGACAAGGGGCAGCCGATGCTGTCGCCGCAGTTGCTCAGTCAGATCATCCGCTTCTACGGCAATTCGCTGCAGGGCTTCATGGGGCCGTACCTGGAGCAGAGCCTGCAGGTGTTTCTCGACCAGCAGACCCAGTTCCGCAGCCAGCTCAACAGCCTGATGGGACAGACCCCGTGGAACACGCTGACTGACCTGACCGAACGCAATCTGGCTGCATTCCAGGCCATGCAGCGCGGCCTGATGGATACCGCCGCGCAGGCGATTCCGACGCCAGGCGCCGGCACTCGCGGCGGCAAGAAGCCCGGCTGATCCAACTCGGCGATGGCGTGCCTGGACGCGCCGTTCGTCCGTTCCCAACCGAAGCGATCGCTGCAGTACGACACGTGCTGCCTTGCGGCATGATCAACTCCTGGAACCACCCTCATGAGCCAGCCCGCTCCGATCAAGCGCGTCGCCGTCGTCACCGGCGGCATTGGTGGCCTCGGCACGGCGATCTGCCGCCAACTGGCGCAAGCCGGTCGAACCGTGATCGCGGTGGATCTGGCCACGCGCAGCGAACGCGTCGCCGCGTTCCGCGACGAGGTGGCCGGCTTCGGTGAGGCCATCGCGTTCGAGCCGACCGACGTCAGCGACTTCGACAGCTGCCGGCAGCTCGCCGAGCGCATCGAACAGCAGCACGGCAGCATCGACATCCTGGTCAACGCCGCCGGCATCACCCGTGACGCCAGCCTGCGCAAAATGACGCCGGAGCAATGGCACGAGCTGATGCGGGTGAACCTGGACGGCGTGTTCAACCTGTGCCGCAACGTGGTCGAAGGCATGACCGCGCGCGGCTTCGGCCGCATCGTCAACATCAGCTCGGTGAACGGTCAGACCGGCCAGTTCGGGCAGACCAACTATTCCGCCGCCAAGGCCGGCGTGCACGGTTTCAGCATGGCACTGGCACGCGAGACCGCCCGCAAGGGCGTCACCGTCAACACCGTCTCGCCCGGCTATTGCGACACCCCGATGGTCGCTGCCGTGTCCGCGGAAATTCGCGCGCAGATCATCGCCGACATCCCGGTCGGCCGGCTCGGCTTGCCCGCAGACATCGCACGCGCGGTGGGCTTCCTCGCCGCGGACGATGCCGGCTACATCACCGGCGCCAACCTGCCGGTCAACGGCGGCTATTTCATGAGCTTCTGAGCGGTTTCCGGCACACGACATTGCAGTCGCGCGCCGCTTGCGGAACAGTGGGCGGGTTCACTCCACGGATCGAAGCATGGCGCAGCAAACCATTACCCTCATCGGCGGCGGCCTGGTCGGCGCGCTGCTGGCGCAGCAACTGGCCCGGCGCGGCTTCAAGGTAGAGGTATTCGAGAAACGGCCCGATCCGCGGCAGGCAGGCTTCCTTGGTGGTCGTTCGATCAACCTGGCCCTGGCCGAACGCGGCCTGCAGGCACTGCGCAGCGCCGGTCTGGCTGACGACGTACTGCAACGCGCCGTGATGATGCGCGGGCGCATGGTGCATGCCCGCGACGGCAGCAGCGGCCTGCAGCGCTATGGCGTCGACGACAGTGAGGTGATCTGGTCGGTCTCGCGCGGCGCCTTGAACATGCTGCTGCTGGACGCCGCCGAGGCCGCTGGCGTGCAGTTCCGTTTCGGGCAGTCGCTGGTGGGCGCCGACTTCGATGCGCAGCGCATCCGGCTCGCGGACGCGGCAGGCACCGAACGCGAACACCCGATCGGCATGCTCATCGGTGCCGATGGCGCCGGCTCGGCGGTGCGCGCGGCGATGAATGCGCACACGCCGCTGGGCGAACGCGTCGAGTCGCTTGGCCACGGTTACAAGGAGCTGGAAATTCCGCCGTCCGGCGAACTGCCGCCAGCCGTGCTGCAACTCAGCGGCGGCCGCGACCAGTTCGCGCTGGAGCCACATGCGCTGCACATCTGGCCGCGCGGCGGCTACATGTGCATTGCGCTGCCAAACACCGAAGGCAGCTTCACCGTCACCCTGTTTCTCCCCGCACAAGGTGAGGCGCCCAGCTTCGCCACCCTGCCCGACGCGGACACCGCCGCGGCCTTCTTCAGCACGCAGTTCCCGGGCCTGCTGTCGCTGATCCCGCGCTTCAACGAGGATTTCGACAGCCATCCGGTCGGCACGCTGTCCACGCTGTATCTGGACCGCTGGCATCTGGGCGGTACCGCACTGCTGGTCGGCGACGCCGCCCACGCGATCGTGCCGTTCCATGGCCAGGGCATGAATTGCGGCTTCGAGGACACCGTGGTGCTGGCGAACCTGCTGGCTGCGACGCCGCACGACAGCACCGAGGTATTCGCCGAATTCCAGCGCGTGCGCCAGCCGAACGCCGACGCGATCGCCGCGATGGCGCTGGAAAACTACATCGAAATGCGGGACTCCGTGGCCGACCCGCATTATCTGGCCAAGCGCGAACTGGGCGCATTGCTCGCCCTGCGCGTGCCTCAGCACTACATGGCGCGTTACCGCATGGTCACCTTCACCCACGTGCCGTATGCCTATGCGCTCGAACGCGGACGCGCACAGGACGCCTTGCTCGAACAGCTGCTGCGCGACGTGCCGCGGGTCGAGGACGTCGACCTCGATGCGGCGGCCAGCCTGTTCCAGACCAGCCTGCCGCCGTTGCCGATCTTGCGTGGATAGCGATCTGCGCGCCGCCTTTGAGGCCACCGACTACAGGGTGCGCCTGGCACGCGGCGGCTGGGCCACGATCCGGATTGGCGAAGCGCTGCCCGCCCCATTGCATGCGGCCACCGGCGCGCGATGCTGGGGCTTCGTCACGGCGTGGAATCCGCAGGCGCGAGCCCGCGACCGGCGTCGAAACCGCGCGGCACAGCATCAATTGCTGGAGTCGTTGCGCGGGTTGCCGGATATCGTCGCGATCCGCCCGGCGCTGGGAGCGGCGACCGTCTGGCGAGAGCCCGGCCTGTTCGTGATCGGCCCCGATACCAGCGCGCTGGACAGGTTGGCCAGACACTATCGGCAGCAGGCCTACGTGCACGGTCAGGCTGGCGGCCGCGCCCGTCTGCGCTGGCTGGACTGACCGGCTCAGCGGCAGCACGCCGCATGGACAAGGCCCCTCGGCATTGCGGACAATCGTGGCAATGACCGCCGCCAACACCGCCGTGCCCCTGCTCGAAGCGCGGGCCTTGAGCTTTTATCGCCAGGACGAACCGGTGTTCGCGCCGCTGGATTTCGAGCTGCGTGCCGGCGAACTCGCGCTGATCGAGGGCGACAATGGCAGTGGCAAAACCACCCTGCTGCGCATGCTCGCCGGCCTGCTGCACCTCAGCGCAGGCGAGCTGTACTGGCGCGGCGAACCGCTGCAACGCGACGAACGCGCCAGCGAAATCCTGTTTCTCGGCCATCAACTCGGCCTCAAGGCCGATTTCAGTCCCCGCGAAAACCTGCGCATCGCGGCCGGGCTGCATGGCTGCCGCGACGGTGCCAATCCCGCATCCGTGCTGGTCGAGATCGGCTTGCGCGGTTACGAAGACGAACCGGTGCGCCGGCTCTCCGCCGGCCAGAAGAAACGCGCCGCATTGGCCCGGCTTCTGCTGCTGCCGGCCACGTTGTGGCTGCTCGACGAGCCCTATGCCAACCTCGATCGCATCGGCATCGCGCTGGTGAACGACCTGTTGGAAAAACATACTGCCGCCGGTGGCGCGGCGCTGGTCACCAGCCATGGCGCAGTGAGTTTCCACGGTGGCGAGCCGCGGCACATCCGGATGCACGCATGAGCCATGCCCGCCTCGCCACCGCCTGCGCCGCCATGCTGCGGCGCGACCTCACGCTCGCCTGGCGCCGGCGTGGCGATATCGCGATGCCGGTGCTGTATGCGCTGATCGTGACCATGCTGTTCCCGTTCGCCCTGGGTCCGGAGGACACCTTGCTGCAGCGAATTGCCGGCGGCGTGGTACTGGTTACCGTGTTGCTGGCGATGCTGCTGGCGCTGGATGCGATGTTCGCCAGCGACATCGAGGATGGCTCGCTCGAACAACTGGTGCTCGCGCCGCAGCCGCTGGCGTTGATGCTGGGCATGAAGATTCTTGCGCACTGGATCACCACCGCACTGCCGCTGATCGTGATCGCGCCGTTGATGGCCGCGATGCTGCACCTGCCCGGCGCAGTGATTCCGGTGCTGCTGCTGGCATTGTTGCTGGCCACGCCGCTGCTCAGCCTGCTCGGCGCGGTGCTGGTTGCCCTGACGGCCGGCACGCGCCGCTCTGGTATGCTGCTCGCCTTGATGTTGCTGCCTTTGTGCGTGCCGGCGGTGATCTTCGCCGCCGGTGCCGTGGCGGCTGCCCAGCAGGGGCTGCCGTGGCTGGCGCCGATCAGCTGGCTCGGTGCCGCACTGGTGCTGGCCGTGGTACTGGCGCCGCTGGCCTGCGCCGCCGCCCTTCGCATTGCCCTGGACGCATGATGTCTAACTGGATCCCGCTCTGGTTGCACAGGCTCGGCTCGCCGCCGACGTTCTACCGCTTCGCCGCCACGCTGCAGCCGTGGGCGATGACGCTGGCGCTGCTGCTGGGCGCGATCGCGCTGTATGGCGGGTTGGTACTCGCACCGGCCGACTATCAGCAGGGTGACGCCTACCGGATCATCTTCATCCACGTGCCCAGCGCGTGGATGAGCATGTTCATCTACGCCGTGATGGGCGTGGCCGGATTCATCGCGCTGGTGTGGCGGATCAAGCTGGCCGAGGTGGTGGCGATGGAATCGGCGCCGATCGGCGCGGCGTTCACCTTCATCACCCTGGTCACGGGTTCCCTGTGGGGCAAACCGATGTGGGGCACCTGGTGGACGTGGGACGCAAGGCTCACGTCTGAACTGGTTCTGCTGTTCCTGTTCCTCGGCGTGATCGGCCTGTACCACGCGTTCGAGGATCGCCGCCAGGGTGCGCGCGCCGCCGCGTTCCTCGCCATCATCGGCATCATCAACGTGCCGATCGTGCACTTCTCGGTGAACTGGTGGAACACCTTGCACCAGGGCAGCACGGTCAACGTGTTCGGCCAGTCGAAGATGTCGTGGGACATGCTGTGGCCGCTGCTGACGATGACCCTGGCGACGAAGTTCTACTACGCCGCCAGCCTGTTCCGCCGCGTGCGCACCGACCTGCTGGCGCTGGAAGGCGGCAAGGACTGGGTGCGCAGGATCGCCGAAGACGAGGCAGGCCGATGAGCGCCTTGCAGGCATTCCTTGCCATGGGCGGTTACGCCGCCTATGTGTGGCCGGCGTACGCGGTGTTCTTCGTCGTGCTGATCGCCGACACCGTCGCGCCGCGATTGCGTCGCCGCCGCGTGCTCATGGAACTTCGCGCCCGGCTGGCACGTCAGAGCGTGCGCCGGGAACGCAATCCCACCCCCACTCCACCATCCCCCTGACCGGGGCGGCTCGACCATCATGTCCATGAACCCCACCCGCAAGCGCCGGCTCACCATCGTGCTGTCGATCCTCGTTGCCGCCATCATCGCGACCGTGCTGGTGGTGCTTGCGCTGCAGAACAACATGAACTACCTGCTCACCCCGAGCCAGGTGCAGTCGGGTGAAGCGACCAGCTACAAGACGTTCCGGCTCGGCGGCATGGTCAAGGCCGGCTCGATCCAGCGCTCCAGCGATTCGCTCAAGGTCACCTTCACCGTGGTCGACGCCGGCGGCGCGATGCCGGTCGAGTACACCGGCATCCTGCCCGACCTGTTCCGCGACAACCAGTCGGTGATCGCCACCGGCCACATGGCCAACGCCCGCTTCATCGCCACCGAAGTGCTGGCCAAGCATGACGAGACCTACATGCCGAAGGAATTGAAGGACGCGATGGCGAAGGCGCACGCGGACAAGAAGATCGAAGAATCGGCCGACGCACAGGACAAGATGCCATGACCCCCGAACTCGGCCAACTCGCACTGATCCTCGCCCTGCTGCTGGCATTGGCGCAGGGTGTCCTGCCGTTGATCGGCGCGTGGCGCGGCAACCGTGCGCTGATGGCGGTGGCGCGGCCGGCCGCCGCCGGGCAGGCGGTGTTCGTGGCGATGGCGTTCGCGATCCTGGTCTGGGCGTTCCTGCATTTCGATTTCTCCGTGCAGTACGTGGCCGACAACTCGAACCTCGAACTGCCGTGGTACTACCGCATCGCCGCGGTGTGGGGCGCACACGAAGGTTCGCTGCTGCTGTGGATTCTCATCCTCAACGTCTGGACGGTGGCGCTGGCCGCGTTGAGCCAGAAGCTGCCCGAGGTATTCGCCTCGCGCGTGCTGGCGGTCATGGGCCTGATCGCGGTCGGCTTTCTCGCCTTCATCATCTTCACTTCCAATCCGTTTGGACGGCTGTTGCCGATGCCCGGCGACGGCGCGGACCTGAATCCGGTGCTGCAGGATCCAGGCATGACCTTCCACCCGCCGGTGCTGTACACCGGCTACGTCGGCTTTTCGGTGGCGTTTGCCTTCGCCATCGCCGGCCTGCTCGGCGGCGAGCTGGAACAGGCTTGGGTGCGCTGGGCGCGGCCGTGGACGAACGTGGCGTGGGCCTTCCTCACCCTCGGCATCGTCGCCGGCAGCTGGTGGGCGTATGCCGAACTGGGCTGGGGCGGCTGGTGGTTCTGGGATCCGGTGGAAAACGCCAGCTTCATGCCGTGGCTGGTCGGACTGGGACTGATCCATGCGCAGGCGATCACCGAGAAGCGCGGCTCATTGCGCGCGTGGACGATCCTGCTGTCGATCTTCGCGTTCTCGCTCTCCCTGCTCGGCACCTTCCTGGTGCGATCGGGCGTGCTCACCTCGGTGCATGCATTCGCCTCCGACCCGCGTCGCGGCGTGTTCATCCTGGCGTTCCTGACCATCGTGGTCGGCGGCTCGCTGCTGCTGTATGCGCTGCGCGCGCCGAAGGTGGCCGGCGGCAAGGCGTTCAAGCTGGTTTCGCGCGAGACGGCCCTGCTGATCGGCAACCTGATGTTTGCGGTAGCCGCGGCGATGGTGCTGCTGGGCACGCTGTTCCCGCTGATCGGCGATGCGCTGAACCTGGGCCGGATCTCGGTCGGACCGCCGTACTTCGGTTTCCTGTTTCCGCTGCTGATGTTGCCGGTCGTGTTGCTGATGCCGTTCGGGCCGTTCCTGCGCTGGGGCAAGGGCGAGTCCGTCGTGCTGAAAAGCCTGCTGCTGCGCGTCTCCATCGCCGCTGCCGCCTGCGCGATCGTCGCGGCGTTCTTCGTCGACGGCCATCCCAAGGCCATCGCCGGCGTGGCCACCGCCACGTGGATCGCCGTCGGCGTGCTGCTCTACGTCTACAAGCGCTGGCGCGAGGCCCCGCGCGGCCGGCGCTATCCCGCCGAGATGGCCGGCATGCTGCTGGCGCACATGGGGCTGGCGGTGTTCGTGGTCGGCGTGCTCCTGTCCGAATCGCTCAGCGTGACCAGCGACGTGCGCATGGCTCCCGGCCAGACCCAGCACATCGGCAGCTACGACTTCCGCTTCGATGGCGCGCACCGCGCCACCGGGCCGAACTGGCGCGCCGACCAGGGCGTCGTCACGGTCAGCCGCGACGGCAAGCCGGTCACCGTGATGCATCCTCAGAAGCGCACCTACCTGCGCGGCCAGGTGCAGACCGAGTCGGCGGTGGACGCCGGCATCTTCCGCGACCTCTACGTGGCGCTGGGCGAGCCGATGGACGCCGGCAACATCGAGGGTGCATGGTCGCTGCGGCTCTACTACAAGCCGTTCATCCGCTGGATCTGGGGCGGCGGCCTGCTGATGATGCTGGGCGGCTTCACCTGCGCCGCCGACAAGCGCTTCCGCATCAAGCGCGCCGCGGCCGTCGCCGATGACGTGCTGGCGCAGGAGGCGCGCGCATGAACCGCCTGCTGCCGTTCATCGGCTTCATGCTGCTGGTGGCGCTGTTCGGCTTCGGCATCTGGTGGAACACCCAGCACGACCAGAACGCGATCCCGTCGCCGCTGCTGAACAAGCCGGCGCCGGCCTTCAACCTGCCGAAGCTTTACGAACCCACGCAAATGGTCAGCAAGGCCGACCTGCTGGGCAAGCCCTATCTGCTCAACGTGTTTGCCAGCTGGTGCATCGAGTGCGGCGTGGAACATCCGGTGCTGGAAGCCGCCGGCCCCGGTCTTGGCGTGCAACTGGTCGGCTACAACTACAAGGACGCACCGGCCGATGCCAGGCGCTGGCTCGGCGAGCACGGCAATCCCTACAACCTGCTGATCGCCGACGAGCCCGGCCGCACCGCGATCGATTTCGGCGTGTACGGTGCGCCGGAAAGTTTCCTGATCGATGCGAAGGGTGTGATCCGCTACAAGCACATCGGCCCGATAACACCCGAGGTGCTGGCGAAAGAACTGAAGCCGGCGATCGCGGCGATGCTGAGGGATGCACCGTGATTCGGTTTTCTTTCGGCCGCGACCTTCCTGGCATACCCGCATCGCGGCTGAAGCCGCTCCCACAGGCAATGCTGCTGCGGCTGTTGCTGGTCGCGTTGCTGACATTGGCCTGCGGGCTTCACGCGCAGGCCATCGAGCCGATGCCGTTCGCCAGTCACGCGCAGGAACTTCGCTTCCAGCATCTCACCCACCAGTTGCGCTGCCCGATGTGCCAGAACGAAACGCTGGCCGATTCCAATGCACCGATCGCGCGCGACCTGCGCAACCAGATTTTCCAGATGATGCAGCACGGCAAGAGCGACGAGCAGATCAAGCAGTACCTGGTCGACCGCTATTCCAATTACGTGCTGTACGACCCGCCATTGAACCCGGGTACCTGGCTGCTCTGGTTCGGCCCGCTGCTGATCCTGCTCGGCGGGGCCGGCGTGGTCTGGATGGCCATACGAAAACGCGACCGCGGTGGCAGGGCTGGGCCGACCATCGACAGCCGCTCGAGCAACAACGGGGACGACTGGTGACCACTGTTTTCTACATTGCCGCCGCCGTGATGATCGCGGTGGCGCTGGCTTCCTTGTTGCTGCCGCTGGTGCGGCAAGGCCGCCGATCCGGCCGCAGCGCCGGCGTTTTCGCGCTGACCCTGGCCATCGCGTTCGTGCTGCCGTTGGGCGCGGGCGCGCTATACCTGCTGGTCGGCACGCCTGCCGCGCTCAGGGGCGTCTCCGCCCAGGCGGGCGCGCCGATGAGCATGCAGCAGGCGCTCACCGAACTGCGCGTGCACCTGACCCAGCAGCCGAAGGACTTGCCGGGATGGATGCTGCTGGCACAAACCAGCGCCATGATGAAACGGCCGACTGATGCGCGCGATGCGTACGACCACGCGCTGAAGCTCGACCCGAACAATGCCGAGGCGATGATCGGCTGGGCCGAGAACGATTCGATGGCGCGCAGCGACCACAAGATCGAAGGTCGTGCGCGCGACCTGCTCAAGCACGCCGTGCTGCTGCACCCGGACAGCCAGCGTGGGCTTTGGCTGCTCGGCATCAGCAATTTCCAGCACGCCGAATATCGCCAGGCCGCCGCGACCTGGCGCCTGCTGCAACCACAACTGGAGCCCGGCTCGAACGTGGCCAAGGCGGTCGCCGAGCAGATCGCCGTTGCCGACGCGCGCGCTGGCGGCGCGCCCGCTGGCGCCAGCAGCGCCGCCGCCGCGCCGGCGTCGAAAGGCCCCGCGTTGCAGGTGCAGGTGGCGCTCGCTCCCGCGTTGAAGGACCAATTGCGCCCGGGCGACACCTTGTTCGTCTACGCCCGTGCCGACAACGGCCCGCCGATGCCGCTGGCCGTGGCCAGGCTCGACGCCAGCCAGTTGCCGGCCAGTGTCACCCTGACCGATGCCATGGCGATGACGCCGGCCATGAAACTGTCCTCGGTCACGCGCGTCTTCGTCGGCGCACGCATCAGCCACAGCGGCCAGCCGATCGCCCAGCCCGGCGATCTGGAAGGCGACGCCGGCGTGGTCGCGGCAGACAGCAAGACGCCGATCAAGATCAGCATCGACAAGGTGCATTGACGATGGGCGACGCACGCCGTTACTTCGACCTGCCCTCGCCGTTTTCGATGAAGCGCGGCGGCGAGTTGCACGGCGCCCACGTCGCCTACGAAACCTGGGGAGCATTGAACGAAGCACGCGACAATGCCGTGCTGGTGCTTACCGGCCTCTCGCCCAGCGCGCACATGACGTCCTGCGAAGAAGATCCGTCGCCCGGCTGGTGGCAGGAAATGGCCGGGCCCGGCAAGGCGATCGACACCACACGCTGGTTCGTGATCTGCGTGAACTCGCTCGGCAGCGACAAGGGTTCGACCTGCCCCACGTCGCTCGACCCGGCCACCGGCGAACCGTACCGGCTGAACTTTCCCGAACTGGCGCTGGAAGACGTTGCCAACGCCGCGCACGCCGCTGTCAGCAACCTTGGCATCTCGCAACTCGCCTGCCTGATCGGCTGCTCGATGGGCGGCATGAGCGCGCTGGCCTACATGCTGCTGCACCCGGGCAGCGTGCGCGCGCATATCAGCGTGGACACCGCGCCGCAGGCGCAGCCGTTCGCGATCGCGATCCGCTCGCTGCAGCGCGAGGCGATCCGGCTCGATCCGCAGTTCAGCGACGGTCAGTACGATATTCATGCCGAACACGGCGGCAACTATCCCGACCTGGGCATGAGCATCGCGCGCAAGCTTGGCGTGATCACCTATCGCTCCGCGATGGAATGGAACGGCCGCTTCGCCCGCATCCGGCTCGACCCGGAACAACGCGAGGACGAACCGTTCGGCCGCGAGTTCCAGGTCGAGTCGTACCTCGAAGGCCACGCCCAGCGTTTCGTGCGCAATTTCGACCCGAACAGTTATCTCTACCTGTCGCGCGCCAGCGACTGGTTCGACATCGCCGAATACGGCCATGGCAGCGTGCTCGAAGGCCTCAAGCGCATTCGCATCGAACAGGCCATGGTGATCGGTGTCAGCACCGACATCCTGTTTCCGCTGCAGCAGCAGGAACAGATCGCCGAAGGCCTGGAAGCCGCCGGCGCGCGGGTGGAATTCGTGGCGCTGGATTCGCCGCAGGGCCACGACGCCTTCCTGGTCGACATCGACAGCTACAGCCCCGCGATCGGCGGCTTCCTGAGCCGACTTGCGCCGCCCTGAACAAGGCCGCGGTATCCGTGAACGCAGCTTCAGCCGCGATGCCCCGGAGCCGGCAGGCGATCGCGTCGCGGCTGGCCCCGTCCCGCGAACGCCGTTGCGTTAACCATCCCGCTGGTAAGATGACCGGCATCACGCATCATCCGAGACCATCATGCTTACCCTGGATTTCCCCGGCAGCCGCACCCTGATCGACGCGATCGATGCCGCCGTGGCCAAGCCGACCACCCATGAACTCACCGACAGCCTGCGCAACAGCCTGTGCAAGCTGATTCGCGACAGGGCGGTCACCCTGCCCGACTGCGTCTTCGAAGCGAACGCCGAGCACTACGCCCGCCGCGAGCTCTACCGCAGCGAAGAGCACGGTTATTGTGTGGTGGCGATGACCTGGGGCCCGGGCCAGGGCACGCCGATCCACGACCACGATGGCATGTGGTGCGTCGAGGGAGTCTGGAACGGTGCACTGGAGATCGTGCAGTACGAGCTGCTCGAACACGATGCCCAGCGCTACTGTTTCCAGCCGATCGGCTCGATCCAGGCCGGCGCCGGCTCCGCCGGCAGCCTGATCCCGCCGCACGAGTACCACAGCATCCGCAATCCCAGCGACAGCGCCGTCACCGTCAGCCTGCACATCTATTCCGGCCCGATGCTTCGCTGCGCCGTGTTCCAGCCACTGCCTGAAGACCGCTGGTACGGACGCGACGTGCGCCAGCTGGGTCTCGACCGCGTGCACTGAACCCGGCATAATGCCTCGCTCACATGCCGGTGTGGCGGAATGGTAGACGCGGCGGACTCAAAATCCGCTTGTGGTGACACAGTGGAGGTTCGAGTCCTCTCACCGGTACCAATGGAGGGTTTCAGGCGACACCGCCGAGACCCGTGAAGCACCCGAAGCCCGCATGACATGCGGGCTTTTTTCGTGTCTGCCGCTACAACTCCCGGATCACCCGAAAGCCGACCCGGGCGCTGCGTACGTCGCCATTCGTGCCTTGGCGGTAGGCCGAGTCCACCTGGTCCGGCGAACTGCCCCAGGAGCCGCCGCGCACGACGTGGGCGCGGCAACCGGGATTGATCCAGGCGCTGCCGTCGCTTGGCGCGCGGATGTAGTTGTCGTGCCAGCAATCCTGCACCCATTCGGAGACGTTGCCGTTGATGTCGTAGAGGCCGAAAGGATTGGCGGCAAAGCTCATCACCGGTGCCGGCCCCCAGTAGCCGTCACGGTAACCCCGGAAGGAATGACTCCAGCGCCGGCCGCTGCGCGAGCGGTCGCCGGAGCCGGTGAGGTTTTCCACCTGCCGGGTGGGCGCGCCGTCACCCCACCAATAGCGGCTGGTGGTGCCACCGCGCAAGGCGTATTCGAATTCGGCCTCGCTCGGCAACCGGTAAGTTTTGCCGGTGCGCTGGCCGAGCCAGTCGGCATAGGCCTTGGCGTCGTTCCAGGAGATGTTGACCACGGGCAGATCGTCTTTCGCCTTGTGCCCGACATAGTCGTCCTGCCAGGTCGCTTGCGCATCGTCGCGCACCGCACCGCTGCGCTCGTCGTAGATGCTGGAACCACCCAGCTTGACCGAGTCGGGCACATAGCCGCTGGCGCGCACGAATTCGCGGAACTCGCCCACCGTGATCGCACTGCGCGCCATCGCAAAACCCTTGTCGATGGCTACCTCGTGTTGCGGCAGCTCGGCGTCGATGTGGTCGCTGGCCGGCGCGCCCATCATGAACTTGCCGGTGGGGATCACCACCATCGCGGGCGTCTTTCCGGGCAGGTCGACGTAGCGATCGGTAAATACCTGGCCGGGCTTGTAACTGGCGTACAGCCGCGCATTGGTCAGCTCCTCCTCGAAGTCGGCCAGCGCCGGCAGATCGGCATCGGTCGCCCGCGCCTGCGCAGCCAGCTTTTTCGCCAGTGCGACATTGCCGGCGTCGAGCGCGGAGCGCGCCTGCGCCAGCAACCCGCTTGCATTCTGTCGGCGCATGTCGTCGATGCGCTTGTGCACGTCGCGCATCTGCTGCGAACCGGGACGGATGGTCTGCGCCTCGGCCAGTTCGCGGTCGGCACCGGCAAAGTCGTTCTGCGCCACTGCCGCCAGTGCGCGGTCGAGCACCGCGCGCTGGACCTGGAAGATGCCCTGCTCGGCGACTGCGTTCTGCGGGTCCAGCTGTTGCACCTCGCGGTACAGGTCCAGCGCACTGCCGCCCAGGGGATGGTCGGCCTTGCCCTGCTGCAGCAAGCCGGCCGCCCTGGCCAGCATCGGCCGCACCTTGACCAGGGTCTTCAGGCTGGTCTCCAGCTGTTTCACTTCGGCATCCGCATTCGGCAAGGTGCGCAAGGCATCCAGCAACTCGCCTGCCGCATCGGCGTCCCCCACGACGATGTCCTGGTCGATCTGCGCGACCAGCCGGGCGCGCACATCGAACATCCCCTGTGCCGCTCGCCGGCTGTCCGGCTTGTCCTTCAGGGCCTGGGCGAACAGTGTCGCCGCACTGTCCTTGTCGCCCACCAGCTGACCGGCATGCAATGCCTTGGCGGCGCGTGCCAGCAGCGCCCGCACCTCGGGCGGATCGGCGCTCAATTGTTCGGGCAGGTTCGCATTCTTGGAGTTGCGCGCGGCAATCACTGCCGTCGGCGCCAGCGTCAGCGGCGGCCCTGCGTTGAGCTCGCCGATCGTCGACGCGCGCTCCGGCTGCAGGCGGTTGGCAGGCTCCATCGCACCCATCGACATCGAGCGACGCGGCGCCAGCGTCGGATCGACGTGGAACACCCGCGGAAAGAAGTGATAGACAAGCGCGAACGCCAGCACCAGCACCCCCAGTGCGCCACCAAGAGCGCGTTGACGGCGGAGGGTTGCATTGCTCGGCATGGATGGGCGTCCTTGGTGCGGCCTGTTATCGTGCGCTGTCCACCATAGGCACAAACCACCGACAGGGCAATCCATGGCCTGCGGTCCTTGAAGGAGAATCGATGTCACTGCCCGAACCCGCCGCCGCCGACTGGATCGATCATCGCGATGCACTGCAGGCGTGGCTGGACGACGTGCCCGCGGACGCGGCGGTCGGCCTGGACACCGAGTTCATGCGTCGCAACACTTTCCATCCGCAACTGGCGCTGTTGCAACTGGGCTGGAACGGTCGTTACGCCCTGATCGATCCGCTTGCGTTCGACATCGGCAATGCCCTGCAGCCACTTCTCGGCGCCGGCCCGGCGATCACCATCATGCACAGCGCCAGCGAGGATCTGGAAACCCTGACGCCGTTGCTGCCGAACGGTCCGCATCTCCTGTTCGATACGCAGATCGCCGCCGCCTTCGTCGGCATGGGCCTGGGCATCAGCTACCGCGCGCTGGTCGCCGAACTCGTCGGGGTGGAACTGGACAAGGGCGAGACCCGCTCCGACTGGCTGCAGCGTCCGCTCACCGCCTCGCAACGCAGCTATGCCGCGCTCGACGTGGTGTATCTGAAAGGCATCCACGAGCAGTTGGCCGAGCGCCTGCAGCAGCGCGATCGCAGCGCCTGGCACGCACAGGATTGCGCGCGGCTGAAAAGCCGCGCCAGCCATCGCGACGGCGACCCGCAACCGCAACGCACGATGCGCGGCGCGGCGGAGTGGCCTGAGACACAGCAAGCCTTGCTGCGCCGGTTGTTGCTCTGGCGCGATCGCAGCGCCCGCCGCCTCGACGTGCCCCGTCCCTGGCTGCTCGACGACAACCTGGCGCTCAGCCTGGCGCAACAACCGCCGCACAGCCTGGCCGATCTCGAACAGCGCAGCCGCGGCCAGCGCGCGCTGAGGTCTGCCCAGCGCAGCGAACTGTTCGATCTGCTCGCGCCCCCCGTCAACGCCGAGGAAATCGCCGCCACCTCGCGCATCCCCGGCCATCCGCAAGGCGAGGCGAAAAAGGCGCTCGGCGAGATGAAACAGCTGATCGACACCCTCGCCATCGAACTCGACCTTCCGCCCGGCCTGCTGTGCCCGCGCAAGGTGCTGGAAGAATACGTGGTCACCGCCGAATGGCCCGACTTCCTCGAAGGCTGGCGCGGCGACGTGCTCCGCGATCGCCTGCCGGCCCTGCTCCCCGGCTGAGGCGCAGGGCGTCCCGTGTGCGGGTCTTGGCGAAGACCGGCCACGCTGCTAAGATTCGCCGCTTACGTGGGGCGGTAGCTCAGCTGGGAGAGCGTCGCGTTCGCAATGCGAAGGTCGTGGGTTCGATCCCCATCCGCTCCACCACTCATTCGAAGATTCACGACAAGCCGGCCTTGCGCCGGCTTTTTCGTGTGTGCCGGCTACAGCCTGACGAAATACGGAATCGCCGTCAGCACCGCGCCGACCAGGACCAGCAGGACCGTGCCCGACACGAAATAGGGAAATGCCATCAGGGCGAGCCCACATAGCAGGGGCACGATCGCCCGCTGTTTCTTGCCGTAGATGAAGAAACCGAGCCCGATCGAGCCGAACAGTACGCCCCACAGCAATGTCGATGCGTTCAAGACTCTCACCCCGTCTGGCCTGGATGATGAAATTCTGCACCTGATCGCGGGCATCGGCACGCGCCTCACCATCCGAACAGTGACATGTGCCCACATGCACTTCTCCAGCGGACCAGGAACGTGCCAGTCTCGTCATCGAATTTTGTCCGCTGACAGCCAGATAGGTCTCGCGCGACGGCAAGTTGCGCACGCCGTCGCGCCCACTGCATGCCGGAAGGGAGTGTTGCCATGAAGTCCATCGGATATGCCGCGTTCGCGGCCTGCTGCCTGCTTGCGCTGGCTTCGCCGGCACGTGCGGCCACCAGCGCACCGGCGTTCCAGCTGACCGACCTGCAGAAGATCGTGACCCTCGGCGAGCCGCGGATTTCGCCAGACGGCAAGCGCATCGCGGTGATCGTTTCCACGCCGGACTGGAAGACCGACAAGAGCCAGCAGGAACTCGATCTGGTGGACACGGCCAGCGGCGCGCGCCGCGCGCTGACCTGGAAGCGCGAGGACATCTCGTCGCCGCGCTGGTCGCCCGACGGCAGCCGGCTGGCCTTCATCGCCAAGGATGCACAAACCAGGCAAGGGCAGCTGTACGTGATGCCGATGGATGGCGGCGATGCGCGACGCGTCACCGACATCAAACACGGCGTGGACGCCTACAGCTGGAGTCCGGACGGTAGCCAACTCGCATTTGTCAGTGCGGACGAACCGGCCAACGCCAAGGCACTCAAGACGCATGACGATGCGTTCCAGGTCACCGACAACCATTTCCTCACGCGCAAGGCGCTGACGCCATCGCATCTGTGGGTGGTGCCCAGTGCGGGCGGCACGGCGAAACGACTGACCCAGGGCAGCTTCAGCCTGCAGACCGACCAGCAGGACGGCGCGCCTGCGCCGACGTGGAGCCGTGACGGTCGGAGCATCGCCTTCACCCGCTTCCCCGGACCGTACTGGGGGCCGTCGTTTCATTCGGTGATCGACACGGTCGACATCGGCGGCGGCACGCCACGCGCGGTGGTGACCGAGGAAGGCGCGATGGACGCCAACTACGCAGCGCGCAGCGGCCTGCTGGCCTTCATGCGCCCGCGCGGCGGCGACCAGAACAACGGCAATGCCGTCTACGTGTCGAGCGATGGCCACAGCCGCGATGTCACCCAGGCGCTGGCGCGCAACTTCGACAGCTACGCCTGGCTGCCACGCGGCAAGGCGCTGCTGCTGGCCGGTGAGGATGGCACCCATGCGGTGTTGTGGGAGCAACCGCTGTCCGGTGCGGCGAAGAGACTCGACCTTGGCGGGGTGGAAGCCGGTGCCGACATCAGCGTGTCGAAGAGCGGCGCGCTGGCCTTCGTCGGCAGCACCGAGACTCACCCGGGCGAGCTGTACGTGATGGATTCGGTGAACGCGAAGCCGCGCCGGCTCACCAACCTCAACGCGTTCGTCGACAAGCTTGCGCTCGGCCGCACCGAATCGATCGAGTGGCAGGGTCCGGACGGGCTCCGTGAAGACGGTGTGCTGACCAGGCCGGTCGGTTACCAGCGCGGACAAAAATACCCGCTGGTGCTGGTGATCCACGGCGGCCCGGAAGCCGCCTCCACGGTGAAGTTCTCGCCCTTGCCGCAATTGCTGGCCGCGGCCGGCTTCGTGGTGTTCCAGCCGAACTACCGTGGCAGCACCAATCTCGGCGATGCGTACCAGCACGCGATCTCCCGCGATACCGGCGACGGTCCGGGCCGGGACGTGATGGCCGGCGTGGCCGCAGTGCAGAAGCTCGGAATGGTCGACGCGCAGCGCATCGGCGTCAGCGGCTGGTCCTACGGCGGCTACATGACCACCTGGCTCACCGGTCACTATCCGCTGTGGAAGGCGGCGGTGTCCGGTGCCGCGCTGACCGACTGGGTCATGGATTACACCGTGGCGTATTACCAGACCGGCGACACCTATTTCTTCGGCGGCTCGCCGTGGTCGACGAAGTACCGCGACATCTGGCGCGAACAGTCGCCAATCACGTACGCGCACAACGTCACCGCGCCGACCCTGATCATGGGCGATGTGGGCGATCCCAACGTGCCGCTGGTGAACAGCTACGAGTGGTACCACGCGTTGCGCGACAGCGGCGTGCCGGTGGAGTTCTACGCGTATCCGGTCGATACGCATTTCCCCAAGGACATCGTGCGCACCACCGATGTGTACCGCCGCTGGGTCGGCTGGATGACCGCGCACCTGAAACCCCGATCCTGAACCATCCCGGAGGCCGGTGACGGCCTCATTCCGGATGGCCGGTGCCGGCCCCTGCCCCGCATAATTTCTCCAGCAACTCGGCCTGCACGTTGCGCACGGGTTCGCCCTCGGCCACGGGTGGACGCAGATATTGGCCATCGGGCTGCAGCAGCGAAGTGCTGCTGTTGTCGGTGATGTAAAGCTCCAGCGCGCTGCGGATCCGCTGCTGCAGCTTCTTTCCCTCGATCGGGAACGCGGTTTCGACGCGGCGATCCAGGTTGCGTTCCATCAGGTCGGCGCTGGACAGGTACAGACGCGGGTCGCCGTCGTTGGCGAACCAGTAGGCGCGGCTGTGCTCGAGGAAGCGGCCGATGATCGAGCGCACCCGGATGTTCTCCGAAACGCCCTCGACGCCCGGGCGCAGGCAGCAGATGCCGCGCACGATCAGGTCGATCTGCACGCCGGCGATGCTGGCCTTGTACAGCGCGCGAATGATCTTCGGCTCGGTCAGCGCATTGACCTTGAAGATGATCCGTGCCGGCCGGCCGGCGGCGGCGTGCGCGGTTTCCCGTGCGATCAGTTCGAGCAGGGTCTTCTTCAGCGTGAACGGCGCATGCAGCAGCTTCTTCATGTGCAGCACCTTGCCCATGCCGGTGAGCTGGCTGAACAACCGATGCACGTCTTCGCACAATGCCTCGTCGGAGGTGAGCAGGCTGTAATCGGTGTACAGGCGAGCGTTGCCGGTGTGGTAGTTGCCGGTGCCCAGATGCGCGTAACGCACGAGCTCGCTGCCCTCGCGGCGTTGGATCAGCATCAGCTTGGCATGGGTCTTGATGCCCACGACGCCGTAGATCACCATCGCGCCGGCCTGCTGCAGGCGCGAGGCGAGCGTGAGGTTGGACTCCTCGTCGAAGCGTGCGCGCAGCTCTACCACCGCGGTCACTTCCTTGCCGGCACGCGCCGCGTCGACCAGCGCATCGACGATTTCCGAATTGGCATTGGTGCGGTAGAGCGTCTGCTTGATCGCCAGCACCTGCGGATCCTGCGCCGCCTGGCGCAGCAGGTCGACCACTGGCGAGAACGACTCGTACGGATGCAGCAACAGCACGTCCTGCCTGCCGATCACCTGGAACACGTCCTCGGCATGCTTGAGCGCCTTCGGCAGCACCGGCGTGAACGGCGGGTACTGCAACTGCGGATAGCTGGCATGGCTGGCGATGCGGAACAACCGCGCCAGGTTCACCGGGCCGTTCACTTCGTACACTTCCGACTCGGCCAGGCCGAACTGCCTGAGCAGATAATCGATCAGGTCACGCGGACAGTTGTCGGCCACCTCCAGCCGCACCGCATCGCCGAAGCGACGCGAGTAGAGTTCGCCGCGCAGGGCGAGCGCCAGGTCCTCGACGTCCTCCGGATCGAGCGTGAGGTCGGCGTTGCGGGTCAGCCGGAACTGGTAGCAGCCAAGCACCTGCATGCCGGGAAACAGCTCCTCCGCATGCGCGTGGATGATCGACGACAGCAGCACGTAATTGTCGCCGCCCTCGCAGATTTCCAGCGGCATCTGGATCAACCGCGGCAGCACGCGCGGTGCCGGCACGATCGCCAGGCCGGAGTCGCGACCGAACGCGTCGACACCGTCCAGCCGCACGATGAAGTTGAGGCTCTTGTTGACCAGCAGCGGAAACGGATGGGTCGGGTCGAGCCCGATCGGGGTCACCAGCGGCGCCACTTCCTCGCGGAAATAGCGGCGTACCCACAGCTTCTGCTTGTGCGTCCACTGCGTGCGACGAACGATGCGGATGCCGTGCGCAACCAGCTCCGGCAGGATGCGCTCGTTGAGGATCGCGTACTGCCGCTCGATCTGCCGATGCGCGATCTCGCTGATCTCCGCCAGCGCCCGCTTCGGCGCGATGCCGTCCGGACCGATCATCTCGTGATCCAGCGCGATCTGGCCCTTCAGCCCGGCCACCCGGATCTCGAAGAACTCATCCATGTTGCGCGAGAAGATCAGCAGGAATTTCAGCCGCTCCAGCAACGGCGTGCGCTCGTCCAGCGCCTGGTCCAGCACGCGGATGTTGAACTGCAGCTGGGACAGCTCGCGGTGGATGTACAGCCGATGGTCGGCAAGGTCCACCGTCGTCGCACCGCCGTCGCGGCATCGTTGGCGGCCGGCGTGGAGGCGCCGGGCGGCGAGGTCTCGCGGATCAGGCGGCTGTTCATCGGTGCATCAGTTCCGGCAAGGAGTTCACTCAAGATAGCGCACCAGCGGTGAGGGCTGGATCAGCGCACCGCGGTCGTCCGGCACAGTGTGCGACGGTTTTCTGACTGGCGGATGACACGGCACGCTCGCGACGGGCCGGGTTTCATGTTTCGTCCGGGCTGCGGAGCAGCCGTTCATCCGCTGCCAGGTAGCGGCTGGGCGCTGCACCGAGCACGCGTCGGAACGCCGCGGTGAACGCGCTGGCGCTGCTGTAACCGAGGTCGACCGCCACCGCGGTGATCGAGTCGCCACCAGCCAGTCGGGTCAATGCCGCGAGCAGGCAGGCCTGCTGGCGCCACGCGCTGAAGCTCATGCCCGTCTGCTGGCGGAACACCCGGGTGAAACTGCGCCGGCTCATGCCGGCCTTGTGTGCCATCGCGTCGATGTCGATCTCCAGCGCCGGCGCCGCGATCAGCGCGCGGCACAACCGGGCCAGTCGCGAATCGCGT
This sequence comes from uncultured Gammaproteobacteria bacterium, assembly GCA_963828675.1. Classification (GTDB taxonomy): domain Bacteria; phylum Pseudomonadota; class Gammaproteobacteria; order Xanthomonadales; family Rhodanobacteraceae; genus Rhodanobacter. Next base: position 227,255 of record CAWHFQ010000001.1, read on the forward strand.
GGCAGCGGCGTGTTCAATGGCAGCGCCGGCATCGCGGCAATCTCGTCCAGCAGCAACGCCATCACCCGGCCGTCCCGACCCTCCAGCGCGTACTCGGCCGGCAGGTCCACGGCCTCCAGCAGCAACGCATGCAGCAGCAGCGACACGCCGATCACCCTGCAATGCGCCGGCAGGGCAATAGCGGCCTCCTTGCGCACATAGGTGCTGCGGGTCGACACGACGCCGCTCATGCGCACCTCGTGCGCGACACCGGCCGGAATCCACAGCGCGCGGCGCGGCGGCACCACCCAACTGCCTTCGTCGGTGATCACGGTGACCACGCCGGTGGCGGCGTACAGCAGCTGGCCGCGTTTGTGCGCATGACGCGGCAATACGTAGTGCGGCGGATAGTCGTTGCCGGTGATGACGATATCGCGCGGGGTGTCTTCGTAATGGGTGACGCGGGCATTGCGCACGATGAATGGCCCGATTTCGACAGAACTTGACCCAGCGATGCATGCGGGCCGCCCCCAACCACTCTAGAGTGACGCTCCCGACGGCGCAATCCGGCCGCCCTCCCCCATCCCCGAGAGTTCCGCAATGAATACCCGCGTCGACGAGGCAAGCGTGCCGGTCGAACCGATGGCGACCCCGCATTCGCCCGCTCTAGGCACGGCCTATGGCGTGCTTGGCGGCATCAGCTTCGCGCACATGCTCAACGACATGATCCAGTCGCTGATCCTGGCGATCTATCCGATCCTGAAAAGCGACTTCCGCCTGAGCTTCGCCCAGATCGGACTGATCACGCTGACCTATCAGCTCACCGCCTCGATGCTGCAGCCACTGGTCGGCATGGTCACCGATCGTCGGCCGATGCCTTACTCGCTGCCGTTCGGCATGGGCTTCACCCTGTGCGGGCTGCTGTTGCTGGCGGTCGCACCGACCTTCCCCGTGCTGCTGCTGGCGGCCGCGCTGGTCGGTACCGGTTCGTCGATCTTCCATCCCGAATCCTCGCGGGTGGCGCGAATGGCCTCCGGCGGACGGCACGGGCTGGCGCAATCGCTGTTCCAGGTCGGCGGCAACACCGGTTCGTCGCTGGGGCCGCTGCTGGCCGCGTGGATCATCGTGCCGCACGGCCGCGGCAGCGTGGCGTGGTTCTCGCTGGCAGCGCTGCTGGCGATCGTGGTGCTGCTGCAGGTCGGCCGCTGGTACCGCGAGCATCACGTCAGCCGCAGCAAGTCGAGCTCGCGCCATCTGGCGCTCGTGTCGCTGTCGCGCAACCAGATCATCGGTGCGCTGGCGATCCTCGGCCTGCTGATCTTCTCCAAGTATTTCTACCTGGCCAGCCTCAGCAGCTATTACACGTTCTACCTGATCCACAAGTTCGGCGTGTCGGTGCAGAGCGCGCAGGTGCACCTGTTCGTGTTCCTGTTCGCGGTGGCTGCCGGCTCGCTGGTCGGCGGTCCGGTCGGCGACCGGATCGGGCGCAAGTGGGTGATCTGGGTATCGATCCTGGGCGTGGCCCCGTTCACCCTGCTGTTGCCGCACGCAAACCTGATGTGGACCGGCGTGCTGACGGTGATCATCGGGCTGGTGTTGTCGTCGGCATTCTCGGCGATCCTGGTCTACGCACAGGAACTGGTACCCGGCCGCGTCGGCATGATCTCCGGCCTGTTCTTCGGCCTCGCCTTCGGCATGGGCGGCATCGGCGCCGCCGTGCTCGGAGGCCTGGCCGACACGCATGGCATCGAGTATGTCTACCGGTTGTGCGCGTATTTGCCGTTGATGGGATTGATCACGGTGTTTCTGCCGGATATCGAGAAGCGGGCTCGCGCTTGAGGTTGCCGCTGAAGCGAGCTTTCCCTGAAGCAAACGTTCAAAGCGAAGAGCGGTCGATCGCCTTCGGCGACCGAGTCACTTTTCTCTTGCGTGGCCAAGAGAAAAGCAACTCGCCCTCCGAAGGAGGACGAAAACTCTTGCTCTCAATCAACAAATGAGCGAGAGCATCGCGGCTGAAGCCGCTCCCACATAAAAGCTAAAAGTTCAGCGCGCGCCGATCACCACCGGCTCTGGCTCCAGCATCACGCCGAACCTTTCGTGCACACCGTGCATAACCTTTTGCGCCAGCGCCCACAGTTGTGGCCCTGTTGCGTGGCCGTGATTCACCAATACCAGCGCATGGCGGTTGGAAATGCCGGCGTCTCCGTCGCGCAGCCCCTTGAAACCGGCGGCTTCGATCAACCAGGCCGCGGACAGCTTGCAGCGGCCGTCGGGCTGTGGCCACATAGCCAATTCGGAATGCTCGCCCTTCAGTGCATCAGCCAGCGCCGCGTCGACGATCGGGTTCTTGAAGAAACTGCCGGCGTTGCCGATCACCGCCGGGTCGGGCAGTTTCCTCGTGCGCAGATGCACCACCGCCTCGGCAACGTGGAACGGTGCGGGTTTGTCCACGCCCATCCGCGCCAGTTCCTCGTCGATGCCGGCATAGTCGGTACGCAGCGGACGGCTGCGCGGCAGCACGAAGCGCACGGCGGTGACGATGTAGCGGCCGGGCTCGTGCTTGAACAGCGAATCGCGATAGGCGAAGGCGCAGGTGGCGTGATCCAGCGTCACCACGCGGCGCTCGCGCGTATCCCACGCCTCCACACTCTCGACGAACTCGGCCACTTCGCAGCCGTAGGCGCCGATGTTCTGGATCGGCGCGGCGCCCACCGTACCGGGAATCAGGATCAGGTTTTCCAGGCCGGCATAGCCCTGTCCCAGGGTCCAGCGCACGAAGTCGTCCCAGCGCTCGCCGGCGGCCACCGCGATGCGGGCGCTGTCGCCGTCGCTTTCCACCTGCACGCCGCGCGTGGCCATCGCCAGCACGGTGCCGTCGAAGTCGCCGGTGAACAGCATGTTGCTGCCTTCGCCCAGCACCAGCAGGCGGCTGTTGCGGATCGCCGGGAAGTCGAGCAGTTCGGGCAGTTTCGCGGCGTCGCGGATCTCCGCCAGCAGCGTCGCGCGCGCGTCGACGCGCAAGGTGTTGCGCGTGGCCAGCGAGGCGTTTTCGATGAACGTGTAACCGCCCATGTCTACCTGTTCAACCGGCATGGGCGTCCTCGCGCTGGCGACGGATCTCGTTGACGCATTCGCCGACAAGTTGCGGGCCGCGATAGATCAGCCCCGAATAGACCTGCACCAGCGAAGCGCCGGCGTCGAGCTTCTCGGCCGCATCGCTGCCATCCAGGATGCCACCCACGCCGATCAGCGGGATGCGTCCGTGCAGTCGCTTGTGCATGCCGGCCAGCACCGCGGTGGAGCGCTCGAACAGCGGCTTGCCGGACAAGCCGCCGGTTTCGCCGCCGTGCGGATCGTCGGCCACCGCCGCATGGTCGATCGTGGTGTTGCAGCAGATCACGCCGTCGATGCCGGTGCGCAGCAGTACCTCGGCGATCGCATCGAGCTCCGCCTCACCGAGGTCCGGCGCGATCTTCAGCAGCATCGGCTTGCGCCGGCCATGCTGCGAGCCCAGCCGTTCCTGCGCCGCGCGCAACAGCGAAATGAACTTGTACAGCGTGGCCTCCTGCTGCAGGTCGCGCAGGCCCTGGGTGTTCGGCGAGGAGATGTTCACCGTGACGTAGGTGGCGTGTTCGTGGACCTTGTGCAGGCAGGTCAGGTAGTCGTTGACCGCCTTCTCGTTCGGCGTGTCCTTGTTCTTGCCGATATTGATGCCGAGCACGCCGTGGTAGCTGGATTGCTGCACGTTGCGCACCAGCGCGTCGACGCCGCCATTGTTGAAGCCGAGCCGGTTGATGATCGCCTCGTGCCGCGGCAGCCGGAACATGCGCGGCTTGTCGTTGCCCGGCTGCGGCAGCGGCGTGACCGTGCCGACTTCGATGAAGCCGAAACCAAGCGCATCGAGTGCATCGAGGTGTTCGGCGTTCTTGTCGAGACCGGCGGCAAGCCCGACCGGGTTCGGGAAGGTGATGCCGAACACCGTCGTCGGCAGGTCTTCAGGCGGCTTGGCGATCCAGTGGGCAAACCCGCTGCGCTGGGCCACGCCCAGCGAATACAGCGTGAGGTGGTGCGCCTTCTCGGCGTCGAGCTTGAACAGCAGCGGGCGCAGGATGTCGTACATGGATCAGGCCAGTTGACCCGCAAAGACGCGGGTGTCGTAATCGAAGCTTACCGTGCCGTTCTCGGCGCAGCTGTCGAACAGTTCGTGCAATGCGTGCAGCATCGGCTCGTGTTGCGGGTGCCCGGCTTGCGGCGCATACGAGGAGGACATCAGTCGCCCGCGCAGGGCATCGAGATCGAGCTTCTGCGCGTGCTCGAACGTGGCGGCACCGCGGAAGCCGTCACCGAACCAGGCGCGCATCCGTGCATCGTCGGCATAGCGTTCGGCCACGCTGGTGTAGTCGGTGCCGAAGGTTTGCAGCAGTGCTTCGTAGCCTTCCAGGAACGGCGTGCCGGTGAGCCGGCGCGAGTTCCACCAGATCGCCGCCAGCCCGCCGGGACGCAGGATACGTGCGAACTCGCGCCGCGTCGCGTCCTCGTCGAACCAGTGAAAGGCCTGCGCCACGGCGACCAGGTCCACGCCGGCATCGGGCAGGTTCGTGGCATCGGCACGGCCGTCGACGGCGTCGAAGGCCGGGTAGCTGCCCAGCCAGTGCTCGGCGGCGCTGCGCATCGGCGCATTCGGCTCGACCGCGGTCACACGGTAGCCGGCGTCGAGGAACATCTTCGAGGAGATGCCGGTGCCGGCACCCACGTCGGCCACTCGCCAACCGAAGTCCACGCCCAGCTCGCGCTGCAGCCAGCCCAGCAACGCTGACGGGTAGTCCGGCCGGTAGCGCACGTAGTCGTCGACGCGGTCGCTGAAGCGTGCGGCGGAGTGCAGGTCGTTCATGGCGTTGAGCTGACGAGAACGGGGAACGCGCAGGTCAGCTGCCGGATGCAGGTGTTCGCCGTTCCCTGTTCCCCGATGTCAACCATTGAGCATCTGCCCGCCGTCGACGACCAGGGTTTGCCCGGTGATCCAGCCCGCCCACGGCGAAGCGAGAAACAGGGCGGCATGGGCGATTTCTTCCGGCTTGCCGAAGCGGCCGAACGGGATCTTCGCCAGGGTCGCGCGATAGAGCTCGGGCTGCTCCACCCGGCGGCGCTCCCACAGGCCGTCGGCAAACGCGATCGAACCCGGCGCGATGGCATTGACGCGGATGCGGTGTTCCGCCAGCGCCAGCGCCTGCGAGCTGGCGTACTGGCTCAGCGCCGCCTTCACCGCGGCATACGCCGCGCCGTTGGGGCGCGGGCGGAACGCGGCGATCGAACTGGTGTGCAGGATGCAACCGTGCGGCGATGCCTGCAAATGCGGCAACGCCGCGCGCGAGGCACGCACGGCAGCCATCAGGTCGACGTTGAAACCGGCCAGCCAGCCTTCGTCGCTGTCGTCGAAACCGTAGCCACTGGCGTTGTTGACCAGCACGTCGATGCCGCCGAGCGCCTCGGCGGCGTGGCTGACGTAGCCCTCGATGGCTGCCGGATCGGCCAGGTCGCAGCTTTGCGCATGGACAACACCGCCGCATGCGGCAAGCGCCTGACGCGCTTCCTCCAGCGCACCTGCACCGCGTGCGCAGATCGACACCGCCGCACCGGCTTCGGCGAAACCCAGCGCGATACTGCGGCCGATGCCGCGGCTGCCGCCGGCCACGACGACCCGGTAACCATGGAAATCGAAGGGAGCGGAAACGGTTGCGTCGCTCATGCGTCGATCAATGCCAGCCCGCAAACGCGAAACCGAAGAACAGCACCGCGATCAACAGGAAAATTCCGAGTACGCATAGCGCCAGTTGCGCGTATCCGAGCACCAGCCCGGCCACCGCCAGGCCGTCACCCTCAAGGTGGGCGTCGGGCGGGCTGCGACGAATCTCGCCGCGCGCCAGGTGGCCGCAGACGACCGCCACGATCGCGCCGATGAACGGCAGCACGCACCAGCTGAGGATGCCGAACACCAGGCTCACCACCGCCAGCGAACTGGTGGTGGCAGGACGATAGGATGGTTGATAGCTCATCGGGTCGCTCGCTCATGAAAGAGGTGGAACAGCGCCGTCGTGCCACGCCCGGCGACGGACGGCAGACCGTCCGTCGCCGGCTTTCGCGATTACACCGTGAACTTGATGCCCTGCGCCAGCGGCAACGCATCGGAGTAGTTGATGGTGTTGGTCTGGCGGCGCATGTAGACCTTCCAGGCATCGGAGCCAGACTCGCGGCCGCCGCCGGTTTCCTTCTCGCCGCCGAACGCGCCGCCGATCTCCGCACCCGAGGTGCCGATGTTGACGTTGGCGATGCCGCAGTCCGAACCGGCCGACGACAGAAACTGTTCGCCCGCGCGCAGGTTGTTGGTGAAGATCGACGAGGACAGGCCCTGCGGCACGTCGTTCTGCATGTCGATCGCCTCGTCCAGCGTCTTGAACGGCATCACGTAGAGGATCGGCGCGAAGGTCTCGGTCTGCACCACGTCATCGGAGTTCTTCACGCCGGTGACGATGGTCGGCAGCACGAAGTTGCCCTTGCGGTCGGTCAGCGCCTTGCCGCCGGTGCGCACGGTGCCGCCGGCAGCCTTGGCATTCTCCACGGCCTTCAGATAGCCCTGCACCGCTTCCTGGCTGTTGAGCGGACCCATCAGCGTGGTGGCCAGGGTCGGATCGCCGATCTTGCCCTCGACCTGCTGGTAGGCCTTGACCAGGGTGTCGACCACGCCGTCGAAGATCGACTCGTGCACGAACAGCCGGCGCGTGGTGGTGCAACGCTGGCCGGCGGTACCGACGGCGCCGAACACGATGCCCGGGATCGCCAGCTTCAGGTCGGCGGTATCGTCCAGGATGATCGCGTTGTTGCCACCCAGCTCCAGCAGTGAGCGACCCATGCGCCGGGCCACGCGCTCGCCGACCATGCGACCGACCTTGGTCGAACCGGTGAAGCTGATCAGCGGGATGCGCTTGTCGTCGACGAAGCCCTGCGACAGGTCGGTGCCGGCATCGTTGAACAGGAAGAACAGGTCGGGGAAGCCGCCAGCCTTCAGCGCCTCGTTGCAGATCTTGATCGTGGCGATCGCCGACAGCGGCGTCTTCGGCGACGGCTTCCAGATGCAGATGTCGCCGGCGATGGTGGCCAGCATGGCGTTCCACGCCCACACCGCGACCGGGAAGTTGAACGCGCTGATGATGCCGACCAGGCCGAGCGGGTGGTACTGGTCGTACATGCGATGGCCGGGGCGCTCCGAATGCATGGTCGCGCCGTACATCATGCGGCTCTGGCCCACCGCGAAGTCGGCGATGTCGATCATCTCCTGCACTTCACCGTCGCCCTCGGGCTTGATCTTGCCCATTTCCAGCGCGACCAGCGAACCCAGCGCATCCTTGTGCTTGCGCAACGCTTCGCCGCACAGGCGCACCGCTTCGCCACGTGCCGGCGCGGGCGTGGTACGCCACACCTTGAACGCAGCCTGCGCGCGCTTGACGATCACCTCGTAATCGGCGGCGCTGGACGCATGCACGGTGCCGAGCACTTCGCCGCTGGCCGGATTCACCGGCTGCAACGCGCCGGCGTCGGTGGTCTTCGACCACTCGCCCTGGCCGAGGTACGTACCGGACTGCTCGCCGGAAAGGCCGAGCGCGCTGAGGATTGCATGGGACATGGATGTCTCCTGGACTTGCGGCGCCTGCCGGCACCGTGAATGAAATAGGTAATTGGCCATTCTAACAGGCTGCCAGCCGACTCTCCTGCCGGTGAACGTGCGGCGGCGGATCGCACCACGGCGCGATCCATGCGAAAATCCCGCCGCTGCCCTCGTAGCTCAGTTGGATAGAGCGGCCCCCTCCTAAGGGGCAGGTCGGACGTTCGAATCGTCTCGAGGGCACCATCTTTTGCCCAGGAAGGCCGGCCATGCCGGCCTTCGTGCTTCCCGGCTCAGGAACTGCACGACAGCATCGAACAACCGGCCTTGTGCCGCGCCCAGTCCGGCCGCTTCTGCGCGAACGCCTCGCGACCGGGCTGGTCGTCGTACGGGTGGCGCATCGCGTCGAGCAGTTCGGTGATGCCGCCGGGGTCGCCTTGCTCGGCCCGGTCGATCGCCTGCTGTGCGAGGTAGTTCCGCAGCACGTAACGCGGATTGGCCTGGCGCATCTGCTCGCGGCGCTGTTCCGGCGAGAGCGGGTCATCGGCCAGCCGCGCCACATAGCGGGCCAGCCAGGCGTTGAGCGCGGGTGCCGCCTCGCCTTGCTTCGCCTCGTCGTAAAATGCCTCGTTGAACGTTGCCAGCATTGGCGCCTGCGCATCGACGTCGGCCAACGCGCGGAACCACAGCGTCATGTCGACCTCGGCCTGCTGCATCAACGCCTGCAGCGCTTGCATCAGGGCCACGTCATCATCGCGACATTCGGCCAGACCGAGCTTGGCGGCGGTGTTCGCGCGATCGGCCGCAGCGTAGGTGGCCGCGTAACGATCCAGCCCGGCCTGCAAAGGCTCCACGCCGTCGAACAACGGCGCCAGCGCACCGGCCAGACGGCTGAGGTTCCACCACGCCACGTCCGGCTGCTGGCCGAAACGGTAGCGGCGGCGCTGCGCGTCGGTGGTATTCGGCGTCCACTCCGGGTCGTAATTGTCGACCCAGCCGTACGGGCCGTAGTCGATGGTGAGACCGAGGATCGACATGTTGTCGGTGTTCATCACGCCATGCACGAAACCCACCCGCATCCAGTGCGCGATCATCGTGGCGGTGCGCTCGCACACCTGCGCGAACCACGCCGCGTACAAGGCCTCGCCCTGCCCCTGCAGCGCGGGAAAATCGCGGCGAATGGTGAAATCGACCAGTTGCTTCAGCAGCCCGGTATCGCCACGCGAGGCGGGCAATTCGAAATTGCCGAAACGGATGAACGACGGCGCGACACGGCAGACGATCGCGCCGGGCTCGGGCCTGGCGTGGCCGTCGTAGAACATGTCGCGCAACACCGGCTCGCCAGTGCCGACCAGGCTCAATGCGCGCGTGGTCGGCACGCCCAGATGATGCATCGCCTCGCTGCACAGGAACTCCCGTACCGACGAGCGCAGCACGGCGCGGCCATCCGCCCCGCGCGAGTACGGTGTCAGGCCGGCGCCCTTCAACTGCAACTCCCAACGCTCGCCGGCACCATTGATCACCTCGCCCAGCGAGATCGCCCGACCATCGCCGAGCTGCCCCGCCCAATGACCGAACTGATGCCCGCCGTAATTCGCCGCATGGGGCTGCATGCCGTCGAGCAAGGCGTTGCCGCCGAACAACCGGGCAAACTCGGGCGTGACTGCATCCGCCTCGCTGAAGCCGAGCGCTGCGGCCATTTCTGCCGAATGTGCGAGCAGGCGCGGCTCGGCCACCGGCGTGGGATCGATGCGCGAATACAGCGCACCTTCGACCTGACGCAGACGCGCGCCCTGCTCCGGATCACCGGGCAGGTCGCGCACGAACGCGTTGTCGAAATGAAGCTTGAACATGGATTTCCACCGCTGGCTGCATCGACCCGACCTATATCCGGGCAGGCGATACCGCTTGCAAGAGCGGCGTCCACTCCTGCAGGGGGCGACTTCCGTCGCGCTGCCTTGGCTCCCGTCTTCCGGAAAAGGAGCATCGCGACGGAAGTTGCTCCCACAAGGGCACCGGCGCAAACGGCATGGCGCTATAGTCGGCGCCGCCAGCCATTCGCGAGAACCGCATGAACGACGCGCCCAACAGCCTCAACGCCGATGCGCTGCCAGAAGACGCCCCGTACCTCGCCGCCACCACGCGCTGGCTGGAGCGCGCGGTGATCGGGCTGAACCTGTGCCCGTTCGCCCGCGCACCGCACGTGCAAGGCAAGCTGCGGTTGCGGGTAAGCCATGCACGCGACACGGACGCCCTGCTCGACGATCTCTGCGGCGAACTGCAGTCGCTCAATGCGCTGACGCCCAACGAATGCGAAACCGGCCTGCTGATTCACCCGTTCGTGCTGAACGATTTTCTCGACTACAACGATTTCCTCGACGTGGCCGACGCGGCGGTGCAGACGCTCGGACTCGAAGGCGAGTGGCAGGTGGCCAGCTTCCATCCCGATTACCAATTCGCCGACAGCGCACCGGACGCGATCGAGAATTTCAGCAACCGCTCGCCTTACCCCACCCTGCATCTTGCTGCGCGAATCGAGCATCGAGCGGGCGATGGAGTCGATGAGCGACACCGACAGCATCTATCGGCGCAATATCGAGACATTGCAGCGACTTGGTATCGATGGTTGGAACAGCTTGTGGCGCGACGGCGAGGACTGACGCATCGCGACTGCGTCCGATCGATTCAGGTGCGCGCTGACCGATGCTGTCATGCTGGGGAGTGAATAATCTCCCCGATCCCTACGCGGAAAGCGTCGACCCCAGCGTGCAATGCACGACCTGCGAGGCCGTGTGCTGCCGCCTCACCGTCGTGCTGATGCCGGATGACCGCGTGCCGGCATGGCTGGTCGACCACGACGAGCACGGCATGGAAATCCTGGCCAAGGGCGAGGACGGCTGGTGTGCGGCGGTCAACCCGAACACCTCCGGCTGCACGATCTACGAGGATCGCCCCGCGATCTGCCGCAAATACGCGATGGGCAGCCCGAGTTGCCGCGACGAGCGGCACAAATGGTTCGGCGCGACCATCCCCACGACGGTGCACATGCTGTAGCTTTTTTCAGGAGCGCATCCTGTGCGCTCCTGATCGCTACAGCGTGAAGATCCGCGCCACTTCGTCGGCACCGAGCGCGCGCCATTCACCCAGCGGCAATTCGCCAAGAACGAGGCCGCCGACCGAAACTCTCTGCAGGGTCTCCACGTTGTTGCCGGCGGCCGCGAACATCCGGCGCACCTGGTGGTAGCGGCCTTCGGTGACGGTGAGGCGGGCGCGGCGCGGACCCAGCACGTCGAGCCCGGCGGGCGCCAACGGCTCCTTTTCCGACTCCAGCATCAGCGTGCCGCTGGCGAACAACTCGCCCTCGTCGCCGCGCAGATCCTGCGCCAGCGTGGCCTCATAGACCTTGGCCACTTGCGCCTTCGGCGAAATGATCCGGTGCAGCAGCGCGCCGTCGTCGGTGAACAGCAGCAGGCCCGAGGTGTCGCGATCGAGCCGGCCCACCGTCGACAAGGTTGGCGAGCGCACGCTGTAGCGCGGCGGCAGCAGGTCGTAGACGACGCGGCCCGGATCCTTGCGCGAACAGGTGACGCCGAGCGGCTTGTTCATCATCAGCACCAGGCCGGGCGGCGGGTCGAGCGGCTCGTCGTCGACGCGGATGGTTTCGTACGGCACCACATCGTCGGCGTAAAGCACCTCGCCATCGGCGTCGGTAATGCGGCCGGTGCGGAACAACTGGGTCACGTCCTTGCGGCTGCCGTAGCCCAGGTTCGCGATCAATTTGACCAGTTTCATCCGCGCACACCCCTTGCTTCGATCACCTTGAATCCTTCCTGCACGGCCAGCGTGCGTACTTCATGAAAACGCGAGGCCAGCACGCCCTCGTACGGCAGGTGCCGGTTCGCCACGAGCAGCAGGCGGCCGGCCGGCTGCAGCGCCTCGGCCGCGCTGACGATGAACGCACGACCCAGCTCGGGCAGGTCGGCGCGCCCCTGGTGGAACGGCGGGTTGCTGACGATCGTGTCGTAGCGTTGCACCAGGGGGCGGGTGGCATCGTGCCAGTACACCGCCACGGCCACCTCGCGTCCGGCGCACTGCGTCGCCCGCGCCAGGTTGATCCGCGCCGGTTCCAGTGCGCGCGCCTCGGCTTCGTACAGGTCCACTGCCTCGACATGCGGGCAACGCGCGATCAATTGGGTGGACAGGTAACCGTAACCCGCGCCGAGATCGGCCACGCGGCCCTCGCAGGTCCGTCGGCAGGTACGCCGCCAGCAATGCCGAGGCACGGTCGACGCGGTCCCAGGCGAACAGGCCGGGTCGGCTGACGTAGCCGTCGGCGGTCTCGCGCGGCGCATCCAGCGCCAGCCATCCGGCCAGCAGATCCTGGTCGATGTCGGCCATCTGTGGCGTGGCCCAGAACACCCGGCACTTGTGCTTGGACTGGTGCTGCACGACACCGGCCAGTTTCGCCAGGTCCGCCTCGCCCGACTTCGCACCCTCGGCGTTCGGCATCGCCGCCAGCACGCTGCCACCCGGGGTCACGTGCTGCAAGGCACGCGCGAACAAGGCGCGGGCCTCATCGCGCTGGCGCGGCGGCAACACCAGCACCAGCGGAAACGTTTCGCCAGCCTGCGCCTCGCCCACGCGCAGCCCGTTGCGCGCCAGTTCGTCCGCAAACGGCAGGAAGCCCTGCTCGCACAGCCACCCCGGCTGCGCCATCTCGCGCAGGCGCACGCCGGAGCGCGCGCGCAGGAACAGCACACGATCGTCCGCCGGCAGCGTCAGCTCGCCGGTCTCGAACGGCACGAACAGTGCGGCCAGCGCCGCATCCGGCGCGGCGGCGGAAAACCCGGCAGCCGTCACGTCATCCCTCGAACGTCAAAAACGATGGCGGCATTGTACGTGGCGGCGGACGGGATCCGGACCGGGCGGAGTCAACCGGCGCCGTGCGCGCTGACCGCGTCCATCGCGCGCGCGGAGTAGACCAGCGCGGCGCCGGCGTTCATCGCCACCGCCACGCCGAGTGCCTCGGCGATTTCCTCGCGGCTCGCGCCATGCTTCAGCGCTTCGCCGACGTGCACCGTGATGCAGCCATCACAGCGCGTGGTGACCGCCACCGCCAGCGAGATCAGCTCGCGGGTCTTTGCATCCAGGTGGCCGGTCTTCTCGCCGGCACCCGACAGGGTCTGGTAGCCCTTGAGCGTGTCCGGACTGAGCTTGCCGATGCCGCCGATCCGGCCCAGCAGGTCCTTGCGGTATTGCAGCCAATCGAGCATGGGAGTCACCTCGATGTCGTGGCGGCAGAGCGGTGCGCCCTGTCGCCGCGCGATCATGCGACGCGACAGGGTAAATCCGCGTCAATCGTTTACGCCGTGGCGGGCGTGCGCCCCAACCGGGCCACCCAGCGATACAACGCGACGTTGACCGCGACGAAGGCGATGCCGCCGATCCAGATCGCGGCGGTGCCGAAGCCGTCGCCGACCAGCGCCAGCGGCGTGGCCTTGCCCGAAAACACCACGATCGCCGCGATGATCACGCCGATGATGCTTTCGCCCACGATCATGCCCGAGGCCAGCAGCACGCCCAGTTGCTTGGTCGCCTCCGGTTTGGCGCCGCGCTCGGCCCGTTTGTCGAAGTACCAGCCGACGACGGCGCCGACCACGATCATCAACGTGGTCGAGGTCGGCAGATAGATGCCCAGGCCCACCGCCAGCGGCGGCAATGCCGCGGTTTTGGCGAAGCGGCCGAGCAGCGCGTCCAGCACGATCAGGGCCACGCCGATGGCGCCACCGAGAATGATCAGGCTCCAGTCGATGTTGCCCTGGATGACGCCCTGCGCCAGCGCCGAGATCAGGCCGGCCTGCGGCGCCGCCAGCGCGCGCGCCGGATCGACGCCGGGCATGCCGGCAAAGCCGTAAGCCTTGTTCAACAGGTCCAGCACCGGCGGGATCACCGCCGCGCCCACCAGCACGCCGACCACCAGCGCCACCTGCTGCTTCCACGGCGTGGCGTCGACCAGTTGGCCGGTCTTCAGGTCCTGCAGGTTGTTGTTGGCGATGGTCGCCACCGCGAACACCACCGAGGTGGCGAACAGCGCGAACGCCACCATGCCCTTGCCTGCATCGCCTGCCACTTGCGACTGCACGCCGGCCACCAGCAACAGCAACGCGGCGATGATCACCACCAGGATGCCCACGCCCGACAGCGGGCTGTTGGACGATCCGATCAGGCCGGCCATGTAGCCGCACACCGCCGAGACCAGGAACCCCATCACGACCACGAACAGCAGGCCCCCGATCACCAGCAGCCACAGGTGATCGCCCAACCCGGTGGTAACGCTGAAGTTGCCGAGCAGCCAGCCGATCGGAAGCAGGCAGAGCAGGCTGACCAGGCCGACGATGCCGATCGGCATGTCGTGCTCGGTACGCGGCAGCGCACCGCCCTGCCCGGCCTTGCGTGCCTTGGATGAAGCCATCGCCGAACTGAGTCCGCTGATCACCGGCTTGACCAGCTTGGCCAGCGTCCAGATCGCCGCCACGCCGATCGTGCCGGCGCCGAGAAAGCGCACCTTGGTGCTCCACGCCGCCTGCGCCAGATCGGCCGCGGCGCCCGTGGCGGCAGCGAGCATGGTGTAGTGCGGAACGGCCCAGCCCCACGCGATCAGCGCGCCGAGCAGCATCGCCAGGCCGACCCACAGGCCGACCAGGTGACCGACGGCCAGCAAGGCGAACGACAGACTGAAGTCGTAGCCGCTGGCACCGCCCCGATCGCCGACATGGAAGTATTGCGACACGCTGGAGGCGAATACCCTGGTGGCGACCACCACCGCAAATACCGCCGAGACGACGGTGCCGGCCGACCACCGCCAGCAGGCCGCTCCTGCTGCTTTCTTCCGATGCCGCGGCGGCATCGTCGCCGCCGCCGACCTTGAGCACTTCGGCGCAGGCCACGCCTTCGGGATACGGCAGGTCGGAGTCGGTCACCAGCGCACGGCGCAGCGGGATCGTGTACATCACGCCGAGGATGCCGCCGGTGGCGCAGATGCCGAACGTCTCCCAGAACGGAAAGCCGTTCCACCAGCCCACCATCACAAGGCCCGGCAAGACGAAGATGATCGCCGACAACGTGCCGGCCGACGAGGCGACCGTCTGCACGATGTTGTTTTCCTGCATCGTGGAGTTCTTGAAGCCACGCAGGATGGCCATCGAGATCACCGCCGCCGGGATCGAGGTGGCGAAGGTCAGGCCGGCCTTGAGGCCGAAGAACACGTTGGCGGCGGTGAACACCAGCGTGATCACGACGCCGATGATCAGGCCGCGTACGGTCAATTCGGTGCGCGGTGTGGCGCTGGACATGGGTTGTGCATTCACGAACGGTTCTCCCCGGAGCAGATTCTGCGGGGGAAGATAGCGTGGAATGGCCGTGCGTGGTTACCCCGTCGCGCCGAGGCATCGGCCGGCATGGCGCCGCTCACAAGGTCAGCCGGCTCTCGAATCGCCGCGGTTGTCCGGACAGCGGGTCGATGAACGCCAGCCCTTGCGCCAGCAATTTCAGCGGGTGCCGGTAGTCGTCCGCGGCCTGTTCGGCCAGCGTCGGATACAGCGTGTCGCCGAGGATCGGCGCGCCCAGCGCAGCCATGTGCAGGCGCAACTGATGCTTCTTCCCGGTAACCGGAAACAACGCGTAGCGCCAATGATCCCCGTCACGATCGATCGGCTCGATGCGCGTCTCGCTGTTCGCCGTGCCATCGCTCTCGCGCATGCGGAAGAATGGTTCACCCGCCACGATGCGCGAGCGACGGTGCAGCGGAAACGCCAGTCCGGGAAGGCCGGGTGCCAGCGCCTCGTAACGCTTGTCGATCCGACGCTCGCGAAACAGCGCCTGATAGGCGGCACGACTGCTCCGGCAGGCCGAGAACAGCACCAGCCCCGCCGTGGCGCGATCGATCCGGTGCAAGGGCACCAGCTCGGGGTTGTCCAGCCGTCCGATCAATCGTCGCAGCAGGGTCTGCTCGACAAAGCCGCCTGCCGGCGTCACCGGCAGGAAGTGCGGCTTGTCCGCCACCACCAGGTGCTCGTCGACGTGCAGCACGATTTCGGTGGACGGCACCGGCACCTCGTCCGCCACCTCGCGGTAATAGTGGATGCGCAACCCTGCCCGGTACGGCGTCTGCGGCGTGATCGCGATGCCGCGTTCATCCAGCACCCGACCGCGCGCGATGCGATCCAGCCACTGCGTGCGATCTATGGCGACGAACCGGTCGCACAGTGCGTCGACCACGGTGGCCCATGCGCCGCTCGGCAGGTGCACGGTGCTGGCGCGCGAGTCGCGGGTGAAGGGCGCAGTCATGATCGCCACAGTCTAGCGGGACAGGCGCGACCCGCCGCAACGCATGCGCAGGGCCTGCGAGCGGAGTCCCTGCGAATTCCGGGCACTGCGGCAACGACCCGCCATGCCGCCGACGCGTACAATGGCCGGCTTGTTGTCTCAAGGCACCCCCATGGCACTCAACTCCACCATCTACAAGGTCGAACTGCAGGTCAGCGACATGGATCGGCATTACTACGCCACCCATGCGCTGACCCTGGCGCGGCATCCGTCCGAGACCGAGGAACGCCTGATGGTGCGCCTGCTCGCGTTCGCGCTGTATGCCGACGAGCGGCTGGAGTTCGGCAAGGGCATCAGCGACGAGGACGAACCGGCGCTGTGGCGCAAGGCGTATACCGACGAGATCGAGCTTGTGGATCGAGGTCGGCCAGCCCGACGAGACACGCATCCGCAAGGCCTGCGGCCGTTCGCGCCAGGTGGTGGTGATCAGCTACGGCGGCAACGCGGCGGAGATCTGGTGGAACAAGGCCAGTGCCGCGCTCGGCCGCAACAGGAACCTCACCGTGCTGGACATCCCTGCCGGCACCGTGGCCGAACTGGTCGCGCTGCTGCAGCGAGGCATGCGGCTGCAGTGCCTGATCCAGGACGGCCAGCTGCAGTTGATGAACGATGCCGCCGCGGTGGCCGTCGATCCGCTCCGGCGCATGGCGCCCGCCGAAACGGTGAGCTGAGCGGGCCTGCCGATGACCACGCGCAACACCGCACTGCGTCGCGTCGTGGGTATCGCGGCCCTGCTCAACTTGGGCTACTTCGGCGTCGAATTCGCAGTGGCGCTGGCGATCGGCTCGGTCTCGCTGTTTGCCGACAGCGTCGATTTCCTGGAAGACGCTTCGGTGAATCTGCTGATCCTGCTCGCTCTCGGCTGGAGCCTGAAGGCTCGAGCGCGCGTGGGCATGGGGCTGGCCGGCATACTGCTGGTACCCGCGTTGGCCACGCTGTGGGCGTTGTGGAGCAAGTTTCAGCTGCCCGCGCCACCGGCACCCTTGGCGCTGACCGCCACCGGCTTCGGTGCGATGCTCGTCAATTTCGGCTGCGCGATGCTGCTGATGCGCTACCGCCACCACCGCGGCAGCCTGACCCGGGCTGCGTTCCTGTCCGCGCGCAACGACGTCTTCGCGAATATCGCCATCGTGATCGCCGGCGCAGCCACCGCGATGACGCGCACCGGTCTGGCCCGACATGGTCGTCGGTGCGGGCATCATGCTGATCAACGCCGATGCGGCGCGCGAGGTCTGGCAGGCAGCGCGCAGCGAGCACCGGGAGGCGAGCGACCCGCGTGCCTGAGCGGCATCCATCGGGACGCCGTGCCCCGTTTGCCGGATAATCGCCGCTTCGTCCCCGTTCCGATGGAGTCACCCATGCGCTGGTTGCTGCCCTTGCTCGCCGTGTTCGCCCTCGCCGCCTGCAGCGCGGCGCCGCAAGCCCATGCCAGCGGCAAGGTGGACAAGCTCACCGTGATCGACCAGAAGGTCGGCACCGGCGCCGAGGCGAAGGCCGGCATGGACGTGCTGGTGCACTACACCGGCTGGCTGTATGACGAAAACGCCAAGGACAAGCACGGTGCGCAGTTCGACAGCTCGCGCGGCGGCGCACCGTTCAATTTCACGCTCGGTGCGGGCCGGGTGATCGACGGCTGGGACCAGGGCGTGGCCGGCATGCGCGTCGGCGGCAAGCGCACCCTGCTGATTCCGGCAGAACTCGGCTACGGCGCCCGCGGCGCCGGCGGCGACATCCCGCCGAACGCCTCGCTGGTGTTCGACGTGGAACTGGTCGACGTCAGCACGCCCTGACGCTTTCGCGTGGAGCGGCGCGGCTTCAGCCGCGATGCTGTTCGACATGCCCGGAAGCATCGCGGCTGAAGCCGCTCCCGCAAGCGCGATCCACCGGAGCGACCGATCGACGGTCAGTCTTCCTGCGCCGCCGCCTCGCGGCCCTGCTGGCGGATGATCGCTTCCTCGCGGGCGTCGATGATCGACTGCATCACGCTGTCGACGTCGGCGATGCTTTCGTCGAACTCGAAGTGGCCGGTGAGCTCGCTGTCCGGGTGCAACTCGCCCAACTCGTACAGCGCCCACATCTCCTCGCCGTAGTACGTATCGAGCAGCTCCGGCGCGAAGCGCGACAGGCTGATGGTGATGTTGCCCACGTCACGTCGCAGCATCGCCCGCGCGGAATTGTTGCCGGATGCGCTGACCGCCTGCGGCAGGTCGATGATCACCGGGCCGGCCGGCCCCACCAGCACGTTGTACTCGGACAGGTCGCCGTGGATCAGCCCGACGCACAGCATCCGCGCCACTTGCTGCATCAGGAAGCGGTGGTATTCGCGCGCGGTTTCGGCCGACAGCTCCACCTCACCCAATCGCGGCGCGGAGTAGCCGTCCGCATCGGTGACCAGTTCCATCACCAGCACGCCATTGAAGTAGCCATAAGGCTTCGGCACCCGCACGCCGGCCGCGGTGAGCTGGTACAGCGCGTCGACCTCGGCGTTCTTCCAGGCCGCCTCGGCCTCCTTGCGGCCGAACTTGGTCGCCTTGCCCATCGCGCGCATCTGCCGGCTGCCACGCACCTTGCGCCCTTCCTGATATTGCACGCGCGCCTGGAAACTGCGCTGGGCCATGTCCTTGTAGACCTTGGCGCAACGGATGTCCTCGCCCGAACGGACGACGTAGACGGAGGCTTCCTTGCCGCTCTTCAGCGGTCGCAAAACCTGATCGATCACGCCCTCTTCGATCAGATCCTGCAGGCCCTTGGGTGTTTTCATGCGTGGGAAAGCTTCGGCGATTCGTGGGATAACGCCCATTATGGCCGATTGGCGCCGCCGCCTGCGTTTTTTGCGGCCGCGCGCGCGAGGTTGTACGCCTGCGCGGAATCCGCGGTTCACGCTACCGTGGTCAGCAGCGCAGCAACACGTCGTCGAGCGGCCGCGGCAACGCGAAGTGATAACCCTGCCCCCAATCCACCTGCAACTCGCGCAGCGCCTGGGCGGTCTCGGCATCCTCCACGTATTCGGCCACGGTCTCCGCCTTGAACGCCCGCGCCACCATCACCGTGGCGCGCACCATCGCCAGGTCGCGCGGCGAACGTGTCATGTCGCGGACGAAACTGCCGTCGATCTTGATCACGTCCACCGGGATCTGCTTCAACCGCTCGAACGACTGGAAGCCGACGCCGAAGTCATCGATCGATATCTGGCAGCCTCGCTCGTGCAGCCCGGCGAACAATGCAGCCGACTCCTCCGCATGGGTGATCGCCGCCGTTTCGGTGACCTCGAAACACAATTGCCTCGGCGACAGCGCGAACCGATCGAGCAGCGCCAGCAACTCCTGCGCGAACACGCGCGAAGCCAGCGATTGGCCGCCAATGTTGATGGACAGGCGACCCAGCGGCGGCAACCCGGCCCGATGTTCCCGCAACCACCGATCCAGTTGCCGCACCACGGCCAGATCCAGCTCGGCCATGCGACGGTCGGCCTGCAATTCGCCGAGAAACTGACCGGGCAACATCAGCTCGCCCCGCTCGTCGCGCAGGCGACACAGGATTTCGCCGGAGACGGCTTCTTGCGCGACCTGCGACGACAGCGGCTCGAAAGGCTGGAAATGCAATTCGATGTCACCGGCGCGGATTCGCGACAGCACGGTGGAGGAAAGCTGCAGCACGCGCTGGCGATCCACCTGCGGGGCGGCACCGGCAAGGATGCTTGCCCGCTGCAGGCGCATCTCCCCGCGCTGGCGCGCCTCGATCGCCGCATCGGACGCGCGCAGCATGCACGCGTCCAGGGTCTCCTCGCGCACCTCCGCGGCGGCGACGCCCAGATAGGGCAGCAGGCGCAGCCGGCGGTCCATCCAGACAAACTCGCTCTCGTGCAGGCGCTGCAGCACGTACTCCCATTGCGCTGCCACGTCCTCCTGCGGCGCGCGCGGCACCAGCACCATCTGGCCGGTGCCGATGTGATAGGTGTCGGCCAGATCGGCCAGTTGGGTTGCCACCCAGCGTGGCAGTTCGACCTGCGCGCGCAAGCCCAGGCCGGTGGAAATCTTTTCCACCCGATCGAGCAGCAGGAAACCGAGCGACGGCAAGCCATCCGCCTCGAAACGACGACGCAAGGCGCCCACATTCGGCAAACCGGTCAACGGCTCGACCAGGCTGGCGCGCTCGTGCCGGCTCAAGGCCGCCTCGCGCTCGCGGCTGTACAACAACAACAGCAGGACCAGCAACTCCAGCATCATGCATTCGATCGCGATGCGCAGCAGTCCGGCCAGATCGGTGAGGTTGGCAGAGGTACCGGCATGTCGGGCCAGCGCCGTGGCGAAGAAAAACTCCACCAGAACCAGCAGCGGCATGCTCCAGCGCAAGCCCGTGCGCAGGGTCGCCCAGATCAGTGCAGCGGTCACCAGCAGGCGGTTGCTGAGCAGGGTCTGCAGCAGCGTATCCACGTCGAGACCGGTCCACTCGGCCCATCGCAAGGCCAGCGCCGGCAACAGTACGCCCACACCCAGCAATCGCCACGGCAAGGCCGCGCGCCACCATGCGGCGGCCGGCAACCGGTCGTGTCTGCGAGTGCCCAGCACGATCATCGGCAGACCAACGATCAGTACGCCGAAAAACTTGGCGAACAGGACCTGCGTCGCCTCGCTGGCCATCCTGGCGATGCTCTCATGCGGCCCCAGCCACAGGCCAGACAACCCGTTGTTGAGGGTAAGCAACAGTGGCAACGCGACCATGCCGAACAGCACGAACCGAGGCATATCGGCCACACCGAACCGCCAGTCCGGATCGTTGCCGCTGCGGAGCCAATGCGCGCCAACACGGAGCACGGCATACGTCACCCCGATCGAGATCGCGCCCATCAGATCGATCAGCAGGCTCTTGTGGCCCACACCGACCGCGACCAGCCAGACGACCAGCGCCGCCAGCGTGACCGCCAGCAAGGGAAGTCGGTCGCGATACAGCACCGCCACCGCGAACATGAATCCGATATGCAGGTGCGCCAGCGATGCGTCGCTGTTGACGCCGAAGAACCCCGCCCGATACGGCACGGTCACCCCGTACAGCGCTGCACAAGTCAGCGCCAGCAGTGCACAGCGCGTCCATCGGGCGTAGTCCATCCATTACCTCCACCCACATCGCAAGCGAAACGGCGGCAAGGTTCGCGGGATCGACTGACTAGCCCTGCGATGCGAGTCGAAGCCTGATCCCCCTGCCGCCGGCCTACGAAGCGTAGCGGCAGGCGGACGCGCAACTGAAGCCGCCGCCGGCCCGCCGACATGGGAACGGCTGTCAGGAATGCCCCGGACGATCCGCCATTTCGCGATGCACCGCGGCGGCGATCTCGAACGAACGCCGCCGCGCCGCATGATCAAACACATTGGCGGTGATCAACAGTTCGTCCGGGCGGTGGCGCGCGACGAACGCCCCGATGCCGTTGCTGACGGTGTCGGCTGCGCCGACCACGGCGCAGGCCAGCGCGCGTTCCACCCCCAGCTTCTCGACCGGCGTCCAGAACGATTCGATGTCGTCGATCGGCGGCGGAATAAGCCCGGGCATGCCGCGGCGCAACTTGATGAAGCTCTGCTGCTGGGTGGTGAACAGCCGCCGCGCCTCGGCGTCGCTGTCGGCGGCGACCACGTTCAGGCCCAGCATCGCGTAGGGCTGCGACAGGCGCGCGGACGGCTGGAAGTCGCGGCGATACAGCGCCAGCGCTTCGTCCATCGCATCCGGGGCGAAGTGCGAGGCGAACGCAAACGGCAGGCCAAGCTGGGCCGAAAGCTTCGCGCTGAACAGGCTCGAACCGAGCAACCACACCGGCACGTCGATACCGGCACCCGGCACCGCACGTACCTGCTGGCCGGGTTTGGCCGGCTCGAAGTAGCCGAGCAGTTCCAGCACGTCATGCGGAAAGGCATCGGCACTGTCGAAATAACGGCGCAGGGCTTTCGCGGTGGCCTGGTCCGTGCCGGGCGCACGGCCCAGCCCGAGATCGATCCGCCCCGGATACAACGAAGCGAGCGTGCCGAACTGTTCGGCCACCTGCAGCGGCGCGTGGTTCGGCAGCATGATGCCGCCGGCCCCGACGCGGATCGTCGAGGTGCCGCCGGCCACATGGCCGATCAGCACCGCGGTCGCCGCGCTGGCGATGCCCGGCATGTTGTGGTGCTCGGCCAGCCAGTAGCGCCGGTAGCCCCATTGCTCGGCCCGTTGGGCAAGATCCAGCGTGTTGCGGAACGCCTGCCCGGTATCGCTGCCTTCGGTGACCGGGGCCAGGTCGAGCACGGAGAAAGGAATCATGTCGGACTCTCACCAAAACAGAAGCTCATGATCTGGGGTCTGTCGCGCCGATTGCCACGGTGCCGGCTTTTCTTGTGGGAGCGGCTTCAGCCGCGATGCCTCTCCCGTTCGTCCAGCCGGACCCATCGCGACTGAAGTCGCTCCTGCTGTGCCTACAATGGTCGTTCCTCACTGCATGGCATCTCGATGACAGATCCGGTCCGCCTCGCCAAACGCGTCGTCGCGCTGGCCCAATGCTCGCGCCGCGAGGCCGAGCAATACATCGAGGGCGGCTGGGTGCGGGTGGACGGGGAAGTGGTCGAGGAGCCGCAGTTCATGGTCGACACGCAGACCGTCGAACTCGATCCGCAGGCCCGGCTGATCCCCACCGAGCCGGCCACCCTGGTGCTGCACAAGCCGGTCGGCTACGACGCCGGCAACGGCGCGAACCCGGCCAGCGCGCTGGTCACTCCGGAAACACGCTCACCCGATGATGCCTCCGGCGTGCGCCCGCTGAAACGCCATCTGCAGCGACTGACCTCGCCGCTGCCGCTGCCGACCACCGCCAGCGGCCTGCTGATTTTCACCCAGGACTGGCGCGTCACCCGCAAGCTCACCGAGGACATCGAGCGGGTCGAACAGGAGTTCGTGGTCGAGGTCAGCGGCGAGCTGATCCCGAACGGGCTGGCCCTGCTCAACCATGGCCTGCGCTTCAACAATTACGCGATGCCGCCGATCAAGGTCAGCTGGCAGAGCGAGCAACGGCTGCGCTTCGCATTCAAGGTGCTGCAACCGACCCGGATCGAGCCGATGTGCCAGGCGGTGGGTCTCACCGTACTGTCGATGAAGCGCCTGCGCGTGGGCCGCATTCCGCTGGCGAAACTTGCGCCGGGGCAATGGCGCTATCTGGCGCCCGGCGAACGCATCTGAAAACCTGGCGCGTGTCGTCGCGCCACACCGTTCGTGGCCGTCGAGGATTCCGCCCAACCGGCACCGGAACCGCTTAGACTTCGCAGCGCGTCACCTGTCAACACACACCACATCGGAGAGCCGCATGAGCAAGGGCATGGATTCAAAGAAGAGCGAAAAAAAGAAGCCGGCCAAGACCATGAAGGAGAAGAAGGCCGCCAAACAGGAGAAGAAGAAGAACAAGTAACCCGCTGTCGCGGTGCCTTCCGCGCACCGGCAAGCGCCGCTCTTCCCGCTGAAGCGGCGGGAGGAGCCCGCCGCGCCCGCTTGTGCACAGGCAGGGTCAATGCGTGGCGTTGCTGCGATGATCGACAGGCCGCCTCAATGATTCCGGCGCGCAGCCGATAACGGACGGATACCCGGGCCCGGCTCGAAAAAAGAGGAAGCAACGTATGGCGAGCATGTGGCAGCGCATTTTTGGCGGCGGCCGGAAGACGGTTGCACCGAGCGTGCAGCCTCGTGCCTCCGCCGCGCGCCCGCCCGCAGCCGCGCCCCGCACCGCCACGACGGTCCTGCCGAGCATGCCGAGAACGCAGGTCGAGGATCGGTTCCAGCGCTTCGTGCTCGACCTCCCCGACGCCGACATCGAAAGCCCCACCGCGTCCGAACAGGCCACGCTCAAACGACTGGAGCTGCTGAGTACGCGTTTCGACATGCGCAGCCTGCCGCGGCTGCCCAGCGTTCTCCCGCAGCTGTTGCGCACCCTCAAGAACGACGATGCCGCCGGTGGCCAGCTGGCCAAACTGGTGGGCCGCGATCCTCTGATGGTCGGCGAGGTGATGCGGGTCACCAGCAGCGTCTACTACCGCTCGGCCCAGCCGATCACCAGCCTGCAGCAGGCAGTCGTGTTGCTGGGCCAGGACGGCCTGCGCCAGGTGCTGACCCAGCACGTGATGAAGCCGATCCTGCAGGCCAACGCCGGCGCGCTCGGCCACGCCGCCGGCGTGCGTCTGTGGGATCACGCCGAACGCTGCGCGCATGCCTGCGCGTGGCTGGGCAAGAACAGCGGCTGCGACAGCTTCGAGGCCTATCTGGCGGGCATCATCTGCCGTACCGGTACCGGCGCCGTGGTACGCCTGCTGGATCAGCTGATCGCCGACGTCAGCGTGCCGCTTTCCTCCGGCTTCCTGGACAGCTGCGCGCGACTCGCCGGGCGCCTGTCATTGCAGGCCGCGCAACACTGGGAATTGCCGGCGCGCGTGATCGAGGCGATGGCGCAGGTGCAGGATCCGGCCAGCCCGCCTTCGGCGGCGCTGGGCAAGGCGCTGTCCGCGGCCGACCTGCTGGCGATGGCGCAATTGCTGGCCGAGCACGATCGCCTTGCCACCGATCTCGACCTCAGTCAGGGCGATGGCGACCCGTTTCCCCCCGCACTGCTGGCCCGCTGCCAGCAGGATCTGCGCCGCCATTTCACGTCGGCAAAAGCCACCGCCTGATCACGCACCGGCCCGGTTGCCGTCGCGCCCCTGCCGTGTCCCGCTCACGCCAGTGTGCACGAGCACGATTGCGGCACACGACAGCACCTCCCGGCGAGTACGGCAGCCGCATTGGTCAACGTACCGGCCGCTTGCTGAAACGGCGCCCGTCGACTTGCACGTGCCGGCAAGGCGGAAGGCGTGGGTGCGCCTTCCGCACCTGCTCATTGCACGGTGACGACGACGTCGTCCAGCACGAACGAAGTTTGCTGCGTCGCAAGCTCAGTCGTCCGTGCGGAACACCAGGCTGCAGCAGGTCACCGCGCCTTCGGCCTTCTGCAGCTCGGAGACGTCGACGGAGGTAACCTGGAATCCCGCGTCGAGCAGTCGCTGCCGCGTGCGCGGAAAACTGGCCGGCATCACCAGCGCGTCGCCGACACGCAGCACGTTCGCGGCGTGCGGCTCGGCCGGATCGACTTCGATTACGCGAAAGTCGCTGAACCGCCCGCGATCCACCCACGCCGGCTGCAGCAGCAAGGTGTCGCCGGCAAGTTGGGTCACTGCCGATTTCAGATGCAGGCAGCCATGGGTCGGCACGCCCTGCACGGTGTATCCCCGGCGAGCCAGCAGGGTATGCAACTGCGCGATGCCGTCGGCGTTGCTGCGCGCGGACTGGCCCACGTAAAGCGTGCAACCGGCCAGCAGCACGTCGCCGCCGTCGAGCGTGCCCGGCGCCTCGATCGCCAGGAGCTTGCGATAGCCGCCAAGCAATGCACCGACGCTCGCCACCTCGCCACGGCGGGATGCGGCGCCGGGACGAGTCAGTATCGCGACGTCATCCAGCACGATCGCCACGTCCTCGACAAACACGGAATCCGCAAGCTCCGGTTCGGCCGGCAGGGTCAGTACGCGGCAGCCCAGCGTTTCCAGCGCCCGCCGATAATCATCGTGTTGCGCGCGTGCACGCGTTACATCGATCGCGACGCGCTCGACGTATGACAACTCGCAGGCACCTAGCGCGGGACTGACTTCACGAGTGATGGCCATCCACATGGCTGCTCTCCAAGGGGTGAAGTGGTTTCACGGGTGCCGCGCGCGCCACGCCGCCAGTTCCGCCTGATAGCGTTCCAGCGCCTCCTCGTAGAGGTCGTATACGCACCGCACGCAACCTTCGCCGCAGCAGTCGGCTGCGTCCGGCTCGGGCGGGCGCCGTGGCTCCGGGTCGGCGTCCCGCGCGGGGGGATCGATCTGGCTCACGGCCGGGTGTTTCGCATGGCTACACGCATTCCGAGGATGGTGCAGCCAATCGCCATCCCGACTCAAGCCGACCGCGTGGCGGATGCACGCGGCCGGTGAGGTTTCGTGCGCTATTTCGCGGGCTTGCGGAAGCGATAGATGAACTGGTCGGTATGGCCGCGTATCGACTTGTCGAACACCTTCGCTTCGTGCGAATCGTCCGGATTGCGCAGCGCATTGTTCTCGCCGTCGAAGACGAAACCTGCCGCCTCGACTTCCTTCCTGACCGCCGCCGGATCGATGCGGTGCAGCGTATCGGTGTCGGCGAAGCCGGAGCGCGCCGGGGCGACGTGGTCGATCACGACGAACAGGCCGCCGGGCTTGAGCGCGTCGTAGACCTGCTTGTCGAAGCTGGTCATGTCCACCGGCCCCATGAAGGAGTCGTGGTAATCGTGGTAGTTCTGCGCGGTGAACACGAGGTCCACTGGCGCCGGCACGCTCAGCTGCGCACCGGGCTGCTGCAGCACGCTGACGTTCGCGTAGTGCGGCGTGGCCGCCAGCTTCTGCCAGTTCGCGAGGCTCTTCGCCGAGTACTTCGCCATTTCCGCCGGCCAGACCGTATAGACGTGGCCCTGCGGACCCACGATGGCACTGAACACGCGCGTCCAGTAACCACTGCCGGGCACCAGCTCCAGCACGCTCTGGCCCGGCTTGACCTCGGCGAACGTCATCACCGCGGCGATCTTGCGGCGGGCATCGTCGGACCTGTCCGCCTGCCGGGCCGGGTCATCGATCGCCTTCTGCACCGCGGCGGTGATCGCACCGCTGTGCAGGTTCGCAACCTGGGCCGACGCGGCAGCAGGCAGGGCCAGGGCAATCAGTACAGCAAGAACAGTCGGGCGCATGACGTCTCTCCGCAGCGATCAGGGGCGACCATTGTGCTACCGAACCGGCCACTCCGTCCCATGTGTCGACACGCTCGCCGCCACCGTGCCGTCCGTCAGGCGACAGCCGGCGCCCAGGCTGGTAAAACTGCCCATGCCAGCACACGGCACCACGGGAGGACATCGCATGTCGGCACTACGCACCGGAATCATGTTGAGTTGCGCGCTGTTTTTCTGCGCGCCCGCCGCCAGCCTGGCGCAGACGTCCGCGCAATGGCGGTCACGCCAGATCGAGGCCTCGCGCAAATCCGAAAAAATCATGCACGAGGCGGACAAGCACAAGGGCCTGCTCGCGCAGTACCAGGTCATGCGCTACGCCTACGCCAATGACAAGGATCCCGCCTTCCGGCTGATCTTCGGTCAGTACCTGAGCTGGTACCAGACCTTCATCGGCGACTACCCGGATGCGGCACTGAGCTTTTCGATCAAGCAGCCGCTGGAGAAGGACGACCGTCCCTCGCCGCTGTCCGACCCCGAATACAGCGCGCGCCCAGCGCTGGAAGCGATCCCGGAACTGGCGAAGAAATACCAGCTGGTCTATCTCAATGAAGCGCACAACATCCCGCTCACCCGCACGCTCACCGTGCAGTTGCTGAGCAGGCTGCGGCAGGAAGGCTTCGACTATTTCGCCGTCGAAACGGTCTACCAGACCGACAAGAAGCTGCAGTCGCGCGGTTATCCCACCGCGGACAGTGGTTTCTACACCGCCGAACCGATCAGCGCCGAAATGGTGCGTACCGCGATCAAGCTCGGCTTCAAGGTGATCGGTTACGAGGCGCTCTCCAATGCCACCGGCGACGCCCGCGAAGCGGAACAGGCACGCAATATCTATGAACACATATTCCAGCACGACCCACGCGCACGAGTGGTGGTCGAAGCCGGTTATGCGCACGTCCAGAAGTCGGGCGAATTCCTCGGCGGCTCGTCGATGGCCGAGCACCTGTACAAGTTGTCCGGCATCGATGGACTGAGCGTGGAGCAGACCATGCTCGTGCCGCATCAGGTCAAGGAGGACAACCACCCCTATTACGACGCCATCGTGGAGAAGCTGCGGCCGCAAGTGCCGATCGTGTTCGAGGACAAGACCGGCAAGCCATGGGCATTGCGCGCGGGCTACGATGTCAACGTGGTCTTTCCGCCGCAGCAGATGCGTCGCGAACGTCCCACCTGGCTCAGTCTCGGCGGCTTGCGCCACCCCTATTTCATCAACGGCGATCGCTGCGAAGGGCATTACCCGTGCCTGATCGAGGCGCGCTATGCCGACGAAGGCAAGGACGCGATCCCGGCCGATCGCATGGCACTCGACCCGATACCGCTGATGGCCACCCTGCATGACCGCGTCCGCCAGGGCCAGGGCGCGCCCGTCAGCGAGCTCTACCTGCGCCCCGGCAAATACGATCTGACCATCAGCGCCGAAGATGGCAGCCTGATTTTCCGCAAAACCATTTCGGTGTCGGAAAAGACGGAGGCCACCCCCTAGCCGTCCAGATATCCGCATGTCCGGCCATCGTGGTGGGAACCGGCGACCCGGCAGCAGCAGGCATGACTAACGTCCTACGCAATCGGCGTGGCGCGGGCGTATAACCGAAGGATTGTTGCCGTGACATCCCCCGGCGCGGGTATGGGCCCCGCGCCGCGATTCGAATGACGATCCCCGACCAGTGGAGTACGCGCATGACCCGAATGACGATCCGCCCGTTGCTGATGGGCGCCTGCCTGTTGGCGACGTTTGCCGCCGCCGCAACCAACGCCAACAGTGCCGACGATCACGCCAGCGGCGCGATGTTCGGGTTCGACGCGAACGGCGCCGCTGCCCAACGCAGTCTCGAACAGCGCTTCGACGCGCAGCTCGATCCGGCCGAGCAGCGCAGCTGGCTCAAGCAGATGTCGTCGCAACCCAACCAGGTAGGCGCACCGCACGACAAGGCCAACGCCGAGTTCATGCTGGCCAAATTCCGCGAATGGGGCTGGGATGCGCATATCGAAACTTTCAACGTGCTCTATCCCACGCCGACAAAGGTCGCGGTGGAATTGCTGGGACCCAAGCCGTACAAGGCCGTGCTCAGCGAGCCGGCGATTGCCGGCGACAGCACCTCCGGCATCCGTACCGGCATGCTGCCGCCCTACAACGTCTACGGCGGCGACGGCGACGTCAGCGCCGAGCTGGTCTACGTCAATCAGGGCATGCCGGACGATTACAAGGAACTGGCCCGACGCGGCATCGACGTGCGCGGCAAGATTGTCATCACCCGCTACGGCGGCGGCTGGCGCGGCCT
Source organism: uncultured Gammaproteobacteria bacterium (assembly GCA_963828675.1). Taxonomy (GTDB): domain Bacteria; phylum Pseudomonadota; class Gammaproteobacteria; order Xanthomonadales; family Rhodanobacteraceae; genus Rhodanobacter. The sequence continues at coordinate 256,380 of CAWHFQ010000001.1, forward strand.
CAAGCCGAAGCTCGCCCAGCAACATGGCGCCATCGGCTGCCTGATCTACTCCGACCCGCATGACGACGGCTACGCCCGGGGCGACGTCTACCCGCAGGGCGGCTGGCGTCCGGCGCAAGGCGTGCAGCGCGGCTCCGTCGCCGACATGCAGGTCTATCCCGGCGATCCATTGACCCCCGGCACGGGCTCGACCGCGAACGCGAAACGCCTCGCGCTGAAAGACGCGAAAACCGTGCTGAAGATCCCGGTACTGCCGATTTCCTACGCCGACGCCACCCCGTTGCTGCAGGCGCTGGGCGGCCCGGTGGCGCCGGCCAACTGGCGCGGATCGCTGCCGTTGACCTATCACGTCGGCCCGAGCACGGCCAAGGTGCACATCACGGTGAAATCGGACTGGGGCCAGAAACCGGTCTACGACGTGATCGCCATGCTCAAGGGCTCCAGTGCGCCGGACCAGTGGATCGTGCGCGGCAACCACCATGACGGCTGGATGTTCGGCGCATGGGATCCGCTCGCCGGCAACGTCGCCCTGATGGCCGAGGCCAAGGCCATCGGCGGCCTGGTCAAACAGGGCTGGCGGCCGCAGCGCACCCTCGTCTACGCCAGCTGGGACGGCGAGGAGGCGGGCCTGCTCGGTTCCACCGAATGGGCCGAAACGCACGCCGCCGAGTTGCAGAAGAAGGCCGTCTTGTACGTCAACTCCGACACCAACGGACGCGGCTTCCTCGGCGCCGGCGGCAGCCACTCGTTGCAGCACATGGTCAACCAGGTGGCGGGCGGCGTGACCGATCCGGAAACCCACGGCAGCGTGCTCGAACGCCTGCGCGCGCACATGCTGGTGGACGGCGCTGCGAAGGGCGCCAAACCCGAAGCCAGGGCGATCGCCAAGCTGGCGGCAGCCGGTGGCGACGTACCGATCGACGCGCTGGGCTCCGGTTCCGACTACAGCGCATTTCTCGAGCACCTCGGCATTGCCTCGCTCGATCTGGGTTTCGGCGGCGAGGACGACAACAGCGGCATCTACCATTCGCGCTACGACTCGTTCGACCACTACGTGCGCTTCGGTGACCCGAGCTTCGAATACGGCGTGGCGCTGGCCAAGGTCGCCGGTCACATCGTGCTGCGCACAGCCGATGCCAATGTGCTGCCACTGCGCTTCGGCGATTTCAGCGACACGCTGGATCGCTACGTCGGTGAGCTGCACAAGCTGGTCGAGGACACCCGCAAGGCCACCGAACAGCAGCACCAGCTGTTCGATCACCATGCCTTCGCGCTGGACGCCGATCCGACCCGGCCGGTGGGGCCACCGGAACGCGACTCCGACGTGCCGAAGATCGACCTCGCTCCGCTGGACCAGGCCGCGAAGCGGCTGAAGCAAAGCGCGCAGGCCTACCAGACCGCCTACGACAAACGCGCCGCCGCTGGCTTCAACCTGCCCGGCGCGCAACGGCAGCAGCTGAACCAGCTGATCGGCAGCATGGAACAGGCACTGACCGATCCCGCCGGCCTGCCCGGCCGCGCCTGGTTCAAGCACTACATCTACGCGCCCGGCATGCTCACCGGCTACGGCGTCAAGACAGTACCCGGCGTACGCGAAGCACTCGAAGCCCGCCGTTGGGACGAAGCCGACCACTACGCCGTCGCCACCGCCAAGGTGCTCGACCGCTACCGCGCGCAACTGGACCGGTTGACGGGCTTGCTGGAAAAATAGCCGCCGACGTCACGACTGAAGCATAGGGCGGCGCATGCAACGTGCGCCGCCCCGTTCGGTGATTCGCCGGGGAGTCCAGGCGCTCCCGTATTTCGGGTCGAGGCAAACTCGTGACTCGGTGCAGTGCATCTTCAAATGGGACGGAACCGCTAAACTGATGGCGGGGAGCAACCGTGTCGACACCGGTCGCCGGGATCATCCAGAAGGAACAAGACCATGGGTTTGCGACACTGGATCGTGGCGTTGGGGTTGCTGCTTTTTTCAATCGTGCTGCAGGCACAGCCGGTGTCGTTCGCCGACCTGGCGAAACATGCCGAATACAAGGATGCAAAGATTTCACCGGACGGGGAGTATCTGGCGGCCACGGCCGTGGTGAAGGGACAGACGGTGCTCGCCTTGATCCATCTTGCCGACAGCAAGATCAAGGTGATCAGCCCGCGCTCGGAAGACGACGTACTCGGCTTCTGGTGGGCAGCGCCGACGCGCGTCGTGTATGCGGTCGGTTTGCACCGGGGCGGATACGACACACCGCTGGCGACCGGTGAGCTGTTCGCCGTCAACGCCGATGGCAGCAGCCCGGACATGCTTTACGGTTTTCGCAAAACCGGCATGAGCACCGGCTCGCACATCCGGCATGCGACGGCAGAGCGCGGCACCGCCCGATTCATCGCGGCGATCCCGGACGACCCGCACCACATGCTGGTTTCGGTCAGCTCGTGGGATGCTGCCGGATACGAGATCGAACTGCCGGTCGCCTACCGCATGGATGTGCGTACCGGCGACAAGATCAAGATCTTGACGGCGCCGATGCGCGGCGCGACTTTTGTCGCCGATCATCAAGGCCGGCTGCGGTTTGCGTATGGACTCGCCAACGACGGCAGCTTCAAGGTGTATCTGCATCCCGTCGACGGTGACGGCTGGCAACTGCTTGCGAAAGCCAGCGCCGATCGCTCGACACCGATCGCGTTCACCCCCGATGACCGTGCCGCCTACTTCACCTGCCCGGCCGCCCCGGGGTTCGGCGTATGTCGCTGGGATCCGGCCGAAAACACGCTGGAACCGGTCTGGGGCAACGCGACAGTCGAGCCGGATGGTCTGCTGCAGGGGCTGGCCGCGGACAGCGTCATTGGCGTGGGCTTCATGGACGGCCGCGCGGGCGCGGCGTTGTTCGACAGCCAGTCGGCCGACGCGAAGGCACTGATGCTGCTGATGAAGCAGTTCCCCGGCGAAAGCGTGAGTTTCGTCTCCGGCACCCGCGACGGTCGCCTCAGCGTGGTGCTGGTTCAGGCCGATGCCGATCCCGGGGCGTTCTATCTGTTCGATCCCGCGGCGCACAAGCTGTCGCTGCTGCTGTCGCGTGCACCATGGATCGATCCGGCCCGGATGGCCATCATGCAGCCGATCGAGTTTGCCGCGCGCGATGGCCTGAAGCTGCATGGCTACGTGAGTTACCCGCCCGGTGAGGAAAACGCGAAACAATTGCCGCTGGTCGTGATGGTGCATGGCGGGCCATTCGGCGTCCGCGATCGCTGGGAATACCAACCCGACGTGCAGGCTCTGGCGACCCACGGCTATGCCGTGATGCAGGTCAACTTCCGCGGCTCCGGCGGCTACGGCTACGACTTCGAGCACGCCGGCTGGCGCGAATGGGGCGGCAAAATGCAGGACGACACCACCGACGCCACCCGCTGGGCGATCGCCCAGGGCATCGCCAACCCGCAACGCATCTGCATCTACGGCGGCAGCTATGGCGGTTATGCGGCGCTGGAAGGTGCGGTGAAGGAGCCCGACTTGTACAAGTGTGCGATTGGCTACGTGGGCGTCTACGACCTTCCGTTGATGTACCACCGTGGCGATATTCCGCAATCCAGCTTCGGCGAGGACTATCTCAGGCGCCAGCTGGGTGACGACATGACCGTTCTGGCCAACCGCTCACCGGTGAACCAACTGGATTCCCTCAAGGCGCAGGTCATGCTGGTGGTCGGCGGCAAGGACGAGCGCGTGCCGTCGATCCAGGGTCGCAACCTGCACCAGGCTTTGCTGGCCCGGCACATCGCCCACCAGTGGCTGCTCAAACCGGGCGAGATGCACGGCTTCTACGACGAGGCCAACATCACCGAGCTGTACACGAAGCTGGTGCAGTTCGTGAGTGCCAATATCGGTCCCGGCGCGGTCCGGGCAGACGCGCCCGGAGCTACACATTCCGATGCCGCCCACTGACGCCCCGCCACCCAACTGATGGGCTACGCGCTGCCGAGGTTGATCTGGCAAAGTGTCCGATCTGCCGTCTCGCCGACTCAGGGGAACCCCGTCATGCGCGTGTCCATCCGGTTTTCGATCGCCACCGTGCTGGCGCTTGCCAGCTTCGCCACCTGCGCCGCGACGGAGCCTGACAATGCCAAACCCTACGCGCGCGATCCGGCGCAGCCTGTCGACCAGGGCTATACCGACCAGATCCTGAAATTCACCACCGACCCGTCGTTCAACTCGCCGCTGACCGACTACCTGCCCGCCTCGGCCAGCGTGCCCACGCCGGAGAAAGTGCTCGGCCACATCGCCGGCGCACCGGATTACCTGCCCTACTCCGCCGACGTCTACCGTTACTTCCGCGCGCTGGCGGCAGCCAGTCCGCGGGTGAAGGTGTTCTCGATCGGCAAGACCGAGGAAGGCCGCGAGATGATCGCGGTGGCGGTCGCCGACGAAAGCCTGCTGGCCGACCTCGATGCGAACAAGGCGCGCCTGGCCAAACTGGCCGACCCGCGCAGCATCCACATGGACGACGCCACCGCCGACCAGCTCGTCGCGCAGACCACACCGGTCTACTACATCACCGGCACCATCCACTCCACCGAGACCGGCGCGCCGACCGCACTGATGGAGCTGGCCTACCGCCTCGCGGTCGACAACGCGCCGTACATCCGGCACATCCGCTCGCACGTGATCACCCTGATCACCCCGATCGTCGAAGTGGACGGCCGCGATCGCCAGGTCGACCGCTACAACTGGCACAAGGCGCACCCGGGCGAGAACTACCCGCCGCTGCTGTACTGGGGCCATTACGTCGCGCACGACAACAACCGCGACGCAATGGCGATGACGCTGAATCTCACCCGCAACGTGGCGAACACCTATATCGGCTGGCACGCGCAGGTGCTGCACGACCTGCACGAATCGGTGCCGTTCCTGTACGACAACACGGTCGGCGACGGCCCGTACAACGCGTGGATCGATCCGATCCTCACCGGCGAATGGCAGCAACTGGGCTGGGACAACGTGCAGCAGCTGACCAAGCTGGGCATGCCCGGCGTGTTCACCCACGGCGAGTTCGACACGTGGAGCCCGGGCTACCTGATGTTCATCGCCGCCATGCACAACGGCATCAGCCGACTGTACGAAACCTTCGGCAACGACGGTGCCGATACCGTCAAGCGCATCCTCGACCCCAGCGAATACCAGCGCACCTGGTACAAGCCGAACCCGCCGCTGCCGACCGTGCTGTGGTCGCAGCGCGACAACAACAACTACGAACAGACCGGCCTGCTCACCGCGCTGAATTATTTCGCGGACAACGGCCCGCTGTTCCTGAAGAACTTCTATCTCAAGGGCAAGCGCTCGATCGAGAAGCCGCAGGAAGCCGGCCCCGCCGCCTACGTGTTCCCGGCCGACGACAAGCGCAGCGGTTCGCGCGCGCAACTGCTGCAGATCATGCAACTGCAGCACGCCGAGGTCAGCCGCCTCACCGCGCCGGTCACGGTGAACCTGCCGGCAACCAGGGGCGACGACGGCAAGATCGGCAAGGCGGCCTCACGCACGTTCGCCGCCGGCAGCTACTTGGTGCGCATGGACCAGCCGTACTCGCGCATCGCCGACACCCTGCTCGATCGCCAGTACTGGTCGCCGAAGGACCCGCAGCAGCACCCCTACGACGACACTGCCTGGTCGATGGGCGACCTGTTTGACGTCGAAGTCGTGCGGGTGACCGACACCGCGATCCTCAAGGCGCCGATGAGCCTGGCCAGCACGATCGACGTGCCGCAAGGGCTGGCCGCGATCGACATGCCTCACGCGAAATTGCCGCGCATTGCGCTGATGCACACGTGGCTGGACACCCAGACCGAAGGCTGGTGGCGGATGGCGCTGGACAAGCTGCACGTGCCGTACGACTACATCAGCACCCAGGACGTGGCGAAGAACGACAGGCTGCGCGCGAAGTACGACGTGATCCTGTTCGGCCCGCTCGGCGGTGCCAGCGCACAGCAGATCGTCGACGGCCTGCCGATGTGGGGCAACCCGATGCCGTGGAAGACCACCGCGCTGACCCCCAACCTCGGCCACATCGACGCCACCGACGACATCCGCCCGGGCCTCGGCGACAGCGGCGTCGCCAACCTCAAGCGGTTCGTACGCGGCGGCGGCCTGCTGATCACCTCCGAGGACACCGCCAAATTCGCCATCGACGAAGGCCTGGCCCCGGGCGTGTTCGTCACGCCCAGCGACAAGCTGAAAGTCGTCGGCAGCGTATTGCAGGCCAGGTTCGTCGATCGCCGCAGCCCGATCGCTGCCGGCTACACCCGCGATGACCTGGCCCTGTACAGCGCCAACGGCCAGTCGTTCACCCTCTCCAACCTGGTCATCGGCGATCACGGGCTGCCAAACGCGAAGGACTTCCAGCGTCCCACCGGTCGTGGCGGCCCGCACGATACCGACGCGCCCGAAGGGCGCGCGTCCATCGATGCACCGGCGTTGCCCGAAGCCAAGCCGTGGCAGGCGCTGCCGCTGAATGCGGAGCAGTCGCGCAACAACCCGTGGGTGGTCCCGGCCGACCAGCGTCCGCAGGTGATCCTGCGCTACGCCGATGCGAAGCATCTGCTGATCGCCGGCCTGCTCGACCATGGCGACGAAATGGCCGAACGCGCCGCGGTGGTCGACGCCCGTTACGGCAAGGGCCACGTGCTGCTGTTCGCCAGCAACCCGATCTGGCGCGGCGAAACCATCGGCAGCTATCCGCTGGTGCTCAATGCGATCGTGAACTTCGACAAGCTCGATGCGCCGGCGGCGAAGCACTGAGCCGCCCGTGCACCCGTGTGGGAGCGGCTTCAGCCGCGATGCCTTGGCGGGGGAACCAGGCGACCGGACAAGAGCATCGCGGCTGAAACCGCTCCCACAGGTGAAAAGGGTTATTCCCGGGTTCGGTCAGTGATCGAATCCGGCTTCGATGGAAAGGCCTCCATCAGCGGCCGGATCAAATCCAGCGGCAACGGGAACACGATGGTCGACGACTTGCCGTTGTTGGACATGTCGGCCAGCGTCTGCAGGTAGCGCAGCTGCAATGCCTGCGGTTGCTGCGACAGCATGGCCGCGGCGTCGCGCAACTTCTCGGCAGCCTGCATCTCGCCCTCGGCGTGGATCACCTTGGCGCGGCGCTCGCGTTCCGCCTCGGCCTGGCGGGCGATCGCGCGCACCATGGTCTCGTTCAGGTCGACGTCCTTGATCTCGACATTGGCCACCTTGATGCCCCACGGGTCAGTGGCCTCGTCGAGAATCGTCTGCAAGGTGTGGTTGATCGAGTCGCGCTGCGACAGGATCTCGTCCAGCTCATGCTGGCCCAGCACCGAGCGCAGCCGCGTCTGCGCCAGCTGGCTGGTGGCCTGCAGGAAATTCTCCACCTGCAGCACGGATTTGTCGGGTTCCACCACGCGGAAGTAGACCACCGCATTGACCCGCACCGACACGTTGTCGCGCGAGATCACGTCCTGCGGCGGCACGTCCATCACGGTCACCCGCAAATCGACCCGGACCATCCGTTGCACCGCAGGAACCAGCAGCACCAGCCCCGGCCCCTTGGTGCCGGTGTAGCGACCCAGCGTCAGCACCACGCCGCGCTGGTACTCCGGCAGGATCTTGACCGCGGAGAACAGCAACAGCAGCCCGAGGATGACCACTACACCAACGAATCCGAACATGACTATCTCCCGTGAATTGTCCTTCCACCGTCGCGCCGCATCGTCACAGCGGCGCCACCCACAATAACAACCCTTCCCGACGCAGTACGCGGACTTGCGCGCCGGTCGGCAACGGGACCGCGCAGCGCACGCGCCAGCGTTCGCCGCGCACCATCATCCAGCCTTCGCCATCGGCGTCCAGCGGCTGCAGCAGCGTGCCGGTGTCGCCGAGCATCTCGGCGTCACCGGTGACCTGTTGCGCACGACGCGAACGGAATACCAGCCACACGATCAGGCCCAGCAGTGCCGCCGCGCACACCGCGATGCCGGCGATCACACCGAGGTTGACGCCGTAACCGGGCACGCCGGTATTCATCAGCATCACCGATCCGACCACGAACGAAACCACCCCGCCGATGCCCAGCGCGCCCACGCTGGGATTGACCGCCTCGGCCACCAGCAGGCCGATGCCCAGCGCCATCAGCGCCAGTCCGGCGTAGTTCACCGGCAGCAGCTGCAGTGCATACAAGCCCACCAGCAGGCAGATGCCACCGACGATGCCCGGCAGCATTGCGCCGGGATGCAGCGCTTCCAGCAGCAGCCCGAAAATGCCGGCCAGCAACAGCAGGTAGGCGATGGTGGGATTGGTGATGATCGCCAGGAAACGCGTACGCGCGCCCGGCGCGTAGTCGCGCACGGATGCACTCGCGAGCCGCAGCGTGACGCTGCGATCGCCCACCTGCACCTGCCGGCCATCGGCCTTCGCCAGCAGGTCGGAAATGTCCGTCGCCACGAAATCGATCACGTGCTGCTGCGCCGCTTCGCTGGCGGTCAGCGTGGCCGCGCCGCGCACCGCCTGCTCGGCCCATGCCGCGTTGCGTCCGCGCAGCTGGGCCAGCGAGCGGATGTAGGCAATCGAATCGTTCAATACCTTGTGCGACTCGGCATCGTCGCCCGATGCGAACGGATTCTTCGCCGCCGAAGCGGATGTTGCCGGCGTGTCATCGGCTTTCGGCATCGGCGTCACGCCGCCCAGCTTCACCGGCGTCGCCGCGCCGAGGTGCGTGGCCGGCGCCATCGCGGCGATCTGGCCGGCATACAGGATATACGTGCCGGCCGAGGCGGCCCGTGCGCCGCCCGGTGCGACATACACCAATACAGGCACTTTGCACGCCAGCATGCTGGCGATGATCTGGCGCATCGATTCGGACAAGCCGCCCGGCGTGTCCAGCCGCAGCACGATCGCCACCGCGCCATCGGCCACGGCGCGCTTCGACGCGTCGTCGAAATACTCCGCGGCCGCCGGACCGATCGGGCCGTCCAGTGCGATCTGCGCCACCGTCGTGGTCGGTGCGGGTGCAGGGTTCGGGGCTGCAGCGTGCGTCAATGCCACGCACGACATGGCCAACCATCCGAACCACAACCAGCGCGCCATCATCCACCTCCCGACCGATCAGGGTCGATGGGAGGACTGTAGCGCGAACCGGGTGAGCGAAAGGTTGGCGGTGGGGTTGCCCGTCACGTACCCACCCCTGGAAAGCCTTACTTTCCCGTCGCTTCAGCCGATTTCATCATCGCCTCGCGCCTGGCCCGGAACGGGCTGTCGGCGTACCACGTCGGCCAGACGCCGGCGTGGCTCAGGTGCCGGCCCAGTTCGTAGATCGCCTGGGTGTCTTCGAGGATGCCGCTGAGATCCCAATCCGGATTGAACACGTCGTCCGGCGTGTGATAGCGATGTGCGGTGTAATCCGCGGCGGCCTTTTCACCGGCAGCCTTGCCGCCGGCCAGCAGGTCCAGACCCGAGCTGGCCAGCATCGCCGGCACGCCGGCCTTGGCGAAATTGAAATGATCGGAGCGGAAATAGAAGCCGTTCTCCGGCGTGGTCTCCGGCGAGATCACCCGGCCCTGCTTCTTCAGCACGCCGGCCAGCAGATCCTCCAGTTCGGACTGGCCCTTGCCGATCACCGTCATGTCGTGCGCGCGACCGATGATCGGCAGCGCGTCGACGGCAATGTCGGCCACGGTGTGGTCCAGCGGGAACACCGGTCTGGCCGCGTAGTACTGCGAGCCGAGCAGGCCCGATTCCTCCAGCGTCGGCATGAAGAACATCACGCTGCGCTCCGGCGGCTGTTTCTGGTGGGCGAAGGCATCGGCGATCTCCAGCAGCATGCTCAGGCCGGTGCCGTTGTCGACCGCGCCGCTGTAGACCTTGTGCCCCTTGCGCGACGGATCGGTGCCCAGGTGGTCCCAGTGCGCGGTATACACGACCACTTCGTCGGGCTTGTCGCTGCCCTTGACCATCGCCACCACGTTCTTCGATTCAATGTGGCCGATCTTGTTGTGCAACGTCATCGAGGCCGTCGCATCCAGCGGCACCGGCTTGAAGCCCGGCTTCGCCGCGGCCTTTTCAAGCCGGTTGAAGTCGAGCCCCGCAGCGGCGAACAACCGCGTGGCGGCATCGCGGGTCAGCCATCCGGCCACCGGCAGGCGCGGTGCCGGATCGACGCTGGCCGGCAGACTGAGTTGCTGACCGTGGCTGCCATTTTTCAGCACCGACCACGGATAGCCGGCCGCCGCGTCGCTGGTATGCACGATGAAACAGGCGCGCGCACCCTGCAGCGCCGCTTCCGCCCACTTGTACGGCCAGCGGCCGTAATAGGTCATCGCGCGGCCGTTGAACAGTTTCGGATCGAGCGTGGCGAAACCGGGGTCGTTGACCAGCACGATCACCGTCTTGCCCTTCACGTCGACGCCCCGGTAGTCGTTCCAGTGCCAGTTCGGTGCATCGGCACCGTAGCCGAGGAACACCACCGGCGAATCCTTCAGCGCGACCGTAGCCTTCGCCTGCAGCGTCTGCGCCACCATGTCGGTGCGGTAAGCCAGGCTGATCTGCTTGCCGTGCGTCGAGATATCCAGCGTCAACCCGGTGTTCAGCAGCTCGGTCGAATCCGCCGGAACCGTCTGGAACCACGAACCCTGATTGCCCGGCTGCAGTCCCATCCGCTTGAACTGTTCGACCAGCCAGTCGGTGGTGCGTTGCGCGCCCACCGTGCCGGGCTGGCGGCCGCCGAAGGCATCGGAGCTGAGGGTCTTGTCGAACTGCGCGAAATCGGCGGCATTGATCTGCGGCGCCATGGCGACCGTCGATGCCGGTGGGTCGGCCGGCGCGGCTGGTGTCGCCGCCTGCAGCGGACCCATGGCCACGCCCAGGGCGATCAGTAGAACGGATGTCGCTGTGCGCATCGGAGAGTTCCTGGTCTGCGGTACAAGCGACCTTTTTAACGCGACCATCCCCGGCTGTCCATGCAGCGTACGATCTGGCCTGACCGATCAGCGCGGGGTCGCCGGCTCCGCACACCGGGCCATTGCAGTAAATTGGACAACTCCAGCCCGAGCATGCCCATGCCAAAGATCGACATCTCCCGCGTTCCCGAACAGCAAGGTTCCGGCTATCCCGCACCCTTCTCGCAGCCGGTCAGCGCGCGCATCCGGCAGGCGCTGGGCAATGCCGGCGGGCTTACCGATTTCGGCGTCAACCTGATGCATCTGCCGCCGGGCGCGTGGTCGAGCCAGCGCCACTGGCATACCCGCGAGGATGAATTCGTCTACGTGCTGGACGGCGAGCTGAGCCTGGTCACCGACACCGGCGAACAACGGCTGAAGGCCGGCGACTGCGCCGCGTTTCCGAAGAACACCCCCGACGCCCACCACCTGATCAACCGCGGCACGGCAGTGGCCGTCTATCTGGACATCGGCAGTCGCCACGCCGACGACACCTGCCACTACGCCGACATCGACCTGCACCTGCAGCGCGACGCCGACGGCTACAGGCACAAGGACGGCACGCCGTACAAGTGAGAATTCGGCAGTTGCGCCTAGACCGTGCGCAGCGTGGGCCGGCTGGTATCCGACACGCTGACCCGATTGCGACCTTCGCGCTTGGAGCAATACAGCGCTTCGTCCGCATGGATCAGCAGCTGACGCAAGTCGTAGCCGGAGTGTCCGGTCATGGAGACGCCGAAACTGGCGGAGATCGGGATGCCCGGAGCGTCCTCGCCGGTGGCGGCGGTCGCGATCGCAATGCGGATCTGCTCGGTGCGTGCCACCACCTGCGCCAGCGTGCACTCGGGCAACAGGATGCCGAACTCCTCGCCACCGAGGCGGCCGAAGATGTCGGTCGAGCGCAAGTGTGCCTGGCACGCCGCGACCGCGCGCCGCAGCACGCGATCGCCCACGGCATGGCCATGGGTATCGTTGACGATCTTGAAATGATCCAGGTCGATCAGCACCAGACAGGCATCGCGCGACGATTTCCTGCAGTACTGCAACTGCAACTCGGCCTCACTGACGAAATGCTGCCGGTTGAAGATGCCGGTGAGGCCGTCACGCCGTGCCAGTTTCATGAAGCGCAGTTGCGAGCGCTTGAGCCGGTAAGTCCACAAGGCTATGAAGGCCAGCACCATGAGCAGGACGACGATGTACAGGCGGCTGGTTTCCGCCGCCTTTTTTGCCAGCGATTGCTGCAGGGTGAGGATCTGGTTCTGCTTGTTCAGCGTTTCGATCTGCAGTTTTTTTGCAAGGACCTGCTGCTTGACCGTCTGGTAGGCCAGCGCCTTAGCACTGACTTCGTTCAGATAGCCCTTGTCAGCCGTCATATATTTTTTGTGGTACGCAAGGGCTGACTGGAAATCACCCTGCCTGTTCAAAATCTGATACAGCAATTCGTAGGCACCAGCCAACGACTTGGTGAACTGGCGTTTGGCATCCCCATCGACAGCGGCATGTGCGTACCGGGTCGCCAATGCAATTTGACCCTGATCCCAGTACGCCTGCGCCAATACCGCATTGAACTCCGAAATCAGTTCCGGGTAGCCGATATGCTGAACGTCCGCGTAGTATTTCTGCAACAGCTTGATCGCTGCATCTGACTGGCCATTCCGGATTTCAAAGCTCGCCACATAAAAACGCACTGTGTTTGCGAAAATAGGTTCCACTGCCTTGTTGCAGGCAACTATGGCAACCTCGGACTGCTTGCCGAAAGCCGAAAATGCGCCGGATTCGTAGAGCGCCTGAACCCGCAGAAACTTGCCTTTGCAATCACCACTGCCCTCCGGGTTTTCGCTGAGCATCTGGTTTGCATATCTCAGGCCAAGATCATATTGACCTGCATCGTTGTAGAGCAGGCTGGCGACACCCAACGCCTGAATACGGGCATCCTTGTCGGTGATGTGCGGCAACTGCTCCAACAGTTCGCTCGTTCGCGCAAACGCGCGTTCGTAATGGGCACCGATGCTCAACATGTTGACCAACGTGGTGCCCGCGCGAAACCGCAGCGTGGCATCCGTGGATTCGGTGATGATAGCGTTCAGCCGGGGCGTTGCGGCTTCGTAATCGCCTTCGTACCCGAGCTCCCACGCCTGGAGATAACGCAGATACATTCGCTGCGAAGGAGAAAATTCCGTTGCCCTGCCATCGAGTCGCTTCATGAGCTGAACGAACTCGGGGTGATTCGAGGTCCTCAGGCTGTCAGCCTGGCTTAACAGTTGGTCGTCGGACACAGGCGCCGGCGCAGCGGGCACGGCCATGGCGACCGTGCCCGCCAGCATAGTCATGAGCAATGTCGAGCCGGCAAGAAATGTCCAGCGCTGTCTGCCCGATGCAAACATTGACTAGCCCGCCGGCACCGTGGCCCTGCTTCCGATGCGTTCGGGGCTTTCGTCAGGCCTCCGCGACGGACTCTCTTCGGTTTCCTCGGACTCGTCGTCCTGCTCCTCGTCCTCTTTGCTCGGAAAGAAAACGTTGCACTGCGGAACCTGCTCCAGCAACGTTCCCAGCCTTGCCTGATCCTTGGCAAGAATGGCCGATTGGAGGTCGGGTGCAAGGTCGGTACTGCTCAGCGCCAGTTCGAGTTCGTCCTGCGACCCATGACGCAATTGCGCGTCCTGCCCGATCCTTTCGAGAAAATCGATAACGTCCGTCATTGCCAGCCCCTACAGTTGGTTGTTCAAAAGACGCATTGCGTGATCAGGGGTTCGGGTGCAAGCAGACAAATTCCCGCTCCCCTGACTCATCAGCGCAAAATACAAATACCGTGCTGATAGTTCGACCGTCCACCCAAGGACATTACGATTGCACTACAGGCAATCCCGCAAAAAGCCCTTCCGCCCCCGGCAGATTTTCGGCTCGCCCCGCAAACGAACCGCATACCCCATTCGGGAGCAACTTCCCCAGATCTGCTCCCGCCTCGAATTGTGGCATATCCCGGGCGTCCAACGGATGTCGCCCGCAGTGCTTCCGGTTCATGCTTCACCGGCGGCTGCCAGATCAAGCACAGCAAGGCGCGCGCGGATTTCACGGTCTATCAGCATGGGCCCCACCGGCGGTATCACCAACGTATCCGCTGTCTCGATGCCGGCCTGCGGAAGTTCGGCCAGCTCCATCCGCTCGATGCGTGGCTGCTGGATCGGCAGTGTGGCGGCCCGGTAGATGATGATCTCGTGGTCCAGCGGATAGTCACGCGCCAGCACGTCGACCAGCACCTGCCGATAGGCCGCACCGGTGCTGAAACGGGTCAGCGACTGGTCACCAACCAGGCCGGCCTGCCACAACACCAGACAAGCGGTAGGATCGATACGACGCCGATACAGCAGCAGCTGGCTCGCTTCGTAATGCTGGCAGCCATGGGTACCCGGATCGAGGCCAAGGTCGGCGTACAGGCAATCCTCGGCTGAAACGCCCGGTTCCATGTGCGCACGGTAGCCCTCGCTGCGGGCGATCGCGATAGCCTTGTGCGGAGCCCAGGCGAATACCCCTGGATGGCCGTAGAATGCTCCGCACACCCGCCTGCCCGCACGCACCTCGGTGAGCATGGCGTCGACCATCTGGCGATAGGTCTGCAGACGCGACTTGCCGTCGCGGTAATACGGCTGGAGGCTGCGCACATCGGCGTTCATCCGTTTCAGCCACAGCTCGACAACGCCATCGGAGACACCGGCGAAGACCACATCTGCCCGCTCGATATGGCTGCGCGCCAACGGGCCGAGGTGCGAGCCCAGGGTCATGCCGATACCCACGCAGGCGAGACTGCCGGCGGTGTTGCTGCTGTTCATTTTTTCATGCGCCCCTGAAATTGATCGACAGACCGGAACACGTGCAGCGGCCCAACGCGCGAAGCGCTGGGCGTGCCATGCACGATCCAAAGGCCCCCTTCTCCTGCGCTGCATCCGGCCGGCCACAGTATCTGCGCACTAAGCCACAGGGCCATAGGTGGTGCAACTTGCAGGGATTTATGCATCGCACGCGCGAGTCGCATCATCGAGAAGACAGGCTTGCCATCGCAATACGCGACCGCCGGAACAGCGCAAGCTATCGGAAGCCACCGTCGTGGGCGACGACAGGCGCTGGCCGCATCGGATTGTTTTTGTAACAGCCGTCCTCAGCCAACCGCATCGGACCCCCACAACGCCTCCATGCCTACCGACAGTTCCAGCTCGTCGAGGTCGACGACCTCGGCCACGGCGTGGCCCGGGTCGCCGCCGCGACGGCGGATCGGGGTGCTGATGCGCAGGCCGTCGTGGGTGGTGACCGAGGAGACCTTCGGGGTGTGACCATTCGCGCCGCGATGGGTTACCACCGCGATGCTGCCGTTGCGCAGGCGCACGCCGGTGCCAGGCGGGTAGACGCCGAGCGTCTTGATGAACAGCGCAGTGATGTCCGGTGCCACCGCCATGCCCTCGTTGAGGAACAGCCAGCGCAGGGCGACGTTCGGGGTCATGGCGGGACGGTAGTGGCGATGGGAGACGCGCGCGCAGTAGACATCCGCGAGCACCAGCAACTGGGTCGGCAGGCTCAACGCGTCGACCATCTTGCCGGCCGGATAGCCGCTGCCGTCGGGACGCTCGTGATGATCCAGCACGACCTCCAGCCACAGCGGATCGCTTACGCCATAATCGCGCAGCATGGCCACGCCCTGTTCGCAGTGGCCGCGCACCTCCTGCCGCTGCTGCTCGTCCAGCAATCCGTCGAGGGCGTGCAACTTCTTCTGCAGTTCGTACATGCCGATGTTCATGGTCAGCGCAGCGGCCTCCATGGCGGTCAGTTCGGCGGCCGCCAGTTTCATCGCCATGCCGATGATGTGGCATACGATGGCGGCGTTGACCGCGTGGCGAATCGCGTAGCCGCCGTCACGGCGCATCAGCACGGTGGCCAGCGCCAGATCCGGATTGGCCTTGCAAGCGCGCTGCAGCATGCCGACGATGCGCAGCACGTCGGCCGAAAAATAGGCTGGCGACCCGGCCATGTGCAGCGTGGTCAGGTGCTGGCGCGCCGCCAGGATCAGCCCCAGCGGCGACAGTTTCGCGGGCTCGTCCGGCGCATCCGCAGCAGGCACCGCCGCTTCCAGCGCGTTCTGCGTCAGCCGTTCGAGTTGCGCGGCGGTGGCGATGACATGGCCCTCCCGCAACAGCAACTTGCCCTTGCCGTCATAGGCGTCGCAAGGCAGCGGCTGGCCTATCTTGAGTTCGGACGGATGGATGCTGCGTCTGGTCACGTCAGCTCCGGCAGGCGGATGCGCGGAGCTGCGCCAATCGGCGTGTCTTTTGCTGCTTCACGGTGGTGCCCCTTCCGCGCCGCGCCCCCCGCGCAGCGACCTGACAGGCTGGCGATCCTGCACATGGTTGATCGGCCGGTCCGGCGCGAACTTTAGCCCGGATGTCGACCCTGACGCCAAACCCGACGGCGAGGCTTCGCCCGCCGCCGGTATGGAATCAGGGGGCGCTGTGGGCTGCTGCCGGCGCCATCTGGCCGGTCAGTTCCGCGCGGATCGCACGCAGCTTCGCCTTGATCTTCGCCTCGTTGGCGGCGCCGACACGCAGCATCAGGCGCTGCCCGGACGACAACGATTCCAGCGCGGGATCGGCGTAGACATAGAACCCCTGCGGGTGCACCACCGCCGGCGGGGCGGCCGGCTCCGGCGCGGCCAGCAGGTTGTCGATCACGACGACCAGGCGGTCGTTGAAGTAGCCCTTCGGATAACCCAGCTCCTCGTACGCCTTCTGGAACAGCGGATAAGCGTGCACGTACCAGGCCACCAGCGCCTTCGGGTCGGCGGCCTCGACGACCTGCATGTACGGCGCGTAGCGCGCCGCGTTGCCGGCACCGATCACCGTGCTCCCGTCCGCCTCGTCGGTGGCGAAGGCGCCTTTCGGCGTGTGCGCCGGCAGCATCAGGGTGCCCAGGCTGCGGCGCGGCAACGCGTCGACGGTGGCCACGATGCGCGCGATGATCTGCCGGCGCAGCAGCAGCGACGACAAGTCGCTGTCGCCGGCCAATGCCGCCAGCGCTTCCGCCACACTGGCATCACTCGCGTCGAGCGCCGGCAACGGAGCGGTCGAGGCGGACGCCGGCGCGCTGCCGGCCTGGGTGATCGGATGCTGGATGGGGGCCGGCGCGGTGCTCGCGACCGCCGGCGGCGGTGGCGCGGATGACACTGGCGCCTGCCTGCCCTTGCCCAGGAAATACAGCCCTGCCACGACGATGCCCAGCAGCACCACCAGCGCCGCGACCCAGCCTCCCACCGACGATTGCTTTCTCATGAAGGTTCCCGTTTTTCGCTTCACCAGCAACTTTGGACTGGCGTCGGCGTCATTTGTTCACTGCCGCGTATCCTGCTTCACCACCACCGATCACGCTTTCAGGCGATAGCCGCTGCGGAAGATCCACCACACCGCCACCAGGCATGCCGCCAGAAACACCAGCGTCATCCCCAGGCTGACGCCCACGCCGACATCGGAGACGCCGTAAAAGCTCCAGCGGAATCCGCTGATCAGGTAGACCACCGGATTGAACAGGGTGACCTTCTGCCAGAACGGCGGCAGCATGTGGATCGAGTAGAAACTGCCGCCGAGAAAGGTCAGCGGCGTCACCACCAGCAGCGGTACCAGCTGCAGCTTCTCGAAGTTGTCCGCCCAGATGCCGATGATGAAACCGAACAGGCTGAAGGTGAGCGCGGTGAGTATCAGGAAAGCCAGCATCCACAGCGGGTGTTCGATCTGGAACGACACGAACAGCCGCGCGGTGACCAGGATGATCAGTCCCAGGATGATCGACTTGCTCGCCGCCGCGCCCACATAGCCGGCCACGATCTCGAAAGCGGACACCGGCGCGGACAGGATCTCGTAGATCGTGCCCACGAACTTCGGAAAGTAGATGCCGAACGATGCGTTCGAGATGCTCTGTGTCAGCAGCGACAGCATGATCAGCCCCGGCACGATGAAGGCGCCATAGCTGACCCCGTCGATCCCGTTCATGTGCGAGCCGATCGCCGCGCCGAACACGACGAAGTACAGCGAGGTGGAGATCACCGGCGAGACGATGCTCTGCAGCAGCGTGCGCCAGGTGCGCGCCATTTCGAACAGATAGATCGCGCGGATGGCGTAGATGTTCATGCGCGCTCCCTCACCAGGTTGACGAAAATATCCTCCAGAGAACTCTGGCTGGTCTTGAGATCCTTGAAATCGATGCCGGATTCGCCGAGCCGTCGCAGCAGCACGTCGATGCCGGTGTGTTCGCTCTGCGCGTCGAACGTGTAGACCAGCTGGTTGCCATCGGCCGACAGTTCCAGCGGATAGCCGGACAATTCGGCGGGAATGCTTTCGAGCGCCCCCTGCAACTGCAGCGTCAGCTGCTTGCGGCCGAGCTTGTTCATCAACTCGGCCTTGTCCTCGACCAGGATCAGTTCGCCCTTGTTGATCACCCCGATACGATCGGCCATCTCCTCGGCCTCATCGATGTAGTGGGTGGTCAGGATGATGGTGACGCCGGTGGCACGCAGTGCGCGCACCATCACCCACATGTCGCGGCGCAACTCGACGTCGACGCCGGCGGTGGGCTCGTCCAGGAACAGGATCTGCGGCTCGTGCGACAGCGCCTTGGCGATCATCACGCGCCGCTTCATGCCGCCGGACAGCGTCATCAGTTTGCTGTCCTTCTTGCCCCACAGCGAGAGGTCCTTCAGGACCTTCTCGATATGCGCCGGGTTGGCGCTCTTGCCGAACAGGCCGCGGCTGAAGCTGACGGTGTTCCACACCGTCTCGAAAGCGTCGGTGGTCAACTCCTGCGGCACCAGGCCGATCTTGGCGCGTGCGGCGCGGTAGTCGCGCACCACGTCGTGGCCGTCTGCGATCACGCTGCCTTCGCTGGGATTGACGATGCCGCAGATGATGCTGATCAGGGTAGTCTTGCCCGCCCCGTTGGGGCCGAGCAAGGCGAAGATCTCGCCATGGCGGATATCCAGGTCGATCTGCTTGAGCGCCTGGAATCCGGAGGCGTAGGTCTTGCCGAGTTGTCGGACGGAAATGATCGGCTGCACGCGATCTCCTTCGCTGGGGTGATCCGGGGAACCGCGATGGTATGCCCGGACCAGCTTCGCGACCACCCCGCCGCGATCACCCCGTGCAGGTCGGCGGCTCGAAGCGGCACTCGTGTGTCGCCGCCCCCCGCTCGGCCATGGCTACCCGACGGGCAGGTCGCTGGTGTCGCGGCCATCGCAGATGGGAGGGATCGTGCGGGCGCAGTGCGCGCCGGAGATCTTCAATTCGGACGTGCCGGGAGCGGCGCTGGGCCGATGGTACTGTCTGCTGTTTGTTACCGCCGTCGCGCGGTCTCTCGGCGACTGGCGCATGACCACGATTCAACGGCTTCATGGCAAGGCGACCACCCTGGTGTGCAGCAAGCGGGTGGGGATTCCCCGTGGCCGGGCTCGCCTTCCCGGCGGATTGACTGAACCGGCCATGCCGATGGCCGCATTCGCCCCGACCACGATCGTGTCGCTGCCGGGGCGGTCGTCGATCACTGCGCGGGCACTTCCTGTCCCGGTACGCCGATCAATGTTTGTTCTTGCGGACTTCGTCAGCGGCCTTGCCGACTTCCTTCTGCACCTTGCCGGCATTTTTCTCCAGATTCCCGGCGGCCTCCTTGGCATGGTTGCCTGTGACCTTGCCGGCACCTTCCTTCAGTGCACCCTTGACCTCGTGTTTGGTACCTTCTACGCGATTCTTGTCCACGCACCATCTCCGGTATGGGCCTGCAACATTGCAGACAGGAACCCTTATAGGGATGTGCAAGTCGGCTGTGCGTGACCGTGATGTTGGAAGGGCGTTGACCGATAGCCGCCGTTCATCAAGCGCGGCAGCGCCGTCACGACGCGCTCGTTCATCGCCTGCCGACACGGCACTGCCATACTGATCGCGTCGATCGCTCCGGTGGTCTTCCCGCCAAGGAACCGCGCATGCTCCACGCCATGCTGATGACTCTTCTGATGGCAGCTTCCGCGCCCGTCGACCCGCCGACCCTGCCCAACCAGCCCGTGCCCGAACTCGATCTCGATCGCTATACCGGCCAGTGGCACGAGATCGCGCACCTGCCCATGTTCTTCGAGCGCAAATGTCAGGAGGCCGTCACCGCCAGCTATACGCCCATGCCGGACGGGACCATCCATGTCCGCAATACCTGCCAGACCCGTGATGGCAGGCAGACGCTCGACGGCGTGGCAAAGATCATGGATGGGCAACCGGGAGCGTTCAAGGTGCGTTTCGCACCCGCCTGGCTCGGCTGGTTGCCGCGGGCATGGGCTCATTACTGGGTGATCGAAGTGGCTCCCGACTACCAATGGGCCGTCGTGGGCAGCCCCAGCCGCAAGTACCTGTGGATACTGGCGCGACGCCCCGACATGCGGCGTGCGCTGTTCCAGAGCATCAAGGACCGCGCCCGCCGACGCGGCTACGCGGTGGACGACCTGATGATCATGGCGCCGCTGGATTGACCGCGCCGCGCAGCAGCGCCGAGCACGACGCTCACGGCGCCGCGACGTGCGACATCCGAGTCTGACGACGCGCCACTGCGCGACCGAAACCCGTGGGACCGGCATGGATCTGAAAAGCGGTTATCCGTTCTGGGCGATCAAGAACGGCCTGATGCATGCCTTTCCGCAACTGCGGCAGGATCGGCACTGCGATGTGGCGGTGATCGGTGGCGGCATCAGCGGCGCACTGATCGCCAACGAACTGGCCGAACACGGCCACGATGTCATCGTGGTCGAGCAGCGCGACATCGGCTGGGGCAGTTCTGCCGCCAGTACCGCGTTGCTGCAGTACGAGATCGACACTCACATGACCGAGCTGGCCGCGCGCTTCGGCGAGGCTGATGCGGTGCTGGCGTACCGCGCCTGCGCCGATGCGATAGGACGGTTGCAGGCGCTCGCCGGCGAGGTGCGCGACGTCGATTTCGGGTGCATGCGCAGCCTGTACTACGCCAGCCGGCGTCGCGATGTCGGGGTGCTGCAGGCGGAGCTGGCGCTGCGCCGGAAGCACGGCTTCGACGTCAGCTGGGTCGCGGCCGCCGGCCTGCACGCGGGCTACGGCATCGACGCGCCCGGCGCGATCCTCAGCCAGCTCGCCGCCCGCATCGATCCGTACCGCATGGCATGGCGTCTGTTCGAGCGGCTGGAAAGGCGCGGCAGCGGCGTGTTCGACCGCACCCGCATCGAGCGCATCACCGTCGGCACGCGCGCCGTCACCCTGCATACCGGTGACGGCGTGCGTTTGCGCGCGGGACACGTGGTATTCGCCGCCGGCTACGCCAGCCAGCAGTGGCTTGAACAGCGCGTGGCCAGCAACCGCAGCAGCTATGCCTTCATCACCGACCCGCTCGACCCGGCGCGCCTGCACGGGCTGGCCGGCACCATGGCGTGGGAATCGGCGCGACCGTATCTCTACCTGCGCAGCACCGGTGACGGCCGTCTGCTGGTCGGCGGCGAGGACGATGCCATCGACATCCCGTCGCGGCGCGACGCCCGGGTGAGCAGCAAGGCACGCCGACTCGTCCGCAAGGTCGCCCGGGCCATCCCGGGCCTGGCGCTGGAACCCGCCTTCGCCTGGGCCGGCACGTTTGCCGAGACCGACGACGGCCTGCCGTTCTTCGGCCCGCATCCGCAATACGGCCCGCGCGTGCAGTTCGCCATGGCCTATGGAGGCAACGGCATCACCTACAGCATGCTCGGCGCCGGCTTGCTGCGCGCCTTGATCGAACGACGCCGGCACCCGCTGGCGAAGCTTTTCTCGTTCGAACGACTGGACCGCTGACCAGTGCCGGCGCGAGCCACGAACGGCTTCACTCCGTCGGAAAAATCTCGCCCGGCGCCAGCCCCAGCCCCAGGCCGACCATCAATCGCAGGCGCGCCTTCAACGGCTGCAGGTTGCCCACCGGAAGCAGGCCCGCGGCGATCAGGTCGCTCTCGGCGCCAACGCCGCGGTAGGTCGAGGTCAGCACCGGCCCGGCCGCGCACCGGCTGGCCAGCACCACCGGCATGCGCTGCGCCAGTTCGACCAGCACCGTAGCGGCGGCAGGCGGCACGTGGCCACCGCCCATGCCGGCGATCACCAGTCCATCGGCGTAACTGCCGGCCGCCTCGGCGAGCCGGCCGTCGTCGCCGCTGCTCATGATCAGCAACTCGACCCGGTGCGGCAGCGCGGCCGGTCGCCCCAACGCTCCGCTCCACGATGGCCCCCACCATCGCGCCCGCCCTTCGCTGACGATGCCGACCGGGCCGAAACCCGGGCTGGCAAACGCCGCCGGCCGGGTCGAATGCACCTTGCCGACCCAGCGGGCCGCGTGGATCTCGTCGCCCATCACCACCAGCGGCCCCAGCGCAGCGATGTCGGCACAGGCGGCCACCGCAATCGCCGCCGCGATATTTGCCGGCCCATCCGACCCTGCCACGACGTTCGGTCGCATGGCCCCGGTGAGCACCACCGGCACTGCTGCCGCGCATGTCAGGGCGAACAGGTAGGCCGTCTCTTCCAGGCTGTCGGTACCCTGCGCAATCACCACGCCGTCGATACCTGGCGCCGTCGCCGCCAGCGACTCGACCATCGCCACCAGCCCCAGCACGTCGGCTGGCGACATCGCCCGGCTCGGCATCGAGAGCGCGTCGATCGCGACCATCTCGACCTGCGGCGCCAGCGTCACCCGCTGCAGCAACTCAGCCGCACCACCGGACGGACTGAACCGGCCGGTCGCATCGGCGTGTCCGGCGATCGTGCCGCCGCAGGCAATCAAAGCCACTCGCATGTCTGCTCCACCTCTCGGCGCTGGCCTGCGCGGCGCGATGCCATCGCCGTGCCGGCACATGAAAAACCACAGGTAACCCGATCAACCCGCGTTGTCAAAACCGGCGACGGGCAGCCGCACGTTCGCCCATCGGCGCCAGAACGAAAGTCAGAACAAAAGCAGCAACAACGGCACGCCAAAGCCGGCCGCCAGCACCGTGCCGAACAATCGTGGCCGGCGGCTGTAGCGCCAGGCCATGTACAACCCGCTCAACGTCGAGATCGCCAGGCCCAGCGCCACCAGGGCGAAGAACACCTTCATCGGCAGCAGGTTCTTCCTTGGCGGCCTGACGGGCTGGTCCGACGGCTGGCCGGCCGGGCGGATCGGCTTTGCGTCGACCGCCGGCTCCGTCTGCACCCTCGACGCCGCCACTTCGGCGGGCCGTGGTCGGCGCACCGGCTTCACCGTGGTCTGCTTCTTGTGCAATTGCGCGGCGCTGGCCAGCCAGGCCGGCGGCACGTAGCTGCTGCCGCGGGTGCTCTCGTGCAGGCTGAAAGTCTGCAAGCCGCCGGTAATGGCGAAGAACAGCAAGGCGGGTGCGGTGAATACACCAAGGTAGAGATGGATCGTGCGACTGAGTTTCAGAAAACGATGGCCCAGGGACATGAAGGACGCTGCACAAGGAAAGAATCGCAGACTTTACCGGAGCGACAGGAAAACGCCAATGATAAGCAATCTCATCAACTCCAACCCCATGCCGCTCCCGGCCACGCGCGGATCGGCGCTTTGGGCTATGTTGCGTTTACCCCAGGGGTGATCGTTGCCGGCAACAATCACGCCTTGCCACCTGCCCCGCCAACCTGCACGCGATGGAATTCAACAACAACCCTCTCGCCAACGTCATGGATCTTTTGCTCGACGCGATCTGCGTGGTTGACGTCGAGGGGCGTTACGTTTACGTCAGTGCCGCGTTCGAACGCATCTTCGGCTACGCACCGGCAGAGATCATCGGTCGCCCGATGATCGAGCTGGTCCACCCCGACGACCGGGCGCGAACACTGCAGGCCGCCGAACAGATCATGGCCGGGCAACCCAAGCCGCACTTCCAGAACCGCTATGTGCGCAAGGACGGCCAGGTCATACACGTCATGTGGTCGGCGCGCTGGTCCGAGACCGATCGCATGCGGATCGCGGTCGCGCGTGACATCACCGAACTCAAGCGGGCCGAGTCGATGCGCGCCGCACTGCATGCCATTTCCGAAGCGGCGCACATGGCCGAAGACCTGCTGGCCCTGTTTCGGCGTATCCACCAGATCGTGGGCGAGCTGCTGCCGGCACGCAATTTTTTCGTCGCGTTGTACGACAGCAGGACGGACGAGCTGAGCTTTCCCTATTTCGTCGATGAATACGACCAGACACCCATGCCTCAAAAGCTGGGCTCGGGCACGCTCAGTGGCGAGGTCATCCGCAGCGGCGAGGCCTTGCTGCTCACGCGCGCCAGCGGCGCGGCGCCACCGGCCGGGGCCGGCCCGGTCATCGGCAGGGACTCGCTGGACTGGCTCGGCGTCCCGCTCGGCTCGCCCAGGGGAATCATCGGCGCGCTGGTGGTGCAGAGCTATTCCAGCGGAGTGCGCTATACCGAAAAGGACAAGGTCCTGCTGGAGTTCGTCTCCATCCAGGTCGCCGCGGCGATCGAGCGCAAGCAGACCGAAACCTGGCTTCAGTACGTCGCCCGTCATGACCAGTTGACCGAGCTGCCCAACCGCGAACTGTTCCGCGACCGCTTGCGCATCTCGATGGCCCGGGCCCGCCGCGATCAGTCCCGGATGGCTGTGCTGTACCTCGACCTGGACAAGTTCAAGGAGGTCAACGATGGCTTTGGCCATGACACCGGCGACCTGCTGCTGTGCGAAGTCGCTCGCCGCATCAACGAGTGCGTGCGCGAATCGGACACGGTGGCCCGCATCGGCGGCGACGAATTCGTGGTGCTGCTCCACAGCATCAAGCTGCCGGAACATGCCTCGGCGGTGGCCGAAAAGATCCGCCGGTCACTCGAGCAACCGTTCGAACTGGCCGGACGTCGACTGAGTGTCTCCTCGAGCATCGGCATCGCGATCCATCCCGAACACGGCGACGAGGATCGGCAGCTGATGCGGCACGCCGACGACGCGATGTACGCAGCCAAGCGACAAGGCGGCAACCGGGTGATGCTGACCGTGCTCCAGGAGTTGCACGACGACACCACGCTCGCTTTCTGAGCGGCGCTTCCGCGCGGGCGCCCCTGATGGGATCATGAGCCGCCTCCGGTCGTGTTCCACCGCCCGGCAGGGACGCCGCGGCAGGTTTCCCGTGTGTCTTCACGCCGCCGACATCAGCATGGCGCTAAATGTCTCCCACCATTGCGGAGACTGCTCATGAATGCCCACCAGGTTCTCGCCACCGTTGCGGTGAACGATTTCGCCGCTTCCAGCGCCTGGTACGCCCGTCTGTTCGGACGCGCGCCCGACTACCGCCCGAATGCCTCCTGCGCGGAATGGCAGATCGCCAAGCGCACCAAGATCCAGGTGTTGCCGAGAAACGCCGGGGCAGCGCCCACGACGCACGCGGACTCCGCATCGGTCGGCATCATCGTGGACAATCTCGACGAGGTGTTGCTCGGCCTGCACGGCCGCCAGATCGACGCCACTCCGCAAGCGGCGACCCACTTCGTGCGCTTCGCCCCGGTGAGCGACCCGGACGGCAACATGGTGACCTTCGTCGAGTCGGTTGCCGGTTGAAGTCGGACGGGCGGGTGTTCAGCCGTCGGACGGCTCATCCGACGTCCGCTGCAATTCCTCCATCTCCGTGAAGTAGTCGGGCACTTCCGGCCTGCCGGGCATCTGCAACGGCCAGCGGCCGATGATTTCGTGGGTGGACTGGCCGAAGAAGCTGCGGATCAGCACGAATTCACTGACCGGCCAGCGCACCGGCGGTATGGATTCCTGGATCGCGCCGACCGCGTGGCCGTACAGCACGGTGACATGCGGGAGGAAGCTGGAAACGCCCGGGACGTACAACCCGAAACGGAGCTGCTCGACGGCGATCGCCCTGCGCAGCTTCATTGCGGCGTCGGTGGTGGCCGCGTCGCCGCACAGCACGACCGGAAACCGGCCGTCACTGGCACTGAAACGCATCGCCGAATCCAGTGTCGCCTCGAAAGCTTCGGCCCGAACCCCGTCGGCAGCAGCCAGCAATGCCGCTTCCACGGGCTGCCGCAGCCGTTCCGGCTTGCCCATCGGGGCCAACGTCAGATGAAAGCGTTCGGGTGCTACCGGCGAGCCGCTGACCCGATGGGCCTTGCGAAACCATTCGCCGACTTTGGCGATTCCGGCTCGCGCCTCGTCATCCGGCAACGCGGCAAAAAAATAATTGATGCCTTCGGTGAGCTTGCGATGGATCGGCAGGGTCGGAATGGTCTGGCCTCCGGTGGCGATCGCTGTGGCAGCGACTTCTCGTCATGGAGGCGATAGTACCTTCACCCAGTGCCAAGCGCGCGGTCAGCGCCACCGCCGGATTCACCGGTGGCGCTGCCACTTGCCGGACGCACCGGACCGGACACGAACTAGTGACCGGCAGGCCCGACGATCGTGCTGCTGCCGTAGTGCTTTTCAAGTCGTTCGTGGCGGATGAAATCGCGCATCATCGCGAAATAGCCGTCCGGATTGCGCGTGGACACGCGCTCGCCATCGGCCTTCGTCTCGTACTCGTAAATGCCATGATCGGCATGCGGAAACATCGCCAGCGTGATCGGCTTGCCTTGCGCGATGAGCCCGCGCAGACGCCGTGCGGTCTCGGCACTCGGTGCGTCGGTGTCGTCCTCGCCGAGTATCCACAACTGCGGCGTATCGAGATTGCGCAACACCGGCATGGGGTCGTAATCCGCCGGCACCCCGGCCAGCAGGGCCGGGCCCTTCTCGCGCAGCGTGGCCGTGGGCGTGCCGAGCAGGAAGAAGCTGAAGTCGCCGTGCACGTGCTTGAACCACGCTTCGGCGGCGTATTTCTTGCGCACCGCGGCGAGTTGCTCGTAACCGTCGCGAAAACCGCTGCGCATGATCGCCGCGGTGGCATCGGCGACCTGCATCGCCTTTGCCATCACGTCGGGGCCGTAGCCGCGGCGCGTCATGTCCAGCGCGATCGCCTCGCGATCCTCGTCCAGCGGCGAGACCGCCAGGCCGAAGCCGACGATGACGAAGTCCACCGGCTCGATCTTCGCGGCAAGCGGCGCGACCCAGCCGCCCTGGCTGCCCGCCTGGTAACCGATCCTGCCGGCGCGAGCGCCGGCCAGCCGCTTCGCCTCGCGCATCGCGGCGATCGCGTCGTCGGCAAGCAGCAGGTAACTCTGCGAGTACAGCCCGCCGGACGCACCCGTGCCACGCTTGTCATAGACGAACACACCGATGCCCTCGGTGGGCAGCTGCCGTTGCAACGTGTAGAACTCGCGCGCCGAAAAGTGTTCCGAGCCATGCACCAGCACGACGATCGGCACCCGCGCATCGCCCTTGGGCAACACCAGGCGACCGGCCAGACGCACGCCCGCACCCTGGAAGGTGGTCTCGGTCACGTCGAACGCGACCCGTCGTCCCGGCATGCCGTCGAACGTGATCCGCCCCGCGCTGCACTCGGAAAACGACACGCGCTTGCCGTCGGGCCGGCCGGTCCAGCCCAGCGTGCTGGTCCAGCTTCCATCGGCAGTTCGGGTAAGCACGCCGGTGGTGCCGTCCTTGCGGCGCCAACGCAGGTGATCGCCGTCGGTCGACCCGATGTCCACATCGCCGCCTCCGCGCAGCTGATAGATGCCGATGTGGCAGTCGTCGCGACGATCTGGCGCCTGCGCGGCGGCGGGGCCGGCACGCGCGGAAGACAGCGCGCCCAGCGACACGACGGCAGCGATCAGCAACGTATGGGCGAGGGATTTGGGCACCATGAAATTCATTGGAAGCTCTCCGGACAGGCGCAACAGCGCTCGGGCGTCGACAATACGTAAATGTTTACGTAAAATCAAACCATACTTGGCCGCGACCGACCATCACCCCACCTGAAAGGCGATATCACCCATGGACGACTTCATCCGGCAACAGGGCCCGGCCTTCCTCGCCCATCTGCTCAGGCGGCTCTCCGACGAACTCGTTCGTGGCGCCAGCGAGTGGTATCCCGAGGTGGGGGTGACGGCACCGCCGCGCACCACGTCCACCCTGCTGGCGTTGGCCGAGCACGGCCCGCTCGGGGTGACCGAGATCGCCGCCACGCTGCGGCAATCGCATCCGCTGGTGATCAGCTGGATCCGGCAGTTGAAGGCCGACGGCTTCATCAAGTCGCGTGCCGATGCACGCGACGGCCGGCGCACGGTGATCGCACTCAGCGCCAAGGGCGTCGACGAGGTCGCGCGGCTGCGCAAGGCACTGAACCTGATGGGCGATGTTTCGGAGCAACTGATGGACGATGCGGCGCCAGGCCTGTTCGCCGCCCTGTGGCGGATGGAGCAGGCCTGTCGCCACACGCCTTTCGCAAGGCAATTGCGCGAACGCGACAGCCGTCCCGGCGCGGGCATCGGGAAGGCCCCGCGCGCTACTTCTTCCGGTAGACGACCCCGTTCTTGATCACGAACGCGATCTTCGTGGTGTTGCGGATATCGTGCGCAGGATCGGCGGTGAGCACCACCAGGTCGGCGCGCTTGCCGGTGCTGATCGTGCCGCGCTGATCGCCCTGCCCCAGCGCCGCGGCGCTGACCTCGGTGGCGGCATGGATCGCCTCGACCGGGCTGAAGCCGGCGTGTTCGACCAGCAGCGCCATTTCCTCATGCACCGCAGGCAACGCCCCCAGGTCCGGACCTTTCGCATTCGACGGCAGGCCGGCCGAGTCCGTGCCGACATCGATACGCACGCCCTGCTGATGTGCCAGCCGGGTCACCGCGTAACTCCAGCGCATGATGCCCGCGCCGACCTTCTCCGGATGGTGCTGCGCCTCTTCCTCGAAAGCCTGCAGGGTGGCGTCGAGTATCGTGTCGTGCTGCTTCATCGCCTTGAACAACGCAACGATCGACGGCGCGTCCGGGGCGACGTGCGTGAAGTCGCCCTTGGCGCGCACCCGGTAGTCGTCCGGCACCTGCGCCACCGCCTCCCAGACCAGGTAGGGGCTGTGCGAAATGGTATCGACGCCAGCGTTCACCGCATCGCTGGGCCGGGCCGGGAAAATCGTGGCGTGGGTCCACACCCGCAGGCCCTGCCGATGCGCCTCGGCCGTGATCGCCGTGACAAGTTTTGCCGGCAGGTTCGCGTACAGCTTGAGGCCGGTCGCACCGGTGCCTTTCGCCTCGGCGACGGCGAGCGGAATGTCGGTGTCGGCGGTGATCGCCTGCATCCATGGCGCATGGCCATGCGGCATGTCCGCGGAGGCTTCCTGCGCGCGGATGTCCTCGGCAAAAAACGTAGGCCCGGCCATCAGCGCCACGTAGAAGATGTCCGGTGACGCCATCGTGTCCGAATTCGCCTGCCACGCAAGATAGCTGAGCAGCCGATCGTCGCCGGCCATGTCGCGGATGGCGGTGACGCCACCGAGCAACAGTTTGTGCAGCAGCGGCTGATAGTGCGCCAGATCGGGTTCGGCGCCGGTCAGGTGCACGTGCGCGTCGATCAGGCCGGGGATCACGTAGCGCCCGCGCAGGTCGTCCACTTTCGCACCCTTTGGCGTCGGCTGACTGCCGTCCGGATAGACGGCCGTGATGCGGCCGTCGCGCATGGCGATGCTCATGCCGCTGCGCGCTGGCGCGCCGGTGCCGTCGATCACGGTCGCGTGGGTCAACAGCAGCGGTGGCGTGGCGGCCAGCAACGGCGAGGCCAGCAGCGCCAGTCCCAGCCACAGGAGGGATTTCGTCAGTTTTACGGCAGACATTTCCATCGGGTCTTCCCTTGGTGCGTGAGCGCCGAGCATGCCACAGCGCCGCTGCATGCCGACACTTCGCGGCTGCCCTGCCTGACCGACGAGCCCACCCAGGCCAGGGGCGCCGATGCCGGTCCGTCGCCTCATCAACTGCTGCTTTCGGCGCTGGGCGCGTGCACCGCGATCACGCTGCAGATGTACGCAGCGCGCAAGCAGTGGCCGTTGAGCGGGATTGCAGTCGAACTGAGCTTCAATCTCGCAGGCACGCCAGCCAGCGGCAACCGCATTGCGCATGCGATTGCCTTGCAAGGCGACCTGACCGACGAGCAGCGCGAACGCCTGCTGCAGATCGCCCACCTGTACGCGCGATCCAAAAGGTGCTCACCGGCGACGTGCGTATCACCACGACGCTGCAAGCGAATCCGTAGCCAGCTGCGCCGATCAGCGCAGCTGGCTGTCCTTGCTGCCGCGGCGGTTGTACAGGCCGGCGCCACGGCGCTCCTCGTCTTGCGCTTCCTGGCAGGTCACGCACAGCCGCACGCCCGGCACGGCCTCGCGCCGCGCGGGCGGAATCGGGGCATCGCACTCCTCGCACCGGGTCAGGCCCGGACCCTTGCGCAACTGCTGGCGTGCGCGCTGCACCGCGTCGTCGACGGTGGCGTCGATCTGGTCCTGCACCGCACCGTCGCCTGCCCAACCGGTCGCCATGGCAACCTCCCGAGAATCAACTCAACTGGAAACGATCGAAAGCATGACGGGACCGGCATGAAATCCTCATGCAGCCGTCCCGCGTTCAGCCGGTGGCGCGGCGATGCGGCAGCTTCCAGCCCGGCCGCACGAAGTGACAGGTATAGCCATCCGGATAGCGCTCCAGGTAATCCTGGTGCTCCGGCTCGGCTTCCAAGAAGTGACCGACAGGCGCCAGTTCGGTCACCACCTTGCTCGGCCACAGACCCGACGCATCGACATCGGCAATGGTGAAGGCCATGGCGAAAATTTTCGTTCGACCGCGGCAGTCGGGTCCGTCGACGTTATCTGGCGGCGATCCGAGTGCTTTTCAACGTGCCTGCTGCCGTCAGTCAACGGGCCTGTCGCTGTGCCCGACGTCCCTTCCATGCATACGCCACCGCCAGCAACACGAACCAGACCGGGCTGGCGAGCAGGGCCGCGCGCGTATCGGACTGCAAGGTGAGCAGCACCAGCACGAACACGAAAAACGCCAGGCAGGCCCAGCACATGAACACGCCGCCTGGCATCTTGTAGATGGAGGCCTCGTGCAATTGCGGGCGTTTGCGCCGATAGGCCATGTACGCGAACAGGATCAGCGACCAGACGAACATGAAGAGCACCGCGGACAACGTGGTGACCAGGGTGAACGCCGTGACCAGGTCGGGGATCAGGTAGATCAGGGCCGCGCCGAGCAGCAGGCAGAAACAGGAAAACAGCAGGCCCAGCGACGGCACCGCCGCCCGGGACAGTCGCGCGAACAACTTCGGCGCATGATTCTCCCCGGCCAGGCCATACAGCATCCGGCTGGTGGAGAAGATGCCGCTGTTGGCCGAGGAGGTCGCCGAGGTCAGCACGACGAAATTGATCAGGCTGGCGGCGGCCGGAATGCCGGCCAGCACAAAGAGTTCGACGAACGGGCTCTTGCCCGGTTCGACCATGCGCCACGGCGTCACCACCATGATCGCCAGCAGGGCCAGCACGTAGAAGATGATGATGCGCACCGGGATCGAGTTGATCGCCTTGGGCAGGTTGCGCCTCGGATCGGCGGTCTCCGCGGCCGTGGTGCCGACCAGCTCGATGCCGACGAAGGCGAACACCGCGATCTGGAACCCCGCGAAGAATCCACCCACGCCCTTCGGGAACACGCCGCCGTCGTTCCACAGGTTGGCTACCGACGCCAGATGCCCGCTCGGCGAGCGAAAGCCCCAGATGACGAGGGCAAGGCCGGTCACGATCAGGGCGCAGATCGCGATGATCTTGATCAGTGCGAACCAGAACTCCATCTCGCCGAACAGCCTCACCGTGGCCAGGTTCAGCGTCAGCAACAGCAAGACGCAGAGCACCGCGGGAATCCACGGCGCCAGCGCGGGAAACCAGTACTGCGCATACGCCGCGATCGCGATCACGTCGGCGATCGCGGTGATGATCCAGCAGAACCAGTAGGTCCAGCCGCAGAAAAAGCCGGCCCACGGACCGAGCAGATCGGTGGAGAAGTCGATGAAGGACTTGTACTCGAGGTTGGACAGCAGCAGCTCGCCCATCGCCCGCATCACGAAGAACAGCATCACGCCGATGATCAGGTAGACCAGCACGATCGATGGCCCGGCCAGGCTGATCGTCTTGCCCGACCCCATGAACAGGCCTGTGCCGATGGCACCGCCGATGGCGATCAGTTGCAGGTGACGGTTGGACAGGCTGCGCCTGAGGTGATCGGGATGCTCCAGCGATGCAGTCATGGTGCGCGCCTTTGACGTTCGGAATGCGCCAACATACAGAAAACCGGGAGCCGGGTGCAGGCCCCTGTCGAGGGAATCCGCAAGAATCGACCCGAAATGCCGGCGTCATGCACGAAACCCGGCTGCCCGCCACCTGCCACGACCGCAAACAAGGCCGGCTCAGGTCCGGCCCCATGCTGCCGATGCAACGTATGGGGCATGGATATCCGCGTATTTGCAATGGACGGCCATTCAATTGCAACGATCATGGCGGGTGGTTAATGTGCCCGTGGTCGGCGGCCATCCGCTGCCCGGCCAGATGATCGAACAAGCTACAGGGGAAAAACGATGACGCGACACCTGACGATACTGATACTGCTCGTGATTTCCACGACGTGTTTTGGCCATGGATCGGCGAATGGACAGAGCCCCGACGGAAGTGCAGCTTCGGCAACGGGGACAGTGGCCGGCGACATCGCGAAAATGACGCCGGAGCAGCAGGCGCAATTCCGGTGCGAGCAGACCCGGGAGCAGATCCAGAGGCAGCTCGACAGCAAGGACAACAGCCCTTCGGCCGCTGCGAACCTCAAGTCGCTGCGCAACAACGAACGGACCAGCTGCGTCCCGCCGCTGGTGGAGCAACCGGCGTCCGCGGCTTCCTTGCAACCGGGATACCCCATGCAAGCCATGCGTGCACGCCATCAAGGCGTGGTCATCGTGCTGGCGGAACTTGCCGCTGACGGGGCGGTGACGGGCGACAGCGTCTACCAGTCCAGCGGCTTCCGCGAGCTGGACCACGCAGCGCTGGAAGCGGTGCGTCGTTGGCACTTCGATGCTGCCGTCGGCCGTTCGGTCAGGGTACCGGTGAACTTCAGCCTCGGCGGTTAGCCGATCGACGCAGCATGCGGCCGGGTCGCCGCACCCGGCCGCACGCTGCTGCCCGTCTCCGTGCAACGCAGTCAGATCGGTCAGCGCCTGCTCGCCCTTCATCTGCGCCCATGACTTCCCGCGCATATCGGCACGCGCGGCGGCTGTCAGAATGATCGTCCCGATTCGTCAAAAGCCATCAATGAAAATCCCCGCCCTGCCGTTCACCCTCACCCACTGGAACGACATGCCGGCCACCCGGCATCCGGGCGCCTCCGGCGAGGCGCTGTGGCGATCATTCCACGTCGGGGACCTACGGGTCCGCGTAGTGGAATACAGTCCCGGCTATCTGGCTGACCACTGGTGCGATCGCGGTCACGTGCTCTACGTGCTGGAAGGCGAACTGCACACCGAGCTGCAGGACGGCCGCCGCTTCGTGCTGACACAAGGCATGAGCTACCAGGTGTCCGACTTTGGCGACGCGGCGCATCGCTCATCGACGACGACTGGAGCCAAGCTGTTCGTCGTCGACTGATTCAGCAGTCCCCTTTGCCGACGCGTCTTCGCGCCAGCGCATCAGCACGACGGCTGCCACGCATGATCTGGGTGATGGCGCTGCATCGAGCAAGTACAAACGATCCTCGAGTAGGCGCTCGATCGCCCAGGCTTGCGCGCTGCTACGGGTCAAAGCCGGCGCCGAGGCCTACCGCGTACTTCCGTTCGACATGCGCGCGGATGAAGGTGCAGGCGCAGACCACTTCGCCGTGATCGTCGATGCAAGGCAGCTTGCGGTTCGGTGCCTGCGGCGGAATCGCGGAAACCCACTCACAAGCCAGGACCGGCCATCTTCACCTGCACTTCGGTCTTGATCACGAACGGCTGGGCACGCCGAAACCGGCGCGAGTGGCGTATAGCGCAAGATCTGATGTCGGCACGGACATGTTCGCGTAGGGGAAGTGCGCCCGGCATGGACGGGGGCTGTTGCCAGCATCGTGTCAACAGGGATGTCGAATTTCGCCAGCGCCATTCGTCGCCGAGGAGACTTCCCCTTTTTTCCCGCCGAGGTACCCCGATGAGCCTGAAGCTCTACGCCCACCCCTTTTCGTCTTACTGCCAGAAGGTGCTGGTCGCCCTGTACGAGAACGGCACACCGTTCGAGTGGTGCCTGCTGTCGCCTGAGCACCCGCAGGTGCTGCGGGACTGGGCCACGCTATGGCCATTGAAGCGCATGCCTCTGCTGGTCGACGGCGACCGTACCGTGGTCGAGGCGAGCGTCATCGTCGAATATCTCGGCCTGCACCATCCGGGACCGGTGCCGCTGCTGCCGGCCGATCCCCGCGTTGCGCTCGATGTGCGCAGCATGGACCGCTTCTTCGACAACTACATCTCGACACCGCAGCAGAAGATCGTGTTCGACAGCCTGCGCCCGGAGGCGGAGCGCGATACCCGTGGCGTCGCCGATGCCCGCGCGATGCTCGACACCGCCTACGGCTGGCTCGACCAGGCAATGGCCGGCCGCGAATGGGCCGTCGGTGAAACCTTCAGCCTCGCCGATTGCGCGGCCGCGCCGTTCCTGTTCTACGCCGACTGGACGCACCGGATCGACCCGTCGTTCGCGAACGTGCTCGCCTATCGGCAGCGCTTGCTGGCACGCCCGTCTTTTGCGCGAGCGGTCGACGAAGCGCGCCCGTATCGCCCGCTGTTTCCGCTCGGCGCGCCCGACCGCGATTGAACCTGCCTACCGGAGACCGACCATGAGCCACACCCCCGACCTCGTCCCCGCCGCCGAACTGGCCAGGCGCAACGGCATGCGCATCCCGAACGAAAGCGACGACTACCGGCGCGCCCGCGATGCCTTGCTTGCCGAGGAAATCGAATTGCGCCGGCACATCGAACGCGTCGCCGAGCAGCGCCGCGCACTGCCACCCGGCGGCGAAGTGACCGGCGACTACCGCTTCGAAGGCGAACACGGCCCGCTCGATTTCGCCGGCCTGTTCGGCGACAAGTCGACCCTGGTCGTCTACAGCTACATGTTCGGCCCGCAGCGCCAGCGCCCCTGCCCGATGTGCACCTCGCTGCTCGGCGCGTGGAACGGCGAGGCGCGCGACATCGAGCAGCGCGTGGCACTGGCCGTGGTCGCGCGCTCGCCGATCGAACGCCTGCTCGCGTTCAAGCGCGAACGCGGCTGGCGCGACCTGAAACTGTATTCGGACATCAACGGCCACTACAGCCGCGACTACTTCGCCGTCGACGCCGATGGCGGCGACGGCGACCAGGCCGCCATCCACGTGTTCACCCGCCGCGACGGCACGATGCGCCACTTCTGGAGCGGCGAGATGGGCTTCGAAACCGCCGACCCCGGCCAGGACCCTCGCGGCGCACCCGACCTGATGCCGCTATGGACCATCCTCGACATGACCCCCGAAGGCCGCGACAGCGACTGGTATCCGAAGCTCGACTATCCCGGCTGAGGCGTGGGTCCGCCTTGGAACGGGCTCGCTTACTGACAGGCGCATCTGATAAGTGAACCCGACCCCGTGAGCGTTTCGTCGAGTCTACGACGACCGCTCCGGCACGGTGACCTGCGATCTTCGCCGTTGGCGGTCGCCGCGGCGCGGCTCGCGACGGTTCCAGCGCGTCGCGCGTGCCGTGCGGGCTGGCGTGAGACACTACCCAGTTCGCTCACACACCCGTTCCGTTTTCCCGATGATCGCCAGCAACCTGCATTCGATACTCCAGCATGTCGAGTGGGCATCCACTTTCGACGAGAGAACCCTGCAGCGCGGCGCCGACTACGTACGCCGCCGGCGGGTGAGCACGCTCGATTTCATGGCGGGCGACAAGGATCCCGGCTGCTCCCTCGACGGCATCATCCGCGGCAGCGAACGGCAGCCTTACCGCTGCAGGATCGACATCCAGGCCCGGGAGAACTGGCTGGTGCTCGACACCGCCTGCTCTTGTCCGGTCGGCGTGGATTGCAAGCATGCCGCCGCCATGATCCTGCTGGCCGCGAACCTGCCGCCGCAGGCATGGCCTGGCACAACGCAAGCCCCCGTCGTGACGCGGCGCCCCGCCGCGGCGGCGAGCCGTCAGGCCGACCTGTCCAGGTGGCCAGCCTGGCTGCAACGCCTGGAGACGCAGGCCGCAGCTGACCTTGCGGTAGTCGAGCCGGCACGCCAGTTCGGCGTGATGTTGCGTGGCGAAGCGCAGGGCCAGTTGCTGGTCAATCCGGTGTGGCTGCGTCCCGGCAAGGGCCGCAGCCTGACCATGGTCGACCCGCAGCCGCTGCAATTGCATGAACGTGCCGGGCCGTTACCGAGACCACCGGGGGATTGGCCGGAGGCGGTCGCCAGTGCGCTCGCGATCCTCCTGCATGATCAGTACACCCGCATCGCCGGCCGCTGCTGGACCGCGATTCACGCCGCCCATCAGGAGCAGGCACTGGAGACGCTGCTCACGCACTATCCGGTGTATTTCGAGAGAGGCTCCGCGCCGCTGCAGCGCGGACCGACGCTGCCCCTGCAAGTTCGCTGGTTCGGCCAGTCCGACGGCAGCCAGAAGCTGGTCACCGGCATCGGTGACACCGAAGCGTCCCTGCTGCTGCGCGGATCGGGCTTGTGGTACGTGCAGCCGGGCAAGAGAATTTACGGTCGCATCGAGGGCAGCCCCGCACTGCTCGACAGCGTCGCCCAGGCCCCGGTGGTGTTGCCCGAAGAGGTCGAAGCGCTGCGCGAGGAGCTGCTGCAGCATCCGGGCGCGACACCGATCCCGCTGCCCGAGCTGCGTCCGCCCGTGCAAACCGTGCAAGTGAAGCCGCAGCCGGTGCTGCATCTTCGCGTGATCGAGCTGTCGATTTCGCCGCAGCGCAACGGACAGCGTACGCAACTGGCGCTGGGTTGCGCGCGCCTGGCGTTCGATTACGACGGCCATGTACTGGCGCCAGCG
Source organism: uncultured Gammaproteobacteria bacterium (assembly GCA_963828675.1). Classification (GTDB taxonomy): domain Bacteria; phylum Pseudomonadota; class Gammaproteobacteria; order Xanthomonadales; family Rhodanobacteraceae; genus Rhodanobacter. Next base: position 293,309 of record CAWHFQ010000001.1, read on the forward strand.
CCGGACGTCGAAGGCATCCCTACCCGGATCATGCATGGCGCACAGGTGCTGGAGATCGTCCACGACGAGAGCGCGGAGAACGCCGCCCAGGACCAGCTCGACCGCCTGGGCATGGTCGAGGCCGGCCTTTATGCCTACGAACAAGGCCTGCGCCGGTTGCCGCTGGACGAGAACGACTTCGTGCTGCAGCCGGACGAACGCAAACCGCCGCTTTCGCCGGACGGCTGGAAAACCGTGCTGGACGCGTTGACCGATGCCGGCTTCCGACTCACGTTTGACGCCGACTTTCCGCGCGACGAACTGGTCGACGTCGACGACTGGCACGCCGACCTGCAAGCCAGCGGCAACCAGTGGTTCGACGTGTCGCTGGGCGTGGATGTCGGCGGCGAGCGGATCGACCTGCTGCCGGTGCTGCGCCGCCTGCTGGCCGACCCGGGTTTTCCGCGGCATCCGCTCAAGGGCGAAAAGAAGAACGCCAGCTGGCGCGTGTTGCTGGACGAGCGGCGCAGCGCGAACCTGCCGCTGAACCGCCTGCGCGCACTGATCGAACCGCTGCTGGAGTGGCTCGAAGGCGACGGCGAACTGCGCCTGCATCGCAGCCAGACGCCGCTGCTCGCCGCACTCGACGAACACCTGCACTGGCGCGGCGGCGACCTGTTGCGCACCCATCTGGATGCACTGAAAAACCTCAAGCGCAGCGCCAGCGCACCGAAAGGCTTCAAGGCCACGCTGCGCCCGTACCAGCGCGATGGCCTGGCCTGGCTGGATTTTCTCGGTGCCGCCGGCCTGGGCGGCATCCTCGCCGACGACATGGGCCTGGGCAAGACGGTGCAGGTACTGGCGCACATCCTGGGCGAGAAACAGCGCGGCCGATTGCAACAACCGGCGCTGGTGGTCGCACCGACCAGCCTGGTCGGCAACTGGCAGGCCGAAGCGGCGCGCTTCGCGCCCGCCTTGAAGGTGCTGGTGATCCACGGTGCCGCGCGCGCCGACCGCTACGACGAGATCGCCAGCCATGACCTGGTCATCACCACCTATCCGCTGCTGCCGCGCGATCGCGAACAACTGCTCGAACAACGCTTCGCCCTGCTCGTGCTGGACGAGGCGCAGGCGATCAAGAACGCCAACAGTCAGGCTGCCCGCGTGGTGCGCGAGATTCCCGCCAGCCGCCGGCTGGCAATGACCGGCACGCCGCTGGAAAACCATCTCGGCGAATTGTGGGCGCAGTTCGACGCGGTGGAACCGGGCCTGCTCGGCAGCCAGCGCCAGTTCGTCAAGCTGTACCGCACGCCGATCGAGAAGCACGCCGACGTCGATCGCCAGCAGCGCCTGAACCGTCGCATCGGTCCGTTGCTGCTGAGGCGCCGCAAGGACGACGTGCTCACCGACCTGCCGGCGAAGACCGAGATCGTGCGCACGCTGGAACTGGAGGGCGACCAGCGCGCGTTGTACGAAACCCTGCGCCTCGCCCAGCACGAACGCGTGCGGCAGGCAGTGCGCGAGCGCGGCATGGCGCAGTCCGGCATCATCGTGCTGGATGCGCTGCTCAAGCTGCGCCAGGCTTGTTGCGATCCGCGCCTGGTCAAGCTGGCCAGCGCGAAGAAAATCACCGCCAGCGCCAAACTCGACGCCTTGCTCGACCTGCTCGACGGCCTGCTTGATGAAGGTCGCCGGGTACTGCTGTTCTCGCAATTCACCGGCATGCTGGCGCTGATCGAGGCGGCGCTGATCCAGCGCGGCATCGCCCATCAGCTGCTCACCGGGCAGACCCCGGCGGCCGCCCGCAGCGCGCTGATCCGGCGCTTCCAGCAAGGCGACGTGCCGATCTTCCTGATCAGCCTGAAGGCCGGCGGGGTCGGCCTCAACCTCACCGCCGCCGACACCGTGATCCACTACGACCCGTGGTGGAACCCCGCCGCCGAAGCGCAGGCCACCGATCGCGCGCACCGCATCGGCCAGGACAAGCCGGTCTTCGTCTACCGGTTGATCTGCGCCGGCACGGTCGAGGAAAAGATCCAGGCCATGCAGTCACGCAAGGCCGAACTGGCCCGCGCCGTGCTGGAAGGCGGCGGCGCCACGGCCCAGCTGCGCTTCGACGAGAGCGATCTGGCCGAACTGTTCGCGCCGTTGTGAACCCGTTGATCGATCCCGTTCCCGGGCTTTCCAGGGGCGTGGCACTACACTGACTTGCCCTTACGGAGATACGCACTTGGCCAAGCCCAACTATTCCTACGAAAAACGGCAACGCGAGATTGCCAAGAAGAAACAGCAAGAAGAGAAGGACGCGCGCAAGCGCGAGGCGCGTGAAGCCGCGCAGGCGGCGACAGACCCGGCAAAAAAGCCATCGCCCGACGATCGATAAGCGTCTCTGGCCCTCGCCGGAATGACGGCGGGGGAAGTCCTGCGGTGGTTTCCCCGGAGCATCGCGACTGAAGTCGCTCCCGCAGCGGGAACCACGATGACCGAAGCGTGCGCCGTTCGGCTCAGTGCTTTTTCTTCGGCCCCAGCGCATTGCGCAGCAGGTCGTCGAGCACGTCCTGTTTGCGCTTCGACGAGGCAGGCGCCGGCGTCTTCGCGCCGGGTTTCGCAGCTCCCGCGACGCCAGCCTTGAGCAGGCCGGTCACCGCCGTCGGGTCGAGCTTGAACGCCGGGGCGCTGGCGGTGCCGGAAATGCGCACGCCGATGCCCTGCGCCGTCGTGCCGCCGATCACGCTGCCGAGCAGGCGCCCCGCTCCGGAGTTGCTCAGCAGGCCACCGAGCGCCTGCCCGCCCTGGACGCCAGCGGTGATGCCCTGGTCGAGCTTGACCAGCATACGGCCGTCCAGCCGTCCATTCGTTGCCATGCTGACCTGGCCGGCGACGTTGCCGAGTTCGGCGATGTCGGCCTGCAGCGCGTCGGCGCGGATGCCGGACGGCGCGATATCCAGCGTCGCCTGGCCATGCCGGATCACCGTGTCCTTCGGGGTCCTGATGCCGGCCAGCGCCAGTGCACCGCCAAGCTTCGAGCCGAGACTGAACCCCACCAGGCGCGAATTGTCCACACTCACCGGGCCGCTGATCAGCAGTGCATCGAGCGGCCCGTGCGCATGCAGGTCCATGTTCATGCTGCCGCCGCTGAGGCGGGAATTTTCCGGCAACACCACGCCGAAGACCGGCAGCAAAGACTCCATGTCGTCGACCGGCAAGCGATTGCCATTGATACGCAGATCCAGTTGCATGACCTTGGGCCGGTTGTCGAAGCTGCCACCGACAGCCACGTGCGTCGTGCCCATGCCGATCGCGGCCGGCTTGATCTGGCCACGGCCGTTGCGCAGGTCGTAACTGGCCTGATAATCGATGCGCAACGGACGTGGCGATGGCGCGCCGGCGGCCATCAGCTTGAGCCCGCTGGCGTCGATGCGTCCCTTCGATTGCAGCACCCCCTTGTCCGCGTGGATGTGCGTATCGATGTCGAGCACGCCGCCGACGCCTGCGCCGGCACTCATCAACCCCGCGCCCACCAGGTCCAGACGATGCATGACCAGATGGGCGTCGGCCGGTGTCAGCAACGCGTTGGCCGGATTCCACGGACCGAGCCTGCCGTCGAGCTGCAGCGTGCCGCCGCCGGCGATGGCGGCACTCATCGAGAACGGAAAGGCGGCACCCATGCCGACGTGATCGGCACTCAGTTGCACCTGCTGGTAACTGCGCGTCTCGCCGACGGCGCGCACGAGGTCGATGCGGCCATCCTTGATGCGCAGCTTGTCGACGCTGAAGGCCAGCGGCTGGCTGGACGGAGCCGACGCCGGGACCGCTGCGCCACTGCCGCCAAGCGTGGCGAAATTCCATTCGCCCTTGCCGTTCTGCGCCAGCCGCACGCCGGGATGATCCAGCGTCAGCGAGGTGATGCGCAGCTCGCGTTGCACCAGCAGCGGCCACAGTCGCACGCCCAGTTCCAGCGATTGCGCCGTGACGAACGGCTGCGCGCCGAACGCCGGATCGTCCGCAATGCGGATGTCGTCGGCGTCCAGCGCGCCCGACCACAGCGACACATGCAGTTTGCCCAGCGACACCTCGCGCCCGAGCGCCTGGCTGAGCGTGTTCTGGATTTGCGGGCGGAAATGGTTCACGTCCACCAGCATCAGCGCACCGGCGCCGGCAACGATCAGCGCCAGCACGACGACGGAAATCACGATCAGCAAGCGTTTCATGCGCATTACTCCGAACGGTCCATGACGGCGCACAACGGGATTCGATACTAGGACGGCATGGATTCGGCGTCGAGGAATGCCTTCCCACCTCCAATACCCAGAGCGCCGCCCTGCAGACATCGAGACACACAGCTTTCGCGTGGAAATCACACGCCGAAGTCCACCATCGCGCGAGCCGGGGGTCTTGATTTCGCTTCGCGGGAAATACCATGAAGCGCACGGAGCTTGTGCGTTGCAATCTCCTGGAAACGACGCTCCCCTCTCTCGCCGTAGCGAGCGAAGACGCGTTGACCGCACTCGACGGCGCCGTCGATGCACGCGGTGCGGGCATCGCTTGTCCGCACGATCTCAATCGCGTGCGCTGGTTCGCACACCTGGACGGCTCACCCGACAGCCCTGGATGGGATCGGTGACCGCAATGAAATGAATGGCGACGAGGGCTTGCCCGGAAGCTGGCCGTCGCTCTTGCAGAGGTGCGATGCGTCATGACGGCAGCCTCGGCGACGCCGGTTTTCCGGTATCGCGCCTTCATCAGCTACAGCCACCGGGACAGGTCCTGGGCGAGCTGGTTGCACAAGGCGCTGGAGGCTTACGTGATCCCGAAACGCCTGGTCGGGCAGGTCACCGCCTTCGGCGCGGTGCCACGACGGCTCGTGCCGGTTTTTCGTGACCGCGAGGAACTGGCCAGCGCCACCGATCTCGGGCGCAAGGTCAACGAAGCGCTGGCGCAATCGGCGTGCCTGGTGGTGATCTGCTCGCCGCAATCGGCTAACTCGCGCTGGGTCAACGAGGAGGTGCTGGCGTTCAAGCGGCTCGGCCACAGCGACCGCATCTTCTGCCTGATCGTCGCGGGCGAACCCGGCGCCTGCGACGTTCCCGGCCGCGAGGCCGAGGAATGTTTCGCACCGGCGCTGCGCCATCGGCTCGGGCCAGACGGCAGGTTGAGCCGCGAGCGCACCGAACCAATCGCCGCCGATGTGCGACCCGGCAAGGACGGCAAGACGAATGCCAAGCTGAAGCTGATCGCCGGCATGCTGGATGTCGGTTTCGACGCATTGAAACGACGCGAGCTGCAACGACGCACGCGTCGCATGGCAGCGTTGGCCATCGTCGCATTGAGTGTAATGACGGTAACCACCGTACTGGCGATCGCCGCGGTGATGGCACGCAATGCGGCGGTGGCCGCCAGCCACGCTGCCGAGCGTCGGCAGAAGCAGGCCGAGGACCTGGTCGACTTCATGCTCGGCGACCTCAACGACAAGCTGGCGCAGGTGTCGCGGCTGGACATCATGGAAGCGGTCGACGACCGGGCCATGAATTATTTTCAATCGATGCCGATCGGCGATGTCACCGACGAAACGCTGGCGCAACGCGCCAGGGCGCTGGAAAGAATCGGCAGCGTGCGACTGGACCAGGGCCACCTGCCCGCCGCCATGGCGTCCTACCAGGCTGCGTTGAAACTGGCCTTGCCGTTGGCCGCCGCCGCGCCGTCAAACACCTCGCGGCAACTGGCCGGTGCGGAGATATGGGCATTCATCGGCATGACGCAATGGCGCCAGGGCGACCTGGATGCCGCGCAGCAGGGTTTCGTGGCGGCGCAGACGCTTCTGCACCGCGCACGCCGGCTGACCCCCGACGACCCGCAGCTGCGGTTCCAGCTGGCCACGATCGACAACAACATCGGCCATGTGCTGGAAGCGCGCGGCCAACTGGACGAGGCGCTGGTCCAGTACCGCAGCATGCTGCAGTTGATGCAGCAACTGGTCCCGGCGCAGTCGGCCGATGCGGAATGGACATCCACCCTCGGCTCGGCCTACAACAACGTCGGCAGGCTGGCGCTGATGCGTGGCGAACTGGCCATCGCCGTGGCGCACTACGCAACCGACGACGCCATCGAGTCTGCCCTGACCGCGCGCGACCCCAACGATGCCAGCCAGCGCGACAGCACGCTGACCGTGCGCGCGATCCTGGGACGCACGCAGGCACTCACAGGCGATATCGGGAAAGGCATGGAGCAGCTGCAACAGGCCATCGACATCGCCACCCAGCTGAAGGCGATCGATCCCGGCAACACCGATTTCAAGGAACACGCGGCGCTGTACGCCACCCAGCTGGCCCGCTTGCGGCGCCTGAGCGGCGACCTGCGCGCGGCCGGACGCGCTCACCGCGCAATCGTTGGCGAGCTTTGCCGCGCTGACCGCGCAGGCGCCCGCCAATACCGGCTGGCGACGCGAGTTTGCCGAGGCGCGGCTCGAACAGGCTGCGCAATCGCTTGCCGCAGGCCGCGTCGACGCGTCGCGTGCGCAGGCAAGCGCGGCGCTGCACGCGCTCGAGCCGCTGCTTGCCCGACAACCCGGGGATCGTGCCACCTTGCTGGCCACCGCCGGCGCACGGCTGCTGCTTGCCGGGGTCAGCGACACGCGAGCTGCCCGACCACTGCGGGAAACTACCTTGCGCGCGATCCAGACCGTGAAAAGCGGACGCGACGACCCGCGCCTGCGGGCGCTTGAAGTCGAAACGCTGCTCGCCCTCGGCAGGAAGGCCGAGGCGACACCGCTGCTCCGGCAGCTGTGGCAAAGCGGCTACCGCGATGCTGCGCTGCTGCAGGTGTTGCAGCGCGAACGAATCGACTACCCGATCAATACCGCGTTCCGGCAGGAGTTGCTGGCGGCATCGGGAGGCAAGCCGGGAAAGTAGCTGCATACCGCGCACCGGACCTTGCAGACATCCGGGCGCGGCCATCGTCAACCCTCATCACGACAGGAGAGCACCATGTCAATGACCGGCAAAGAAGATCAGGATGCCCCGGACACCGGGAAGGAAGAGCACGACGATTCCTCGCGAAAGCCGGAACCGGTTCCGGATCCAGAGCTCGAGCCGATGTCGCCTGCGCCGCACACCACCACGGTGCCGCGGATCAAGCCCACCTGAGGCCCGCCTGCGTTGTCACCACCGGCTGGGCGAAAGGCCAGGACGGTGGCCTGGAACGGCAGGCGCAACGCTAGCGGCCGGCGATGCGACGGCGTGGCCGTGCATGGGCTGTCGTGTGATTTCCACCCTCGTCCGGAACCCGCCATGACGCCCCTGGTTGTCGGTGTCACCAGCCATCGCAATATTCCCGCGCGCGAGATCGAGCCGATCCGGCAGCGCGTGCGGGATTTCCTGGCGCAATTGCAACGCGATTTTCCCGACCTGCCGCTGGTGGTGCTGTCGTCGTTGGCGGAAGGTGGCGATCAACTGGTCGCCCAGGAAGCACTCGCCGCCGGCGCACGCCTGGTGGCACCGCTACCGCTGCCGCGGGAACTGTATGTCGAGGATTTCCCCGATCCGGCGGTGCGTGCCCGCTTCGAGGCATTGTGCAACCAGGCCGAGGTCGTGCTGCTGCCCACCCTGAGGGACCAGCTAGGCCACGAGATCGAATCGGTGGGCCTGGCACGCGATCGCCAATACGCCAAGGCCGGCGTGTACATCGCCAGCCACTGCCACGTCCTGCTGGCGATCTGGGACGGCAGGACCTCGGGACAACTGGGCGGCACGGCGCAGATCGTGAACTACCACCTCACCAGCACCCTGCCCGGCCTGATCGATCGCCGTCGCGACACGCGTCATGTACTGGGCGTTGGCGACGAAAGCCTGCTGTATCACATCGTGTGCTCGCGCGATCGCGCCGATGGCGCCCCGGCGGCAGGCCTGTTGCCCCTGCAGGCAGGCTGGCGCGGCACCGACACCCTGGCCCGCGACGACGAGCTGCCGGCGGAGTTCCGCCTGATGTTCGCGCACATGGCCGAGTTCAACGCCGATTGCAGCAAATACGCCGACCGGATCGAGGCTGCCCCGATGCCGTCGCACGACGTTCCATCGAACGCCACGGCGACCACCGATCGCCTCTTCCAGGCGGCGGACTGGCTGGCGCTGCATTTTCAGAAGCGCGTGCTGCTGGCGATGCGCACGACTTACACACTGGCCGCGCTGATGGGCATCGCCTTCACCTTCTATGCGCACCTGCCGGCCCAGGACTACCTGATCTACCTGTTCCTGCTGTTGTTCGCCAGCGGCGGCTTCGTGGCCGTGCTCGCGCGCCGTCGCGGCTGGCACCGCAAGTACCTCGACTACCGCGCGCTGGCGGAGGGCCTGCGCATCCAGTCGTACTGGCGGCGAGCCGGTGTCTCGGCCAGCGCCGACCACGAGTTCGCCCACGACAACTTCCTGCAGAAGCAGAACATCGAACTGGGCTGGATCCGCAACGTGATGCGCGCCGCCAGCGTGCATCCCTCGACCGGCCCGCAGCAGGCCGCACCTGCCGCGCTGGCGGACGTCATCGCCGAATGGGTGGGTGAATCCGGAAAATCCGGGCAACTGCACTACTACGAATGCAAGACCCTCGAGCGCACCGGCGTGCACCGCATCACCGAAACGATCGGATCGATCAGCCTGTGGGGTGGCGTGACGATCAGCGTGTTTCTCGCCGCCTTCGCGCTGGTGCTGTCGCCGGACACCAAGATCACTCTGGTGATGATCATGGCCGTGCTGTCCATCGTCGCCGCCGTGCGCGAGGCCTACGCCTATCGCAAGGCCGACAAGGAACTGATCCGCCAATACCGGTTCATGCAACGCATCTTCGCCGGCGCACGTGCCGCGCTGGACCGCACCCGGGACCCCGCCCGGCAGCGCGAGATCCTGCTTTCGCTGGGCGACGCGGCCTTGACCGAACACGCCGAGTGGACGCTGATGCAACGCGAGCGGCAGGTGGAGCACAGCAAGCTGTAGGGAGACGATCGGCCCATGGCCAGGCTTGGTCAGTCGACCGGCAGAGGCCGGATCGCCAGGCTGCGCTCGCTGTCGCCGGTCGCCTCGGTCAGCATGCCCGGCGGCAGATGGCCGACATCGCCGACGGCGATGACCTTGAAACGGCCATCCGGTTCGATGCGGATTTCGGTGATGCCGGCGTTGCCGACCGACATCTCCAGCCACGCCTTGGTGTCGACGCCTTGCGCGCGCGTGACCAGGTAGCGGATCACGTTGCCGTGGTACACCATCAGGATCGCGTAATGGCCTGGGGGATGCAGAGGGTCGGGGCAACCGGCGCGACGGAAGCCGGGGATCGAAACCCGGTTACGGCGATGAAGCATCCGGCGCCCGTGCTTCGGACAACAGCGTGGGGATCAGTTCCGAAACTGTCGGGTGGATCGGCACGGTGTGCCGCATCTGGGTGGCGGTGGCGCCCACGCTCATCATGTCGATGATGCCGTGGATCGCCTCGTCGCCTTCGACGCCGAGGATCGCGGCACCGAGGATCGCCTTCGTCCCGGCGTCGACGATCACTTTCATGAAGCCCTGCGTCTCGTCCTTTTCCACCGCCCGTCCGACTGTCGTCATCGGGCGCTTGCCGACCAGGAACGGACGGCCGCGTTTGCGCGCCTCGGCTTCGCCGATGCCGACGCGGCCCAGCGGCGGATCGATGTACAGCGCGTAGCCGCTGACGCGCTCGCTGAGGCGGCGGTGCTCGCCGTCGAGCAGGTTCGCGGCGACGATTTCGAAGTCGTTGTACGCGGTATGGGTGAACGCGCCGCGGCCATTGCAGTCGCCCAGCGCCCAGATGCCAGGCACACTGCTTTGCAGCTCGTCGTCGACGGTGATGTAGCCGCGTGCGTCGGTCGCCACGCCGGCCTTGTCCAGGCCGAGGTCGCCGGTGTTCGGCACGCGCCCCACCGCCACCAGCACGTGGCTGCAGGCGACCCGCACGCCGTCGAGCGTGGCCACGATGGCCTCGCCCTCGCGTGCGAAGGCGATGTGGTCGACGCCGGTACGGATGTCGATGCCCTCGCCCTCCAGGATGTCGCGCACGGCGACCGAGACATCTTCGTCCTCGCGCCCGATCAGCTGCGGGCCTTTTTCCACCACGGTCACGCGGGCGCCAAAACGCCGGTACATCTGTGCGTATTCCAGCCCGATGTAGCTGCCGCCGACGATCAGCAAATGTTCCGGCACGTGCTCCAGGTCGAGAATCGAGGTGTTGGTCAGGTACGGGATGTCGTGCACGCCGGGCATCGCCGGCACCGCCGCGCGGCCGCCGACATTGAGGAAGATCCGCGGCGCGGTGAGCCGCTGGTCGCCGACACGCAGGGTCCGCGCATCCTCGAAGCATGCATGCCCCTCGATCACCGTGCAGCCGTCCATGCCGTCCAGCCATGCGCGCACGCCGTTGCGTGCGTTCGCGATGACGCTGTCCGCACGCGACTTCACCTTCCTCATGTCGATACCGATGTCGCCCCCCAGCATTACGCCGAAGTCCGCCGCGCGGCGGGCGACATGCGCGGCGCGCGCGCTGGCCACCAGGGTCTTGGTCGGCATGCAGCCGGTGTTGACGCAGGTGCCGCCGAACAGCTTGCGCTCGATCAGCGCCACCGACTGGCCCGCCCCGGTCAGCCGGTTCGCCAGCGACGGGCCGGCCTGGCCGGCGCCGACGATGATCGCGTCGAAGGCGCGGCTCATGACACGGCCATCACGATCAGCAGCGCGCCGCCGATCGCCACCACGTCTTCGATCAATGCGGCCGGGCGATCGCGCCCGAACGCAGCCGCCAGTTTCGCGCGCGAGGCGCGTCCGCCCAGGGTGCCGATCACCGCGCCGGCGGCACCGGCGACGAGGCCGCCGATCCACATGCCGCCCGGCACGCCGAGTGCGGCACCGCTGGCCGCACCTGTAACGATGCGCGTGCCGAACTGCACCGGCACCGTGCGGCTGGGCGTGGCAGGCAACTGGTCGGTGACCAGCTCGCCCAGCGCCAGCACGCTGAGGATCCACGGCGTCCACGTGTAGCCCAGGAACGCCAGCCAGCTGCCCTGCAGATGCAGCCAGCCGCAGCAGGCGGTCCAGCTGATCACCGCGGGCGCGGTGATCGCGCGCAGTCCCGCCACGATGCCGATCAACAACGCGAACAGATAGAGGGTCATGCCGTCTCTCCCGCTTGGATGGCCGCGCGATCGCCATGGCGCCGCCGGTGCCCCTTCACCCGACGACACGTCCGCCCGGGCGGTACAACTCTACTCCGCCCGGGAATGGGGCCCATGCGCGGCACCTGGTGGAACCCGCGGGCCGCATGCTCCGTGGCTTACGGAGACGCAACCCGTATGCCGGTTTCCCTGGCGCATATCGGCTTTCCATTCGGCGACCCTTCCGGGAAGTAGTCCTGTGTCGAGACCACTCCGGCAAGCCTGTTGCCATGATCGGACAGCGTGATCCTGCGCCTGATTTCGCGAACGCCGGTGAAGACTTCCAGCGGCGGCTGGAACAGGTTGAGACGCATCCGGGCACGGAATCTGTTGCCGTTGCCGCCGGCGTACCGCCACTGTCCGAGCGCGACGCCCATCACCGTGGGTGGGGCATTGTTGGTGGCGACCAGCGCGCCACCGCGGATGGACAGACTGGTGCCACGCCCGATCATCCGCAGCGGCATGCCGCTGCGGCAGTCCACCTGCTCACCTGCTCGTCCCACAGTCCCTCGATCCGCTGTGAGGGAATGAGCGAAGTCAGCGAAACATCGCTGACTTCGGCAAGCCTGCCCGAAGGCATCGACTGGGCCGGCGCCGGCAGGGGCATGGCCGAAAAAGCAAGCATCAGCGCGGATTTCATCATGACGGATTTCATGGCAGTCACCTCGGAATCATCGGTCGGGTGCCCTCGGAACGACGTTGTCGCGAATGCTGTCGGGCGACGCGTACACTCGGCGAGTGCTCTGCTGAATTGAGAACCGTGATTACGCCTTCGGCGACTATCAAATCGACACGGCATCGCGGCAATTGCGCCGCAGCGACGGCACACCGGTCCCGCTGACTCCCAAGGTGTTCGACACCTTGCTGCTGCTGGTCGAGAACAGCGGCAAGGTGCTCGGCAAGGACGCGTTGATCGCGGCCCTCTGGCCCAACCGGGTCGTGGAGGAAAAACAACCTCACCCAGAACATTTCGACGCTGCGGCGGGTGCTCGGAGCAAGTGCAGGCAATCACCGGTTCATCCTGACCGAGCCGGGACAGGGCTATCGCTTCGTCGAGCCGGTACAGATCATCGGCGGCCCGGAACAGGATGCCGTTGCCGCGGGAAAAGCGCTCAACGTCGGCTCCGTGCTGGAGGGTTATATCCAGCGCCAGGGCGCGCGTGTGCGGGTCAATGCAAGGCTGCTGGCGATCCCGGACGGTACGGCGTTGTGGGCGGGCACGTTCGATACCGGGTTCAGCGATGTGTTCGCGATGCAGGACGCGATCTCGGAAAAAGTGACCGCCGCCCTGTCGCTCAAACTCGACCGCGACGAGCGCCGGCGCATGCAGAGGAACTACACCAGCAACGTCCTCTTTCCGCTGCCACCTGAGGCACTATCGGCGGCGGATGGCGTGCGGGACTGTTCAACACCCGCGGATGCTCCGCGCTGTCCTTCAACCGTGGGAACGCATCAGTAGGTTACGATGCCTTCCCTCCGCCGCCTGGTGGCCGGCTGCCGTCGTTTCTGGAGATCGCCCATCGTGTCGCACTATTCCGGCCCCCTGCTGACGCGCTCCATCGCCGATGCGCTGTCCACTGCACGCGATGCGGGCAGCGGCGAATGGATCGGCTCGCTCGACCTGGGTCGCTCGGACGGCAACGCCACGCTGCAGGCAGAGGCATGGCAGTGGCGCGGCCGACACTATCCCTATCCGGTCAGGCTGAGGGACCGCACGATCTACTACTGGGATGGCGACGAGTTCGCGCCGGCTTCGCGCTACGCCGGGTCACTGATCAAACTGGTGCCCACCGAGTGGGGCGCGCCCACCTTCGAGATCGACGGCATCAAGATGCTGCCCACGTCGAAGGAGTCGCCGTTCGAGGATGCACGCCGCAAGGTGGCACTGGTCGAGCCACGCGGCAAGGTGGTGCTCGATACCTGCGGCGGCCTGGGCTACTTCGCGGCGTGCTGCCTGGAGGCGGGCGTGGTGCGCCTGCACTCGTTCGAAAAAAACCCCGACGTGCTGTGGCTGCGCACGCTCAACCCGTGGTCACCGGACCCGGATGCACCCGCCATTGGCGGGCGCATGCAACTGACCCACGCCGACGTTTCCGAGGCGATCGCGCAGATCGGCGACGCCTCGGTGGACGCGCTGCTGCATGATCCGCCGCGCTTCGGCATCGCCGGCGAACTCTACTCACAGGCGTTCTACGATCAACTGGCGCGCGTACTGCGCCGCGGTGGGCGCCTGTTCCACTACACCGGCAGCCCGAACAAGCTCACCAGCGGCCGCGACGTCCCGCGCGAAGTCGCCGGGCGGCTGGAGAAAGCCGGATTCAAGGCGCAGCTCGCGCTGGACGGTGTGCTGGCGACTCGACGCTGAGCGGCGCGGCGGTCCGGAGTTCCGCGATGTGCGCAACGCGCTCCGGACCGTAACGATTTCCGCGCCCCCATGAATCGTGGGCAGTGCCCATCGCATCCATCCCGACGCTTTCGGCGTATAAATCTGTAGCCCTCCCCCATCGTCCAGGAATCACGCCCATGAAGTCGTCGATGAAGTTCGCTGCCCTCGCTCTTGTCGTTGCCGCCACGCTGGCGCCGCCGGCGTTTGCCGCCCTCAAGGAGGGCACGCAGGCGCCCGATTTCTCCGCACCGGCCTACCTCGCCGGACAGCCATTCACCTTCAAGCTCGCCGATGCCCTCAAGCATGGTCCGGTGGTGGTCTACTTCTTCCCGGCCCCGCACACCTCGGGCTGCAACGTCGAGGCGCACCTGTTTTCGCAGGCCATCGACCAGTTCAAGGCCGAGCATGCCACCGTGATCGGCGTCACCGCCGGCAACCTCGACCAGTTGGCGGCGTTCTCGAAGGAAACCGAACACTGCGGCGGCAAGTTCCCGGTCGCCGCCGACGAGGGCGCGAAGATCGCCAAGGAATACGACGCGCTGTTGATGATGAGGCCCGGCTGGTCGAACCGCACCTCGTACGTGATCGCCCCGTCGGGGAAAATCACCCACGTCTATTCGGATCTCAGTCCCGGGAAACACGTCAAAGAGACGCTCGACGCGGTGAAGGCGCTCGAAAAATAATCGGCCATCGGGTCGACCGGCGGCTTGCGCCGGTCGACCCACGGACTGCCTGTTTACCGCAACGCGAAATCGATCGCCGCACAAACCGCCGCCACCTGCGCCGCATTGCATTGCTCGGCGGTGGCGCGCGGGCTGTCGGGGTAGACCTCGGTGGTCGTCTTGTACGTTGCGTTGGTGATGCCGGCGCACAGACCGAGTTGCCTGAGCGCGTAGTTGATGACGCCCGGCGCGACCATGGCTGACCCGATGATCTCGCCCCGGCTGTCGGCCGGCGCAATGTGGGTTACCTTCGCCACCGCCGCGATCACCGCCTGCTGGAACTCCGGTTGCGGATGCTCGCTGTCGTCGACCAGATAGAAGCCGTCGGGGACTTCGCCCGGAACGCAGGCGAGGCCGTCGCGGGCCGCCAGCGCCGGGCGAAATTCGGATTCGTCGGTGTCGGTGGTTTCGTGCAGGTCGACGTGCACGACGATACGGTCGCGCAAAGGCGCCACCAGGTTCATCAATGCGGCCGACTCCTGCGCCGGACTGTCGTCGCGAAACGAACGGTTCGGGTCGATCGCGTGCGGGTTCCAGCGGTGAATCCTTTCGTAGGCCCATGGACTGACGCAAGGCGCGACCAGCAGGTTGACACGTCCCGCGTAACTCGCGGCGCGCTCGTCGACGAAGCGCAGGGCGCCGTGCACGCCACTGGTTTCATAACCATGCACGCCGCCGGTCACCAGCACGCAGGGCAGCTCGTCGCGCCAGCCGCGACTCCTGATCGCGAACAACGGATAGGTATCCGGTTGATAGTCCAGCTGGCCGTACTGCACCACGTCGTAGCGCGAACGCAGCGTCTCGATCCTGCCCAGCACATCCTCCGCATAACTGCGCTTGCGCGTCTGGCGCGCCAGCCAGGCCGCGACTTCAGCCTCGCCCCAGGGACGTCCGGGCGTGCCGATCGGGTCATGTGCAGATGTCGTCATCACGTCGCTCGCTTTGCAGTGGCTTCAAGGAAAGACACTGTAACAGCGGACCGGGATGCGGCGACCGGAGCTCGCAGCACCAGCTCGCGGCGCATCCTGGCGACCAAGGCGGGCAATCCTCGCACCACCCGCACTCAGCCACGCCCGCTCACGCGCTGTCGCGTCCGCATCGCGGCAAGCCATCCATGGCTGCCGCCAGCTCACTTGCGCGCCGCGATCATTTCGCTCAGGTAATCCGGCGTGCCCTTGATGCGCTCCAGGTGCGGATACTGCAGGCCGCCGTGGTAATCCACCGACACGGTGCGATAGCCGCCCTGGTATTTCAGCAGCAACTGGATCGGCGACTTGCTGTTCTTGGCGGCGGCGATCGCGTCCTTCAGCACATCGCGCGTATAGGCCTGGCCATTCACGGAAACCAGGGTTGCGCCGGTGCTGACATGGGCCTTGAAGGCCGGACCGTTCCAGCGCACGTCGTTGATCTCACCCTGCTTGTTCATGGTCAGACCGATCGACCAGGCGAAGTTGTAGAGATGACGCTCCGGCTCCGGCCGGCTGTCGTACTGCTTTTCGTACGCACTCTGCTGGTCGGTGTAGACCAGCTTCCAGCCCGATGCCTCGATGCCGCTCAGCAGCGGCGGCTCGACGGCATCGACGCGCGCACGCAGGAAACCCGCCCAGTCGTCCTTCGCCACGCCGTTCAAGGCCGCGACCACGTCGTCGAAGGCATAGGTTTTCGTCACGTAGCTGCCGTTGTCGACGCCGAAGAACGCACGTGCGAAATCGTCCAGCGATTTGCGGTCATGCGTCAGCGCGCGGATCCTGGCATCCACCGCCAGCCACAGCATCTGCCCGCCGCTGTAGTAGTCCTCGCTCATCTGCCAGCTGCGATACGGCAGCGCCGAACGGTGCGCGGCGGTCGCATCGTTGGTGGTGTCCTCCAGCGTGCGCCAGTCGAAGCCGGGGCGGTTGCGGTCGTAATTGGCGGCGACCATGGCCAGCGCATCGCGGTACTGCTGCGCTGTCCACATGCCGGCGCGGGCGGTCAGCACGAAGCCCCAGTACTGGGTCTGCCCCTCGTACACCCAGAGCATCGAGTCGCCCATCGGCACGTTGAAGTTGGGCGTCCACAAATCGGCCGGGCGACGGAACTTGCCGTTCCACGAATGCACGTATTCGTGCGCGAGCAGGTCGCGGCCCGGTGCGGCCTCCTCCCAGGCGGTGAAGTAGTCGGCGTCCATGCCGTCCTCGCTGGACTGATGGTGCTCGGTGCCGTTGCCGGCCAGCACATCGGACAACGAGAACAGGAAGTCGTAGTGATCGTAGTGGTGCGAGCCGAACAGCTTCACCGCCTGCGTCACCAGCGCACGATGCACCTTCAGCTGTTCGGGCGTCATCTCCAGGTATTTCGGTGCGTCGGCGACGATGTCCAGATGCACCGGTGCCGCGCCGCCAGGGTTGAGATCGACCCGCTTGAAGTATCGACCGGCGTAGATCGGTGAATCGACCAGGTTGTTGAACGTTACCGGCTTGAAGCTGATGGTGTCGCCCGAGGTCGACTTCGTTTCCAGCGCCGTGCCGAGCTGCCAGTCGTGCGCCAGCGTCACGCTGGGTGCAAAGGTGATGCCACGCGAAAAATGGCCAGCCGGATACAGCGCCATGCTGCTCCACTCCATGTCCATCATGCGGTCGGTGATCTCGAAACCCCCGCGGCGCGGCGACAGGTACTGGAAATCCGCATCGATGCTGGAAACGCCCGCCGGCACGTCGAGATGGAACGCGTACACGTTGTACTTGTCGCGCTTCCACGCCAACGGCTTGCCATCCGCCTTCAGTTCGAGGCCGGCGAGCATGGCGACAGGACCGCTTGGCGAATGGCTGCCGGGGATCCATTGCGGATACAGCAGCGTCAGCGCGCCGGCCTTCACCGGTATCGTTTCATGGACGCGGAAAATGCCCTGCAAGGTGTCACTCGCATCGACATGGATGGCGATCGTGCCGGGGTATGCCGTGTCCTGTGGGGGCGGCACCTGGTCCGCTCGCGGCTCCTGCGCGTGAACGGCAGATGCCGCCAATGCCAACGATGCAGCCAACACGAGACGCTTCAACGCACGGCCCTCGACAACCGGCCAACCGGCGAAAGAAATGACGGACATTCGGAACTCCAGCAATGGACCCAAGGATCCGTTTAAGTTAGCACCACTTCGGCGTCGAGCCGGCATCGCCTTGCCGGGAATCGTTGCGAACCATCTCCCGGGTCGGCCATCGAGTTCCGAGGCGCCAGCAAGCTTCAATGCGGCTTCGGCTTTTCCGCCGGCATCCGGCTGTAGTCGACCGGCACCCACTGATAAGTCTTTGCCGGTTGCGCGCAGATGACCGAGACCGGGGAACGGGAGATGCGCTCCGTCCACGAGCATGCCTTCCTTCGCCGCCCGGTTGAACACCCTGATGCGAGAAGCCGCCGCCTCTCCCGGATCGGCGTCGAAGGCGATGGTCACGTCCGGGTGATCGAACTGGACCGCGGGGACATGGATCAGGTCGCCCATCAGCAGCAACTTCTTCCCCTCGCTTTCAATGACGTACGACGCGTGTCCTGCCGTGTGTCCGAAGCTGGGATACGACCTGACGCCAGGCAACAGTTCGACACGGCCGTCGAACGGACGGAACCTGCTGGTGGGCGACCTCGCCCGGAAAGGCACGCTGGTATCCCTTTTCCCCAGGATCCCCGCCCCGCCAAAACTGTCCGGATCGGCGATTCACGCCGTCCGCATGCCGGGCCGCTCGCACGCGGTGAAGGCGCCGCTGTTCATTTCCTGCCTGAAAAGCTGTTTCGGTGATCTGCCGTATTGGGATCGTGCCAGGGAGGGCGCACGGCATCGTCGATGAAAGGACGGATGGGCACAGGGTACTCGCGCATGCCAGCCGGAAACCCGGAGGCGCCGCATCATTTCCGTCGCCGCAATCCGCGCTTCTCGTACCAGTGGTGCGCGTAGGGATTGCTGTTGTAGGCGGGAATCTCCGCGTAGCCATTGCGTGCATAAAGCGCACGGGCCTCGCCAAGGGCCCGGTTGGTATCCAGCTGCAACACGTTCACGCCGGCTGCGGCGGCGTGTTGTTCGAGCGTGTCGAGCAACCGCTGCGCGATACCCAGCCCGCGTGCCGCGGGCGCCACCCACATGCGCTTGATCTCGCCCCGCCTGCGTCCGGTGACCTTCAGTGCGCCGCAACCCACGGGCTGGCCATCCAGACGCGCCACGAGAAACCATCCCGCCGGCGGCACGAGTTCCGCCGGACCGGCCGAGATGCTGAGCGCCGGATCGAAGCCTGTCTCGAAGCGCTGCTGCAGTTCGCCGAAATACGCCTCGATGCACATGCGCGCGTCCGCACTGGCGGGGTCGGCAAGTTCGATCGTCACCGCGGACGCGCGCATGAGCCGCTCGACCTCCTCCATCGCCGCGAGCAGGCGCTCGCGCTGGCGTTCGCCAAGCGGGGCCAGCAAGGAAACGGCGAGGTCGCGCGAGCGCCGGTCGAGTGTGTTCCACTCCTTGCGGCCCTTCGCCGTCAGCGCGACGCGCCGCACCCTGGCGTCGCCGGTATCGCGCCGCGACACCGCCAGGCCTTGTCGCTCCAGCGAGCGCAGCAGCCGGCTGAGATAACCCGAATCCAGCGACAGGCGCGCACGGAGATCGCGGATCATCGCGCCATCGCGACCAATCTCGAAAAGCAATCGCGCCTCGCCCAGCGGGCGACCACTGCCCAGGTAGTTGTCGCTCAGCACGCCAATCCGCCCGGTGACCACGCGGTTGAATCGACGGACCTGCTGCAGCTGTCGGGTTTCCATTACCTGACTATAGTCAGGTAAATCGCCGAGTCAAGCCGACGACGTCGGACCCGGATGCTTTCCACCCGACCCACGCTCGACCACCGCAACGTTCACTTCGCATCGCAACCGGAACCCCAGCGTTTCGTATAGCGATATGGCCGCGACATTGCTCTTCCACGCGTGCAGGAAAGCGGTTTCGCCGCGCGCGGCAATGGCGGCGGCGACGTGCCTGGACAGGCGTCTGGCGAAGCCATGGCCGCGGAAATCGGGATGCGTGCACACGCCACTGACTTCGGTGTAACCGGGAAAGCGAAACCGTTCGCCGGCCATCGCCGCGAGCCGGCCGTCGACACGGATGCCGAAGAAGCTGCCCATGCGATGGGTGTGGCGCAGGAAGGGTCCCGGTTCGGTCAGCGTTGCAAGCGCCAGCATGTCGTCCGCGTCCGCTTCGCCCAGCCTGACGATGCCGGCTTGCCCTTCGTCGGGCGGCGCCACGGGGGAATCGGCGACCATCTGCACGCCCGTGGCGATCCTGGCGGCGACCAGCCCGACGGGAATGCGGATCTCCGGCACCTGCAGGATGAATACCCGATCCGACGGAGGCACGAGTCGGGCCAGGGCATCCAGAGCGGCATCGCTGTCGTCCCGCGCGGAGGCGAAGCGATTGACGCCCGGATCGTAACGTCGCGCCAGTTCATCGCCCAGGGACAGGCTCGCATGAGCGCTGACGAGACTGGCCCATACCGGCCGATCAAGCTGATTCATCGCCACGAGGCTCCATGATCAAAGCCGGAAGCACGGCACGGTCCCGGACGGCTGATGAGATTACCGCTTCAGGGTGCGCAGGAACCACACTAATGCGAGACCCGGTAATCATGTTGCTCCATGATGCGGAGCACCTTGTCGACCGGCAGCGCGTCCGCCTCGTGATGATCCCGGCCGGTCATGGTCTCCGCCTGGAACAGCGCGTTGAGGATGGCTTCCTCGGTCGCCTCGATGGCCGCCATGAACAGCGGCGACATGGCGTCGTTGCTCAAGTCGGGCACCTCGCGCACGGGATGGTCCGATTCGTACGGCACGCGCACTTTTTCATTGGTCGAAAACGCGATCATGCAGGAGCCGTCGGGCGAATAGTTCAACTTGTCGCTCAGGTAGTAGGTGTGCAGCGCCTTGCCGACCGGCACACCGTCAACCTTCAGCACGCCACCGAAATTCGTCTGCACAAGCACGCCACGGTGTAACCGCCGCGGGCACCGAAAGCACATGGCTTTCTCCGGCCTGGAAAGATCACGAGGCCCGATCGTGCCGAGCGTAGCTTGCGTGAGCAAGCGTCCGCGCATTGGCGCAAACTGAACGTCGACACCAACCGGTACCGCCGTCACTAGAATGTCCGGCAGACCAACGTCGGAAGCGATAGCCATGAGAGTCCTCTGGATACGCAAAGGCAACATCTGTTGCGTGCTCGCCCTGCTCCTCGTCGCCGGCATCGCGCTGGCGGCCGAGCCCGTCGCCACCGTCCGCGTCGGCTTCGACCGCGACGGCATCACCTCCACCCAGGTTCGCGGCTACGCCGACAAGGCCACCGGACGCAAGGTTACCGCCGACGATCCGGTGCGCATCGCCTCGATCTCCAAGCTGGTCACCGCCATCGGCGTGATGCGACTGGTGGAGGCCGGCAAGCTCGACCTGGATGCCGACGTCTCCGAAAGGCTGGGCTGGACGCTGCGCAATCCGGCCTTCCCCGACACGCCGATCACGCTGCGCCTGCTGATGTCGCACCGCTCCAGCCTCACCGACGCCGCCGGCTACTGGCAGACACCGCTGGGCGGACAGCTGCGCGACATCCTCAAGGATCCGCGCGCGTGGGACAACCGGCATGCGCCGGGGACGTTCTTCCGCTACACCAACCTCAACTTCCCGCTGGTGGCGCAGGTCATGGAACGCGCCACCGGCGAACGCTTCGACCGATTGATGCAACGCCTGGTGCTGAAGCCGCTGCACATCGATGCCTGCTTCAACTGGGACAGCTGCAGCGCGACCACCGCCGCTCGCGCGGTGGTGCTGTACGACACCGATGGCAAGCCGGTGAAGGACGACAACCACGGCCGCAAACCGGATTGCCCGGTGATCCCCGCCCCGGACGGAAGCTGCGACCTCGCGCAATGGCGCGCGGGCGAGAACGGCGCCCTGTTCTCGCCACAGGGCGGTTTGCGCATCTCCGCCAACGGCCTCACGCGTATCGGGCGCCTGCTGCTGGACAACGGCCGGGTCGATGGCGTGCAACTGCTGACGCCAGCCTCGGTGAAGGCGCTGATCGACCCGCTGTGGCAGTTCCATGAGGGCAACGGCCTGACCTGGGAGGAAGACACCGACGACCGCGGCAGGGGCTTCTTCTGTCGTTACGGCATGGCCGTGCAAACCCTGGCCACGCCGGTTGCGGGCTGTCACGACGATCCGTTCGGCGACCGCATCGCGCGTGTCGGGCACTCCGGCTCGGCCTATGGCCTGCAGGCAGGACTGTGGGTGGATCGCAAGGACGGCACCGGCGTGGTGTGGTTCGCGACCGGCATGCCGGACCAGCGGCTTGGCGGGCGTTCCGCGTTCAGCGCGGTGGAAGAGAAGCTGGCGCGCGGGAAATAGGTTGGATCAGCGCCGGCGATCGGCGTGTCGTCGCCTGGCGATCAGCCTCAACCACGGTCCCGAATGGAAAACACTCATCAGTGCGTACATCAGGGCCATGCCACTCAACGGCAAGGCGCCGTGCGCGGCCGAACAAGGCATGTCGATCGGACCGTCGCCGGTCCCTGTCAGCAGTGCCATGACGGCAAACGTCGGGGCAGCCGCCAGGCCCAACCAGCCGGCGGCGCGCAGCGATGCCGCATTCATGCCTTCATGTTCGACGGCGCGGACAGCCGCGCCGTCATGTACCTCGTTCACGTCATTCCTCCTGCCACGAAACAGCGTTGCGCCATCCGGCACGACCTTGTTCAACGTTGCTCGTACTTGTCGTGATGGCGCCACCAGACGCCGTTCTCGTTGCGCCCCCTGGGCGCGCGATCGAGCCACTGGTACATGCCCCACAGGCCGTCCAGCCCGCGCGCATAGGTGGAATAAGTGTGATGGACGACGCCATCCTCCAGCACGAACGCGCTCATGCCCGGCATTTCGCGCAGGTAGGTGGCCACGTCCGTTTCCGTCATGGCCGCGACCTGGCCGACGAAACCGTCATCGCCGGCACTCACCACCGGCCTCACGTCCATCGGCTGGTAGTTGTAATTCACCGGGCCTTGGCGCAGTTGCTTCTCGGTGAACGCAACGTTGAAGTCGGCGTTGAATGTTCCATCGGGGGCCGACGCCCAGGGGAACGTCCAGCCCATCCGCTGCTTGAACGCCTGCAGCTTCGCGAGTGGTGCCCGCGACACCGCCGTGAAGGCCACATCGTGGTTTTCCAGGTGGGCGACGGAGCCGTTGAATCCGTCCGCGATGGCCGAACACGACGGACAGCCGGCGGTGTAGTCGGGCCCGAACATGAAATGGTAGACGAGCAGCTGCGAGCGCCCGCGAAAAAGATCCGCCAGCGACGCGCTGCCTCCGTCGGTCTCGAACCGGTACGCCTCGTCGATCCGGACCCACGGCAGCGCCTGCCGTTGTCGCGCCAGTTCGTCGCCGCGACGTGTCAGCTCCTTCTCCGCGGCCAGCAACTCCAGCCGCGCCGCCAGCCACTCCTCACGTGTTCCCGTCTGGTGATCGGTCATCTCTTCTCTCCTTTTCAAATTCAGGCCGCAACCGGTTCGTTGCGCACGTAGTCGGCCATCTGGGCGCGCAAGGCAGTACTGAAGGCCGGTCGCGCCTCGCAGCGTTCGACGTAGGCGTCGAGCCGCGGGAATCCGGCCACCAGATCCGTATGCCGGATGAACCTCAGCACGGTGGTCATCAGGATGTCGGCTGCCGTGAAGCTACCCAGCAGATAGTCGCGACCGTCGAGACATTCCGAAAGCGCGGCCAGTCGGGCCTTCACTTCGTCGACCGCCGAGGGACGTCGCAAAGCTACCCAGGCTTCGCCGTGGTGCTGCTGATCCATCACCAGCAGGTTCCACAGCGGCGGCTCGACGGTATTGAGTGCAGCAAACATCCAGCTGAGCGTTTCGAGACGCTGCCCGGCGGGCATCAGCGCTTCGCACTGTTCGGCGATGGCGCAGACGATCGCGCCCGATTCGGTCAACGCCCCGTCAGCGGACTCGAGAACCGGCACCATGCCGAAAGGATGTTTGCGCCGATAGGCGTCGGAGTTGCGCTCCTCGATGCCGATCCACCGGCTTTGATAGGCAAGTCCCGCCTCTTCGAGCGCCCAGCGCACGCGCAGGTCGCGCACCAGTCCCTGGGCAAAGGGCGGTACCCAGCTGAAGCCCCACACGGCGATATCTTTCATGTCGTTTCTCCTCGCATTCGCGTCTTGTCGGTGCCGCTTGTCGGCGACAGGTTGGTTGGTGCTCGTGGGATAGACTGCGACCGGACCATCCGTGGGTGGGAGTGACAACTGTGGCGCGAATGACATGGACTCCCTGATCACGGCCGCGGCGCGTGCGCTGGCGGCGGGCGACCCGCTCGGTGCATTGAAGCGGGTCGCCTTGCGCGAGGACGCACCCGCACTCGCGCTTCGCGGCATCGCGATGGCCCAGCTCGGTGATTTCGCACGGGCGAAGATGCTGCTGCGCCGCGCCGCACGTGCCTTCGGCCCGCACGAAACGATGGCGCGCGCACGCTGCGCCGTCGCCGAGGCCGAGGTCGCGCTCGTCTCGCGCGACCTCGCCGAACCCACCAGGGCACTCGATACCGCACACGCCACGCTGGCCGCACACGGTGACGCGGCAAACGCCGCGTATGCACGCTATCTCCAGGCCCGTCGCCTGCTGCTGATCGGACGCCTGGACGACGCCGAGCGCACCCTCGCCGAACTCGACCTCGCCGTGTTGCCACAGGCGTCGCGGGCGTCATGCGAGCTGGTCGCCGCGGGCATCGCGATACGTCGCCTGCGCACGGTTACGGCGCGTGCCGCACTGGTTCGCGCCGACCACGCCGCGCGTCAGGCGGGCATTCCGGCACTGACGGCGGAAGTCCGCAACGCCACCCTCGCGCTGGCGTTGCCCGCCGCGCGGCTGATCGCACGCGGCGACGAGCGACTTCTTCGGCTCGACGAGGTCGAGGCCTTGCTGGCCTCCACGGCCTTCGTCGTGGACGCATGCCGCTACGTCGTGCGCGATGCGCATTCGGTCGTCTCGCTGGAGCGGCGCCCGGTGTTGTTCGCGCTCGCGCGCATGCTGGGCGAAGCGTGGCCCGGCGACGTGCCGAGGGCCGCGCTGATCGCACGCGCCTTCCGCACCCGGCACGCCGACGAGTCGCATCGGGCGCGGTTGCGGGTGGAAATCGGTCGTTTGCGCACCTTGCTGCGGTCGATGGCCGACATCAGTGCGACGAAGCACGGTTTCACCCTGGCCCCGCATCACGCAAGCGACGTCGTCGTGCTGGCCCGGCCCGTCGACGACGCGCATGCGGCGGTGCTCGCCCTGCTCGCCGACGGGGAAGCGTGGTCGAGCTCGGCCCTGGCGCTGGCCCTCGGCAGCAGCCAGCGCAGCGTGCAACGGGCACTCGATGCACTGGCAGCCGAGAACAAGGTGGACTCGTTCGGTCGCGGCCGGGCTCGCCGCTGGATGACGCCGCCCATACCGGGATTCCCGACAAGCTTGTTACTCCCGGCGCCCTTCCCCGGCGACTAGGATGAAGACATGAAACGATCAAACGCGGAAATCATCGACGAATACGGCCCCTTCCCGGGTGTCGATGCCGTGCATGGCGTCAGCTATGACGGCGAGCATGTCTGGTTCGCCACCGGCGACGCGCTGGTCGCACTGGATCCGGCCAGCGGGGAGGCGTCGCGCACGATCGACGTCGCCGCGCATGCGGGCACGGCGTTCGACGGACAGCATCTTTTCCAGATCGCCGAGAACCGCATCCAGAAGATCGACCCGGCGACCGGTCGCGTGCTCGCCACCATCCCGGCGCCGGGCGCCGGTGGCGACTCCGGCCTCGCCTGGGCGGAGGGCTCGCTCTGGGTCGGGCAATACCGCGAGCGCAAGATCCACCAGGTCGATCCCGACACCGGCGCGATTCTTCGCACCATCGCGTGCGACCGCTTCGTCACCGGCGTCACCTGGGTCGACGGCGAGCTCTGGCATGGCACCTGGGAAGGCGACGAAAGCGATGTGCGGCACATCGACCCCGCCACCGGAGACGTTCTCGAGAGCCTGCGGATGCCCCCCGGCGTCGGCGTCTCGGGGCTCGAATCCGATGGCAAGGAGCGGTTCTTCTGCGGCGGCGGAGGCGGTGGCAAGGTCACCGTCATCAAAAGGAAACGCCACTGAATGGCGCGCTTGAGCGCAAGCATCGTGTTCAGTCATTGCCTGCGAAGGCACCGACCCGTCGGGCCATCCAAATGCCGAAGGATGGGCGTCATGATCGAGCAGGACCCCGGCGTCGGATCGGCAGGATGCCGGTCATGGATGGAGCAACCGGCGTAGGCCTCCCCTCGGACCCGACGGCTATTTCCGCTATTCTGGCCGCGCATGCCCAAGAGCAGGTTCTCGGCGCGAGTTCGGACAGAGTTTGATGGGGAACAGACCAGGTTGGCTCGCGCGATGGGCCATGGTGGCGTTCATGTCGTCAGGCGGCGCGGGGCTGGTGTTCCCCGTGACCGCGACGACAACGCCACAGGCGCCGCCACTGGACCTGTTTGATCTCGGTGCACCGGCGTTCACCACCTTCACTACGCGCGACGGGCTGCCCGATCCGGTCGCCGTCACGCTCAGAACCGATCGTGACGGCATCGTCTGGGTCGGCACCCCGCACGGGCTGGCGTGGTACGACGGCAACCGCTGGCATGCCCTCGAAGATCCCGCACTGGCCGGCTACATCAGTCAATTGTTCGTGGACCAAACCGGTACCTTGTGGGCCTGCGGCAGTGCGTTCGGGCTGGCGCGCCACGAGGGCAGGCGCTGGCATGTCGAGGGTGCCGCCGACGGCCTGACCAGCCGGC
Organism: uncultured Gammaproteobacteria bacterium; assembly: GCA_963828675.1. Taxonomy (GTDB): domain Bacteria; phylum Pseudomonadota; class Gammaproteobacteria; order Xanthomonadales; family Rhodanobacteraceae; genus Rhodanobacter. The sequence goes on from CAWHFQ010000001.1 coordinate 319,438, forward strand.
ACGTGCGCCGACTGGTCGAGACGAACTACCACGACGGCAAACGATTGTGGGCGGTGTCGCCGGATACCGGCCTGTTCTATCGCGAGAATGGACGCTGGCATGCCGACCCGGGAAATGCCCAGCTGCCCTCCCGCGCCCATTTTCTTTCGCTGGCACGCACCCATTCGCTGTTCGGGCATGCGCGGTTGTGGGCCGCCTCCGGCAACGATGGGCTGTGGTATCGCGAGGAAGGCGGAACCTGGACGCGGTTTCGTGCCGCCGGTTTCGACACCAGCAACGGCCTGGAGTATCTGCTGGCCACCCGCCACGATGGCCACGACGCGTTGTGGATATCGGTGTTCAACTCCGGGCTGTGGCGACTGGACGAGCACGGCTTGCGCCATTGGAGCGTGGAGTCGGGCGAATTGCCGACCGACGTGTTGTACAACATGGTCGAGACACCCACGTCCCATGGCGATCACGCCATATGGGCTTCATCGCGCAACGGGCTGGTACGCATCCATCACGACCAGGTGCGCACGTTTGGCCGCAGCTACGGCTTGCTGTCCAACGCCATCCGCGGCGTCAGCGCGTGGCGCAGTCCCAACGGCACCTTCGTCCTCTGGCTGGCCACCGAAGGTGGCGTGGCGCGCGTGATCGTGGAAGGCAGCCAATGGAAGACCGTATCGCAACTGGGGTCACGCCAGACCGGGGTACTCGGCGTGCTGGTGGATGCCGACGAGCAGGGCAACGAACGTCTCTGGGTCGGCTCGGACGGCGACGGCCTGGGTCTGTACACCCACGACCACTGGCGCTACTTCAGCAAGGCCGGCGGGCAACTCGCCGATGCCCGGGCGAACATGATCACGCGGGCCGACGATCTGCAGGGCCATCCCGCGACCTGGCTGGGAACGGGCTTCGGCCGTCTGCTGCGTGTTCGCGACGGGCCCGATTTCGAAACCGTCGCCACGCCCTGGCCGCACCAACCCGGGCAGCGTCTGAACGACATGCTCAGCCGCCGTATCGACGGCGACATCGAACAATGGTTCGCCACCGACGCATCCGGCGTCTACCGCTTGCGCGGCAAGAGCTGGACGGCTTTTCGCCCCGAGGCCGCTGTCGGCACATGGGAGGTCGAGAAGCTTCTCGCCCAGACCACGCCTTACGGTCGCTCGTGGCTGTGGGCCACCAGCAATCAGGGCCTGGCCCGATTCGATGGCAAGCAATGGGTGCTGCTCGGAGACGACATCGGATTGCCCGATACCGGCCTGCTCGGCATGCAGCTGATCCCGGATGCGCGCGGGCGACCCATCCTCTGGCTCGGAAGCACCCGCCACGGCTTGATCCGCGTTGACGTCAGCGACCCGCTGCAACCACGCACGCTGCCCGCGGATCTGCCGCCGCCACCGGACCTCACCGCCGACGATGCGCTGGCCGATGCCAGCGGCCGCATCTACATCTGCACCGACTCCGGCGTGCAAGTGCTCACGCCGGACGCCGGACGTTATCGCTCGCAGGTATTCACGGTGCGCGACGGCCTGGTCAACAACGAATGCAATGCCAACGCCCAGTTCGTCGATACGCACGGTCGTTTCTGGACCGGCACGCTCGGCGGCCTGATGGTCCACGATCCACGCCAGGCGAAACCTGATCATGACGCCAAGCCGCTCAGGCTGGTCCAGGTACGCGTGGACGACCAGCCCGTGGGCGACGCCAGCGTGCGCGTTCCGCCGGGACAGCACGAGCTGCGTGTCGATTTCGCGCTGCTCTCCTGGCAGCACGAAGGCGAATCCCGGTTTCGTACCTGGTTGCAAGGTTTCAGCAAGCGCCCCGGTGCCTGGACGCCGGACAATTTTCGCGACATCGGCGCATTGCCGCACGGACACTACGTGCTGCGCATCGAGGCGCGCGATTATGCGGGCAACCGCAGCACGCCGATCCTGCTGCCCATCACCGTGCTGCCGTACTGGTGGCAGCAATTGTGGGCGTTGTGCCTGTTTGCCCTGGCCGCGATCGTCATCGTGCATGGCTTGCTGCGGTGGCGCACGCACGCCCTGCGCCGGCGGCAACGCGCACTGGAACAGCGGATCGACGCACGCACGGCAGAGCTGAACAGCGCCAACCGGCAATTGCTGGAACTCTCCCATCACGATGCGCTGACCGGGGTGCTCAACCGGCGCGGGCTGATGGAATCGCTGCAACCGGACAACCTCGGTGAGCGTCGTGGCGCCCTGGCGTCACTGATCTTCATCGACGTGGATCACTTCAAGGCATTCAACGACAGCTTTGGTCACCCGGCCGGCGACCATGCGCTGCGCACGGTGGCCCAGACCCTTGCCGCAAGCGCGCCGCCCGGCGCCATCGTCGCGCGCTACGGCGGCGAGGAATTTGCCTGTCTGCTGTTCGGTCTGGCCGGTCCCGACGCACTGGAAATCGCCGAAAGGATTCGTGCAGGCGTGGAGCGCCGAGCGATGCAGGAGCCGGGAAAACCACCTTGCCAGCTCACCATCAGCGCCGGCGTTGCCTGCAGGCAGCTGGCCTCCGAGGCCGATTCGCAAGCGCTGCTGCACGACGCCGACGATGCCCTGTACGAAGCCAAGCACGCCGGCCGAAACTGCGTACGCCAGGCCACGCGAGAGGCTTGACGGACGGGCCACGGGTGGCTCACCGCCAATCCTGCGGCCGTTCGATTTTCTGCGTCGACCCTGTGGCGGCTTCGCACAACTGTTCGATGAAGCGACTGCCTTCCCGCGCAGCATCTTCGTCGGCAGGCGCGAACTCGGTGATGGTCAGGCCGACCAGACCGGCAGCGGCTGCGCTGCGCACCAGGGCAAGTCCGGCGGCAAAGGGCAGCCTGCCATCGGGATAGGCGACGTGCGGGAACTCGACAGGATCGAGCGCGTCCAGATCGAAATGAATGTGGATGGGTCCGGAAGCCGCCTCGACACATTGCTCCGGTTGCAGCCACTTCAGGTCGTGCGCCCGCTGAAACGCCCAATCGCCCTCATCGCCTACGTGCGCCGAGACGTAACGGAATCGAGCCGGCGGCAGCGCTGTCGAGAGCGACGCCTGCAACCCGGCCGGCGCGGAGCCCAGGATCGCGGCCACCGGCATGCCGTGGAAATTGCCGCTGGGCGTCGTGTCGACCGTGTTCGCGTCCAGATGTGCGTCGACCCAGATCACGGTGAGGTCCGGATAGCGTCGATGCAGGTAGTCGATGACGGCAACATCGCAGGCGCAGTCTCCGCCGGCAGTCAGGAGGCGCCCGGGCCGCCTCGCATCGAGGATCGCCTGGGCCGAACGGAATTGCTCGGCGATCGCCGTCCAGCGCAGGATGCCGCCGCTGGCTTCACCCTCGCCCGCATCCGGAATGCGTACGAGTGGCCCGTAGTTGGCGCAAACCTCGGCTGCGGCCTGCGCGCCACGGCGCAGGTGCTCCGAACGTCCCGAGCCTTGCCACTGCGGGTAGGACAGCACCAGATCGAATCGACCGTCGACGGTTTGCACGACTTCGCTCCCGGAAACATCGGCACAGAATGGACCGCCCCACTTTCTCAGGCGCCACCGGGCGAAGGCAATCCCTGCGCGAGCTGTTCGATCCGGTCAAGATGTCAGAAATTGTTCCCTGCATCTTTCCCAGAGGCCCAACTCGCGGAAAAGAAAGCTTCGGCGATGGCGATCGCGGTTGCGTGGGTGCGCTGTTGCGAAACCTTCAGATGCTGGCAGGGTGGCACCTGCCGCCGGCCGGCGGCGGTGCAGTCGGCCAGAAAATCGTAGTGGCCGGCATCGTGCAGGGCTTTCAGCGTGGCATGGGGCAGCAGTTGCGCCGCGAGCTCGCCGTTGCTGCGTGGGGGCGCCACCGGATCGGCATCGCCCAGCACGATGCTCACCGGGGTCTTCAGCGCGCGCAGGCTGGCCGGCGTGATTGCGACGATTGCGCCGGGTGCCATCAGGAACACCGCCTTGATCCCCGGTATCGAGTAATCGTCGCCAGCATGCTTCGCCTGCGCGGCGAGCACCGGCTGCTTCAAGGCGGCAACGCGTGCCGCCATGGTCTGATCCGGCGCCTCCGCTTGCGCCATGCAGGTCGGATCGCGCGGGTTGTCGTGGCAGAACTGCAGGTATCGATCGATGTCGCCCCTGCCACCGGCCGTCAGCAACGCCGTGAACCCGCCCAGCGAGAAACCGGCCACGCCCAGCCGCTGCGGGTCCAGGTGGGGTGCAACCTGCGGGTCGTGCCGGGCAGCGTCGAGCGCCGCCTTCAGATCCACCGCACGCTCCCACACGAGCAGGCCGCCGGCCATCGTCATCGGATCACGGCCGTTGTTGCCGGGATGATCCACCGCAATCACCACGTTGCCGGCACGCGCCAGCGCCGTGCCGAACCAGGCCATGATCCGTGCGCTGCCGCCGAAGCCATGCGACAACAGGATCACCGGATGACGCCCCGGAGCGAACCGCGCATCGGCTGCCGCGCGGCCGGCGTCGAACAACGGCTGTCCCGGCGGCCCCACCAGCAGCGGCGTTTCCACCGCACCGGCAACCGCCGGATACCACACGGTCACGCGAAGCACGTCGCTGTGCTTCGCATCGCGGATCGCCGCGGTGGGCGTGGTGGTGGTCCGATGCAGCTCTCCGACCGTGGCGGCGCGAGCACTCGTGCCCGCGCACAGCAGCGCGGCAACCACGAAAAACAGATTGAAGCGTATCGTCATGGCGTTCTCTCGTTGGAAATCAGAAGCTGCCCAGGGGCAGCCATATCTCGACATCGCCGACCCCGGTGACATCGTCGAAGTCCGGGCCGTATTTCTCGAACTCCGGCGCGTCGGCCACTTGCAGGCCCGAACGCGGCAACCAGTCACCGACGAAGGCCTGCCAGGTGCGGCGAATCGCGGAAATGTGGCCGTGATGCGTGGCCACCACGTATTCGCGAGCCGGCAAGCGCAACGTGGCAAGCGCAGGATCGAGCCCGCCGAAATCCGGCACCTGGACGCCGGCGATGTATTCGAAACGGCCATCCTCGTCGCTGTTGCAAAACACACCGAACGACGTGCGCTTCGGCCGCAGCAGTGCAGGATGTCGCAAGGCCAGTCGCTGCCACTGTGCCGGGATGCCTTGTGTCTCGTCCGGCGCATAGCGACAGCCCAGCCCTGCGACAAGACGCGTGCCGTCGCGCACCAGGCGCGGTTCCTCCAGCGCCACAGCCACGCCATCAGCCGTTCGCCAGGGCTCGACCAGGGCAACGCCGACGAGCGAACCCTGCTCGCGCACCCGCGACGGGCTCATCCCGAACTGCTCGCCGAAGGCCCGGGTAAACGCCTCGTGCGAGCCGTAGCCGCAGCTCATGGCAAGCTCCAGGATGTCCGGTGCGCCATCAGCCAATCGCCGCGCCGCCTCGCTCAAGCGGCGTGCACGCAGGTAACGGACCACCGAATAGCCGGTCATGGCGGGAAACAGCCGCGCCAGATGGAAGGCCGACACTCCTGCCACCTCGGCAATTCCGGTGAGCGACAGCGGTTCGCCATAATGGCTTTCGATGAACCATAGCGCTTTCTCGGCAGCAGCCATCAACCATCCCGACGGACCAACAGACCCGTGCAGGGTAACTGCAAGCGTGCCCGAGGCGTTTGATCGAAATTGCTGTGCGGCCAGCCCGGCTTGAAAAATGAAAAACGCGACGAGGGGAAGTCCCCCACATCATTTTCCGGGCACGCGCACATTTTGTCCCGAAGTGCCAGTGATAGGCTTCCTGACAACGCCCGACAGACTGAAACGCGCTATCGGACAGGTGCAACAGAAATTGTTGCCGACACCCCTTTCCATTGCCAAAGGATTGCGCATGCCGACACGGCTCCTGTCTACCGTCTTCCTGTTGCTGACCCTGGCACTTTCCGGTTGCGACTTTTCGTCGCCGCCGCCCACGCCATCGCAGCAATCGAAGTATTCGCTCGACCAGGTCTTCAAGGATCCCAAGGCCCAGGCGCTTGCGCTCGCCGCCGAGCAAGGCAACGCCGCGGAAGTGCAGCGGCTGATGAAGCAGGAACACGTCGACCCCGACGTGATTTTCAGCGACGACGACAGCGGCATGCCGCTGGTGGCGTGGCCGGTGTTCACGCTCAACTCCGCGGGGCTGAAGGCCATGCTGGATAACGGGGCCAACCCGAATGCGCGCAAGCCCGGCCAGCATACCAAACACTACGAGGACGGAAGCGGCGGCACCTATTTCGACTATGACAATGCGATGGTCTGGGCGGCCAAACAGGAAGATCCGATCTATCTGAAGCTCCTGCTGGATCACGGTGGCGATCCGAACACCCGCAACGGCAATGACGAGACCATGCTCTTCCAAGCCTTCATCTGGCACAACCAGTGGAGGAACGTGCAGTTGCTGGTGGAACACGGCGCGGATGTGAATGCTGAAAGCGCGGGAATGCCCATACTCTTTCAATACGCAGTGAGCGGTGCGTTCAAGCAGACCTACTGGCTCTTGCAGAGAGGTGCCGACCCTACCGAAGGAGGCGGCAAGCCACCCTCGAAGCCAGAGCCCAACGCCTATCCGATCATCGAGGCCATCTTCTGGCACCCGGGCAATCCGAATGATCCGTCGTGGCAACGCCTTTGCCAGCACTGGCTTCTCCAACACGGGTATTCGCGCCCACCGATGCCCCCAAATTACGTCGACATGCGCAAGAACCTTGGATTCCCGTACGTCGAGAAAGACATCCCACTGCTGTAAACCGCACCATCAAGGACTGATGACATGTCTGGCCCCACAGCCATCTAAAGAGATGAAGCCCTTCTGCAACAGCTTTTTTTGACATTAGCTGTGCTATCGGGCCGACTGGAAAAAGAAGCACGCGACGAGGGCACTGCCCACACCATTTTCCGCGCACGCGCACATTTTCTCCCGAGGCGCCGATGATAGGCTTCCCGGCAACACTGCAGACTGGCACGCGCGCCGTCGGACAGGATCCGTGCGCAACAGAAATCGCCTCTCGTATCTCCCCCATTGCCGAAGGATCGCGCATGCCAACACGGCTTCTGTCCATCGTCTTCCTGTTGCTGAGCCTGGCACTGTCCGGCTGCGACTTCTCGTCATCGCCGGCTACGCCGTCGCAGCAATCGAAGTATTCGCTCGACCAGGTCTTCAAGGATCCCAAGGCACAGGCGCTTGCGCTCGCCGCCGAGCAAGGCAACGCCGCGGAAGTGCAGCGGCTGATGAAGCAGGAACACGTCGACCCCGACGTGATTTTCAGCGACGACGACAGCGGCATGCCACTGGTGGCGTGGCCGGTGTTCACGCTCAACTCCGCGGGGCTGAAGGCCATGCTGGATAACGGGGCCAACCCGAATGCGCGCAAGCCCGGACGAACACATCAGGAAATATGAGGACGGAAGTGTTTCGGCATCTATTTCGACTACGACAACGCGATGATCTGGGCGGCCAAGCAGGAAGATCCGATCTATTTGAAGCTGTTGCTGGATCACGGTGGCGACCCGAACACCCGCAATGGCAATGACGAGACCATGCTTTTTCAGAGCTTCATCTGGCACAACCAGTGGAAGAATGTGCAGTTGCTGGTGGAACACGGTGCGGATGTGAATTCAGAAAGCGCAAGGTTTTTCCATCCTGTTCGACTACGCGGGTCGAGGCGGCTTTCGAACAGGCCTACTGGCTTTTGGAACATGGTGCCGACCCAACCGAAGGACGCGGCAAGCCGCCCTCGAAGCCCCAGCCCAATGCGTACCCAATCATCGAGGCCATCTTCTGGCACCCTGGCAATCCGGACAATCCGTCTTGGCAACGCCTTTGCCAACACTGGCTTCTGCAACACGGGTATTCGCGCCCATCGATGCCGCCAAATTACGTCGACATGCGAAAGAATCTTGGATTCCCCTACCACGAGAAAGACATCCCACTGCTGTAAATCACGCCATCAAGGAGTGATGACATGCCAGGACCCGATAACCACCAACAAGAAGAAGCCCTGCTGCAACAGTTGCGGAGTAGTGGCGATTCCACTGACGCGGCGACGCTGGAGAAGCTCTACCACGATCGCCAGATGGCGGGCTTGGCGGCTGATGTCTACGACGCAGCCAAGAGGCGTGGGCCACCCGCCACCGGGTTGGATCGCGCCAGCGAGCATCCTGAATTGACTGCACCAATACGCGCCGCAGTTGCAAATGAGCAACAAGCAATTGCTCGATGAACTGCAACCGGACAAATCCGGGTTTCGCGCAGAGATCTATCTGCCGGATCCGAAGATACTGGGCCCTGGTTACAAACCGGTGGTGGCGATCAAGGGTTCGTCCGGTGAGGTAGTGACCTCACGAGGTTTACGCGACACGACTAAGGAGGACTTCCTCGCCAACAACTTTCCACAATCAGTCGGGTTGGAAACGGACTATTACGATCGCGCAATGACTTTGGCCGAAGGATCTCAAAGCCAAAGGGCTTGACTTCGAGCTTGCTGGCCACAGCTTCTCCGGCGGCATGGTCTCCGCCGCCGCAGCGGTTACGGGAAACCACGCCACCACGTTCAACGCCGCTGGCTTGCATCCCGAAACAGCCAGGCGTTTCGGCGAACAGAACGGCACCCTCGTATACAACCTGGAGCAATTGAAGCCACTCGTCACGTCGTATCAGGTGCAGGGCGAGCTGCTCAGCAATGGTGTACAGGACAATATCCATCGCATGGATGTCATCCAGCGTGCCGAGTTGGGTGGCGTGCTGAAGGAGACCAGCCAGTTGTTGAATGCCCTGCCCCAAGGCAGGAGCATCCTCAAGCATCAGCTGGATGGCGGCGTGCCGCCGGAGGCACAGGCATCCGTGCACGCCTTCGTCGACAGACTGGCCACCGGCAACACGGACAAGATGCTGCGCGAGTTGCCATTGGCAGCAGGTGAAGTGCAGCCGTTGCTGGCGCCCATGACCCGCCTGAATCCGAATGATCCCTCCAGCCCGCTGCTGGCGCGCAATCACGCGCTTTCCCTGCCCGAGGTGACTTGCCTGGCGGCGCCGGTGCTGGAAAGCATGAGCGTTGTTGCGATGGCTGCGCATGTTGGCGAACGCGGTGGTGAAGTCGTTGCGGCGGGCGGTCATGCGACCCGGCAGGTACTGCATGTCACCGGCGCTGGCGTACGTGGCGTGACGGAGACGGGCGGGCAGGCCTCGCGCGCGGTGACGCAGTTCGAAGGCACCGTGGCGCAGGCAGTCGAGCGCCATGTCGGTGCTGCCGTCGGGCATGCGCGTGAGGCTGCTGCCGAAGTGCAGGCGCGGTTTGACCAGGGTCTGGGACAAGCGCGAAACCTGGGAGCATCGCTGGATGCCGGCTTGTTGCACGGCGTCGGCCGCATGTTGCCAGACGATGCACAGGCCTGGATGGATGCCAAAGCCGGGCAACTGGAACACACGGGTGACGAAGCCCGCCGCCTTGGCCAGGCTCAGGCTGCCGAGGCGCGCCGCGAAGGTCGAGTCGACGCTGCGGCCATCCGTGCGGCAACTCATGCGGTGCAATCAGGAACAGACCATGCCGTCACGCGGATAGGCAACTTTCAGCACGATGCCATCGCCAGCGCCGGTCACCTGGCCGGCACCGGACTGGAGGCATCCGGCCGACTTGTCGAGGGCACGACACGCCAGGCGCCCACCCTCGGTGCTGCAGCAGGGGCCTGGCTCGGAGCAGATGCCGCCGTCGCCATGGAACTGAATCCGGGCAATTACCCGCGCCTGTACGGAGCCGCCATCTCACTCACCCAAGGCAGGGAAGCTGGTGCAGAAGCCTTGGAACGGCACCTGATGCGCGCGACGGTATTGCCCAGCATGGATAGCCGCATCGAACGTGTCGAGCAGCTCGCCCGCGAAAGGTTGCAACACGCGCAGATGCCTTCGCCGCATGACAAATCCACCGCGTCATCGCGCCTCGATGATCCTGCGCATCCCGGCTACGCGATGTTCCATCAGATCCGCGACGGCGTGCACAGGCTCGACACCCGGATGGGACGGTCTCCAGACAGTCAGAGCGAAAATCTGGCCGGAGCGCTGACCGCCGCGGCCAAAGCCGGCGGATTGAGCCGTGTCGATGTGGTGACATTGAGTGACGACGGCTCGCGCGCTTTCGCGTTGCAGCAGGTCGTTCCGGCAGCACTCACCATGAACGCGCATGTGGAGACGGCGCAGGCGATAAAGACGCCGCTGGAGCAAAGCAGCATGGCATGGGAAAAGGGCGATCAGCACCAGGCGCAGGCGCAGACACAACAACAGATCCGCAATGCCCCGGAGCAGCCAAACCAGACAGAGCAGCAAACGGCTCCGATGATGACGCTGGGCAGCCGATGAATTCGGGAAACCGGGACGGGTGAAATGGCGGCCTTCGGCCTGCGCCCATTCGTCCCCGAACCAGATCCGGGGACGAACGAGCTTGAGCAAGTCCCGCCGAGCAAACCGGGTACGCCAGCCTTGCCGGCCTTGCATTCGCGCAAGCCACGCAACCGGAACGGAGTGACCTCCTCCGCCCCCGGCTTCGCGCAACCATGATAGGTTGCGGACGCGTCCATCAGCCCCAGGATCCGCTGCACATGAAGATTGTCGTTCCAAGCCCGATACTCGTCTTGCTCACGTTTCTCCTGTCCGCCGCCGCGTTCGCGGCACCAACCGGCCAGAATTCGTCGAAGATCACGCCCGACATGATCCAGACCCGGTCCGACATCCCGACCGACTGGAAACAGCCGCAAGGCAATTTCGACTACATCAAGCGCGACGTGATGATCCCGATGCGCGACGGCGTGAAGCTGCACACCGTGATCCTGATCCCGAAAGGCGCGCACGACCTGCCCATGCTGCTCGAACGCACGCCTTACAAGGCCAACGGCTTCATGCCGGACGACAGTCCGCACATGGCCGACGCAGTGTGGTCGGGCGACAAGGACTGGGCCGACGGCAGCTACATCCTCGTCTGGCAGGACGTGCGCGGAAAATACGGGTCCGAAGGCAGGTACATCATGACGCGCCCGCCGATGGGGCCGCTCAATCCGACCAGCACCGACGACACCACCGACGCATGGGACACGATCGACTGGCTGGTGAAAAACACCGGCGAGTCGAACGGCAAGGTCGGCATGATCGGCTCGTCCTACGATGGCTGGACGGTCGCCATGGCCCTGCTCCATCCGCACCCAGCGCTGAAGGTCGCCGCGCCGGAAAGCCCGATGATCGACGGCTGGATGGGTGACGACTGGTACCACTACGGCGCCCTGCGCCAGGTGAACCTCGATTACTTCAGCGGCCAGATGAGCAAGCAGGGCGAAGGCAAGAGCATCCCGCGCGAGAGCTACGACGACTACACCAATTTCCTCGACGCGGGCTCGGCCGGCGCCTATGCCGAGGCCAACGGCTTCAGGCAACTGCCCTGGTGGAACCGCTTCTCCGCCCACCCGGCCTATGACGCCTTCTGGCAACTGCAGGCGCTCGACAGGCTGCTCGTCGCACATCCTTCCGGCGTGCCCACGATGTGGCTGCAAGGCCTGTGGGACCAGGAGGACATCTACGGCGCCGTGCATGCCTGGGAAGCGCTGAAAAAGGCCGGACACGGCGCCAACAACCATCTGGTGATCGGCCCGTGGTGGCACAGCCAGATCAACCGCGACGGCTGGAACATGGGCCCGCTCAAATGGCCGGGCAACACCACCGCCCAGTTCCGCCAGAACGTGATGATCCCGTGGTTCAACCATTACCTGCGTGGCACGCCACTGCCCAAGCCGCTGCCCGAGGCGATGGTCTACAACCCGGTCGGGCAACACTGGGACAGCTTCACGAACTGGAAGCCAGCCAGCGAGCAGCCGCTCACCCCGCTCTACCTGCAGGCGGACATGGGCCTCGGCTTCCAGCAGCCGACCGGCGGCAGCGACAGCTACGTCTCCGACCCGGCCAAGCCCGTGCCTTACCTGCCGCGCCCGATTCCGCAGGAGAACGATCGCTGGCGCACCTGGCTGGTCCACGACCAGCGCTTCGCCGAAAGCCGGCCCGACGTGCTGTCCTACACCACCCCGGTGCTGACCAAAACCGTGCGCGTACAGGGCGCGCCGATCGCCGACATCTTCGCCAGCACCACCGGCACCGACGGCGATTTCGTGGTCAAGCTGATCGACGTCTACCCTGGCACCGATCCGGCCGATCCCTCGATGGGCGGCTACGAGCTGCCGGTCTCGCTCGACATCTTCCGCGGGCGCTATCGCAACAGCTTCTCCGCCCCCTCGCCGATCCCGGCGAACCAGGCGCAGGAATACAAGTTCCGCCTGCCCACGGTGAACTACGAGTTCAAGCCCGGCCACCGGATCATGGTGCAGATCCAGTCCAGCCTGTTCCCGCTCTACGACCGCAACCCGCAGACCTGGGTGCCGAACATCCTGTTCGCCAAGCCATCCGACTACCACAAGGCGACGGTGACGATCGAGCATGGAGCCGATGGACGCAGCGCCGTGCTGTTGCCGGTGGTGGCGGGCATGGCCGGCGGCTGACCTTCCACCGCCGCCGAAAAGCCCGGTTCGCGATGCTGCGCGGGCCGGGTTTCGCCGGTGGTCGCTCCCAATCGCCTTGGCCATTGCGGAGCTGCGGGCTCGTCGAATACCAACGCTGCTGTCAGTGCGCGCGACACTCCCGACCAAAGATTTGCCGCTGAGACATCAGGCGGCGTTGCCGCGTTGCGTGGACGACGATGTCGGGATCGATCGGATGAGCGGCGGGCCATCCAGGTACCCCTGACAGCTGCTCCTGTTTCACCGGCTGCCGTCGCGCGGCATCAAACGCAGGCCCTGATAACGGCAAGCGTCGACGCGGGGATACAGCACGTGGCCGTCGCGGAACGTTATCTGCAGATCGCGCAGGCATCCGCCATCGGGAACGTCGATGATGGTCGAGTTCAGTCCGCCCTGCAGGGGTTCGCGCAATGCGATGTCGTGAAAGGCAGCGCTGCCGGCAGGTGCGATGGCGAGTGCGGTCACGCTGTTCAAGATCGCGTTGGCCACGTCGAAATGCCGCGCGGCGTGGCGACCGTCGCCAGCGTGTGCGATGTCGGCGAGCAGGAAGGCTGCAACGGCGAGCATGATGCTAAAGGCGGCGGCGCAGGTCGATTGCATGGCGGCTGTCCGGCTGGATGAGGGAGCGCCGACAGCACGTGCAACGCATCGCGCGGGCACCGCCGGCGCCGCCATCAGACCGGATGGCACGCACCCCGCGAAAGCAATCCGGGACGAATCGTCGTGGCGCGATGGCGAATCGTAGTGACGGCGCGGATCGCTTTGCAGCGCCGTGCACAGCACCCAGGATGGGACGACGATCCCCCCGGACAACCGCAATGAAGGTTCGCCTTGGCAACACGGACATCGGCCTGGGCCGCTACCTGGGCTTGTGGACGTCCGTGGTGTTGGTGTGTCGACGTGCAGGACATCGTGTGGATCAAGGCCAGCCGCAACACGGTGCAGCTCCACCTGGCCGATCGCGTGCATGAGCTGCGCGAAACCATGACCGCGCTGGCCGAACGACTCGACCCGAAGCAGTTTTGCGCGGGTGCACCGCTCCGCCATCGTCAACATTCGCCGCGTCAAGGCCATCCATCCATGGTTCAACGGCCACCACCTCATCACCATGGACACCGGCCAGAAGCTGCGCATGAGCCGCTATCAGCACGAAACCTTCCTGCGTCTGGCCACGACCGGGAGCGAGAAGCCGACGGAGTAGTGGCGATGCTCGACAGCCCGGGCCTCGGGCATTCACCGGTGGCGCGCGCGAACCCGGCCACACTCATCACACCCGCGACTCGCGCTTTCCCCTGACCCGCCGGAGATCGCTCTCGTCCGGAGGCTACGCAAACAGCTCCCCCGTCAGCGAGAAGGCGATGACTCGCGAACATGACGCGCGGGCGCCCCAGCGACGGCAGATGCGATGGCTCGCGAAAGTCATACCGCACCTGAACCAGATACCGCATTTATCCGGGCAAGTGAACCCGATCCTGTTTTGCGTGCCGCTTGGGGCGTAAGGTCGATCGTCCGACCGAACTGGAGTCCAGCCATGGCCCTGTGGAAAGAAACCGCGAAGACCTCACCCACCGAAACGCCCGAAGCCACGGACATGGCACGCGTCGACATTCCGGAAACCAGGCCCAGGGCGGAAACGCCGGTGCAACCTGCACCTCGTCCCACACCCGTGCCGGGCAAGCCCAAGGCCGAATCGCTGATCGCTCCGGATATCACCATCGAGGGCAAGATCGAAGGTGAAGGCCACGTGCGCATCGCCGGCAACTTCAAGGGCGACGTCAACGTGCGCGGCGATCTCACCATCGAGCCCGGCGCCCGGGTCACCGGCAGCGTGCGCGCCGAGAAGGTCACCATCGCCGGCGAGCTGACCGGCAACATCGAATCCGCAGCGCATGTGGAATTGCAGCAAAGCGGCGCGCTGACCGGCGATTTGAAGGCAGGCTCGCTCAGCGTGGCTGCCGGTTCGCGCATGCGCGGCCAGGCCGAGTTCGGCTGGGACGATGCGAAGGACGGCAACAACGCGCACAGGAACCAGGGGCACAACGGCACACCTTCGTGAGCAACCCACACCCGGGTACGGCCGGGGCGACGCGCACCTGTCCGCACTGCCGCGAAACCATCCTGGAAAGTGCGGGCGTGTGTCCCTCCTGCCGCCACAAATTGCGCTTCAGTGACCCGGCCGACGCAACCACAAGGCCGGCGTCGGTACCGTTGCGCGTGGAAGGCAGCTTTCGCAATCCCGTCGACAGCGGCGCGTGGGAATACTCGATGGTGCTGACCATCCGCGACGAGCGCGGCGAGGAGATCGCGCGCAAGCTGGTGGGCGTCGGCGCCATGCAGCCGGACGAACAACGCACCTTCACCCTGAGCGTCGAGATGAACCCCGCCAGCGCGGGCGGCAAGCGCACACGACATTGATCGGCTGCGCGCGCGTGGCGGGACAGCGTCCCTATCGGCGATGTTGTCCCGCCGCGGCCGCTGGAAAGCGGGCCCGACCCTGTCTCACTTTTCGCGCCCGCTCTGGAGGCTTGCACCCGCGCAGGGCGACCCGGCCGGCTGGATCGCGTGGAATTCGATGGACAGGCCGAGATCATCCTGTGTCGGCGCGAGGAAGGAATCGCCGGACAGGCCGCGATAGGTTGCCAGCTTGCGCTCGTAGCCACGCTCGACCCAGCGCTGCGCACGGCCCAGGTCGACCACGCCGAAACTCACGCCGAGAATGCGCGGGCCGCCGTCCGCCATGACCTTTCCGGCCAGGCCTTCGCCGTCGGGCTGGAGTGCGAGCAACGCGGTCGGGCCGACCGGAATGCAGAACCCTCGCGCGCCGATCGCGGACAGGCTGACCGGTACCGCCTGGCCGAAGCCCATCTTGTCGAGCTGTCGGCGATCGGCATCGGCATCGGCCGACACCAGCCATATCGAGGAGAGTTCGCGCGCCCCGTTGGGGTGTTCGCGCGTGATGCGGTAGTCATCGGTATTGGCCGGATCGAACTGGTCGGGCGCGTAGTCGGCGGCGTAGTCGATGAAGAAGGTGTTGCTCGACAGCGGCGCGCGGTCGAACGCGAACAGGCGCCAGCCCGGCTTCGCGCTGCCGGGGCCGGAGAAGAAAGGCGTGACCGCAAAGTGCAACGCCTGCAGCGAACGATGGATCGCATCGAGCGACGAGGAGCGGAAGCCGAAACTGCGCGAACCCGGGCCGCCCTTCAGCGCCTGCTGATCTTCCTTCATGCCCGGATCGAACGCGGGATCGGGACGGGTGATGCCGAGCAATTCGACGAAGCTGCTATCGGCCAGGCGGACGTAACGGTTGGCCACCCCATCGGGGTCGTGGCCGGGGCGCACCTGGAAGCCGAGCTTGACCGCCATGACCGATGTGACCTGGTCGATCCCGTGCCCCCAGAGCAGGATGTGGTCGAGTCGAGTGGCGGACGCTGCGGGAGCGGGTGTCGATGGCGAAGCCTGCGCCACCCCCAGACACAGGAACATTGCCGAAACAAGCAGGGTCAGGCGCATGTGAATCCTCACGCAAAAGGGGCTGTGATGTTTTCCCGGGCAAGCCGCGAACACCTGCAGTACAGGTCGATCAGCCGAAGGTTGCTCGGCGGATTGCCAATCGGCCGATGTTTCCGAGACGTACTTTTATGGCTGCTCCGACCGTCGCATACAAGGACAATTTCCGGACAAAAACAGCCACGCGAACGGGGTGTCATGCATGCGCGGCGACTCGCCGCGGTCAGGCACCCGCACTTCGGCGCAGATCCTGCGGCGACGTGCCGAAGGCACGAATGAAAGCCCGGCGCATGCGGCTGGAGTCGCCGAACCCCGTCGACGCGGCGACGTGATCCAGGCTGACATGGCTGGTCTCGACCGCAATGCGCGCGGCCTCCAGGCGCAGTCCCTCGACCACTTTCGCCGGTGTCGCGCCGATCTCCGCCGCAAAGGCGCGGGCGAAGTTGCGCGGGCTCATCGCGGCATGCTCGGCCAGCCGCTCGACCGTCATCGGTTCGGCGATGCGTGCGCGCATCCAGCCGATCAGGTCGCCGAATCGCCCGGTTCTGCCGCCCCGCTCCACCAAGGCGGAATACTGCGATTGTCCGCCGTGCCGTCGCTGGTGCACCACGAGCTGCTGGGCCGTGCGTCGCGCGATCGCGGGCCCGAGGTCGTCTTCGACAAGTGCCAGCGCAAGATCGATCCCCGCTGAAATGCCCGCCGACGTCCATACATCACCGTCCCTGACGAACATCCGGTCGGCATCGAGTCGCACCTTCGGATAACGCAAACGGAAGCGCTCGGCCGCGTCCCAATGCGTGGTCGCCCACCGACCATCGAGCAGGCCGGCTTCGGCAAGAAAGAATGCACCCGAGCAGACCCCTGCGGCACGGCGCCAGTTGTCGTCGTCGAGCCAGGCCACGATGTCGGGTTGGCTCTCTTCCAGCTGTGCCAGGTTGCCGCCAGAGACGATCACCGTATCGAAACGGCCCTGCTCCAGCGGCACCGCCGCCAGGCACACGCCCGAGGAACTGCGCACGACGCCGCCCCGCGGTGCGAGCACGTTGATCGCGTAACTGTGCGGCCGGAAACGCTCGGCCATCTCGAACACGGCGACCGGACCGGCAGCGTCCAGCAGCTGGAATCCCGGGAAAACGACAATGGCGATCTCGCGTCGCATGGCGATGGCAGCTCACTTGATCCAGTTCCGGAAAAGTGGCGTAACGACGGGGCGGGCGTCAAGTTGAGTCGACCAGGGTCGGACCGCCTGGTCCGGACTCCGCCAGCATGCGGGCCTTCGCCCTCTTGCGCGCTTCTTGAGAAAGTGCGCTTCGCCCCGATGCTGTTGATCCTGTGACTCCCTCCAGCATGTGGTCATGTTCAACAAGATCAGAAACTGGCGCATGCGGCGCATCGTCGCTCGGCACCCGATTGCCGAATCGCTCTGGCGAAACGCGCTGCGGCGATGCACCGCAGCGCGTCGGCTGGGCGCTTCCGATCAGGCCACGCTGCGCGTGCTGGCGACGCAGTTCCTGGAGAGCAAGTCGCTGGAGCCGGCCAGGGGGTTGGATCTGGACGACGCCGACCGCGTCCTGCTCGCGGCGCATGCCTGCGTACCGATCCTGAAACTTGGCCTTGATTGGTACGACGGTTGGCACAGCATCATCGTCTACCCGGACGCATTCATTCCGCGCCGCCCACAAACCGATGAAGCGGGAGTGGTACACCAGACCAGCAGCATGATGGCCGGCGAGGCGTGGGGGCGTGGGCCGGTGATCCTGTCATGGACGGACGTACTGAACAACGAGAGGAAACCGGGGCACAACGTGGTCGTTCACGAGATGGCCCACAAGCTCGACATGCTCAACGGCGACGCCAACGGCTTCCCGCCGTTGCACCGGCGCATGGATCGCCGCGCATGGTCGGGGGTTTTCTCGAGCGCGTGGGATCGCCTGAAGAACGAGCAACGCAACGGAGTCGTCTTGCCGATCGACCCGTACGCCCTTGAAAGCCCGGCCGAGTTTTTCGCGGTGGCCAGCGAGCAATTTTTCGAGGACCCGGCCACCCTGCGCCAGCACTTGCCGGACGTCTATCGGCAGCTCGAGCAATTCTATCGGCAGCATCCGCTCTGAACGACGGAAGCCGGGATCCTCCGTCCCGGCTTGGCCGGGTTGCCCTCAGGTGACGCGCTCCCCCGCCGCCACGCGGACAGCCACCACATCGGTCTGCGCGGGGTGGATGACCAGGCGCAATCGTCCGGCATCCCGATGCAGACGCAAGCGGCGATACCTGACCAGGTAGGCCAGCGCCACCGCGGCCGCCGCGATGCCCGCCAGCGCACCCACGCCCAGCGCCCAGCGTGCACCGACATGATCGACCACCCAACCGACCAGCGGTGCGCCGATCGGGGTGCCGCCCATGACCACGGCAATCCGCAACGCCAGCACCCGTCCGCGCATGGCGCGCTCGGTGGTCAGTTGCATCATGGAGTTGCTGGCGGTCATGAAGGTGAGCGCGGCCAGGCCGACGAAGAACAGCACGGCCGCAAAAAGATAGGGGCCGGGCATCACTGCCGCCAACGCCAGGGTGATACCGAAGGCCGCTGCGGCAACGCCCATCAGCACCATGCCGGGGAACGGGCGGCGAGCCGAAAACAGCGCTCCGCACATGGTGCCCGCCGCCATCGCCGAGGTCAGCAGTCCGTACTGGCCGGCATTGCCGTGGAACACGGTGACCGACATGGTCGAGATGAAGATGGCGAAGTTGAAGCCGAAGGTACCGAGCAGGAACAGCATCACCAGCACCGCCATCAGATCGGGACGCCGCCACACGTAGTGGAAACCGGCCATCAGGCTGCCCGGCATCCGCTTGGGTCGCGCTTCGGTCAACAGCTCATGCACCCGAAGAAACCACAGCGATGCCAGCACGGCAACATACGAGCCCGCGTTGATCAGGAACAGCCAGCCCTCGCCGACCGCGGCAATCAGTACGCCCGCCACCGCCGGGCCCACCATGCGCGCGGCATTGAACGAGGCGGAATTCAGCGCCACCGCATTGGCCAGGATGTCGTCGCTGACCAGGTCAGACACAAACGCCTGCCGGGCCGGCGCGTCGAACGCGGTGACGCAACCCAGCAGCAGGGCAAAGCCGTACACCTGCCAGAGCCGCACCACGCCGGTGATGGTGACCAGGCCAAGCCCCAGCGCCAGCAGCCCGGCGATGCACTGGGTGAAGATCAGCAGCTTGCGGCGGTCCAGATGGTCGGCGGCAAGGCCGGACAGCGGCAACAGCAGCAGCGGCGGCCCGAACTGCAGCGCCATCACCGTACCCACCGCCGTGGCGTTGTGATGGGTGAGCACGGTAAGCACCAGCCAGTCCTGGCCGATGCGTTGCATCCAGGTGCCCACGTTGGACACCAGCGCCCCACCGGCCCACAGCCGGTAGTTGTAATTTCCGAGCGAGTGGAACATGCCGTTCATTGCTTGCCTGACGATGCCGCTGCCACCCCGACTAACGGTTCGTTATTCGGGCCCCCGGTCGCCGGCGTCAACCGAACGGCCGCTCGATGGACGGGCTTTGCGGCGTGAACCAGCGCGCGCCGTCGACGCCGACGTGCATGTCGTCTTCCAGGCGCACGCCGAACTCGCCGGGGATGTAGATGCCCGGTTCGTCGCTGAAGGTCATGCCGGTTTCGATGCGGCGCTTGTTGCCCTGCACGAGGTAGTACCACTCATGCATGTCCATGCCGATGCCGTGACCGAGGCGGTGCGAGAAATGCGTGTAGCCGGGACCGAAGCCGGCATCCGTGATCACCTTGCGCGCGGCGGCATCCACCGACTCCATCGTCGCGCCCGGATGCGCGGCCGCCAGCGCGGCCTGCTGCGCCTTGCGCACGATGTCGAATACCCGCTTCATCTTGTCGCTGGCCTTGCCCAGCGTGAAGGTGCGGGTGAGGTCGCTCATGTAGCCGTCCACGTAGCAGCCGTCGTCGAGCATCACCGGCGTGCCTTCGCGGATCACCTGCGGCTCGCGCGAGCCATGCGGCAGCGCGGTATAGGCACCCACGTTGATGCTGGCATCGCCGCGCAGACCCATGCGCGTGTAGCCGGCATCCACCCACGCCGCGATGTGCTGCTGGGTCATGCCGGGCTCCAGGCCCTGCCAGATCGCCTTGTACAAGGCCAGCGTGGCATCGCAGGCCACCTGCATCAGCGCGAGTTCCGCCGGGCTCTTGATCGCGCGGCAGCCGGCGGTGACCGGCGTGGCCGGCACCAGCTTCGCCTGCGGCATGGCCGCGGCGATGCCGGTGGAACGGAAGAACGGCACCTTCTCCTCGATGCCCAGCACGCCGGTAGCGGCATGCCACTCGCGCATCACTTGGGCAACCAACGCGTAGGGGCTTTCGTTCTCCTGCCAGGTGCGCACGTCGTGGCCGAAGCGGATCTGCTCCAGCGCCCGGCTGCGCTCGAACGCGGGCGTGATGTAGACCGGATCGCCCGACTTCGGCAGCAACATGCCCATCAGGCGCTCGCTGGTCCACCAGTGCATGCCGGTGTAGTAGTCCAGCGTGGTGCCGCCATCCAGATAGATCGCATCCATCCCGAATCGGCCCATCAGCTCCTGCGCCTTCGCCAGGCGCGCACGGCGCTCGTCGTCGGCGATCGGCACCACCTGCGAAGCCACCGGTTGCAGCGCGAGGATCGATGCCGGCAACTTGATGCCCTGGGCGCCGGCCTCCGTCGCCGTCGCGGTGCGACCAAGCATGGCCATCGGCAACGCCGCCGCACCGAGCGCGGTGGTTTGCAGGAAACGGCGCCGGCCGGCGTGCATGGCGTCTTCGCGATTGTTCATGGGCTCTCTCGGCAGTGGGTGGAATAAGGCTGACGCGCCAGGCAGCGGGTCAGGCCCACCTTCCGGCATGGCCGGACGATACGCCACTGGCAGAAGACATGGCGAAACCGGAAGCCGGGCCAGCGCGAGCTGTTCCCGGCTTGCACGCCTCACCTTGGGTCGGGCCTCTTCAAGCCGACCGTTTTTCCCGTCCGCCGCACCGCGTCGGGCCGTTTTTTGTTGCACGAGGCTTGATTCAGCCACGCCCCGCCTTCTCCATGCCGATTCCCACGAAAAGGCCCGATTTCCGTGATGCTATTTGAGCGGCAGAAACAACTCCAGGATGACCTCGTGCGTCGATACATCCGGCATGAGCGAGAGTCGGCGCTGGCAATAGATCGGGAAGTCACGAGCTTCCTCACCGCTGTCCGGAAGCCAGTCGCGATAGAGGTAGAGCGCGGCAGGCTCGAGGTTGTTGGTATTGCCGGGATAGCGCAACACCGCGCAGCGCCCGCCGGGGATCACGCCAGCCTTCATCCCCTCATCATTCATCTCGATCGGCCGGTCAGTTCCGACGCACAGATCCATGCTGTAGTCGGCCGGGTTTGCGGGACATCTCTCGGATCGAAACACCATCAAGCTGGGCCGCCCTGTCTCGGGCAACAGACCCTGGGCCTTGCACCAGGCTTTGAACCGCTCGATGGTCGTGCCGAGCGTTGCCCGGTCACCTCGGTGCTCCATCATCGCCACCGGCATCGGGGGCACGTCGCGGATCGTCACGTCGTCGCGGGTAAAGATAATCTGCATGAGCTTGTTCCTTGCGTTGTCCAGAGGCCCGAAGGCGGCAATCCACGGCGCCCAATCAGGCGATTTCCGGAACGACGAAGGCGATTGCCCGAACCGTTGGCGAAAGGCGCGGGCGAAGGCATCGGGCGAATCGTAACCGGCGTCCATCGCTATGTCCGTGACGCTTTCGGCGTCGTTCCAGGCCAGCCGGCGCGAAGCACGCTTCATGCGGGCGAGCTGGACATAGCGATGCACGGACAACCCGAAGGTCGCCACAAATTGCCGATGGAAATGAAACTTCGAGAAGGCAGCCACCCGGCTTAGCGCTTCCAGATCCAGATCACCGTCAAGATGCTGGTCGATATAACCCAGCACGCGCTGCATCCGCGCATGATAGTTTCGAAGCGCCGTCTTCATCGTCCATTTCTCCGTGGTGAAGCCATGGTGTCCACAAGGACCATCATGTGCTCGACCGATCTTGCGGTTTTGGCTGGATCACGGAGAACCGGAGAGGCATGCCATTCCCTTTCGGGCGACGCCGCTGCGGCGTCAAGCCAGCCCCACGAACCTGCGCAGCGCGGAGGCCACCGCTTCGGGTTGTTCATTCGGGGCGAAATGTCCGCTGCCCGCGATGGTTTCCGCTTGCAGCTGGCGAACGCCCGCCGCCCTCAAACCGCTGACATAGCGTGCCAGTTCGATGCCGCGCTCCTTTTCGCCCCGCAGGTACAGCACCGGGGTTTCCACGCGCTGGCCCCGGGTATCGCGATTGTGCCGGACGTCCTTCGGGAAGGCGCGGTACCACTCGAAGCCGGCGTGCAGTGCCGATGGACTCGCGTAGGCCTCCGCGCAGGCGCGGCGATCGTGTTCGTCCACGCCACGGGGATCCGCCGCGAGCGCGTCATGGAAGAAGCTGAAGTAGTCCGACTGGTGACCGTCCACCAGCAACTCCGGGAGTCGCGGAACCGCATGAAAGGCGAAATGCCAGATGTGCGGATTGCGCTCCACGTCTTCCCAGGGATCGACGCCCGGGATCGCCGTATTCATGATCACGGCGCGCTCCAGCTCGCCGGGCCACGCATGCAGAAACGCGTAGACGATCATCCCGCCGACATCGTGCCCGACCAGCGTGACCGGACGCAGCCCCAGACGTGCAATCACCGCGCGAACGTAGCCTGAGAGCGTGCGCTTGTCGTAAGCGCCCGGCGAATCCGTGGACTGGCCCACGCCCGGCAAATCCATCGCGCAAACGTGAGCCTCTCCCGCCAGTGCCGACATCACCCGTTCGAAAACCATCCAGCATTCCGGCCAGCCGTGCAGAAACAGGACGGCGGGTTTCGTTTCGTCGCCGCCTTCGATCACATGGACAGCGACATCCTGCACATCCAACTGGAGGTGGCGCAAGGGAAATGAATCAATCGCTGCCATGTCGCGGCCCGTCGATCTTGCCAGGGGCTTCCCACCCTGCGCAGCGCCATGTGAACTGCGTGAAAAAGCGAGGAAAAGAAAATGGAAACGACATGTCCTTCGCTCGATTCCGCGTGCTTGGGCAGGACGAATTCAAAACCTTGGCCGACGACCAAGGCTTGTACCAGGCGCCTTCGCTTGCGACTCCCCAGGTCAAGGTGGTCGCTCTGCCGGTGGTCAGTTGACGATCTGCAGCACTTGATCGCGTCTCCCGCAACACCACCCGGTTGCCAGTGAACCTGATGCTGCTCCCTCTAGCGGAAACTCAGGGAGTCGGAAGTGATGATCTCGCCACACCGGCCCGCCCGGGATATATCGCTTCTCGCCCCGCGAAGAATCGGGGGCAGGCTCGATTGACCCTCATCCACCGCTGTGATATTGCCATCGCGTGACCACAGAATCGAACAGTCCGCGGGTGGACTATGCGTTCGGCGATATCCGCGTCGAGCCGGTGGCCCACCGCGTGTTGCGCGATGGTCGCGAGCTCGAACTGGAACCGAAGGCCTATGCCGTGTTGCTGCAGTTCGTGACCCATCCGGGCGAACTGATCGAGCACGACGACTTGCTGCAACGCGTGTGGGGTCACAAGTACGTCACGCAGGCCACCTTGAGCCGGATCATCTCCCAGTTGCGCCAGAAGCTCGGCGACGACGCGGCGGAGCCACGCTACATCCAGACCGTGCATGGCCTGGGCTATCGCCTGATCGCCAGCGTCACCGCAAAAAATCCGGCAGAAGCCGCCGTCGTGCAGGGTCGATGATGCTCCGCCCGCCCCGCAATCCGGATCGCGACCGGCGCAGCATCGCCGTGCTGCCGTTCGTCAACATGAGCGGCGAGATGGAGAACGAGTACTTCAGCGACGGCATCGCCGAGGAGATCCTCAGCCTGCTGACCAAGGTGCCGCAACTGAAGGTTTCGTCGCGTACCTCCTCGTTCTTCTTCAAGGGCAAGGAAGTCGACCTCTCGATGATCGCGGCAAAGCTGGACGTTGGCACGGTGCTCGAAGGCAGCGTGCGCCGGGCCGGCAACCGCGTGCGCATCACCGCGCAGCTGATCGACGTGGCGTCGGACTCGAATCTGTGGGCCGAGACGTATGACCGTGAACTGCGCGACGTGTTCGCCATCCAGGACGATATCGCCCAGAGCATCGTCGATGCGCTGAAGGTCACCCTGTCTCCGAAGGAGCGCCGCGCGATCCAGTACGTCGCCACCGCCAACGTGCAGGCTTATGACTACTATCTGCGCGGGCGCAAGCATTTCTACGCGTGGAACCGGCGCGATTCGCTGCGCGCGATCGCCATGTACGAGCGCGCCATCGCACGCGACCCGAAGTACGCCGCGGCCTGGGCCGGCCTGGCGGATGCGTACGTCATGCGCCATCGCTTCCTGGATCCGAATCCCGAACATGTCGCCCATGCCATGGACGCCAGCGAGCGAGCCCTGCAGATGGATCCGGACTCGGCCGAGGCGCATGCCTCGCGCGGCCTGGCGCTTTACGTCAGCAAGCGGTTCAAGCAGGCGGAGCGGCAGTTCGAGACGGCCATGATGCTCAATCCGAACCTGCTCGAAGCCTATTTCCTGTACGGCATGATCTGCAGCTCGCTGGGCAATTTCGAGAAAGCCGCCTGGCTGTACCTGCGCGCCGCCGAAGTCAGCCCCGCCGACTACCTGCCGCTGGTCTACCTGTGCCAGGCGTACAGCGAGATGGGCCGCAAGGAGGATGAAAGCAAGGCGCGCCATCGCGCGATCGAGCTGATCGAACGCGCGCTCGGCGTGAATCCCGACGATGCGCGCGCCCGCTACATGGGGGCCGCGAATTTCGCGGCGGTGGGCGAGAAGGCCAAGGCGATCGAGTGGGCGAACCTGGCGCTGCGATCGAGCGAAGACGAGCCGATGGTGTTCTACAACGCCGCCTGCACGTTTGCGGTGCTGGAGGAACACGATCGGGCCATCGACCTGCTCGAACGCGCGGTGACGCTCGGTTGGGGTGATCGAGCCTGGATGGCGAACGACAGCGACCTCGCCTCCCTGCGCGACAAGCCTCGCTTCCAGGCGCTGCTGACCAGCCTTAACTGAGAGAAGTCAGAAAAGGCGACGTGGCCAATCAGCCCGTGCACGGCACAACGCGTGCCGGATCTGCAAGAAGCAACCTGATGAATGTCGCTGCGCCATTCCCTCACAGCATTTCCCGAGCAAGCTCACATTCTGCCGCGGAGTGCCGATGCTAGGCTTCCGGCAAGGATTTTCGGGGTCAGTCCTTTCGATAGAGTTCGCATGTTTTCCATCCAGCTTGCATCAGTGCCGTGGTGATCCCAAGGCAAGAATTCCATCATCAGGAGCACCCGCATGAAAACGGCAAGGACGCTCGCGGTTATCGAATCGCCTGCCGAACTGGCCAACATCATGGGTAAGGCGTGGCCGAGTTCCTTGTATTGACCAGCTAAACGCCATCGGAACATTCCCCCACGCCATTTATCGAGCACGCTCACATTCGGCCGCGCAGCGCCGATGCTGGGCTTTCCCGGCAAAGGATTTCAGGGCCAGTCATTTCAAAGGAGTTCGCATGTTTTCCATTTTTTCTCTTAACCGGTTGCATCGATCCCGCGGCGCTCTTCTCCTCGCAACGCTGGTTGTCGTACAACTTTGCCACGCAGCACAGGCCAAGGATGCCGCGCCGAAAGCCTTCGATGGCTATTGGACTTACAACAACGATTGCCATTTCGGTCACTACGTCGAGATCAAGTTGGCACAGAAAGGTACCGATGCCACAGGCGACTGGAGTGACGGCACGCGGGTCGAGGGCTGGGACGGCTTGCTCAAGGGAAACATTCGCGAAGGCAAGCTCCACGCGAAATACTGCAGCACCGAGACGAATGGCGGCCATGCCGTATGTCCGAGCTACGACGCCACCGAGAGTGACTATTTCGTGCGCCAAGGTGGTGACTTGGTCTGGTACAGGTCGGCTGGCCAAGGGGCCGAAAAGACTTTCAAGAAATACGTCGTGCTTCATCCGTCCATCAAGGGGAAGCACGAGCCGGTCGACGCTGACTGCCCCGACGACGGCAACTGATTGAACATCTTGAGTTAAGGAGAACTCCATGCCCGCTTCATCGGATAACGAAGCCCGCGCCATCATCTACTTTGCCATCGGCGTCAGTTCGGAAGGCGCAGACCAGGCTTACCACCTCGGATTTGCGGGAAACATCTCGCATGATGCACATGGCAACGCAATTTTGGAGCCGGTTGCTGCCAGCGGTTATTCGATCGGTACCCTGCAGAGCGACCTTGGCCAGAGCGGAGGTGTAGTAGCCACCGAGCTGACCGATGCTTACCAGACATGGGCGACAGCTCAACATCCCGATTGGGCTCTGAGCGCGGCACAGCGGACGCAAACCATTGCCGACCTCAGCCGAGACGGCCATGAGATCGGCGAACGCGACCATGGCCGCGACTTGAACGCCATGGTCAAGTCACACATGAATGCGTTTCTTGCCAGCGATGACGGCATTACGTTCGTGCACAACCGCGACGTGACACAAGTGAATAAGCTGATGACCCATGTCGTTTCGCCGTTGCAGACCAGCGAGCTATATAAGCATGCCTCGCCAGACGATCAGGCACGGATGATCGCCATCAGTGCGAAGGTCTACAACCAAAGCGAGCATTGGGGCCAGCGCATCGTGGGCCACATTGGCGACGGGACGTATCGCAGCGTCGCTGATGTCAACAACGCAATCGACGACCTCCCTCGTTATATTCGGAGCGGCCGAGACCACGCACTGACGGGCGCCGATCTCTTCAACACGATGCAACACACGACAACGAACAACGCCATGCACACGCCATGGCAAGACGTGCTGGCCAATCCTCTGGTGAATCCGACCCAATTGGGTGCTGACACGGCGCACCCACATCTCAGCCAGACCTATCCGGCGGTGAAAGACATGTTTGTCGATCCGACGCACGGACGGCAAATGGTCAACGCGCTGGAGGTTGGCGGCTCCTGCGCACACACCGCCAGCGGTCGCGGCTTTTATGCGGAGGGCCACGATTTTCTCGAGTGGGACAGGGCCGGGCATGGGCGTGCTTTCATCAACGGTCAGTGGAGTGAGTTGTCCAGCCGCGACATCAAGACGGTGGTCAACCCCGACCACACGCTCGATGTGAGCGTACATCGCCAGGGCGCCGACGAGCGGCTGCTGCACGTCACGCATCCCGGCGCTGTTTCGCATCACCAGTCGGGCTCAGCCCACCACCACGCGGCCAGCGATCAGGTGCAACATGCCGGCACCCTGCGCGAACACGACCGCGGTTCTGCGGTGCGTGACGTGCAGACGCAGCTGGCACAGCTCGGCATGCACGACGCTCACGGTCACAAGCTTGTCCCGGACAGTGATTTTGGTCCGGGAACCAAAGCGGCAGTCGAAGAATTCCAGCGCAGCCAGAATCTGCACGTGGACGGCATTGCAGGGGCGAAGACGCTCGAAGCCCTGAAGCACGCCACGCAACCGCAGCTTGCCGCGACGCTTGCCGATGCCACGCATCCCGGCAACGGCATGTACCTGCAGGCGCTCGACGCCGTGCATCGCCTGGATGCGCAACAGGGACGCACACCGGATCAGCGCAGCGACAACCTCGCGGCGTCACTCGCCGTCGCCGCTCACGGCAACGGCATGAGCCGGGTCGACCATGTCGTGCTGAGCGATGATGCCAGCCGGGCTTACGCCGTGCAGGGCGACATCAACTCCCTGTTCAAGCGTTACACCGACGTCAACGTGGGTCAGGCAATGGGCACGTCCGTGGCGCAAAGCAGCGCCCAGTGGCAGCACGATATCCAACGGCCTGCCCCGGCCCAAACCGCGCCGCCCACGCAACAGATGCAAAACCCGCAGATGGATCAGTCGGTGATGCAACGCTCACCGTAGACGTCTCCACGATTGCCGGAGTGCGCAACCGGTTTCGCGGTTGGAAAAGGCACTCGGACGCCCACAAGCTGCAGAACCGCGGCAGACCGCGAAGCCGAGCCAGTCAAATGGACGGAAGTCAATTCCTTCCGTTTTCCTTTTGCCGGGAGACGCTCAATTCCCTCGAGTGACCCCGTTGTTCGACCCGGGCGCGCGGCGCGATGACCAGCGTTGCGGCCAGCAGATCGAAGCGTCAACCCACCCTGGCGCAGGAGTCGGGCCACCCGGACGACCATGGAGACCATCGAGCACGGCTGAAAAATGAACCTGATCGCTCTTCGCCGTTCAAGGCTTCACAAACCGCAACGTCATCCGGTCTGATTCGCCAACCGCTTCAAGTTTCGCGTGCTCGCTGTCCGGGCCGGCCAGGTCAGGCGGCAGGCGGTGTACGTTGATGTCTTCGGGATCCTTGGGGTTGGCGTTGATCTGGGATACGGCAGCAAGCCGGAAGCCCGTCTTCAGGCCCAATGCGATCAGGTAATCCTCGGGAATACGGTGCAACTCTTTCGCACTTCCCACGGCATCGGAGAACGGTTTGGCGCGATGCTCGACCACCCCGAACACGCCGCCGGGCTTGAGCACCTCAAACGCCGCATTGAATGCGACGGCCAGCGTGTCGGGGCTGTGGTTGAGCCAATCGTGGGTGTTGCGGAAGGTGAGCACCATGTCGGCCGAACCCGGCTTGCCGAGATTCACCTGAAACGGTGGCGCAAACGGCACGACTTTCCCGATGTGGCCAAACATCGCGGGATTGGCCTTGATCTTGTCGGCAAACTTCGGTGCGCCGGCTTCGAACAAATGGCCGTGATCGTAGAGGAACGGCGCCAGAATCTCGGTATACCAGCCACCGCCCGGGTCGATCTCGATGACCGTCATGTTCGGCTGGATGCCGAAGAATTGCAGCGTCTGAACCGGGTGGCGGTAGCGGTCGCGCGCCTTGTTCGCAACGGAACGCCCCTGGCCGTTGACGGCCTGTTGCAGCTGAGCGGTGGTGTCCGGTGTCGGCGAGGCGGCGTTGACGAAGCACGGCCAGAACATGGCGCTGGCAAGCAGGAGCAGGAGCTTTCTCGTGGGCTGGATCATGGTTCTAGCCTCCCGTGATGAATATTGCAGCCTACTCCAGCGATGTCGAAGCTCAATACCGGGACGAAGGAAGTCAAGCGAAGGCAACAAAGGGACGGCGTCCGATATTCGTCGTGGCGACCTCAAGCACGAAGCCAAAGACCAGAGCTTTCGTCACTGAACGGACTTGGGCCTGCCCAACCAAATCTGCCTTTTCCGACCCCAATTTGGCACCGCCATCGCGAAGCGCACCTCCCGGTTCCCTGGCGGCGAAAGGCTTGGCAAAAGGCGCACGAATTGATTCGTGCTTGATTCCCTCCGTCCCCTTACCGAGCTTCCTTATCGAGGTTCCCGCCTCACACTGCCAGTCCCGGATCGCCTTCCACGACCGTCTGCCGCATCCGTGGCCGTTCGCCCGCGCGCCACAGCGGCACCTCGTGCCGCACGCGATAGCGCAGCGGCCCGCCGTCTTCGCGCGGACTTCGCTCGATCGGACGCGGGATGCACACGAACTCGGTCTGCATCGCGTCGGCATCCACGCGGACGATGGCGTAGCCGTGCCCGCCCATGTCGACGAAGGACAGGTGCGGCGCCATGTCCGGATTGCTCAGCGCGTGCGCTTTCTGCAGGTCGCCGCTGCTGGCGTATTCCAGCGCCGACCGCACGCCATGGCGCAATAGCAGGTTGACGGTGGGCTGCGGCGGTCCGCCACCCGGATTGGCGACGTACAGCGGTCGCAACGGATTGTCCTTTTTCAGGTTGTGCTCGTTGGCTTCGGCCATGCCCGGGGAGGAGATCGAGCCGCCCACGAAGGTGACGCCCACGGGCTCGAACGCGGCTGGCGGCAAAGCCTTGGCCGCGTAGCCCGCCCAGAAGCTGTGGCGATCGCCGGAGACGATCGCGAAACCGGTGATGCCGGCATCGCGCACGGCATCGAAGATCTCGGCGCGCTCGTGGTACGCGCCACCCCAGTCGCTGGTGGCCATGACGGCAAAGCCGCGCGCCAGTCCACTGACCCAGCGCGGCCGGGAGATGCTGCGGATCGACGCGCCAGTCGGGGGTGCCCAGCGAATTGCCCCAGATCTTCCAGGTGGCCTTCGCGCCGCGCAGGCGTTCGAGGAACCAGGCTTTCTGCCTCGCCCCCAGCATGGTCTGCGCGGCTTCGCCGGCGCGATAGTTGGCCACACTCTTGTCGCCGAAGGACAGCTTCGCCGGCGGATGGCCGTTGGCGTAGTCCCGGCCGGCGTCGAGCTGCATCGCCAGTTCCTCGGGAACCCAGCCCAGCGCGTCGCCTTCGAACAGCGCGTTGATTTCGTCGTGCGAACCGGGGTCGCGCGAGCGGAAACTGTGCTGGTCGGTGATGATCAGGTCGATGTGCCGGCCCCAGCGCAAGGCGCGATAGGCGATCAGGCTGTCGATCGCGGCGAGGTTGTTGGCTTCGCGGCCCAGGCCGTCGTCATCGAAATCGGTCACCGGCGTATCGACCACATGCGGCGCATCGAAGGCTTCCAGGCGGCGGCCCGGTGCCGCCACGCGCGCCGGCTGGTATTCGAACCATGCCTGGTTCGCCGCGACCTTGAGCGTCTGCGCGGGCACGAAGCCCTTCGTGCCAGGAAATTCCTGGATCGACTGCCAGCCCTGCCACGAGAATTCGTGGTTGTCCCACATCGCGACGAAGGGCCAGCGTGCGCGCGCATCCTGCAGGTCGGGATCCTGCAGATAGGCGTGGTAGAGCGCGCGGTAGTCCTCCAGCGAGGCGGGCACGTGGAAGCGGTTGTTGGCGACCGTCTTGCCCTGCGGAAAGTGCACCGGGAACGTGATGCGGCGATCGTAGCGATGGCCGTCCTTGACCTGGTCCGGGTACTGCACGACCTCGTAGACGAAGTCGCCCAGATGCAGCACGAAGCCGAGCCGGTCCTCCGGCGCGGCGCGTTCGTCTTCGCAGATCATCCGCCGATAGGCATTCAGCGCGCCCTCGCAGACGTCCTGGCAACTGACGAAGGCGAAGCGCGCCGGTCGCGCATCGTCGGGTGCGGGCGCCGTCAGCGTGCGGCCGATCCGGCTGCCGTTGCCGTCCTCGTCCGTGAAGCGATACCAGTATTCGCGTGCCGGTTGCAGTTCGGCGACCAGCACGCGGCAGGTCCAGTCGGACTCGGCCAGTACCCGCACCGGCGTCGTCGCGATCACGCGCGTGAACGCCGCATCGTCCGCCACTTCGACCAGCAAGGTTCCGCTCGCGCGCCCGTCCGCATACGGGCGTCGCGTCCACAGCAGGACGCTTTGCTCATCGGGATCGCCCGACGCGACACCCTGCGGATACAGATCGCGACGCTCCCGCCAGCCGCTCGACGAAGGGCGAACCGGCACGCAGCCAACGGCGAGGGCCGCGCCCAGCGCGGCGGACAATTTCAGGAACGCGCGGCGGTCCATGGTTGGCATGTCGCCCCCCTTTGAGCGGATCGGATGATCGATGCGCGGTAACGCTAGACCCGACCACGTCCCGTGGAACGTGCCGAAAGTACTGCGAATCAACCGCGTCCTCACACATCGCTGATGCACGAGGGCGTACCTCATCGCAGGACGCGGGCACGGCAGCCATGCCCGGAACCGTCGCGGACCAAACCATGAAGATAGTCGGAGTACCCGATCGCCATGAAACGATGGACGCTCACAGGCCTGCTGGTGATCGCAACGCTGGGAACTACCGCGATGGCCGTTGAAACGCCCCCCTACAAAACGGTGCTTCGCGACGGCAACTTTGAACTGCGCGACTACCCCGCACTCGTGGTAGCCGAGGTGACCGTAGAGGGCGACCAGAAGGAAGCCGCCAGCAAGGGCTTCCGCCTGCTTGCGGGCTACATCTTTGGCGCCAATAAAAAGCGTCAGGGCATTGCCATGACAGCGCCAGTGGCGCAGCAGGCCGCCAGCGAAAAGATCGCCATGACCGCGCCGGTGGAGCAGATGCAAGGTGCTTCCGGCACGTGGGTGGTCCGCTTCACCATGCCAAGCGCGTGGACCCTGCAAACCCTGCCCATACCCAACGACCCGAAGGTCACGCTGCGCGCCACCGAACCCAGCCGTTTGGCCGTGCTGCGCTTTTCAGGCCTGGCCAGGCCCGACGACGTCCGATCGAATACCCGCGAATTGCTGGCACAGGTCACCTCGCATGGCCTTCACGCCATCGGCCCGGTGTCGCTGGCGCAGTACAACCCGCCGTGGACCTTGTGGTTCATGCGGCGGAACGAGGTGATGGTGGAGGTTGAGCGCTGAGTGGCTGCGGGGCGAAGTGGCGCTGGCGATACGGCTGCACCTTCAGCGTCAGCATGCGCCGGGATCCGACCGCTTCTGCGAATGACCGAGACGAAAAGACGTAGAGGCCAAAACATGGGATCGGTTCGACCTCCAGGAAAATGCGCTCTACCCCTGAGGTCTCCCCACGAATCTCCCCGATCAATCAACACCTGGAACAAAGGGGGCGTGGCCAATTCAGCTCAGGCAATCTACCCGCGCTGGCAAGCGACCGCCGAAATTTAATTCGCCACGTCCCCTTAAATTAGGCTGCCAGGACGGCCCGGGAGCGACAAGCCTGAGGGTGGGCAATTCCACTTCCTCCGTCCCGGCTTGCGAGATCAGAGGCCGGAAGGATAGGTATCCGGCGGCTCGTGCCGGGTCCAGTGCTCGGTGATGTCGAATGGTTCGACCGCCGTGGTTTCGTCGAGATGGAAGAGCGCGTCGAATTGCTGGCCTAAAGAGGCACCGAAGTAGTGACTGGCCAGCTCGGTTTCGGGACGATAGATCACGCCGATGGCGCGTTCGAGCAGCGGCTCGGCGAGTTCTTCGGCGACCGGGGCTGACAGTGGCAGGAAGAAGCGGTCGAGGTTGGTCGTGAAAAAAAGATGCTCCCAACTGTTCGCGCGTGCGGGCCGTACCCAGCGTCGTTCCGCCGGTGCATCCCAGTCATGGGCGGCGGTGACGTGACCGGTGTAGGTTGTAAAGCCGACCAGCAGTGCCTGTGCCGGGCCGGCCTGCTCGCGCAGCAGCTGGCCCACGTTCCATTCGCCGCGCTCGCCCATCTGCGTGGCCCGCGCATCGCCCAGGTGCGAATTGTGGGCCCACACCACGATGCGGCCCGGCCGCCCGTTGGCGCGCAGGTGTTGCCGCAATGCCAGCAGGGTATTCACCATGTGTGCATCGCGCAGGTTCCAGGTGTTGACGCGTCCGCCGAACATCGCGCGGTAATACTGCTCGGCGTTGAGCACGACATAGGCATTGCGTTCGGCGAAGAACTGTTCGTCCTGCGCTGCCAGGCCGTCGCCGGCCAGATAGGCCGGCCCCTTGCGCACCAGGTCGACGAGCAGGGCCGCGGCGGCATCGCGGCACGGCGGCCGCAGGCCGGTGGCAGCCTCGAGGCCGTAGGTCTGGGGCTCGCGCACGTGATCCAGCCCCACGTACAAACGGCGAGCCAGGACAGCCTGATCGGGATCGACGTCTTCGAGGTAATCGGTCACCGCATCGGCCGAGCGGTAGAGGCTGTACAGATCCAGCCCGTAGAAACCGGCGTGCGACGTTTCAGGTAAGGCCGCATTGTGGGCCTGCAGCCACTGAATGAATGCACGCACGTCCTGATTGCGCCACATCCAGGTCGGGAAGCGCTGGAAGTCGCCGAACGCCTCGTCGATCGCGGTATCGCAGCCGCCCCTGACATAGCGGTTGAGCCGGTAGGCATCGGGCCAGTCGGCCTCTACGGCCACGGCGTCGAAGCCTAGCTCTTCGATCAGGCGGCGGGTGATATCCGCGCGCATGGCATAGAACTCATGCGTGCCGTGGGTGGCTTCACCGAGCAGGACAAAAGCGCGATCACCGACCATTCGCAGTAGCGAGTCGTAGTCTTCGGAGCGGCCGTCGAGCCGGACGGCAGCATCGCGGATCGACTGCAGCAGGGGCGGATGACGTGCGATCACCTTGATCTCGACTCCGGCGCCGCCGTGGCGGCCGTGGCACAAGCTTGGCAGCGGCATCGGGCGCCGTCTTGATGCAGGTCAATAACCGCGCCGCCGGATGCGGCACAGTTGACTTCGCGCAGTGTCCGCTACGGGCGATTCGGCAGTAGCAGTCCGGAGACATTTCCATGGTGTCACTTCCCTTCCGCAATCGCGACGATGCCGCCCGGCAGCTGGCCGTCGCGCTGTCGCACTATCGCGGACGTCATCCAGTGGTTCTGGCCATTCCGCGTGGTGCGGTGCCGATGGGAAAACTGATCGCCAAGGCACTGGATGGCGAACTCGACGTCGTCCTCGTGCGCAAGCTCGGCGCACCGGGAAGTCCCGAGTTTGCGGTCGGCGCGGTGGACGAGAACGGCCGTGTGCTGCTGAATGACTTCGCTGCGCAGGCGGGGGCCGACGAGGCTTATTTGCGGGAGGTGGCGCAACGCGAGTTGGCCCTGATCCGAGAGCGCCGTGCGCGTTACCGTCCGGGCCAGCCCGCGGTGTCGCTCGCTGGCAGAATCGTGATCGTCCTTGATGACGGGCTGGCGACCGGGTCGACAATGGTGGCTGCGCTGAGAGCCGTTCGGGCGCAGGGGCCAGCGCGGCTCGTTTGTGCCGTACCGGTGGCGGCACCCGACAGCCTGGCGCGCGTGGCCGGTCTGGCTGACGACGTGGTCTGCCTGGCGACGCCGCATCCGTTTCGTGCGGTTGGTCTGTACTACGAGGATTTCGCCGGCGTTACCGACGAGGAAGTGATCGCCATGCTCGCGCCACCATCCGAGCATGGCTCGGGCATGTCGACACCGGAGCCATCCGAGGGCCCGGTCCGTATTCCGGCTGGCGAGGTGGTTCTCGAAGGCGACCTGGTCTCACCAGGATCTTCGCGTGGCTTGGTGATCTTCGTCCACGGAAGTGGCAGCAGCCGGCACAGTCCGCGCAACCGCTACGTGGCCTCCGCTCTAAATCGGCGTGGTTTTTCGACCCTGCTGTTCGACTTGCTGACGCCGGAGGAAGATCGCGACACGGCCGCGCGCTTCGACATTTCGCTGCTTGCCCGGCGACTGGAGGCTGCGCTGTCATGGGTGCGGCAGCAGCCTTCGTTATGCGACATGCCACGTGGCCTGTTCGGCGCGAGCACTGGCGCAGCAGCGGCGTTGATCGTGGCGGCGGAATGGCCGCACGAGATCGCTGCCGTCGTCTCGCGGGGTGGTCGGCCCGATCTGGCTGGCCGGCAAAGCCTTTCCCGCACGCGGGTGCCGGCGCTGCTGATCGTGGGCGGTGCCGATACCCAGGTATTGGAGCTCAACCGTGCAGCCAAGGCCTTGATACCCCAAGGATGTGAACTCGTCATCGTGCCGGGAGCCACCCATCTTTTCGAGGAGCCTGGCACGCTCGAAAAAGCAGCGACGATCGCCGCAGACTGGTTTGCTCGATGCTTCTGACGAGGGACCTGAGCCGGGACGGAGCAAGTCAAGCCACAGGGAATCCCCTCTGTGACCTACCCCGATGGGCCGCGCATGGACATCGGCCTACGTCGACCACCTCGATCTACGCATGCCTCGTCAAGCACAATAAAAAAGGACAAAAAAGGGGACGTGGCCAATTAAGGGCAAGCCTACCGGCAGCAGGCATGCCGGCCCACAGCTCTGACCGTTCCCTTGCAGCACAGTGGCAGCATCTGTCTCAGCAGCCACTGCCATGCCACGACTGCCACGTCTCGAACTGCCAGGTGTACCGCTGCATGTCACGCAACGCGGCATCAACAAGGGGGCGATCTTCCTCGATGCGGACGACCGCTACCACTTCAGGCGCCTGCTCCGCAGAGCTTTCCACGGCCATGGCATCGCGCTGCACGCGTTCGTCCTGATGGACAACCACTTCCACCTGCTGGTCACGCCCGATGCCGTCGGCAGACTGTCACTTGCGATGGGCTGGATCGGTCAGTCCTACGTGCAGGCATTCAACCTCAGGCACAAGCGCTGCGGTGCCTTGTGGCAAGGACGCTTCAAGTCCTGCCTGGTGCAAAGTGAGCGCTACCTGCTGACCGTCATGCGCTACATCGAGCTCAACCCGGTACGCGCCGCCATGGTCGAGGCGCCGCAAGACTACCGCTGGTCGAGTGTGCACACGCATCTGGCCCGCGCACGCGACCCTCTCATCACACCCCACCCGCTCTACCTCGCGATGGGAAGCGACCCAATCGAACGTGCCTGCGCCTACCAGCAATGGCTGGACGCAGGCATTGCACCGGATGACCTGCAGCACCTGCGTGCGTACGCCAGCCAGGAACGCGCCCTTGGTGACGACCGCTTCCAGCGCATGGTGGAAACCACCCTCGGACGCACTGCCGTGTGTCGCCCACGTGGGCGGCCACCGCGGGCAAGCAGCCGGGAAGACGTTTAATTAGCCACGTCCCCTTTAATTCCTTTTCGCTCTGCTCAAATCGCCAACCACACATAGAAGTAGAGCGTGTCGTTGGCACTGGCGTTGCGCCCTGCTCCGTCGACGTTGTGCACCAACCCGCTGAACCGGGTGAAGTACGTGTACTGCAGGCCCAGCCGCACATTCGCCCAGGGCTGCCGCCATGAAGTGGACTGGCCGAACGGGTTGTAGTTGAGCTCGACGATGCCGCCGCGGGTATCAGGCGAGCCGTTGTTGCCATACAGGGCGACGTCGCTGCTGCCGTTGTCGATGAATGACGCCAGGGTCACGCCATAGGTCTGCCGATACCAGTAGCTGCCCTTGAGGTTGAACGCCTGCAAGCTGTTGTGCAAATGGTCGGCGCCACCGTCGGCGTAGGTGGCGTCCAGGCGTTGCTGCTCGTGCACGTACAGCGCGCTTACGCTGAAGCTGTGATCGGCCTGCGTGTACCGGTAGCTGGAATCCAGCCCGACATCACGGAAGCGGTCCGTTGGCCCGGCCACGGACACGGCATTGCCGACGAGGTTGGTGCCGACCAGTCCGCGCTGCATGCTCAGCAAGAAGCCGCCGACGGTGACGTCGCCCTTGGGCAGGTTCCACGTGTAGGCCGCACGCGCGTACGGCGTGATCCCGCTCAGGCGACCGTCGTAGTCGGCATTGACGCGGCGCAGGAATGCCGGCGACAGCGAGCGATAGCCACCGGCCTCGAAGTACCAGGCGCCGTCCAGTTGCACGTAGGCGCTGGTGCCGATCGCCTGACCACCCAGGCCACCGAACAGCATCGGCTGGGCCGGAGCGCCAGGCGCCAGGTCCGCCGACGTGTACGGGTACATCCACGCCGGCGCGGTATTGAACACATCGCTGACGGTGGGATTGTTGTTGACGGTGATGCCCCAGATGCCGGAGTGGCTGCCGCGATTGAACATGCGCGCGTAGCGCAGATCCACGTTGTCCCAGCCAAGCAGCCCTCCGTTCTCGGAATAGGTGGCCTGGGCGAAGACGCCGATGTGCTCGCTCAGCCGACCGGCCAGGAACACCGAGGCCTGCTGCAGCTCGGTGTTGTCGTTGCTGCCAAAGCCCTTGGCCGGCGCTTCCGTCTGCGCTTTCTGCGTATGGGTGAACGATTCCACCAGCATTGCCGACAGCGGCAGCTCCTTCGCGTCGCCGACCTTCATGGTGTAGCCCATCAGCTTGAACTGCCGCCCGAACGCGGTGAGCTCCGGGCCGAAGGCCCCGGCGTGGCAGGCTACGCAGGCGAGCCGGGTTTGCCGCGCAAACGAGGGCACCGCCGACGCCAGCGTGGGCACGGCGGCCAGACACGCCAGCACCGCCAGCAACATCCAGCGCCGCACCAGGCGCACGGGGGCGAACTGGCTTGCAGCGTGGCCTTTGCAGTGTCCGTTCATGTGTATCCGCTCCGTCGCTGGGAAGAATGTCACCAGCCTGAACCGATGGATGCACCGCATGTTGACGTCGATCAAGCAAACCCGCTCAAGCGGGTCTCCGCGACAGGTCGGTTCGCAGCGCTTCCAGCTAGAAGCAACGCCTGGGCGATGCGCGCAGGTCAGGCCGGCGCACCGACCCTTGGGCGGGCGACCTATCTTGGCAGCCCAGCGCGGCGACCGAGCTGCGCCTCGATGGCAGTGCGAAAGCGGTCAGAACCGAGGGCGTGTTGCCGCTGCAGATGGAGGCGTATGGCCGTCAGGTCATCCTCAAACCAAAACCCGGGTAGGTCAAACCCGGGTCAGAGTGCGACATGATGCGGAATACCCGGTATGTCCAGCCGCGGCTGACGTGGCATGGGCGCCTCCTGCCCCAAAGCCACCAGCTTCGCCCATTCACCTCACCCAAGCTGTCAGACAACCCGATGCGAGCGCGTCAGAAAAGTGCACTCTGACCCGGGTTTTGTTTCTGCACCACGTGCCGCGGAACCCCGGCGAGATCGAAGCGTGGAAGTCAGGCCATGCCCGACAGGATCACGCAGCACACCTGCCTTGACGATCAGAGCGAGTCGCACCTCAAGCCATCCAAGGAGCCCAGCTCCTGTCGGAAATTGTCCCTGACACCTTTTTTGGCTGTTTGTCCCGGAACGTTCATATCCAGGTGCTTGAATCGTGTGGTCTCCGGTGACGCGCCCGATCGCATCGCCGACACCGCTTGGGGAATCCACGGACCTTCGGGTCCTTCATGGCCGGCATCGTCACTTCTCTACCAGGAGTCTTTCATGCTCAGTCTTTCGATGTTCCGCAAGGCGCTGCTGCCGGCATCCATTGCCGTCATGAGCTTCGCCTTTGCCGCCTCGGCTCACGTCAACGCGTCCGCCGACGACGGCAACCCGACCTCTTCGCCCCGCTCGGGCTGGCCGCATGGCGATCCACGGACGGCCACGCCGATCAAGCACCTGGTGGTGATCTTCGACGAGAACCGCTCGTTCGATCATTACTTCGCCACCTATCCGCATGCGGCCAACCCGGACGGCGAGCCGGCATTCCACGCCAAGCCGTTCACGCCGCAGGTCGAGGGCCTGGACGCCCGCCTGCTCCACGCGAACCCCAACAGGCTCAACCCGGCCAATGGCGTGAACGCGGTCAATCCGTTCCGCCTGGATCGCACCCAGGCCAACACCGAAGGCCAGAATCACGGCTACACGGCGGAACAGCAGGCCTACGACAACGGCAAGGCCGACCTCTTCCCGCTGTATACCGGCAACAACACCATCAGCAGCACCGGCACCTTCGGTACCCACGGACTGGTGATGGGCTACTACGACGGCAACACCGTCACCGCGCTGTGGAATTACGCGCAGCGCTTCGCGATGAACGACAACGCCTACACCGACACCTTTGGTCCGTCGACGCCAGGCGCGCTGCACGTCGTTTCCGGCACCATCGCCGGCGCGATCATTCCGGACGGCGTGAAACCCAGTGGGGTGACGCCCGACGGTCAGGGCGGCTATGCCGTCACCGGCGATCCCGATCCGGCCTACGACGTCTGCTCCAATGCGGGCAAATCGGTGGAGATGACCTCGAAGAACATCGGTGACCTGCTCAATGCGCGCCACATCAGCTGGGGCAGCTTCATGGGCGGCTTCGACCTGGCCGCGGTGAACGACAACGGCAGCACCGGTTGCGCCCGCAGCACCTACTCCGACGTGCTGGGCGGTGCCAAGACCGACTACATTCCGCACCATGCCTGGTTCCAGTACTACGCCTCCACGGCCAACCCCACCCACGAGCGCCCGACCGCGCTGGAGTACGTCGGCCAGACCGATCCGAAGGACGGCACCGACGCGCCGGTGAATCACGCCTACGACATCGAGGA
Source organism: uncultured Gammaproteobacteria bacterium (assembly GCA_963828675.1). Lineage (GTDB taxonomy): Bacteria > Pseudomonadota > Gammaproteobacteria > Xanthomonadales > Rhodanobacteraceae > Rhodanobacter. The sequence continues at coordinate 359,270 of CAWHFQ010000001.1, forward strand.
TTTCTACAACGCGGTGAAGGGCGGCAACTTCCCGGCCGTGAGCTACATCAAGTCGCCGGCCGTGGGCGACGCGCATCCGGGCAATTCGGACCCGCTCGACGAGCAGGCCTATCTGGTGCAGCTGGTGAACTTCATCGAAAGCCAGCCGCAGTGGAAGGACACCGCGATCATCGTCACCTACGACGACTCCGATGGCTGGTACGACCACCGCTATGCGGCGCCGACCACCGCGTCGTCCGATCCGAGCGCCGACCAACTCAACGGTGCCGGCCTCTGCACCAGCACGCGGGCCACGCCCGGCAAGGGTGTCGACGGCAAGGTGGTCAATGGCCGCTGCGGACCGGGCACGCGCATCCCGTTCCTGCTGCTGTCGCCGTATGCGCGCAGCAACTACGTGGCCAGCAACCGACTGACCCAGTCCTCGGTGGTCCGCTTCATCGAGGACAACTGGCTGCATGGCGAACGCATCGGCGAAGGTTCGAACGACGCCAGTGCCGGCAGCATCATGGACATGTTCGACTTCCGCCACGGTCGCGCCTTCGCCACCCAGCCACTGTTCCTTGATCCGGATACCGGCACCGAGGTGTCGTCCTCCCATCCAGGTCACGGGCACGGGCACGATCAAGGTCACGGCCGCGCTCATTGGCCGAGGCCGTGGCGCTACTGAGTCCGCGGTGATCCGTCGGTCGTGCGCGGTCCCGCGGGCCCGTGCACGACCCGACGAGCGTCGTCCTCACCACCGCTTCGCCGGGCTGGCCCCGGCGGAGCAGCCGACGTTGCAGGGATCCGATCAGCATGGCTTTTTTGCGAACCAACTCCTCCGCCGTGCATGGCGCGCTCGCCGTCCGACGTTTCCATCCGGCCTCCAGACGCTGGTTCGGCGGGTTGGCGTGTCTTGCTGTCATGGCCAGCTCCGGGTGCGCGCTGGTATGGCTGAACCAGGCACTGGCCTCGCCGACGGCGTCCGGCATGGTGGCCAGCGGCATCAATCCGCACCCGGTCGAACTGCGAGTGCCGCCGGATCGCCCGTTGAGCGCAGTAGCGCGGCTCGGGCGGCGCATGTTCTTCGATCCCGCGCTGTCGGCATCGGGCCGGCAATCCTGTGCCTCGTGCCATGACCCCGCGCACGGCTACAACCCGCCCAATGGGCAGACGCTGCAGCCAGGCGGCGCGCACATGGGGCAGCGGGGTTTTCGCCCGCCGCTGTCACTGGCCTATCTGTACCGGCAGCAGCCTTTCAGCATCGGGCCGGACGCGGGCGAGGTCGAAGCGCCGGTCAACCTCGATGCCCTGGCCCGCGCCGCCGACCAGACGGCGCGCCCGCAGAAATCGGCCGGCGCTCCGCCGGCAAGCGTGCCGATGGTGCCGATGGGCGGACTGTTCTGGGACGGCCGCGCCGCGTCGTTCCAGCGCCAGGCGCTGATGCCGATGCTCAATCCGGTCGAGATGGCCAACAGCAGCATCGGGCAGGTCGCCAACAAACTGGCCGCCAGCCCGTACCACGCACAGTTCCGGCAATTGTTCGGCGAGGACATCCTCGAGCAGCCCGACCGATTGGTCGCCGAGGCGATGTTCGCGATCAGCCGCTTCGAAACGGAGGACGTGTCGTTCCATCCATTCTCCAGCAAGTACGACGCATGGCTGCAGGGCAAAGCGCGCCTGAGCGCGGCGGAAGCGCGCGGCCTGGACGTGTTCAACGATCCGCAAAAAGGCAATTGCGCCGCCTGTCACCTGAGCACGGTCGCGTCCGACCGGCTGCCGCCGCTGTTCACCGACACCCAGTACGAAGCGCTGGGCGTACCACGCAATCCCGCGCTGCCGATGAACGGCGATCCGCACTTCCACGACCTTGGCCTGTGCGGCCCGTTCCGCACGGACCTGGCCAGGCAGACCCGGTACTGCGGCATGTTCATCACGCCGACCTTGCGCAACGTGGATCGTCGCCAGGTGTTCTTCCACAACGGCGTCTACCACACGCTCAAGCAGGTACTGGACTTCTACAACCTGCGCGCCGTGGCGCCGGAGAAGGTCTATCCGCGCAACGCCGACGGCACGCTGGCGCTGTACGACGACCTGCCTGCGGCCTACCGCGCCAACCTGGACACGACCGATGCCCCGTTCGATCGCCACCTCGGCGACAGTCCGGCGCTGACGGACCAGGACATCCGGGACATCATCACCTTCCTGCACACGCTGGACGACGGCTACACCGCGACGGAAGGAAAGACCTCGACCGCTTCCCGGCCAACGCAACGGGTGCCATAGAAGGACGGCGAGATCAAAAGCGCGGAAGTCGAGCCCTACCCGCCAGGCCCACGCAGCACCTTCCCCGCGCCTCACCCTCATCCCCGAAACCACTTCGCTGTCAGAAATTGTCCCTGACATCTTTTTTGAAGCGAGGAGCGGGACTTGATTAGCCACGTCCCCTTTATTCTCTCTTTTTTTTCTTTTTGCTTAGACGCCCCCCAGTTCTGGGTAGCACGTCGATTGGGAGTCCCATCGCCACCGGGCGCAAATTGTCCCTGACACCTTTTTTCCTCACCATGGTTCGTGACTTCTGGCCGATTTTCGCGCCCACCATAAAAAGTAGTATCCCTTCAAGTGTCCTTGTCTGAACAAGTCGGTATGACCTTGGCGGCGCGCACCGCGTCGTCGAACGTCCCGGGCTGATACGCGAGCCTTCCACCATCCGGCAGCGCCGCCTTTCTGTGCATTCGACTCGCCCTGCATGCAACTGAAACGATGGCATCGGTTTGCTTTCCATCCACGCATAAAACCCCGGGCTCCGATCATGAATGGAACATTCGTCACGATCCGCTGGTCGAGACTTGGCCTCGGTTTTCTTCTCACCGCTGTGTGCGCCCTCAGCGTGCACGCGGTCATGTTGCAAGTGCTTGGCACACCCTTTCCCGATCTGTCTGTCGTCACGCCTCCCTACCGCTTCGCCATTCGGGTGGCGCAGACACTGGCACTGCTGGTGTTCTGGCAATATGCCTCGAGGAATGTCAGTCGCTCGTTTCTCCTCCAATGGGGCCTGCTCTTTCTGATTTTCTCGATGCTGACCGAAAGCCTTTTTCGTGACCCCTTCATGGCCGGCTATTGCACGAACGCCTGGGTTTTCGCCTTTATTTCGAACATTCCGAAGTTGCTGGGCATTGCCATCGTGTGTGCAATCGTCGCCGCGGCTGCGCCGCGCTTGCGGCTCGCCTGGCAGAAGATAGTTGCAGCCACGATCATTGCGGCCTTCGCAATGTTCGCATTGAGCCCGCTGATCGGCATGGCGCTCGCGCCGCTGATGAAATCCATCGCCAGCCTCGCTCCGCAAAGTGAGTGGTGCACTCTGCCCTATGGTCCCAAGGTGCTTGTACCGGCCTATCTCAGCTTCGCCGAACCGACGCTCGCGTGCGTAGTCGCCGCGATACTGATCTGGAACAAGCTGTCTCCGTCACGTGGAATGCGGTTTGTGGCATTCAGCCTGCTTATCCTGGCGATCAAGAATCAGCTCCTCCTGCCTGTCTTCTACGCCGGGCTGGCCAAAGGATCGTTCCTGGCGGGTCTGACAAGCGAGGGCCAGTTCGCGCTGGAAGCTCTGGCGCTTGCCGTTCTGACCGGCGTCACGATGGAATGGAGCATTCGTCAACCCGGGCGCGTATCGAATTGATCCGAACCGACTCGGTCTCCGACTCTGGATTTCGCCTGGGCCCGATCGTAGTTTTGGACGGCCGGAGGAAAAGCAGGAGCCCGAATGAAAGCGGGCCAGGAGCCACTTCCGATGCGCTTTAAGGGGCTCCGACCCGGTTAGCTCGTTTTGGTCGCGAACATAGTTCGCGGCATCTTCGCTGCGATGAACACACCGATTCAAACGACTTCCCGTTTTCGACGTGAACCTGACCGCGTGGGCGCTCACGGCCGACTGGCGCGAGAGATGAGGCTTAATTAATTAGCCACGTCCCCTTTATTCCGCGCACCTGAAGTTCGTCAACACGGTGCACGACAAGATCGGCAGAATCGCGCTGGTTACCGACAGTCCCATGGGTACATTCGTCGACCACGTACTCGATCCGCTGATGCTGGCCAAGATCCGCAAATTCGATTACGGCGAGCGCGACCAGGCCATGCGCTGGTTGCAGGATTGAGCGCACACGGCAGCGCAAAATTTCGAGCCAAAAAACAACCGCGGGAAGTGCGCCCCTGTTTCCCGGTTGCAACGAATGCTTCGGAACTCGGCGCGACACTGGACGAAGTATTCGCCAGGCGACGTCAGAAGCCGGCAATCTTTCGATCCGAACCACCTTCCCCGCTCAATATATCCACGTACTTCCCCCTGAAGTCGGGACATCTTGCAGCAAGAACCCATGGGAGGCGAGGTGCGCTGCGACAAACGATCCGCCCGACGCTGGCGATCACCCGAACCACCAGCGCGTCATTCCCCCACGCCATTTCCCGAGCACGCTCACATTCTGTCGCGAAGCACCGATGCTAGGCTCTCCCGGCAAAGGATTTCAGGGTCCGTCTTTTCAAAGGAGTTCGCATGTCCCCCTTCCAGCTCTCAACAGTGCCGCAGCAGTCGCAAGGCAAGAAATCCACGATCAGGAGCACCAGCATGAAAACGGCAAGGACGCTCACCGTCGCCTTGGCATTGCTCGTCTACGGCGCTGTCGCAGTCGCAAGCGACAGCAGAAGCCAAGCCATCAAGAGTCATGCGCCGAAAGGCATCACTACTGCGTTCTATACGTGCGTCGACAAAGCGGATTCCGACACTGTTGCTATTGCCGCCTGCCTCTCCGCTGAGCAAACCAGACAGGACAATCGATTGAACGTCAGCTACAAGGCCCTCCTCGGCAAACTAACTCCCAAAGCGAAGGATGCTCTCATCCGTGCCGAACGTGAATGGCTGAAATTTCAGGAGGCGAACGATGAGTTCGAAAATTCCATCTACGGTAATGAAACTGTCGCCAACCTTCAGTTGACGCAGAACGAAATGTTCCGCATCTGCGAACGTGCCAATGCACTGGACACTTATCTGATCGTCGCCAACATTCAGTAACCGCACTTTTCTCAAGGATGAAGACCATGCCCGATCTCAACACGCACGACCTCGATTCACTGACTGGCGCCACGTATTTCGTGGTGGGCCGCGGAACAGAGGGCGGACCGTCTTCCTATCACCTGAGCATTGCCGGAGTGACCTCGGGCACATCCGATCCGAACTGGGGTAACGCGGCGAAGATAAAAGCAAACAGCGGCTACTCGCTGGGTACGATCCAGGTCGATCTCGGCCAGCGTGGAACTTGGGCTCTCGGAGCGACTGATGGTGCGCCACTGAAGCAAGGCGAGACCACCTACGTCGACGGAATCATCGATCAGGCGTCCCAGTATGCCAAGGATCACGACCTCGAATTCACGCAAGACCACTCACAACTCCGCGCGAACCTGCTTACCCACGGCAACGGCAAAGCGGGGCGAAGCACCCTCACCTTCATCGACAAGGACACCCGGGATAGCATCAATGCGTGGGCATCCTCGGAAGACGGGCAGAAGTGGATACACAAGAACGTCGACTATCCACAGATCCGACATGCAACCCAAACAGCCATGTCCATGCTGGATAAATACGGGAAGAACATCTCGGAAGATCATCGTCTGGAAACAGTCGCCATCTTGGCAAAAACCGCGAATCAGATGCCATCCCAGATGTCTGAGTTCAAGACAGTCTTGAAGAACGGTGGCAACTACGACGACGTGCTTGCGAAGGCCAACGAAATCAGCAGCGCATACGACTACTACGACGGCCCGAAGGCCGCCGCGCTCGCAAAACGGTACAAGGATGCTTACATGGACCCGGAAAACGCAGCCGCTCTCGACCGCGCACATGCCAAGGTCGGCGATGCGAATTTCGATCCTTCGAAGTCGGCAAGCGACTCGGACATCAAGGAAGCCCTGAAGGCCATAGGCCAGGGTGGACCTACCCACACATCGGGCAGCCACGGCTCGCTACATCAGGGTTTACATGGCGAAAAAGTTACCGCGTTGCAGACCGATCTCGCCAAGCTCGGCTTCACCGATGCGCACGACCGCGCATTGCATCCGGACGGCGACTTCGGCCCCGGCACGAAGGCAGCGGTCGAGAAGTTTCAGCACGCGCATCACATGATTGCCGATGGGATCGCCGGCCCTAAGACGCTGAACGCCTTGCGGATGGCCGTTCATCCGCCGCAGCCGACTCTCGCCGACGCCACACACCCCGGCAACGGCATGTACCTGCAGGCGCTCAACGCCGTGCATCGCCTGGATGCGCAGCAGGGACGCGCACCGGACGAACGCAGCGACAACCTCGCCGCAGCACTGGCCGTCGCCGCCCACGGCAACGGCCTGAGCCAGGTCGACCATGTCGTGCTGAGCGACGACGCCAGCCGCGCCTACGCCGTGCAGGGCGACATCAATTCCCTGTTCAAGCGATATACCGACGTCAATGTGTCGCAGGCCATCGCGACGCCGTTGGCGCAAAGCAGCACCCAGTGGCACCGCGACGTTCAACAGCCTGCCCGGACCCAAACGTTGCTGCCCATGCAGCAGATGCAAAATCCTCAGGCGGATCAGCCGGTGGTGCAACGCTCGCCATAGGGTACGCACGATGGCCAAAGCAGGAAAAAGGTGTCAGGGACAATTTGAACGTCCGGGCGGACGACCTGCCGGCCGCACGGTATCGAATCGGCCGGTCCTCTCTTCAACCCATGACCGAAACCGATCCGTCCCAAGCACCTTCTGCTGCTGCAAGTGGATGCGGATCTCTTCGACAAGTTCGTCGGGCAACACCTCGGCGAACAAAGCCCGGTACGCTGAGGCGCGACTTGCCGGGTCGGTGCCAAGCCTCAGGTACTCGGGATGCGGAGTGAGCAACGGATCTGTGCTTCCCTCCGCGTTGGCACCGTAGCTCGACCACGAGTGCTCGTCTGGCTGAGCCACCATCCAGGCACGAACCGGATTGAGCTCGATGTAACGACTACAGGTCAGGAAGTAGCGCCCCGAATCCACCAGGCAGGCTTTGAAGCGGCCTTCCCACAGTGTCCCCGTCCGCCCGTGCCGACCATTGAACGAGCCGACGTAATTGCGCGCGAACGTGTGCATCAGCCGCGATACCCCACCCGCCTCCTCAGGCGTAAGCAGCAAGTGCACGTGATTACTCATCAACACATAGGCATGCAGCCTGCAGCCGAATCGCAGCAATGCCTGCCGCAGGCACTGCAGGTAACGCTGGCGGTCCTCATCGTCCAGAAAACAAGGCAGACGATTGTTGCCCCGCTGCACCACATGCTGCGGAACACCGGCGAGATCGAAGCGTGGAAGTCGGGCCATGTCCGACAGGATCACGCAGCGCCCCTCCTTTGCCGATCAGCGCGAGCCGTGCCTCACCATCATCCCCGAAGCCGCTCCGCTGTCAGAAATTGTCCCTGACACCTTTTTTACTGACACCTTTTTTGTTCGCCACCTTTTTCCCGCATCGCCCGCGCAAAGACGATTCAAACGACCGTAAGTGAACCTGATCCCGTTTTTGAAGGACGAGATTTAATTAGCCACGTCCCCCTTACTCCCTTTATTGTATTTTTCCTGTCGGAAATTGTCCCTGACACCTATTTTGGTGTTCCCAACAGGCACCTTGCGCGATTCCAATAAGCCAAACTATTCGGTATTCGCTCATATAGCTGGCGACGGAAATCTATAGACAGCATATAACAAACCTGAAACACAGTTGCCGCAACAACGCCACACCAAAACCTGGGATCACCAAAACTAAAAGCGCCTGCAGCAAATATATAAATGTAAGCCGCTCCCCATAGCGCCAAGAAAAAAGGAATTGACCAACGCAAAATTCTCGACACCCTATTTAGCCAAAGTATATTCTCTATCTTAAGAGAATAAAGAGACCCGGCAAATCTCGTTTGTTTCAGCAGCCAACAGGCCCTGAAAGAAAGACTTCTCGATCCACGCCACCAATTTGCTCTACCCATAAATCAAGAACTGCGCCATGGCCAGGTGGCAAATAGCTAAACCGCACCGTTAAACCGGAACAACTTCCCGCAATTATCTGGAGGATCCATCGCCTCAAAGCGATACACTCCGAAATCCGCGCCGACCGCCTGAGCGCTTTCAAAATATATAGAAAGCCTATTTATCCGACATTTAAATAAAAGGTTCAGTGACTTCTCATCAAAGAAATCGTCCAGCGTGATTACATCGCTGCCCGAGTTCCACAAGAAAACCCTTACGTGAAGATCGGGCGCAGAACCAGTTGCACGTCGCCTTACCCATCGGCGAACCCCAGGAATCCACTTGAGAAAGAAGTTCCAGATCTTCGATCCGGAGGGTTCAAAGTAGACACTATATGAAAGCGCCCTCCCAGAAACCCTGCCCTGTCTACGATCTGAAAGTAGCTTCCATATCGCCACGCATCCTCCAAGCGACGGAATGAATGGCAAAACTGCTGATATATCCACTCGCTAATTCCTAGTGCACGAACGGGGTCAGGCTCACGTACCAAAGCTGGCGCTGCATTCGAGCCCAAGAAAGATACGTCGGTGGAGGGCCTGCGCATCTCCGCCCCCGCTAAAATTTAAATGATTGTTAAGTGAACCTGACCCCGTTCTTGGCTCCGCTGCCGGAAATTGTCCCTGACACCTTTTTGTCCCCTCAGCGCAGCACGCTATCCTCCGTCAGAACTTGTCCCCAGCACCATTGCTTGCCCTAGAAATTGTCCCTGACACCTTGTCCCCTTTTTTGCAGGGATATACGCGCCAGCAAGATGACGGATGGTCACCTCGAGCCAGAGATCATCCTGCACGCGCTGCTGCGCCCAGAATCTCCAGAAAATCCCTGCGTTCGCCAAGCTTCGAGCGCCTGAGTTCAAACAAGGCCTTGACGATCGCCACGAACACCACGGCGATCACCACAGGTATCAGCAACCTTCCCGCCGCTTGCCTTCGAATCTCCTCGAAGACATCCTTGTGCGCTCCGAACAAGTAAGAAAACCTCAGCCAAGCCATGACCAACTATGGAAAGCGCGCTCTGAAAACGCTTTCGAAATTGTCCCTGACACCTTTCCAAGGACAAGGACACGCCGCGCCCCACCCTCATCCTTGCGACCTGCCGGCTGTCAGTAATTGTCCCTGACACCTTTTTTTCCTTTTTGGAAGCCAAGACCCAACGCTTCGCCGGCGTCAGGCCCGCACATCGCCCGCCCCCGTGACAATTCAAACGAACGTAAGTGAACCTGACCCTGTTTTCAGGTGACCACGCGACTCCTTAACGAGCCGCCACCGACAATTCAAACGGTTGTAAGTGAACCTGACCGTTTTTTGTTAGCTTACCTTTTCGTGTACTTCCGTTAGCTTAGGTCGGCGCAGTGCCGCCCTTTTTGAGCAGACGAGCGGCCACACGAAACAAATCTGGCATATCCAGTCGCTCATCCTTACGGCGAAACATTACACCGATCTTTTCAAGGGCCTTAAACAGGCTGAGGCTTCGTCGACCTTAGAGCCGCTTGGAAAAGGTGGAAGATAATCCTTATCGGCAGCATCTCGAATGACACTTTCTTTGGTCTTTGCAGCCCTCCAAAACTTGAACACTTCTTCTTGCTCTTGAGGAAGTAACAAGCCAGATAAAGGCGCCAAGACTCCCTTGATCCATGGGAATTCTAGATGCAACTGGTCTACGCGAGTCTTGGAGGCAGCCCGAAGGCCATGCCGGATGCCCTCCGGCGTCATATGCGGTAACTTGTGGCGTCGCGCCACTCTTAGCAGCGGCGATCAAGAGGGCCAAGAAAGCTTCGAGGCGTCACTTCGTCGAGACACATCGCCCAAGTGTGTGAGCGGCCAGGTGTAGGTCCGGCCCTTTTTATAGCCGTGCGTCCCTGAAGCCATGTAAGGGCCCGACATAGACTCCATAGCTTTGATCTGCGCAGAGCTAGTCGAAACCAGTGGCCATTGCCTTCCAAGCACAGTCCCAGAAGTAGCTGGAGGAATACCAATTGATAGACCAGGAGACGACCAGACTTTCGCCTCGTCGTTTTTGAGAGCGCGAGCCTCGAGAAGAACAGGCCATAGAGGTCCTCGCCAGACCACGCTAGTCTCCACGGCGCCTGTCCGGAGCTTGGGAAGCTCGACAAATTGGAGTGCATCGTCATCGATCTGATCGGGGCGAAGAAAAAGTTTAACCTTTATGTGCTATGGGCATCGAGTTGCCCAAACGACCTCTAGAAGGCCTTCTGTTAACTCACGCCTACGGCTCCACTCAATAGCAACAGTATCCAAAGCATCAAAAATAACCAGAACTCGCGTTCCCATGCCTTTCAGGCGCGACTCATGAACCTCGAAAATTTCTCCATCGCGACGCTCCCAATCGAGGGTGATTTCCATTGCATCCGCTAAACGAATCCGTCCCTCCTCAGCCTCCTCTTCCATTGCACGCAAAATTGTAGCCCACCAAAAAGCCCTAATGGCTTCTTTTGAAGAACCGGGAGGGATGCACGAATTCAGTGCGTCCACGCCAATTCCCTGCGCCCCTCCAACACCCGTGTATCCAAAATACACTTCACATCGGCCAGCCCGAGTCGAGGATAGCACTCGCGGCCCCGCAGCCTTGGTTGTCTGCTGTCCCAAGACACCAAGACGAAGCTTCTTCCCGGCCCCCTAGAACCTACAATAATTCGCCTATTTGGATCGAGCGCGGACGCATGTGATTGCCGGTGCGAACATGTCCTCCAGCTTCAGGCAGAAGCAGGATCCCATCATTGGAGACGTCGGCTCGAATTCTGCGGTCCAACCGCAACACCTGAAAATCGGCTGGAAATAACTACTAAGCTGCCCCTTCTATACCGGCCTCAACTACAGCATCTGATTAAAAGGAACCGTAGGTTGCCTACCATAAAATGTCTTGGAAAGTAGATTTTTTCGCGAATACGGATCGAAAGACTTGAAACGACTATCATCAAATATAACGAGCACAGTTGGAATCAAGTCAGAAATCTCTTCCAATTGCGCTCGTTATCAGCAGAGTCATCACTCCAAGGGACGTCGTGGAACAGTTCCGGCAACGGAACCTGATCACCATTGACCAAGTTAATGGTCAATAACCCTGAAGAAGTAAAGAGATCCCTGGCACTGCATCTCGTACACGGAAATATCTTCACCACTCTCCGCCTTAGCCTGCACCGTCGTTACCTTCTGGTCCAACGCTCTTAACTGTTCACGACCACTAAAGAATCGGCTCATGTCATTCAACAGCGCTGAGTATCCAATAAATGTCTGGGGCTCATTTTTCCAAACATAAATACCTCCCCACCCAAGCCAATAAGTGCTGCCGCTGTTGTCTCATGCAGACCAGCTGAATGAATCAAAATTAAATCATAATTTCCAGAATTTACGTAATACGAAATTCAAGATTAACGCGATCCAGGAACGTCGTAACGACTCCGCCCTCACCGAAAATTACCTACGCCATAGGCTCGGGATATTTTGAGGATTACCCGATTCGAATCAACCTCTTCCCGAACGCCGGAATTTCACTCAATTCTTCCCTTTGCGTTCTGCAAGAGGCGATGGCCCAACAAGGTCAAGATAGAACCTATCATCAAGCGGCGAAATGACTGATTCGAGCAATGCGTCATAGTTACGAACTCCCGGAGTCGTCGCACTGTAGAGCAACATAGCTCCGATACCGGGTGCCTCCATATCGAGATCCACTGCTAGCACGCGGCACCCTTCGCGGCCTAATCCGCAGCCGCTATAGATAGCGCGGTAGATCGACCTACACCTCCCTTAATGCTCGCGAAAATCAAACAGGGAGTCGCTCCGTCCGGCTCGGATGGGGTCCTCAGCCAGTCAGATCGACTAGCCTTCTATCCAATAGGCGAACACCGATATTTCTGACAGGGATGTCGTGTAGAAAACGAATCTTCTAATAGTTGAGAGACCCCAAAATCATCCTCCAGCGCTAGAAGTCGGTCGGTTCGCGCATAACCACCGAATTGACCTCTAAGTTTGTTCTCGAGTTCAATGGCGACAGCATCAGTAATATCTTCACTAAAAACAAACCCAAGCCTACCAGATGCATCTCGCAGCACTACACCCGAACTGAGATATCGTTGGCATTCGAGGTCGACAAACACCGATACCAATATATTCAGAGCGTCATCGAAGCGAGTCATTTTCACCTCAGGTTCCTATGGTGCTAACAGCGTCTTCTGCTTGTCTTTGCCAAGCAAACAGCAGGCCTCTTTAATCTGTCCATGGAATGCCTCATCTGTATCCAAGCGCTTCATGAATTTATCATCAAACACAAAGCGAGATATTTGGCTTGCCTTTCTTCCTGACAATGAGTCGCGGAGCATCGTGCGCAACTGTGGAAAATGAGCGTAGAAGGGATCATCTCTACGTGAATCTCCTGGTCGCATGCCCGACTCAATCATCATTGCCTTTATTGGCTCACGGCCACGATCCCGAAAAGATAACCCGCCACGTCGACTCTTTTTTTTCCATCCACAAGCTCTTGGGCAGCCAGCAAATGACGACGTGCCGACGAGGCCAAATCTGGCGTGTAAGTCATCTACCTCTCCCCGAGAATAAATTCAACGGACTGTAAAAGTCCTCACATATTCCGCCGATACTCCCCCCCCACCTCATACAACGCATGACTGATCTGCCCCAACGAGTTGTACTTCACCGCCTCGATCAACTGCTCAAACACATTCCGCCGCTCCCGCGCCGTCCCCTGCAACACCTTGAGACTGTCAGCAGCCAGCGCATTCCGCGCCTCCCCATACCGCTTCACGTTGGCGATCTGCGCCCCCTTCTCTTCCTCCGTCGACCGGATCAGCTCGATCTCGGTGGCGATGTCGCCGCCGCATGCTCCTTCGGCAGGAAGGTGTTGACGCCGATCAGCGGCAGCGAGCCGTCGTGCTTCTTGTGCTCGTAGTACATCGACTCTTCCTGGATCTTGCCGCGCTGGTACATGGTGTCCATCGCGCCGAGCACGCCGCCGCGCTCGCTGATCGCCTCGAACTCCTTGTACACGGCCTCTTCGACCAGGTCGGTGAGCGTGTCGACGACGTAGCTGCCCTGCCACGGGTTCTCGTTGAAGTTGAGGCCCGAGCTCCTTGTTGATGATCATCTGGATCGCCACCGCGCGGCGCACGCTTTCCTCGGTCGGCGTGGTGATCGCCTCGTCGTAGGCGTTGGTGTGCAGCGAGTTGCAGTTGTCGAACAGCGCGTACATCGCCTGCAGCGTGGTGCGGATGTCGTTGAACTGGATCTCCTGCGCGTGCAGCGAGCGGCCGGAGGTCTGGATGTGGTACTTCATCATCTGGCTGCGCGCGCTGGCGCCGTAGCGCTCGCGCATGGCGCGCGCCCAGATGCGGCGGGCGACGCGGCCGATGACGGTGTACTCCGGGTCCATGCCGTTGGAGAAGAAGAAGCTCAGGTTGGGCGCGAAGTCGTCCACGCTCATGCCGCGCGCGAGGTAGTACTCGACGATGGTGAAGCCGTTGCTCAGGGTGAAGGCGAGCTGGCTGATCGGGTTGGCGCCGGCTTCGGCGATGTGATACCCGCTGATCGACACCGAGTAGAAGTTGCGCACCTTGTGGTCGACGAAGTACTGCTGGATGTCGCCCATCATGCGCAGCGCGAATTCGGTGGAGAAGATGCAGGTGTTCTGCGCCTGGTCCTCCTTGAAGATGTCGGCCTGCACGGTGCCGCGCACTTTGGTCAGGGTGTCGGTCTTGATCCGGGCGTAGATGTCGGCGTCGACCAGCTCGTCGCCGGAGACGCCGAGCAGGCCGAGGCCGAGGCCTTCGTTGCCCTTGGGCAGCTCGCCCAGGTACTGCGGGCGCTGCTGCCTTCGTAGAGCTTGTCGATCTTCTTCTGCGCGGCGGCCCAGCGGGCGTCGTCTTCGCGCAGGTACTTCTCGACGTTCTGGTCGATGGCGGTGTTCATGAACATCGCCAGGATCATCGGCGCGGGGCCGTTGATGGTCATCGACACCGAGGTGCTGGGCGCGCTGAGGTCGAAGCCGGAGTACAGCTTCTTCATGTCGTCGAGCGTGGCGATGTTGACGCCGGAGTTGCCGATCTTGCCGTAGATGTCCGGGCGCGGGGCCGGGTCTTCGCCGTACAGGGTGACCGAGTCGAACGCGGTGGACAGGCGCGTGGCGGCGCCGCCCTGGCTGAGGTAATGGAAGCGGCGGTTGGTGCGCTCGGGCGTGCCTTCGCCGGCGAACATGCGGGTGGGATCTTCGCCGCTGCGGCGGTACGGATAGACGCCGCCGGTGTACGGGTAGTGGCCGGGCAGGTTTTCCTTGCCGAGGAAGGTGACGCAGTTCGCCCCAGTCCTTGGAGTTGGGCGGGGCGACTTTCGGGATCTTCTGGTGGCTCAGCGATTCGCGGTAGTTGTCGACGCGGATGACCTTGTCGCGCACCTTGTATTCGTTGACGTCGGCGGTGACCGATTCGAACAACGCGGGCCAGTGGCGCAGTTGTTCGATGGCTTCGTGGCTGAGTTCCTTCAGCGCGGCGTTGTAGCGCTGGCGCAAGGTGGTCAGCGAGCGGTCGCCTTCGGCGTGCAGCGCGTCGCTGGCGTACATGTCCAGCGGCTGCGGCAGCGCCGCGTCGCCCAGTTCCTTCAGCGACTCGTAGTAATGCTGCGCCTTGCTGGCGAACTCGGCCTGGGTCTCGATGCCCTGGTTGATGGCGCGGCCCTGCTCGGCGATTTCGGCGAGGTAGCGCACGCGGGCACCGGGGATCAGTACGGTGGCGCGCGGGGATTTCAGCGTGGTGTCGAGGTCGGGCTGCCAGTTGCAGCCGGGGGAGGAAAGGAAAAGGGGGTCAGAGTCATTTTTCGACCCTGCACCGCCATGCCCTGCTGCGTTCTCGCCCGAAAAGTGACTCTGACCCCTTTTTCCTTTCTCGCGCATCAGCCGGCAGAGGTTGGTGAACATCCAGGTGACGCCCGGATCGTTGAACTGGCTGGCGATGGTGGGATAGACCGGCACGTCGTCGTCCTTGACGTTGAACGCGGTGCGGTTGCGCTTCCACTGTTTGCGGATGTCGCGCAGCGCGTCTTCGGCGCCGCGCTTGTCGAACTTGTTCAGCACGATGAGCTCGGCGAAGTCGATCATGTCGATCTTCTCCAGCTGGCTGGCGGCGCCGTAGTCGCTGGTCATCACGTAGGCGGGGAAATCGACCAGGTCGACGATTTCCGAATCGCTCTGGCCGATGCCGGCGGTTTCGACGATGACCAGGTCGTAGGGCTGGCTCTTGAGGAAGTCGATGCAGTCGTGCAGCACGATGCTGGTGGCGGCGTGCTGGCGACGGGTGGCCATCGAGCGCATGTAGACGCGATGGCTGCGCAGCGAATTCATGCGGATGCGGTCGCCCAGCAGGGCGCCACCGGAACGACGACGGGTCGGGTCGACCGCCAGCACGGCGATGCGCATCTCGGGGAACGCGTGCAGGAAGCGCAGCAGCAGTTCGTCCACCACCGACGACTTGCCGGCGCCGCCGGTGCCGGTGAGGCCGAGGACGGGCGTCTGCTTGCCGGCGAGTTTCCATTCCTTGCGCAGGCGTTCGAGTTCGCCCTCGGCGAAGCGGCTTTCCTCGATCGTGGAAAGCATGTGGCCGATGGAGATCTCGTCGTTGATGTCGACGTGGCTGGCGGCGGTTTCCACGCGCTTGGCCACGGCGGCGCGGGTGCGCTCCATCACGTCCTCGATCATCTCGACCAGGCCCAGCTTCATGCCGTCGTTGGGGTGGTAGATGCGCTCGACGCCGTAGGCCTGCAGCTCGCGGATTTCTTCCGGGGTGATGGTGCCGCCGCCGCCGGCGAACACGCGGATGTGCGCGGCGCCGCGCTCCTTCAGCATGTCCACCATGTACTTGAGGTATTCCACGTGGCCGCCCTGGTAGGACGACAGCGCGATGGCGTCGGCGTCTTCCTGCAGCGCGGCGCGCACCACGTCCTCGACCGAGCGGTTGTGGCCGAGGTGGATCACTTCGGCGCCCTGCGCTCTGGATGATCCGGCGCATGATGTTGATGGCGGCATCGTGGCCATCGAACAGGCTGGCGGCGGTGACGAAGCGCAGCGGGGTGGTTGCGGCCTGCGGGGCGCTGGCGGGGACGTGCTTGGCGGGGAACTCATGGCAACTCCGGACATCGATGCTTGAACCGTTCGATTCTAGTGGATCGACGGCTGGCCCGCGGGTTGGCGCGTACGTTGGCGTACGGCAATGGCCGGATTTCATGCATCGCGGATGCGGGCAAAACCGGGCGCTGCGACGGGTTACAGGCAGAGCATGAGGTCGCGACTGCCGAGTCCAGCAGGTTGGAGATGACCCGGGTACCCACCTGCTCGCCGCGCACGAAGGCCAGCGCCGCCTCGATCACCTCCGGCGCGTCGAGCACGCGGCGATGGCCCAGCCCCTGCGTGGTGAACAGCCGCGCGCCGGGCCAGAACTGGGCGTAGCGCTCGCCTTCGCCCCACGGCACGTCGGTGTCATCGAGGTCGTGCACGATCAGCGCGGGCTGCCCCAGCGCCGGCAGGCGGCGGTGCACCTGCAGTTGCTCCACGCTGACGCCGGTGCGGCGCAGCAGCCAGTCGTAGAACGGCTGGCGCAGGTGCTCGCCCAGGCGCACGAGACGAAAGAAGCGGCCCGCCGCCGCGGCCATGTCGGCGGCCGGCGCCACCAGGATCAACTTGCGCGCGCGCCAGCTTTCATCCTGCGCCAGCGTCACCGCGGCCCCGCCGAGCGAATGGCCGACGGCCAGCGCGGCATCGCCGTAGTGCTGGCCGATGGCGCTGATCGTCGCGGTGAATTCCGGCAGCGTGCACAGCTTGCCGCTGCTGTGGCCGTGGCCGGGCTGGTCGAACGTGACCACGGCGTAGCCCAGCGCGCGCAGCCGCGCCACCCACGGCAGGAAGCGCAGGCCGAAGCTGGACCAGCCGTGCGCCAGCAGCGCGTAGGGCTGGGTCGCGGGATCGCCCCAGATGTAGGTGGCGATGGTTTCGCCATGGATCTGCAACTCGCCGCGCTGCATCTCGGCATCGCCCTGCACGGCGTCGGCACGCTGGCGGCTGCTGGCGAACGGCGTGGCGAACAGGCGCGCGGCACGGTTCACGGTGCGCGCGGGCGCCAGCCGGCCGCCCAGCACGAAACCGGCGCGCACGGTGCCGAGCTTGAGGCGGTGGGCCAGACCGGGGAGGAACCGTTGCCGAGGGGGACTTGGAGGACATGGGGATTACCTCAGGTTTGCCAGCTTTGCCACAGACGCTCGAAGGCCGCCACGGTGCAGCGGCCGGCTTCGTCGAATCCGAACAGCCCGGCGTCGTGATGCAGGCCGAGCATCAACGCGTAGATCTGGAAGGCCAGCAGGGCGACGTCGGTGTCGCTGCGCAGATGGCCCAGCTCGACCGCCTGCGCGATCGTCTTCTGCATTTCATCGCGCCAGCCGGCCTGCTGTTGCACGACGCCGTCGTGCAGGGCGCCGGCGCGACCGTCGTACTCGCTCACGGCCGACAGCAGCACGCAGCCGTTCTGGTGCTCGCGGCTCCACGCGAACCAGTTCGCCACGATCGCGCGCAGCCGCGGCAGGCCGCGAGGCTGCTGCAGCGCCGGCAGCAGCACCTGGGTCACGAAGCGGCTCCTGCCGGTGTCGAGCACGGCCAGTTGCAGGTCTTCGCGCGAGCCGAAATGGGCGAACACGCCGCTCTTGGACATGCCCACGTCGCTGGCCAGGTTGCCGATCGACAGGCCTTCCAGCCCGTCGCGACGGGCCAGCGCGTAGGCGTGATCGAGGATGGTTTCGCGCGTGGTGGCGCGTTTGCCGGGGTGGGTTGCCGTCGTCATGGGACGAAAATAGCACGATCGTTCGTGCATTTCATCAACGCCGTGTTGATCACGATCGTGATCTCCTGCGGGTATGCTCGAACCACGTCTGTCTTCAGGGGATCACGCATGAAACATCGCCATCTGCTCGCATCACTGGCGGCCGCCTTGCTGGCCGGCTGCGTCACGTCGCCGACCGGCCGCTCGCAGCTGATGGTGGTGTCGGACAGCCAGATGAGCCAGATGGGGCTGACCGCGTTCAACGACATGCGCAAGCAGGGCAAGTTCGTCGATGCGCCGCGCGAACGCGCCTACGCGACCTGCGTGGCGCGCGCGCTGATCGCGGTGCTGCCGCCACCGTGGAACACGCAGCAGTGGGAGGTGCAGATCGTGGGCGACGACAGCGCCAACGCGTTCGCCCTGCCCGGCGGCCGGATCGGCGTGAACAAGGGCATGTTCAAGCTCGCCGGCAACCAGGACCAGCTGGCCGTGGTGCTTGGCCACGAGCTGTCCCACGTGGTGGCGCGGCACGGTGCGGAACGCGTCTCGGACAACATGGCCACCCAGGCGGCGGTAGCGGCCGGCACCATCTACGCCGGCTCGCGCGGCACCAATGCCGGCTATGCCGCGGCCGCGCTCGGCCTCGGCGCCGAGGTGGGCATCCTGCTGCCGTTTTCGCGCACCCAGGAGAGCGAGGCCGACACGCTGGGCCAGCGCTACATGGCGCAGGCCGGTTTCGATCCGCGTGCGGCGGTGACGCTGTGGCAGAAGATGGGCGCGCAAGGCGGCAGCAAGCCGCCGGCGTTCCTGTCCACCCATCCGTCATCCGGCAACCGCGCGCAGGCGCTGAACACGCAGGCGCAGCAACTGCTGCCGGTGTTCCAGCAGGCACGCCGCAGCGGCCATGCGCCGAATTGCCACATGTAGTTTCCTGCCAGGGCTGTAGCTGAACGGATCGCCCGGCGTGTCAACTGCCTGCGCGTTCCGTCGTTTTCGGTTCTGCCTGCCGCATGCTGCGGCGCTGACGGAGACCCTCATGAAAAAAAGCACGCTGCCCCTCAAGCTGGCCCTGCTCGCCGGCATCGGCCTGACCTTCGTCGGCGCGACCTATGCGCCGCCTGCAGTGGCTCGGGTCTCGGTGGGCATCGGTGTCAGCGTCGGGCCGCCGCCGCCGCGTTTCGAGCGCGTGCCGCCGCCGCGCCGCGGCTATGTCTGGGCGCCCGGCTACTGGCGCTGGGACGGACATCGTCACATCTGGGCCACAGGACGCTGGGTGCATGTCCGGCCCGGCTATCGCTACGCACCGGCATACTGGGTGCACGGGCGCCACGGCTGGCGGTTTCGCGAGGGCCACTGGCGCCGCTGACGCCGAGCTTTCCGCCTGCGGTTTGCTGCGCCGCACCAGCATATCCCGGGATGAAGTATTAAACTTCGCGCCTTGATTCTCGCCCCGGCCCCGGTCGGGGCGATGAGTTTCCGGCGTTTTCATACCTTGGCTGGGCTCGCCCCGCCGCTCATCTGCAGATGCCCATCGGCACCGTCATCATGGAGTCACCGTTCCAATGATCTTTGAAACCATCGCCAACACGGGCCACGAAGAAGTCGTCTTCTGCCACAACAAGGACGCCGGCCTGAAGGCCATCATCGCGATCCACAACACGGTGCTGGGCCCCGCGCTCGGCGGCCTGCGCATGTGGCCGTACAAGACCGAGCAGGAGGCGGTGAACGACGTGCTGCGCCTGTCGCGCGGCATGACGTTCAAGAACGCGGTGGCCGGCCTGAACCTGGGCGGCGGCAAGGCGGTGATCATCGGCGACCCGAGCAAGGACAAGTCCGAGGCGCTGTTCCGCGCGTTCGGCCGCTTCGTCAACTCGTTGAACGGCCGCTACATCACCGCCGAGGACGTCGGCATCGACGTCAACGACATGGAATACGTGTTCCGCGAAACCGAGTACGTGACCGGCGTGCACCAGGTGCACGGCGGCTCGGGCGACCCGTCGCCGTTCACCGCGTTCGGCACGCTGCAGGGCCTGATGGCTGCGCTGCAGTTCAAGCACGGCAACGAGGACGTGGGCAAGTACAGCTACGCCGTGCAGGGCTGCGGCCACGTCGGCGGCGAGTACATCAAGCTGCTGCGCGAACAGGGCGCCAAGGTGTTCGTCACCGACATCAACAAGGAAGCGGTGCAGCGCTGCGTCGACGAGCTGGGCTGCGAAGCGGTCGGCCTGGACGAGATCTACGACGTCGACGCCGACGTGTACAGCCCGTGCGCGCTGGGCGGCACCGTCAACGAGCAGACCATCGACCGCATCAAGGCGAAGATCATCTGCGGTCCGGCCAACAACCAGCTGGCCACCGACGAGATCGGCGACGAGCTGCAGAAACGCGGCGTGCTGTATGCGCCGGACTACGCGGTCAACGCCGGTGGCGTGATGAACGTGTCGCTGGAAATCGACGGCTACAACCGCGAGCGCGCGATGCGCATGATGCGCACGATCTACTACAACCTCGGGCGCATCTTCGAGATCAGCAAGACCGAGAACATCCCGACCTACAAGGCTGCCGACCGTCTGGCCGAAGAGCGCATCAGCGCGATCGGCAAGATCAAGCTGGCCCACATGGGCAACAACGGCACCCGCTTCCAGGGTCGCATGCGCGGCCAGTAAGCGACACGCTGGAAACACGGAGCCGCCAGAAGGGTCTCTGGCGGCTCTTTTGTTGGGGCTGAGGCGCACCGGCGCTGGCCGACGCCGGCGTCGGTTCTGCTACACTTCCGCACGATTATTCGTGTATAAGCCTTTGCCTTGAAAGGGCAAGGTCACCAGGGGCCCGCTTCGCGGGAAGATCGGTCAAGACCGGTCGTCGAGCTCGAAACCCACGGTTTCGAAAAACACAGGGGTTTGTCGGTTTCGGTGCCATCGGCCCGGTGCAGGCGCCCCCAAAGCATACGCATGGATTGGGCAGGCGGACGAGTTATGAGCACGATGATGGCAGCAGGGATCAGCGACGAGAACATCCTGGACAGGCTGAGGGAAGTACTTCGCGATACCTTCGAGATCGATCCGGCACGCGTCACTCCTTCGGCGCATTTGTTCACCGAACTGGAACTGGACAGCATCGATGCCGTGGACCTGGCGATCCAGGTGCAGGAAATGACCGGCATGCGCATCAAACCCGAGGATTTCAAGAGCGTGCGCACCGTGGGCGACGTGGTCGCCACCGTGCACAGCCTGCTCGCCCGCTGACGTTGCCCGGCTGCACCCCATGTCAGCGACGGTCGAACGCCTTGCCCCCTGCGCACTGATACCGATCTACAACCACAAGGACACGATCGCCCGCACCGTGCAGGCGCTGCGCGCGCAAGACCTGCCCGTGCTGATCGTGGACGATGGCAGCAACGCGGCCACACGCGAGGTGCTCGATGCGCTGGCCGACCAGGCCGGCGGCATCGAGCTGCTGCGCCTGCCGCACAACCAGGGCAAGGGTCGCGCCCTCACCGCCGGCTTGCTGGCCGCGCGCGATCGTGGCTACACCCACGCGCTGCAGATCGATGCCGACGGCCAGCACGACACCGACGACGCCCCCCGATTCGTCGCCGAAGCACAGGCCCACCCGCAGGCGATGATCTGCGGCCGCGCCGTCTACGACGACAGCGTGCCGCGTGCGCGCCTGTACGGCCGCTACCTCACCCATGTCTGCGTGTGGATGGAAACGCTGTCGCTGGCGATCGACGATTCGATGTGCGGCTATCGGCTGTATCCGCTCGCGGAAACCTGTGCCGAGATCGCCCGGGCCCCGCTGCCGGCACGGATGGATTTCGACACCGAGATCGCGGTGCGGCTGTGCTGGCGCGGCGTGCCGGTGCGCAACCTGCCGACCCGCGTGATCTATCCGGAAAACGGCCTGTCCCACTTCCGCATGCTGCGCGACAACCTGCGCATCACCGCGATGCACACGCGGCTGCTGCTCGGCATGCTGCCGCGCGCGCCCGGATTGCTGCGGCGACAATATCGACGGGAACCCTCATGCGTCACCTGATCCCCGCCCCGACCCCGCCCTCGCGCGCCGCATCGTCGCCCGGGCCCATCGGCCCCACCACATTCAGGAAGCCGCAACGATGAAGCGCGTGGTGATCACCGGCATGGGCGGCATCACCGCGCTCGGCCACGACTGGGCCAGCATCGAGGCGCGCCTGCGCGAAGGCCGCAACGTGGTGCGGCGCATGCACGAGTGGGATTACTTCGACGCGCTGAACGGCCGCCTCGGCTGTCCCGTGGATGACTTCCGGGTGCCGGCGCACTGGCCGCGCCGGCAGACCCGTTCGATGGGCCGCGTGGCGCAGCTGGCCGTGGCTGCCAGCGAACACGCACTGCGCGACGCAGGCCTGTCCGACGACGCGACGATCCGCGACGGCCGCATGGGCGTGGCCTACGGCTCGTCCGGCGGCAGCATCGAGCCGGTGCGCGTGGTCGGCAAGATGCTCGAGACCGGTTCGATGCAGGGCGTCACCGCGACCAGCTACATCCAGATGATGGCGCACACCACGGCGGTGAACGTCGGCGTGTTCTTCGGCCTCAAGGGGCGCGTCATCCCCACCTCCAGCGCGTGCACCTCCGGCAGCCAGGCGATCGGCTACGGCTACGAGGCGATCCAGCACGGCAAGCAGACGATGATGCTGTGCGGCGGTGCCGAGGAACTGTCCGGCCCCGGCGCGGCGGTGTTCGACACGCTGTTCGCCACCAGCACGCGCAACGACGAACCGGCGCTGACACCGCGCCCGTTCGATCGCACGCGCGACGGCCTGGTGGTCGGCGAAGGCGCCACCACGCTGGTGCTGGAGGAGTACGAACACGCCAGGGCACGCGGCGCGACGATCCACGCCGAGATCGTCGGCTTCGGCTGCAATTCCGATGGCAGCCACATCACCCAGCCCACGCGCGAAACGATGGCGGTGGCGATGCAGCAGGCGCTGGCCGACGCCACGCTGCCGGCGAGCGCGATCGGCTACATCAGCGCACACGGCACCGCGACCGATCGCGGCGACGTTGCCGAGAGCCACGCCACGGCGTCGGTGCTCGGCGCACGCGTGCCGATCAGTTCGATGAAGAGTTACGTCGGCCACACCCTCGGCGCCTGCGGCGCACTGGAAGCGTGGTGGGCGATCCGCATGATGCGGGCCGGCTGGTTTGCACCGACGATCAACCTGCGCGACGTCGACCCGGAATGCGCCGAGCTCGACCACATCACCGGGGACGGCCGTCAGATCGACACCGACTGCGTGATGAGCAACAACTTTGCCTTCGGCGGCATCAACACCTCGCTGATCTTCAGGGCGTGCGACTGATGCCGGCGCGCCTGCTCGACGCGCGCGGGCTGCCACGCGTGGTGGTGACCGGCATGGGCGTGGTCAGCTGTCTGGGCAACGGCCGCGCGGCCATGCTCGATGCGCTGCGCAACGGACGCAGCGGGCTGCGCGCGATGGACAGTTTCGCCCGTCGCGGATTGAACG
This sequence comes from uncultured Gammaproteobacteria bacterium, assembly GCA_963828675.1. Lineage (GTDB taxonomy): Bacteria > Pseudomonadota > Gammaproteobacteria > Xanthomonadales > Rhodanobacteraceae > Rhodanobacter. The sequence continues at coordinate 382,648 of CAWHFQ010000001.1, forward strand.
CCCGGGTCGGTGGCCCGGTGGATATTTCCGAGCTGCCCGAACCGCCGCGCAAGTTGCGCCGTTTCCTCGCCGAGCCGGCGTTGTACGCGTGGCATGCGATGAGCGAGGCGATCGAACAGGCCGGCTTGTCGAGCGCCGCCCTGCAGGGCGATGACTGCGGCCTCGTGCTCGGCGGCGGCGCCTCGTTGAACGAATACGAGGCGGGCCTGAACGCGTATCGCGAAAAAGGCGTCGGCCGTCTGTCGCCATTCTTCGTGCCGCGCGGCATGAGCAGCGCGCTGTCGGCCACCCTGGCGAACGCGTTCGGCATCCGCGGCGTCGCGATGACGGTGAGTTCGGCGTGCACCAGCGCCTCGCTGGCGATCGGTCACGCGATGGAGCTGATCCAGCTGGGCCGGCAGCAGCTCGTGCTGACCGGCGGCAGCGAGGAGCTGTTCGAAGGCACCGCGACCTGGTTCGACGCCATGGGCGCGCTGTCCACCGCCAGCGCGGCCCAACCGCAACTGGCCTCACGCCCGTACGACCGCGACCGCGATGGCTTCGTGCTCGCCGCCGGAGCCGGCGTGCTGGTACTGGAATCGCTGGCGCACGCGCAGGCTCGTGGCGCGACCGTGCTCGCCGAGCTGACCGGCTACGGTGCCAGCACCGATCCGGCCAGCATCGTCGGCCCCGGTGCCGACGGCATCGCGCGCGCGCTGCGCCAGGCGCTGCCGCCGATCGACGCGGCGCAGGCAGGCGCCGGCGCGTCCGACGCGCTGCCCGACTACATCAATACGCACGCATGTTCCACGCCGCTGGGCGACGCGGAGGAATGGAAGGCGATCGCCGCGGTGTTCGCCGAACGCCGCGCACCGGTGCCGCCGTTGTCGTCGATCAAGGGCCTGAGCGGCCACGCACCAGGCGCGGCGGGCGCGCTGGATGCGATCGCCTGCCTGCTGATGATGGAGCATGGCTTCATCGCGGCCGGCAGCCCGGTACTCGCATCCGACCCGGACTTCGCCGCGGCGCCACTGGTCACGCAAACGCATGCGCGACAGCTCGACAGCGTGCTGTCCAGCAATTTCGGTTTCGGCGGCAGTTGCGCTGCACTGCTGTTCCGGCGTCATGCGGAGAACGCGGCGTGACCGCGCTGCGCATCGAGCAGTGGCGTGCGTGGGCACCTGGACTGGACAACCCGCAGGCATGGCAGGACTGGGCGCAGGCACCAAAGGTCGTGCCCGATCGGCAGGAGCAGCCCGAATGCGCGTCCCTGCCGGCGATGCAGCGACGCCGATTGAGCCGGCTGGCGCGGATGACGATGGAAGTCGCCTCGCCGCTATGCAACGACGACGAACAGCTGCCGTTCGTGTTCGCCTCGCGTCATGGCGAAACGACGCGCACGTTTTCCCTGCTGGGCGAAGTCGCGGACGAGCAGCCGTTGTCGCCAACCCAGTTCGGCCTGTCGGTGCACAACTCGATCGCCGGGCAATGGTCGATCCTGCGCGGCCAGCGCGGCGAGTCGGTGGCCGTCGCCGGCGAAGCGGACACGTTCGAACACGCGATGCTGGAAGCCGCCGCCATGCTGGCGGCTGGTGCGTCGCGCGTGCTGGTGGTGATCGCCGAGGAAATGCCGCCGCCGGCTTACACGCCGTGGATCGACGATGTGCCGTTCTCGTATGCTCTGGCCTTGCGCGTGGGGAACGTCGATGCTTTCGCGGATGAGTCATCGGACTGGCAGTTGCGCCTGAACCGGCACGACGGTGGCGGCGCGCGCTGCCCGTGGCCGCACGCGCTCGATTTTCTGCGCGCCCTGCATACGCGGGCGCACTCCCTGGAACACGTATGGAAGACACGCCAATGGAACTGGCAGCGTACCCGCTGACCCGGCGTCGCGATGCGTGGCTGTGGCGGCTGTTCGCGACCGGCGCCAGCTTCGTGTTCTTCGGTATCGGGGGCCTGGTTCTGTGCGTGCTGGTGCTGCCCTTGCTGGCCATCCTGCCCGGCGGCACGCTGGCGCGCAGACGCCGTGCGCGCGCCGCGATCAGTCGCGCGTTCTACCTGCACATGCAGTTCATGTATCGCACGCGCGTGCTGGATTTCCGCATCGACGGCGCCGAGCGGCTGGGCCGCCCCGGACAGCTCATCATCGCCAACCATCCCTCGCTGATCGACGTGATCTTCCTGATCGCGCAGATCCGCGACACCAATTGCGTGGTCAAGGCCAGCCTGTGGAACAACCCGTGCATGCGCGGCGCCGTGAGCGCGGCGCAATACATCAGCAACAACGGCAGCCCGGAAATGCTGGAACAGGCCGCCGACGTACTGCGCGAAGGGCAGTCGCTGGTGGTGTTTCCCGAAGGCACCCGCACTACCCCAGGGCAGCCGCCACGATTCCACCGGGGAGCAGCGGCGATCGCGTTGCGCGGCGCGCGCGTGATCACGCCGGTATTCATTTCCGTCACGCCCACCACGCTGACCAAGGCCGAGCCGTGGTATCGCATCCCGGATCGGCGTGTCGTCGTGCTGTTGCGGATCGGTGATGACATCGACCCGTCGACGTTCGCCGATGCGCCGCTGCCGATCGCTTCGCGCCGACTGAACCAGCATCTGCACCAACTTTTCCTCGAGGAGCTCGACCCGTCGTGAACACACCGGATACCACCGTGGTACGCGAAGCGCTGGAGCACGAGATTGCCCAGCTGATCATCGATACGCTGAATCTCGAACACCTCACCGCAGCCGACATCCCGGCGCAGCAGCCGCTGTTCGGCGACGGGCTGGGGCTGGATTCGGTGGACGCGCTGGAACTGGCGCTGGCACTGCAGAAGCGGTACGGCATCCGCATCGAGTCGGACGTCAAGGATGCGCGCCGGCATTTCGCCACGGTCGCCACCCTTGCCGCGTTCGTCGAGTCACAGCGGGCCGCATGCGCCGACTGATCCCCATCCTGCTGCCGCTGGCGGGGCTGCTGTATCCGTTTGTCGTGTACTACGGCATGGAGAAGGTGTCGCCACCGATCTTCGCGCTGGTGCTCGGCGCGATCTGGCTGATACGCGCGCCCAGCCTGCTGCGTCAGCCCGGCGGCCGCTGGATGGTCGGCGCCGCGATCGCCTACTGCGCACTGCTCGCGTTCACCGGCGAGGCGATGCTGCTGCGCTGGTATCCGGTATTGATCAGCGCGCTGCTGCTGGTGGCGTTCGGGCTCAGCCTGATCTACGGCCCGCCCTTCATCGAACGCATTGCGCGCATGCGCGAGCCGAACCTCCCGCCGGCGGCGGTGCGCTACACGCGCGCCGTCACCTGGATGTGGGTCATGTTCTTTGCGTTCAACGGCAGCATGTCTGCCGCCTTGACGCTGTGGGCGCCGCTGGCGTGGTGGGCGCTTTACAACGGCCTGATCGCGTACTTCATCATGGGCGTGCTGTTTGCCGGCGAATGGCTGCTGCGCAAGCGCTTGCGCCGGAGCTTCGCGTGAGTCCGGCCCGCGCGTCCGCCCATCTCGCCAGTCATCCGTGGCTGGCCGAAGCGCACGCGGGAAGTTCGGGCGCACTGTTGCTGCTCAACCGGTCCGGCCATGCCGCGCTGCGCCGTCATGGGCGGGATGCGTTGCTGGCCGACCTGCAAACCCACCTCGGCAAGCAGGCATCCGATCCGGCGTACAAGCTGCGCCTGCTGGATGCGGCGCCCGATGAGCCGCTCAGCCTGCCGACCATCGATCGCCGGCTGGATCTTGCGCGGCCCGACATGGCGATCGTGCTGGCCGAACATCGGCGCGACGGGCATTGGACGCTGACGCTCCAGCTGCCGCTGGAACTGATCCACTTCGACGACCATTTCCAGCGTGCGCCGGTATTGCCCGGCGTGCTGCAGGTGGGCTGGGCACTGGCGCTTGCCGCACCACGGCTGGATACGTCGATGCATTGCCGCGAGATGGAAGCACTGAAATTCCAGCGCCTGCTGCGCCCCGGCGACCGTCTCGAACTCGGCTTGCATTTCGAGCCCGACGTCGATGATGCCCGGCCAGGCAAGCTGCATTTCGCGTATCACTTCGAGGGCGCGCATTGCTCCTCCGGCCGCTTGCGGGTGGAGCGTGCCCATGGCTGATGTCGAGGCGCACGCGCCGCATTGGGCCGCGCAGAAGGAGCGCGGCAGCTTCTGGCTGATGAAGCTCACCGCGCTGGCCTTGCGCCATCTCGGACGACGGCCGATGACGCCGGTGCTGTACCTGATCGTGCTGTACTTTTTCGTGTCCGGGCGGCGCGCGCGCCGGCATGTGCGCCAGTATCAGGATTACCTGTCCACGTGGAGCGGTCGCGCCGATCTGCGCCCGCGCCGGGGCAGCGTGTTCGGCCAGTTCATGGCGTTTGGCGACAGCCTGCTCGATCGCCTCGACGTGTGGCGCGGCAAGCTGCCACTCGACGAAGTGCAGATCGACGACCCCAGCGGCATCCGCACGCGACTGCTGAAAAGTCGCCACGGCGGCCGCGGCGAAATCCTGGTCGGCACCCACCTGGGCAACCTCGATGTCTGCCGCGCACTGGCCGAACTCGGCGAACAGGTGCCGTTGAACGTGCTGGTGCACACCAACCAGGTCGCGCACTTCAACCGGCTGCAGCACGAGGCCGGCGATCATCAGTTGCGGCTGCTGCAGGTCAGCGAAATGGACGCCGCGCTGATGCTCGAACTGTCGCAACGGCTGGATCGCGGCGAATGGCTGGCGATCGCCGGCGACCGTGTGCCGTTGCACGAAGGGCGCCGCGTGACGGTGGATTTTCTCGGCCATCCCGCCGCGTTCCCGCAAGGCCCCTGGATACTGGCCGGGCTGCTGCGCTGCCCGGTCAACCTGATGTGCTGCCTGAAGATCGAAGGTCGCTACCGGATCAAGCTCGAACCGTTCATCGACGCCCCGACGTGGGAACGCGGCCGGCGCGAGGCGATCATCCGGGACTGGACACAACGCTACGCCGATCGGCTGGCGCAGCTGTGCCTGCTCGCGCCGCGTCAGTGGTTCAACTTCCATGCCTACTGGCAACCACCCGAACCATCCCCTTCGCCTGGAGAATCCGATGCGCGCGCGCGGCCCGCTGCACCATGAGATCGAGGTGACCGTGCCGTTTTTCGACGTCGATTCGATGAACGTCGTCTGGCATGGCCACTACGTGAAATATCTGGAGATCGCCCGCTGCGCCCTGCTCGACCGCGTCGGCCACACCTACGCGCAGATGCAAGCGTCCGGTTACGTCTGGCCGGTGATCGACGTGCAGCTGCGCTATGTGCAGGCGGCACGTTTCGGCCAGCAACTGCGCGTGCGCGCAGACATTGTCGAATGGCGCAACCGGCTGAAGATCCACTACCTGATCAGCGACGCGCAGACCGGCGAACGGATGACCCGCGCCAGCACCGTGCAGGTGGCGGTGAGCCTCGCCGACGGCACGATGCAGCTGGTGTCGCCGCAGGTGATGATCGATGCCGTCGAGCGCCATCTCCCATGAAGCAGGCATGCCACCACCTATCCGTTCAACCCATGACGATCACGCCATGAACTACGCCAGCCCCACCTACGTCGAGGAAACCCGCATCGGGTTTCGTTTCCTGAGCAGCTTCGTCTGGCAGCACCATGTGCTGCGCGTGGCCATCAACGATCTCAAGCGACTGGTCGGCGAACCGCTGCCGCAAGGCGGCGTGCTGCTGGACGTGGGCTGCGGCCAGGGCCGGTCGTTCCGGTTGCTGCAGGAGGCCTTCCAGCCGCAACGGCTGATCGGGCTGGATGCAGATCCGCACAGCATCGAACTGTCGCGCCGCGAGGCGGAGAAGGAGCACATGGCGGCCGAACTGATTGCCGGCGACTGCGCCAGCATCCGGTTGCCCGACGCCAGCGTCGACATCGTGTTCTGCCACCAGACCTTCCATCATCTGGTCGAACAGGAGCGCGCGCTGGCCGAGTTCTGGCGCGTACTGAAACCGGGCGGTTACCTGCTGTTCGCCGAATCCACCAAGGCCTACATCGATACCTGGGTCATCCGCTGGTTCTTCCGCCATCCGATGCACGTGCAGAAAAGCGCCGACGGCTACCTCGACATGCTGCGCCGGCAGGGCTTCCATTTTGAAAATCGTCATGTGTCGCTGCCCTATCTGTGGTGGAGCCGCGCGCGCGATTTCGGCCTGCTCGAACGCTCGGGCCTGCGCAAGCCGCCACCGCCGGGCGAGCGCGAGGAAACCCTGGTCAACGTCGCCGCGCGCAAGGCCGACATCGCATGACGGCGTACCTCAACGCGCTAGGCGTGATCTGCACCCTCGGCGCGGGCAAACCCGCCGTGGCCGAAGCGTTGTTTGCCGGTGACGACAGCGGCCTGCGCGACGAATGCGGCTGGGCACCCGCGCGCGCACTGCCGCTGGGTGCGGTGCGCGCGCCGCTGCCGGCCGTGCCGGCAACACTGGCAGCCACCCGCGACAACCGCGCGAACCGCCTGCTGCTGGCCGCCGCGCTGGAAATCGAAGGCGAAATCCGTGCCGCCATCGCGCGCTACGGCGCCGCACGCATCGGCGTGGTGCTCGGCACCAGCACCACGGGCGTCGAACGGGCCACCGACGGCATCGGACGCCTGCGCCACGACGGTGCCTGGCCGGCAGATTACCGCTACTCGGACCAGGAGCTGGGCGCGCCTGCCGAATTCCTCGCCGAATGGCTGGACCTGTCCGGGCCCTGCTACGGCATTTCCACCGCCTGCACCTCGGGCGCCCGTGCGCTGATCAGCGCGCGACGGCTGCTGCAGATGGATCTGTGCGACGCCGTGCTGTGCGGCGGCGTCGACACGCTCGCGCGGCTGCCGATCAATGGCTTCCTCTCGCTCGAAGCGCTCGACGCCGCGCGTTGCGAACCGTTTTCGCGCAACCGCCACGGCATCAACATCGGCGAAGCCGCCGCGCTGTTCCTGATGACTCGCGAAGCCGGCCCGGTCGCCCTGCTCGGCGGCGGCGCCAGTTCGGACGCGTATCACATGTCATCGCCGGACCCGACGGGCATCGGCGCGCAACAGGCGATGCGCGCGGCCCTGAATGACGCCCGACTTGACGCCGGCGAGATCGCCTATCTCAATCTCCACGGCACCGCCACCGAACACAACGACCGCATGGAAAGCCGCGCGGTGGCCGCGGTGTTCCCGCAGGGCGTGTCCTGTTCGTCCAGCAAATCGCTGACCGGCCACACGCTGGCCGCGGCCGGTGCGCTGGAAGCGGCGTTCTGCTGGCTGAGCCTGACCGATGATGCCGGTTCGCACCGGTTGCCGCCCCACGTCTGGGACGGCGTCGCCGATCCCGAGCTGGCGCCGTTGTCCTTCACCCGAATCGGCGACCGCCTGCCGGCCGGCGACCCGCACCGGCTGATGAGCAACTCGTTCGCGTTCGGCGGCAACAACGCCAGCCTGATCCTGGGCCAGGTCAGGTCGAAGGGCGAAACATGAACTGGCCGATCGAATCGCTGCTGCCGCACACCGGCGGGATGATCCTGCTCGACGCGGTGACGCTGGCCGAAGAAGAGCGCATCGTCTGCCGCCGCACGGTGCGCCCCGGTGGCCTGTTCGAGGACGCCGACGGCAGCCTTCCCGCCTGGTGCGGCGTCGAGCTGATGGCGCAATGCGTGGCCGCCTGGTCCGGCTGGCAGGCGAAGCGCGAGCAGCGCCCGGTACGACTCGGCTTTTTGCTCGGCACGCGCCGTTACCAGTGCGACGTCGGTGCGTTCCCCGCCGGCAGCGAACTCGTCATCGAGGCGGCTCGCTGTTTTCACGACGACGAGGGCATGGCAATGTTCGCCTGCCGCATCGATGCGCCTGGAGCGCACGCCGAAGCCCGCCTGACCGTGTTCAGCCCGCCCGATCCCGATGCCTTTCTCGCTTCCACCGTACAAGGTCAAGACGCATGACTGAAACCATTCTCGTCACCGGCTCCAGCCGTGGCATCGGCCGTGCCATCGCGCTGCGGCTGGCCCGTGCCGGCTACGATCTGGTGCTGCACTGCCGCTCCCGCCGGGACGAGGCCGAGGCAGTGCACGCGCAAGTGCAGGCGCTGGGCCGCGAGGCGCGCATCCTGCAATTCGACATCGCCGATCGCGCCGCCTGCGCCGCGGCGCTGGAAGCCGACGTGACCGCGCATGGCGCGTACTACGGCGTGGTCTGCAACGCCGGCCTCACCCGCGACGGCGCCTTTCCCGCGCTGACCGGCGAGGATTGGGACAGCGTGCTGCGCACCAACCTGGACGGGTTCTACAACGTGCTGCATCCGCTGATCATGCCGATGATCCGCCGCCGTGCCGCCGGGCGCATCGTCTGCATCACCTCGGTGTCGGGCATCATCGGCAATCGCGGGCAGGTCAATTACAGCGCATCGAAAGCGGGCGTGATCGGTGCAGCCAAGGCGCTGGCGGTGGAACTGGCCAAACGCAGGATCACCGTCAACTGCGTGGCGCCCGGCCTGATCGATACCGACATGCTGGACCCCGAGGTGCCGGTCGAGGAAATCCTCGGCATGATCCCCGCCCAGCGTACCGGTACGCCCGACGAAGTCGCCGCCGCCGTGGAGTTCCTGCTCGGCGCAGACGCCGGCTACATCACCCGCCAGGTGCTGGCGGTCAACGGCGGGCTGTGCTGAGGGGATCTCCAATAACCGCATTTCTGGTCGTCATTCCCGCGAAAGCGGGAATGACGTCATCGGGGGGCTTCCGAGGCTCCCTTGAGTGATATCCGTTACATGTTTTTCGTGGCCGTCCGGCCGCATTCCCCCAGCAGAGGAGATCAACTGCATGAAAGCGAAAACTCTCGGCCTGACCATCTTGCTGCTCGCCGCCGTACCCGGCCTGGGCATGGCATCGGAAAAAGTGGTTCACCTGCCGTTTGACAACGCCGTGGCCGCTGCGACGCAAAGCGGAAAGCTCGACGGCAGCGTGAAGTTCTTCCTGGCCGGCCACCGGCCTGCCGGCGCGAAGGTGGTGAATGACAACGTCACCATCAGCCGCAGGACCAACGCCTTCGGCAAGAAGGACCAGGAAAGCTGCGACTGGGTGCTGCAAGGCATCCTGGTCTCGCTGCAGGGCGACGCCAGGCGGGTCGGTGCCAACGCGGTGATCGATATCGTCAGCAACTACAACAACACCGAGTACCGCGACGCCCACGATTACGAATGCCACCGCGGCTTCCTGATGTCCGGCGTCGCCCTGAAGGCCAAGTTCGCCAGGATCAAGCCCTGAACCAACCGCAGCGACACCCGCGCGCGCCGCATCCGGGAGGGTGCGGCGCTGCGTTATGATTCATCGACAAGTCTTTCAAGGAACTCCGATGCGCCCCTTCCCTCTCGGCGAAGACATCGATCTGCTGCGCGAGTCCGTGCACGCCTTTGCGGAAAAGGAAATCGCGCCGCGCGCCGATCGCATCGACCGCGACAACCTGTTTCCCGCCGATCTGTGGCGCAAGTTCGGCGAGATGGGTTTGCTGGGCGTCACCGTGCCGGAGACGTATGGCGGCAGCGGCCTGGGCTTCCTCGCGCACATGGTCGCGATGGAGGAAATCTCGCGCGCATCCGGTTCGGTCGGCCTGTCCTACGGCGCGCACTCCAACCTGTGCCTCAACAACATCTACCACAACGGCAACGAGGCGCAGAGGCAGAAGTATCTGCCCAGGCTGTGCAGCGGCGAGCATGTCGGCGCATTGGCGATGAGCGAGCCCGGCGCCGGTTCCGACGTGGTCGGTTCGATGAGCTGCAAGGCCGAGCTGCACGGCGACGTCTGGGTGGCCAACGGCAACAAGATGTGGATCACCAACGGACCGGATGCCGACGTGTTGCTGGTCTACATGCGCACCGCGCCGCGCACCGCCGGCAGTCGCTGCATGACCGCCTTCATCGTCGAAAAAGGCATGAAGGGTTTCAGCACGGCGCAGAAGCTGGACAAGCTCGGCATGCGCGGCTCCAACACCTGCGAACTGGTGTTCGACAACTGCGAGATCCCGGCCGAGAACATCGTCGGCGAGGTCAACGAAGGCGTGCGCGTGCTGATGAACGGGCTGGACACCGAGCGCCTGGTGCTGTCCGGCGGCCCGATCGGACTGATGCAGGCGGCGATCGACATCACCCTGCCGTACGTGCGCGAGCGCAAGCAGTTCAACGCACCGATCGGCACGTTCGAGATCATGCAGGCCAAGGTTGCCGACATGTACACCGCGCTGCAGAGCTCGCGCGGCTTTGCCTACATGGTGGCGCAGCAATTCGACAACGGCGTGAAGTCGCGCATCGACCCGGCGGCGTGTTTGCTCAATGCTTCGGTCAACGCGGTACAGGTGGCACTGGAGGCGATCCAGTCACTCGGCGGCAACGGCTACATCAACGAGTTCCCGGCCGGCCGCCTGCTGCGCGACGCCAAGCTGTACGAGATCGGCGCCGGCACGAATGAAATCCGCCGCATGCTGATCGGCCGCGAACTGTTCCACGGCAAGGCGTGACAGCCCTGACCGCAGGAATCACCCGTGCGCGATGCTCCTTCGCAGAGGCATCGCGCACAGAATGGCTTCTACGAAAACACGGCGATTTCGACTCAGAACGCCCAGCTGAAATTCGCCGTGGCCATCCTCGCCTGCTGGCGCTGACCGAAATACTGGTCGTAGCCAAGTTGCAGGCTGGCGCGCGACGTCATGTTCCAGTCCAGCGAGGTACCGGCCACGCCGCCGTAACGGGACAGGCCGATGCCGCCGATCGGCGCGTACTGGTTGATCCCGCTGAAGCTGGCATCGAACACTTCGCCGCGCAGGCCGAACGACTGCTGCCACGCAAGGTGCGTCTGCAGGCTCAGGCTGCCGCCATGGGCCAGCGTCCAGCCACGCGCGGCACGCAGCCCCACGCCGCCCTGCCAGCGGGCAACGGTCTGTGCATCCGATTTCAGGCCGAAGCCGTCGGCGCCCGTTTCATTGAAGCCACCACGCCGGATCTGCGCGTACTGCAGGTTGACGTACGGCGTGACCTGCGTGCGACCCAGCGACAGGCGATAACCGCTCTCGCCATACGCCACGCCGTAACGACCGTTGCTGTCGCTGTCGACGCCGGCGTAGCGATTGCCGAGCTGGAGTTGCCGACGCATGTTTTCGCGGTAGCTGCCGACCCCGAAGCGACCCATCGTGTACCACGAACCGCGGATCACGCCGCCATACAGCATCCCTTCCATGGCGTGGCTGCGGCCCTGGTCGGCGCTCTCGGCAAGGCGGCCCAGACCCTGGCTGCGACTGAGCGCGTAACCGGCGAACCCGGCGCTGCCGATGCGCTGGTCGGCACCGACCATCATGCCGCTGAGGTCGTAGCCCACGCCGCTGTATCCGCTGCGCGACATGGCGCCGTGATAGCCGAGGTCCTGTACCCAGCCACCGGCCTTCGGCGTGTCGAGCAGGCTGTCAAAGCGGGCGGACAATGCGCGTGTACCGGCGTCGATCGCCTCGAACGTCATCGCCGTACTGGCCGCATGCAGCTGGCCCGAAAGGCTCTGCAGCGAACGCTGCACCGTGTCCAGCGAGGCAGAATGCTGCAGGCTCGCGGCACCGGCAATGAAATTCGCCGAGGCCGGCGCGATGCCGGTTGGTGCGGCCGGGCCGAGCTGGGTGTTGATCTGATCGAACGCACCCTGCACGCGCCGCGCGGCGCCGAACGACGACGCGGTATAGCTCATGCCCTGCAGCGCCGTGACCTTTACCTGGTTGACATCGAGCCAGGCGCTGTGTGCGTCATAGCCGGCGGTAGCAGTGAGCATGACGTTCGGATGCCGAATTCACAAAGGAAAATGTGCCGCTAAGCCCACCTGCGGCAGTCAATATTTCAGTATGGGAATTGGCCACGTAGCCCGTTTCCGTACCAATGATATACAGGTCACCATCACCTAGAGGACCGGGGACAGGCCCCGCTGGATCGATGGTCGCAGTTCCACCGACACGCAATACCGAACCCAGCGAGACGGCCAATCTTGCAGAACCCCATTGGGCATAGTCGCCCGTCACAACTACATCGCCGCCGCTGACCGTAAGCAAACCTCCATTGGTCATTGTGCCTTTGATTGAATGAGTATCACTGAGCGTGCCTTGGGATTGATGAGTACATAGGAGGTCAAGGACTTCGCTTTCAGCGTGCCATTGCTGATCGCTGTCGAGCCCGTGTAGGTCGATGGCTGGGTAAGAATCAGGGTGCCAGTACCCAATTTCGACAAGCCACCGGAGCCAGAAATCGGATTGTTCCAAGTGGATGTTCCGGTGAAATCGACGACGACATCGCCCCAGTCGAACTTCGCCGGCCCGTTCACCGCCTTGCCGACGTCCAGTTCGCCGTAGCCGAACACCTTGTCCGGCCCGGGCGCACCGAGATCGTCAGCCGTGCCCAGCAGCGTCTGGCGCACCAGGTCGTTCGTGAAATAAGGGAAGGCCTGCCATACCAGCGCCGCCGCGCCCGATACCTCCGGCGCCGCGAACGAGGTGCCGCTGACGACCCAGTAGGAGGCGTTGCCGGCGGTATCGTCCTTGCCGCTGACGATCACGTCGCCGGGCGCGGCCAGGCAATAGTTCATCGCCTTGCCGCAGGCATTGGAGTAGCTCGCCAACTGGTCAGGGATGGTTGCTGTCGACCGCCACGGCGACCAGCCAGCCCGGCTCCAGATCGGGCGACAGGCTCGGCAGTGCGGCGATGTCGCTGGGATCGCTGCGCGCATCATTGCCGGCCGCGAACACCACCAGCCCGCCGTGTTGCAACACGTACGGCCTGTACGCGTCGGCGAAAGCCTTGTTGATCGAGGCGTCGGTGGTGTCCCAGTAGATGCCGCCCCAGGAGTTGTTCATCACCTGCACGCCGGCATTGATCAGGGCCGGATTGAGGGTTTGTGCGAAGAATGCGGCGTCGGCGGCGGTGACCGCGTTGCCCTGGCCCGAACCGTCATCGACCGGCTCCGTGTCGCTGATGATTCGCGCCGACACCAGGCTGGCGCCAGGCGCGATACCGCCGGGAAACTTGTCGAACGCCGTGCCCGCAGCGATTTCCGATACCCAGGTGCCGTGGCCGACCACGTCGTCGATCGTGGTGTTGTTGCTGTTCGAATCGACATAGACCAGCTCCTGGGTCACGCGTCCAGTCAGGGTCGGATGCGAACGCATGATGCCGCTGTCGACCACGCCGATGACCACGCCCGCCCCGGTATAGCCTTGCTTGTGGGCCGCATCCGCATGCGTCAGCACGAGCTGCGCATCCGGCGACGGCTGATCGGTCGGGGTGGTTGGCGGTGGCGGCGGGGTGATCGGTGCCGGTGGCGTTTTGACGTTGTTGAACCCGCCACCGCCGCCGCATCCGGCCAGGCCGAGCGCCATGGCTGTCAACAAGGTCATTTCGCGACGGCGCAAATCCGCATCGAATGTTTTCATCATGTCATCCCCGGACCAGTCAATCCCGGCATCGCAGCGCGCGGAACATGTCGCGATGCCCTCCCTCTGCCCATCTTGGCACAACAAAAATCCAATGAAACGACGCGCAAGGCATATCTGCAGCGGACAGGCCCGATTTGCCGTGATTTGTGACGGACTGCGATAATTCGCAGGTTGTCCATCGGGCGTTCGCGCCCCTTCTGTCTCAAGTGGAGTTACCCATGTCGGATGTCAGCGTAGTCATCGTCGGCGCCAAGCGCACGGCCATCGGCTCCTTCCTCGGCCAGTTCACCGGCGTACCCACGCCGAAACTCGGCGCCACCGCCATCCGCGCCGCGCTGGATCAATCCGGCATCGCGCCAGCCGACGTCAGCGAAGTGATCATGGGCTGCGTGCTGCCCGCCAATCTCGGCCAGGCACCGGCGCGCCAGGCAGCGCTGGGTGCCGACCTGCCAGCCGGAACCGGCTGCACCACCATCAACAAGGTATGCGGCTCGGGCATGAAGGCGATCATGCTGGCGAACGACCTGATCAAGGCCGGTTCGGCAACCGTGGTGGTGGCCGGTGGCATGGAATCGATGACCAACGCGCCGCACATGGTGCAGGCCCGCACCGGCATCCGCTACGGCGACGGCCAGCTGGTCGACCACATGGCCTGGGACGGCCTGACCAATCCGTACGACGGCAAGGCGATGGGCGTGTTCGGCGAACTGTGCGCCGACAAGTATCACTTCACCCGCGAAGCGCAGGACGCGTTCTCGATCGAGTCGGTCAAGCGGGCGCAGGCGGCGCAGCAAAACGGCGCGTTCGCGGGCGAGATCGTGCCGGTCACCGTCAGTGGCCGCAAGGGCGACGTGGTGGTCGACACCGACGAGCAGCCCGGCCGCTCCGACATCGCCAAGATCCCGACCCTGCGCCCGGCATTCCGCAAGGAAAACGGCACCATTACCGCGGCCAGCTCGTCCAGCATTTCCGATGGCGCTGCCGCAGTGGTCTTGCTCTCCGCCGACGACGCAAGCAAGCGCGGGCTGAAACCGCTGGCGCGCATCGTGGCGCACGCCACCCATTCGCAGGAGCCGGAATGGTTCACCACGGCGCCGGTCGGTGCCATCCAGAAAGTGCTGGACAAGGCCGGCTGGAAAATCGAGGACGTCGACCTGTTCGAGATCAACGAGGCCTTCGCGGTAGTCGCCATGACGCCGATGAAGGAACTGGGCATTCCGCATGAAAAGCTCAACGTCAATGGCGGCGCCTGCGCGCTGGGCCACCCCATTGGCGCCAGCGGCGCGCGTCTGGTGGTGACGCTTTTGAATGCGCTCAAAACGCGTGGAGTTAAGCGCGGCGTGGCCGCTCTGTGCATTGGTGGTGGCGAAGCGACCGCGATTGCGGTGGAATGCGCGAGCTGAATCCGCCTTTTGCTGCCGTCAGGTTATCTTCACGTGACAGCCAGCTAAACTGGATCGTAATGCGGGCTGAAGCACAGCCATAAAAAATGTGGCGCAACTTCCGCGAAAGCGTTATTAATACACGGCCAAACGGCATTCCACGGCAAAGGAGATCCACCATGAAGTTTACGCGTACCCTACTCGCCGCCGCGCTCGTCGCGCTGTTGGCGGCATGCAGCAACGGCGCGCAGGATTCCGCGCAGGACGCCCAGAAGTCCGCTGACACCGCTCAGCAGGCTGCTGATACGGCGCAGCAGGCTGCTGCCCAGGCTCCGACCACGGAAGCAGTGCAAGCTGCCGACCAGGCCAACACCGCTGCCGGTGCAGCCGGCCAGGCCGCCGACCAGGCTCAGCAGGCTGCCACCGCAGCTTCCTCGGCCAATAACGCCATGAGCGATTCGGCCAAGGATGCCGCCAGCAATGCCGCCAATCAGGCCGACAAGGCTGCCGACGCTGCGAAGGACGCTGCCGACAATGCAAAGGATGCTGCCAAGGCCGCCTCCAGCGGTCATTGATCCGTTTCCGGCTCAATGAAAAAACGGTCGCCTTGTGCGACCGTTTTTTTTCGTCCCTGCATTCTGATTTTGGTCGGAAGCCGGTGCCGGTTATCATCCATGATTTGCGCACGGACGCCAGCCTTGGGCCGTGTCACCGGACAAACGAGTCCGCCACGCCCGACCCGACGAGTCAGTACCCATGAGCACGATCGCCTCGCAGATCGACTTGCGTTCCCCTGAATTCCAGGCTGCCAGCGCGCAGTTGCGCGCCCTGGTGGATGACCTGCAGCGCGAACTTCTGCGCAGCGCCGAAGGCGGTGGCGCAAGAGCGCGCGAGAAGCACGTGGCCCGCGGCAAGCTGTTGCCGCGCGAACGCATCCGCGCCCTGCTCGATCCGGGCTCGCCATTCCTGGAACTGTCGGCACTGGCCGCTCACGGCATGTACGACGACGCCGCACCGGCCGCCGGACTGATCACCGGCATCGGCCGGGTCAACGGCATCGAGGTGGTGGTGGTTGCCAACGACGCCACGGTCAAGGGAGGCACCTATTTCCCGATGACGGTGAAGAAGCACCTGCGCGCGCAGGAAGTGGCGCTGGAGAACCGCCTGCCTTGCGTCTACCTGGTCGACTCCGGCGGGGCGTTCCTGCCGCTGCAGGACGAGGTGTTTCCGGACAAGGAGCACTTCGGCCGGATCTTCTACAACCAGGCGCGGATGTCCGCGCTGAACATCCCGCAGATCGCCGTGGTGATGGGTTCGTGCACGGCCGGCGGCGCCTATGTCCCTGCGATGAGCGACGAGACCATCATCGTCCGCGAACAGGGCACCATCTTCCTCGGCGGCCCGCCGCTGGTGAAGGCGGCCACCGGCGAGGTGGTGGATGCCGAGGCGCTCGGCGGTGCGGACGTCCATACGTCCATTTCCGGCGTGGCCGATCATTTTGCCGAGAACGATGCCCATGCGCTGTCGATCGCCCGCGACATCGTGGCCCACCTCAACCGGAAGAAGGAGATGCCGCTGGCATTGCGTGCCCCGGTCGAACCGAAATACCCCGCCGAAGAACTCTACGGCGTGATCCCGCAGGACACCCGCCGTCCGTTCGACATCCGCGAGGTGATCGCGCGGGTCGTCGACGGCTCGGAGTTCCACGAGTTCAAGGCGCGCTACGGCAAGACCCTGGTCTGCGGCTTCGCGCACATTCATGGCTACCCGGTCGGCATCGTCGCCAACAACGGCATCCTGTTTGCCGAGAGTGCGCTCAAGGGCGCGCACTTCATCGAGCTGTGCAACCAGCGCAACGTGCCGCTGGTTTTCCTGCAGAACATCACCGGCTTCATGGTCGGCAAGAAGTACGAGCAGGCCGGCATTGCCAAGGACGGCGCGAAGATGGTCACCGCCGTGGCCTGCTCGCACGTACCGAAATTCACCGTGGTGATCGGCGGCAGCTTCGGCGCCGGCAACTACGCGATGTGCGGCCGCGCCTACGGTGCCCGCTTCCTGTGGATGTGGCCGAACGCACGCATCTCGGTGATGGGCGGCGAACAGGCCGCGTCGGTGCTGGCCACGGTGAAGCGCGACGGTATCGAGGCGAAGGGCGGCGAATGGTCAACCGATGAGGAAGAAGCGTTCAAGGCGCCACTGCGCGACCAGTACGAGCGGCAAGGCCATCCCTATTACGCCAGCGCACGACTGTGGGACGACGGGATCATCGACCCGGCGGACACCCGCCGCGTGCTCGGGCTGGCGATTTCCGCGTCGATGAACGCGCCGGTCGAAGCGCAGCGCTACGGCGTATTTCGCATGTAGCCCGCCGCGGCGTTCGCCATCCGCTCCATGCAGCGGGCAGCTCATCAGGAACCCTTTACAAGCCGGCCGCGCCAGCGGCCATCACCACCGGCGCAGGTCGCGGCTTGCGCTGGCTCCATAACGCGCCGACTCCCAACGCCATCGACGTGACGGCGTAGAACGCCATCTGCAAGCCGGCTGGCTGGCTGCGCGTCGTATCCCCAGCAAGATGTGCACGATCTGGCCCATCAGCGAGCCGTTGCCGAGCAACCACGAGCTGTCCCACAGAGGCTGGCCCCAGGACGGCAGCAGATTGGCCTGGATCAGGTAGCGGGCGGCGGTCGAAGCCAGTCCCGCGGCCAGCAATACCAGCATGGCATTGGTGGCGCCGAAGAAATGCCGCAGCGGAATGCGCAGCAAGCCCGCATACAACGCGAAACCCAACGCTGCACCAGCCGACACACCGATCGGTCAGCCCGGCCCACAGTTGCTGGCACCGCCGGCGCGCATGCCATACAGGAACAGCACGATCTCCGAGACTTCGCGCAGCAGGCCAGCGCCACCACCGCCAGCGGCAGGCCGCGCGAACTTCGCACCGGCATGAACCGCGCTCCCGATCGCCTGCATCTGCCGGCTCAACTCGCGGCCGTGGCTGGACATCCACAATACGTGCCAGCCGATCATCAGCACCGCCGCCAGCAGGACGCCGGCGTTGAACAGTTCCTGCCCGACGCCGCTGAATGCCGCGGCCAGCGCCCCGGCCGAAAGTGCCAGCAGCATCACGCCAAGCATTCCCAGCGCGATGCCGCCGCCGACAAACCAGCCGCGTCGCGCCACACCGCGGGTGGCTGCCGCCACCACACTGACGATCAGCGCCGCACTTCGCGAAATACCAGCAAGGCCACGGCCCACATGGGTCTACTCCACCACCAACAGGCCCTGTGCGGTGGGCTGGTGGAAGTCGCCATAGAATCGGTAGCGGCCCGGCTTGAACGGGCCGATGAACAGGCTGGTGCGGCTGTTCGGCATCACGATCTTCTCGGCCGGGAAGTCGTCGCTCTCGAACTCCTCCGGCGAGTGATCCTGATTGATCACCTCCAGTCTGATCCGGACATGCGCGGGAATGCGCAGCTCGCTGGTCTGGTAGCGGTGATCTTTCAGGGTCAGCGTATAGCTGGGAAGGTCGGCCGCGCTGGCGAGCAGCGGCAACAATGTGGCGAGTACGGATGGCAACAGGCACTTCCTGGGACTTTCTGCATTTAAATTGACTGATAGTCATTCTCATTTGATAGCCCGATGATAGCCCCTCGCCCGGCACACTGCCGGTGGGTTTCATTCGGTCGTGACGGCAAGCCGTGAAGCCATTCTGGCAACTGCAAGCCGCCGGCCCCATGATCCGGATCAGCCCGCGGTACCGACATGTCGGTACCGCGGCGTCAGCGAGACGGCAGGCTCAGCCTTGCGGCGCTTCCCCGCGCAGGCGCACGTCGTTGGGCAACATGTCGGTGCGTTCCACACTGGCTTCGCGTTGCGACTCGAAGAAGCGCTGCACCTGCTGGCACACCGCCATGGTGTTCTCACGGGCGATCGCCGAAACCAGGAACCACGGCTGGGTCCAGCCTAGCTCGGCGATGATCCGCTCCGCCACGACCTGACGCTCGTCCTCGGCCAGCATGTCGGCCTTGTTCAGCACCAGCCAGCGCGGCCGTTCGAGCAATTCCGGGTTGAATTTCTCAAGCTCCTGCTCGATCGCGCGCACCTGCCCGGCGACGTCGGAGCCGTCGATCGGCGCCATGTCCACGATGTGCAGCAGCAGGCTGGTGCGCGCGACGTGGCGCAGGAACTGGATGCCAAGCCCGGCACCGTCGGACGCACCTTCGATCAGGCCGGGAATGTCGGCGATCACGAAGCTCTGGTCGGTGCCCAGGCTGACCACGCCCAGGTTCGGATGCAGCGTAGTGAACGGGTAATCCGCCACCCGCGGCGTCGCCGCCGACACCGCCCGGATGAAGGTGGACTTGCCGGCGTTCGGGAAACCGAGCAGGCCGACGTCGGCCAGCAGGCGCAGTTCCAGCTTCAGCTCGCGCATCTCGCCCGGCGTGCCCGGTGTGGCCTTGCGCGGCGCCCGGTTCACCGAGGTCTTGAAATGGATGTTGCCCAGCCCGCCCTTGCCGCCCTGGGCCACCAGCATGCGCTGACCGTGGCTGGTGAGATCGCCGATCACCTCGTCGGTGTCGACGTTGGTGATCATGGTGCCCACCGGCACCCGGATGGTGGTGTCTTCGCCGCCCTTCCCGTACATCTGGCTGCCCATGCCGTTCTCGCCGCGGCGCGCCTTGAAGCTGCGCTGGTGGCGGAAGTCGACCAGCGTGTTCAGCCCCTCGTCGGCGACCAGCCAGACCGAGCCGCCGAAGCCGCCGTCGCCGCCGTCGGGACCACCGAACGGGATGAACTTCTCGCGGCGAAAGCTGATGCAGCCATTACCGCCATCACCGGCCTGGACTTTGATGTTTGCTTCGTCGACGAATTTCATGGGTGAGCCGGGAATGGGGAATGGAGAGTCGGGAATCGGAAGGGTGGGCAATCGGGACAGGGTACGGCACTTGCGGAAACCCCGCCTTTAACCCTTCCCGAGTTCCCGTTCCCGATTCCCTGCCGCAAAACGAAAAACCCCGCCGAAGCGGGGCCTTCGCTATCGCGTCGCGAGAGGCTTAAGCCTGGACGACGTCGACGAAACGGCGGTTCTTGTCGCCGCGGACGGCGAACTTGACAGTGCCGTCGACCAGCGCGAACAGGGTATGGTCACGACCCAGACCCACGCCCACACCCGGATGGAACTGGGTGCCGCGCTGACGCACGATGATGTTGCCGGCTTCGATGGCCTGGCCACCGTAGATCTTCACGCCGAGGTATTTCGGGTTCGAATCGCGACCGTTGCGGCTGGAACCTACGCCTTTTTTATGTGCCATGACTCAATGCTCCAGTTGCTCAGGCGTTGATGCCCGTGATCTCGATTTCGGTGAAATGCTGACGGTGACCCTGCTGACGCTTGTAATGCTTGCGGCGGCGGAATTTGATGATGCGGATCTTGTCGGCGCGGCCGTGCTTGCGCACGGTGGCGCTGACGGTGGCGCCTTCGACGACCGGTGCACCGACGGTGACCGACTCGCCGGAGCCGACCATCAACACCTGGTCGAAGCTCACGGTGGCGCCTTCTTCGGCGGTCAACAGCTCCACGCGCAGCACGTCGCCCTGCTGCACACGGTACTGCTTGCCACCGGTCTTGATGACTGCGTAACTCATGGGAATGCCCTTCTGTCGTTATTCTCTTGGGTATCGCCATGACCCCTTCAGGTCTGGCGAACCAAGGATTATAGCGACCCGCCCGAGCGCTGGTCAAATACTGACCACTGGTTCGATCGACCCTCCCGTGCCGGACCTTGACGATGGTGAAAGCCCGGCTGCCGACCGATCGCCCGGTGAACTGTCGAAACTCCTTGGTATAGTAAAGGTTCCCCCCCATATCCGGCGTCCATGGACACCATTCGAATCCGCGGCGCTCGCACGCACAACCTCAAGAACATCGACCTCGACCTGCCCCGCGACCAGCTGATCGTGATCACGGGCCTGTCCGGCTCGGGCAAGTCGTCGCTGGCGTTCGACACCATCTACGCCGAGGGCCAGCGACGCTACGTCGAGTCGCTGTCGGCGTATGCGCGGCAGTTCCTGTCGATGATGGAGAAGCCCGACGTCGACCACATCGAAGGCCTGTCGCCGGCGATCTCGATCGAGCAGAAATCCACCTCGCACAATCCACGCTCCACCGTCGGCACGATCACCGAGGTGTACGACTACCTGCGCCTGCTGTACGCCCGCGTCGGCACGCCGCGCTGTCCCGACCACGGCATCCCGCTGGAGGCGCAGACAGTGAGCCAGATGGTCGACACCACGCTGGCGCTGGATCCGGAACAGCGCTACATGCTGCTGGCGCCGGTGATCCGCGAGCGCAAGGGCGAGCACGTGCAGGTGTTCGAGCAGTTGCGCGCCCAGGGCTTCGTGCGCGCCCGCGTCGACGGTGCGGTATATGACCTCGACGCCGTGCCGCCGCTGACCCTGCGCCAGAAGCACACGATCGAGGTGGTGATCGACCGCTTCCGTCCGCGCGACGACATCAAGCAGCGCCTGGCCGAATCGTTCGAGACCGCATTGCGGCTGGGCGACGGGCTGGTGATCCTGGCCAACATGGATGCTGCACATGGAAGTGCGAATGCCGCGGGCGCAGGAAGCGCAGGAGCGGCCGACGGCGCCGCCACCGAGCAACTGCTGTCCTCGCGCTACTCCTGCCCGGTATGCGATTACTCGCTGCCCGAACTGGAACCCCGGCTGTTCTCGTTCAACTCGCCGGTCGGCGCCTGCCCGTCCTGCGATGGCCTCGGCGTGACCCAGGTGTTCGACGCGGCGCGCGTGGTCGGCCATCCCGAGCTGCCGTTGTCCGGCGGCGCGGTGCGCGGCTGGGACCGGCGCAACGCGCACTATTTCCAGCTGATCCTGTCGTTGGCGGCGCACTACGGCTTCGACGTGGATGCGCCGTGGCAGAAACTCCCTGCGGACGTCCAGAAGGCCATCCTCCACGGCAGCGGCAAGGAGAAAATCGCCTTCCGCTACATCACCGAACGCGGCGGCAAGGTCACCCGCGAGCACGCGTTCGAGGGCATCCTGCCGAACCTGGAGCGGCGCTACAAGGAAACCGAATCCTCCGCCGTGCGCGAGGAACTGGCGAAATACATCAGCGACCAGCCTTGCCCCGCCTGCGAAGGCCAGCGACTGAACCGCTCGGCACGCAACGTCTTCGTCGCCGACCATGCGCTGCCCTCGCTCACGCATCGCTCGATCGACGACGCGCTGACGTTCTTCGAGAACCTCAAGCTCACCGGCTGGCGCGGCGAGATCGCCGTGAAGATCGTCAAGGAAATCCGCGAGCGGCTGACCTTCCTCAATGATGTCGGCCTGAATTACCTCACCCTGGATCGCCAGGCCGACTCACTGTCCGGCGGCGAGGCGCAGCGCATCCGTCTCGCCTCGCAGATCGGTGCCGGCCTGGTCGGCGTGATGTACGTGCTGGACGAACCGTCGATCGGTTTGCACCAGCGCGACAACGAACGCCTGCTCGGCACGCTGACGCGACTGCGCGACCTCGGCAACACGGTGATCGTGGTCGAGCACGATGAGGATGCGATCCGCATGGCCGACCATGTGCTCGACATCGGCCCAGGTGCCGGCGTGCACGGTGGCGAGATCGTGGCGCAGGGCACGGTGCAGGACATGCTCGATTCGCCACGCTCGGTCACCGGCCAGTTCCTGTCCGGCGAACGCGCGATCGAGGTGCCGAAGGAACGCCGCCAGCCGATCGACGACGAGTCGTGGCTGCATCTGAAAGGTGCCAGCGGCAACAACCTGAAGAACGTCGACCTGGCGATTCCGGCCGGTCTGTTCACCTGCGTCACCGGCGTCTCCGGCTCGGGCAAATCAACCCTGGTCAACGACACCCTGTTCCGCCTGGCCGCCGCGGAACTCAACGGCGCCGGCACCCAGGCGGCGCCATACAAGTCGGTCGACGGCATGGACCTGTTCGACAAGGTGGTCGACATCGACCAGTCGCCGATCGGCCGCACGCCGCGCTCCAATCCGGCCACCTACACCGGCCTGTTCACTCCCCTGCGCGACATGTTCTCGCAGGTGCCCGAGGCGCGCGCGCGCGGCTACACACCGGGCCGCTTCAGCTTCAACGTGCGCGGCGGCCGCTGCGAGGCCTGTGAAGGTGACGGCATGATCAAGGTGGAAATGCACTTCCTGCCCGACGTCTACGTGCCCTGCGACCTCTGCCACGGCAAGCGCTACAACCGCGAGACGCTGGAAATTCTGTACAAGGGCCACACCATTGCCGACGTGCTCGGCATGACGGTGGAGGATGCGCTGAAGCTGTTCGAGAACGTGCCGACCATCGCGCGCAAGCTCGACACCCTGCGCGCCGTCGGCCTCGACTACATCAAGCTCGGCCAGAGCGCGACGACACTTTCCGGCGGTGAGGCGCAGCGCGTCAAGCTGTCCAAGGAACTGTCCAAGCGCGACACCGGCCGCACGCTCTACATCCTCGACGAGCCCACCACCGGCCTGCACTTCCACGACATCGAGCAGTTGCTCGACGTGCTGCACCAGTTGGTCGACCAGGGCAATACCGTCGTGGTGATCGAGCACAACCTCGACGTGATCAAGACCGCCGACTGGATCGTCGACCTCGGCCCCGAAGGCGGTGCCGGCGGCGGCCGCATCCTGATCTCCGGCACGCCGGAAACCGTGGCGGCCACGCCCGCATCGCACACCGGCCACTTCCTCGCGCCGCACCTGAAACCGGCCAGGCCGAAGAAGCCCGGCGCCGCCAAGCGCGTCAAGGCCGCCACCAGGCACATCGCCTCGGCCGACAAGTACAAGCCGATGCGCGGCAGCAAGAAGAAGCGTCCATGAGTCCGCGCAAAACCGCCCCGGCTGTCGCAGCCTCACCGGAAACCGACGCGCCGCTGTTCGTCGCCTCGCTCGGCGTGCGCTGGCGCGACCTCGACGCGTTCAACCACGTCAACAACTCCAACTTCCTCACCTACCTGGAAGAAGCCCGGCTGCAGTGGCTGCAGCACGTGCGCGACTGGTTCAGCGAGGACGCCATGCCCGTACTCGCGGCCAGTGAACTGCAATACCGCCGACCGATCGAATGGCCGGCCTCGTTGCACATCGAGCTGCGCTGCACCCGCCTCGGCGCCAGCTCGATGACGATCAGCCACCGCATCGTCGACGCCGACGACGCCAGCCGTCTGTACTGCGACGGTCACGTGGTGATGGTGTGGATGAACCCCGCCAGCGGCAAGGCAATGCCGCTGCCCGCGACGATCCGCGTGGCCGCCACTCACCCGCAAGGCAACTGAAGTTCCCTGCAGCGGTCGATGTGCAGTGATGCAATCGATGCACGCCATGCACGCGTCGTCGTTAAGATGACGACTCGGTCCCCCACGATGGAATGCGCCCCATGACGACACCACATCGCACTGCCCTCACCCTCGCCTGCCTCGTTGCGCTAACCGGCACGTCGATGGCGCATGCCGCCGACACCACCGCGCTCACCCTGTATCGCAGCGACAGCGCCGCGCTGTACGCCAGCAATGGCGACGGCAGCGTCGATGACGGCTATGCCGTCGTGCGCGAGCAGCGCATGCTGACCCTCGCCGCCGGCACGCACGACGTGGTGATCGGCGATCTGCCGAACGCCCTGGATGCCGAGGCACTGGCAATGGGTTTTCCCGATGGCCGCGCCAAAGTGGTATCGCAGCGCCTGCTGCTCGCGCAGGGCGCGAACGCGGCGCTGACTGGCCTGGTCGGACGCAGCGTGGATGTGCTTGGCAGCAACGGCGAGTCGCTGGCCAACGGCACGCTGTTGCGTGCAAGCGACGGGCTGCTGATACATGGCGTCACCGGCAACACGCTCGTTCGCAACTACTCCGCCGTGCGCAGTTCCGAAGGGGATTTCCCGCTCGGCTCCAGCCTGAGCCTGCGCGTCGATGCTGCACGCGCCGGCTCGACCAGGGCCGTGCTCAGCTACCCCACTTCCGGTCTTGGCTGGCGCGCCGCCTACGTGGCAACGCTGCAACCGGGGGCGAGCTGCCGCATGCAGTTCGAATCGCGCGCCAGCATCGCCAACCGCAGCGGTCGCGACTGGCACGACGCGCAAGTCACCCTGATCGCGGGCGAGCCGAACATGGCCAAGGCCTCGGCACCGCGTCCGATGATGGCGATGGCGCGCGGCTACAGCGCCAAGGCCGAAGCCATGCCGCAACAGGACAGCATCGGCGACTACCGCAGCTACGCCCTGCCAGGCACCATCGAGCTGCCCGATGGCAGCGTCAGCCAGGTCCCGCTGTACGCCAGTCGCACGATGGTTTGCACCCGCACTGCGCTGTACGAGAACGGCGGCAACTACCTGCCACCGCAGCCGATCGTGAACCGTGATTTCAACCAGAGTAGCGGCAGTGCGATCGTCAGCACGCTGAAATTGAAAGCGTTCGACAGCCTGCCGGCCGGCTACCTGCGCGTGCTCACCGCCGACAGGAACGGCACGCCGCAATTCATCGGCGAAGGCCGCATCGACGACACCCCGAAAGGCACCGATGCCACGATCACGCTGGGCACCGCCTTCGACCTGCGTGCCGAACGCGAGCGCACCGCCTTCAGCGTGGACAAGGCCGGCCGCACCATGGACGAGGCGTTCCGCATCAGCCTCAGCAACGCCGGCGACAGCGCCCGCACGGTGACCGTACGCGAACATCCTGGCCGCTGGCGGCAGTGGACACTGACCTCGTCCAGCAGCAAGCCCAGCCAGCAGACGCCGGACACGCTGGAGTTCCGCGTCGACGTGCCAGCCAACGGCAAGGCCGTGCTGGACTATGCCGTCCGCTATAGCTGGACCGCCGACGAACAGCCGCAGTAATCCGACCGGAGTCTCCCATGCTCAACATCACCAACCACGACAACGGCATCCGCGAGGTCCAGCTTGCCCGACCGCCGGTCAACGCGCTGAACCTGGAACTGCTGCGCGCCCTGCACGCCGCCATTGATGACGGCGTGCGCGATGGCGTGCGCGGCATCGTGCTGTCCGGCGCCAAGGGGCTGTTCTCTGCCGGCGTCGACGTACCCGCGCTGCTGGCGCGCGATCGCGCAGGCGTCCTCGAATACTGGCGTGAGCTCTTCTCGCTGTGCGGCACCCTTGCCCGCGCACCGATCCCGCTGGTCGCCGCGATCACCGGCCACAGCCCGGCCGGTGGCGCGGTGCTGGCGCTGTTCTGCGACTACCGGGTGATGGCCGAAGGCGCCTACCGGATCGGCCTCAACGAGGTGCAGGTCGGACTGATCGTGCCCGAGGCGATCCAGCTGGCACTGCGCCGCGTGGTCGGCACCTACCGTGCCGAGCGGCTGCTGGTCTCCGGCGCGATGCTCGGCGCCGCCGATGCACTGGCCTGCGGCTTCGTCGACGAACTCACCGGCGTCGACCAGGTCACGACCCGCGCACTGCACTGGCTGGGCGAACTGCTCGCCTTGCCGCCACACGCGATGCTCGCCACCCGCACGCTGGCACGCGCCGATCTCGCCGCCGCCTACGCTGACCTGGATGCCCTGCCGCTGGAAGACTTCACCGATGCCTTCTTCCATCCGCAGACGCAGGCGGTGCTGCAGCAGCTGGTGGCGCAGCTCAAAGCCAAAAAATGAGCGGACGGCAGGTCAACCCGTCGCGACAGGCCGGGCCGGGTCGCTGACCCAGCCGCTCCATGACGGCGCATACAGCCGCGAGCCATGCAGGCCGGCATGTTCCATCGCCAGCAGGTTGTAGCAGGCGGTAACGCCGGAGCCGCACATGTGCACGACCTGTTCCGGTGCCGTGTCATTCAGCACCGTGGCGAATTCCTCGCGTAGCTGGGCGGGCGATTTGAAGTGCCCATCGGCGAGAAAATTGTCGACGTACGGCCGGTTGCGTGCACCGGGCACGTGACCGGCGGCGCGATCCAGCGGTTCGACGTCACCGCGATAGCGCGCGGCAGCGCGCGCGTCGACCAACAAGGGTGATGGCTCGCCATGCAGGGCCGCATGATCGACGATGACCTGTCGCGCATCGCGGGCCAGCGCGACCTCGGTGCGAGGGCGTGGCTGGCTGGCCGTTTCGAGCGGCAGACCAGCAGCCTGCCATGCGGCAAAGCCGCCATCGAGTACCGCCACTTCCAGCACGCCGGCCAGCCTCAGCAGCCACCACAGGCGCGCCGCGGCCAGCGCCCCCGGACCGGCGTCATAACTCACCACCTGCAGGCCTGGCGTCCAGCCCCAGCGGCCGAGCACGGCGTTGAATGCCGTCGTCGACGGCAACGGGTGCCGCCCCAACCCCTCGGCGATGCGCGACATGTCCGAGAGATCGCGCTCGAGGTCGGCGAACACAGCGCCGGGAATATGCCCGGCCAGATACGCGCGTTCTCCTTGTGCGCGATCGGCAAGGTCGACACGGCAATCGACGATGAGCACGTTCTCCGCCGGCAGCGCGGCCAACGCATCGACATCGATCAAGGTGGTCTTCAGGCTCATGTCCGTCCCATCCTCTGCAGCAGATTGAACAGCATCGCGGCGGTGGCGCCCCAGATGCGATGACCGCCGTGGACGAATTCCACCATCGCCCGTTGATGGCCACGGAATTCCATCGTATAGCGGCGCAGGTTGGCAGGCTCCAGCAAAAAGGCCAGCGGCACTTCGAACACCTCCGCCACTTCATCGGGCGCCGGATACAACTGCGCCTCGGCTGCGATCTTCGCGACCACGGGAGTGACGCAAAAGCCGCTGATGGTCTCGAAGCAGTCCAGATAACCCAGCGGCGTGACCATGGCGCGCTCGAGGCTGATCTCCTCCTCGCTCTCGCGCAGGGCCGTGTCCACGGCGTCGCCGTCGCCGGGATCGGTGCGACCTCCGGGGAAGGCCACCTGGCCCGCATGCGCGTGCAGCTGATCATTGCGCACGGTGAGCACCAGCCGCGGTTGCACGCCTTCGCGAAAGCCGACCAGTACCGCTGCGGCCTGGCGCGTGCGGTTGCCAAGCAACTCGGTCATGTCCGCGTGATTCCAGCCCGGCCCCGCAGGCGGCGCCGACAACGGCCGCAACGCGGCGATCAACGCCTCCATCACGATGACTTGCGACCCGGCAGGACCACCTGCATGACATGCAGCCGTTCGGCGTCGCCCATGGCGCGCCAGCGGCCAATCTCCTCGACCGTGCGCTGGCAGCCCACGCAATAGCCGCGATCGTCCAGCCGGCAGACGCCGATGCAGGGGGTCAACGGAAGATTTTCGGCGGGTTCGGCAATGTTCGACATGCCCGTTCATGCTACCACCGCGCAGCTCAGGGCTGGTCGGTATCGGGCTTGATGTCGAGCAGTTCGATCTCGAATATCAACGCCTCGTTCGGACCGATGCGTGGAAGTTCGCCGTTTTCCCCATACGCCAGCCGCGGCGGGATCACCACCTTCCAGCGGTCGCCCACATGCATCCGCGGGATCACGTCCTGCCAGCCGGGAAGTACCTTGTTGACGACGAAACTGACCGGCGCTCCGTGTGCCCAGGTACTGTCGAATTCGGTGCCGTCGATCAGCATGCCGCGGTAATTCACCGTGACCATGCTGTTCACCGTCGGACTCACCTTGCCCGTTCCCCGGCTCAATACCGCGTACTGGATACCCGAAGGCAATTGCACGACACCGGGCCGTTGCCGGTTGCTCGCCAAGAATGCCGCGCTCTTGCGTGCGTTCGCCGCGGCGATGTGTTTGAACTCGGCCAGCGCCTGGGCATGCATCTGCTGATCGAGCCGCTGCATCTGCAGGTGCATCTCCTGCTGCGACACGCTCGGGTGGCGCTTGGCGTAGGCGTCCTGAATCGCCCGCTGCAAGGTGGGGATATCCACTTCAGGCTTGCCGTCCGCGAACTGGCTGCCGATCTGGTAGCCGATCGCGTACGACAATTTGATCTTGTCCGGCTTCACCACCGCACTGCCCGACGGCAGCCGGCCCTGCGCATGCACCACGCCGCCCAGCAACAGCATGCCGAACAACCCGCAACGCAGATATGTCATGCCTTTCTCCACCGGCTCTTCCTGTTTCGACAGTCGATCCTGACAGATCATCCTGAGCGGTGCGCCGGATTTCTTCAGGTATTGCGCTCGTGGCTTGAGAACCCCGACAGCGACAAAGGTTCCCGCTGCTACCATCGCTGCCGTGCATTCATCGGGAGTCCCTCGTGGCCTATCGCAATCTGGAAACAAGCAATCGTGGCGCGGTGCGCACGATCATCGTCAACCGACCGGACAAACTCAACGCGCTGAACCGCGACACCCTCAACGAGCTGACCCTCGTGTTTGCCCAGGCCGCGCAGGATGACGCCGTGCGTGCAGTGGTGCTGACCGGCGCCGGCGACAAGGCGTTCGTTGCCGGCGCCGACATCGCCGAGATGCACGGCTATACGCCGGTGCAGGCGCAGGCCTTTTCGCGCACCGGCCAGCGCCTGATGACGTCGATCGAGCGACTCGGCAAGCCGGTGATCGCGCGCATCCAGGGATTTGCGCTCGGCGGCGGCATGGAACTGGCGATGGCCTGCCACCTGCGTGTGGCCAGCGAGAAGGCGAAATTCGGCCAGCCGGAAATCAACCTCGGCCTGGTCCCCGGCTTTGGTGGCACCCAGCGCCTGCTGCGCCTGGCCGGCCGCGGTGCGGCGCTGGAACTGTGCCTGACCGGCGCACCGATCAATGCGCAGCGCGCGTACGAACTGGGCATCGTCACCCGCGTGGTCGCGCCCGAAGTACTGGACGAGGCGGTGAGCGCGCTGGCCGATCAACTCGCGGCCGCCGCGCCGCTGGCCGCCGCGGGCATCCTCGATGCCGTACTGCAGGGTGGCGAAGCCGGCATCGATCAGGGCCTGGAGTTCGAGACGCAGGGCTTCGCTCTGGCGTTCTCCACCGAGGACATGCGCGAAGGCACCTCGGCGTTCCTGGAGAAGCGCAAGGCGGAGTTCAAGGGTCGATAGCCGCGCTTGCTGCGGGAGCGACGTCAGCCGCGATGTTCCGGTTTTCAGATCAGAAGCATCGCGGCTGAAGCCACTCCCACAAGGTATCGATCAGTGGTGCTCGCCGGCATACTTTTTCTCGCCCGCGGTCACGCGCAAGTCCAGGCGGTTTTCCGGCGGCGCCAGCGGGCAGGTGGCGAACGGGGTGAATGCGCACGGCGGGTTGTAGGCCTTGTTGAAATCCAGCACGACCTTGCCGTCCTTCGGCAACGCGGCATAAAAGAAGCGCGCCGCGCCGTAGGTTTCCTTGCCCGAGGTGCGATCGGCCATCACGAAGAACAGCTCGCCGCCCGGCTCCTCCTGATACGGCAACAGCTCATAGATGTGGCCGTCGTGCCGGAACACCGCCTTGCCCGGCACATCCACGTTCTCGATGGTGCCGATCACCGAACCGATTTCCAGCTTGTGCGGCGGATCGAACGGTACCCAGTCCGCGACGATGCGCCAGGTCGGGTCGATCGGGTAGTAGTCGATACCCGCAAAGTGCTTGCGCGCCGGCGTTGCGCTGTCCTTCACCCGCAATCCCTTTCGTCCTTCGCGGTCGATCACGTAGAAGCTCGCCGTGCCGAAGCTGACCGTCGTCGGCGCGGCATCGGCAACGGCATGCATGTCGTCGACCAGCACCGCCTGCGCGACGGCCTTGCCATCGATGCTGGCGCCGCTGTCCGCCGTCAGCGTCATGTGCACGATCCCATCGGGCGCCAACGTCACCACGCCAAGATGAGCAGGGCCGGCCTTCAGCACGATGGTGTTGTCGGCGGCACTGCCGACGCTGTTGTCACCCGGCTGCAGCCACTCCAGTCCGATCAGGCTCAGCCAGCCGTCCGGCGCGGTGAGTCGCTCGACCCTTGCCGATCGCCACTGCTCGATGCTGTGGGTGTAATTGTCGAGATCGGTGGCATGCACGGTGGTGACTCCCAGAATGGCGGCGGCAACAAACAGGCTGGTACGGTACATCGGTATCTCCGGCGAAACGAATGCCCGAACGCGTGTCAACGACCGCGCATGAACAACTTGTCGAGCTCGGCCAGGCTCAGTTGGACCCAGGTCGGACGCCCATGATTGCATTGACCGGAACGTTCGGTCGCTTCCATCTCGCGCAGCAAGGCATTCATTTCCGGGATGGTCAGCCGGCGCCCGGCGCGTACCGATCCGTGGCAGGCCATGGTGGAGAGCAGTTCGTTCTCCAGCTCCTGCAGCCGTCGCGAACTGCCGTGCTGGGCCAGTTCGGACAACACGTCGCGACTGAGCTGACCTACATCGGCGCCTTCCAGCAAGGCGGGAATGCGCCGCACGACGATCGTCGACGGACCGCCGCGCGACAACTCCAGGCCCCACTCCGCCAACGCCTCGGCATGTTCCTCGGCGGCTGCCGCTTCCTTCGCGCTGACCGCGATGCTCAGGGGCACCAGCAATACCTGCGAACGCAGGTTGCTGGTGACGCGGCCGGATTTCAGCTTCTCGTAGGTGATCCGCTCATGTGCCGCATGCATGTCCACCAGCACCATGCCATGCGCATTCTCGGCCAGCACGAAGATGCTCTTCAGCTGGGCGATCGCATATCCCAGCGGCGGCGCCTCGCCCTCTTCCGTGGCCGGCATCGGCGTGGGCACGGCCGCGAGGGACGGCGACATGCCGAGCAAGGCGGCGTAGTCGGCCATGGGACTTTCGCGCGTGCCCAGACTCAACCGGCTCTGGCTGAACTGACCCGGCCAGTTTGCCGCTGTGGATGAGGTGGACGGCGCATACGCGTGACTCGCCGACGGCGAGGCTTCCGCCGCCGGCAACGTACCCAGCCCGGCGCGTGTCTGCGCCAGCGCCTCGTGCAGGGTGCGGAACAGGAAGTCGTGGACCAGCCGCTGCTCGCGGAAACGCACTTCGTGCTTGGCCGGATGCACGTTCACGTCGACCCCGGCCGGATCGAGTTCCAGGTACAGCACGAACGCGGCATGGCGACCGTGGAACAGCACGTCGGCGTACGCCTGGCGCACCGCGTGGGCGACGATGCGATCGCGCACCAGCCGCCCATTGACGTAGAAATATTGCGAATCGGCCTGCGCCCGCGACGCGGTCGGCAGACCGACCCAGCCGGACAGATGCAGGCCGGCTGCAGCGTGGTCGACGCGCAGGCTCTGCGCGGGAAACTCCTCGCCGAGCACCTCAGCCACCCGCTGCAGTTGCGACTGCTGATCGCGCGCGGCCTTCCACATGCGTATCGGCTTGCCGTTGTGGCTGAGCCGGAATTCCACCGAGCCGCGCGCCAGCGCCAGCGATTTCAGCAGGTCGTCGATGTGCGCGAATTCGGTGCGCTCGGCGCGCATGAATTTCCGCCGCGCCGGCACGTTGTAGAACAAGTCGCGTACTTCGACACTGGTGCCTTGCGGATGCTGGGCGGGACGAGCGGCCTGCAACTTGCCGCCGTCGACCTCGATACGGAACGCGGCATCCTGGTCACGCGCGCGCGAGGTCAAGGCGAAGCGCGCCACCGACGACACCGATGCCAGCGCCTCGCCGCGGAACCCCATGCTGGCGACGTGCTCCAGATCGTCGAAACTGCCGATCTTGCTGGTCGCGTGCGACGCCACCGCCAGCGGCAGCTCGTCGACATGGATGCCGCCACCGTCGTCGCGCACGCGGATCAGCCGCGCACCGCCGGCCTCGATATCCACTTCGATCCGCGCGGCGCCGGCGTCGAGGCTGTTCTCGACCAGCTCCTTGACCACCGAGGACGGCCGCTCGATGACTTCGCCGGCAGCGATCTGATTGATGAGTTCGGGGGGAAGCAGGCGGATGACGGTCATCCGCGAACTTTAGCAGCGAACACCGGCCCTGCCGCCGCCGACGATCAACCTGCAGGGATGGTCAGCGTCGTACCGGCACGTACCGAATTGCTGCTCATCTGGTTCGCACTCTTCAATGCGCCCACGCTGACGCCGTATTGCCGCGCGATGCTGCTCAGGCTTTCGCCACGGCCGACCTTGTGCACATCGTGCGCAGCCCTGGCGAACGACGCCGCCGACTCGCTGTCTTGCCCTGGCGCGGATGCGAGGCGGATATCGTTGTGGCCGGCAGCCTGCGCCGCAAACCAGGTCCCCGGCGGCGGCGTGGATTCGAAATAATTCTTCACCCCGCCCATCACCGCTTCGGCGAGCTTTTTCTGGTGTGCCGGATCGCGCAGCTTGCGCTCCTCGGTCGGGTTGCTGATGAACGCGGTCTCGACCAGGATCGACGGCACGTCGGGTGAGCGCAGCACCACGAAGTTCGCGCGCTCGACATAGCCACGATGGGTCGGACCCAGCCTGGCCAGCGCCTTCAGCACATTGCCGGCGACGACGTCGCTGGCCTGCATCGCCCAGCCCTGCTGCAGATCGAGCAGCACCTTGGCCAGGCTGTCGTCCTTGTCGTCCAGCGTGGTGCCGCCGATCAGGTCGGCGCGGTTTTCGCGATCGGCCAGCCAGCGCGCGGCCTCGCTGGTCTTGCCGCGCGGCGACAATACCCATACCGACGATCCCCTGGCGTCGTCGCTGGTGAACGAGTCGGCGTGGATCGACACGAACAGGTCGGCGTTGTTCTGGCGGGCGATCCGATAACGCTGCTTGAGCGGGATGTAGAAATCGCTGTCGCGGGTCAGCACGGCCTTCATGCCTGGCTGGCGATTGATCTGGGCCGCGAGATCGCGCGCCACCGCGAGCGTGACGTCCTTCTCCAGCGTGCCGCGGGGTCCGTGCGCCCCTTGATCCTTGCCGCCGTGTCCGGCGTCGACAGCCACTACCACCTGGCGCTGGCCGCCGAGCATCGCCGCCGCCTGCTCGGTGGCGACCCGGCTGCTGCGCGAGGGGTGATGCTGCGGTACGGCCGTGGGCGTCGGGGATGATTCCGCTTTCGTCGCCGCAGTGGCGTCGGCGGGGTAGATGTCCAGTACCAGGCGGTAATCCGAACCATGGCCCGGCTTCAACACGAAGCTTTTCAGGTGGCTGCCCGGATCGATCCTGGCCGTCAATTGCAGCCGATCGTTGCGACGACTCTGGCTCATGCCCCGATAGAGGCCTTGCGCGGAGGGCATCACGAAACCGTCGATGGTTCGGCTGTCGCCCAGGTCCACCAACGCCCGATCCCCGTCCTGGCTGATCTTGTAGCTCACCGGCCCGGAAGCATCGAAGACGACCCGGGTGTATTCCGGTCCCGCCCATACTCGCGCGTCCTTCAGATCGGCTGCCCGGGCCGCGCACAGCGGCGCAACGGCCATCATGCCGGCAACGACACATCCACCGATCTTGTTCAGGTAAGCCCTCATGAGCCGCATTGAAACGCAGCACCGCGGGGATTGCAAGAAGGTTTTTCCTTGGATATCCATGACCTGCAAGCCATTTATCAGGCCATGTCAAGTTGTCGACCGCAAGTGGCACATTCCGAACACATCCTTGCCAGAATCGACAAGCCGGCATTTTTCAAGCGGAAACCGGTACTTGGCGGGCAGGGCCTGTGAAAAACGATCGTCGCAGAGACAGGTGGCGGCTTTTCCCACGGAATCTCAGCGCAGCCGCGCCAGCAGTCGCTCACCGCGGGCGCTGAACGCCAGCAATCGCGCTTCACGGCCCTGCCCGGCATAACCCAGGCGCAGTTCGACGTCCGCCGCAGGCAATGCGCCAGCGCCACGTTCCGGCCACTCCACCAGCACCAGCGCCGCCGGAT
Organism: uncultured Gammaproteobacteria bacterium; assembly: GCA_963828675.1. Taxonomy (GTDB): domain Bacteria; phylum Pseudomonadota; class Gammaproteobacteria; order Xanthomonadales; family Rhodanobacteraceae; genus Rhodanobacter. The sequence goes on from CAWHFQ010000001.1 coordinate 417,154, forward strand.
CGGCCAGCGCATCCAGGCCCAGCCACTCCAGTTCGCCGGGATCGGCAATCCGGTAAAGGTCCAGGTGCCAGGCAGGCCGGTCTGTTGCCGTGTAGCCTTCGATCAGGCTGTAGGTCGGGCTCTTGACCCGCTCGCCCACGCCCAGCGCGGTCAGCAGGGCGCGCGCAAAGCTGGTCTTGCCGGCACCCAGCGGACCATGCAGGTACAACACCAGGCCATCGTCCAGCGCCGTGGCGAAGCGCGCCGCCAGCCTGTGGGTGGCGGCTTCGTCGGGCAACCTCCATCGGTTTGCGTCATCGGCTTGCTCAATCATGTTCGCGCTCGTGTCCCGCGATGCCGTTGCCCAACATCCGCAGTGGTACCAGCAGATCGCTGGCCAGCAATCCACGCTCGCCTTGCCGCGCGGCGCAGTCGCCGGCGCGCGCATGCAGGCCCACGCCGAGGCAGGCCGCTTCCCACGGATGGCAACCCTGTGCCAGCAACGCCGCCACGATGCCGGTGAGCAGGTCGCCCATGCCGCCCGAGGCCATCCCCGGGTTGCCCCACGGACAGACGTCCAGACGTCCATCCGGATCCGCGACCAGGCTGCCCGCGCCTTTCAACACGACTACCGCGCGGTGGCGCCGTGCCAGTTCACGCACCGCGGCAAAACGATCCTGTTCGACGGCGGCGGTGGCCACGCCGAGCAACCGGGCCGCTTCGCCCGGGTGCGGCGTCAGCACGGTCGGCGCGTCGAAGTGGCGAGGCTCGCGCGCGAGCAGGTTCAGGCCGTCGGCATCCAGCACCAGCGGCTTGCCCGCGTCCAGCGCGGTGAGCCACAACGCATGGCCCCAGGCGGCCTGTCCCAGACCCGGCCCGAGCGCCAGCACACTGGCGCGTTCGAGCAGCGGCGCCAGCGCTTGCGGCCCGTCGACCCCGTGCACCATCAGTTCCGGCCGGGCGGTGTTCAGCGCGAACACATGTTCCGCACGCGTCGCCACGCTGACCAGGCCGGCGCCGGCGCGCAATGCCGACTCGCCGGCCAGCCGCGCCGCACCGGCCATGCCGTGTTCGCCGCCGATCACCAGCACGTGGCCGTAGTTGCCCTTGTTCGCGTAACGGGCGCGCGGCGGCAATGCCTCGGCCGCCAGCAGTTGCGCATCGGGCAGCGTGTCGGTGTAGACGCTGTCAGGCACGCCCAGGGTGGCCAGTTCGATCGCACCGACCTGGTCGGCCGCGCGCCCGGTATGCAACCCGCGCTTGCCGGCGATGAAGGTGAGCGTGACGTCCGCGCGGATCGCCACGCCAGGACAGTTGCCGGTGTTCGTATCCAGGCCGCTGGGCACATCCAGCGCCAGCACCGGGCGGCCGCTGCGGTTGATCGCCCCGATCAGCCGCGCCGGCATCGGCTCGGGCGCGCGGTTGAGGCCGATGCCGTACAGCGCGTCCACGTGCAGTTCCGCGTCGGGTAGCGTGCCTTGCGCATCCCACAACCGGACGCGGCCGCCGCCGGCCTCCCACGCTGCACGCGCCGCGGCGGCGTCGCCGTGCGAGGTCGCCGCCAGCGCCACCAGCTCGACCTGCAGGCCCGCCTCGCGCGCCAGCACGCCAAGCAGGAAACCGTCGCCGCCGTTGTTGCCGGGGCCGCAATGGATGCAGATCTGCCGAAGTTGCGGCCAGTGCCGGCGCAGGCTGTTCAGCGCGGCGCTGGCTGCGCGACGCATCAGCTCGGGTCCGGAAATGCCCAGCGCCGACAGCGCCGAGCGCTCCATCGCGCGCAACTGTTCGACGGTATGCAGGTTGCGGCTGTACGGATGAGCGGGCATGCGCGAATTATAGGCATGGGCGGCATCTACAATAAGCGGATGCCCGGCACCGACATCCATGCCCGACCCGATTACGTCGCGCTCGCCCGCGACATCAAGCGCTGGGCGATCGAGCTGGGTTTCGCCGATGCCGGCATCAGCGGCGTCGATCTGGGCGAGGACGGACGGCACCTGCAGCGCTGGCTCGAACACGGCCACCACGGCGACATGGAATACATGGCCCGGCACGGCACCAAGCGCATCCGTCCGGCCGAACTGGAACCGGGCACCCAACGGGTGATTTCGGTACGCATGGATTACATCCCGCCCGGCACCGCGAATGCCTGGGGCGTGCTGGGCGATGCCGAGGCCGGCTACGTCTCGCGCTACGCGCTGGGTCGCGATTATCACAAGCTGATGCGCAACCGCCTGCAGAAGCTGGCCGAGCGCATCCATGGCGTGGTCGGCGACTTCGGCTACCGCGCCTACGTGGATTCCGCGCCGGTGCTGGAAAAGGCATTGGCGCGCAATGCCGGGTTGGGCTGGATCGGCAAGCACACGGTACTGATCAACCGCCGCGCCGGCTCGTATTTCTTCCTCGGTGAGCTTTACACGGACCTGCCGCTGCCGCTGGACGAACCGGCCACTGCGCATTGCGGCAGTTGCACGCGTTGCATCGAGATCTGCCCGACCCAGGCGATCCTCGGACCGTACCGGCTGGACGCGAAACGCTGCATCTCGTATCTCACGATCGAGCTGAAAGGCAGCATCCCCGAAGAACTTCGCGCGCCGATCGGCAATCGCATCTTCGGCTGCGACGACTGCCAGCTGGTATGTCCCTGGAACAAGTTCGCGCAGGAGACGACCGAACCGGATTTCGCGCCGCGGCACCGCCTCGACGGCGCGAAACTGGTCGAGCTGTTTGCGTGGAGCGAAGACGAATTCCTCAAACGCACCGAGGGCATGGCGATCCGCCGCACCGGCTACGAAGGGTGGCTGCGCAACATCGCGGTGGCACTGGGCAATGCGCCGAAGTCAGCCGAAGTGCGCGACGCACTCGAAGCCCGCGCGGGTCACCCTTCGGCGATCGTGCGCGAGCACGTGGCGTGGGCGCTGGCGAAGCAGATCAGCTGAGCTCAGGCCGCCGCCATCTGCTTGGGGATCGAGCGGTTGGTGTGGCTGATGCGGTTGCCCGGGCCCGCCGCGATGTAGACGCAGGTAGGCTGGTACTTCTCCAGTTCGGCTTCGCTCAACTGCACGAACGCGGCGATGATGATCAGGTCGCCGGCCTGCGCACTGCGCGCTGCGCTGCCGTTGACCGAGATGATGCCCGAGCCTTCCTCGGCGCGCAGCGCATAGGTGACGAAACGCTGGCCGCTGTTGACGTTCCAGGCGTGGATCTGCTCGTACTCGCGGATGCCCGAGGCATCCAGCAACAGACCGTCGATCGCGATCGAGCCTTCGTAGTGCAGCTCGGCATGGGTCACCGTGGCGCGGTGGATCTTGGCCTTGAGCATGTTCAGGTGCATGACATTACTTTCCGGCAGGGACATCCTGCAAAGTCGGCAATTATCGAACCGATGACGTTGCACCGCAACATCAGCGGCACCGGTTCCGATATGCGGCCGGCTCAATCGAACAGCAAGTTGTCGATCAGGCGGGTCTTGCCCAGGCGCGCGGCGGCCAGCGCCAGCAACCCGTCGCGTTCGCCGTCAGCCGGCTCGGCCAGGTCGTCGGCGCGGCGGATCGCGACGTAATCGGGAACGAAGCCGGCCCGTTCCAGCCGCGCGACGGCGGTCTGTTCGATCGCCCGACAGGGATGGCCTTGTGCAAGCAGTTCGCGCATCTTCTGCAAGGTATCGTGGATCAGCGGAGCGCGCGCGCGCTCCTGGGCGCTCAGATACTGGTTGCGCGAACTCAGCGCCAAGCCGTCGTCGGCGCGCAGGATCGGCGCCGCCACCACTTTCACCGGCAGCCCCAGGTCGCGCACCATTCGTTCGACCACCTTGAGTTGCTGGAAATCCTTCTGGCCGAACACCGCCACGTCGGGCTGCACCAGGTTGAACAGCTTGCACACCACGGTGGCCATGCCGTCGAAATGGCCGGGGCGATGGGCACCCTCCAGCGTATCGGTGATCTGCGGCACGCGCACGCTGACGCTGTGGGCGGGACCGAACGGATACATCGTGGCCACGTCCGGCGCGAACAGCAGGTCGCAGTCCTGTTCGGCCAGCGCCGCCTGGTCCTGCACCAGGGTGCGCGGATAGCGGTCGTAATCCTCGTTCGGGCCGAACTGGGTGGGGTTGACGAACACGCTGGCGACCACCCGCTCGGTGCGTGCCCGCGCCAGCCTGATCAGCGACTGGTGGCCGGCGTGCAGGTTGCCCATGGTCGGCACGAAGCCCACCGTCTGGCCCTTCGCCCGCCAGCCGCGAATCGCGGCACGCAGAGAGGGCGCGTCTTGTACGGTTTGCATGGGGTGGCGGACTCGCTGATCAGTTGAAGCAGTGCTCGGGAGCCGGAAACGCGCCGCTGCGCACATCCTCGGCGTATGCGGCAATGGCCGCGGCGACAGAATCGCGCCCGGACAGGAAATCCTTGCTGAACTTCGGCCGCTTGCCCGGCGTGATGCCGAGCATGTCGTGGATGACCAGCACCTGGCCGTCGCAATGCGGACCGGCACCGATGCCGATGACGGGGATGTCGAGCGCCTCGGTCACCCGCTGGCCCAGTCCGATCGGCACGCCCTCCATCACCAGCAGGTCGGCACCGGCCGCCTGCACCGCCAGCGCCTCGGCCAGCACACGATCGGCGGCCTCCTGCTCGCGCCCCTGGATGCGGAAGCCGCCGAACCGGTGCACCGACTGCGGGGTGAGGCCGAGGTGCGCGCAAACCGGAATGGATCTCACGGTCAATGCGGCGATGCCCTCGAGGATATGTGGCGCGGCGCCTTCGATCTTCACCATCGCCGCGCCGGCTTCGCCGACCAGCCGCGCGCCCGATTCCAGCACGTGTGCCACGTCACGATCGGCCATGAACGGCAGGTCGGCGACCAGCAGCGTTGCCGACAGTCCGCGCGCCGCTGCGGCGGTGTGATAGACCATGTGGTCGAGCGTGACCGGCAGCGTGCTGCGATGTCCCTGCACCACCATGCCCAGGGAGTCGCCGACCAGCGCGATGTCGACCCCCGCCGCCTCCAGTTGCCAGGCGAAACTGGCGTCGTAGGCGGTCAGCATGACGATGCGCTGCTTCTGCGCCTTCATGGCACGCAGGCCGGGTACGGTCACCGGCTTGCGGTCGGGGACACTGGCGTTCTGCACGTACACGGCAATTCCTGGGTGATGTGTGATGGAGTGATCGCCGATTATCCGACGTGGCGCGAGGATGGCTCAAGCTGGCTTGCGCCGCTCGCCCGGTGCCAGCCGAGCTGGATCAGGGCGCCGCCAGTCTTTCACAACCTGCAAGATCGAGCCGCGCCAGCTGCTCCGCCACCGTGCCCTGTCCGGGCAGTGGCAGCCCGGGCGCAATATCGTTCAACGGCAACAGCACGAAGGCCCGATCGGCCATGCGCGGATGCGGCAGGGTCAACTTCGCATCGTCGAGGTGCACGCCTTCGACGTGCAGCAGGTCGAGATCCAGCGTGCGCGGTCCGTTGCGTTCGGCGCGCACGCGACCGGCCCGCTGTTCGATCGCCAGCAAGGCATCCAGCAAGGCGTGCGGCGACAAGCCGGTATCCAGCTCAACCGCTGCATTGACGAAGGACGGCTGCTGCAGCACGCCCCACGGTGGCGTGCGGTACAGCTGCGAACGCCGCAGCACACGGGTATCGGGCAGGTTTGCCAACGCATCCATCGCGTCGAGCAGCTGTTGCTGCGGATTGCCGAGGTTGCTGCCCAGGGCGACGTAGGCGAGCGTCACACGGAACCCGATTTGTCGCCGGGCCGACGGCGACGGCGACGCGGACGCGGCGGCTTGGCCGGCGCGGATGCCACGACGGGATCGTTGCCGCCACCGGCCGGCAACGCAGCGGCCAGCACGTCCTGCGGCAATTGCTGGGCGTGCGCCCACCATTGCCCCAGTTCGCGCATCGCCGCCGATTCGTCCGCACGCAGCAGCAGGAAGTCGAATGCGGCACGAAAACGCGGGTGCGTCATCAGCCGAAACACGCGCTTGCGCTGGATCTGCTCGAAACGCGGCTGCAGCGACCAGATCTCTTCCATGGTGAAGGTGAACCGACGCGGGATGGCCACCCGCTGGCACTGCTCGCCTACCACTTGCGCGGCGGCGCGCGCCCATGCCTCGGTGCTGTCCTGGCCGCGCGCGATCCCGCGATGTGCCACGTCGCGCACCTCGCCCCACAGCAGCACGGCAAACAGGAACGCCGGAGTCACCGACTTGCCTTCGGCGATGCGCGCGTCGGTGTTCGCCAATCCGCGCTCGACCAGCGAACGCAGCGCCTCGTCGCCGCGCTTGAGCGCCCGCGCGGTCGCCGGAAACAGGAATTTCAGCAGGCCGCACCGCTCCAGCACGCGGAAACTCTTCAGCCCGTTGCCGCTGAGAAACATCTTCAGCGACTCGTCGAACAACCGCGCCGGGGCTGCATCGGCCAGCAGCGGCCCGAGCGTCTCGAACGGCGCCATCGCCGCCGCATCGACGCGCATGTCGAGCTTGGCTGCGAGTCGCGCCGCACGCAGCATGCGCACGGGGTCCTCGTGGTATCGGATGTCCGGATCGCCGATCAGCCGCAGCATGCGGTCCTGCAGATCCTGCATGCCGCCGACATAGTCGCGCACGGAAAAATCGCTGATGTCGTAGTACATGGCATTGACGCGGAAATCGCGGCGCACCGCGTCTTCCTCGATCGTGCCCCAGATGTTGTCGCGCACGATGCGGCCGTCGATGATGTGGCGATCGCCTTCGCCGCCTTCCTCGCCGAGGCCGCGGAAGGTGGCCACCTCGATGATTTCCGGACCGAACACCACATGAGCCAGCCGGAAGCGTCGGCCGATAAGGCGGCAGTTGCGGAACAGCTTCTTCACCTCGTCCGGCGTCGCGCTGGTGGCAACGTCGAAATCCTTCGGCTGCAGGCCCAGCAGCAGGTCGCGGACCGCGCCGCCGACCAGGTACGCCGCGTAACCGGCCTCATTCAGGCGATACAGCACCCGCAACGCGGCCTTGCTGATGTTCTTGCGAGAAATGATGTGCTGATCGCGCGGAATGACCCGCAGCGTTGGCGTGATGTCGGTCCTTGATTGGAGATTCAAGCGGTCGGAATCCTTGCGGGGCGAAGCTGCCCCCTTCGGTTGCAATATATCGCGACGCACGGCGCCACGAACCATCCGGCGGAGCCTGAAAGGCGGGCTCCGGCGGGGATGTTTCGCGCGGCAAACGACGATGCCTGCCAAGCGTTGCCGTGCGAAACAATTCCGTTATACTAGCGCGCCTCGCAGGATAACGCTCCCTTCGTCTAGTGGCCCAGGACACTGCCCTCTCAAGGCGGGAACACGAGTTCGAGTCTCGTAGGGAGCACCATTTGTTGTGCAATCTTCCGTGATTGCTCCAGTCGGGCCGGTCAGCGCCCATGTGCAGATCGGCGCCGCTGGCTTGATCAGAAGCGGCCATCCATGGCCGCACTTTTCACAAGAGCCGACGCGCTGACTTGCCGGGCCGCCTGGCATACTTCTCACAAGCAGGCCAAAGCCTCCATGACTTTCGTCGTCATCGACAACTGCATCAAGTGCAAATATACCGATTGCGTCGAGGTCTGCCCGGTCGATGCGTTCCACGAAGGCCCCAACTTTCTGGCGATCGATCCGGACGAGTGCATCGACTGCACGCTGTGCGAACCGGAATGCCCGATCAACGCGATCTATCCGGAAGACGACGTGCCGGCCGGCCAGGAAGCCTTCGTGGCCCTGAACGCGGAACTGGCCAAGGGCTGGCCGGTGATCACCGAGCGCAAGGACAGCCCGGCCGACGCCAAGGACTGGGAAGGCAAACCGGACAAGCTCGCTCTGCTGCAGCGCTGAGCCTCGTCGCATCGCACGCATGAAAAACGCCGCCCTCGAGGCGGCGTTTTTCATGCGACAACGCGTGGACCACTCAGCCGCCCAGACGCGATTTCAACGTATCGATCACTTTGGCCACTGCCGCCGCATTGCCTTCGGCGCGGATTTCACTGGCTGTCGTGCCGCTGCTGCCGATGCTGACCTGGACCTGGTGCGAACCGGCGCCGGGTGCGCCAGCGGCATCGTCCTTGTGCCCGAACATGCGTCCAAAAAAGCCCTTCTTCTTCGGCGTGGCAGCACCGGACACCTTCAGCGTGTAGCTGTGCGCAGCATCGTCATGGGCCACGAGTTCGCCGAGGTTGCCGCTTTCCAGCACCTGTCCGACCCGGCGATAGGCATTGTCGACGCTGTCGGCCAGCACGAAACCATCGGCAATCTGCGCGCCGCCCGGGCCGACGCTGGCGGTCGCGCCATCGGCGGTCGGCTGGTTGGCGCCCGGCGGCGGAATCACCAGCGCGTCGCTGGTCGAGGGGCGGTCGAGGGTCGGCGGAATCTCCAGCGGTGATTCCTGCTGCGCACCCGCCCAAGCCTTGTGTGGGCGGAAGATGCCGCAACCGGAGAGCAGCAGGCCGCCGAGAAGCACGGCCGGCAGGGTCACAAGGAGCGAGGTTTTCTTCATGTAGGTCAGATTCCGTGAGTAAGGCAGGCCACCGCTCAAGCGGTCGCAGTCGCCAAGGATGCCAGACTGGACAACGCTTGGTGCAATCGGGCGCGATCCGGACCGTCGTTCAGTTCCACCAGCGGCAACCTCGGCATGGCCAGACCCAGCCCCAGAACCGGCAAACCGGCCTTGACGGCGATCGGGTTGGGCGCGCAATTCAATGCCTGCAGCAGAGGATCGAGCGCCGCATGGCGCCGCTCGACAGCGCCCCGATCGCCCGCCGCGGCTGCATCGCACAAGGCCCGAAATGCCTGCGGCACCAGGTTGGCCACCACCGAGATGGCCCCGGCAGCACCCGCCAGCATGGCTTCGCCGGCACTGCCGTCGTCGCCGGACAGATAGACGAAATCCGCGCGCACAAGTTCCGCCAGCGCCGAAATCCGTTCGCGATCGTTGCGCGCTTCCTTGATGCCGATGATGGCCGGATGCTCGCGCAAACGGGCAACCGTCTGCGGCAGCAGGTCGCAACCCGTGCGGGTCGGCACGTTGTAGAGCAGCAGCGGCAGGCCGCCGTGTTCGGCCACTTCGAGATAATGCCGGTACAGGCCTTCCTGGGTCGGACGCACGTAGTACGGCACCACCACCAGCGCGGCATCGGCGCCCAGCGCCTGCGCGCGACGGGTCATGGCGACGGTTTTCGCGGTGCCTGCTTCACCGGTACCGGCAATCACCGGCACCCGGCCAGCGACATGCTCGATCGCAAACGCCAGCAGCCGATCGAATTCCCCGTGTTCCAGCATGTGCGCTTCGCCGGTGGAACCGGCCACCACCAGTGCCTGTGTGCCACCGGACAACTGGTGGTCGAGCAGTCGACCGAAGGCCGCGAGATCGAGCGCGCCATCGGCCGCAAACGGTGTCGCCAGCGCGCAGATGCTTCCACCAATGTTCAAGAGCCGATTCCGCTGCAAATCAAGCCTCGCATGTTACTTGCCGGCTCGCGCGGCGGGCAAGTAAGCTCGATCGGAGTAATCTCATGGTTTCCGCAGCGCGCGGGACAACGCCACAGGCAGGTCCTTTTGAAACCCTCTTCCGGCTCTTCTCCCGCGGCTGCCCGTGCGGGCAACGACAATCAGCTGCTGATCCAGGCGCTCACTCCGGCGCTCAAGTCGCCACTGCTGGCACTGGCCAAGCGCATCGCCGATGCCGGATGCAACCTGTCCGAGTCGCGTGTGTCGACGATCGGCACGGAAATATCGCTGATGCTGCTGGCCAGTGGTGCGTGGGATGCGCTGGCCAAGCTCGAAACCGCGCTCACCAAGCTGGCCCGCGACGAGAGCCTGCGGCTGGTGCATTACCGCACCGGTCTGCGCGAGAACAGTTCGCACCTGCTGCCGTATCTGGTGGAAGTGGTGGCCGCCGACCGGCCAGGGATCGTCGTGCGCATCGTCGAGTTCTTCAGCCAGCACGGCATCAGCGTGGAGCAGATGAATTCGACGCGTTACCAGGCGATGCAGACCGGCGCGGAGATGTTCCAGGCCCAGTTCACCATCGGCATCCCGGCGGAGATCCACATCGCCGCCTTGCGCGACGATTTCCTGGAGCTGTGCGACGGCCTGAACCTCGACGCGATCATGGATCCGGTCAAATTCTGAGAACCGGTTCAGGGCGCGTCGGTCCGCCGAGCATCGCGCGATCGCGCCCTGCTGACAAGGGCTGTCATCCGGCGCCACGACCGCGCTAGTCTGTATCCGTGGACTGCCGGAGGGACGTCGCATTGCAACCAGCGTGTCGATTCATGCCGATCGCCCCGGGCGCCCCGCTGGCCCCGCCACGACGCCCCTCGTCCAAGCCATCCCGTCGCACCTCCCTTCCCTCTCACGACCGCGGTGCGACATGCCCGCGCAGGACTCCCCATGCCCGATATCGGCAAGAAGCTGCCCCCATTGAAAGGTTCCACCGGCGATGGCAGTGAACTGAAACTTTCCAGCCTCAAGGGCCAATGGGTCGTGGTGTATTTCTACCCGAAGGACAGCACCCCCGGCTGCACCAATGAGGCGAAGGATTTCCGCGACCTCCACCACGCCTTCCTCAAGCGCCATGCGCAGATCGTCGGCGTCTCGCGCGACTCGGTGAAGTCGCATGCGAACTTCGCCGCGAAGCAGGAGCTGCCGTTCCCGCTGGTGTCCGACCCCGACGAAAGCTGGTGCAACGCGTTCGACGTGATCCACGAGAAGGTGCTGTACGGCAAGCGCCACCTGGGCATCGTGCGCAGCACCTTCCTGATCGATCCCGACGGCAAGCTCGCGCGCGAATGGCGCGGAGTGAAAGTGCCGGGCCACGCCCAGGCGGTACTCGACGCCATTCCCGAGCGGTAATCATCGCGCCATCCATGCCTCCCATCCGCAGCTCCCTTCCACCCACCAGCGAGGACACTTCCGCATGACCGGAAGCAAGCGCATCTACGCTCTCGACACCAACGTCCTGCTGCATGACCCGACCTCGCTGTTCCGCTTCGAGGAACACGACGTCTTCATCCCGATGACCGTACTGGAGGAACTGGACGAAAAGAAAAAAGGCGCTTCGGAAGTCTCGCGCAACGGCCGCCAGGTCAGCCGCTTCCTCAACGAGCTGGTCGAACAGGGCAAGCAGCATGACCTGAGCGAGGGACTGGAACTGAGCAACCCGCAGGGCATCAAGCTCAAGCGTGGCGCATCGGTCGGACGGCTGTACTTCCAGCATCGCACCAGCAGCAACGGCCATGCCAAGGCGGACAACCAGATCCTGTCGGCGGTGATCGAACTGCGCGACCAGAATCCGGGCCGCGACGTCATTCTTGTCACCAAGGACATCAACCTCCGGATCAAGGCGAGCATCAACGGCATCGTCGCCGAGGATTACGAAAACGATCGTGCGCTGGACGATTTCTCGCTGCTCTACACCGGCTCCGCCGAACTGCCGGAAGACTTCTGGGACCAGCATCCGGAAGTGCGCTCGTGGACCGAGCGCGGTCGCACGTTCTACGAAGTGAACCGGCGCGAGGAGGACGACTGGCACCCCAACCAGTGCCTGTACCTGCCCGGCGAGAACGCGATCGAATTGCGCGTGCTGCATCTGGACGAGACCAGTGCCACACTGGTACTGCTGGACGACCATTCGCACGCCAATCATCACGTCTGGGGCATCGGCGCGCGCAACCGCGAGCAGAACTTCGCACTCAACGCATTGATGGATCCGGACATCGACTTCGTCACCCTGCTCGGCAATGCCGGCACCGGCAAGACCCTGCTGGCGCTGGCCGCAGGCCTGGCCCAGGTGATGGATCAGCAACGCTACCGCGAGATCATCATGACCCGCGCCACGGTTTCCGTCGGCGAGGACATCGGCTTCCTGCCCGGCACCGAGGAAGAAAAGATGACGCCGTGGATGGGCGCGCTGACCGACAACCTCGAAGTGCTCGCCAATCCCGAGGACGGCGGCAGCTGGGGTCGCCAGGCCACCAACGACCTGCTCGCCTCGCGCATCAAGATCCGCTCGCTCAACTTCATGCGCGGGCGCACCTTCCTGTCGCGCTACCTGATCATCGACGAAGCGCAGAACCTCACTCCGAAGCAGATGAAAACCCTGATCACCCGCGCCGGCCCCGGCACCAAGATCGTCTGCCTCGGCAACGTCGAACAGATCGACACGCCCTACCTCACCGAAACCACCTCCGGCCTCACCTACGCGGTCGACCGTTTCAAGAACTGGGAACATTCGGCGCACATCACGCTGCGTCGCGGCGAACGTTCGCGGCTGGCGGATTTCGCGGCAGAAGCGATGTAGGGCGGGAATCGGGAATCGGGAATCGGGAATCGGGAATCGGGAATCGGGAAAAGCGTAAAACCCCAGGTCGTCACTCCCGCGAAAGCGGGAGTCCACCTTGCTTCCGCCCTTCGGAAACTGAAGAGGGCAGCCTGGATTTGCGCGTACTCGGGGGTGCGGTCCTCCCGACACCACTTCCTGCGTGGCGACCATTGACGGTCGAGTCCAAGCCAGTCACGGCAAACGAGTAGAATGAAGCTCCTGACCGCTCCGTTACGGCCGCATCCACCGACATGATCCTCACTCCTCGCCTGATCCTGCTCGCCCTGCTCGCCTTCTTCGTGCTGTGCGTGCTGCTGGTGCATCTGCGCGGGCGCGTGCGGCTGCGTTTCGATCGCCAGCTGGTCGACCATTCGGCGGTGTTCGCGCCGTACAACCTGCTGATGTATGCGTTCTCGGCGGTGCCGGCGAAGCCCATTCTCGACCGCCGCGGTTTTCCGCAGCTGGATCTGCTGCAGGCGAACTGGCGGGCGATCCGCGACGAGGCGACGCATTTGTTCGACGAGGGCTACATCCGTGCCGCCGCAAAGAACAACGACGCCAGCTTCAACAGTTTCTTCAAGCAGGGCTGGAAGCGTTTCTATCTGAAGTGGTATGGCGAACCGCTGGCCTCGGCCGAAGCGCTGTGCCCGCAGACGGTTGCCCTGCTGAAGTCGATCCCCAGCGTGAAGGCAGCGATGTTCGCGCTGCTGCCTCCGGGCAGCAAACTGAATCCGCACCGCGATCCGTTTGCCGGTTCGCTGCGCTACCACCTGGGCCTCATCACGCCGAACTCGCGCAATTGCCGCATCTTCGTCGACGGCGAGGAACACGCATGGGCCGACGGCAAGGACGTGGTGTTCGACGAGACCTACGTGCACTGGGCCGAAAACACCAGCGAGCAGACCCGGGTTATCCTGTTTGCCGACGTCGAACGGCCGTTGCGCACGCGCTGGATGAATGCGGTCAACCATCGGGTTGGCGCGTTCATGGGCAGGATCACCGCCTCACCGAATACCGAAGGCGAGACCGAGAAGACCGGTTTCGTGAATCGCCTCTTTGCGCTCAGCCAGGGCCGCAAGGGAACGAGTCATCGTTTCAAGGCGGCGTTCAAGCGCCGCTACAAGAAGCTGTACAAGGCGCTCAAGTATGTCGGCATCGTGCTGCTGGTCTGGCTGATCTTCCTGGCACCGTGGCCTTTCTTTCGCTGAGCGGTCACATCGCGTGATCCGCGTGCGTCCTTGATGCGTACCTCGCCGGAGAACGCCATGGATCCACAAACCGCCCTGTTCCAGCAACACCGCTCGCGCCTCTTCGGGCTGGCCTATCGCATGCTCGGCACGCCCAGCGACGCCGAGGACGTGCTGCACGATGCCTGGCTGCGCTGGCATGCGCAGGACATCGACCTGCTGGACGATCCTGAAGCTTGGCTGGTCACCGTGACCACGCGCATCGCGCTGGATCGCCTGCGCCGCGCCAAGACCGAACGCGCCCACTACCCGGGGCCATGGCTGCCGGAACCGCTGGCTGCCGAATCCGAACAACCCGAGGTGCAACTGGAGCGGGCCGAAAGCCTGACGCTCACCTTTTTATTGCTGCTGGAACGCCTGAGCGCCGACGAGCGCGCTGCCTTCCTGCTGCGCGAAGTGTTCGACTACAGCCACGCCGAGACTGCCACGATGCTGGGCATCGGCGAGGACGCCTGCCGCCAGCGCGTACATCGGGCGAAGCAACGGTTGCGCGAGGATCGTCCACGCCAGTCCATGCCGAACACCGACATCCAGCGGCGCCTGCTCGAACGCTTCATGCAGGCGCTGCAGCAGCCCGACATGCCCACCCTGCGCGCCCTGTTTGCCGAAGACGCCATGAGTGTTGCCGATGGCGGCGGCCTGGCGCGAGCCACCCTGCGTCCGCTGCATGGCGCCGAGCGGCTGGCCCGGCTGTACATGCAGATCGCATTGCAGCAGCGCAAATACGGCGGCGTGCGCCACGAGATCCGCGAGCTCAATGGCGCGCCGGCCCTGTTCGGCTGGTATGGCGACACGCTCATATCGGCCAGCTGGATCGACGACGACGGTGAGCGCATCACCGCGGTGCACGCCTTGCGCCACCCGGGGAAACTGGCCCGGCTGGCGGCTGTCACGAAATCGGCGGCATCCACGTCCTTGCACTGAACGGCCATCCCGGCCGCATATCGCAAGGAGTCATCCCATGCCCCGTTTCAACGTCAACAAACGCCTTGATGCCGTGAAGCCGCTGTTTGCCCTGGCCGAATACGTCAAGAATTGCGGCATCGAGCAAAACCTGATCGAACTGGTGCTGATGCGCGTTTCGCAACTCAACGGCTGCGCCTATTGTCTGGACATGCACAGCAAGGACGCCCGCGCCGCCGGCGAGACCGAACAACGCCTGTACGTGCTGCAGGCCTGGCGCGAGGCGTCGTTCTACAGTGCGCGCGAGCGTGCCGCGCTGGCCTGGTGCGAGGCGGTGACCCGGCTCGATCCGATCCACGGCGTGCCGGACGAGGTCCATCAACAGGCCCGTGCCGAGTTCAGCGAGGAGGAGTTGATCGACCTCAACATGGCGATCATCCTGATCAACAGCTGGAACCGCATCGCCATTCCGTCGCGCGCGGAACCCGGCCACTACCAGCCAGGCAAGCACTGAGCGCCGCCGTGGCCGCGATCAGGTTGTATCGCCACCCGGGCTGCGCGAAGTGCGCACGCTTCGCACGACTGCACCACCGGCTCGACTGGCTTGGCCGCTTCGAGGATGCCACCAGCGTTTCGCCGGTGGGGCCGCTGCGCATGGGCGAAGTCGTGGTGCGCGACCTGCGCAGTGGCGAAACACTGCGCGGCGCGGACGGGTTTGCCCTGCTGTGCCGGCAGATCCCGGCCTACTGGCCGCTGTTGCCGTTCCTGCGGATTCCCGCCCTGCGTCGACGCATCGATCGCGAGCTGCATGGCTGCGGCGACATCGGTTGCGCCGTGCGCTGAGAGACTGCGAACGCATTGCTTTCGCTTGCCTGCCACGCACCGGACTGCCATTCCACCGGCAAGCCGCGGTGGATCACCGCGGCTTGCCGGCTCCCTCGCGATGCCGCTCACTGTCGGCTTCGTCCGGGCGAAACTCCATCAGGTCGCCGGGCTGGCACTGCAGGTATTCGCAGATGCGTTCCAGCGTGGCGAAGCGGATGCCGCGCACCTTGCCCGATTTCAGCAGCGACAGGTTCTGTTCGGTGATGCCGACATGCGCGGCCAGTTCGCGCGAGGTGATCTTGCGCTGCGCCAGCACCACGCCGAGATGGACGATGATGGCCATGCTCAGACGATCTGCTCGTTGTCTTCGGCCAACTGGCGTGCCTCGGCCATCAGCGAAGTGATCACGAAAAACAGGGCGCCGATCAGCAGCGTCCACAGATCCGAGCCGTCCAGTTGCAGCGAGATCGCCTGCACGTTCGCGCTGCCCGCCAGACGCAGCCCAAGCATCAGCAGCGGCGGCACCAGTGCGTCGACCACCACGGCACCGATCAGCGACAGCGCGAAGGCGCGCAGGTGGCGCGTGGCCGCCACGCTGAAAAACTCGCCACGCTCGAACAGCCGCATCAACCGGCACAGTCGATACAGGCCGCCCAACAGCAGCAACGACGCCAGCGAAGCCGCCGACAACGGCACCCACGCGAAGGCCTCGCTGCCCGTGGGCCATTCGCTGTAAACGGAAATCCAGCCTGCGCCGAAACGGCTGGCACCGGCCCACCACAACCACGCGTTAGCCAACACCAACGCCAGCATGGTCAGCACCAGCAGATACCGCAGCGCCTGCGCGCGGCGCGCCAACGTGTCGAGTTTGAGCATGGATGCTCGCTCCAATTTATTGTTTTACGATAAACATTGACTGTAGTATGTGAATACTTTACCACCGGAAAACCATGTCATGCCAAGACTTCCCCCCTCGCGACGGCTGCGCGGATACCTGCTCTCCGTGCTGTCGTGGTTGGCGTTGGCCGGCACCGCGATCGCCCATGCATCCATCGACCCGCACGCGCTGTTCGCCGCCATGCGTGCGGCCAGCGGCGGCGACCGCTGGGCACAGGTCGCTGAAGTCCGCAGCCAGGCCACCGTCGAGGAAGGCGGCTTGCGCGGTCATGAGCGGCACGACCGCGACACCCGTCGCGGCCGCTACGTCACCCGTTCCGACGTGGGCGTGAACAAGGGCAGCGCGGGTTTCGACGGCAGGCAAAGCTGGATGCAGGACGAAAAAGGCCTGGTCAACGTGCTCGACGCCGACAACGCCCGGCGCCGGGCCGCCACCGACACCTACCTGGCACGCAACGGCTGGTTCGCCCCCGCCTCGCGCGATCCTGCCGTCATGACCTATCTTGGCGAGCAGCACGAGCACGAACGCCGGTTCCAGCACGTGCGCGTCACGCCGGTCGGCGGCGATGCGGTGGAGGCGTGGATCGACGCGGACACCCACCTGCTTGCCCGCCTGTCACGCGACGGCGACGATGGCCTCACCACCACGACCTATTACACCGACTACCGGACGGTGGACGGCTTGCGCCTGCCGTTCCGCGAACGCGACAGCAACGGCGAGGCAAGTTACGACAGCACACGGATCGTCCATCACGTCGAAGTATTGGCACAGGCGGTGGATGCGGATTTCGCACGACCGCCGTCCGTCATCCGCGACGCCCGCATCATCGGCGATGCCGCCAACGCCACGGTACCGTTCGAGCGCTATGCCGGATTGATCCTGGTCGAGCTGGCGATCGACGGGCATGCGCCGATGCCATTCATCCTCGACAGCGGCGGCCTCAACCTGCTCACCCCCGACGCGGCACGCGCACTGGGCATCCGCGGCGAAGGCAAGCAGGCGATCCAGGGCGTCGGCACGCAGATCCAGTCGATGCAGGTCGCCGACGTGGGCGCCTACCGGCTCGGCCCGGTGCAACTGGAGCAGCAGCGCTTCCTGATCGTCGACCTGCCGCTGCTGTTGACCGACCGCGGCGACCGCCCCGCCATCGCCGGGCTGATCGGTTACGAACTGCTGCGCCGCTTCACCACCCGCATCGACTACGACCGCCAGCAACTGACGTTCAGCGCCGCCGGCGGCTTGCGCGACGCCAGCGGCACTAACGTGCTGCCGCTGAGCTTCGACGGGCGCACGCCGATGGTGCATGCCCGCGTGAACGGCATCGACGGCATGTTCATGATGGACACCGGCGACAGCAGCGACCTCACCGTGTTCGCGCCCTTCGCCGCAGCGCACCGGATCTCCCTGGACGGCAAGATCAGCGCCAGCCACAGCGGCGGCGTCGGCGGCATCATCGAGAGCCGCCGCGGGCAGGTCGCCAGCTTTGCGCTGGGCCAGCGCGCCCTGCTTGACGTCCCGGCCACGATTTCCGCTCCCAAGTCCGGCGTGTTCGCCTCCGAACGGCTGGCCGGCAACCTCGGCCAGGGCATCCTCTCGCGTTATGTGATGACGCTGGACTACGCCAGCCGGCGCATGCAGCTGGAGCGCGGGAAACGGTGGGCACAGCCGTTCGAGGACCGCCCCAGCCTCGGCTTCGGCCTGAACCGGATCAGCCACGAGCAGTTCCAGGTCGTGGCCGTGACCCCGGCGTCGTCCGCCGCCCGTGCCGGCCTGGCGGCAGGCGACATCGTGACGGCGCTGGATGGCGTACCGGCCAACCGGTTCGGCCTGGAAGACCTGCGCACAAGCATGCGCCAAGGCAGCCTGCGGGGCCTGACGGTCACCGTCTTGCGCAAGGGCGAGCCACACGAGCTCCGGCTGACGGCAGCAAAACCCGCACCCGCGCAGGTTCGGATCATCCACGCGCCAGCCACGTCCACGCGATGATCGGCAGGTAGCGCGCCTCATTCGACGCGGCCGCCGGAGAGCGATCCGGCCGGATCGCACGTTCGACGCACCGGCCATCGTCCGATTCGGCCGGATCGGACGATGGCCGGCCGCCTGCCGATCATGCTGGCCCCCTCGACGACTCCGGACAGGCAAACCACCATGGCACGACGCATTCTGAAGATCACCTTGTTCACCCTGCTCGTCCTCCTCTGCGCCACCGCCCTCTGGGTCGGCGTGGTCGGCAAGGACCTCTTTCACACCGCCACCGGCTCGGTCAGCCGCTCTTTGTGCGCGGCAGCGTTTGTCTCGCAGGTCGACCCGCCGCAGATATTCCAGGAAGAGCAATTGCCGCTGATGCGCGGCATCGGCTGGGCGATTCGCTACAAGGTCGATCGCGCCAGGCACGAAGTGCGCGCCTCGGTGTTCGGCGACTTCACCGCGCGGGCGGTGTATCGCGAGGGTCTGGGCTGCCTGCTCATGCATGGCGACGGCGCCGTACCCGAGGCGGCCGGCTTCAGCGCGGTCCCGATCGTCAACGCCTGGCCGACGGACGTGGTCAAGCCGACCGACCCGGCGATCGCCCGGGCACTCGACCAGGCCTTCGCCGAACCCGACCCGCGCCACCCGCGCCTGACCAAGGCGGTGGTGGTGCTGCACGACGGCAAGCTGATCGCCGAACGCTACGCCCCTGGCTACGGCCCGGCCACGCCGATCTACGCCCATTCACTGACGAAATCGGTGATCAACGCCCTGATCGGCATCCTGGTACGCCAGGGCAAGCTGCAAGTGAACCAGCCCGCGCCGATTGCGGCCTGGCGTTCGCCGACCGACCCGCACCATGCGCTCACCATCGACCAGCTGCTGCGCATGGACAGCGGCCTGCCGTTCGACGAAACCGACGGCGCGCTCAGCCCGATGACGCGCATGCTGTTCCTCGAGCCCGACATGGCCGGCTATGCGGCGCGGATGCCGCTGGCCCACACGCCCGGCACGGTCTGGGGCTACAGCAATCTCAGCTTTGTGCTGCTCTCGCGGGTCATCCGCGATGCGGCCGGCGGCAGCGCGGTCGATGCCGAACGTCTCGTTCGCAGCGAACTGTTCGCGCCGCTGGGCATGCGCAACGCGGTGATCGAGACCGACGCCACCGGCACGCCCCTCGGAGCGAGCAACGTCTACGCCTCGGCCCGCGACTTCGCCCGCTTCGGCCAGCTCTATCTCGACGACGGCGTGGTCGACGGCCAGCGCATTCTGCCCGAAGGCTGGGTTGCATACAGCCACTCCCAAACCTTGACAACCGGCTACGGCGCGGGCTTCTGGACCAACCTGGTCAGCGACGGCAGCGTGCCGGTCTGGGACGCCCCGTGGGGCATGCCGACCTTGCCGAAGGACATGTACTACGGGCGCGGCGCGCTCGGGCAATACCTGGTCATCGTGCCGTCGGAACATCTGGTGGTGGTGCGCATGGGCATCTCGATCGACTACGGCACCGGCACGGAAGAGATGGTTGCCGCGATCATCGCCGCCCTGCATCACCAGCCGTCGCCGTGACAACTCCACCTTGGCCGTGGCGTTTGCGGTAGTGGCTCGGCGTCTCGCCCACCTGTCGCTTGAACGCGGCATTGAAGGTGGACTTGGAGGTGAAGCCGCAGTCGTAGGCGATGTCGAGGATGGTGCGGGTGTCCGCGCCATCCGCCAGATGGACGCGCACCGCCTCGACCCGCAGGCGGTTGATGTAATCCCAGAACGTACCGCCGAAGCGACGGTTGATCACCGCCGACACCAGGTATTCGGGGTAGCCGCTGCGCTTGGCCAGTTGCGCGATGGTGAGCGCCGGTTCGCGATAGAGCGCGTCGTCGCCATCCATCAATTGCGCCAGGC
The DNA here is from genome assembly GCA_963828675.1 of uncultured Gammaproteobacteria bacterium. Taxonomy (GTDB): domain Bacteria; phylum Pseudomonadota; class Gammaproteobacteria; order Xanthomonadales; family Rhodanobacteraceae; genus Rhodanobacter. The sequence continues at coordinate 437,190 of CAWHFQ010000001.1, forward strand.
GTGCTTCGACCGCGGGGAAACGCGCATCGTCGGTCTCGACAGGGTTTCGCGGTGCGTCATCCACTTCCTCGCCGCCCGACTCGCTCGCCACCGGCAACTGGTTCAGGCTGAGCCAGCCCACCACGCACACCCAGGCGGCGACCGCGCCGAACAACAACCGATAATCGATCCCTGGCACGTTCGCCAGCCACTGCATGATGGCGATGAGCCAGATCACCACCTGGCAAGCAGCCATCACGTCGATCCAGCGCAGCGACATGCGATCCACATCCGAACGCCGCTCGCGCAGGTGGCGACGGTAACGATGCACGCGCACCAGCGCCGCCGCCACGTAGGACAGGCTGTAGACAAACAGCGACATGTCGAACCACGAACCGATGGTCTTCTCGCCCGCCATCCAGCGCGCTGACAGCGCCTGCATCTGCTGGTCGCTCATCAACAGCACATGTGCATTGAGCGCCAGCATCACGGCGAAGCCGAGCAGGTGCACGCCATCGCGCAGGCGAAAACCACGGGCCTCGATCAGTTCCCGCACGTAGACGTAAAACAGGCTCCCGTACAGGAACGGAAACAGCGCCACGAACCGGTACGCCCGGAACCACTCCGGCGACAGCGAGTTCCAGTACACCGCCTTGACCAGCAGATCCGCGCCGGTCAACGCAATCCACACCGCCAGCACCCGGTTCGCCCCGGCATTGACCGGCCGCCGCCACAACGCCAGCGCCAGCAACGCCGCCTGCACGGCAGCGGCGATGTAGACGAAAACCCAGAACGCGTAGGCGCTGTTGACGATGGCGGGTGATGGCATCGGGATATTCTACGGGCTCGCACGACCCGAGGCTCCGGGTTCAAGGCTCATCATCCTGATGAACCGCGCCTTGATCGCGACAAGATCACGATGGCGCCGGTTTCGGGGTGGCTTGCTGGCGGGCGCTTACCTTGGAGATGACGTCAGGCTCATTTCGCTGAAACAAACCCGACCGTCATGCTGCCACAACGTGGCGGCACGCGCCCTCCTATTGTGAATTCCACCAAGGATCTGTCGCTTCCGATCGGTTAATGATTAAATTTTCAAGATCGAATCAAGATCGTCGGCAACGATTACTCTAAATTCGCCCTTTTCCCCGTCACCACCGTTGTTCCCCACCCCCAAAGCTGCAGGCACCGGCACGGAGCCACCACGGCCACCGCTACCACCACCGCAAAAATGCGTTCCATGGCCCATTCCGCCCCCGGCACCTGGCATCCCAGGATCGCCTTGAGGGCCGCCAATTCCTCCGAAGCCACCAGCGTTATACAAACGCGCATAACTCAAGAGTTCCGTGCCGCTGTTGGATGAGATCATGGTTACAGACCCCCCATCGCCCCCTTCACCGCCGGATCCACCTTTCCCGCCTCGACCCGCCGACCCGCCATCCCCCCCATCTCCACCACCGGCTTTGCAACTGAAAACACCGTCGCTACCGCTCAGACCGCTTGAGCCATTTCCGCCACTCCCGCCATTCCCCCCCTTGCCTCCCCGGCCACCATCAACCCCATTGGCGAGAACCGCCAGGTTTACAAAGGGCGGAATGCCGAACGGCGACCTGATCTCGCCGGCAACGATATATAAATGAGGAAGATGGACCGAGCCGCCGGTGGATCCCGCCCCGCCATCAGTACCATTTTTCCCGGGAAGGCCGCTTCTGCCATGATGACCGGTCGCCGACGTGCCATTGACTCCATGGGATCCTCCGGCTCCTGGTTTGGGAGAAGCCGGCATTGCAAAGGATACCTTTGAATAGTTTTGCGGATTTTTGAACTTGATTACCTTCGCAACGACCAGTATCCAAGGCTCGTCGGTAGACTCCAGAATCAAACTTCCGCCATCAGAGAATACAATTTGGTCCGCCCGGAGCACCTGTCCACGGTAGTGCTCGGAACTTGACACGTTGAATACGCTTTGAACATTTTCCGCATGCTTCAGGGCAACCAGCACGTCTGCGGGCATCGACCCTTCCAAATTATCGACATGGCCTTTGTCGACCTGCGCCGAGGCAGAAGCTGCTGCCGTCAGAACGAGGGCAACCATCAACAGAGCGCGAACCGATGCTGCCCAGGATGTTTTCGTCTTTCGGTACATGTTTTTCTCCATTTAAAGGACGGGACACTTGCCTAATTCAGTCAATCGTCGAAAATCCATTGCCATTAGTAACTGAACCACGACACCGGTAGGCAGAACATCACCTGCAAGCCAACGAGACCCAGCCGAGTAATTGCCATCGGCATCAACGATGCTCGATGATTCACTCATCTATCGGCTTCCAATTCGTTATGCAGCACGAGATTTTAGTCGGGATAGGGACTCTGATCTCCCACGCGGCGTTCAATCGGCAGCAGGATGCGTCCGCAATTGAATTTTTCACTGGTGCCGATTCCTGGCACTTTGCCCTCTCCGCCCGGACAGCCCGCGAGCTTCAGTGCGTAGCTCAAATCCGGTTCACCCACGATGGTCATCATCTGCAAAGGACCCGAGCAGAGGAACGCACCACTCCCCGGCTTTCGATAGCACCAAGCCATGGCAGCTGTCTGATATCGAACATCAGTGGAGCGCGGTGCGAATTGACGGCATCGTTCGAAACAGACAACTGGCTCCTGCCCTGTGAGACTAAGACAGTTGCACGACGGGGTTCTCGGAAGTGGTCGGCTGAAGAGCTGGCACCATAATTCCAGATACCTGTTCCCGCGCTGAGACCGGAGCCTGTTGCGCTACTCTGTGATTCACTTGTGCACTGCGCGCGGCGGCTTGATGCTCCTGCGCGGCCGCCTGCCCCCGAACCTGTTGTTCGACGCCAAGCTGACGGGCGGCGAGCAATGCCTTTCCATTATCGGCTTGTAGACGGCGCAGCGCAGCGGGGTCGGATATTTGCGCCGCCTGCTGTGACCGATAAGCAGTGGCCGCAGCAAGTTGCCGCGCAGCAGCTTCCCGACCAACTTGATGTTCTGCCGCATGAGTTGACGCCCGTGCTTGTTGTTCGGCGACCAGCTCTGCCTGCCGTTTGCGGGCAGCATCCTGAGTAATTTGGGCAAGGGTATTGTTGAGGCTGTTGCTGCGAGCAAGCTCGGCACTCTGCTCGGCAGCCACCTCTGAAGTCGCTTGACCTACACCTTGCACGATGGCGCCGAAGGTTGCCCAGCGGGCATCGCTTCGGGCTTGCTTGCCCTGCGCCTCCTCTTGATTCCGCTCTGCTTCACGTTGTTTGACCAGCGGCCCCAGAGTCGCAAATGCCTCGGAGCTGACAGGCACCATATACATGGTAGTTGGATTATCGTCGCCATAGCTGGATTTATACGGAATGGTGGTCTCGCTAATCCGGCCATCCGGGAGCGCCATGGCATCAAAAGTTTGCGAAACCATCCACTTGCCCTTATCACTCAAGACAAACGTAACGACCTGAATGGAATCATTACGCTTGAGATTTTCCAAGCTGACATAGCGCACATATCGATGACCGTCCTGCCCGTAACCGTAGTTCACAGAGGTCAGAGAGCCATCGGCATTACCGCGCAACTCGATGGAGTATGACAAGTCATCCAAGATTTTCTTCTTTGAGCTGGCAAAAAATCCTGATTTCGGATTCTCTTCATATTTATCCATGAATGTTTCTTAATTTATCATTCCATATCTTCTTTCATATGTCGAACCAACAAACTTCGACAAATGCCAGTAAATCAAAAGCTCGTATTCATTTATATTCATCCATTTGCCGTCTGTTTGAACAAAAATCTGCCCAAGATCCCTCTGCAAGGCCAGAACTGTCAACCTCCTATTTTCCTGTATCTGCTGGTCCGAATACGTTTTATTAAGATAATATTCTGGTGGATTTGGCAAGGAAATCCCCGGAGCTGCGATCGCTGGATCAGTGCCCTCATTTGGCAAGGTCGAAAGTGTAAAACAGGCCGTCAGGCCCGATGTGCAAACCATCATCAGCACGGCATGGCGAAGAACAGTCTTGAAGTTGCCCGCTGAATACACGTTATCCCCAGATCTGAAATTATTATTGTGCTGATGCGTAGGCACTAATTATTGGCTCGGCAGCTTCACGATCTTTTTGATTTATCACGATCAGCTTTTCCAGCATCAGCTGCGGCTCTAGCCTGGATGGCCTCCGCATCGAGCCTCGCGCCTGCAAGGCGGTGCAGCTTTTCGACCAAACGCCGCTCCTCGGCCTGGCGCTTCTCGGCGACCGTGTCGGCACAAGACTGGAACGTCTGCGCTGAAGCGACGCCGCTCAACCCGGTCAATGCGATGGTCAGGCTTACGAGAATGTATTTGGGCAGGTCCATAGCGAAGTCTCCATATGTCCTGGCTCGCCAATCGGAACTGTGGCGAGGTAACAAGTGATCGTGATGGACACACGCAAACACTTGCATCCACCCCCCTGACGTAGTTAATTGCGACACAGGCCGGAAAAACACTCCCAGCCGGGGCTTGACAAACAGGGGACAAACATGACCAAGAAGGCAGCACTCCATGCAGTGCTGGAGCCCCTGTACGCGTCGGTGCTGGAGCCGGAGCGCCTACAGGATTTCTGCGCCGGGATGGCGCAGGCCACAGGCAGCCATATCGGGGCGATCATGGTGCATGACGCACAGATCACCCGCGGGCGGCTCGACCTGCTGGTCGGGGGCGATCCGGAACAAATGGGGGCGTACGAGCAGGAGTTCGCTGGTGACAATCTGTGGGTGCAGCGCAGTGGGCACCTGATGAACACGGGGGCCGTGCTCGACAGCGACACGATCGTTCCACGGGAAGAATTCCTGCGCAGCCGCTACTACAACGAATACCTGCGGGCGTACGAGGTGGAGCAGTCGATCGCGCTGTGTGCCCTGCGCGACCAGGACGGTTTCGTCACCGCCACGCTCTGTCGCTCCGGCAGCCTGAACCCTTATGGCGACAAGGAACTCGCGCTGCTGCGCGAACTCGCCCCGCATTGGGTCAACGCCTACGCGATCCAGCGGCGCATGAGCCAGCTTGAGCAAAAGGTGGAGTCACTGCAAAGCGCGTTGGATGTATTGCCCATGGCGATGTTCCTGCTCGATGCACGGCAACGCATCGTGCGGATGAACGCCGCGGCGGAAGCCGTACTCGCTTCCGGTCAGCTGCGCTTGTCGACGGAGGGACTGACCGCACCGGGTAACGATGCCGCGGCGCTGCAACGCCTGCTGCGCGAAGCGACGGTTGGCAACTGCCAGGCGAGGACAACGGCTCGATACCAGGGAACGCTTACGCTGCGCGATGCGAGCGGCCGCCATGCCCTGGCCGCGTCGGCACATCCCCTTTCACCGATGCAAGGCGGCCTCGGCTCGCTCGAAACCGCCGTGTTGTTCGTACAGCCCGTTGGCAAGTCCACGTCGAACGGGCTCAAGCAACTGATGAGGCGCCTGTTCGATCTCACCGATGCCGAGGCTTTACTCGCCGAGGCCTTCCATTGCCATGTCGACCTGTCCGCTGCTGCGGCCGCCTGCGGCATCACCCCAGGAACAGCGCAGACTCGCCTCAAACTGATCTATGCCAAGACCGGTGAGCACAGTCAGGCCGCGCTGATGCGCCTGATGTCGACGATTGCCCGGATCAGTGGCCCCTAGGCACCAGAAGCGTGCCGATAGCCTCGATGTGCCAGCACACATAGAGCTCAACACGGCTCTCCGACCAACAGTGGCACCGATTCAAATGCGCTCAGCATGGATGCCGAAGAGTGGCTTCGTCGATGGCGACACCCTTCGGGGAGAAATATTTCTGTTCAGGCCGCGAGGCGCTTCACGATCGCCTCGGCGAAGCTGTCGGTACTGCCCTTGCCGCCCAGGTCCGGCGTCACGCTGTCGCGGTCGTTGGTCATGGTGTCGCGGATCGCCTGGCGCAGCCGGTCGCCCTTGGCCACCATGTCCAGGTAGTCGAGCATGTCGGCCGCGGCCAGCAGCAGGGCGCACGGATTGGCGATGCCCTTGCCCGCGATGTCCGGCGCCGAGCCGTGCACCGCCTCGAAGATCGCCGCGTGCTCGCCGATGTTGTCTCCCGGCGCAAGACCTAGGCCGCCGACCAGGCCGGCGCACAGGTCGGACAGGATGTCGCCGAACAGGTTGGTGGTGACGATCACGTCGAACTGCTCGGGCTTCATCACCAGCTGCATGCAGGTGTTGTCCACGATCATCTCGTTGAACTCGATCTGCGGGTATTCCTTCGCGATCTCGCGCGCCACGTTGAGGAACAGGCCCGAGCTGGTCTTCAGGATGTTCGCCTTGTGCACCGCGGTGACCTTCTTGCGGCCCTTCTTCACCGCCAGCTCGAATGCGTAGCGCACGATGCGGCTGCTGCCCTTGCGGGTGTTGCGGGCCACCGATTCGGCAATCTCGCCGTCGGCGGAGAGGGTCTGGCCCTCGGAGCGGTAGGCGCCCTCGGTATTCTCGCGCACGGTGATGATGTCGATGTTCTCGTAGCGCGACTTGGTGCCGGGGAAGCTCAGCGCCGGGCGCACGTTCGCATACAGGTCGAAGTGGCGGCGCAAGGTCACGTTGACCGAGGTGAAACCGTCGCCGATCGGCGTGGTCAGCGGGCCTTTCAGGGCAACCTTGTGCTCGGCGATCCTGTCCAGCGTGGCCTTGGGCAACAGCTCGCCGTGCTTGTCCAGCGCGACCATGCCGGCGTCGACGAAATCATAGGAAAGACCGCAATCCAGCGCGTCGAGCACGCGCAGCGTGGCACTCATGATCTCCGGGCCGATGCCGTCGCCCGGGATCACGGCGATGGTTTTGTTCATGGGAGGTACTCCTTGGGGGCTGATCGCGTGCGCGCACGGAACGGCGCACATCAAGACCGCCCATTATCGCCCACGCGACCCTTGCCGGACAGGCGGCGCCCCGCATGAGTCGTTGCAAATCCTCGCACGGAGCATTGCGTAAACCTGCACGCTCCCCGCAGACAGGCGCTCAGGCGTGGTCGGCGCATTCCGGCGCGGCGGACTCGCCGGCTTCCAGCTTGTCCAGGAAATCCACGGCGCGGCGCAGGTGCGGGATCACGATCGAGCCGCCCACCACCAGGCCCACGCTGAACACCTCGAAGAACTCATCACGCTGCACGCCCGCTTCCTTGCATTGGGCGACGTGGTAACTGATGCAGTCGTCGCAGCGCAGCACCATCGAGGCGACCAGGCCCAGCATCTCCTTGGTCTTCACCTCCAGCGCGCCGGCCTTGTAGGTCTGCGTGTCCAGCGCGAAGAAACGCCGCACGACCTGGTTGTCCTCGGCCAGGATGCGCTCGTTCATGCGCTGGCGGAACGCGGTGAACTCGGCAAGCTTGTCGCTCATGCGCCCTGCTCCAGCAGCTGCGTCAACTTGCCGTTGCGATCGGCCGCCACCAATTCGTCGTAGCCTCCCACGAACTGGTCATTGATGAAGATCTGCGGCACCGTGCGATGACCGCCGCTACGCGCCAGCATCGCGGCGCGTTGGGTCATGTCGGTATCGACACGCACTTCGGTCCACTCCAGCCCCTTGGACTTGAGCAGGTTCTTGGCCGCCACGCAGTACGGGCATACCGCCGTGGAATAGACCTCGATCTTGGACATCACGACACTCCGCAACTTGGAAAAAGATCACCATCAAATGGGGCCGCCGCATCGTCAGCTCAAGCGGCCGAGGCGTGGTGAACCGACGCGGCGAACCACGGTCACAGTGCTATTGTCGCCCAACCTATGACCATGGCACCACGACGACTCGCCCCGCGCCTGCTGACGGCGCTGATCACCGCAGGGCTGGCCTGCACCGCAGGCGCCCAGGACGACGTGCGCCTGCCCGACCTGGGCAGCTCGGCCAACGCCCTGATCTCGCCGCAGGAAGCGCAGGATTATGGCGCGTCGATGCTGCGCCAGATGCGCGCGCTGGACATGGTGGTGGACGATCCGCTGCTGGACGATTACATCAACGACCTCGGCTTCCGGCTGGTCGCCAACTGTGACAAGCCCAAAGACCACTACGCGTTCTTCGTCGTGAAGGATCCGGAGATCAATGCGTTCGCCGCGCCCGGCGGCTACATCGCAGTGAATTCGGGATTGATCACGATCACCCGGGACGAGAGCGAGCTGGCCGGCGTGCTCGCCCATGAGATCGGCCACATCACCCAGAACCATCTGCAGCGAGCATTCGAAGACTCGAAGAAAGATGCGCCGTTGATGGCGCTGGTCCTGCTCGGCGCGATTGTCGCCGGCGCCGGCAGCCACAGCGGCGACGCGCCGATGGCGGTGCTCGCCGGCGGCCAGGGTCTGCTCGCGCAAAAGTCGATCAACTTCACCCGCAAGGACGAGGTCGAAGCCGATCGCGTCGGTATCCAGACACTGGCCAAGGCAGGCTTCGACCCGAACGCGATGGCCGGATTTTTCCAGCGCATGGAAGACGCCATGAGCGCCGGCGCCGGCGGCGACGTGCCGGCGTTGCTGCAAACCCATCCGGTCACGACGATGCGGATCAGCGACGCCAAGGCACGCGCCGGCGGCCTGATTGCCGCGCAGAAACGACAGCCCTCCATTGCGGCGATGGACAAGCGCCAGTGGGAGCAAAGCACCGCGCCGATCGCGTTCGTGAAAGATCCCGCCACGCTGGTACTGGCCCCGACCACGGGCGGCATCACTTACGCCCTGATGCGCGAACGCGTGCGCGTGCTGGCCGGCGACGCGCCGAGACTGTCCACCTTCTACGCCTCCAGCCTGCAGAAAACCCCCGGCTTCGACACGCCGGCGAATCGCTACGGTTACGCGCTGGCCCTCACCCGCAGTGGCCGTGGCACACTGGCGATCACCCAACTGCAGCCGTTGCTGAAAACCCATCCGGGCAACCTGATCCTGCAGTTGGCGCTTGCCGATGCCCGATTGCAGGCAGGCCAACGAAGCGCGGCGCTGGCTCTCTACCACGACCTCAACACGCAATCGCCACGCAATCGCGCCGTGGCGCTGGCCTACGCAAACGCCCTCACTGCTGGCGGCGACAAGGATCAGGCCGCCCTCGCCGCCGATCTGTTGCGGCCGCTGCTGGACAACGCCAGCGAGCCGGAAATCTACAGCGCCTACGGCCGCGCCGGCAGCAAGGCCGGCGACAGCGTACGGGCCGGCGAGGCCTTCGCCGATGCCAGCTACTATTCGGGCCGCCCCTATGACGCGATGGAACAACTGAAGCGGCTGCTCAAGCGCGACGACCTGGATTACTACGCGCGGGTGCGCATTCAGGCACGCATCGCCGAACTGACCCCACTGGTACTGGAGCTGCACAAACGCAACATCAAGACTGCCGACAGTCCGGAGGACGGCTCCCGGTTGTAAACGCAGGGGAAGCAACTGTCATCGACGCGTAACATTCATGCGCTGCAATATCTCCGTCACAAGCCACCGGCAGACCACGGCGTGCACAAACGCATCCTGATCGTTGAAGACGAAACGTCGATTCGCGAAATGATCGCCTTCGCCCTGCGCAAGGCCGGCATGGACGCGATGCAGGCGGCCGATGCCCGCGCCGCCCAGTTGGCGATTGCCGAACAGGTACCCGACCTGATCCTGCTCGACTGGATGCTGCCGGGCATGAGCGGACTCGAACTGGCGCGGCGCCTGCGCAAGGAGGAGCTCAGCCGCGAGATCCCGATCATCATGCTCACCGCACGCGGCGAGGAGATGGATCGGGTCAACGGGCTCGAGGCCGGCGTCGACGATTACGTGGTCAAACCCTTCTCGACCCGCGAGCTGGTCGCGCGGATCAAGGCGGTGCTGCGGCGCAGCCAGGGCGACGATGGCTCCGGCATGGTGGAGGTCGGCGGCCTGCGCATCGACGGCGCCGCGCATCGGGTATTCGCCCGCGACGAACCGGTGCCGATCGGGCCAACCGAATATCGCCTGTTGTACTTCTTCATGACCCATGCCGAGCGCGTCTATTCACGCACGCAGTTGCTCGATCATGTCTGGGGCGGCAGCGTCTACGTGGAGGAGCGTACCGTCGACGTGCACATCCGCCGGCTGCGCAAGACGCTGGAACCGTGGAAGCTGGACGACCTGGTGCAGACCGTGCGCGGCACCGGCTACCGCTTCTCGACCAGCGTTTGAGAGCGTGGCTTGCGGCACCCCCGGCTTTTGCCGATGCTGGGCACCACCCTCAAGCGCCGCCGCGCCACGCCTGAATGACCCAGCCAGCCACGCCTTCCTGGAAGTTGCCCACCGCGCTCGCTGCCGCATTGTTCGCCGGCGCCGCACTCGGCTGGCTTGTCGGCGGCCACGCGGCCACCGGCGTTGCGCTGGTCGCGCTGGCCGAAGTCGTCTTGCTGCTGACCCGGATCCGTCATCAGTTACGGCCCATGATGACGACTCCGGCCGCACCCAGCCCTCTCCAGCATGACCGTTTCATGATGCGTTCCCGCCGCCTCGCCGCCAACCTGCGCGACTTGCGCAACGCCGCCAGCCAGTTGCCGGACGCGGTGGTCTTGCTCGATCGGCAACAACGCATCCGTTGGTTCAACCATGCCGCGGAACGTCTGCTGGGGCTGCGTCGGCCACAGGATCGCGGCGTGGCGCTGCAGCAACGACTGGCCGGCTCGGCGCTGGCCGACTGGTTGCGCGGTGGCGCGCATGACCCGCTCAACGACGCGGTCGCGCCCGGCCAGGCGGAAAGCCAGATCAACGTCAGCCTGCTGCCCTTCGGTCATGACGAGCAACTCCTGCTGGCGCGGGACATCAGTCACCTGAACCGGCTCGAACAGGTCCGGCGCGACTTCGTGGCGAATGTCTCGCACGAGTTGCGCACGCCGCTGACGGTCATCCACGGCTACCTCGAACTGCTCGATCCGGAGGACGTGCCCGAACTGGCATCGGTGCTCGGCGAGATGCGCGTGCAGTCGAAACGGATGGGCCAGATCGTCGAGGATCTGCTGACCCTGTCGCGCCTGGAAACCCAGCACCGCATCAGTGACGAACGCGTGCCGATGGACGCACTGCTGGCCACCGTGCGCAAGGAAGCCGAGGCGCTCAGTCGCGGCCGCCACCAGATCACGCTTCAATCCACCGCCGAGGCAGACCTGCTTGGCTCGCCGAAGGATCTGCACAGCGCGCTGTCGAACCTGGCCAGCAATGCGGTGCGTTATACGCCAGCCGGCGGCAGCATCGCGATCCGCTGGGAGCGCACGCCCGAGGGCGCGGCGTACTCGGTCAGCGACACCGGCTTCGGCATTTCGGCCACGCACCTGGCCCGGCTCACCGAGCGCTTCTATCGCGTCTCGTCCAGCCGCTCGCGCGACAGTGGCGGTACCGGGCTGGGCCTGTCGATCGTCAAGCACGTGCTGAACCTGCACCAGGCGCAGTTGCGCATCGAAAGCACGCCAGGCGTCGGCTCCACCTTCGCCTGCCATTTCGGCCGGGAACGCCTGCTGGCTCCCGGCGACAAGGACGAAGGTTGATGAAGCAGCGCCGCACGTGCCTTTGGCCCACGCCATGAGCCAGAATGCGGCATGCCCGATCAAACTTCCGCCCTGCCCGGCAGCGCCAACCTGACGGCTCCCAGCCTGTACCTCAGCCGTGAACTGGCCGCGCTGGAATTCAATTTCCGCGTGCTGGCCATGGCCCGCGACGGCGCCGTGCCGCTGCTGGAACGATTGCGCTACCTGAGCATCGTCGCCAACAATCTCGACGAGTTCTTCGAGGTGCGCGTGGCGATGCTCAAGCATCACCACGCGTATGGCTCGGCGGCACCCGGCCCGGACGGCATCCCGTCCGGCGAGTTGCTCGCCCGGATCCGCAGCCGCGTGCTCGACCTGGTTGCCGAGCAATACGCGGCATGGCAGGAGCAGATCAGCCCGCAACTCGACGTCGCCCAGATCCACATCCTCACCCGCAAGCACTGGAATCCGCGCCAGCGGCGCTGGCTGCAGGGCTACTTCGAACATGAAGTGCTGCCGGTGCTGTCGCCACTGGGGCTGGATCCGGCGCATCCGTTCCCGCGCATCCTCAACAAGACACTGAACCTCGCGGTGGTACTGAAAGGCCGCGATGCGTTCGGCCACGAAGGCCACATGGCGCTGGTGCGCGCACCGCGGTCGCTGCCGCGGATCATCCGCGTGCCGGCCGAGGTCAGCGGCACGGGCGAGCATTTCGTGTTCCTGGCCGAACTGCTGCAGGCCTTCGTCGACCTGATGTTCCCCGGCCTCAAGGTGGTCGGCTCGTATCAATTCCGGGTTACCCGCAACAGCGAGCTCATCGTCGAGGAAGCGGAAGTGGAAAACCTTGCGCTTGCGCTCAGCGAGGAGCTGATCGGGCGCGGTTACGCGCGCCCGGTGCGGCTGGAGATCGCCAACGATTGCCCGAAGGCGATCACCGCGATGCTGATCGAAAACTTCCAGTTGGAAGAAACCGACGTCTACCGCTGCGATGGGCCGGTCAACATCATCCGTGCCGGCCTGATCTACGACTGGCTGGATCGGCCGGAACTGAAATTTCCGCGCTTCAACCCGCAGTTGCCGCCGGCATTGGAAAGCGGCCGCAACAAGTTCGACCTGATCGGCCAGCGCGACGTGCTGTTGCATCACCCTTACCAGAGCTTCGCCGCGGTGATCGACCTGCTGCGCCAGGCCACCGCCGACCCGCAGGTGCTGGCCATCAAGCAGACCCTGTACCGCGCCGGCGAGGACACGCCGCTGGTCGATCTGCTGGTGGAGGCGGCGCGCAACGGCAAGGACGTCACCGTGGTCATCGAGCTGCGCGCGCGCTTCGACGAGGAGGCCAACATCCGCCTGGCCACGCGCCTGCAGGAGGCCGGTGTGCAGGTGGTCTACGGCGTGGTCGGCTACAAGACCCACGCCAAGATGATGCTGATCGTGCGGCGCGAAGGCGATGCGCTGCGCCGCTATGTGCACCTGTCCACCGGCAACTACCACCAGGCCAACAGCCGCATGTACACCGACATCGGGCTGATGACGGCCAATCCCGAGATCGGCGAGGACCTGCACAAGGTGTTCCAGCAGCTGTCCGGGCTGGGGCCGATGATCGAGCTGAAGCGGCTGCTGCATTCGCCATTCACGCTGTACCCCAGCGTGCTGGCGAAGATCGAGCGCGAGATCGCGCATGCGCAAGCCGGCCGTTCCGCGCGCATCGTCGCCAAGCTCAACGCACTGAACGAGGCGCATGTCATCGAGGCGTTGTACCGCGCCTCGCAGGCCGGCGTGGAGATCGACCTGATCGTGCGCGGCGCGTGCACCCTGCGTCCGGGGCTGCCCGGCATTTCCGAGCGCATCCGCGTGCGCTCGATCGTGGGGCGCTTCCTCGAACACAGCCGGGTGTACTGGTTCGGCAACGATGGCGACGCCGAGATCTACTGCGCCAGCGCCGACTGGATGGAGCGCAACCTGATGCGCCGGATCGAGGTGGCGGTACCGATTCTCGACCCCGAGCTGGCGGCGCGCGTGTTCGAGGAAACCCTCGCCAACGGGCTGGCCGACAACACCCAGGCATGGTTGCTCGACAGCGACGGCCGCTACACGCGCGCCGAAGCCGGCGAACAGACACCGTACAGCGCGCAGCAAGGCCTGCTCGAAAGGTTCTGCCAGTGAGCCGCACACATCTCATCCGCTTCACGCCCACGTGCGAGAATCCGCGCTTTACCGTCGCCGGAGCCCGGGCGTGAGTCCAGCCGAACAGACACCGATCCGCGACGGCGAACTGATCGCTGCCGTGGACATGGGCTCGAACAGCTTCCACATGGTCGTGGCGCGCATGGAGCATGGCGAGCCGCGGGTGATCGACCGATTGCGCGACACCGTGCGACTGGCCGCCGGCTTGCGCGCGGACGGCGGCCTGGATGCCGAACGACGTGCTCGCGCGATGGCCTGCCTGGCCCGTTTCGGCCAGCGCATCGCCGGCCTGCCATCGATGCGGGTGCGCGCGGTGGCGACCAACACGGTGCGCCGGCTGGCATCGCCGCAAACCTTCCTGACTGCCGCCGAGGCCGCACTCGGCCACCCCATCGAAGTGGTCTCGGGGCGCGAGGAAGGCCGCCTGATCTTCCTCGGCGCCGCGCACGATCTGCCCGCTTCGCGCGAACCGCGGCTGGTGATCGACGTTGGCGGCGGCAGCACCGAATTCATCATTGGTCGCGGACTTGCGCCGCTGCATACCGAAAGCGTGCAGGCCGGCTGCATCGCCTCGACCCTGCGGTTCTTTCCCGGCGGCAGGCTCACCCGCAAGCGCTGGCAGCGCGCGCGCAGTGATATCGGCGTACTGCTGCAGCAATTTGCCGAAGACTATCGCGAGTCCGGCTGGCAGGATGCGTTCGGTTCGTCCGGCACCGCCAAGTCGATCGGTGCGGTGGTGCAGGCGATGAAGTTTTCCGACGACGGCATCACTCCCTCATCGCTCGCGTCGCTGCGCGACGTGCTGATCGAACACGGCCAGGTCGGCACGCTCAAGCTGCCAGGCCTGGTCGAGGATCGCGCGCCGGTGCTCGCCGGTGGCGTGGTGATCTTTGAGGCCGCGTTCGCTGCACTTGGCATCGAACGGCTGCGCGTATGCGAAAGCTCGATGCGCGAAGGCCTGCTGTGGGATTTGCTCGGCCGCGCCGGTGGCAGCGATCCGCGCACCGCCAGCATCGATGCGCTGGCCACCCGTTACGGCGTGGATCGTGCCCAGGCGCGCCGTGTCGAATCGACCGCGCTGATGCTGTTCGACCAGGTCGCGCGGAGCTGGAAACTGGACGCCGATGCACGCGAGTGGCTGTCGTGGGCCTCGCGCGTGCACGAGATCGGCCTCGCCATCGCGCACAGCCAGCACCACCACCACGGCGCGTACATCCTGCGTCACGCCGATCTGGCCGGTTTCTCCAGCCAGGAGCAGCAACTGCTGGCCGCGGTGGTCGAGATGCACCGGCGCAAACCGGACAAGTCGGTGATCGGCGGACTGCCGCAGCGCTATCGCCAGCTGGCCCGCCATACCACGGCGCTGTTGCGCCTGGCCGTGCTGTTCCGACGCGCCCGGCGCGCCGAGTCGCTGCCGCAGATGCGTCTGAGCGCCAGCAGCAAGTGCCTGCGACTGGCACTGCCGGCGGCATGGTGCGAACAGCATCCGCTCAGCGAAACCGACCTGCAGCAGGAACAATCGCCGATGGCCGAACTCGGCGTGAAACTGGAAGTCTCCGGCAACTGATCAGACGGCAGCGAGCCAGCTCCCGCCGCGTCCGCGTATCATGTGCGGACGCCCAGACAGTCCTGATGCCCATGTTGAAATCCCTGCTCGCCACGCTGCTCCTGATCCTGCCGCTGACATTGGCGGCACAGACGGCCAAACCCGCGCCAGCCGCCAGCACCGCCGCACCGGCTGCGTCTCCGCCGCAGGTCCTGCTGCACACCTCGCAGGGCGACATCACGCTGGAGCTGTATCCGGACAAGGCACCGAAGAGCGTGGCCAATTTCCTGCAATACGTACGTGACGGCTTTTACGACGGCACCCTCCTGCACCGGGCCATCGCCGGCTACCTGGTGCAGGGCGGGTTGTACACGCGCGACCTGCAACCGAAACGCACGCGCCCCGCCGTGGCCAGCGAAGCGGACAACGGATTGTCGAACCTGCGCGGCACCGTGGCCGTCGCCCGCGGCGCGGATCCGAATTCCGGCACCGCGCAATTCTTCTTCAACCTGGTCGACGACCGGCGCCTGGATTTCGTCGGCAACCAGAGCGGGCTGACCTGGGGTTACGCCGTGTTCGGCAAGGTGATCAAGGGCATGGACGTGGTCGACAAGATCGCCGCGCTGCCCACGCGCGCCCTTGGTCCATTCGCCGGCGACGTACCCAATCCGCTGGTGCTGATCGAAAGCGCCCGTGTCATCGGCGAGGAAACCCCGGCAACTGCCACGAGTGCTGCCAGCCCGGCCAAGGCCGCTTCGGCCTCGACCACCAAACCCGCCTCCGGCAGAGGCAGGAAAGCCGCCAAGCCGGCCGGCAAGGACTGATCAGGACCATGGCGACCCTGTTCATTTCCGACCTGCACCTGGATCCCAGCCGCCCGCAGATCACCGCGCTGTTCGAGAACTATCTCGCCAGTGACGAGGTTCGCAACGCCGATGCGCTGTATATCCTCGGCGACCTGGTCGAAGCATGGATCGGCGACGACGACGATGCCGAACTTCCCCGACGCATCGCCGCCGCCACCCGCGCGGTGCGCGATGCCGGCGTGCCGGTGTACTTCATGGTCGGCAACCGCGACTTCCTGCTCGGGCAGGCATATGCCGAACGCGCCGGCATGAGCCTGCTCGGGGACGGCGCCGTGCACGACATCCATGGTCGCCCCACCCTGTTGATGCATGGCGACGTGCTGTGCACCGATGACGTTGCCTACCAGGCCGTGCGCCGGCAGGTGCGCAATCCCGAATGGCAGGCGCAGATACTGGCGATGCCGTTGGAGGCGCGCCGGGTATTGGCCGCCAAAGCCCGCGAGGACAGCAAGGCGCATACCGGCAGCACGATGGAAAGCATCATGGATGTCAACGCCGATGCCGTGGCGGAGACCATGCGCAAGGCCGGGACGACGCGACTGATCCATGGGCATACGCATCGACCGGCGGTGCACGAGTTCGAACTGGACGGCCGGACGGCCGAACGGATCGTGCTGGGGGACTGGTACGAGCACGGGTCGGTGTTGCGGGTGGATGTGGATGGGGTTGAATTGCGCGGGCTGGCGGTTGGCTGAAATTTCGTGCTTTTGACCGCTCGCCAGCAGGGCATCGGAGTCACCTTTTCGAGAGCCGTCACTTCAAAAGTCGTTCGTCAAAAGTCGTTCGGGCTGAACGTAGCGCTGAAGGCGCGAAGTCGAAGCCCTGCGCCGGATCGCACCTCTGTGCCGGATACGCAAAACGCCGCTTCGATGAGGTGCGAATTAGCGTGAGTCCGCGAGGGATTGTTCGGCCCATCCATGGGCCGAACCCCTCCGCGCTACGCGCTACGGGGCCAGCCTGCGGCTGTCCGAATTTGTTCCAGACAAATTCGTCGAACCCGAGAGGGTTCGTCCACCACCTCTCTCCGCCAGATACGCAAAACGCCGCTTCGATGAGGTGCGGGTAGCGTGAAGTCCGCGAGGAATTGTTCGGCCCTTCCATGGGCCGAACCCCTCCGCGCTACGCGCTACGGGGCCAGCCTGCGGCTGTCCGAATTTGTTCCAGACAAATTCGTCGAACCCGAGAGGGTTCGTCCACCACCTCTCTCCGCCAGATACGCAAAACGCCGCTTCGATGAGGTGCGGGTAGCGTGAGTCCGCGAGGGATTGTTCGGCCCTTCCATGGGCCGAACCCCTCCGCGCTACGCGCTACGGGGCCAGCCTGCGGCTGTCCGAATTTGTTCCAGACAAATTCGTCGAACCCGAGAGGGTTCGTCCACCACCTCTCTCCGCCAGATACGCAAAACGCCCCTTGCGGGGCGCTTTGCGTATCTGGCGGAGAGAGAGGGATTCGAACCCTCGATCAGGTGTTTAGCCCGATACTCCCTTAGCAGGGGAGCCCCTTCGGCCACTCGGGCATCTCTCCGGGTTTTTTCCGCATTGCTGCGGAGCCGGCAAGGATACTAAACCGGCGGGGTCGAGGTAAAGAATTAATTCGGGATCAGTGTTCGGCGGATTCGTCGGGGACGCTGCCGGCTTCACCTTCGCCTTTGATTCGCTGGTAGATTTCTTCGCGGTGGACGGCCACAGTCTTGGGTGCATTGATGCCGATGCGCACCTGATTGCCCTTCACACCAAGAACGGTAACGGTCACCTCGTCGCCGATCATCAGGGTTTCGCCGACCCTGCGGGTCAGAATCAACATGATTTGCTACTCCATAAAATGCTGTTGGTCACAGGCCTGCAGATTGGCGGAGCCTCACCCCTGAGTCCGTCCATCCGCAGTTCGACGATTGATCCGCCGAAGGCCCTACCGCCTTCCCGGCTCACAGCCAAAACACTCCTGAGCGTCCTGACTGGCGACTCCAGCGTTTCCGCTGGCGCCGACACTGGGTCGATAGTAACTGAGCCCGATTCACCTGCGCAACGTACCTGAATCGTGACAAATGGGGGGTTCAGGTTGTATGCGGACAACTTCACTGGGTGGACACCCAATCCGGCAACGCCGCCAGAATCGCGGGCAATTCGGGCGAGTCCACGCCACCGCCCTGGGCCATGTCCGGGCGGCCGCCACCCTTGCCTCCGATCTGTGCAGCGACGTGCGCAACCACGCTGCCCGCCTTGATGCGCCCCAACGCTGCGCCGTGCACGCCTGCGATCAGTGCGACCCGCCCATCGGATGCGCCGGCGAGCAGGATCACGCAGTCACCGAGCTGCTGCTTTAGTTGATCGACGCTGTCGCGCAGCGACTTGGCATCGAAGCCTTCCAGGCGTGCGGCAACAATCCGGATGCCCCCGACATCGGTGGCTGAAGACGCCAGCTCGGCGGTAGCGGAACCGGCAGCCTTGCTGCGCAATGATTCCAGTTCGCGCTCGAGCTTTTTCTGGCGATCAAACAGCTGACGCAGCTTTTCCACCGCATCGTCGCCACTGCTGGACAGCAATTGGGACAGTTCTCCGAGGCGTCGTTCCTCGTCGGCCACATAGGCCAGTGCGCCGTCGCCGGTGACCGCTTCGATGCGGCGCACGCCGGAGGCCACCCCGGCCTCGCTGACGATCTTGAACAGGCCGATGTCGCCGGTGCGGTCCACGTGCGTACCGCCGCACAGTTCGGTGGAGAAATCGCCCATCTTGAGCACGCGCACTTCGTCGCCGTACTTCTCGCCGAACAGCGCCATCGCACCGAAGTTGATGGCATCGTCATAAGCCATGCTGCGAATCTCGGCGGTCGCGTTGCCACGAACTTCGGCATTCACCATGCCCTCTACGCGAACCAGTTCGTCGTGGCTCATCGGCTTGAAATGCGAGAAGTCGAAACGCAGCCGCTCCGGCGCGACGAGCGAACCCTTCTGGGCGACATGATCGCCGAGCACCTTGCGCAACGCCGCATGCAACAGATGAGTGGCCGAATGGTTGAGCACGATGGCCTGGCGGCGCGAGGCGTCGACCTGGGCATCGAGCGTATCGCCGCTGCGCAACGGCTGTGCGCCATGCCAGCGGCCGGCGTGTCCGAAGAACACGCCGCCCATCTTCAGCGTGTCACTGACCTCGAAGCGGCCGGCCGCACCGGACAGCGCGCCGGCATCACCGACCTGACCGCCGGATTCGGCGTAGAACGGCGTGCGATCGAGGATCAGCAGACCCTCCTCGCCCTCGTCCAGTTGCCCGACCTGGTTGCCGCCGCGCACGATGCCCAGCACCTTGCTGGTGCTTTGCAGTGCCTCGTAGCCAAGGAATACCGTGGGCTCCAGCTGACTGGCCAGCTCGGCCGGCATCTGCCCCCTGGCCTCGAAACGGCCGGCGGCGCGGGCGCGTTCGCGCTGTTCGTTCATGGCCTCATCGAATCCGGCCATGTCCACTTCCAGGCCACGCTCGCGCGCGATGTCGGCGGTAAGGTCGACCGGGAAACCGTAAGTGTCGTAGAGGCGGAACGCATCGACGCCCGGGATGGTCTTGCCGGATTTTCCGGCGACGTCGTCGAACAGGCGCATGCCGTGTTCCAGTGTTTCGCCGAAGCGCTGCTCCTCGGTACGCAGCGCCTCCTCGACGAACGCCTGCTTCGCCGTCAGCTCGGGATAGGCCTGGCCCATTTCCTCGACGAGCGGCTGCACCATCCTCCAGAAGAAATCGCCGCGCACGCCGAGCATCCAGCCGTGCCGCAAGGCGCGACGGATGATCCGGCGCAGCACGTAGCCCCGGCCTTCGTTGGACGGCAGCACGCCGTCGACGATCAGGAAACTGCAGGCGCGAATGTGATCGGCGATCACGCGCAGCGACTTGTTGGCCAGATCCTTCGTGCCGGTGAGTTCGCCGGCAACGCGGATCAGGTGCGCGAACAGGTCGATCTCGTAGTTCGAATGCACCTGCTGCAGCACCGCGGCGAGGCGCTCCAGGCCCATGCCGGTATCCACGCACGGCGCCGGCAGCGGGCTCAGCGTGCCATCGGGTGCACGGTCGAACTGCATGAACACCAGGTTCCATATCTCGATGTAGCGGTCACCGTCTTCATCCGGCGAACCGGGCGGACCGCCAGCGATATGCGCGCCATGGTCGTAGAAGATCTCGGTGCACGGGCCGCACGGGCCGGTGTCGGCCATCTGCCAGAAATTGTCCGACGCATACGGCGCGCCCTTGTTGTCGCCGATGCGCACGATGCGTTCGGCTGGCACGCCGATTTCCTTGTGCCAAAGGTCGAAGGCCTCGTCATCGGTGTGGTAGACGGTGACCCACAGCTTCTCGGCGGGCAGCTTGAATACCTGGGTCAGCAGTTCCCACGCGAAGGCGATCGCGTCGCGCTTGAAATAGTCGCCGAACGACCAGTTGCCCAGCATCTCGAAGAAGGTGTGGTGGCGCGCGGTGTAGCCCACGGCGTCGAGGTCGTTGTGCTTGCCGCCGGCGCGCAGGCAGCGCTGTACGTCAGCCGCGCGCACGTAACCCGGCTTCTCGCTGCCGAGGAACACGTTCTTGAACTGCACCATGCCGGAGTTGGTGAACAGCAGGGTCGGATCGCTGGACGGCACCAGCGAGCTGGACGGCACGATGGCGTGACCCCTGGAGCGGAAGTAATCGAGAAAGGCGGAGCGGATTTCGGAGGTTTTCATGCGAATCAGGAATGGCTGGCGGCAAGAGGCCACACCGCGGCCAAGCCACACGACGGATCGTTCCCTCGTCCCGGATGCGGGATTTCAGGAAATGTCGTCGGCAGCTTCGTCCACATCGGCGTGGGTAACACTCCGTACTGTGGCGGCGGCAAAGCCGCGGCGCAAGAGGAATTGCGCCCGGCGGGCGCGTTCGGCCGGGTCGTTCGTGCCGGCGCCACCATAGCGGCGGCGCAACTGGGCGGCGGCCAACGCGTCCCAGTCGACCTCGGCTTCGTCCAGCAATTCACGGATGCGCGCATCGGCCAGGCCGTGGCTTTTCAGCTCCACCCGCAGGCGCACCGGACCGTAGCCCTGGGCGATCCGGCTGCGCAGCAGCACTTCGGCGAAACGGTCGTCGTCCTGGTAGTGCTGATCGCCCAGGCGGTCGATGGCAGCGATGGTTTCCTCGCCTTCGTAACCGCCCTGGCGCAGTTTGGTCTTCAGTTCCTTGCGGGAATGCTCGCGTCGTGCCAACAGACCCAGTGCCTTGTCGTAGGCACTGCGTCTGGGCTTGGCCGGATCACTCGGGCCGGGTCGGCGCTTCATGGCCATGCAAACGGACATGGCCCGGGCAAGCCGGGCCATGGTTTCCGCGGGGAGCCGTCAACGGCCACGGATCACGCTTCCTCGAGCGCCTCTTCCGCGGCGGCCGCAGGCTTGCCGACCGGCACCAGCAGACGCTCGCGCAACTGCTTGTCGATCTCGTTGGCCATCTCCGGGTGTTCGCGCAGGAACTGGCGCACGTTCTCCTTGCCCTGACCGATGCGGTCGCCGTTGTAGCTGTACCAGGCACCGGACTTGTCGATCAGGTTCTGTGCCACGCCCAGCTCGATGATCTCGCCCTCGCGCGAGGTGCCCTCGCCGTACAGGATCTCGAACTCGGTCTGACGGAACGGCGGGGCCACCTTGTTCTTGACCACCTTGACGCGGGTTTCCGAACCGATGATCTCGTCGCCCTTTTTCACCGCGCCGATGCGGCGGATGTCCAGGCGCACCGAGGCGTAGAACTTCAGCGCGTTGCCGCCGGTGGTGGTCTCGGGGCTGCCGAACATCACGCCGATCTTCATGCGGATCTGGTTGATGAAGATCACCAGGGTGCCGGACTTCTTGATGTTGGCGGTGAGCTTGCGCAGCGCCTGGCTCATCAGGCGCGCATGCAGGCCGACGTGGGAGTCGCCCATCTCGCCCTCGATTTCCGCCTTCGGCGTCAGCGCGGCGACCGAGTCGACCACGACCATGTCGACCGCGCCCGAGCGCACCAGCATGTCGGCGATTTCCAGCGCCTGCTCGCCGGTATCCGGCTGCGACACCAGCAGGTCGTCGACCTTGACGCCGAGTTTCTCGGCGTAGGTCGGATCGAGCGCGTGTTCGGCGTCGATGAACGCCGCGGTGCCGCCGGCGCGCTGGCAGCTGGCGATCGCCTGCAGGGTCATGGTGGTCTTGCCGGACGATTCCGGCCCGTAGATCTCGACCACGCGGCCGCGCGGCAGGCCGCCGACGCCGAGCGCGATGTCCAGGCCAAGCGAACCGGTCGAGATCGTCTCGATCGCTTCGTTGACGCGGTCGCCCATGCGCATGACGGCACCCTTGCCGAACTGCTTTTCGATCTGGCCGAGGGCGGAGGTGAGCGCCTTGCGCTTGTTGTCATCCATCGTGTGTATTCCGGTTGGGCTGTGAATGGGGTGCATGATGCGCGGATCGAATCTCACCGGTTGCGATCACGAGGGCGCGAGCGGGGCGATCGACGGTAACGCAACCAGTATCCCACACCGGTCAAGCCGCACTGGCGGCCGCCAGCGCGTCATTCCGTCAGCGTTTTGCGCAAGCCGATGAGCGCCGCCGCCACCGTCTGCCGACGCACCGCCTCGCGATCGCCCGGAAAATGGAACAGTTGCGCGTGCCCGTAGCCGCCGCGGCGCTTCCAGCCGATCCACACCGTGCCGACCGGCTTGTCCGGCATGCCACCGGATGGCCCGGCGATACCGGTCACCGCTACCGCCACCCCCGCGCCGAAACGCGCCAGCGCGCCTGACACCATCTCCAGCACGGTTTCCTCGCTGACCGCGCCGGAGTGTTCCAGCGTGCCCGGGTTGACTCCCAGCAAGGCCTCTTTCGCCTCGTAGCTGTAGGCCACCACGCCGGCATGGAACCAGGCCGAACTGCCCGGCAGATCGGTCAGCGTCTTGGCTACCCAGCCGCCGCTGCAGGACTCGGCGGTGACCAGCATCAGCCTGCGCTGCATGACCTCGCTGGCCACCTCGTCGGCCAGCGCCAGCAGCTCGGCATCAGTGGGGAACAATGACTCCATGCGGTACTCCCGGACTCGAATGAACGCTGAACGCCGCGCCACGCGCAAGGCCACCGTTCTACCTGTTCCGTCTGTCTACGCCAAGGCCTGAATGGCGGCGGTCGACATCTGTCTGGGTCCGGCTCACGCCAGATTCACGGTCGTTTCGCCGCAATATCGGGGCCGGCGTCCGCTGCGATATCCATTTTCACCAAACGGAAGCATGCCGGCGAGCAACATGAAGAACCCGCATTGGCGGGAAGTCGTCGGACCACGGATGCAGCCTGAAGCCCCAAACATCACGACGTTTGTGCAGCTTGCGGCCGGGGGCGCTGATGCCTCGCGGATTGCCGAAGCCGCCGTCGCGCAATGGCGCAATGTCGATGCAGCGCTGTCGCCGATCATCGGCCAGACCGGAGTTGCAGCCCTGTTCAAACGCAGCGTGCACCTGACCGGCGTCAATTATCCCTGCCTGCACGCCTTGTCCGAAAGCACGTTGCGACCCGGCGACTATGCCGAACTGGGTGCGACGTTGTCACGCGAAACCGCTTTCGATGCGGCAGCGGCCAGCGATGCCCTGCTGAGGACATTCCACGAGCTTCTCGACAAGCT
This sequence comes from uncultured Gammaproteobacteria bacterium, assembly GCA_963828675.1. Classification (GTDB taxonomy): domain Bacteria; phylum Pseudomonadota; class Gammaproteobacteria; order Xanthomonadales; family Rhodanobacteraceae; genus Rhodanobacter. The sequence continues at coordinate 460,866 of CAWHFQ010000001.1, forward strand.
GATCGGCGGCTCGCTTGCCGAGCGTCTGCTCCGATCGGCGTGGAATCTGCCCTCCATCGCAAGCCACCACACCGCGCGGGAGCCGACGCCATGATCGACACCGCCACTCATCGTCTGCAGGCGAGCGCGGCAGGAACGGGCCGCGTGTCCGGCAGGCGCGGCTACACAGCCGATGGCACTCCCGATGAATAAGCCACTATGCCAACAGCCGCCGCCGAGCGACCGGCAAGACGATTCCGACGTGGCGGCGGCCAAGGAAACACTGCAACTGCTCAATGAACAGGCCACGGAGTTGCGCGCCCACCTGACCACATTGCGGCAGAGCCTGCGCGAGATGCGACTCGATTTCAGCGAGACCCAGGCCGCCCAGCTCAGGGAGGCCAACGAGGAACTCGTGCTCGCAGCACTGCACGCGAACACGATCGCCGAATCCGCCATGACCAATCTGAGTCAGCTGACGCGGATCAGCCAGCGCGACGCGGTGACCGGCATGCCCAATCGGGCACTGATCCTCGACCGGCTGGAAAACGCCATTGCCGTGGCGCGCCGTCGCGGCACGCGCATCGCAGTGGTTTTCATCGATCTCGACCATTTCAAACCGATCAACGACCTGCTCGGTCATGCGGGCGGCGATGAGGTACTGCAGCTGGTGGCGCGTCGTCTGCAATCGGTCGTGCGCGAATCGGACACGATCAGCCGCTACGGCGGCGACGAATTCCTGGCGCTGCTGACCGACGCGTCGCAATCGTCCGACGTCGCCCTTGTCGTCGGCAAGATGCTGGCGGCGCTTGCTGCCCCGAGCAGCGTGGGCGGCCACACGCTTCGCGTGTCCGCGAGTGTGGGCATCACCATCTTTCCCGAGGACGGCGAGGATCCGGTCACCCTGATCAACCGCGCGGATGCGGCGATGTACCGCGCCAAACGGGCCGGCGGCGGCGACTTCGAGTTCCATCGCGAAGACGTCCCGAGCGAGCATCCGCGCGAACCCTACGCCGTCGACGTGTCGGAGTTGCCGGTTACCCGCTACGAATTCGTGCCGACCGACCCCGAATCGGGTCTGCAGGATCTGCAAATGGCCAACAAGCAACTGGTCATCAACGCATTGACCTCGCGGGAATCGGAGTCCGAAGCCAAACAGGCGCAGCGTTGCCAGATCGAGTTCATGGCGATGGTGGCGCACGAATTGCGCAGCCCGCTGACGCCGATCCGGATCGCCGCGGGGTTGCTGACGCGGCGCAGTGCGGCGGGGGAAATGTCGTTCGAACGACTGCAGGTCATCATCGAGCAGCAAGTCGCCCACATGTCGAGGCTGATCGACGACCTGCTGGAAGGCTCGCGTGCCAGCATCGGCAAGCTTCGGCTCGAACGCGGCATGGTCGATCTGGTCAGCATTCTTTCGCTGACGGTCAGAACATGCCAGCCGGCGATGGACATCCGGAATCAGAAGTTGAATGTGCAGCTGCCGGCCCGTCCGCTGAATTTTTTCGGCGACCCGGTGCGGTTGACGCAAATCTTCTGCAACCTGCTCGACAACGCCTCCAAGTACACGCCCGCCGGGGGCGAGATCACGCTGACGCTGGAAGAATCGGAACGCACGGTGAAGATCACGGTCGCCGACGACGGCATCGGCGTTGCGGCGGAAATGCTGCCCACCATCTTCGACCTCTTCGTGCAGGATCCGAACGCCCAGACGTCATCGCTTGGCGGGCTGGGCATCGGATTGGCCGTGGTGCGCAATCTGGTCGAGGCGCACGGCGGCCGCGTCACCGTCCACAGCGCCGGCAGGAATCTCGGCACCGAATTCGTGGTGACGCTGCCGCTCTGGCTGAAGTCGCCGGCAGAGCCGGCGAGCTGACGCTTTTCGCACCGCCGCCACCCGCGGAAAGTCAATGACTTGTGGCTCGCCGCCGGCTGGGCTAAACATGCATGTCTCCGTGATCGCACGGGGCCCCGTTGCAGGTCAGCGCGGGGCGCGCGACCACTGCCAACATCGATGAATCCACGGCCTGTGCAGACCGAAAAAACCGCCGAACATACCCCCTTCATGCGCCAGTACCTCGCCGCCAAGGCCGAGCATCCGGAAGTGCTGCTGTTTTTCCGCATGGGCGATTTCTATGAACTGTTCTTCGACGACGCGCGCAAGGCGGCGCGCCTGCTCGACATCACGCTGACCCAGCGCGGGCAGTCAGCGGGCGCGCCGATCCCGATGGCCGGCGTGCCCTACCACGCGGCCGAGAACTACCTGGCCCGACTGGTACGCCTTGGCGAATCGGTGGCGATCTGCGAGCAGATCGGCGACCCCGCGCTGGCCAAGGGCATCGTCGAGCGCAAGGTGGTGCGCATCGTCACGCCCGGCACGGTGACCGATGCCGCGTTGCTGGAAGAACGTCGCGACAACCTGCTGCTGGCGATTGCCGCTGGCGCAAGCGGTGCCTACGGCCTGGCCTGGGTCGACCTGTCCAGCGGCCGTTTCCTGCTCAGCGAAGTGCCGAACGCCGAGGCGTTGGCAGCCGAGCTGGCGCGCTTGCAGCCAGCTGAAACGCTGATCGATGAAAACGTCGCCTGGCCGAAGCTGGTCAGCAGCCTGCCCGGCCTGCGCAAGCGTCCGCCGTGGCATTACGACGGCGATGCGGCGAAGCGCGAGCTCAACCGTTTCTTCGGCACTCGCGACCTCGGCGGTTTCGGCGTCGACGGCATGCACCTGGGCATCGCCGCCGCCGGCTGCCTGCTCGGCTATGTCGAGGAGACCCAGAAAAGCGCGTTGCCGCACCTCACCGGCATGGCGGTGGAAAGCGCCAGCGAGACGATCGCGCTGGACGCCGCCACCCGGCGCAACCTGGAGCTGGACACGCATCCCAGCGGCCGTACCGAGCACACCCTGCTCGGCGTGCTCGACGAGACGGTGACGCCGATGGGCGCGCGCGCGATGCGCCGTTGGCTGACCCGGCCACTGCGTTCGCGCGACCTGTTGCGCAGGCGCCACCAGGCGATCGGCACGCTGATCGACAGCCGTCGTTACGAAAGCCTGCGCGAACCGCTGCGCGGTATCGGCGACCTCGAGCGCATCCTCGCCCGCGTCGCACTGCGCTCGGCTCGCCCGCGCGATCTGTCGACCCTGCGCGACGGCCTCGCCGCCGCACCGAGCGTCACCCGTGCGATCTTCCTCGATCGCGGAAATCAGGAAGCGGCCGTCCATGACCGCACTGCTCAAATGGAACTCAGCCCGCTGCTGGCCGACCTGGTCGAACGCATCGGCGATCACGCCGAGACCGCCGCCCTGCTCGCCCGTGCCGTCGTGGGGCAACCCCCGGTACTGCAGCGCGACGGCGGCGTGATCGCCGACGGCTACGACGCCGAACTCGACGAGCTGCGCCGATTGTCCACCCACGCCGACCAGTACCTGGTCGAGCTGGAGGAGCGCGAAAAGGCTGCCAGCGGCATCACCACGCTCAAGGTCGGCTACAACCGCGTGCATGGCTACTACATCGAGATCAGCAAGGCGCAGTCGGACAAGGCGCCCGCGCATTACACGCGCCGGCAGACCACCAAGAACGCCGAGCGCTACATCACCGAGGAACTGAAAACCTTCGAGGACAAGGTGCTGTCGGCGAAGGAGCGCTCGCTGATGCGCGAGCGCGCGCTCTACGAGACCCTGCTGGACACGCTCACCGAAAAGCTCGAACCGCTGAAGACCGCCGCCGCCGCGGTGGCCGAACTGGACGTGCTGGCGACCCTCGCCGAACGCGCCGAAGCCCTGGACTGGAGCGCGCCGCAACTCACCGACGACCCCGGCATCGCGATCGAACGCGGCCGTCATCCGGTGGTCGAGAAAGTCCGCGACGAGCCGTTCGAGCCGAACGACCTGATGCTCGACGACCACCGCCGCATGCTGGTGATCACCGGCCCGAACATGGGCGGCAAATCCACCTACATGCGACAGAACGCGCTGATCGTGCTGCTGGCGCATATCGGCAGTTACGTGCCGGCGGCAAGCGCGGTGATCGGCCCGATCGACCGCATCTTCACCCGCATCGGGGCCGGCGACGACCTCTCGCGCGGGCAGTCCACCTTCATGGTGGAGATGAGCGAAACCGCCAACATCCTGCACAACGCCACCGCCGACAGCCTGGTGCTGATGGACGAAGTGGGCCGCGGCACCAGCACCTACGACGGCCTGTCGCTGGCGCGCGCCGCCGCCGTGCATCTGGCGCGCAACAGCCGTGCCTACACCCTGTTCGCGACGCACTACTTCGAGCTGACCGAACTGGCCGGGGAATTTCCCGTGATCGCCAACGTGCATCTGGATGCAGTGGAGTTTCACGACCAGAAGGGGGGAGAGCAACTGGTATTCATGCACGCCGTGAAAGACGGCCCGGCCAACCGCAGTTTCGGGTTGCAGGTGGCCGCCCTGGCCGGCCTGCCGAAATCGGTGATCGCCGACGCGCGGCGCACGCTGGCGGAGCTCGAGCATGGCATGCACCAGCAGGCGGGGGCGCCCGCGCCGTCGGCCGGAGCATCGCCGCAACTGGGCCTGTTCCCGCCGATGCAGGCTTCCGCCGCGGAGCGCGCGCTGGACGAACTGGACCCGGATGCACTGACGCCGCGCGAGGCGCTGGATGCGCTTTACCGGCTCAAGTCGCTGGTCTGACGAGGAAGATCCGGCAACGAATCGGGAGGCCTTCCACTCAGGCGATCACGTGGCTCACCGGCAGGACCACCTGTTTCGACGACCGTGGCGCAGCCGCCTGCATCGGGACGACCTCATCGGGCATCGCGATGTCCGGAATATCGGCCAGATCATCAACGAGGGTGGCTTCAGCGGAGACGACCGGCGACGACACCCGCGGCGGCAATCGCGCGGACGCCACCAGCTGACCGATGCACTGGTACACATCGTCGCGCCCGAACGGCTTCTTCATGAAATCGTCGGCACCGAAACGCTGCACGTAGAACTGCTCGGTCGCCTGCGGATTGCCGCTGATCATCACGATGGGAATGTGCCGCGTCAGCGGATCCAGGCGCAGTGCGCGCAGCACCGCAAAGCCGTTCATGCCCGGCATCACGATGTCGAGGAAGATCAACGCCGGCTGCTCTTGGGCCGCCAGCTCGAGCGCACGCACGCCATCGGCGGCCTGCAGCACGGAGTAACCGTCCTGCCGCAGCATCTTGCCGAGTACGGCACAGATCGTGGGCGAATCGTCGACCACCAGCACGCTCGCGCCCAGCGTCGTTCGCAGGTGCGCTTGCGCCTGCCGCTCGCCGTCCGGATGGTTGCCCAGCAGGCGCTTGAAAAAGCCGATGCCATTCTTCAGTGCGTGTCCATCCATGCCAAGCCCCCTGCTTTGGGGAGTTGCGCGCCAGCGCGACTCCCGTGGATTTGCAGGAATGGTCCCGCAGATTGGCCCGCCAATCTGCGATGCAATGCTCAGAGCTTGTGAAGAAAACCACTTCCTGTGGTTTTCTTCTGTCGCGAGTCCGGCGCATGTCCGGACTCGCTCACGCGAATCAGGCACTTGCGTGCCCGATCCGCGACCGGCCATCCCTGGCCGGCCTGAGAGGTTGAATAGCCACAACCTCTCAGAGCTTGTCTTTCAGGCGCCGCAATTCGCGTCGTGCCTGCTTGTCGGGGCGTTTCAGCGGGCCATTCGCGCCAAGCAGCTTGTGCTGCTCGCGTGCAGCCTCGCGCGCCGTGCGGCTGGCTTGGGTCTCTTCATACAAGGTTACCGCCACGCTGGCCGGACCGCGCTTGCCGGACAGCGCGAGCACGCCGACTTCCAGCCGCTCCTCGCCGCGGCTGATCTTCAACGTGTCACCCACATGCAGGGTCCGGGCGGGCTTGCAGCCGGCGCCGTTGACCTCGACCTTGCCGCCATCAATCGCCTGTTTCGCCAGGCTTCGCGTCTTGAAAAATCGTGCCGCCCACAACCACACGTCGGCGCGTACGGCCTGATCCGGGTTGGTGGCTTGTCCCATCATCGCTGCACGGCGACGCAAGGCCGATCAGGAATGCCCGCCGGGCAGCAGATCGTGAGGATCGGGCATGGCGATGTCGGGTATGGCCTCATCTTCCGCCTCGGTGAATTCGGGGACTGGCGCCACCTCGCCCTGCCCCGAACGATCGCGCACCACCAGCCGACCGCTGCCTGTCAGGTGCTGGATGCGGGCAAACACCTCGCTTCGGCCGAACGGCTTCTTCATGAAATCGTCGGCACCGAAACGCTGCACGTAGAACTGCTCGGTGGCCTGCAGGTTGCCACTGATCATCACGATCGGAATGTCATGGGTCACCGGGTCGCGGCGCAGCGCGCGCAGCACGGCGAAACCGTTCATGCCCGGCAACACGATGTCGAGAAAAATCAGATCCGGCGCATGCCGGTTGGCCAGCTGGATCGCGGTTTCCCCGTCGGGAGCCTTCAGCACCGCATGACCATCCTGGGTGAGCATCTTGCCAAGCACGGCACGAATGGTGGCGGAGTCGTCCACCACCAGCACCAGTGCTCCCTTGGGCACGCCGCTTCGTGGCACCTGGCGGCGCTCCCCCGTAACGGGATTGCCGAAGATCCGCTTGATCAGCCCGAAACCGGCCATGACATGAGCCCCCGCCCCCTGATGATTCATCCAGTTTCGCGGCAGGCGACGCACGGCGCAAGCCGCGTCACCCACCCAGCAGGAGATTGCCCAGCGGGATGCTGATCAGCGACAACACGATGCCTGCGCCCAGCACGGTGTTCGCCAGTGCCGGCTCCAGCCCGTACTCATCGGCGAGGATCGCCGCCGAGACCATCGGCGCCATCGCCGCCTGCAGCACGCCGACGACGAGCACCAGTCCGCCGACACCTGCCGCCGTACCCATCACCCAGCACAGCAGCGGCGCCAGCAGCAATTTCCAGCCAAGACCCCAGGCGGCTGCGCCGAGTTGGCGCTGACCCGGGTGAAACCTGAATTGCAATCCGACCGAGAACAGGGCCAGCGGTGTAAGGGTGGCGCCGATCGGCGCAAACACCCCGTCCAGCCAGGCCGGCCAGCCACCGAACCGCCCGGCGATGAGCCCGATCACCAGCGCGATGAAGGCCGGAAAAGTCACGATGCGCCGGACGATCTGGCGCGCCGACGGCGTTCGCCCCGAGTAGATCGAAGCCACCACGATGCCGGCCGAGGCCAGCACCGGAAACGTGCCGATCTGATCGGCCACCACCGCCAGCGCCAGACCCGCCTTGCCGTGCAGTGCCTGCATCAGCGGGTAACCCATGTACGCGGTATTGCCCAGGCCACAGACCAGGATCAGCGCGCCGGTACGCTCCCTCGACCAGCCCAGCCGCGGCCCGAGCAGGCCGAACAACAGCCATGCACCACCGAACGTGAGGCCTATCGCGGCCACCGGAAACCACAGTTGTGGATCGAACCGCACCCTGGGGATCAGTTCCAGCGCCAGCGCCGGCAGCGCGACGTTGAGCACCCACCAGTTGATGCCCGGCACGATGCCGGCCGGCGGTTTCGCGAAACGCGCCACCAGCGTGCCGAGGATCAGGCAGACGAACAGCAGCAGCATGGCGCTCATCGGAGGGCGGTTTCGCGGGGAAGGCTGGGCATTATAGGTGCGGCAGGATGCAACCTCGTCCCGTTCGGACTGAGCGTGGCGCCGCAGGCGCGGAGTCGAAAGGTCCACCGAACACCGGACCCTTCGACTCCGTCGCTGCGCGACTACGCTCAGGGCGAACGGTGGAGGCTACTTGCAGAAAAGTCGTCGCGATGACCTTTCAGCGATAATCCGGAACTTGCTCCCGTTGCCGAAACTCCGCGCACCATGACCGATTCGCCCCACCTCACGCACGGATTGGCCGGTGACGAGATTCCCGCGGACTGGCCGCCACTGACCGCCGACGAAGTCGACGCGCTGCTGCGCAACTATCCGGCACCTGGCGCGCCGATTCGCATCGACTGGCACAGCCCGCGTCCACTGTCGGCGGCCTGCCTGGTCGAGACCACTACCGGCGTCGTTTTCGTCAAGCGCCATCACCGCAGCGTGCGTTCGACCGCCACGCTCGGCGAGGAGCATCGCTTCATCGCGCACCTGCGCGGCAACGGCATGCCGATACCGGCGGTGCTGAGTGACGCGCAAGGGCAAACCGCGGTGGCGCTGGGCGACTGGACCTACGAAGTGCACGAGCGCGCCGCCGGGATCGACCTGTACCGCGAGGCGATCTCATGGTCGCCGTTGCCCAATGCCGATCACGCACGCAGCACCGGCCGACTGCTGGCCATGTTGCACGACGCGTCCGACGGCTACGACGCCGGCCAGCGCGACACCCACATTCTGGTTGCGCGCAGCGAACTGATCTGCTCACCCGATCCGATCGCCGCCCTGCGAAGCCAACTGCGCGCTCGTCCGGGCCTGGCGGATTATCTGCAAGGCCGCGACTGGCCGAGCGAGCTTGCCGAAGCGCTCGCGCCGTGGCACGCCGCCGCGCAATCGCGACTGGCGCAGCAGCCGCGGCTGTGGACGCACGGCGACTGGCACGTCTCCAACCTGTGCTGGAGCGACGACAGCGCAAACGCGCGCATCACCGCCGTGCTCGACTTCGGTCTTGCCGCGGCCAACTTCGCGCTGTTCGACCTCGCCACCGCGATCGAGCGCAACGCGATCGCCTGGCTGGCGCTGGACAGCGGCATCGACGCCGCCCATCCGGACATCGCCCGCGCACTCATCGAAGGCTATCGCCAGCAACGCCCTCTGGGTGCCGCGGACATCCATCTGCTGGCGGATTTGCTGCCGCTGGTGCACGTGGAGTTCGCGCTGTCCGAGGTCGAGTACTTCAACGCCATCACGCACTCGCGCGCCAGCGCCGATGTGGCCTTCGACACCTTCCTGCGCGGTCACGCCGTGTGGTTCGGCACGCCGCCGGGACACGCACTGCTGCAGGCCATCCGCGATTGCGCGTGAGCAACACCGTTCGGGCATGAATCCGCACGCGACACCGATCCGTGGTTCAATACCTGTTCTTGAAGCGGGGGTGCCCGGCGTTTGCCGGGCTGAGAGAGTCCCTTGGAACCTGACCCGGTTAGCACCGGCGTAGGGAGCTTGCAGATCCGGCGCGTCCATTTGGACGTCCGGATCGCCGTCGCTTCGTCCGTAGCCCCAGAGACGATGACGACGATGACTCTTCCCCGCACTCCGCTGATCCTTGCCCTCATGTCGGTCATGGCGCTCGCCCATGCAAGCGACACCAACAGCGCCCCGCAGGCCACCTCGCTGGCGCCGGTTCACGTCGAGGGCGAGAGTCTGGACGGCTATCACGCCGACACCTCGCAGATGGATACCTTCGGCAGCTTCGGCAATGCACCGCTGCAGGACACGCCCGCCGCGATCACGGTGATCACCCGCGACCAGATCGATGATCGCCAACCACGCACGCTGAGCGAACTGGCGCGTGGTGATGCCGCGCTCGGCGACAGCTACGCGCCGGTCGGTTACTACCAGGACGTCGCCATCCGCGGCTACGCGCTGGATCTGGCCACCGGCTACCGGCTCAACGAGATGAGTCTGGTCGGCGAGCAGCCGATCGCGCTGGAAGACAAGCAGCGCGTGGAAATCCTCAAGGGCCTCGGCGGTCTGGAGGCCGGCGTGGTCGCACCGGGCGGACTGGTCAACTACGTCAGCAAGCGTCCCGCCAACGTGCGCAGCGCCACCGTCGGCACCGACTCGCACGGTTCGCGCTACGTCGCCGTGGACGTGGGCGCCTGGCTCAGCCCGACTTTCGGCGTGCGCATCAACGCCGCGCACGACGGCATCCATTCGTACGTCGACCATGCCGATGGCCGGCGCAATGTCCTGTCGCTGGCCGCGGACTGGAAGATCAGCCCGAACGCTACCCTGCAGCTGGACAGCAACTACCAGGCCAGCTCGCAGCGTTCGGTCTCCGGTTACCAGCTGCTCGGCGGCACCATGATCCCCGCGCACCCCAGCCGCACCCGCATGCTCGGTTTCGAGCCGTGGCAGCAGCCGGTCGGCATCGACGCCAGCAACAGCACCGCACGGTTCGGCTACCGCCTGGGTGATCACTGGAGTACCCAGCTGTCGGCCAGCCACAGCCGCGCGGTGATCGACGACAACGTCGCCTTCGCCTACGGCTGCTTCTACTCGCCGGACTGCGCCAGCGGCGCCACGCCGGGCTGGTTCTTCGCACCGAACGGCGACTACGACATCTACGACTACCGCAGCCCCGGCGACACCCGCGCCAACGACGAAGCACGCGCGGTGCTGAAAGGCTCGTTCGACACCGGTGCGCTCGGCCACGAAGTCAGCCTCGGCACCAGCGCATTCCGCCGCACCATCGACCGTCGCGCCTACGTCTACGATTACGTCGGCACCGGCAACATCGATCAGGTGAATCCGCCCTACTTCGTGCCGTCGCCGAACCAGCCGGGCAGCTCGGTACGCCGATTGACCAGCTGGCAGCACTCGGTCTTCGCGCTCGACCGCGTGCATCTTGGCGAACAGTGGCAAGTGCTGGCCGGCGGCCGCTTCGTACGCCTGCACGAGCGCAGCTACGACGACGTCGGCACCCCCGAGCGCGACACCCGCCTCGGCAAGGCGCTGCCGCAGGCTGCCGTGTTGTGGCAACCGAGCGCACGACTGACCACGTATGTCAGCTACAGCGAAAGCCTCTCGCTGGGCAACGAGGCGCCGTACTGGACGTCCAACGGCGGCACCACGCTGGCGCCGCTGCTGTCGCGCCAGGCCGAGCTCGGCGTGAAGTACGCGCCGAGCGATGCACTGAGCCTGCAGGCCGCGCTCTATCGCATCCGCCAGCCGTACCAGTTCGCGCGACCGGACCAGACCGCCGCAGGCTTCACCTTCGTCCAGCTCGGCAATGAAGTGCACACCGGCCTGGAACTCAACGCCGCCGGCCGCGTGACCGACAACCTGCGCCTCACCGCCAGCGTCAACCTGATTCAGGCACGTGCGCAAGGCACCGGCACGCCGGGCTACGAAGGCCATCAGGTCGTCAACGTGCCGCGCCTGCGTTCGGCCGTCTATCTGGATTACCGCCTGCCGTTCGCACCCGGCCTCAGCCTGCTCGGCGGCTGGCGCCATGCCGGCAGCAACGTTGCCACACCGGACGGCACGACGCGCGTGCCGGCTTACCATGTGTTCGACGCCGGCGTGCGCTACGTCAGCTCCTGGAACCACCACGCACTGACCTGGCGGCTGAATGTCGACAACGTGTTCAACCACTTCTACTGGCGCGACACCGGCAGTTCCGGTGGCGACAGCTACCTGTTCCCGGGCGCGCCGCGGCTGGCGCGGCTGTCGTTGACGGTCGCCTTCTGAGAGCCGGCTCATGACCGTGTTCGAACTGTTCGCCGCGCTGGTCAGCGCCTGGGGCGTCTGGCTCACCGCCCGACGCCGGCCCTGGTGCTGGCCGGTGGGGCTGGTCTCGGTACTGGCCTACACGTGGGTGTTCGTCGACGCGAAACTCTACTCCGACGCACTGCTGCAACTGGCCTTCGCGGTGCTGATCGTCTACGGCTGGTACCGCTGGCTGCAGCACATGGGCAGCGACGGCCGCGTCGAGGTGGCTGCGCTGCCGCGGCGACAGGCGGGGGTGCACATCCTGATCGGCATCGCCGGCGCTCTTGCGCTGGGTGCAGCCATGCACCGCTGGACCGATGCGTCCCTGCCCTGGCTGGATGCGGCGCTCACCGCGTTCAGCCTGGTCGCGCAGTGGTGGCAGGCGCGCCGGCACATCGCCGCGTGGTGGTTGTGGATCGTGGTCGACGTGATCTACGTGGGCGAATACGTCTACAAGCACCTGCTGATCACCTCGGTGTTGTACGCCGGATTCGTGGCGCTGGCGCTGATCGGATGGCAGTCGTGGCGAAACGCCGGCAGCGGCAGAAAGAGTCTCACCACCGCACCGTTGGACAGCGCGCCGAACCCGGCCATCACGCCGGACCACCCGCGGCGGCGGGGCGGCCATGCGTCTTGACCGGAACCCGCTGCAAGACAACACTTTCATTACGCAGCGCCGGTGCAGAATGATCGTTGCCATGAAAACCCCGATCGCGAAAAGCCCGCTCTTGTGCACCGCCAGCCTGCTGCTGGCCTTTGCCGGCGCCGCCGATGCCCAGAGCATCTACAAGTGCACCCAGGGCGGTCAGGTCACCTACACCGACCATCCCTGCGCCAAGGGCAATATCGAGGTGATCCACAAGGCCGACGACGCCGACATCATCGACCAGTACCTGCGGCTGGGTCAGGTCGACCTGGCGAAACGCTATGCGGATTCACATCATCTCGACGCGCTCTACCAGCAACGCCTGCTCGCACACCAGCAGGCGGCGCAGGAAAAAGCCCAGCGCGAGGCCGACGAGGCGTATGCCGCGCAGCAACGCGACGAGCAGGCGCGCCAGCAGGCGATGGACGATGAGGCCGCCAACCGCGAACGGCTGCAGGCCGAGAACGAGGCCCTGCGCCAGCAGAACGCGCAATACCAGGACCAACTCGCCCAGCCGGTCTACAACGCGCCGCCCGCCTATTGGGACGCGGTGCCGTCCTACGGCAACCGCGGCGGCGACCACGATCGCGGCCACCACGATCACCCCCATGATCCGCGCTGGCGGCCGCCCTCGAAGGAGCCGGTCTTCCATCCGTGCAAGCAACTGGCGGGTGGGCGCGTGCAGTGCTGATGGCCATCGACCTGGCGTAAGTCCGCAGGGGAGTTTCGCCGCGTCGACACGCTTTCAACTTCGGCGTCACTCCACGTTTACCGGCATCTCGGCATCGTCCGTCGACGATCGATGGAGAACGCCGTAATGAACTTGCGAACCGCCGCCCCCGACAGGAACACCGTGCATTCCGTTCCGCCCATGTTCGTCACCGACCTGGACCGTCAACGCCGACACGCGCCGCATGTGGCCCAGCCCGGCAACCCGGATCAGACGTCGATGACGCCGCAGCACCCCGAGGGCATGGCGGCTCGCGACGATGCGCTCAATGACCGTGGCGAAGGCAACCATCGCCAGCAGCAAGGGTGAAAGGCGGCGAATCCCGACAGCTTCGCCGCGTGGCTCGCATCGTTACCCGGCGAGTCCGTCAATGACCCGATGAACTCCCTACGCCGTATCCGATCGTCGGCTGTGGATTCAGGAGGCATGGCCTCGCAAACCCGCGTCAAGCTGCCCGATCGTCGCGGACGAAGGCGCTTCGGTCTTCTGCAATCGCGCGGCCGTCGCCGCCGCTTCGCGCATCACCCGCAGCATGTTGCCACCGGCCAGTTTGCCCAGCTCCTCGTCGGTCCAGCCGCGGCGGGCCAGTTCCTCGAACAGCTCCGGATACTTGTCGACGCCCTCCAGGCCCCGCGGCGTATCCGGGATGCCGTCGAAATCCGAGCCGATGCCGACGCAGTCGATGCCGGCCACCTGGCGTACGTGATCGATGTGGTCGGCCACCATCGCCAGCGTGACCGCCGGCTTGGGATGCTTGCGGTCCCATTCGGCCAGCGCCGCCTTCGCCCGCTCGGGCTGGCCGATGTACAGGCCCACGTAAGGCGGCGAGTCCAGGCGTGCCTGTTCGGCGGCGCGGTCGGCCGACCAGCGGTTGCGCGCGGCTGACACGTAGGATGTGGCGAAAGTCGCCATCACGATGCCGTGGTTTTGCGCCACCAGCTTGAGCACGTCGTCCGGTACGTCACGTGGATGATCGTCGAGCGCGCGCGCGCCGGAGTGCGAGAAGATCACCGGCGCCGCCGAGGCTTTCAGCGCGGCGCGCATCGTGTCCGGCGAGACGTGGCTGAGATCGACCAGCATGCCAAGGCGGTTCATCTCGTGCACCACCGCCACGCCGAACGGGGTCAGGCCGTGGTGCTTCGGCGCATCCGTGGCCGAATCCGCCCAGTCGTTGTCGAGCACGTGGGTGAGGGTCATGTAGCGCGCGCCGAGCGCGAACATCTGGCGCAGCACCGGCATCGAATTGTCGATCTGGTGGCCGCCCTCGATGCCGATCAGCGACGCGATCCGGCCGGCTCGGTGTGCGCGCACGATGTCGTCGGCCGAATACGCCATCTGCAGATCCTTCGGATAACGCGCCACCATGGTGTGCACGATGTCGATCTGCTCGAGCGTCATCTTCACCGCCGCCGGGCCGGTGACCGTGGCCGGAATCCACACCGACCAGAACTGCGCGCCAACGTGGCCGCGACGCAGCCGCGGAATGTCGGTCATCAGCGGCGATGCGATGTCGCCGTCCTCCATCTTCGGCGGCAGGTTCGCGGTGCTGACGCTCAAGTCAACGCCACCGGCATGGCCGAAGCGCTCGCGGATCTCCCACGGCAGGTCGTTGTGGCCGTCGATCAACGGCGTGTCGGTCAGCACGCGATCGACCCGCGCGGCGAGTGCCGCATCGCCAGGTCGTGCCCGCGCGTGCGCCATGGCGCCGGACAATCCCAGCGTCAGTGCCAGTACGCCTGTGACAAGTCGGTTCTGGATGGTCATGTGTTTTCCTCGGTGGATTCCGGACGCAAGGCCGCATCGACCAGTCGATCGAACGCCGCGCCGCCGCGCATCGGGTCGGCCACCGGCAATCCGAGCCGCCGGCTTTCCTGCGCCAGCAACGCGTGTGCCGCGTCGACATTCAGCCTTCCCGTCTTCAAGCTTACCCCGGCGCAGCGTATCGCCGGGTTGGTGCGCCGGCCAAGGCGGATCGCCATGTCGATCACCTCCTCGATGCCAGGCAGCGCGAATTCCGGATGGCCGATCACGTGGGCGCGTGCCGGCTCGTGGCAAACGACGAACACATCCGGCTGGCTGCCATGCAACAACCCCCAGCGGCACCGCGGGTGTACGCGGGATGGAACAGCGGGCCCTGCCCTTCGATCACGTCCCGGTGATCCGGCACCGCGGCGGGACTTGGCAATTCTGCCGCGCCCGCTTCGAAATCGGGGGACACCGCATTCACCGGCACGCCGCTGTCGGCATTCGGGATGCCGTTCTGGCCGCTCGTGCGGAAAAGCGCCGCGATGTCACGGACGCACGCGCCAGCGCGGTGCATTTCTTGCCGAGCGCGCAGTCGGTGGCGGTGTCACCAGGGTGAGTGGTCCGTCGTACTCCAGTCCGCCTCACCGCGCACGCTGGGTCCAGCAAGTGCAGAATGTCGCAGGCAAGATGCAGCCCTCGACAGCTTCACTGTCTCCGGAGCAGATGTGAAACCCATGCCTGATGCAGACGCCATCATCGTCGGTGCCGGTCCCGCAGGTCTTGCCTGCGCCGCTTGCATGCGCCAGCACGGCCTCGACGTCGCAATCCTGGAAAAGGCCGACGCGGTCGCTTCGGTGTGGCGGCGTCACTACGATCGGCTGCACCTGCATACCGATCGCGCCCACTCCGGCCTGCCGGGCATGGCGATGCCGCGGAGCTATCCGCGCTATCCGTCGCGTGCGCAAGTGGTCGAGTACCTCGAAAGCTACGCGGCGCGCTTCGACCTGCAACCGGTATTCGACTGCGCGGTGCACGCGATCCGCCGCGAAGGACCAAGCTGGCGGGTCGACACCGCGCTGAAAACGTTCACCGCGCCGGTGGTGGTGGTCGCCACCGGCTGGGCCGACTTCCCCTACCGTCCGACATGGCCGGGATCGGACGACTACCAGGGCGAACTGATCCACAGCACGGCTTATGGAAATCCCTCGACTTGCTCTGGCAAGCGCGTACTCGTCGTGGGCTTCGGCAATTCCGGCGGCGAAATCGCGCTGGACCTCGCCGAAGCCGGGGTCGACGTGACGCTGGCGGTGCGCGGCCCGGTGCAGATCCTGCCGCGCGAATTGCTCGGGTTGCCGATCCTCACCTGGGCGATCGCGCAGGCGCGGCTGCCGGCTCGACTCGCCGACTTCATCAACGCGCCCGCGATCCGCCTGGCCGTCGGCTCGCTGAAAAAACTCGGCCTTAAGACCCCTGCGAAAGGACCACGCCGCATGATCGAGGAGGACCACCGCGTGCCGCTGCTCGATGTCGGCACGCTGGCAAGGATCAGGGACGGCTCGATTGCCGTGCGCGGCGGCATCGAACGATTCACGCGCGACGGGGTCGCCTTCGTCGACTCGCCGGCGGAGCGGTTCGACAGCGTGATCCTCGCTACCGGCTTCCGCCCCGACCTGCGCACGCTGCTGCCGGACGTCAGCGGCGTCTTCGACGAACACGGCATGCCGCTGGCGACGGGCCGGGCGACGCCCGAACCGGGCCTGTTCTTCTGTGGCCTCATCGCCTCACCGACCGGGCAGTTCCGCGAAATCGGGATCGAAGCCACGCGCATTGCGCGGCTGGCCGCCGCCACCCGGACGGCACCTTGAAAACACGGGACCAAGCCGGGCCATTCGCGGAAGGAATACCCTCCGGCGAACGCCTCATCGACGCCAGGGGAAAAGCATGAACAAGCAATCGATCCGTGTGTTGCTGACCGCCTGTTTCGCCGCCGGCCTGGGATGGAGTTCGTGCCACGCGCGGGCCGCGCCGAAGCAGGCGGCGACCCTGGAATCCGCTGCGCCGCCGGGCGCACGCGCCGCGATGGAGACGATGCAGATCCCCAGCCACGGCGCGCTGATGAATGCCCTGGTCTACGTCGCCGCCGGCGCTGGCCTGCATCCAGCGGTGATCCTGTTGCACGGCTTCCCCGGCAACGAACGCAACCTCGATCTGGCGCAGGACATGCGCCGCGCCGGCTGGGATGTTCTCTACTTCAACTATCGAGGGTCGTGGGGCACCCCCGGCGACTTCTCGTTTTCGCACGGCATCGAAGACACCGCCGCCGCGCTGGCCTGGCTGCGCCAGCCGGATGTCGCCAAAAAACTGCGCCTGGATCCGACACGCATCGTGCTGATCGGGCACAGCATGGGCGGCTTCATGGCCATCCAGGCCGCCGCAGCCGACCCCGCGATCAAGGCCTTCGCCACCATCTCGGCAGCGGACATGCCCTGGCACGCCCGGCAACTCGTTCGCACGAACGGCGAAACCGCAGGCATCGAGGCCATGCGTACCAGCCTCGCCGACGAAGGCATGGCCCCGCTGAGCGGCTGCACACCGGACGGGCTGGCGCATGAACTGGTCGACCACGCATCCGGCTGGACCTTCCCGTCGAAAGTCCGCGCCCTGAAAAATCGCACCGCTCTCATCGTGACTTCCGACGACGGGCTTGCAGCGGAGAACCAGGCCTTCGCCGCGGATCTTCGCCGAGCCGGCGACATCCACGTCACTACCACGCACCTGCCCACCGACCACGCCTATTCCGATCAACGCACCGAGTTGTCGCACGCGGTGCTGCAATGGTTGGCGACCCTGCCGAACCAGGAGTCTGACCTGCCCGGGAAATCAAAGAGGCGATAGAGCCGGCAGGCGGCGACCACACCAAGCACCAGTTGCAAGACTCCGGTGGTCTCGAAAAACCCGTCGCCGGGAAGTTCGTACACCGGCGGCGGAAACAGCCGCGCCAGCAGCGTCGCCGAGGCCCCGCCGAAATACAGCGCGTTCTTCAGCGCATGGTTGTAGCCGCCCTCGAACAAGCCGATGCCCGCCACCGGCAGCAACAAGTCGAGCAGGCAGAACACCACCCACGCGACCGTGTGCGCCACACCGGCGGGGCGACGACGCAGCACATGCACGGCGCCCCAGAGCAGCAGCGCCGTCACGCCGGCCACGACAACAACATGCAACCGCCAGGGTGTGTCGTAGGCATACGCGCCGTAGGCGTGATGCACGGCGGTCAGCAGCAGGATCGCCAGTGCCGCATGCAGCGCGCGCGACAGCAGGATGCGGGACGGTTCCATGCCATCGCTATGCATCGGCATGCCCTGCTTCCGGCTGTGCTGCGCAGACGCGGTGGATCGCCCGCGCTGCCGATGTGTCCCGATCCGTGGCACGGGCGTGTTCGAGAATCTCGTCGACCGACCAGTGGTCGTCCACGTGCGTGCCGTACTTGCACGCCAGCACCTCGCCCGCGCAGCCGATCAGGAAATCCGCGGGCAGCCCCAGCGCCGGCTCGCCCGCCTCTCGGCCGGCGCCGAACGTGGCCAGGCCGCGGGCGATGGCTGCCCATGCGCGCGGGTTGAGCACCGAGCGCAGCGACGCCTCCACGCCGAACTCGCGATACAGCTGCTGCTGGGGATCGGCCACCACGGCAAACGGCAGGGCAAGGTCGTGGCGACGCAGGACCTCGTTCGACGAATGGAACACCGCCACCTCCAGGATGCCAGCTTTAATCAATTCGTCGTGCCGTTGCGCGATCGAGCGCAGATGCAGCTTGCAGACCGGGCAGCCCGCGAATCGCCGGAACTGCAGGTGCACGACATGGCACGGATGGGGAATGCCGATGCGCTCGATCACGCGTCGTGACCAGCTCGCGCGGTCGCAGGCGGTCGCCGGCGCGGAGCCGCGTGGCGCCGCCGGACACGCGGCGTGCAAGAAGATTCAACATGGACGATGCCCTCGGCTGTGGCACATGATGTTCGCTATCGGAAAGATGTTCCGCGGCGGGCATGATGTCCGCGGCCGGCCGGTCGGGCCAGCACAGGCGGGACCGCGTTGTTTCATACCGGACATCGCACGGCGGATTGTCCGGAAACCGGAGGCAGGCCATGGCCGCACACGAAGACCGCAGGATCCAGCGCACGCGTCAACTGCTGCGCGGATCGCTGCTGGCGCTGGTCAGGGAAAAAGGATTCGAGGCCGTGTCGGTGCAGGAGATCGCCGACCGCGCCAACGTCGGTCGCAGCACGTTCTACGCGCACTACAGCGACAAGGAGGAACTCCTGCTGCACGGCTTCGACGAGCTGCGCGCCTTGCTGCGGCAACGCCAGCGCGAGGCGCGTGCCCAGCCGGGCGAACGGAGTGCGCGGCTGTTCGGCTTCAGCCGCGAGCTGTTCGAGCACGTCGGCGACCACCGCGACGTATTCCATGCCATGGTCGGCAAGCGCAGCGGCACAGCCGTGCAGCAGCGCCTCCAGAACCTCGTGATCGAACTCGTGCGCGACGACGTGAAACTCGCCCTGCCACCCTCCCGCACCCGGGCCGCCCATCGCGAACCACTGGTGCGCTTCATCGCCGGCGCACTGTTCGGCCTGCTCGCCTGGTGGCTGGACGAACAGCCGAACCTGTCGCCGGACGACATGGACCGCAACTTCCGGCAACTCGCCGTGCCGGCGCTGGATGCGGCGGCGCCCGTGTAAACCCGTTTCGCTGCACACCTTCGCAAGCTGCCCGCGGAGATGCACGCTCGCCGTGTCCTCTTTTCCGAGAATCCTTCACTCGAAGGCACGCGATCCGTAGCCGACCGCAGGCTCTCCTGCCGTGATCCTGCGAACCTCACCGCGGGGCTTTTGGTGTTGCGCGCAAAGTGCAAAGGCACCCCCGCAAGCTTCCAACTTCCGGCCGCGAGGGTGTCGAGCTCGGCAGGCCAAACCTCGAAACGTCGAGCGCAACCCTTTTCGCGTCGCGCGCGACACTCCAGGCACCGTGCGCAAGCCTTCGAACGTCGCGCACAAGATTCGAAGGCCCGAAACGTCGAGGTTTGGAACTCCGACCGCAAGGCTCACGACCTGCACGCCATGCCGACCACCTTCGACCGCGAGGCTTTCACCGTCGCGCGCAAGGCTTCGAGCCTTGCGCTTCGGAGTTTCTGGCTTGCAAGCAAGAGTTGAAACCGTTGCCGACGGATCCTCGGGAGCGGACCGCCGGTTTTCCCGCGCGAATGTTTGCAGTACGGTGTCCGGGCCAAGGAGCACTCAGGGGGAGTGAAATGGCGAAACGCACGAAAGGCGGCTTCGAACAGATCGCGGCCATGCCGTGGTGGCTCGGTATCCTGATCGGACTGATCGGCTATGTCGTGATACGTCACGGCATCGGCTGGTATCTGGCTTCCAGCCAAAACCCTGTCCTTTCCGGGATGGGCCGGACATTGGCAAACGGTGCCTACGCACCCTTCGCCTGGATGTTACTGATCGCCTGTTGGCTCGCCGCCCTCGCGTCCTTCATCGGCCGTGGTCGCCGCCGGCAGTTGCTCGACAATCAGACTGGCATCGACACCCTGCGCCAGATGACTTGGCGCCAGTTTGAGCAACTCACCGGCGAAGCGTTTCGTCGCCAGGGCTACGCCATCGAAGAAACCGGCCTCGTTGGCGCCGACGGCGGCATCGATCTGATCTTGCGCAAGAGCGGCCAGATCACCTTGGTGCAGTGCAAGCAATGGCAGAACCGACAAGTCGGCGTCAAAGTCGTGCGCGAAATGTACGGCCTGCTCGTGCACCACAAAGCCGCCGCCGTAAAGATCGTCGCACTCGGCGACTACACCCCCGATGCCCACCGCTTCGCTCAGGACAAACCCATCGAACTGATTCACGGCGGTGAGCTGATCGCCACCGTTCGCACGCTGCAGACCACCAAGGGGCGCGCCACCGGGCCGATGGACTCGCCGCTTGCACTTAGCGGAAGCATGCTCGTAAGTTTGCTGGTCATCGGCGCAATGGCGTCTAGTACCGCAACCGCACCACCAAGGTCTACCCCGTCGCAAGTTGCCACCAAGCATGCAACTGTTCGGTTGCAGGCGCCCATGATCCGTCCGGCGCCAGCAACGCCATCGGCGCACCCGCAAGCAACGATCTACATGAGCGATTCGCAGGACGCAACACAGCTACGTGAATGGAAGAAGCAGAATGCGGAGGCGATGAAGATTCTGGAGAAGACAACGAAAGAAGTGCCACTTCGTTAGGGGCTAATAGCGACAAACGGCACAAACTTTCTCTGACCACCGATGTACTCGAAGGCCAGCTATCCATAGCAGAACACTCGCTCCGGTCGTTCCGACTGCAGTGCAGCTCTCTATACTTGAGGCATCAATTCGGGGAGACCATCAAATGCCTAGAGGTGATAACTGGTCGCGTGTGGAGGTGGAGGCTTGTGTCGCCTCGTATCTCACTATGTTGGCGCTGGAACTCAATGGTCAGCGCTACAACAAGACCGAGTACGCCGAAGCGTTGATGCGGAAACTTGATGACCGAAACCGAGGATCGGTGGAGTTCAAGCACTGCAACGTCAGCGCCGTCCTGCTCGATCTGGGGTATCCGAATATCAATGGCTACAAGCCTCGCTTCAATTATCAGCATGAGTTGGTTGCCGTGGTGGAATCGCAACTAGCTGGGAACCCGGTCATCGACGCCGCAGCACAAGCCGCCGTCGATCGCCCTGCGATCGAGATCGCGGTGAGCGAGTCACACGCTGTGTGGGTGACCGCTCCGAAACCCTCAAAGGTCCGCGACACATCGGCTGAATACTCGCCCAATTTCCTCCCAATTCGGCGTGACTATCTCGCCCGTGAAGCGCGTAACCGCTCGCTTGGTCGAGCTGGCGAACTTTTTGTGCTCGAACTGGAATCACGCAGGTTACATGACGAGGGAAAAAAGGCGTTGAGCGAGCGCGTCGAGCATGTTGCAGCAAGCCAAGGCGACGGCTTGGGTTACGACGTTCTGTCTTTCGAAAGCAACGGTTGTGAGCGCCTGATCGAAGTGAAGACCACAGCTTTCGGTGAATTTACACCGTTCTACGTCAGCCGCAACGAACTCGCACGATCAAACGCGGACGCGGACAAATATCGACTGTATAGGCTCTTCGACTTTCGCGAAAAGCCCCGTGTGTTTCAACTGCCCGGTTCAATTGAAGCCCACTGCAGGCTCGATCCTGTGACATATCTGGCCCGTTTTAACGGATGAGTTGATTACGTCAAACCCGCTCGATTCGTGCGCGCAGCTTCCGAACCGGGTGCACCGGAACGCCACGCCGATGTCTGCCCGAAAGCCCTTTGCCGTGGCGAAAAAGGCCGGCAACGACCGGGTACTGGACGCGAACGGAGTAAACGCCGGAACATTTGTCTAGCGACTGTTCGAGGGGTCTGGCAAAAAAATTAATTTGGCCCACAAAGCGGAGACCGCTGAACAATTCTTTCCAAATCATGCCCTTCATCTGGTCTCGTCAGCTGAGACAAAGTGGCAGCAGAATCTCCGGCGTCCGCGACGAACTTCGCGTGCCGATCGAGGCCACCCATGAGCGACGAATACATTTCCGAAGACCAGTTCCGGGATGACTGGGGCGTTATCCAAAAGTCCGATGGTGGCATGTTCGATTTCGACGACATCAAAGATCAGCCGCTCGAACGCGTGTGGACCATCGTAGAAACCGGTGCTTACGAAGATGAAAACTGGTACGCCATGCCGGGGTTTCACATAGTAAACAAGCTTGGCTACATCATGACCCGACGCGAGTGGATTTCTGACACTCCTGATGCCATCTATTTTCTGCATGAGGACGAAGACGATGGCGAGCGTCAAGTCTTCATTTATCAGTACCGTGACGCCTCGAACTACAAGGCGGGCGGTATGTTGCTTCTTTACGGCGCAAGCCGAGACGTTGAAGAAGATCTAATTCGCGAGTGTTGTGACGCGGATGGATGCTTCGTTGCCGAGCAAGTCGGAGTGCCCGCACTGTGCGATCAGCTCTTCGCCTTTGGGGGCGGTCCTTCCGATGACGATCACGCCTTCCATGAATTTCAGGGGCTTCGCCCAGCCACGACAGAAGAAATTGCTTCGCTCCCATTGTGGGGTGGCTTGCGTGACCTGACATGTCGATTCCTTCGCACGGGGGGAAAATGGGATTGCTCGTTGTCTCCAAACTGCTTCTGACTCGATATGGGCACGGCGTAGTCACTAGTGTTGGTACGCTCGCCTGAGCAGCAGGCGCACCGAGTTCGGGCCAGGATGGCCCGCCGCTCTACCCCGGGCCCCTGTGAGATGAGGACAACAGGCCGCTTAGCAGAAATCGGCAGGGATACCCGGCGAGCGCCCGAAGGGGAGGTGTCGTTTTCTATTGGTCAATCATCTTTTGGACAGCAAAAGATGAAGTCACTCGGGCCGGGCAGCTACTCGAAAGCCTTTGCTCTTGAACCGCGTTCTAGCCGCAAGCGCCTCAAGGATCCGACATTCCGGGCCCCAAGCCGCCTAAATCCGCGCCTCCGGATACAACCACCGCGCGTGCGTCCGGGTCAGCAGCTCCGGCACACCGGAGCTCTCGTTCCATAACGCTCCGCACTGCTTGCAGCGCATGAGGTAACTCGGAGCCTCGGGATTCGCCGCCAGACGCTCGAAGCGATCGTAAGGCGCGTGGTAGCCGGATTGGCAGTCGGTGCAAAGCATGCGGCGTGGCGTGATCCGAAAAAATGACGATTGTGCCCGAGCCGACGTCTCGCAACGGACGTACCAAGTGCGGGCCAGGATGGCCCGCCGCTCTACCCGGGGCCCCTGTGCGGCGGTGAGCTGGGGACGACAGGCCGCGCAAGCGGGAGTCGACATGGATGCCGACTCCTTTTCGCCAGGACAGGCGACGGCATGGATGCCGGAGTCAGAACAACGCAGGAGCAGTTGTCGGAGTCCTGTCGAAAAGCCCGGCCCCAGCTCACGGACTTGCCGGGCATGGATGCCCGGCAAGCGCCAAGCGGGGTGGCCTTCTCTTTTGGTTACTTTTCTCTTGGCCACGCAAGAGAAAAGTGACTCGGGCTCCGTAGGAGCACGAAAGCTCTTCGCTCTTCAGCGAATGGCAAAGAAAAAGCCCGCCAAGTAGGCGGGCTCTTCATATCAACAAGGCACTTGATGCCTCACCCCAGCAACACCCGATTCAACCTCTGCACAAACGCCGACGGATCCGGCAACTGCGCCCCAGCGGCGATCTCCGCCTGCTCCAGCAACAGCGTGGCCAGATCCTTCGCCTTCGCTTCATCCGTCTCCGCCTCGACGCGCTTCAGCAGCGCATGCTGCGGATTGATCTCCAGCGTCGGCTTGTTGTCGGGCATGTCGTGGCCGGCTTCGCGCAGCAGGCGGGCGAGGTGCGGCGCCATCTCGTAGTCGCTCAGCGCGAGGCAGGACGGTGAATCGGTGAGGCGGGCGGAGACGCGCACGTCGCCGACGCGGTCGCCGAGCAGGTCCTTGAGCTTCTTGAGCAGCGGCTCGGCTTCTTTGGCGGCTTCCTCCTGCTTCTTCTTGTCGGCCTCGTCCAGCGGCAGTTCGCCCTTGGCGACGTTCTGCAGTTTCTTGCCGCTGTATTCGCTCAGGGAGCCGAGCATCCACTCGTCGATGCGGTCGGACATCAGCAGCACTTCGGTGCCCTTGGCCTTGAACGCTTCCAGCTGCGGGCTGCCGATGGCGGCGGCGTGGCTGTCGGCGGTGATGAACCAGATCGTGTCCTGGCCCACCGGCATGCGGCCGATGTAGTCGTCGAACGAGACGGTCTGCGCGCTGCCCTCGCCCTTGGTGCGAGGCGAAGCGCAGCAGCTTGGCGATGCGCTCGCGGTTGTTGGCGTCTTCGCTGATGCCTTCCTTGAGCGTGTTGCCGAAGGCCTTGTAGAAGGTGGCGAACTTCTCCGGCTCGTCGCGCGCCAGCTTTTCGATCAGGTCCAGCACGCGCTTGACGCAAGCGGCCTTGATGCGATCGAGCTGGCGGTTGTGCTGCAGGATTTCGCGGCTGACGTTGAGCGGCAGGTCATCGGCATCGACCACGCCGCGGACGAAGCGCAGGTAGTTCGGCAGCAGCTCTTCGGCGGCGTCCATGATGAAGACGCGCTTGATGTAGAGCTTCAGCCCCTTGCGCTCGTCGCGCCCGCCCATCATCAGGTCGAACGGCGGCTGCGACGGCAGGTACAGCAAGGTGGTGAAGCTCTGGCTGCCTTCGACGCGGTTGTGCGTCCACGCCAGCGCGTCGTTGAAGTCGTGGCCGAGCGACTTGTAGAAGCTCTGGTAGTCCTCGTCGGAAATCTCCGACTTCGGCTTGGTCCACAGCGCGGAGGCGGCGTTGGTGCTCTCGAACTCGTCGGTCGGCTTTCCGTCCTTCTCCACCGGCATGCGGATCGGGAAGGCGACGTG
Organism: uncultured Gammaproteobacteria bacterium; assembly: GCA_963828675.1. Taxonomy (GTDB): domain Bacteria; phylum Pseudomonadota; class Gammaproteobacteria; order Xanthomonadales; family Rhodanobacteraceae; genus Rhodanobacter. The sequence continues at coordinate 485,804 of CAWHFQ010000001.1, forward strand.
GTCGGAGTATTTGCGGATCAGCGACTTCAGTTGCCAGCCCTTGAGGAACTCGTCCTCGTCGGCCTTCAGGTGCAGGATCACCGAGGTGCCGCGCTGTGGCTGGTCCACCTGCTCCAGCGAATACTCGCCCTTGCCGTCGCTCTCCCACTTCACGCCCTCGCTCTCCGGCGCGTCGGCGCGACGGGTGATCACGGTGACCTTGTCGGCGACCACGAAGGCGGAATAGAAGCCCACGCCGAACTGGCCGATCAGGCGCGCATCGGCCTTCTGCTCGCCGGACATCGCCTCGAGGAAGCGCTTGGTACCGGAGCTGGCGATGGTGCCGATGTTGGCCACCACTTCGTCGCGGGTCATGCCGATGCCGTTGTCGTGCACGGTGACGGTGCGCGCCTCCGGATCCCAGCTGACGTCGATGTGCAGTTCGCTGTCGCCAGCCGACAACGCCGGGTTGGCGATCGACTCGAAGCGCAGCTTGTCGCAGGCGTCGGAGGCGTTGGAGATCAGCTCGCGCAGGAAGATTTCCTTGTGCGAGTACAGCGAATGGGTGACCAGGTGCAGAACCTGGGCGACTTCGGCTTCGAATTTGCGGGTTTCGGCGGGTGCGTTCATGCGTGGATTTTCCGTTGTTGCGTGGATGTTGAAATCTTTGATCGTCATTCCGGCCTGCGCCGGAATGACGGATCTGGAAGTTTACGGCCTGGCACGCTTACGCGGCGTTTTGCAGCGCCGCTATGCGCTCGTCCAGCGGCGGGTGACTCATGAACAGCTTCTTGAAACCGTCGGCCAACGGGCCGGAAATGCCGAAGGCGGCAATCGTCTGCGGCAAGGTGCTGTCGCCGTGGTTGCCTTTCAGCCGCTGCAGGGCCGAGACCATCGCTCCGCGACCGGCAAAACGCGCTCCGGCCGCATCGGCGCGGAACTCGCGCCAACGCGAGAAGGCGGCCACGATCATCGAGGCGAACAGGCCGAACACCACCTGCAGCACCATCACCACCACGAAGTAACCGATGCCACCACCACCACGGTTGTCGCGACCGCCGCTCATCCAGCTGTCGACCGCCCGGCCGACGATACGCGCAGCCAGGATCACCAGCGTGTTCAGCACGCCCTGGATCAGGGTCAGCGTGACCATGTCGCCGTTCGCCACGTGGCCGATCTCGTGGCCGAGCACGGCGGTCACCTGTTCGCGGTCCATCTGTTCCAGCAGGCCGGAGCTGACCGCGACCAGCGAGCTGTTCCTGGTCATGCCGGTGGCGAAGGCGTTCATCTCCGGCGCGTCGTAGATCGCCACCTCCGGCATGCCGATGCCGGCGTTCTGCGCGTGGCGACGCACGGTATCGACCAGCCAGCGCTCGGTCTCGTTCTGCGGCCGGGTGATCACCCGCGCACCGGTGGACCACTTGGCGATCACCCTGGACATCGCCAGCGAAATGAATGCGCCACCCATGCCGAACACGGCGGCGAACGCCAGCAGGCCGCCCATGCCGCCGTAGCCGCGGGCGGCGGCCATCTGGTCGATGCCGAACAGATGGCAGACGATGCTCAGCAGGAGCAGGACGGCAAGATTGGTGCCGATGAACAACGCGACGCGACGCATGGCTGTCTCTCTCGTGGCAGTCATGAAGGGACTGGGTGCGGAATGAAAATTCGGGGCGACGGCCATCGCTTTCAAGGGTTTGGCACGCCATCTAAGATGCGCCGATGACCTATCGCGGCCGCTTCGCCCCCTCGCCCACCGGACATCTGCACTTCGGCTCGCTGGTTGCCGCCGTGGGCAGCTGGCTGTGCGCGCGGCATGCCGGCGGCCAGTGGCTGCTGCGCATGGAGGACATCGACCCGCCGCGCGAGGTTCCCGGCTCGGCGGCAAGCATCCTCGCCGCGCTGCCCGCGTTCGGCCTGATCGCGGATGCGCCGGTGCTGTACCAGTCGCAGCGTATCGCCGCCTACGATGCCGCGTTCGAGCAGTTGCGGGCAGCTGGCCGGGTGTTCCCTTGCTGGTGCAGCCGCAGCGACCTGGCCGGGGCTGGCGGCATCCATCGTGACGGCCGTTGCGTCGCGGCATCCGATACGGTCCAGTCACCGGCCTGGCGGTTGCGGGTACCGGATGTCACCGTCGAATTCGACGACGCGCTGCAAGGTCCGCAGCGGCAGAACCTGCGCGACGAGGTGGGCGACTTCGTGATCCGCCGCGTCGAAGGGTTCTATTCGTACCAGCTGGCCTGCGTGGTCGACGACGCGCACCAGGGCATCACCGAGGTGGTGCGCGGGCAGGACCTGCTCGACTCCACCGCGCGCCAGATCTGGCTGCAGCGTTGCCTGGGCTTGCCGACACCAACCTGGCGCCACCTGCCGCTGGTGCTGGACGCGGATGGACGCAAGCTGTCGAAATCCGGGCGGGCTTTCCCGGTCGATCCCGCCGATCCGGTGCCGGCGTTGCGGCGCGCGCTGGCCTTCCTGCGCCGGCCGGCCACGGCCGCCAGCGTGCACGAACTGCTGGCGCTGGCACGGACGGATTTCGACCCGGCGGATTTGCCGCATTGCAGCGGTCACTCTTCGGCCCGAACCGCTATAAATACGGAACGCGTCGACCACGACGGCATCGGCTGAAACATCGCCCTGCCATGATCAGCGACGACCTTTCGCGTCATCTGCTCAGGAGATCCAAGGACATGACCCAGCGCACGGCACTTGTCACAGGCGGCACCGGCGGCATCGGCAGCGCGATCATCCGCTATCTGGCCGGCCAGGGGCATCGGGTCGCGACCAATTACCGCGACGAAGCCAAGGCCGAGGCATGGCGTGAAGCCATGGCGCGGGACGGCATCGAGGTATGCATGGTGCGGGGTGACGTCTGCGATCCGGCCGCTTGCGAGGCGATGGTCAGCGCGCTGGAAGAAAAGTGCGGTCCGGTCGACATCCTGGTCAACAACGCCGGCATCACCCGCGACACCACCTTCCACAAGATGACCTACCAGCAGTGGACCGACGTGGTGAACACCAACTTGAACGCCTGCTTCAACGTCACCCGTCCGGTGATCGAGGGCATGCGTGCGCGCAAATGGGGCCGCATCGTGCAGATCAGCTCGATCAATGGCCAGAAAGGCCAGTACGGCCAGGCCAATTACGCCGCCGCCAAGGCCGGCATGCACGGCTTCACGATTTCGCTGGCGCAGGAGAACGCGAAGTTCGGCATCACCGTCAACACCGTTTCGCCGGGCTACGTCGGCACCGACATGGTGATGGCGGTGCCGGAGGAAGTGCGCGAGAAGATCGTGGCGCAGATCCCGGTCGGCCGGCTTGGACGGCCAGATGAAATCGCGCACGCCGTGGCGTTCTTCACCGGCGACCAGGCCGCGTGGATCACCGGAGCGAACCTGGCGATCAACGGCGGGCATTACATGGGTTGGTAACGCCCTTCTGTCCCACCTGCATACCCGCGCCACGGGAGGTCGGGCATGATCGATGCCGATCGCCGTCAGTTCCTCAAGCTTGCGGGGGCGTCGGCTGCTTTCGCGGCCTCCTGCATCGCACCGCCCAGCATCCGCCGCGCGCTGGCATTGCCGGCGCTCGGGCGCAGGGGAACCATCCACGACGTTCGCCACATCGTCCTCCTCATGCAGGAGAACCGTTCGTTCGACCACTACTTCGGCACCCTCCGGGGCGTGCGCGGGTTCGGGGACCGCCACCCGGTGCCGCTGGCATCGGGGTTGCCCGTGTGGCAACAGAGCGACGGCAGCAGGCCGGTTCCGCCGTTCCATCTCGATGCAGAAACCACCAGTGCGCTTCGCGTAGCCAGCACGCCGCATACGTTCGCCGATGCACAGGCAGCCTGGAACCAGGGCCGGTTCGGTCACTGGCCACTGATCAAGACGCCTCTGGCGATGGGCCATTACCAGCGCGAGGACATTCCGTTCCAGTTCGCTCTGGCCGACGCGTTCACCCTGTGCGACGCCTACCACTGCTCGCTGACTACGGGTACGGATCCCAATCGGGTCATGTTCTTCTCCGGTTCCAATCACGACCCGGAGCGACGCCGGCGAGGAGAGAACTGCGACGACCGCCACGCCGAAGTGAACAACCTCCGCTGCGAAGTCCGCGGTGCGCTTCCTTCGCCGGGCTACATCTATCAAGGCAACCCATTCGCGTGGCCGACCCTGCCCGATCTGCTGCAGGCGGCAGGCATCAGCTGGCGCATCTACCAGGACCCGAACGACAACTGGTCCGGCCTGATGCACGGAGGTCTCGCCTTCGAAAGTTTCCGCAATGCCCGGCCCGGCTCGCCGAACTACGACCAAGGCATGACGCACTGGTCCCTGGAGCGCTTCGCCGAGGACGCCGCCCGCGGAACCTTGCCGCAGGTATCGTGGATATTGCCGCCGCGACGCTGGTCGGAACATCCCGGCGGATCGAGCCCGCCGGAAGGGGCGGAGTTCACCTCGCGCGTGCTCGATGCCCTGACGGCGAACCCTCGCACCTGGGGGCAAAGCGCATTGTTCGTGGTGTTCGACGAGAACGACGGCTTTTTCGATCATGTACCGCCGCCGGCGCCACCGTCTTTCCTGTCGGGAGGCGGGCAAGCTGGAAAGTCGACACTTCCCTTGGAAGGACTCTACTTTGCCGACCCGGACCAGAAATACGTCCACGCCGACGACCCCTATCGCAGCCCGTTGCGCCCTTGGGGACTGGGGCCACGTGTTCCGCTTTACGTCGTTTCTCCCTGGAGCCGGGGTGGCTGGGTGAATTCGCAGGTCTTCGATCACACCTCCATCGGTCAATTCATCGAGAAGCGCTTCGGCATCGTCATTCCGTCGGTCAGCCGCTGGCATCGCGCCGTCTGCGGAGACCTGACCACCGCTTTCGATTTCGCCGAACGCAACGCTGGCGAGCTCCCCCCGCTGCCAAAGGCCACCCGATCGGCCGAGCGCATCCGCGCAGCCAGGGCCAAGCCTGCCCCCGCGCCTCCGAGCGATCCCGAACCGCTGCATCAGGAACCTGGCATCCGTCCATCGCGCGCGCTGCCGTACAGCTTGTCCATCGAGGACACGATCGATCACCGGGGCACCACCCTCACGCTGGCATTCCGGAACACGGGGGGCATCGGCGCCGTGTTCCACGTCTACGACCGGCGTCATCTCGACCGCATTCCCCGCCGCTACACGGTCGAGGCTGGCCGGAGCCTCAGCGACATGTGGTCGCTGGAAGAAGATGCAGGCGCTTACGATCTTTGGATCCTCGCGCCCAACGGATTCCTGCGCGAGCTGGGCGGAGTGGCATCGCCGTCCCGTTCCGCGCTTTCGGCGACGCTTGCCTACGATGCACACCACCGAGCCGTGCGCCTGACCGTCCGCAACGACGCCTCGCGCCCTGCTGTCGTTGCGGTCCAGCCGAACGCATATCGGAATGACGGCCCGTGGTCGTTCGGGATTGCTCCGCAGGCACGGGTCGTGCGGAGCTACCCGCTACGCGCCAGCAGCGACTGGTACGACCTGAGCGTGAGCGCCGAGGGCTTTCGGCGGCGCTTCGCAGGCCGCATGGAAACCGGCCGGCACGGCTGGAGCGATCCTGCCTGACGAGGCGCGGTACTTGCCGATGCCCGGAGCCCGGCTCGCCGCGGTGTCAGGCGATCTGCCTGCGTCCAGCCTGCCGCTCAGGAGTTCTTCCCCAGCAACTTCTCCAGCACCTTGCCCACGGCAGCAAAGGCAAACGCACCGGTAACATGCGTTGCCGCGCCCAGCCCGCCGCCGCAGGCGAGATTCAACGCGTCGCCACCGGGCGGACGCGTGCCGCATACCGTGCCGTCCGGCTGCGGGTACTGCACGTTCTGCAGCGAATAGACGGCTGAAACGCCGAAGTAGCGATCCGGGTTGCGCGGAAAGTTGAAGTCGGTACGGAGCTTCTTGCGAATCAGGCTGAACATCGCGTCGTGCTCGGTGCGCGACAGGTCGCGTACGCGGATCTGGGTGGAGTCGGTGCGGCCGCCAGCGGATCCCACGCTGACGATCGGCAACTTGCGCCGGCGGCACCAGGCGATCGTTTCCAGCTTCACCCGGAAAGCATCGCAGGCATCCAGCACCACGTCGTAGCCGCGATCGAGCAGCTCGTCGAGCGTGGACGGAGTGAGGAAACGCTCGATCGCCTCCAGCCGGATGGTCGGATTGATCGCATGTGCACGTGCCGCGATCACACCGACTTTCGGCTTGCCGTACTCGCCATCCAGCGCGTGCAACTGGCGGTTGGTGTTGGAAATGCACACCTCGTCCGCATCGATCAGGGTGAGCCGGCCCACGCCACTGCGCGCCAGTGCCTCGGCCGCCCAGGAGCCGACTCCGCCAATGCCGATCACGCAGACATGGGCGCGCGCCAACGCGGCGACGCTGCCGGTGCCGTACAGGCGTTCGACGCCGGCAAAGCGCTCGGCGGTCAGTTCGGTTGCTGTCATGCCGGCATGCTGTCGGTGGCGTGGGTGCGTCTGCTTGCGATTTTCACGGGCCTGCCTTGTGCGGTATGGCGGCCATTTTATCGCGCGCGGCATCGACGCGGGTTATTCTGCCGGCCTTGCCCATCAACTACGGAAGCATATCCATGCGCGTCGCCCTCTTGATTCTGCTCGGATTGGTGATCGGCGTGATCGGCACGGTCAACGTCATGAATGCGCTGAGCGCGCGCAATCCGATGCCCAAGGCCGTGATGGTGACGATGGACCACCACATGGGCGAGCTGGGCCATGCGCTGAAGGCGGGCCAGTGCAACGCGGAGCAGACCCGGCATCACCTGGAACGCCTGCAGTCCACCGCCACCGACATCGTGCCGGTATTCGGCATCAACGAGCATTCGTTCACCGACAAGGCGGGCGAGTTGCAGACGCATGTGCTGCAGGCCTTGCAGGCCGCACCGGCGAACTGCGCGGCGCTGGCCACGGTGATCAAGCCGATCGGCGATACCTGCAAGAGCTGCCACGAGCAATATCGCTGAGCACGCTCAGAAGCGGATCTTGCCGCGCCACATCTGCGCGTACATCACCCAGTCTCCCAGCAGGCTGTACAGCGGGTGCTGGAAGGTGGCCGGCCGGTTCTTCTCGAACACGAAATGGCCGATCCACGCAAAACCATAACCCACCACCGGCACCAGCCACAGCCAGTGCAGCTGGCCGCTGATCAGTGCCAGCGCGATCACCGCCAGCACCAGGGTGCTGCCGATGAAATGCAGGCGGCGGCAGGCGCGGTTGCCGTGCTCGCTCAGATAGAACGGGTAGAACTCGGCAAAACTGTTGAAGCCGGACATGTTCTGCTCCACGAATGGCCGCCGCCATTCTGCCACGCCTGGCTCCCCGCCCTCCGTGGGACCGGCTCCCACAACAGTCAGGCGGGCAGCGGGATGAATTCGTCCTCGTCGCCGGTCACCTTCGGGAAGCGCCCTTCGCGCCAGTCGGCCTTGGCCTGCTCGATGCGCTCGCGCGTGCTGGCCACGAAGTTCCACCACAGGTGGCGTTCGCCATCCAGCGGCGCGCCGCCGAACAGCATCAACCGGCTGCGCTCGTGCGCATGCAGCGATGGTGCGGAGGGACCTGCCTGCACCGCCATCTCGCCGGCACCGATCTCCAGCTCGCCCCAGCTGACCGCGCCGTCGACCACGTGCACGCCGCGCTCGGCGTGCTCCGGCGGCAGCGCCAGCTCGGCGCCAGCCTCCAGTTGCACTTCCAGAAAAAACATCGGCGCGAACACTTTCACCGGCGAACGCTCGCCATAGGCCGTACCGGCAATCAGGATCGCGGTCATGCCCGGTTGGCGAATGCGCGGCAACGCGGCGCGATCATGGTGGTGGAATTCCGGCGCCACTTCGGCATCGACCTGCGGCAGCGCGACCCAGACCTGGATGCCGTGCAGCTTCTGGCCATCCTCGCGCATCTCCGGTGGCGTGCGCTCGGAGTGGGCGATGCCGTGGCCCGAGGTCATCCAGTTGACCTCGCCGGGACGGATGTCGGCCAGGCTGCCGAGGCTGTCGCGATGGCGGATCACGCCATCGAACAGCCACGTCACCGTGGCCAGCCCGATATGCGGGTGCGGACGCACGTCCATGCCCTTGCCGGGGGCGAATGTCGCCGGCCCGATGTGATCGAAAAACACGAACGGGCCGACGTGGCGCGTCTGCAGCACCGGCAGCATGCGCCGCACCATGAAGCCGTCACCGAGATCGTGCACACGGCTGTCGGCAATCAGCATCGGGGTGGTTTCCATCGCGATCTCCTCACCAGGCTCGTTGATATTGCGCCGGGGCATCGATCTTCGCGCCCAGCTGCTGCGCCGCCCGGCGCGGGAAGTACGGGTCGCGCAGGCTTTCGCGCGCGATCAGCACGACGTCGGCATCGCCGGTGGCGACGATCTGCGCCGCCTGTTCGGCGCCGGTGATCAGGCCGACCGCGCCGGTGGCAACGTCGGCCTCGCGACGGATGCGCGCCGCGAAGGGCACCTGATAGCCGGGCGCCAGCGGAATCTTCACGTGCGGCAGCAGGCCGCCACTGGAAACGTCGATCAGGTCCACCCCCAGCGACTTCACCTGACGCGCCAGTTCGATGCTCTGCTCGATGTCCCAGCCACCCTGGTCGGCCCAGTCGGTGGCCGAGATGCGCAGCCACAACGGCAGTTCGGCCGGCCACACCTCCCGCACGGCGATGACCACCTCGCGCACGAGTCGACTGCGATTCTCGAAACTGCCGCCGTAGCGATCGACGCGCTGGTTGCTCAGCGGAGAGAGGAACTGGTGCAGCAGATAGCCATGCGCCGCATGCAGCTCGATCAGCTCGAATCCGGCCGCCAGCGCCCGTTGCGCCGCGGCACGGAAATCCGCGATCACCGCCTGGATGCCGGCATCGTCCAGCGCCTGCGGCAGGTTCCAGCCCACATCGAACGGCAACGCCGACGGCGCCACGGTCAGCCAGTTGCCCTGCCCGGCAGGTACCGGGCCGTGTCCGTCCCACGGTCGCAGCGTGCTCGCCTTGCGCCCGGCGTGCGCCAGCTGCACGCCGGCCATCGCGCCGTGTGCCTTGATGAAGCGGGTGATCGGTCGCCAGGCATCCAGTTGAGCCTGATTCCACAAACCGGTGTCCTGCGGCGAGATGCGCCCCTGCGCCGACACCGCGGTGGCCTCGGCGATCACCGCCCCCGCGCCACCCACCGCGCGGCTGCCCAGGTGCACCATGTGCCACTCATCGGGCACGCCATCGGTGGCCGAGTATTCGCACATCGGCGACACCACCATGCGATTGCGCAGGCTGAGGCTGCGTTGGGCAAACGGTTGGAACAGCTTCATCGGGGAATCCAGCGAGGACGGGCAGAACAGATGCAGGCCAGGTCGCAGGGAATCAAGCGAGCGAACCGGGGCGGAGCGCGAACGCTGTGTCCTGCGTCGCGATCCAGGCAGCGATGCGTGCGGCGATCGACGCCGGCGTTTTCATCCAGCCAAAGTGATCGGCCGGCAGGCCGCCGAGATCGTGTGGCGTGATGACCTCCAGCGTGCGCCCGGCCGGCCCCAGCTTGCCCAGCAGCCAGTCCACCGAGGCCGGCGGCCCGAGCCAGTCGTCCTGCAGGCGCAGGGCCAACAACGGCAGTTGCATGGCGGCCAGCAGCCGCTCGAGATCCTGCGCCATGCCGTCGACCGCATAACGTCCCGCGCGCCCGGAGCGCGCCCAGTCGGCAATCACGCCGCGAGCCTCGTTGCCGCCAAAGCCGATCCGGCGCCCCGGCAGATGGCCCAACAGATTGGTCAGCAGTGGCGCCGCCAGATAGGCGGCGCCGACCAACCAGGCATGCCGGAAGCAGCGCCAGTACGGCGCACCGCTGGCCACCAGCAGCAAACCCGAAAATGCGTCCGGATGCAGGCTGGCATACAGCGCCGCCAGTTGCCCACCCAGGCTGTGTCCACCCAACCGGCAATGCGCCTGCGGCCAGCGTTCGCGCAGCGCCGCCATGCCGGCGGGCAGGTCATCCTGCAACAGCTCGTGGTAGCCCCAGTCGCAGGCGCGCCCGGCACGCCGGTTGCTGGACCCGATGCCACGCCATTCGTGTACCGCCACCGCGATGCCACGCGCGGCGAGCGCTTCGGCCAGCGGCAGATAATGCCTGGCCGGAATGCCCATCGCCGGTACCCAATAAAGCGCCTGCTGGCAGGCGCCGGTGGGCGCGACAACCAGCAATTCGAATCTGGAGCCGTCGCCGGTCTGAACCGGAATGATCGCCGTCCCGATCACGTCGGGCAGCGGTGGGTCGGAACGTTGTTCGGCAGAATCATCGGACATCCGGAGAGGCTAGCGAATCAGCGCGACAAGCACAAAAAAAGGCCGGCATTCGCCGGCCTCTTCCTGACTCCGCAAACGGGAATCAAACAGGTGTGACATCTTCGGCCTGCAAACCCTTCTGGCCGTCGACGACGTTGAAGCTCACCTTCTGCCCTTCCTGCAGGCTTTTGAAACCCGAACCGGTAATGGCGCGGAAATGCACAAACACGTCAGGGCCATTTTCACGGCTGATGAAACCGAAACCCTTGGCGTCGTTGAACCACTTGACTGTACCTACTTCACGATCCGACATGACTCACACTCCGATCCATTCCAGATACCGAGACAAACCGGCCCCAACGGGCCGACGGTTTACTGAGCATGCACGGGGTGGTGCAACGGTCGGATTCAGGACAACCCGACCGGACACGCACGTGGCCAAGCAGACACAGTAATCCAAGCATAACGGATTTTCCGGATTGTCAAGCAGGCCGGCATGCCGGTTATCCGCACGGGTGAAATCGTGCATTACCGCCGGAGTTTCCGTTGTCCGGTTGACGGGCGCCAGGGACGACGCCTGTGAAGTACCGCCAGCAGACGAGCGGTGAGCCGGGCTTCCCTGCCCGGCGAATGAATTTCAGATTTTCTTTACCTTTCAACCTGTCTATTGTGGGCGCATCGCCCAAGCATGCGCGGTGGACCATTCCGGCCCGCTTGCACGCTCACCCGTTGAGGAGTGTCGATCATGTCCATTCTGCCTCGCCTGACCCTGGCTGCCGCGGTTGCCGGCCTGTTGCTTGCGGGCTGCGCCCACCAACCCGCGGCACGCCAGACCAAGGCCCGGACTGCACCGCCGGCGGCCGCAGACACTCGCCACCCATCGCCCGCCTCGCCCAGCCGCAGGGGCGCCGACAACGGCGACGACAAAGAGACGGCCAGCAGCGCCGGCCTGCCGGACCAGACCGGCATCGCGGCCTGCGACGATTACCTGAGCAGCTACATCGCCTGCCATCGCGCCGGGGCGATCTATCCGCCGGACCAGTTGCAATCCCGCTACGAAGCGATGCGCACCAGCTTGCTGCGCGACTCGCAGAATCCGGAAATACGCCCGCAATTGGCGGCACGCTGCAACTCGCTGGCCAGTCTGTTGCGCCAGGCGCTGCACGGCAAATCGTGTGCGGACGTGCCAGCCCCGAGCAGCAGCTCGCCGTGATCCGCGTGGTCCGTCGCACTCAGTGAGCGGCTTTCCAGCTGGCGCGCAATCCCCGCGCCAGCGCCGCCGGCACGGTTTTGCCCAGTACTACCTTCGGGGTGCCGTGCCAGTGTGCGGTCGCCGTGATCGCGCCGGCCAGGTCGTGCGTCAGTTGCGGCGTGATCTCCTGGCCGGGCTCCAGGAACAACGCCTTGACCTCGAACGTGCCATCGCCGCGATGGGCCTTGGCGTCAAGCCGGCCAACCAGGCGACCACGATGCAGGATCGGCAGCACGAAATAGCCATAGCGCCGCTTCGCCGCCGGCGTGTAGCACTCGATGGTGTATTCGAAATCGAACATCGCCAGCACCCGCGCGCGATCCCAAACCAGCGGATCGAACGGTGAAAGCAGCGCGGTATGGGTGGCGCGCAACCGACCCCGCAGGGCCTTGTCCAGAGCTTCCGCGTGGTCGCGATGCACGTAACCGGGGCTTGCCCAGCCCTGCACCGACACGGCCAGCAACTCGCCACTGGCCAGCAGCGGCGTCAATTCGCGATCGGTCACCTTCGGTTTCAATCGAAAATAATCGGCGATCCACGCGACCGGCGTCACGCCCAGCGCACGCACGGTGTCGACGATGGCACGCCGGCGTTGCGCCTCGGCGGAAAGTGCTTCGGCAGTGGCATCGAACGGGGGATCGAGTCGCGCCAGGACGTTCTCCGCAAGGTCATAGACGCGCTGGAAATTCTCGCGCCGCGCCACCATCAGTTCGCCCAGCGCAAACCACGCCTCCAGCCAGCGTTTTTCCGGTTTCCATGCCCACCAGCCGGGCTTGCCGGCGCCCTGGCTGCGCGCAAAGTCCGCCGCGCGCACAGGGCCGGAGGCACGAATGTCGGCCAGCATTTTTTCCATGTCAGCGCGTTGCTCGCGATGCATCTTCGCCGCATTGCGTTGGGCCCAGTGATGCATGCGTCGATCGTGGCCACCGCGATGCCGGGAGATATCCGCGGCGCTGACGAAGCACGCCTCGTGCGCCCAGCATTCGGCCAGTCGGCCCCGTGCCAACGCTTCGTCCAGCCATGTCATCGGGTAGTCGCCAAGGCGCGAATGCAGCACCAGGTACGGACTGCGCGCCACGACGTGGATGGTGTCGATCTGCAACAGGCACATGCGCTCGATCGCCGCCACCACATCGGCGCGCCGCGGATGGCGACGCAGCGGCTGCAGAAGACCCTGCGCGTACAGCTGCAGCAGGCGCGCGTGGGCCAGGCCGAGCACACGCGGTGCAGCTGAAGCGGCCTTCAACGACACGGCGCCTTCACGGTTTCATGACCAGGATATTGAGCCGGCATATACAAAGCCCCTGTTAGCGTGAATTTCCGTTGGGTGCCGGCGAATGCCATTCGCGTCGACAGACAGCACCTCTGCACGATTCCTTCGCACCATTCTGGCATGGAGTACCGAAGATGAAATTCCACAAACCGCTGTTGACCACCCTCGCCGCTGGCGCGCTGCTGTTCGCCGGCAGCGTGATCGCCCAGGATGCGCCGGTGCCACCCCCGCCGCCGACGGACAACATGTCGCCACCTCCGCCGGTTCCGCCGATGCCGCCCGCCGCTCCGGAGCCGCCTGCGCCGCCGGCTTCCGCCGACATGCCCGCGGCACCGCCGCCGGCAGACATGCCGGCAACGCCACCACCACCGCCTGCACCGGCCGATACCATGGCAACGCCGACTCCGCCGGCAGGCGACACCATGGCGCCGCCCGCGGAGGGCACGCCGGCCGGACAGCTCGAAGTGCACTCGAGCATGCCCGAGCCTCCCCGGCCGGCCCGGCACCCAGCTTCGAGCAACTTTCCGGTGGCGGAAAATCCATCAGCGAAGAGCAGGCCGCGGCTTATCCTCTGTTGGCCAATGATTTCCTCTACGCCGACCACAACCGCAACGGCAAGATCAGCAAGAGCGAATACGAAAAGTGGGTTTCACAAAAATAGAAATGACGCCGATGCACGACACGCCGGCTGCACGTGCAGCCGGCGTGTCGTGTTCGTCACGATGGTGGCTTGCAGCTCGGCTAGACTGGCCGACCACCCAGTCAGGATTCCCCCTTCATGAAGCGATTGACCGCCACTCTCTTCGTGGCGTTGTCCGCAGGCACCATGGCCGTTCCGGCCCGCGCACAGAACCCGGACCCGACCGACATCCGCGCCTGCACCGCAATCGAAAGCGACTCGCAGCGACTGGCCTGCTATGACCACGCCACCGGCCGGGTGAACCTGCCGGTGGCGCAGAAACGGGTCAATCCGGAAACCCGCACGCCGAGCATCTTCAACCGCGACAGCCGCAGCGCGAGCACCACCGACGTGGAGCCAAATGCCGAAGTGGCGGCGCCGATGTCGCTGCTCGACAGCCGTTGGGAACTGTCTCCGGAAAACAAGCTTGGCACCTTCAACATCCGCGGCTACAAACCCGTTTACGTGCTGCCCGCGTTCGTCACCAGCAACCAGAACAACCAGCCGCACAGTCCGAATTCCGACAATACGGTGACCGGCAGCGAACATCTGGAGAACGTCGAGGCCAAGTTCCAGCTCAGCCTGAAAACCAAGGTATGGCAAGGCGTCTTCGGCGATGTCGGCGACCTGTGGGTCGGCTATACGCAGTCATCGCGTTGGCAGGTCTACAACACGCGCCTGTCGCGTCCGTTCCGCGAGACCGACTACGAACCCGAAGCGATGCTGGTGTTCGATACGCACTATCGCCTGTTCGGGTGGGATGGCCGCCTGCTCGGGATCGGCATCGACCATCAGTCCAATGGCCGCAGCAATCCGTTGTCGCGCAGCTGGAACCGGGTCATCGCGAACGTCGGTTTCGAGCGGGACGGCTGGACCGTGATGGTGCGTCCATGGTGGCGCATTCCCGAAGCGGCCGGCGACGACAACAACCCCGACATCAGCGATTACATGGGTCGCGGTGAAGTGCAGATCGTGCACGAATGGCATGGCCAGGAGTTCGGCATGATGTTGCGCCATTCCATGCGCGGCGGCAGCCGCAGCCATGGCGCCGCCCGTTTCAGCTGGAGCTTCCCGATGGCCGGCAACCTGCGCGGCTACGCAGAGGTGTTCAAAGGCTATGGCGAGAGCCTGATCGACTACAACCACAACGCCACCTACTTCGGCCTGGGCATTTCGCTGCTCGACTGGTACTGAGTTCGCCGCGAAAACGCGAAGGCCCGGTGATTCGTCATCACCGGGCCTTCGTGTCAACCGGATCGCGACGGGGTCGCGCGGCGATCAGTGATGATGACCACCGGCGCCGTGCACATGGCCGTGCTCCAGCTCTTCCGCCGAAGCGTCGCGCACGTCAGTCACTTCGATCGCGAAATGCAGGGTCTTGCCGGCCAACGGGTGGTTGCCGTCGATGAACACCTTGTCGTTCTCGACCTTGGTGACGGTGACGTTGATCTCGCCCTGCGGGCCACGGCCCTGGAACTGCATGCCCGGCTGGATGTCCTCGACGCCCTGGAACGCCTCGCGCGGCACTTCCTGCATCAGCTCGGCATGATGCACGCCGTAGCCTTCTTCAGGTGTCACGTCGGCGGTGAATTTGTCGCCGACCATGCGGCCGGCCATCTGCTTCTCGAGGCCCGGCACGATGTGTCCGCCACCGTGCAGGTAGGTCAGCGGCTCGCGGCCTTCGGAGCTGTCGATGACCTGACCCTGGTCGTCGGTCAGCGTGTAATGGAAGGCGGCAACGGAGTTCGGGGAAATCTGCATGCAAGTCTCACGGATAGGTTCGAGTCCACCGGATTGACACCGGCGCGAAGCACAAGTTTACCAGATCACCTTAAACGCCCCTGCAACGCCTGCCCGGATTGACGATACTGTGGACATGATCCTGCTGCCGCGTTGCCGATACCGCTGCCTCGTTTTCCTTCGGCTCGCCGGCCTGATCGCCGCCTGCGTGACCGCCGCCACTGCGGCGGCCGCACCACCGGCCACGACCCGGGCCGGGCTGGTCGCGCAGATCGATGCCATCGTCGACCAGCCGCGGTTCGCGTCAGCGACCTGGGGCATTGCGGTGACGTCGCTCGACGACGGGCGCACCTTGTACGCGCATCGCGCCGATCATCTGATGCAGCCTGCGTCCACCGCCAAGCTGTTCACCGCCGCCGTGAGCCTGTCCACCCTTGGCCCCGACTACCGGATTCCCACCCGCCTGCTGGCCCACGGCACGATTCGGGATGGCCGTCTGGATGGCCCGCTGATCCTGCGCGGCATGGGTGACCCGACCCTGGGCACCGCCGGCAGCGCCGACTGGGCCGGTCAACTGGCCAGCCAGCTGGCCGCGCGCGGGGTGAAGCGCGTGCAAGGCGACCTGGTCGCCGACGACAGCTATTTCAGCGGGCCGTCGTTCGGCACCGGCTGGGAGGCCGGCGACCTGCAGAGCTGGTTCGCGGTGCCTTCGTCCGCGCTCAGCGTGCAGGAAAACGTCGTCCGCGTCACCGTGCGCCCCGGCAGTGCCGCCGGCCTTCCGGCAGTGCTCGACTTCGATCCTGTCGACGCCAGGCCCGAGGTACTCGGTCATTTGACCACCACCTTGCCGCGCGCACCGGGCGACATCAATCTGTACCGGGCGCCGGGAGAGACCGCGTTGCATGCGTTCGGCACCATCGCGGCCAACACGCCGCCGCAACGCTTCAAGCTCGCGCTGGTGGACCCTGCCCTGATCGCCGGCAGGCAATTGCGGCAGGCGCTGATGCGCCTGGGCATCCGCGTCAGCGGCAAGCTGCGCGTGCTGCATTGGCCGCAGGACGACAGTGTGCTGCTGGACCACACCGACCTGCTGGCGGAAGTACTGTCGCCGCCGCTATGGCAGATCCTGCAGCGCGGGCTGAAGCGCTCGCAGAACCTCTACCTGCAGAACCTGCTGCTGAGCGTCGGCGCGTCCACGCAGGCTCTCGCGGGGGATGATGCCCCGACGGGTTTCACCAGCACCGAAACCCACGGCATCCGCGCAATGGACCAGCTCATGACGAAGATCGGGATCCCGCGCTCGGCCAGCCTGATCGGCGAAGGCGCCGGCCTGTCGCGACGCGACCTCGTCACGCCCAACGCGATGGCGCGCCTGCTCAGCTACCTCGCCGCGCAGCCCTACGCGCAGCGGCTGCGCCAGGCCCTGCCGATCGCCGGCGTCGACGGCACCCTGAGCGGTCACATGCGCCACACCGCGGCGGAAAACAACGTGCACGCGAAGAGCGGCAGCATGACGTACGTGCATTGCCTGGCCGGCTATGTCACCAGCGCGGCGGGCGAACGGCTTGCGTTCGCGATCATGCTCAACAACTACGATCGGCCGGACGGTGCGCCCGGCGCCGGCAGCGACGTCGACGCGATCGCCGTGCTGCTGGCGAACTATCGCGGCCGCGATTGAACGCCGCCGCGAGCCTCAGCCATCAAGCCGGGCCAACGTGTCCCTGCCGATCTTCTCCGGCGTGTCGGTGGAGGCGTAACGCTTCACCACCTGACCTCCGGCATCGACCAGAAACTTGGTGAAATTCCACTTGATCGACTCGCTGCCGAGGATGCCCTTCCCCTCGCTCTTCAGCCATTTGTAGAGCGGATCGGCATGCTCGCCGTTCACCTCGATCTTGGCGAACATCGGAAAGGTCACGTCATACTGGGTGCTGCAGAACGTCCTGATCTCGGCGTCGTCGCCGGGCTCCTGGTGGCCGAACTGGTCGCACGGGAAACCCAGCACCACCAGACCCCGGTCGCGCTGGTCCTGCCACAGCGTCTCGAGCCCCTGATACTGCGGCGTGAAGCCGCATTTGGAGGCGACATTGACGATCAACAGCGTCTTGCCGCGCCACTCGGAAAGCGGGCGCGGGTTGCCGTCGATATCGCGGACGGTGAAATCGTAGACGCTGGACATGGCGAACTCCGTCTTGATGGACCAATCCGTCAGCATACGCCATCGCCCGTGATGTCCGTGGCATAGAATGACGCCCCGCCCGCAATCCAGGTTCCGCCGTGATCCGCTTCGTCGATGTCCACAAGTCCTACCGCGTCGACGGCAAGGACATTCCGGCGTTACAGCCGTTCAGCCTCGACGTGGCCGATGGCGAGGTGTTCGGCGTCATCGGCCTGTCCGGCGCCGGCAAATCGACGCTTATACGGCTGATCAACCTGCTCGAACGGCCCAGTGGCGGCCGCGTCTTCATCGGCGACACCGAGATGACCGCACTGGCCGAACCGGCACTGCGCGCGCAACGTCGCCGGATCGGCATGATTTTCCAGCACTTCAACCTGCTCGCCTCGCAGACGGTCGCGGACAACGTCGCGTTCCCGATGCGGCTGGCCGGCGAGCGCGACGCGGCGGTGCTGCGCGCCCGCGTCGACGAACTGCTGGCACGGGTCGGGCTGAGCGCGCACGCCGGAAAGTACCCATCACAGCTTTCCGGTGGCCAGAAGCAGCGCGTCGGCATCGCCCGCGCGCTGGCCAACCGGCCCACGATCCTGCTGTGCGACGAGGCCACCAGCGCGCTCGATCCGCAGACCACCGCCTCGGTGCTGGAGTTGCTGGCCGAAATCAACCGCGACCTGAAGCTCACCATCGTGCTGATCACCCACGAGATGGACGTGGTGCGCCGGATATGCGATCGCGTGGCGGTGCTCGATGCCGGGGCGATCGTGGAGCGCGGCGCGGTGGCCGACGTGTTCCTGCACCCGCAACATCCCACCACCAGACGTTTCGTCAACGAGGCCTTGCCCGAGGAAGCCGCCAGCGAACTGGCGCCGTTCGCCCAGGTGCCCGGACGCATCCTGCGCCTGAGCTTTCGCGGCGACACCACGCTGACGCCGGCACTGGGCCGCGTCGCACGCGAGACCGGCGTGGAGTTCAACATCCTCGCCGGGCGCATCGACCGCATCAAGGACCTGCCCTACGGCCAGCTCACCCTGGCGATGCAGGGCGAGCGGGTGGATGCCGCGCTGGTTGCTCTGCGCGAAGCCGGCATCGAGATCGAGGAGCTGTACCGATGAACCTGTTGCAGAAACTTTTCCCGAACATCGACGACTGGGGCGAGATCGGTCGCGCCTGCATCGACACCCTGCTGATGCTGGGCGGATCGCTCGCCCTCACCGTGCTGATCGGCCTGCCGCTGGGCGTGCTGCTGTACCTGACCGGCAAGGGCCAGCTGCGGCCGATGCCGAAACTCTACGCGGTGACCTCGCTGCTGGTGAACATCCTGCGCTCGGTACCGTTCATCATCCTGATGATCGTGCTGATGCCGGTCACCTACGCACTGGTCGGCACCAAGCTGGGCATCCGCGGCGCGATCCCGCCGCTGGTGATCGGCGCGGCACCGTTCTTCGCGCGACTGGTGGAAACCGCCTTGCGCGAAGTGCAGCAGGGCGTGATCGAGGCCAGCCAGGCGATGGGCGCCAGCCTGTGGCAGATCGTGCGCCACGTGCTGCTGCCGGAGGCCCGCGGCGGTCTGTTCGCCGGTATCACGGTCACCGCGATCGCCCTGGTCGGCTACACCGCGATGGGTGGCGCGATCGGTTCCGGTGGCCTCGGCGACCTGGCCTACCGCTACGGCTATCTCAGCTACAAGTCCGATTACATGCTGGTCACGGTGGTGCTGCTGATCGTGCTGGTGCAGTTGCTGCAGATGATCGGCGACCATATCGTGACGCGTTATAAGCAACGTTGATCTGGTCATTTGCGCCTGGCGGCATGGCCGGCCTACTTTCGTTGGCCGTCCATGAGAGTCGCCGCCATGAGATTGCTGCTTGCCGCCATCGCCGCCATCCTGGCCCTGCTCCTTCTGGCCGGCGTTGCGTCGTCGAAGTCCTGACGTGCGGCATGCCGATTCCATGTTTGTGTTTGGCAGTATAGACGTCTTATCATTGTGCGCCGCACAAGTGAATCTGCCATGAGAAAGCTGCTTGCCTCCCTTGCCGTCGCCGTGACCCTGCTGATGCTCGCCGGCTGCTCCGGTGGTTCCGGAAAGCAGGGCGACAACGTCCTCACCGTGGCCGCCACCGCGGTGCCCCACGCCGAGATCCTCAAGCAGGTGAAGCCGATCCTGGCAAGGGAAGGCGTGGACTTGCAGGTCAAGGTATTCGCCGACTATGTGCAGCCGAACACGCAGGTGGCCGAGAAGAACATCGATCTGAACTACTTCCAGACCAAGCCCTACCTGGATGCGTTCAACCGCCAGCGCGGCACCCACCTGGCCATCATCACCGGCGTGCATATCGAGCCGTTCGGCGCGTATTCGAGAAAGTACAAGAGCATCGACCAGCTGCCGGACGGCGCCAGCGTCACGATCCCCAACGACCCCAGCAACAACGGCCGCGCGCTTTTGCTGCTGGCGAAACATGGCCTGATCATGCTGAAGGATCCGAACGACCAGATGTCCACGCTGAAGGACATCACCGCGAATCCGAAGCACCTGAAGTTCCGCGAGCTGGAAGCGGCGATGCTGCCGCGCACGCTGGACGAGGTGGACCTGTCCCTGATCAATACGAACTACGCACTGGCCGCCGGCTTGAACCCGACCCGCGACGCGCTGCTGATCGAGGACAAGGATTCGCCTTACGTGAACTACCTGGTCGGCCGCCCCGACAACCAGCACGACCCGCGCGTGCAGAAACTGGCCAGGGCACTGACCAGCCCGGAGATCAAGGCGTTCATCGAGAAGAAATACCACGGCGCCGTGCTGCCGGCGTTCTGACGCGCCGTCCCCGACGCACGCGGGGGCAACTCAGCCCTGCGACGCGGGAATCTCGAACACCTGCCGCAGATAGGTTACGTAGGCCTCGTCCTCGCACATGTTCTTGCCGGGCGAGTCGCTCAGCTTTGCCACCGGCTGGCCATTGCAGCGGATCATCTTGATCACGATGTTGAGCGGCGTGGGCCCCACGTCGTTGCTGAGGTTGGTGCCGACGCCGAACGCGATCTGGCAGCGGCCACGGAAATGCGCATAGAGCTGCATCACCTTGGGAATGTCGAGGCCGTCGCTGAATACCAGTACCTTGTTGAGCGGGTCGACGCGGTTCGCACAGTAATGTGCCAGCACCTTCTCGCCCCACTCGAACGGATCGCCGGAGTCGTGACGGGTACCGTCGAACAGCTTGCAGAAGTACATGTCGAAATCGCGCAGGAACGCGTTGAGCCCGTAGACATCCGACAGCGCGATGCCGAGGTCGCCGCGATACTCCTTCGCCCAGGCTTCCAGCGCCGCCACCTGCGAGTCGCGCAATCTCGGGCCCAGCGCCTGGTGCGCCTGCAGGTATTCATGCGCCAGCGTGCCCAGCGGGGTGAGGTTGAGCTTGCGTGCCAGCCACACGTTGCTGGTGCCGGCCAGTTGCGCACCGAGCCCGTCGCGCAACGTGGTCACCACCTCCTCCTGCCACACCCGCGAATAGCGTCGGCGCGTGCCGTAGTCGGCGATCCTGCAGCCGGCGTAATCGGGCGTGTCGCGCAGCAACGCGATCTTCGCCAGCAAGCGCCGGCGGCCTTCAGCGAAATCGAGACCGGCACTCGTATTGCGGAAATACACCTCGTTGACGATCGCCAGCAACGGCACTTCGAACAGGATCGTGTGCAGCCACGGCCCGCGGATGCGGATCTCGATTTCGCCGTTCCCGGCCGCCGATGGCGTAATCGCCACGTATTTCTCGTTGAGCTGAAACAGCGCCAGAAAATCGACGAAGTCGCTCTTGATGAAACGCCACGTGCGCAGGTAGTCGAGTTCATCGGCCGTGAAGCGCAACTGGCACAGGGCCTTCAACTCGGCGCGGATCTCGTCGATATGCGGCACCAGGTCGATACCAGGATTGCGGCACTTGAAGCGATACTCCGCCTGCGCCGCCGGATACTGGTGCAAGACCACCTGCATCATCGAGAATTTGTACAGGTCGGTATCGAGCAGCGAGTCGATGATCATTGGGTGATTCACGTGAGGAGGGCTTGCAAGAGCGATGCATTATCCGCGCAGCCATCCCGAAAGGCGCGCATTGGCTTCACGCAAAATAAACCCCATCAGCCAGGGGAGGACTGATGGGGTTTGTCGGGCGGCCTCCAGGGGAGGAAAGACCGGCCCCTCGGCGGCATGAAAAAACGATGCCACCTCTGGTCGCCATCACGGCGATGCAAGCAGTTAGTGTGGACGGGTCGCTGTGAGTTCAACGTGTACCGCGATCCGCGTTCAGCCTGCCGACAGGCTGCGCCACCATTCGCGAACGTTATTGGCCCTTTTTCGTTCTCGCCTCGATCGGAGTTCCATCGTGAATCTGCTGCGCCGCCTGTGCATGTTGCTGTTTTGCCTTCCATTGCTGACGCATGCCGCCGAGCTGAAGATCGATCAAGGCCACGGTGTCATCACCTATCGCACCGACGCCCTGCTCAAGCGCGATGACGTGCGCACGATCACCGTGCCCGCCGATGTCGCCTTCCATCGAACCATGCGCTACCGCGCGATCCCGCTGGCGGCCCTGCTGCGGGAAACCGGACCGGCGGACCATCTGCAATTCGTCGGCGATGACGGGTTTTCGGCCGAGATCCCCGCCGCGCTGGTCCTGAACGGACGTGGCAGCGAAGCGTGGCTGGCGATCGACGATCCGGCCCAACCCTGGCCGGCGTTGCCGGGAAACCACGGCAGCGCCGGCCCGTTCTATGTCGTGTGGACCCGACCGCAGGCCGCCCGCGTCAACCCGGAGCAGTGGCCGTATCAACTGGCGACCATCCGCAAGCTCGACAGCGTGGCCGACCGCTTTCCGGCAATCCGGCCCGATCCGTCGCTACCGCCGGACGGCGAAGTGCAGCGGGGCTTTGCGGTATTCCAGCGCACCTGCCTGGCCTGCCATACGCTCAACGGTCAAGGGAACGCCAAGCTCGGCCCGGACCTGAACGTGCCGCACAATCCCACCGAGTATCTGCGCGCGGACCTTCTGCGCGGCTTCATCCGCAACCCGCAATCGCTGCGCCGCTGGCCGCAGGCGAAGATGCAGGGATTCAACCGGCAAGCCTTGTCCGACGCCGACCTCGACGCCGTACTGGCTTATCTGCGGCACATGGCGGGGCGAAAAACCCGGCCGTGAGCAACCGCCGCAGGCCCGGCGGACGCGTTCACGACCCGGCTGAACGCAGTGCCTGCAATGTCACGTCACGCTGCGACTTCGGCATGCGAGCCAGTGATCGCACGCTGGCGTAGAACGCCGGCCAGTGATTTTCGGCGCGCCGGAACAGCACGGCGAATGCCGATGTCCATTGGTCGTACAGGCCGAACGGCAACAGGCGCGCATTGTTGATCGGCTGCGCCACCCAGCTGTCATAGCGATGATTGCCGGGCCAGTCGCGCTCGCGCCATTGCGCGTAGCGTCGACGGAACGCCGCGATCTCGCGCTGCTTGCCCGCGGCCATCGCTGCCTCGTCCGCCGCACCGACATACAGTGCCTGCAGGCGTGCGCGCAGATCCAGCACCAGCCTGGTGAAGCCGTCATCCATCGCGCGCGTGCGCTCATGCGGCGGCAGGCCGCGCGACTGGCGCCATTCGCGCAACCCTTCGGCCTGCACGAAGGTGGCGAAGGATTCGTTGAATGCGGTGTCGCCCTTCACGTAGATCAGTTGATGCGCCAGCTCGTGGAAGATCGTGCCGTCCAGTTCATCGTCATCCCAGCGCAACATGCTCGACAGGATCGGATCGGCAAACCAGCCGAGCGTGGAATACGCCGACACGCCGCCGACCCACACATCGTCGCCGCGTGCCTGCAGTCGCTTCGCGTCCGCCTTCGCGGCGGCCTCTCTGAACCAGCCGCGATACGCGACACAACCGGCAACGGGAAAACACTGCGGCACCGCCTGCACCGAGAATCGCGGCGTGGCGAACACGTTCCAGACCACATACGGGCGATCCAGGGCGACGTAGCCGGTGTAGCTGCGGTTGTCAGGCAAGCCCAGTTGCTGCGAGGCGAACCGGCGTGCCCGCTGCGCCACTTGCAGGCGTGCGGCGAGCTGGGGATCGGTGGCCGGATCGCGCACCAACCTGCTTATCTTGCGTTGATGAACGATCAGGCGGCCCTGCCCGTGCGCCGCCTGCGCGTAATAACGCAGACTGCTGCAGGCACCCAGCAAAAGGCTCATCGCCATGATGGCGATGAGCCTTGGAAGCGCGATGCGCAAAGGCATGAACTGACAGCGGGTCATGCCGCGATTGTGCCTGAAGCGTCAGTCAGTCCTGATGGCGACGATGATCACGATCGCCATCACGTCCGCGGCGATCGCCACCGTGCGCCCTGTCGTGCCCGCGATCGCCCGACGAAGGCCTGCCATTGCCATGCCAATGACCTGCATGGCCGCGATAGTCCCGATGACCGCGGTAGCCTCGGTAACCATCGTGGCGATAGTGCGAGTCGCTGTACCACACGCTCACGCCGGGCGCGTAACCGTAACCGCCGTAATAGCCACTGCCGTAATAACCATCGTAGTAGCCGGGCACGACGTAATCGCTGCCACCGCGTCCGTAATAGGCGTCACCGCCATAACCGGAGCTGCGCACATAGCTGTAGCCCGGATCGTAATAGCAGCCCGACAGCGTCGCCGCGGCGACGCCCATAATGAGACTGGCCAGCAGGCGTTTCATGATCCGTCTCCACAGGGAATGACGGCACCACGTTAGAGCGCGGTGTTTGAACGCGTACTGAGCTGTCGACACGTGGCCAGCCGACGTTTACCCGCCAGCCATGTGTCCACGATCAGGCCCTGCGCTTGCTCTGTTCGCCACGCTGGGGCGCCAGCACACGGCCATCGCCGCCTTCGCCCCCCGTCTCGGCCGCCATCGGCGGATGCAATTCGGCAGCATGGGTACCTGGCTGCGCGGGATTGGCGTCCGGCCAGCCAGGACCTTGCCGCACGCGCTCGTGCTTGGCTTCGAGCAGCGCCTGGATCTTCGCGACGGCGTCTTCCTGACTGATGTGGTGAACCGGCGCTTCCACGGTCGTGCGCTTGCGTCTGGCCGGCTTGCCGGCAGCGGTCGCGGGTTTTGCCGGCGCACGGGTTTTCGCGGTGACTCTCGTCGACGGCTTGCGGGCTGTCTGACCGGCGGCCGGACGTCGCGTGCTTGCGCTCGGCTTCGCCGCCTTCTTCGCGGCCCCTTTTTTCACGGCAACCTTCTTGGCCACGACCTTTTTCGAAGCGACCTTCTTCGAAGCGACCTTCTTCGCGGCCGGCACTTTCCTGGCGCTCTTCTTCGCCGCCACTTTCTTCACGGCGGCCTTTTTCGCCACGGTTTTCTTCGCGGTGGATTTCCTTGTGACCGGCGTCTTCCTGGTGCTCGTCTTCGCAGCCACTTTCTTCGCCGCCGTCTTCTTCACTGCGGGCTTCTTCGCTGTGGCCTTCCTGGCCGCGGCCCTGCGCGCGGCGGGTTTCTTCGTCGCCAGCTTTCGGGCGGCGACTTTCTTCGCGGCCGTCTTGCGTGGGGCCGCCTTGGCGGCACTGCGCGCCGAGGCCTTCTTTGCAGACGTCTTCTTCGGGGCTGCCTTTTTGGCGGTCACTTTCTTTGCCGCGGACTTCTTCGCAGCCGACTTGCGGGTCATAGCCATGCGTTCGTTCTCCTGCGGTGGTCGATGGAACCGTTGTCAGTATGCACGCCTTGGACGCGAACAGACACGCCACGCACAAGAACCGTTCATCATCGCCACGTCGAAACGGACGCCGCCACGACCGACCGATGGCTCATCGAAAGCCCGGTTGCGACAGGGCGGCGAGAAAGTGCGACAGCACCCGGTGATCCACCAGCACGGTGAAGATCACGCCATAGGCCGCACCCCACAGATGCGCGCTGTGATTGATATTGCCGTGCCCGCGCCGATCCATGTAGATCGAATAGCCGGTGTACAGCACGGCGTAGACGATCGCCGGCACGGGCAAGGCAAAGAAGACATAGATCTTCGTCCACGGCGCCAGCAGGATGAACGCGAACAGCACCGCCGACACCGCACCGGAGGCACCGAGGCTTCGATAGTTCGGGTTGCCGCGATTCTTCAGATAAGTCGGCAGGATCGAAATCACCAGCCCGCCGAGATAGAACAGCGCAAAGCCGAACGTGCCCAGGGTGCCGGTGAAGAAGCTTTCCATCGCCCGCCCGAAAAAGAACAGGGTCAGCATGTTCACCAGCAGATGGGAAAAGTCCGCATGGACCAGGCCGTAGGTCACCAGCCGGTGGTATTCGCGCTGCCGCGCGATCGCCGGCGGCCAGAGGATCAGATCGTCCATCAGCCGGCTGTTCTTGAACGCGATGACGGACACCAGGCACGTGATGGCGACGATGATCAGGGTGATCGGCATGGTGATTCCGCAGCGGCAAAGCCTGTCATCTTGGCGACCCGGCGCCCTCTTGTCGACCGGGGATGCCCAGACCATCGCGGCAGGGCTATCATTCGGCGCTTTACGCGGTCATTCACCGCCGACGGACATCATGGCCTCGTTTCGCTATCTGCATCTGGACGTCTTTGCCGCCACCCTCGGCGGCGGCAACCACCTGGGCGTGGTGATCGGGGCGGACGACTGGAGTGCCCAGGCGATGCAGCGCTTCGCTCGCTGGGCGGCACTGGTCGAGACCACGTTCCTGCTGCCGCCGACCGACCCGAAGGCGAGCTACCGCGTGCGCATTTTCACCCCGCACAACGAGATCCCGTTCGCCGGCCATCCGAGCATCGGCAGCGCGCACGCGGCGATCGAATGCGGCGTGGCGCAACCGCGTGATGGCCTGCTGTGGCAACAATGCGGCGCCGGCGTGCTGCCGATCCGGGTCGAGCACGGCAACGCCAGCCGCGACCTGTTGCTGCAATCGCCCGGAGAGCGCGTGCTGGACACCGGCCTTTCTGCCCACCGCCTGCTCGCTCCCTCGCTGGCCGGCATCGGGCTTGGCGCGCTGCCGCCGGCGCTGGTCGACGGTGGCCGCCGCTGGTGGCTGGCCGAAGTCGCCGATGAGGCCAGCCTGCGCGCCTGGCAACCCGATCATGCAGTGATCGGTGCGCTGGCGCACGCCAGCGAGAGCATGGGTCTTTGCGCATTCGCCCGCAGCAGCCATGCCGACGGCCAGCTCGTGGTGCGGGCCTTCCCGGCCGGTGTCGGCATCGTCGAAGACCCCGCCTCCGGCGCGGCCAACGGCCTGATCGCTGCCTACATCGCCCACGCCGAACCGCATGGCGCGCTGGCACGCGGCTACCAGGTCAGCCAGGGTCGCGAGATCGGCCATGACGCACGGCTGGTCGTGCATATCGACGGCGGCACCATATGGGTCGGCGGGCGCAGTCACACCGTGATCGACGGCACCCTGGAGTGGACTCCGTAAGCGCCGGCGAAGTGCGCTCCCGCACGATCACGAACTCGGATCATCCCGTTCGTCCAGGTGCGCGCGGCGCGCGGCCACCAGTGCCAGCGCCGACCAGTCCAGCTCTTCGTCGCCAGCGGCCAGCGCCTCCAGCAGGCTGTCGCGCAGCACGCCGGCAAACGGCAGCGGCACCCGCGCCGATTCAGCCGCCGCCTGGGCCAGCCCGACATCCTTGAAACCCAGCGGCAGCGGAAAGCCGGCCGGCTTGAAGCGCTGCTCGGCAATCAGCCGGCCATAGCCCTGATACGCCGGCGCGGCGAACAACGTGTTCGTCATCACCTCGAGGAAGTCCGCCGCGCCGACGCCGTAGGCGCGGGTCAGTGCCGTGGCCTCGGCCATGCTTTCGATCGCGCTTGCCAGCATGAAATTGCCGGCGATCTTCGCCACGTTCGCCCGCTCCGGTGCATCGCCCAGCGGCCACACCTTGCTGCCCATCGCCTCCAGCAGCGGCCTCACTTTCTCGATCGCCGTCGGGCTGCCGGACACAAGGATGTTCAACTTGCCCGCGGCCGCGATGTCCGGCCGTCCAAACACCGGCGCAGCCACATACTCCAACCCGCGCTTCGCATGCTCGTCGGCCATCTCCTTCGCCAGCGCCACCGAAATCGTGGCGTGATTGACGTGCACGGTGCCGCGATCCATCGCATCGAGCAATCCGCTGTCGAGAATGACCTCGCGCACGGCCTGGTCGTTCGCCAGCATGCTGCACAACACTTCGCCCTGCGCGGCGCGATCGGCGGTGCGCGCCACCCTGGCGCCCAGGGAAGCCAGCGGCTCGGTCGCCGCCGTGGAACGATTCCAAACCGTCAAGGCGTGACCGGCGGCCAGCAGGTTGCTGGCCATTGCGCTGCCCATCGCGCCCAGACCGATGAATCCGACTTTCATGCCAGTACCTCGTGATGATCCGGCGTGCAGTCAAGCACGCGTGGCGTTCAGGAATCGCGAAGCCTTGTCAGCGCAGGTCAGGCAATGCATCCAGACACTTTCCCCTGCACAGATAGCGCGCATTCACTCCAGCGCCGTCGTAGAGATAAGCGGCTCCCCCGGCGAATATCTGCCATCGATAGCGATGACCGGAGATGTCGATGGATCCCTCGTAGCTGCACGGAAGAATCATCGCTTCATCGTGGAAGGTGGCCGGGTCCAGTTTCTCGGCCAGCGTGAAGTACGTGATGACACCGGCCCTGGCCAGGGCAAACGAGCTGCAGATGTCATGGTCCGGTTGCGTCTTGTCGATGTGCCTGGACATGGAGAGGACGTCCATGGCGCCAGCTTCGCGAACGGGCGCGCATGCAATCAACGGCAGAGTCAGCAACAGTCCGCCCCCCAGACGCAACCAGCGTTTCATGGCGCCGCTCCCGAGACCCGCACGTGCAACCGTTGGGTGCTGCTCATCTAGGCCACCGTTCCCGCCGCCTGCCCCGAGGCCCACGCCCACTGGAAGTTGTAGCCGCCGAGCCAGCCGGTGACGTCGACGACCTCGCCGATGAAGTACAGCCCCGGCACCAGCTTCGACTGCATGGTGCTGGAGGACAGGCCGTCGGTGTCGACGCCGCCCAGGGTGACTTCGGCCGTGCGATAGCCCTCGGTACCGCTGGCCGTGATCGGCCAGGCGTTGAGCGCGGCGCCCGCCTGCATCAGCTCGGCATCGCGATACTGGCGCATCGGCCGGCTTTCAAACCAGTGCTCGCACAACCGTTGCGCCAACCGCTTGGGCAACACCTCGCCGAGCACGGTTTTCAGCTCGGCAAGTGGTCGCGCGGCGCGCTGCTCGACCAGCCAATGACCGACGTCCCGCTCAGGCAGCAGGTCGATGCGCAGGTCGTCACCGGGTTGCCAGTATGAGGAAATCTGCAGGATCGCCGGGCCGCTGATGCCGCGGTGGGTGAACAGCAACCCGGCGCGAAACGACTGCTTGCCCACACGCGCCTCAACCATCGGCAGGGCCACGCCGGCGAGATCCCGGTAGTGCTCCTGATGCTTGCCGCTCAGGGTCATCGGCACCAGCCCGGCGCTCGTGGGCAGTACGGAATGGCCAAACTGGCGCGCCAGTTCGTAACCGAATCCGCTGGCGCCCATGCTCGGAATCGACAGGCCGCCGCTGGCGACCACCAGCGACTGGGCATGCACTTCGCCGCGTGCCGTATGCACGCTGAAGCCCTCCGGCGTCTTGCGCACGCGCTGCACGCCGCAACTGGCCTCCACCGTGACGCCGACCGCAGCACATTCGTCCAGCAGCATGCGCACGATCTGCTTCGACGAGTCGTCGCAGAACAACTGGCCAAGCTCCTTTTCGTGATAGGCGATGCGGTGCTTCTCGACCAGCGCGATGAAATCCCACGGCGTGTAACGCGCCAGCGCGGACTTGGCGAAGTGCGGATTGGCCGACAGGTAGTTGGCCGGCGTGGCACCCATGTTGGTGAAATTGCAGCGCCCGCCACCGGACATCAGGATCTTCTTGCCGACCTTGTTGGCGTGATCGACCACCAGTACGCGGCGGCCGCGCTGGCCCGCGGCGATCGCGCACATCAACCCGGCCGCTCCGGCGCCGACGATCAATACGTCCATTTTCACGAATCCACATCCTCGCGCCGCACAAGAGGCCGCGCATTATCGCCCAGCCGCATCGCTTACACTGGGCTGCCATCTTCAACGAGTTGCCGCCATGCCTTCCTTTGACGTGATTTCCGAAGTCGACAAGCATGAACTGACCAACGCGGTCGACCAGGCCAATCGTGAACTGACTACCCGTTTCGACTTCAAGGGCGTGGACGCGAACTACGACATGGACGATTTCGTCATCACCCAGACCGCCCCCAGCGAATTCCAGTTGCAGCAGATGCTGGACATCCTGCGTGCCCGGCTGGTGGCGCGCAAGATCGACATCCGCGCGCTGGACGTGGCCGATCCGGAAACCAACCTGGGCGGCTCGCGCCAGAAGATCACCGTCAAGCAAGGCATCGAGCAGCCGGTCGCGAAGAAGCTGGTGGCCGAGCTGAAGGCGGCCAAGCTCAAGGTCGAAGCGCAGATCAACGGCGACAAGCTGCGCGTCAGCGGCAAGAAGCGCGACGACTTGCAGGCGGCGATGGCCTTGCTGCGCAAGTCCGACGTCGAGCTGCCGCTGCAGTTCGACAACTTCCGCGACTGACCAGGCTCCGGAACCGCGCCCCGATCAGGCTTTCGACAACAGCCGCCCGCCCATCGCGGCGTTGACCGCCACCACCGCCGCCACGGCCAGCGCATGCGTCAGCAGGTCGGTGGCAGCGGAGTCGAACGCGTGGCAGATCTCCAGCAGGCTGGCCGAGGCCGCCGCACTGGCCAGGCCGATCAGCACCGCCGTGAGTACCGGCCGCAACGGACAGGCGCGGCGCAGCAGCACGACAAGCAATGCGGACAGCGGGATGGAAAAGCCGAGGATGAAGAGCAGGCAATCGGCGGATTGATGCGCACCGGCGATCACGGTGCCGGGCGCGATCCATGTACGCAGGCAACCCAGCCCGCTGGCGCCGATCCACAGCAATGCGCCGGGTAGCGGCAGCCACGCCCACGCCGCGTTGCGGCCCGGCACGCCCAGCGCAAATGCCGCCCACGCCGCACTCACGGCAGTGATCACCGCGCCAACGCCGGCCCAGGCCAGATCCGGCGTGGCGGCCCAGCGCCGCAGCATCGGCTCCGCGCCGTAATGCATGAACAGCGCCACCGCGAATGCCGCCACCAACAGCAACCAGCCGGCAGTGCGCAACCACGCCGGCAACAGACGCCGCACCGGCACCAGCCCGGTGCCGAGCCGGTCGATCAAGGCCTCAACGGGGCGCGGGTCGGACATGACGTCAGGGTTCTCCATGGAAACGTTCGCGCAGCGCCTTCAGCGCGCGATGCAGGTTCACTTTCAGCGCGCCGGTGTTGCGTCCGGTCAGTTCGGCCGCCTCGTCCAGCGAGCGCTCCTTCAGGCCCAGTTGCTCGACCGCCTCGCGCTGCCCCGGCGGCAGTTCGGCGATCGCCTCGCGCAGGCGCCGCGCCCGCTGCTCGCTTTCGGTGGCGGCGCTGGCATCGTCCGCGTCCGGATGACGATCGAGCGCAAGATCGTCGTGCAGTTCGCGGCTGTCGCGACGACCGCGGCGGCGCAGCGCATCGATCGCGCGGCGGTTGGCGATCGCGGTGAGCCAGGCGTCGTACGAGCGGCCCGGATCATAGGTATGGCGAACGCGATGCACGGTGATCAAGGTCTCCTGCACCACGTCGTCCAGATGATCCGGCGCCACGCCCTGTCGCCGGGCGGCCGCGCGGATCAGGGCGACCGAATCACCCAGCAGCCTCTCGTAGGCACGCCGATCGCCAGCCTGCGCAGCCGCCATCCACGCCGCCCGGCGCTGGCCGGGCGATTCGCTGTCGTTTGCCGCGGTGAGATCGGCTGGCACGGTCTGATCGAGACTCGCCCACAGGGAAAGTCCACTATCTAGACCCATCAGGCCGGCGGCGGTCAAGACTTGCGACATGCGCGCTCCACAGTGAGACCCTTCAGCTTGTCTTCGCTGCATCTCCTGCCGGCGTTACGTCGTATGGGCATGTAACCGCCGCCGACGCCCCGGCGAATAACCCCACGACCTCCCACGGAACCGCTCCCATGCTCGTGCTGATCCTCGCCTACCTTGGCGGTGTACTGACCATTCTCAGTCCCTGCATCCTGCCGGTGCTGCCGTTCGTGTTCGCACGCTCGGACAAACCGTTCATGCGCAACGGTTTCCCGATGCTGCTGGGCATGGCGATCACGTTTTCGGCGGTGGCCACGCTGGCCGCGCTCGGCGGCGGCTGGGCGGTGCACGCGAACCAGTACGGCCGCATCGTCGCGCTGGTGGTGCTGGCGTTCCTCGGCCTGACCTTGCTGTCGACCCATCTGGCCGAATGGATCACGCGCCCGTTCGTGGCGCTGGGCAACCGGCTGTCGCAACGTTCGGCTGGCGACGGCGATTCGATCTGGGGCGCGGCGGGCCTCGGCGTCGCCACCGGCCTGCTGTGGGCGCCGTGCGCGGGGCCGATCCTCGGCTTGCTGCTGACCGGGGCGGCACTCAATGGCGCCAGCGTGCAGACCACCTTGCTGCTGCTCACCTACGCGGCCGGCGCGGCGACTTCGCTGGGCCTTGCGCTGTTGATCGGCGGCAAGGTGTTCGCCCTGATGAAACGCTCGCTCGGTGCCGGCGAATGGGTACGTCGCGTACTCGGCGCGCTGGTGCTGTGCGGGGTGGTCGCGATTGCGCTGGGCCTGGATACCGGGCTGCTCACCCGCGTCTCGCTGGCCAGTACCGGCGGCATCGAACAGAAGCTGATCAACGCCGTGCGCCCCGCGCCGGCACCGCAACCGGTGCTGAAGGCCGGCGCACCGTTGCCGGTGGAAGGCGAGATGCCGTCGCTGGCCGGTGCCACGCAGTGGCTGAACAGCCCGCCGCTGACTGCCGAATCGTTGCGCGGCAAGGTGGTGCTGGTCGATTTCTGGACGTACTCGTGCATCAACTGCATCCGCTCGCTGCCGTATGTCCGCGGCTGGGCCGACAAGTACAGGGACCACGGCCTGGTGGTGATCGGCGTGCATGCGCCGGAGTTCGCGTTCGAGAAGGATCCGGCCAACGTGGCCAAGGCAGTGAAGGACCTTGGCGTCGATTACCCGGTCGCGCTGGACAACGACTATGCGATCTGGAGGGGCTTCAACAACGAGTACTGGCCGGCGCACTACTTCGTCGACGCGCAAGGACAGATCCGCCATCACCATTTCGGCGAAGGCGAGTACCGGCAAAGCGAGGATGTGATCCGCCAACTGCTGACCGCGGCCGGCCAGAAGAACCTGCCCGGCGGTTACGTCAGCGACGATCATCGCGGCGTCGAAGCGGCCGCATCGAACGACCCCACCCGTTCGCCGGAAACCTACGTCGGCTATGCCCGCGCCCGGAACTTCGTCGGCGGGCGAGTGGTGCATGACGATGCGCATGACTATCGGGCGCCCGGCGCGCTCGCCTCGGATCAGTGGTCGCTCGACGGACGCTGGACCGTGCACGACGAGAACGCGCAGCTGGACAAGGCCGGCGGCAGCATCGTCTACCGTTTCCGTGGCCGCGACCTGCACCTGGTGCTTGGTCCGGGCAGCGACGGCAAGCCGATCCGCTTCCGCGTCACCATCGACGGCAAGGCGCCAGGCGCCGACCACGGCATGGACACCGACGCCGACGGCAACGGCAACGTCACCGGTCAGCGGCTGTACCAGCTGGTGCGCCAGGCCAACGGCAGCGGCGAGCGGCTGTTCGAGATCACCTTCCTCGATCCGGGTGTGCAGGCGTACGCGTTCACGTTCGGCTGACCTGCGGCCACCCTGCCGCGGGAGCGACTTCAGTCGCGACGCTCCCGCACCCAACAGCAATCGCGACTGAAATCGCTCCCGCATGTGGAGGTTGCCATGTCACGCCTTGATGAAGCCCTCGCGATGGATCGCCGCCGTTTCCTGCGCGCCGCACTCAGCGGCGGCGCCCTGCTGGCCATCGGCGGCGGGCTGCTGGCGCCGCGCCTGTACGCCGCCGCGAACACGCCGGTCGGAAAGCCCGGCAATGTCCTGCTGGAAATTTTTGCGGACGACGGCCGCGACCTCGGCCCGCGTCAGGTGCCCAAGCTGGTGCTGAGCGATGCGCAATGGCGGCAACGATTGCCGCCGGCGTCGTACCAGATCATGCGCCGCGACGGCACCGAACTGGCATTCAGCGGCGATCATGAAAAGCCCGCCGTCGCCGGCCTGTTCCGCTGCATGGCCTGCGCCACCGCGCTTTACGACGCAGCGACCGAATTCG
This sequence comes from uncultured Gammaproteobacteria bacterium, assembly GCA_963828675.1. Lineage (GTDB taxonomy): Bacteria > Pseudomonadota > Gammaproteobacteria > Xanthomonadales > Rhodanobacteraceae > Rhodanobacter. The sequence goes on from CAWHFQ010000001.1 coordinate 519,493, forward strand.
ACTCCGGCACCGGCTGGCCCAGCTTCTGGCAACCCATCGCCGCACGCAACGTGATCGAACACCGCGACCACCTGTTCGGCATGGAACGCACGGCGATCAGCTGCGCCGGTTGCGACAGCCATCTCGGCCACGTCTTCAACGACGGCCCTCGGCCGACCGGACTGCGCTACTGCATGAACTCGGTGGCCCTGCGGTTCGTGGCGCGAACCGCAGGCTGAACCGGGCATGCACGGACAAGCGATCGCCAACGACTTCCTCACATCGCCGGGCGCATAAGCTGGAGGCAGCCGCCATGGCGCCCGCTGGAGATCGCCTGCATGAAACACGTACCCCGGTTCGTTCTCGCCTCCGTCTCGCTGATATCGCTTTCGCTGGCCGTGCCTGCGCTGGCGCATGCCGCGGATGCCTATGTCACCGGCAACGTCAACCTGCGCGCGGGTCCTGATCCGGGCTACCCGCTGATCGACCAGATTCCCGCCGGTACCGAGGTCGACGTGCAGGGCTGCACCGACGGTTGGGAATGGTGTGACGTGATCGTCTTCGGCAATCGCGGCTGGGTGGCCGGCAACTACATCGAATACGAATACCAGGACCAGCCGGTGTTGCTGCCGCGGTACGGTGCGCAGATCGGCATCCCGATCATCAGCTTCACGATCGGATCCTATTGGGACAGCTACTATCGCGGCCGTCCGTTCTACCGCGATCGCGACCATTGGTATCACCGTCGCTTCGAGCGCCGCCCCGCCCCGCCACCGATTCGCCATCCGTATCGCCGGCCGATGCATGGCAATGCGCGACCCACCCGTCCAGTCCATCCCGGCCCGGTGGGTCCGCGTCGCATCGAGCAAGGCCATCGATCGCCGCAACAGCAGCATTCCGCTCCGCGGCCGCAGCAACGCGGCGCCCCTTCGCGGCCACCGCAAACAGCGCCGACGCCGCATCCCGCACCCATTGTCCGGCAGCAGGCGCGCCCAGCCGCGCCGGCGCACCAGGCGGCTCCGGTCCAACAGGCGCATCAGGTCCATGGCAACCGGTCACAGGGCGCGGGGCATCCGCCACCGGCGAAACATGACGCCAACGGGAAGAAACCCTCCACTGCCAGGGACAGGAAAAACGGACACGACCACCACGACAACGGTCACTGATCGACCGCGTCGACGCCATCCGCTTAGACTGACGGCCTGCCTGGGCGGGATGGAACGATGCGTCGACGCTTGCTGCTGTGTGTTGCCCTGATGCTGATCGCTACTGCGTTGGCACCGATCGCGCTGGCCGCCGACGGCCTCACCGCGCTGACCGTGGTCGACCTGAAGGTCGGCACCGGCGCGATCGCCCGTGATGGCTCGCAGGTCGAGCTGAACTACACCGGCTGGCTCTATGACGCCAGCGCGCCGGACCACCACGGCGCAAGGATCGACAGCTCCCACGATCATGGCCAGACCATCACCTTCACCCTCGGCGAGGGCAGGGTCATCGCCGGCTGGGACAAGGGCATCAAGGGCATGCATGCGGGCGGCAAGCGCACCTTGCTGATCCCGCCCCGGCTGGGCTACCGCGGCCGACGCGTCGGCAAGGTCGTGCCACCGGACGCATCGCTGGTGTTCGACGTCGAACTGGTCAGCGTGCACTAGAACACCATGGCCACCAGCCGCGCCCATGGCGTGCGTAGCGGTCGGCGGCGCGTTCGAACGGGTTGCGTGCACTGACCCCGCCGCACAAAAGGTAGAGCGGCAGGAACAGCGGACCCAGCAGCATGTACTGATAGACATGTGCACGCTCGTGGTCGGCCAACGACACCGGCGACTCGCTCGCGCGGCCGGCACGATGTGCGTAAGTGAGACATGCCCGGTCCAGCCGTTCGCCGGTGTGCATGATCACGTTGCCCAGGGTCAGCGCGCCGCCCGCGCCCCACGGCCATTGCCGCACGACCAGCGCCGGCAAGTCCCGGTGCCAGCGCATGCGCGCGCCGAAGGCCAGCCCGATCGCGCCGACCAGCAATCCTGCAATGCTGTTCGGCGAGGTCCACACCATGCCGAGCACGATCGTGCGGCGCGACAGCCCGCCCTGGTGGAATGGATCGGTATCTCGTGGCATGTCGCTCGCCTTGATTCGGGAAGGCCCGCCGCCATGTTGTGGGCCTATGGCGCCTGACGCCATCGTGTCGCCGGAGTCTGCCATGAGTTCACTGACCATTCCCTGCCCGCATTGCAGCGCACTCAACCGAGTACCGGCCGAGCGCGCCGGCGAGCATCCGAACTGCGGCCGCTGCGCGAAGGCCTTGTTCGACGGACACCCGCTGGTTCTGACCGAGGCGAACTTCGATGCGGTCGCCGGCCGCGGCGACCTGCCCGTGCTGGTGGATTTCTGGGCGCCGTGGTGCGGGCCGTGCGTCGGCTTCGCGCCAGTGTTCGCACAGGCAGCGAGCAAGTTCGAGCCGCGTCTGCGCCTGGCCAAGCTCGATACCGAGGCACAGCCACAACTCGCGCAGCGTTTCGGCATCCGCAGCATTCCCACGCTGATCATGCTGAAGCAGGGCCGCGAGATCGCGCGCCAGTCCGGCGCACTGAATGCCGCGCAACTGCAGCAGTTCGTCGAGGCGGCGCTGGCACGCGCCTGATCCGCACGGTCAATCTCTGCGCGACGGCGGTTTGCTGGCCGGGGCCAGCCCCGTCGCCTGCCATCGCAGCCAGTCGATGACCGCGGCGACCGCCGCGCGCGGCTTCGCCGGCGGCCGCACGATCCAGTACGACGACCCCAGTGGCACGCCGAGATCACCGAATGGACGCATCAGGCTGCCATTTTCCACGTCGTCCGCGGCCAACCGGTGGCGCGCCAGCGCGACGCCCTGCCCTTGCATCGCCGCACGCAACACCAGGTCGGACGAGGTGTAACGCGCGCCGCCCTGCAATGGCAGTTTCGCCGGACCATGCAGCTGCCGCCACAGTTCCCACGCCGCCTGGGGATCGCGATCGTGCAGCAGGCGCAGGCCGGCCAGTTGCGCGGGCTTCGATGGACGTCCGGACGTCCGCCACAGCGCCGGGCTCATCACCGGATACAGCGCATCGTCCATCAATGGTTCGGCATGCAACGCCGGCCATGGCCCGCGACCCATGCGAATCGCCAGGTCGACGCGACCGTCGTCCAGCGCATCCAGCCGCTGCTCCACCTGCACCGACAGCTCGATTTTCGGATGTGCCTTCTCCAGCGCGGGCAACCGCGGCAGCAGCCAGCGGATCGCGAATGAGGGCGTGGCAGACAGGGTCACCGCATGCGCTGGACGCGTCTCGCGCAACGCCGCCACGGCCTGCTCGATCTCGCGCAGGCCGGCCAGCGTGGCGCGCCCCAGTGCATCGCCCTGGGGCGTGAAAACGAGTGCGCCGCGCCCGGCCGAAGCGCGCAACAAAGGCACGCCCAGCCATCGGTCCAGCTCGCCGAGATGGCGGCTCACCGAGGAATGCGCCATGCCCAGTTCGCGCGCGGCCGCACGCACACCGCCATGGGAATAAACCATGGCAAAAGCGCGCAGGGCATTCAGCGGCAGCTCGTTCATGGTCGGAATTCTAGACCATAGAGACGGCGGCACGGACCAGCGAATGGCCGGACCATGCAGCTCATTCGAACATTGTCGGGGCACCATCATCATGTATCGCCTGTTCGCCTTGTGCAGTTTGCTGTGCGTGGCCGCCATCACGCCTGGCCCGAACAATCTGGTCGTGCTGCGCGCATCCAGCCAGGGCGGCGTTCGCGCCGCCCTGTCGACGATCGCCGGCATCGTGCTGGGCGGCTTGCTGCTGCTCGCCGTGATCGCATTCGGCACCGGTCCGCTGTTCATGGCACGTCCCGGATGGCAGCGCGCCGTCGCTGCCGCCGGGGCGATCTACCTGGCATGGCTCGGCGTGGCAATGCTTCGCTCGGGCCTCGCTGCACGGCATGCCGTGACCCCGATTGCCGGGCCGCCCCTGCCCGCTGGCGTGGCCGGCCTCGTCGGCTTCCAGTTCCTCAACCCGAAGAGCTGGGTGATGGTGCTGACCGCACTGGCCGCGCTGCCGCCAGACGGCCTGCACAGCTACGTGACATTGGCCGCCATGTTCGTGCTGATTCCCACGCCGTGCCTGCTGCTGTGGGCCGCCCTCGGCGCCGCGCTGTCGCAATGGATGGACCGCCCGGCGATCCGTCGCGGCGTCGACGTGGCGATGGGCACCTTGCTGGTCGGCTGCGCCGGCCTGTTGCTGGTCGAAAACTGATTTCCTTCCGGAGCTGACCCCATGACCCATTTCGCCCCCACACCAGACAAGGCCCGCGTCCGCCACGTGTTGTGCCTCGCCGGCAGCCTGCGCCGCGACTCCTGGAACCGCCGCCTGCTGCACGCGGCCGCCGCCCTGGCACCGGCGGCCCTGCGGTTGCACGTCCATGAAAACCTGTCCGACGTGCCGCTGTTCGACGAGGATCTCGAACAGCGCGAAGCGGCGGGCCCCGCCGGCGTGCAGGCGCTGCGCGCGGCGATCGCGGCGGCCGATGGCGTGATCATCGCCACGCCCGAATACAACCACGCCATGCCCGGCGTGCTGAAGAACGCGCTTGACTGGCTCTCGCGCGAGCGTCCGGCCGGCGAAGTGCTGCAGGACAAGCCGTTGGGCGTACTCGGCGCCAGCGGCGGGCCGTGGGGTACACGCCTGGCGCAGGCGTCGCTGCGCCAGGTTCTGCACACCTGCGGCGCGCTGGTGATGCCCGCTCCGAGCGTGTTCGTGGCGAACGCCGCCGTACGCTTCGACGCCGATGGACGACTCATCGATGCGGCCACCGCGCAATCGCTGCAGCGCTTCGTGCTGGCGTTCGGTCAATGGATCGAACGCCTTGCGCCCACGGCAGGCGCGCTGGATCAGGCGATGGTGCCGTAAGTCCCATCCCCCGGCGACCCATGCCTTTATGCACACTCCGGCCGCGGTCGATGGAGGTTAGGCTTGCAAGCTTCCCCCACCCGACGAGGAGCGCCCCGTGCGCAAGCCCTTGCAAACCGCCTTGCTGGCCGCCTTGATAGTTGCCGGACTCAACACCAACGCGCTCGCCGCCGAAGCCCACAAGCCGGCGGCAACCGAGAACGCCGCCAGCAGCCACGGCTTCCATCTGCCGCCGTTGCCGGCCGACGCCCATGTGTCGCAATCCACCGTGGCCGACGGCAGGACACTCAAGTACACCGCCACGGTAGGCTCGTTGCCAGTGCGCGACGAGAAGGGCAACGTCACCGGCGAGGTGGTGTTCACCGCATACACCATGCCGGGCAAGGACCGCCCGGTGACATTCGCGTTCAACGGCGGCCCCGGCGCGTCGTCGGTGTATCTGAATCTCGGCGCGATCGGTCCGAAAAAGGTGAACTTCGGCGTCGAGGGCGACAACCCGTCCGACCCGGCCACCCTGCACGACAATCCCGGCACCTGGCTGGGCTTCACCGACCTGGTCTTCATCGACCCCGTGGGTACCGGTTTCAGCCGTGCGCTGGTGGACGACAAGGAAGCGACCAAACAGTTCTACAGCACCGACAACGACATCAAGTACCTCTCGCGCATCGTCTACGACTGGCTGATCAAGAACGGCCGCATGACCTCGAAGAAGTACCTGGTCGGCGAAAGTTACGGCGGCTTCCGCGGCCCGCGCATCACCGATTACCTGCAGACCCAGCTCGGTGTGGCGATGAACGGCGTGGTGCTGCTGTCGCCGTATCTCGACCCGGCCGCCTCCGATGACGAGGACGTGTCGCCGCTGCCGTGGATGCTCACCCTGCCGTCGATCGCCGCCTCGCATCTGGAGCGCGAACACAAGCTCACGGCGCAGGCGATGGCGCCGATCATCGAATACACCCGCGGCGAATACGCCAGCGACCTGATGCGCGGCCGCTCCGACCCGCAGGCGACCGATCGCGTGATCAAGAAGGTCACCGAACTGACCGGGCTCGATCCGCTGTTCGTGAAGCGCTCCGGCGGTCGGCTGGAAACCCAGGCGTACCTGCGCGAAGTGTTCCGCGCCGAAGGCAAGCTGGGCAGCCGCTACGATTCCAACGTCACCGCCTGGGACCCGTTCCCGTATGCGCCGCACCAGCGCACCGGCGACCCGATTCTCAACGGCATCATCGCGCCGACCACCACTGCCATGGTCAACTTCGTCACGCAGACCGTCGGCTGGAAGATCGACGCGCGTTACAACGCTCTCAGCTATGAGGTGAACAAGCTGTGGCACGAGGACGACGATGCCAACAAGGGCTCGGTCCCGCAGCTGCGCGAATCGGTGGCGAACGACCCCGGCCTGCGCGTGCTGATCGCGCACGGCTGGAACGACCTGTCCTGCCCGTTCATGGCGTCGGTGCTGATCGTCGACCAGATGCCGGCAATGGGCGACCCGACCCGCGTGCAGGTGAAGGAATATCCCGGCGGCCACATGTTCTACGCACGCCAGGACAGCCAGGCGGCACTGACCAGTGACGTGCGGACCTTGTACGGCGTGAAATAAGCCGTCATCCGGGACGTGCCGATGCGCGTCCCGGATGGAACGCCATGACGGATCAGCGCGCCAGCGTGCTCGCGCGCACCAGATACTGCACGCTGAACATCTGCGCAGCATCGGTCCAGACACGCAACACGGCCAGCCCGGCCTTCGCAGCCAGCGCCGCGAAATCCTCCAGCGAATACTTGCAGCTGTATTCCACCTGGATAGTCTCGTCCGCGCGAAACGGCACGCCCGCGCGACCGATTTTTACCTGCTGTTCGCGACGACTGACGATGTGTGTCTCGATGCGTCCGGCCATAGGGTTGTAGTGCGCCCGGTGGCCGAAAGCCGACAGCTCGAAATTGCTGCCAATCTCCCGGTTCAGGCGGGCCAGCATGTTCAGGGTGAACTCGGCGGTGACACCGGCGCGGTCATTGTAGGCCGCCTCGATCACGGCCTGATCCTTTTTCAGATCCACCCCGATCAGGATGCCGCCGCCGTCGCCCATCTCGTTGCGCATCTTGCGCAGCAACACCGCCGCTTCGCGGCTCTCGAAATTGCCGATGGTCGAACCGGGAAAGTAGACCACCGTGCGTCGCGGCGCGCGTGGCGGAATCGGCAGGCGCAACGGCCTGCTGAAATCCGCGCACAACGGTTGCACCGGCAACTTCGGAAATTCCGTGGCAAACCGCTCGACACTCTGCCTGAGCGGTTCCGGCGAGATCTCCACCGGAACATAGGCAACCGGCGCACGCAGGTGCTGCAGCAGCAGGCGGGTTTTGCGCGCGTTTCCGCTGCCGTATTCGACCAGCCGCACGTCGCTGCCGAGCGTGTCGGCGATGCTGGCCGCGTGATCCTCCATCAGCGCGGTTTCGCATCGCGTGAGGTAGTACTCCGGCTGCTCGCAGATCCGCTCGAACAGGGCCGAGCCACGCTCGTCGTAGAACAGCCAGGATGGCAGCCGCTTGGGTTTGGCACCGAGGCCGCGCTGGGCGACTTCCAGCAAATCGTTTACCGGCGGGCGACGATCGTCGTCGCTGATGCCAAAAGGTTGCACACTGCTCATCGGTCCCGTCCCAGTCGTAGCCCGGCGAACTGCCAGCGGGCCTGGGGTGGAAAGAAATTGCGGTAACTGGCACGCAGATGTTCGCGCGGGGTGACGCATGAACCACCGCGCAGCACCCATTGACCGCACATGAATTTGCCGTTGTATTCGCCCAGCGAACCGGGCAGCGGGCGAAAGCCCGGATAGTTGACGTAAGGCGAAGCGGTCCACTCCCACACGTCGCCGTACAGTTGCAACAGGGCCGCGTCGCCGCTCGCCGCGCGGGGCTGGAAGCGTCGCTCGTCCTGCAGATTGCCTTCGATTCTGGTGCCTTGTGCAGCAGCCTCCCACTCGAACTCGGTCGGCAGCCGCGCACCGGCCCAGCGTGCAAACGCCTCGGCTTCGTAATAGCTCAGATGGCACACCGGTTCGTTCGGGTCGAGCGCCCGCACGCCGGCGAGGGTGAACTCGCTGGACAGGTCGTCCTTCCAGTAGATCGGATGCTGCCACCCTTCGCGCTGCACCGTGGCCCAACCGTCGGACAGCCACAGGCCGGGCTCGCGATAGCCGCCTTCGCGCACGAACGCCAGGTATTCGGCATTGGTCACCGGCCGGTTGGCCAGCGCGTGCGGATGCAACAACGCGCGATGGCGCGGGGTCTCGTTGTCGAACGCGAAACCCTCGCCGCGATGGCCGATCTCGACGAGCCCCTCGCGGCCAGCCACAAAGCGCAGCGGCGGTGCCTTCGCGGCGGTCGAATCCGCCAGCGGCTCGCGATACGCCGGCTGCAGCGGATTGCACCAGAACGCGTGCTTGATGTCGGTGAGCAGCAGCTCCTGATGCTGTTGCTCGTGCTGCAGGCCAAGCTCCACCAGCGCGGCCAGCTCCACGTCGTCAGGGCGGTCGAGCAATTCACTCACTGCATCGTCCACGTATGCCCGATAGCCGCGTACCTCATCCAGCGACGGCCGCGACAGAAGCCCGCGTTGCGGCCGCGCATGCATCGGCCCGACCGATTCGTAGTAGGAGTTGAACAGATAGAACCAGGCCGGATCGCGCGGCCGGTACGCCGGATCGCGACCGAGCACGAACTGCTCGAAGAACCAGGTGGTATGTGCCAGATGCCATTTGCCGGGGCTGGCATCGGGCATCGATTGCAGCATCAGGTCTTCGGCGCTCAAACCGGCGCAGAGTGCCACTGTCTGCTGGCGCACCCGCCGGAATCGCGCGGCCACCGACGATTGCGCCAGCGATCCATCGATCATGGCAGTTGCTCCGGCGTGACAACCCGTGGCAAAGCCACCGGCAGGGTGATGGGGAGTGAATCAGGCAGAATCATGCCCTCCAGCATGCCGCGTATATCGTTCAAATCCTGTGATAGCGCGATGGCGATTTGAAGGCAAGCGGACCGGGCGAACGCGTGGTTCTCATCCGAAAACGAAAAGCCCGGCACGAGCCGGGCTTTTCCGCGTCACCACGGAGGACGTCAGTTGCCGTCGTAACCGTCGTCGCGGATGTAGCGGGTCTGGTACGGGTCGTCGTACACCACGGTACGGGTTTCGACCACGCGACGACGCACCACCGGCGGACCGTCTTCGTAAATCACCGTACGCGGCGGGCCGTAAGCCACCGGTGCGTCGTAGTACACCGGCGCCGGACGCATGGCATCGCTGACCAGGCCGATCACGGCCCCCGTGACAATCGCCCCGGCAATCCAGCGACCACCGCTCCAGTGCCCGCCGCCATGGTAACCGCCGTGATAGCCGCGATACGAACCGTGGTAACCGCCGCCGTAGTGACCATGACCACCACCCCAGCCGCGCGCCGATGCGCCCACTGGCATCGCCACTGCCGCCGCGACCGCGAGACCGATGGCCGCCAACTTGCCTGCCCCACTGAATTGTTTGGTCATGCTTTTTCTCCGTTGTACGGCGTGATGCTCGGCTGATCACGCTTAATGTGCACTGAAGGGTTCACTTTTTGATCCGGGCGCTGTCCCACGGGTTGATGCCCGGGTCGGCCTTGCGCCGACGCAGCAGCCAGCAGCCATGGATATCGGCGCGGCGGGCGAAGTCGAACGGGATGCTGGGCGCGGTCCAGTCCTCGATCTCGAACCGCTGTTCCAGCTCGGTCCGGTCCAGCTTGAAGCGGCGGAAATTGTTGGAAAACACGATCACGCCGTCACGGGTCAGCCGCTCGTTGCAGGCATCAAGCAGCTTCACGTGATCGCGCTGCACGTCGAAATCCTCGGCGCGCTTGGAGTTGGAGAAAGTGGGCGGGTCGACGAAGATCAAACCGTAATGGCCGCGGTCGCGCTGCAGGAAGTCCAGCGCGTCGAACTGCATCAGCCGATGGCTGGACCCGCTGAATCCGTTCAACGCCAGGTTGCGCGACGCCCATTCCAGATAAGTGGCCGACAGATCCACGCTGGTGGTTTCGAGCGCACCGCCGGCTGCCGCATGCACGCTGGCCGTCGCGGTGTAGGCAAACAGGTTGAGGAAGCATTTCCCGTCGGCCAGCTCGCGCACCTTGGCGCGCACCAGCCGATGGTCGAGGAACAGGCCGGTATCGAGGTAGTCGGTGAGGTTGACCAGGAATTTCAGCCCACCCTCTTCCACCTCGATGAACTCGTTGCGCTGGTCGAGCTGGCCGTACTTTGAGCCACCCTTGCCGCGCTCACGGGTCTTGATCGCGATGCGCTCGCGCGGCACGCCCAGCACTTCGCCGGCCACGCGGGCGATTTCGCGCATGCGCAGCCGCGCCACGTCGGCAGGAACATCGGCAGGCGCGCGGTATTCCTGGATGTGCAGGTGTTCGTCGCCATGCGTGTCGCCGTAGACATCGATCGCCGCGGCGTATTCCGGCAGGTCCTGGTCGTAGGCGCGCCAGCAGTGGACCCCTTCGCGGGTCAGTCGCTTGCGCAGGTGTTTGACGTTTTTTTCCAGCCGGTTCTTCAGCATCTGCGCGCCGGCCGACAACGGCTTCGGCTCGCGCGGCTTCTCGTCGCGTGGCTTCAGGTCGAACGTCAGCAGCACCGTTTCCAGCGCGCCGTTGTACAGCGCGTAGCGCTTGTCCGCGTGCAACTGCATCGCGCGGCCGAGCTCCACGTCGCCAGCCAGCACGGCGGCGCGCCAGCCGGTGAATCGCGCACGCAGGGTGTCGCCCACGACGCGGTACAACTTCGGCATCTCGGCGCGGTCGCCGAGCCGCTCGCCGTACGGCGGGTTGGTGATGACCAGGCCGTAATCGATGCCCGGCGGCGGCGCGACATGGATCACGTCCTGCTTGTCCAGGGTGAAGAAACCGGCCACGCCGGCTTCCTGCGCATTGCGTTTGGCCGTCTGCACCATGCGCGGGTCGGCATCGCTGCCGAAGAACACGCTGCGCAGGCCACGCAGGCCGGCCTCCGCACGCTGCTTCGCTTCATCCAGCAGGCCGCGCCACAACGCGATGTCGTGCTGCTGCCAGCCGAGGAAACCGAAATATTCGCGGCGCAGTCCGGGCGCCACGTCGGCCGCCATCAGCGCGCCTTCGATCAGCAGCGTGCCGGAGCCGCACATCGGATCGAGCAACGCGCCGCCGGCGGCGTACACCTCGGGCCAGCGCGCGCGCAGCAGCATCGCGGCGGCGAGGTTTTCCTTCAGCGGCGCCTCGCCCTGCACTTCGCGCCAGCCACGCCGGTGCAGCGGCGAGCCGGCCAGATCCAGCGACACGGTGGCGCGGTCGCGGCGCAGACGCAGGTTGATGCGGATGTCCGGTTCGTCGGTGTCGATGCCGGGGCGCGAACCGTCGCGCTGGCGGAACTGGTCGACCACCGCGTCCTTGGTGCGCAGGCCGATGAACTGGCTGTGGGTGAGCTTGCTCATCGCGGTGCCGGCGTCGACCGCGAAGGTGGCGTGCGCAGCCAGATGCTGGCTCCAGTCGATGTCCTGCACGCCGCGATACAGCGCATCGTCATCGGCCGCATCGAACTCCGCCAGCGGCAGCAGGATGCGGCTGGCCAGGCGTGACCACAGGCAGGCCCTGTACGCGGTTTCCAGCGTGCCGGAGAAGTGCGCGCCGGCCAGGGCCTCACGCACGTCGCCGGCGCCGAGCGCGACCAGTTCGTCGCGCAGCAGGTATTCCATGCCTTTCGGGCAGGTGGCGAAGTAGTGGCTCATGCGGCACCCGCCAGCTGGTCCAGCATCATCCGGAACTGCTCCGTGATCGTCTCCAGGCTGGCGCCCAGTCGATGATCGTCATCGACCACCAGCAACGGCAATCGACGCCCGGCAGCGAACGCGTACACACCCTCCAGCGGGCAGACCTCGTCGCGCCAGCCGTGGATCAGCAGCGCGGGCACATCCGGGCGCAGATCGAACTTGCGCGCATGACCGGGAATCTCGCTCGGTGTGGCCAGCAACAGCAAACCGGCCACCGGCACATCCAGCGAAACCAGCCCGGAGACGAACGCGCCCATGCTCGATCCGACCAGCAGCGGCGGCGCATCCAGCGCCTCGATGGCAGCACGCAGGCGCGCTGCGCGCGGACCCACCGAACCGGCATGGCCACGCGCATCGTCGTCGCGATAGTCCGGCCGCTGCGTGCGCCAACCCAGCGATTCGGCCATCGCGGCCAGCATGCTGACCTTGGTGGCATCCGGACTGGAGTCCGAGCCGTGCGAAAGAATGATCTGGCCGCGCATGGCGGTCTCCATGAAAACTGCTGAAAGCAAGGCCTGCATGGTAACAGGCGGGTTTCCGCCGCGGCCCCGGCACATGCGAAACTGCCGCGATGAGCCTGACCATCCACGACCAGCCGCTGCCCTACGTCGACATACTGCCCGAGCGTCCGGCCGACACGGTCGAGCTGGTGGTGATCCATTGCACCGAGCTGCCGGACCTGGCCATGGCGCGCGAATACGGCGAGAAGGTGCTGCACCCCAGCGGCGCGGGCAACAGCGGCCACTACTACATCGATCGCGACGGAGCGATCCATCGCTACGTGCCCGGCACCCGCGTGGCGAACCACGTGCGCGGGCACAACCCGAATTCGATCGGCATCGAGCTGGTCAACCAGGGCCGCTATCCGCACTGGTGGGATTCACGCCAGCAGCAGATGGACGAGCCATACGCCGATGCGCAGATCGCCGCACTGAATGACCTGCTGCTGCAACTGCGCGCGCAATTCCCGAACCTGCGCCACATCGCCGGCCACGAGGATCTGGACACCGCGCTGATGCCGGCCAGCGACGATCCAGCGCTCGAAGTCCATCGCAAGCTCGACCCCGGCCCGTTGTTCCCCTGGGACGCCATCGTTCCGGCCTGCGGTTTGCAACGGCTGCGTTAGACTGCAGCGGCCTTCCACCGGCCCACGCCCATGTCGGAGTTCGCCGTCCAGCCGTTGCTGCAATCGACCACCGTCGCGGTACACGACGTGTGCTGCCGCGGCGAGTGCCGCCATCGCAGCGCGGAGGAATGCGCCAGCTCGACCCAGCTGGTGTTCCCGTATCGCGGGCTGTTCCTGCGTCACGTCGGCAGCAAGCAATCGGTGGCCGACGCCAACCACGTGCTGTTCTTCAATGCCGGCGAGGGCTACCAGGTCAGCCACCCGGCGACCGGTGGCGATGCCTGCCTGTCGCTGTCGGTGTCGCAACCCCTGCTGCGCGAGCTGGCGCCGGCGGCGATGCTGCAACGGCGCGACCAGCCGGTGTTCCACCATCAGGCCCTGCGCATCGACGAACGCGCACAGGTGCTGGTGGCGCTGCTGCGCCACAGCCTGCGCAACGGCGGCATCGAGCCGCTGGAAGCCGAGAGCCTGGCGCTGACCCTGATCTGCCGCAGCCTGGGTCCGCGCACCACCCATGCACCCGGCGCGTCGCATGCGCGGCAGCGGCTGGTGGACCGGGCCAAGTTGTTGCTCGCCAGCGACCTCACCCGACGCTGGGCACTGGCGGACATTGCCGCGGAAGTCGGCGGTTCGCCGGTCTACCTCACCCAGGCCTTCCAGCAGGTCGAAGGCATGCCGCTGTACCGCTATCACCTGCGCCTGCGCCTGGCCCGCGCGCTGGACCTGATCGCCGACTGCGAAGACGTCGCCGCGCTGGCACAGGACCTGGGCTTCTCCAGCCACAGCCACTTCACCGCCGCGTTCCGCCAGGCCTATGGCCGCACGCCCACGGCATTCCGACAGGCCGTGCTGGCCCGGTCGTCCTGAATCGCTAAAGATCCTGACAGCCGCCGCCGGCGCCGGGTGGTCTCCTGTGTCTGCCCGATCCCGGGCCACAACGGAGACACGCCATGAACGAGAACACCTGTGCCGCCTGCGACTATCCGCTCGACGCCAACGCCATCAAGGTCACCATCGGCGGCCGCACCGTCGAGGTCTGCTGCGAGGAATGCGCGCAGAAACTGCGCGAGGCGGAAGCGAAGTCGTGAGCGGCGAAGCTTCCTCATTCGCCGCAAGGCTGGCGGCGCCGGGCATGAACCGGCGCCGCTTCCTCGCCCTTTCCGCCGGCGCACTGGCCGGCGCGTGCGCGGGCAACCTCGCCGGTTGTGCCCGGTTGCCGCGCGTCGGCACGGTGCCGGCGCCGATGGATGCGGCAAGCTTCCACGGCGCACGGCGCCATACCCAAACCAGGTTCGGCCGCATTGCCCATGTCGAGCGCGGCCGCGGGCCGGCGGCGCTGTTCCTGCATGGCTTTCCGCTCAATGGCTTTCAGTGGCGGGGTGCACTCGACCGGCTGGCACCATACCGGCGCTGCATCGCACCCGATTTCCTCGGCATGGGCTACACCGAAGTTGCCGACGGACAATCCTGCGCGCCCGACGCGCAGGTCGCCATGCTCATCGCCCTGCTCGATGCGTTGCAGGTCGAGCGCGTCGACGTGATCGCCAACGACAGCGGCGGCGCCGTCGCGCAGTTGCTGCTCGCGCATCATCCCGAACGCATGCGGAGCCTGCTGCTGACCAATTGCGACACCGAGCAAGACAGCCCGCCTCCCGCCCTGCTCCCGGTGATTGCGCTGGCCAGGCAAGGGCGCTTCGTCGACGAATGGTTGGGCACGTGGCGTCGCGACCATGCGCTCGCGCGTTCGGCCGCCGGCATCGGCGGCATGTGCTACGCCGACCCTGCGCACCCCACCGACGAGGCTATCGAAACCTACTTCGCGCCGCTGCTCGCTTCGCAACGCAGTCGCGATCTGGCGCACGCCTACGCCATCGCGCAGGAAAAGAATGCGCTGGCCGGCATCGGTCCCGCGCTCGCCCGATCCCGCGTACCGGTGCGCATCGCATGGGGCAGCGCCGACACGATCTTTTCCGCCGACAACCCGGTCTTCCTCGACCGAAGTTTCGGCCGTTCGCTCGGCGTGCGCCAACTGCCACACAGCAAGCTGTTCTGGCCAGAGGAGCGCCCCGAGGTGATCGCCGAGGAAGCACGACGACTGTGGGCCGTGCTGGGAGACGAAGCATGACGACGCGTCCTTTTCCCCGCATCGCGGTGTACGGCGCCTACGGCCATACCGGCCGTTTCGTGGTTGCCGAACTGCTGCGCCGCGGCTTCGTGCCGGTGGCCTGCGGGCGCGATGCGGCTCGGCTGCATGAACTGGCCGCGGTCACCGGCATCGAGATTCGCGTGGCCGCCACCGACGATCCCGCTGCACTGGACGCCGCTTTCGCCGGCACCGCTGCCGTCCTTCATTGCGCCGGACCTTTTCTCGACACCGCCACGCCGGTGCTGGATGCGGCGCTGCGTGCACGTATCCACTACCTCGACGTGGCAGCGGAGCAACGCGCCGTGGCCGATACCTTCGCGCGCGATGCGGAGGCAAAAGCCGCCGGCGTGACGGTGCTGCCGGCGATGGCCTTCTACGGCGGCCTCGCCGATCTGCTTGCCAGCGCCGCGCTCGATGGCGCCACCGACGCGGACGAGGTGGACATCGCCGTCGCGCTCGACGGCTGGCATCCGACACGTGGTACCCGCGTCACTGGTGAACGCAATCATCACCCGCGCACGTATGTCGAGCACGGCAGCACACGTACCGTGCCGGACCCGGCGCCCGTGCGCGAGAGCGATTTCCCGGCGCCGTTCGGTCGGCTGGAGACCGTGCTGCTGCCGTTGTCCGAGGCCATCGTGCTGCCGCACCACATCGTCTGCCGCAACCTGCACTCGTGGATGAACCTGGCGCCGCTGCGCGACCTGCGCGATCCGGCCACGCCAGCGCCGACCGCCGCCGACGATAGCGGCCGTTCCGCGCAGCGCTTCGTCGTCGATGTACGCGTGCGCCGCGGCGACCGCGTCGATCGCGCCATCGCCAGCGGACGCGACATCTACGCCGTCACCGCGCCTTTGCTGGTCGAAGCGTTGCAACGCATTCTCGACGGCCGTGTCCGCGGTAGCGGCGCACTCGCCGCAGGCCAGGCGTTCGACGCGGGGGACTTCCTGGCTGCGCTGGCACCCGCGTCGGTCATGGTCGCGTTCGAAGCCGACGTTCGCTGAGTGCAGGTGCCGCCACCGCTATACTGGCGAACCCCCGCAAGGACACGCCATGAGCGAAGACCACGTCACCGAACTGGTCGAGTTGCTGCAACTCGAACGACTGGAGGACAACCTGTTCCGCGGCCAGAGCCGCGACATCGGCACCCGCTTCGTGTTCGGCGGACAGGTGCTGGGACAGGCGCTGGCGGCAGCGCAACAGACGGTCGACCCGGCGCGCGAGGCGCACTCGCTGCACGCCTACTTCCTGCGGGCAGGCGATATCGAGGCGCCGATCGTGTACAGCGTGGAGCGCGCCCGCGACGGCGGCACGTTCTCTTCGCGACGGGTGCTGGCGATCCAGCACGGCCAGCCGATCCTGAACGGTTCGATCTCGTTCCAGCTGCCGGAAGCCGGCGTCGAACACCAGACCTCGATGCCCGAAGTGCCCGCGCCGGAAGACATCGAGCCATTGCGCCCGATGCCGCCGGACGAGTTGGCCCGGTTGCCGGTGAAACTGCAGCGCTGGCTCGGCATCGACGGCCCGTTCGAGTTTCGCCAGGTGTGGCCACGCGACGAACGCCACCCGGCCAAGCGTCCGCCGATCCAGCACATCTGGTTCAAGCTGACCTCGCCGATCAGCGACGCGGCGATCCTGCATCGCGCGCTGCTGGCGTATGCGTCGGACTTCCACCTGATCGGCACCGCCATGCTGCCGCACGGAATTTCCTACCTCACCCACAACGTGCAGGTGGCCAGCCTCGATCATGCGCTGTGGTTCCACCGCGCGTTCCGCGTCGACGAATGGCTGCTGTACTCGTTCGACAGCCCCACCGCACAGGGCGGCCGCGGCCTCGCGCGTGGACAGATCTTCAGCCGCGACGGCCGGCTGGTCGCCTCCACCGCACAGGAAGGCCTGATCCGCATCCGCGGTGACTGAGAGGTTGTGACTATCAACCTCTCAGGCCGGCCATGGCGAGGGCATGGCGAGGGCATGGCGAGGGCATGGACGAGGGCATGGCGAGGGCATGGATGCCCGAGTTGAGGCAACGCACGGAGCGGTTGCCCGATGCCCGAGTTGAGGCAACGCACGGAGCGGTTGCCCGATGCCCGAGTTGAGGCCACGCAGGAGCAGTTGCCCGATGGCCGGTCGCGGATCGGGCACGCAAGTGCCTGATTTGCGTGAGCGAGTCCGGACAAATCCGCTCGGAGCGGATTTGAACAGCCACAGGCTGGCCCGCAGGGTGCATGCCAGGGATGGCATGCATACACGCGCCGGACTCGCGATAGAAGAAAACCAGAGGAGGTGGTTTTCTTCACCGACTGACCCGATCGCGTAAACTTCCCGCATGCGCCAGATCTATACCTCCCCCCGCCAGGAAAACGTCGACCGCGTGGTCGCCCTGATGGCCGAACACGGCATCGAGGCCAGCGTGGCCAACCGTTCCAACTACAACCGTTCGACGTGGCAGCGTTTCAGCTACTCGCAGCGGCAGGACGACCGCGGCAGCTGGGCACAGGTGTGGGTCACCCATGCCGACGACTACACCCGGGCGCGGGCGCTGTTGCGCGAAATAGGGATCGAGCCGGTGATCCGCCATGGCGAGGAACTGGCTGCCGCGCGCAACCCCACGCCGGCCATGCGGCGCCAGCACACGGTCGATCGCGTGCGGCGCATCGTGCTGCTGCTGGTGCTGGCCGCCTTCGCGATGGTGGCGCTGCGTTATCTGCATGTGATCTGACATCCGATGGTGCAGGGCCGCCGCTCGGGCATAGAATCAGCGGATGAGCCGTTCAGACCAGGTCCGACTGTTCCAGACGCTGCCCCACGCGTGCGGCTACTACGCCGACCGTGTCGCGCAGAACCTGGTGCTGGACCCGGCCGCACCGCAGCTTGACCAACTCTATGGCCCGGCGCTGGAACGCGGCTTCCGCCGCGCCGGCGGCCATCTGTATTTTCCGCACTGCCCGCAATGCCAGGCCTGCACGCCGTGCCGCATCGACGTGGCGAACTTCCAGCCGGACCGCGCTCAGCGGCGTTGCCTGAGGCGCAACGTCGACCTTGTCGTCAGCGAATCGATCCCCGGCTACAACCGCGAGCGCCACGCGCTGTACGAACGCTACCTGCAGAGCCGGCATGCCGGCGGCGGCATGGACGATGCGGAAGCCAGCGACTTCCGGCGCTTCCTCACCGCGCCGTGGAGCCCGACCATCTTCCTCGAACTGCGCCTGGCCGAGCGACTGCTTGCGGTGGCAGTGACCGATGTGTGCCTGAACGGCATGTCGGCCGTCTATACGTTCTTCGACCCCGCCGAGGCCACCCGCAGCCTCGGCACCTGCGCGATCCTGCAACAGATCCAGCTGGCACGTCGCCGCGGCATTCCGTGGCTGTATCTGGGTTTCTGGATCGACGGCCATCCGAAGATGGATTACAAGCGCCGCTTCAGGCCGCTGCAGGTGCGCACGGCCGAGGGCTGGACGACGATGGCCCAGGAGCGTGGGCGGTAGAAACCAAGGGAGCGAGGCAATGGCGATCTTGAGTCGGATTTTTCGATCGTTTGAGGAAGATAGCCGTAGCTTTCTGACGAGAAGGAGCGCAGATCTTCATCAGGATCCGGCTGGCCAAAAGCGCGAAGCCGCAGCCCCTTGAGTTTCTGCCGCCCACGCTCCCAGGAGCGTGGGCGGTCATTCCACGCCGGCCTGCGCCGTTGCCTGCGGATACGGGAACAACTTCTCCAGCGGAATCGACAGCCCGTCGTCGCCGACCACGCGGCAATGCCCGCGGTTGAGTTGACGTGGTTCGCTGACGCCGCAGCTGTGCGCGATGATGCCGACTTCCTTCATCACGTTCTTCGCATAGTGGAACACCCGCTCGCTCTTGTCGGTCACTACCAGGCCACGCTGCAGTTTCGGGTTCTGCGTGGTGATGCCGGTCGGACAGGTGTTGCGGTTGCACTGCAATGACTGGATGCAGCCCAGCGCCAGCATGAAGCCGCGCGCGGAGTTGACGAAGTCCGCGCCGATCGACAGCGCCCACGCCACATCGTAGGCGGTGATGCACTTGCCCGAGCAGACCACCTTGATGCGCTCGCGCAGCCCCTTGACGATCAGCATGTCGAGCAGCGCCGGCAACGCCTCGTGCAGCGGCAGGCCGACGCCTTCCATCAGGGTCTGCGGCGCCGCGCCGGTGCCGCCCTCGGAGCCGTCGACGATGATGAAATCCGGTGCACTGGCGATGCCGCGCCGATGCACTTCATCGCACAGCTCGCCGATCCATTCCACGCCGCCGAGCACCGCCTTGAAGCCGACCGGCTTGCCGGTGAGTTCGCGGATGTGCGCGATGCTGTCCATCAGCTGCGACACGTTGCCGATGTCCAGATGCCGGTTGGGGCTCTGCGAATCCTCGCCGACCGGAATGCCGCGGATCGCGGCAATCTCGGCAGTGACCTTGGCACCGGGCAGCAGGCCGCCCATGCCCGGTTTGGCGCCCTGGCCCAGCTTGATGCTGACCATCTTCACCTGCGGGTGCGCGCAGATCGCCAGCAGCTTGGCGTCGTCGAGTTTGCCGTCGGGCGTACGCACGCCGTACTTGGCGGTGCCGATCTCGAAGATGATGTCGCAGCCGCCTTCGAGGTGATACGGCGCCAAGCCGCCCTCGCCGGTATCCATCCAGATGCCCGCCTTGGCCGCGCCGCGCGACAGCGCGCGCACCGCCGGCGCCGACAGCGCGCCGAAACTCATCGCGGAAATATTGAAGAATGCGGCATGGCTGTACGGTTCGCGCGCATACGGTCCGATCGTCACCGGTACCGGCGCGACGTGATCCATGCCGAGGTCGGGAAAGGCCGCATTGACGAAGAACGGCACGCCCTCGGCGCGCAAGTCGCGGCTGGAGCCGAACGCGTTGGTGTTGTCGGCGTCCTTGGCGGCGCGATACACCCAGGTGCGCTGCGCGCGGTTGAACGGCATTTCCTCGCGATCGCTGGAATACAGGTACTGGCGAAAGAATTCGCCAAGGTGCAGGAACCAGTAGCGGAAATGGCCGATGATCGGGAAATTGCGCAGCACCGCGTTGCCGGTCTGGTTGCGGTCGACCACCCAGGTCGCCAGCACCACCACCACGAACAGCACCAGCAAGAACAGGAACAGCACGGCAAATGTTTCCACCAGCACGACCATCCAGTGCGCGAAACCCGTCGATTCCATCGTGTTTTCCCTCGTCAAAATGCTCTCGTGTGCGAACCGGTGTACGGCGCAGCCCGCTCGATGCCGTCAAGCCTATCGCATCAGGTCGAAACGATCGCCCGCCGGCGCGGTTCGAGCCCTTCGACTTCGCCATGTTGCGTTCCCTGTGGGAGCGGCTTCAGCCGCGATGCTTTTGCGGTAATAGCATCGCGGCTGAAGCCGCTCCCACAGGGGGCCACTGCCCTTCACGACAATCGGGCGCTCACAACTCGATGCGCAATTTCCCCGCCGCGCGCACCGCCTTGCCCACGGCCGCTTCCAGCGAATCGGCACGGGCCAGCGTCACGGCCATGCGCCGGCGCCCTTTCACTTCCGGCTTGCCGAAAATGCGCAGCTGGGTATCGGGCTCGGCCAGCGCATCCGCCACGCCGTGATAGCGTGGCCCGGCACCGTCGCCCTCCACCAGCACGGCGCACGATGCCGACGGACCGTACTGATGGATCACCGGGATCGGCAGGCCGAGAATCGCCCGTGCATGCAGCGCGAACTCGGAGAACTCCTGCGAGATCAGCGTGACCAGACCGGTGTCGTGCGGCCGCGGGCTGACCTCGGAGAAGATCACCGCGTCGCCCTTCACGAAAAATTCCACGCCGAACACGCCCCAGCCGCCCAGCGCGCCGGTGACCGCCGCCGCCTGCCGCTGCGCCTCGGCCAGTGCGGCATCGCTCATCGGTTGCGGCTGCCACGACTCGCGATAGTCGCCGTCCTCCTGGCGGTGGCCGATCGGCGCGCAGAAGCTCACGCCATCGGTGTGCCGCACGGTGAGCATGGTGATCTCATAGTCGAAATCGACGAAGCCCTCGACGATCACCCGGCCCCGGCCGGCGCGCCCGCCGGATTGCGCGTAGTCCCACGCATGCTGCAACTCGTCGGCGCTGCGCACCACGCTCTGACCCTTGCCGGATGAGCTCATCACCGGCTTGATCACGAACGGATAGCCGATCGCGGCGGCCGCTTCGCGGTACTGCGTTTCGTCGTCGCAGAAGCGGTAAGGCGAGGTCGGCAGCTGCAGTTCCTCGGCGGCCAGCTTGCGGATGCCTTCGCGGTCCATCGTCAGCCACGCCGCGCGAGCCGTGGGAATCACCCGCTGCCCTTCCTTCTCCAGTTCGATCAGCGTCGCGGTGTGGATCGCCTCGATCTCCGGCACCACCAGATCGGGCTTTTCCCGTTCGATGACCGCGCGCAACGCCCTGCCGTCGAGCATGTCGACGACGTGACTGCGATGGGCGACCTGCATCGCCGGCGCATTCGCGTAGCGGTCCACGGCAATCACCTCGACCGCGTAGCGCTGCAGCTCGATCGCCACTTCCTTGCCCAGTTCGCCGGCGCCGAGCAGCAGGACGCGCAACGCGTGAGGGGAATCAGGGGTGCCAAAAGGCTTCATGTGGGGATTCCGGCAAAACCCCATTGTAAACGCGTCGGACGAGGTCGCCAGATCGCGACGGCGACCGGCTTTGCAAGCCGTCAATCGGCGGTCGCCGCCATCGTGTGCAGCTCGGGCAGCCTGAGCAAACGGGTCTTCGCATCCGACCGGTCGGTCACGTACAACCACGGCCCGCGCAATGCGATCGACTTCACTCGCGGCAATCCGTCATCGGTGCCGAACCGGTCCAGCGGGCGGCCATCGCGGGCGTCGTAGACAACCAGCTCATGCGTTGATGGGTCGACCACCAGCAGCCAGTCATGGCTGGCGTCCTGCCAGCGCACCAACTGGTTGGCCGGCGCCGCTCCTGTCGCGGCATCGGGTTCCGGCTGCCACGACCACCACCAGCCGAGCGACGACAGCACGAGCAGAACGACGCCCGCGGTACGCAGGCCACGAAAGAAACGACCAAGCGACCATGCGGTTCGGAACCGACGACGAATGGCGATCTGCAGGTTCATGCCGGCACCATCACAGCCCGGCATGACGACCGGATGACGCCTGCAAGAATTATCCGTTACTCGTGCGCAACGTCCACCCAAGCGCCAGCCAGCCCACAACGAAGGCGAGTCCGCCGAACGGCGTGATCACGCCGCACCAGCGCGGCGCGCCCAGCGCCAGCGCATACAGGCTGCCGCTGAACAACACGATGCCGAATGCGAACGCCGCGATCGCGACATGCCTACTGCGGCCACGCCCGAACCCTGCGGCCAGAACCAGTGCCAACGCATGCCAGAGGTGGTAGTTCACCGCCGTATGCCAGAGCTCCCGACCCTGCACATCGAGCACGCCGCGCAAGGCGTGTGCGCCGAACGCGCCCAGCAGCACGGCGCTGGCGCCGGCCAGGCCGATCAGGAGGCCCATGCGGGTACTGACAGTTTGTCGCATCGCGCTCGAATCCCGTGGCCGACGAACCCGGAGGGCCGGTCGGTGTCGTATGCTTGAATGGATGAAGATTCCGGATTCTCGCATGAAGCCTCTTGACCGGCTGCGCGCCGCCCTGCTGCCGTTGCTGCTTGCCACCGGCTTGCTGCTCGGCGGCTGCCAGCACGAAGCGCCGCTGCCGTTCCGGCTGACCAATATCAGCGGCCACATGCCCGACCTCGATTTCCAGCTCACCGACGACAACGGCAAGCCCGTCACCGGCGCCGATTACCGTGGCAAGGTGGTGCTGTTGTACTTCGGCTATACACATTGCCCTGATGTCTGCCCGCTGACCCTCGCGCAGTTGCACGTGGTGATGCAGCGGCTGGGTCCGCTGGCCGATGGCGCGCGGATCCTGTTCGTCAGCGTCGATCCGGCGCGCGACACCCCGGCGGTGATGCACGGTTACGTCAAGGCGTTCGATTCGCACGCCGTCGGCCTGGTCGGCAACGCGCGCAAGGTCGAGGCGTTGAGCAAGCGCTATCGCTCGGCGTTCACCCGCGAGCCCGCCTCGGCGGACGGCTCCTACGAGGTCAGCCACAGTTCGGCGATCTACGTGTTCGATCGCGAGGGCAAGGCGCGTCTGCTGGCCACGCCGTCCGCGTCCAGGGACGATCTCGTGCACGACCTGCACCTGCTGCTTGCCACCGGAGCCAGCCAATGAAGCCATCCGCTCTTCCGTTTCTGCTCGCCGGCCTGCTCGTGGCCGGCGGCGTCCACGCCACCGCCGCCGAACACGTGCATGCCAGTCACGCCTGGATCCGGGTGCTGCCCGGCACGTTGCCGGCCGGCGCATACGTCACGCTGGAAAACAATGGCGACCAACCGGTCGCGTTGAGCGGCGCCAGCAGCACGGCATATGCCGACGTGATGCTGCACCACAGCTCGACCGCGGGAGGCGTGAGCCGCATGACGATGGTCGACGCGTTGACCGTGCCGGCGCATGGCAAGGCGGTGCTCGCACCGGCCGGCTATCACCTGATGCTGATGCGGGCCAAGGCGCCGGTGAAACCCGGTGACACGGTCCAGCTGACGCTCGAGTTCACCGACGGAAGCACGCTGCCCACCGAGTTCGTCGCACGTCCGGCCAACGCGATGGATGCCGGTGAGAACCACGCCATGCCTCCCATGGATCATGGCGCGATGCCGCACGACAGCGGTCACTGACCCGGCGCGAAGCTCAATCCGGCACTACCGTGTCGACCATCGTTGACGTGCGCCGCGTGCCGGATTTGTGCGGTGACCGGCGCGGCAGGCGGCCGTTGCGCGACAGTCGCAGCCATTGGCGCAGCGCCATCAGGCCACCGATCGATTCCAGCAGCGCCGACGGCACCCAGATGACCACGCCGCCGATCAACTGACCGGTAAGCACGTTGAAGGTGAACGCCCGGCCGCAGATCTCGAAGATCGGATACAGGTCGGTCCTGGAAAAGGTGATGATCGCGCCGGCGAGAATCTGCGGCGTCATCGTGATCGCCGGCGACAGCACGCGCAGCCCTGCGGTCATCCGGCCCGGCGGATGCGGCCGGTGGTCGAGCACCAGCGACCAATACGCGAAACCGCTGACCAGCATGCTCCAGTTCATGAAGCGGTAGATCCGCCAGTCCAGCATGGCGAGCGTCTGCATGGACGGGATCAGCCAGATCAGGATGAAGCCGATGAACAGCAGCGTCGCCACGGTCGGATTCAGCAGCACGCTGATGATGACCCGCCACGGCCACGAACGACGCAACGGTTGCAGCACGTGTATCCGCCACGCCAGCGGCAGGCCTGCGCGCAGCACCGTGCCGGGAAACGCGGTGACGATCAGCAGCGGAGCCAGATGGTGCAGCAGCAACTGCTGGATCCGGTGCATGAAGAACTCATGCTCGGCGTAGTAGTCCAGATAGGTATGCAGCGACAGGTAGATGATCGCCATGCCGGTCCAGAAGGCCAGCTTGCGGCTGAAGCTCACCGACAGCCGGCGACTGCCGCGCAGATACAGGACGCAGACCAGCACGAAGCTCGCGAGGAACACCCACGAAAACTCCCACGGCACGATCCATTTCAACAATGTTGCGATCACGATGACACTGCCAGCCGCTCGATCCACGCCGGCAGGCGCCGGCGACTTCCCAGCATAATGCGGCATGCGCCCCGAGTCTGCCGCCATCGCCGCATGAGGTTGCGGCAGATTGCCGCCGTCACCGTCGCGCGCGGCTGTGTCGCGTGCGTCGCCAGCCGTACAGCAGGCCGATCAGCACCAGCAACGCCGGCACCAGCACGATATTGATGACCTTCACGCGCAGGCCGAGCGCGTCGATCTCGGCATTGAGCTGATGCTGCACTTCGCGCAATTCCTTGTTGATCGCCAGCTGACGCTGGCGGAACTGCTCGATTTCGCGGCGCTGTTCGGCGGTGACGGTGCCGCCGCGGCTGCCCTTGGCCGGTTGCAGTTCGTCCAGCCGCCGGCGGGTATCGGCCAGTTCCTGCTCCAGCTCCTGCTCCTTCTGCAGGAATTTCTGGTCGGCCACGTTGCGCAACGCCTGCACGCGCGTGAACGGCCGTTGCGAGGTGGAGCGACCGCGGATCGACAGCAGCGCGGACGAGCCGCTGAGATTGTCGACCAGGTTGGTGACGAAGTCGCCGTTGTTGGCAAACACCTGCATCATCGTCTGGCCCAGCAGGTTCTGCGGCTCGACCCACAGCCGGTCGCTGAGCAGGTCGGTATCGGCGACCAGTACCACTTCGGCATTCGGGGCCGAACGTGCGCGATGTCCCGGCTGATTGGCGCGCTCGGGAAAAGCGCTGTCGAAGGTGCCACGCAGGCGCGCCGCCAGCACGTAGTTGCTGTTGTCCGGCTGATAACCCTGCAGCAATGAGGTCGGATCGTTGCTCGCATCGAGCACGCGCTGGGTCGGCACCACCTCCGCCTCGCGGCTGCTCTGCAACAGCGGGATCAGCCGCGTGCGCGCATTCTGCGCCAGGTCGAAATAGCCGACGGTGGATACGTTGATCCGTTGCAGGCTGGCGGTGACCGCGTCGTTGCGGTTGAGCTCCTGCGCGCCGAGGTCGAGCATCGCCGGATGATTGAGGCTGCTGCCGGCCAGTTCGATCTGCAGCGCGCGGGCACGGTCCAGCACGACCTTGTGCGGGTCGTAAAGCACGCCCCAGGCGGCGAACAACCGCGGCAGGTCCGAGCTGTGATCGGGGAACGTCGTGCTGTCGGCGCCGTAGGGCGTGCCGTCCAGCTCCGCGTCGGGATCGACGAAAACCACCAGATGCCCGCCGCGCAGAACGTACTGGTCGATCGCGTACTGCGCGTCGACCGGCAGCTGCCGGGGCTGGATCAGCAGCAGTACCTTCATGCTGTCGTCGACATGCTGCAGGCTGGCCGCGTCGAGCATCTTCACGTCGAACAGCTGACCGATCTGCTGCATCACCGTCCACGGCTGCTGGCCGATCACCGGATTGCCGTCGACCGGCAGTGAACTGATCACCCCGATCGGCGGCTTGCTGGTCTGGTTCAGTTCGTACAGCAGCTTGGCGATGTCGTATTCGAGGAACGCCTCGCGCGACGGATCGAAGAACGGAATCGCCAGGCTTCTCTCCGCCACGCGGTCCTCCGACCCTTCCCCTTCGAGATTGCCCGACATGGCACTGCCGGCCAGGCCGAAAAACACCCGTTCGCCATTGTTGCCGCCGTTCGCCGCGGTCAGGCCGCTGCCTTCGGCGCTGGCCTCGTCGTCGGAGTACGGCACCGGGTCGATGATCTGCAGGCGGATCGTGCCATGCGAACGCGCCACCATCTCCTGCAGCATTTCGCGCACGCGCTGCTCGTAGCTGCGCAACTGCGGCAGGTCGCGGGTGGCATGATCGGAGAAATAGAGCGTCAGTCGCAGCGGTCGCTGCAGCGTGTCGACGATATGCATGGTTCCCGGCGTCAGCGTGTACAGCTGATCGGTGGTGAGATCGATGCGCGACGCACGCAACCAGCGACTGCTGACCACGATCAGCGGCACGAAGAGCAGCACCAGCAGGACCAGCGCGCCATACAGCCGCGTGCGTCGGCTCAAGTGCAGCGGTTCGCTCAGACGGGAGGGAAGACGCAGGCGAGGCATCGGTCAGCGCGTCCGTTTCAGGTCGAGCAGCAGCACGCCGGCGACCAGCCAGCCGATCATGCTGAGCAGGAAGTACACCAGGTCGCGCATGTCCAGCACGCCGCGCGCGATCGCCTCGAAATGCCGCAGCATGGACAGGTGCGCCACCGCGTTGATCAACTTGCGCGGTACGGTACCGGAGAAGAAGTCGAGCACCTGCGGCTGCCCGACCAGAATCAGCAACACGCATACCAGCGCGGTCAGGATGAACGCCACCACCTGGCTGCGGGTCAACGCCGACAGGCAGGCGCCGATCGCGATGAAGGTTCCGGCCATCAGCCAGCTGCCGAGATAGCCGGCCAGGATCACGCCGTTGTCCGGCGAACCCAGATAGTTGACGGTGATCCAGATCGGAAACGTCAGCACCAGAGCGAGCCCGATGAACAGCCACGCGGCGAAGAACTTGCCGAGCATCGCCTGCCACAACGTCAGCGGCAGCGTGAGCAGCAGTTCCAGCGTCCCGCCCTTGGTCTCCTCCGCCCACATGCGCATGGTGATTGCAGGAACGAGGATCAGGTACAGCCACGGATGCATCACGAAGAACGGTTGCAGGTCGGCCTGCCCGCGCTCGTAGAAGTCGCCGACGTAGAAAGTGAGGATGCCGGCCAGGACCAGAAAGATCACCAGGAAAACATACGCCACGGGAGTCACGAAATAGCTGCGCAATTCGCGCCGCATCACGGCGCCGACCGGACTCATGCGGTGCCTCCGGCGAAGCCGGTCGCCACGTCGCCGGACGTGGTGATCTGGCGGAACACTTCGTCCAGCCGGCCGCGCTCGAGCTGGATTTCCGAAACTTCCAGACCCTGTTTGCGCAACAGCGTTTCGACTGGCTCGAGGATACGTTCGCCGGGCTTGGGAAACACGGTAATGCGGCCATCCAGCGGATCGATCTCGATCGATGCCACCTGCGGCAGCCGACCCAGCATCTCCTGCGACATGCCGCTGCCGGGTGCGCTGAACGACACCGCGCCGTGATAGCGCGAGCGTGCCTCCAGTTCGGCCGGCGTGGCGTCGGCCAGCAGCTTGCCGCGCGCGATGATCACCACCCGGTTGCACAGCGCATGCACTTCCTCCAGCAGGTGGGTGGAGATGAGAATCGTGCGCTCGCGCGCCATCACGTCGATCAGCTGGCGCACGGCGTGCTTCTGGTTCGGATCGAGGCCATCGGTGGGTTCGTCCAGCATCAGCACCGGCGGATCATGCAGGATCGCCTGAGCCAGCCCGACGCGCCGGCGCAGGCCCTTCGACAGTGTGTCGATGCACAGTCCCAGCACGTCCTCCAATTGCAGCTGCTGCACCACCGCCTCGAAGCGCCGATAGCCGGTTTCGGCCTTGAGGCCGCGCATGCGCACGATGAACTGCAGGAATTCGCGCACCGTCATCTCGCCATAGCTCGGCGCGCCCTCGGGCAGGTAGCCGAGCGCGCGCTTCGCCTTCAGCGGTTCGCGGCTGACGTCATGACCACATACGCGGGCGGTGCCGGACGTGGGCACCAGGAATCCCGCGATCATGCGCATCGCGGTGGACTTGCCCGCGCCATTGGGACCCAGCAAACCGAGCACCTGGCCGGGCTCCACGCGGATGCTGAGCGCATCCACCGCCGTCAGGTTGCCATAGCATCGGGTGAGCTGGTCGGTTTCGATCATGTCCGGAAAGGCTGTAAAGGGGCGCGCGGTCGGTGGCCGAAGGGCCGTTCGTCGCGCCGGCGACCCCACGCAATGTACCGCAAGATCCTCGAACGGTTGGTCCTGCCAGTGCTCCTGGCAGCGCAGCGCCTGCTCCCGGAACGAAGGCCGGAGAGCCTTCCCCGGCTTACAAACAAAAGGCCCTTCCTCGCCGGAAGGGCCTTCGGTTTCGCCATCGGCGCGGGGCCGGTCTCGCAAACTTACTGGTTGGCGCTGGCCGCTTCGGCCGGAGCTGTGCTGCTATCGGCCGGGGCCGCGCTGCTATCGGCCGGGGCCGGCGTCGAACCAGCGGACGCCGGCGCACCCTCGGGGGCCGCTTCCAGCGATGGCGGCTGGATGCCGGCTGCCTGCTCGGGGGTCTGTGCCGGCGCATCCGTGACAGGCAGGTAGATGTCGTACTGGCTGTACGTGTTGATGTTGTCGCCGACCTTGGTCTGGATGTCGTACGAGCGGTTGACCACGTCATCGAACTTGTAGCCGTGGGTTTGCGCATAGGCCTTGAGCATGTCGCGGGTCTGCGGCACGCCGGCGAAGGTGCCGTTCCACACGCCCTTCAGGGCGGCACCGCCAAACGCCAGCGTCGCCCGAACGTTGCCATCGACCACCAGGCGACCGTACCGGTCGCGGCTGCCCACGGCTGCGGTTTCGGCTGCCGCGGCCGCGCTGCCGGCTTCAGCCGGTGCGGCAGCGCTGGCAGCGCTGGCAGCGGCAGCAGCCGCCGCGTCCAGCGAGAGCGGCGTCGGCGCCGTCAGCTGCTCGCTCTGCCCGTTGACCGTGAGCGTGCTGGAATCGATGGGCAATGCCACGTCGAAGGTGTAGGTCTGGTCGCCATAGTTGGTGGTGAACAGGATCCGCGGCCCGGTCACGTTCACGCCCAGCTTCTTGGCAGCGGCCTGGATCTCGGCGATCGCCTTGTTGACGGCCTCGTCCAGCCCGTCCAGACCTTCCTTGCGCTCGATCGAGGTGGACACCAGCAGGACCGGCGTCGGCTGGGTCTGCTCGATGTACGGGATCAACTGGCTGTAGTCGATGTTCGGCACACCGGCCAGCACATTCTGCAGGTTGTTCAGGCTGAACTGGATGAACGCGTCGGGATCGCCATGGATGTACAGGTTGGCGAACCGGTTGACCAGATTCCAGCCGTAAGCCACGTCGTACGACCACGTCACTTCGGTCAACTGGCCGCGGCTGCCCTGACGCTTCAGGTCCAGCGTGAAATGCTTGTCCTGGCCGCGCCAGCTGTTGTCCAGGTTCCAGACGACGCTGGCGTCCCTGGTGTTGTCGTCGATCTTGCTGAAATCGGGGGTTGCGCTGGCAATGGTCAGTGCGCCGTTGCCGACCCGCGGCTCGGTGCTGGTCCAGCTGACCTCGGCGCCCGGGCCGTAGGCGCTGCCGGAGAAGTTGAACTTCACGTTGCTGTCATACGAGCGCAGCACCGAGTAGTCCGGCAGGCGACGGAAATTGTCGACCACGTCATAGACCTGGCGCATGTCCTTGCCAATGACCAGCGAACGTTCCACATGGCCGCTGCCCGGCATGACCACAGCCGCCACGACACCAATCACCGCGACGATGATCAGGGCAACAAGAAATTCAAGGACACGCATCATTCCAGAGTTCTCCGAAGCGTCTCTACGCCATACCTAAAGGATGTCGCCCCGGCCGCCGTGCGGGCCTGCCTCAGGGGCTGATCCGAGAGTCATGGCAGGGGGTCGGCAAACGCCGAAGCTACGGATGTTACTTGCTCACGCGCTGGAACGCTATCCACTGATGCCGATGCGTCTGGAAGGCCAAAAAAAGCGCGCTGGGGCTGAATGCGCGACCTGCCGCACCCGCGAAAAATCGCCGCCACGCGACAAAACGGCGGCACGCCCGACGGCAGCCCGAACAGGGCCGGCAGGGTTCAGACGATGCCCATTTCCAGTGCTTTCAGCACGGCACGGGTGCGGTCGCGCACGCCGAGCTTGGACAGGATGTTGGAAACGTGGTTTTTCACCGTGCCTTCGGCGACTTTCAGCGAATTGGCGATTTCCTTGTTGCTGTAGCCGCCGGACAGCAGCCGCAGTATCTCGGTTTCACGCTCGGTCAGCGGATCGGGCTGTTCCAGGCTGGTGAAATGGTTCTGCATCCGTGCCACGCCGGCCATCAGGCGCTGGGTGACCATCGGCGCCACCAGCGAGCCGCCGGCAGCCACCGTGCGCACGGCCTCGACCAGTTGCTCCAGCGACACGTCCTTCAGCAGGTAGCCGCGCGCGCCGGCCTTGAGGCCTTGCAGCACCAGCTGGTCGTCGTCGAAGGTGGTCAGGATGATGGTCGGCGGCAGCTCGTTGCGGGCGGACAGCGCCTGCAGCACTTCCAGCCCGCTCATGTTCGGCATGCGCAGGTCCAGCAGCACCACGTCGGGCTTGATCCGCGGGATGTCCAGCACGGCCTGGGCGCCGTCGGCGCACTCCGCCACCACGCGGATATCCTCGGCCAGATCCAGCAGCGAACGAACGCCCTGGCGCACCAGATTCTGGTCGTCGACGAGACAAACGGAGATCATCGCGTATCCTCGGGCATACATGACTTGAAGGGTGGTGCTGGCAGTTGGCCGATCGCGCCACTGCCAACGTCAGCGCATTTTCACACGCCGGCGCGAACCACCAAGATTACGACACATTCAGCGCCGGTGGTTCAAACCGGGTCGGCGCATGTGCCAGCGCCGTGTGCTCGCCCAGCGGCAGCCGCACCGTCAGCGCAAAACCCTGGCTCAGCCCGGCATCCAGCGTCACGCTGCCGCCGAATTCGGCCAATCGCTCGCGCATGCCGGACAAACCATTGCCCGGCTCGATGTTCTCGGCGCCGCGACCGTCATCGCGCGCATGCAGGCCGAGCAGGCTTTCGCCGGCGTAGGCGAAATTGAGCCACAGGTTGCGTGCACCGGCATGCTTGGCGGTATTGGTGATGATCTCCTGCGCGCAACGCAGCAGCACCTGCGCGCGGCGCGGATCCTCCACGCTGAAGCGCGGCGGCATGACCACGTGCACGCTAAGGCCAGGCACGCCTTCGGTGAGGCTGCGCAGCGCCTGGGTCAGGTCGATCGCATCGTCCTGGCGCAGCTCGCTTACCACCTCGCGCACGTCCGCCAGCAGCAACTTGGCCGTGCTCTGCGCCTTGTGCACGTGCGCGCCGGCCGCTTCGTTGGTGAGATGACTGGCCACTTCCAGGTTCAGGCTCAACGCCGTCAGGTGATGGCCGATCAGATCGTGCAGGTCGCGCGCGATGCGCATGCGCTCGGCGATCCGGCTGGATTCGGCCAGCAGCGCACGGGTGGCGCGCAGTTCGGAGTTGAGCCGCCGCTGCACCTCGCGCTGTTCGGCCTGCTGTCTGGCCACCGTCGAGGTGATGAACACCAGTACGGAGATGCCCAGGTAGATGCTGGCCTGGATGAAACCCACCGCGATGCTGTGGTCGTAATCGGGCCAGCTGGCAAAGACCACGACGAGGCTCAGGTGCTGCAGTACCAGCCAGAATGTCGCCAGCCAGAATGGCAACAGCCACGGCAGCACCAGCGAGGCGACCACCATCAGCATCGCCGACAGGCCACTGTGGCTGTACCAGCCCACTGCCACCGCCGCTCCCGTCATCAGGGTCAGCCCCAGCAGCTTCAGCACGGGATGCCGACGCGAACCGAGGTTGCTGGTCAGCAGCCAGTACATCAGGCCAAAGATCAGATAGCACAGCGTCCACAGCAGCAGCGAAAAATTCGGGCGATGCAGCTGATCGAGGCGTTCGGTGGCCCAATTGGTGACCAGCG
This sequence comes from uncultured Gammaproteobacteria bacterium, assembly GCA_963828675.1. Lineage (GTDB taxonomy): Bacteria > Pseudomonadota > Gammaproteobacteria > Xanthomonadales > Rhodanobacteraceae > Rhodanobacter. The sequence continues at coordinate 551,687 of CAWHFQ010000001.1, forward strand.
GCGTCCCGGCCGACAGATAGGTGAAGAACCCCCCATAACGGAGCAGGCGGATATGGTTGAAGAATGGCCAGCGCATACCCTGCATCATTCGCCGTGCGGCGATTTCGCGCAATGCGCGAGAAGTCATGCCCGCGTTCCGCCCGAGACGCCCTTTCATGCGTGGTGCAAAGCGACGAAACCCGCACGCGCTGCGCAATGCGCGGATGTACCGGGCGCGGTCGCATGCCATAATGGGCCATTGTGCAAGGCCGCCCGTGGGCCTTGTCCCTGTACCCACCATTGCGGAGCAACGAATGGCCCTTGCCATCCGCGACGTGCGCGAGCACGACCTGGATGCCGTACTGGCGCTCAACAACGCCGCCGGTCGCTCCATCCTCGCCCTCGACACCGCACAGTTGCGCTACTTTCACGAGCACGCCGAATACTTCCGCGTGGCCGAAATCGACGGTCACCTGGCCGGCTTCCTGATCGCGCTGCGCGAAGGCGGCGAGTACGACAGTCCGAACTATCGCTGGTTTGCCGACCACTATCCGCAATTCGTCTACATCGACCGCATCGTGATCGCCAACGCCTATCGCCGCCATGGCCTGGGCCGCATCTTCTACTGCGACGTGCACAGCTACGCCGAGGTGCGTGTGCCGCTGCTCGCCTGCGAGGTGTTCCTGGAGCCGCGCGACGACGTGGTGGTGCTGTTTCACGGCACTTACGGCTTTCAGGAAGTCGGCCAGCAACGCATGGGCGAAGACGGCCCGCAGGTGAGCCTGCTGGCCAAGGACCTGCCGAGTTACGGTTACGTCCGCGAAACCTGGCTCGACCAGGGCGGCTTGCCGGACGTGCCCTGGCTGGCCGAACGCGAGCGCCCGCAATCGCCCGAATCACGCCGCCTTGCCGGAGAACGGCATCCATGAATGCAAAAATCGATGACACCGACGCCTGCGACCTGCGCTTCGGCCAGGTCGGCATTGCCTGCGTTCGCGTGCGCCGCGTCGACGCCGCCGCGCTGTGCGACGAGCTCGAACGCCGCGTGCGTGCCGCTCCGCAGATGTTTGCCCGCGCCGCGGTGGTGCTGGACCTGAGCCACCTGCTCAACCTGCCCGACGACGGCGCCGTCGACGCGCTGCTCGAAGCGGTGCGCAGCGCCGGCATGCTGCCGGTCGGCCTGGCCTACGGCACCAGCGAAACCGAGGCACTGGCCAAGCGCATGGGCCTGCCGTTGATCGCGAAATTCCGCGCTGCCTACGAGCCGGCCAACAACAGCCCGGCCACCGAACCCGCCGTGCGCGCCGAAGCGGCCGCACCGGTGCAGCGCGAGCCGATCCTGTCCGCGCCGGCGCCCGGCAGCATGCAGGGCGCCCAGCACCACACCGGTTCGGTGCGCTCGGGACAGCAGATCTACGCGCGCGAGCGCGACCTGATCGTCACCGGCGCGGTGGCCAACGGCGCCGAGGTGATCGCCGACGGCAACATCCACATCTACGGTGGCCTGCGCGGCCGTGCCATGGCCGGCGCGCAGGGCGACGAAAAATCTCGCATTTTCGTCTCCGACTTCCGCGCCGAACTGGTGGCGATCGCCGGCCACTATCGCGTCTTCGAACAAATTCCTGACGACCTCGAAGGCCAGTCCGTGCAATGCTGGTTGGAAGGCGAAAAGCTGTTGATCGCCAGATTGTGATCATCTACAAACCATAACTATTACAAAAACATGCGGAGATGGGCCCTTGACTGCTGAGATTATCGTTGTCACCTCCGGCAAAGGCGGCGTCGGCAAGACGACGACCAGCGCCTCGCTCGCCACCGGCCTGGCCATGGCCGGCAAGAAAACCGCCGTGATCGACTTCGACGTCGGTCTGCGCAATCTCGACCTGATCATGGGCTGCGAGCGGCGTGTGGTGTACGACTTCGTCAACGTCGTGCATGGCGAAGCGACGCTGAAGCAGTCGCTGATCAAGGACAAGCGCCACGACAACCTGTACGTGCTGGCCGCCAGCCAGACCCGCGACAAGGATGCGTTGACCCAGGAAGGCGTCGAGAAAGTGCTCGACGGCCTGTCCGAGGACGGCTTCGACTACGTCGTCTGCGACTCGCCGGCCGGCATCGAGAAGGGCGCGCATCTGGCGATGTACTTCGCCGACCACGCGGTCGTGGTGGTCAATCCGGAAGTCTCCTCGGTGCGCGATTCGGACCGCATCCTCGGCCTGCTCGCGAGCAAGACCCGGCGCGCCGAACGCGGCGAAGGCCCGGTCACCCAGCACCTGCTGCTGACCCGCTACAACCCGGCCCGCGTGGCCATCGGCGAAATGCTCAGCGTCAAGGACGTCGAGGAAATCCTCGGCATCGAAGTGGTCGGCGTGATCCCCGAATCGGAGAACGTGCTGACCGCCTCCAACAACGGCATCCCGGTGATCGTCGATGCCGATTCACATGCCGGTCAGGCCTATAGCGACACGGTGGCCCGCATTCTCGGTGAAGAGCGCCCGTTGCGCTTCATCGACGTGCCCAAAAAGGGCTTTCTCCAGCGCGTGTTCGGAGGTTGATCACGATGGGTATTCTTGATTTCCTGAAGCGCAAGCCGGAGGCCACCGCCACCGTGGCGCGCGAGCGACTGCGCATCATCGTGGCGCAGGAGCGCTCCACCCGCGGCGCGCCGGACTACCTGCCGATGATGCGCAACGAACTGCTCGAAGTGATCAAGAAGTACATTCACGTCGACCTCGATGCGATCAACATCAATTTCGAGCGCGACAGCGGCCACGAGATCCTGGAGCTCTCGGTCACCTTGCCGGAAGGCAAGCAGACCGCAAGGAGCGAATCGGAGAGCGAAGCCAAAACCGGTTGAGCTTCCGGCAACAATTACTGGCTGCCGGCTTGTCCGCCGGGCGACAAAACCTCGCCCGGCATCGTTCCCGCCCTTATCGATTGCGCCATCGCGCACGCACATGCACCCCGACACTCCCGCCCGTCATGAATCCGGCGATCCGGCCAGCAGCGTCCTGCGCGTGGGCGAGATCGGCTTCGACCTGCCCGCAGCCCTGCTCGCACGCTTCGACCTGCAACTGCAGCGCGTTGCAGCCGGCACGCCGATCCCCGGCAGCTTCTGGGGCGAGGAGGAAGCCGGCATCATCGGCAACACCGTTTACGCACGCGACGACACGCCCGTGCATTCGCTCCTGCATGAAGCCGGCCATCTTATCGTGTTGCCGGCAGACAGACGTCCGGACGTCCATACCGACGCCACCGATTCGATCGAGGAAGAAGACGCCACCTGCTACCTGCAGATCGTGCTGGCCGACCAGTTGCCCGGCGTGGGGCGCGAACGCCTGATGACCGACATGGACGCCTGGGGCTACTCGTTTCGATTGGGATCGACCCGTGCCTGGTTTGAACAGGACGCCGGCGAGGCTAGGGACTTCCTCAGGGCACGCGGACTGCCTCACGCCACGCCCTGATGACTTTCGGCTCCCGGCTATTTGGCGTGCCAATCGCCATCCGCGCCCTTGTCGTATTTTTGCTTCACCGCCGACCAGGCCACCTTGTGCGCCACCTCCTCGCGTGATTCGTCACCGCGCCGCTCGTCCGCGTCGCGGTACTCGTCCCAGGCGCTGTTGAATGCCTCCTTGTAGATTTCCTGCGCGTGTTTCGGCACGTGGTCGCGCACGCTGTCGGGCAATTCGCTGATCGATCGGTACGGCATGGAGGGGGCTCCGCGTTGGACATGCGGTTCACGGTGCATCCCGCGCGATCAAGCCACCGTCAAGGCCATGTTGTCGCCACCGGAAACGTCATCCGCGATTCAGCGACGAGAGACATGCGGGTCGCCCGCCACATACCAGCGCCAGGGCTCGCCGACCGCGCGGGTGATGCCCACGCGCGGCGTCGCCACAGGCTCGGCTGGTGGCGGCGTGCCGTCGTCGACGATGCGGAAACCACCGGCACCAGTGACCAGGTCGGCGCCGTCCCGGGTGCGGTCGATCCCGAGCGCCTGGCACAACCGCGCCGGCCCGCGGCAGAGATCGCGGTCGCTGCGGCAGGCCGGTCGCGCCGCACGCATCGCCGCAAGCCCGGTGAGTGGCGCCAGGGCGCGCAACAGTACCGCGACACCCTCCCCCGCCTCGCCGCAAACCGGGTTGCAACACCAGTGCATGCCGTAGGTGAAGTACACGTAGAGCAGGCCCGGCGCACCGAACATCGTCGCGTTGCGTGCGGTGCGGCCACGCCAGGAATGCGCCGCGGGGTCCATCGCGCCGGCATACGCCTCGGTTTCCACGATGCGCCCGCTGCGGCCATCGGCGTTGAGCAGGATCTTGTTCAACAGCGCAGGCGCGACCTCGCGCGGATCGCGCCGGTAGAACTCGCGGCCCAGCGTGACGCGTCGCTCAGCCATGCAGGAACAGCTGTTGCACGTCCGCATGGCTCAGGCTGGAAGCCAGACTGTCGAAGCCGCCGCTTTCCCGCATGGCTTGTGCGGCCTGGTCGACGGCGCCCAGCGCGATCACGGCGAAACGCGTGGCGGTGCTGACCCGCGCCACGCCGATCCGCGCCAGCTCGGCCAGGCCCGGCATGCCGGGCCGTGCACCCACGTTCACCGGCGCATCGATCGTCCTGATCAGCGCCGCCAGCACGGCAGGGTCGCCCAGGCCGATCGGATAGATGCAATCCGCGCCCGCTGCCAGATAGGCCTGCGCACGACGCACCGCATCATGGAAACGCACAGTCTCGTCGGCAGCCGGCGTGATCCAGCAATCCACCCGCGCATTGATCACCATCGGCACGCCGGCAGCTGTCGCTGCGGCACGTGCGCCGGCAATCCGTGCGGCAGCCTCGGCGCAATCGCGCAAGCCCTCGTGCCAACCATCCTCGATGTTGACGCCCACGGCGCCCGCCTCGATCACCGCGCGCACCGTGTCGCCCACCGCCGCCGGCGTGTCGCCGTAGCCGGCCTCGATGTCGGCCGTCACCGGCACGCTGACCACGCGGGCAATGCGCGCGATGGCAGCCACCACCTCGGCCAGCGGTGCCTGCTCGCCATCGGCGCAACCAAGCGACCAGGCCACGCCGCCACTGGTGGTGGCGACCGCGGCGAACCCGCGCTGCGCGAACAGTCGTGCGCTGCCGGCATCCCACGCATTCGGCAACAGCAGGATCGACTTGCGATCATGCATGTCGCGAAACGCGTGCGCCCTGTCGATCTGGCTCTGCCTGTCCATCGTCGTGTCGTCATCCGTTGGATGGGGAAAGCTGCAGAGTACGCCGCTTGCACTTTGCACGGAAACCGCCGAAGAATGATCGATCCGGGTTTCCAGCGCCGCCTTGTCGACGGCACGCCCCGAGGGGAGAACTGACGATGATGAAAGTCATGCGAGTCCTGGTCGGCGCGGCCACCGCGCTGGCCATGGGTGGCGCGGCGACGCTCGCGCAGGCAGCGGCGTCGGCAACAACGACGGCAGACCAGGCGTTCATGCAGCTGGCCGACACGTACTTCGACAGCTACTACTTCCCGACCAATCCCACCCTCGCCACCGTCGACGGCGTGCACGCCTACGACGCCAGGCTGGAGGACTACTCGCGCGCCGGCGTCGATGCGAACGTCAAGGCGCTCAAGCAATGGGAACAACGCGTGGCGGTGGTCGACCCGGCAACGCTTGGTGAACGCGTGCAGGGCGACCGCGAGCTGGTCCTGAACAACATCCGCAGTTCCCTGCTGACGCTCGAGACGATACGCCCGTGGCAGAAGAACCCGGACACCTATTCCAGCGGCATCACCAGCAGCACATTCACCCTGATGTCGCGCAAGTTCGCCTCGCCGGAAACGCGACTGCGTGCACTGATTGCGCGCGAACGGCTGATGCCGGCGGCTCTCGCCGCAGCGCGCAGGAATCTCGACAACCCGCCGGAGATCTACACGCAGATCGCGCTGGAACAGTTGCCCGGGCTCGTGCATTTCTTCCAGAACGACGTGCCGTCGGCTTTTACCGCGGTCACCGACGCCGAGCTGAAGCGACAATTCGCCAGCAGCAACGCCGCCGTGATCAAGTCGCTGCAGGACTACCAGGCCTGGCTGAAGGACGACCTGCTGCCGCGCTCGCACGGCGACTTCCGCATCGGTGCCGCCGCCTTCCGCGACAAGCTGAAGTACGACGAGATGGTCACCCTGCCGCTTGACCGGCTGGTCGCCATCGACATGGCCAACCTGCGCCGGAACCAGCGCCAGTTCGCCGACTTGGCCAGGCAGCTCGACCCGCACAAGACGCCGCGCGAGGTATTGGCCGAACTGGCCTCGGACTATCCGCCGCCGGACAAGATCCTCGATACCTTCCGCGCCACCTTCGATCACCTCACCGCGTTCATCCGGCAGAAGCACATCATCACGATCCCCTCGCAGGTGCGCCCGACCGTGGAGGAAACGCCGCCCTTCATGCGCGCGATCACGTTCGCCTCGATGGACACGCCCGGACCGTACGAAACCGTCGCCCGCGAGGCCTACTTCAACGTCACCCTGCCCGAAGCTGGCTGGAGCAAACAGCGCACGAAGGAGTTCATGGCGCAATTCAACTACCCGGTGATCAGCAGCATCGCCGTGCACGAGGCCTACCCCGGCCACTACGTGCAGTTCCTGTGGATGCATCGGCTCGACGACCGCGTGCGCAAGCTGCTCGGCTCGAACACCAATGCCGAGGGCTGGGCGCACTACTGCGAACAGATGATGCTGGACGAAGGGCTGGCTGCGTTCGAATTCCCGCACGATCTGCGCCAGCAGCGCCTGCTGCGGCTGGGCCAGCTGCAGGAAGCGCTGCTGCGCAATGCACGCTTCATCGTCGGCATCAAGCTGCACACCGGCCAGATGACGATGGATCAGGCGATCGACTTCTTCGTCAACGAGGGCTACCAGTCGCGCGCGGTCGGCGAGGTCGAGACCAAGCGCGGCACGGCCGATCCCACCTACCTGTATTACACGCTGGGCAAGCTGCAGATCCTCAAGTTGCGCGCCGACGTCGAGGCGAAGCAGGGCCGCGACTTCGACCTGATGAAGTTCCACGACGACTTCATGCAGCAGGGTTTCGCGCCGATCAGCATCGTGCGCAAGGCGATGCTGCACGACGACTCGCCGACGCTGTAGCGATCGATCCGGATCTCCGCGCGGCACTGGCCGCCCGCGCCGCAGGCTCCTAAAGTGGCGACGCAGGCAATCATCCGCGTCGCGCTGGAGGCACCATGGCCATCCGCAGGCTTGCACTGCTGTTCGACGGCACCTGGAACAAGCCCGAATCCCATACCAACGTGGAGCGGCTGCGGCTGCTCATCGCGCCGCGTGATGCGGCCGGTGTCGAGCAGCTCGTCAACTACATCCCCGGTGTCGGCGTGAGGCGCGGCATCACCCATCTGCTCGGCGGTGCGTTCGGTTACGGCCTGTCCGGCAACGTGCTCGATGGCTACCGCTGGCTGTGCGAGACCTGGCAGCCTGGCGACCAGCTCTATCTGTTCGGCTTCAGCCGCGGCGCCTATACCGCGCGCAGTCTTGGCGGGATGATCCGCAAGTGCGGCCTGCTCCGGCGCGGCGCCGATGGCAGCGTGGCCAGGGCCGCGGTTTCTGCCGCATACGATTTCTATCGCGACACCAAGACCAAGCCCGACGACCCGGCCGGCGTCGCGTTTCGCGCCAGCCACTCACTTGAGATCGAGATCCGCTTCATCGGCGTGTGGGATACGGTCGGCTCGCTCGGCATCCCGGTCACCGCGTCCTGGTTCCCCTACGCCCGTTCGCGCTACCAGTTCCACGACACCGAGCTCAGCAAGATCGTCAAGTACGCCTACCAGGCGCTGGCACTGGACGAACATCGCGCCGACTTCGCTCCCACGAAGTGGACACGCAACCCGTACAACGTCAAACCGGGCGAAACGCTCACCTCGAAGAAGCTCGAGCAGATCGAAATCGAGCAGCGCTGGTTCATCGGCTCGCACTCCGACGTCGGCGGCGGCAACGACAGCGACGGCGCCGGACGCAAGCCCGACCCGCTGCCGGAACTGCCGCTGGCGTGGCTGCAGCGCAAGGCGATCGATGCCGGCCTGGCCTGCAACGAACGACTCATGCCCGAGCCCGATGCCGACACCGGCGTGCCGCGCAACTCGTATGCGGAATTCATGAGTGGCATCTACAAGGAATTCAAGCCGCCGTTCGATCGCAGGCTGGGCAGCGGCGTCAACGAGAAGGTCGATGGTTCGGTCTGGCTTCGCTGGCTTGCCGATGCCGGCTATCGTTCGCCGTCGCTGGTGCAGGCGCTGGCCGATGCTACCGTGCTGATGTCGATGGAGGCCGTGGTGCATCACGCGAACAACCCGCCGGGGTCACCGGCGTAGTCATCAACGCGGCTCGGCAATTTCCGCCTGCAGCGTCGTGACCGGACTGACGCCAGCCAGCGGCTGGTCCAGTCGGCGATGCGTGAGGCGGCGATACCACCACCACGCCAGCACGCCGCTGGCGGTCAACGCCGACGCACCAAGCGCGAGCTGCAACATGCTGCCGGACAACCATGGCGACAACACGCCGGCCACGACACTGCAGAGCAGCAGGCTGGCGAACGCCTGCACCGAGGAAATCCCGCCGCGCTGATGCGGGAAGCGATCCAGCAGCAACAGCGTCAGCGTCGGAAATGCCAGCTGCACGCCGATGCCGTGGAAGATCAGCGGCAGCATCGACCACGGCAGCCGTGGCGCGGGGAACACCAGCGCCAGCAGCAGGTGCAGCACGCACGCCAGCAGCATCACCGCATAGCCCAGGTTCACCGTGAACCCCGCGCTGTGCCGTTCGGCCATGCGTCCGGACAGCCACGCGCCGCCGATCAGGCCAGCCACCACCGGCAGGAACAACCACGGAAAACCCTGCGCCGACAAATGCAGCAACTCGCGCACGATGCGCGGCGCCGAGGCGATGTACAGGAACAGGCCCGCGAAATTGACCGAACTGGAAATCAGCAGCGGCCAGAACGGCCGATCGCGCCCGAACGAAACATAGCCGGCCAGCAGCGGCCCCGGCGCAAAACGGGTGCGGCTTTCCGCCGGGTGCGTCTCGTCGAGCAACCGCAGCAAAGCCAGCCCCAGCAGCGCGGTGAAACCGGCCAGCCACCAGAAGATGCCGTGCCAGCCACCCAGTGGCAGCAACAACGCACCGACCATTGGCGCGATCACCGGCGCCACGCCGAAAATCATCGTCACCTGCGACATCAGCCGTTGCGCGGCAGCCCCTTCGAGACTGTCGCGGATCACGGCCCGCCCCACCACCAGCCCGGCACCGGCGCACATGCCCTGCAAGCCACGGCATGCCAGCAGCATCGCGAACGATGTCGACACCGCCGCCCCCACCGAGGCCAGCGCGTACATCAGCATGCCGGTAACGATCACCGGCCTGCGTCCGATCGCATCGGAGATCGCACCGTGGAACAGGCTCATCGCGGCATAGGTGACCAGGTACACGCTGATGACCTGCTGCAGCGCGGCGCTGTCCATCTGGAAATGCGCGCCGATCAGCGGAAACGCCGGGAACACCGCGTCGATCGAGAACGGGCCGATCATCGACAGGGCCGCCAGCAGCCATGGCAGGCTGCTGCGCACGGTGCGCGGGGTTGGGTTCATGGCGGACGATGGTATCGGCGGGCCGGGCAGTATAGAACCGCGCTTGACGAGCGGATGGTCCGATCAACTAGGATGGCCGCTCGGGAGATGGCATGCCTCCCGTTCCGGGTCGCTTCGGCGTCGCGGGACAAACCACTTCTCGTGATCACGCGTTGAAGTTGATGATGCCTGCCCCACCGGTCTCCGGCGGCGCAGGCGTGCCTGCCGTCGCGGCAAACCGGACACCTTCATTGTCGGGAGACGCGCTTGTGGGTTTGACCGGATTTGTGGCGATTGGCATCGGCGGCGCCCTGGGCTGCTGGCTGCGCTGGGGCTTGGGCGTGCTGCTCAATCCCCTGTTTCCCACCCTGCCGCTGGGCACGCTGACCGCCAACCTCGCCGGCGGCCTGCTGATGGGCTGCGTGATGGGCTTGTTCGATCATTTCCAGGCCCTGTCGCCTGAGTTGCGATTGTTCGTGTTCACCGGCTTCCTCGGCGGCCTGACCACGTTCTCCACCTTCTCGGCCGAATCCGCCACGCTGCTGCTGCGCCAGCAATACCTGTGGTTCAGCGGTCACGTCGCGGTGCACGTGGCCGGCTCGCTGGCGATGACCGTGCTCGGCATCACCCTCACCCGCAGTCTGCTGCGCCATTGACCAGGGGAATCGCATGAACCAGGAAAACCTGCAACACGGCGTGCACCTGTATTTCTACTGCCACCTGCGCGCGAAGCACGGCGGCATGCTGCTGTCCGAATGGCTGCTGGAACAGGCGAAACGGCATGGCCTCGGCGGCGGCTCGGTGTTCCGCGCGATCGCCGGTTTCGGCCGGCACGGCGTGCTGCACGAGGAGCAATTTTTCGAACTCGCCGACGACCTGCCGGTGAAGATCGAATTCCTGCTGCACGAGGACCAGGCCGAACTGCTGCTGCAACTGGTACGCGCGGCCGGCGTCGACGCGACCTATGCACGATCGCCGGCAAGCTTTGCCGTGCTCGGCAACCACTGACCGCGCAACGAATCCACGAAGAGACAATGCATGAGCCAGGATGACCTGAAAGACCGCGCCAGCGCACTGCTCGAACACGCAGGCATCCACATCGACGGCAACGCGCCGACCGATCTGCGCGTGCATGACGAGCGTCTCTATCCGCGCGTGTTCGCGCACGGATCGCTGGGCCTGGGCGAAGCCTACATGGACGGCTGGTGGGACGCCGATGACCTGCCCGGCCTGTGCACCCGCCTGCTCACCGCGGGGTTGGACCAGGAGCTGAAAACCCTCGATGTCCTGCTCGCCCACCTCAAAGCGCGCTTCATCAACCTGCAGCGCGGCGAGCGCGCGTTCGAGATCGGCAAGGCGCACTACGACCTCGGCAACGATCTGTTCCACGCCATGCTGGGCAAGCGCATGGTGTACTCCTGCGGCTACTGGGCCAAGGCCGACAACCTCGACGACGCGCAGGCGGCCAAGCTCGACCTCGTCTGCCGCAAGCTGCAGTTCAAGACCGGACAGCGCGTGCTCGACATCGGTTGCGGCTGGGGCGAGGCGTTGAAATACGCAGCCGAGCACTACGGCATCGAAGGTGTCGGCATCACCGTATCGCGGGAGCAGGCCGAGTACGCGCGTGAACTGTGCGCGGGACTGCCGATCGAGATCCGCCTGCAGGACTATCACGACGTCGACGAGCGTTTCGACGCGGTGTACTCGCTGGGCATGTTCGAACACGTCGGCGCCAAGAACTACCGTGCGTACTTCGAGACCGTGCGCCGTTGCCTGAACGACGACGGCCTATCGCTGCTGCATTGCATCGGCAGCAACAGCTCGCCGGGCCAGACCGACCCGTGGATCGAGAAGTACATCTTTCCCAACTCGATGATCCCCGCCGCCAGCCAGGTCACGAGTGCGCTGGAAAACCTGTTCGTGGTCGAAGACTGGCACAACTTCGGCGCCGACTACGACCGCACCCTGACCGCCTGGCGCGCCAACATCGAAGCGGCATGGCCAACCCTGCCGGCGAGCTACGACGAACGCTTCCGACGCATGTGGCGCTACTACCTCGCCGTCTCCGCCGCGGTGTTCCGCAGCCGCCGCGACCAGCTTTGGCAGCTGACGCTGAGCCCGAATGGCGTGCGCGGCGGCTATCGCGTGCCGCGCTGACCGGTTGCCGCCACCGCCGTCGCGCAAACACCGGCACGTTTGTGACAAACATCCACACTCACGGCAGGGATACCTGATCTGCTTCATGCATTTCAGGGAAGCGAGTGGAGAGGGCATGCAGGAAAACGGCCACGCCAGCATCTATCGATGCGGGATGCATTCGATTTCGCCGGCCGTGCGACGGCATGGTCTTCACCGACGACGGGGGTCGCCCCAGGACGGTCACGGCATTGACGGCCGAGGTCGACGCCAACCCCGCCACCACCTGGACGCACGCCAGTTCGTGCTGACCTCGCTGGCGCTCATCGACGGATATTCCGCAGCCATGCTGCTGCAAGGCCACACATCGATTCACCCGGACGACGTGCCCGCCGCGCAGTTGCGCTTCTGCCAGCAGCACATGGCCGAGATCAAGGCCATGTACGCGGACGGCTGAACGTTTGCGCCCCAGTGGTCGCACGTCAGTCGACGAGATTGCTCGAATGAAGCGACCGGCATGCAGGACGGATGATAGGCTGCGGGTGACTTTTCCATACGACGTCAAGCCGCAGGAGGACTTCCATGAGACGCACGTGGACGATCATCGGGGTCGACGATGTGGCCGGCAGCGTCAGCTGGTATCAGTCGCTGCTCGGCCTGCCACAGACGGCTCCGGCGCATGACTACTTCGGCCAGATTCTCGACCCGGATGGAACGGTCCTGCTCTGCCTGCACCAGTGGGGCGCCCACGACCATCCGTCCTTGGCGAGCCCCGATCACGCGCAGCCCGGCAATGGCCTGTTGCTGTTCTTCCGCGTCGACGATTTCGACCTCGCGCTGTCAAAGGCACGCACGCTGGTTGCCCGGTTCGAGGAGGAGCCCAACGCCAACCCGAACACGCGGACCATGGAATTCTCGCTGCGGGATCCGGACGGGTACTACGTCACGATCAACGCGCTCCCCGCGGCCTGACTCATGCGGCGTCGCCGTCGGGCTACATTCGGACGTCAGGCAGAGGAGGCGGTTCAGTGCGGCGAAACATCCGGATCGGCGTCCTGTCGCTGTTGGCGATTCTGTTCGCGATACTCCTCCTGATCGATGCGATCTGGTTCTTCCATGGCTCGCTGGAACTCTTTCCCACCGACGAGCAGCAAGGCAAGATCAGGAGCATTGCCGTATTGACCGGCTGCGGTTTCGCGCTCGCCGAAGCGGCGGTCCTGCTTCTTCTCGGACGACTGTTCAGGAGTCGCCCTCGCCCTTGCTCCGATATTCATCCCTGATCGACGGATGCCACCCATGAACCAGAGAACCCCGCCCTCCGAATACCTCGTCCTTTCCCGCGGGCAGTGGGACGCGGCGGCATCAAGCGAAGAAATTCAGGATGCCATCGACCGGTTCTACGCCTGGTACGAACGGCTTCTTGGCGAAGGCAGGATCGTGGCCGGGCACCGGCTGACACGGGATGGCAAGGTGGTGTCGCGGCAGGCGATCACCGACGGACCGTTTGCCGAGGGCAAAGAGGTCGTCGGCGGCTACTGGTTCATCCTGGCGGACAGCCTGGAGGAAGCGTCGCGCATCACGTCGGAAAACCCCTGCCTGGCCTATGGCCTGGCCTGCGAAGTCCGTCCGGTCGATCCGGCGCGCGGCAGCGCGTTCGCGCTGACCAACGAAACCCCGACCTGAAAACCGGCACGTCCAGCCAATGATTGAATGCCCATTGCGTTGTCGCGACACTGCCGGCATGAAACCCGCCATCGCACTGCGCCTGCTTGCCTGCCTCGCCCTGCTGCTGCCCGTCGCGGCCATCGCCCACCCTGCGTTGTGGGTGGTCAGGGACGCCGACACCACGGTCTATCTTTTCGGCACCGTGCACCTGCTGCCGAACGACAGCGACTGGCGCTGGCCCGGGCTGGAAAAGGCTCTCGCCGACAGCGGTTCGCTGACCATCGAACTGACCGACGACAACCCGGTCCGCATGCAGGCGCTGGTGCTGCAATACGGACTGGATCCCGGCCACCCGCTGTCGGAAAAACTCAGCGCCGCCGAAAACGCCACCCTCATCCGCGCCGCGCAAACCGCCGGCGTGCCCGGCGGTGCAGGCACCCTGCAGATGATGCGGCCGTGGCTGGCCGGGCTGACCCTGACGGTGGCTCCGCTGGTGAAGGCCGGCCTCGATCCGGCCCACGGTGTCGACAAGCTGCTCAAGGCGCAGATGCTGGCTGCCGGCAAGACGGTCGACGGACTGGAAACCTCCGAGCAGCAGATTCGCTTCCTCGCCGACCTGCCCGCCGACGTCGAGCTGGATTTCCTGCGCTCCACCCTGCGCGACGTCGACAAGGGCAGCGGCGAACTCACCACCCTGATCGACGCATGGAAACGCGGCGACGTCGGCACCATCGCCCGTATCGAAGACGAAGACCTGACCCGGCACGCACCCGCGCTGTACCAGCGCTTGCTGGTACAGCGCAATCGAGCCTGGGCGACCAGGATCGCCACCATGCTGCAACACCCGGGCACCGTCTTCATCGCCGTTGGCGCCGCCCACCTGGCCGGACCGGACAGCGTGCAGGTGCAACTGCAATCGCACGGCACGCCGGTCGAACGGTTGCCCTGATCGCTCAACGCGAAACATGCGTCGACCACTCTTCTCCACCGCGCCAGGGAGCGCAGACCGGACATGACCACCTCAGCCCTGGTACTCACCCTGTTCCTCGCCTGGACGGTGCTCTTGCTGGTCGTCATGGAGGCGCTGCGCAGCTACCTCGTTGTCAGCGGTCGTGTCCGCTCGAATGAGTTCAAGCCAGACAACTCGAATATCTCGCCGTTCATGCAGCGGCTCGCTCGTGCGCACGCGAATTGCGTCGAGAGCCTGCCTGTCTTCGGCGGCCTGCTGCTTGTGGCAATGGTGACAGACCGCGCCGAAGTCACAGATACGCTCGCTCCCTGGTTGCTGGGCGCGCGGGTCATCCAGTCCGGCATCCACCTGGCCTCGACCAGCGTCATCGCCGTCAATGCCCGCTTCGCCGCCTTCGCCGTGCAAATGGGCATCGGCGTCTACTGGGTCTGGCGACTGCTTGGACTGTAGGTCCCGGCGTCCACCTCGAAAGCACGGCCATGCGCATCATTCGATGCCGGCGACTGCGTGCGGCAGGTAAGGCGCTTCGAGCGCCGCGATCTCCGACTCCGGCAACCTGATCGCCAGCGCCGCCACGGCCTCTTCCAGATGGTGCGTTTTGGTCGCGCCGACGATCGGTGCGGTGACCACCCGCTGGTGCAGCAGCCATGCCAGCGCCACCTGTGCGCGCGGAACGCCGAGCCGCGCGGCGACCTCGCCGACGCGATCCACCACGGCCTTGTCCGCCGCCTTGCTCGCGGCATACACGCCATCGCCCCACGGGTCGGAACCGCCACGCACCGTGCTCGGCTCGTCCTCCCATGGCCGCGCCAGACGGCCGCGCGCCAGCGGGCTCCATGGCACCACGCCAATACCTTCCTGCGCGCACAACTCCAGCATCTCGCGCTCCTCCTCGCGATAGAGCAGGTTGTAGTGGGGTTGCATCGACACGAAACGCGTCCAGCCGTGCAGGTCGGCGGTGTACAGCGCCTTGGCGAACTGCCACGCCGACATCGATGAGGCGCCGAGGTAACGCGCCTTGCCCGCCTTCACCACGTCGTGCAACGCCTCCAGCGTCTCCTCGATCGGCGTGGCGTCGTCCCAGCGATGGATCTGGTAAAGGTCGACGTAGTCGGTGCCGAGCCGGCGAAGGCTGGCGTCGATCTCGGTCATGATCGACTTGCGCGACAGGCCGCCGCCGTTGGCGTCGCCGCGCATCGGGTAGAACACCTTGGTGGCGATGACCACCTCGTCACGCCGGGCGAAGTCGTGCAGTGCTCGCCCCAGCATCTGTTCGCTGCCGCCCTTGGAATACATGTTGGCGGTGTCGAAGTAATTGATGCCCAGCTCCAGCGCGCGCCGGATGAACGGCCGGCCGTGTTCCTCGTCCAGCGTCCATGGCCTCTCGGCGGTGGGCGTCACCGAATAGCTCATGCAGCCCAGGCAGATGCGAGAGACCTTGAGGCCGGATTTTCCAAGTCGTACGTAGTCCATGGGGAGCACCTCGCTGTCATTCATGAGTGGATTCTGATTCACCGCCGCGCCTCGCGGTGGATGGCGATGCCGGCGGCGACCAGCGCGATGCCGATGGTCTCCGCGCGGTTGGGCAACTGGTGCAGCACGACGGCGCCAACCAGGCACGCCGTCGCGGGCAACAGGGCCAGCAGCATGGCGAAGGTGGCCCGCGGCAGTCGCGCCATCGCCAGCTGGTCGCACACGTAGGGTATGACCGACGAGGTCACGCCCACGCCAACGCCGGCGGCGAGCAGCGGCAGGCTGAGCAGCGCCGGCGCGGCCGGGCGAACCCCGATCAGCGTGGCCACCACCAGTGCCACCAGCATCGCGGCCGCCAGGCGATCGAGCGCGCTGCCGCCCTCGTCATTCGCCACCCGATGACCGAGCACGATGTACAGCGTGAACAGCGCGCAGTTGGCAAACGCGAACACGAAGCCGAGCGGTGCGCCGGCCAGGCGCAGGTGGGTCAGAAACCACACGCCGGCCACGACCAGCGCGAGCGCCACGGTATTGCGCTGCGTGCGCAAGCCGGCCAGCGCCAACGCGATCGGACCGAGAAATTCGATCGCGCCGACCGTGGCCAGCGGCAAGCGGTCAATCGCCAGATAGAAGCAGGCATTCATGCCGCCGAGCACGACGCCCAGTCCCACGATGTTCCATCGCGCCGCCGCACTCGTCTGCAGAAAATGGCGCCAGGGCCGCCGCCATGCGGCGAAGATCAGCGCCGCGCTGGCGATCCGCAACCACGCGACGCCGAGCGGCTCGACGCGGGCGAACAGCAGCACCGCAAAAGCCGGGCCGAGGTAATGGAAGATCGCGCTGGCCACGAAATACAGCTGCGGCGGTGGCGCAAACCGGGGCATCGAAGAGGTGGAAGGTAGTTCGCTCATGGCCTCCCATTTTCCAAATAATTGGCGCATGATCCATGCATCATCCAAGTATTCGATCGTCATTTCTTTCGCTTTTGCAGGACTTTTCAACGATATGCCTCATATTTCCAATATCGTCACCGATCCGCGCAATATCGAGCTGCTCAAGGCGCTGCAGGAAGACCCGCGCCAGCCGGTCAGCAAGCTCGCCAGCCGCATCGGCATGTCGGCGCCAGCGGTGAAGGAACGCCTCCTGCGGCTGGAGGAAACCGGTGTGATCCGTGGCTGCCGGCTCGACCTGGACCCGAAGGCGCTGGGCTGGCCGATCACGGCGTACGTGCGCGTGCGCCCGGTCCCCGGGCAGTTGCCGAAGATCGCCGAACTCGCACAGAAGATGCCGCAGGTCGTCGAGTGCCATCGCGTCACCGGCGAAGACTGCTTCATCATCAAGGTGCACCTGGACGCGCTGGAAAACCTCGACCTGATCCTCGATCGCTTCCTGCGCTACGGCCAGACCACCACCTCGATCGTGCAATCCACGCCGGTGCCACTGCGCGCGCCACCGCTGCCCGCGCTCAAGGACAAAACCCGGTGAACCGCCGCGGGCGTTGCGGCACAACAGCCACGTCCCCGCAAGCTGTCATGGGTCGGCGCGTTCTGGCACCATCGACCGGTTATCCGCGCGTCGCGCGCCATTCATCAGACATCACCGCATGAACCTGCAAGCCAATTACGAACAGATCCCGCTGAAGGAATACGCCGAGCGGGCCTATCTCGATTATTCGATGTACGTGGTACTGGATCGCGCCCTGCCCTTCGTCGGCGACGGGCTGAAACCGGTGCAGCGGCGCATCATCTACGCGATGAGCGAGCTGGGCCTGGCCTCCACCGCCAAGCCGAAGAAGTCCGCACGCACCATCGGTGACGTGATCGGCAAGTTCCATCCGCACGGCGACAGCTCCAGCTACGAAGCGATGGTGCTGATGGCGCAGCCGTTCTCGTACCGCTACCCGCTGGTCAATGGTCAGGGCAACTTCGGTTCGCCGGACGACCCGAAAAGCTTCGCGGCGATGCGTTACACCGAGTCCAGGCTGAGTCCGATCGCCGAGGCACTGCTGGGCGAGCTGGGCCACGGCACGGTCGACTGGGTACCGAACTTCGACGGCACGCTGGAAGAACCCAGCTGGCTGCCGGCGCGCGTGCCGCACGTGCTGCTGAACGGCTCGATGGGCATCGCGGTGGGCATGGCCACCGACATCCCGCCGCACAACCTGCGCGAGCTGGTCACCGCCTGCATCCGTCTGCTCGATGAACCGGACGCCAGCGTCGCCGACCTGTGCGAACACGTGCGCGGCCCCGATTACCCGACCGAAGCGGAGATCATCACCTCGCGCGCCGACCTGCTGGCGATGTACCAGAGCGGCGGCGGCTCGGTGCGTGCCCGCGCGGTGTACCAGCGCGAGGAAGGCAACATCGTGATCACCGCGCTGCCGCACCAGGTCAGCCCGTCGAAGATCCTGGAGCAGATCGCCGCGCAGATGCGCGCGAAGAAACTGCCGATGATCGAGGACCTGCGCGACGAATCCGATCACGAGAACCCGATCCGGCTGGTGCTGGTACCGCGCTCCAGCCGCGTCGACGCGGACGAGCTGATGCCGCATCTGTTCGCCACCACCGATCTGGAAAAGAGCTTCCGCGTCAACCTCAACATGATCGGCCTCGATGGCCGACCGCAGGTGAAGGACCTCCGGCGCATCCTCACCGAATGGCTGAGCTTCCGCACCAGCACGGTCACCCGGCGCCTGGAAAACCGGCTGGCCAAGGTCGACCGCCGCCTGCACCTGCTCGAAGGCCTGCACATCGCCTACCTCAACCTCGACGAAGTCATCCGCATCGTGCGCAGCGAGGACGAGCCCAAGCCGGTGCTGATGGCGCGCTTCCGGCTCAGCGAGGAACAGGCCGACTACATCCTGGAAACCCGCCTGCGCCAGCTGGCCCGGCTCGAAGAGATGAAGATCAACGCCGAGCGCGACCAGCTCGAAGAGGAGCGCGCACGCATCAACGTATTGCTGAAATCGCCGGCCAAGCTGAAGGGGCTGATCAAGGATGAGCTACGCGCCGATGCCGAGAAATTCGGCGACGCACGGCGCTCGCCGCTGATCGAACGCGAGGCCGCGCAGGCGCTGGACGACAGCGCCCTGGTGGCCAGCGAACCGGTCACCGTCGTGCTCTCGCAGAAAGGCTGGGCGCGCGCCGCCAAGGGCCACGACATCGACGCCGAAGCGCTGAATTACCGCGAAGGCGACGGCCTGCTTGCCGCCGTGAAGGCACGCACCACCCAGCAAGTCGCCTTCATCGACTCCACCGGCCGCGCCTATTCCACGCCCGCCCACACCCTGCCCTCGGCACGCGGCAACGGCGAGCCGCTGACCGGCCGTTTCAGCCCCGCCGGCGGTGCCAGCTTCGACGCGGTGATCGCCGGCGACAACGACACCCGGCTGATCCTCGCCAGCGATTTCGGCTACGGCTTCGTCACCCGCTTCGAAGCGCTCACCGGCCGCAACAAGGCCGGCAAGCAGATCATCAGCCTCAGCGACAAGGCCAAGGTGCTGGCGCCGCAGGTCAGCGCCGACCCGGCGCGCGACCGCATCGTGGTGGTCACCAGCGAAGGCCATCTGCTGATGTTCTCGGTGGCCGAACTGCCGGAACTGGACAAGGGCAAGGGCAACAAGCTGATCGAGATCCCGAAGGCCAGGCTGACCAGCGGCGACGAACGCGTGGCCGGCGTGGCCGTGGTCAGTGAAGGCAAGGGCGAAGTCACGATGTACGCCGGCGCGCGCAAGCTCACCCTGAAGTGGGCCGACCTGGTCGAATACGGCGGCAACCGCGCCACCCGCGGCAACCTGCTGCCGCGCGGCCTGCGCCGCGTCGAGCGGATCGAGACCAGCGGCTGACTTGCTTGCAGACAATCTGCGGGAGAGGCAGGAACTTGTCGGCGTCCGGCCTTTCCAACAAGGATGTACACGCCAATGCGGCATCGCGCGTTGAATACGTGACAACCCGGAGTGCGCATGAACATCCAACGGTTTCTTCCCGCCCTGCTGGCCACCCTGCTGGCCGCGCCGGCATGGGCGCAGAGCGCCGGCAAGCCGCTCAACCTGAAACTTCCCCCGAGTGAAATCCCTGCTCCGGGTTCCACCGCTGCCGCACCGGCACACGACGCTCCCGGCGTGTATTACGGCGACACCAGCGGACGCATGGGCAATGCCGAAGTTGCCATCGACGGCCGGCCCGACTGCGACGACTCCACCTACAACGAGGCGCAGGTGCACGGCAGCGTCGGCATGGGCGTGATGAGCGGCAACCACGTGAGCGGCAATTACCAGACCGGCACCGTGAATGTCAGCAAGGCATTCGGCAGCTGCGACGACCCCGGCGGCGGCATCAGCATCTCGATCGGCACCGGCAGCGGCCACTTCCACGATCGCGGTCGCCGCGACCACTGACGGCGGCCGCTCCGCTCAGACATCGCGCGCCGGCGGGCCACGGTCAGGTCGCGCTCGCGCGCGCCGGCCGGTGCGTTGATCGAACCCACCAGAGGTTGCACCTCGCGCAGCGGCGACTCCGGCAGGCATGCGCTGAACCCCTCGCGCCGTGCCGCCAGTTCACTTCGGCGCCCCCGGCAACATCGGCGACGGCCGCCGCGACACCCTGGCGCTGGATGTCTCGCTGCCATCGGACAGACGGCATCGGCTTCCGCGACGGCCGCCTCACTTCCTCCATGCAATGGCGACGCAGCCGCGTCACCGACCCACCACCGGCCGCCCGCACCCTATCTCCGCGGAAGAACCGTCGAAGGCAGCATCGAGCTCACCCAAGGACCTGCCCACCTTGCGCTCCCAGCCCATGCCGCTCGAAGCCCGCCTGCCCCCAGCAAGCCAACTTAGGCTTCGGGAGAAAGCAGCGGTAAGCGGCTGGTGATCGCTTCGATCGCCTTAGCCGCGTTTGCAACCGGTACGCCGTCCGATGTCGAAGGCCACGTATCTCTGTAGGTAGCGCATCTTTTCGCAGGGCATCGGGAACGCTGTTATGAGTGATCACAAGCGGGCTGGCTTGAGTCGATGCCTTAGCTCACGGAGCGCATGAATGCGTTCCTCTGCGGACGTCCGTCCATGAGCGACAAGCCACGCAGACAACCGCGATTCGCACGGGTCAAGCTTCGCCAAGCAGCCCGACCAGCCGCGACTCGCATGGTGAGAGATCGTAACCCCGGCGCTGCGAGACCATGAACGTGAGCGGACCCATGTGCCAGGCACGGCGCTCAAGTTCAACGAGTTCTGCGTTTGCCAGATCCTCGCTGACGAGATGCCGCGGCAAGTGTCCCCAGCCAAGGCCGGCCTTGAGCAGATCGCGTTTGGCGCCGAGGTCGTTGACCAGCCACTGGCGCTTGCCGGCAACGCCCTGCTGGGTCTTTTCTGCGCCAGGCTGGTTGTCGGTGACGACGATCTGGACGTGTCGACCGAACTCGTCCACGGGGATGGGTTTGGGTGTCGAAGCGAGCGCATGGGAAGGCGCGCATACCGTCACCATTTCCTCCTCGCGCAGCCAGTGGCGTTCGACGGCTTCCGGGTTCACCTCCGGCACGTTCTCGATCGTGACGGCCAGGGCACACACCCTTTCGAGCACCAGGTGCTCGCCGCCCTGCATGGTGGTGATGCGCAGGTTGATCGCCGCGGTCGGGAACTCTTCCTGCAGCGTCCGCAAGCAGTCGATCAGGTGGGCGCGCGGGAAGTAGGCATCGACCGCCACCGAAACCTGCGGCACCCCGGCCTTGGCGATCGAGCCGGCGCGGTTCTTCATTTCTTCGGTGCGTGAGATCACCGCCCGTGCGTCCGGCAAGAGGCTGCGGCCTGCAGCGGTGAGCTGCGCCTTGCGTGTATTGCGCTCGAACAACTCCACATCGAACGCACTTTCCAGCGCCTTGATCGCGTGGCTGATGGCCGACTGCGCGCGTGCGAGTTTCCGCGCCGCCCCCGAGAAGGTTCCCTGATCGCACACCGCAACGAACGCACGCAGCTGGTTGATGGTGACGTTGTCGAGCACGAATTATCCAGAAAATAGATTGTATTAAGCGATTTTTCGTCAATTGGTTTGATGCGTCAAGCGACCCAGATTGATTGGGCAACCGGCCCGAACGGGTCAGCCCTCTCCATCCCCGTACTGAAAAGGACCATCTCCATGAGCTACGCCATCATCGGTTTCGGCGCCATCGGCCAGGCCCTCGCCCGCGCTTTTGCCCGCAACAACATCGAAGTATCCGTCGCCAGCCGGCGACCACCCGAGGCCCTGTTGCCGCAGGCGCAGGCGATCGGATCCACGGTCGTCCCCAGGACGCTGCAGGAAGCGCTCAAGGCGGACGTGATTTTCCTGGCCGTGCTCTTCGAGGGCCATCGCGAGGTCGCCAAGGCACTGTCGAGCTGGCAGGGCAAGACGGTCGTGGACGCGATGAACGGTTTCGAGGGCCTGTCTACGGCCGACGTCGCCAAGGCCTTCCCCGGCGCCCGCTTCGTGAAGGGTTTCAATCATCTGCCCGCGAGGACGCTGGCCGCCGACCCGCACGTCAAGGGCAGCCGCCGCGTCGTGTTCCTGTCGAGCGATGACGAAGCGGCCGCCGCGCAGGTGGCAGATCTCGCCGGTCAGCTGGGTTTCGCCCCCGTGAACCTCGGCATGCTCGCCGAAGGCGGCGCGCTGGTGCAGGTGCTCGACCGGAGCTGGGCGCCACTGATCTTCCAGGACCTGTTCAAGAACGAGCCCGAGCGCGCGGCCACCGCCGCCGCTGGCGCGTAATCACTTACCTAAGCCATCCCGACCAAGGATCCAAGACATGACCCGATTGAATGGAAAAACCGCCGTCATCACCGGCGGCGCCACCGGCATCGGCCTCGCAGCGGCAGAGCGCTTCATCGAGGAAGGCGCCTTCGTCTTCATCTACGGCCGTCGGCAGGAAGCGCTCGACGCCGCGGTGGCGAAGCTCGGCCCCAACGCCCGCGCGGTGCAGGGCTCGGTCTCCGACCCGGCCGATCTCGACCGGCTTTACGCGGCGGTGAAGGCGGAGCGCGGCACCCTCGACATCGTATTCGCCAACGCCGGTACGGGCAGCCTGCTTCCGCTCGGCCAGATCACCGCCGAGCACATCGACGAAACCTTCGACACCAATGTGAAGGGCACGATCTTCACGGTGCAGCAGGCGCTGCCGCTGATGGGCCAGGGCGGCTCGATCATCCTCACCGGATCGAGCGCCGGCACCACCGGCGCCCCGGCCTTCGGCGTCTACAGCGCGAGCAAGGCCGCCGTGCGCAACCTCGCCAAGACCTTTGCGGAGGACCTGAAGGGCACCGGCATCCGGGTCAACGTGCTGTCGCCCGGACCGACCGCGACCGAACTGGCGAAGGCCGCGGTGGGCGAGGAAGGCCTGAAGGCGTTCGCCTCGATGAATCCGCTGCAGCGCATGGCCGAACCGGCGGAGATCGGGGCGGCGGCGGCCTTTCTCGCGTCGTCGGACAGCAGCTTCATGACCGCCAGCGAGCTCGCCGTCGACGGCGGGCTGGCGCAGATCTGAGGCGGCACACCCTTCCTGGTCCACCACCAGCTTTTCAGAGTCATCCACTTCGGAGGCCCCCATGTACCCGCACTCCAGACAATCCGAGTTGCTGCGTTTCGCAGGAGCCGAGGCTGGCTCGACCGTGATCGACGTGTATCCGGGCGACGGGGACTGGACCGGCCTCTTTTCCGACATCGTCGGACCCGAGGGACGGGTCTGCAGCTTCGTGCCGGCCGAGGTCGCTCACCTCAACAACGATCCGGTCGGCCGCGCCCGAGCCCTGGCGAAGCAGCCGGGACGAGGGAATGTGCAGGCCGTCGCGGCGGACCTCATGGCATTGCCGGAAAGCACGCCACCGGCCGATGTCGTGTGGCTGCACCTGTTCTATCACGACCTCCACACCGCGCTTCTGCAGGCCAGGGGCGCCACCGCGGCCGACTTCAATCGAGCCGTCCATGGGCGGCTCAAGCGTGGCGGTTTCTACGTCATCGTCGACCACGTCGCCGCAGCCGGAACAGGTACGAGTAACGCCGGGTCGCTGCATCGGATCGAGCCGGCGGCGGTTCGCGAAGAGGTGGAAGCGGCGGGTTTTGTGCTGGACGCCGAAAGCAGCTTGCTGGCGAACAACGACGACCCGCACTCCAGCAAGGTTTTCGACCCATCGATCAAGGGCCAGACCGATCGCTTCGCCTATCGGTTCGTGAAGGCCTGACAGCGACGCATACGCCCTGCAAGGCGACCCGCTCCCCGGGCGCAGAACGTTGCCGCGCGCGAAAGACCGTGATCATCCGGATCACTGCTCAAGAAATATTGACCAACCACACAGGAACATCATCATGTCCAACCATCCCCATTTACCGAAAGAACTCGCCGGCCGCCGTGCTCTCGTCACCGGAGGCACGCGTGGCATCGGCGCGGCGGTGGCCCAGCGCCTGCTCGATGCCGGCGCCAAGGTCGTTGTCGTCGCGCGTAAAGCTGACAAGGACATGCCCGCGGGCGCCACGTTCGTGTCCGGCGACATCGCCACGAGCGAAGGCGTGAAGGCCGTCGCGACGCAGTCCCTCGCAGCGCTCGGCGGCCTCGACATCCTGGTGAACAACGCGGGCGGCGCGCGCGCATTCCTGGAAGGCTCATGGACGATCCCCGACGAGGCGTGGGCCGACAGCTTCGCGCTCAATCTCCAGGCCACGATCCGACTTACCAACGCCTTGCTTCCGGCGCTGCGGGAGTCGAAAGCTGCAGCTGTCGTGAACATTTCCTCCGCGGCGGCAGCGATGCCGTTCGCCCCCTTCGTGCATTACGGCGCCGCCAAGGCCGCACTCGAGTACTACTCGCGCACGCTTGCACTGGAACTCGCGCCGACAATCCGCGTGAACGTCGTTTCCCCCGGCGTCATCGCGACACCGGGCTCCGATGAGTTCGCCAGGACGACACCGGGATTTTCCACCGACGCGTGGCTGCAGCACCTGCCGCTGGGCCGCATCGGCGCCACCGAGGACATCGCCGAAGTCGTGGCGCTGCTCGTGTCGGATCGCGGCAAGTTCCTGACTGGCGCGAATTACCGCGTGGATGGCGGAATGACCGCGCGCTGACGCATGTGGCTTCCAGCCGGATTCGGTGCGCCCGCGGCGACTCGGTCGAATTGCTGCCGGCCTGCAAGACCATGACGCTCGGCATCCACGCGATCTATCTGTCGCGCAAGCATTTGCCGATCAAGGCGTGAGGTTGGGGGATTTTTACGAAGCCGCATACGCAACCCACCCCTTGAACGTGAAAGCCGCATAGAACAGCTCATGCCGCTCGAAGCCGGCCTGCTCCAACAGGTCGACCTCGGCTTCGGGAGAACGGCAAGAATGGGGCTGGAAATGCGCTGAAACCGACAAAAGGCGGCGACCTGGGTTCGCCGTCTTTTGCATCGGGGTCGCGGCAAGGCAAACTGCGCACCTGTCCAGACGATACGCGGAACGCGTCCATGCACGGCGAATACAAGATGCCCGGCGGCAAGCTGGTGGTGATCGACCTCACCGTGCGCGAAGGCCGTCTTGCCGACGTGCAGCTGAGCGGCGATTTCTTCCTCGAGCCGGACAGTGCCTTGGAGGCAATCAACCGCGCGCTGGAAGGCCAGCCGGCGCTCGCCGATGAAGCGACGCTCGCCACCGCTATCAGCCAGGGACTTCCGCCGGACGTGATGATGTATGGTCTGTCGCCTGAAGCCATCGCGGTCGCCGTGCGCCGCGCCTTGCACAGGGAAGCCGAAGCATGATGCGCACCGACTGGCGCGACCACGACTGGCAGCTGATCCACACCGCACCGCAATCACCCACCCTGCACATGGCGCTGGATGACGTGCTGACCCACGAGGTCGGCGCGGGCCGGCGCGCGCCGACCCTGCGCATTTGGGAATGGGCGTCGCCGGCGGTGGTGATCGGCCGCTTCCAGTCGCTGCGCAACGAAGTGGACGGCGAGGCGGCGAAGCGCCACGGCATCGAGGTGGTGCGACGGGTTTCCGGTGGCGGCGCGATGTTCATCGAGCCGGGCAACACCATTACCTATTCGATCTACGCGCCGCAGTCGCTGGTCAAGGGACTGTCGTTCCAGGAAGCCTATGCCTTCTTCGACGCATGGGTGCTGGAGGCGCTGGGCGAGCTGGGCATCAAGGCGTGGTACCAGCCGCTCAACGACATCACTTCCGAAGGCGGCAAGATCGCCGGCGCCGCGCAAGTGCACCGCGGCGGCGCGGTGCTGCATCACGTCACGATGGCCTACGACATCGACGCGGTGAAAATGCTGGACGTGCTGCGCATCGGTCGCGAAAAACTCTCCGACAAGGGCACAGCCAGCGCCGCCAAGCGTGTCGATCCGCTGCGCAGCCAGACCGGCCTGCCGCGCGAAGCGGTGATCGAGAGGATGATCGCCACCTTCCGGCGGCTTCACGGGCTCAGCGACGACATCGTGCAGCCGGATGAACTGGCGCGGGCGGAGGAACTGGCGCTGGGCAAGTTCTCCAGCGCGGCGTGGCTCGCCGACGTGGCGTGAGCCGCTCCCACGATACCGGCAACTACAGCCGCGCGTACGACCACGACTGCATGCGCCCGCCCTTGTACGGCATCACCCCGTGGAACGGCCGCGGGTCGGCGTCGAACACCAGCGGCAGAAAGTGTCGGTCGCCTTCCCACATCGGCAAGGTCAACAGCCGCTCCAGCGCCACCCATTCCAGCGTGCCCTCCGCATTGCTCCTGAACGGCGTGCCGGCATAGCGTTCGATCACGAAGATGAAACCGAGCCAGTCTTCGCCATGCTTGCCGAAGCCCGGCCAGTTCAAGGTGCCACGCAACTGCATCGACTCGCAGGTGATCCCGGCCTCTTCCAGAATCTCGCGCTGCATGCAGGTGGCGATGTCCTCGCCCGGCTCCATCTTGCCGCCGAGTCCGTTGTACTTGCCCAGGTGCTGATCGTCCGGTCGCGCATTGCGATGGATCATCAGCACCTCGCTGCGATCCGGCGACAGCACATAGCCGAGCGTGGCCACGATCGGGGTATAGGGCATCGGTGAAACCTGTGGCGAAAATCCCAAGTCTAACGACATCCGTCCCCACCCGTTGGCGCGCCGGGGAGCGGCAAGGGAAAGCCTCGCACGCGGCCGTCGCCGACGTAGCGACAGACAAGCTGCAGTGCTTTCGGTCCAGCCCCGCACTGGTGCCGCCGGACTTGCGCCACGAGCGCCGGGCGGCGACCATCGGCCGATGCATTCCCACGTACCGAAACGATCTTTCCGCCGGCCCGGCGGCCATCTGTTGTGCTGGCTGCTGCCTCTGCTGCTGTTTTCCATGCCCGGCTGCACGCCTACGGCGCAGGCGCTGGACAGTGGCGAGTTCGCCTTCGAGGGGCAGAACTACCGCGTGGTCCACATCAACCTCAAGCATGAGCAACTGACCCTGCACTGGCGCGATCCGCGCAGCAGCCAGCCGTTTGGCAGCATCGAAAACCTGCGCCAATGGGGCGAGACGCACGGTCGACGGCTGCTGTTTGCGGCCAACGCCGGCATCTACGATCACAAGTTCGCGCCGCTCGGCCTGTACGTGGAAAACGGCAAGACCGTCGTGCCGCTGAACCTGGCCCATGGCAATCCCGCCTCGGGCAATTTTTCGCTGCTGCCGAACGGCGTCTTCGTGGTGTATCCGGACGGCCACGCGGCGGTGCGCACCAGCGCCGCGTTCAAGGCCGACGGCAAGCGCGCGCGGTGGGCCACCCAGTCCGGGCCGATGCTGCTGATCGACGGCAAGCTCAACGAGCAGTTCATCGATGATTCGTCCAGCCTGAAATGGCGCAGCGGCGTCTGCGCAAGGACGCCGACCGAGGTGGTGTTCGCGGTGAGCGAGGGACCGGTGAATTTTCATGCGTTTGGACGGCTATTCCGCGACAGGATCGGTTGCCGCGATGCGCTGTACCTGGATGGAAGCATCTCGCAGCTCTACGTCGACGGCGAGGGCTACGCCGGCGCCCCGGCCTTCATGGTCAAGCCCTACGCCGGCATCTTCGCCGTCTTCGGCACGCGATGATGGCGCGTCGTTGGCGCATCCTGCGCGCCCTGCTGATCGTTGCGCTGGTGTTGCTGCTGATCGCGTTCTTCGCCGGCTGGCATCTGCTCGCCGGCAGCCGCGCCAGCCTCGACGGCACACGCGCGGCAGCCGGATTGTCGGCCCCGGTCAGCATCAGCCGCGACGCGCTCGGTACTGTCACGTTCGAGGGCAAGAGCCGCGCCGACATCAGTTACGCACTCGGCTACGTGCACGCGCAGGAACGCTTCTTCGAGATGGACCTGATGCGGCGCATGCCCGCCGGCGAGCTGTCCGCGCTGGTCGGGCCGGCAGCCTTGAAAGTCGATCTCAATCATCGCCGCCACCGCCTGCGTGCCGTGGCCGAAGCCGCCTACGCACAACTGCCGCCGGCACAGAAACAGGCGCTCGACCGCTATCGCGACGGCGTCAACGCCGGCCTCGCCGACCTGCGCACAAAGCCGTGGGAATACCTGCTGCTGGGCAGTCAGCCGCAGCCGTGGCGCTCGGAAGACAGCATTCTGGTGGTCGCCTCGATGTACCTGGATCTGAACAGCGACGGCCGCAACGAGCGCGAGCTGCGCATCGCCGAAATGCGCGCGGTACTGCCCGATTCGCTGGTCGATTTCCTGCTGTCGCCCGATCCCGACTGGGAAGCTCCGCTGAGCGGGCGGCTGTCGCGCTCGCCGGTGATTCCGGCCGCCGGAGTGTTCGACCTGCGCCAGCTCGCACCATCGACAACTTCCGTTGCGCTGGCCGCCGCGCTGGCGCCGGCGCTCGACGCGCCACGCCCCGGCAGCAACAGCTTCGCCGTGTCCAGCGCACTCACCGGCACCGGCGCGGCGATGCTCGCCAACGACATGCACCTGGGCCTGCGCGTGCCGAACATCTGGTTCCGCACCCGCCTGCGCTACCCCGATCCCGGCGCGCCGGGCGGACAGCGCGACGTCAACGGCGTCGGCCTGCCCGGCACCCCCGCCATGATCGTCGGCTCCAATGGGCAGATCGCCTGGGGCTTCACCAACAGCTACGGCGACTGGCAGGACTGGGTGCGCGTGCAGCGCGATCCTGCCGATCCGACACGCTACAAGGTGCCGGACGGCTGGGCGAAAATGGAAACCCACGACGAGCACATCCGGGTCAGGGGCCAGCCCGATACCGTGCTCAAGGTCGAAGACACCCGCTGGGGCCCGATCATGGGCAAGGACGTCGACGGCACGCCGCTGGCGCTGGCGTGGATCGGCGGTCGGCCACACGGCTACAACATCGAGCTGATGCAACTGGAACACACTCCGGATGTTGCCGCTGCGTTGAACCTGGCCCCGCAACTCGGCATGCCGCCGCAGAACCTGCTGGTCGCCGACAGCGCCGGACACATCGGCTGGACCATCGCCGGCAACAGCATCCCGCTGCGCGAGGGCATCGACCCGCTGTTGCCGTCGGACTGGTCGAAACCCGGCAGCGGCTGGCAGGGCTGGACCACGTCCGCGCACTACCCGCGCATCGAAAATCCCGCCGACGGTCGTCTGTGGACCGCGAACAACCGCACCGTCGATGGCGCGGCACTGGCCCTGCTCGGCAACGGCGGCCACGACCTCGGCGCGCGCGCCCAGCAGATCCGCGACGACCTGCGCGGGCGTGCCAGCTTCACCCCTGGCGACCTGCTCGACATCCAGCTCGACAACCGCGCCGTGTTCCTCACACGCTGGCAGCGTCTGCTGCAGCAGACGCTGGCCGACAACACCGATCCCTCGCTGCAGCAACTTCGCCAGCTCACCGCCTCATGGCGCGGCCGCGCCGCCGTCGACAGCGTCGACTACCGCCTGGTGCGCGCATTCCGCACCCAAGTCAGCGAAGCCGTGCTGGCACCGTTCGCCGCCCGGGTGAAACAGCAGCACCCGGACTTCAGCTGGCCCGGCGAAAACAGCGCCGAAGCGGCCGTGTGGGCGATGGTCCGGCAGCAGCCCGCGCAACTGCTCGATCCGAAATACACCGACTGGCACGCCCTGCTTGTCGCCGCGGCGAAAAAGGCCGCCAGCGAACTCGGCCGGGAACCCGGCGGTCTCGCCGCGCGCACCTGGGGCGAACGAAACCGCAGCGACATCCGTCACCCGCTCTCCCCCGCCCTGCCGCACTGGCTCGCACGCTACATCGACATGCCCGACCAACCGCTGCCCGGCGACAACAACATGCCCCACGTCGCCGCCCCCGACTTCGGTGCCTCCGAACACCTCGACGTCTCCCCCGGCCGTGAAGCCGACGGCATCCTCAACATGCCCGGCGGCCAGAGCGATCACCCGCTGTCACCGTACTTCGGTGCGGGGCACGAGGATTGGGTGGAAGGGAAGCCGACGCCATTGTTGCCGGGTGTCACGCGGCACACGCTGGTGCTGGAACCCGCGCCCCGCTGATGCACCTGTCCGGTTTTGGCCCGGCGCTTACGCCAGGCGATACTCGAACGTGTATGCGTGCCTGCCGTCCTCGACCTGGATCTGCATGCTGCCGGCCAGGCCAACCAGCTCGCCGGTGCCGGAATCCGGCACCACCGTCACCGACAGTTGTGGTTCGCCGCGGGTCATGGTGGCGCTGTGCTGCAGCACGAAGCTGCCGCTGCGGCCGTGCAAGCTGCCGGTGACGCGCTCCATCGCCACGTAGCCGGCCGACCCCGACACCTCGGTGCCGGCGGCGATCATCTCGCCCAGGCTGTGCGCATCGAGTTCGCCGTGGAACTGCTTGTCGATCGTCATGCGACCGAGGTTCGCCGCCTCGATGCCCTGTGCCGGTGCCTGCGGCACCAGCTTCACTTCGAACGATCCGCTTGCGCGCATCTTGTCCACCTCACTCGAATGGACGCCCATGATGCCATTGCTGCCGCGACGGGATCAGCCCAACGTGGCCAGTTGTGCGCGCATCGCCGCCTCGATCAAGCCCGCGGCGGCCTCGTCGGTGTCGCTGCCGACATACAAGCGGATGCCGATGTCACCGAGCGGTGGCAGGCCGGCGGGTCGCGCCAGTTGCCGCGCGGCCAGCGGCTCCATCAGTGCGCTCACGGCCATGCCGGTGTCGAGCGCCGCTTCCGCCGGCGACGGACCGGCGCGTGCAGCGGCGCTTCGACTGTGCCCGCGATGCGGGCTACGCTCAGCGTGGACAGTTGGGCGTCGGGTGAAGGCCCTCGGCACCAACCCCCGGTTTTTACCTCGACAAGCGCTCGCATATCGCCCGATACATCGCGGGCAGCTTTTCCAATTCCGCTACGTCAACGCACTCATCCACCTTGTGGATGGTTGCATTGACCGGGCCGAGCTCGACCACTTCGGTGCCCATCGGCGCGATGAAGCGGCCGTCGGAGGTGCCGCCGCCGGTGCTTTGCTCGGGGTCGAGGCCGCACAGCTCGCGGCAGACTGCCACCACGGTTTCGCGGAGCACGCCGCCGGGCGGGGTGAGGAAGGGTTCGCCGGAGAGGTTCCAGTCCAGGATGAAGTCGAGGTCGTGGCGTTGCAGGACCGCCTCGGTACGGGCGCGCAGGTCGTCGGCGCGACTGGCGGCGCAATAGCGGAAATTGATCAGGGCGGTGAGGTCGCCGGGTATCACATTGTTGGCACCGGTGCCGGCGTTGAGGTTGGAGACCTGGAACGAGGTGGGCGGAAAATCCGCGTTGCCCTCGTCCCAGCGCTCGGCGGCGAGTTCGGCCAGCGCGGGGGCGAAGGCGTGGATCGGGTTCAGCGCCTTCTCCGGATAGGCCACATGGCCTTGCACGCCGCGCACGTGCAGCGTGCCGGACAATGAGCCGCGGCGGCCCACACGGATCAGGTCGCCGAGCTTCTCCTTTGCCGATGGTTCGCCGACCACGCACCAGTCGATGCGCTCGCCGGTGGTGCGGAAGTGTTCTACCACGCGGCGCACGCCATCGAGGTTGGTCGGGCCTTCCTCGTCGCTGGTGAGCAGCAGGCCGACGCGGCCGCGATGATCCGGGTGCGCGTCCACGAACTGCTCCAGCGCCACCACCATCGCCGCCACCGAGCCTTTCATGTCGGCGGCGCCGCGGCCGTATAAACGGCCATCGCGGATGGTCGGCTCGAACGGCGGGCTTTGCCATGACGCTTCCGGACCGCTGGGCACCACGTCGGTATGACCGAGGAAGATCAGGGTCGGGCCATCGGCGCCGTGAGTGGCCCAGAGGTTGTCCACGTCGCCGTGGCGCAGATGTTCGACGCGAAAGCCGGCGCGCTCCAGTCGTTCGCCGATCAACGGCAGGCAGCCGGCATCTTCCGGTGTCACCGAGCGGCGGCGGATCAGGTCACAGGCAAGTTCGAAGACGTCGGACATGGGCATCTGCGTGGCACGGCGGAAGGCTATGACCCAGCATACCAAGCTAGCTCAACACCACACCCAGCAGGTGCCCAACCCCATAGGTGATCACCGCCGCCGCCGCGGTGATGGCGAACTGGCGGGCGATCGAGAACAGCATGCTGCGACCGGTGAACAGCGAGGTGCCGATGCCGATCAAGGCCAGCCCGCAGGCGGTGGAAGCCGCACTGGCCAGCAGCGCGGCGTGGCCGCCAAGGAAGAGATACGGCGCCACCGGAAACAGCGCGCCGCAGGCGAACAGGCAGAACGAGGAGATTGCCGCACCCCAGGCCGAGCCGCCCAGTTCGCCCGGATCGACCCCCAGGTCCTCGCGCACCAGCATGTCCAGCGCCGCGCGCGGCGTTTCGGCGATGTGCTCGGCCAGGTGTTCGGCCGCGGCCGGCTCCAGGCCCTTGTCGCGATAGATGCCGGCGATGTGTTCGAGGCCGTCCTCCGGCGCCACCGCCAGGCGTTCGGCCCGCTCGGTGATCTGCGCCTGGTAGAACTCGCGCGAGCTGTTCACCGAGAGCCATTCGCCCATGGCCATCGAGCAAGCCCCGGCGACCAGGCCGGCGAGGCCCGCCAAAAGCACGGCGCGATCGCCCGAGGCGGCGCCGGCCATGCCCATCACCAGGCTGACATTGGAGACCAGCCCGTCGTTGGCGCCGAGCACCGCGGCGCGCAAGGTGTTGCCGCTCTGCGAGCGGTGGCGATGATGCGGGTCCACCTCCTGCGGCAACGGGAAATGATCGCGATGCCCGCTGCGATCGACCGGCGTGGCTGCATGGTCGGCGTGTTCCAGCCGCACCACGGTCGGCATCACGAACTCGGTGCCGAAGCGTTGCGCGAACCAGCTCAGCGCGCGCACGCGCAGGCCGATCCGCGGCGGCGGCACGCGCTCGCCGAGTTCGCGCAGGCGCGCCTCCCAGAACTGCGCATTGGCGTGCTCGCCCGCGGCGATGCGCCGGTAGACGTGGCCCAGCCGCGCGTCGGTGGCCAGTTCGGCCAGCCGCGCATACAACGCGGCGTTGTCGCGCTCGATGCGCAGGTTGCCGCGGAACCGGCGTGTGCGGTGGTTGCTCATTCCTGTACCGTGTTCAATGGTCGAGTTCGTCGTCGCGCTGGCCGAGATACGCCAGCGCAAGCAGCAGCATCACGGCGAAACGGAACGCGCTGGCAAGCCCGTTCCACTGCGTGGACATCCACATGCCGAACCATTCGCCGCCGATTGCCATGAAGCCGCCCAGCCACAGCAGCAGACCCAGCGTGAGCCCGGTTGCGGCGAGGCGTTTTGCCCGCTGGAACAGCACGGTCGCCGCGCGGCGCGCACGCCACAAGCGCCATGTGCCGAAACCGCACAACACGGCGGCCAGCGTTTCGGTGGCGATGATCAACACATAGGCAGCGTGTTGCAGCAGCGGCGCATGGATCGCGCGATAGTGGATGCCGGCGTCGGGGAAGATCGAGTCCATCGCCAGCACGTGCTGCACGAAAACCAGGTTGCTGCCGTAATCGGTGATGTTGCCGAACGCGACCAGCGCCAGCCACAGCGTGATCGTCGCCATCAGCAGGATCTTCGAAAACCGCATCGGCATCTCAGCGTCCGAACAGCTTCTTGAAACCGTTGTCGCTGAAGCCCACGCCCACCGTGCCGTCGCCCTGCACCACCACCGGGCGGCGGATCAGCGCGGGGTATTCCTTCAGCAGCAGCGTCCACTCCGGATCACTGCCGGGGTTCTTGCGCTGCGGCAGCAGGTTGCGCCAGGTGGTGGAGGACTTGTTGACCAGCTTCTCCCAGCCGCCAAGCTGCGCCGCCCAGTCCTTAAGCGTCGCCGCCGACACCGGGTTCGCGCGGTAGTCGACGAAGTCGTGCGCCACCTCGAAGCGGGCGAGCCAGTTGCGCGCCTTCCTGCAGGTGTCGCAGTTTGGAAGTCCATACAAGACGGGGGTCATTCGCCGCTCCGCAACAGTTCGTTGATGCTGGTCTTGCCGCGCGTCTTCTCGTCCACCTGCTTGACGATGATCGCCGCGTACAGGCTGTGGCTGCCGTCTTTCGCCGGCAGGCTGCCGGCCACCACGACGCTGCCGGCCGGCACGCGGCCGTAGCTGACCTCACCAGTGGCGCGATTGTAGATGCGGGTGGACTGGCCGAGGAACACACCCATGCCGATCACGCTGCCCTTCTCCACCACCACGCCCTCCACCACTTCGGAGCGCGCGCCGATGAAGCAGTTGTCCTCGATGATGGTGGGATTGGCCTGCAGCGGCTCCAGCACACCGCCGATGCCGACGCCGCCGGACAGGTGCACGCCGGCACCGATCTGCGCGCAGGAACCGACCGTGGCCCAGGTGTCGATCATGCTGCCGGCACCGACGTAGGCACCGATGTTGACGTAGCTCGGCATCAGCACCGCGTCCCTTGCGATGTGCGCGCCACGACGCACCAGCGCACCGGGCACCACGCGCGCGCCAAGCTGCTGCAGTTCCGCGTCGTCGCCGCGGGCGAAGCGCAGCGGCACCTTGTCGAACGCCTGCGCCGGGCCACCGTCGACCACGCGGTTGTCGTTGATGCGGAAGTACAGCAGCACCGCTTTCTTGATCCACTGGTTCACCGTCCAGCCACCGTGGCCATCCGGTTCGGCAACGCGGCGCTCGCCGGATTCGAGCAGGCCGAGCACCTGGCCGATGGCCGGGCGCAGATGGGTTTCGATCTCGGCCTGGGTCAGTTCGTTGCGACGCTCGAAAGCGTTGTCGATCAGGGTTTCAATGGCTTGCATGGACTTGTTCGCTGGGCAATCGATCGGAGAGTGCGGATCTGGCGACGCCACGTCGTGCGCGCTGCGCGCATGATGCCTGAGCCGGGTTCATCCGTCTTTAACGCGAATCACGGGACATTGGGCGAACGCCCATTCTTTCACACCCAGCAAGGGAGCCGGACATGAGTCAGATCAAGGTCGCCGTTTTTGTCGGAAGCCTGCGCGCGGGTTCGTTCAATCGCCGGCTTGCCCGCGCGGTGGAGAAGCTGGCACCTGCCGATCTCGCGTTCCGGCATATCCAGATCGACGACTTGCCGCTGTACTCGCAGGATTTCGATACGGCTTATCCGGCAACGGCCACTCGTTTGAAGAAGGATGTCGAATCAGCCGACGCCTTGCTGTTCGTCACGCCCGAATACAACCGCTCGATTCCCGGCGTGCTGAAGAACGCGATCGACATCGCCTCGCGCCCATGGGGAACCAACTCGTTCGCCGGCAAGCCCGCCGCGGTGATCGGTACCTCGATCGGTTCGACCGGTACGGCGCTGGCGCAGCAGCACCTGCGCAACATGCTTGCCTATCTGGACGTACCGACGCTGGCCCAGCCGGAGGTGTTCATCCATTTCAAGGACGAACTGATCGCCGATGACGGCACGATCGGTAATGACGGCACGCGGAAATTCCTGCAGGGCTTCGTCGACGGTTACGTGGCCTGGGTCAGGCGTTTCGCCGGATGAACCGGCCGAACAGCCGCCCCGGCCGAACCGTCGGCTCGCGCGCGGACTTCCGCATTCCCACTGCGGCGGCAAAAACTGAGACCTTCGACACATACCTTTTCACCGCGCCGAGACGCCCGGTGTGTCCATCATGTCCGTGAAGCTCGCGTCGCCGACGCGTGGTCGCCAACTGCCATGCATTCGCCACGCCACTCCCGTCCGCCAACGAAGCGGGGCACGTCATGCGCGAACAGATCAGTGAAGGATTCATGGTTTTCGTCTCCGATGGCGACGAGGGTATTGGCTCGGTGCGCGAGATCCGCCACGGCTTGCCCGAGCTGCTCGTCTACATCGAGAACGCCGGCGACTTCGTGGTGCCGCGCTCGGCGATAAAGGCGGTCCACTCCGGCAAGGTGGTGCTGGATTTCGACCAGCTGGACCTGCGTTTGCGCAACGCGATCCGCCATGCACGCGACTCGGAAGATCCGAACTTCGTATCGCCGGCCTCTTCGTCGGAAGACGAATAGGCCATTGAAATTCGCGCAACGACGTCGGCTTCGCGCGCCGTCCGTCGTGTTCTCGCGCTGTTGGTGCGCGATTTTCGCCTCACGAAGCACTTTTCGTGTGGCCCTGCAGCGTTTTTGCGTTGCCCACACGCACCTTTCCGGTCCCTGGACTGATGCGTCGAGCTCTGCCGCCAGCAGACCGTCCAGGCAGATCAGATTGCTGGCAACCGGCGACCAGCTGGAGCAGCGCTTGCGCCGTCCCCGGCTGTCTGCACACTGAATTTGAGTTCTCGACCGACTGCTCGAACAAGGCGTGCCATCGCAGGTATGCGGTGCGCAACTCGTTCACGGGTTGCAGGCGGATTGCAACGCTGCCAGACAACGCGGCAGGCACCTGGTTGCTGCCGCTGGCAGATCGCGGCGCGGCAACAACGAAAAAGCCGCCCTTCAAGGCGGCTTTTTCGTTGTTGCATGCAGTGGCGCTGAGAATGTCCGCTGGTGAAGCGGGGACCACTGCTTCCAATTGGTGGGCGGTACAAGGATCGAACTTGTGACCCCTACCATGTCAAGGTAGTGCTCTACCGCTGAGCTAACCGCCCGTCTCGCGCCTCACGGCTACGCGAGCCGCGCAGTATACGGGACCGCTGGGCGCTCGACAATATCCCCCGAGGCGGATCGCATCTTCATCGCAGCGCCTGCTCGCGCAACTGATGGATCTGGTCGCGGAGCCGGGCAGCGTCCTCGAACTCCAGGTTTTGGGCATGTTTGTACATTTGCGCTTCGAGCTTCTTCAGCATCCCGGCCGCCTGTTGCGCGTTCAGTCCGGCATAGTCCGGAGCCTGCTCGGCGACGGCCGCGCGGCCGCGCGACGACTTGCTGCCACGCCGATTTCCCGCCTCGCTGCGCGCACCCTCCATGATATCGGCGATGCGTCGCACGATGGTGGTTGGCACGATGCCCTGCTGCGCGTTCCATGCCAGCTGCTTTTCACGACGACGCCCGGTTTCGTCCATGGCCGCCTGCATCGACCGGGTGACGTTGTCGGCGTACAGGATCGCCTTGCCGCGCACGTTGCGGGCGGCG
This sequence comes from uncultured Gammaproteobacteria bacterium, assembly GCA_963828675.1. GTDB lineage: Bacteria > Pseudomonadota > Gammaproteobacteria > Xanthomonadales > Rhodanobacteraceae > Rhodanobacter. The sequence continues at coordinate 588,989 of CAWHFQ010000001.1, forward strand.
CGGCCGATGGTCTGGATCAGTGAGCCGGTGGAGCGCAGGAAGCCTTCCTTGTCGGCGTCCAGGATCGCCACCAGCGACACCTCGGGCATGTCCAGGCCCTCGCGCAGGAGGTTGATGCCGACAAGCACGTCGAACTCGCCCAGACGCAGGTCGCGGATGATCTCGCTGCGCTCGACCGTCTCGATGTCCGAATGCAGGTAGCGCACTTTCACGTCGTGCTCGGACAGGTATTCGGTGAGGTTCTCGGCCATCCGCTTGGTCAGCGTGGTGACCAGCACGCGATCGCCGACCGCCACCTGCTTGTGCACCTCGCTGAGCAGGTCGTCGACCTGGGTGCGCACCGGCCGCACTTCCACCTCGGGATCGACCAGGCCGGTCGGGCGCACCACCAGCTCGGTTACCGCGTCACCGGATTTCTGCAGTTCGTAGTCACGCGGCGTGGCCGAGACGTAGATCGCGCGGGGCACGCGCTCTTCCCATTCCTCGAAACGCAGCGGCCGATTGTCCATCGCCGACGGCAGCCGGAAGCCGAACTCGACCAGGGTTTCCTTGCGCGAACGATCGCCCTTGTACATCGCGCCGAGCTGCGGCACGGTGACATGCGATTCGTCGACCACCAGCATGCCGTCGGCCGGCAGGTAGTCGAACAGGGTCGGCGGCGGTTCGCCCGGCGCGCGCCGTGTCAGGTGACGCGAGTAGTTCTCGATGCCCTGGCAGTAGCCGACCTCGGCCATCATCTCCAGGTCGAAACGGGTGCGCTGCTCCAGCCGCTGTGCCTCGACCAGCTTGTTCTCCCTGTACAGATATTCCAGCCGATCCTTCAGCTCCACCTTGATCGTCTCGATCGCGTTGAGCACGCTCTCGCGCGTGCTGGCGTAATGCGTGCGTGGGTAGACGGTGTAACGCTGCACCTTGCGGATCGTCTCGCCGGTCAATGGATCGAACAGCGCCATCTTCTCCACTTCGCCGTCGAACAACTCGATGCGCAGCGCCTCGGTTTCGGATTCGGCCGGAAACACGTCGATGATCTCGCCGCGCACGCGATAGGTGCCGCGGCGCAGCTCCGTCTCGTTGCGGGTGTACTGCAACTCGGTCAGCTGATGGATCAGCTTGCGCTGGTCGATGCGCTCGCCCGTGGCCAGGATCAGCCGCAGCGACAGGTAATCCTCGGGATTGCCCAGGCCGTAGATCGCCGACACCGTGGCCACGATGATCGAATCGCGACGCGACAGCAGCGCCTTGGTCGCCGACAGCCGCATCTGCTCGATGTGCTCGTTGATCGAGGCGTCCTTCTCGATGAAGGTGTCCGACGCCACCACGTAGGCTTCTGGCTGGTAGTAGTCGTAGTAGCTGACGAAGTACTCCACCGCGTTGTGCGGGAAGAATTCCCTGAACTCGCCGTACAGCTGCGCCGCCAGCGTCTTGTTCGGCGCCATCACGATGGTCGGGCGCTGCACCCGCTCGATCACGTTGGCGATGGTGTAGGTCTTGCCCGAACCGGTCACGCCGAGCAGGGTCTGCGCGGCCAGGCCGGCTTCGAAACCGGCAGCCAACTGGTCGATCGCGAGCGGCTGGTCGCCGGCAGGCTGATAGGGGGCGGCGAGTTGGAAGCGGTCAGTCATCGGCTACAGATGTGGGCGCGGAGGCCCAGTTTAAATCGGACCTGCTGACAGTCCGCGTCAGCAGATACCCACATTCAGCTTGCCGTCGAACCACTGTCCACGGCATGCCTGCGCTCTAGCATGAATGTCCCGCACTGCGCAGGAAGCGACGTCGTGACGAGTTCGAGGATTCTCATCCCTGCCTCCAGACAACATGGAACGAGCCTGATCGAGCAGATCATGGTTCTCGCCATCGTCGCCGTACTGGGCAGCATCGCCGCACCGTCCCTGGGCCATTTGCTGGCCCGCAACCAGATGCAGGTTGCGCAGACGGATTTCATCGCGGCGCTGCAACACTCGCGCGAAGCTGCAATCAATACCGACCAGCACACCGTATTCTGCCCCAGCCTCGACGGCAGCAGTTGCTCCGGCGGCACGCACTGGGAATACGGCTGGCTGCTTGGCAGCGATGCCGACCACGACAACCAGCCTGACGCCGGTTCGCTGTACACCGGTGATGGCTATCGCGGGAAACTGACCATACAGAGCAGCGGTGGCCGGCATTTCGTGCGATTCCTGGCCACCGGCAGTGCCAGCGGCAGCAACCTGACCCTGCTGTTCTGCCCGGCATCCGGCACTGAACCGCCTCTCGTCGTGGTGGTGTCGAATTCCGGTCGAATCCGCGGCCGCCACGCCAGCGCGAAGCAGGCCAGGGACTGCCCTGCGAAAGCCTGAAGCTCCACGCAGGCAACAAAAAGCCGGCAGTCTGCCGGCTTTCTGAACAAACGTGGCGCCCGAAGCTGGACTCGAACCAGCGACCCCCTGATTAACAGTCAAGTGCTCTAACCAGCTGAGCTATTCGGGCGTGAGCTGCGTAGTTTGTCGACGCTGCGACGAGCTGTCAAGCCATGGCGGGCAGATGACTGCGCACGTCAGCCGGTCAGCACCCGATAGCACGGCACGTACGCCGCACCGCCCGGCAGTTTCATCCGGTGTTGCTCGACGAATGCCTGCAGCAGCTTGTCCAGCGCACGCATGATGTCCACGTCGCCGTCGATGTCGAACGGCCCGTGTTGCTCGATCGCCTGCACGCCCTCCTCCTTCACGTTGCCGGCGACAATGCCGGAAAAGGCCCGGCGCAAGTCCGCCGCCAGCTCATGCCGCGGGCGATCATGCCGGATCTGCAGCGCTCGCATGGCCTCATGGGTGGGCCGGAACGGCAACTGGAACTCCAGCGGGATCTGCAATGCCCAGTTGAAGAAGAACGCGTCCCGCGTGTCGAGCCTGTTGTGGCGCACCTTGTCGAGACCATTGATCATCAGCCGCGCCACCGCCGCAGGGTCATCCACGACAATCTGGTAGTACTGCGCCACCTCGTCACCCAGACTCAGCCGCAGGAAGCGGTCGATCTGCTCGAAATACGCTGCCGATTCGCGCGGCCCGGTGAAGACCAGCGGGAACGGCGTGCTGGCGTTGTCCGGATGGAGCAGGATCCCGAGCAGGTAGAGGATTTCTTCCGCCGTGCCGACGCCGCCGGGAAACACGATGATGCCGTGGCCAAGGCGCACGAATGCCTCAAGCCGCTTCTCGATATCCGGCATGATCACCAGGTGGTTGACGATCGGATTCGGCGATTCGGCGGCGATGATGCCCGGCTCGGTGATGCCGATGTAGCGATTGTGCCGACGCCGCTGCTTGGCATGCGCGATGGTTGCGCCCTTCATCGGCCCCTTCATCGCGCCGGGGCCGCAACCGGTGCAGATGTCCAGTCCGCGCAGGCCGAGCTGATAGCCGACCAGCTTGGTGTAATCGTATTCGTCGCGCGAAATCGAATGTCCGCCCCAGCACACGACCAGATTGGGATCGACATCCGGTTTCAGGATGCGCGCATTGCGCAGGATCTCGAACACGCCCTGGGTCAGCCCCCCCGAACCGTCGAGGTCGAACCCGAGCTGCTCCAATTGGGTCGACACGTACACGACGTCGCGCACCACTGCCACCAGCAGCTCGTTGATGCCGCGGATGATCCGGCCGTCCACGAACGCCTGCGCCGGCGCGTTCGACAGCTCGATCTTCATGCCGCGATCCTGCTGCAGCACCTGGATGTCGAAATCCGGATATTGCTCGAGGATCGCCCGCGGATCGTCGCTGATGCTGCCCGAGGTCAAGACAGCCAGTGCGCAGCGGCGCAGCAGCACGTGCAGGCCTGAATCGCTGGCCCCGCGCAGGCGCGCCACCTCGCTGCGGGAAAGCACATCGAGCCCGCCGACCGGCGAGATCCGCGCACTCGTCGTGGCGACCGCTCCGGCCGCAGCATCATGCGTATCATTCATTTGGGTAGTACTCCTTGCCGCCTCTTCGCGGATGGTGCGCCTGCTCCGAGCGAGGCAGACCAGATAGCTTCCCGCGCCGACAGGACACGGTCAAGTACGCACAAAAAAAGCCGGCGCCCTTGCGGACGCCGGCCGGGTGTTGATCCCGCTGGGGAATCAGAAGGTGTAACGAAGCGTCAGCATGGCCGACCAGCGCGATACAACACGCGTCGGGTTCTGACCGGACTCGTAGACACCGACCGGAGTCGCCTGGTAATTGCCATTCTTGTCAGTCGGCAATTTGTAGACGTACTGACCATTCACGACGCCGTTGTATCCAGCGAGATTGCGCGTCTGATACTGCACGTACGGAACGCTGCCCCAGTCCTTGTTCAACAGGTTGAGGAAGTTGTAGACGTCCAGGCGAAGCTCGCCCTTGTTGCCCTTGAACAGGCCAGGCACTTCCTGCACGAAACTCATGTCGAGCTCGTTCGCCCAGGGAAGATGGCTGCCATTCCGGCCCGCGATCTGGCCACGATGGGAGTTCAGGTACTTGTCGTGGGAGATGTAATCCTGGAACTGCTGAACAACCGCGGCGGAGGTCGTTCCGTAGCTGACCTTCGAATCGTTCACGGTCGGGATGTACGCCAGGTCGTAATAGCTGATGCCGTCGCCATTGGCGTCGCCGCTGTAGACCCAGCTGTAAGGCAGCCCGTCATGGCCGACATACAACGCCGAGATCTGCGTGTTGTAGTTGCCGAAGAAGTGATGCTGCCAGGTCAGCGAGACCTTCAGGCTGCGCGGAATGTTGTAGGCGGACGTGGCCACGTCATTCGTGTTCGGATTGACCCGCGGCACGTACTGGTAGTTCGAGAATGCCTGCGAACTGCCACCGGAATTGACCTCGGTCGAATGGCTCAGCGTGAAGCTGGCGTTGCCGAAGAAGCTCTCGGAGAAAGGCTTCTTCAAGGACAACGTCAGGCTGTCGGCCTTGCCCTTGTGCGTGTTGGTCAGCAGCGTGGATGCAGTCGAGAAGCCCGGATTGGCTCCGTTGTTGGGCCCCTTGGTCGCGCCAGGCGTCACCCAGTACTGCTCACGGCCGTCAGGCAAGAGGCCCGATGGCGTACCCAGGTTGATGGCCTTGTACAGAATGCCGTCACGCACCTGGATGTGCTGGTACTCGGCCGATGCGACCATGCCCCACCACGGCAGCTCGCGATCGAACGCCAGGGTCGCCTTCCAGACCGTGGGAAGACGGAAGTCCTTGGAGATCGTGTCAACCGGCCCAGCCACGGCGCAACCCGGAGAGTTGTCAATGTTCTGATGGTGCGGATCGGCGCTGAAGTCCGGCGTCGCACCGCAATGAGAACCGTAGCCATATTTGTAGTCAACGATGGTCAGGCCATTGTTCTGGTACGGATTGGTCATCCACACGGTCGGCGGAGACGTCTGGAAGAGGCCAACGCCACCACGCAACTGCATCATCCGATCGGAGTCGAAGTTGTAGTTGAACGAAAGACGCGGTTCGACGACGCGATTGCTGGCACCCACCGAGTAATTGTTCGGATAGCCGAACGCCGTCTGCGCCGCTGCGTTGAGCGGAGGCTTGTGGTCCGAATAGGGGATATCGACGCGAACGCCATACTCGACCGACAGGTTGTTGTTGACCTGCCAGGTGTCTTGCAGGAACGGGCTGTACTGCCGATACGTCCACTTCGCTGCGATGTCGTCGATGGAGAGCCCGGCAGCCGGCTGGTACAGCTCGTAGCTGTCGTAATTGCCCTTGCCATTCTTGAAGTCATCGATGCTGTCGAAGACGTAGTTGCCGAATTGGGTACGGCCAAACAGGTTGTATATCTGGTCCTGTTCGAACGCCACGCCACCCTTGATGGTGTGGTCGCCAGCGTAGTACGTGCCGGCAAAGAACGCCGTCCAGCGCTTGGTGTTGATCTGGTTGTAATGCCGAAACTGATCCTCGCCCAGATTCACCGACGGGCTGTTGAAGCTGCTGGTATGCACCTGGATCGCCGGCTGATCCTGGTTGCCGCCGGCGGCCTGGGAGAATTGCTGCAGGCCGATCTTGGTCTCGGTGGAGAAGTTCTCGGACCAGTCATCGAACAGATGGATCACGGTGTTCTCTGTCAGGCTGTTGGTGTTGTACCAAAAGCTGCTCAGGCCGACCGACGAGGACGTGTTCCCGTTGACCTTGGGGTAGGACTCCTTGGTGCGCTGATACGTCAGGCTCGCGCGATGGTCATTGGAGATATTCCAGTCCAGCTTGGCCAGGTAGCGATCATCGGTCAGGCTGGTGGTGCCACCGGCGACGGTGCCCGGGACCAGGCCATACTGGTTGATCGCGATATCGCGGATCTGCTCGATATCGCCGGGGGATATGGCATTGCTGGTGGAGGGGCCATCACCGAGGGTCGGGTCGTACGCGACATTGGACGAGGAGCCCACCGCCGTGGTTTTCTGCTTTTCGGCCGACACGAAGAAGAACAGCTTGTCTTTCAGGATCGGCCCGCCAAGTGTCACGCCCTTGGTGGAATCGACACCGTAGCCCTTGTAGGAATAATTGGGATTGTTGCTGTCCAGATAGCCGGCATCGCCCACCAGATGGCTGGCGTTGCGATAGGCGTAATAGACCGACCCGTGAAAGTCGTTCGTGCCGGACTTCGTGACCGCGTTGATGCTGGCACCCACGCTGTCGGAGGTGGTGTCGAAGTTCGCGGTGGAGATGTTGTACTCGGCGATGGTGTCCGGAGAGATCGGCGAACCCTGGTACGGCAAGCCGTTGGCGTTGAGGCCGTACGGGTCGCCCTGTGAAACACCATCCACACTGATGTTGTTGTAACGCGTGTTCTGGCCGTTGGCGGAGATCGCGCCCGAACCCTGATCGGTCACGGTAATGCGCGGATCGAGGCGAGCGATGTCTGAAATGGAACGATCAGCCTGCGGGGTGGCCTGCAGCTCCTTCTGCGACACATTGGTCGACAGACCCTTGTTGTCGGGCGAGAAGGTCTGCGCCAGCGCGCTGGCCGAAACGGTCACGGCCTGCAGATTCTTCGCGTTCTGCACGCTGGCGCCGCCCATGGACAGATTGATCGCGGCCGTCTGCGCCAGTTGCAGATAGACATTGTCCTGCTCGCCCTGGGTCATGCCGGCCTTGGACGCGGTCACGTCGAACGGGCCGCCCACGCGCAAACCCTGGGCCGAATAGCGGCCATCCGCGCCGGTGGTGGCGATCTTGATGGTGCCCGACGGCTCGTGCACGATCTGCACGGTGGCGCCGGCAACCGGCTGGCCGCTGGCATCAAGCACGCGGCCACTGATCGACGAGGAGGTGTCCTGCGCCATGGCGGGTGCCGCGGCTGCCAGCAACGAGGCAATGGCAAACGGCAGGAGTTTGGCGCGAATTCGGCTATTCATTCTTGATCGATCCTCAGGCTCGCAACGGAAATTTTACGTTTCGGGATACAAACGCGGCTTTGCCCCATGCACGCCAGGTGCAACGGCAGATCCAGCGATTGGTGACCCTGGTTTTTGACTGTCCCGAATGCACCGACGCGATGGATCCAGGACACTTCAGCTAGCCGGACCTTCCCGCCCGCCAGCTGGTTGTTAAATGAATTTTAACGGTATTGTATGACACTTTCGTAACATTGACACGCCATTCACAGTCTTGGGCTGCTGCATCGCCCAAGCCAGGAACTGTTTGAAATCAGCCACCTGGGAGCACGCTCATCACGACGGGTTGCGCAGACTCAGGCGGACTTGCCCAGATAGCGCGCACGCTTGCCCGGCTTCAGGTTCGCCAGATCCAGCATCACCAGGCCATCCACGCAGCCGGAGAACCCGGGATCCTCGCCGAAATCGAGGAACTGCACGCCGGCGGGCTCGACGAGATCGACATACTGGCGATACAGCACCGGCAAACTGACGCCGAGCGCGTCCAGATGATGCTTCAATTTGCCCATGCCGGCGGCAGCGTCGAGATCACCCAGTGCCAGACGCACCCCCTCGACGACTTCAGGCGAAACCACGAACGGTTGCCGCGCGGCGGCCAGCCCGGGCACGCCGAAGTAATGCTGGTGCGCCGCGGCGATCCATTCGCGCGCTTCGCGCGGCAGGCTCACCGACATGCTGACCGGACCGAATACGTAGCGCAGTTCCGGATGGCGCTGCAGGTATAGGCCGATGCCTTGCCACAGCTGGTCGAGCGCGCGTGAACGCCAGTACGCCGGGGCCACGAAACTGCGCCCCAGCTCCATCCCCTGGGTGAGCCTCGATTCCAGCGCTGGCGAATAGTCGAACAGGCTGGCGCTGTACAGGCCCGCCATGCCGCTTTCGGCGATCAGCCGGCCGCCGTGGCCGAAACGATACGAGCCGACGATGCGCAGCTCCTTCGGATCCCACAGCACCAGGTGTTCGTAATGCGGATCGTAGGCATCGAGGTCGCGTCGCGCGCCCGTACCTTCGCCGACCTTGCGGAAGGTCAGCTCACGCAAGCGGCCGATTTCGCGCATGACCGTGCTGTCCGCCGCGCCCTTGAAGAGCCAGGCCTGCTTGCCATCGGCCAGGTCGGCCAGCTTCTCGGAGCCGGTCAATTCCGCCGCCACCTGCTCGACCGGCTCAGGCAGCGCGAGCGGAGCCTGCCCACCGAAGATCAACCCCCGGTGGCGACCGACGCGATAGACATGCCGACGCATCAGCTTGGCGGCTTGTCCAGTCGACGCACCGCTGCGTTGTTCGAGTTCCTCGGCACCGACCAACGCACCGATGTTGAAACCGATCCGCCGTCTTCCCGGTGCCACCGCCTCGCGCGGCAGCATCGCGGTGCTAAGCGGCTTGGCCAGCATTGATAATCCGTAGAACATCGCCGAGTTGCGCGCCGCCACGTGCACCGGCAACACTGGCGCCTTGCTGCGGAACGACAGTCTCGCGAAACCGTCGGACCACTGTCCGTCGCGCACGCCCCCGGCGCGCACCCGTGAAACCTCGCCGGCCGGAAACATGATCAGCGCCTCGCCGTTGTCCAGCGCCCGGTAGATGCCGCGCAGGCGCGAGGCCGCGCCCTTGCCGAACACGTCGACCGGCAGCATCAACTCGTCCAGTTGCGGAATCACCGCCAGCCAGTCGTTGCCGAGAAAACGCACATCGCGGCGCACCGAGCCGATCAGTTGCAACAGCGCGAGCGCGTCCTGCATGCCCAGCGGATGGTTGGCCACCACCAGCAGCGGACCATCGACCGGGATGTGTTCGCGCTCGCGCGGATCGATGTGGTGACTGGTACCGAGCACCTCGAGCACGCGCTCGACGAAATCGAAGCCTTGGGCGCCGCCGACGCGTCGCAACACGCGATTGAAACCATCCTCGTCGGCCAGCCGTCCGAGCATGCCCGCCATCGGGCGGCGGATACGCGGATGTTGCGCCAGCCAGGGCAGGCGTTCGACAAGGGACCGTTCGATACTCAACATGACGACGACCTCGAATTTCCCCCATCCTGATGATCAATTATGACAGCTGGGCGGTCGTCACGATGATCCGCCGCGGTCGTTCGACGCGGCCAGCGCGTCAAACGTTCAGGTGCAGGAACGACGCCACGCCAGCCATGAACATCTGCACCGACAGCGCGATCAACAGCATGCCCATCACGCGTTCCAGCGCCGTCAACACGCTCTCGCCGAGCCAGCGGAACAGGTAGGTCGCACTGAGCAGGATCAACGATGTGGCCAACCAGGCCAGCAGCAACGCGGTCACCCAGTCGGCGGTGCGTCCGGGCTGGGTATTCGTGAGCAGCAGCAGCGCCGCCATCGCCGAAGGACCGGCGACGCCGGGAATCGCCATCGGCACGATGAAAGGTTCTCCCTCGCCGGACTTGCCGAATATCCCGCCGCCATCGGCTGGCGGAAACACCATGCGGATGCCGATCAGGAACAGCACGATGCCGCCGGCGATGCTGATCGAATCGGGCTTCAGCTGCAGCAGCTTGAGGATGTGCTGGCCGCCGAACAGGAATGCCAGCAGCACGCCCAGCGCGATCAGCAACTCGCGCACCATCACGCGGCGGCGGCGCTTCGGCGGCACGTCCTTCAGCAGGCTCAGGAAGAACGGGATGTTGCCCAGCGGGTCCATGATCAGAAACAACATGATCCCCGCCGACAACGTGGTCATCTGCGTTTCCATCTCAACTCCATTTTCATGAGGCGATCATCGCCTCGATGCCGGCGGACGCGCGGGTCAGTCGGTCCGCAGATCCAGGATGGCGCCGCGCGCCGGCGAGCCCTGCGCGCTGAGCAGGTAAACCGCCGCCGCCGCGGCCACATCCGGCGGTGACCGCTGCATGAGGTCTTCGCCGAAATAGGCCAATTGCCGCAACGCCGTGCGCATCGGTGCCGGCAGCATGGCATGGACGCGCAGCGTGCTGGCGTCGGTCTCCTCGTGCAGGATCGCCACGAACCGCTCCAGCGCCGCCTTCGACGCGCCGTAGCCGCCCCAGTGCGCACGTTGCAGCAAGGCCGGGTCGTCCAGCACGAACACCACCGCGCTGTCGTCAGCCTGGGTCAGCAGTGGCAGGCAGGCCTGGGTCAACGCGAACGGCGCCGACACATTCACGTGCATCGCGCGCAGCCACGCATCGGGCTTGTGCATGGTGATCGGCGTCAACCCGGAAAAGCTGACGGCCGCATGGACGATGCCATCGAGCCGGCCGAAATCGCGCTCCAGTCCTTCGGCCAACGCGGTGTACTCGCGCGGCGTGGCCACTTCCATGTCCAGCGGATGGATCACCGGCGCGACAAGACCTTCGGCGAGCATCGCGTCGTACAACTGTTCCAGCTGGCGCTTGCGCCTGCCCGTGATCACCACCGTGGCACCTGCACGCGAGGCCGCCCGCGCCACTGCTCCACCCAGCCCGCCATAGGCGCCGGTCACCAGCACCACGCGATCGATCAGGCTGTCGGCGGCCGGTTCCCAGCCGGCGGGCAAGCGGGCAAGCGGCAAGGTCGTCAAGGCACTACCCCGGTCACGTCGCTGGCCATGCGCGAGAGTTCTCCGACGGATTTCAGCTCCTCGACGATGTCGCAACCGCCGATCAACTCGCCCTGGATGAACAGCTGCGGAAACGTCGGCCAGTTGGCGAAATGCGGCAACGCGGCGCGTATCTGCGGATCGGCCAGGACGTTGACGGCGTGGAACGTCGCGCCGACATCGGTCAACGCGCCGGCGGCACGGCCGGAAAAGCCGCACATCGGAAATTCCGGCGTGCCCTTCATGAAAAGCACGATGGGATGCTCGGCCAGAATCGTCTTGATTCGCTCGTTGATGTCCATAGCTCGGTGATTCATCTTTACAATGCAGGCAGAGCAGTATTGTATCAGTCCGTCGTCGGCTGCCATCCGCCGCACCGACCTTTTCTCCCCCCAGCCACCGCTAAGGAGCCTCATCATGGCGATTGAACTTCCCCCGCTTCCGTACGAAAAGAGCGCACTGGAACCGCACATCTCGGCCGAAACGCTGGAGTTTCACTACGGCAAGCATCATCAGGCCTACGTGACCAATCTCAACAAGCTGATCGAAGGCACCGAGTTTGCCGATGCCCCGCTCGAGGACATCATCCGGAAGTCTTCAGGCGGCATGTTCAACAACGCCGCGCAGGTCTGGAACCACACGTTCTACTGGAACTCGATGAGCCCGAAGGGCGGCGGCGAACCCAGCGGCAAGCTGGCCGACGCGATCAACAAGGCGTTCGGCTCTTTCGACAAGTTCAAGGACGAATTCAGCAAGTCCGCCGCCGGCAACTTCGGCTCCGGCTGGACCTGGCTGGTGCAGCGCCCGGACGGCTCGCTCGGCATCGTCAACACCTCGAACGCCGCCACGCCGATCACCGGCAGCGACAAGCCGCTGTTCACCACCGACGTGTGGGAACACGCCTATTACATCGATTACCGCAACGCCCGCCCGAAATATGTGGAAGCGTTCTGGAACCTGGTGAACTGGGAGTTCGCCGTCAGCAACCTGGCCTGACCCCGGCCGCATCGGGACAAGGAACGGAGCCCGCAACGGCTCCGTTCCTTTTTGCCGGTCAACCGAGCCTGTCGTCGGCCAGGTGATAGTGCGGATCGCCGGCGGCATCGGACTCCACCATTGCACCGGCCTTCAACAGCAGTTCCGCGCAATCCGGACTCAGGTGGCGCAGATGCAACCGCTTGCCGAGTTTCTGGTAGCGCTCGGCCAGCGCGTCGATCACCTCGATCGCCGAGTGGTCCATTACCTTGGCGTGGGCAAACTCCACGATCACCCGTGCGGGATCATCCGCCGGCGTGAACAAATTCTGGAAGTTGCGGGTCGAGGCGAAAAACAAGGTGCCACGCACCTCGTATACCTTGGCGCCGTCGGCATCGAACGACAGGTTCGCCGTCATCTGGCTGGCATGCTGCCACGCAAAAACCAGCGCCGAGATCACCACCCCGATCGCCACCGCCACCGCCAGGTCGGTGAAGAGCGTCACCACGGTTACCGTGACGACCACCAGCGCATCGGCCAGCGGCACCTTGCCCAGCACGCGCACGCTGCCCCATTCGAACGTCTTGATTGAAACCACGAACATCACGCCGACCAGCGCCGCCAGCGGAATCCGCTCGATCAGACTGGAACCGAACAGGATGAAACCGAGCAAGCCCAGTCCGGCGATGATGCTGGACAGCCGATGAGTGGCGCCGGCACCGACATTGATCATGCTCTGACCGATCATCGCGCAACCACCCATGCCACCGAACAGCCCGGTCACCACATTGGCCGTGCCCTGGGCCAGACATTCACGGTTCGGCTTGCCGCGGGTGTCGGTCATTTCGTCGATCAGGTTCAGCGTCAGCAACGATTCGATCAGCCCGACCATGGCCATGATCAGCGCATACGGAAACACGATCCGCAGCGTCGCCAGGTTCCACGGCACGTCGGGGAGATGAAAGCTCGGCAGACCGCCCTTGATCGAGGCGAGATCCCCCACCGTCCGGGTTTCGATTCCCAGGGTATTGGTCAACAGCGCCACCACCAGAATCGCCGCCAACGCCGACGGCAGAGCCCGCGTCATGCGCGGCAGCAGATAGATGATCGACATTGCCAGCATGACCAGTCCCAGCATCACCCACAATGCACGCCCGACCACCCATGCACCGTGCTGCTGGAAATGCGGCAACTGGGCCATGAAGATGACGATCGCCAGGCCATTGACGAAACCCAGCATGACCGGGTGCGGCACCATGCGGATGAACTTGCCCAGCTTGAGCGCGCCAAACAGCAACTGCAGCAGACCCATCAACACCACGGCGGCGAACAGATACTCCACGCCGTGCTGAACGACCAGCGCCACGGCCACCACCGCAATCGAACCGGTGGCGCCGGAGACCATGCCGGGCCGCCCGCCGAGCACCGCCGTGATCAGGCACATCATGAAAGCCGCATACATGCCGACGAGCGGATTGACGTGGGCGACGACGGCAAACGCGAGTGCCTCGGGTACCAGCGCGAAAGCGACGGTTAGTCCGGACAGCACATTGGTTTTCGCCACGGCGAAAGAAAGAGACATTCGAGAATCCTTGCGGGCATTCGACAATTCCGCCATGGCAGTCAGCTGCATGCGGAACTTGCGGTACGGGAGGCGCACGGCGACGTCGCCGACGTCGGCAGGTGCGGGACAGACTGATGCGAAGAGCAACTTACACTGGCGGAAGGCTCGCTCGATTGCGTGATCACGCAATCCGGCCGCGCAGGATAGCAGATCAGCCGGAGCGGTCAGAACCTGTCAGGCGAGGGCCGGCAACCGGGTGCCGCCCGAGAGCCGCCCCACTCGGACACACGTGAATCACCCGCGCGACGACTTCAGCGCATCCAGGACCGGGCGCACCTGGACTTCGCGCCCGAGCGCAGCGGCAATGGCCGTCAGTCGCTCGGCAAGCTCCGCGGGGGCAAAGGCGCAAATTGTCGCGTGACCGACCTTGCGACCGGGCCGTGCCTGCTTGCCGTAGTCATGCCAGTGTGCATCGATTGCCTGCAGTACCGGAGAGGGATCGGGCAGATCGCCGATCCAGTTGAACATCGCCGACACGCCACGTGCGCCGGTATCGCCCAGCGGCAAGCCGAGCACCGCGCGCACGTGGTTCTCGAACTGGCTGGTATGCGCGCCCTCGATCGTCCAGTGACCGGAGTTGTGCACGCGTGGAGCCATCTCGTTGCCGAGCAGCTCGCCGTCCTTGACGAACAGCTCCAGCGCGAACACGCCCACGTAATCCAGTCGCTCGGCCAGCGTGCGGGCCAGTTCGGTGGCGCGCTGCTGCAGTTGCTCGATATCGGGCGCCGGCGCCAGGCTCATCGACAGCACGCCGTCGACATGCCAGTTTCGGGTGAGCGGCCAGGTGCGGAAATCGCCATCGCGGCCGCGCACGGCGATTACCGACAATTCGCGCTCGAACGGTACGAACGCTTCCAGAATCAGGCCATGTTTCGACGCCTGTGCGCCGAGCGCCGCCCATGCCGCATCCGCATCGGCCAATCCCCGCAGCCGAAACTGGCCCTTGCCGTCATAGCCGAGCCGACGCGTCTTCAGGATCGCCGGCGCGCCGACCGTGGCCAGCGCCAGATCCAGTTGCTCGCGCGTGTCCACCGTCATGAAATCCGGGGTGGACAACCCACATTCGCGAAACAGGTTTTTCTCGGCCAGCCGATCCTGCGCCACCGCCAACGCCTGCGGTGTCGGATGTACCGCAACGCGACCGGCCAGCCAGTGCGCCGTCTCGGCCGGCACGTTCTCGAAGTCGAAAGTGACCACGTCGACCCGCGAGGCGAAGGCCTCCAGCGCGGCGTAGTCGGTCCAGTCGGCCACTACCAGCGGAGCGACCTGCCCTGCGCAGGCGTCGGCAGAACCGTCTACCACCAGCGTGTTCACGCCCAGGGGGGCAGCGGCCAGCGCCAGCATGCGCGCCAATTGTCCACCGCCAAGGACGCCGAGTACGGGTTGCCGCCGCGCACTCATGGGCGCGGATCCGGCTGGTCAAGTACGGACTGGGTCTGCCGCGCCCGCCAGTTGTCCAGCGCATCCGCCAGCGCGGCATCCTGCAGGGCCAACACCGCGACCGCCAGCAAACCGGCGTTGACGGCGCCGGCGCGACCGATCGCCAGCGTGCCGACCGGAATGCCTGCCGGCATCTGCGCAATCGACAGCAGCGAATCCATCCCGTTCAATGCCTTCGACTGCACCGGCACGCCAAATACCGGCAAGCGGGTCTTGGCTGCCAGCATGCCGGGCAGATGCGCGGCGCCGCCAGCGCCGGCGATGATTACCTGGATGCCGCGCGCCGCCGCCTGTTCGGCGTAACTGAACAGCAGATCCGGTGTGCGATGGGCAGACACCACCTGCACCTCGTGCGGCACCCCGAGTTCGGTCAATACGTCGGCCGCGTGTTGCATGGTGTCCCAATCCGAACGCGAACCCATCACGACGCCAACGCGCGGCGGCCTGGTTGTTCCTGTCATGGCTGGACCGTCCAAAAACGGCTATTGTACGGGCTTTCCCGAACGCGGCACACCTGAAAAACCATCATGGACAAGCGTCTACTCGACATCCTGTGCTGCCCCGTCAGCAAAACGCCCGTGCGTCCACTGGGCAAGCACGAGCTCGATGTACTGAACACGGCCATCGCCGGCGGCAAGGTCGACACGGTTGCCGGGGTGGCGTTGCGCGAGCGGATCGACGAAGCCCTGATCACCACCGACGGCAAAGTGATCTACCGGGTCGAGGACGGCATCCCGGTCATGCTTCCCGAGGAAGGCATCGGAACCGTGCAACTGGCCGACTTTCCGGCGGCATAAGCCGCTGCTTTGCTACCCCGTCACAGACGAATGACACGGATACCTGCTTTGGCTTATGGTTACCGTCTGCGTGGTCCATCCCGGATTCCCCCGCGCATCGCAATATGCCAGGTGCGGCGATGAACGAAGCCAGTGATTCACCCAGGGTCGTCAACTTGAGTCAGCGGCTGGACCCCGCCAGCGAGCGGGTCGGCGGGCTGCTGAATGCCGTGCGCAGCATCGCAGGCAAGCGGCTGCAGCAGTGGATTGGCAACGCGTTCGAACACGTCGACGATGCGCTGTTCGACCTGGCCGAAAAGGCCGATAACAACGCCGCCCAGATGCATTACTTCGATGGCATGCGCGAGGTACGCAAGCGCCGCCCCACGGTGGAGCGCAATTTCCTTGGGGCGATCAGCCGCAGTCTCGGCGAACTGGCCCATGCCCCCCAGCAGCAGCAGGCCGTCCCGGCAGCGGCGCCATTGCCGTCGGGCGGCGTCGAGCTTTCGCTGGTCGCCGACAACGAGCTCGAAGAATCCCTGGCGATCACCAGCATGATCGGCAAGAACGAGTCGCGGCTGTCACGTGACCTGTTCGCGGTCAATCAACGGTTGTCGGTGATCTGCGGCGGACACAAGGTCGATGACGCCAGCAACCCGGTCGCACCGGCGATCCTGTCGCAGGCTTTCCGGCAGGCGATGAACGAGCTCAGCGCGGACATGCGCGTCAAGCTGATCATCTACAAGCTGTTCGATCGCTACGTGCTGTCCTCGCTGGAAGAACTCTACCAGGACATCAATACCGAACTGGTTCGCGCTGGAGTGCTGCCACAACTGCGGCACGAAATACGGCGTGGCAAGGACGCGAAGGGCGCCGACTTCACGGAACAGGCGGCGGCGGCTGCCGCCGTCGCTGCGGCCCAGGCCGAGCCGGGCGATATCCCGAATGACCTGTTGCAGACGCTGCACGCGTTGTTCAGTGCGCGCCGTGGCCCCGCGTCAGCGGGTGCCGGCCGCGCGGGCGAGGGTTTGCATGCGGGTTCGCACGGCCCATCGCCCTCGGCCAACGAGTTGCTCGGTGCACTCAGCGTGCTGCAAAGCCAGATCTCCAGCGCCGGGCCGTTGTCACCGACGCCGGCAGACGACGCCGATGACCTGCGCCGCGAGGTCCTGCAGCTGAAGGGACAACTGCTGAGCCAGATCGGCGCGCTGCGCGGCGAACGCCCCAGTCACGTGGCCACCATCGACGAGGACACGATCGACCTGGTAGGCATGCTGTTCGAGTTCATCCTCGAAGACCGCAACCTGCCTGCCCAGATGCAGGTATTGCTGGCGCGGCTGCAGATTCCGTACCTCAAGGCGGCCATCCTCGACCGCAAGCTGTTCGCGCATCGCCAGCATCCCGCGCGCCGCCTGCTGGATGGCCTGGCCGAACAGGCCAAAAGCTGGTCCGAAGAATCCGATCGCGATCACCGCCTGCTCGACAAAGTGAAGTCGATCGTCGATCAACTGTTGCACGATTTCGACGATGACATGGACATCTTCGATCGCCTGCTGGTCGATCTGCAGCAATTCCAGGACGTCAACAAGCGACGCTCCGAGCTGGCCGAACAGCGCGTTGCCGAATCCACCCGCGGGCGCGAGAAGCTCGAACAGGCGCGCCGCCGGGCCGCCCGGGAAATCCTCGACCGTATTGGTGATCAAAAACTGCCGCCGCTGGCGCACGGCGTGCTCGCGCGGGCCTGGGCGAACCACCTGGTGCTGACCTTGCTGCGACAGGGCGAGGCCTCGCCCGAATTCAGGAACGCACTGCGTTTCGTCGACGAGTTCATCGCCAGCACCCGCCCGTTGCGCAATGCCGAAGACCGCCAGTTGCTGCACTCGATGCGTCCCGGCATCGAGCGCGCCCTGCGCCTCGGGCTGGCAAACGTGGCGTTCCAGGAGCAGGACATCGAGCGGCTGCTGAGCCAGTTGCGCACCTTCTATCGGCAGCAGCTCGGCGAAACCCTCGACGAAAGCGAGGTCGCCGTTGCCGAGGAAGACGCCTCCATGCTGGCGATACCCGACAGCATCCAGCCGATCATCGACAGCGACAGCGAAGCTGACGACAGCACGGAGGCCGATGCGGTCACGCTGTCACCGGACAGCTCGGAATGGCTTCAGGTGCAGGCGCTGCAGCCTGGCACGTGGCTGGAGTTCAGTCTGACCGAGGACAATCTGACCCGCGCCAAATTGTCGTGGATCAGCCCGATGAGCGGGCGCTACCTGTTCGTCAATCGGCGCGGCCTGAAGGTGGCTGATTATTCGCCTCAGGACCTGGCCATTCTTCTCGCCGACGGTCAGGCGCGCGTGCTCGCCGCCAATGCCTTGTTCGATCGTGCGATGACCGCGATCGTCGGCAAGCTGAGCCAGCCCGATACGGCGCCGACAACCACCAACGCAGGCACCGACGCCGAATGACCCAGGCTGCATCGTTTGCGCTGCCGGATGCCGCGCAGATCACCCAGGACGTCGAACGCGCCATCGCCGAAGACCTCGGCACGGGCGATGCCACCGCCGGACTGTTGCCGATGGATGCGCGCGCGCATGCCGAACTGACCTGCCGGGATGACGCGGTGATCGCCGGCACGGCATGGTTCGACGCCTGCTTCCGGCGGTTCGACCCCGCCGTGCAGATCGACTGGCAGGTTCGCGACGGCGACCGCGCCGATGCCGGCATGGTGATTTGCCGCCTGTCCGGTGATGCCCGCTCGCTGGTCACGGCCGAGCGCCCTGCCTTGAACTTCCTGCAGTTGCTGTCCGCCACCGCCACGCTGACCGCCGCCTACGTTGCCGCTGTTGCCGGTACCGCCGTGCGCGTGCTGGACACCCGCAAGACGATTCCCGGGCTGCGTCTGGCGCAGAAGTACGCGGTACGCTGCGGCGGTGGACACAATCAGCGCATGGGGCTGTACGACGCCATCCTGATCAAGGAAAACCACATCATCGCTGCCGGCAGCATCGCTGCCGCGGTGCAGGCGGCACGACAACAGCAGCCCGATCTGCTGCTCGAGGTCGAGGTGGAGAATCTCGACGAGCTGGCGCAGGCACTGCAGGCCGGGGCCGACCGGATCATGCTGGACAACTTCGAGCCGGCCCGGATGATCGAGGCGGTGCGCCGCAGCGCCGGCCGCGTGCCGCTGGAGGCATCCGGCAACGTCGACCTGCATACGATCGGCGAAGTTGCCCGCACCGGCGTCGACTTCATCTCGGTCGGCGCCTTGACCAAGCACGTGCGCGCAGTCGACCTGTCGCTGCGACTGCAACTGGACTGAGCTGCGCCAAACTTGCGCCTGGCCGGTCGCGCCCACACACTGCAGTGATGAGCGACCTTTCCAACCTGTTGCTGCTGCTGGTGCTTGGCGCCACCGTCGGGCTGTGGCTGAAACTGAGCGCGGCCCGCGAGCGCGCCGTGCAGGAGGCGCGACGCCAATGCGCACAACATGGCTTGCAGCTGCTCGACGAAACCGTCGGACTGCGCGGGTTGCGCCTGCGCCGGGTCAACGGCCTGCGCATGATCGAACGTGGCTACGGCTTCGAGGTCAGCATCGACGGCCATGACCGCGCACCCGGGCGGCTGTGGATGATCGGCAACGCGCTCACCAGCGTGAGCCTGCCGACGATCGACCATCTCCCCCGCAGCGAAGTCGTCGGCACCACATTGCCAACGCCCGCCAGCAATGTCGTGCCGCTGCACCCGCGGCGGGACAACCGTTTGCACTGAGCTGGGACGGACCGCGCTCGGCAAGAATGACAGGGAAGCACCCTGCGCTCCGGTGCGCGTTCCCACCTTGCCCGGTCGAAACCGACGCTGCGATGGCGACGCTTACTTGACCACCCGCAAATGGGGCGCACCACGCTTCGGCTTGTCGCCACCCTCGTCGGCGCCCGGCGTCGTGGATTGATCGGCGGGGTCAGGGCTGGACGGGGGCGGTGTATCGCCACCTTCCTCGTCGGCCGGAAACATCATGCCCTGCCCGTTTTCCTGCGCGTACAGGGCCAATACCGCTTGTACCGGGATATGAATGGCCTGGCTGGCGCCCGAAAAGCGCGCCTGGAAACTGATCCACTCGTTGCCCAGGTCGAGATTCGCCACCGCACGCATCGCCAGGTTGAGCACGACCTGGCCGTTCTTGATCACCTGCGGCGGCACCCGGACGCCATCGAAACCGGCATCCACGAGTACATAAGGTGTCAGGTTGTTGTCGCTGATCCAGTCGTAGATCGCCCGCAACAGATAAGGGCGATTGGAACTCATCGGCGTGGTTTCATTCTTGCTCATGGAGTTGCCGCATGGCGTTTTCCTGCTCGGTCATGCTGCGTGCAAAACCCTGACTATGGAACAGGCGCTCGCCATAGTCGAGGATGGCCTTGCCTTCGCGGCCCAGTTCCACGCCCAGCCAGGGCAGTCGCCAGATCACCGGCGCCACCAGGCAATCAACCAGGCTCATCTCCGGATTGAGAAAGAACCTCGCCGCCTTGAACAGCGGCAGCGTGGACAGCAATTTCTCACGCAGACGCTTGCGCGCCGCATCCGCCGGGCGGCCACCGGCGCGAATCTTGTCCACTTCCGTGAGCCAATCCTTCTCGATACGCACCGCCGCAACCCGCAGGCGCGCACGCGACTGCGGGTCGATCGGCATCAGCGGCGGGTGGGGATAGCGCTCATCGAGATATTCGCAGACCACCGAGGCATCGAACAGAGTCAGGTCGCGATCGACCAGGGTCGGCGTGCTGACATAGGGATTGAGATCGATCAGGTCTTCCGGCGGATGCGCCGGATCCACCAGTACCCGTTCGTAGCTGACGCCCTTGGCGGCGAGCACCAGCCGAGCGCGATGACACTGGATGTCATCGGCCGTGGTGTAGAGCGTCAGTACGGTACGCGAGCGAGCGCTTTGGACCATGCGCGATTCCTCATCGGTGAGACGATTGCGGCGGCTCTTGGCCGCCGCAATCGGATGATGACGCCACCCTGCTCAGTGGACGTCCTTCCAGTATTCCTTCTTGAGCATGGCGGCGAGCAGGGTGAAGAACGCCAGGAACAGCAGCACCCAGATGCCATAGTGATGGCGCTCGAGCGCGGCCGGCTCCGACGCGTATTCCAGGAAGCTGGTCAGGTCACGGGTCGCCTGCTGGAACTGCGTCGGCGTCAACTTGCCCGGCTGCGACAGCACCAGCTTCTCCACCGCCGGATCCTCGCCAGCCTTGACCGGCTTCATCTGCGCCGTCTGCAGACCCTGCAATTCCCACAACGGGAACGGCATCGCCGCATTCGGCAACGCGGTGTTGTTCCAGCCGATCGGGCTGTGCGGGTCCAGGTAGAACGAGTTGAGATAGGTGTAGACCCAGTCCGCTGTCTTCGCGCTGACCTCCAGCGACAGGTCCGGCGGACCCTTGCCGAACCACTTGCCGGCCGATTCCGCCGGCATGTGCGAGATCACCGGGTCATCGAATTTGGCGCCGGTGAAGTTGAGGTTCTGCATCACCTCCTGTTCGGACAGGCCAAGGTCCTGGGCAATGCGCGAATAGCGCATGTATTTCAGCGAATGGCAGCCGACGCAGTAGTTGAAGAACAGCCTGGCACCACGCTGCAGCGAGGCCTGGTCCTGCACGTTGGTGCCGGCGTGGAGCAGCGCGCCACCCTCGCCTTCTGCGGCATTCGCCGACACGCTGCCGACGATCAGACTGAACGCCAACGCCACCGGGAAGATGTATCGCTTCATTAGCAGCTGCCGCTTAGTCATGCGTCGTCACCCGTTCCGGAACCGGCTTGGTCTTCTCCCAGCCGAAGTGTGTGTAGGCCCAAAGGAATGCGAAGAAGCCGAAATAGATCAGGGTCATCAGGCGACCGAACGCGTTTTCGTACGTCGTGAGGTCGACGTTGCCGAACCACTCCGGGATCACCTCGGCCGTGATGCCCGCACCGACCGCACCGAGGCCGAAGAACGACAGCACGAACAGGCCCAGCGCCACCTTGTAGCCGGTGCCGCGGTAACGGATCGACTTGACCTTGCCGCGGTCGAACCACGGCAGCAGGAACAGCACGGCGATGGCGCCGAACATTGCCAGCACGCCCCATACGGCGGTTCCGGCAAACGACGGAATCATGCGCACGATCGCGTAGAACGGGGTGAAGTACCACACCGGCTTGATTTCCGCCGGGGTGACCAGGTTGTTGGCCATGATCGAGTTGTCATGTTCCAGGAACCAGCCACCGAAGGTCGGCGCGAAGAAGATGATGAACGCGGCAATCAGCAGGAAGAATCCGACGCCGACCAGGTCCTTGACCGTGTAGTACGGGTGGAACGGGATGCCGTCGGTCGGCTTCAGCGCATCCCAGCGGTTGCCCTTGGGACCCTTCTTGATTTCAACACCGTCGGGGTTGTTCGAACCGACCTCGTGCAACGCGGCGATATGCAGCACCACCAGCAGCAACAGCACGATAGGCAACGCGATCACGTGCAGCGCGAAGAAGCGGTTGAGCGTGGCGTCGGCGGGCAGGAAATCGCCCATGATCCACTCCACCAGCGTGCTGCCGATGACCGGAATGGTACCGAACAGCGACACGATCACCTTGGCGCCCCAGAACGACATGTTGCCCCACGGCAGCACGTAGCCCATGAACGCCTCGGCCATCAGCACCAGGAAGATCAGCATGCCGAGCAGCCACACCAGCTCGCGCGGGCGCTTGTACGAGCCGTACATGATGCCGCGGAACATGTGCAGGAACACCACCACGAAGAACAGCGAGGCGCCGGTGGAGTGCATGTAGCGGATCAGCCAGCCCCACTCCACGTCACGCATGATGTACTGCACCGAGTCGAAGGCTCCCGCCGCGCTCGGGTTGTAGTTCATGGTGAGGAAGATGCCGGTGACGATCTGGTTGACCAGCACCAGCAGCGCCAGCGAACCGAAGTAGTACCAGAGGTTGAAATTCTTCGGCGCGTAGTACTCGGTCATGTGCGCGCGGTACATCGGCATCATGCCGGGTGCGCGTTCGGTGACCCAGTCGCCGATATTCGTGAATACGTTGGCCATCAGCCAGCCTCCTTCGGATCCACGCCAATCTGGATGGTGGTGTCGTCGACGAAGTGGTATGGCGGCACTTCAAGATTTTTCGGCGCGGGCACGCCACTGAAAACGCGACCGGCCAGGTCGTAGCGCGAGTGGTGGCAGGGGCAATAGAAACCACCCTTCCAGTTCGGATCGAACGGCTCGGGCTTGATCTCCGGCACGAAGTTGGGCACGCAGCCCAGATGCGTGCAGATGCCAACGACCACCAGCCATTCGGGCTTGATCGAACGCGCCTCGTTCTGCGCATATTTCGGCTGCTGTCCGGCCGACGCGCCGTCGGACTTGGGATCCACCAGGCGCGAATCCACCTCGGGCAGCGTGGCCAGTTGCGCCGGCGTGCGGTTGACCACGAACACCGGCAGGCTGCGCCACGACACGGCCAACATCTGGCCCGACTCGATCTTGGCCAGCGATTGGGTAACCGGAGCGCCAGCGGCCTTGGCGCGCGCGCTGGGTTCCCACGACTTGATGAAGGGCACAGCTGCCGACACGATTCCGATACCACCAACCACCGCGGTGGTTGCTGTAAGGAAACGGCGGCGGCCGTGATCGACGACTTCGTTCGCCATCAGGCTCTCCGGTACTTGCAATGTCATGTCTGTGGTGGGGTTTGGGGCCCCGCAAAAATCGCGTTAGTGTAGCGTCAGGCCCTGCCCCGTACAATAAACCGGATCATGGCGAACCAATCGCCGCAGCATTCGCCACGAGATCGCCAGGACGCCTCCTTTCGACATGAAACATGCCGCTGGCACGCTTCTCTTCATCGCCCGCTTCGCCGTCCTCGGCCTGGCGATGGCTTTCGTGATCGGCATATTCTGGCCCGGGAGCGGCGAACGGCTGCGCACACGATTCGGGCTGGTGCAGCCGGCAGCGGTCCCGATCAGCCAGCCCCGCGTCGGCAATGGCCCGGTGTCCTACGCGGACGCAGTGGCTGCCGCCGCGCCGTCGGTGGTCAACATCTACGCCAACCGGATCGTCACCGAACAAGCCATCCAGATGTACAACAACCCGGTGCTGCAGCAGTTGTTCGGTGGACAGCCGACGACCTACCGGCATCGCGAGCAGACGCTTGGCTCGGGCGTCATCGTCAGCGCGCAGGGCCAGGGTTACGTGCTGACCAACAACCACGTGATTGCCCACGCCACCGACATCCAGGTGCTGCTGTACGACGGGCGCATCGCCAAGGCGAGCCTCGTGGGCGCGGACGAGGAGTCCGACCTGGCGGTACTGAAGATCGACGCCAGCAACCTGCCGGTGATCCATATGGCCACCCGGCAACCGTTGCGTCCCGGCGACGTGGTATTGGCGATCGGCAACCCGCTCGGCCTCAACCAGACCGTGACCATGGGCATCGTCAGCGCGATCGGCCGGCAGCTGAGCAGCTCCAGTGCCGAGGCTTTCATCCAGACCGACGCGGCCATCAATCTCGGCAATTCGGGCGGTGCGCTGGTCAATGCCGAAGGCGAGCTGGTGGGTATCAACACGTTGCTGATCGGCAAGGCGGCCGGTGCCGAAGGGATCGGTTTCGCCATACCGATCGCCACGGCCAGGAAGGTGCTCGACCAGATCATCGCCACCGGCCATGTGGTGCGCGGCTGGATCGGCGCCGATTACGCGTTCGTCCCGGTGGCGGCCAACAGTGGCCTGCCGGCAGCCGCGCGTGGCGCCCAGGTGACCGTGGTCTATCCCGGCGGCCCGGCGGCGCTGGCCGGCATCCAGCCACGCGACATCCTGCTGCGCATCGGCAATGACGACATCCTCGACCCGGCCGATCTTCGTCGGCGCGAAGCCGCGCTCAAGCCCGGCAGCAAGGTGGAGGTTTCGGGACTGCGCAACGGCAGCCCTTTCCATGTCGAACTCACCCTGGCGCAACGGCCGACGATGCGTGCCGGCAACGCGGCGGACGACTGAGCAGCCTGCACGGCGGCGATCCGGCCAGCTCAACCCGGCCCGCGTGAAGCCAGCGGCGGATGGATCGCCTCGCCATAGCGCTTGCGCAAGGTGGCCACGCGCTCCACGTACACCTGCGTTTCGGCATACGGCGGCACGCCCTTGTAGCGCTGCACGGCACCGGGGCCGGCGTTGTAGGCCGCCGCCGCGAGCCGCTCGCTGCCACTGAAGTCGTGCAGCAAGACGCTCAGATAGCGCGCCCCGCCACGAATGTTCTGGTCGGAGTTGAACGCATCCAGCACGCCCATGTCGCTGGCGGTACCGGGCATCAACTGCATCAGCCCCTGCGCGCCCTTGAGCGACAGCGCACGGGGATTGAACGCGCTCTCGGCATGGATGATCGCGCGCAGGAACGCCTCGTCGACGCCGTACTCGATGCTGGCGGCGCGGACTGCATCGGCGTACGCGGTGAGGTTGAGTGGCACGCTGCCCCAACGGATCGTCGAATGCAGGTTGCACGCCACGCAGGTCGCGATATAGCTGAACAACATGGTCACGGTCGGCCCCTTGCGTCCGCTGGGACGCAAGTTGGTGTATTCCACCGTGCCGTCCTTCTGCACGATGCGATAGACCGCCCCGCGCAACACGCGATCGGCGGCGGCAGTCGCCGCTACCAAGGGCGCGGCATCGCGCTTCGACTCGTGGTACCGCCATTGACCCGGCGGACCGGGATTGCCCTTCGGAAGCCTCGCGCTGGTCTCGACGGAACCATGGACGGCGGCCAGCGACGCGCGCTGTACCCGCGCATCAGCGATCGTGCGTGCGCTGCTCTCGACTGCGCCCTGCACGCGTGCCAGAGACGTCGGCTCGACTCCGTCAGCCGCAAGGTTGCGCGCACTGGTCACCACCGAACCGGTCACGCCGTTCAACGCGGCCCGCGGCAGCGGCGTAGCACGACGTTGCGTTTTCGGCGTGATGTCATAGACAGGGATCGCGCGGCAACCGTGATAGCCGGTCCGACTGCTGCTGAATACCGTTTCGCCGCTGGAACCCGTGCAGCGGTACAACGTGCCGGCTTGCGCCGTCGATCCCCACAGCAGCGCACAGCCCAGCGCGACCCACGGCAGGATCGAACGCAACGGGAAGCCCACCGCAAGCCGATCGGCGCTTCCCCCGTATTTCGCGACGTCGAACATGGATCCCAGTGTGCCGCCACGTGCTGCCCACGCCAAGTGCGCAGGTGGCGGTTTCGTGCGTTGGCGAACATTCCTGCAGGCTCGAAGCGGCCCTGCCCGGCAAACTGCCACCGGTACCGCAGAAGTGGCGATACATCGAGTTGGATCGCTGCCCGAAGCACGGACTTGACGACGCAAGTGCTTGATCCGTCATGCCGATTTACTGGCAGGCGCGTCGGCACCCGGGTAAACTGCGCGGTTCAGCGGATCGCATGTCCTGCTTCACGAACCACGGTACCCATGCCATGAGCGGCAAACCTGCTCCAATGAAGCTTTTCATCAAGACCCACGGCTGCCAGATGAACGAGTACGACTCGGCCAAGATGGCCGACGTGCTGAAGGCCTCGCACGGCATGGAGCTGACCCAGGACGAGTCCGAAGCCGACGTGATCCTGATCAACACCTGCTCGATCCGCGAGAAGGCGCAGGAAAAAGTGTTCAGCCAGCTCGGCCGCTGGAAGCAGCACAAGAAGGACGGCAAGCCGGTGCTGATCGGCGTGGGCGGCTGCGTTGCCTCTCAGGAAGGCGCGGCGATCGTCAAGCGCGCACCCTACGTCGACCTCGTGTTCGGTCCGCAAACGCTGCATCGGCTGCCGCAGTTGATCGAGGCACAGCGCGCCAGCGGATTGCCGCAGGTGGACATCAGCTTCCCCGAGATCGAGAAGTTCGACTGCCTGCCCGAGCCGCGTGCCGAAGGCCCCACCGCGTTCGTGTCGATCATGGAAGGCTGTTCGAAATATTGCAGCTACTGCGTGGTGCCTTACACCCGCGGCGAGGAACTCAGCCGTCCGTTCGACGACGTGCTGGTGGAAGTCGCGCAGCTCGCCGCGCAGGGCGTGCGCGAGGTCAACCTGCTCGGCCAGAACGTCAACGCCTATCGCGGCCCCACCTTCGATGGCGGCATCGCCGACCTCGCCGTGCTGATCCACGCGATCGCGCAAATCGACGGCATCGGCCGGATCCGCTTCACCACCTCGCACCCGCTGGAGTTCTCCGACTCGCTGATCGAGGCCTATGCGAACGTGCCGCAACTGGCGAACTACCTGCACCTGCCGGTGCAAGCCGGTTCGGACCGCATCCTCAGTGCGATGAAGCGCGGCTATACCGCGCTGGAGTTCAAGCAGAAGATCCGCAAGCTGCGCGCGGTGCGGCCGGACATCTGCGTGTCCTCCGATTTCATCGTCGGCTTCCCCGGCGAGACTGCCGAGGATTTCGAGAAGACCATGAAGCTGATCGACGACATCGGCTTCGACCAGAGCTTCTCCTTCATCTTCTCCTCGCGCCCCGGCACGCCGGCAGCGAATCTCGCCGACGACACACCGGCAACGGAGAAGCACGCCCGGCTGACCCGACTGCAGGCGACCATCAACGCCAACGCAAAGAAGATCAGCCAGGCGATGATCGGCAGCGTGCAGCGCGTGCTGGTGGAAAAGCCCAGCACCCGCGACCCGAGCGAACTGACCGGCCGCACCGAGAACATGCGCTTCGTCAACTTCCCCGGTCATCCGCGCCTGATCGGCCAGTTCGTCGACGTGGAAATCACCGAGGCGATGGCCAACTCGCTGCGCGGGCGGGTGAAGCTGGCTGAGGAAGCAACTGCCTGACGCCAGCCCTGTGGGAGCGACTTCAGTCGCGATAGCTCTCAAGCATCTCAAAGCATCGCGACTGAAGTCGCTCCCACAAACACAAACACCGGCCGTCAATCCAGCCGCTTGCGGAAACGCAAGATCGCCAGCGTCATCATCACCAGCATGAACACGGTGAGCGCCAGCACGTCGATCCACATCTCCCACAGCCCGGCGCCACGCAGCATCACGCCGCGAATCAGGCGCAGGAAATGGGTCAGCGGCAGTACCTCGGCGATCCACTGCACCAGCTTCGGCATGCCGGCGAACGGGAACATGAAACCGGACAGCAGGATCGACGGCAGGAACACGAAGATCATCATCTGCATCGCCTGGAACTGCGATTGCGCACGGGTCGAGATCAGCAGGCCCAGGGTGAGGTTGGCCAGGATCAGCAGGCTCGACGCCAGGTATACGTCGAGCACGCTGCCGCGGATCGGCACGTCGAACAACCACATGCCCAAGGCGAGCACCACGCTGGTCTGCACCAGGCCGATCGCGACATACGGAAGCACCTTGCCGACCATCAGTTCGGAGCTGGTCAGCGGCGTGGCGATCAGCAGCTCCATGTTGCCTCGCTCGCGTTCGCGCACGATCGCGATGGCGGTGAACAGCACCATCGTCATGGTCAGGATCACCCCGATCAGGCCGGGCACGATATTGACCGCCGAACGCCGCTCGGGGTTGTAGAAACTGACCACGCTGATGCGCCCGTTTGCCGGCGTACTGGTCAGCGGCGCGCGCCTGTCCGGCAATGCACTGTCAACAGGCACCTGCGCAAGCTGCGCGGCGGCGCCCTGCACCGCCGTGTCGCTGCCGTCGACCAGCACCTGCGCCACCTCGCGACCATCGATGCGGCGGCGTTCGAAATCCGGCGGCACCACGATGCCGATACTGATCCGGCCACGCCGGATCATTGCCATCAATTCCTGCGGCGTGTCCGCCCTCGCCACCGGCGCGACCACGTCGGTGGCCAGCATGTCCATCACCATTGCCCGCGAACCGGCGGTATTGGCCTGGTCGACGATGCCGGTATCGAGCCCCCGCAAATTGGTGTTGATCGCGTAGCCGAACAGCACCAGCTGGATCACCGGAATGCCCACGATCATCGCCAGCGTGACGCGATCGCGGCGCATCTGCCGCAGTTCCTTGAGCACGATCGCCCACAGCCGGCGCCAGTTCATGCGGCGCGCTCCGCATCCGCGTCGCCCTTGCTCGTGGCAGCGACGAATACGTCTTCGAGATTCGGCGGAGTCGCTGCAAGTGAGGCCTTCCGCCCGGTCGTCGCCAGCGCCTTGTCCATGGCCGGCGTCGCGCCGTCCGCGCCGGTCAGCACGCGCAGGGTATTGCCGACCTGGGCCACGCCGAGCACGCCAGGCACGTCGACCAACGCGTGCTGGGCCGCGCGCGGGTCGGCCGTGTCGACCATGAAGGTGCGCCCTTCCAATGCGGCGGTCAGCTCATGCGGCGTGCCGTCGGCCACCAGCGCGCCATGATCGAGGATAGCCAGCCGATGACAACGCTCGGCTTCATCCATCAGATGGGTCGAGACCAGCAGGGTGGTGCCGAGGTCGGTCAACTCGAAGAGCTTTTCCCAGAAGTCGCGACGCGATTCCGGATCGACCGCACTGGTCGGCTCGTCCAGGAACAACAGCTCCGGCTCGTGGATCACCGCGCAGGCCAGCGCCAGGCGCTGCTTCTGGCCGCCGCTCATGGTGCCGGCGAGCTGCTTCTGTCGATCGCCGAAATGGTATTGCTCGACCAGCGTGTCGATGCGGCTCTTCGTCTTCGCCTTCGGCACGCCCTGGATCGCGGCGAGGAACTCCAGGTTCTCGCGCACGGTGAGGTCCTCGAACAGCGAGAATTTCTGCGTCATGTAGCCGAAATGCGGACGCAGCTCGTCGGCTTGCGCCGGAATCTTCAGGCCGAGCACCTCGATCTCGCCGTCGGTCGGCGTCAGCAGACCGCACAGCATGCGGATCGTGGTCGACTTGCCCGAACCGTTCGGTCCCAGGAAGCCGTATACGCGCTTCGCCGGCACTTCGAGATCGACATGATCGACCGCGAGCAGTTTGCCGAAACGTTTGGTCAGGCCGCGCACACGGATGGCCATGCTGTCGGCATCGGTCGTCACCTGGCGGACCCGCGGAGCTCGACTCGCACCGGCAGGCCGGCGGGAAGGGCGAGCGCTTCCACGCCAAGCGTGACTTCGGCCAGATAGCTCAGTCGCGCCGCGTCGTCGCCAATCAGCGCGTAGTACGGCGTGAAGTCCGGCTCGCTGCGGATCATCCGCACCTTGCCGGGACAAGGCTTGTCGCGGCCAGCCACGAACACCTCGATCGCGTCGCCGATGCGCATGCCGGCGCGCTGCTGCTCGGGTACGTAGATCCGCGCATACGGCGCGTCGCCAGCCAGCAGGATCGCCACCGGCGCACCGACGGGCGCCTGGTCGCCCAGCTTGTACGGCAGGCTGTCGACCCGCCCGGCACGCGGCGCCACGATGCTCAACTTGCCCAGCAACACCTGTTGCGCGTCGACCTGCGCTTGTGCAGCGGCGACCCCCGCGCGTGTCTGCGCGATCTGCTCGGGGCGGGTGCCGTGCTGCAATTCGTCCAGCGCGGCTTGCGCGGCGGCGACCTGTCCATCGGCATTGCCGGCCGCTGCGCGGGCGCGATCGAGGTCGGCGGCAGCCACGTAACCGTTGCCCTTCAACGGGGCCAGTCGTGCGTAATAGGCGCGTGCCTCGCGCGCCTGCGCCTTTGCGGCCGCCAGGTTAGCGCGCGCCTTGTCGATGTCCTCGCGGCGTGGCCCGGTCTCGAGTTCACCCAGCAATTCGCGCTGCTGCCGTGCCTGGGCCTGGGCCGCAGCGAGTTCGGCGCGGGTATGTGCGGGATCCAGTTGCAGCAGCGGCTGGCCCGCCTTGACCTGCTCGCCCTCGCGCACGTCGACCGCCACGATGCGTTCGGCGGCCGGCGCCGGCAAGGTGATGCGATCGTATTCGAGCGTTCCCAACGCCTGTGGGGGGGACTTGCTGCAGGCGGCAAGGGCCGTGATGGCGAACAGCACAGCCGTGCGGCGAATCGTGCGTGCGACGTTCATGCGGTTTCTCCCGGTTTCGCTGCGCCCACGCCGCGATCGAGCAGCGCCAGTGTGTGTTTGAGCATGACCTCGGGCTCCAGCCCTTCGGTGCCGAACGCGCGTCGCCAGATCGGCGCACCGGCCGCCGGAAACAGCGTCAGCCCGACCAGCGAAACCACCATCAGGCGCGGATCCAGATCGGCGTTCAGCCGTCCATCTCCTTGCGCCGTGGCAAAGCGTTGCGCCAGAAGTCGCGGCAGGTTCGGAATGGCCTGGTTGAACATCACCTCGCGCAACTCGCCGCCCTCGCACAACACCTCGCGTACCCACAGCGGAGGCAGCCACGGATGATTCGACACCACGCCGGCGATGCCGCTCACGAACCCCTCGATCAGCACGGCGGGGTCGTCGCCGGCACGCTCCAACTGCGCGCGCAACGGCATCAACGCCGGCAACAGCCGCTCATCGATCAGGGCCTGGACCAGGCGTGCCTTGTCGCCGAAGTAGTAATGCAGCATGGCCGGCGTCACGTTCGCCTCGGCAGCGATCGCCCGCAGCGGGGTCGCCGCGATGCCGCCGCGCGAAAACTGCGCGATCGCGATGTCCAACAGATGCGCACGCAGATCCTGATCGTCGCCGCTCGGGCGTCCGGCGCGACGCTTGCGCCCGGATCCTGCACGTTTCCCGACGGTGGCCATGCACACAAATTAATTTATAAATTAATTATGTGCAAACACGGCGGCGGCTTTCCCTTGCTCTCCCAACGTCGTCATGGCTCTTCCACCGGCGGCGCGCTACTCTCGCGGCCCTATGAGCGAACTCAACCAGCGCGACTTCACCCTCGACCCCGAAGACAACGCCCGCCTCGCCAACCTGTGCGGATCGTTCGACGAACACTTGCGGCAGATCGAATTGCGCCTGGGAGTGGAGATCAACCACCGCGGCGGCATCTTTCAGGTGATCGGCGAAAACGCACCGGCCAGGGCGGCCGAAAAGGTGTTGCGTTCGTTGTACGCGACCACCGCGGACGAATCGCTGACCGGCGCCCGAATCAACCTGCACCTTGTCGAATCCGGCATCGACGCAATCATCGAGCCGTCGACCGAAGGCACCCAGGAGGTGGCGATCCGGGTCAAGCGCGGCGTGATCAAGGGCCGCGGCGCGAATCAGGCGCGCTACCTGCACGCGATCGCCACCCACGACATCAATTTCGGCGTGGGGCCGGCCGGCACCGGCAAGACCTACCTGGCGGTGGCCAGTGCAGTCGAGGCGCTGGAGGCGAATCGCGTACAGCGCCTGCTGCTGGTGCGCCCGGCGGTCGAGGCCGGCGAGAAGCTGGGCTTCCTGCCCGGCGATCTCTCGCAGAAAGTCGACCCTTATCTGCGCCCGCTGTACGACGCGTTGTACGAGATGCTCGGCTTCGAGAAGGTGGCCAAGCTGATCGAGCGCAACGTGATCGAGATCGCGCCGCTCGCGTACATGCGCGGCCGGACCCTCAACGATTCGTACGTCATCCTCGACGAGGCGCAGAACACTACCGTCGAGCAGATGAAGATGTTCCTGACCCGCATCGGCTTCGGCACGGTGGCGGTGATCACCGGCGACGTCACCCAGGTCGACCTGCCGCGCAACACCCGCTCCGGCCTGCGCCAGGCGGTGGAAGTGCTGCGCGACGTCAGCGGCATCAGCTTCACTTTCTTCACTTCGCGCGACGTGGTGCGCCATCCGCTGGTGGCGAAGATCGTGCGCGCGTACGAAGCGTTCGAACAGAAGGACGAGGACGCTCAGTGAACCGGCGACCAGCCACCTCAGCTGTGGGAGCGACTTCAGTCGCGAATGCTCTTTCAGCAAAGGCAGAGGCATCGCGACTGAAGTCGCTCCCACAAGTACACGTTCACATCGGCTACGCCGTGCCTCGCGCCGGCCTGCCCGCGCCGGCCAGCTTTCGCCGCTGGGTCGATGCGGCGTTGCGCGGTGCGAAGCGGCGCAAACCGACGGAGCTGGCCATCCGCATCGTCGACACCGACGAAGGCCGCACGCTCAACCGTGATTATCGCGGCAAGGACTACGCCACCAACGTGCTGTCATTCCCCGCCGAGCTGCCGCCCGGGGTCGCCCTGCCGCTGATCGGCGACCTGGCGATCTGCGCGCCGGTGGTGCTGCGCGAAGCCGCCGAGCAAGGCAAGCTGGCGCGCGATCACTGGGCCCACCTGACCGTCCACGGCGTGCTGCACCTGCTCGGCCACGACCATGTCGAGGACACCGAAGCCGAAGCCATGGAGGCGCTGGAAACCCGCATCCTCGCCGGTCTGGGCATCGCCGATCCGTACCTGTAGGACGCATCCTGAGCGCGATATCCGCTGGATACGCAAGGCGAAGCATCGCGCACAGGTGTGCTCCCACGGTGGCTTGCAGCGCCCGCGCTCTGAACCCTCCGGATTTTTCCGCTAGAATCGGTCTTCCGCCCGCAACGGGCTGAATCCAATCGAGTAATGAACGACGACCCTGGTAGTACCAGCGGCCCGGCCCATCGCACCTGGTGGGATCGACTGGGCCACATGTTCTCCGGCGAGCCACGCAACCGCAGCGAATTGCTGGAAGAGCTGCGCTCCGCCCAGACCAACGGACTGCTGTCCGTCAACACCCTCACCATGGTCGAGGGTGCCATCAAGGTCACCGAACTCAGCGTCGACGACGTCATGGTGCCGCGCGCGCAGATCGTGATGCTGGCGGCCGAATCGCCGCTGTCCGACATCCTTGCTGCCGTGGTCGAATCGGGCCACTCGCGCTTCCCCGTGCACGGTGACGACAAGGACGAAATCCTCGGCATCCTGCTGGCCAAGGACCTGCTGAAGTTCTTCGGTGCCGCCGAGCACTTCGATATCCGCGCCATCCTGCGTCCGGCCGTACTGATTCCCGAATCGATGCGCCTGAACGTGTTGCTGGAGGAGTTCCGACTCACGCGCAACCACATGGCGCTGGTGGTCAACGAATACGGCGGCGTTGCCGGCCTGATCACCATCGAGGACGTGCTTGAACAGATCGTCGGCGAAATCGATGACGAGCACGACGACGAGGAAGAACCCCAGCTGATGCATGAGCAACCCGGCGGCGACTGGCTGGTCAGCGCACTGACCCCGATCGAGGATTTCAACGAGCAGACCGGCGCGGATTTCTCCGATGAGGAGTACGACACCGTCGGTGGCATGGTCACCTCCGAATTCGGCCACCTGCCCGAGGTCGGCGAGGAAGTCGCCATCGGCGATTATCTGTTCCACGTCACCGAGGCTGACGACCGCCGTGTGCAGGCATTCCGCGTCGCCCGCCAAAAGGGCTGACCCGAAACGCGACCTCGCGTGCGCGACTTCAGTCGCGACGCTCGCTGATCGACACAAGAGCATCGTGACTGGAGAGTCGCTCCCACCGAGCGCCACTACGACAAGGCTGGATTCATGCGATACATCGGTTCCGCGTTCTGTCTCGCCATGCTCTGGCTGGCCTTCGCACTGCCCGCCCGCGCCAGCGTCGCCAATGCACCCGGCGCCAACATCGAGGTGTCGCTGGTCACCTACGGCCCGGGCGAAACCTACTGGGAGCGCTTCGGTCACGATGCGATCGAGTTGCGCGACGTCGCCTCGGGACAGGCGATCAACTTCAACTACGGCGTGTTCGATTTCAACGAGTCGAACTTCTTCCTCAACTTTGCGCGCGGCCGCATGCATTACCTGATGGATGCCGCTCCCAGCGCGATCGACGAAAGTTTCTACGTCGAGAGCGGCCGCTCGGTCACCCGCCAGCAGCTCGCGTTCACTCCCGACCAGGCCGCCGCGCTGCGTGATTTCCTGCTCTGGAATCTTCGCCCGGAGAACGCCCGTTACAACTACGACTACTACGTCGACAACTGCACCACCCGCGTACGCGACGCCCTGGACGCCGCACTGGGCGGCATCCTGAAAACCCAGCTCGGCGCACGCGCCGGCGGCATGACTTACCGCCAGCAGACCGACCGCCTGATGAGCGCGCAACCCTGGCTGATGCTGGTGATGGATCTCGGCCTGGGTCCCTATGCCGACCAGCCACTGAGCGCGTGGCAGGAAAGCTTCCTGCCCGAGGTGCTGCAAACCCAACTACGGGAAATACGCATCGACGATGGCCACGGCGCCATCCGACCGCTGCTGCAGGGCGAGCAGCTGGTTTCGCCGAACCGGCTGGAAGCTCCACCGGCCGGCGCACCCGATCTGCGCGTGCCGCTGGCGTTGGGCGGACTGATGCTCGCCGTGCTGATCGTGCTGGGCCGGCGCTGGTGGCCGATCGGCTACGCCCTGCTCGGCACGCTCTACCTGCTTTGCGCAGGTCTCATCGGGCTGCTGCTGCTGGCGCTGTGGACACTGACAACGCACCACTCGGCGTGGGCCAACGCGAACTTGCTGCTGTTCAATCCACTCGCGTTCCTGCTGTTGCCGACGCTGTGGCGCTCGCGCCGCGGCTTCGCCGCTTCGCGCTTCATGGACGGCGTGATCGCGCTGCAGTTGCTCGCCATCCTGATCGCCGTCCTGCTGCACCTGCTCCCCGGCACCGTGCAACAAAACCAGCCGTGGCTGCTGTTCGCCCTGCCTTGCTGGCTGGCTCTGGCGTGGAGCCTGCGCCGCAACCGCTGAACGCCGTCGCGCCCGTCCGCGTCCGCAATTGCCCCGTCATCTGGTGAGGGGCATGATGCGCGCATGAACCTGATCACGCCGCCACCGTCGCTCGTGCCACCAGCCGCCGACCAGCCGATGGTGGTCAACTGCATCGCCTATCGGAAGAATGGCAGCCGCATCGGCGACCTCACCCTCGATGCGATCAGCGATGTGCTGGCCGAGCCGGATACCTTCGTCTGGGTCGGCCTGTACGAACCCGACGAGGCATTGCTGCTCAAGATCCAGGACGAATTCGGCCTGCACGATCTCGCGATCGAGGATGCGCACGCGGCACACCAGCGCACCAAGATCGAAACGTACGGCGATTCTCTGTTCCTGGTGGTGCAGACCGCCCAGCTGATCGAAGGCCATCTGGCCTTCGGCGAAACGCACATCTTCTTCGGCCCGCGCTACCTGGTCACCGTGCGCCACGGCGCCTCGAAATCCTACGCACCGGCGCGGCGCACCTGCGAACACGCACCGGGCCTGCTGGCGAACGGCCCCAGCTACGGGCTTTACGGCGTGCTCGACTTCATCGTCGACAACCTGTTGCCGATCGTGCGCGACTTCCGCGAGGAACTGCAGCAGCTGGAACAGGACATCTTCGCCGAGACCTTCAAACGCAGCACCGTGCGACGCCTGTATGACATGCAGCGCGACCTGATGACGCTGCGCCTGGCCGTGGCGCCGCTGCAGGACATCATCAGCCAGCTGGTGCGACTGCATCCGAACCTTATCCCGGACGAACTGCGCGCGTATTTCCGCGACGTCTACGACCACGTATTCCGCGTCAACGAATCGATCGGCGCGATGCGCGAAATGCTGTCCGCGGCGATCAGCGTCAACCTTTCGCTGGTCAGCTTCGGCCAGAACGAAGTGATGAAGAAACTCGCCGGCTGGGCCGCCATGCTCGCCGCGCCCACCCTGCTCACCAGCTGGTACGGCATGAACTTCCAGCACATGCCGGAACTCGGCAAGCCATGGGCCTACCCGGCAATGATCACCGTGATGGCCCTGGTCGTCGGCGGCATCTATCTGGGGCTGAAACGGGCGAAGTGGCTTTGAGCTGAAGCATCGCGACTGGAGCGCACCCTGTGCGCGATAGCTCATGCGACGCAACGCAGCGCGATGCGCCGCACAGGGTGCGACACCGACACGAAACGGCAGGTCATCACGCTGCATGAGCAGCAGCTCTTGTTGGGCTGCGATGGTTTTCCGCATGTCGAATCCGATCCGGGACATCGAGCACTTCGCAAGGGACGTGTGTCCCTGTCGGGCACAGCTCTATCTGATTGACGACGACCACGGCCCAACGCAAACCATGGTTCCTCGATCCGGAACTGCGCAGGTCGGCATGTCCGTCGCATGATCGCGCCGAAGACATGGTTGCCCAGCCGATGCCTGTGCTGGGTACTCATGCCCGACCATTGGCATGGCCTGATCGAACTTGGTGAACGTGCGAATCTTTCGACCGTCATGAATCGTTCAAGCACATCACCAGCAAGCATATACGGCGCGTTCGGCGTGAACCAATGCGCATGCATGGCGGGCCATCTGGGCCGCGGCTTTCACGATCACGCCTTGCGACGCGATGAAGAGATCGTGTAGCACGCCCGCTACATCATCGCCAATCCCGTGCGCGCAGGGTTGGTTGAAGATCCGATGGACTATCCGTACTGGGACGCGAACTTCCTCATGGCGAAAATGGTCAGCAACTGGATTGATCGCGACTGAAGTCGCCCCCGACTATTGGGAGTATCTGGCTGTAGGAGCACGCGATCGAGACCAAGAGCAGCCGAGTCAGTGCTGCCTCCAAATCGCTACGTAGGAGCGCACCCTGTGCGCGATGCTCTGATGCTGTTATGTGCCAAGGGCATCGCGCACAGGGTGCGCTCCTACGCGAGGCGGCTTCAGCCGCGAATGGCCCGGCATCGAGGCCCAAGAGCATCGCGACTGAAGTCGCTCCACAAAAAACGGCGACCGAAGGCCGCCGTTTTCATCGCAAGCACAGGTCAGTTCGAGGCCGCTTTCGGCGCGTCCTTGGCCGTCCATTTCTTCAACCAGTCATTGACCGCATCGTGCCACTGCACGCTGTTGTGCGGCTTCAACACCCAGTGGTTCTCGTCCGGGAAAGGTCAGGAACTCGCTGGGGATGCCGCGACGCTGCAAGGCGGTGAATGCGCCCAGACCCTGGGTGATCGGGATGCGGAAATCCATGCCGCTGTGGATCACCATCATCGGTACGCGCCAGTCCTTGACGTGGTTGATCGGGTTGAACTTCTCGTAGTTCTCGGGATGCTCGTACTGGGTGCCGCCGTTCTCCTTTTCCTCGAACCACAACTCTTCGGTGTCGTAATACATCGCGCGCGCATCGAACACGCCGTCATGATCGACCAGGCATTTCCACGGCTGGTTCCATACCCCGGCGATCCAGTACGTCATGTAGCCGCCGTAGCTGGCGCCGAGTGCGCAGGCGCGGTCGCCGTCGAGGAAGCTGTACTTGTCCAGCGCTGCCTTCCAGCCGAGCTTCAGATCCTCCAGCGGCTTGCCGCCCCAGTCACCGGAGATCGCGTCGGTGAACGCCTGGCCGTAACCGGTGGAACCGTGGAAATTCACCGTGACCACGGCAAAACCCTGGCCGGCGTAAGTCTGCGGATTCCAGCGATAGCTCCAGCCATTTTCCATCGCCCCCTGCGGGCCGCCATGGATGATGAACGCCACCGGGTAGGTCTTGCCCGGCTGGTAGCCGACCGGCTTGACCACGTAGCCCTGCACATTGGCGTTGTCGACGCCCTTGAAGTTGAAGAATTCGAAGTCGCCGACCTTCGCCTCTTTCAGATCGGCGGCGTTGTAGTGGGTGACCTGCTTCAGATCGCGACCATCGGCCTTGGCAAGGTAAACGTCAGCCGGGCGCTTCAGATCGTCCCTGGTCAGCAGCAACTTGCCCGCAGCCAGCGAAAAGCCGCCCACGGTGCCATCGCCGACCAGTTGACGCACCTTGCCGCTGGCCGCGTCGATCGCGAACAGCGGGTGCTGGCCGTTGTCGTCGGCAGTGGCATACAAGGTCTTGCCGTCCGCCGAAATCGTCAGGCCGCCGGGTGAGCGATCCCACTGCGGATCCACCTCGTGCTTCGCGCCACTGGCCAGATCCAGCGCCATGATCGCGAAGCGATCGGCCTCGAAACCCGGCGTCTTCATCGCCAGGTAATACAGCGTCTTGCCGTCGGGCGATGCCACCGGGTACGCATCCCATGCCTTGTTGTCCGCCGTGAGATTCTTCGGCGCGGCCGAGCCGTCCGCCGGCACGCTGTACACGTCGAAGTTGGTCGACCATGGCTCGGTCGTGCCGGCAATGCGCACGTCGAAATACACGCTCTTGCCATCCGGCGCGAATGCAAACTCGCTCTCGTCACCAAACGGCTTGCTCGGCACGTCGCCGTCGATGCCACGGCTCAGCAGTGTCGGCTCGGCCGGCAACTGGCCCTTGCCATCGAAGCTGGCGACGAACAATTGATTGCGCCGGCCGTTGGCCCAGGTATCCCAATGCCGCACGAACAACTTGGTGTAAAGCGTGCCACTGGCCTTGTCCTTGTCGCGTGCCTCCACGCGCTGCTGCGTGCACGCCAGCGTGGTGCAATCGGTGAACACCTCATACGACAACAGCACCCGCTTGCCATCCGGCGACAGCTTGTAGCCGCCCAGGTCCAGCGCGGCATGACTCACCTGGACCGGTGCCGCGTGCTTCGCCAAATTCAATCCACTCTTGCCGCCCAGGTCCAATCGCCACAACTGCGCCACGCCCTTGGCCGGCGCCACGAAGTACAGGCTGCGTCCATCCGCCGACCAGCGCGCCGAACCGCCCTTGTCCAGCACCTTCACCGGCTCTCCGCCCTCGCGCAGATCCAGCACGTAGACGGCATTGACGCCCTTGTTCGCGGCGTAGTCGGTGCTGCGTACGCCAAACGCGGCATAACGCCCGTCCGGCGACAGTTGCGGATCGCTGACCCGGTCCATCATCACCAGGTCGCGCACGTTGAAAGGATGCGCTCCCTGTACCTTGGCGAAGGTGGTATCCACCACATCGCCCGCCATCGCAGGTGCAGCCACCAGCGCGAGCAGCAGCGCGGCAATCAGAGGTTTCATCGCGTTTTCCCCAGTTGAGCCAAACCATGACGGTAAGCGTCGGCGCGGGTGCAGGCAAGTCTCGCTGCCAACAGCATCCACCGACACTCGTCCGGCGATCGCCTTTCAGAGCAGGTCGACTGCAGCTTCATCGCGAAGCAATGCGCGTCCACGCCCCGGCATCAGTCGCAGGGCGATCCTGTCGATGGATGGTTGAGGCAGGCGGGCAAGGACTTCGGCAAGGCCATCGCAATGAATAACGAAGGTGATGAAACCACACCAAACTGACAATAATTGTCACTAAATGCCAAATAATGACATCCGACGATCTGCCGAATTCATCACGCTTTGCGTACCATGACGAAGTCAGCCCACCATCGCTTGTGGACTTTCGTGACGAGCGGCACAATGCCTGTACCCGCGGATATGCGGGAATACACCAGCGGCAGGTCGTGGCATGCAACCTGCTTGATTCTGCCGCGAGCTTCCTGGTCGTTCCTGACCACAAGTATGGAGACCGGTCCCCAAGGGGAATTCAGGACTGGAGCTCAGGGGGCATCACTACGGTTAGCTAACCAAACAGAGGAACCACCATGAAGAACATGCAGAAAGGCTTCACCTTGATCGAATTGATGATCGTGGTTGCGATCATCGCGATCCTGGCGGCCATCGCGATTCCGGCGTACCAGGATTACCTGGTCCGCTCACAGGTATCGGAAGGCGTGGCGCTGATGGACGGCGCCAAGATCGCTGCCGCGGAGTACTATGCAACAACGGAGCCTTCCCGCCCAGCCAGATGTCCGCCGGCATGCCCATCGCGAGCATCAATTACCGGCAGCTATGTCAGCGGCGTGACTAGTACCCCGAATACCGGCGTGATCACAGCGACA
Organism: uncultured Gammaproteobacteria bacterium; assembly: GCA_963828675.1. GTDB lineage: Bacteria > Pseudomonadota > Gammaproteobacteria > Xanthomonadales > Rhodanobacteraceae > Rhodanobacter. The sequence goes on from CAWHFQ010000001.1 coordinate 629,380, forward strand.
TTCTCAAACACCGGTTCGCAGAAAGCCAACATGGCCATCAATGGTGGCCAGATTTCACTGTCACCCGTCACCGTTGCGGGCGGCACTATCGCATGGAAGTGCAAGAGTGGCGCGACTGCGATTGCAGCCAAATACCTGCCTTCTTCTTGCCGTTAATTTATACCAGCCGCTACTGTTGATCCTGAAGGGCCGCCCAGTGCGGCCCTTCTCTTTTGCGCAGGACCATTGCTGAAAAATCTGCCGTGCACTTTCGCAAGCATTTTCTGCTCTTCGATCTGATTGATCGGCACTGCTCTGGCGTGGGCTTATGCGCCCGGCCTGCACGGCGGCTTCCTGTTTGACGATTTCGCCAATCTGCCGGCACTCGGCGCCACGGCCCGATCGACAACTGGCCGACGTTCTGGCGCTACATCACCTCGGGCACCGCCGACCCCACCGGACGCCCGCTGACCCTGTTGACTTTCTGCTCGATGCGCGCGACTGGCCAGCCGATCCGTACCCTTTCAAGCGCACGAACCTGGTCCTGCATCTGTTCAACGGCGTGTTGCTTTACGCGCTGCTGACTCAGCTTGGTCACTTGCTGGCTCCGTGAACGCAGCCAGCGAAGCGCGGCCGTGCTTGGCGCCGCGCTTTGGCTGCTGCATCCGCTGCTGGTGTCGACCACGCTGTACATCGTGCAGCGCGAGGCGATGTTGCCGGCGACCTGCATCCTGGCGGGCCTGCTGCTCTGGCTGCATGGGCGTAACGCAACTGGCTGCGGAAGGATCAAGGCCGGACTGTGCTGGAGTGCACTTGGCCTCGGCGGCTTCACCCTGCTGGGCGTACTGGCCAAGGCCAACGGCGCGCTGCTGCCGCTGTATGCGTTGCTGATCGAGATCGTCTTGCTGCGCCACGCCAACCGCTCGCTACTCAGCAGCGCGCAACGTGCTCATCGCGCATGTCATGCTGGTATTCGGCAATCGTTCCCGCTGCAGCCATCGGCAGCTATCTGCTGTAGGTCGGCGACACGGCATATGACTCGGCGGCCCCGTCACTCTCGCCCGTGGACATATCGGCGCAGCGGCTCTTGACCGAACCACGCGTATTGCTGGATTACCTCAATTGTTGTGGTTGCCACGACCATTTTCCAGCGGACTGTTCAACGACCAGTACGTCGCATCGACATCCTTGGCTGCATCCTGCAGCAACCTTGCCGGCAATCCTTGCCGTGATCGCACTGATCGGCGGGGCATGGTACGGTGCGCCACGCTGTCCGGCACTGGCACTGGCGGTGCTGTTCTATTTCGCCGGGCAATCTGCTTGAATCCAGCTCGATCCCGCTGGAGCTGTATTTCGAGCATCGCAATTATGTGCCCGCGCTGCTGATGTTCTGGCCGCTCGGCCTGTGGCTGGCCGACACACGCTACGTTGCGCGATGCCCAAACGCGTCCTCCTGATGCGTTGCCGCTCGGGCTGGCAGTGGATGACCCACGCGCGCGCCGAAGTATGGGGCAACGTGCGACACAGGCACTGATCTGGGCCAGATCAATCCCGACTCACCGCGCGCCCAGGCCAATGCCGCGCAAATCGAGATGCAGACGGACACCCCGCAGCAAGCCATACGCCGGCTGCAAAAGCTTGCTTGCCACCCAACCGGATCAGGCCCAGCTTGCCTTCAACCTGATCGGTGCGCGCTGCATGACCGGTGGCGTAAGTCCGAGCCGACCTCGCTGCCGCGCGCACAGCCATGCTCAGCACGGCCCCAACGCCGGCGCGCTGTTGTTCACTGGTTCGACTCGCACCTTGCCCGTGGTCGATGGCGGGCGGCTGCCCCGGGCCTGACAGCGGCGGATTTGCTTGGACTTGATCGACGCGGGCCTGCACAATCCCGAGCTGGCGCACCGGGCCACAAGCAGGATCTGACTCTATCTGCGCGGCCGTATCGCGCTGGCCAACATCAGCCGGACGCGGCATTGGCCGATTTCACTCGTGCGCTCGATCTGCAGGTGCACCCGGCATGGCACTGGAGGCCGCCGCCACTCTGGGCTCGCACGGCTATCCCGCGCAAGGGCTTGCGCATGCTCGATCACTATCAACAGGTAGCAAAGCCACGCGGCGCCACCCGGCATTTGGCATGCCGATGCTGCACGACTGGGTGCTGGCGCGCGAAAACTACTGGCCGCACGAATTGGCCCATCTGCGCCATCAACTCAGCCTCGACGCGAAAGCCGACAGCGCCAATACTGCGCCATCCGGATCCCTGCCCGAGAGCACAATGCGCCTTGATGCGCCTGTCGCTACACCGGCTGTGGCTTCTTGCCGTCGCCTTTATCGTCACGGCGGCCGTGTACTGGCCCGGCCTCTCGGGCGGCTTCCTGTTCGACGACTACCCCAACATCGTCGACAACCACGGCGTGCAACCGCACGACGCCAGCTTTCGTCGCTGGTGGGCGCCGCACTGTCCTCGCCGTCCAGCGAATTCAAGCGGCCGCTGGCCTCGCTGAGTTTCGCCGCCAACTACCTCGCCACCGGCCTCGATCCGTACTGGATGAAGCTGACCAATCTGGTCATCCATCTGTTGAACGGACTGCTGGTGTTCCTGCTGGCCGGGCGCTGCTGCTACGGCAGTGGATGCGGCCGTGCAAGGACGTCGTCGCGATCCAGCGGCATGCCGACGCACACGGAGCTGCCTCACAGGGAAGCACTGCGCTGGCGTCGTTGCCGCCCTGATCGCCGCCGGCTGGATGCTGCTGCCGATCAATCTCACCGGCGTGCTGTATGTGGTGCAGCGCATGGAGAGCATGGCCAATCTGTTCGTGCTGCTCGGCCTGATCGGCTATGTCGCCGGCCGCCGCCGCATGCTGGCTCGCTGACCGCTCAGTCTCGGCACCCTCCGGAAGGCTCGGCCGGGCGCATGCTCTCACCGGCATCCGCGGCTTCATGCTCTGTCTGGTCAGCGTCACCGTCCCGACCGCGGTGGGCATCCTGGCCAAGGAAACGGCGGTGATGCTGCCGCTGTATGCGTTGCTGATCGAATGGATGCTGTTCGGCTTTCGCGCGCTCTCGAGACACCTCCGGCCGCATCGAACACCGCGGTCCACGCCGCGACCGCCGCATCATCGCCTGTTCCTGCTGGTGCTGGTGCTGCCGATGATCGCTGGGCCTGGCCTGGCTGCTGCCCGGCGTCTTCAAGCCCGGAGACCTGGGCCACCCGGGATTTCACCCTGACCACGCGCCTGCTCAGCGAAGCGCGCATCATCGTCGACTACATCGTCTGGACGCTGCTGCCGACACCGGATGCGCTGTCGTTCTATCACGACAATTTCCATATCTCGACCGGACTGCTGACGCCATGGACCACGCTGGCCAGCATCGTGTTGCTTGGCGCACTGATCGCGCTGATGCTCTGGCTGCGCCGGCGCCTGCCACTGGCCGCACTCGGCATCGCGCTGTTCCTCGGCTGCCAGTTGCTCACCGGCACCATCCTGCCGCTGGAGCTGATCTACGAACACCGCAACTACTTCGCCAGCTTCGGTTTGCTGCTGGCGATCGTGCCCTGCTGCTCGCCGCACCACGCATCGCAGCCGTTTGCCTTGCCGCGCCACTGCGCTGCTGGCCGGCTGATGCTGTGCTGGACCGGCTTGACCGCGTTCACCGCCTACGCCTGGGGCAATCCGCTGCGGCTGGCCGAGGATCTGGCCTCCGCGCGCCACAATCGCCACGCGCGCAGTACGAACTGGGCCGCACCTACATCATCTACTCGCACTACGACCCGGCCTCGCCTTTCACCCAACTGGCCTATGCGCCACTGGAAAGATCCGCCGCGCTGCCCGATGTCCTCGATCCTGCCCGAGCAGGCACTGATCTTCATGAACTCACGCATGCACCTGCCGCTGAAGGATGCATGGTGGGACAGCATGATCGCCAAGCTGAAGGCGCAGCCAACCCGGCGTACAGGACGAAAGCTCGCTGGGTGCCTGACCCAATGCGCACGCGAACATCACTGCGACCTGCCCAAGATCGCATGATGGCAAGCCTTCATCGCCGCGCTGTCGCACCCCGACCCGAGCGCCCGGCTGCTGGCCACGTATGGCGACTACGCCTGGAACGTGCTGGATGACACGACGCTCGGTGAACATGGCGGAGGAAGCGGTCGGGCCGAGCCAAGTGAATCCGCATATCAAATTACCCTGATTCGCATGCTGGCCGCTCAAAAGCAAAGCGGGGAAGCAGCAAGCAGCTTCGGCACTTAAACTGCTTAATATCGGTGGCCGCCTGGATCGGGGAATACTGCCGCTGGAAACATTGCTCGATGCACAGTAACCCGGAACTTGTCGCATACTCTCGTCTTCCGCATGCCAGCCCTCCCAACCCATGACCACACCTCCGTTCCTTGTCTTTGCGGCGCCTGATATCCAGGACGCCGAGGTTGCTGAAGTGGGGCCTGCCTGCGCTCGGGCTGGCTCGGCACCGGGCCGCGCGTGGCCCAGTTCGAGCAGGAGTTCGCCGCCTACAAGGGCGTCGCCGACCATGCCGCCGCGGTCAACTCCTGCACCGCCGCCCTGCATCTGAGCCTGCTGGCGGCGGACCTGGAAGCCGGCGACGAGGTCATCACCACGCCGCTGACTTTCTGCGCCACGGTCAATGCCATCATCCACGCCGGGGCGACGCCGGTGCTGGCCGACGTCGATCCCGCGACGCATGAACATCGACCCGGACGAGATCGAGCGCCGAAATCACGCCCGCGCACCCGGGCCATCCTGCCGGTGCATTTCGCCGGCCGGCCCTGCGACATGGACGCGCATCATGGCCATCGCGCGCGAGCACGACCTGATGGTGATCGAGGACTGCGCCCACGCCATCGAAACGGAGTACCACGGCCGGAAGGCCGGCACGTTCGGCGACTTCGGCTGCTTCAGTTTCTACGTCACCAAGAACATCGTGACCGGCGAAGGCGGCATGGTGCTCGCCAGCGACGACGGAGGACATCGCCGCGCATCAAGGTGCTGGCGCCTGCACGGCATGAGCAAGGACGCCTGGAAGCGCTTCGGCGACGAAGGCTACAAGCACTACCAGGTGGTGGAGTGCGGCTTCAAATACAACATGATGGACCTGCAGGCGGCCATCGGCATCCATCAGCTGGCGCGCGTGGAAGCCAACTGGCGGCGCCGCGAGAGATCTGGGATCGCTATAAGCGGCGTTCGCGGATCTGCCGATCGGCCTGCCCGCCTCGCCGGAAGGGGACTCGCCACGCCTACCACCTGTTCACGATCATGATCGATGAGGCGCGTTGCGGCATCTCCCGCGACGCGTTCCTCGATGCGATGACCGCCCCAGGCATCGGTGTCGGCGTGCATTACTCTCGGTTCCCGAACATCCCTATTACCAGCACCGTTCGGCTGGCGGCCGGAGCATTATCCGAATGCGATGCGCATCGGCCGCAGACAGTGAGCCTGCCGATGTCGCCAAACTCACCGACGCGGACGTCAGCGACGTGATCGAAGCCGTGCGCGCACAATGCGTCAGGTGAACGGCGACGAGCTCAAACCTTCGGTTACACCGCCCCAATCCGCGTCTTCGATTGACGCTGACGATGCGAAAACAACGCTGCTTGGCCGAATGCGTTCGATAGGCGCACGTCGGCCATGGCTGCGCAAGCTGTTGGGTGCTGTCCTGTTGACCGCCGGGCTGGTGTTTGTAGCGCGTGCATTGCATGGTCAGTTCGCCGAATTCACCGCGCGACCATCGCCATTTCGCCGTGGATCTACGCAGGACTCACGCTGCTCGCAACGCTTACGGTGTTCCTTACAGCTGCGCTGCACGCGGAAGTCGTTGTAACCGCTGCGCCGGCGCGAGTCAGCGCTGTTCGCGTACGTTATGCCTACGCCGCAAGCCAGGTAGCCAGATATGCGCCAGGCAAGGTATTTGGCGTGATCCTCGAAACCCAGATGCTCGCCCCTGCGGTCGGACTGCGACTGATTGTTGCGGCGACGCTCATGCAGACCATGCTGGTCTATGCGTGGGCAGCAGCGCTTTCCTGCATCGTGCTCGGAGCAATTGCCATCGACTCGACCGAGCTGGTCCTGCTCGGACCCGTCGTGCTTGCCCTGCTATGGCTCGGACAAAGGAACCGATGGTTTGAACGCTGTCGCGTTGCACTGAGGTCACGAAAAAACCCGCTTTCTCCGACGCAAATTTCAACCAGGCTCAGCCGCCGAAGCGCGGCACGGATCACCGCGCTGCTGGCGGTGCAGTGGATCCCCTTCTTTGCCATGTGGCTGCTGTTGACAGGGTCCGATGGCATCGTTGTCGCATGTTGGCTCGGGGCAAGCTACCTGCTTGCCTCCATCGGTGGTTCGCTGCTGCTTTTTGTACCCTCCGGACTTGTGGTACGTGAGGCGGCATTCGTATGGCTGGGTGGGCTCTATGGTCTGCCTGCGCCATCGCTCATGGCATGGGCGATAGTCATTCGTCTGGTGTTGACGTTCGCCGACGTGTTGGCCGTGCCGTTGCTCTGGGCTTTCCAGCGAAAACAAGTGCTCAAATGAATCCGTCCCCGAACCAGGTTTCCGATCCCTCTTCAGTTGAAGAGACGTCCCTGCAGTCGGAGTGGGCGGCGCGTCAACAGGCGCTCGGCAATGTCCCGCAGGCCGTACTGCTGAGAATTCTTCCCGTCGCCCTGAACCATCTGCTGGATGGGTGGCATCGTCGGCGCCGCAATGGTCGCTGGCATCCTTGCGCCGCGAACCCTCGTGCTGGATCGCAGACCTTGGGCTGCGGCTACGGACGCATAGCCACAGAAGTTGAAAGCATGGGCTTTGCGAATGTCATCGGCCTGGATTACGAAGCTGTTTTTGTCGCCAGTTTCATCTCGACCATGGCCCCGCCGTGCGGGGATCCATTGCATGTCCGCCATTTGCTGCTGACAGCCTGTCTGGCGCGTACGCCATCACGGCTTTCATGTATGTCGGCATCGAGGGTGCCACCGAAGGTCTCAAGTCACTTGACGCCAGCCTCTTGCCGGGCGCGCGCGTACTGCTGCTGGAAGCGGGTGCTGAATTCAACAATGCAGCGCGGAAAATTCTTCGCAAGAAGCGATCACAGTCACTCCGGTCAGCGGGTTCACACGCGAGGAAATGCATAGCTCGATGTTGCCTTCCCACTGGCGCAAGGTCGCTTCGGGGAACAACTTCTGGATGACCGCGATGCTGCCATTGCTGATGGCTTTTTCACGATGGCCACGCGCATTCGGCGCACTGTCTGCCTTGGCCATGCATTTCGACAGGCCACGAGCCGGATTCCGCGATCGTGGAATGCGCAAGCTGTGTCTGCACCGCTGGATACTTTGTGAGAAGCCGACCGACGATGCGGCAACCTCTCAAGGTCGCCTGGGCGCTTTCCAGAGCAACCAGATGTAACCTGGAAATGCCCAGTACGCAGCACGTCGAATGAACCGCGCCATCGCCAGCTTGCGACCAGGGAAGAGATAGCCCGCGCCGTAGCGTTCGGGATCTTCGAGCCCACGAATGGTGATGTCTTCGATCTCGAAACGACCCACCAATCGACGCAATTGCGACCACGTCATGTGTCGCTCGTAGTAGTAATCGCCGCGCCCAAGCAAACGCAGATACCTGTGTGCCCAGCTGACGGGAATTATGGAGAGCAGCGGCAAGTGGTAGTGCTGCTCCATCGGATTGAGCCGGTTGGTTGCCGCAAAATAACAGGCTCCTCCGGTTTGAGTACACGGTGAATTTCATGCATCAAGCGTATCGGATCCGGCACGTGCTCATATACCTGGGCACAAAGCACGATGTCGAAGCTGGCGTCCGGTGCATCGATGTTCATCGCGTCGCCGACCTTGAACGTCAGATTGGGACCAGCGTGGTTGCGTTGGGCGAACTCCACTGCCTTCGCGTCGATGTCGATGCCAGTCAGAGAACCGACACAAGGCGCCAAATCGGCGTCGATGATGCCCGTCGAACACCCCACGTTGAGCACACTGGTTTGCCCCAATCGCTCTCCGAATGCCTCCGCCAGAATCAACCGGGTTGTCGCTGCCTTGCGCCCGCGGCTAGTGTCCGAATACATCTCGGCATGCGTTTCGGCGAAATTGGGCTGATATCCACGATCACTCATGCGTCTTGCCCGTTTGACCAACGGCACGCGCTTGCATGGCGAGGATTGTTGGCACTATTGCGCTCCCCAGGGAAAATATTTCCGCAACACCGGCAATCGCCTGTACGTGGTTGCCAGCGACTGATCCGAGAGCTTCACGTATGGCGATGGCAAAGGCGTCCGCTGAAATTTCATGGCTGCATATGCCTGCCGCATGCTGCTCCAGCAAACTCTGCAGATCCCCGACCGGCATGCTGATCACCGGCCGCCCAAGCTTCATCGCATCGGAAAATACCACCGGAATACTCTCGATACGCGAGGGAATCAGCACCCAGTCCGCTCGCTCAATGGCGGCTTCGGCTTCTGCCTTTGCCAGGAAGCGACCGGCTTCCACCGGACGACCTTCGCGCGCAACGAAGCAACTCGCTCGCGCACCAGCCCGTCCAGCGGGCCGCCGCCCTGGACTTCCACACCGGCAATGCGCGACCAGTCGTTGTCGTCAAGCAGATCGAGTGCATCCAGCAACAGATCCACGCCCTTGTTGGGATGCCAACGACCAAGGAAAAGCATTCGATACGGTGGTTTGTCGGCCGGCGAACGATCACTGCGCGCGTCGATGCGTCGGGTGCTGGGCAAAAATTCAACCGCACGACCGGCGATGCGGCGGGTGTCATCGGCCAGCTTCAACCCGTCGGAGTAACAGCAATATGCCTGTCGCAGGACCCGACGCAATAGCTGGCGAATGACCGGGATCCGGCCCCACGTCCATATATCGCTGCCTAGCGTCCACACCGAATAGGGCACGCCGGTGCCGCGAGACACCTGGCGCGCCCATTCGCCGGATGGCAACGCCCACAACGCCAGGATATGCGCAGTGGGTCCCGCTTGCACGGCCTCGCGGGTCGCACGCGCGCCTGCCCCGAGTACCCGAAACAGGTCGGCCAGCTCCGCGGGATGCCATGGTTTGAGCGTCGAAAGCGGCTTGGCCGGTGCAGCATAACGGAACACCTCCACGTCCTCCGCCCACTGCTCATGCATGGACGATGATCCGGGGGCGACTACCCGTACAGGCATATGTCTGGCCAGTTCTTCCGCCAGATCGCTGACGAACGAGCCCGCCGCCTCGCTGCCATCGCCAGCGATGGGAAACGAGGTGGTGACCAGGACCAGACAAGGAACCGTCAAGGCTTGCGCGCCTCGAGGTGGTAGCCCATCGCCATGTGCTTCCAGTCGGGCCAGATGACGCTCGACAGCCAGGCTATGATGTTGACCAAGAACACGGCCACCATTACCAGTGGCAGCAAAAGCAGCCTGACGAGCCCACGCTGGGCATACGCACCACCGGCAATGGCCAGACAGACAAGTAGACCAGCAACATGTATCGCATGGCCAGACTTGTACAGCGTCTCGATTTCAAGTCCAGATCTTTCGACATCCCGGCGCAAGCCGTACTCCGTGTAGCGCTGGAAGTCGAAAGGCGCATCGTGGAGCGGGTATAGGAACGGCATGGATATCCAAACGCGACCGCCAGGCTTGAGCACCCGTGCGATCTCCGACATCACCAAGGCTGGATCGGGAACATGCTCAAGCACTTCCAGACATATAACCCCGTCGAGATTTTCAGTTGCCACCGGCAGGTGGCCTGCGTCAGCGAAAACATGAGGTTTTGCGCCATAGAGGTCCGCGCCGGTAGCCGGGTAGTCGAGGGCTACGTAGCAGACTTCCGCAGGTAGATGTGACTCGATCCAACGGTCAGCGGCTCCGATATCGAGAATTGTGCCTGTGGCATTGCCGAGGCTCACGGGAGTCTTTCTACGACCGAGCAACCACTGCGGATGCAGCGGAGTACGGATCAACACGCTAGTCACTTTCCGCATCGAAATCATCAGCGCGTCGGGCGGGTATAGGTCAACGAAGTGATCTGCTCGGATACCAGGCCGATCAGGAACACGATCACGGACGCGCTCCACAGCAGCGTACTCATGTTGGTGAGCCGACCATCGTGCATGAAAGTCCACGCGTAGTTGGCGCAGCCGAGCAGAAAGAACACCACACTCGCCGGCACGAACAGTTTCAGCGGCGAATACAGCGTGGCGATCTTGAAGATGATCAGCAGGAAGCGCAGGCCGTCACGCAGGGCCTGATGTGGCTCTTGCCGATGCGCTGGGCGGCCTTGATCGGGACGTAGGCGACCGGATAGGCGCTGCGGAAGAATGCCATGGTGCTGGTGGTGGGGTAGCTGAAGCCGTTCGGCAGCAGGTGCAGGAATTCGCGGAACTTGTCTGCGCGCACGGCGCGGAAGCCGGAGGTGAGATCGGCTACCGGGTGTCCGGTCATGCGGCTGGCCAGCCAGTTGTACAAGGTATTGGCAAGTCCGCGGCCGACACCGGCCTGGCTGCCCCAATCGCGCGCGCCGACCACCATGTCGTAGCCCTGATCGAGTTGTTCGAGCAACCGGGCGATATCGGCAAAATCATGCTGGCCGTCGCCGTCCATGAACACCAGGATCTCGCTGCTCGCGGCGCGGGTACCCCGCTTGATCGCTGCACCATTGCCCATCGAGTACGGCGAGGACAGGCATCCCACAGCGTTGCTTTTGCAGATGCTGCGGGTGTCGTCCGTTGAACCGTCGTCCACCACGATGATTTCGGCCTCGGGATGCGCAGCACGCAGGCGCGGCAGCAGCTCGGTCAGCGCGGGCGCTTCGTTCTTGGCAGGCAGGATGATGCTCAGGCGGTTCAACAGTGGATCCCCCTCGATGGAAAGGGGATCATAGCGTGAAGGCCGGGGCATGTTTGCCGAAATCCTCCGGGTTTTGTGTGCCCATTCAGCCTTCCGGCAACTGGCCGAACGAAGGTTTGTGCACTGCGTCACCCGCCGATCCAGAAAACACGCCCGGAGGGGTGACCTGACGCCCAGACTGCTGTAGATTCAACGCCATACGGGGGAACGTCCAAGTCATGTCAACTCAATTGCAACCATCGCTCGCGGGTTTGTCCGGCATGGCGCGTCGTTTGGTTTCCGAGGGCGTCTTGCCGGAGGCCGAAGTACGCAAGGCGATGGCCGACAGCGCGCAGCAAAAGGCGTCGTTGATGGGCTGGATGCTCGACCACAATCTGGTCGAAGGTATCCAGTTGACCCAGATCGCATCGGCCGAATTCGGCATGCCGATGATGGATGTTGCCTCGATCAATCCCAAGAGCATGCCGCTTGACCTGATCAGCGAAGCGCTGATCAGCAAGCATCAGGCGTTGCCGCTGTTCCGGCGTGGCAAGCGATTGTTTGTCGGCATCGCCGACCCGATGCAGTCGCACGCGCTGGACGAGATCAAGTTCCACTCCAATTGCATGGTCGAGCCGATCCTGGTCGAACGCGGTTCACTGCAACGCGTGATCGAAAGTCTGCTGAACAGCATGCGCGACACCATGCCCGACATGGGTGGCGGCGAGCTGGACGAGCATGGAGCTGGACATCGGCGACGACGAGGCCGAGTCGACCGGCATCGATGCCAATGCTGCCGACGACGCGCCGGTGGTGAAGTTCGTCAACAAGATTCTGGTCGACGCGATTCGCCGGGGCGCTTCGGATATCCACTTCGAGCCGTTCGAGACCCAATACCGCGTGCGTCTGCGCATGGATGGCATGCTGAAGTGCCGTCGCCAGCCCGCCGATGAAGATGGCCAACCGCATTTCCTCGCGCATCAAGGTGATGGCGCAACTGGATATCGCCGAGAAGCGCGTGCCGCAGGATGGCCGCATCAAGCTCAATCTGTCCAAGACCCGTGCGGTCGACTTTCGCGTGAGCTCGTTGCCAACACTGTTTGGCGAAAAGATCGTGCTGCGTATTCTGGATGGCTCCTCGGCGAAGGTCGGCATCGAGAAGCTAGGCTACGAGCCTGAGCAACAGAAGCTTTATCTCGACGCGATCCAGAAGCCCTACGGCATGGTGCTGGTCACCGGCCCGACGGGTTCGGGCAAGACGGTCTCGCTGTATACCGGCCTGAACATCCTCAACACGGCGGAGCGCAACATCTCGACGGTCGAAGATCCCGGTGGAAATCCGGGTCGAGGGAATCAACCAGGTTCAGCAGAACGTCAAGCGGGGCATGACATTCGCCAGCGCGCTGCGCTCATTCCTGCGCCAGGATCCGGACGTGATCATGGTCGGCGAGATCCGCGACCTGGAAACTGCCGAGATCGCGATCAAGGCGGCGCAGACCGGACACATGGTGCTGTCCACCCTGCATACGAACGATGCCGCGCAGACCATCTCGCGCCTGATGAACATGGGCATTGCGCCGTACAACATCACCTCGTCGGTAACCTTGATCATTGCCCAGCGGCTGGCGCGCCGGCTGCACGACTGCAAGAAGCCGCAGGACCTGCCGCCCGAAGTGCTGCGCAAGGCCGGTTTTGCCCAGGCCGACATCGATGCCGGCCTGACCATCTACGAGGCCGGGGGCTGCGACGGCTGCAACGACGGCTACAAGGGTCGCGTGGGTATCTATCAGGTCATGCCGATGCTGGAGGACATCCAGAAAATCATCCTGCAAGGCGGCAATGCGCTGCAGATCGCCGAGGCGGCCAAGGCCGCCGGGGTGAATGACCTGCGCGCATCGGCCCTGCTCAAGGTGAAGAACGGCCTGACCAGCCTGACCGAGATCGACCGCGTGACCAAGGAATGAAGCCACGGAATCTGGGACGTCCGTAGCACCGAACTTGCGTCCGGCGCCACGGTTTGGCGCGGCGGAAATGACATAAGCTGTACAAATACCTTGTCAGCCGCCCGCCTGGGCGGCTCCGGGACTGAACAACTGGGGGAAGATGCGCATGGCCACGGCTACCGCAACCGAACATCAACAAGGCGCGTGCGCTCGGCGCACAACGCGCCGAAGTCAGCAGGCTGACCACCTACGAGTGGGTCGCGCTGGACAAGCGCGGCAAGCGCATGAAAGGCGACATGCCGGCGAAGAACGCCTCGCTGGTCAAGGCCGAACTTCGCCGCCAGGGCATGAACCCGCAAACCGTGCGGGAGCGCTCCAAGCCGCTGTTCGGTTCCACCGGCAGCACAGTCAAACCGGGCGACGTCGCCATCTTCAGTCGCCAGATCGCCACCATGATGGCCTCCGGCGTGCCGATGGTGCAGTCCTTCGACATCATTGCCGACGGCCAGAAGAACGTCCGCTTCAAGAACATCCTGCTGGACGTCAAACAGAACATCGAAGGCGGCGCGGCGCTGCATGAGGCGCTGGCCCGCTATCCGGTGCAGTTCGACGAGCTCTACTGCAACCTGGTGCATGCCGGCGAAACATCCGGCGTGCTGGATACCGTGCTGGATACCGTCGCAACCTACAAGGAGCGCACGGAGGCCATCAAGAAGAAGATCAAGAAGGCGCTGTTCTACCCGATGATGGTGCTGGCCGTGGTGTTCATGGTCTGCCTGATCATGCTGCTGTTCGTGGTCCCGGTGTTTGCGAAGACCTTCCAGGATGCGGGTGCCGAGCTGCCGGCCCCGACCCAGCTGCTGGTCAACGCCTCGGAGTTCATGCAGAGCTACTGGTGGCTGGTCATCGGCATGTCGTCGGCAGCATCATTGCGCTGATCATCGCGAAGAAACGATCGGTGAAATTTGCCCACTTCCTCGACCGGATGGCGCTGAAGATGCCGGTGATGGGCAACATCGTGCGAAACTCCGCGATCGCGCGCTTCGCCCGCACGCTTGGCGTCACCTTCCGTGCCGGCGTACCGCTGGTCGAGGCGCTGGACGCCGTCGCAGGCGCCACCGGCAGCGTGGTCTATGGCGATGCCGTGCGCCAGATGCGCGAAGACATCGCGGTCGGCCATCAGTTGCAGCTGGCCATGAAGCAGACCGGCCTGTTTCCCAACATGGTCGTGCAGATGACCGCGATCGGCGAGGAATCCGGCTCGCTGGACAACATGCTGTTCAAGGTCGCCGAGTTCTACGAGGAAGAGGTCAGCAACGCCGTCGACACCCTGTCCACCCTGCTCGAACCCATCATCATGGTGGTTCTGGGCACGCTGGTCGGCGGCATGGTGGTTGCGCTCTACCTGCCCATCTTCAAGCTCGCCGGCACGTTCTAGGCTTCCAAAGACACAGCGCAAAAGCGGCGGGCATTGCCCGCCGTTTTTTTGTAGGAGCGCACCCTGTGCGCGAGGCTCTGATGTCGATTGTTGCGAAGTGCATCGCGCACAGGGTGCGCTCCTGCACGAAGCACCGTACCCTACGCCCTTATTCCCTCGACGGGATCCAAAACATACAAGGCTGCCGCATGCCCGACCTTCCCTTCGCCCTGTGGATCGCCCTCGCCGGCGTACTCGGCCTGCTGGTCGGCAGTTTTCTCAACGTGGTGATCCTGCGACTGCCCGAGCGCATGGCCGCGGGCTGGCGCCAGGAAGCGCGCGATGTACTGGAGCTCGAGGCCGATGCGACCCCGTTGCCGCCGGGCATCGTGCGCGAACCGTCGCATTGCCCGCACTGCAAGCATCCATTGTCGGCGCTGGACAACATTCCCCTGCTCGGCTGGCTGTTGCTGCGTGGACGCTGCCGTTACTGCCAGGCGAGGATCTCGGTCCAGTATCCGCTGGTGGAGCTGCTCAGTGGCGTGCTGAGCGCCGTGATCGTATGGAAGTTCGGCCCCTCCTGGGCGGGACTGGCGGGACTGGTATTGACCTGGGTGCTGATCGCCTTGTCCGGCATCGACTTCCGCACGCAGCTGCTGCCCGATCAACTGACCTTGCCGCTGCTGTGGCTGGGCCTGTTGCTGGCACTGCTGCCGATGTTCGTCACCGCACCCTCGGCGATCATCGGCGCGGCGATCGGTTACCTGAGCCTGTGGAGCGTGTACTGGGCGTTCAAGCTGCTCACCGGCAAGGAAGGCATGGGTCACGGTGACTTCAAGCTGCTCGCCGCGCTCGGCGCGTGGATGGGGCCGGTATCGCTGCTGCCGATGATCCTGCTGTCGTCGCTGATCGGCGCACTGGTCGGTGGCAGCCTGATCGCCCTGCGTCGGCACGACCGCCAGGTGCCCATGCCCTTCGGTCCGTTCATCGCCGCCGCCGGCTGGGTCTGGTTCGTGGCGGGCCATGGCCTGCTGCAGGGCTACATGCATCTGACCGGCCTGCGATGAGCAAGCCGGCACGTGCGCTGGTGGTCGCGCTGACCGGCGGAGTTGCCGCGGGCAAGACCGCCGTCGCCCGGCGTTTCGAGGCGCTCGGCGTGCCGGTGCATGACGCCGATGTGGCGGCACGCGAAGTGATCGAGCCGGGCACCGCCGGGCTGGCCGCCGTGGTCGATACATTCGGTGTCGGCGTGCTGGACGAGGCGGGGCGGCTGGATCGTCCAGCCATGCGCCAGCGCATCTTTGCCGATCCCGCTGCGCGAAGGGTGCTGGAGGCGATCCTCCATCCCCGGATACGCCAGTGGCTGCACCAGCGCGCACTGGCCGAGCGCGCGCCATATTGCCTGCTGGCCATTCCGTTGCTTGCCGAGAACATCGAACACTATCGCTGGATTGATCGCGTA
The DNA here is from genome assembly GCA_963828675.1 of uncultured Gammaproteobacteria bacterium. GTDB lineage: Bacteria > Pseudomonadota > Gammaproteobacteria > Xanthomonadales > Rhodanobacteraceae > Rhodanobacter. Next base: position 645,017 of record CAWHFQ010000001.1, read on the forward strand.
TTGCTGGTCGATGTTCCCGAACCGGTACAGATCGCCCGCCTGATCGCACGCGACGGTGTCGACGAAACGCTGGCTACCCGGATGCTGGCCCACCAGGCAACTCGCGCCGAACGACTCGCCATCGCCGACGACGTCATCGAGAACAGTGGCGACGAATCCGCCCTCGACGATGCCGTGGCAAAGCTGCATCAGCGATATCTGGCGCTGGCAACTCCGCACTGATGTGTAGGAGCGCACCCTGTGCGCGAATGTTTTTGACGTTCTCCACCAAAAGCATTTCGCGCACAGGCTGCGCTCCTACAGCCAAAACCCGCGGGAGCCGCAGACGCCGTGGCCGCTGCTCTGGCAGGCCTGTGCGATGTGCGAAGGAGCCATGCCTCCGAGGGCGTAGACCGGCAGTGCGGCAGCTTCGGCGAGGGAATGGAAGCTGGCCCAACCAAGCGGCGGCGTCTGCGGATGGTTGCGCGTGGCAGCTACCGGTGACAACGTGGCGAAGTCGGCGCCAATATGCGCGGCGTGGTCCAGGTGGGTGGCGTGGTGGCAGCTGGCACCGACCGGTTGCGACAGGGGCAGCGGACGTTCGGACAAGGCCATCAGCTGTGCGCCCTTTAGTTGCACGCCGATGCCCAGCTCCAGCGCACCTTCGACGTCGCCGTTGAGCAACAACTGCGTACCATGCCGCCGCGCCAGCGGCAGCAGGCCGGCGGCCAGTTCACGCACCAGCTCGCGTGGCCACAGTGGCAGGCGCAACTGCACCATCTGCTCGCCGCGTGAAATCGCCTGGCCGATGCGTTCGAACCAGATACCGCGCTGATCAGGCCTCGCCTCGGCCGGTGTGATCGGATAGCGCCGGGGCAACCGCAGCGCCTGCAGGATCGGCCGATCGGCCTTGGTCAGGATGGTCGGATCGATCAGCGCCGGGGTCAGCCACTGCAAAGCCTGCCCTTCCAGAGATCTCGGCTCGCCTTCCCACCGGTCGACCTGCCACGCATCCAGCAACAACTCGCGATCGACGTAATGACACGGCACCCGCGTCAGCGGCACGGCACATTGCACGACGATGCCGAGTTCCTCGTGAAGCTCACGAGCTAGCGCCGCCAGCGGCGTTTCACCGGGTTCGAGCTTGCCGCCTGGAAATTCCCACATGCCGGCCAGATGCTTGCCGGCCGGTCGCTGCGCCAGCAGAACCCTTCCCTGGCCGTCTTGCAGGACGCCGGCCATCACATGCATGACGATCCGCGTCGGCCCGGGCGCAGCCATCAGCTGTTGCGCAGGTATTCAACCATGTCGAAGTCGTAGGCGTGTTCGGCATCGGCCTTGTGATGCACGCGGGAGACTTCGGTCCAGTCACTGAAATGCACGCCGGGGAAAAACGTGTCGGCGCCATCGATGGCGGCGCTGACCCAGGTGAGGTACATCCGGCGGGCGCGCGGCAAGGCCTCGGCAAATACCATGCCGCCACCGATGACGATCAGGCCGGTATTGTCTGTGCGTGCCTGCGCCTCTTCCACCGAGCGCACGGTGATCTGGCCGGGAAACGGCGCCTCGTGCCGGCGCGACAACACCAGGTTGACCCGATCCGGCAACGCGCGGCCGATCGACACGGCCGTGTTGTAACCCATCAGCACGTTCTTGCCGGTGGTCAGTTGCTTGAACCAGCGCAGGTCATCGGGCAGGTGCCAGGGCAATTGCCCCTTGCTGCCGATGGCGAAATTTTCGTCGAGCGCGGCAATCAGCGAAATAGCCATAACGGTCCTTGAAGATAAGCCTGATCAGTAAGAAGACGCCGATGACGAGCGCCGCCGATGGCTTCAAATCTTAGCAGGGTGCCGCTCCCGTGCGGCGGCAGCGCGGGCATGGCGCAGGTACTTGCGAGTGCCCTTGCGCGCGCACGTCGATGCGCCGCTATACGGCCACGGCGCCCTTGATGGCCGGATGCGACCGGTAACCCTCGAAACTGACATCCTCGTAGCGGAAGTCGAAGATCGAGCGGACCTTCGGATCGAGCTTCAGCTGCGGCGACGGCAGCACCTCGCGGGTCAGCTGCAAACGCGCCTGTTCCACGTGGTTGTTGTAAAGGTGGGCATCGCCCAGGGTGTGCACGAAGTCGCCCACGCCGAGCCCGCATACCTGCGCCACCATGTGGGTGAGCAGCGCATAGCTGGCGATGTTGAACGGCACGCCGAGGAAGATGTCGCCGGAGCGCTGGTACAGCTGGCAGCTCAGCTTGCCGTCCGCCACGTAGAACTGGAACATCGTGTGGCAGGGCATCAGCGCCATCTTCGGCAGCTCGCCCACATTCCACGCGCTGACGATCAGCCGGCGCGAATCGGGATTGCGCCTGATCTCCTCGATCACCCAGGCGATCTGGTCGACCACGCCACCGTCTGCGGTTGGCCAGGCGCGCCATTGCTGGCCGTAGACCGGGCCGAGATCACCGTTCGCGTCCGCCCACTCGTCCCAGATGCGCACGCCGTTTTCTTTCAGGTAGGCGATGTTGGTGTCGCCTCGCAGGAACCAAATGAGCTCGTGCACGATCGACTTCAGATGCAGCTTCTTGGTGGTGACCAGCGGGAAGCCCTGGCCAAGATCGAAACGCATCTGCCAGCCGAACACGCTGCGCGTGCCGGTGCCGGTGCGGTCGGTCTTTTCGGTGCCATGGTCGAGGACGTGGCGTAGCAGATCGAGATAGGCGTGCATCGTCGGATTCTAGCCCGTGGGGCATGACAACGGTCACTCCCGCAACGCACTTTCCCGGCCTAGACTCGGGCCTTTCCACCAGGAGATGGGCCATGGCGCAGTGGTTTTTCAGTTACGGCAAGAACACCGACCGGATCGGTCCGCTCGATGACGCGGCAGCGCGAGCGCAGGCCCTGCGTCAGCCGGACGGCTATTGCTGGTGCGAGGGTTTTGCCGAATGGAAGCCGATCCGCAGCGTGGCCGAGCTGGGCGGCACACCGCTGGCACCGCCACCCGTTCCGGGGTCGATGCGCACTGGCCGTGCCGACGACATCGACTACCGCATCGTCGGCACCGACATGCAGTTCGTCGAGATCGAGCTGGACCCCGGCGAAAGCGCGATCGCCGAGGCGGGCGCACTGATGTACAAGGAATCCGCGGTGCAGATGGATACCGTGTTCGGCGACGGCTCCAGCGGCGGCCAGAGCGGTGGCGGTCTGATGGACAAGCTGATGTCAGCCGGCAAGCGCGTGATCACCGGCGAGAGCCTGTTCACCACCGTATTCACGCACACCGGCCAGGGCAAGGCCAAGGTGGCGTTTGCCGCACCCTACCCCGGCACGGTGATGGCGATGAAACTGTCCGACCACGGCGGCCGCCTCATCTGCCAGAAGGACGCGTTCCTGGCCGGTGCGCGCGGCGTGCAACTGGGTATCTTCTTTCAGCGCAAGATCCTCACCGGCCTGTTCGGTGGCGAGGGTTTCATCATGCAGAAACTCGAAGGCGACGGCTGGGTGTTCGTGCACGCCGGCGGCACCGTGGTGCAGCGAGAGTTGAAAGCCGGCGAACGGCTGGACGTGGACACTGGCTGCGTGGTGGCGTTCCACGACACGGTCAACATGGACGTGCGCCCGGTCGGCGGCATCAAGAGCATGCTGTTCGGCGGCGAAGGCGTGTTCCTGGCCACCCTGACCGGTCCCGGCACGGTGTGGCTGCAGTCGCTGCCGTTCTCGCGCATGGCCGGGCGCATGCTGGCGGCGGCACCGCAAGGCGGTGGTCAGCGCCGCGGCGAAGGTTCGCTCCTCGGTGGCCTGGGCGACATCCTCGGCGGCGACCGCAATTTCTGACGGCAGCCATCTGCCGGAGCGCACCCGCGGACCGAGTCGGGGGGTGCGCTTCGACACTCAGGCCGTGGCGAGAGGCAGCGTGGGTGCGCGGCGCGACATCGCGAACAGCACCAGCCCGATCACGATCAACGGCAGCGATTGCATCTGTCCCATCGTCACCCACTGCGTGCCGAACAGATAACCGAGCTGCGGGTCGGGTACGCGCACGAATTCCACCGCGAAGCGGAAACACCCGTACAGCAGCGCGAACAGGCCGGATATCAGGTAGCGCGGGCGCGGCTTCAGCGACACCAGCCACAGCACCACGAACATCACCACGCCTTCCAGCATCATTTCGTACAACTGCGAGGGATGACGCGGCAGCCGGTCCGGCGCCTGCGGAAAGATCATCGCCCACGCCACGTCGGTCGGCTTGCCCCACAATTCGCCGTTGATGAAGTTGCCGAGCCGCCCCAGACCCAGCCCGATCGGCACCAGCGGCGCGACGAAATCGATGGTGTCGAAGAAGTGCAGTTTCTGCCGGCGCGACCACCACCAGCCCGCGGCCAGCACGCCAAGCAGGCCACCGTGGAAACTCATGCCGCCATCCCACACCTTGAACAGCACCAGCGGGTCGGTCCAGATCCAGCGCGGACCACCCTCGTAATAGAACAGCATGTACCAGACCCGCCCGCCCACGATCACGCCCAGCATGCCGTAGAACAGCAAGTCGCCCAGTGCATCGCGGGTGACCGGCAGTCGCCCGTGCCTGCGTCGGTACTCGCCCAGCACCGCGACGAAAAAGAAGCCGAGCAGGTACATCAGGCCATACCAGTGCACCTGGATCGGGCCGAGGCCGAAGGCCACCGGGTTGATGTCGACAACGTAAGGCTGGGTCATGGACGGGCTTGATCAGTCACAAACGGCAAGTGTAACCGGGCCCGTTCAAGCCGGCAGGTGTTTGGGTTGCCGCTGCACCGCCAACGGCATGACCAGCAAGAAGGCGCTGTCATATGCATTGGTCGCGCGCACATCGGCAACTGCAACCAATGCTTGCCCTACAAGAGCACGGGGCGGTCGGACAGTTCGTCGGGGTTGTGGGTGCCGTCGGCGGGGAAATGCCGTTGCAGGAGTGTATTGGCTGCGGCGATGCCTTCCAGGCTGCCGTCACGCCATTGCCCGCTGGCGTAGCAATCGCGCATGCGGGCGCAGATCGCACTCCACTCGCCGGCCGCCACCTTCGCCGCGATGCCTCGATCGGCGATGATTTCGATGCGATGCTCGGCCATCAATACATAGAACAGCACGCCCGTGTTGAGCTCGGTGTCCCACACCGACAGTTGGGCGAACACCTGCCGCGCACGGGTCGGCGCGTCGAGACCATCCAGCACGGCGAGCGGCGCGAGACGCGACTCGATGGCGAAGCGGATCTCGCCCAGGTGGCTGCGTTCGCCGGCGGCAATCGCCGCGGCCAGTTCGTCCAGCAGTGCCTCCGGGAAACGCCGACGCAACTGGAACCAGCTTCCGAACAGATTGACCAGCCATCGCCGCATGCGCGTCATCACCAACTCCCCGACGAACCGCCGCCGCCGAAGCTGCCGCCACCGCCGCTGAAGCCGCCGCCACCAAGGCCGCCGCCGCTGCCGCTGCCGCCGCCCCAACCGCCGCCGCCGAAGCCGCCCCAGCCACCACCCCCGATCGAGCGCCCGGCACCACCGGGCAACAGCATCAGCACGCCGCCGATCAACGCGCCGATGATGCCCGCACCCATCGAAATCAGCAGCCACAGCAGCCCGCCGACCAACACCGCGCCGAGCGGCGCGCGAATCCATGCCTTGGCCCGACCGAACATGCTGCGCAGGAACAGCGCCACGAACACGGCGATCATCAGCCCTCCCTGCAGTCCGGGTCCGGACCGCTCGCGGGTGGGCGAACCCTCGACCGGTGGCGGCAACGGCTCACCGTCGATCAACTGGGTCAGCGCGCCGACCGCGTCGCTGATACCGCCGAAATAGTCGTTGTTGCGGAATTTCGGCGCGATGTACTCGCGGGTGATCCGCGCCGTGGCTGCGTCCGGGATCGCGCCTTCCAGGCCGTAGCCGACTTCGATGCGCACGCGGCGATCGTCCCTGGCGATCAGCAGCAGCACGCCGTCATCGGTACCCTTGCGACCAATCCTGTTGGCCTCGGCCACGGCCAGCGAATAGCTCTCGATGTCCTGACCGCCGGTGCTGCCGATCATCAGCACCACCAGTTGCGCACCCTTGGCCTTTTCCAGGTCGACCAGCCTGGCGTCAAGCTGGTCGACCTGCGCCGCCGTCAGCGTGCCGGTGAGATCGGTGACATGCCGAGCCAGCTTCGGCACGGCAGCGGCATGCAGCAGCGCCGGCAGCAAAAACGCCAGCCCCAGCAACAGCCAGCGCGGGCCCTGCCATGACTTCATCAGTGCGTCGATGCAGCGGGCGTTGGCGCGGGGGTGCCGAAGTCCACTGTCGGGGCGGTGGAGATGGCCTTTTCGTTGTCCACGCTGAAGTTCGGCTTGACCTTGTAGCCGAACATCTTCGCGGTCAGGTTGTTGGGAAAGGTGCGGATAAGCTGGTTGTACTGCTGAACTGCCTGCACGTAGCGGTTACGCGCCACGGTGACCCGGTTCTCCGTGCCTTCCAGCTGCGCCTGCAGGTTCTGGAACAGGCCATCGGCCTTCAGCTGCGGATAGTTCTCGCTGACCACCATCAGTCGCGACAACGCGTTGCCCAGTTCACCCTGCGCCGCCTGGAACTGCTTGAGCTTCTGCGGATCGTTGATGGTGTCGGCGTTCACCTGGATGCTGCCGACCTTGGCGCGGGCATTGGTCACCTCGACGAAGACCTTTTCCTCATGCTGGGCATAGCCCTTGACCGTATTGACCAGATTCGGCACCAGATCGGCGCGCCGCTGGTACTGGTTGAGCACCTCCGACCACGACGCCTTGACCGCCTCGTCCTGTTTCTGCATGGCGTTGTAGCCACAGCCGGAAAGCATGACGACAAGCAGCAGCAACACGAGCATGCGCAGGGTTTTCATGGAATCGCTCCAGCTCGAAAGTCGATGGACATTGCAGCATCCATGCCGTGGGAGCGCAATCGTTGAGGCGACGGCTTGGACAGTGGTATCAGCTGCACGGGTGAATGGTCCGTGATCGCGCATGGCACCGGCCCGCTGCGCAGCGGGCCGATCAGAGCCAGCGCGGCAGCAGGATCAGTCCCCAGCTCAGCGCCATCAACACCAGCAGAACGAACACCGCCGCCGAGCCCATGTCCTTGGCGCGCCCGGCCAGTTCGTGAAATTCCGGGCTGACCTTGTCGACCACCGCCTCGATCGCCGAATTGAGCAGTTCCGCCGACAGCACCAGCAGCGGCACCAGGATCAGCGCGAACTTCTCCAGTCCGCCCTGACCGAGCCACAGGCCAAGCGGCACCAGCACGACCACCAGACAGGCTTCGAGCCGGAACGAGGCCTCATGTCGCCAGGCGGCCCGAAACCCCTTCATCGACCACTGGAACGCATTCCAGAGCTGCTTTGGACCGCGAAAACCTTCGGCTGCCATGGCGATCCCGCCACTCAGCCGGCCGCCGGCGACGGCGACCCGGTGATGACCGTGAGTGCCGGCAAGGAAGCCGCGACAAGGAAAGAGGCCGCGATCGGCATGGGTGGCAAAGCTCCGTTCAGACAGGCGGGCGCGAACGCGACATGATGCCACAAGCCTCGCCGCGCCGAGCTTGGCGGGCACGGCCCTTGCGCTTCCCGCCCCGTCCACCGCCGGTTTCGTCATGCCGCACTGCAGCTACGCCGTGATGACGGATGGGTTACGCTTCGTCGGTTGTGATCCGTTCAGGGTCACATGGCGCAGGCGCGTGCGAGCACGTCGCCATGGTTTGAATCACGCACGGAAAAGATATGGCAACCCATAATCCACCCGTCTCGCAGACGCGCTCTTTCAGCACCGTCTTCCTGATCGAAATGTGGGAGCGTTTCGGCTTCTACGGCATGCAGGTGTTGATGGTCACCTACATGATCAAGAAGCTGGGCTTCGTCGACACGAAGTCCAATCTGATCTGGGGTGCCGCCGCCGCGCTGATCTACGCCACGCCGGCCATCGGCGGCTGGGTCGGCGACAAGCTGATCGGCACCCGACGCACCATGCTGATCGGTGCAGTGGTGCTGGCGCTGGGCTACGCAATGCTGTGGATTCCCACCGACAACGCCTACTTCCTGTACGTGGCGCTCGGCGTGATCATCGTCGGCAATGGCTTCTTCAAGCCGAACGCCGGCAACCTCGTGCGCAAGATCTACGAGGGCGACGACACCAAGATCGACAGCGCCTTCACCATCTACTACATGGCGGTCAACATCGGCTCGACCATCTCGATGCTGCTGACGCCGTGGATCCGCGACCATGTCGGCGCCCGCTATGGCGACGACTGGGGCTGGCATACCGCATTCGGCGTATGCGCCATCGGCCTCGTGCTGGGCCTGATCAACTACACACTGATGTACCGCACTTTGGCTCACATCGGCTCGCCGACAGACAGCGAGCCGGTGAACGTCAAGCGGCTCGGCCTGGTGTTCCTGGCCGCGATCGGCATGGTGTTCGTCTCGGCCTTCATCCTGCAGAACCAGACGGTCGCCCAATGGTGCGTGTACGCCGCCGGCGTGGTGATCCTGGGCATCTTCGTGCACCTGATCCGCAACAGCGAGCAGCACGAGCGCGCCGGCCTGATCGCCGCGCTGGTGCTGGTGGCGCAGACGATCTTCTTCTTCATCTTCTACCAGCAGATGTCGACCTCGCTGAACCTGTTCGCGCAGAAGAACGTGAACCTGTCGTTCGACCTGTTCGGCCTGCACCTGTTCAACTGGATCCCCGAGCAGTTCCAGTCGCTCAACGCGATCTGGATCGTGCTGCTCAGCCCGGTGCTGGTGCTCATCTACAACACCATGGGCAAGGTCGGCAAGGATCCGTCGGTGGCGGCCAAGTTCGCCTGGGGCTTCGCGGCAGTGGCGGTCGGCTTCTTCATCTACGGTGTCGGCGCGCGTTTCGCGGTGAATGGCCAGGTCTCCTCGTGGATCATGGTGTGGGGCTACGGCCTGTACTCGCTGGGCGAACTGCTGGTCAGCGGCCTCGGCCTGGCGATGATCGCCCGCTACGTGCCGGCCCGGATGGGCGGTTTCATGATGGGGGCGTACTACGTGGCCTCGGGCATCTCGCAGTACCTGGGCAGTGTGGTGGCGAACTTCGCCAGCATCCCCACCGACATCAAGGACCCGCTGGTGTCGCTGCCGGTCTACACCGCGTTGTTCAACAAGCTCGGCTTCGCCGGCGTGGGCTGCACGCTGATCGCCCTGGCGATGCTGCCGCTGATGAGCAAGCTCTCGGCCAGCCACTCCGACGCCGCTGCCCACCACAACCCGCTGCCGCCGGTACGCAGTGAGGAATTCGACGCGCCGTGATCCAATAACCCGCCGTGCGCGACACGGCGGGTTTTTTTCGTGCAATCGCCGTCGGTCCGGATGATCGCCATGCCACAACGCTCCAGCCAACGCATCGGTCCGTTCGCGCTCACGCGCACGCTGGCCTGGCTGCGGCTGTGCGCCATTGCCGGCCAGAGCGTGGCGGTGCTGGTCTGTGCCTGGTGGATGCAGTTGCAGATTCCGCTGCTGCCGTTGCTGCTGGGCATCGGCCTGCTCGCGGTGTTCTCGGTATTCGCGGCGTGGCGGCTGAGCCAGCCGTGGCCGCTGCGCGAGTGGGAGGCGATCGGGCATATCGCCGCCGACACGCTGGTGCTCGGCTACCTGCTGTATTTCACCGGTGGTGCCAGCAATCCGTTCATCACGTTGCTGCTGGTGCCGATCGCACTCAGCGCGGCGGCGCTGTCGGCGCGCGCGATCCTGGCGGTGGCAGGGCTGGCCGGCATCGCCTACGTGATCCTGTTGTACTGGCATGTCTCACTGCCGATGCCGATGCACGACGGCGAACCGGGCCGCTTTTCGCTGCACGTGGCCGGCATGGGCGTGAACTTCGTGATCAGCGCGTTGCTGCTGGGTTTCTTCATCAGCCGGTTGGCGCATGTGCTGCGCCTGCAGCAGCTCGAAGTGCAGCGCGTACGCGAGCGGGCTCTGCGCGACGAAGGCATCCTGGCGATCGCCACCCAGGCAGCCGGTGCCGCGCACGAGCTCAACACGCCGCTCTCGACGATGCGCACGCTGCTGCCGGAATTGCGCCGCGAACACGCCGGCGACACCACGCTGGATGAGGACCTGGAGCTGCTGGAAGGCCAGGTCGACCGCTGCCGCACGATCCTGCGTGAGATGGTCGCGTTCGGAAAAGCACAGCTGTCGCAGGAACCGGAGCGGCTCAGCGTGGCCGAGTTCGTCCACAGCTGCGTGGAACGTTTCCAGTTGCTGCGGCCGGAGGCCGAGCTGGCCGTCACGCTGGATGAGGCCACGTCACGCAGCGTGCTGCGCACGCCGCCGGGCCTGCGCCATGCGCTGCTCAACCTGCTCAACAATGCCGCCGATGCCTCGGCCATCCGTCACTCGCATGCCGTCGCACTGCAGGTGTCGAGCGACGCCGACTGGCTGCAGCTCTGCGTCCGGGATCACGGCCCCGGCTTCGCCGCCACCGGTGCGCCGAGCCCGCTCGGCCACTCGCAGAAACAGAGCGGACTCGGCATCGGCCTGGCGCTGGCCGAGGCTACCGCGGAACGACTCGATGGCGAGCTGGTGGCACGCAACACCGAGCACGGCGCGGAGATGTGCCTGCGCCTGCCCTTGACGGTGATTGCCGAAAAATAGCCGCGCAGACGTGCAAGTGACGCCGCTTCCGGCAAGAATGGGACCTGCTCCGCTTCCAGGAAACCGCGCGATGACCGAGTTGCCCCACGCCGCCACCACGCGCCCGCTGCTGCTGGTCGACGACGATGCCACCTTCCTGCGCGTGCTGGCACGCGCACTCGGCTCACGCGGTTTCGAGGTCATCACGGCAAGCAACTTCGACGAGGCCCGCGCGCTGACCCGCCGGCACCACCCACGTTATTGCGTGCTCGATCTCAAGCTGGGCGAGGAGAACGGCCTGCGCCTGATCCCCGAACTGCATACGCTGGTACCGGACCTGCGTGTGCTGTTGCTGACCGGCTACGCCTCGATCGCCACGGCGGTGGAAGCGATCAAGCGTGGCGCCCACGATTACCTGGCCAAACCGGTCGATGCCGACGCGGTGGTGCGCGCACTGCTCGATGGCGACACCGACACCGACGACAGCGACGTGCCGGATGCCCCCGAACAACCGCTGGCCCTGCGCCGGCTGGAATGGGAGCACATCCAGCGCGTGCTGACCGAATGCGACGGCAACATCTCCGAAACCGCCCGCCGCCTCGGCATGCATCGGCGCACGCTGCAGCGCAAGTTGAGCAAGCACCCGGTGCGCGAACGCCCCGATCGCGACGACTAGCGAAGAATGCGGGGCGTGCTTCGAGCGTCCTGCGCCATTCCTCGTTTGCACGCCGCGCTCGGCGTCGGCACCTTTTGCCGTGCGCGTGCATCCCATGCCCGACCACTGCGACAACCCGTCACCTGTCGTGCGCGCACCGTGGCGCACTATCCTTGCAACCCTAGACCCCCATCCAGAGTCCCGCTTGAAAGCCTCGTCGCTCGGCCTTTGCGCAGCAGTTTTTGCCGTGTCCTGCGGTTCGTCGCTGGCGGCTGATCCTGCCACCGCCACCACCACCCTGGCCCCGGTGTCGGTGCATGCCAGCGATTCCATGGTGATGGAAACACCCGCCGTGCAAGTGCGCGTCACGCGGCGGAAACTGCAACAGCAGAACGTCACCGAAAGCGCCGACGCGCTGAAATACGCGCCGAACATGATGGTGCGCAAACGCTATATCGGCGATCCGAACGCGGTGATCAGCGGCCGCAATGCCGGCACCCTGCAGAGCGCGCGCAGCCTGGTCTATGCCGATGGCCTGCTGCTTTCCAACCTGATGACCAACGGCTGGGACGGCGCGCCGCGCTGGGGCATGGTGGCACCTGGCGAGATCGGTGCGGTCGATGTCCTGTACGGTCCCTACTCCGCGTTGTACCCGGGCAACTCGCTGGGCACCACGGTGCTGATCCACACCGTATTGCCGCAGCGACTCACCGCCAGCGCCAGCAGCCAGTTCTTCAGCCAGGACTTTCGCGACGCCTATGGCGCGGGCGGCCATTACGACGGCCACCGGCTGGCCGCCACGCTGGGCAACAAACAGGGTCGCTGGAGCTGGCTGCTCGAATACAGCAGGCTCGACAACCATGGCCAGCCGATGCAATACGCCACCGCCAAGGCCGGCGGCGATCCCGCACTCGCCCAGCCGGTCAGCGGTGCCACGCCGGACCGCAACCCGAACGGCTCGCCGCGGCTGGTCTACGGTGCCAACAGCATCGAGCACACCGTGCAGGACCAGGCCAAGCTGAAGCTCGGCATCGACTTGACCGACCAGGTGGCCGCACTGCTCACCGTCGGCTGGTGGCACAACCGCGCCGAAGACCGCACCCGCAGCCTGATCCGCGATGCCGGTGGCGCGCCGGTCGACAGCGGCATCATCAGCGCCGCCGGACAGATCTGGACGCTGCCTGCCAGCGGCCTGGCTGCTTCCTCGGCCAGCGACACGCACATGCTGTACGGCATCGAGTTGAACGGCCATCTCGACAACGGCTGGCGCTGGACCGCGGTGGCCAGTCATTACGATTTCCTGCGCTCACTGGCAGCCACCGCCAGCCTGGCCGAGCCCGGCATCCCCGTGAACGGCCCCGGCACGATTGCCGACAAGGCCGGCTCCGGCTGGGACACGCTCGACCTGCGCAGCTCCGGCGCATTCGGCGATCGGCACATGCTGTACGCCGGCGTGCATGGCGATCGCTACGTGCTGGACACGCGCGTGCGCAACGCCAGCCACTGGCTGGGCGATGCCGATGGCGGGCGTCTCAGCGCTTTCGCCGGGCGCAGCCAGACGCGCGCGGCGTATCTGCAGGATGTATGGAGTTTCGCCGACACCTGGGCACTGACCCTGGGCGGACGTTTGGAACAATGGCGCGCCTACGGCGGCCTGCTCGCCAACGCCAGCAATACGCTCCGCTACACGGACCGCCAGCGCACCGACTTCTCGCCGAAGGCGGCCTTGAGCTGGGATTTCGCCGACGGCTGGGAGCTGCGCCTGGCCCACGGCAAGGCGGTGCGCTACCCGACCGTGGCCGAACTGTTCCAGGGCACCATCGCGGCCAACGCGATCGTCAACAACAACCCCGCGCTCAGGCCCGAAATCGACGAGGCCACCGACCTCACCTTGAACCGCCGCCTGAGCCAGGGTCATTGGCGCATTTCCCTGTTCGAGGATCGCATCGCCGATTCCCTGTATTCGCAAACCGACATCACCGTCACCCCCACCGTCACCAGCGTGCAGAACATCGACCGCATGCGCAGCCGCGGCATCGAAGGCGAGATCAGCCTGACGGACGTCTGGACGTCCGGACTCGACCTGCAGGCCAGCCTCGCCTTCAACGACGCGAAGACACTGGACGACCGGCCATACCCGCTGGCCAACGGCAAATACTTTCCGCGCATCCCGAAAATCCGCGCCAGCGTGTTCGCCGACTACCGCTTCGCACCGCAATGGGACGCCTCACTCGGCATCCGCCATTCGGGCCGCCAGTACGGTTCGCTGGACAACAGCGACTACGTGGACAGCTACGGCGCCGTGAGCAGTTTCACCGTGACCGATGCGAAGCTTCGCTGGAAATTTTCGCCGGGCTGGAGCGCCGCGCTCGGCGTCGACAACCTCACCGACGAACATTACTGGGTCTACCATCCCTACGCTGGCCGCACCTGGTTCGGCGAACTGCACTGGGAGCTGTGAGGAAACATCATGCGTCGCCTGCTGATCATCCTGCTGTGCCTGTTTCCGCTGAACCTGCTCGCACACGACAGCATGCACATGCCCGAAGGGCCCGAACTCGGTGCCAGCGCCGCGTTCGACAGTCATGGCCGACTGTGGTTGGTGGACGCGGCAGACGGCCACGTACGCCTGCGCCACTCCGACGACGACGGCCGCACGCTGAGCGCCCCTGTCGAGGTGAATGCGACAGCCGAACGCATCTACGCCGAAGGCGAAAATCGCCCGAAGATCGCGTTCGGCCCGCACGATGAAATCTACGTGAGCTGGTCGCAGCCGCGTGCGCAACCGTGGACCGGCTTCGTTCGCTTCGCCCGCTCGCTGGATCGCGGCGAACACTTCGGCACGCCGCTGACCGTGCACCACGACCGCGCCGAGATCACCCATCGCTTCGATGCGCTCGCGGTGGACGGCCACGGCCGCATCGTGATCGCGTGGATCGACAAGCGCGACGTGATCGCCGCCACCGCCCATGGCAAACCCTACCTCGGTGCCGCGGTGTACTACAGCTGGTCGGACGATGGCGGCAGCAGCTTCGTGTCCGAGCGCAAACTGGTCGACCAGAGCTGCGAATGCTGTCGCATCGCGCTGGCGCGCACGCCGGGGGGCGATGTTGCCGCTTTCTTCCGCAGCATCTACGGCGACAACATCCGCGATCACGCCTATGCCGTGCTGCATGCAGACGGCCAGCCCAGTCACGCCACTCGCGCCACGTTCAGCGACTGGCACATCGCCGGCTGCCCGCACCACGGCCCGGGACTGGCGATCGGCAGCGACGGTATCCGCCATGCGGTGTGGTACGAAGCCAGGGACAAGCCCACGATCCATTATGGCCAGCTCGACCCCGGGCAGCCGCCGGAGCATCCGTTGGTGATGGCCGGCCCCGGCGCCAGCCACGCCGATGTGGCTGTGCACGATCACACGGTGTGGGTTGTCTGGAATCAGGTCGGTGCCGACGGTTACTCCCTGATGCTGCGCCGCTCGACCGACAACGGCGCGCACTTCGACGCCGCCCGCGAGATTGCCCGCAGCAGCGGTGCGGTCGCTTCGCCGCAACTGTTGCAGAAGCAGGGTCGTGCGTTCGTCGCCTGGAACACCGCGAGCGGCTTCCGCCTGGTGGAGGTTTCGCGGTGAAGTGGCTGCTGCCCATCTTCGCGATGCTGCTGCCCGCGCTCGGCATGGCCGGCACGCTGCAACCGCTGACCGCCGCCGACGTGCCTGCGATGTTGCGGCCGCCGGCACATGGCGAGCGCATCATCGCGCTGTGGGCACTCGACTGCGCCTATTGCGAACCGAATCTCGAAGCACTGGCGAAGCTGCAACGCACGCATCCGCAATCGGTCGAACTGGTGATCGTGGCCACCGACAGCATCGAGCTGCACGAAGCGATAGCGACGCGTCTGCGTCGCATGAAGATGGACGTCTATCCGGTACGCGCCTACGCCGAAGCCTCGCCCGAACACCTCAACTTCCTGCTCGACCCGAGCTGGGGCGGCGAAACGCCGCGCGTGCTGGTGATCCGCGCCGATGGCAGCCGGCTCGGCATAAGCGGCGCACTGACCCCGTCGCAGTTGCACAAGCTGCCATAGCGTCCCGACTCGCTGCAGGAGCAGCTTCAGCCGCGATGCTCCTGAACGATCGGCATTGGCGGGAAAAGCATCGCGGCTGAAGCCGCTCCCGCAAAGAGCTCCACCATCAAGGCTGGGCGATGCCGTCGGCCGGCGCCGGCATCTCGGCGGTGCCGTCGTCCTCGTCGCCGTAGATCGCCACGTGCGGCACGCCGTCGGCACCGATCCAGCCGCGGTACATGCCGTCGGTGTTGAACGGGATCGAGACGCGGCCTTGCGCATCCAGCGCGATCGCGCCGCCATTGCCGCCCAGCGAGGGAATTTCCTGGTTGATCACCTCGGCGGCGGCGCGCTTCAGCGGCACGCGCATCTGGGTCACCTTCATGCAGATCGTGTGCGCGGCCACGGTGCGGATGTAGAACTCGCCCCAGCCGGTGCCGGACACGGCGCAGCCGCTGTTCGCGTAGGTGCCCGCGCCGATGAGCGGCGAATCGCCGATGCGGCCCCAGCGCTTGTCGGTCATGCCGCCGGTGGAGGTGCCGGCGGCCAGGTGGCCCTGCGCATCCAGCGCCACCGCGCCGACCGTGCCGAAGTGTTTGGCCGTCTCGACGTCCGCATGCGGCTGCCTTGCGGCATCTTCCTTCAACGCCTTCTGCAACTGCTGCCAACGTTCCTCGGTGCGGAAGTACGAGGGATCGACCAGCGGCATGCCGATGCTTTGCGCGAACGCTTCCGCGCCGGCACCGGACAGCATCACGTGCGGCGACTGCTCCATCACCGCCCGCGCCAGCAGGATCGGGTTCTTCACCCGCTGCACTCCGGCTACCGCACCGGCGCGCAAGGTGTAGCCGTCCATGATCGCCGCGTCCAGTTCGTTCTTGCCGTCATGGGTGAACACCGCACCCTTGCCCGCGTTGAAGCTCGGGTCGTCCTCCAGCACGGTGAGCGCCGAAGCCACCGCATCCAGTGCCGACCTGCCCGCCTCGAGCTGAGCGAAACCACCCTGCAAGGCCCGCGTCATCGCCGCACGCACCGCCTTCTCCTTCGCCGGTGTCATGTCGCGCTTGATCACCCCGGCACCGCCATGGATCACCAGCACGGGCGAGACGGCAGCGTGGCTCGGGGTGATGATTCCGATAGCGGCGAGGGCAAGGAACAGACTGCGCGACTTCACAACGTCCTCCCGATCGGTGCCGGGATCAGTATAGCCAGCCTCGCCGCTTACTTCGGCTCGAAGTGCACTTGTTTGTCGTTGAATGCCGCGCGGTATCCATCGATGTCGGCGATCAGCTGCAAGGCAGAGGTAGCCGGCACCTGCTCGAAGTTCAAGCTTACCAGGCGGTTGTCCAGCGCCTCCGGATTTGCCAGCACCAGCCCGGCCCGGGCTGCCACCGATTCGGCCAACACACGTGCCGGACGGCTCTCGGCGTGCCGATCGATGGTCATCGGATGCCACACCGACAACAGCGACCTGCCATCGCAGCCCATGCCCGGCGTCACACCGATCCTGATCGTGTTGTTTTCCAGCTTCACGTTCTCGAGATGCTCGCCTTCGACGATCTGGCCGAACACGATGGTCGCCTGCTAGCCCGGCATGGTGTGCACGATCGGCTTGGCGGACTGCGTACGTACATTGCCGCCGCCGCGATCGAAACGGGTATCGACCTGCGCGCTGACTTCCAGTTGACCGTCGGCTGCCGGCGTTACCGCGAAGCGGCCCTGCCAAGACAGCTTGCTGGTGTCGGTTCCGCTCAGCTCGGTGTACTCACCCGGCTTCAGACAGCGGGTGAAATGCATCGAATCCGGGTGACCGGCCATGGCGACGTCGATCTTCAGCTTGTAGTAATTGCTGATGCCATCGCCGGCTTTTGCCTGGGGCCGGGGTGTCGTGGCATAGACGGCACCAACCATACCGATAGCGACGAAGGCGAGGAGGACACCACCAGTGCGCCGGCGCACAAGATCGGGCTGTTGCCGTTTCAACATGGCGATTCGCTCCGTGACGGGATGACGTGGCGACCAGGGACAACCCACCGGCAAGACAAAGGCGGCCGACTGGGTCTTCAAGATTGCATTCGCATAACTGCGTCGCTGCGTGCCCTGCTCGCGCAATACCGCGGCATCGCAGGTCAGCTCCTGGTCATGGCGAAGCGCCAGCTGCCAAGGCATCGCCGGGTGAGCTCAGAACTGGATCTGCGCCCGCAGCTCCAGCACGTTCGGGTCGACCGGCAGACCACGCCGATCGCTCTGCGCATGCACGTAATTGGCCTGCAGCTTCAGGTAGCGGTTGAGGTACCAGTTCAGGCCGAAGGTCCAGTCACGTTCGCGCCCGCCGAGCACCGGGGCGTCGTCCAGGTCGATCTCGCTGTAGCGGATCGCCAGCTCGAGCGCGCCATGGCGCCCGTTCGGCCGGACATCACCGACGTTACCGCCGGCGTACGAGCGCGATTCGCCAGTGACGACCCAGCTGGCGAAGACATACCAGCCGGATGCGTCGTAGTCGGGCCGGCCACCGGATGGGTGGACCGTGGCATCGAGGTACTCCCCCTGCAGCGACCACGGCCCATCGATCCACAGTCCCTCCAGGCCATACCGGTCGATGTGGTCGGTCGGGGCGAGCGTGCCGGAGTCGACCAGCCGATCAGCCAGGCCGGCCTCCGGACGCGCACGCAATCGAGCGCCTGGCGGGGTATGGATGCCGCGACCGTCGATGCTGCCGTCGGGCCATTCGCGCGAGGCGGACAGGCCCAGATGCAGCACGTGGTCGGGCTGGTTCAACGGCACCCAGGCGACCCGCCCGGCCAGCATGCGACCGTCGCTGTTGCCATTGAGATCACCGCCGCTGTAATAGCCCGCGTTGGCCAGCCAGTGCGAGCGCTGGATCGCCCAGTCGACACCGATGCGGCGGTTGGCGTAGATCGCCTGGGTCGGCAGCGCGGTCTCCAGGAAGGTGGTGGAGCCGGTACCGGTGTTGCCCTCGAAACCCACCGGGGTCTTGCTGAAGCCGATGCGAAACGCGCCGACATCGCTGCCGAACAACGCCTTGCCCTGCACCCGCAGGTAGACATCCAGCCAAGCCCTGGCCTGGAAATCGTAGACCGCCGTGGCGTCGTACACGCCCTTCTTCTTCAGGTAGATACCGAGCTCCTTGCGACGGTTGGTCTGGGCGTCGGCCAGGCGACCGTCGTCGTTGGAGAAGCGATTGACGTCGTACTGGTACTTGAGCGAAACGCCCAAGTCGGTGCCATCGCTGAATACGTGATGGGTGGGCCAGTTGTCCGCGAAGTTGTAGGGAACACTTTCGGCGGCCATACTGCCTGTGGCAAAAAATGTGAGACCTGCGAGCAGAATCGGCTTTTTCATGGTGCTGGTTCCTCTTGCGTGGTCTTCCCGGGCGGCCTGCCGGCGACAGTCGCCCCGGCGCTGGGTCGCTGCGGATCGGCGCAGCGAAGACAGTCGACCCCTGTGGCCGGGCAGTTGCTGCCACCCGTTCTGATGTCGGTATCGTTGGTGCTGCCCTGATGGACCTATCCGTCGTCGGGGCGGCGCCAGGCCCTGCGATCGCCGGCAATGGCCTCGCCGGTCTGTTCATCCAGAGGAAACATCACCGCGCTGCGCGGCGCTATCCGCAGCTGCGCCGGGCTGCAGGCCGAGCCGGGCCAGGTCCTCGCTCGCGACGTCCGCCTCCAGCGTCTGGCTCCGGCGCATCCACGGCAATGTCCAGGTGCGCGATGCTGCCGGCGAGATAGATATGGCGCAGACGCGCGGTCCAGCCGGGTTGCCGTCCGGCACGTCCAAGGGTCAGATGCTCCGGCCGCACATAGGCCATCGCCTGCGCATGCCGGCCGTGCCACGGATCGTCGTCCGAGCGCCCAGCTCGCCGGCGGCGAAGCGGCCACCCTCGCGCTGCAGCGGCAACCTGTTGACCTTGCCGATGAACTCGCACACGAACGGCGTGGCCGGCTGCTGGTAGATCGTCTCGGGCGAACCGACCTGTTCGATGCGCCCGTGGTTCATCACGGCGATGCGGTCGGCCAGTTCCAGCGCTTCCTCCTGATCGTGGGTGACGAACACCGTGGTCAGGCCGAGTTCCTCGTGCAACTCGCGCAGCCAGCGGCGCAGCGTGACGCGCACCTGTGCATCCAGTGCACCGAACGGTTCGTCGAGCAGCAGCAGGTCGGGTTCGACTGCCAGCGCGCGTGCCAGTGCAACGCGCTGGCGCTGGCCGCCGGACAGCTGCGCCGGGTAACGGCTGCCGAGGCCTTCCAGTTGCACGCGCGTCAGCAGGCGCCACCCGCTCGCCGATCTCGGCGCGCGGAGGGCGCTGAGCGCCGCGGGCGCACGCGCAGGCCGAAGGCAACGTTCTCGGTCACGGTCAGGTGCCGGAACAGCGCGTAGTGCTGGAACACCAGGCCGATTCCGCGTTCGCGCGCATGCATGGCGAGGAAATCGTCGCCGTCATGCAACACGCTGCCGCTGTCGGGATAATCCAGCCCGGCCAGGATGCGCAGCAAGGTGGTCTTGCCGGATCCGGACGGCCCCAGCAGGGCGAGGAATTCGCCGGGCGCAATGGTCAGGCTGACATCGTCCAACGCGGGGAAGCCGGTGAAGCGACGGCACAGGCGGGAAATTTCCAGGGTCATGCATGTCCCTCAGTGGCCGCCGGGCGCGCGGGCGGCGATCTCGTTGCCGTAGCGCCATTCAAGCAAGGTCTTCACGGCGAGGGTGAGCAGGGCCAGCAAGGCCAGCAGGGAGGCCACCGCGAACGCGCCGGCGAAATCGTATTCGTTGTAGCGCATCTCCACTTCCAGCGGCATCGTGGTGGTCAGTCCGCGGATGTGGCCGGACACCACCGACACCGCGCCGAACTCGCCCATCGCGCGGGCATTGCACAGCAACACGCCGTACAGCAGCGCCCAGCGGATATTCGGCAGGGTCACCCGGAAGAACATCTGCCAGCCGTTCGCGCCGAGCACGCGCGCGGCCTGTTCCTCCTCGCTGCCCTGCGCCTGCATCAGCGGGATCAGTTCGCGCGCAACGAACGGCAAGCGTGATGAATACCGTCGCCAGCACCAGGCCCGGCACGGCGAAGATGATCCGCACGCCATGCGCGTCGAGCCATGGGCCGAACCAGCCCTGCGCACCGAACAGCAACACATAGACCAGGCCGGCGATCACCGGCGACACCGAGAACGGCAGGTCGATGAGCGCGCCCAGCAGCGCCTTGCCGCGGAATTCGAAGCGCGCCATCAACCACGCCGCCGCCACGCCGAACACCAGGTTGAGCGGCACCGCGATCGCCGCCACCAGCAAGGTCAGGCGGATCGCCGCCAGCGCCTCGGGCTGGCCGATGTTGGCCAGATAGGCGCGCCAGCCCGGCGCGCAGCGCCTCGATGAACACCGTCGTCAGCGGCAACAGCAGGAACAGCAACATGAAGCCGATCGCCAGCCAGCACCAGCACGCCGCGCAGCAGTCGCCGCGGCCAGTCCGGCGGACGTCTCGATAGCGCGCGCGCTCATCGTGCCGTGCTCCGCCCAGCGGCTGCTCCAGCGCTGCAGCAGCGTGATCGCCAGCAGCAGCATGAACGAGAACAGCAGCATCACCACGCCCAGCGCGGCCGCGCCGGCATAGTCGAACTGCTCGAGCTTCTGCACGATCAGCAGCGGCGCGATCTCCGAGCGCAGCGGGATATTGCCGGCGATGAAGATGACCGAGCCGTACTCACCCACCGCGCGCGCCAGCGCCAGCGCGAAACCGGTCAGCAGGGTCGGCAGCAGCAAGGGCAGGATCACCCGCAGGAAGGTCTGCCAGCGCCGCGCGCCGAGGCTTTCGGCGGCCTCCTCCACGTCGCGCTCGAGCGATTCGAGCACCGGCTGCAACGTGCGCACCACGAACGGGAAACCGACGAACACCATCGCCAGCAGCACGCCCAGCGGCGTGTAGGCCACCTTGATGCCGAACGTGGCGAGCCAAGCCGCCGAGCCAGCCGTTCGGCGCGTACAGCGTGGTCAGCGCGATGCCGGCCACGGCGGTCGGCAGCGCGAACGGCAGGTCGATCAGCGCGTCGAACACGCGCCGGCCGGGGAAGCGGTAGCGCACCAGCACCCACGCCACCAGCAGGCCGGCCACCACATTGATCGACGCGGCCAGCAGCGCGCCGCCGAAGCTCAGCCGCAGCGCCGCCAGCGTGCGCGGCGATGCCAGCAGATGCAGCAATCCGGCGAAGCCGATGCCGGACGCCTTCGACGCCAGCGCCGCCAGCGGCAGCAGCACGATCAGCCCGAGATACGTCAGCGCATAGCCCAGGCTGATGCCGAACCCCGGCAGGATGCGACGACGCTGCATGGCGCTCAGGTACCCGGCCCGATCTGGTCGAAGATGGCTCCGTCGGCAAAGAACTTCGCCTGCACCTGACGCCAGCCGCCGAACACGTCACCAATGGTGAAGGTGTTCACCGTGGGGAACTGTGCGGCGAACTGCTGCGCCACCTGCGGCGAGCGTGGCCGGTAGAAATTTCTCGCCTCGATCGCCTGTCCCTCGGGCGAATACAGGAACTTCAGATAGGCCTCGGCGACCGCGCGCGTGCCGTGCTTGTCGGCATTCCTGTCGACCACCGCCACCGGCGGCTCGGCCAGGATGCTCACCGACGGCACCACGATCTCGAACGCATCCTTGCCGAGTTCCTGCTGCGCCAGCAGCGCCTCGTTCTCCCACGCCAGCAGCACGTCGCCGACGCCGCGCTGGACGAAGGTATTGGTGGCACCGCGCGCGCCGGTATCCAGCACCGGCACGTGCTTGAACAACTCGTGCACGTACGCCTTCGCCTTGGCCTCGTTGCCGCCCGGCTGCTTCAGCGCGTAGCCCCACGCCGCCAGAAAATTCCAGCGTGCGCCGCCGGAAGTCTTCGGGTTCGGCGTGATCACCTCCACGCCAGGCCGGATCAGGTCGGGCCAGTCCCTGATGCCCTTCGGGTTGCCCTTGCGCACCAGGAACACGATGGTCGAGGTGTACGGCGAGGCATTCTGCGGCAGCCGTTGCTGCCAGTCCTTCGCCAGCAGGCCGCGGTCGGCGATGGCGTCGATGTCATAGGCCAGCGCCAGCGTGACGACGTCGGCCGGCAGGCCGTCGACCACCGAACGCGCCTGCTTGCCCGAACCGCCATGCGACATCTCGATGGTGACGTTGTCGCCGTGCTGCGCCTTCCATTGCGCGGCGAAAGCCGGTTCACGTCGCGATAGAGCTCGCGCGTGGGGTCGTACGAAGCATTGAGCAGGGTGACGTCCTTGGCGGCGGTCGTCGCCGACCCCAGCGTGGCAACGAGTATCAGCAACACGTGGTATTTGTTCATGGTGCCTCCGATCGGATCAGTGAAATGATCAGGTGATGGGTCCGGCATCACGCTGCCAACCCGCGATCTGCCACCGCGCGGCGTGCTGCACGAAGTTCTCGTCCTGATCGATGAACACGCCCATGCCGGCGGCGCGGACATTCAGCAGGTGACGCTCGCTGCCGGCCGCATATGCCGCGCCCGGGCAAACACTCACCCATCGCCCAGTGCACGGCGGCACCATTGTCCCGGCGCGGCAACTCGCCGAAGACGGCCGCGCCCGCGGCCCCACCACCGATGACTGAATATCAGACATGCCTCTTCCTCTCGAAACACGGACACCAAGCCGTGCGACCGGCATGAAGCCGGTCGCCGGAGGAACTCGAATTCAGGGCAGATCAGTTGCGCGCGGGTTCGCGTGCTTCGGGAGGTCTCGCGCTGCATCCCTCGCGATGGATACCGGGATGGAAAGCGCGGCGGACAGCCGCTCCATCGACATGGGCAATCAGCGGCAGCATCGCGACCGGCCATGCGACACACATGCCGTTGCGGACACGCATGTTGTGCGAAGCATGCTGCAGATTCCGGCTTGCGCTGCCGGTAGCTTTGTTGGCAAGTGCGTCGTGCATGGGTCCCACCTCGATGTAGCGGCGTACTCGAGCGCAAATCAATCACACGACTCGTTAAGTGACCGCTAGCCATTCGTCGCAAATTTGCTGCCACTGCGCGTTGCGCCGACTTTTTCACTCCCCCGCCGGCCACAAACGATTCCCCTCCACGACAAGAACATGCGAGCGCACACGTCGATTTCCCAGCAGGGAAAACCTTTTACACCTGGACAAATCCTCTCTGACGACAACCTCCACAAACGGTCTGTCATGAATGGCAAAAATGGCATTTGCAGCTCTCGCAAAGGGGTTCCGCCAATCAGTGGCGGCCCGCCACACCGAACCGGCAGCCCGACTTGCGACCTTGGTACAAGGCCAGCCACGGCCAATCCGTCGTATCCTTGTAAGCTGACTCTCCAGCAGGAAGGCACAGCAATGGACAAGGTTTACCCGAGCGCGGCGAAAGCCCTTGACGGCCTGTTGTTCGACGGCATGACGATCGCCGCCGGCGGCTTCGGCCTGTGCGGCATTCCCGAGAACCTGATCGGCGCGCTGCTGGAAGCCGGCACCAAGGACCTGACCATCGTCGGCAACAACGCCGGCGTGGACGATTTCGGCATGGGTCCGCTGCTGAAGACGCACCAGGTGAAGCGCGTGTACGCGTCCTACGTGGGCGAGAACAAGGAATTCGAACGCCAGACACTGGCCGGCGAACTGGAGCTGCACCTGACCCCGCAGGGCACGCTGGCCGAGAAGCTGCGCGCCGGCGGCGCCGGCATTCCCGGTTTCTACACGCGCACCGCGTTCGGCACCAAGCTGGCCGAAGGCAAGGAAACCAAGCGTGTTCGGCGGCAAGGAATACGTGCTGGAAGAAGTCGATCACCGCCGACCTGTCGATCGTCAAGGCGTGGAAGGGCGACGCGCACGGCAACCTGGTGTTCCGCGAGACCGCGCGCAACTTCAATCCGATGATCGCCACCTGCGGCAAGGCCTGCGTGGCCGAGGTGGAGCATCTGGTCCCGGTCGGCGAGCTGGACCCGAACAACATCCACGTGCCGGGCATCTACGTCGACCGCATCGTGCAGGGCGCGAAGTACGAGAAGCGGATCGAGTTCCGCACGATCGCCGGCGTGGCCGCCGGCAAGGAAAGCCCGACCCGCGTGGCGATGGCCAGGCGTGCCGCGCAGGAGCTGCAGGACGGCTTCTACGTCAACCTCGGGATCGGCATTCCCACCATGGTGGCGAACCACATTCCCGAGGGCGTGAACGTCACGCTGCAGTCGGAAAACGGCCTGCTCGGCATCGGCCCGTTCCCGACCGAAGACCAGCTCGATCCCGACCTGATCAACGCCGGCAAGCAGACCATCACCACCCTGCCCGGCTCCAGCTTCTTCTCCAGCGCCGACTCGTTCGCGATGATCCGCGGCGGCCATATCGACCTGTCGATCCTCGGTGGCCTGGAAGTGTCCGCCCACGGCGACCTGGCCAACTGGATGGTGCCGGGCAAGATGGTCAAGGGCCCGGGTGGCGCGATGGACCTGGTCAGCGGCGTCAAGCGCGTGGTGGTGCTGATGGAGCACACCGCGAAGGATGGTTCGCCGAAGATCAAGGACACCTGCGACCTGCCGCTGACCGGCAAGCAGGTGGTCGACCTGATCATCACCGACCTGTGCGTGTTCAAGGTCAACAAGGGCGAGGGGCTGGTGTTGATCGAACTCAACGACGGCGTCAGCGTGGATGACGTGACCGCGAAGACCGGCTGCGCTTTCAGCGTGGACCCATCGCTGCGTCAGCACTGAGGGGAGCCTCTCAGCCCTGCCCAGTGCATGGATGCCGAGGTTGAGCAAATGCGGAAGCAGTTGCCCGATAGCCGGGCGCGAGTCTGGTACGCGAACCCCTGATTCGCATGAGCGCGTCGGGACCAGCCTCTGACTCTCGGTGGAAAACTCGCGGAAGTGGTTTTTTCACCAGCGCTGACATCCGGAACGGCAGAGTCGTCACAGCATGACGATCAGCCCTGCGATGCCGAAGCGGCGGGCACAGCGGCGGGCAGCGGATGCGGAAACCGGATGCGGGCGATGTTTTCCTGCCCGGGGTGCGTCTGCAACTCCAGCGGCCAGCCAAAGCGGTCGCTGATGCGTTGGGCAATGGCCAGTTCAAAGCCATGGCGGTCGGCACCGGATGCTCGCAGCGCGTGCGAATTGTCGCCGGCCATGTGCGGATCGGCGTGATTGCGCACACTGATCATCCCCGGCAACACACTGACAAGCACATTGCCGTGTTCGGTTTGCTGGCAGGCATTGCGGATCAGCTGCCAACACAGTACGGAAAAAGCCTGCGTCGAACCTTCCAGCGAAAATCTCGCGGGCTCCTCCAGCAACAACTCGATCGGTCGTCCCACCAACAACTCGCGTGCTGATTCCAGCTCCCGCCGCAATACGTCGTTGGCGACGAAGATCTGGTCCTCGTCGGCGCGATCAGTCTCCCGCGCGAGCAAGAGCAAGGCCTCGACCAGCACCTCCATTTCGCGCGTGGCGCGCTTGATCCGATGCACCGAGCGGCCGCCAAAATCGCTCAACCCCTCCTCTTCCATCAGCATGTCGACCGACATCTTGATGACGGTGAGCGGACTGCGCAGCTCGTGGCTGGCGTCGCGCGTGAAATTGCGTTCACGCTGGTTGTAACCGGCGATGCGCGTGGCAAATCCGTGCAGCCCCCGCGCCAGCGAAGCCACGTCCGCATCGGTGCGGGTGGGCAATTGGCCCAGGTTCAGGGAGTCCGGATCAGGGTGCTGGCCGTCCCAGCGATTGACCAGCCTGGCCAGGGCGCGCACCGGCCGCCATTCGCGGCCGGTGGCTAACCATGCGAGCACCATGGTGAACGCGATCAACGCGATCATCACGCCGGTCGGTAGCTGGAAACGGACCGCGAGGATGCAGATGGCCGCCACAATCGCCAGTTGCAAACCGAACACCCACGCTATGCGCCGCCGGAAGGCTCCCACACGAAAAGTGACTTCGTTGACCCTGCTATCCATTACATGTTCATACCAACTGGATGCGATATCGGGCTGGAGGCGATATCAGGCCGTCTGGCTCGTCGAGGCGACTTCCGATTCAAGATCTGCCAGGCGATAACCGGCGGAGTGAATGGTGTGTAGCAGCGGCCGCGCGAAGGGCTTGTCGATGACCCTGCGCAGATTATACAAATGCGATCGCAGCGTGTCTGAGTCGGGCAACGTGTCGCCCCAGATCTCGCGCTCGATGTCGCGCCGGCTCACCACCCGCGGCGACTCGCGCATCAGGATCGCCAGCAGCTTCAGGCCGATCGGCGAGACGGTCAATTCTTCGCCTTCGCGCGTCAGTCGCAGCGTGGCGGTGTCCAGCGTCATGTCGCCAACCGTGAGCACCTCGGTCGATACCTGCCGGCGATCGCGGCGGATCAACGCGCGCAGGCGCGCTTCCAGCTCGCGCACTTCGAACGGCTTCACCAGATAGTCATCGGCTCCGGCCTCGAGCCCGAACAGCTTGTCATCCAGCGTGTCGCGTGCCGTCAACATCAAGACCGGCGTGGACTTCTTGGCGTCCTTGCGCAGTTTGCGGCACACCTCCAGGCCGTCCAGCCCGGGCAGCATCAGGTCCAGCACGATCACGTCGTAGCTGTTGGATACCGCAAGGTGCAGCCCGCTGACGCCATCGGCGGCGTAATCCACCGAATAGCCGCGTCGCTCAAGAAACTCGCCAACCATTTCGGCGATCTGGCGGTTGTCCTCGACCAGCAGAATCAGGCCTGCTTGTTCGTCATGTAGAGTCATAACGTTCTCACCTCGTTGGCTTCACATATGTGAAGCCTAATCGCGGGAGGAGTGAGGCTGGCGTGAAAACCGGGTGCAGGATTCAGAATCCGTTGCTTTTCGGGGTTCTCAATCCAGCAATGGCCGCAGCGGTTCCCACACGTTGTTCAGCACCCTCGTTTCCGCGCTGGCCACGGGGTGCAGGCCATCATCCTGCATCGACGCGGGGTCCAGCGCGATGCCCTCGAGCAGGAATGGCACCAGCGAAGTGTGCAGGGTACGCGCCAGGTCCGCGTAGATCGCGCGCAGCCCATCACGGTATTGCGGGCCGTAGTTCACCGGCAATTCGATGCCGATCAACAGCACTCGCACCTTCGCTTGCTGTGCCGCCTCGATCATGGCGGCCAGGTTTTCATGCAGGGCCGGCAACGGCAATCCGCGCAGCCCGTCATTGGCACCCAGCTCGAGTATCAGTACCGAAGGCCGGTATTTTCGCAGCAATCCCGGCAGCCGGTTGCGCCCGCTCAACGAAGTTTCTCCGCTGATGCTGGCATTGACCGCGGTCCACTTCGGCACCATCTTGCCCAGACGTGCGTCCAGCAGATTCACCCAGCCCGACTCCACCGGTATGTTGTGCGCGGCAGACAGCGAATCACCCAGCACCAGTACGGTTTTCGGCGACGCCGCCTGGGCGCTGGCGATGCCACACAGGAATATCAACAGCCAAAGGCATCGACGCATGAGTGATTCTTCCCGACCTCTTCTTGAAGCCTGCGATGTTAGCAAGTCCGTTACCGGCCCCGAGGGGAGACTGGAGATTCTGGGCAAGGTCAGCCTGCAGATCCGGCCGGGCGACAGCTTCGCCATCGTCGGCGCGTCCGGTTCCGGCAAGACAACCCTGCTCGGCCTGCTGGCCGGGCTGGACACGCCGGACAGCGGCGGCATCACCCTCGACGGCCATGCCTTGCAGCTGCTCGACGAGGAAGCGCGCGCGGACCTGCGCCGGCGTCTGGTCGGTTTCGTGTTCCAGTCGTTCCACCTGCTGCCGGCCCTCACCGCCGAGGAAAACGTGATGTTGCCGCTGGAGCTGGAAGGCATCGGCGCGGCGCGCGACCGCGCGCGCGAAGCACTCGATGCCGTGGGACTGGGTTCGCGCCGCCGACACTATCCGGCCCAGCTTTCCGGCGGCGAGCAACAGCGCGTGGCGATCGCCCGTGCGTTCGTGCACGGCCCGCGCGTACTGTTCGCCGACGAGCCCACCGGCAACCTGGACCAGCGCACCGGGCATCACATCTGCGACCTGCTGTTTGCACTGAACCGCGACCACCGCACGACCCTGGTGCTGGTCACCCACGATGCCACCCTGGCCGCTCGCTGCGATCGCCAGATCGAACTGGAAGAAGGCCGCGTGGTGGGTCCCGGCATCGGCGTGCCGGCATGAAGATGTTGCTGCTGGCCCTGCGCAGCCTGCGCCGCGAATGGCATTTGCCCGAGTTGCGCACCCTGGCCGCGTCACTGGTGCTCGCGGTGGTCGCGCTGGGCGTCGTCGCCACGCTGGCGACGCGGATCGAGCGCGGCATGCTGGCCAGTGCCGCCGAACTGATCGGCGGCGACATCGGACTGTCGTCGCCGCAAACCGCGCCGGATGCATTCGTCGACAAGGCCCGTCAGTTCGGCCTGCAGATCGCGCAAACGGCGAGCTTTCCCAGCGTGGCATTCGCCCATCAGCAGACCCAGTTGCTCGACGTGCTGGCGGGCGGGCCGCACTATCCGCTGCGCGGCACGCTGGAGTTGCGCGACGCGGCGGGACACACGCGCAGCGGCCACGCACCGGCCGCGGGCGAGATCTATCTCGATCACCGCGCGCTGGTGGCGTTGAACCTCGAGGTCGGCCAGCCGCTGCAGCTTGGCGGGCGTAACCTGACCATTGGGGCCGAGCTCGTGCGCCAACCCGATGGCGGCCAGCTGTTGGCGCTGGCACCGCGCGCGCTGATGAACCTTGCCGACGCCGAACAAGTCGGCCTGCTCGGTGTCGGCAGCCGCGCCCGCCATCAGTTGTTGCTGGCGGGCGCTCCGGCCGCCGTCCAGGGTTGGCGCGAGTGGGCGCAGGGAACCGCGCTGCCGCAGGGTGCGCAGCTGATCACGCCTGAACAGACCCAGGAGCGCATGCGCACATCGTTCGACCGAGCCGGCGCCTTCCTGCGCCTGACCGCGTTGCTGTCGGCACTGCTGGCCGGCATCGCGATCGCGCTGTCCGCGCAACGCTACGCGCGGCGCAAGACTTCCGAGGTCGCGCTGCTGCGCGCGCTGGGCACCTCGCGCCGGCGCGTGCTGGGCCTGCTGCTTGGCACCCTCGGCGCGCTCGCCCTGCCTGCCGCGACGCTCGGCCTGTTGCTGGCGCTGGGCCTGTCGCAATTGGCGTGGATGTTCGCCAGCCAATTGTTCGGCAGCGTGCCGACGGTGCTGCCGCTGGCACCTTCCTTCGCCGCCGCAGCGATGGGCATCGCCGTGCTCGCCGGCTTTGCGCTGCCGCCGCTGGTACGCCTGGCCGAGGTGTCGCCGGTCGCGGTATTTCGCCAGAGCGTGACGCGGCGGGTACGCCGCTTCGACGTGCTGTATCTGGTTCCCGCAGTGGTTGCACTGGGCTTGATCTGGAGCCAGAGCAGTTCGCTGCAGTTGGCCGGCATCCTCGCCGCCAGCCTGCTCGGCGTGGCGCTGGTGGCCGCCCTGTTGGCCGCCTTGCTGTTGTGGATGGCGCGGCGCGTTGCGCCCGGTGCGCACCCGGCGCTGCGCCTGGGTCTCGCCGCGCTGGCGCGCCGGCGCACACTGAGCCTGATCCAGGCGACCGCACTCAGCCTCGGCTTGTGCGCACTGCTGTTGCTCGCGATCGTGGCGCCCGCCTTGCTGCAGGGCTGGCGACAGGAGCTTCCGGCGGATACGCCGAACTGGTTCGCGCTGAACCTGCAGGACGATCAGCGCGCGGGCTTCCAGCGGGCGCTGGCCGGCATCGGCGGCAACCAGCTCAACATGCTGCCGCTGGCCGTGGGCAAACTCACCGCGATCAACGGCGCACCGATCGACCAGTTGCACTTCGCCGACGAACGCGCGAAGGACTGGGCCGACCGGCAACTGCGGCTGTCGTGGGCCGGCGCGCTGCCGCCGTCCAACCAGGTGATTGCGGGCCGGTGGCAAGGTGCCCGGCCGGCGCAGGCGGAGGTCTCGATCGACACCATGTGGCGCGACATGTTTGCGCTGAAGGTGGGTGACACTCTGCGTTTCAATGTCGGTGAAGGCAGCATCGATGCCCGCGTCAGCAGCATTCGCAAAGTCGACTGGAGTTCGTTCCGGGTCAACTTCTTCCTGCTGCTCGATCCGGCCCATGCCGGCGATCTGCCGCACACCTGGCTGGCGAGCTTCCATTTGTCGCGCGGGCATGCCGCCGGACTGGCCCGGCTGTCGCGCGACTACGCCAACCTCAGCCTGGTCGATGTCGATTCGTTGCTCGACCGCGTGCGCGAGATCGTCGACCGGGTCGGCAACGCGGTGCGCTGGATTCTCGGTTTCAGCCTGCTCGCGGGCGCGCTGGTGCTGGCCGCCGCACTGGCCGCCAGCGCAGCCGAACGCAGGCACGAAGCGGCGCTTCTGCGCACGCTGGGCGCACGTCGTTCGCAACTGCGCATTGCCGCCGCCTGCGAATTCGCCCTGCTGGGCCTGGTTGCCGGGCTGACCGCCGCGCTCGGTGCCGCTGGCGCCGGGCTGTGGCTGGGCCACGCCGTGTTCCACATCGACAGCTTCGTGCCACCGCTGTGGCCGCTGGTGTTTTCCGCGATCGGTGCTGCCGTCGTGGTGATGCTGCTGGGGCTGGCCGGCACGCGCAAGGTCACTCGCACACCGCCGATGCGGCTGTTGCGCGAAGGCTGATCCGGCATCGAATGCCCGGCTGATAGAGTACGGGGACGTCACCTCGGCCGGACCACTCGATGACTGCAAGTCGCCCGCAGCAGCGCCTCAAGGATGAATGGCTGCTGGTGCTGTTCGCGCTGCTGGCCATCGCGCTGGCCTTGCTCGATCCACAGCCGCTGGCAAGCTATCGGCGCTGGTTGCAACTACCCACGCTGGCCGGCCTGACGGGCTTGCTGATCGCGATCCAGGGCATCCGCGACAGCGGCCTGGTGCAGCACGCAGCCGTGACGCTGGTGGCGCGGGCGCATTCGTTGCGCAGCCTCGGGCTGTTGCTGGTGAGCGCGACGGCGTTGCTGTCGATGGCGCTGACCAACGATGTGAGCCTGTTCCTGATCGTGCCGTTGACGGTGGCGATCGGCGGCATCTCGAACCTGCCGGTGTTGCGCATGGTGGTGCTGGAAGCGCTGGCGGTGAACGCGGGTTCCACGCTGAGTCCGGTCGGCAATCCGCAGAATCTGCTCCTTTGGCAGCACTCGTCGATGCCGTTCCTGCATTTCGCGGCGGCAATGCTTCCTGCCGCAGCGGTGATGTTCGTGTTGGTGGCGGCCTTCGCGTGGCTATGGCTGCCATCCGACCGAATCGAACTGACCCCGGACAAGATCGATGGTCAGGTGACGTCGGGCCGACTCGGCGCATGGTCGACCGCCGCGCTGGTCGGCATGGTGCTGTTGATGGAATACCACCAGGCACCGCTGGGTGCCACGTTGCTGCTGGTGCTGTTCGCGTTGCTGGCACGCTCGAGCCTGGCGCGGATCGACTGGCTGCTGTTGCTGACGTTTGCGGCGATCTTTCTCGGCCTGGGCCATTTCGCCGAGCTGCCGTCGGTGCAGACGCTGCTGGATCGCATCGACTTCAGCCAGCCACTGGTTTTGTTCTTCAGCGGCATCGTCGCCTCGCAGCTGATCAGCAATGTGCCGGCAACGGTATTGTTGCTCGACCGCACGCCCGACGCCATCGCACTGGCGGTGGCGGTGAACGTCGGCGGTTTCGGCGTGGCGATCGGTTCGCTGGCGAACCTGATCGCACTGCGCCTGGCGAAACAGCCGCGCGGTCTGTGGCTGCTGCACCTGGTGTCGATTCCGTTTCTGCTGGTGTGCGCGCCGTTGGTGTACATGGTCTGGCGCTGGACCAAGGGGTAGGAGCGCACCCTGTGCGCGATGGCTCTTCGTCGCGTCACAAAAAACATCGCGCACAGGGTGCGCTCCTACAAAGCCGTGTTCAGTCGTTGTCGTGCGGCACGCTGACCTTGCCCTTGATGCCGGAATGATTGACGTCGCCGCTGCCCTTGGCGCCGAGACTGAAATCGCCGGTGACGTCGCTTGCGGTGAGATCGCCCGAACCCAGCGTATCGGCGTGCACGCTGCCGCCGACCTTGCGCAGGGTGACATCGCCAGAGCCGATGCTGCCGACCCGGGCATCGCCCCGGATGCCGTCCGCCTTGAAGTCGCCGGAGCCGACCGAACCCAGGTCCAGGCTGCCGATGTCGGTCGCATCCACGTCGCCCGAACCCACGCTGACGGCGAACTTGCCGGCCACCTGACGCACGTGCAGATCACCCGAGCCGACGTTGCCTTGCAATTGCTGCACGCCGCGGACGTCGGCATCGCCGGAACCCACGCTCACGCTCACCGGCAGGTTCGCCGGCAACTTCACGGTGACCTCGAGATTCGCGTATGAGCTGCCGAACAGGTTCAGCGACAAGTGGTTGCTGCCACCGATATCGAGCAGCAGCTCGTCGCCTTCGCGGCGCTGGGTGACCTGCAGCGCGTCCAGCGTCGCCTGGTCCGAAGCGCAGGCACGGCCGGTCAACGTGAGGCCCTTGGCGCCGGTGTTTCCGGTGAGATGCAGATCGTGACCATGCAATTCGACCTGCACGGCGCGTACGCCAGCCAGATCGAGCTGAAGATTGCGTGGCGCCTCGTACTTGCATGAACTGGCGGCGGAAGCGGCGAAAGGTGCAAGCAGCAGGGCTGCGATGAAAAGGCGACGCATGGGTGACTCTCCTCGGGTTGTCGACAAGTTTCAGATGCCGCTGCCGGCAAAAGGGTTGCAAGCGTGACCGGCGAATGAACGCCCATGTCAACGTTGCGGTGGCGGGCACGTTTTTGCAACCACACCCCAAGGAGACACATCATGCACCGCAAAACCCTGCTTGCTTCCGCGCTGGCCGTGCTGATGGCCGGATCGGCCACGTTGGTGATGGCCCAGAGCACGCCATCGCCAGCATCGACATCCACCCATGCAACGATGGGCAAGAACATGCGCTCCGGACGGCACCATGACCACGGCGACCGCGGTCATGACATGCACCGGCGTGGCTTCGGCCATGAGGGAAGCGGCGTGATCGGCGACCTGCACGCACTGGAGAAGCTCTACATGCAAGCCGGCCGCGGCAAGGAGCTGGCCTCGCTGTACGACGATGTGCTGGCCAAGTCGCAGAACCCGCATGTGCGCGACTATGTCTACCGGCGTCTGGCGTACCTGCAGGCGCGACCGGCCAATGTGGATCAGGCAATCGCCACGTTGCGCAAGGGGCTGGACGAAAGCCTCGCGAACGAGGGCAAAATGCGCGCCGAGCGGGAAAAGATGCGTGCGGCCTGGCAGCAGCGCCATGCCGATGCCGCACCACCGGCGGCGAACAAATAAACCGCAAGGTTGCAATGTCGCCTGCGCGATGGCCGACGCCATCGCGCAGGTTCAGGCTTCGCGCTCAAGCCGCTTGGCTCGCCGCCACAGTTGCTCCTGTTCGTCCAGCGTGCGCTCGTCGAACTTGCCACCTTCGGTGGCGGCCAGTTGTTCCATCTGCCGGAAGCGCCGCTCGAACTTCGCATTGGCATGCCGCAACGCCTGCGAGAAATCGACGCCGGCGTGGCGCGCGAGATTCACCATCACAAACAAGACGTCGCCCATCTCGTCTTCCAGCCGCGCCGGGTCGGCGCCGTTGGCGAATTCGGCACGCACCTCATCCACTTCCTCAACCAGCTTGGCCAGCACCGGCTGCGGATCGGGCCACTCGAAACCCGCGCCGGCCGCGCGCTGCTGGAGCTTCAAGGCGCGCCTCCACTCCGGCAGGCCCGCCGAGATCCCTGCCAGCGCGCTGTCGTCGGCAAGCACTCCCTTGTCCGCGCGCTCAGCCGTCTTGATCCCCTCCCACGCACGTTTCTGTTCATCGAGATCGGCATAACGGACATCGCCGAACACGTGGGGATGGCGGCGCCGCATCTTGGCGCTGATCGCGTGAACGACGTCGCCGAAATCGAACAGCCCTTGTTCGGCCGCCATCTGCGAGTGGAACACCACCTGCAGCAGGAGGTCGCCCAGCTCATCGCGCAAGTCGGGCCAGTCGCGTCGGTCGATCGCGTCGGCTACCTCGTAGGCCTCCTCGATCGTGTATGACGCGATCGAGGAGAAATCCTGTCGCACGTCCCATGGACAACCGCGCTCGGGATCGCGCAATCGCCCCATGATGGCGAGGAGGTCGTCGAGGCTGTACCGGGGTGAGTCGTTCATGTCGCCAAGCATTCCATCAATACCGGAACCCCTTCTCCCCTGCGGGGAGAAGGCAGGGATGAGGGGCCGCTCTCGCGACACCCTCCCTCGAAATCAGCCTTGCGCCGCCAGCAACCGCGCAGCCCAATCGACCGTCGTGTCGCCGACCGCGATGAACTCCGGATTGAGCACCGACTCGCCACGGTTGTAGGTGAATGGACGTCCGTGCAGGTCCAGTACCGCACCGCCGGCCTGTTCCAGGACACACTGCGCGGCAGCCGTGTCCCACTCGCTGGTGGGCCCCAACCGCAAATAGACGTCCGCCACACCGCGCGCGATCAGGCAGAATTTCAACGAGGAACCGAGCGGCACCTGCTCGTAATCGTTGCCAATCAGTGACGTCAGCAGCCCATCCTGCGAGCCGCCGTGCGAACGACTGCCGGCGACTATCGGCGTGCGGCCGAGCGCTCGCGTGCCGATGCGCTGCCAGTCGCCATCGACGTGCACCTGCAGCCATGCACCTTGCCCGAGTTCGGCGACGTAGAGTTCGCCGGTCACTGGCGCCAGCACCACGCCAAGCACGCAGCGGTGCTGATCGATCAGTGCGATATTGACGGTGAATTCGCCGTTGCGCTTGACGAATTCGCGGGTGCCATCAAGCGGATCGACCAGCCAGTAACGCGACCAGTGCTGCCGCTCGGCCCAGGCCAGGGTGGCCGCTTCCTCCGACAGCACCGGCAGGGCCGGATGGAGTTTCGCCAGAGCACTCACGATGACTTGCTGGGCGGCCAGGTCGGCAGCGGTCAGCGGCGACTCGTCCGCCTTCGTCTGCACCGCGAAATCGCTGTGGTAGATCGCCAGGATCGCCGCGCCCGCAGCCCGCGCGATGGCGCCGATCTCCCGCGCAAACCCGGGAACGGAACTCATGAGCGCTGAAACCGGCCGGCGAGGTACTCGCGCGCCATGAACAACGCGGCGATCGAGCGCCCTTCGGTCACGTCGTCGCGACCGAGCAGCGTATGCAGCTCGGCCATCTTCCACGGCACCACTTCGAGCTCCTCCGGCTCGTCACCGGCCAGCTTTTCGGGATACAGATCCTGCGCCAGCACCACATGCGCCATGTGCGTCATGTACGACGGCGACAGCGACAGGTTGTGCAGGATCTTCAGCTTGTGCGCGCCGTAGCCGATTTCCTCCTTCAGCTCGCGCTCGGCCCCCTGCTCGGCAGTCTCGTCCTGGTCGAGCCGGCCTTTCGGCAAACCGAGCTCGTAGCGACCGACGCCTCCGCCGTATTCGCGCACCAGCAGCACGGTATCGTCGTCCAGCATCGGCACGATGATCACCGCACCCAGCCCACTGCCCTTCAACCGTTCATAGGTGCGCCGCACGCCGTTGGAAAACTCCAGATCGAGCTGTTCGACCTGCAGGAAGCGGCTGTCGCTGACGTCGCGGGTGGCATGGACGATCGGTAATTTGCGCATCCGTGCATTCTAACCGCGGCATGCGGGTCACGTGTCCGAAAGCACATCGAGGCATGCCACCGGGCTTCAGCGACGCAGGCGGTGCAGTGCCCGCGCATGGATCGCAGGGGCGCCTGCGAGCACGCTGCGCGTGTCGAGCGTGAGCGGCGCGCCATCGAGATCGGTGAACACGCCACCGGCCTCGCGCACGATCACCGCCAGCGCAGCGATGTCGAGGATGTTCACGTCCGACTCGATCACCAGGTCGAGGCCGCCGCGCGCCAACAGGTGGTAATGGCAGAAATCGCCGTAGCCGCGGATGCGGTTGCAGTCGCGGATCAAGGCACCCAGCGCCTGCCACCGGGCGTCTGCGGTGAGCGTCTTGATGTTGCCGATGGAGATCGATGCCTGGTCCATCACCGCGGTATCCGCCACCCGCACGCGCTCGTCATCGAGCCATGCGCCGTTGCCTGCGCTGGCCCACATCGTCTCGCCGTAGACCGGGGCGCTGGACACGCCAAGCACCAGTTCGTCACCATCCATCAGGGCGATCTGGGTGGAAAAGAACGGCGTGCGCCGCACGAAGCTCTTGGTGCCATCGAGCGGATCGACCAGCCACAGCAATCCGCCTCGCTCGCCCTCCAGGCCGAACTCCTCGCCATAGATGGATGCTTGCGGCAATGCCGCCTGCAGGATTTTCCGGATCGCCTGTTCGGCCTCGCGATCGGCGATGGTGACCGGGGTGGCGTCGGCTTTCAGTTCCACCTCGACACCACGCCGCCAGTAATGTCGGATCACCTCGGCGGCGGCCGCGGCGGCCTCGCGTGCAGCGGTCATGGCCAGGCTGGCGATATCGGAGTTCATGCTGGTTTTGCGTCCTCAGTTCGACGGGGGCGCCGTCACGCCGGCCAAGCCACCGTGGCGCTGGATATGCACACTGCCGTCAGCCGCTGGCGAACCCAACCCGGCCAGCCAGTGACGCAGCGCCTGGTCGGCAGTCTGTCGGGGACGCAGCACCGCGTCCAGTCGCCATCCCAGCGGGCTGAGCTGCAGCTGGCTCTCGACATGCAGCGGACCATGCCCGTCATCGCGCAACCGGACCTGAATCACCCCGCCTTGTGCCTGCGACTGCGCCTGCAAGTCACCCAGCGCCACGTCGCCCGCGCGGGTATGCATGAGTGCGTGTCGCCATTGCGCATCGGCATGCATTTCCAGCGGCCAGCCGCCTTGCAGCAGCGCGCGCGTGATCGCCAGCCGCAATTCGCCGCTCGGTTGCCCCCAAGGCAACTGCACGGGCTCGCCCAGCGCATCGATCGCGGCATTGAAGCTGACGTCGCGCCACTCGACCTGTCCTGCCGGCAGCGTCTGCATCGCGCCGGAGAAATCGACCTGCGGCCCATGGAATTCGAGCTGCAATCGCACTTGCCCAAACAGGGCTCGCCGCGACAGCCGCCAATGCAGGTGTCCAAGCACGCGCCCGTCGGAACCCGTCACCCGGTCGGCCTGGCCATTCCAGAGCAGGCCATGCACCTCCCGCAGTTGCAGTCCGTGCAGTTGCGGTTCGATCCACGGGGTCACCCAGCGCGCCGGCAGGAACCACAGCAACAAACCCGCTGCCAACAGCAGCGCGGCAAGGCCGAACAGGCATTTTCGCAAATACTTCAAGACGCGGATTCCAGGATGATGCCTGCGCAGGCTTGAGCGCCCGTCGCGCAGCACCGATGATAGCCGGATGAACCATCCCGCAAGCAGCAACGCCGCGCTGGCCGCGCGCGACCTGAAACACCTGTGGCATCCATGTACGCAGATGCACGACCACGACGTCACCGGCCGGGCCAGCGTACCGATGGTGCCGATCGTGCGCGGCGAAGGCGCCTGGCTGATCGACGCCGACGGCCGTCGTTACCTGGATGGCATCAGCTCCTGGTGGACCAACCTGTTCGGCCACGCCAATCCGCGCATCGCCGCTGCGCTCGCCGAGCAGGCAGGTTCGCTCGAACACGTCATCTTCGCCGGCTTCACGCATGAGCCGGCGATCGAACTGGCGGAAGAACTGGTGCGTATCGCGCCACCCGGACTGGAGCGCGTGTTCTACGCCGACAACGGTTCGGCCGCGATCGAAGTAGCGCTGAAGATGAGTTTTCACTACTGGCTCAACCAGGGGCACGGCGAGAAAACCCGCTTCATTGCGCTCACCGGCAGCTATCACGGCGAAACCCTGGGTGCGCTGTCGGTCAGCGACGTGGCGCTGTATCGCAAGACCTATGCGCCGCTGCTGCTGACGCCATTCCTGGCGCCCTCGCCCGATGCCTACGAAGGCGAGCAGGGCGAATCAGCCGAACAGGTCGCCACGCGCCGCCTCGGTGACCTGCGCGCGTTGTTGGAACGCCACGCACACGAGACCTGCGCGGTGATCGTCGAGCCGCTGGTGCAATGCGCTGGCGGCATGCGCATGTATCACCCCGCTTACCTGGCCGGCCTTCGCGCGCTGTGCGACGAGTTCGCCGTGCATTTCATCGCCGACGAAATCGCGGTGGGCTTTGCGCGTACCGGCACGTTGTTCGCCTGCGAGCAGGCCAAGGTCACACCGGATTTCATGTGCCTGTCGAAGGGACTCACCGGCGGCTTCCTGCCGCTTTCGGCCGTGCTAACAACCGCCAGCATTTATGCGGCGTTCTACGCCGAATACCGCGCCGGCAAGGCGTTCCTGCATTCGCACAGCTACACCGGCAATCCGTTGGCCTGCCGGGTGGCGCTGGAGACGCTGGCGATCTTCCGCGACGAACCGGTACTGGAGCGCAACCGTATCCTCGCCGCGCATTTGAGTCGACGGCTGGCGCCGCTGCGAAGCCATCCGCACGTCGCCGACGTGCGCCAGACCGGCATGATCGCGGCAATCGAACTGGTGGCGGACAAGGCGACCCGGCGCCCATTCCCGGCCACGGACCGGCGTGGGCTGCGCGTCTACCTGCACGGCTTGCAGCAGGGTGTGCTGCTGCGCCCCCTCGGCGACGTGATCTATTTCATGCCGCCGTACGTGACCACCGCGCAGGAAATCGACCTGTTGGTCGACAGCGCCATCAGCGGCATCGAACTGGCCGTCGCAGGCTGAACCACCGTTGCTTGCCGGTCAGTGCCCGACGCTGATGCTGGGATCGAGCGTCTGCAACGCACGAGCATTGTTCTGCATGCCCGTGCGACGCATCTCTTCGCCGCTGTAACTGCGTCCGGCAACCGGCAGGCACTCACCCTTCTTTGCCGGAATCAGGCTGCCGGTATCACGCAGGCAATTGCGATTGCCCGGCCTGGGAACCGGGTGTGCCGCCGAGGCCGGTTTCGTGGCGGCATGGCTGGCCTGCGCTTCAGCCACAGGCGCCACGCCCCGGGCCGTAGCCAGCACGCTGATGCCGAGACCGGTCAGCAGGGTGCAAATGACAATGGAGAGTCTGGACATGGCAGGCAACCTCGAGGTTCGGGGGGAGGTACCTCCATGCTGCACCGGTCGGGTTCGACAGGCAATGGACCCTGCCCGGATTATCTCGTCGACGTTCATCTTCCGTGGACACCGACACCGCCCGATCATCGCTCCTGAGCTCGGTTATGCTATGGGTTTGCCGGTCAGACGTTGCATGCGAAACATCCGTCTCCACGTCGCCCAGCCGCTCGTCGAGGGCGCCGAATTTCCACTGCCGGCGCAGGCCGGAGAGCACGCGGCGCGGGTGCTGCGGCTGGTCGCCGGCGATCCGTTGACCCTGTTCAATGGCGACGGCTGCGACTATCCGGCCGTCATCCTGGCGGCAGGCAAGCGCGAGGTGGTGGTACGGGTGCAGCAGCGGCAAATGCTGCACAACGAGTCACCGCTGGTGTTGACTCTGGCGCAAGGCGTCGCGCGTGGCGAGAAGATGGATCTGATCGTGCAGAAGGCGACCGAACTCGGGGTCGCGCGGATCGTCCCGCTGCTGACCGAACGTTCGGAGGTCAAGCTGGATGCCGCCCGCACAGGGAAACGACTGGCGCATTGGCAGGCAGTGGCTGCCAGCGCCTGCGAGCAGAGCGGACGCGCACGCATGCCCGAGATTCTCCCTGCCGTGCCGTTGTCGGCATGGCTGGCCGATCTGGCTGACGATGGCGCATTGCGTCTGGCGCTGCTGCCCGAAGCGGCCAACTCGCCGCGGGAATTGCGCTTCGGCGCCGCTGGCGGGGTGCTGGTGATCGGCCCGGAGGGCGGTATCGGCGATCGCGACATCGGCGCACTCACCGCTGCCGGCTTCAGCGGTCTGCGGCTGGGACCACGCATCCTGCGCACGGAGACCGCCGGACTGGCCGCATTGGCAGCGCTGCAGGCACTGCACGGCGACTTCCGGTAGGAACATTTCAGGCGAAACCTGCACTGACCGCCGATGCCGACCACATCGGGCAGCAAGCACACAGGGGACACGTGGCAGGAGTTGCCCTGCCCCGCCCGGGTTCGCAGGCGATCGGGCGATGGTTCGATTGCTTTTGCTCAACCTTCTGCTGGCAGGCTGGAAGGTTCGCCGGGCGAAGTCGATGCTGCCAGATCGCTGTCGTCGAGCAAATCCAGCAGCTCCGCTTCGATCCACTCCAGGTCGGGAATCATCGCGACATCATCCCGTACCAGTACTTGCGCGCGCACGCCCGCCGGCAGCGGGCTGCCGTCATGGGTGGGAATGATCAACTCTGCATTCAGCGTGGTCAGGCGTGGAAAGCCCTGGGTCAACACGGCGATGAACGGCAATTTGGGATTGCCGCCCAAGGCCTTCAGCACGGCGACACGCACGCTCAGCTCGGCATCCCCCTCCCCGGCGTCGGCCAGATGGGTGAACGAGACCAGCGGTACCCGCCAGCCACGCCAGGCGATTCGCCCCAGCAGCCAATCGGGTGCGTCGGCCACCGGTTCCGGCGGCGCTTGCGTGATCACCTCGGCGACGGTGGCATTGGGCAACAGCAGACGCAGGTTGCCTACCGGCACCAGTACGCAGCGAATTTCACGCGGCAGCGGATCACTCATGGAAACACCTCGATCAGGTGCGCCGCCAGCTGGGACGGCGTACCGGAGAAACTGACCAGCCGCTCGGCAAGGATGCCGCTGACCATGTCGGAAAAATGTTCGCCTGACGACGACTCCACCCAGACCTGGCCGCCGCGATCGTGGATCGCCTGGGAACCGGCAACACCATCGGTCGAGTATCCGGCGAACACGATCGCCAGCGCGTCGCGGCCGAATACATTGGCCACTGCGGTGAAGCTCGCGTCGATGGAGGGGGATTGCGTCCCCGCGTCCCTGGCCACCAGCTCGACGGCGCCGTCGCGACGCATCCGCACCTCCTGCCCGGCAGGCGCGACCAGCACCTCGCCCATACGCGCCCTGCTGCCGTGTTCGGCCACGCGTACCGGCAGGGTGCAATGTGCGGCGCAATGCGCAGCGAACCGCGCCGCCATATCGGTTGTCGATTGCGTACCCAGATGCTGGACGAGCAGGAACGTGCAGCGTGCATCGGCCGGCAACCCGCCGAGGAAATCACATACCGATTCGGTGCCGTTGGCGGCCGCGCCCAGCAGCACGACGCGGCTCAACGCGGAGCCAAGATCGTCCAGCAGCATTTCGTTTTCGTGTGCGTATGCCTGCGGCGCGATGGCTTCTTCGATCGACACGAGTTCGAGACTCATGGTCGGTTGGACATCAAGCCCCACCTGCTCGACGTCGGGTGCGAGAAAGTCGGCGGCACTCAATTTTTCGATACCGAATGCAGAGGCGTCCGGCTTTTCGCTGTCGGTCGATGCCGACCCAGCCGCTGGCGCCTCGTCGTCCACCAGCGCCCATCCTGCGGGAGCGGCAATCGGAGCCACCGGCGCAGTGGCAGGAGTCGGCGTCGCCGCCGTGGCAGGCACGGTCAGCAGCGCCGGATCGGCCTCTTGCAGCAGCTGCAACTCTTCGACTGCCGGCATGTCCGGGTCGACAATGTCCGCCGCTGGCTGGCCGATGGCATCCGTCTCGGACTGCAGGCCGAAATTGCCGTCGTGCAGCGG
This sequence comes from uncultured Gammaproteobacteria bacterium, assembly GCA_963828675.1. Lineage (GTDB taxonomy): Bacteria > Pseudomonadota > Gammaproteobacteria > Xanthomonadales > Rhodanobacteraceae > Rhodanobacter. The sequence goes on from CAWHFQ010000001.1 coordinate 687,021, forward strand.
AGGCAGTTCTTCGTCATTGATATGGCGCAGGCCCGGACCGGACTCGTCCTCCCCATCGCCGGGCATCTCGCCCGATGCCAGCAAGGCCTCCAGTTCCGCCGCCAGGCTTTCCGATTCGGCGGTGGTCATCTGCTCCCGCTGCCTGTCGTCCTCATCCGGCGCGAACGAATCTTCCGCAAAAGACTCCGCCGGAGTTGGCTCCGGCAAAGCCGCTTCGCTGGAGGCCTCGACAACCTCATTCGCGGCTTCCTCCGGCCCGCTGGCGGCGGTTTCGACGGAATCGACCGCCGACGCCCCGAGGCCCCGAGCATCCTGCGGTCGCGGCGGATCGATGTCACCGGCGGCCAGCACCTTGACGGCCAGATGGCGAGCCCAGCGCGCGCGATCCCAGCCGGCCAGGGCACGGCTGGCCTGAGCGTCGTTGAACACCACGCGTGGCTGATCGCCGTCGATCACTTCGTACAACTGGTCGAGCGCGTCGTCGGCCGAGTCGTCGAGATTGACTACAAGCACATCGGCGCCTACCTCGCGCAAGAGGTCGCGACTGAGGCTGGAGACCCCGCCCTCATGCACGATCCGCGCGCCGCGATCCTGCAATGCTTCACGCAACTGGCCGCCGAGTTCGGTGTCGTCGAACAACAAGGCAACCGCCGGGCCCGTATCAGTCATCGATTGGTTCCATCGCACGCTGTTCCAGCACTTCGTTGATCTGCACCAGCAGCTCCGCTTCCTGATAGGGCTTGCCCAGATAACGATCGACGCCGATGTCGAAGGCGCGCTGGCGATGTTTGTCGCCGCTGCGCGAAGTGATCATGATGATCGGCACATCGCGCAGCCGCGGATCGGCCTTCATGTGGGTCGCCAGTTCGTAACCGTCCATGCGCGGCATCTCGATATCCAGCAGCATCATGTCCGGTACGCGCTCGTGCAGTTTTTCCAGCGCGTCGACACCGTCCTTGGCGGTGCTGACTTCGTACTCGTGCCGCTCCAGCACGCGACTGGTGACCTTGCGCATGGTGATCGAGTCGTCCACCACCATGACCAGCGGCCGGACCTGCAACTCCTCGATGATCGGTGTCTGGACCGCACTGAGTCCGTCCGCCAGTCGCTGCTGGCGGCGGGTGATGCCGTGACGTACCAGCGGCGCCAGATCCAGAATGACCAACACCGAACCGTCGCCCATGATGGTTGCGCCGAGCAGGCCCGGTACCGAGCTGATCTGCGGGCCGACCGACTTGACCACGATTTCGCGGGAGCCGAGTACGGCATCGATGCGGATGGCTGCGCGCAGGTCGCCCGCACGGGTCAGCAACAACGGCTGCTGTTCGTCTTCCGCCGGCAGTCCGGGTGGCAGGCCGAGCAGTTCGGCCAGGTCATGGATGCCGTATTCCTCGTTGCCGTAGCGGAATGAAGGTTCGTCGTCGGTCAGCAAGGCGGTCAGGTCGTCCGGGTTGACCCTGGCCACGCCCTGCACCGAGGTCATCGGGATCGCAAACGTCGCTTCGCCGATGCGCACAAGGATGGCCTGGGTCACCGCGAGCGTGAACGGCAGGCGCAACACGAAGGTGGTGCCCTTGCCTTGTTGCGATTCGATCGACAACGAACCGCCAAGTTGCTTGATCTCGTTGGCGACAACGTCCATGCCGACGCCTCGTCCGGCCAGCTGGGTGATCTTGCTCGCGGTGGAAAAGCCGGTGTGGGTGATCAGTGACAACAGTTGGTCGTCGGTCGGCTTGATGTCGGCCCGCAGCAGCCCGCGTTCGATACCACGGTTGCGAATGGCCTCTCGATCCAGTCCACGACCGTCATCGCTGACGCGGATCACCACCTCGGTGGCTTCGCGCGCGACCTGGATATGCACGGAACCCTCGGCCGGCTTGCCGACCTTGCGGCGTTCGGCAGGCGTTTCGATGCCGTGTGCAACCGCGTTGCGCAACATGTGTTCGAACGGCGCCTTGATGCGGTCGAGCAGGTTGCGATCCATTTCGCCGTGGGCACCGTCGACATACAGCTGCGCGCTCTTGCCCTGCTCTTGCGCCGCCTGGCGCAAGGTACGACGCAAGTTCGGCACCATCGTGTCGAACGGCAGCATGCGCGTGCGCAAGAGGCCATCCTGCAACTCGGTACTGACGCGCGACTGCTGGATCAGCAAGGTCTCCGCCTGCCGGGTCAATTCGTCCAGCATGTTCTGGATCGACACCAGATCGGATACCGATTCCGCCAACGCGCGCGAGTACTGCTGCAACTGCGAGTAACGGTCCAGTTCGAGCGGGTCGAACACGGTCAGGCCCGCTTCGCGATGTTCGCGCTGGAAGCGCGCGATGATCTGGGCTTCGGTCTCGATCTCCAGCATGCGCAGCTGACTGCGCAGACGCGCCACGGTCTGCTCGAGTTCGACCAGGTTGAAACGATAGCCCGCCACCTGCTGTTCCAGTCGCGAACGGTAGATCGCCACTTCGCCGGCGTGGTTGACCAGACTGTCGAGCAGGTCCGCGCGAACACGGATCTGTTCCTGCGAGGAGCGGATCTCTTCTTCTGTTTCCGGCAGCAGCGCCGGCAGGTCAAATGCTTCCGGCGAAACCGGCGCCACCGGTCGTTCCGCCACAGGCAGCGGCTTCAATTCCGGCATCGCCGCGGCGGCGAGCTGGCTGTCATCGGCCAGGGTCTTTTCGCCAGCCATGGCCAGCAACTGGTCGATCATGGCTTGCGGATAATCCACCGCCTCGGCCTGCGACACTTGCTGGACCAGCGCATGCAGCTTGTCAAAACTGGCTTCCAGCGCCGCAATGAGCGGGGCAACCCTGGTGCTGTCGTGAACCGGCTTTTCAAGCAATGTCTCGATCGCGTGGGAGAGATCACCCACCGACATCAATCCCGCGATGCGCGCGCCGCCCTTGAGCGTATGCAGATCGCGCTGCAGCTCCGCGACATGGCCCAATTCCGACGGCTCGGCATGCCATTGCGCCAGTACATCGTCCGCGTGATCGAGAATTTCGCGCGCTTCGTCGATAAACACTTCCAGCAAGTCGGCGTCGATCTGACCAGACCCTGCCAACGCATAGCCCTGGTCTTGTGCATTTCCGACCAGAGTCTCAACGACTTCACTGCCGGTACCGGCTGCATGGTCGATGCCGGCAACGGCTGAGGCGGCTTGTGCTGAGACGGCTTGCTCTGCTGCGGCCTGCTCTGCCGCGGCTTGCTCTGCCGCGGCCTGCTCCGCCGCAGCCTGCTCTGCCGCGGCCTGCTCTGCCGCGGCCTGCTCTGCCGCGGCCTGCTCTGCCGCGGCCTGCTCTGCCGCGGCCTGCTCCGCCGCAGCCTGCTCCGCCGCGGCCTGCTCTGCCGCGGCTTGCTCTGCCGCGGCCTGCTCCGCCGCGGCCTGCTCCGCCGCGGCCTGCTCCGCCGCGGCCTGCTCCGCCGCAGCTTGCTCCGCCGCAGCTCGCTCTGCAGAAACTTGTTCTGCTGCGGCTTGCCGTTGTTGCTCGGACTCCCCTTCGGCTGCAAGTTGCGCCGCCAAGCCCGCATCCGGCTCGAACGCATCCAGTGCGGCGACCAGTTCAGCCGTCAGTGCTTCATGATGCGCGTCATCGGAATGATCCGCAGCCACGGATTCCGCTTCGGACGATGCTTCGTCGCCAATGTCCGCTGTTTGTGCATCGCCGGCTTCCGACAGAGCCGGTTCGCCAGCCGCGGCGTCGATATCGGCCTGCGAGTCGGCAGCCACGGCTGCCGCGGCTTCCTCCGGATACGGTTCGTATACAACATGAGCCACTTGCGATTCGGGGTAACCGTCGCGCATCTCGACGATCTGGGCGATGAGTGCGTCAACGTTCGGCAATTGCGGCTCGTCGACGTCGAACTGAGCCATCACGTGATCGACCACATTCACGGATTGGTCGAGCAAATGCACGCCATCGGCCGATAACGGCAGGTTGCTTGCGCGCAGGCGCTTGAACAATCCCTCCAGCGGCGAAAGCAACTGCGTCAACAGCGAAATGTCGACCATCGCGATGGCGCCATGCAAGGTATGCACGGCACGCAACAGATCCTCGCCAACCGGCAGCTCGACTTCGCTGCGTTGGATAGCGGCGCGAATGGTCTGCAGGTATTGCGCGACTTCGCTGCGCAGGATTTCCAGCAGGACCGGATCAACCGGCGGCATCACCGGCAGGCTTATCGATTCGACGGGTTCGGATTCCTCGTGCATGGCTGCCGCACTGAGGGCGTCGGTCAGACTGGCTTCCGGAACCGCCTCGCCCGCGGCAAGCTGACGCGGTACGCGGCGACGCACGACGCGGCGAACCATTTCCGTTCCGGTCGACGCATGATCTTCCACGCGCGCCTGCTGGCCCGCGGCCAATTGCTCTGCCGTCCGCATGATCGCGCTGAGCGGCGCATCGGGTGCCCCTTCGCCCTTGAGCGCTGCGAGCAGGCCCGGCAAGGCCCCGATGGCCCGGTGCGTCAACGCCTGCACACCGTCGTGCGGCTCGATGGTGTTGTCGAGCACGCGGTTGAGCATGTCCTCCACTTTCCACGCAAATTCGCCAAGCACACCGGCTCCGACCAGCCTGCCGGAGCCCTTCAGCGTGTGGAAGGAGCGGCGGATGCTGATCAATGCCGCGGTCTGGCCCGGATCCGCCAGCCATGCCTTTTCGGCCCCGATCAGGTTGTCGATTTCCTCCTGCATTTCCTCCAGGAAGATGTCGCGGATATCGTCGTCGATACCTTCGGCGTTGACGTTGAAGCTGGTATTGGCTGCCAGGACATCGCGCACCGGAACCTGCTCGAAGATCTCTTCCTCGACCTCGATCCAGTCGCCGTCTCCGGATTCCGATGTGCCCTCCTGCAGCGACGCCGATGGCATCGTTTCGGTCTGTGCGAGGCGCAACCCGTCGAGGTTGTGGGCAGCTTCGGCGTGCGATTCGCTGTTGCCGACGAAGAGCTGCTCCACTTCGTCGCCCGGCAGCAGACTGACCGATTCGGACAGTTCCGGTTGATCTTCGTAACCCATGTCGGGGTGGGAGTGGACCACCGCAACGGACTCGGGCTCGACATCGCGAATCGATGCGGCACGTGCTGCCGGCACAGGCCAGTAGCCAAGCAGGCCCAGGCTGTGTTCGGCCACGTCCAGGATGTGATCCAGGCCGCCTCGATGCTCGCGCGCGGCCTCGAGGTAGTACTCCAGTGCGGCCAGGGCATCGGCCAGATGGTCCATCTGAACGCCACTGGGTACGCGCTGGTCATCCAGCAGCTCGTAGTCGACGAAACGGCCTACGCCTTCGGCCAACTCCGCTGGACGCGGCGAGGAGAGCATGCGCATGGCACCGGCGACTTCCGCCATCAGCGCCGGCGTGCCGGCCAGGCGGGCGTGTTCCCAGCCCGCTTCCACGAAAGCGACGATCGCCTCCTTGACTTGGGCCGTGTTGCGGATCGCCTCGTTCATCAGGGTGGTCACCACGCCCAATGCTTCGCTGCGTGGCAACCCTCGGGACATCCCGCCCGCACCGGCGTCTCCCTCGGAACCGAGGCTTTCGATGTGATCGTCCAGCGACGCCTCGACATACAACAGCGCACCGGCCACGTCGAGCAGGGTTTCCTCGTCAGCCGCACGCATCCGGTTGGCGATTTCGTCGAGTACCCGGCGTTGTTCGCTGACCACGCGGCGCGGCACCGCCAACGCAAGCATGCCCAGTGTGTCGCCAACGCGCTCGAGCACATCGCCCTGCACGGAGAGCTGAGCCGGATCGCCGTCCTGCTGACGCAGGAACAGATCCAGCGCTTCCTTGACGCGCAGGAGGTCGTCTTTCAGCGCGCGCGAAACCGAGTCGAGCAAGGCGCGGTTGTGGCCGGCCATCGAACCACGGGCATGCTCCAGCTCACCAGCGTCCGGCAACAGGCTGTCGAGTGAATAGGTCGTTCGCAGCAGATCCATCTGTGGGCTGCGCTGCCGGGCCTGGGCCACGATGTAGAGCAGCCGGGACGCGACATCGTCTGCATCGCTGCCGCGCAAGCTGCCTTCGCCGCTCTCGATCAGCTGGCGCATGCTGCGGTCGACCCTGCCGATCAACTGGCGTACTTCGCCGACATAGCCCTTGAGCATGCCCTGTTCCAGGCCCTCCAGGACGCCGGCGGCGATCCACCACAGGCGCCGACCGTGCACGTGGTAGCAGCGCGCGGTGAACGCCAGCAGCGTCTTGCGCATGTTGACCAGTTGCTGCGATGGCTGCTGACCACGAAACCACGCCAGCAACTGCTGCTGGAAGCGCAGTCGCAGGTCGACCAAGTCGGCGCGATGCGCCTCGGCATACGTTTCGCTCATCGCGGCCGGTGCCTGTTCGGGCAGGAACGCGTCGAGGTTGGGATGGAACATCGCCGATTCGGGCAGTGGCGGCTGCTCGCGGCTGGCACGCAGATCATTCAGCAACGGCAACAGCACCACGGGTACATCGCGATGCCCGCTGGACAGTCGTTCAAGGTAATCGGGCAACTGCATCAGGCCGCGCATCAGCGCGGCGTAGGCTTCCTCGCGATGGTTGACGTGGTCCTCAAGCAGCGCGATGGAAAGCGTCTCCATCTCGGCAGTCACCGTCGCAGCGCCGTACAACTCGACCATCCGCAATGTGCCTTGCACCTGATGCAGGTGATTGGCGCACGAACGCATGACATCGCGGTTGCCCGGATTTTCTACGTAGGACTCCAGCGCCTCGCGGGCGCTCGACAATGTCTCGTCGAGTTCCGGCTTGACCCACTGCAGCGTGGTGAAATCGATGTGGTCTTGAAGTCTCATGCGCCTCTCTCAACGGTTGCTCAATGCCTGCATCCAGCAACCAGCGAGACTGCCCCCTGTCTTGTGCTTGTCTCAATCGGGCTGAAATCAGCCCGGCCGATGTCAACCCGGCAGCTTGAAATGCGCCACCGAGCGACGCAGATCACTCGCCAGTTGGGCCAGCGTGCCGATCGAGTCGGCGGTCTGGCTCGCACCCTGCGAGGTTTGCGAGGTAATTTCCTGAATCGCGTTCATCGAATGCGAGACATCCGTGGCCGCCGCGGACTGCACCCGCGCCGCGGTCGAGATGCTCTGAATCAGTGCCGACAGATCGTGCGAAACCCGCTCGATATCGCCCAGTGCGCTGCCTGCGTCCTCCGCCAGGCGTGCACCGGCGACCACCTCGGCGGTGGTCTGCTCCATCGAGTTCACCGCCTCGTTGGTATCGGACTGAATCGTCTGCACCAGCGTCTCGATTCGCTTGGTCGCGCTGGTCGAACGTTCGGCCAGTCGCTGCACTTCGTCCGCCACGACCGCGAAACCTCGGCCCGCCTCGCCGGCCGAGGCCGCCTGGATGGCGGCGTTGAGCGCGAGGATATTGGTCTGCTCGGCGATGTCGTTGATCAGCTCGACGATCGAACCGATCTCCTGCGAGGATTCACCCAGCCGCTTGATGCGCTTGGAGGTTTCCTGGATCTGGTCGCGGATCGAGTCCATGCCCGAGATGGTTTCGCGCACCACTTCGGCGCCGTGCGAGGCGATCTTCACCGACCGCTCTGCCACGTCGGCCGACTCGGCGGAATCCTTCGACACGATGTCCATCGAGCTCACGATCTGATTGATTGCCGAGGTCGCCGAACTGATCTGCTGCGCTTGCTGCTCGGCCGCGTCGGCCAGGTTGCGGGCGGTGGTCTGGGTTTCCTGCGCCGATGACGAGACCTGCTCGGAGGTCTCGTTGATGGTGGTCACCAGGGATCGCAACTCGTCGATGGCGTAGTTCACCGAGTCGGCGATCGCGCCGGTGATGTCCTCGGACACGGTGGTCTTGACGGTCAGGTCACCTTCGGCGAGAGAACCCATCTCGTCCAGCAGGCGCATGATCGCCTCCTGGTTGCGCTGGTTCAGCTCGGTACTGCTGGCAAACCGGCGGCGCTGGTCGCCGACCAGGGTGATGACCAGCAGCAGGGCGAACGCCACCGCGCCGATGGCACCGAACAGACCCCACCAGACGTTCGGGAACAGTCGCCGCAACGGCAGCTTGCCGATTTGCTCGGAAAGGTCGTTGGCGCGCAGCAGCACGGTCTGCGAATCCAGCGAGGCCTGGTTGCCTGCGCGTTTCACGTCGGCAATGTTGCCGGCGGCAGCAACCAGTTTGGCAACCGGATCGGCCAGCTTGGTCCAGCTGGCATCCATGTCGGTGAGTATCTTGCGCGCATTGGCGTCGTTGATCGGCTTCACGCCGCTTTCGGGACTGCCTTCGATCAGGCCTTTCAGGACGCTGCCGTACAACTGCGCGTCACGAGACAGGCCATCGGCCGCCGATTGCGCCGTATCGCCACCCTGCAGCACTTCCTGCACGCGACGGATGATGCGGTCGGCGGACAACATCTGGCGGGAGGTTCCGAGCATCTGTTCGGAGCTGCCGTTGCGCTGCTGCAGGATGTTGACCACCTGTTCCATGCTGGAGTTGAGCAGCGGAATCTGCTGCGACAAGGTATCGGCGCGCTGTCCCGAATCGAGCACGACCGCCTTGTTGGAGAGGATCTTGCTGATGTCGGTGTCGAGCTGTTTCCACGAGTTGCCAAGCGCGGTGACGGCACGGCCGGCAGGCGTGAGGTTGTTGTCGGCATACGGCTGCATGCCGCTCTGCGGATCACCCTTCTGCAGCCGTCGCACCGCCGAGTCGATCGAGTTGCGGTTCGATTCGAGCTCCTTGAAGGATTCGGCATTGCCATCGGCCGACTCCAGCGCGGACTTCGCGGTTTGCTGTGACAGCACCTGGATCTGCGTGGTCAGCGCGATCGCCTGGCGATCCTCGCCGTTCTTCTGGTTGAGCAGGAAGAAATCCAGCGCCGCAAAACCAATCGCGATCAGCAGCAGGACAATGAGTACGGTGTAACCCCGTTCCCGGCTGACGCCCCCTGTAGTGCTCATGTTCACCTCGTCCGTCTGTTGCATTGCCGGGCCCGCATCGTGGAGCGGTACCGACCAGGGAATGATTGCCCCGAGTTTCCGGCCACCATCGGCGCCGGCCCTTCAATAGCTGATCTTTCGTATCAGGCCGCTGCCTGACGAAAATCCGGTGCGCGAACCAGTCGGCTCATGCTGAACATCGCCAGTTGCTGCGCACCCACCCGGTGGTCAACGAACCGGGCCAGCCGCGGATCTTCCTCGCGCTCGGCTTCGCGCCGTTGTTCCTCATCCACCGTCCGCTGGCCAAACACTTCGTCCACGAGCAACGCCACGTTGCCACCGCCCTGCCGCACCACCAGCAGGCGGGTGCGATCGGAATGCTGTGTGCGCTCGCCGAACAGGAAGCGGGCAAAGTCGACCACCGGTACCAGATTGCCGCGCACGTTGGCCACGCCGAGCAGCCATGGCTGGGTTCCCGGCACCGAGGTAAGCGCCGGCACGGCCAGCAGCTCGTTGATTTCATCGATGCCGCTGACCAGCAGGCGCGAACCGACACGAAAACCGATGCCGCGCCACAAACCGGGCGCTTCGAGCTTGTCCTGGGTGTCCGAGGCGTGCGCCAGCGACAGGCGTTCGTACCGGGCCAGGATCTCGAAGGGGGTGCGGTTGACGGATTGGTTCATGTCGCGCTCGGCAACAGATCGGTGATGCAGGCAAGCAACTCTTTTTCATTCACCGGCTTGGTGATGAAGGCGCGGGCGCCCTGGCGCAGCCCCCACACGCGGTCCGTCTCCATGGACTTGGTGGTGATCATGACGATCGGCACCGCCTTGGTGACGGGATCACGCGTCAAAGTGCGGGTCGCCTGGAACCCGTTCATGCCAGGCATGATCACGTCCATGATGACCAGATCGGGCAGGTCGGCGCGGACGCGCTCGATGCCCTCCTCCGCACTGCTGACGGCGATGACTTGATAACCCGCCCGTTCGAGCAGCGTGGTGAACACGCGCACGTCGGTCGGCGAGTCGTCGATGATGAGAATAGTGGCCACAGGTCCCCCTCAGAATCTGCAGTCAGTGGTTCGATACCAGACTGACGTGGCGATGGATGGCGCCGAGCAGCTCGTCCCGCGTGAACGGCTTGGTCAGATACTGCTCGGCACCCACGATGCGGCCGCGAGCCTTGTCGAAAAGGCCGTCCTTCGAACTCAACATGATGACCGGCGTGGCCCGGAACAAGGGATTGTTCTTGATCAGCGCGCAGGTCTGATAGCCATCCAGCCGCGGCATCATGATGTCGACGAAGATGATCGCCGGTTTCTGATCGGAGATCTTGGCCAGCGCCTCGAATCCGTCCACCGCCGTCAATACCTCGCAACCCTCTTTCTTCAGCAGGGTTTCCGCCGTGCGGCGGATGGTCTTCGAGTCATCGATCACCATGACCTTGAGACCAGCCAAGTCGTTAGCGCTCACGTTCAAATTCACTTGCTCCCCCTGCGGCTCGCCCCGAGCTCAGGATAGGCATCCGGGCATGCACTAACCATGCCCCGGATGCACATGTAAAAGATTGCGAAGATCCGCCATACGGCGCCCGCTCTACGGCTGGCGCCCCAAGCCTTGTTGTTTACTGCCTGCCCGCCAAGACTGTCAAGCGATAATAGCCCGATTGCCGCTCGCTGCGTGACGGGTGCCGTGCAGTGGCATCATGTGGCCTTTTGCGACCATTGCGTCCCATGCCGGCCTTGTCGTCTTCAATCGACTCGGCGACCATCCCCTTCAGCATGCCTGTCCGGCTCGACACCGGCAGGCCAAAACCACGGAGAACCACGATGACCCTGTCGGTCGGCGTGCTGATGGACCCCATCGGCGCGATCAAGATAGCCAAGGACACCAGCTTCGCGATGCTGCTGGAGGCCCGGCGCCGCGGACATGCGCTGCACTATTTCGAACAGGGCGACCTCGCCCTGCGCGATGGCGCACCGTGGGCACGGATGGCGGCGCTGGACGTGCGCGAGGACCCGCGCAATTGGTACACGCTGGGCTCGGCGCGATGGCGCGATCTGCGTGAACTCGACGTCGTCCTGATGCGCAAGGATCCGCCGGTCGATGCGCAGTTCGTCTACGACACGATGGTCCTGGAAGTGGCCCAGCGTGGCGGGGTCGCGGTAATCAACGACCCGCAGGCATTGCGCGACTGCAACGAGAAGCTGTTCGCGCTGGCCTTTCCGTCCTGCATCGCACCCACCCTGGTCTCCCGCGATGCCGGCGAGTTGCGCCGGTTCACCGCCGAACATGGCGAAGTGGTGCTGAAACCGCTGGACGGCATGGGCGGGCGCGGCATTTTCCGGGTCAGGGCGGGCGACAGCAACCTCAACTCGATGCTGGAAACCCTGCTCGGCGGCGACGCTCACGGGGCGGGCCGGCAGATGGCCATCGCGCAGAAGTACATCCCGGAAATCAGCGCCGGCGACAAGCGCATTCTGGTGATCGACGGCGAACCGGTACCGTACGCACTGGCACGCATCCCGCAGGGTGACGAGTTTCGCGGCAACCTGGCCGCCGGCGGTCGCGGCGAAGGCGTGCCGTTGTCCGAGCGCGACCGCTGGATCGTGGCCCAGGTCGCGCCGGAACTGCGCCGGCGCGGCCTGCTTTTTACCGGGCTGGACGTGATCGGCGATTACCTGACCGAGATCAACGTCACATCCCCGACCTGTGTGTGTGAACTGGATGCCCAGTTCGGGCTTAACATTGCCGGTCAGCTGTTTGACGTCATCGAGCAGCACGCCTCTGGAAATCGCAACGCGTGAGTACCACCGCCATTGTCGCCACCCGTCCGGAACCGATCGGCGCCACGTTGCTGTTTTCGCTGTTGCTGCATGGCGTCCTGCTGCTGGGCGTCACGTTTCATTTCGCCAGGACCGGGCCCAGCCTGCCCACCCTCGACGTGACCCTGGTCAACGTGGCCAACCAGGAAGCGCCGGACAAGGCGGATTTTCTGGCGCAGGCCAACAACAGCGGTGGTGGCCAGAGCGAGCATGCCGCGCGGCCGTCGCAAATGTTCTCCGGCGCCTTGCCCAAGCCCGATCCCGGCATCGCCGCCAAGCCGATCGAGGCGACCACGCCGACACCGCGCGAGGCCACCCCTACCCGCATGGTCACCACGACCGGCGCGTCCCGTTTCAGTGTCGCCAGCGACACCGCACAAACCGAAATCGACCCGCAGGACCAGACACCGACCGCGGCCGAGCTGAAACGCCAGCAGGCAATCGCCCAGCTGGCGGCCGAATTGCGCAACCAGACCGAAGCGCTGGCCAAGCGGCCGAAGAAGAAGTTCATCTCGGCCAATACCCGGGAATACGTGTACGCAAGCTACATGCGCGGCTGGTCGGACCGGGTGCAGCGGATCGGCAACCTCAATTATCCGGAACAGGCACGCCTGCAAAAACTGTATGGCGACGTGCTGCTCACCGTCGGCCTCAACCGCGACGGCAGCATCAAGGTGGTCACCGTGATCCAGAGCTCCGGCCAACCCCTGCTCGACGCCGCCGCGGAGCGCATCGTGCGGCTGGCAGCGCCGTTTCCGCCTTTGCCGAAAGACGCCAACGTCGACGAGCTGTACATCACCCGCACCTGGCAGTTCCTGCCGGGCGATATCCTGCGCAACAGATAAGCATCGTCATGCGCCGTTCTCGCGGGGCGCCACCTGCCGGGCTTACAATGCCGGCCATGAGCACGACCGCGCCGAACATACTCACCGGGCATTTTCTGATTGCCATGCCGAACCTGGCCGCGCCGCCGTTCTCGCGTGGCGTGGCGCTGCTGTGCCAGCACGATGAGGATGGTGCGGTGGGCCTGCTGGTGAACCAGTTGTCGGAGTACCGGTTCGGTGACGTGCTGGCGCAGATGAAACTGGACTGCATGGACAGCGAACTCGGCGACGCACCGGTGTTGATTGGCGGCCCGGTGCAACAGGAGCGCGGGTTCGTGCTGCATCGCGAAGCCGGCGACTGGGAGTCAAGCTATCGCATCAACGATGACTGGTCGGTCACCACCTCGCGCGACATCCTGGTCGCGATGGCAGGTGGCGAAGGACCGCGTCAGGCGATCATGGCCCTCGGTTACGCCGGCTGGGATGCCGGCCAGTTGGAACAGGAACTGATGGCCAACGCCTGGCTCACCGCCGAGGCCTGCGGCCGCGTCGTGTTCGACACCCCACTGGAGGACCGCTGGAGTGCCGCCGCCGGACTGGTCGGGATCGACCCGCGCCAATTGTCCGGTTATGCGGGCCACGCATGAGTTGCGTGTTCGGTTTCGATGTCGGGTCCCGGCTGACCGGGCTGGCCATCGGCAATACCTTCACTGCCAGCGCGCGAGCACTGACCACGATCGCGGTACACGACGGCGAGCCGGACTGGGCCCGCCTGGACGCGGTTTGCCAGGAATGGCTGCCGCACACCCTGGTGGTCGGCCTGCCGCTCACCCTCGATGGCGCCGAGCAGCCGGCCAGCCGGCGAGCACGGCACTTTGCGGCCCGATTGCAGCAACGCTATGAACTCCCCGTCGTGCTGGTCGATGAGCGTCACAGTTCGCAGGAAGCCGCCCGTCGGTTTGCCGCCGCCCGCGCGGCCGGACTCAAGCGCCGCCGCGATGCGGCAAGCATCGACGCCGAAGCGGCCGCGGTGATCCTCGAACACTGGCTGAGCGGAGCCTCGTCCGACACCGCCGATCACTGAATCCGCCGTTTCCCTCAGCCCACTTCGAATCTGCCGCCATGAGCCCTCGCCTGCGCCACTTCACCACCCTGGAACATCTCCCGCGCGAAACCATCGAGCGCCTGCTCGATCGCGCCGAGTCGCTACGCGACGCCTGCGCGCACGGCACCCGCAAGCTCGACGTGCTGGCCGGCCGCACCGTGTTGAACCTGTTCTTCGAGCCCTCCACCCGCACCCGCACCTCATTTGAACTGGCGGCGCGACGACTTGGCGCCGACGTGGTCAACTTCGACATCGGCTTCTCGTCCACCAGCAAGGGCGAGGAGTTGTATGACACCTTGCATACCCTGGAGGCGATGCATCTCGACGCGATCATCGTACGCCACAAGCAATCGGGCACGCCGGACGAACTGGTGCGCCATGCAATGAGCGGCGTGTCGGTGATCAACGCCGGCGACGGCAATCACGCCCATCCCACCCAGGGGTTGCTGGACGCCCTGACCATCCGCCAGCACCGGCCGGACTTCGAGAAGCTCACGGTGGCGATCTGCGGCGACATCAAGCATTCGCGCGTGGCGCGATCGGACATTCACGCGCTCAGTACGCTTGGCGTGAAGGAAATCAGGCTGTGCGGCCCGGCTGCGCTGATGCCGGCGACGGACGAATTTCCCCAGGCGCGCCACTTCGAGAATTTCGACGAAGCCATCAGCGGCGTGGATGCGGTCATCATGCTGCGGCTGCAAAAGGAGCGCATGGCGTCCACTGACCTGCCGGACGAGGCCGCCTATTTCGACCGCTATGGCCTGGATCGCCGCCGTCTTGCACTGGCCGGTCGAGGCTGCCTGGTGATGCACCCCGGCCCGCTCAATCGCGGCATCGAAATTGCGTCGGATGTTGCCGATGGGGCGCAATCGCGCATTCTCGAACAGGTCGGCAACGGCGTGTTCGTGCGCATGGCTGTACTCAACGAAGTGCTCGCCCGCTAGGCACATCGCCCGACCCGCTGGCGAGCGGGTTGGCGTGCGGCGCTGTTGCAGCGCCGCACGGCGCAAGCGGGCATAATCACGCAAGCACCACTCACCACTTCCGGGGATCAACATGCGATCGACGACGCGATTTGTCGCGCTTGGCCTGGCCGGCGTCATGCTGGCGGCCTGCGGACACAAGGACAAGGATGCACCGCTGGCTTTCGTACCGGCCGACACACCGTACGTCGTGGCCAACCTGGACGTGCTGGACGACAGCACCCGTGGAGCGCTGCTTGCCCAGGCTGATGCGCAGCTGCCATCCCAGGTGGCACAGCTCAATGCCACCGCCGACCGCATGGCGGCGAAGGATCCCGATGGCGCGCGCCTGGTGCACGCGCTGGCGGCCGAATTCAACGGCAAGACCGTCGAAGCTTTCATGCAGAGTGCCGGACTCGACCTCAAGGGCCATTCCGCGCTCTACGGCCTGGGGCTGGCACCGGTCATGCGCTTCGAATTGAGCGATCCGGTCGCGTTCGAGGGTTTCGTCGGTCGGCTGGAAACCGCCTATGGCAAGAAGCTTGATGTCGCCAACGTGGACAAGCAGAGCTATCGCAAGTATGCGTTCGCCGCCTCGGGTACCGAGCTGATCCTGGCGACAGTCGACAAGCAGGCTGTGGCTGCGCTGCTGCCGGCCAACGCTTCACCCGCCCTGCTGCGTCAGGCGCTGGGCCTGAATCGTCCGCAGAAGAGCCTGCAGGACGACGGTCGCCTTGCGGCGCTGGCCAAGGCCAAGGGTTATCAGAAGTGGCTGGTCGGCGACCTCGACCTGACCCGCGCCCTGCCATTGGCCATGGGAGGCAAGGATCCGTTGTTCAGCGCGATCCTCAAGGCGCACGCCGAAGCCGAGTCGGCCAAGACCGGCGAGCCGGTGGCCAACCAGTTGCAAACCTCGCCCAGCTGCGTGAGCGAGGCCGGCCGTATCGCCGCACGCGTCCCGTCGATGAGCTTCGGGTACACCCGGCTCGACGCCAAACACCAGAACGCGCGTTTCGATGTGTCACTGGCCGATGACATCGGCAAGGCATTCGCCGATCTCAAGGTGGAACTGCCGGGACTGGGCAGCCCCGGCACCGCGCCGTTCGACCTGAGCATTGCACTGCCGGTCGCACAGTTGCGCACATTCTGGATGGCGCAGGCCGATGCCGTTGCAGCCAAGCCATTCACCTGCCCGGCGCTGACCGACCTCAACGACGGCTTCGCCAAGCTCGGCCCGGCGATGCAGAAAGCCGCCATCCCGCCGTTCGGCGACATGCTCGGCCTGCGCATCGCGCTCGACACGCTCGCGCCCGGGCAGTCCAGCCTCCCTTCGTTCAGCGGACGCATCGTGCTGGCGACCAAAAACCCCGCCGGCCTGCTCGCCATGGGCCAGATGATGGTGCCCGCACTGGCCAAGTTGAAGCCCGTCGACAACGGCGCGCCACTGCCGCTGCCGAAAGACATGGCCAACATGATCGGACAGCCGGCATGGCTCGCCATGAGCGACAAGGCACTCGCGCTCGGCGTCGGCGCCGGCGAGGATGCCAGGCTGGTCGAGACGCTGAAATCGGCCACCGGGGATGCCGGACGCATGACCCGCATGCATCTCAGCGGCGCCATGTACCTGCAGTGGCTGCAGCTGATGGAGCAGAAGGTCGACAGTCTGGCTGCCGCCACTGCCGCAATCAGCAAGAGCGATGAACCGTCGATCGACGGTGTCGACAGCGACGACAGCGCGACGCTGGCCGCCGCGAATGCGGCGCGCTCCAAGGCGCAATTGGCCGCGATGAAATCCCAGGCCGAACGCGTGGACAGCATCGATGCCGAGATGCACGTCGACAAGGACGGCATGGTGATCACCAGCGAAACGGTTCTGAAATAAGTCCGACAGGAAGGGCCGGGGCGCTGCGGCGTCCCGGCCTTTTTCTTGCGCCGAATCCACGCCAGCCAACGTCGACCGAACACGGCTGTAACCTGCTCTTCGCATAGGTAATCGTTCGCTGAACCGGTCCGCATCTTGCCGACACGCTCTTCACGGCCCGGCTGATGCCATGGCAGCACGGAAACCGGCAACGCGGTATCCGTCTGTCCGTGACGACAGACTTTCACTCAGCAAGGAGATAGCCATGCGCACCCATTCGATGATACGCACCAGCCTGTTCGCCACCGGCCTGATGGTCGCCTTTGCGGCAGTTCCCTTCAGCCAGGCCTTCGCGCAGGACGCCAGCGCACAGATGGAGAAATCGTCCGACAACCAGACCGTGCCCGACAAGGCGGCCGACGCCTGGATCACCACCAAGGTCAAATCCGAGTTCGGCACCACCAAGGGCGTCGGCGCAACCGACATCTCGGTGTCGACCAGCGATGGCGTAGTCACCCTGACCGGCAACGTCGCCACCGCCGCCGAGAAGAAACGGGCGGAAAGAGTGGCCATGAAGGTCAAGGGCGTCAAGAGCGTCGACGCCAGTGGAGTGGTCGTGGGCGGAGCCATGTCGCACTGATCAGCCACAAGCTCTGATCGCAAACAGAAGAAGGAGCCCTCGGGCTCCTTCTTCTGTTTGTGTGGCGGGCACGAATCAGCGATTGAGCAAATTGGTGCCGCCGCCGAAGTTCTGCGTGTTCTGCGTCTCCTCCAGTTCCACACCGTCCAACCCCTGCGACAGCGTGTGGGCGTCGCCGCCCTGCGCCAGCTTGATGCGCAGGCGCACCTCGTTGGAACTGTCGGCGTGGCGCAGCGCATCCTCGTAGCTGATCTCGCCGGCGTGGTAGAGCTCGACCAGGCTCTGGTCGAAGGTCTTCATGCCGAGCAGTGTGGATTCCTTCATCACTTCCTTGAGCTTGTGGATCTCGCCCTGGCGGATGTAATCCTGCACCAGCGGCGTGCCCAGCAGCACCTCCACCGCGACCCGGCGAGCCTTGCCGTCGGGGGTGGGAATCAGCATCTGCGCCACGATGCCCTTCAGGTTCAGCGACAGGTCCATCAGCAGCTGCTGGCGGCGATCCTCCGGGAAGAAATGCAGGATGCGGTCCATCGCCTGGTTCGCGTTGTTCGCATGCAGCGTGCACAGGCACAGGTGGCCGGTTTCGGAGAAGTTGATCGCGTGCTCCATCGTCTCGCGCGTGCGCACCTCGCCGATCATGATCACGTCCGGCGCCTGGCGCAGGGTGTTCTTCAGCGCGTTTTCCCAGCTGTCGGTGTCGATGCCCAGCTCGCGCTGGGTGATGATGCAGCCCTCGTGCTTGTGCACATACTCGATCGGATCCTCGATCGTGATGATGTGGCCGGTCGAGTTCTGGTTGCGGTAACCCACCATTGACGCCAGCGAAGTGGATTTGCCGGTGCCGGTACCGCCGACGAAGATGATGATGCCGCGCTTGGTCATCGCCAGCTGCTTGATCACCGGCGGCAGGGTCAACTCCTCGATGGTCGGGATCTTCGACTCGATCCGGCGCAGCACCATGCCAACGCAATTGCGCTGGTAGAAGCACGACACACGGAAACGACCCACGCCCTGCGCGGAGATCGCGAACTGGCATTCGTGGGTCTTCTCGAACTCCTCGCGCTGGCCCGGCGTCATCACGTTGAGCACCATGTCGCGCGATTGCTGCACGCTGAGCGGGCTCTGCGTGATCGGCACGATCCGACCCTGCACCTTCATCGATGGCGCCACACCCGCCGTGATGAACAGGTCGGATGCCTTCTTGTGCACCATCAGCTTCAGGAACGAAGTGAAATCGAAGTCGCTCATGGGTTGGATCCTCCCGCAGCGGGGAACGGGGAATGGGGAACGGGGAACATGTGGTTCGGGGAAAACTCGGGGTGCGGCCCCTCAAACGTCACGCCGGAGCCGTGAACGTCAATCCGTTGCAAACTGTGCGTTCCCTGCTCCCTATTCCCTGTTCCCGGCTTCACTTGAAGGTGTCCTTGTTCTTGGCGTAGCTGGAAGCCTGCTGGCGGCTGACGACACCGCGCTTGACCAGATCCTGCAGGCACTGGTCCAGCGTCTGCATGCCGAACTGCTGGCCGGTCTGGATCGACGAATACATCTGCGCCACCTTGTCCTCGCGGATCAGGTTGCGAATCGCCGGGATGCCAACCATGATCTCGTGCGCCGCGATGCGGCCGCCGCCGACCTTCTTCAGCAGCGACTGCGAAATCACCGCGCGCAGCGACTCGGACAGCATCGAGCGCACCATCGGCTTTTCGCCGGCGGGGAACACGTCGATGATGCGGTCGATCGTCTTGGCCGCCGAACTGGTATGCACGGTGGCAAACACCAGATGGCCGGTCTCCGCCGCGGTCAGCGCGAGACGAATGGTTTCCAGATCGCGCAACTCGCCGACCAGGATGTAGTCCGGATCCTCGCGCAGCGCCGAACGCAGCGCCTCGTTGAAGCCGAGCGTGTCGCGATGGATCTCGCGCTGGTTGACCAGGCACTTCTGCGAGGTATGCACGAATTCGATCGGGTCCTCGATGGTGAGGAAGTGGCCGTATTCGTTCTTGTTGATGTGGTCGACCATCGCCGCCAGCGTGGTCGACTTGCCCGAACCGGTCGGCCCGGTCACCAGAATCAGGCCCTGCGGCTGCTCGATCAGCTCCTTGAAGATGCGCGGACAACCGAGGTCCTCCAGCGTCAGCACTTCGGAAGGAATCGTGCGGAATACGGCGCCGGCGCCGCGATTCTGGGTGAACGCGTTGACGCGGAAGCGCGCCAGCCCCGGGATCTCGAACGAGAAGTCGGTTTCGTAGAACTCTTCGTAATCGCGCCGCTGCTTGTCCGACATGATGTCGTAGATCAGCGAATGCACCTGCTTGTGTTCAAGCGCGGGAATATTGATGCGGCGCACGTCGCCGTCGACGCGGATCATGGGCGGCAGCCCGGCGGACAAATGCAAGTCCGAGGCCTTGTTTTTCACCGAGAAGGCGAGCAGTTCGGCAATGTCCATCTATCGTTCCCCTCAACCGATCGTCCGGATGCATGGATTGATGCCACAACGAAGGATTGACAAGCCTTGCAGGCGTGGTGCGGCGCTTGGCGCAAACACCGCGAAACCACCCCAACCGACCATCCGATTCCCCCTGTAGCCGCGTCGATACTACTCGCGCAACCGGCTGTACTACCAGTCTTTCCCGCGGCCGAAGCATAAACTGTCGACCCGGTTTGCATACTCCGATCAGCGGATGCCTTCGCGGCTTCTCCCGGCAACGGATTTTCTCGTGAAAGCGCCGACTCCGGTAAGGTAGCGCCCCTGACCAGAAGGAACCCCGCATGACACGACTTGCCTTCATCGGCGGCGGCAACATGGCGCGCAGCCTCATCGGTGGCCTGCTGAAAACCGGCATCGCCCCGGCCACGATCAGCGTGGCCGAACCCATGGCCGAAGCGCGCCAGACGCTCGGACGCGAATTCGGCGTGGCCTGTTATGCCGAGAACCGGCTCGCCGTGGCGGACGCCGAAGTGATCCTGCTGGCGGTCAAGCCGCAGATCATGCCGGCGATCCACGCCGAACTGCGCGACACCCTGCAACGCAACCGCCCGCTGCTGATATCGATCGCCGCCGGCGTGCGGCTGAACCAGCTGGAACGCTGGTTCGGCAGCGGCCTGCCGATCGTGCGCTGCATGCCGAACACCCCCGCGCTGATCGGCGCCGGTGCTACCGGCCTGTGCGCAAACAGCCGGGTCAGCGCGTCCCAGAAGGCCCAGGCGCAACACATCCTCGACGCCGCCGGGATCACCCGCTGGATCGACGACGAGGCCCAGATGGACACGGTCACCGCGCTGTCCGGCTCCGGTCCGGCGTACTTCTTCGCCCTGGTCGAGGCCCTGGAAGCCGCCGCCGTCGCCAAGGGCCTGCCGCGCGACACGGCCCGCGCACTGGCCGCGCAGACCTGCCTCGGCGCCGGCCGCATGCTCACCGAAGGCGGCGAGGACCCCGCCGTACTGCGCCAGCGCGTCACCTCGCCGCATGGCACGACCCAGGCCGCACTGGAAAGCTTCAGCGCCGACCAACTGCCGCTCATCGTCGCCCGCGCCGTGGATGCCGCCGCCCGACGCGGCGTCGAACTCGCCTCCGAACTGGACAAACTGTCGTGAGCTATCTGCTGAATGCACTGTCCATGCTGATCGGACTGGCGTTCGACGCCATCATCGTGCTGCTGCTGCTGCGCATGGCAGCCGAAGCCTGCCGCGCGGATTTCCACAACCCGCTGAGCCAGTTCGTCTACCGCTACACCAACCCGGTGCTGGCACCGATCCGCCGGGTATTGCCGAACTGGCGACGGATCAACCTGGCTGCATTGTTGCTGGCGTGGCTGGCGATGCTGATCAAGCGCGTCTTGCTGTTCGCCCTGATGGGCGTGGTGGCGCACCCTCTGGGCTTGCTCGTGCTGGCATTGGCCGAACTGCTGGATTTCGTCCTGCTGTTCTACCTGATACTGATTTTTGGCTGGTCCCTGCTCAGCATGTTTTCGGTCGACCCTCGTCAGCCGCTGCTCAAACTCGTCGGTACCGTGGTGGCCCCGTTGCTGCGTCCGCTGAGCGGAAAGCTGGTAGCCGGACAGCTCGACTTTGGACCGATGGTGGTGATGATCATCCTGCTGCTTGCGCGCCTGCTGATTGCCGCACCACTGCTGGACCTGGGTGCCCGATTGGCTATCGGCATCTGAAACTTCCCGCGCGGGAAACCCGTCTTTTCGCGTGTTGGCGAAATCAGCGGAATGAAGGCGGCAGCCCTTTCGCCGCACTGGCTCGGCGCCGGCGCGCAAACGAACGCCTTCAGCGGGGGCCGTCAGGCTCGCTCTCGTGAGACAGCGTTGGCGCCTTCGCGTGACTGATGCTGCCGTCCCCGGCGAACTCCAGCACGACGCGCGTGCTGCTGCGCAGTTCGATCGCAGTGGACTGATGCACGCCCAACCCCTCGGCCATCGCCGCCATCGAAACCATGGATCGTCCGCGTCGCCGATCAAGCTCGTGGAAACGCCACCAGTTGTAGGCCGACCACGCAGATATCACCACGGCGCAGCCCAGCGCGAGCCATAACAGATAGAGCACCTGATGCCACCCGCGGGCGTGGTTGTGCACGAACAGCTCCACATAGCTGGTATGCAGGCCAAAGAGCCAGGCCAGTGCGGTGAGCAACGGCAGCCACAGGAGACCCCATGCGACCCACGCCAGCAAGGTGAGCAAGCCAAACAGCGCCCGCGTGGTCCGCGGTTGCCGATAGGGTCGATCGATCAGGATTGCCTCGGCCTTCATCGCACGCCCCGGTCAGGACTGGTCCAGATCGCCCGGGTACCCTTGCGCTTCAGCAGCGCCTTGGGCAGGGCAACGATGCTGGTCAACGTGTTGAGCAGCCAGTAGGCCAGCGGATACCAGATCATCCAGTAGTAGTTGCGACCGATGCGGGTTTCATACCGGCGGTCGATGACCAGGCTCAGCAGGAATTGGGTCAGGCATACCAGCCCGAGCACCACGCCGTGCCATTGCGGCAGCAGCGTGGCGATGTACAAGCCACGCGGAAGCGGCATCACCAGTCCGAGCAACCACAGCACGACCACGCACAACATCACGTAGGCCCAGAGCATGCTCAGCATGTATTCCACGGCCACCAGCCATTTGCGCCGCATGCGCCAATGCAGCATGTCGCCGGTGTAGCGCAGGATCACCTCGGCACCGCCCTGGGCCCAGCGCAGGCGCTGTTTCCACAAGCCGCGCAGCGTCTCGGGCATGAGTATCCAGCACAGTGCATTGGGCTCGTAGCGGATATCCCAGTGCTGCATTTGCAGGCGCCAGCTGATGTCGATGTCCTCGGTCACCATGTCGATGCTCCAGTAACCGACATCGTGCAACGCGCTCTTGCGGAAACAGGCGATCACGCCGGAAACGGTGAATACGCGGCCATAGACGCGCTGGGCACGCTTGATCAGACCGATGATCGACGAGAATTCGCCGACCTGCAGCTTGCCCAGCAGGCTGGAGCGGTTTCGAATGCGCGGATTGCCGGTGACCGCCGCCACGCGAGGGCTGCTGACCATGTGTGTCATCAGCCAATGCGTGGCGTAGTCGTCGAGCAAGGCGTCGCCGTCAATGCAGACCAGATACTCGCCACGTGCCGCCATGGCCGCCATGCGCAAGCCCATCGCCTTGCCCTGGTTGCCGGCAAAGTGAATCACCCGCAGTTGCGGTATCTGCTGCTCCAGCTCGTCCAGCAAGGCGCCGGTGTCGTCGGTGGAACCGTCGTTGACGGCGATGATCTCGAACGCCGGATAGCGCTGCGCGGTCAGCTGCAGAATCGTTTCGCGTACCTGCTCGCCCTCGTTGTGACACGGCACGATCAAGCTGACAAACGGATACGCGGCCAGCGTCGGCGGGTTGACCCGCAACGGACTGCGGCGCTCCCAGCGCAGAAAATACAGCACGCTTCCGATCATCCAGATCAACGACATGGTAAGCGGATAGAAGAACGCAAAATCGAGCAGAACGCCAAGAATGCTTTCCATGGATCCGGCCTCAGCGTGTCGCGTACGGGAAGTCGGACGCGGAAATGAACGGGCGAATCAGCTCCAGCTTCGGCTGTTCGCGCACGAAGTCGTCCGGGTAGTAGCCGATGTGGCGTGCGCCCTGCTCCTGCAACCAGTGCATGCGTCGTCCGATCTCCTTCGCGGGAATCGGCCGGCCGTTCCGCCAGTTCTTGCTGGCGAGCTCGAAGACGGTGCGATCAAGGCCGCCACGGTGCCGCGCCACGGCCGCCACCAATTGACGGAACCAGCGATGGGTTGGCGACTGCTTGTCCAGCTGAGGCATCGCCATCAAGCCGACATAGTCGTAGGCGTCCAGGAAGGCCGGCAGGCTTTGTGCGAACCACGCCTCGGCGACCGGTTGCAGCACCGGCCGCGCATAAAGATTGCGCGCGGTCTTGATCTGGGTTCGCCACTGCTTGACGCGGTCCACAAGCATCGAGGTGAACGCGATCAGATCCTGCGTCCGTTGTGCGGGTGCATGCGTGGCCCAGGGACCGAGCCGGTCACCGTCACGCAGGAATGCATCATCGGAAAACAGCACGCCGGAAAAATTGGCGTGCATCGCCAGGTCCTCATAGACGTCGCCAACCCACTGGCGCACCTTGGGATCCCAGGGTGCGAGACGGAAGCCGTCATCGCCGGCCCTCAACGGCAACGCACCGAGGCTGGGCAGGCCCGGCGCATCGGCGAAGCGAAACGCCAGCACCGGCAGCCATGCGTAAACCTTGACCTCGCAGCGCGTTTGCAGTTGCCACGCCACCCGCGAGAACAGATCCGCGCGCATTCGCATGTGCCGGCTGGGAAAGTACACCGCATCGGCCACGCCGTCGCCGTCCGGATCGGCATAAGCCTGCAGCCATACCTGGGTCGGAGCCATCCGCTTGATGCGGTCCAGCAACGCCGAGAGGTTGCGCTCCTGCTGCGCCGGATCGGCGTCGTAGACATAGTCCAGATCCACCTGCACCACGCGCTCCGGCCGCACTTCGTGCCGGTCGTAGATGAGGTCGACCAGTCCCGGAACGCCGATGTTGTCCGGCACCAGCACCCGTGGAATGTTCCTGTTCGGGACCAGCGAAGGGTTGGCGTCGTCCAGGCTCAACGAGAACGTCAAGCCCAACGAAGCGGCGACCTCCTTGGCCACCCGGTTGTACGCACCGTATGGCCACACGACAGCACGCGGCTTGCGACCGGTCTGACTTTCGATCTCCTCGGCACTGCGCTTCAGGTCGGCACGCAGGCGCGCGCGAAAGGCCGCGGCGTCCTCGTAGGTGCCGTGGGCGGCATGGTAGGTCAGCGAAACCGCCGCTGGCATCAGGTTGCCCTGCGGGTTGGCCACGATGCCGTTGTGCAGGCTCCAGGTGTGCGACGCGATTTCGACCAGGCCAGAGGCCTGCATTTCGCGAACCTGTGCCCAGTTGACGAAGCAATCGCGGCTGCAACGTTTGCCGTTGTAGTCGAACGTCGTTCCGGCCGGCATGTCCATCCACGAACCGACCAGCGCCATCAGCGCCGGGTAGTTGTAGGCACGCAGCAACGGCCACACGCGGGTGTACTCGCTCTCCAGCCCGTCGTCGAACGTCAGCAGTACAGCCTTGGGTGGCAGCGCTCGACGCCCTTCGATCGCCGCCACCACGTCGTCGAAACCGACGACATGGAAACCATTGGCCAGCAGCCAGTCGAAGTGTGCAACCAGGTGATCGGTGGTTATCGCGGTGCTGTCGCTCGAACCGGCATCACGCAGGTCGTCGACCACGTCGTGATAGTTGAGCACGGTCAGCCCGGGCAAGGGGGTGGCCGCGGGTACCGGCTGGATCATGGCGCCGGACACGGGGCGCGCGACCGACGTGGTGGCGAGCAAGCCCAGCAGCAGCCATGCCAACAAAAGCTTCAATCCATGCATCTCATTCTCCCCAGTGCATGGTCAGGTCCAGCGCCACCCGCGTGTCCCGCTGACCGTCATACGGCTGACTGCTCCAGGTGAGCCCCCAGCCAAAAGCCAGGCCGGCGTGCGGCTCGATGCTCTGCCCGTAACGGGCACTCGCGATCCAGCCGGAACCAAATCCACGTTCGTCGTAACGCCCGGCCTGGACATCGATGCGCTGGCGCCAGAGCCGGTCGTAACGCTGGAACATCAGGTCCTGCAAGCGCAGGTCGAATACGGCCCAGCGCGCGTGCGACGGGCTGTAATAGGCGACATCGACATCGCTGTTGCGGCTGCTGCCCAGTTCCATGCCGCCGTCCAGGGAAAGTCGCGGCGCGGTCAGCAGCCGTTGCAGAACATGCGCCTGCCAGCCCTCATTGCGATTGCCGTCACTGAAACGCACGCGGCTGGCGCCAAGACCCGCTTCGAGCAGCTCGCTGGCGCGCCATTGCACACTGGCGTGGAGCGCATTCGCGGTGATGTCGTCAGGGTCGGCGCGCATGGGAAGATCCGCGTCGCCGTTCCTGCTCCAGTCGCTGCTGAACACCCAGTGATCGCCCGGTGACCAGGTCGCACCTGCTTCGAGCGCTCCATGCGCTTGCGCACCGGTTCCTGTCAGCGCGCGGGCATAGCCTTGCAGGCCTCGCATGAAGCCCTGCAGGCCCAAGCCCGCCCGGTCACGTTCGACGGAGCCCTCGGGAAAGTGCGCCGTGGCCTGACTGAGCAGGCCTTCGACGCGCCAGTGGTCGCCCAGCAGAGGGCCGGCCAGACTGGCTTTGCTCTGGTGATCGGCGTCACCCAGGTTGGGCGTGCTGCCACGACCACGATCATGTTCGACATCGAATTGCCAGCCGCGCTGCCGGTCCCACGATTCGCGCTCGCGCTGCACTTCGGGATTGCGCGCCGACACCTGCTCGATCTGCACGAGCGTGGGCTGTATCCGCGAGTAGTCACCCAATCGGCGCCAGTCGTCGAGCATCCCCAACTGGGCTGACAAATCGTCCGGTTCGATGCCAAGGGCAATGCCGTGGCTACGCTCGGCGGCTCGCGGCCAGTCGCGGGTGCGCTGCAGATTCCCGTACTCGTGCCATAGCTGCGCACTCATCGGCGCTTGCTGCAACAGCGGAAGCAGGCGGTCTTGCGCATCCTGCAGCAGGTCGCTGTAGACGCGTACCAGCACGGTATCAAGATCGGCCTGCAGCTTTGCGGGATTGCGTACCGGCTGCGGCGTTCCATGACGCGACTTCCACGCCGACATCGACGTCGCCGCGCCGTCCGCCAGGGCAATCGCCTTGGCCACCCGCCCGGACTCCATGTACGCATACATCAGGCCGACGCGAGGATCGATCTCCTCGGCTGCATACGGAGGGGGCAGTTCACGCACACTTTGTTCGAAGAGAACGGCCGCCTCGAACGGGCTGCGCTGCTCCAGCAAGGCGTCGGCCACGCCCGCCTTCGCGTAGCTGGGGAGGGTCTGATGGGCGGCTTGCAACTGCCGATATCCCCGCACCGCTTCGGCGGCACGATCGGACTGGTCGTAGGCCAGCAAGCGATCCGTCCGCATCCGCTTCGCCATCGCTGGCTGATGCCCGTCAGTCGCGGCGACGATCGCGTCCATCCGAGCGACCGCCCGATCGGCTTCGAGATAGGGTTGGCGAGGGTTGGCGGGAGCGGCGCGTGCCCAGCGAATCTCATGCGCGGCCAGATCAGCCTGCAGCTTGCGGCGTGTTTCAGCGCCTGGCGCTGGCGACAAGACTTGCGCCAGTTGCCAGGCGCGCGCCGACGCGCCCAGTTCAGACAGGATGCGCATCTGCAGGCGAAGGGCCGGATCATTTTCCGGCCATCGCGCCAGCAATTGCATGCACGCCGCCAGCGCGGGCAGCCGTCGACCGGCGGCAAGCTCGGCCTGAGCCTGCTGCCACAGCGCCTGACGCGCCTCAAGCAGGGTCGGACTGGAAGGTGGCTGCGCAGCAACGACAGGTCGCGTCGACGCAAGACCCACACATGCCGCAAGACCCAGCAACACCCAGCCGCGCTCCTTGGCGCGCAGCCTTCGAATCACCCACGCATGCATCTACCGCCCCCTGTACCCGATCCGTCCCGATCAGGCCGATCCTGTGCGATGCCCGCCAATGCCGCAGCGACCGCGCAAGTAAGTCATGACGCCATCAGCCGCCTATTATATGTCAGTTGTACAAAACGTGTTATGCGTCACACATTTCGACAAGAAAGCGCCCCGAATGCGGGACCAACGGCGACGGAGTCAACCGCACGGCACGCGATTCGATGGTCGGCGCTTGCTTCGTCGAACCTCCGCTTGCCAATGACGGCGTCATCGCGATCACGATGTTCGCGACGCACCAGCCAGCGGCGTCGGCGAGGGTCGCTATCGGCGATCGCTGTCGCGCGACGCCCAGGCCACGATGATCCGGTGGATTTCGTCCAGACCATCGAACAGCGCCGCCGGTCCCGGCTGCAAGATGATCGGCGACTTGATCTCGTGCAGGTCACCGTGGAGCACCGCGGGAATGGTCTCCCAACCCGGCCGTGCCGCTACTTTCTCCGGCCGGAAGCGCTTGCCGCACCATGAACCGAGAATGATGTCCGGTGCGCGCCGCACCACTTCATCGCCGTTGGGCAGGATGCGCTGTCTGGCCAGCGGCTCGAGGGCGAGCTCGGGAAAACAGTCGTCGCCGCCGGCGATGCCGATGATCTCGGCTACCCAGCGGATGCCGGTGATGATCGGCTCGTCCCACTCCTCGAAGTACACCTTCGGCCGCCGCGGCAATCGCGCAACGGCAGCGCGAATGTCGGCGATGTGCTGCTCGGCGCGCTGCGCGTAAGCCTCGGCCCTGGCCTGCGCACCGACCATCGCGCCGAGTCGGCGAATGTACGCCAGGATGCCGTCGACGCTGCGATGGTTGCTGATCCACACTTCGACGCCGGCCTTGATCAGTTCGCGCGCGATATCGGCCTGGATGTCGGAGAAGCCGATCGCCAGGTCGGGTTCGAGCTTCAGGATCTCGCCGATCTTCGCGCTGGTGAACGCGGAGACCTTCGGCTTTTCCTTGCGCGCCCGCGGCGGGCGCACGGTGAAGCCGGAAATACCGACGATGCGATGATCCTCGCCCAGTGCATACAGCACCTCGGTCGGCTCCTCGGTAAGGCAGACGATGCGTTGCGGATAGTGGTCGGACACGGGTCAGTGCCCCAGCACGGTCACGGTGACCTTGCGCTGATGGGGATCGAGGCGGTGCTCCCACAGGTAAATGCCCTGCCATGTGCCCAGCAGCAGTCTGCCGCCATGCACCGGCACGGTGAGGCTGACACCGGTGAGGATCGAGCGGACGTGCGCCGGCATGTCGTCGGGACCTTCCGCGTCGTGCCGGAAGATCGGATCGCCATCGGGCACCACGCGGGCAAACCAGCGCTCCAGGTCCTCCCGCACGGCGGGATCGGCGTTCTCGCCCAGCAGCAACGAACAACTGGTATGGCTGGTGAACACAAGGGCGATGCCGGTCTGCACATGGCTGCCGGCCACAGCGTCGGCCACCTGCCGGGTGATGTCGCTGAAACCGCGACCACGCGTATGCACGACGAAACCGCCCTGCGCGACATGCTCGGCGGGCAGGGGTCGGGTCACGGATAGAGCAGCCGATTGGTCCAGGTCTGGCCGTGGCGGCTCCAGCGCACCCGCTCATGCCAGCGGAAGTCGGCGCCGTACCAGAACTCCAGCATGTCCGGCTCGACCACGTAGCCGCCCCAATGTGGCGGCCGGGTCACTTCGCGACCGTCGAATTCCTGTTCATAGCGCGCCACCCGCTGCTCGAACGTGTCGCGATCGGGCAAGGTCTGCGACTGCAGCGAAGCCCAGGCGCCGATCTGGCTTTGCCGCGCACGGCTGGCGAAATAGGCGTCCGATTCCTCGGCCTGCAATTTGCGCGCGGCACCTTCCACGCGCACCTGTACGCCGTCGCGCAACTGCTTCCAATGGAAGCACAGCGCCACCTGCGGATGGGCTTCGAGCTGGCTGCCCTTGTCGCTCTCGTAGTTGGTGTGGAAACGGAAGCCGCGCTCGTCCGCGCCCTTGAGCAGCACGATGCGCGAGGCGACCCGGCCGGACGCATCGACGGTGGCCAGGTTCATGGCCGTCGGTTCGCGGTCGCCGCTGGCCTTGGCTTCATCCAGCAGGTGCAGGAAGGTGTCCAGAATCTCGGAGTTGAGCATGGTGTTCGAAACTTTCCTTTTGCATCGTGGCCGACTCGCGCCATCATGGCGCAGATGAACCTGACCGATGATAGTGCAATGCCCCATTCATCCCGTAACACTTCGGCACGACCGGCGATGTCATTCTCGATCGCCGGATGTGAAGACATCCGCGACGGCTCCGCGGGCGGGATATCCGCCTGCCCCGGCCGGCCGCTGGCCAAGGTCCCTCCCGGACCGACGGTGGCCTGCGGATGATGTCCCACGCCGACATGCAGAACGAGGCGCTCGCCGGCCACTTGCTCGACCAGTACGCCGGGCGTATCGCCCGCTCGCGACGCCCGTACATCCTGGGCCTCTCCGGCCTGCAGGGCAGCGGCAAGAGCACCCTGGCGCGAGTGATGAAAGCCCAGGCCGAGGCACGCGGCTGGGCTACCGAGGTGCTCTCGCTGGATGATTTCTACTACGCCCGCAGCGAACGCGAGGCACTGGCCCGCGATGTCCATCCGCTGCTGCGCAGCCGCGGCGTCCCGGGAACGCACGAGATCGAACTGCTGCTGTCGGTGCTGTCCGCCCTGCCGAAGGCCTCGGAAAAACTGCCGGTGACACACCCGCGCTTCGACAAGGGCCGCGACACCCGCTTTTCACCGTCGCGCTGGCCGCGCGTCACGCGGCCGCCGAAGCTGGTCATCGTCGAGGGTTGGGCCTTGGGCGTTCGTCCTCAGTTGCAGGCCGCGCTGATCGCGCCGATCAACGAGCTGGAACGCCTGGAGGACCCCGACGGCAGCTGGCGTCACTGGGTCAACAAGCAATTGCGTGGCTACCAGCCCTTGTGGCGCAAGTTCGATGCGCTGATCGTGCTGCAGGCGCCGAGCTGGGCCATCGTGCGCCGCTGGCGTGGCGAACAGGAGCAGGAGCTGCTGGCGCGGCATGCGCCCCTGGCGATGGACGCCACGGCCATGGAGCGCTTCCTGGCCCATTTCGAACGCCTGAGCCGACACGCGCTGGCGACGCTGCCGGCACTGGCCGACACCTGCGTGGAGTACGACGACGATCGCCACGTGACCGGGCTCAGTCACGGTTGACGGGGAACGGGGACCGGCAAGAGCGTCGTTCCCTTGGGGTTCCCCGCTTTTCCCGTTCCTTGTTGCTACGTCGTCAATCGACGACGAAGTTGATCTTCATGTTGACACGCCATTCGGTCACGGTGCCGTCGTCCGACGTGACCACCTTTATCTCGTTGACCCAGGCACCCTTGATGTTCTTTACCGACTCCGCGGCCTTGTGCAGGCCGTGTTGCACGGCGTTCTCCATACTCTTGGCGGACGAGGCGTTGATTTCGATGACCTTGGCTACCGACATGGCGTCAATCTCCTTCAAGTCGTGCGAGCGGCACGTTGCGCTCCCCCGTCCCGAAGCCCGAGTCTGCCCCGCCGCAACGCGCAAGGACAAGCCGCACTGCAAAATCACCTCATGTTGACGGTTCGACCTGCACGGCCGTGCCGTAGGCGAGTACCTCGGTGACCCCCTGGGCGACCTCGTTGGCGTCGTAGCGCATCGCCACGACGGCGTTCGCGCCCATCGCGGCCGCGTGTTGCAACATCAGCTCGAACGCTTCCTCGCGTGCCTTCTCGCACAGTTCGGCATAGATCGAGATGTTGCCGCCGACGATGGTCTGCAAGGCTGCGCCAATATTGCCGACCACGCTGCGCGAACGCACGGTGATGCCGCGCACGATCCCCAGCGGGCGCACGATCCGGCAACCGGCAATCTCGTTGGTGGTGCTGACCTGATGGTGCGAAACAGAGTGGGCCATTTCAGTTCTCCCGAACCGTGGTTGGAGGGGTGGGTGATTCGACATCGAGCAGGGCCGCGTAGCCCACCCGCGCATCCGGCCATTGCGGCACGAAACCGCTTGCACGCAGCCGCGCGTGGCTGAGCCGCTTGCTGCCGACCCCGGCCGGCGCCGCACCATCGGCAACCGGCGGAACACCGAGCAGTCCGGTCAGATGGTCGTACAGCACATCGAGCCGCAACGGTGTGTTGTCCACGCCCAGGTACAGCGACTGCGGCTCGGGCAGCGCGAGCAGATGCACGATCGCCGCCGCGGCATCGTCGACATGGATGCGATTGGCCCAGTGCGGCGGGTTGCGCGGCACCGCCGCCCGCCCGGCACGCAGGCGTTCGAGCAGTTGCAACCGCCCCGGTCCGTACAACCCGGCCAGCCGCAACACGATCGAAGTCACCGGTTGCGCCGCCAGCAGCTGCTCGGCCTCCAGCAACACCGCGCCATTGAATCCGCGCGGCACGGTTGGCGTGTGCTCATCCACCCAATGCCCCGCCTGCTCGCCATAAACCGAACTGGAGGAAACCATCAACACGCGCTGCAAGGACTGGCGGCCCAGCGCATCGAGCAAATGCTGCAGGCCATCGACGAAGGTCGCGCGATATGCCAGCGGTTCGCGCCGATCCGGCGTCGGCAGGTACACCAGCCGGGTGATCCCGTGCGGGAGCTTGCGCAAGCTTTCCGGCTGGGTCAGGTCCGCACCCAGCCAGTGGATGCCGCCACCATCCAGCATCGGCGGATGACGTCGCAGCGCCCACACCTCGTCACCGCGCGCCAGCATGCGCTGTGCCACGCGCATGCCAAGGTCACCGCAACCCGCCAGCAATACCCGTTCTTTCGTCACCGCGTCGCCCCCGGACATCGCATGTGCCCTGTTAGCATTTGCCCATGAACCCGTCGCACAACCTCTTCATCATCGGCCCGACCGGCGCCGGCAAGACGTCGATCGGCCGCAGGCTTGCCGCGCATTATGGCCTGCCGTTCGTCGACCTCGACCAGGAGATCGAGCGCCATTGTGGCGTGAATGTACGCACGGTGTTCGATATCGAGGGCGAAGCCGGCTTTCGCCAGCGCGAAAGCGCACTGCTTGACGAGTGCAGCCGCCACCCCGGCGTGTTGCTGGCCACCGGCGCCGGCGCCGTGCTGGCCGAAACCAATCGGCGACATCTGCGCGAGCGCGGTTACGTGGTGTGGCTGCAGACGACCGTCGAACAGCAGCTGGAACGACTGGAGCGCGACCATCACCGCCCGCTGCTGGCCGGTCCCGACCGGCACCAGCAGCTGCAGGCGATGGCGCGCATCCGCGAACCGATCTACCGCGAACTCGCCGACCTCGCCGTGCCCGGCGAACACGGCAGCGTCGCCGCCGCCAGCGAGCGCTGCATCGCGCTGATCGACCGGCATTGGCGACACCCGCCTTCCTCCATGCCTCGGCAAAACGCATGAACCTCCCCGCCACCCAGAGCATTACCGTCGCGCTCGGTCAGCGCAGCTATCCGGTATGGATCGGCAGCGGCCTGCTCGCCGATCACGCGCGCTGGCGCGCAATGCTGCGTGGCCGCCATGCCCTGGTACTCAGCAACACCACGGTGGCACCGCTGTACCTGCCGCGCATCGAAGCGGGGCTCGAAGGCCTGCACTGGTCGTCTTTCCTGCTCGACGATGGCGAGGCACACAAGACGTTTGCCAACGTCGGTCGTGCCCTGGAAGCGCTCGGGCAACTCGGCGCCACCCGTGACGCCTGCGTGATAGCACTGGGCGGCGGCGTCGTGGGCGACCTGGCCGGCTTCAGTGCGGCGTGCTGGATGCGCGGCATCGACTTCATCCAGATGCCGACGACCCTGCTGGCGATGGTCGACTCCTCGGTCGGCGGCAAGACCGGCGTAAACCTGCCGGTCGGCAAAAACCTCGCCGGCGCATTCCACCAGCCGCGCGCAGTGATCGCCGACATCGACACCCTGGCAACACTACCCGAGCGCGAATATCGCGCCGGCCTGGCCGAGGTGGTCAAGGGCGCAGCGATCGGCGACGAGCCGTTCTTCGCCTGGCTGGAACGGAACGCCGACGCGCTGGCCGCGCGCGACCCCGGCACCGTGCAGGAAGCGATCGCGCGCAAGGTCGCCTACAAGGCCGGTGTGGTCGCTCGCGACGAAACCGAACAAGGCGAACGCGCACTGCTCAACCTCGGCCATACGTTCGGCCACGCACTGGAGACCGCCGGCCACTACACCGCCTTGCTGCACGGCGAGGGCGTGGCCGTCGGCATGCTGCTGGCAGCACGACTGTCCGAGCGGCTTGACATGAGCGAACCGGCCGATACCGCCCGCCTGCAACGCCTGCTTGAAAAACTCGGCCTGCCCGTGGCGATTCCGCCGGGCATGGATGCGCAACAAGTGCTGGTGCTGATGCGTCTGGACAAGAAGAACACCGCCGGCATGCTGCGCCTGATCCTCTGGCGCGGCGTCGGCCGCGCCGAGATCGTCGCAGGCATCGCCGAGACCGATGTGCTGGCCGTGCTGGAATTTGCGAAGAACCCGTAGGAGCGCCCCCGGTGCGCGATGTTCTTGTCCACGGCATGCGGCATCGCGCACCGGGTGCGCTCCTACAAAGCTGGCGCGGCTCCTATAAACTGTCACGTCCGGCCAAGCGCCGATCCTAGCTCATCGTCACTGGTCGCCATGCGCCTCTACCTGCAAACCGTGCCCGGCAGTACCGAGGCACCCCGCTACGTCCAGATCACGCTGGAGCAGGACCTGCTCGGTGGCTGGACCCTGTACCGCGAATCCGGCACCCAGGGCGGCCGTGCGACGATGAAACGCGAGCAATTCCTGGAGCGCGACGAGGCCGTCGCCGCCTTCGAGAAAGCCCGCGATGCCCAGCTCAAGCGCGGCTTCCGCCTGATGTTTGCCCAAGGGCTGGAAGGCCCGTACGGACGTTGATCGAAATGACTGAAGTGTTGAAGAACGACCGCTTCCTGCGCGCACTGCGCCGCGAACCCACCGATACCACACCGATCTGGGTGATGCGCCAGGCCGGCCGTTACCTGCCGGAATACCGCGCCACCCGTGAACGCGCCGGCAGCTTCATGGGCCTGGCGCAGAACCCCGAATATGCCTGCGAACTGACCCTGCAACCGCTGGAACGCTTCGAAC
This sequence comes from uncultured Gammaproteobacteria bacterium, assembly GCA_963828675.1. GTDB lineage: Bacteria > Pseudomonadota > Gammaproteobacteria > Xanthomonadales > Rhodanobacteraceae > Rhodanobacter. The sequence continues at coordinate 721,278 of CAWHFQ010000001.1, forward strand.
TCGACGCCGCGATCCTGTTCTCCGACATCCTCACCATCCCCGACGCGATGGGCCTGGGCCTGTCGTTCGCGCCGGGCGAAGGCCCGCAGTTCGCGCACCCCGTGCGCACGGCCGCCGACATCGCGAAACTCGCCGTGCCCGACATGGATGGCGAACTGCGCTACGTGATGGATGCCGTGCGGCTGATCCGCCGGGAACTGCACGGTCGCGTGCCGCTCATCGGCTTCTCCGGCAGCCCGTGGACGCTGGCCTGCTACATGGTCGAAGGCCGGGGCTCGAAGGATTTCGCCACACTGAAGGCGATCTGCTGGAACGACCCGAAGCTGGCCCATCAGCTGCTCGACACGCTGGCGCAGGCGGTGGCGCACTACCTGATCGCCCAGGCCGCCGCCGGCGCACAGGCGCTGATGATCTTCGACACCTGGGGCGGCCTGCTCGGTCCCGCGCCGTTCCGCGAATTCTCGCTGCGCTACATGGCGCAGATCGTCGCGGCACTGAAGGCTGATGCACATGCGCGCGAGCTGCCGGTGATCCTGTTCTCCAAGGGTGCCGGCCAGCATCTGGCGGACATGGCCGACACCGGCTGCACCGCCCTCGGTGTCGACTGGACCATGAATCTGGCCGACGCCCGTCGCGCCGTCACCGGCAAGGTCGCCCTGCAAGGCAACCTCGACCCCGCGATTCTGCGCGCCAGCCCCGAGGTCATCCGCCGCGAAGCCCGCGCCGTACTCGACAGCTACGGTAACCACCCCGGCCACGTGTTCAACCTCGGCCACGGCATTACACCGGAGGTCGATCCGGAGCATGTGAAGGTGCTGGTGGATGAGGTGCATGCCTACGGGCGCACGTTGCGCGGCGGCTGATCCACTTCTCGCGGAGCACGTCGATGGCCTGGCTCGTCACCAAATACCTGATCACCGCGGCCGTCGTCGTGCTCGTCTCCGAAGTCGCCAAGCGCAGCGACCGTCTCGGGGGTCTGTTCGCTGCGCTGCCGCTGGTCACCGTGCTGGCGCTGATCTGGCTGCACGTCGAGCGCCAGCCACAGGTGAAGATCGCCAACCACGCCTGGTATACGTTCTGGTACGTGGTACCCACGCTGCCGATGTTCCTGGCCTTTCCCTTGCTGCTGCCCCGCCTCGGGTTCTGGCCGACCCTGCTCGCCTGCGTGGCGATCACCGTGGTGTGCTTCTGGCTGTTCGCGCAGCTGGTACGACGGTTCGGAATCGAGCTGCTGTAGCCCCTTCCCCAGTCTCTGTCGCCCTTGCCTCTGCTGCTCAGGCCGCAACGGCCTGTACTCGCACGCTCGGCGGCGCCACCTTTTTGGCAGCCCAGCCCCCGCCCCGTACAATCACTGCTTTACCCCATACAAAGCGCGTCCCGCGCGCGCCACTGAGCCCTGTCCCGATGGAAAAGAGTTTCGAACCCGCCCAGATCGAATCGAAGTGGTACCAGCGCTGGGAAGCCAGTGGTGCGTTCCAGCCGTCGGGCAAGGGTGCGCCGTACTGCATCCTGCTGCCGCCGCCGAACGTCACCGGCACGCTGCACATGGGGCATGCGTTCCAGCAGACGGTGATGGACATGCTGGTGCGCTACCAGCGCATGCGCGGGATGAACACGCTGTGGCAGGTCGGCACCGACCATGCCGGCATTGCCACGCAGAAGATCGTGGAGAACCAGCTCGCGGTCGAGGACAAGACCCGGCATGACCTGGGCCGCGACGCGTTCGTCGAGCGCGTGTGGAAGTGGAAGGAGGAATCCGGCTCCACCATCACCAACCAGATGCGCCGCATCGGTGCGGCCGCGGACTGGTCGCGCGAGCGCTTCACCATGGACGAAGGCCTCTCGGCTGCGGTGCGCAAGGTGTTCATCGACTGGTATCGCGCTGGGCTGATCTACCGCGGCAACCGGCTGGTGAACTGGGATCCGGTGCTGGGCACGGCGGTTTCCGACCTGGAAGTGAACAACGTCGAGCGTGACGGCCACATGTGGTCGATCCGCTACATGACGGCGGATGGCAGCGCCTCGCTGGTGGTCGCCACCACGCGCCCGGAAACCATGCTTGGCGACGTGGCCGTGGCCGTGCATCCGGAGGATGAGCGTTATGCCCACCTGGTCGGCCAGATGCTGCACCTGCCGCTGACCGGCCGGAAGATTCCGGTGATCGCCGACGATTACGTCGACCGCGAGTTCGGCACCGGCTGCGTGAAGATCACTCCCGCGCACGATTTCAACGACTACGCGATCGGCCAGCGCCACAAATTGCCGCCGATCACCATCTTCACGCTGGACGCGAAGCTCAACGACAACGCGCCGGAAAAGTACCGCGGGCTCGACCGCTACGACGCACGCAAGCAGGTGCTGGCCGACCTGGAGGCCGCCGGCCTGCTGGTCGAAACCAAGCCGCACAAGCTGCAGGTGCCGGTGAGCGACCGTTCGGAAGCGGTGATCGAGCCGATGCTGACCGACCAGTGGTTCGTCGACCTCACTACCGAGGTGCAGGCCGATGGCCGCCCGGGCGGCCGCAAGGCGATTACCGAACCGGCACTGGACGCGGTGCGTTCGGGCGAGATCAAGTTCGTGCCGGAGAATTGGAGCAACACGTACACGCAGTGGCTGGACAACATCCAGGACTGGTGCATCAGCCGCCAGCTGTGGTGGGGCCATCGCATCCCGGCGTGGTACGACGAGGCCGGCAACATCTTCGTCGGCGAGGACGAGGCCGATGCGCGCGCCAGCGCCACCACCGAACCGGTCGGCGCACTGCGCCAGGACGACGACGTGCTGGACACCTGGTTCAGCTCGGCGCTGTGGCCATTCTCCACGCTGGGCTGGCCAGCCGACGGCCCGGTAAAGAACGAGCGCGGCGAAGTGGTCGCCAACTGGGAACAGGACAAGATCTTCCTGCCCAGCGCGGTGCTGGTCACCGGCTTCGACATCATCTTCTTCTGGGTCGCCCGGATGGTGATGACGACGAAATACTTCACCGGCCAGATTCCGTTCCGCGAGGTCTACATCAACGCCATCGTGCGCGATGCGGAAGGCCAGAAGATGTCCAAGTCCAAGGGCAACACGCTGGACCCGCTGGACCTGATCGACGGCATCGAGCTGGAACCGCTGGTGGCCAAGTCCACCAAATCGCTGCTATTGCCGCAGGTGCGCGCCAAGGTCGAGAAACGCATCCGCAAGGATTACCCCGACGGCATTCCCGCAATCGGCACCGATGCGCTGCGCTTCACCTTCGCTGCGCTGGCCAGCTACAGCCGCACCATCAACTTCGACATCAAGCGCGCCGAGGGCTACAAGGCGTTCTGCAACAAGCTGTGGAACGCGGCGCGTTTTGTGTTGATGAACGTCGCCGATGACGCCCCTGTGGGAGCGACTTCAGTCGCGATCCCCTCCGATGCGGGCACCCATGCCGGCCTGGAAGCATCGCGACTGAAGTCGCTCCCACAAGTCCCTCCCTTAACGCCGGCGACCGAGGCGGAACGCTGGATTCTCACTCGCCTGAAACAGACGCTGAGCGAAGTCGAGCAGCACTTCGTCAGCTATCGCTTCGACCATCTGGCGCAGGCGTTGTACGAGTTCGTCTGGAACGAGTACTGCGACTGGTTCCTGGAGCTGGCCAAGCCGGCCTTGAACGGCGATGTCGCGGCCGCGGCGGCATCAACCCGGCACACCTTGCTGGTGGTGCTGGAAAGCGTGCTGCGTGCGCTGCACCCGGTGATCCCGTTCATCACCGAGGAGATCTGGCAGGGCGTGGCAGAGGTGCTTTTGCGCTCCTCCATGAACGCGACGAACAAACCGGCATCCATGCCGGACTCTTCAAAAGAGCGGCTTATTCTCGACTGCACATACCCCCTCGCCGCGGATTTCGTGGCGGACGATATGGCGACCGCCGAGATCGAGTGGTTCAAGAACGTGCTCTCCGGCATACGCAAGATCCGTTCGGAGATGAACATCTCGCCGGCCAAGACGATTCCGTTGCTGCTTGCCGGCGGCGACGCCAAAGATCGCGCACGCACAACGAAGTTCGCCGCGCAGATCGCCTTCCTCGCCCGCACCGAAACGCCGCAATGGATCGACAGTGGTGCCGATGAACCGGCCGCCGCCGCGGCCGTGGTCGGCACCCTGCGTGTATTGATTCCGCTCGCCGGGCTGATCGACCTGGACGCCGAGAAAACGCGTCTGGCCAAGGAGATCAGCCGCATCGAGGTCGAGATCAAGAAGTGCGAAGGCAAGCTTGGCAACGCGAACTTTGTCGCCAATGCCCCTGCTGAAGTCGTTACCCAGGAGCGTCAGCGCATCACCGACTGGAATATCACGCTGGGTGCGCTGCGCGAGCAGGCAGAAAAGCTGGGGTGACGTTCGGTATCTCGCGGTCTTGCTTGGACGCGTTCCGCTCTGCTGCCATGAGCGGAAGATCAAGAGCACCTTTGTCTATTTCTCGATATGGTCTGCGGCCATATCGAGCATATTGAGCGCCATCACGATGGCATCCTCGCGCCCGTCACGCGCCGGGTAATAACGCGGCCGCCGGCCGATTTCGGTGAAACCCACCGACTCGTACAACGTCTTCGCCAGCGGATTGGACGGCCGCACTTCGAGAAACACCCGCTCGGCCCCGTTCCAGCGTGCGATGTCCAGCAGACGGCCGAGCAGATGCCGGCCCAGTCCGCGGCCGCGGTAGTCCGGCGCGATGCAGATGTTGAGCACGTGGGCCTCGCCCGCGCCCATCGACAGGATGCCGTAACCGGCGATCACCTCGCCCACGCACAACACCCAGCACGGATGACCGGCCTTCACGCAATCGCTGAAGATGCCCGCCGACCAGGGGAACTCGTAGGAGATATTTTCCAGCGCGCTGACCGTCGCCAGGTCCTCGCCACGCATGCTGCGCACCTGGATCACCGGCTTGACCACCGCGGCCATCGCGCTCAGCCGCCTGCCGCGGCCAGTGCACGGCGCACGCTGCGCAACGCACTCCACAGCCGTCGTTTGGCACCGGCACTGGTCAACACCAGAGCGGGCTCATCGGCCAGCACGATCACGGCCTGGTGCATCTGCGCCGCTGGCAGGGTGCGTCCCAACGCGTGTGCCTGCGCTTCGCCAAACACCAGATAGGCCTGCGCCGACGGCACTCCGGCGGCGAGTTGGCCGACGTCGACCGTGACCCGTGCCGATCGCGCCAGCAAGGGCCCGCCTGCATTCAGCGCACGCCCGAGCAAGTCGAGCTCACGCGTGCTGCAACCTTGCGGCAGCACCACCACACAGGCGGTTCCCGCCACCGACATGGGCTGATCGCGCTCGGCAACCCCCTGCGGCATCTGAACCTGCGGCTCGGGCATGTCGCGTCGTACCCACGGCGTCATGCCCAGCGCGCGCAATACGCGCTCGCGATGGCCGGGTGTCGCCGGCTGGTGCAGATGCGCGCTCATGCCGGATTGCGCCGTGCCCGGCGGCGGTGCGTGGTCAGGCCCCATACCGTCAACACGGGGCCAGACAGCAGGTAAATCGTGAAGCCCACGAACAACACCCGGGGCGTATCCAGGATCAGCAGCGCCAGCAGCAATACGGCGCCGACCATCCAGGCGAAGGGTACGCGCTGGCGCTCGCCCAGGGGCAGCGACTTGAAACTGAAGTAGCGGAACCTGCTGACCATCAACAAGCCTGCCACGATGGCGATCACCGGGGTGACGAAACAGAAGTCGCTGCCGGCCAGGCCGAACTTGTCCACGCTCCACACGAACGCCATGCACACCGCCGCCGCGGCCGGGCTGGCCAGCCCCTGGAAATAGCGCTTGTCGGCCACGCCGACCTGGGTATTGAAGCGCGCCAGCCGCAATGCGGCACAGGCGGCGTAGATGAATGCGGCAGCCCAGCCGAGCTTGCCCCACAGCGGGCCGTAATCCTTCAGCGCGGACAGCGACCACGTATACATCACCAGCGCCGGCGCCAGTCCGAAACTGACCAGATCGGACAATGAGTCGTACTGCACGCCGAACTCGGTCTGGGTACCGGTCATTCGCGCGACCCGGCCGTCCATGCCATCCAGCACGGCGGCGAAAAACACCGCGATCGCCGCCTCGCTGTAACGACCGCCGATGCTGGCGATAATCGCGTAGAAACCCGCAAACATCGCCCCGGTGGTGAACAGATTGGGCAACAGGTAAATACCCCGATGCCGCGGTGGGCGGACTGGCATTGGCTCGCTCATGAATCAATCCGTGACAGGATGCGCGCAGTGTAAACCATCGGCTGCTTGAGTCCGGATGAGCACAGTGATAACAAGGTGAACCAGAATTCAACGTGAAATGGAGAACACCATGCACCGTTCGCTGATCACCGTGGCGCTGCTGTTGCTGGCCCCGCTGGCCACCGCCCAGGTCTACAAATGGACGGACGCCAGCGGCACCGTGCACTACTCGGAGGCGCCGCCGGCCCAGGGCACGAAGTACAACCAGGTGAAGACCAACGGCACCGTCGACGCATCCGCTCCGACCCCGGCTGCGCTGCCGGCCGCTGCCGAGCCGGCTCCGGCGACGGCGGCCCAGCCGGTCGCCGACACCCCGGAAAACCGCAGCAACCTGTGCAAATCGCTGCAGTCCAACCTTGATGCGCTGAACGGCAGCGCACCGGTGGTCATGGAAAAGGGCGGCAAATCCACCGCGCTCGACGACAGCGAACGCAAGCAACAGATCGCCGCCGACACCAGCCAGTACAATCAGTACTGCCAGGCCAGATGATGCCTTGACGGGTATTTATTGCCGGCATCGGTGCGCCGACGCGTGCGCACCCCCGGCGGTGGCCCGCTACAATCGGCATCCTTATCACGCCGGACGTACCGCATGCGCCTCAGCCAATTCCACCTGGCCACCGTCAAGGAAGTGCCCGCCGATGCCGAGATCACCAGCCATCGGTTGATGTTGCGCGCCGGCATGATCCGCCGGCTCGCCTCGGGTCTGTACACATGGAGCCCGTTGGGCCTGCGCGTGATGCGCAAGGTGGAGCAGATCGTGCGCGAGGAAATGGATCGCGCCGGCGCGCTGGAAATGCTGATGCCGTCGATCCAGCCAAAGGAACTGTGGGAAGAAAGCGGCCGCTGGCAAAAGTTCGGCGACCAGTTGCTCAAGGTCACCGATCGCAAGCAGCAGGAATTCTGCTACGGCCCGACCCACGAGGAAGTGATTACCGATTTTGCCCGCAACGAGCTGAAAAGCTACAAGCAGTTGCCGATCGTGTTCTACCAGATCCAGACCAAGTTCCGCGACGAATTTCGTCCGCGTTTCGGAGTGATGCGCTCGCGCGAATTCCTGATGAAGGATGCGTATTCGTTTCACCTGAGCCAGGAATCGCTGGCCGAAACTTATGCCGCGATGTACCAGGCCTATGTGCGCATTTTCACCCGCCTGGGATTGACCTTCCGTGCGGTGCAGGCCGACACCGGCGCCATTGGCGGCAATGCCAGCCATGAATTCCAGGTGATCGCCGATGCCGGCGAGGATGCCATCGCATTCTCCGACGGCTCCGATTACGCCGCCAATCTGGAAAAGGCCGAGGCACTGGCACCGGCGGGCCAGCGCCCGGCACCGGCCATCGCCCTGCAACGCGTCGATACGCCGATCCAGAAGACCATCGCCGAGGTCGCCGCTTTCCTCAAGGTGTCGCCGCAGCAATGCGTGAAGACCCTGCTGGTGCGCGGCCGCGACGGCCTGGTTGCGCTATGCGTACGTGGCGACCACGAGATCAACCAGGTCAAGGCCGGCAAGCTGGCCGAGCTGCCGGGCGAATCGGTGCTTGCCAGCGAGGAGGAGATCCTCGCCGCCACCGGTACCCGTCCCGGCTTCATCGGCCCGGTCGGCCTGCCCGAGTCCATTCCCGTGATCGTCGATCGCGATGCTGCCGTGCTCGCCGACTTCGTTTGCGGCGGCAACGCGGATGGAACCCATTGCCTCGGCGCGAACTGGGATCGCGATGCACGCATCAGCCGCGTCGCCGATTTGCGCAGCGTGGTCGACGGCGACCTGTCGCCGGATGGCAACGGCGTGCTGCATATCGCCCGTGGCATCGAAGTGGGCCACGTGTTCCAACTCGGCCGGAAATACGCCGAGGCGCTCGATGCCACCGTGGTGGACGAGACCGGCAAGCCGCAAGTCATGAGCATGGGCTGCTACGGCATTGGCGTCAGTCGCATCGTGGCGGCCGCCATCGAGCAACGCCACGACGATGCCGGCATCGTCTGGCCCGAGGCAATGGCGCCATGGCGGGTGGCCGTATGCGTGATCAATCCGAAGAACGTCCCGGACGTCAGCGCGGCGGGCGAGGCGCTGTACCAGGCCTTGAGCCAACGCGGCATCGAAACGGTCCTGGATGATCGCGGCCTGCGTGCGGGCGGCATGTTTGCCGATATCGAGCTGATCGGCATTCCGCACCGCATCGTGGTCAGCGAACGCGGGCTGGCTGCCGGCACACTGGAATACCGCGCGCGCGAAGACAGCGAAAGCCGCTCGCTCAGCCAGGAAGAGCTGTTCAGCCTGCTCGACTGAAACCGCATCACGCATTAATCAACTGCGGCCGCTCCCGAGCGGCCGCCCTGATATTCAACGCATCGAAGCGCCGACACTCATTATTCAAATCGCGGATTGGCCAGCCGACAATCAAGCCGCTCATTTCGTTCGTCCGCACAGGTCCGCAGCGAGTGACAAGTTTCGCGAGCTTGATGTGACGCCTGTCGGCGCGTGGACCGAAAGCCTCGGCAAGGCGGTCTTTCGACTTCTTCGCGCGCCGCTCTTCATTCGGGAAAATGCGGTCATTTCCTTCGCGGACAGAGCTCCGGCACTAATCGAAAATCACCGTCAAAGCCATTAACGATGCCTAATTGTGAAACACGGTTCACAGGCTCGCGCTTTACAACGATTCGGCGAATAAGCGAGAATCAGACTTGCGACAACGCATTGCGGCAGGCTGCATTCCATAATAGCCATACCGACTAATTCACGCCTCATCCCCGGGAGTCCATCATGGCCGTCGATATCAAGAATCTCAATCACAACCAGCTCAATGACCTGATCAGCAAGGCACAGGTTCGGCAGAACGAATTGCGCAAGGAGAAAGTCTCCAAATTGCGCGAGAAGGTGCACGCGATGATCAAGGCCGAAGGTTATGCCTTCGAGGACATTTTCGGCAGCACCCGCGGCAAGGCCAAACGCACCACCGGCACGGTCGCCCCGAAATACCGCAACCCGGCGAACCCGGCGCAGACCTGGTCGGGTCGTGGCAAGCGTCCGCACTGGTTCAACGATGCGCTGAAGGCCGGCAAGAAGGAAAAGGATCTGGCGATCTGATCGCCGTTTCCTCCAGATGAAAGACGTCGGCCACGCGCCGACGTTTTTTTATCTGACTCCCTGTGCGAGCGCACCCTCTGCGCGATGCGTTTCTGGCGGGATTCGACATTCGCAACAGGATGCGCTTACAGCGATCGGCGGGGCGACACGAGCAGGTCGCCGAACATCAGTCCGGCCACCAGCGACACCAGCAGGGTCACCAGCAACAGGCCGGTGTCCATGCTCAATGAAGTATCCCGTTCGAGCAGAAGCGACACGCTGCGGAAACCGACGCTGCCGGGTACCAGCAAAAGAATGCCCGGCTCGCGAACGACCGCACCCGGACGGCGTGCGAAGCGCGCATAGACATTCGCCATCGCGCCCAGCAGCAGACCACCCAGAAACACGCCCACCGGCGCACCCGGCAAGGAACTCGAAATCGCGCCGCCCCAGCGCGTGGCCAGGTAGCCCACGACGACCGCCACGACCACCACCGGCCAGTCCCGCCGCGCCGCGCGAAACAGGATCGCAAACGCGATCGCCGCGACCAGCAACGCGGGATAGTCGGTCCACCCCGGCAATGCCGGCAGCGTGAAGTCTCGCGCAGTGACGCCCGCGGCGGCGCACAACTGGGTTGCCGCGATCGTGCCGAAAGTGAGCTTGAGCAGGGTCGCCATCGCACCGCCCATGCGAGCCACGCCGGAAACCAGATGCTGGCTGGATATCTCGCGTACCGCGGTGGTCAGCGACATGCCCGGAACCAGGATGATCAGGCTGGCCAGCACCACCGACTTGATGGCCAGCGGCACCACGAAGGCGCTCACCACGATCGTCACCGTGGTCGCCACCAGTGCGCTGATCGCATCGCTGGCCACCGCCAGCCGCGGCCTGCTGGCCGCCAGCAGGGTGATGCAGCCGATGATGGCCCCGACCACGCCGGCGACCAGCAGATCCACCCACGAGCTGTGCAGGAACAACGCTGCGATGCTTGCCGCGGAAAGCCCATAGCTGGCGATCGAACCGAGCTTCTCGCGCCGCGTATCGGGTCGTCCCAACACGCGCAGCAACCGAAAACCCTCGCGCAGGCCCAGCTCGCCGGCGATGACGCGGTCGGCGATGTCGTCGGCCTCGCACAGGCGCTGCAGGTTCACCTCGCCGGGGGCCAGCCGCATCACCTGGGTGGTTTGCGCCACGCCATCCTCGCCCTGCGCCAGGTCGGAGAAGGAAATGATGATCGCGGTGGGGCTGGACCACACGTCGGCGGATAGATCGAGCCGCTGCGCGGCGCCGGCCACCGCAATTTCCAGCCGCGGCGCGGAGGTGCCGTACTGATGCAGCCGCCGCGCCAGCTCCAGCAGGAACGCGATGCGCGTCGTCAGCGCCGTGGTGGCGAATTGCTGCTGACCGATGGTGTCGCCAGCGTTCATGCCGCCGCGCGCACCTGCAAGGTGGTGCCCTCGACGGCCACCACCTCCACCGTGGTGCCCAGCGGCAGGTCCGGCCCGCTTACCAGCCACTGGCCATCGCCCACGCGGGCCTTGCCGCGGCCGTTGACGATCGGTTCGATCAGCTCATAGCGCTGGCCGATCAGTTGCTCGGCGCGACGGTTCAACCGTTCGCCGCCGGGCACGCGGCGTTCAAGTCGCGGCCGCAGCCAGCGGGCGTAACCGACACACGAGGCCATCGCGAGCAGGCCGAAAAGGATGGCCTGCGCCAGCATGCCCAGCGCCGGGTCGACCCACAGCACCACGCCCATCGCGGCAGCCGCCAATCCGATCCACAACAGGAAATAGCCCGGCAGCAACAGTTCGCCGGCAATCAGCAGCAGGGCCAGGATCCACCACAGGTAATGCGTCGAAAGTTCCCACATGGTCGTGACCTCAACGCAGCGGCGGCTGGGCGATCGACTTCTGCTGCTGGCCCAGCGACTCCTTGGCCAGTTCGGCGATGCCGGCCAGCGAGCCGAGGATGCCGGTGGCCTCGATCGGCAGCAGCAGCATCTTCTGGTTCGGCGACTTGGCCATCTCCTTCAGCGCCTCGACGTAGTTGTTGGCGACGAAATAGTTCAGCGCGTTGACGTTGCCGTTGGCGATCGAGTCGGACACCATCGTGGTCGCCTTCGCTTCAGCCTCGGCCGAACGCTCGCGCGCCTCGGCCGCGCGGAACGCCGCCTCCTTCTCGCCCTCGGCGGCCAGGATCACCGACTGCTTCTCGCCCTCCGCCTTGAGGATCGCCGCCTGGCGGAAGCCCTCGGCGTCGAGGATGTTGGCGCGCTTCTCGCGCTCGGCCTTCATCTGCCGCGCCATCGCGTCGATCAGGTCGCGCGGCGGCGCGATGTCCTTGATCTCGATGCGGTTGACCTTGACGCCCCACGGATGGGTCGCCTCGTCGACCACCTTGAGCAGCTTCGCGTTGATCGCGTCACGCTGGCTCAGGCTTTCGTCCAGGTCCATCGAACCCAGTACGGTACGGATATTGGTCATCACCAGTGCCAGCGAGGCCTGTTCCAGGTTGGATACCTCGTACGCTGCCTTGGACGCATCCAGCACCTGGTAGAACACCACGCCGTCGACGCGCACCACCGCGTTGTCCTTGGTGATCACGTCCTGGCTGGGCACGTCCAGCACCTGCTCCATCATGTTGATCTTGCGCCCGACCGCCTGGTAGATCGGGATCAGGAAATGCAGCCCGGGACTGAGCGTGCGGGTGTACTTGCCGAACGTTTCCACCGTCCACTCGAAACCCTGCGGCACGATGCGCACCAGCTTGGCCACGCCGATGACGACGACGGCCACGATGACCAACGCAAGAAGCTGTCCCATTGCCTACCCCTGGTTCCCTGAAGAAGTCTTGAGTATAGGCGAGCGGCCGCCCGTCGGCCGCTCCGGGCAACCATGACCCAGCCCGCAAAGCACCGGCAACGGCGGCTGGTCGGCAAGGTCGCGGCAATCGGCTTCCGACCGTCGCCGCGGAGAGTGCCTTGCCTGTTTCATGGCCGGGCTTTCCGGGATTGTTCGGCGCGCTGCTCCAGCCAGTCGTACAGCACCGGCAACAGGACCAGGGTGAGCAGGGTCGAGCTGATCAGGCCGCCGACCACCACGGTGGCCAGCGGTCGCTGGGTTTCCGCCCCGACGCCACTGGAGATCAGCATCGGCACCAGCCCCAGGATCGCCACGCTCGCCGTCATCAGCACCGGGCGCAGGCGCAGGGCCGTGCCGCGCACAACCGCCTCGCGCACCGACAGCCCCTGCCCGCGCTGCTCGTTGAGGAAGCTCACCAGCACGATGCCGTTCAACATCGCCACGCCGAACACCGCGATGAAGCCGATGGCGGAAGGCACCGACAAATACTGCCCGGTGATCGCCAGCCCCACGATGCCGCCGATGGTGGCGAACGGCACATTCGCCAGGATCAAGGCGGCGTACTTGACCGAGTTGAAGGCGGTATAGAGCAGCACGAAGATGAAGAAGATCGTGGCCGGCACGATCAGCGCCAGCCGCTTCAACGCGCGCTGCTGGTTCTCGAAGGCGCCACCCCATTCCGTGTAGTAGCCGGTGGGCAGCTTCACCTGCTGTGCGATCGCCTTGTTGGCCGCCTGCACGAAGCCGTCGATGTCGCGGCCGCGCACGTCCATCTGGATCACCGCGTAGCGCTGCAACTGCTCGCGGCGGATGAACGAATAGCCTTCCGCCTCGCTGACTTCGGCGACCTGGGACAACTGCACCAGCGCGCCGCTCGCAGTGCGGATCGGGATGCGTTCGATCGCCGGCAGTGAAGCCTTGTCGGCGTCATCCAGCCGCACGGCAATGTCGAAGCGCTTCACCCCGTCGAGCAAGCTGCTCACCGGTTCACCGCCGATGCCGTTCTTGACCACGGTGAGCACATCGTCGGCATTGAGGCCGTAACGCGCCAGCGCCTCGCGATCCACCCGGATGCGGATCTGCGGCTTGCCGATGTTGGCCTCCAGCGCCAGGTCGGCCACGCCGGGCACGTCGGCCAGCACGTCCTTGAGTCTGGCGCTGAGACGGTCGAGCTCGCCCAGGTCGTCACCGTAGAGCTTCAGCGCCAACGTGGCGCGCACGCCGGAGATCAGCTCCTCGATACGCATCTGGATCGGTTGGGTGTAGCTCACCACTGCAGTTGGCAAGGCAGCCGCCAGCTCCTCCTGCATGGCTTCCTCGATGCTTTCCAGCGTCTGCCCCTTGCGCCACTGCTCCTTCGGCTTGAGCGGCGTATAGACCTCCATGTAGTTCACGTCGGCGGTCTCGCCCTTTTCGGCACGGCCGATCATCGCCAGCGTGGTTTCCACTTCCGGGAACTTCTGCTTGACCAAGGCCGCGACCTGGTTGGAAATGCCGATCGACTCATCCAGCGACGCGGAGGGGATCGAGGTGATGCGCCACATGATGGCGCCCTCCTTGAGGTTGGGCATGAACTCCTTGCCCAGCAACGGGAACAGCGCCAGGCTGCCCAGCAAGGCGGCCCCGGCGATGATCACCACCCGCTTGCGCCGCGCCAGCGACCAAGCCAGCACGCTCGCGTAGTGGCGCTTCAGGAACGCCACCAGCCGGGTGTCCTTCTCCACCTTCGGCTTCAACACCAGCGCGGCCAGTACCGGGATCAGCGTCAAGGCGAGGATCAGCGAGCCGGCCATCGCGAAGCTGATGTTGAAGGCCATCGGCTTGAACATCTTGCCTTCCAGCCCCTGCAGGCTGAACAGCGGCAGGAACACCACGATGATGATCAGGATCGCGAACGCCATCGGGTTGGCCACCTCGCGGGCAGCTGCCAGCACGACGGCGGTGCGATCCACCGGCAAGCCATGCGCCTTGCGCTCGGCCATGATGCGGAAGGCGTTCTCCACCATCACCACCGCGCCGTCCACCATCATGCCGATGCCGATCGCCAGGCCCGCCAGCGACATCAGGTTGGCGGACAGGCCCGCCTGCTCCATGCAGATGAAGGCGATCAGCATCGCCAGCGGCAACGCCACCACGACCACCAGCGCGCTGCGCAATTCGCCGAGGAACAGGAACAGCACGAGGGCGACCAGGATCGAACCTTCGACCAGCGCGCGCACGGCCGTGCCCATTGCCGCATTGACCAACTCGGTGCGCTCGTACACCGGCTTGACCGCGACACCCGTCGGCAGTGCCTGCCTGACCGTGTCGAGCCTGCCCTTGACCGCATCGACGACGCTCTTGGCGTTCTCTCCGATGCGTGCCAACGCCATGCCCAGCACCACTTCCTTGCCATCGCGGGTGACGGCACCGGTGCGCGGCGCACCCGCCTCGACAATGCTCGCCACGTCACGCACGTAGACCGGCGTGCCGTCGTCGCTCTTGAGCACGATGTTGCCCAGGTCCTTCGCGTCCTGGACCAACCCGAGCCCACGCACCAGGTACTGCTCGCGGCCGACGTCGACAAAATTGCCGCCGACCTGCGCGTTGTTGGCCTGCAGCGCCTCGATCACGTCCTTGAAACCGAGCTTGTGCGCGATCAGACGCATCGGGTCGATGCGCACCTGGTACTGCTTTTCCCGGCCGCCCCAGGAGGTGACATCGTCCACGCCCGGCGCGGTGCGCAGAATCAGGCGGATGGTCCAGTCCTGCAGCGTGCGCAGGTCCATGTCGTCGGGCGCCGGCTCTTTTGCAGCATGCTTGAGCTTTTCGTCGGCGCGCTCGACGGTGTACCAGAACACCTGGCCCAGGCCTGATGTGTTCGGACCCATCTCCGGCTTGCCGTAGCCGGCCGGCAGGCGGTCGCCCACCTGCTGCAGCCGTTCGTTCACCAGCTGGCGGGCGAAGTAGATGTCCATGTCGTCGTCGAAATAGACCGCCACGTAAGACAGGCCGAACAGGCTGACCGAACGGATCTGTTCCACCTTGGGCAGGCCGGCCAGGGCCGATTCGACCGCCGTGGTCAGCAGTTGCTCGACATCCTCCGCCGCGAGGCCCGCGGCTTCGGTATAGACGTTCACCTGCACCGGCGTGACGTCGGGGAAGGCATCGATCGGCAGCTGACGCACCGCCTGCACGCCCAGAAAGCCGATCACCACGAAGGCGATCAGCACCAGCACCTTGTAGCGCAGCGAGAGTTCGACCAGGCGCTCCAGCATCAGTGCTCTCCCAATTGCGAGCGCAGCAGTCGCGCCTTCAGCGCAAACGCACCCTTGCGCACATAGCGGTCGCCGGGCGTGAGGCCTTGCCGGACCACCGTCCAGCCGCCGCGCGTGTCGCCCGTCATCACCGATACCGGTTCGAAGTGGCCGTTGCCCTTGGCGACAAACACCGTCGGCTGGTTCTGCAGCAGTACGACCGCTTCATCCGGCAACGCCACCTGCTGCGCGCTGCTGCCGACGGCGATACGCACCTCGACCAGCTCGCCCGGGTGCAGCAGATCCTTGCGGTTGTCCACTTCGATGCGTACCGGCACCGTGCGGGTGCGCTCGTCGGTCTGGTGCGAGCGGCCGATCACCGTGCCGGCGATGGCGGTGTCGTGGGCGAAGATGCGCGCGCGCCCCCCGGGCTTGATCCGCTCGGCATCGGCCGGCGCCATCTGCGCCACCACCCACACGGTGTCTTCCTCGACCAGGGTGAACAGCGCGTGGCCCGGCTCCACCCGCTCGCCAAGCAGGAACTCGTCCGTGGTGATGCGACCGGCGGTCGGTGCCAGCAGCTCGAAGCTGCCGTCGGCAGCGGCGGAGCCCTTGCTCAGCAACGCGCCGACCTGGCCGTCTGAAAGGCCATACGCACGCAGCTTGGCGCGTGCCTGGTCACGCTGCACCTTCGCCTCGTTGTAGCGCCGGGCCGAGACCGCCCGCGGCTCCAACGCGGCAATCCGCTGCCAGTCCTGCTCGGCCACGATCAAGGTGCCTTGCGTCTCGGCAACCTCCACGCTGGACAGCACCACCAGCGGCTGGCCCGCCTTCACCACGTCGCCCAACCGCGCCTTGCGCGCCAGCACCTGCGACTCCACCCGCGGCGACACCAGCACCGTGGAATACGCATCGGCGCGCACTTCACCGGGGGCCTTCAGCTCATCGACGAGGCTGCGCAGCGCCAGCTTGTCGACGACGATGCCGACCTCCTTGATCGTCGCCGCATCCAGCGTCAGTGGATCTTCCTCGGCGTGCGCGGGCTCGCTGGCATGCGCAGGCATGACGCACGCCAGCGCCGCGAACAACACCATCCCCCACAGGAAACTCGCAGGAGCGCACCTTGTTCCCGAAAACACGCGGCGACACGGTGACGTGATTCGCGCACAGAGCCTGCCCCGGACTAGATCCGGGGGTGCGCTCCTGCGGGTCAGCGGACGCAGAAAAACAGTAGTCATCGGGAAGCCCCCTGAATGCGGCCATCGATCCAGTCGGTCAGACGGCCGGCGGCAGTGAGGTAGTCGAACCAGGCTTGCCACGCCTGGCTTTCCAGCTCCAGTCCGGACAGTGCGGTGTCCAGGCTCTGCTTGAGCTGCACGAGGTAATCGGAGGTGCTGATCTCGCCGGCGCGCCAGAGTTTTTCCAGCAACGCGGTGCGATCCTCGAAGGCAGCCGCGCGGCCGCTGCGGAACGCTACGGCGGCCGCATGCAAGGCGTCGTAGCGGACCCGCGCTTCGATGAGATTGGCGTTGAGCACGAACTGACGGGAGCGCACATTCGCCACGGCCGCATCGGCTTCGGCCCGGGCTGCCGCCACTTCCGCGCGTCCGCTGTTGAGCACCGGCAGCGGAATGGACACGCTCAGGCCTATGACGCGATCGCTCATCGGGCCGTTGCGTACCTGCCCGCCAGTCAGGCTGACCGTGGGATCGGGGATGCGCGCGCGGCGCGCCACCTGCACTGCGGCCTCGGCACTTGCCTGTTTGGCGCGGGCCTGCACCAACCCGGGCAATTGGTCGGCCGCCAACGGCACCAACGTCTCGGCCACGGGCGGCAGCGCAGCCGGCAAAGGTGGCGGGTTGCCGGCGTGATCGCCGCTGATCGCTATCAAGGCAGCGCGGCCAGCCGCCTCGTTGCCGGCCATTGACGCCTGCTGCACCTGCGCCTCGCCCAGCGCAAGGCCGGCGAGGTCACGCTCCGGGCTGCTGATATCGCCGACATTCAAGCGTTGTGCGGCCAGGTCGTCGAAGCGCTGCATCAGCGCCAGGCGTCGCTGGCCCAGTTCTCTCTGGCGCGCGGCCAGCGCCGCCGTCGACCACGCCTTCAGCCAGCGCGCCGCGATGTCTCGTCGACGCAGGTCGTAGTCAGCCTCGCTGGCGCGCAGCTCGGCGTCGCCCTGGCTCGCGCGGGCGCGCCGCTTGCCGGACAGATCGAGCGGCAAACTGATCCCGGCGGTGCGCCGGTCGACGTCGGCATTTTCGGCGTCGAGCGCCAGCGACGGGTTGTACAGCGGCTGCGCCGCCGCCCGGGCACGCGCACGCGCGGCTTCCAGCTCGGCCCGTGCCGCTTCCACCTCGGGCGTGCTTTCCCAGATCCTGCGCACGGCCGCCTGCAGCGGCGCCGATGCGGCGAATGCGGGAGGGGAAACGGGTTTTGAATCAGGCCGCGGGGTGGCGCCGAGCACCGCGGCATACAACAGACACGCGGCACCCAAAGGCACCAATCGAAGAACGGACATGAAGCGATCTCCTGAAAAACGTCACGAGGCGATGCGCCGCGATCACGGCGTCATCACGGAGCGGAGGTTTCTCAGGCGATCGGAGGGCGGATCAGCGAACCAGGTGCGGTGGGCACGCGGCCCAAAGCTTCCACCGGCGCGTCGAGCCGGATGCCCGGTCGTGCCACGGCAAGCGCGACCGTGGTGGGCAACGTCAGCGAATGGGCACAGACACAGTGGCAGCCACCGGCTTCGCCCAGTACGCAGGTGCCATCGTCATTGCCGACGGCAGGATCGAGGGCTGTGGTTGCCGCCACCGAAGTCGTGACGGAGCTGTCCGGAGAGGCGAAATGCGATCCTGGACCATCGGTCAGGCAGATGCTTCCAGTCACCAGCTTGATCATCAACACGGCCACGGCCAGCACCCACAGGCCGCGATGGCGGCGCAGGCGTGTCAGCAGTGGCGTCCGGGGGGAAAACATGCCGGGATGCTAAGGGGGTACCCTTACGTTAGACAATCACATCGCCAGCCAATCCGGCTTGCCGAGACTTCCTGTCCGGCCAGCTTTCAGCGTGAACCTTGCGTCATCGCGGCACCAGTCGAAGGCAGCCGCAGGCTCACCCGCAAACCGCCGCCCTCGCGATTGGCCAGCAGCACGCGGCCGCCGTGCGCCTCGGTGATCTCGCGGGCCAGCGCCAGGCCCAGGCCGGTGCCGGAACGCTTGGTCGAATAGAACGGCAACAATGCCTGCGCCAGCACCGTCTCGCTCATGCCCGGGCCGCGGTCGGCCACCTCGATGCGCAGCTCGCTGCCTGCTTCCAGGATCGACAGCGTGACCCCGTCGGCGTCACTGCCTGATTCGTGCGCGTTCTTGATCAGGTTGATCAACACCTGCTCGATCTGCACCGCGTCGAACCGACCAGGCCGGGTCGGCACCGGCGTCGCCAGCTGGTATTGGCAATGCAGCGCGAGTCCGTCGAGGAACGGTTTCCACTCGATGTCCACTGGCTGCGGCGTGGGCAACTTGGCAAAGCTGGCATAGCCGGCGATGAAGTGATGCAGGTGCAGGGCGCGCTCGCCGATGGTCGCGAACACGCCGGGCAAGCGATCGAGCTGGCCGCGCCGGGCCAGCTCGGCGCCGGAATGCGCCAGCGAAGTGATCGGTGCCAGCGAGTTGTTGAGCTCGTGGCTGATCACCCGGATCACCCGCTTCCAGGTCGCCACTTCCTGCCGCGACAGCTCGCGCGTCATGCGCCGGAACAGCTGCAGCCGGTGCGGCCGGCCTTGCAGGCGGAATGCGCGCTGCGAAAGGTGGAAGGTTTCCTCGCTGCCATCCATCTCCACGCTGAGCAGCGCATCCTCGCCGCTTTCCACCGCCTTGCGCAGTGCCTCGGGCGCCTCCTTCAGCACCGCCGCGAAATCCATGCCGACCAGGTTGCGGCCTTGATTGAACAGGTGTCGCGAGGCGATGTTGGCGTACACCACGCGGCCGATCGCGTCGGTCAGCACCAGCGCGACCGGCGTGTTCTGCACCACCGTGTCGAGCAGCAGTTCGCGCTGTACCAGATGCTGGCGCTGCTCGCGCAGGGTCTGCCCCAGCGCGTTGTGCATGCGGATCAGTTCGCCCAGTTCGTCACGTCGGTTGACTGCGATGGAGAAGCTGAAGTCGCCGTCGCGATAGCTGGCCACCGCGCCCTCGAGCGCACGCAACAGCCGGCTCATCGGCGCCATCACCCACCCGGCCAGCCAGAACGCCAGCGGCAGCAGCACGATCAGGCTGGCCAGCAATCCACCGTAGATGCCCAGTTGCATCGGCTCGTGGATCGCCAGGGTGAGATCGGTACGCAACCACACCAACAGCTGCGGAAGCGGCCACTGGGTGATGCCTGCATAGACCATCGCGCCGGCCAGCCCCGAAAGCGCCAGCAGGATGGTCAGGCGCGCCTGCAGCGATGTCAGACGGCGCCACATGGCGTCCACCGCACGATGACTGGACGTCGCCTGCCCGATCCACGGCCTCTCAATGGCACTTGGCGTTCAACGGTGTCTGCGCGCAATCGAGCGGCGGACGCCCGTCGAACCAGGCGCGCTCCGTGCCCATCACCGCTGCGCGATCCATGGCGCGCGGCGGCGGCTTGTTCAGCAGGCTTCCCTCGTCGGGATCCCTGAACTTGAACGGGCTCCGCGGCGCTTTCACCACCAGCGGCCGGTCGCTGCGGTAGTCGACCGAGCCGGCCGCGACCGGTGCCACCGTCCACCGATCGGGTGGCCGTGGCGAGGTTGACGGCGAGGTCTGCGCGAGCGTTGCCGATGCCATCAGCATGGCGGGAATGAGCACGAACCGGCGAGATCGCATGGCACGCCTCCTGATGCCTGGTTCCGGTCATCTTTCTACGCCATCCACGCAAGGGCAAGTTTCATCACTGGTTACTCTTTCTCGTGGAGATTCAGCTGGCGCTGATCAGGCCGTATCGTTCCATCCGCCGATACAGCGCCTGCCGCGACAAGCCCAGGTTCTGTGCGGCCCGGCTGACCACGCCGTCGGTCTTGTGCAGCGCCGCCTCGACCGTCTCGCGGCTGGGTTCTTCGAGATTGCGTGTGGCGACGGCCGCATGCTGCGGCAGGTTGAGCAGTTCCGGCGTGATCGCGCCCTCGCCGACCAGCAGCGCCGCGCGTTCGATCGCGTTCTTCAGCTCGCGCACGTTGCCCGGCCACGGGTAGCCCAGCAGCGCCTCGCGGGCGGCATCGCCGAGTTCGGCGCGTCCGTCCAGGAAGAATTCGGCCAGCGGCAGGATGTCGTCGTTGCGCTCGCTCAGCGGCGGCAGGTTCACCTCGATCACGTTGAGCCGGTAGTACAGATCCTCGCGGAACGTGCCGGCCTGGATCATCGCCTTCAGGTCGGCGTTGGTCGCCGACAGCACGCGCACCTTGGCCTGCCGCGTCTTGCCGGACCCGAGCCGCTCGAACTGGCCGGTTTCCAGCACGCGCAGCAGTTTCATCTGGCCGGGCAGCGGCAGGTTGCCGATTTCATCGAGAAACAGCGTGCCGCCGTCGGCAAGCTCGAAGCGGCCTTCGCGCGCCTTGTTCGCGCCGGTGTACGCGCCGGCATCGGCACCGAACAATTCGGCCTCGATCAGCTCGCCCGGGAGCGCGCCGCAATTCACCGCCACGAACGGGCCGCGCTTCACCGCCGAATTGGCGTGCACGATCGAGGCGATGCGTTCCTTGCCGGTACCGTTCGGCCCGGTGATCAGCACCGGCACGTCGGAACGGGCGATCTGGCAGGCGAGGTTGAGCGTGCGCCCCATCGCCTCGGAGGCGAACACCAGCCCGTCCAGGTCGTATTTGCTCTGCAACAACTCGCGGCGCTGGCGCGCGCTCGCGCCGGCTGCGGCTGACCTCGCGGGTGGACTCGGACAGCTCCAGCAGGTTCTCCACCGTGGTCAGCAGCTTGCTGTCGTCCCACGGCTTGCCCAGGTAATCGGCCGCACCGGCCTTGACCAGCTCCACCGCGGTTTCCAGGTGCGTCCACGCGGTCAGCAGGATCACCGGCAGGTCCGGATGGCGTTCGCGGATCGCCCGGAACAACGCCACGCCTTCCTCGCCCGAAGTGGTGTCGGCGGTGAAGTTCATGTCCTGGATCACCACGTCGATCGACTCGCGGTCCAGCAGCGCCAGCCCCTCTTCCGGGGTCAGCGCGCTGAGCGTGCGGATTTCGTTCAGCGACAGCGCCAGCGACAAGGCATCGCCCACGGCCGGGTTGTCATCGATGATCAGTACGGTTCGCATCTTTCTTCTGCACATGCGGTCATGGATGCCGCTCCAGCCTGGAAGGTTGCCATGACTATCGAACTATTCAACCTTTTGCCTTTGCAAAAATGAATGCGGCCGCCGGCAAGGTCGCCGGCGGCCGCCCCGCCCCGCCCTCAGCCAGCCTGCGGATGCGCCGGTGCCTTGCCCGCCTTGACCGCGGCGATCCACGCATTGGTGCGGGTCTCCAGCACGTCCAGCGGCAGGGCGCCGCCGCCGAGGATCTCGTCATGGAAGGCACGGATGTCGAACTTGTCGCCCAGCTCCTTCTTCGCCCGCGCGCGCAGTTCGAGGATCTTCAGCTCGCCCATCTTGTACGCCAGCGCCTGGCCCGGCCAGGTGATGTAGCGGTCCGTCTCGGCCTGCACGTCCGGCTCGTCCTCGCTGGAATGCGCGTGGAAGAAATCGACCATCTGCTGGCGCGTCCAGTGCTTGTAGTGCACGCCGGTGTCCAGCACCAGGCGGTCGGCGCGCAGCAATTCATCGGACAACCGGCCATAGTCGGACAGCGGGTTCTTGTAGAAGCCGACGTCCTTGCCCAGCTGCTCCGCATACAGCGCCCAGCCCTCGATGTAGGCGGTGTAGCCGGCCTGCTGGCGGAACGGCGGCAGCTTCGGCAGCGTCTGCGCGATCGATATCTGCAAATGATGGCCGGGGATGCCTTCGTGGTAGGCAGTCGACTCGATCGTCAGCACGCTGCGGTTGGCAAAGTCGCCGGTGTTGACGAAGATCTGCCCGGGCCGCGAACCGTCCGGCGTACCCTGGTGGTATTCCGCCGCGGCCGCGGCCTTCTCGCGGAACGCTTCGACCGGCTTCACCTCAACCTTGGTCCTGGGCAGGATGCCGAACAGCTTCGGCAACTCCGGCTGCATTTGCGCCAGGAAGCCACGATAACGATTCAGGATGTCCTCGCGCGAGGTCGCGTGCGTCGCCGGATTGCTTTTCAGCGACGCGCGGAAACTGGCCAGGTCGGCGAAGCCCTGCGACTTGGCGATCTTCGTCATCTCCCCTTCGATGCGCTTGACCTCGGACAGGCCCAGCGCGTGGATCTGTGCCGGCGTCTTGTCGGTGGTGGTCATCTGCTCGACGTCGAAGCGGTAGATCGCCTCGCCGTTGGGCAGGTCCCACACGCCCGGCTGGCTGCGCCCGTGCGGCGCATAGTCCTTCGCCACGAACTCGCCCAGCTTCTGGTACGCCGGCCGCACGTCGTCGTCGATCGCGGCAAGGATCGCGTCATGCAGGCGCTTCTGGTCGGCCGCCGAGACCGACTTCGGGAAATGCTTCAGCGGCTCGGCAAACACGCTGTCCATGCCGGCCGGCTTCTCGATGCTGTCGATCTGCGTGACGACTTTTTCCAGCAGGTATTTCGGCGGCATCATCTTGTCGGCCATGCCCTGCTTCGCCACGTCGATGACCTGATCGAATGCCTTCGGCACCGCACGCAGACGCGTCAGGTAATCGTCGTATTCCTTGGTGGTGTTGAACGGGATCGAGCTGACGAAGCCGGCCAGCGCGATGTGCACGCCGCTCATCTGGTCCAGCGGCATCTCGTTCAACTTCAAGTCGTAGCTTTTCAGGCTGTCCTTCAGCTGGCGCACCATCAGCTTCTGGTTGAGCTTGTCGGTGTCGGAGAAACCGCTGGTGTCGATCGCCTCGAAACGCTTGAGGAAGTCCGCCGTCGTCTTGCGCTCGGCCGCCGCATGCGCCAGCGAGAGATCGCTCCAGCGATCGTTGTAGCGCAGGTCGCCAAGTATCGTGGCGAACTCCGGCGAGTTCTGCAGCGTGTGCTGCCATTGCTCGGCCAGCAGCGCATTGAGCGCCTGCACCCGGCTCCCCACATCGCCTTTCGCGATCCGCGCAGCCGGCGCCGCCTGCACGGATGAAGCGAGAGTCACCGAGCCCAGCAGGCTCGCACAGATCAGCAACGGCAAGGTCTTCATCAGGCTCATTCTCCCAGGGTCATGAAGCTTCATTGTGACGGCCACGGGGCGTCTCCTCCCGTGCCAGATTGCATGGTATTCAAACCGACCGCGTCGCCACCACCGGCGGCACCGCCGCCGCGCGCAGCGCCGGCCCGAGCACGGCGAACTGGCCGAGCAGCCACAGCGCAACGGCCCCACCAGGCAGGTAATACCAGGGCATGCGGTGCACTTCGTAATGCATCATCAGGTAGAGATTGATGCCGAAGGCGAGCCCCATGCCGGCCAGCACACCGGCGGTGCTGAGCAGGAAGTTCTCGGTCCGGAAATAACCGAGGATGTGCCCGCGGGTGGCACCGATGGCGCGGCGTATGCCGATCTGGCGCTGGCGCTGCTGCACCCAGAAGCTGGTCAGGCCGACGATGCCGAAGGCGGTCACCGCCAGCATCACCACGCATACCAGCACCAGCATCCAGGCCATGCTGCTGGTGTCGGCGAAATACTCCGCACGCATCGCCTCGTAGGTCTTGCCTTCCACCACGGCGGCAGGCTCCAGCCTGCCCAGCATCTGCACGGCTTCGTGCACGATGCGTTCGCGATCCTGGGGCGCACTGCGCAAGACGTAATCGCTCAGCGCGACCTGCGGGCGCAGCGGAAAGAACACGCTGGAGTAACGACCACCGCCACCACTGAACGCCGGCTCCTGGGCCAGTACGTCGGCGACCACGCCAACCACGGTCCAGCTGGCATTGTCGCTATAGAGCCGCTTGCCCAGCGCACTCTGCCCCGGCCACAACCGTCGCGCGTCGCTTTCGGTGACCAGGATGACGTGGGCAGTGGATTTGAAGCCGTCCAGACCGCTGTCCGCGTATTCGTCGGCATTGAAATGGCGCCCCTGCAGCAGTCGCAATCCCAGCGCCTGCTCAGCGCCGGTGCCGAGAAAATACTCCGCGGTGTTCACGCTGCTTTTCCCTTCCGGGGTGGTGGTGAAACCGGTCAGCGCCGCATACGTGTCCAGCGGCATGCCGCTGGTCGTCGCCACCGCCGTGACGCCGGCGATGCCGCGCAAGGCGGCGAGATTGCGCGGGATGTCGCTGGCCGCGCGCGCCGGATCGGCACCGTTCAAGGTGAGCACCGAAATGCCGCGCTCGTCGATGGCGTTGCGCATGTGGATGTCGGCCACGCGCTGGCTGATCATGAACACGGCGTTGCACAGCACCGCGCAGGCCAGCGCGATCTCCAGCACGATCAGCACGGCGGGGATGCGGTGCTTGCGCAGGCTGGCGAGGATCGGTCGGATTTCCATGGGCACCTCAGGCGGCTTTCAGTTGCGGGGCCGGTGCCAACAGGCTGGCCCGCCAGGCCGGCAGCAGGCCGGCGACCAGGCTGGCCAGCACGGCCACGACAAAGGTGAACAGGAACATCCCGACATCCAGGTGCGCCAGGCTGGCGTACTCGGCGGGCTGGTGACGGATGCCGAGCAGGCCCAGCTCGGCGAAGCCCAGCCCCAGCACGCCACCGGCCAAACCCACGATGGCGGCCTCGACCATGAACTGCGCAAAGATCGCTCCCCGCGACGCCCCCAGCGCGCGGCGCACGCCGATCTCGCGCGAGCGGCGCAGGCACTTGGCCAGCAACAGGCCGACCGTGTTGACCACGCAGATCAGCAGGAAGCCGAACGCCAGCCCCGTCTGCAGGCGCACGTCGTCGGGCACCACTCGCTGGTCTCCCAGCCATTGCATCAAGCCGGACAGCGCCACCCGCGGTCGCTGGAACCGCCCCAGCGTGACCTGCTGTGCCGCGTAATTGCCCAGGAACGTCCGATAGTCCGCCGCATCGGCCGCACCCGACAGCTGCACCCATACGCCCAGCCAGATGCTGGGTGCGGTTTCCAGTTTCGTGCTGTCCGATGAGCCGAACGAGAGCGTGACCTGCGGCGTCATGCCGTCGGCGCGCGCGGTCTGCAGCGGCATGAATACCGCATCGCCCGTGCCGTAGTCGTGGCCACCCAGGCGCAAGCCGTAGAAGCGCGGTTGCGGTGCCCAGTGATCGAGCACGCCGACGATGCGGAAGTCATGCTCGTTGATGCGAATGCTGCGCCCCACGCTGTCGGCCCCGCCGAACAGCTTGTCGTTGAGGAACCCGGCGATCACCACCACCGGCATGCGGTTGTCGTCGTCCGCCGCGCTCCAGCCGCCGCCATAGCGGAACGGCGCGTCGAACATCGCGAAGAAATCCGTGGTGGTCATCACCCCGTCGCTGTAGAACGGCTTCTGCCCCGCGGTTGGCGGCGTCACCTTGGCCTGTGTCATCGCCATCGCCGCCTGTCGCTCGGCCTTGCGCGCATGCACCAGGTTCATCGCATCGGCATACGTCATCAGCCACGGCATCTTGTCGCTGCGCGAAAACGGCTGGTCCTTCGGATACGGATCGAGTTGCGGGTAGAACAACTGCGCACTTTTCTGTGGCAGCGGATCGCCCGACAGCAAGCGGAACACGGTCAGCGTGGTGATGCTCGCGCCGATGCCCAGCGCCAGCGACAACACCATCAGCGTGGTCAGCACCTTGTTGCGTTTCAGGCTGCGCAGCGCCAGGTCCAGGTAGTAGCCGAACATTGCACATCTCCGTTTTGCAAACGCATTCAACCTGGATGGCCGACCACGGCACCGTGGCCTGACAGGTATTTCCTGATCGCTTCGCTGCGGGCCTGGTTCAGCGGCGAACGCCACTCGGTGCCGTTGGCGACGACGCCAAGATTCACGTCGGCACCGTGCTCGACGAGGAGTTCGACGGCTCCCGGACGGTCATTCCTGACGGCACTGATCAAGGCCGTCTCGTCGTCCGGCACGACGGCGTTGACCCTGGCACCCGCCGCCAGCAGGCGTGCCATGACATCGCGGCTCCCGGCAGCCGAGGCGGCGATCAGCGGGTTGCCATCGCCGGGCGCGCCCTTGTTCACGCCGGCACCAAGTTCAAGCAGGACGTTCACCATCGCAAGATCACCGCGCTTCGCCGCAACAATGAGCGCCGTGCCATCGCCATGCACGCCGGCATTCACGTCCACACCGTTTCCTGCCATGCGTCGGACAGCGTCGACATCCTGCTGTCGAACCGCAGCGATCAGCTGAGCTGCATCCGCCCGATCGTGGCCGGCCCGCGCCGCCGCGGGCGTACTCGCCGATGCGGCGAAGCACATCGACGCCGCCACGCTGAAAACCATGAACCTGTTGACTCGTGCATTGGTGATTTTCATGAAAGACCACTCCGTGTTTTCGTTGATGTAGCCCATTGCGTCCTTCACGCCGCCCGGGTCGCCACCACCGGCGGCACGCGGGACGCACGCCGCGCCGGCATGAACACCGCCGCCTGTCCGAGCGCCAGCATCACCAGCACGCCGACCCCCACGTACGGCAGCGGCAGGCGCGCCATCTCGTAGCGCGCCATCAGCCACAGGTTCAGCCCCAGTGCCAGCAGCACGCCGAGCAGCACGCCGCCGCCGGCGATCAGCAGGTTCTCGATCTGGAAGTAGCGCAGGATGTCGATGCGTCGCGCACCCAGCGCACGCCGCACGCCGATCTGCTTGCGCCGCTGGCCGACCCAGAAACTGGTCAGCCCGGCAATGCCGGCGGCCGTCACCACCACCAGGATCAGGCATATGGCACCCATCATCAGCGCCATGCCGCGATCCGCGCGGTAGATCTTGTCGCGTATCTGCGAGAGCGACTGGATACCCCAGCTGTCCGGCATCACGCGCAACGGGTCGATTGCCAGCAAGGCCTTGCGTGCCTCGCGCATGGCCGCCTGCTCGCGGCCTGGTCGTGCGCGCACCGCGTAGCTGGCCGACGCGCCGTCCACGCGCACCGGTTCCAGCACCGAGTTATAGTCCCAGGCACTGCCCCACTTGGCCGTGGTCGGCGTTTGCAGGCGCTCGACGATGCCGACGATGGTCGCTGGTTTGCCGTCCTGATACACCGTCTTGCCCAGCGCGCTGCCGTCGGCGAACAACCGATCCGCCACCGGCTTGCTGACGATGATCACCGGTGATGCAACATCGCTGGTGAGCGTGTGATGCAGGATTTCGTCGGCCTTGAAATCGCGGCCGGCGATCAGTTGCACACCCAGCGTCGGGCGCAGATGTTCATCGCCGAAGTAGTAGGCGGCACTCATCCCCCCATCGGTCTGCTGCGGGTTCAGGCTGAGCGTGCCGCTGTAGATCATGCCTTGCAGCGGCATGCTGGTCGACGCAGCGACGTCCTGCACGTCGGGCAGATTGCGTAGCGTGGCCAGATCCGTGCGCTGCAACGCGTCGAGCTTCTCCACCGACGCCGCATCGCTGCCGGCGGGTGCGCCGAACCAGCTCTGCGATATGCGGATCAGGCCATCCTCGACGGCACCGGTGGGACGATTCATCCGCTCGATGCGCTGGCCGATCACGAAGATCGCGTTGCACACGATCGCCAGGGTCAGCGCGATCTGCAGCACGATCAGCAGCACGCCGGCCTTGTGTCGTCGCAGCGCGGAAAGGATGGGATGCAGTCTCATCGGCGCATCCTCAATTCGTCTTCAATTGCCATGCGGGCTGCACACGCGCCGCACGAAAGGTGGGATATACGCCGGCCAGCACGCTGGCGACGATCGCCATCGCCACGGTGAGCAGGAGCAAGGCCGGATCGATGCGCGCCAGGTCGGCCAGTCGCGGCGGCAGCACCCGGTTGACGACAAGTACGCCGACGGCGGTCAGCAACAGGCCCAGCACGCCGCCACCGACGCCGATGACCGCCGCCTCGGTGAGGAACTGCGCCTGGATGGCTCGGCGCGATGCGCCCAGCGCCCGGCGCACGCCGATCTCGCCGCTGCGGCGCAGGAACCTGGCCAGCATCAAGCCCACCGTATTGACCAGGCACACCAGCAGCAGGCCCAGCGCCACCAGCAGCGACACACGGGTGTCGTCGGGCACCACGTGCTCATGATCCAGAAACGCGCGCACGTCGCGCAGGCGATTGTTCGCCGGCCAGTCGAAGCGGCCGATCGTCTGCTGCTCGCGTGCGTAGTTGTCCAGGTACTGGCGGTAGTTCTGCACTGCCGGCGCATCGTCCAGTTCGGCCATGTAAGCGAGCCACACGCAGTTCGACTTCTGCAGCCCGGCGTAGCCCGCGCCGGGCTGCACGCCCTTCGGGCAATTCACCGCACCGGCGTTTTCCATGCCGCTGGCGACGGCGCGTTGCAGCGGCACGAAAACATCCGGGCCATTGCCGCCGAAACCGCCGGTATCGACCACGTCGAAGAACACCGGTTGCGGGTTCCACGGCTTCATCACACCGCTCACGCGGTAGTCCTTGCCATCCAGATCGAGGTTGCGACCGACACTGTTGCCGCCGCCAAATACCTGCTGGTTCAGTGCATCGCTGATCACGATGACCGGCGCACCGTCACTATCGTCGCCGGCCTGCCAGCCGCCGCCGTACTGAAACGGCACATCCAGCATCGGAAAGAATTCGCCGTAGACGCCGAAGCCGAACACCGGGATCGGGCTGCGCTCGGCACCTGCCGGCAGCACCGTCGGCGCGACCGCGTAGATCGCCGACTGCCGAGAGCCGCGGTGGTCGTGCATCAGCGCCATCGCATCGGAGTAGTCCAGCGCATCCGGCGGCTCGCGGACGCCGGATGCGGACTTCTGCAGCGGTCCCCAGCTGTCGATCTGCGGCACGAACAACTGCGCCGACTTCCACGGAATCGGATCGCCGGACACACCGCGAAACACCGACCATGTGGTCATCGATGCGGCAACGCCGAAACCGATCGCCAGCATCATCAGCGCAGTGAGACCCGGACTGCGCTTCAGACTGTGCGTGGCCAGTTCAAGGTAGTAGCCGAACATTCCTCTCCCTCTTGAATCCGTTCCCGCAGGAGCCCGCTCGCGGGCGACGCCTCCACGGTTCCCCATCGGAATCATCGCCCGCGAGCGGGCTCCTGCATGTCGTCACACCGACCGCGTCGCCACCACCGGCGGCACCGCCGCCGCGCGCAGCGCCGGACCGAGCACCGCCAACTGGCCGAGCGCCCACAGCACCAGCGCGCCGATCGGCAGGTAGTACAGCGGCAGGCGCGGGAGTTCGTAATGCTTCATCAGCAGCAGGTTCAACGCGAACGCCAACGCCATGCCCAGCACGATGCCGATGCTGACGATCAGAAAATTCTCGGTCTGGAAATAGTGCAGGATGTCGCCGCGGGTAGCTCCGATCGCGCGACGGATGCCGATCTGCCGGCGGCGCTGCTGCACCCAGAAACTGGCCAGGCCGACGATGCCCAGCGAAGTGACCAGCAGCAGCGCGGCGATCACGCCAACCAGCATGCCGGCCATCACCCGGTCCTGGCGGAAATAATTCTGGCGCAGGTTGCTGATCGTCTGGGTGGCGTGGTTGTCGACCACCGCATCCGGCGCGACCTTCGTGATCACGGCGCGCGCGTCGCGCAGCACCTGCGGCAGCTGTGCCGGCGTGGCACGCAGCAGATAGGTGCCGGCGAAGAATGCGCCGGGCTGCGCAGGCGTGAACACCGACCACTCGATGGTGCCGGGTCCGCCCTCGCCCCCATAGGGCCGGGCCAGGTGTGCGAGCACGCCGCCCACCCGGAAATGCAGCTTGCCGCACCAGAATTCCTTGCCCAGCGGATCGGCGCCCGGCCACAGATGCTCGGCCAGGTTGCGGGTCACCCACACGGTGGCGTCGGCCGGCACGAAGCTGGTCACCGGCTGCTGGTAGTCACTTGCCTGTGGCGCACTGCCCGCCACCAGTTGCAGCCCCAGCGCCTTGAAGCTGCCAGGGCCGCCGACATAGAAGTGCACCACGCCACCGTGATGCTCGCCGGCCGCGTCCAGCGAGATGCCGGCAGTGCCTGCGCTGTCGCCGAACGGTACCGCGTTGATCACGCTGACCGACTGCATGCCGGGCACCGTGCGCAAGCCATTCAGCACGCGCGCGTTGAGGTCGACCGCGTGGGCCGCGTCGTAGCCGGTCAACTTCAGTGCGGCCAGCGAGCTTTCGTCGACGCCGCTGTCGACATGGGTCAGCTGCAGGCGATTGGCCACCAGGAAGCAGGCATTGCACAGCACCGCGCAGGCCAGCGCGATCTCCAGCGCGATCAGCAAGGTGGCGAGGCGATGCTTGCGCAATGCGGCGAGGATGGGTCGGATCTGCATGCTCAGAACTCCTTACAGCGTCTTCAATTGCAGGCCAGGGACCAGTCGTGAAGCCCGCAGCGCGGGCAACACGCCAGCCAGCAGGCTGGCGGTGATCGCCAGCGCGAAGGTGACCAGGAACATCGAGACGTCCAGGTGTACGAGGTCGGCGTATTCGACCGGCTGCCGACGAATCAGCCACAGCCCCAGCAGGGTCAGCAGCAGGCCGCCGACGCCGCCGAGCAGCCCGATCAATCCCGCCTCGACCAGACATTGCGCGAACACCGCCCCACGGCTGGCCCCCAGCGCGCGGCGCACGCCGATTTCGCCGGCGCGACGCAGGAATTTCGCCAGCAGCAGGCCGACCGTGTTGAACAGGCAGATGAGCAGGAACGCAAACGCCAGCAAGGTCTGCAGACGCACGTCGCCGGGCACCACCTGGTTGATGTCCAGCCATTCCATCAGGCTGTGCATGCTGGTGTTGTCGGCGTGCACGAAGCGCCCGAGCGCCTTCTGCTGCGCCGCATAGTCGGCGACGAAACGCCGGTAGCTGCCGACCTTGGCCGCGCTGTCGAGCTGCACCCACAGCGACACCCATACGCAGGGTGAATTCTGCATCTGGGCCCCGCCTTCCAGCGGGTGCCAACAAGTAAATGCCTGGAAGGCATCGGCGTTGATGTCCAGCGAACTGGAGAACGGCATGAACACGTCCTCCGGCTTGCTGTAAAAGCTGGCCGTATCGCCATCCGAATAGCGCCCGCCGGCCACGTCGTAGAACTGCGGCGACGGCCGCCAGGGTGCCAGCACGCCGACGATGCGCACATCCGCATCCTTCAGCCGCAATGTGCGCCCCACGCTGTCGGCACCGCCGAACAGCTTGTCGTTGAGGTCGGACGAGATCACGGTCACCCGCGCATGCTTCCGATCGTCCTGCGCCGTCCAGCTGCCACCGTAACGGAACGGCACGTCGAACATCGGGAAGAAGTCCGCCGTGGTCGACAGCATCTGTGCCATCAATGGCGGCTGGTTCACCTCCGGTGCGGTCAGGCGCAGCGAGCTGTGCCCGATCATGGCCTGGCGATCGGCACGCTTCGCGCTCCAGAGATCCAGCGCGGAACGGTAATCCATCATGTCGTACGGCTGGTGATTGACGGCCGGCGTCGGATCCGGATCCACCTGC
Source organism: uncultured Gammaproteobacteria bacterium (assembly GCA_963828675.1). Classification (GTDB taxonomy): domain Bacteria; phylum Pseudomonadota; class Gammaproteobacteria; order Xanthomonadales; family Rhodanobacteraceae; genus Rhodanobacter. The sequence continues at coordinate 753,279 of CAWHFQ010000001.1, forward strand.
GGATAGAACAGCGTGCCGCTTCGCGTCGGCACCGGATCGCCCGAAAGCAGATACATCACCGTCAACGTGGTCATGCTGGCACCGATGCCGACGGCGATCGCCAGCACCATCAGCGCCGTGAGCATCTTGTTGCGCTTCAGGCTGCGCAAGGCCAGATCGAGGTAGTAGGCAAACATGGCTGGTCCTTTGTTGATGACACTTGCGGGAGCGGCTTCAGCCGCGATGCCGTTGGCTGGCAAGGCGGGAGAGCATCGCGACCGAAGTCGCTCCTGCAAAACCTGTAACGCGATTCATCACACCGATCGCGTCGCCACCACCGGCGGCACCGCTGCCGCGCGCAACGCGGGACCGAGGACGGCAAGCTGTCCGATCAGCCACAACGCGATCGCGCCGACGGGAAAATAGATGGTCGGAAGCCGCGGCAATTCGTAATGCAGCATCAGGAACAGGTTGATGGCGTAGGCCAGCGCCATGCCGAGCACGATGCCGATGGTGGCGAGCACGAAGTTCTCGGTCTGGAAGTAGTTGAGGATGTTGCGGCGGGTCGCGCCCAGCGCGCGCCGCACGCCGATCGTGCGGCGCCGCTGCGCCACCCAGAAACTGGCCAGTCCCACGATGCCGAGCGCGGTGACGATCAGCAGCGCCGTGATCACGCCGACCAGCATGCCGGCCATCGCACGGTCATCCTGGAAGAACTTCCGGCGCACCTCATCGAAGCTGCGCTTGGTGGTGACCACGCGCTGCGGATCGATCTTTTTCAATGCGGCCAATGCTGCGCCAAGGACATGGGCTCGATCTTCGGGGCGGCAACGGATCAGGTAGCTCTGATCCTTGTTTGCTCCCATGCGCAGCGGCACGATCGTCGTGTATTGCGCCTTGCTTGTGTCGTAGGCATTGGGCCGCGCCAGGCTGTCCAGCACGCCGACCACGCGCAGTCCGACCGTAGGCGTGAGATAGATGATGCGACCCAGCGGGTTCTGGCTCGGCCACAGACGCTCGGCCAGCGTTTGCGTGATCAGCATGACCGACGGCAGATGCTTCGTATCGCCGGTACCGAGTGCCTGCATCGCCACGTCGACATCGACGAAGTCGCCGGACGTCAGATCCCGCCCGGAAACCAGTCGCGTGCCCAGCGTCTTCGGCAGGTTCTCGCCGAAATAGGTGGTGACAGCGAGAGTCCGTTGTGGCTGGGCAGGATCGAGCCGGATGTTGGCATTGGAGGAAGAATTGCCGAACGGCACCTGGTTGGACGAAGCCACCGAGATCACGCCAGGCACCTGGCGCAGCACGGCCATGTCCTCGGCCAGGCGGGCATAAGGGTTGGCCGGTGTCCCGACATCGGCTACCTGGATCTGCAGCAGCTCGTGCTCGGCCACGCCACTGGGCATGTCCATGCGTTCGAGGCGCTGGCCGATCAGGAATACGGCGTTGCAGACGATGGCGCAGGTCAGCGCGATCTCGAGGATGAGCAGCCAGGCGGTGAGCTTGTGCCGACGCAGCGTGGAGAGAATCGGGAGAATGTCCATGGCCGTCTCAGTTGCTCTTCAGCTGCAGCGCCGGGGCGATCTGGCAGGCCCGCCACGCCGGCAGCAGTCCGGCCAGCAGCGTGGCGCACACGGCCAGCGCGAAGGTGGTGAACAACATGCTCGGATCAAGATGGGCAAGCGCGGCATAGTCCGAAGGCCGCTGGCGCACCAGCCACAGGCCCAGCACCGCCAGCAGCAGGCCACCCAGCCCTCCGACCAGACCGACCACGCCGGACTCGATCAGCAGTTGCGCAAACAGCGCGCGGCGCGACGCACCCAGTGCGCGGCGCACGCCGAGTTCGGCCGCGCGGCGCATGAACTTGGCCAGCATCAGGCCCACCGTGTTCACCAGGCATACCAGCAGGAAGCCGAAGGCCAGGCCGGTCTGCAGGCGCACGTCGCCGGGCACCACCATCTGGTAGTCGAGCCACTGCATGACGTTGCGCAGGCGCACGTTCGGCGCGCGCTCGAAGCGTCCCAGCGCCTTCTGCTCCCGCGAGTAGTGCACCAGGAAATCCCGGTACGCCGCCGCCCTGGCCGGCGTGTCCAGTTGCACCCAGAACTGCAACCATACGCAGTCATCGGAGGGCAGGATGTTGCCGATACCGCCGCCGCCGTTCGCCCAGCAGTCGGACGATCCGTTGCGGTCCAGGCGCAACTCGACCATCGTCTGCAACGGCAGGAATACCTGCTCCGCGTAGGCATACGAGCCGGTGGTGAGGTCGTAGAAGTGCGGATTCGGCCGCCACTGGTCGAGCACGCCGACGATGCGCCAGTCGACTCCGGCCATGCGCAGCGTGCGCCCGACGCTGTCGGCACCACCGAACAGCTTGTCGTTGAGCGATCGCGCGATCACCACATCGCGCGCCCTCGCCTCGTCGTCCGCCGCCGTCCACGCATGGCCGAACAGGAACGGCGTGTCGAACATGGGGAAGAAATCCGTCGTGGTGTAGCGCGTTTCCACATAGAACGGATCCATGTTGGCCTTGCCGGGATCGACCGGTGCCGAACCGCCGGACATCAACGCCTGCCGATCCGCCCGCGCCGCATGCAGCAGGTTCAGGCCGTCGGCCAGGGTGAGCTGCTCTGGTGGCTCCTTGTTCGGCATCATGCCCTTGAGATCCTGCGGATCGATCTGCGGGTAATAAAGCTGCGCGCTCCTGCCCGGCAGGGGATCGCCCGACAGCACGTGCAGCACGGTCAGCGTGGTCATGCTGGCACCGATGCCCAGCGCGATCGCCAGCACCATCAGCGCGGTGAGCGCCTTGTTGCGTTTGAGGCTGTGCAGGGCCAGGTCGAGGTAGTAGCCGAACATCGCGTTATCCCTTGTCGATCCGTGAAGCAGGTCGCGTGGCGTTGCCGGTCATTCCTGCGAAGGCGGGAATGACCGGCATGAGGCAAGGTGGGTCTCCGGGGTCAAGCCGCCCGCGTCGCCTCCACCGGCGGCACGTTGGACGCACGCCGCGCCGGCACGAATACCGCGCCCTGTCCGATTGCCAGCATCGCCAGCACGCCGGTCAGCACATACAGCAGCGGGATGCGGGTCATCTCGTAGTGCGTCATCAGCCACATGTTGAGCCCCACCGCCAGCACCACGCCAAGCACCACGCCGACGCCGGCGATCAGCAGGTTCTCGATCTGGAAGTAATGCAGGATGTCGATCTTGCGTGCGCCCAGCGCACGTCGCACGCCGATCTGCCGATGGCGCTGGCCGACCCAGAAGCTGGTCAGGCCGACGATGCCGGCGGCGGTGACGCAGAGCAGGATCAGGCAGATCACGCCCATCAGGACCGCCATGCCGACGTCGGCCCGATAGGCCTTGGCGCGGACCTCGGAGAACGGCTTGATGCTGTCGTCATCGAGCACACGCATGGGGGTGACCTGGTACAGCGCCGGCGCCACCGCACGCATAACGGCGTCCAGCTGGCCTGGCTTGGTTCGCACGGCATAGCGGGCAGAACCGCCGTCCAGCCGCGTCGGTATCAGGGTCGAATACCACGTGAAGTCGCTGCCCCAGCTGCTGGTGGACGGGATCTGCATGCGTGCCACCACGCCGATGATGGTGGTCGGCGCGTTGCTGCCGTCGCTGTACATCACCTTGCCGACCGCATTGCCATCGGGGAACAGCTTGTCCGCCAGCGCCTTGGTGACGATCGCGACCGGGCGATCGCGCTGGTCGCGGAAACCCTGATGCTGCACGTCGCCGGCATTGAAGGCGCGGCCAGCCACCAGGCGCAAGCCCAGTGTGGACAGCACCTGCTCGTCGGTGAAGTAGTACGCGGTGCGGATATTGCCCTTGCCGCCCAGCTCGGCACCCGGCTTGTGCGATACCGAGCCGGTCCAGGATGAGTTGAGCAGCGGCAACGAGTTGGTCGGTGTCACCGCGGCCACGCCCGGCAGCTGCCGCAATGCAGCGAGATCCTCGCGCTGCATGGCGTCGAGCTTGTCCAGGCCGCCAGGCTCGTCGGCGCTGGGTGCGCCCACCCATTGCTGGCTGACCACGAACAGGTTGCTCTCGTCCAGTCCGGTGGGACGCTTCACCCGCTCGACACGCTGGCCGATGATGAACACGGCGTTGCACACGATCGCCAGGGTCAGGGCGATCTGCAAGGCGATCAGTACGGTGCCGGCCTTGTGCTTGCGCAGGGCGGCAAGAATGGGATGCAGTTTCATGTTCATGTTCCTCAGTTGCTCTTCAGCTGCCATGCCGGCTGCACGCGCGAAGCACGGAAGGTCGGATACAGGCCGGCCAGCATCGTGGCGACCACGGCGACCAGCAGGGTGAGCAGCAGCAGCGACCCATCCAGTCGCGCCAGCGCAGCGATATCCCTGGGCAACACCCAGCCCACGCTGGCCACGCCTGCGCCGGTGAGCAACAGGCCCAGCACGCCCCCGGCTGCACCGACGATGCCCGCCTCGGTAAGGAACTGCGAATAGATCGCGGCGCGCGGGGCGCCCAATGCGCGGCGTACGCCGATCTCGCCGCTGCGGCGCAGGAACTTGGCCAACAGCAAGCCCACCGTGTTGACCAGGCACACCAGCAACAGGCCCAGCGCCACCAGCAGCGACACCTTGGTGTCGCTGGGCACCACGTGCTGGCTGTCCAGCCACGCCGGCAGGTCGCGCAGCCGGTTGTTCGGTGCCCAGGAGAAACGCCCGGCCTGCTGCTGCTCGCGCGCATAGTCGTTGAGGTAATTGCGGTAGGCCGTCGCTGCGGTCGCGTCGTCCAATTCGGCCATGTAGGCGACCCACACGCACTCGGAGTGCTGCAGTCCGACGAAGCCCGATTCCTTCGGCACTTCGTTGCAATTGGTGTTGCCGTCGTTCGACATGGATGTCTGGATGGCAGTGAGGAACGGCAGGAAGACGTCGGCAGACGTGGTGGAGAAGCCACCGGTGTTGACCACGTCGTAGAAACGCGGCTGCGGGTTCCAGTCATCGAGCACGCCGACCACGCGATAATCCTTGCCCTCGATGTTGACGGTCTTGCCCACGCTGCTGGCACCGGCGAACAGCTTCTGGTTGAGCTTGCTGCTGATCACCGCCACCATCGCGCGGTTGGTGTCGTCATTCGCGCTCCAGCTGCTGCCGTACTTGAACGGCGCGTCCAGCATCGGGAAGAACTCGCTGTAGACGGCATGGCCGCTGACGTTGAACGGATGCTTGCTGGCCTGTGCCGGAACCACCGACGGCGAGACCTGATACATCGCCGACTGCCGCTTGGCGCGGTGATCGCGCATCAGCGCGATCGCATCGGTGTAATCCATCGCGTTCGGTGGCTCGCCGTCGCTGCTGCGGCCCTGCGGTCCCCAGTTGTCGATCTGCGGCACGAACAGCTTCGACGACTTCCAGGGTATCGGGTCGCCGGATACGGCGCGGAACACCGACCACGATGTCATCGATGCCGCCACGCCGAAACCTATCGTCAGCACCATCAGCAGGGTCAGACCGGGGCTGCGCTTGAGGCTGCGCAGGGCCAGTTCAAGGTAGTAACTGAACATGTCGTGCTCCGTAAAGTTATAAAACTCCCTTTCCTCCAGCGGCCAGGCCGTCGGGCGAAAGGGCTTCAGGCAATCACACCGAACGCGTTGCCTCCACCGGCGATACGCGCGAGGCACGCAGGGCCGGTGCCAGCACCGCGCTCTGACCTAGCAGCAACAGCACGACGACGCCGGCCAGCACATAAGCCAGCGACAGCCGCGCCATTTCGAACTGGGTCACCATCCACAGGTTGATACCGACCGCCAGCACTGCTCCCACCAGCACACCGCCGATGCCGATCAGCAGATTCTCGGTGAGGAAGTAGTCGAGGATGTCGCGCCGCGTCGCACCCAGCGCGCGGCGCACGCCGATCTGCTTGCGTCGCTGGCCGACCCAGAAGCTGGTGAGGCCGACGATGCCGGCAGCAGTGATCGCCAGCAGCACAGCGCTGATGATGCCCATCAGGATCGCCATGCCGCGGTCGCGCGAGTAGGCGCGCTGACGCACCTGGGCGAAGCTCATCACGCCGTCCTTGCGGTCGATGATGCGCATGCGGCTCTGTGCAAACAGGGCTTTCGGCGCGTCGCGCATCGCCGCGGCGAGCTGCCCCGGCCGCGCGCGCACCAGGTAATACGTGTAATCGCCCAGGAGGCGCGCCGGCACGAGCACGGCGTTGTACGCGTAGGCATTTGCCCAAGTGCTGATCATGTGCGCCTGCAAGGTGTCGGTGATGCCGATGACGGTGGACGGCTTTTCGCCCATCGACACGTAGATTGTCTTGCCCAATGCCGAGCCGTCGGGATACAGGCGATGCGCCAGACCCTTGCTGATGATCACCTGGTCGGCGTGCATCGAATCGCGCGTTCTCTGGGCACCGATTTCACCGGAAGTGAAATTGCGCCCCGCGATCAGATGCGTGCCCAGCGTTGCCAGGGTGTGCTCGTCGGCGAAGAACATCGCCGCATCGGTAGTCATCTTCACCTGGTCGGGCTGCAGCTTGATGAAGTTGTCCCACCCGTCGCCGCGCAGCGGAAAGCTGTTGGCGGGCGCGGCATCCTGCACGCTGTCGAGTTGGCGCAAAGCGATCAGGTCAGCCCGCATCTGGGCATCGATGCGTTGCGGGCCGGGCTTCCCGGCCCAATCGCTGCGGATCACGAACAGGTCGGTTTCGTTCACGCCGCTGGGGCGCGATATGCGTGCGATGCGCTGCTGGATAATGAACAGTGCATTGCAGACGATCGCCAGGGTGAGCGCGATCTGCAACGCGATCAGCATGGTGCCGGCCTTGTGGTGGCGCATGGCGGAGAGGATGGGCTTGATCTGCATGATGGTCGGGCCCTCCTCAGTTGGACTTCAGTTGCCACGCCGGCTGCACCTTCGCGGCGCACCAGGTGGGGTAAAAAGCGGCGAGCACGGTGGCCATGATCGCCACCAGCAAGGTCATCGCCACCAGCGAAAAATCCAGGTGCGCCAGCCGGGCGATCTGCGGCTGGAACAACAGGCCGACACCGTACATGCCCAACGCCGTGAGCAGCAAGCCAAGCACGCCACCGGCCAGCCCCACGGTGGCGGCCTCGATCAGGAATTGACGGTAGATTTCGCCGCGCGCCGCGCCAAGTGCGCGGCGCACGCCTATCTCCACCGACGGCGCAAGAACTTGGCCAGCAGCAGGCCGATGGTATTGATCAGGCAGATCACGAAGAAGCCCAGCGCCACCAGCAACGAGATGCGGCTTTCCGGCGGCACCACATGCTCGTGGTCGAGCCACTGCATCACGTTGCGCAGGCGCACGTTGCGGTGCCCAGGCGAAACGACCGGCACGTTGCTGATCGGCGGCATAGCTCTGGCAACGAAAGCGGCGGTAGCGCGCGACATCGACTGCGCTGTCCAGTTCCACCCAAGGGGTGAACCATACGCAGTTGCTCTGCAGGTAGTCGTCCCATCCGTTGGAGATGAGCTTGCTGCGGCAGCTGTTGCGACCGCCGGTGCGCACCTTCAGATCCAGCGCGCGGTTCAGCGGCAGGTATAAAGTCCGAGGCATCCCGAATGCTGCCGGTACTGAACAGCATCGAAGAAGCGAGGCATCGGATCCCAGTGACGCAGTCACGCCGACGACGCGATAGTCGTGGCCGTTGAGGTTGACCTCGCGATCCACGCTGTCCGACGCCGCCGAAAACTTCTGGTTGAGCTGGCCGCTGATCACGACCATCGCGCGCACGCGCGTGGTCGTCTGCTGCATGCCAGCGGACCGCCGTACTGGAACGGCACTTCGAACATGCGGAAAAATCCCGTCAATGGCGTACCATTCGGCGAGCAACGGGAAGGTCGCGGTCGCCGCCGGGCAGCACCGACGGCGCACCGGGTAGAGCAGCGTCTGGCGCTTTGCTTGATGCGCTGCCATCAGCGCCATGGCGTCCGCGTAGTTCAGCGCTTCCTGCGGCTCGCCGTTCTCGTTCTACTGCGGGCCGCGACTGTCGATCTGCGCGGATGTACAACTGCGAGGACTTGGCAGGGATCGGATTACCCGAGACCGCGCGAAACACCGACCAGGTGATCATCGACGCCGCCACGCCAAAACCGATCGCCATCACCATCAACGCCGTCAGCGCCGGGTTGCGGCGCAGACTGCGAAGACCGAGTTGGAAATAGTAGGCGAACATGCTTGGGTTCCGGGAATGGAGAATCGGGAACAGGGAATCGGAAAAGCGGCGGTCTCGCGGGCGTGTGCTCTCGACGACTCCCCGTTCCAGACTCCCCATTCCCTGCCTTTCAGCCGTGCGCCTCGTCAGCGGTGTGCAGGGTGTGGAAGCGCGGGTCTTCCGACAGGTCCACCACCTGGCCGTCGATGATGTGCACGTTGCGCTGCGCGCGGGCGGCCAGCTCGGGGTCATGCGTGACCATCACGATGGTGGCGCCCTCGCGGTGGATGTCTTCCAGCAGCTCCATCACGCCGCGGGCCATCTGCGTATCCAGGTTGCCGGTCGGTTCGTCCGCCAGCAGCAGTCGCGGCGAGCCGGCCAGCGCGCGGGCGATCGCCACGCGCTGCTGCTGACCACCGGACAGTTCGGCAGGGTAGTGCTTGGCGCGCGAGGCCAGGCCCACGCGTTCGAGCGCATCCATGATGCGCTGCTTGCGCTCCGCCGCCTTCATGCCGCGATAGCGCAGCGGCACCTCGATGTTGTCGAACACGTTGAGGTCGGGAATCAGGTTGAACGCCTGGAAGATGAAGCCGATCTTCTCGTTGCGGATCTTCGAGCGCGCGTTGTCGTTGAGGTTGCTCACCTCGATGCCGTCGAGGTGGTATTCGCCACCACTGAAGGTTTCCAGCAGGCCGGCGATGGTCAGGAAGGTGGTCTTGCCCGAACCGGACGGACCGGTGACGGCGACGAACTCGCCCTCTTTCACGTCGATGTTGAAATCGCGCAGCGCGTAGGTCTCCACCACTTCGGTGCGGTAGACCTTGGACAGGTGGGTCATTTTCAGCATGGTTGTTCCTCGGTGGTTGGAGTTTTTGAGCCCCTCTCCCACCGGCGACCCTGAGGAGTCCCCTTGCGGGTGAGAGGGGTTGGGGTGAGGGTTCGGCTTTTTGCGGAAAAGTCCGCGCAGCCCCGTACCCTCATCCGCCCTACGGGCACCTTCTCCCAAAGGGAGAAGGGATTACGTCAATTGCTTATCGCGACAGTCGCCGCGCTCTTGAAGCTGTCAGTACCGGAGATCACGATGCGGTCGCCTTCCTTCAGGCCTTCGAGGATCTCCACCTTGTCGATGCTGGAGGCGCCGACGCGGATCGGGGTTTTCTTGGCGATGCCGTCGCGCACCACGTAGGCGTAGCTGCCGCCGGATTCGTCGACGAACGAACCGCGCTGCACGGTCAGCACGTTGGCGCGCTTGTCCAGCAGCACGCGCACCGACAGGCGCTGGTTCTGCCGCAGCTGTTTCGGCGTTTCGCCCTCGAAGCGCAACCGCGCGGCAACCTGGCCGTTGACCACTTCGGGCGAGATCGCACTGACCAGACCCTTCCACACGTGTCCGTTGCCGCTGATCTCGCCGGCCATGCCGATGCCCAGATCACGCGCGAAGCTTTCCGGCACCTGCATCTCCACCTGCAGCGCGGACAGGTCGATCACGCTGAGCAGCTGCGCATCCTTGGCGACGGTGGCGCGCTCGGCGATGAACAGCTGGCCGACCTGGCCATCCACCGGCGACTTCACGTTGAGGTCGTCGACCTGGCGCTGCAGGTCTTTCACCAGCAGCAGCTGGCGCTCGTGCGCGAGCTTCTTGGACTGGATGTCGAAGTTGAGGCTGTCGTTGTCGAGGCCGAGATTGGCCTTGGCATGCGAGGTGGCGATCTTCGCCTTGTCCAGCGAGTCCTTGGCCTTGTCGACGTCCATGTTGGACACCGCGCCCTTGGCAAACGCCTTCTGGTAGCGATCGAGGTTGCGCTCGGCCGTGGTCTGGTCGATGACGGCGTTGTCGTAGGTTTCCTGCAGCGCGGAACGCTGCTTGCGCGCATCGATCTCCGCGCGCCGATAGTCCACTTCCATCGCGTCGGCGTTGCTTTGTTCCTGCGCCAGCTTGTTGGTCAGCTCGGGGCTGACGATGGTGGCCAGCACCTGGCCGACCTTCACGGTGTCGCCGGCATGCACCTTCAGCGTCACTGCACCGCCCGAGGTGGCATACAGGGTGGGACTGACCGCGGCAACCACCTTGCCTTCGGCGGCGATGTCGCGCACGAACGGGCCACGCTCGACCGTGGCGAACGCCAGGCGCGAGCTGCTGACCGAGGCGGATGCCGAGAACAGCCGGCCGATTCCCGGTGCCAGCCACGCCAGCAAGGCCAGCACGAGTACGCCGCCGCCGAGCAGGATCAGCTGGCGCTTGCGGTTGGGTTTGACCTCGACCAGTCGGTCTTGTGCGGAAGTGTCACGAATCATTGGTACCGTTCCTGACCGCGGACAGCGCGGTTGCACAGGGTCGATTGCAATCCGCGTGCCAGTTGACGATAGCGCAAGAACATCCATTATTTCAATGACTTGTAGTGAACCGACCGCGCCGACAAAGTGTCCGCGGACACCGCACGGACAGCCGGACGATCACGTTCGGCCCATCAGACCACCATCGCGGCAACGCGAAAGGCCCCGGTTCGCACCGGGGCCTTTGGTGGCTCTGCAGGCCGCGGGGCGACCCCGCTAGAACTCCTGCTTGAAGCGGATGCCGATCGTGCGCGGCTGGTTGAAACCGGTGTAGACCTGACCGTCCGGATATTGCGCAACGACACCGTGTGCCCCACAGACGTCGACGCCACACTCGGTGTACTTGTACTGCGCCGCGCGCTTGTCGAACGCATTGTTGACGTAGACATCGGCCGACCAACGGCCTCGTTGCACGCCGGCGGACAGATCGACCGAATTGTAGGCAGGCAGGTCGCCGAGCATTGCACGCTCGCTCAGGCGCAAGTCGGTCGTGCGCCTGCCGACATGGACCAGCGCCGCCTGGACGAACGCGTCGCTGCTGCCCAGGCTGAAGCTGTAGTGCGCGATGAGGTTGCCCTTGAACTTGGGCGTTATCGGCAGCTGGGTTCCCTTCGGTGCGAGCGGCCCGCTCTCGACGCTGCCATCCTGCGGGTTGATCGAGCCGGCCGGGCAATCCGTGATCGGACGACCGTCAGCATCGGTGAAGCCGCAATAGTTGGCGCTCAGTCTGGCGCGATACAGCGCAAACCCCGCGGTCAGCTGAAGGTTGTAGGTGGCCTGCCAGACCAGTTGCGACTCCAGGCCATCGATGCGCGCCGAGTTCGCGTTCTTGATTTCGGTCAGGCCGTTCGCGCCCAGGATCGGGAACTGGAAGTCGTTCCACGTCTCACGGAACACCGCGCCGTTGAACGACACCCGATTGTCCAGCCATGAAGTCTTCCAGCCCAGTTCTTCGTTGATCAGGAAATCGGCCTGGTACGGCAACAAGGTGCCGCGCCGGTTGACACCGCCGGGGCGGAAGCCCTCGGAGCGGGTGGCGTAGATCATCTTGGTGTCGTTGATGTTCCACGTCAGGTTGTACTTGGTGAGGTTTCCGCTTTCCTTCACTTTTTTGTTGAAGTCCGAACACGGCGCACCCATGAACGGTTCGGGCGACACGCAGGCAGCCTCGCCCTGGCTCGACGAAAAACCCGCGGCGTAGCCGAAGTAGCCATACAGTTGATTGCTGGTGCGGTAATAACGCTCCCCGAACGTGCCGGTGAGTACGTCGGGAATGAAATCCCAGGAAAGTTCGCCGAACACGGCTTCGTCGCGGTCGTAGCGCATTTGCCGGGTCAGCCAGATCGTGTCGTTCCAGCCGGTGACGGACAGCGCGTCGGCCAGGCCATCGACCTGGTAATCCTGCAGGATGTCGTGCTTCTGCTTCTGCCAGAACAGGCCAGTGACGAGGCGCAGACGATCGTCCGCCGGTGACACAAGACGCAGCTCGTGACTGTTGTTGGTGTAGCGATCGCGGTCGCTGATGTGCTGCGAGGGATTGATCAGCGCGCCGTCGTTGTCATAGAAGGACGCCCCGGAGCCGTACAGGGCGTCGTACCAGAAGCCGTAATCGGTGTAGTCGGTCTGCTCTTCCTGATTGCGCTTGAGATGCGCATAGGCATAGGTCAAGTCGAAATTGCCGATCTTGCCCTGTACGGTCAGCGCGCCTTGCCACCAGCGGTCATTGACACGTTCGGGATAGAAATGGGTGACGGCCAGATCGCCAATGACCGGATCGCTGGCAAAGTTTCCGTGCGAGATCGTCTGCTGTCCCATCAGCATCGGGGTGATCGACCAGTTGTCGTCGAGATCGACTTTCAGCGCCGCCCGCGCGCCGCTGGTATTGGCATCGTTGTAATTGTCCCGCGCATGTCCGACGCACTGGAACGCCGAGGATGGCGAGGTCCCGCTCGGCGTGCAACCCGGTGCATTGCTGATGGTGATGCCCGACGTGGGGAACGTGCGCGATCCGGACTTGTTGTCGATGTAGCCGGCATCATGTTCGCGCCAGCCAACCAGACGAATCGCGGCACTCGAATTGATCGGCAGATTGAGCATGCCCTCGGCCGTATAGCCGATGCCGCCATGCGCAACCGTGTCCACGCCCAGGCTGTAACTTGCCGCGTAGCCGCTCGGATCGGGCTTGTTGGTGATGATGCGCAAGGCGCCGGCTTCGGCACTGGCGCCATACAGCGTGCCCTGCGGGCCGGCCAGCACTTCGATACGGGCAATGTCGTACATGTGGATGTCGAGCGGCCCCTGGATCGTCGTCACCGGCTGGTCGTCCAGATACACGCCGACGCTCGGCTGCGAACCCGAGTGATTGGTATTGCCGCCACTGGTCACGCCGCGCATGTAGATCGAGGCAAAGCCGGGACCGGTGGCAATGCCGCCACCGCCCTGCTGAAACGTCACGCTCGGCAGATACTTCACGTAGTCGTCGAAACTCTTCACATGCAGCGCTTCGAGCTGGTCCGTCGCCAGCACGTCGATGCTGATGGGCACCTTCTGCAGGTTCTCCGTGCGCTTCTGCGCGGTCACGGTGACGACGCCTAGCGTCGTGGTCTTCTGCTTCGCCGCCGGCACCGCGTTCGGTGGCGCGGGTTGTTGTGCGTCTTGTGCAACGGCCGGCGAAGCCATGGCAAAACAGATCGCCGCCGCCAGCGGCAACCGGATCAGTTTCGCCCGCTGGGTGTTCATGACGTGTCTGGGCCTGCTTGTGCGCATGTTCTTCCCCTCATCTGGTCAACGGCAATCCAACGAACCAGCTACCTTCATGTGAGCCCGGGCACGCCGGGATAGCTCTCCAGCACCGGTCCCAAGGCCTGCTCCAGAGGCCCCAGCCATGGGCCAAAATGGCGCCAGTGATCCACCCCTTCCCGATAGATCGGCCGGCGCACCTGCTCCGAACTGGCGGTATGCACCGGCCGCGGGTTCTCGAAGAACCGCAGGCACGAGTCTTCAAACGGCAGGCCGCAATAGTCCAGCAGTCGGCGAACCTCGCCCTCGGTGTCCGCGACCATGCGCTCATACAGCACGCGATGGACGCGTCCGGGCAGCACGGTATCGAAATGCGCCATCAGCCGGACGTAGTCGCGGTAGTAACGTCCGATGTCCTCGAGGCCGTAACTGAAACTCTGCCCGCGCGCGAAGTGCTGCTTGAACGCCGAGAAGCAACAGGCCAGCGGATGCCTGCGCGCATCGATGATTTTTGCATTCGGCAACATCAGATGGATCAGGCCGACATGCATGAAGTTGTTCGGCATCTTGTCGATGAACAACGGCGCTGACGTCTTGCGCTGGATGCGCGTATGCGCGAGATAGCGTTCGCCGAGGGCGCGCAACGCGTCGGCGTCGAGCGCCGCCAGCGCATCGTGGTAGGGCATGGCGCTGTCGGGCTCGCCCTGCCGGCGCAGCCCACGGCTGATCGATGCGACTTCGGGCAGCTCCATCGTGCCCTCGACCTGGCTGTGGCTGGACAGGATCTGCTCGATCAGGGTGGAGCCGGCACGCGGCAGTCCGACGACAAAAATCGGATCTCGTGCAGGACTTCCCATGCCGGCACGCGCGGCGAAGAAGTCGCCGGTGTAATGCGCGCAGGCACGCCGTACCCGCGCGCCGGTTTCGTCCGCGCTGTAGTGGAGTTGCGCGCGGCGGATCGCGTTGCCACGCGCGTAGTGGGCAAACGACGCTGCGTACCCGCCGGCGTCCTCGCGTGCTTTTCCCACGGCAAATTCCAGGTGCAGGCGATCCTCGTCCGACAGGTCGGCACGTGCCAGTTGCCTGCTCATCAAGGCGAGGTCGACCGGGCTGAAGCGGAATGTCTTGAGGTTGGCCAGGCTCCACCAGACCTCACCGAACGACGGCAGCAACTCCAGGCTGCGCCGATAGGCGGCGATCGCGCGCTCGCCAAGGCCGGCAGTCTTCAGGGCGTGGCCGTAGCTCATCCACACCTTGGGGTTGCCCGGGTAGCTACGCACCAGCTCGGCGTAGATGGCGATCGCCGGTTCGTAGTCGCCGACGCGGCACAACACCACCGCCTTGAGATTGCGATAAGCAGGTTGCTGCGGGTCGATCGCCAGCAATCGCTCGATTTCCACCAGCGCCTGCGCGGGCTGGTTGCTGCGATGCAGGACCATGGCGTAGTGCTGGCGTGCGGCATGGAAGCCGGGGGCCAGTTCCAGGCAGCGCGCGAGCAGGTTCAGGGCATCCTCGTTGCGGCCCACCCGGGCGGCAACTTCGGCAAACATGCGGATCGCGGCGACATCGGTGGGTGCCTGCTTCAGGTGTTCGCGCAGCAGGGTTTCGGCCTGCGGGATTCGATCCTCGGCGAGCGCCACGGCAGCATCCATCAAGCGCGGGTCATGCGTGGAATAACGCACGTGACGGGCGTATGCCCCATCCGCTGCATCGTGTTCGCCTGCCGCCATCAGATGATCGCCGAGCTCTCGCCAGGCTTGCGGTAGCTCGGGCTTCAGCGCGACCGCGCGGCGCAGTGCGACAATCGCCTCCTCACCGCGCCCGCATCGGCCCAGTGCCACGCCCAGGTCAACCTGCAGCATCGCCCAATTCGGCTGTGCCTGCGCCAGCGGGATCAGGATGTCGAGCGCGCCCTGCGCATCGCCTTGTTGCGCGCGCGCGGCAGCCAGCAGTTGCAGCGCGAGCGGATGCGCCCCGGCCACCTGAAGGATCTCGTCAAGCTGTTCCACCGCCAGCGCGGGATCGCGCTGCAGCAATCGCGCGGCGTGCGCCAGCGCCTGATCCAGCGTGCCGCTGGCTGACGCTTCGCTCATGTTTCACCCCGCCGCGGCGACGGCGCCCGCCCGTGCAGATCGACGGGGTGGCGGAGCGATAGCGTTACGGCGCGTTGCATGGACGGCAGCAATTTCTCGCGGGTGTTGTCGCAATCTACCGCCGAACCCGGTCCGTAGATAGTGGCGCCGGGAAAGAACGCCGGCTGCCAGTGGGCCATCGGTCACCGATGCGGCGGCGGTTGCCGCCGGTTCGGCGGAAGCGCTAGGCTGAACCGGGCACCTGCCACCGCGTGCGCAACGGCACGCGGGATCGACAAGCTCCGCCGGCCGGCTCCGTGGCGCCATCCAACCGGGACAACTCCAACCCATGCGTACCGACACGATGGCCGAGGAACTCAACCGCGCACACGCCTTGCCGGCACGCTACTACGCGAGCGAAGCGATGCTGGCCATGGAGCAGCGCGCGGTGTTCGCACGCAGCTGGCAACTGGTGGCGCAACAGGGGCAGCTGGCCGAGCCCGGCGACCACGCGGTCGAGCAGGTCGGTGGGGTGCCGCTGCTGCTGGTGCGTGGACGGGACGGCGTGCTGCGCGCCTTCCCCAACGTCTGCCGCCACCGCGCGGGGCCACTGGCGCTGTGCGACGGCAAGGGTGCACGCGCCCTGCACTGCAAGTACCACGGCTGGACCTATACCCTCGAAGGCCAGCTGCGCAGCGCGCCGGAAATGCAGGACGCCTGCGATTTCAAGGTCGAGGACATCCGCCTGCCGCCGCTGCGCGTGCACGAATGGCAGGGCCTGGTGTTCGTGGCATTGAGCGACGAGGTACCGGCGTTCGACGAGGTCTACGGCGGCATCGCCGAGCGCATCGCGCCGATCGACCTGGCGGCGATGCGCTACCTGCGCCGCGACAATTACGACATCGAGTGCAACTGGAAGGTCTACGTCGACAATTACCTCGAGGGCTACCACCTGCCGCACGTGCATCCGGGCCTGTCCAGGGTGCTCGATTACCGCGCCTACGATACCGAGCTGTTCCCGTGGCATTCGCTGCAGTCCTCGCCGCTGCGCGACAGCAGCGAGCTCTACGGCGATGGCCAGGCGTTCTACTACTTCATCTATCCCAACGTGATGCTCAACATCATGCCCGGCCGGCTGCAGACCAACCGCATCCTGCCGCTGGGGCCGAACCGCTGCCGCATCGTTTTCGACTACTACTACGCGCAGGACGCCGGCGCCCAGTCACGCATCGCTGCGGACCAGGCCTTCAGCGACGAGGTGCAGAACGAGGACATCGCGATCTGCGAAGCCGTACAGAAGGGATTGGCGTCCGGCTCTTACACTCCCGGCCGGTTGAATCCGAAGCGCGAGAGCGGCGTCTGGCATTTCCAGAACCTGCTGCGCGCGGCGTATGCCGGACCCGCCGGCGAATCCGCATGAGCATCCTCTAACTGATTCCGGGCGGAAGCCGACATGCGCAATGGCAACACGATCGGCTTCTGGACCTGCACCGCGCTGGTCGTGGGCAATGTCATCGGCATGGGCATCTTCGTGTTGCCGGCGTCGCTGGCGCCGTACGGGTTCAATGCGCTGATCGGCTGGGTGATCGTGCTGGCCGGCTGCCTGGTGCTGGCCCGGGTGTTCTCGCACCTGGCGCGCGCCCTGCCCGATGCCGAAGGCCCGTACGGCTACATCCGCCGCACGCTGGGCGAGCTGCCGGCGTACATGGCGCTGTGGGCGTACTGGGTGTCGATGTGGCTCACCAATGCCGCACTCGCCACCGGCGTGGTCGGCTACATGACGGTGGTGTTCCCGCCGCTGGCTGCACTTCAGCCGGCGCTGTTCGCGCTGTGCCTGCTGTGGGTGGTCGTGGCGATCAACCTGTTCGGCGTGCGCACCGGCGGCGGCGTGCAGATCGTCACCACCGCGCTGAAGCTGTTGCCGATGCTGGCGATCGCGCTGCTCGGCGGCTGGTTGCTGCTGACCTCGCCGGCAAGCTATACCGCGCATCCACCGACCACGCCGATCCGGCTGGGCGACGTGATGGCGGCCTCGACCATCGCCCTGTTCGCGATGCTCGGCATCGAATCGGCCAGCGTGCCGGCGGCGCGGGTGGATGACCCGGGGCGCACGATTCCGCGCTCGACCATGACCGGCACCATACTCACCGCGATCATCTACATCATCGTCTCCACCGTGCCGCTGCTGCTGATCCGGCCGCAGGAACTGGCCGAGGCGAGTGCGCCGTTCGCGTTGCTGATGGATCGCTTCGCCGTCGCCGGGTCCGGACGCTGGCTGGCGCTGTTCGTGGTGATCAGCGGGCTGGGGGCGCTCAACGGCTGGACCCTGCTCGCCGGCGAACTGACCCGCACGATGGCCGTCAACGGCGTGCTGCCGGCGGTGCTCGCGCGCAACAACCGCCACGGCGCGCCGGCGGTGGCGCTGCTGGTGATCGGTGCGCTCGCCTCGGCCATGGTCTGGATGAGCTACAGCAAGTCGCTGGTGTCGGCCTTCACCTTCCTCACCCGGGTGGTGACCGCCGCCAACCTGCCGCTCTACCTGTGCTGCGCGCTCGCACTGTTCGTGCTGTGGCGGCGGCGCACCGCCACGTGCGCCACGCGCCGGGTGCTGCTGATCGCCGTCACCTGCGTGGCATTCGTGGTCTTCGCCTTCGTCGGCATCGGCCACGAGCCGTTCCTGTATGCGCTGGGACTGATCGCGGCAGGCTTGCCGCTGTACGCCGTCATGCGCCTGCGCCGCAAGGCCGCGCCATCTGTCGAGGTCATTCCGGAATGAGGGATCCGCGCTACGACATCCTGTTCACCCCGCTCAAGATCGGCCCGGTCACCGCGAAGAACCGCTTCTTCCAGGTGCCGCATTGCAACGGCATGGGCCACGCGATGCCGCTGGCGCATGCGGCGATGCGCGAGACCAAGGCCGAGGGCGGCTGGGCGGTGGTCTCCACCGAGGAATGCGAGATCCACCCCAGCGGCGACCTCACGCCCTACGTCGAGGCGCGGCTGTGGGACGACCGCGACATCCCCGCGCTGGCGCTGATGTGCGACAAGGTGCACGCGCATGGCGCGCTGGCCGCGCTGGAGCTGTCGCACAACGGCCCCACCGCGTCGAACCTGTATTCGCGCGAGGTGCTGCTGGCGCCCTCGCACCAGCCGTCCAAGTACGGCTACCCGTCGCAGGCGCGCGCGATGACCCTGCACGACATCCGCGAATACCGCCGCTGGCATCGCGAGGCGGCGATCCGCGGCAAGCGCGCGGGCATGGACATCATCTACGTCTATGCCGCGCACGACCTGTCGCTGGCGATGCACTTCCTGCAGCGGCGGCGCAATCAGCGCAGCGACGAATACGGCGGCTCGCTGGAGAACCGCGTGCGCCTGCTGCGCGAAGTGCTGGAGGACACGAAGGACGCGGTCGGCGACACCTGCGCGGTGGCGCTGCGCTTCGCCACCGAGGAACTGCTCGGCGCCGGCGGCGTGGAACTGGCCGAGGCGAAAGACATCGTCGGCATGCTGGCCGAGCTGCCGGACCTCTGGGACGTGAATATCGCCGCCTGGTACAACGACTCGGTGCCCTCGCGCTTCGCCGGCGAAGGCGCGCAGGAACCGTTCATCGACTTCGTCAAGCAGACCACCAGCAAGCCGGTGGTGGGCGTGGGCCGCTTCACCTCGCCGGACACCATGGTGTCGCAGATCAAGCGCGGCGTGCTGGACATGATCGGCTGCGCGCGCCCGTCGATCGCGGATCCCTTTCTGCCGAAGAAGATCGAGGAAGGCCGCGTCGACGACATCCGCGAATGCATCGGCTGCAACATCTGCGTCTCCGGCGACATGACCATCTCGCCGATCCGCTGCACGCAGAACCCGACCATGGGCGAGGAGTGGCGCAAGGGCTGGCATCCGGAACGCATCGCGCCGAAACGCTCGGCCAGCCGCGTGCTGGTCGTCGGCGCCGGACCGGCCGGACTGGAAGCCGCCCGCGCGCTGGGTCAGCGCGGCTACGAAGTGAGCCTCGCCGAGGCGCGCAGGGAACTCGGCGGCCGCGTCACGCGCGAGGCGCGCCTGCCGGGACTGGCCGAGTGGGCGCGCGTGCGCGACTGGCGCGTCGGCCAGATCAACAAGCTCACGAATATAGCCGTCTATCTCGATTCGGCCCTGACCGCGCAGGACGTGCTCGACTTCGGCGCCGAACACGTGGTGCTGGCCACCGGCTGCCACTGGCGCCGCGACGGCTACGGCCGCAGCAACGGCTTCGCCATTGCCGGCTTCGCGAACAACCCGCGCGTGTTCACGCCCGACGACCTGATGGATGGCCGCTTGCCGGAAGGCCGCGTTGTGATATTCGACGACGACGGCTTCTATTACGGCGGCGTGGCCGCCGAGATGCTGCGCCTGCATGGCTGCGAAGTGATCCACCTGACTCCGGATGACAGCATCGCGCCATGGAGCCAGCACACGCTCGACTACCGGCACATCCGCAAACGGATGGCCAAACTCGGGATCGAACCGCTGGTGTCGCACGACATTGTCAGCTTCGACGGCACCACGCTGACCGTCGAGGATGTGTGGACCCATCGGCGCCGCGAGCTTGCCTGCGATGCGCTGGTCACGGTGACCGCCCGCCTACCCGACGATGCGCTGCACCAGGAGCTGCTGCGGCGCCAGCCGGAATGGTCCGCCGCCGGCGTGCGCTCGGTGCACTGCATCGGCGACGCCGAGGCGCCGGGACTGATCGCGCATGCGGTCTACGCCGGCCACCGCTACGCCCGCGAACTGGAGGAACCGGCCTCCGGCGAGGTGGCGTTCAAGCGTCACTTCCACACGGCGGATGCCGACGACCTGTTGCGCGAACCGCGAGCGCAGGAGTCCTCCTGAAGACCGGCGCCAACGTCGACGATGGCGGCTAGCGGAACTGCCGATCGCGTTGGCCGGTGTGCGCACGGGCGATCCGCCCGGCCAGTTGCCGACCCAGCGGCGACAGCTCGCTGGCCTCCTCGCCGCGGAGCACGTCGAGGCCACCCAGTGGACGTCGATGGAAGCACAGCGGGTACGCGTCGAGCGCCCACAGGTGCGGCGTATCCGGCATCGCGATCGCCGGTTCGCCGCCAGCCAGCAGACGATCCCAGCCCAGATAGTCGGTGTCCGGCAGCAGATGCAGGCGCACGCAGGGACGGCCGGTTCGATCCAGGCCGTCGATCCATTCACGCGGCCCGTCCACCTCGATCACGCTGACCACCATCAACCAGCGCACCCGCAGCAACAACGTCAGCTGCGGCGTTTCCACCAACAGGCCGCGCGGCAGCGCCGGCAGTGGCGGTGCTCCCGCGGCAAGCGGCATGTACAACACGCTGTCGAGCGCCGGCAGCGCCGCAGCCAGTGACGTCGGCGTGATCCGCAGCCAGCGCCGGCAAGCACCTGCGCCGGACGCTTGCGGACACGATGCCTGTCGTCGTCGCCACCATGGGATGAACATCGCCTGCCTCCAGACACGAACCCGCGAAGACCGCCCGGCTCGGGAAAACGCGCGGAACCTCGCCCGCTGCACCAGGGAAACCGACCGCTGCGGCTACTTGGTCAGGATCAGCTTGTCGTTGCGGGTCAGGCGCAGGTGGTATTCGCTGCCCTGGTGCTGGATCACCAGCTCGCGCTCACCTTCCAGC
The DNA here is from genome assembly GCA_963828675.1 of uncultured Gammaproteobacteria bacterium. Lineage (GTDB taxonomy): Bacteria > Pseudomonadota > Gammaproteobacteria > Xanthomonadales > Rhodanobacteraceae > Rhodanobacter. The sequence goes on from CAWHFQ010000001.1 coordinate 774,227, forward strand.
AGCGCATGGCTGGAGACACGTCTGGCCGCTGCCGCGGCTGGAGCCGGCGGCGACAAAGCCGGCCGCGGGATCGCACGTGACGACAGTGGCTGGTGCAGGGACAGGACGGGCATCGGAATTTCCGGAGGCAGCGGTGACGTCATTGATGATAATGATTCTCATTTAACTGTCAACTGCCGTCGGTCATCAATCTGCCTCGATCACCCCCCGGATTCGCTGCACCACTGCCGCATCCAGCCGCGGCAACAGTTCCAGCGCGTCGAGGTTCTGCTCCAGTTGCTCGCGCTTGCTGGCGCCGAGCATCACCGTGGAAACGTGCGGGTTGACCAGGCACCAGGCGATCGCCAGCTGCGCCAGGCTCGTGTCCAGTGCGGCGGCGATCGGTTGCAGCGCGCGCACCTTGCCGAGGCGTTCGTCGCCGTGGCCCAGCACGCTCTCGCGCAGCCATTCGTAGCCGGGCTGGGCCAGTCGCGAGTCCGCCGGCACACCGTCGTTGTACTTGCCGCTGAGCAGGCCGGACGCCAGCGGCGACCAGATCGTGGTGCCCATGCCGTAGGCCTCGTACAGCGGCGCGTATTCCACCTCGACCCGTTCGCGGTGCAGCAGGTTGTATTCCGGTTGCTCCATCGCCGGTGCGTAAAGATGGTTTTCGCGCGCGATGCGATGCGCCTCGCGGATCGATTCGGCCGGCCATTCGCTGGTGCCCCAGTACAGCACCTTGCCTTGGCGCACCAGCGTATCCATCGCCGCCACGGTCTCGGCGATCGGCGTGTCCGGATCCGGCCGATGGCAGAAGTACAGGTCCAGGTAATCCACGCGCAGGCGCTGCAGGGCCTGGTGGCAGGCTTCCATCACGTGCTTGCGCGACAAGCCACGCTGGGTCGGCAGCGGCTTGTCGACGGCGCCAAAGAACACCTTGCTGGAGACGCAATAGCTGTCGCGTGGAAAGCGCAGGTCGGCCAGCACATCGCCCATCACCTGCTCGGCCACACCGTTGTTGTAGGTCTCGGCGTTGTCGAAATAGTTGACCCCGCGGTCATGCGCCAGCGCCAGCATGTCGCGCGCCTCCCCGCGCCCCACCTGCTTGCCGAAGGTAACCCAGGCGCCGAACGACAGCGCGGAAAGTTGCAGGCCGGAGGTGCCGAGGCGACGGTAAAGCATGGGGATGCTCCTGTGACGGGAAGACCGCCAGCATGTCCAATCCGGGCGCGCGACACAACGGCGTCATGCTCGGGATCGGCAAGCTGCGTGAAGTATCCGGATCGCCAGACAGGGCCATGGGCGAACTTTCCGGAGATTTTCGAGTCGATACGTGCGGCCATTCGCGGAGGGAGAACCGGCGTGAACAGAAATCCCCGTAACGCAAGTCGTCTTGCCATGTTCGTCGCCCTGGCCTGTTTCTTCGCGACCGCAGCTGCCGACGAGCGGGCACCTCCACAGCGCATTCCCGACAGCTATGCGCGGCCGGGCACCCTGGTGACGATAGCCGGCGGGCGCCAGCTCAATCTTCGCTGCACCGGCAACGGCCCGCAGACGGTGATCCTGGAAGCCGGCTCGCACGCCGATTCGTCCACCTGGTTCCGCTTGCAGCCGCTACTCGCCGCCTCCTCCAAAGTGTGTTCCTACGATCGTGCCGGCTACGGTTTCAGCAGCGCCGGACCCCTTCCTCGCGATCTCGACGCCGACGTGTCCGACCTCCATGAACTGGTGCACACCGAAGGCATGAAAACTCCCCTGGTTCTGGTGGGCCACTCGCTGGGCAGCAATATTGCCCGCGCCTATGCCCAACGATACCCGGCGGACATCGGCGGCCTGGTGTTGATTGATCCACCCGCACAGGACGTCGCCGCGTTCGCGCCTGACTGGGCCAGGGAAGAGACCGCCATGAATGCGCGGCGATTCGACTTCATTCGCCAGTGCGAGGCGGGCGCCGAGAAGCACGCACTGGCGTCTCCGCCACCCGAACTGAAGGATTGCGTTGCGGGTGGCAACCCGCTCGCCAGCGACAAGGTCAACGCGGTTACGGCTGACTACAAATCCAGACCGGCGTTCTGGCGCACCTTGCTGTCCGAACTGCAGAACAATGTCGTGGTGTTCGGCCAGCCTGTATCACCCGACGAAAAGCATGGTGCGCTGCCATTGATCGTGCTGACCGCCGCCGATACCTACGCCGATGCACCCAAGGAGTTGCGCAAGTCGCTGGAGGCTGCCCGCGACCAGACCCAGGCGAAGATCGTCGCCACGTCTGCGCGCGGCGAACGGCTGCTGGTGGACCACGCCTCCCACGACATCCAGCTGGACCAACCGGCGGTGGTGGCGAAGGCTGTCACCAGGATGCTGCGGCAGATCGGGGCGGCGGACACCACTCGGTAAGGTGGCCCTGCGCCTGACCAGCGCCCCGAGCGCCAGAAGACATCCGTGCTTCTCAGCGCGTCAGGGACATCGCGAGGCCGAGCACGATCGCGGCGAAGATGCCGGCGATCACGTCGTCGATCATCACGCCGAAGCCGCCCTTGACGCGGCGATCCAGCCAGCGGATCGGCCATGGCTTCCACACGTCGAACAGTCGGAACAATGCAAAGCCGAGGGCGATGCTCCACCACGGCGCGGGCAGCACCAGCAGCGGCAGCAGCGCGATCCACTGGCCGATGAATTCGTCCCACACCAGGCTGCGATGATCGTCCACGCCGAGCGCGCGGCCGGCCACGTTGCATGCCCACACGCCGACGCCGAATCCGGCCAGCAGCACGATGACGTACAACGGCAGCGGCAATTGGCGCAGCAGCAGCCACGGCAGCAGCGCGGCCAGCGAACCGAACGTGCCTTGCGCCACCGGCGCGAGTCCGGAACCGAAACCGCAGGCCAGCCAGCCGGCCGGCGTGGCCAGCAGGGCGCGGCGCTGTTCCGCGCTCAAGATCTTCTTCGCGCTCACGCGAAATGCTCCCAGCCGGTCCGGTCCGGCGCCAGCCACGCGCCATCATTGCCGCGCACGCGCACGCCGTGGCCTTCCACGATGCGGCCGATCCTGGTCACGCCGCAGCCGAGCCGGCCAAGGTCCGCCTGCACCTCGGCCAGCCGGTTGGCCGGCACGGTGAAGCACAGTTCGTAGTCGTCGCCTCCGCTCAATGCGAAATGCAGCGCGGTGGTTTCGTCATGCAGGTGCAGCAACGCCGACGAGCGCGGCAGCCGGGCTGCCTCGATCTCCGCGCCGACCTCGCTGGCCGTGCATATGTGCGCAAGGTCGGCGAGCAGCCCGTCGGAGATGTCGACACAGGCGCTGGCCTGCCCGCGCAACGCGGTGCCGGCGGCGAGCCGCGGTGTCGGCCGGTTCAGCCGCTCGGTCAGGAATTCGTGCAGGCCGGCGCGATGGTCATCGCCACGCGCTGGCTGCTGCAACGCGTGCAGCCCTGCCGCGGCGTCGCCCAGGGTGCCGGTGACCAGCACCGCATCGCCGACGCGCGCGCCGGCGCGTGTGAGCGCCCTGCCCGGCGGCACGAAGCCGTGCACGGCAACGCTGATGCACAGCGGCCCGCGCGTGGTGTCGCCGCCGACCAGCGCGAGGCGATGTGGCTGCGCCAGTTTCGTGAAGCCTTCGATGAAGCCTTCGACGAAGGCACCGTCGGCCTCCGGCAGGGTCAGCGCCAGCAGCGCCCAGGCCGGACTCGCCCCCATCGCGGCGAGGTCGGAGAGGTTCACCGCCAGTGCCTTCCAGCCGATGTCCGCCGCGGCAGTGCCACGTGGAAAATGCACGCCTTCGACCAGGGTGTCGATGGCGACGGCCAGTTCCTGCCCGGCCGGCACGGCCAGCAGCGCCGCATCGTCGCCGATGCCCAGGCGCACGTCGTCGCGCGGCTGCGCGGTGTGCCGGCGGATCAGTTCAATCAGGTCGAATTCCATCAGCCGATCACCGGTTGGGGAGCCTGCTAGCGGGCGAAGACCAGCGTCGGGCTGTCGTGATAGACGGCTTCTTGCCAGAGCCGGTAGCCGGCCTTTTCGGCCACACGGATCGACGCCAGGTTTTCGGGCGAGATGATGCACACCATGCGCCTGTCGGCGAAATGCTTCCGACCCCAGTCGCTGATCGCCGCCACCGCCTCGCTCGCATAACCGTGGCCGTGCGCCTGCGGGGCCAGCACCCAGCCGCATTCCAGCATGCCTCGCAACGAGGGTTGCATGTCGCGGTGCAGGTCGGCGAAGCCGATGTCGCCCACATAGTTGCCGCTATCTTTTTCCTCGACCGCCCAGTAGCCGTAACCGAGCAGCCCCCACATGCCACGGTACTGCAGCAAACGCTTCCACACTTCCTCGGCAGTGAACGCACGGCCACCGATGAAGCGGACGACGGCGGGATCGGACCAGATCGCCAGGCAGGTCGCATGGTCATCCGCCCGATGCGCACGCAGCCGCAGCCGGTCGGTCTCGATCGTCGGAACCCGCGACGACGCGTCGATGACCGCTGCCATCAGCCGCGCTTCTCGATCGCGCGCAAGTCGCTGGCCAGCTTGTCCAGCACGCCGTTGACGTAGCTGTGGCCGTGATCGGCACCGAAGCGTTTGGTGACTTCGATCGCCTCGTTGATCACCACGCGATACGGCACGTCGGGGCGGAATTTCAGTTCGTACGCGGCCAGTCGCAGCGCGGCGCGTTCGATCGGATCGATCTGCGCGACCTCGCGGTCGATGTGCGGGCGCAAGGCTTCGTCGAGCGCGTCGACGTGCTTCTCGACGCCATGCAGCAGATCCTCGAAGTACTCCAGGTCGGCCACTTCCATGTCCTGCTCGTGGCGGAACTGCTCGATCACTGCGTTCATGTGGCTGCCGGAGAGCTGCCAGGCGTACAGCGCCTGCAACGCGCGGCGGCGGGCGCGCGAACGCGCCTGCATGTCCAGGCCCTGCGCGTGCTGGCTCATGCCAGCTTCCCGTACAGGTTGACCATTTCCAGCGCGGCGATCGCGGCGTCGGCACCCTTGTTGCCGGCCTTGGTGCCCGAGCGCTCGATCGCCTGTTCGATGCTGTCGGTGGTCAGCACGCCGAACGCCACCGGCACCCCGGAGCTGCAGGCCGCCTGGGCCAGGCCCTTGGCGCATTCGCCGGCGACGTAGTCGAAGTGCGGCGTGGAACCGCGGATCACCGCGCCCAGCGCGATCACCGCTGCGTACTTGCCGGAGTTCGCCAGCTTGTGCGCCGCCAGCGCAATCTCCCACGCACCCGGCACGCGCACCAGATCGATCGCATCGTCCTTCACGCCATGGCGCACCAGCGCGTCGCGCGCCCCGGCCACGAGCGGTTCCACGACGAAGCCGTTGAAACGGCCGGCGACGATGGCAAAACGGCCTTTGGGCGTGGCGAAATCGCCTTCGATGATCTTCATTGCGGAGTTCCTTGGTTGGACGCGCGGCCCATGCAGATCGGCCATTTTACGGGTTTGGCCGCGCTCGCGCTCATTCGGGCGGCAAATGCGGGTAACCGCTGAAGTCCAGTTGCGCCTTGCCACCGGCCACTTTCAGCCGCGCCGGCGCGCCGAATGGCAGGGTGAACTTGTCCGGTTCGTGGCCGATCGCCAAACCGTCGATCACCGGTATGCCGCTGGCCCGACGGATCTGTTCGAAGCTGTCGACCAAGCCATAGCCGTTGTCGTAGCCGCTGGGCCGGCACTTGCTGAAGTCGCCCAGCAGCAGCGCACGCTGCCGCCCCAGCACGCCGGACAAATGCAACTGATACAGCATCCGCTCGATCCGGAACGGCGGTTCGCCGACGTCCTCGACGAACAGGATGCCGCCGTCGATCCCGCGACCATCGATGCCGGGGAAATACGGCGTGCCGATCAGGCTGCACAACACCGCCAGGTTGCCGCCCCATAGCGGCCCCTCGACGTCGAGTTCGACCTCGGGCGAGGTGGCCCACTCGACTTGCGTCGAAGGGGAACGCGCGGTGTCCCAGAAATGTTTCCAGGTGAATTCGCTGAGCGTCTCGGCACCGAAGTCGGCACCCAGCATCGGCCCGCTGAACGTGCACAGGCCGCTCTTCGCATGCAGCGCCAGTTGCAGTGCGGTGAAATCGCTGTGGCCGACCAGCAGGGTGTGGCTGCCGCCCAATCGTTCACGCAGGGCGTCGTAGTGAAGTTGCGACAGCAGGCGCGTGGCACCGTAGCCGCCACGGATCGCCAGGGCGATATCCGGCAACCGGTCCAGCGTGGCCAGCGCATTGAGATCAGCGGCCCGTTCCGCATCGCTGCCGGCGTAGCGCTGCTCGGCGCGCTCGAGTACGTCCAGCCCGCTCAGCTCGCAACCCGCGTCACGCAGCCGCGTCAGGCCACGCGTCATCGCGGTGCGATCGTGTGGGTAGCCCGAAGGGGCGATCAGGCGGATGCGGGTGTCGGACATGGGCTTGGTCGTTCGGAGAAGAGTCGATTATGCGGTGCCGAAGCGACGGCTGCAGGGCGAAGCCGTGACGGGCTCGAGTCGAAGCCGCCAACCGATCAAACGTATTCGACCACCTCCAGCCCGAACCCGCCGAGCCCGACCAGTTTGCGCGGCGTGCCGAGCACGCGCAGCCGGTGTACGCCCAGATCGGCCAGCATCTGTGCGCCGAGGCCATGCTGGCGCCACTCCTGCTGCTGCGCCTCTTCCGGCGCCTGCTTGCTGGGCTGGCGGTTGAGCCGGGCCAGCAGCGCTTCGGGCGTGTCTTCGCCGGAAAGGACCAGCAGCACGCCACGATCCTCATCGGCAATGCGGCGTAGTGCCGAGGTCACGGTGAGACCGAGGTCGTCGCGCTTCAGGTGCAACACGTCAGACAGCGTGTTGCGTACATGCACGCGGCTGAGCACCGGCGCGCCGTCGTTCACCTTGCCGCGCACCAGTGCGTAGTGGAGGCCGTGACGGATCGCGTCGCGGTATGCCACCAGCCGGAACGGGCCGAATTCGGTGTCCACGTCTTCCTCGTGCACGCGCTGCACGGTCTTTTCGGTTTCCAGGCGGTAACGGATCAGGTCGGCGATGGTGCCGATCTTCAGGCCGTGCTTTTGCGCGAAGATTTCCAGCTCGGGACGACGCGCCATCGAGCCGTCCTCGTGCAGGATCTCGATCAGCACCGAAGACGGCTCCATGCCCGCCAGCGCGGCGAGGTCGCAACCGGCCTCGGTGTGGCCGGCGCGGGTCAGCACCCCGCCGGGCTGTGCCGTCAGCGGAAAGATATGACCGGGCTGGGACAGATCCTGCGGCTTGGCATCGGACTTCACCGCGACCTGGATCGTGCGTGCGCGGTCGTGCGCCGAGATGCCGGTGGTGACGCCCTCGGCGGCCTCGATCGAGACGGTGAAGTTGGTGTGGTAGGCCGAGGTGTTGTCGCTGACCATCGGACGCAGGCCGAGTTGGCGCGTACGCTGCTCGGTGAGCGTGAGGCACAGCAGGCCGCGCGCCTCGCGCACCATGAAGTTGACGTCCTCCGGCCGCACCATCTGCGCGGCCATCACGATGTCGCCCTCGTTCTCGCGGTCCTCGTCGTCGAGGATGACGACCATGCGGCCGGCGCGGATGTCTTCGAGGATCTCGGGGATGGTGTTGAAGGGCATGGGTGTATCCGTGTCGTGGTTTTCTTCTCCCCGTGGCGACTGAAAGAAGTCCCCTTGCGGGTGAGAAGGTGCCCCGAAGGGGCGGATGAGGGTTCGGGCGGGGCGGAATGTGCGGCACGCCCGAACCCTTCTCCCAACGGGAGGAGGGTCAAAGCGGTTCAGGCGAAGCCGTGCTGTTTGAGGAACGCCTCGTCCAGCCGCGGCGTCTCGCCGCTGGACAGCAGCCGCTCGATGTAACGCGCCACCACGTCCACCTCGATGTTCACCGCGTCCCCGACACGGCGCGCATGGAACGCGGTGTGTTCGACCGTGTGCGGAATCAGGTTGACGCCGAAGCGTGACCCGGCGACTTCGTTGACGGTGAGGCTGGTGCCATCGATGCAGACCGAGCCTTTCGCGGCGATGTAGCGCGCGATCGCCGCCGGTACGTCGAAGGTCCAGCGCTGCGAGCGGCCGTCGGGGGTGATCGAGACCACCTTGCCGAGTCCGTCGACATGGCCGGAAACCAGGTGGCCGCCGAGCCGGTCGGACAGGCGCAGCGCCTTTTCCAGGTTCACCGGGTCGCCGGCCTTCAGCTTGCCCAGCGAGGTCAGCGAAAGCGTTTCATTGGAGACGTCGGCGCTGAAGCCGCGCGATTCCAGCGTGATCGCCGTGAGGCACACGCCGGAGACGGCGATCGAGTCGCCGAGCTGCACGTCGGCCAGGTCGAGATCGGCGGTATCGACATGCAGGCGCACGTCACCGCCGCGCGGTTCGAGCCGCGCAACGCGGCCCACGGTCTGGATGATGCCGGTGAACATCAGTGCACCTCCTGACGGAGGGCGATGCGGCTTGATGAATGAATGGCTTTCATGAAACGTACTCCGCGTGGTGTGGGCGAGTACGCCTCAAGGCATGAGGCCAGGCGCGCGCCGTGAAGCGCCCGCCGTGCCGTCTTCTCTTTATCCGGACTGTGAGGAAGTGGTCGCCCGCTTCCAACCGTCGGCTCCGGCATCGGACCGGATCTGCTGACCTTCCGGCATGACCGGAAGCGCTCGCGGGCTCGCCTCGAAAGGCCTACCGCCGGTGGGGAATTTCGCCCCGCCCTGAAGACGTCGTGCAATGCCGGATGACCGGCGGCGGAAGTCTAGCACCATCGCCGCGCGAACCCGGCGACGCCACGGGGAAGCAGCGTTTCCCCGCGCGCACGACGATGGCCGGAACGCTCATGCCGCCAGCCCCTCGACCAGGTGGTCGATCAACGCACGCAGTGCCGGCGTGCGATCCGCACCGGGCAACCACAACAGGTGGATCGGGAAGGACGGCAGGTTCCAGTCCGGGAACAGGTCGACCAGCCGCCCCTCCGCGACCAGCGTGTCGGCCATGTAGTCGCCCTGCAATCCGATCCCCACCCCGGCCAATGCCGCGTCGCGAATGGCCTGCGAGTCGTTGCAGGTGAGCACCGGCTCGATCCGCACCGCGCGCCGCTGGCGCTGCCGGCTGAACGACCACAGCGTGCCACGGCGATAGCCGCTGAAGGTGATGCAGCGGTGCGCCTTCAGTTCGGCCGGGTCGTGCAGCGGCGGCGCCGAAGCCAGGTAGTCGGGCGAGGCGCAGGGAAACACGCGCACCGTGCCCACCCGGTGCGCCACCAGTTGCACATCGGCCAGCCGCCCCAGCCGCAGGGCCAGGTCGACCCTGCCGGTCACCATGTCGACATAGGTGTCGTCGTATACCGCCTCGACGCGCACACCGGGGTGTTCGCGCATGAAGCCGGCCAGCAGCGGTGCCACGCGATGACGGCCGAAGCTGCCCGGCAGGTGCACGCACAGGTGGCCGGACAGCTCGCCATCCGTCGGTCGCAGGTCGGCCGCCAGTTCGGTCATCACCGTTTCCATGCGCTGCCACTGCGCCAGCAGCTGCTCGCCGCGCGCGGTCAGCGCCATGCGCCGCGTGGTGCGCAGGAACAGCCGCGCGCCCACCACCTCCTCCAGCGTCGCGATGCGCCGGCTCAGCACCGACGGCGTGCAGCCAACCTCCAGCGCCGCCCGCGAAAAGTTGAGCCGTCGCGCGGCGGCGGCGAACGCGCGCAATTCGCGCAGGCGGGTCGGCGTGAGGTCGAAAGATTGATTCATCGAGGGAACAGAAGATTGCCCATTCGTGTGGATTATCACCGAGTCGCCGCGGCGCGACCATGCCCGCATTCCCATCCTCAAGAAGGAGTCATGCCATGCGTGCCATCCAGCTTTCCGCGTTCGACCTGGATCATCTCGATCTGGTCGACCTGCCCGCGCCCCGCCCCGGCCCTGATGAGGTGCTGGTGCGAATGGAAGCCGCTTCGCTCAACTTTCGCGACCATCTGGTGGTCAGCGGGGCGCTGTACCGCGGCGTGTCGTTGCCGATCGCCCCTGTCTCGGACGGTGCCGGCACGGTGCTGGAGGTCGGCGAAGGCGTCACCCGCTTCAAGCCCGGCGATCGCGTCACCACGTTCTACAAGTCGCGCTGGATCGCCGGTGCGATGCGGCCGGAATGGGAAGGTGCCGAGATCGGCGGCCCCGAGCCGGGCGTAATGCGCGAACTGGCCTGCTTCGATCAGTACTCGCTGGCGCGTGCGCCCGCACACCTCTCCGCCGTGCAGGCGGCCACCTTGCCGATTGCGGCGCTTACCGCCTGGCAGGTACTGGAGCAAGCGCACGTCACCACCGGCCAGACCGTGTTGCTGCTTGGCACCGGCGGCGTGTCGCTGTTTGCGCTGCAATTTGCCAGGCTGCGCGGAGCGCGGACGATCATGCTGTCGTCCAGCGACGACAAGCTGGAGCGCGCGAAGGCGCTGGGTGCCGACGTCGGCATCAACTACAAGACACATCCGCAGTGGGGTCCGCTGGTGCGCGAGGCCACGGGTGGCACAGGCGTGGACGTGGTGGTCGAGACGATTGGCGCGGCCACCCTGGCGCAGTCGCTGGAGGCGGTGCGCATGCACGGTTTCGTCGCGATCCTGGGCTGGCTCGGCGGCAACGAGGCGCAGCTGCCGCTGACCCCGGTGGTGCTCAAGCGCGTGCGCCTGCAGGGCATTTCGGTGGCAACGCTGGAAGCGCACGAGCGGATGGTTGCGGCCATCGAGGCCACCGGCCTGGAACCGGTGATCGACCACGTCTACGGCTTCACCGAACTGCGCGCGGCCTTCGAGCACCTCGTCGCCGGCCGCCACTTCGGCAAGCTCGCCATCGACTTCAACCGCTGAGAGAGACTCCATGCGCGCACTTCCCTTTTTGTTTCGCATCACCTGCGGCTTGCTGGGGCTGCTGCCGACGTTCGCCACGGTCGCCCATGCGGCCAGCGCGCCGGCCGACATCCGCCTGTACGTTCTCGACTGTGGCCGCCTCGACATGAGCGACACGGGCCTGTTCGACGACAGCGGCGCGCTCGACGGCAAGCCGGGCACGATGTCGGTGCCTTGCTTCCTGATTCGCCATCCGAAGGGCGACCTGCTGTGGGATACCGGTCTGGGTGATGCCATCGCCGATCATCCGGGCGGCGTCGATTTCAGCCCGCAGATTCATGGCAGCGTCCGGGTCAAGCTGGTCGACCAGCTCAAGGCACTGGGCCTCAAGCCGTCGGATATCGACTATCTGGCGTTCTCGCACTGGCATCTCGACCACACCGGCAATGCCAACCTGTTCGGTGACGCCACCTGGATCCTGCAACGCCGGGAAGTCGACGCGGCAACCAGTGCCACGCCTCCGCCATTCGAACCGCTTTCCGCCGTCGCCGCGTACAGGCACGCGAAGATCCGCCTCGTCGATGGCGACACGGATGTCTTCGGCGACGGCAGCGTGAAGCTGCTGTTGTTGCCCGGCCACACGCCCGGACACCAGGCGTTGCAGCTGCGTCTATCGCACGCCGGTGCGGTGCTGCTCAGCGGCGATCTTTATCACAGCCGTGAAGCCCGCCGGTTCCGGCGCGTGCCCCGGGTCAACGTCGACCGTGCCGCCACGCTGGCGTCGATGGATCGGTTCGGAGCGATCGCCGCGCGGACGCATGCACGGGTGGTGATCCAGCACGATCCGCGCGACATCGCCGCGTTGCCGCACTTTCCCGCTTTCCTGCATTGACGATCAGCCCGGTCGCAGGCGCAGGCGGATGTCCTGGTCCAGCATGCGCTGGTCGACCATCCGCAATCGCCAGCGCCGGGCCATGTCGTCGAGCGTGGGCAACTGCAGCAGCGGGCGGGCGCTGTCGCCCAGCAGCAACGGTGCGACGTAGAGCAACAATTCGTCGACGAGGCCAGCGGCGAACAGCGCACCGCACAACGTCGGACCAGCCTCGACATGGACTTCGTTGCAACCGCGGCCGGCCAGCAGGGCCAGCACCGCGCGCAAGTCCAGTACCTCGCCCTGGGTCGCGAGCGCGACGCGCTCGACGCGCGCAAAGCGCTGATCGGCGCACGATGCTGCGGCACCATGCAGCAACAGGGTCGGCACCAAGCCATCCAGCACGTGGCTGCCGGCCGGCGTGCGCAGTTGCCGATCGACAATCACGCGCAGCGGCGGCGTGAACTCCCCGTCCTGCGGCAGCCGCACGGTGAGCTGCGGATTGTCCCCCAGCACGGTACCGCTGCCGCTGAGGATGGCCGAACTGCGCGCGCGCCAGCGCTGCACGTCGGCACGGGCGGCTTCGCCGGTAATCCACTTCGACTCACCATTGGCCAGCGCGGTGCGGCCATCCAGGCTCATCGCGAGTTTCACCCGCACGAACGGACGACCACGCTCGATCCGGCTGAAAAAACCGACGTTGAGTTCGCGCGCCGCCTCGCGCATCAGGCCGGTGTCGACGCTGATCCCGGCGGCGCGCAACTTGCCGATGCCGCGGCCGTCGACCTGAGGAAACGGATCTTCCACCGCGATCACCACCCGCTTCACGCCCGCGGCGATCAGCGCGTCGGCACACGGCGGCGTGCGGCCCTGGTGCGCGCACGGCTCCAGCGTCACGTAGGCGGTGGCGCCGCGCGCCTGCTCACCGGCTTCGCGCAGTGCGTACACCTCGGCATGCGGTTCGCCGGCGCGCTGGTGCCAGCCTGCTCCCAGCACTTCTTCGCCACGTGCGATGACACAACCGACGCGCGGGTTCGGCTGCGTGGTGTACAGACCGCGTTCGGCCAGACGCAGGGCCTGCGCCATGTGTGCGTGATCGGTCGCGCTGAATTCCGTCATGGTTCCGATGATCCGCCGATCTCGCTAAAAGGGGCCCAGCAGTCCAGCACGCTGTCCAGCTCTTCATCCGGCAGGCGTTCGATCACCGCAAGACGTGCGCGCTTGCTCATCTCCGATTCGTCGCTGCTGCCATCCAGCCCCCTGAAAAACCGGTCGCGCGCCTCCCGCGATGGCCATCGCGCGATGGCGACCCACTGCCCCTGCGCGTTCCGGAACAGGCTTGATCCACCCGAGCCACCGGCAAGCCCGTTCACGGTGATGCGCTGCCAGTTGGCGACGAAATCCTGCTCTCGCTCCGGATGCAGACGCCAGCGGTAGATGGCCACGAACATGTTCACTCCTTCGTTCACGGAAAAGCGCCCTCAGGTTGCGGCGTCCAGCTCGCCATGCATTTTCTTCGGCGTCACCCGACGCCACGCATCGCGCAGCAACTGATCCACCCAGGCCTCGTCCATCTCCGCGATGCGCACGTGGGTCCAGCCATGCTTGCCCCAACTCGGGTCGGGCACGAACAGGTCACCGGCCGACATGCGCAGCACATCGAGTTCATCGCGGGAAAACTTGAAGATGGCATCGCTGCCGCCGCGCGAGAACCGGGCGAAGATCTTGCCGCGCACGCGAAAGGACGGCGTGCCGAAATGATCGTGCTCCTCCGCTGCCGGAAGCGCCATGGCGAGTTCGCGCAAGCGGGCGAGCGTCACCACGCGAGCCGGCCCGCGCTCACTTGCCGCGCTTGCCTTCCCCGAGCAGGGGCAACTGCAAACCTTCCAGCTCCGGCAAGTCGCGCTCCAGTTTCTCGATCTCCTCGCGGAACGCCTGCACATCCTCGAACTTGCGGTAGACCGAGGCGAAGCGCACGTAGGCCACCTGATCGAGCTTCTTCAATTCGCGCATCACCAGCTCGCCAACCTGGCGCGACGGCACCTCGCGCTCACCGCTCTTGCGCAGGTCGTTGACGATCGCGCGCACCGAGCTGTCGACGTCGTGAGTGGCAACCGGCCGCTTCTGCAGCGCGCGCTCGAAACTCACCCTGAGCTTGCGCTCGTCGAATACCTCGCGACGCTCGCCGCTCTTCACGACCGTCGGCAATTTCAGCTCGGCCGTCTCGTAGGTATTGAAGCGCTCGCCACACTGCGGGCATTCGCGCCGACGACGCACCGTGCTGCCGTCCTCGGTCAGTCGGGAGTCGATCACGCGGGTGTCTTCGTGCTGGCAGAAGGGGCAATGCATCAGGGGGCGGGTAACGGGTAACGGGGAACGGGGAACACCTGGCCTGCCGCCAACTTGGACCTCAGCGCATTCTTCAATGCCTGCAGTTGCCGTGCGATTCCATGCAATGACGTCAACAGCGACGACAAATCGTCTTCGGACAAATAGCCGAAACGCTGTGACGGCAGCAGCTGGGTTTCGACCTCGGCAAGTGACCCGGACGACATGGACAAGAACCTCAAATAATCTCTCGTGGAACTGCGAGCATTGCCCTCGGCAATACATGATGCAATGGAAACCGAAGCACTCCGCAATTGGCTGGTCAATCCAAAGCGCTCATCGGGCGGAAACGCCCGCGTTGCCACATGAATCGCCGCAGCCACGCCATAGCTTCTTGCCAGACTCTCAATTCCCGGAATTCCTGCGCCACCGGAACCTCCATGTTCCCCGTTCCCCGTTCCCCGTTCCCAAATCAACCGTACACTGGAAACCTGCGGCACTGCGCCGTCACCGCCTCTCGCACGCGGGCGATCACGACCTCGTCCGCCGGCGCATCCAGCACGTCGCAGATCCAGCCGGCCAGTTCGATGCAGTCCGCTTCCTCATAGCCGCGCGTGGTGACGGCTGGCGTGCCGACGCGCAGGCCGGAAGTGACGAAAGGCTTGCGCGGATCGTTCGGCACGGCGTTCTTGTTGACGGTGATGTGGGCCTTGCCGAGTGCTTCTTCCGCCGCCTTGCCGGTGACGTCCTTGCCGATCATGTCGACCAGCATCAGGTGGTTCTCGGTGCCGCCGGAGACGATCTTGTAGCCGCGTTCGATGAACGTCTTCGCCATCGCCTTGGCGTTCTTCACCACTTGGGTCTGGTAGGCCTTGAACGCGGGTTCCAGCGCTTCCTTGAACGCCACCGCCTTGGCCGCGATCACGTGCATCAACGGGCCGCCCTGGATGCCGGGGAACACGATCGACTGCAGTTTCTTCTCGATCTCCTCGCCGGCGCCCTTCGCCACGATGATGCCGCCGCGCGGACCGCGCAGGGTCTTGTGGGTGGTCGAGGTGACCACGTGCGCGTGCGGCAACGGGCTGGGGTACACGCCGGCGGCGATCAGGCCTGCGACGTGGGCCATGTCGACGAAGAAGATCGCGCCGACCGAATCGGCGATCTGGCGCATGCGCGCCCAGTCGACCACCTGCGAATAGGCGCTGAAGCCGCCGACCAGCATCTTCGGCTGGTGCTCGGTGGCCAGGCGCTGCACTTCGTCGTAGTCGATCAGGCCGTTCTCGTCGACGCCGTACTGCACCGCGTTGAACAGCTTGCCGGAAATGTTGACCCTGGCACCGTGGGTGAGATGGCCGCCATGCGCCAGCGACATGCCGAGGATGGTGTCGCCCGGCTGCAGCAGCGCCAGGTACACCGCCTGGTTCGCCTGCGAACCGGAATGCGGCTGCACGTTGGCATAATCGGCATCGAACAACTGCTTCAATCGCTCGATCGCCAGCTTCTCGGCCACGTCCACGTATTCGCAACCGCCGTAGTAGCGCTTGCCCGGATAACCCTCGGCGTACTTGTTGGTGAGCTTGGAACCCTGCGCTTCCATCACCCGCGGACTGGCGTAATTCTCCGACGCGATCAGTTCGACGTGGTCTTCCTGGCGCTGGCCTTCATCGGCGATGGCCTTGGCCAGCTCGTCGTCGTAACCGGCAATCGTGCAGTCCTTGGGGAACATTCTGACCTCGTGAAGTGGCGGGCGGGGAAGTCCAAAAGTGTAGCCCCGACGGGCGCTTCCGGCCACCAGCGTGGCATCCGGCGGAATGGCGTGCCGGTTGACTGACATATATTGAAATCTGTCACTTCAAACGTTTATCATCACTCCCCCCCTGTCTGGAGGTCACCGTCGTGAAAACCCGAATCCTCGGTCGCAACGGCCCGCGCGTTTCCGCCCTCGGCCTCGGCTGCATGGGCATGTCCGACCTGTACGGCAAGGCCGACCGTGGCGAAGGCATCGCCACCGTGCATGCCGCGCTGGATGCCGGCGTCACCCTGCTCGACACCGGCGACTTCTACGGCATGGGCGACAACGAAATGTTGCTGGGCGAGGCGCTGGCCGGCCGCCCGCGCGACAGCTACCAGCTCAGTGTGAAATTCGGCGCACAGCGCGGCCCGGACGGTGCG
The DNA here is from genome assembly GCA_963828675.1 of uncultured Gammaproteobacteria bacterium. Lineage (GTDB taxonomy): Bacteria > Pseudomonadota > Gammaproteobacteria > Xanthomonadales > Rhodanobacteraceae > Rhodanobacter. The sequence continues at coordinate 790,366 of CAWHFQ010000001.1, forward strand.
TGGATGGGTTTCGACGCGCGCCCGGTGGCGGTAAAGACCGCGCTGGCGTACACACTGAAACGCCTGCGCACCGACTACATCGACGTCTACCGCCCGGCCCGGCTGGACCCGAATGTGCCGATCGAGGACACCGTCGGCGCGATCGCCGAGCTGGTGCAGGCCGGCTACGTGCGCCACCTGGGCCTGTCGGAAGTGGGCGCGGAAACCATCCGCCGCGCGCATGCCGTGCTGCCGGTAGCCGACCTGCAGATCGAGTATTCGCTGATCTCGCGCGGCATCGAGGACGCGATCCTGCCCACCTGCCGCGAGCTGGGCATCGCCGTCACCGCCTACGGCGTGCTGTCGCGCGGATTGATCAGCGGCCACTGGACGAAGGACCACGGCACCGGCGCGCGCGATTTCCGCCAGCACAGCCCCCGCTTCCAGGGCGCCAACCTCGAGCGCAACCTGGCGCTGGTCGACCTGCTGCGCCAGCTCGCCGAAGCACGCGGTGTCAGCGTGGCGCAGTTGGCGATCGCCTGGGTGCTCTCGCGCGGCGACGACATCGTGCCGCTGGTCGGCGCGCGCACGCGCGAACGATTGAACGAAGCCCTGGGCGCCTTGCAGGTGACGCTCGATGCCGACGACCTTGCCGCGATCGAGTGTGCCGTGCCGCCCGGTGCGGCCGCAGGCGATCGCTACGCCGCCGCGCAGATGGCCATGCTCGACAGCGAAAGTGGCGCGCGCTGAAGCGCATCGCCGCTCCCTGTCCCGCTCCACCCGAGGAGAAGCGCATGCACGCCGTCAAGGCACGGACGTCGGACTGGACCACAAGCGGCGCCGAAGTCGCCATCGTCGACGGGTCCGATGCGACGGCATTGGCTGTCGCATGCCGCGACGTCGACAGCGTATCCGTCGTGCCGTCGGCCAACGTCGCGCCCCGCCCCGATGTCGCCGACCACGCGCACTGGTGCAAGCGCCGACCGCTGCGCATCGCCAGACACGGACTCGTCACACGTTGCCGCGGCATGCTTGAATCGCAAGCATGAACGACTCCACGCTGACTCCCGAACGCATCCTCGCCGCCGCCGAGGACGTGCTGCGTCGCTACGGTCCGGGCAAGGCCACCGTGGTCGATGTGGCGCAGGCACTGGGCGTCAGTCACGGCAGCGTGTATCGCCATTTCGCCAGCAAGGCCGCACTGCGCGACGCGGTACTGCGGGGCTGGCTGGGGCGGATGATCGCGCCACTGCAAACGATCGCCGCCAGCCGCGTGGCGCCGCCTGCGCGATTGCGTCAGTGGCTGTCCACGCTGCGCGAGATCAAGCGCGACAAGGCGTTGGGCGAGCCGGAGCTGTTCGCCACTTACAGCGCGCTGGCCGCCGATGCGCGTGAGGTGATCGGGGAACACGTCGCGCATCTGCGCGGACAGATCGCGTCGATCCTTGCCGCCGGCGTGGCCAGCGGCGACTTCCGCAAGGTGGATGCCGGCGCCACCGCGCTGGCGATCTTCGACGCAACCTCGCGCTTCCACTACCCGGGCATGGCCCACCTGTGGGGCAGGCCCGACGAAGACGCCGCTTTCGCCCAGCTGGTCGACCTGCTGCTGGCGGGTCTCGCACCGGCGCCAGCCAAGCGCCGCAAGCCGCACGCCTGAACCGCGGCAAGTCCTCGCAACCGCTATAATGCCCGGTTTGACGAATACCCTTTCCGTGCCGGCCAGACATGTGGCGCGGCGCTCGCCTTCGGAGGTTGCATGAGCTCGCAGTACATCTACACCATGAACGGTGTCAGCAAGATGGTTCCGCCGAAGCGGCAGATCATCAAGGACATCTCGCTCAGCTTCTTCCCCGGCGCCAAGATCGGCCTGCTCGGCGTCAACGGCGCGGGCAAGTCCACGGTGCTGAAGATCATGGCCGGCGTGGATACCGATTTCCAGGGCGAGGCGCGCGCGCAACCCGGCACCAAGATCGGCTACCTGGCGCAGGAGCCGGATCTGAATCCGGACAAGACCGTGCGCGAAGTGGTCGAGGAAGGCGTCTCGGAAATCCTCGATGCGCAGAAGCGGCTGGAAGAGGTCTACGCCGCCTACGCCGAGGACGGCGCGGATTTCGACAAGCTGGCCAAGGAACAGGAAAAACTGGAAAACCTGCTGGCCGCCAACGACGCCCATGCGCTGGAACGCCAGCTGGAAGTGGCCGCCGACGCGCTGCGCCTGCCGGCCTGGGACGCCATGATCGGCCCGCTCTCCGGCGGCGAGAAGCGTCGCGTGGCGCTGTGCCGCCTGCTGCTTTCCAAGCCGGACATGCTGCTGCTGGACGAACCGACCAACCATCTGGACGCCGAGTCGGTGGACTGGCTGGAGAAGTTCCTGCACGACTACCCCGGCACCGTGGTGGCGGTCACCCATGACCGCTACTTCCTCGACAACGCCGCGGAGTGGATCCTGGAACTCGACCGTGGCCGCGGCATTCCGTGGAAGGGCAACTACACCGAATGGCTGGAGCAGAAGGACGCTCGCCTGAAGCAGGAAGCCAACACCGAGAAGTCGCGCCAGAAGGCGATCGCGAAGGAACTGGAGTGGGTGCGTTCGGCGGCCAAGGGCCGCCAGTCCAAGGGCAAGGCCCGCCTGGCCCGCTTCGAGGAGCTGAACTCGGTCGACTACCAGCGCCGCAACGAGACCAACGAGATCTTCATCCCGCCGGGCGAGCGCCTGGGCCAGGAAGTGATCGAGTTCAAGAACGTGACCAAGTCGTTCGGCGACCGCGTGCTGATCGAGGACCTCTCGTTCAAGGTTCCGCCGGGCGCGATCATCGGCGTGATCGGCCCGAACGGCGCCGGCAAATCCACCCTGATGAAGATGATCATGGGCAAGGAAACGCCGGACTCGGGCGAAGTGAAGCTGGGCCACACCACCAAGCTGGCGTACGTGGACCAGTCACGCGACGCGCTCGATCCGAAGAACAACGTGTGGCAGGAGGTGTCCGGCGGCTCGGACATCCTCACCATCGGCAACTTCGAGATCCAGTCGCGCGCCTATATCGGCCGCTTCAACTTCAAGGGCACCGACCAGCAGAAGATCGTCGGCAGCCTGTCCGGCGGTGAGCGTGGTCGCCTGCACATGGCCAAGACCCTGCTGCAGGGCGGCAACGTGCTGCTGCTCGATGAGCCGTCCAACGATCTGGACGTGGAAACCCTGCGCGCGCTGGAAGATGCACTGCTGGAATTCCCGGGCTCCGCGATCGTGATCTCGCATGACCGCTGGTTCCTCGACCGCATCGCCACCCATATCATCGCGTTCGAAGGCGACTCGCACGTCGAGTTCTTCCCCGGCAATTACAACGAGTACGAAGCCGACAAGAAGCGTCGCCTCGGCGACGAAGGCGCGCGCCCGCACCGGGTGAAGTACAAGAAGCTGGCTTGAGTACAGCTCTTTGCGTTTGCCTCCTCTCCCCTCCGGGGAGAGGATTGAGGTGAGGGCCCACGGCTGGCCTCGATCTCCCAAGAGAACAGCACCACCATCCAGCGACAACGCAAGATTGTCCCCCCACCCCAACCCTCTCCCCGGAGGGGAGAGGGAGTGAAAGGTGATGAGGAGACCTCGATGCACTTCATGCAATCACTGCAACAGGCCTGGAAAAACCACGACTCGCTGGTTTGCGTGGGCCTGGATCCGGAACCGGCGAAGTTTCCCGCACACCTGCGTGACACACCCGACGCGGTGTTCGAATTCTGCGCCGCCATCGTCGATGCCACCGCCGACCTGGCTTGCGCGTTCAAGCCGCAGATCGCGCACTTCGCCGCGCTACGCGCCGAAGATGCGCTGGAACGGTTGATCGCGCACATCCACGACAGGCATCCGGGCGTGCCGGTGATCCTGGATGCCAAGCGCGGCGACATCGGCTCCACCGCGCAGCACTACGTCGCCGAGGCATTCGAGCGCTTTGCTGCCGACGCGGTGACACTGAACCCCTACATGGGGCGCGATTCGATCCAGCCCTTCCTCGACCGCGCCGACAAGGGCGTGATCCTGCTCTGCCGCACCTCCAACCCGGGCGGCGCGGATTTCCAGGCGCTGGATTGCGGCGGTGCCCCGTTGTACCTGCGCGTGGCCGAAACCATCGCCCGCGACTGGAACACCCACGGCAACTGCGCCCTGGTGACCGGTGCGACCTGGCCCGAGGAAATCCACCAGGTGCGCGCGCTGGTCGGCAACATGCCCTTGCTGGTGCCGGGCATCGGTGCCCAGGGCGGCGACATCGAGGCGGTGATGCGTGCGGGCTGCACCGCGCAGGGCAGCGGCCTGATGATCAACTCCTCGCGAGGCATCATCTACGCCGGCCATGGCGAGGACTTCGCCGCGGCCGCACGCGCCGCCGCCCTCGATCTGCGCGATGCGATCAACCGCTGCCGCTGAGTTTCGTCTCCCGCCGCGCAACTGAAAGAAAGAACCGACGACAATCAGAGGCCTTTCCCTACGGTGCCGTTGTGACGGCTCGCTATGCTTTGCGCTGGACAAGGGCGGCACCTGCCGGCTCACGCCGCAAGCCGCGACGAACAGCACCCACGCATGCAGGGAATGGCGATGATCATACGTTTCGCACTTCTGGCGCTTATGGCAAGCACCAGTCTTCAGGCAGTCTCTGCGGAGGTTCCGCACACGACCTCACTCAAGGAGAACGCGACCGGCCTGCTGGCCATTTCGCCGATCTTCAGCCAGCTGGTGGCGTTGAAGATGCCGCTCGACTTCCACGTGGTCAATGAAGAGACCAGCGCTCACGCCTACATCCGGGAAGCCGTGCCGACAGGAGAAACCGCCGACCAGTGGACCCGGATGATCACCGTCACCGGCTACAAGGATGTCGCTGCCGATCCCGGGCTGCCGCCCGTGGCATTGCTCAATACGATTGCGGACGGTTTCCGGAAAGTCTGTCCCGACACGGTCAGCCTCGGCGACCTGGGGCATCCACCGATCGACGGATACCCCGCCGCATTCGCTTTCGTGGCTTGCGGCACCACCAGTGCCGGCGGCAAACCGCACAGCGAAGCGGCCCTGGTCGTGGCGATCAAGGGTAAGCAGGACTTCTACACGATCCAGTGGGCCGAACGCGGGCCGGCGCAGGCAACCCCCATCGCCTTCGACGATCAACACTGGCTGGGCCGGCTCAGGCAGCTGATGCCGATTTTCCTTTGCGCCAGGATCGCCGGGGAACAAGCCCCCTACCCAAGCTGCGTATCGCGTCTGCCCAGCGACGATGGGTCGGCTCGCGCCACCCATGGAAACAACGTGGCAAAGCCGGCAAGCCCTGCGCCGCCCGCTCCATGAGAGCCGGTTGCGAGCGCGCGACGTCGAAGGCCGGCCACGACGAGAATGTCGCCGCTGCCGTCCATGCCATCGCCAGCGAATGGCGCGACACGATTGATCGTCATCCGCACGCTTGAAAGGATCATGCGCCGGCGCATCGCCGGCGCATCGGTCACATCGCCGCGGATTTCGCCGCGTGCTGCATCTTCGTCTTCAGATCGAGCGCGTCGGCCGCGTCGAGCAGGGCGCGCGCAAAGCTGCGCACTTCGGCCGGGCGCAAGGCATACCAGTTGCCGCTCTTGCCGGCTTCGGCCATGTTGCGCCCCGCGCGCGACACGCAGTGCGGCCTGAAGATCACCATGCCGGTCAGCGATTCCGAACTGATGTCCGCGGAAATAATCTGCATGTGTGTCTCGTCTTCTTTCTTCACCGAACTTCTCCCGGACGGGATTCCGCCACGCCCCACTCTACGCCATCGCTCGTCACTCGATGTTCCGGCATGCGTCGGCACCTGTGGCCGTTGTAGCCTTCGAGGCTGCTCTGGCCTGCGCCATGTCGCGTCGCGATGGCTCGGCGCAGCTCCCCCGCCACGAAAGGAAGACAATGCATGTCCGATCAGACCGATGTCCGCGTGGAAGACTGGAACCGCTTGCAGCGCGAAGTCGCGCGTTTGCGCATCCTGGTGATCATCGCCCTGCTGGCCGTGATTGCACTGGCCGCCTTGCCGTTGCTGCGCAAGCCAGACACGGTGCTCCGCGCACAGGGCCTGGTAATCACCGATGCGCAGGGACACGACCGCATCCTGATCGGCGCACCGGTGCCGGCCAGCAAGGACCGCACGCGCAAGGACGATGCCTCGGACGGCATCGTCTTCCTCGGCAAGACCGGCGCCGATCGCCTCGCGCTCGGGCAGATGCCTGCGCCTTTCATCGGGGGCAAGAGCTACAAGCGAATCGGTAACGGCGACAACTACGGCATGGTGCTGTTCGACACGAAGGGCAGCGAGCGTGGCGGCATGGGTTTCATGGGCATGGGTCGCGCCGTGTTTGCGCTGGACCGGGCCACACCCCCGTATGACGCGATCGGCATGATGGTCGACGACAAGGAAGGTTTTGCGGGGATGATCATCAACTACGGCGATGCCAAGGCCAGGGACGCTGCCATCGAATTGGGCACCGATGCCGACAGTGCCCACATCCGACTCAACGGCAAGGACGGCCTCCCGCGCGCAAGGCTGAACGTCGACGGGGCAAACAAGCCGGCGTGGCAGTTCGACGACACGGAATCGGCAACGAAGGCCGCGCAGACTCAGGGGCGCTGATCGCACCAGCCGCTGCAGCAGCCACGGCAGCAAGCCAGTGCGGCCTGCTTCAACGGAATGCGCGGGCCACGATGATCGAGCACCACCAGCACGATCGCCGGCCCGCGCAACAAGTCCATGTCAGCGTTCCATCGACAGGCTCAACCGGCACAAGCCCGGCGGATCGACCGCCCAGCGCGTCGCCACGAAGTCGATGAAGGCGCGCGTGCGCGCCGGCAGTTGCCGGCCCGGCGGCCATACGATGTGGATGGCCTGTGCGGGCAACTGCCAATCGTCCAGCACGGTTTCCAGCCGGCCCAGGTCGATCAGGTCGCGTACCTGCCACAACGAGGCCAGGCCGATGCCCAGCCCGGCCAGAGTCGCCGCGTTGCAGGCCGCCGCGTTGTCGGCGCTGAAGCGGCCGTGCACCTCCACCGACTGCCGCCGCGTGCCGCGCCGGTAATTCCAGCGTCGCGAGCCTTCCGCCGAGCGGCGCACGATGCATTGATGGCGGCGCAGGTCCGCCGGCGTCTGCGGACGGCCATGCCGGGCAAAATAACCCGGCGCGCCCACCGTCACCACGCGCAGCATGCCGAGCTGGCGCACGTGCAGGCGGCTGTCGGGCAACTCGCCCAGCCGCACCGCGGCATCCAGCTTGTCGCGTTGCAGGTCGGCACGATGGTCGGCGACCACCAGCTCGACGTCGACGTGCGGATAGCGCTCCATGAAGGCCGCCACCACCGGCACCAGGTGCGGCGCGCTGAACTGGGTCGAGCCGCCGATGCGCAGTGTGCCGTCGATGCGGGCGCCGTGTTCGGCCAGTTCCGAGCGGGCCAGGTCGATGTCGGCCAGCGCGGTTTTCAATCGCGCATGGAAAGCCAGCCCGGCCGCGCTGGGTTGCGCGCGGCGCGTGGTGCGCTGGATCAGTTCCACGCCCAGCTCGTCTTCCAGCGATGCCAGTGCACGGCTCACGGCCTGCAGCGAACGATGCAGGTGGCGTGCGGCGGCGCTGAGGTTGCCCTGCTCCACCACGGCGATGAAGACCCGATAGTCGTCCAGGGTGGCCATGTCCCATTCTCCCGTTTATCGAGATGATCCATCTATTCTATCTCGTATTCTCCCGAAGACCTCCGTAACTGAAAATCGTTGCAGACAGGCCGCATCGGCCTCGATCATTCGGAGACGCATCATGTCGCTTTTGCTTCCTTCGGCCATCGACGGCAACGAAACGGGTTTCGACTCCAGCGAACCCGTGGCAGCCCTGGCCGCGTTCTATCGCGCGTTCAACCAGCGCGACCTCGACGCGATGTCGCACAACTGGAGCAACGATGCGGCGGCATCGATGAGCAATCCGCTGGGTGGCATCGCGCGCGGCTGGCCGGCGCTCCGTGCGGTCTACGAACGGATCTTTGCCGGCCCCGCGCGGGTGCAGGTGGCATTCCACGATTACACCTTGCACGAGGCTGGCGACTTCTTCTACGCGGTCGGTCGGGAGCGCGGCACGCTTGAGAACGACCGCACGCAGCTCGAATTGGCCATCCGCACCAGCCGCCTCTACCGCCGCGTCGATGGCGCATGGCGGCAGGTGCATCACCACGGCTCGTTCGATGATCCGGAACTGCTCGGCGCCTACCGCGAGGCCGTGCGATGAAGCGGCCGATCGAGGTCGATGCGGCCGCGCCGGTCCCGGTGCGGCTGTTCGCGCTGGCGACCGGCGTGATCGTGGTCAGCCTGTATCTGCCGCAGCCATTGGTGGAGTCGATCGGTGCTTCGCTGGCACTGTCGCCGGCGGCGATTGGGCTGGTCAGCACGTTGATCCTGGCCGGTTACGCGGCGGGTCTTTTCCTGCTGGTGCCGTTGTGCGACCTGGTCGAGAACCGCCGGCTGATTCTCGCCACGCTGGCGACCAATGCCGTCGCGCTCGCCATCGCGGCGTGCCCGATCGCGCCGGCGGGATTTCTCGCCATCAGCTTCGTGGTCGGCCTGACCACCTGTTCGATCCAGATGCTGGTGCCGCTGGCCGCGGCGATGACGGTGGAAGCGCAGCGCGGCCGCGTGATCGGCAACATCATGAGCGGCCTTCTGCTGGGCGGAATGCTGTCCCGGCCGCTGGCCAGCGTGGTCGCCGAGCGTTTCGGCTGGCGCGCCGCGTACGCCTTGCTCGCCGCTGCCATCGTGTTGCTCGGCGGCATGCTGGCGTTCCGACTGCCGCGCCGGCAGCCGCCTAAGGCGACGCGCTATCGGGTTCTTGTCGGCTCGCTGGCCAACTTGTGGCGCGACGAACCCGTATTGCGCCGTCGGGCGCTGTCGGCGGCAGCGAGCTTCGCCGCCTTCAACGCGTTCTGGAGCCTGGTCGCGCTGCCGCTGGCCGCGTCGCCGTTCGGCTTCGGTGCCGTCGGCATCGCGGTGTTCGCACTGGCCAGCGTCAGCGGCGCGATCAGCGCACCGATCGCTGGCCGGCTCGGCGACGCCGGCAAGTCCAGGATCGCCATGCGCGTCGCTCACCTGCTCCTCATCTCGGCCATGTTGCTGGCCGCGATCGCCGGCAGCCCGTGGGCAGCCACGTCGCTGCCACGTGGCGCACTGATCGCGCTGATGGGCCTGGCCGCCATCCTGCTCGACGCCGGCACCATCGCCGATCAGGCATTGGGCCGCCGCGCCGTGAACCTGTTGCAGGCAGAAGCACGCGGCCGCATCAACGGGTTGTATACCGGCGTGTTCTTCATCGGCGGCGCGACCGGATCGGCCGTGGCCGGCGTGGCGTGGGCGCATGCCGGGTGGATCGGCGTGTGCGCAGTCGGCGTGGTCGGCGGGCTGGCGGCACTCGCACTCGATCGGCAACCACTCGACGAGGGCATCTCCTCGTCGCCGCTGCCGACCTGCGAATGAACCGCCTCGATCACGTCTTCGCGCGATCAACCATGACTGTTGGCTCTTGCCCGATCGAGCGCAAGACCTCACTTTCGTCATTCCCGCAAGACGCTTCGAGCAAGCCGGCGCCTTGCATTCCTGAAGCCGATTTGCTGCGGATGAAAGATGATGAAGTGGACGAGTACGGTGTTGGTCATCACTGCCATGGCTTGCATGGCTACATCGCAAGCATCCGCGGCTCACGGCTCCAAACCCTCCACGGTCGTCGCGGCGCCGGCGATCCACATCGAGGATGTCCAGAGTTTCTACAAGGTCTATGACGCGGCCCGCGGGCATCCCACCGCCAGCCAGCTGCAGCATGACTATCTCGATCCGGGTTCGCCGGGGCTTCATCGTCTGGCCGAATTGCGCCATGTCACCGGTGCCTCGATGGCCAAGGCCATGGCAGCGCAGCCAGGGATTTATGTCGACGCCAAACGCTGCATGTCGGTTCTGCCCGCGGCGCGTGTACGCCTGCAGGCGGCGCTGGGGAAGCTGGCGCAGCTCTATCCCCAGATGACACTCGCGCCGGTCACGGTGGCCGTCGGTCGGGGCAAGCCGGTAGGCGTTACCGATGCATCCGGCGTGATGATCGGGCTGGAGGCGCTTTGCTCGATCAACTATTTCGAACCCGATGTCGAAGACCGCTTCGTGCATGTACTCGCGCACGAATACGCCCACGTCCAGCAGGCGACGCAGTCGCCGGCGCTGTTCAACGATGCGAAACCCACCGTGCTGGAAGAGTCCCTGATCGAAGGCGCTGCCGAGTTCGTCGGCGAACTCATTTCCGGAAGCGTCGCCAATGTCCGTCTCGCCGCCATGACCAAGGGGCATGAGAAGGACATCGAGACCGCCTTCGTCGCCGACGAGGACAGCACCGACCTTTCCAAATGGTTGTACAACGGCACCCTGACCAAGCCGGGCGACCTGGGCTACCGGGTCGGTTACCGCATCGCCAAATCGTATTATCAGCATGCGACGGACAAGCGCCGTGCGCTGCGCGAAATCCTGGAGATGACCGATCCGAAAGCGTTCCTGAGCAGGAGCGGGTGGCATCCCGGCATCGAACTCCAGTAAGAGCTCAACTCACCGTCATGGAGCGCCACATGTTTGACCTTCACGGGACCCGGGTACTGATCGCAGGCGGCTCGTCCGGAGTCGGACTGGCCACGGCCAGACTGCTGATCGAATGCGGTGCGGCAGTCGTGATCAACGGCAGGGACCGCGCCAGGCTCGAATCGGCGCAAAAGCAACTGGGTGCGCAAGCGTCCATCTGCGCATTCGACGCGGCAAATTCCGAAGACCGCGCACGCGCCCTGGCCGAGATCGGCAAGATCGACCACCTGGTGATGGCGCTCAGCGGAGGAAGGGGAGCCGGCTCATTCACGCAGATCACGCCAGCGGATGTGCGCTCCGGGTTCGATGCGAAATTCTGGCTGCATTTCTCGCTGGCGCAAGAGGTACTCCCCTACCTCGACCCGTCAGGCTCGATCACGTTCGTCTCTGCCATATCGGCGCGGGCGGCCAATCCCGGCACCGCCGGTCTTTCTGCCATCAACTCGGCCATCGAAGGTCTGGTCAAACCGCTCGCGGTTGAACTCGGACCGCGCCGAGTGAACGCCGTCTCGCCCGGTGTCATCGATACGCCCTGGTGGAACTGGATGCAGGACGATCAGAAGCAGTCGACGTTCGCCAGATTCGCGGCCAGCACACCCGCCGGTCGTGTCGGCAAGCCCGAGGATATTGCGCAGGCAATCGCGTTTCTCATCGGCAATTCCTTCATGACCGGGTGCGTTCTGGAGTGTGACGGGGGCCTGCGCCTGGTGGGTCAATCGCTGTGACCGGCAGCGCTTGATCCACCTCGGTCCTCGAGCTGCAGGAAGAACCGGCGCCGGGGTTTCTCGACGGCACCGGCGCGACGGTAGAAGCGCGCGGCATCGGCGTTCCAGTCCGGCGTCTGCCACTGGATTTCCACGCAGCCGACGCGCCGGGCCGCCGCAATGACGGCGGCCAGCAAGGACGCGCCGATGCCATCGCCACGTCGACCATCGCGCACGAACAGGCAATCCATATGCAGGAATTCGCGCGCCTGCCAGGTCGAGAACTCGGTCGTGGCGGTGGCGTAGCCGAGCAGATCGCCACCTGCATCAGCGACCCATGCGTGCAATCGCGGCGGCGTGGCGAACAACGCTCGGGCCAATCTTTCGGCCATGCCCGCAGGCTCAAGCGTTGCGCCCTCGTACTGCGCGTGGTCGCCACAAAGGGCGACCAGCGCCGCAAGATCCTGTCGGGTCGCGCTTCGCACCACGCACGCCAATGCCGCCGTCATGAAGCAACCATCGGCAACGACGGCCGATGTGGGTGGGCAAGTTGGAGCGGTGAATCGCCAGTCCGCTGCGTCGTTCCATACCACGGCTCATTCATGACCGATGCCGGTGGCCAGTTCGAAACCCTCGTCGAGCCAGCCGGTGATGCCGCCGGCCATCAGTTTCACCGGCCGACCCAGCCGGGCCAGCCGGACCGCGGCGCGCGCCGCGCCATTGCAATGCGGGCCGGCGCAATACACCACGAACAGGATCGACGCCGGGTACTTCGCCAGGCGGGATTCGATGATCTTGCCGTGCGGAATGTTCACCGCGCCGGGAACGTGCCCGCGCTCGTAGGCCTCCTGACCGCGTGCATCGACGAGCACGAAGCCCGCATGCTCCTGTTGCAGGGCATCGTGGGTATCCCAGCAATCGGTCTCGAAGGCGAATTGGGCCTCGAAATGCTGCAACGCCTGCGCGGAAGGCGCAGCGGGGATATGGGTGACGGCATTCGACATGACAACTCCTGGACGTGGATGGGAGCCACATTGTCGGAAGGCACCGATGCGCGCACAATTGGCGGAAACGACACTCTTCGATCAGATCATGCCAAATACCCGCCACCCCAAAAACGTGCGCAACCCGCTGGTCGCCGCGCTGGTCTACGACGGCCTGTGCGGGTTCGAATTCGCCTGCGCCGCCGAGGTGTTCGGCCTGCCGCGGCCGGAGCTGCAGCCCGACTGGTACCGCTTCGAGACCTGCGCCGCCGAACGCGGTCTCCTGCGCGGGCAGTACGGCATGCGGGTGGTGGCCGACGCCGGGCTGGATCGGCTGGCCGAGGCCGGCACCATCATCGTCCCCGGCTGGAAAGGCATCGACGTGCCGGTACCCGTGCGCGTGCTGAACGCCTTGCGCGAGGCGCATGAGCGCGGCGCGCGCTTGCTCTCGATCTGCTCGGGCGCGTTCGTGCTGGCCGCCACCGGCCTGCTCGACGACAAGCGCGCCACCACCCACTGGCGCTACGCCGACGCATTGCAACGCAAGTATCCGCGCATCGCGGTCGACCCGGCCGTGCTGTACGTGGACGAAGGCCAGCTGCTTACCTCCGCCGGCAGTGCCGCGGGCCTGGACCTGTGCCTGCATCTGGTGCGCCGCGACCATGGTCCGGACATCGCCAACCAGGTCGCGCGACGACTGGTGATTCCCCCGCATCGCGACGGCGGCCAGGCGCAGTTCGTCGAACGGCCGGTGCCCAGGCGCGAGACGAGCGCGCTGTCGAAAGTGATCGATGCCATGCACCAGCGGTTGACGACTCATCAGCCGGTCGCCGAACTGGCCGCGATGGCGGCGATGAGCGAACGCAGTTTCATGCGCCACTTCAAGGAGGCTACCGGCATGAGCCCGGCGGACTGGCTGATCTCGGCGCGGGTGGATCGCGCGCGCGAATTGCTGGAAGGCTCCTCGCTGTCCATCGACGTGATCGCCGACGAGTGCGGCTTCGGCAGCGCGATCACGCTGCGCCATCACTTCCGCCGCAAGCTCGGCACGAACCCAAGCGCCTACAAGGCGCGTTTTGCCACCGCCGCCGTGGCATCGCGACAAACCACCGCCTGATGGACAGCTCATGGCCTGCGCTCGGGCAGGCGCTGGACAGTGCGCAGCGTGCGGAGACCTGGTGCTTTTCGGCGACGGCAAGGTCTGCGACGTGCATTGCGAATGCATGCGGATCGCTGCCCTGCTCCCTCGTTCGCGGGCCCTCTCCACGTCACACCGATACGCTCATCGACATGGCAACGCCCCACCCGAGGGCGCCTGTCTTCGTCGGATCCAGGCCGCCATGATCTACCATCACGGACGACCTGCCCCATACGATGAATTCGGCTGAGCCTGCAGACGCGACCTGGCGCTGCCGATCACGATCACAGGAAGAAGCGTAACGATGCGCTCAGCACCACGGTTGTTTCATGTCGACGCGTTCACCAGAACACCCTTTCGGGGAAATTCGGCCGGTGTGGTGCTTGAGGCCGACGCGCTTTCCGCGAGCCAGATGCAGGACATTGCCAGGGAACTCAGGCATTCCGAGACGGCGTTCGTGATGGCACCGCAAGGCAGCGATCACGACGTGCACATCCGTTATTTCACGCCGACCACGGAAGTGCCCATTTGCGGTCACGCCACGATTGCGGCGCACTACGCGCGGGCGAGGTGGCTGGGCCTGGGCAATGCCGAGTTGCGGCAGAAGACCGGCGCCGGGATCCAGGTCATCGGCATCGAAGCGGACGGCGATGATTATCACGTGCTGATGGAACAGGGGCCGATCTCGTTTTCCGAACCGTTCGACGCGGAGATTCGCCGGCTGATCGCGCAGGGGCTGGGCCTCGCGGAACGCGATCTCGATGAAACCAAACCGGTCCAGATCGTATCCACGGGGCATTCGAAAGTGATGGTGCCGCTGCGCGTCGGAGTAGCGATCGACAACCTCGCTCCCAACCTCGGCGCGCTTGCCGCGCTCAGCGCAGACATAGGCTGCAACGGCTTTTTCCCGTTTATGGTCCGCCCCGGCGAGGCAGCCACCGACGGCAGGATGTTCGCGCCGGCCATCGGCATCTCCGAGGATCCGGTGACCGGCAATGCGAATGGTCCTCTCGGCGCGTATCTGGTGAAGCACGGCCTGATGGCCCACGACGGCCGGAAACTCTGCTTCGACGGGCATCAAGGTCGAGCGCTGCGGCGCGACGGGGTGGTGCATGTTTGCGTTGCCATCGCCCGCGACGAGCCGGTGAAGGTCACCATAAGAGGTGATGCGACCATCCTGTTTTCTGCGATGCTGGACACGGCGATGCTGTCATAGGAAGCGCCTGACCAGGTACTTCGCAACGGTTTCCCCGGCCATCACAAGGCCGAGTTGGAGGCGCAGCTTGCCCGTCGGCGACGCCGCACGACTTCGGTTCCGGCAGCGACAACAGCCTGCCGCGATGTCGGGTCTCAGCGCGTGTGCACCCAGTACACATGGATACCCTGGGCGTGATCCTCCGCCCGATGCCCTGCGCGGCCTTCCACCACGGAGCCCCAGCTCGAGCACAACGCGCCCCCCAGCATGCGGTCGATACGCACCTGTTCGCCGGACTGGATGATGAATTTCGCCTCGATCACCATCATTCCGGTGCGTTCGTACACCAGGGTTGCCGCGCGGACGGCACCGGCACCCCAGCCGATATGCAATTCGCAGGGAACAGGCGAGAACACGCCGCGATTGTCCAGGCTCCATCCCTCGGTCTTGCCGAGCAGCGACTGCAGTTTGGGATCGTTCCAGTCGACGTTGTTGCCCGGTCGCGGCTTGGCGTGGTGGTTCATGTCCAGGCCTCCGCATGTGCGTCGACCACGATCGCGCGGTGCCCGTCGGCACGAACCGGCACGCCGACCCGACCAGCGGTGCCTCCCGGTCGGCCCCTAGCGTCATGCAAACTGCAAAGGCGAGGTGTCATGGTGTGGGTAACGGCAGGAACGCGCCGCGCTTGAGCCGCCGAGCCGCGCAATTCAGTCATCCAGCGGCAACTGCCCCGGAAACAGCACCTCGACATAGCCGAATTTGCTGAAGTCGGTGATGCGCGAGGGATACAGCCGGCCGATCAGGTGATCGCATTCGTGCTGCACCACGCGGGCATGGAAGCCTTCGGCGGTGCGCTGGATGCGTGCGCCCTTGGGATCGACACCTTCGTAGCGGATCAGCGACCAGCGGCTTACTGCGCCGCGCAGGCCGGGTACGGACAGGCAGCCTTCCCAGCCCTCCTCCATGTCCTGCGACAGCGGCGTGATCACCGGGTTGAGCAGGATCGTGCGCGGCACCTCAGGCGCATCGGGATAGCGCTCCGAATGGTCGAAGCCGAAGATCACCAGTTGCAGGTCGACGCCGATCTGCGGCGCGGCCAGGCCGACGCCGTCGGCAGCCGCCATGGTGTCGAACATGTCGGCGATCAGCGCGTCGAGCTCGGCGCTGCCGAACATCGCCCGGGGCACCGGGGGGGCGATGCGCAGCAGGCGCGGATCGCCCATTTTCAGGATGTCACGGATCATCTACAGCCTCGACGTGAAAACGCCATCTTCTGATGATTTAGGGTCGATGCAGGCCAATGCAAGCCACGTGCTTCAGCGTTCAACTGCAAAGACACCGAGCCACAGCGTCACGTTGATTTTGTTGAACCCGCAAACGGATTCAACGGCCCCCGAATACCTTCTTCAGCAGGTCGGTGGTGCGCGCGCCGGGGTTGTGCCGGATCGACTGTTCCTGCGCGCCGATCTCGGTGAACAGGCCGTCCAGCGTCTTCGAGGTCACGTAGTCGTCCAGGTCCAGCGAGCTGCCGCCATTGTCCGACTTGCCGCCGCCGAGTGAGCCCAGCACGCCACCAAGCGCGCCACCGCTGCTGCCGGAGGTGAATGACTTGTATTTCTGGGTGACGCCGACGCTGTCGGTGGCCCTGGCCACGATCGGGTGGATGCGCGCGGTCAGCGCATCGCCGGCGACGCGGCGGAAGAAATCGGTGGCCGCGTGGTCGCCGCCGGTGAGGATGCCGCGCGCGTCGCTCAAGGTCATCTTGCGGATCGCGTCGCCGAAGATCTGCGCCACTTGCGGCACCGCCTTCTCGGCCGCACGGTTCATGCTCAGCTCGAATGCATCGACCTTGGCGCCCTGCCCGAGCTGGCGCGCCAGCTTGCCGGCCTGCTCCAGCTTGCCCGGCAGCGGGATGCGCACCTTGCTGTTGTTCCAGAAGCCGCCATCGCGGCCGAGATTGTTGATCGCGTTGGTGGTGCTCTTGGCCAGCGCTTCCTTCAGGCCGGCGGCGATGTCGCTGGTTGGCAGGTTGCTGCCCAGTTGCGATGAATTCGATGTGTGCGTCGACTGTTTGACCTTGTTCAACAGATCCTTGAACTGGCCGGAACCGGCGGCAGCGACCGGCAGCGTGGCCGCTGCGAAGACGAGGCCCAGCAGACCGTAGCGAACCGAAATACGCATGACGAACTCCTTTGCAGTCGGCGAAAACGCAGTGTACCCCCGCCACCGGTGGCCGGCGCAGGTGGCTATTCGACCAATGGCTAATGCCGGTTGCCCGGTTTTGGGATTGACCCCCGCTGTCGGCAGGACGACCCTTGCGGCATTGCCGAGGAGAGCCGTCCATGCAAGCCGTCATCCCCAAGCCGAGTCCGGCCAGCAAGATCATGTGGGTCGCCATCGCCATCGTCGGCGCATTCTGTCTGGGCGTGGTCGCGCTGCGACGGGGCGAGCCGATCAACGCGATCTGGCTGGTCGCCGCGTCGATCGCGATCTTCGTGATCGGTTACCGCTTCTACGGCAAGTTCATCGAGCATTCGGTGCTGCAGCTCGATCCCACTCGCGCACCGCCTTCGGTATTGCGCAACGACGGGCTCGACTACGTGCCCACCGACAAGTGGGTGGTGTTCGGCCACCACTTCGCCGCGATCGCCGGCGCCGGTCCGCTGGTCGGCCCGGTGCTGGCTGCACAGATGGGCTACCTGCCCGGCACCATCTGGATCCTGTTCGGCGTGGTATTCGCCGGTGCGGTGCAGGATTTCATGATCCTCGGCCTGTCGCTGCGCCGCGACGCCCGCTCGCTTGGCCACATGCTGCGCGAGGAACTGGGGCCAGTGCCCGGCGTCGTGGCGATGATCGGCGTGCTGGTGCTGATGATGATCGTGCTGGCGGTGCTGGCGCTGGTCGTGGTCAAGGCGCTCACGCACAGCCCGTGGGGCACCTTCACGGTGGCCGCCACGATCCCGATCGCGCTGCTGATGGGCGGCTACCTTCGCTGGTTCCGGCCGGGCCGGATTCTCGAAGTGTCGATCATCGGCCTGGTGCTGCTGCTGGTCTCGATCTGGCTGGGTCGCTACGTGGCCGAATCGGCAGCGTTGGCGCCGCTGTTCGACTTCGACGCCAGGGCGCTGGCCTGGCTGCTGATCGCCTATGGTTTTTGCGCGTCGGTACTGCCGGTGTGGCTGTTGCTGGCACCGCGCGATTACCTCTCCACTTTCCTCAAGATCGGCACCATCGCGCTGCTGGCGCTGGCGATCTTCCTGTCCGCACCGATGCTGCAGATGCCGGCAGTCACGAAATTCATCGACGGCAGCGGTCCGGTGTTCGCCGGCAACCTGTTCCCGTTCCTGTTCATTACCATTGCTTGCGGCGCGGTATCGGGCTGGCATTCGATCATCGCCTCCGGCACCACGCCCAAGCTGCTCGCCAATGAAGGCCAGGCACGCCTGGTCGGCTACGGCGGCATGCTGATGGAAGCGTTCGTGGCGATCATGGCGCTGGTCGCCGCCGCCTCGCTGCATCCGGGCGTCTACTTCGCGATGAATGCGCCCAGCGCGATCATCGGCACCACCGTGCAGGACGCCGCCACCACGATCAGCCAGTGGGGCTTCGTGGTGACGCCGGATGAATTGATTCAGACAGCCAAGAATATCGGCGAGAACAGCATCCTCAGCCGCGCCGGCGGTGCACCGACGCTGGCCGTGGGCATGGCGCAGCTGCTGCACAACATCATCCCCGGCGGCGGCATGATGGCGTTCTGGTACCACTACGCGATCCTGTTCGAGGCGCTGTTCATCCTCACCACCGTCGACGCCGGCACCCGCGTCGGCCGCTTCATGATCCAGGAGATCGCCGGGCTGATCCACAAGCCGTTGCAGGAGACCGAATCGTGGACCGGCAACCTGCTGGCCACCGCGATCTGCGTCTTCATCTGGGGCTACTTCCTGTACCAGGGCGCGGTCGATCCGCTCGGCGGCATCAACACGCTGTGGCCGTTGTTCGGCATCGCCAACCAGATGCTGGCCGCGATCGCATTGATGCTGTGCACCGTGGTGGTGGTGAAGCTGAAACGCGAGCGTTACGTGCTGGTGCCGGGCATCCCGGCGATCTGGCTGATCGTGTGCACGCTGACCGCCGGCTACCAGAAGCTCACCGGCCCGATCAGCTTCACCGCCGCCGCGAACAAGTACTCGGCCGCAATGCAGCAGGGCCAGTTGCTGGCACCGGCCAAGAACGCGGCCGAGATGCAGCGCATCGTCACCAACAACTACGTCGACATGGCGCTGACCGGCCTGTTCATGCTGCTGATCGTGGCGATGGTGCTGTTCTGCCTGCGCGCCCTGGTCAAGGCATGGAAAACCAATCACCCGACCGCGCACGAGGAACCGTACGTGGCACTGAGCAGCGTCGCCGGCTGAGGAAGAACATGATGAACGCCAGCTTCCAGTCCGTGCGCAAATGGGCGGTGCAGACCGCCCGCCTGTGCTGCGGCGTGCCCGACTACGACGTGTACGTGAAGCATCTGCGCGAACATCATCCCGAGCGCAGAGTGCCCAGCTACAAGGAGTTCTTCCGCGAACGGCAGGAAGCCCGCTACAAGGGTACCGGCGGGCGCTGCTGCTGAGGTTGCTTGTGGGAGCGGCTTCCGCCGCGATGCCTTTGGCGTGGGGTCAAAAGCAAAAGCATCGCGGCGGAAGCTGTTCCACGTAAGTCGATGCAACGGCGGTGCCGTGCCAATGCGCACTGGCCATTCCCGCACAGGCGCGGAAAATAGGTGGATTGCCTATCCAGCTTTCCGTCATGTCCCCGATCAAAAACGCCTCCCCCGTCGTCTCGCCGGCAGCGCACCACGCCGGCCTGCGCGTCATCGCGATCTACGAGATCGTCAAGACCGTGTGCCTGGTCCTGGTGGCAGTGGCGGCATTCCATCTCGATCGCCAGCAGAATTTCGAATGGCTGGTGCACTGGCTGGAGCATCTCTCGCTGGCCGACAGCAACGGCCTGCGCTGGAAACTGGTCGGTCTGCTGCAGGATTTCGGGCCAAGCCGTTTCGTCGCGGTCGGCACAGTCGCGCTCGGCTACGCGGTGCTGTTCGGCATCGAGGGCATCGGCCTGTGGCGAGGCAAATACTGGGCGGAATGGTTCACGGTGATCGCCACCGGCTCGCTGATCCCGCTGGAACTGTACGAAACGCTGCACCGCTTCGGCTGGCTCAAGCTGGCGACCGTGATCGGCAACCTGGCGATCGTGATGTACCTGGTACGCGTCGCGCTGCAGACGCGAGCGGCACGACATGCGTCGAAGCATCACACCTCGTGATGCACCGCCTCGGCAGGTAACGTACCGCGGCGCGGCATCAACTCGACCAGATACATCGCCGCCAGGATCAGACCACCACCAAGCAGCATCCGCCAGCTCAACACGTCGCTGCCCAGCGCCACGGCGAAGGCGGCGGCGAACACCGGCTCGGTGGTCATCACGATCGCTGCACGCGCGGCCGGCAAGTGCGACTGCGCCCAGGTCTGCATCAGCATCGCACCGGCACCGGCGACCAGTGCCATGTAAAGCACCGCGAACCACGCGCCGCGATCGGGCGGAAGGGTCGGTCCATGCGGCGCGGTGGCCAGCAGGCACACCAGGGCGATCGCCACCATCTGCACCGCCGACAGGCCGAACGCATCACCCTGGCGCGACCACTGGCCGAGCAACACGATGTGCAATGCGTACAGTGCGGCCGATGCCAGCGTCAGCCACACGCCCAGGTCGACCGAAACGCCGTTGAGCGACAGCAGCGCCAGCCCCGCGGTGGACAGCAGCACCGCCAGCCACGTCACCGCGGCCATGTGCTGACGCAACAACAGCAGCGCCAGGATCGGCGTGAACACCACATACATGCCGGTGGCGAAACCGCTGACGCTCGGCGCGATCAACGACAATCCCCAGGTCTGCAGCAACTGGCCGATACCGTAGATCACGCCCAGCAGCAGGCCGCGAACGACTTGTCGGCGACCGAGTCGCCACACCGGTCGCGCGAACAGCGCCAGCATCGTCAGCGCGGCGATCACGAAGCGCACGGCCAGGAAATCCGCCACCGGCATGCGCCCGACCACGTCCTTGATCAACACGAAAGTCGAGCCCCACACCGCGGTCATCGCAAGCAGGCCCAGGGTGGCAAGGGTGGTGAGGGTGCGGGGAGTGGGCATGGCTCTTTTGGGGAACGGGGAACGGGGAACGGGGAACGGCAATGCTCGGGATATCGGCGCAGGTTCGTCGCCTGCTACGCGCACCGGGTGCAGCGATCGCTCAGGGCGTCTCGTTGTCGTATCCCTGGTCCCGGTGACGGCCGGGAAGCTCGGCGGCGGACTTCGTCTTCTTCGCCACCCTCTGCCGCCACCATTGGCCGGGCACCTTCAACAGGAAGTGGCCCCAGATACCCAACCAGACCACGCCCGCCAGCAAGGGATTGCGCGCGGCCGGATCGTGCATGCGGAACCAGCGCCACATGCCGCGGTGCTTGTAACGGCTGACGAATACCGGGCGATGCCGGCTGGAGCCGCCCTTGTGGTGCAGCACACGCACGTCGCCGGCCAGCAGCACCTGGTAACCGTGATCGCGCACGCGGCGGCACAGGTCCAGATCCTCGCAATGCAGGAAGTAGGCTTCGTCGAACCCGGCCAGGCGCTGGAACATCGCACGCGGCAACAGCATCACCGCACCCGACACGGCTTCTGCCTCGATCACTTCGGCCGGTATGTCCCGGTCCATGTTGACGCGCTCGCCGGCACGCCCGAGCAGACTGTTGAGCGCACGCCGCAAGGTGGGGTCGCGCCGCCACGAAGCGGGGTCCGGCCGGCCCTCGGCATCGCATACCACCGCACCGACGACACCGGCCTTGGGCCGCTCGGCGAGAACGGCCAGCAACCGACGCAGGTCGCTGTCCTCCACCACGCAATCGGGATTGAGTACCAGCAAGGCCTGGCCGCGGGCGTCCCTGGCCGCCTGGTTCACCGCCGGACCGAAACCGACGTTGCGATGGTTGTAGATCACCTTCAGTCGCACGTCGTCGGCATGTGCGCGTTCGATCGCCGGCACCACGCCGTCGCTGGAGTCGTTGTCGACCAGGATCACCTCCAGCGCCAGGCTGCTGGCCAGAAGCCGGCGCACGCACTCGCGCAACGACGGGCCGCTGTCGGCAGCCACCACGATGACACTGAGCGCCAGCGAAAACGGCGAGCGAGGGGAGAGGGAAGTATCCACGGCGCAAGTATGCGCGTGCGGACGCGAGCGGAAAACCGGCCACGCAAAAAAAATCGCGCGTGCGGCCGGATGGCCCGCTCAATCGGGGTCGTCTTCGCCCAGCACCGAGTGCAGCGTCAGCGGCATGTCGTCCTCACGCCGGTTGAGCCAGGGTTGCTCCGCATGCCAACCGCACAGCTGCCAGCCACGCAGGATGAGCCGCTGGTCGCGCTCGCGATCCCACAACAGCAGACCGCGATCACGGCGCAGGCGCGCGACAAACCAGCGACCGGTCGGACTGAACGCGGCGTGCGGACCCACCTTGCCGACGTCGCTGCCGTCGGCGAATCGATAGCAGCCGTCACGATAGATTGCGCTGCCCAGGCGCGGGTCGATGATGTGCCCCGTCGCCTGCTGCCAGATCGGTGGCTGCAGTTCGATGATGCGCCCCTCCGGACCGATCGGTGCCATCGCCAGTTCGGGCCAGTCGTCGGTTTCTGTCGGCGCGGACTGCGCAGGTGACGAGCCCCGACCAAGCCACGCCTCCAGCCCGGCGAGCAAGGTGTATCCGGCCAGCGCACCGAGCAAGGCCGCGCCCCAGGCAAAGGCGTCACCACCCAGCGCTCGCTGCAGGGCAAGCAACACGCCAGGCAGCCCCCAGCGCAGTCCGCGGCGGATCGCGGTGACGTGTGCAGCGGCCAGCCGGTGTTGCAACAGCACCGCGATCGCCGCCAGCGCGAGCAACATCGACAAGCCGAGCCAGCAGGGCAACAGCGCCAGCAACAGCAGCCATGCCGCCACCGACCACACGGGATGCCATCCCGGCGAGCGCTGCCGAGCCATCGCTCAGCAGCGCATCGAGCGATGGACGATCAGCCGCACCACACGCGGGCGTTGCGGAACATGCGCATCCATGGTGAATCCTCGCCCCATTGCTCCGGGTGCCAACTCATCTGCACGCTGCGGAACACGCGTTCCGGATGCGGCATCAGGATCGTCACGCGGCCGTCGGCGGCGGTGAAGCCGGCCAGGCCACCGGGCGAACCGTTGGTGTTGAGCGGGAAGTTCTCGGTCGGTTTGCCGCGGTTGTCGACGAAGCGCACCGCACCGTTCGACTTCGACGGGCTGCACGCATGCGGAAAGCTCACCCGGCCCTCACCATGCGCCACCGCCACCGGAATCCGCGAACCGGCCATGCCCTTGAAGAAGATGCTCGGCGTGTCGAGCACTTCCAGCGTGACCAGTCGCGACTCGTATTGCTCCGACGCATTGCGCAGGAACTTCGGCCAGTGCTGCGCGCCGGGGATGATCTCCTTCAGCTGCGACATCATCTGGCAGCCGTTGCAAACGCCGAGCGCGAACTTCGTCTCGTCGGCGAAGAACGCCGCAAACTGCTCGCGCAGCATGTCGTTGTACAGGATCGAGGTGGCCCAGCCACGGCCGGCGCCGAGCACGTCACCGTAGGAGAACCCGCCGCACGCGGCGAAACCGCGGAAGTCGGCCAGCTTGATGCGGCCACTGGACAGGTCGGACATGTGCACGTCGACCGCGTCGAAACCGGCGCGGGTGAACGCGGCGGACATCTCGACCTGGCCATTGACGCCCTGCTCGCGCAACACCGCGATGCGCGGACGCCCGCCCTTGCCGATGAACGGTGCAGCGACATCCTGCGCCGGGTCGAAGGTGAGCTTCGGCGTGATGCCCGGGTCGGCATCGTCGAGTCGCCATTGCGACTCGGCATCGGCGCTCAGCGGGTTGTCACGCAGGCGCTGCATCGCATGGCTGGTCTCGTTCCACGCCTTGAACAGGGTGCTCCAGTTCCACTTGAACAGGGTCTCGTCGCCGAAGAACAGCTTGATGCCGAGCTTTTCCTTCGGCCGGCCGATGCGGTGGCTGATGCCGGCCAGGCCATGCTTGACCAGCAACGCCTCGAACGCCTCGCGGTTGGCCTCGGCCACCTGCACCACCGCGCCGAGTTCCTCGTTGAACAGCGCGCGCAGGGTCGCCTCGGCCCAGCCGTCCAGATGGATTTCAAGGCCGCAATGGCCAGCGAAAGCCATCTCGAGCAACGTGGTGATGACACCGCCGTCGGAGCGATCGTGATAGGCCAGCAGCAGGCCGCCGGCATTCGCTTCCTGGATCAGCTCGAACAACGCGCGCAACCGCTTCGCGTCATCCAGATCCGGCGGCACGCCACCGGAGCGGTTGAACACCTGGGTCAGTGCGGAACCGCCCAGGCGATCGCGCCCGGCGCCCAGGTCGATCAGCCACAGCATCGAACTGCCGCGGTCGAGCCGCAGTTGCGGGGTGAGCGTGCGGCGCACGTCGCCGACCCTCGCGAAACCGGTGATCACCAGCGACACCGGCGACACCGTGCGCTGCGTCGTGTCGTCGTCCTGCCACGTGGTCTGCATCGACAGCGAGTCCTTGCCGACCGGGATCGAGATGTCCAGCGCCGGGCACAGCTCCATGCCGATCGCCTGCACCGCATCGAACAGCGCGGCGTCTTCGCCAGGATGATTGACCGCCGCCATCCAGTTCGCGGAAAGCCTGATTTCGCCCAGGTTCGCGATCGGCGCCGCGGCAAGGTTGGTGATCGCCTCGCCGACCGCCAGCCGCGCCGCGTCGGCACTGCTGAGCAACGCCACCGGCGCGCGCTCGGCCATCGCCATCGCCTCGCCGGCGTAGCCGTCGAAATCGGCGATGGTCACCGCGCAATCGGCCACCGGCACCTGCCACGGACCGACCATCGGATCGCGATGATTCAGTCCGCCGACGGTGCGATCGCCGATGGTGATCAGGAAACTCTTGCTCCCCACCGTGGGCAGGCGCAGCACGCGCAGCAACGCCTCGTCCATGCCGATGCCGGTGAGGTCGGGCACCAGGTCGATGCGCGGTTTGAGCCGTGTGGCGTCGCGGTGCATCCGCGGTGGCTTGCCGAACAGCACGTCCATCGGCAGGTCGATCACGGTCAGTTCGCGGCGCGGATCGGTCAACACCAGCTGGCGCTCGACCGTGGCGTCGCCGACCACCGCATACGGGCAGCGCTCGCGTGCGCACATCGCCTCGAACCCGGCCAGGTCCTCAGGGCCGATCGCCAGCACGTAGCGTTCCTGCGATTCGTTGCTCCACACCTGCATCGGCGAAAGCGAAGGGTCGTCGCAGGGAATTTTCGACAGGTCGATCACGCCGCCTACGCCGGCGTCGTTGAGCAGCTCGGGGATGGCGTTGGACAGGCCGCCGGCGCCCACGTCGTGCACGCTGACGATCGGATTGTTTTCGCCCAGGCCCCAGCACGCGTCGATCACCTGCTGGCAGCGCCGCTCCATCTCGGCGTTGTCGCGCTGCACCGAGGCGAAGTCGAGTTCCACGCTCGACGCGCCGCCGGCGAGCGACGACGCCGCGCCGCCACCCAGGCCGATCAGCATCGCCGGGCCACCCAGCACGATCACCTTGTTGCCCGGCTGCACCGCGCGCTTCAGCACGTCGCCGGGGCGCAGGTTGGCGAGGCCGCCGGCGAGCATGATCGGCTTGTCGTAGCCGCGGCGCAGGCCGGCTTCGCCGGTTTCGTGCTCGTAGCTGCGGAAGTAGCCACCCAGGCAGGGCCGGCCGAATTCATTGTTGAACGCAGCGGCGCCGAGCGGGCCGTCGCGCATGATCTCGAACGCGCTGGCCATGCGCGGCGGCAGCGGGCGCTCCACTTCCCACGGTTGCGGATGACCCGGTATGCGCAGGTCGGAGACCGAGAAGCCGGTGAGCCCGGCCTTCGGCTTGCCGCCGCGGCCGGTCGCGCCCTCGTCGCGGATCTCGCCGCCGGCACCGGTGGCGGCGCCCGGCCACGGCGCGATCGCGGTGGGATGGTTGTGCGTCTCCACCTTGATCGCGAAGTCGATGCGCTCCTCGTGACCACGCCACACGCCATCGGCCGGATCGGCGAAGAAACGCTTGCCGGTGCTGCCCTCGATCACCGCCGCGTTGTCCGAATACGCGGACAAGGTATGCGCGGGCGACTGCTGATGGGTGTGCTTGATCATGCCGAACAGGGTCTTGTCCTGCTCCACGCCATCCACCGTCCAGCTGGCGTTGAACACCTTGTGCCGGCAGTGCTCGGAGTTCGCCTGGGCGAACATGAAGAGTTCGGCGTCGGTCGGGTCGCGGCCGAGTTCCCCGTAGCGGTCGGCCAGGTAATCGATCTCGTCGTCGGCCAGTGCCAGTCCGAGGCGCGCATTCGCCTCGGCCAACGCCGCCTGCGGATCGTCACCGAGTGCGATGTGCACCAGGTCGCCCGGCGAGCCGGCCAGGAACAGACCCTGCGCGTCCTCGATGCGGTTCAGCACCGATTGCGTCATCGCGTCATGCAGCACCGCCATGACCGCGTCATGATCCGGCGCCCCGGCCGGCGGCAGACCGACGGCCAGCCAGGCCAGTCCGCGTTCCACGCGACGGACGTCGAAACCGGCGCCATGCAGGATGTCGGTGGCCTTGCTCGACCACGGCGAGATCGTGCCCAGGCGCGGCACTACCCACAGGGTTGCCGGCTCGGGCACGGCGTCCTTCGCCTCCAGCACGGCCAGCAGCCGCTTGCGCAACGCGCCGATGGGCGCGGTATCGGTGTCGATGAAATAGACGAACCACGACGCCTGCACGCGCACGCCACGATGCAGGGCATCCAGGCGGGCATTGAGACGTTCGAGGCGGAACGGCGAGAGGGCGCTCTGCCCGTCGAGTGCGATCATGCGGGGAACGGCGCTATGCGAAGGAAACGCCTATTCTAACCCATGCTGCAATACGGCATCGATCCGGTTCGTGCCCGCGGCGACTGAACACTGGCTCGAAGGGAGTCGTCCAGCCCGTTGCCTGCGGGGGAACCGCCGCAGGCCTCAGCCGCCCTGCTGCAACGCCTGCAGAAGTTGCTCCGGGGTGACGTAACCGCCCAGGGTGCGGCCATCGGCCGCAATGATCATCGGGGTGCCGGTGACACCCAGCTTGACACCCAGGTTGAACTGGTCCTTGACCGGATTGACGCAGGTGGCCGGCTTCGGCGCATGGCCTTCCTTGGCGGCGGTGAACGCCGCCTTGCGATCGCTGGAGCACCACACCGACACCATTTCGGTATAGGTCGGCGTGGGCCGGCCGGCCGTGGTGGTCACGCCCTCGCGCGGCCAGGCCAGGTACTCCACCGCGATGCCGGCCTTGTTGAATGCGGCCATGTGACCGTGCAACGCGCGGCAAAAGCCGCAATTGACGTCGGTGAACACGGTGACCGTGTACTTCGGATGCTCCGGCGCAAACACGATGCGCTGCGATACCGGCACCTTGGCCAGCTCGGCCCTGCGGAAGCGTGCCCAGGCGGCATCGCTGACATTCTGGTGCTTGCCCAGGTCGAGCAGGTCGCCATTGATCAGGTACCTGCCGTCGGCGCTGACATAAAGCATCTGGCCCGAGGCAATCACCTGATAGAAACCCGGCAGCGGCGCCGGCTCGATCGAATCGATCTCGACCCCGGCGGCCAGCGTCTTGATGGCTTTCTGCACGACCTGCCGGGCAGCCGGCGTGACGGCTGCACTCGCCGCCGGTTCGGCGGCCCATGCGCCAGCGACGAAGCCACCGACACACAACGCCAGCAACAATTTCTTCAACATCGCCAACCTCATCAGAGAGCCGATCCGCGTGCACAGTGCCGGCGGAAACGATCCATTCTCGCACAGCGGGCTGAACCTTCCTCACCCACGCGGATGATGCTGTGCATGCAGCCGCTTCAGGCCCTCCTTTGCCACCAGCGTGTAGATCTGGGTGGTGCTGAGCGAGCTGTGACCGAGCAGCATCTGCAATGCGCGCAGGTCGGCGCCGTGGTTCAGCAGGTGGGTGGCGAACGAATGCCGCAGGACATGCGGCGAGATGCGCTTCGGGTGGATGCCGACCTTCAGCGCATGGCGTTTGACCAGCGTCCAGAACATCTGCCGGGTCATTCCTTCGCCGCGATTGCTGAGGAACAACGCCGCCGGCTGGCGGCCCTTGGCCAATGCCGGCCGAGCGCCGGCGAGGTAGGCGCCGATGTGTTCCAAGGCGACCTCGCCGACCGGCACCAGCCGGTCCTTGCCGCCTTTGCCGGTGATCCGCAGCACGCCCTGGCGCGTGTTCAGCGCGGCCAGCGGCAACTCGACCAGTTCGGACACGCGCAGGCCCGAGGCGTACATCAACTCCAGCATCGCCCGGTCGCGCAGGCCCAGCAGGGTCGTCGCATCGGGCGCGCCGAGCAGCCCTTCGATCTCGCGCTCGGCCAGCGCCTTGGGCAGGCTGCGCGGCATCTTCGGCCGCTCGATCAACAGGGTCGGATCGACGAAATCCGCTTCGTCGCGCGCAAGGAAGGCGTAATAGCGGCGGAACGCCGACTGCCGCCGCGCGATCGAGCGCACCGCCCCCGACTGCGCACCGTGATACGCGGAAATATCCTCGCGCCGCGCGGTGCGCAAATGCCGCCCGCGAGCGCCGAGCCAAATGGCCAGGGCCTCCAGGTCGCGCCGATAGGCTTCCAGCGTGCGATCGGCCAGGCCGTCCTCGGACCACACCCTTTCGATGAACTCGGCGATGCTCAGCCTGTCGGCATCGGCGATACTGGTGCGACTTCCTTCCTTCTTCATGCGCACGATGCTGGCCATTGCGCGCGCACTACGCAAGCGATCACCGACCGATGCCGACGCCGCTCACGACCACCAACCTGCCCTGCCCGCTGTGGCGCCGCCTGCTGGCGCTGGTCTATGATTTGCTGATCGTGGTGGCGATCGTGATGGTGGTTGGCCTGTTGTGCCAGGTGGCCACCGGTGGCCACCTGATCGACACCGGCGCGAAGGTGACCGTACCGCTCTGGTACCAGGCGCTGCAGGGCGTGGTGGTTGCGGCATATTTCATCAGTTCCTGGCGGCGCGGCGGACAGACGGTGGGAATGCGACCGTGGCGCATCCGGGTCACCCGCAGCGATGGCCGCACGCCTTCGATGCGACAGGCGATCATTCGCGCATTGGTGGCGGCGGCACCGATGCTGCTTCTTGTTCTGACGCCGCTGATGGGGTTGCAGCCTACGCTGTTGACGTTGCTGATCGCGTGGATCGGCTGGTTCGCCGTGGCCCTGTTCGATCCGCGTCGACGCGCACTGCACGATCTTGCGGCGGACACCGAGATTCGCCTGCTCGAATAGCCGAGGAGCGCGCGTGGTTGCCCGGGTCTCGCCGGTCCATACTTCAGTCCATGCTTCAGGATTCAACCCGACGATGCCAAAACCACCTCCGGCGGAAAGCCGCAGCGATGCCGAACTGATCCGCACCAATCGCGGCTTCTACGAATCGCTGTGGTCGCAGGCAAAGCTGATCGGGCCCGAACGCTTCAACACCTGGCCACTGCTGCAGGAACTGGCCGACGCCGCACCACGCCGGCTGGAAGTGGCCCCGGGCCTGCGCCCGCGATTGCCGCTGCAGCACACCTGCTTCGTCGACCTCAGCCATGCCGCGCTGCGCCAACTGCACGCCAGCGGCGCCACTGCCGTGCACGGCATGATCGGCGCCCTCCCCTGCGCCGACGCCAGCTTCGACCTGATCTGCGCGCTGGACATCCTCGAACACGTCGCCGACGACGACAGTGCATTGGCCGAGCTTGCGCGCGTGGCAGCACCCGGTGCCAGCGTGCTGCTGTCAGTGCCGCTGCATCCGGAGGCGTGGACCGCGTTCGACGAATTCGTCGGCCATTGCCGGCGCTACGAACCAGCGCAGATCGTGTCCCGGCTTGCTGCACGCGGCTTCACCATCGAGCGCAGCGCGATCTACGGCATGCAGCCGAAATCCTCGCGCCTGCTCGACCTCGGCCAGTGGTGCCTCATCCACCGGCGCGAGCATGCGATGTGGTGGTACAACCGCGTGTTCATGCCGCTCGGCCTGTACTTCCAGAAGCCGTTGCAATGGCGCGATGGTCTCGGCGACACGAACGGCGTCGACGAACTGCTGCTGCGCTGCAGGTACCAGCCGGCCCCGGCGCCAAGTCACTGATCGATCTCGGCACGAGCATTGCGGCATCGCAACACACGAAGGAAAAACGGCGCTAAGATGGTTCCTTTCGCCTGCGACAAACCCACTCCGATGCTCTATCAGATCCACGAATGGCAGCGCTCGTTTCTCGGTCCGCTGAGCTACTTCGCGCAGGCCAATGCGAGCATGCTCAATGACCACAGCAACCCGTTTGCGCAGTTGCCTGGCGCCCAGCGGATGGCCGCCGGCTACGAGCTGATCCATCGCCTCGGCAAGGACTACGAGAAACCCGAGTTCGGCATCCACGGCACCACCGCGCATGATCACGAGATCGCGGTGATCGAGCGTATTGCGCTGGCCAAACCGTTCTGCCAGCTGAAGCGCTTCAAGCGCTTCAGCGACGACCCGGCCACCATCGCGAAGATGAAGAACGACCCTGTCGTGCTGGTGGTCGCGCCACTGTCCGGCCATCACGCCACCTTGCTGCGCGATACCGTGCGCACGCTGCTGCGCGAGCACAAGGTCTACATCACCGACTGGGTCGATGCGCGCATGGTGCCGACCTCGGCCGGCACGTTCTCGCTGGACGACTACGTCGCGTACATCGAGGAGTTCATCCGCCACATCGGCGCGCGCGAACTGCATGTGATCTCGGTGTGCCAGCCGACCGTGCCGGTATTGGCGGCGGTGTCGCTGATGGCCGCGCGCGGCGAGGACACGCCGCGCAGCCTGACCATGATGGGCGGCCCGATCGACCCGCGCCGCAGCCCCACCAGCGTCGACAACCTGGCCACCCACCAGCCGCTGTCGTGGTTCCGCGGCAACGTGATCCACACCGTGCCGTCGAACTATCCCGGCCGCGGCCGCGAGGTCTACCCCGGCTTCCTGCAGCACGCCGGCTTCATCGCGATGAACCCGAGCCGCCACCTGACCTCGCACTGGGATTTCTACCAGGACCTGCTGCGCGGCGACCTCGACGATGCCGAGTCGCATCGCAAGTTCTACGACGAGTACAACGCCGTGCTCGACATGCCGGCCGAGTTCTACCTCGACACGATCGAGAAGGTATTCCAGCAGTTCCTGCTGCCACGCGGGTTGTGGGACGTCGCCGGCGAACGGGTCGACCCGTCCGCGATCAAGCGCAGCGCGCTGCTCACCATCGAGGGCGAACTGGACGACATCTCCGGTCTGGGCCAGACCCGGGCGGCACACGACCTGTGCAGCAGCATCCCGGCGAAACGCCGTGCGCACAAGGTGATCGAGGGCGCCGGCCACTACGGCATCTTCAGCGGCCGCCGCTGGCGCGAGACGGTCTACCCGCAGGTGCGCGACTTCATCCGCAAGTTCGACCAGGCCGCGAAGTAGTCGTCTGCACGGAATCTGATGCAGCGGCGCGTTCTATTGTTTTAGAGCGAAGAGCTTTCGTCCTCCTTCGGAGGGCGAGTCACTTTTCTCTTGCGTGGCCAAGAGAAAAGTAACCAAAAGAGAAGGCCACTCTTTGGTTACTTTCTCTTTGAGCACGCAAAGAGAAGTGACTCGCCCTCCGAAGGAGGACGAAAGCCTTTGCTCTTGAGATCGCGCAGAACGAGGCGCAAGAGCGCCCTCACCCCGCCCCTCTCTCCGGCGAGGAGATGGAGCAGTCAGTGCCGCGCGAAAAACTCGCGGAACGCCGCCACCGTGCGCTCGATGCCGTCATCGTCGATATCCAGATGCGTGACCAGGCGCAGCGTGGGCAGATAGCCGATGCTGATGCGGATGCCGGCGGCGCGCAAATGGACGTCCAGATCGCGCAGCCGTTCGGCGGGCACGTCGATGAAAACCATGTTGGTGTACTGGCCCAGCAGGTCGATGCCGGCGATCTCGCGCAAGCGTCCAGCCAGATATTCCGCGCGATGATGATCGTCGGCCAGCCGTGCCACGTGGTGGTCCAGCGCATGCAGCCCCGCCGCGGCGAGAATGCCGGCTTGCCGCCAACCGCCGCCGGTGACCTTGCGCCACCGGCGCGCCTTGTCGATCAGCGCCTGCGAACCGACCAGCACCGAACCGACCGGCGCGCCCAGTCCCTTCGACAGGCAGATCGACACCGTATCGAAATGTCGCGCGATCTCGCGCGCCGGCACGGCGCAGGCGACGGCTGCGTTGAACAGGCGCGCGCCGTCCAGATGCAGGCCGAGTCCGCGCGTGCGCGCCAGGTCGTGCGCGGCGGCCAGGTAATCCAGCGGCAGCGTGCGACCGTGCCAGGTGTTCTCCAGTGCCAGCACGCGAGTGCGCGCGAAGTGCGGATCGACCGGCTTTATTGCTGCCTCGATGCGATCCAGCGGCAACGAGCCATCGTCGGCCTGCACGATCGGTTGCGGCTGGATCGAACCGAGTACCGCCGCGCCGCCGCCCTCGAACTTGTAGGTATGCGCGTCCATGCCGACCAGGTATTCGTCGCCGCGCTCGCAGTGCGCCAGCAACGCCAGCAGGTTGGACTGTGTACCGCTGGGCACGAACAGGCCGGCGTCGAAACCGAGATCTTCGGCGAGCCGCTGCTGCAGCGCGTTGACGGTTGGGTCTTCACCGTAGACGTCGTCGCCGACCTCGGCCGCCAGCATCGCCGCGCGCATCGCGGCGGTGGGACGAGTCACGGTATCGCTGCGCAGATCAACCCATTCCACGGTGCACCCCGGGCGTTGGCAAAGAAAGTGAGCTTGGCTGCATCGGTGGCCTCGTTCAAGCCTGCATGAAAGCTACGCCGGGGCGGGTCCCGGAGCCGCTCAGACGCGACGGCGGAAGTACAGCCACGCGATGAAAATCAGGATCGTCGCCGGCAGCAGGTTGGCCAGCAGCGGCGGCATGCCGTAGACGGTGCCGAAGTTCACCATTGCCTGTTGCAGGAAGTACCAGCCGAGCGCCAGCAGGATGCCCATGAACATGCGCTTGCCGAGTCCGCCGGAGCGCAGCGCGCCGAACGCGAACGGCATCGCGCACAGCACCAGCACCAGCACGTTGAGCGGGTACAGCGCGCGGCCCCAGAACGCGACGGCGTAAGTTCCGGGACTTTGCCCGTTGCTTTCCAGGTAATTGATGTTGCGGCGCAGGTCGCGCATGGACAGGTATTGCGGCTGGATCACCGACTGCGCCAGTACCTGCGGATTCAGGCTCGACTGCCAGGGTTCGCTGGCCACGATGCGCGAATGCGTACCCGTGGCATCCAGCGTGGTGCTGCGCACGTCGTGCAGGATCCACTGGTGACCATCGTGCTCGGCCGTGCGCGCCCACTGCATGCGACCGAGCTGGCCGTCCGCGACAAAGGTGAATATCCGCACATCGCTCAGCTGCACCGCGCTGACACCGTTTTTCGACGTGAGCACCGTGCCGCGCGCGTTGATGATGTGGTCGCCATCGCGCGCCCACAGGCCGCTGTCGGTGTCCATGCCGAGCGTGCTCGATTTCATCCGCAGCTGCATCGTCTGGGCCTGCTGGTCGCCCCATGGCGCCAGCGTCTCGCCAAGAATCACCACACCGACGATCAGCACCGCGACCACGCCGACCGCCGATACGGCAATGCGCAGACGCGACATGCCGGCCGCACGCAGCGCCGTCAGTTCGCCGGTGCCGGCCAGACCGCCGAGACCGAGCAGGCCGCCAATCAATGCGGCGTAACCGAAGAACTCGTAAGCCCGGCGCGGAAACGTCACCAGCACGTACAGAGCCGCGCTGCCGATGCTTCCGCCGTGCTTGCCGCCAAGCTGCCGCAGCAAGGTGCTCATCGCGTCGAAACCGGTCAGCACCAGCCACACCATCAGCAGCGATCCGAGCACGCTCATCGCCACCAGCCGGTCGACCTGCTTGATGCGGAATGCGCCCGCGAGGGAAAAGCTCATGTCGGCGCCCCCGTGGCCGGCTGACGCGGTGGCGACAGCCGCGGCTTGCGCGGCGAATGCTGTTTCCAGAGCATCCACAGCGCCAGCGCCAGCACCAGCACATGCAGCGCCCACAATGGCGCCTCGTTGTGCCAGTGGTTCTTGCCGATCTGCGCGCGGCCCAGTGCCAGCAGCATGTAGTAGAGGTAGAACGTGACGATCGCCAGCAGCAGTCGACCGTACTTCGGTTCGCGCGGGCTTTGCCGCGACAGCGGCAACGCCAGCAGCAACAGCACCAGCGTCAACGGCGGCGCGTTTGCGCGCCAGGCGAACTCGGCGCGATCGGACGGATCGTCGGATCGCGCCAGCGTCCAGCTGTCCTTCGAGTGCGCCGGGTCATCGTCGTCATCGGCCTGCACGTTGGAGAGCGCAGTGTCGTTGCGCGCGTACTGCATCTGCCGCCAGTTGTCGGCGCCGAGTGGAATGTCGTATTGCCAGCCATCCTTGAACGCGATGAAGCGGCCTTCGCCGTTGCTCTCCTGATACAGCTCGCCGCTGCCCGCGTTGACCACTTTCAAATGCGGCGGGCCTTGCTTGCTGTCGCTCTGCGTGGCGACGAACGTGCGCCCCAGCTTGCTGCCGTCGCGGCTCAGGCTGTCGACGAAGATGATGCCGCCCTTGCCCGGCAGGTTGGTGAAGCGGCCGGCGTCCAGCCCGGCGGCGATCACCGAACGGTTCGCCGCCGCGACCATCGCGTCGCTGGTACGCACCGCCCACGGACCCAGCCACAACGCCACCAGCGCGGTGATCGACACCAGCACCACGCCGAGCAGCAGCACCGGCCGCAGCAAGCCGCGCGGGCCCATGCCGGACGAAGACAGCACGTGCATCTCGCTCTCGCGATACATCCGGCCAAGGCCCATCAGCACGCCGATGAAGCTGGCCAACGGCAGCATGTTGGTCAGGCCGTCGAGCGTGCGCAGGCCCAATACCTGGAACATCACGCTGGCTGGGAAGCCGCCGCTGGCGACCTGTTGCAGCACCTTGGCGAAGGCACTGCCGGCAACGATCACCAGCAGCACCGCGACGGTGGCGGCCACGGTCTGCGCCAGCTCGCGCAGGAAATAGCGATCGAGAATGCTCAGCATGCGATAAACTTGTCCGCTTACCCACCGCGCCCGATCGGGCCGGAAAACCGCAAGTCTAGCCTGTCCGGCCTCTGCCGGGCCGATACGGGAACCATTCCGATGACACTCCAGTTCAGCCTCGGCACCGCCGCTCCCGAAACCGTTGCGAGTGCGTGCGTGCTGGTTGGCGTGTACGAACACGGCGTGCTGACCAGCGCCGCCGCGCAGGTCGACAGCGCCATTGGCGGTCTGATCAAGCGCCAGATGGACAGCGGCGACATCAGCGGCAAGGCAGGCAGCAGCACCTTGCTGTTCGCGCCGGCGGGCGTTGCCGCCGGGCGCGTGCTGGTGGTCGGCCTGGGCGTGCAGAAGTCCTTCGATGCCGCGCGCTACCAGAAGGTGAACATCGAAGCGGTGCGGGCCGTGGGCAAGCTGCCGGTCACCGACGCCGTGTCTTTCCTGACCGAGGTCGATGTACCCGGTCG
The DNA here is from genome assembly GCA_963828675.1 of uncultured Gammaproteobacteria bacterium. Lineage (GTDB taxonomy): Bacteria > Pseudomonadota > Gammaproteobacteria > Xanthomonadales > Rhodanobacteraceae > Rhodanobacter. The sequence continues at coordinate 825,704 of CAWHFQ010000001.1, forward strand.
CGACAGTGCCTGGCGCGTGCGTATCGCCGCACTGGCCAGCGATCACGCGAGCTATCGCTACGACGCCACGTTCAAGCCGCGAGAGAAGACGCGACAGGCGCCACTGAAATCCATCACCTTCGCCGCCGGTGCCGACGCGCAAGTCGGGCTGGACCAGGCCGTGGCGATCGCCGAAGGCGTGCGCTTCGCGCGCGAGCTGGCCAACCTGCCGCCGAACATCTGCAACCCGGCCTACATCGCGACGCAGGCGCAGACTTTCGCCGACGGCCAGGACAAGGTCAGCTGCAGCGTGCTCGATGAAGCAGCGATGGAGAAGCTCGGCTTCGGCTCGCTGCTGGCGGTGGCCCGTGGATCGGTCAACAAGCCGCGCCTGATCGTGCTCGAATACAAGGGCGGCAACGACGGCGACAAGCCGTACGCCTTCGTCGGCAAGGGCGTCACCTTCGACTCCGGCGGCATCAGCCTGAAGCCCGGCGCCGGCATGGAGGAGATGAAGTTCGACATGGGCGGCGCCGCCGGTGTGCTCGGCGGGTTCGTCGCCGCGGTGAAGATGGGCCTCAAACTCAACCTCGTATGCGTGGTGCCGAGCGTGGAAAACATGCCCGACGGCGACAGCTACCGTCCCAGCGACGTGCTGACCAGCCTGTCCGGGCTGACCATCGAGGTGCTGAACACCGACGCCGAGGGCCGGCTGATCCTGTGCGACGCGCTGACGTACACGGCGCAGACGTTCCAGCCACAGGCGCATGATCGACGCCGCCACGCTCACCGGCGCATGCGTGGTCGCGCTGGGCAAGCACGCGACCGGGCTGATGAGCAAGCACGACGACCTCGCCGCCGAACTGCTCGCCGCCGGCGAGGAAACCCTCGACCGCGCCTGGCGCCTGCCGCTGTGGGACGACTACCAGACCCAGCTCGATTCGGGATTCGCCGACGTCGCCAACATCGGCGGCAAGAGCGCCGGCGCGATCACCGCCGGCTGCTTCCTGTCGCGCTTCACCGACGGCCAGCGCTGGGCGCACCTGGACATCGCCGGCACCGCGTGGGACGAGGGCCGCAAGGGCCTGGCCACCGGCCGACCGGTGGCCTTGCTGGCGCAATGGCTGCTGGATCGTTGCGCGTAAACCACACCTTCGCCATCACGGCTTTCGCCGGAATGGCGGCAGACCATCCTGGGTGACATCGCCATGCCCCGCGCCGACTTCTACCTGATCGACAAGCCGCGCTTTCGCGAACAGCCGCTGCTGCTGGTGTGCGAGCTGGCGAAGAAGGCGTTTGCGGCGCAGCAGCCGACGTTGATCCTGACCCGCGATTACGCCCAGGCCGAAGCCGTCGACGAACTGCTGTGGGCGTTCGATGACGACGTGATGATCCCGCATCAACTGGCCGGCGACGACGACGACGCGGACACCGCGGTGTTGATCGTGCCACCGGGGATCGAAACGGCCGATCGACCGTTGCTGATCAATCTGCGCGAAAGCTGCGCCGTCGGCCGTTACCAGCGCGTGCTGGAAGTGGTGGCCGCCGATCCGGCCGAACGCGACGGTTCGCGCGCGCGCTGGCGCGAGTACCAGCGGCTCGGCTTCGAATTGCACAAGAACGACATGTAGCCGGGAGCCTGGGCCCCTAGACCGGCTCGGTGTTCGCCGCGGCAACGCCGGTCACGATGCGCGCGAGCGCGCCGGCCAGTTGTTCGCCGCTGATCGGCTTGCGCAGGAAACCGTCCATGCCGGCCGCGCGCGCCTTCAGTTCGTCCTCGCTGCCCGAGCGCGCGGTCACCGCCACGATCGGCAGGTGCTCGTCGGCGGGCTCGCCCTGGCGGATCAGCCGCGCGATCTGGAAACCATCCACGCCAGGCAGGTCCAGATCCAGCAGCACCGCGTCGAACGTCGCATGCGCCAGTTCGGCCAGCGCGGCCAGGCCATTGGCGACATGGCAGATCACATGGCCCTGCCGCTCCAGCAGGCCGCGGATCACCGCCGCCACGATGCTGTCGTCTTCCACCAGCAGCAGTCGATAAACGCGTTGCTCGGTCATGTCCAGCGCCGGCAACGGCAGGCTGGCCGGCGGCTCGGACAAGCGCAGGCGCACGTAGAAGGTGCTGCCGTGGCCGAGCCGGGATTCGAGTTCGATGCTGCCACCCATCATGTCGACCAGTTCGCGGCAGATCGCCAGGCCCAGGCCACTGCCGGCGCGACGCTGCGGTCCTTCCTCCTGTTCGAAGCGCTGGAACAATCGCGCCTGGCTGGCCTCGGGAATGCCCGGGCCGGTATCGCTGACGCTGAACAGCAAGCCGTCGGCGGTGCGTCGGGCGTGCAGCGTGACCTTGCCGTGCTCGGTGAACTTCAAGGCGTTGTTGGCCAGGTTCAGCAGCACCTGCTTGATCCGCAGCGGATCGCCGACCAGTTGCGCCGGCAGGTCGTCGGCCACATCGAGCACGAAGCGGATGCCCCTGGCGTGCGCCAGCCCCTGCTCCAGTTGCGCCACGTCGTCCAGCAGCTGGCGCGGCGCGAACGGGGCCGGCTCCAGCTCCAGCTTGCCGGCCTCGATCCGCGCCAGATCGAGCGCGTCGTTGAGCAGCTTCAGCAACATCCCGCCGGACCGCTGCATGGCCTGGGTGTAGTCGTGCTGCAACGGGTTCAGCGGCGTGCTCAGCAGGAGCTCGGCCATGCCCATCACGCCGGTCATCGGGGTGCGTATTTCGTGGCTCAGCGTGGCCAGGAATTGCGTCTTCGCGTCGCTGGCCGCCTCGGCCATCAGCCGCTGCTGCTCGACCAGTTCCACGTGATGGCGCCGCGCCAGCCGGCGGCGCCAGGTCAGCAGGACCAGCCAGCCGACGGCCAGCGCCAGCGCGAGGTAGCCCAGCCATGCCCACCAGCGCATCCACGGCGGCGCATCCACCTGGATGGCGAGCGGCATCGACAGGTGCGCCCAGCGGCCATTCGCGCCGGCGGCCTGGATCTCCAGCGTGTAGTCGCCGGCAGCCAGGCCGGTGAATTCGCGTTCGCCATGGTTGCCGGTATCCACCCATGCCGGATCGAACCCGCGCAGGCGAAAGCGATAGTGATTGGCGCCGGGGTCGATATAGGAAAACAGCCGCGCCTCGACATTGAAGCCACGGTCCCTCCAATGCAGCCGGATTCGATTCTGGGCGTACGCCATGGTCTGCAATTCGCCGCCGCGGCGAACGCTGACCCGGGTAATCGCCAGCGGCGATTCGGTGACGCGGTCGCGCATCCGGTCCGGATCGAAACCCACCACGCCGCCCAGCGTGGGCGCATACAGGTTGCCGTCCGGCATCAAGGCATAGCCGCGGGAGAATTCGCCGTTGGCCAGCCCGTTCTGCAGTCCGAACGAACGGAACCGCCCACGCCCGGGATCGAAACGCCACAAGCCGTCGCGTCCGGTTATCCACACGCGCTGCAGTGCATCCACATGCAGGTCGGTCACGCTGACGGACGGCCAGCCGTGCGCCGCATCGACCGTGCGGTCCAGCACCAGGCCATCGCCCTGATAGCGGTAGTGCTCCAGCCCCTCGGGCCGCGCCATCCAGATGCCATCGGCGGTGAAATCGAACGCGTTCACCGCGCGATCGTTGGAGAGCCCCGGAATCACCTCGAACCGATCGTGCGCGGCGTCCATGCGCAGCATGCCGCCGTCGCTGGCATACCAGAACATGCCGCCATGCAAGGTCAGCTGGCTGCCCCACAACACCCGCTGGTTCGGCTGCTGCATGGGCACGTGGGTGACCGCCAGGGTGTTCTGATCGATGCGGAACAGACCTTCGCCAAAACTGCGCGCATACAAGCGGCCGTCAGGGCCAAGCTCCACTTCCAATGGATGATTCAACCCTTGGTTGAGCGGATCGACCCGCTGCGGCCGCTGGCCCCGGGTGTAGCGCCAGAGCGCGCCGCGCACCACAATCCACAACCGCTCCTGCGCGTCCTGGGTCATGCCCAGCACATCCCCGCCCAGACCCGACAGCACGTGGTCGACCTTGCCCGTATGCGGATCGAGCTTGTCGACGCGACCGGCGCGCTCGCCAACCCAGACCCGACCGTCGTGCCCTCGCGCCATCGCCGTGACAACCGAGTCGCGCAGGCTCGAAGGATCGTCCGGCACGTGCGTAAAGCGGCTGGTGTCGCTCCAGCCCGGCGCCAGGTAGGCCACACCGCCGTCCAGCAGGGTCACCCACAATCCGCCCTCGTGATCGACCAGCATCGACCACACCCAGGTACCGGGCAGGTTGCCGTGCAGTACCGGCTGGTCGGTCACCGCCAGCACCGGCCCGCCGGGCTGCTCCTGCAGGAAGAGGCCATGTTGCGTGCCGATCCACAAGCGCCCGGAACCATCGCGCACGCTGCTGATCACATTGCCCGCCGGTGCCCCGGCGCCGGCAAGCGGGTGCGCCACGTCATCCTTGCCGACCAGCCACAGACCAGTGGCGGACGCGATGCGTACTTCGTCGCCGTCGCCCGCGATGCTCCAGGCGTCGAGCGGCGCCGACGCGCCCGGCTGCGTCACGCGATGCATGCGTCCGGCGCTGTCGCGGCGGAACACGCCGGCGCTGCTGCCGATCCACAACTGCTGCCGACGGTCGAGGTACAAGGCGGAAACCAGGCCAAACGCCGTCGGATCGCTGCCGAGCAATGCGTTGTCCACATGATCGAAACCGCGACCGTCCGGGCGCATGCGATCCAGCCCGCGGACGGTACCCACCAGGATGTTGCCATCGGCATCCTGCGCGATCGTCCAGACCTTGTCGCTGGACAGGCTGGAAGGATCGTGCGGATCGTGCCCCCAATGGGTGAAGCTGTCGGTATCCGCGTCGTAGCGGTTCAACCCCGCTTCGAGCCCGCCCGCCCAGAGCCGGCCGTGGTCATCGACCAGCAGCGAGGCGATGCCGTTCTCGTGCAGCGAGCCGGGATCGTCCGCCGAATGTCGGAACACCTTGAAGTTCACGCCGTCGTAGCGCGTGATGCCGCCCTTGGTGCTGAACCACATCGCCCCGTCGCGGTCCTGCACCACGGCGTAGGCGCTGCTGCTGGGCAAACCCGCAGCCGTGCCGTAGCGGCGGAACTGGGGGGTAGCCAGCAGGCGGGAGTCCGCCGTGGTCACCGGCGGCACCGCGGACGGCGGCGATGCGGGCGCCAGACCCATAGCCATGCATAGCAAGACGGCTGAAAACGTCACGTTGTGTTCCCCTTGGGCTGCCTTCCCGCATCTCCGCGTCGCCGCTGGTGCGCTTGAGCGCCAACGAGGTGCCGAACCGGTTGGTGGCCTTTGGTCGATCATGCCAAAACCTGTTGCGCAGCGCGAGCGCGGCGCCGTCCGTACATCGCCGCGCGGTGCTGTCGAGGAGTAAGCGCCGTCGTCGGCACGGGGGCTGCAAACCGGCGCCATTCCCGCGCTCTTGCCGCTCATGCCAGAATCCCGTGCGACGCAGCGATCCCGTCGCGCGCCACCCGACGCGCAGGCGATCGGCGCTTGCCCCGCCAGCCATATCCGATGACTGGCCACACCAGGATGCGTGCATGTCCCGACGCCTGCGATTGTTGTTCACCGCACTGACCCTGGCCGCCCTGCTGTGGTTGTTGTTCGCCGCCGCCGAGCGGGCGCTGGCACTGGCGCAACGGTTTCTTGCCCTGCCGGCGTGGCTGCAATGGACGCTGGGCAGTGTGCTGGCGGTGTTTGCGGCCGCCGCGCTGATGATGCTGTGGTGGTTGCTGCGTCCGCGCCGTCGGCGACGTCCGATGGCGGCACCGGATCGCGGCAGCCTGGAGCAGCGCATTGGCCAGTTGCGCGAACGCGGTGCAGATACCGGCGCGCTGGCCATGGAACTGGGCGAACTCGATCGTCGCCGCGCCAGCGCGCGCATCTACGTCGCGCTGTTCGGCGAAATCTCCACCGGCAAGTCGAGCCTTATCCGCGCGCTGGTACCGCACGCCCAACTCGCCAGCGACGCGCGTGGCGGAACCACCCGTGCCGTGGCCCATTACGACGGCAGCCTGCCCGATGGCCGCCCGGTGGTGCTGGCCGACGTGCCTGGCAGTCGCGAGAGCGGCGGCGAAGCGCGCGAAACGCTGGCGCGCGAGGAAGCCCTGCGCGCGCACGCCGTCGTCTACCTTTGCGCCGGCGACCTCAGCCGCAGCCAGGTCGACGAACTGCGCTGGCTCGCCGACTTCGGCAAGCCGCTGTTGCTGGTGCTGAACAAGGCCGATCAATGGAGCAGCACCGAGCTGGAATCGCTGCTCGACCGCCTGCGCCAGCATTCCCGCGGCATCGCCAGCACCGTGCTGGCGATCAGCGCCGGCGGCAGCGAGCGTTACCAGCGCCATCTCGCCGACGGCAGCACCGAGTCGGTCGAACGCCGGCGCCAACCGGCGATCGACGCGCTGCTGCAGGCACTCGACCGGGTCACCGCCGTCGGCGCCGAAGGCCTGGAAGGCCTGCGCGAGAACGCCGTACTGGCTGGCCTGCATCAACGCACCGGCTCGCTGGAGGCGCAGACCCGCGCCGCCGAGGCCGAACGCATCGTGCGCAAATATGCCCGTCGCGCGATCGTCGGCGCGCTGGCCGCAGTGGCCCCGGGCAGCGACCTGGTGATCCAGGGCGTGCTCGCCACCGGCCTCACCCGCGCGCTGGCCGAGCTGTACGGCGTGAAAGTCAGCGACGTGCAAATCGACGATTTCGTGCAGCAGGCCCGGCTCACGCTGCGCACCGGCAGCTCGATCGTGCTGGCCGTGGCCGGCAACGCGCTGAAGGCATTCCCCGGCCTGGGCACGCTCGGTGGCGGCGTGCTGCATGCGTTCGCCTATGCGTTGATCTTCGATTCGATGGGGCGCGCGCTGGCCGCGTCGCTCGCCGAACGCCAGGCGCTCGACCAGGACGACGCCGGCGCGCGCCTGAAAGAGCTGCTTGCCGACGCCGGCAGCAGTCGCCTGCGCCAGCTCGCCACGCTGACCATCGACGCGGTGCGCGAGCGCAATGATCCACCGGCCGAGCCGTGAGTTTCGACATGTCACTCGCACGCGCCAGCGAAACGATCCGTTCTGCCGCGACCGACTGGTGCCACCGGGTGGAATCGGCCAGACTCTCCTTCATGCCCCGCTCGCGCTCCATCGGCTGGCTGTTGTGGTTGGCGCTGTTGCCGCTGGTACCGGCACATGCGGCCAGTGCCGGCTATCGCTACGACACCGTGCACAGCCAGGTGCTTTTCAGCATCAGCCACGACGGCTACTCGCGGCCATTCGGACGGCTGCACATCGCCCGTGGCTGGTTGCGGTTCGATCCGGATGACTGGAGCAACGCTGCTACCGAAGTGGACATCGACGTTGCCGGCGTGGACATGGGCGATGCCGCCTGGAACGCCGGTGCGTGCAAGCCGACCCTGCTCGACTGCGCGCGCCACCGCCAGGCGCATTTCGTCAGCACCGGCGTGGACCGCGTCGACGATCATCACGGCGTACTGCACGGCAAGCTGACCTTGCGCGGCATCACCGTCCCGCTGGATCTGCCCTTTACCTTCAACCGCGTCGCCAGGAGCCTCTACGGGCTGCACACGGTAGCCGGCTTTTCCGCCACCGCCACGCTGGACCGACGCAGCTTCGGCCTCACCGCATTTCCCGGTTCGATCGGCCAGCAGGTGAATATCTGGCTGGAACTGGAAGCCATCCGCAGCGACAACCGGACACCCCCATCCAAGGAGCAACCATGAGCCTGCGCAGCAACGACCGCCAATGGGGCTCGGTCGCGAAGTTCTTCCACTGGACCATCGCGCTGGCGATCCTCGGCAATGGCACGTTCGGGCTGCTGATGGATCTCGCCCATTCGCCGATGCAGAAGATCAGCTGGCTCGCCCTGCACAAGTCGATCGGCCTGACCGTGCTCGCCCTGGTGCTGCTGCGCATCCTCTGGCGCTGGCGCGACGGTCGACCGCCGGACGAACCGGCGCCACGCTGGCAGCAATGGTCGGCGCATGCCGTGCATGGCGTGCTCTATGTGCTGATCGTGGCGATGCCGCTCAGCGGCTGGTGGTTCAACTCGGTCACCGGCAAGCCGCTGCAGTGGTTCAAGCTGTTCAACCTGCCGGCGCTCGCAGCGAAGAACGACGACATCCGCCACTTCGCGCACGCCGTGCACGAATACCTGTTCTGGTTCCTCTTGCTGGTGCTGGTCGCGCACGTCGGTGCCGCGCTGAAACATCATGTGTTCGACAACGACAACGTGCTGCGCCGGATGCTGCCGTTCGCTCGCCCGCGCCCGACACCACCTTCCGAAGGAGACCACCGATGAAACATCTTGCCATCGCGCTGCTGGCACTCGCCCTGCCCTGCGCGGCCGCGGCCGCCGACTACACCGTGCAGCCGACGGCCAGCACGCTGGGCTTCAGCGGCACCTTCCAGGGCGAATCGTTCGACGGCCGGTTCGGCCAGTGGACTGCGGCCATCAGCTACGACGCCGCCAACCTCGCCAGCTCGAAATTCGATGTGCAGGTGACCCTGGCCAGCGTGAAGACCGGCGACAGCGACCGCGACAGCGCGCTGCCGGGTTCGGACTTTTTCGATACGGCAAAATTCCCGAAGGCGCATTTCGTCACCACCGGCTTTCATCGCAACGGCGCGCAGGTGATCGCCGACGGCAACCTCACCCTGCGCGGCGTGACCAAACCGGTCAGCCTCACGGTGACGTTCAAGCCGCAAGGCAGCGGCGCGACGCTGGACGTGAGCGGCACGCTGAAACGGCTCGACTTCGGCGTGGGCGGCGGCGAATATGCCGACACCTCGGTGATCGGCGCCGACGTGAAAATCGACGCGCACCTGCAACTGGCTGCGAAATAGGCGGCCGAACGATGGCGGGCAACAGCCTGTGGCAACGCCTGCGCGGCTGGATCGCCGCGACTCCCGCCAGCGTCACGACGCCTGCGCCGCATCGCAATGCCGATGGCAGCACGCGGGTCGCCGACAGCTTGCGCAGCCTGCTGGACGACCCGACCATCCCGGCCTCGGTGCGCAGTGAACTGGCCAGCGATTTCGCCCGCATCGAAAGCATGCTGGACAAGCTCGAACGCGGCGAGCTGCACGTCGCCGTGTTCGGCCGCGTCTCCGCCGGCAAGTCGGCGCTGGGCAATGCCCTGCTCGGGCGCGAAGCCTTCACCGTCGGCGTCCTGCACGGCACCACCACCGACGCCGAACACGCCATGCTCGACGAGGCACAGCACGACGGCCTGGTGCTGATCGACACGCCCGGCATCAACGAACTCGATGGCGAGACGCGCGAAAAGCTGGCGTTCGAGGTGGCCGAGGTCAGCGACCTGGTGATCTTCGTCTGCGACGGCGACCTCACCCGCGAGGAGCTCGACGCGTTGAAGACGCTCGCCGCCACCCAGCGTCCATTGCTGCTGGCCTTGAACAAGTCCGACCGTTACGGCCGCGACGAGCTGGACGACCTGCTGCAACACCTGCGCCTGCGCGTGGCCGGATGGGTGCGCGCCGAAGACGTGCTGGCGGTGGCCGCGCGGCCGGCCGCACAGCGCGTGGTCGAGGTCGATGCGCGCGGGCATGAACAGAGCCACGATCAATCGCCACCGCCGGATGTCGCCGCGCTGCGCGAACGCCTGCTGGCGATCGCCGCACGCGAAGGCAAGACGCTGTCGGCGATCAACGCCGGCCTCTACGCCGGCCGCCTCACCGACCAGGTCAGCGCGCGCATCGCGCAGACGCGGCAAGCGGTCGCGGCGAAACTGATCCGCCACTACTGCCTGGCCAAGGGCGTGGCGGTGGCGTTGAATCCGATCCCGGTCGCCGACCTGCTCGCCGCCGCGGGGCTGGATGCGGCGATGGTGGTGCAACTGTCGCGCGTCTACGGCCTGCCGCTGACCCGCGCCGAATCCGGCCGGCTGGTCGCGGTGATCTCGGCCCAGCTGGCTGCGCTGATGGGCGCGATCTGGGGCATGCAACTGGTCGCCTCGGCGTTGAAAGGCATGAGCGCCGGCCTGTCCGTGGTGGTCACCGCCGCGGCGCAAGGCGCGCTGGGCTGGTACGCCACCGTGCTGATCGGTCGCGCCGCCGAACGCTACCTGGTCGGCGGCAAATCCTGGGGTGAAGCCGGTGCCAAACGCGCCGTCGCCGACATCGTCGCCAGCCTCGACCGCGACTCGATCCTGCGCGAAGCACGCGAGGAAATCCTCAAGCGGTTGAAAGCGCGCCGCGTTTGACATCGTTTGTGGATGTGTAGGAGTGCACCCTGTGCGCGATGCTCTTCGCTACGTGACCAGGAGCCATCGCGCACAGGGTGCGCTCCTACAGGACCAACGAGGAACACGCGCACCGCTGCCGCATCGAACGGCCAGTCCAGCTCGCGTCCGTCGCGCGCGTCACGCAACACCGGCACGCGCGTGCCGTAAAGCTGCTCCAGCGCATCGCTGTCATCCACCCACACACTGTCGAAATCCGGCGCCCGCGCCTCGGCCAGCACGGCGAGTGCGAGGTCGCACAGGTGGCAGTAATCACGCTGGTACAGGATCAGGCCGGACATGCGTTTGCGAATGGACTGCCAAATAGGGGGACGCCGCGTAGAATAACCGCTTCCCCTCCTTCCCCGGCAGCACAGCCATGGCCGTCAGCGTATTCGACCTGTTCAAGATCGGCATTGGCCCGTCCTCCTCGCACACGGTCGGGCCGATGCGCGCCGCCGCGCGTTTCGCCGAGCGCTGGCTGGAAGAGAAGGGCGTGCTCGACCGCGTCACCCGCGTGCGCGCCGAGCTGTATGGTTCGCTGGCGATGACCGGCCGCGGCCACGGTACCGACAAGGCGGTGCTGCTGGGCCTGGAAGGCCAGCACCCCGACACCGTCGATCCGGACCAGATCCACGCCACGCTCGAGCGCATCCGCGGCACGGGCCGCATCCGGTTGCTGGACAAGCACGAGATCGCCTTCGACGAAAAGGCCGACCTGGTCTTCAACAAGCGCCAGAAACTCCCGTTCCACACCAATGGCATGCGCTTCAGCGCGTACGACATCGATGGCAACGAGCTGGCCACGCGCGACTACTACTCGGTCGGCGGCGGCTTCGTGGTCAACACCGATGAAGCCGCCGAAGACCGCATCGTCGCCGATACCACCGAGCAGCCCTACCCGTTCACCAGCGGCGACCAGATGCTGGCGCTGTGCAAGCAGCACAACCTGACCATCGCGCAGTTGATGATGGCCAACGAAAGCGTGTGGCGCACCGAGGCGGAAACCCGCGCCGGCCTGTTGACGATCTGGAAGGCGATGCAGGATTGCGTCAGCCGCGGACTGCGCTCGCCCGGCGTATTGCCTGGCGGCCTGAAAGTCGCCCGCCGTGCCCCGGCGATGCTGGAGGAGTTGCGCAACCAGCCCGAGGCCGCGCTGAAGGACCCGTTGACCATCCTCGACTGGGTCAACCTGTACGCGCTTGCCGTCAACGAGGAAAACGCCGCCGGTGGACGCGTGGTCACCGCGCCCACCAACGGCGCTGCCGGCATCGTGCCGGCGGTCGGCCACTATTACCTGCGCTTCTGCCCGAAGGCGGACGACGAAGGCATCATCAACTACCTGCTCACCGCCGCCGCGATCGGCATCCTGTACAAGGAAAACGCCTCGATCTCCGGCGCCGAAGTCGGCTGCCAGGGCGAAGTCGGCGTGGCCTGTTCGATGGCCGCCGGCGGGCTCACCGCCGCGCTCGGCGGCAACGTGATGCAGGTCGAGAACGCCGCCGAGATCGGCATGGAACACAACCTCGGCCTCACCTGCGACCCGATCGGCGGCCTGGTGCAGATCCCCTGCATCGAGCGCAATGCGATGGGCTCGGTCAAGGCGATCAACGCCAGCCGCATGGCGCTGAAGAGCGACGGCAAACACCGCGTCAGTCTCGACAAGGTCATCAAGACCATGCGCGACACCGGCCGCGACATGAAGGACAAGTACAAGGAAACCTCGCGCGGCGGCCTGGCGGTGAACGTCATCGAGTGCTGACGCGGCGGCGGCGTTTCCGGCCGCCGTAAACGCAGCTGGCGTGGCGGCGCCCTGGCGATTCTGCCGCCCCGCCAGGCGGCTCAAGCCAGCACGACGCTGGCCTCATGCGTCGAAAATCACCAGTGTGCCGGTGCTGCCCGAAGCCACGGCCGATGCCGCTCAGGCGCCCGCGCCGCTGCGCCTTCCGGAGGTATGGGGAAGCGCGAACAGGTACAGGCCCGTGAACAACTGCAGGAACAGCGGCGGCAGCGGCGCGTAGGTCAGCCAGGGTGGCGGCGCGCCCGAGGCCACCGCTCTGAACACGAAATTGGCGATGACGGTCAGCGTGAAGACGATGGACAACCAGCGGTGGCTTTGCCGCGTCCAGAGCGTCAGTTTCATGACGACCTCGGCGATGGCGGCATTGTCCTTGCCTCGATCATTTTCCAGCCGTTGCCCGACGGATCGCGGAAGCCGGCATCGACGGCGCCGTAGCGATCCACGGGCTCCTGCGTGAACTCCACTCCGCGCGCGCTCAGCCGTTCATGGGCAGCACGGCAATCGTCCACCACGAGCACTGCTGGCGGCATGGCGCCCTTGGCCACCATCTCGCTTAGCGTCTGTGCGGTCGCCGCATCATGCATGGGCGGACCCGGCTTGAACAAACCGAGCTGGAATGACGGCTGCTCCGGGTGCTGCACCGTGAGCCAGCGATAGTCGCCGTTGCGGGCGTCGGTATGGATGCGAAAACCCAGCTTCTCGACATAGAACGCGAGCGCCTCGTCCTGGTCCCGCACGTACAAACCCACCACATCTACACCTTGATTCATGTGACCTCCGTTGATTGAAGATCCATTCTCCCAACTGTCTTTCCCCGTCGCTTCTCCGAAACTGCGCTCTTCAAATCGGGTCGACGGGCGGCGCGCACGATGCACTCGGGTACATGCAGCGGCACCTGCGAAACCGGCCGGTCGCGTGCTCGAAGGCTTCCCGGGCTCTCTCCCGTGATGTCCCGAAAAATCCGCCCGAAAGTGCCAAGGCTCTTCCAGCCGGTCTGGAACGCGACCTCGGTGACGGCCAGGTCGGTATCGCGCAGCAGCGCAACGGCTCGCTCGATACGGCGCGTGAGCAGGTAACGGTGCGGCGGCACGCCGAATGCCTCCTTGAACGAGCGCGCGAAGTGCGCCGCCGAAACCGCGCTCACCTGCGCCAGGCGGCGGACCGGCCACTCCTCATGGGACGCCCCATCCATCCTGTCCCTGGCGCGCAGCAGTCGTCGCAGCAGTTCGGGGCTCTGGCTCATGCTTCCTCGCACCTGACGTCGCTTCAAGACACCGATCCGAAGCCTAGCATTCCCTTCCGCAACAAACCGGCGACCGACGCGAACAACGACGGTCCGGCAGCGGGTCAACGACGTTCGGTAGACCGGGATGACCTGGTGCCTTCCGTAGCAGCGTCCCGGGGCCGCTATCCCTGATCGGCAACCGCGGGCGCACCGAGGCTCTTGCTGTAGAAGCCCGATTGATCAAAACAGCAAACGCGCTTCTTGCCTGACGCCAGCATGTCGCAGGCGCCCTCAACGCGGCTCTTTCGAGTCCTGACTTGCTTGGCCGATTCGATCCAGTGAATCCAGTCGAGGCGTGCAATGGTCGTGGTGCCTTCCCATCCGGCCTTGGCCTCTGGAGAGGCAGCAAGAGCCTCCCGCAAGTCACCCGGCAGCTGCGGTTCCGGCTCCGGACTGGCCGGTGAAATTTGAACAGTCACCATTTCACCGACCTTCGCATGCGCGGCCTCTCCCAGCTCCTTGCTCACCCGGAGCCAATGGCTCAACTGGCCATCCGGATCGAGCGTGGCTTGAAACGGACAACCATTGAGCGTGCCTTCCACCGAAGTCCTGCCACGCCTCGGCAACGTGTCACTTGCTGCCTTGGGCAGAACAAGAAACGCCCATGAACCGTCCCCGCCAGGCACGTCCGGACGAAGCAGTTTTGTCCTGAACGTGCACACGTCCATTTTTGCCATGTCGAGATGCCTCTTGCGCTCAGTGCCGGCGTGGAGCGGCGACAGGGTCGCCGTCTTGAACAGGGTAAAACCCCCGAAGCGAAGAGACTATCGCCGTCAACTGGGGAATTCGACCCCAAGTCCATGTGCTACTCAAACCGGGGGACGTCGGGCCGACAGGTGAGCGCGAGGCTCGGACTGGTGCCGACGCAGCATTCCAGCGGCAGGCACCCCGCAACGCACTGACGCGCAGCAGGCGACAATGGTTACAACACCGTCACCGGCAGTGGCCTGAAAGCCCAGGGCAAAAAGCGACATGCGCCAGGGGTTGACGGGAAGTCTCCTAAGGAGATGTTAGACGCCACTTACAGTGACCCGATAATTTTCTGCCGCTCCGCCTCGTACTCGCTTTGGCTTATGGCACCAGACTTGTAGAGGGCATCAAGTTGCTTCAGGCGATCTGCAGTGGACGACCCGGTGGATTGTGGTGACGTTCGAGCCGGGCAACCTCTGATGCAAACGTCGTAAGTGTCGTTGCACTGCTTTTGTTGAACGACTGGGAACATCTTGAAACCTGAGCTACAGGTAGCCAAATGCGAGGAGCACTGTTGCGCGCAACCTGACTCGACAAGCGCTGGATTTGACTTTGGCGGCGTCGCACACGCGGTGAGCACGCAGCAAAGTACGCCAACTAATAGCCGCAATTTCATGATTTCCCCCTGGAGTCGTAGGTCGGTGTGGCGCCTAACGTTCGAGCTAACGGGCCCGCGGAGGCAGGGCGCCTTGGCTCGGACTGAGAAAATGCAATGCGTACCTCAGACCGGGCCAAGGTGGCCTGCCGTAGCGGGTCCGGTTTAGCGAGGGGCTAGGCAGCACTTGTGGCCCTAGCCTACAGCTTGAGTTTCATGCCCTCGTGAGAGGCCATGAAGCCCAATGACTCGTAGAAGCGCCTAGCGTCCGGGCGCTGCTTGTCGGTCGTGAGCTGGATGACATGGCAACCGTGCGCGCGAGCTTGTTCGATGGCCCAAAGAAAGAGTTCCCGGCCAACGCCGGACCCCCTATGGCGCGCATGCACGCGAACTCCCTCAATCGTCGCTCTCCAACCGCCTTGGTGTGTCAAGTACGGGGTGAAGGTAAGTTGAAGCACGGCAATCGGCTCTCCGTTGTCGCCTTCGGCTACTACAAGGGCGTTGTTCGGATCGGTGTCGATCGCTTCGAAGGCTCGAAGATAGGAAGAGGGCAGAGGCTCCTCGTATCGTTCACGCTGACTTCCCAATGGGTCGTCCGCCAGCATACGGACGATTGCTGGCAGGTCCAGTGAGACGGCGCGACGAATTTTCAGCGATTGGATAGACACGGGCTTTGGGTGCTGCCTAACGCCTGAAATCAGCGGCGCGCGTAGCGCGTCCGCTGGATTGAAATGTTCGACGGCGCCGCTAACCGCATGGTTGTCATCAGCCCAGCACTGCCGGAGTTCCATGCACATATCGATCGTCCGTCAATTGCTTCACCATGAAATCTGCCACGTCGGCACGCGAGATGGACGCAAGGAGCGCTCCCTCCCTGACATCCTCCCCGCTTCGATATCCTCCCGTGTACGGCCCGTTGGTCAAGCGCGCCGGACGTACGATCACCCAATCCAGCTTGCTGCGTTTGATGAGGCCTTCCTCTCTTGCGTGATCTTGCATCACGTTGCGCAACAGGGTCGGCAACACGATGTACCTGTCTACGAAGCCCAGTTGCTTGCCGCTGCCACCAACACCGAGCATCGACAAATAGACGAACCGGTGTACCCCCACGCAATCCATGGATCGAATAATGTTCTGGACACCATCGCTCAAGGCCGGATGCGAACCCAGGGAATTGCCTGAACCCAGTGCACTCACGACGGCATCCGAACCCTTGACCGCACGCTCTACCAGTGTCGGGTCGGTCACGTCGCCAACCATCAAATCAAGGTTGGCATGCCTGATGTCGAACTTGGCGGGGTTGCGAACGAACGCGCGAACCGAGTAGCTGCAGTCAAGCGCTTTCTTGACGACCTCACGCCCGGTCGCACCTGTTGCACCGAATATGAGCACCTTCAAAGATTCAACTCCATCGTTGGTTGCGCCGCCGAACGCCGGAATTAAGCCGCGCCGCGAAGCGGCGTCGGTTTGAATGAATTGGCGTCGTGCGGACCAACTTGACGCTGCTCATGCAGTCACCCCGAAGATCGCCCCGACTGCCGCGGTTAAAGCCATTGCCAACGCGCCCCAGAAAGTAACGCGCAGCACGGATGCAAGTGCTGGGGCGCCGCCTGTGCGCGCAGCTAGCAGACCTAACAGTGCAAGGAAGAAGAGTGAGCTACTTGCGAGGCCCCACAAGAGTGTGGCGCCTGGGAGTACCAGTACCATCAGGAGTGGAAGCGCCGCACCCGTAGCGAATGTGCCGGCAGAAGCGAATGCAGCTTGAACTGGCTTAGCAGCCAACGTATCGGATATGCCAAGCTCATCCCTCCCGTGTGCCCCGAGCGCGTCGTGAGCCATGAGTTGGGTGGCAACACTCGATGCTAATGGCCTATCCAGCCCACGCAGTACATAGATTGACACCAATTCGTCATGCTCTTGGTCTGGATTTGCTGCCAACTCCTTACTCTCGCGAGCCAAGTCTGCTCGCTCAGTGTCAGCCTGTGAGCTGACCGACACATACTCACCAGCGGCCATTGACATGGCGCCGGCGACCAGGCCCGCGACTCCTGCAACGAGAAGTGCTCTTGTACTTGCCCCGGCGGCGGCAACTCCCAATACAAGGCTCGCGGTAGAAACGATACCGTCGTTTGCCCCAAGGACGGCAGCGCGAAGCCAGCCTGTTCGGTGTGTTCGATGTCTTTCGCTGTGCCTCATACATTCTCACCTTGCGGTATAGGACTCATGGCGACGCCTAACGCTGGAATTGAGCGGCGGCGGAGCCGTCCGCCTCGAACGAATTGCTAGGCGCGTGGCCTGCCACGCTTGATCACTCGAACCAGTAGTCAAGTGTTGCAACAGAGCCTTTGCCAAAAGTGCCTGCAAATCCACCTTCGCCGCGTAGCCCGATCAAGTCTCCTGTTCCTGAGTCTGGTATTACAAACCAAGTGGCCGAAATTTTTCCGTTGCTAATTGCCTCCGATCCTTGGAGCACAAAAGTACCTTCTCTGCCGCGTATTTTCCCATAGACGCGTTGCACACTGACCATGGTTGCGAAACCATCTTTGCTCCTTGCCTGTATGGCGCGCACATCGGAGCGCGCCTCAATGTCTCCATCAAAGACTTCGGTGAGATGAATCTCAACCAAGGTGGGATCCTCATTCTCATCGAACGGAAAAGATTCAGACGTTTGAACGTGGACGTTTGCTCGTGCACATTTTCTTTCAGTTGGTTTTCCAAGAGACATAGGCCTTCTCTGCAAAATTCGGTTGCCGGAAACTGTCTTTTGCGCGCTTAACGCTGGAGTTGAGCGGCGGCGGAGCCGTCCGCCTTGAACGACTGGTTAGAGCACACCTTACGGCTCCCGGGTGCGTTTGTCGCTGACTTTGAGGACTTGGCTGACGGTAAGGATGTACTTGGAAGCGCCCAAGTTGCAGTAGTGGCCCGGCGGGCTAAGTGTGCCGCGCACAACAACGTGCGCTGTACCCCAGGGGCCGCCAGCATCTTTGGCCGGAAGCTCCGCTTGCTCCATGTTGCCGCTGAGGCACCAAGTTTTGTCAGCGCCGTCGGGCGTGAACGAAGACGACTCGAAGTTGTAGAAGTAGGTGCCGCTGTACACCTCGCCCGGCCCGGCCTGCGTGGTCGTAGCGCAACCTCCGCATAGAAGAAGCGCCGTGATGCCAAGTGTCGGGGGAGGATCTTCATGCGCTCTAACGCTTGAGTTGAGCGGCGGCGGAGCCATCCGCCTCGAACGAGTGGTTAGAACTCACTCTAGTCCCACCAGCAGGCAACGGGCTGTGTGCCGACTGGAACGGAGTATGGCTCATACGGTTGGTCAACGAAGCCAGACCAAGTCTCGTCAGGTTTGAGCCCCGCAGGAAACCAGGAGAGGACTTGCTCTGGTGATGCCGAAGTCATGATGTAGACGGTATCTGAGAATGGCCACTCTGGTACGTCGAAGGCCGTAATCTGGATGCGAATGTCTTTGACGTCCGGCCGCTTTGCAAGCCCTTTAAAAAGAGCGTGAAACTGCTCAGGCGATGGCGTGGTAGCGATATTGCAGCCAATGCTGCCGACCTCTGAATTGCCGACAAAAAACTCATCGACGGTCACAAGTGGACGAGGCGTAGCTACGTCGTCGGGATGGCCCAAGCGACTGACTCTTTCCGTGATGTGATCGAGAGGTGTCATGTGAGTTCTAACGCTGGAGTTAAGCGGCGCGCGGCTTTTCGCGCGTCCGCTTGGACGAACTGTTAGACATAAGCCCAGACAGCCCACGTGCCTATTGGAACCAATGCAAATAGCACCACGACGCCAAGGCACCCAGAACCTCGCCCTGACGAGCCGCGTGCACCGTGCGACTCGCGCTCTTGCAGCGGACGCGACTGCAGCCACTTGTGGTGGCAAGACTGACAGAAAAATTTAGTCTTGCCATTACGCCACGCCTCCGCCGTGCGATGGGTATGAAGTGCCTGCACACCGCAGCGACCACACTTGAAAGACTTTGACGGCGGCATGCGCTTTGGAATGAGCTTGCCGACGAGGCCGACCACAACCGCCAAGGCCACGCCAATGCCAAATATAACTTCAAGACTCACCAGACGGCATCCCTAAGTCTAACGCTTGAATTAAGCGGCGGCGCAGCCGTCCGCTTGGATGAGTGGTTAGGCCGAACCCTGGTAAGCCCGAAGTCGCAGACCCGCCCACTGTGCAAGCCCAAGGGTCGTAACACACAAGAAAAGCGATCCAGAGGAAAAAATTCGCAGACCTATCGCTGGGCCTAAATCTACACCATGAGGGTAATAGAACGAGCCGCCAACGAACACGATCAAGAGGTAGGCCAGCGAGACGGCAAAAGTCAGCCAATAGACCCGCGGAAACGACACACGGACCTGCGGAAAATTCTTGACGCGCCGGACCACCCAGTGGTGATAGGCCATAAGAACGAAGCCGGCAAAAAGGATCGCCATGGTGATCAACGCCATGGGAATAAGAATGGCCTCAGAGTGCGATCGGAACGGTAGCCAGCTATAGACGGCGATTGCACTGTCGGCCACCGCCATAAACAGGCACACCCAAGCCAAAGGCACGAGCGACTTTAGAAATGGCGTGATATTCGACAGAGCTTTCATGCGGCCTAACGCTGGAATTGAGCGGCGGCGTAGCCGTCCGCCTCGAATGACTGGTTAGTGCCCAGCGCGCAGGCCCGCCCGGAATGCTTTTTCGCCCATGTCAGCTGGATACACCACTTGATTGTATTCATATTTGCCGTCCGTGTACTGAACAACAACGACTCGCTCGCCGTCTTTGATAGGAAGCGCACAGGGCGAGATGGCGAAAATTTCACCAGAAGCTTTTCCGCGAAGAACCTCAGTGACTTTGACCCTCACCTTTAGGTGCGGGCGCTCATCTGACCAGCGAGAGCTGATAGCTGTTCCAACGAAAAGACCCTTTGATTCACGCGCCATCGACTCGTCCGGACTAGCTGGGCTACATGCCAACACGTAGCTCGGCAAAGCTAAAGCAACGATGGTGAGGGCGAGTAGAAGAGTCTTCATGGGCACTAACGCTGGAGTTAAGCGGCGGCGTAGCCGTCCGCCTTGAATGACTGGTTAGGGATTTGCGGCCCGAGCGCGACAAGGCAAACCACACGACGCCATGCAACAGCTGCGAGCTACAAACCCCACGCTTTGAAACTTGACGGCTTCCCGCAAACCCCAAAACAGACTTGCCGAAGCGAAACACTACACGACAACGCGCTGACGAACGAAACCCACTTAACCGAGCTGCCCCACAAGCAAAGACCTAACGCTGGAGTTAAGCGGCGTGCGGCTTTTCGCACGTCCGCTTGGACGAGATGTTAGACGGCCTTGCGGGAGAATTGCTGGTAAAGCGCCCACAACAAGGTCACGACGACAGCTAGGACGCCACCCGGATTGACGTGGCCGCCAGATCCGCTGTACCCGGCGTATGCAAGAAAAGCAGAAACAAGAACGGCTATAACTCGCAAGACTATCGCGGTGGTGGGTTTGCGATTTGGGGAACCGGCAACGCGCAGAAAGATGTAGCCAACGACCATTGGAATAATAAAGCCACCGACCCACGCGCCGATTTTGCCCGCACTTGTGTTCATGAGTGCTGCGTCGCCGGGGTTGCTCATAAGTTTCCTTTAGTTTCTTTGCAGATCGAGGAGCCGGCGGCTGACGCCGACTAACGCTAAGTAGACCCCAAAAACGGGGTGTTGCACGGAGTATGCAGACATCGGCCAAAGCCGCACAAGGGGCAACTTCCTACAGAAGTTCAAGTCCTTGCGCCGCTGCATGGCGTCGGGCGGGCAGGCAGACTGCTGGCGTTATCCGATGATTTCGAGGGTGTATGAATTACGCAGGTGAAAGTGCGGTTGTAACGGAAGCGAAAACGCCGCGGTTGCTGGATCAGGTACGTGCGCGGTTGCGGCTGAAGCACTACAGCCTGCGGACGGAGCAGGCGTATGTGGGGTGGATTCGGCGCTTCATTCTGGCGAATGACAAGCGGCATCCGCGTGACATGGGAGTGGCCGAGGTCGAGGGCTTTCTCAGCACATTGGCGACCCAGGGACGCGTTGCCGCCGGCACCCAGAACCAGGCGCTATCGGCACTGCTGTTTCTGTATCGCGAAGTCCTGTCGATCGAATTGCCATGGATGGAAACGATCGTGCGCGCCAAGCGGCCGCAACGGGTGCCGGTGGTGCTTTCGCGTGACGAGGTGAGTCGATTGCTGGCGTTGATGGATGGCAGCTTCGCGTTGATGGCGTCGCTCTTGTATGGGTCGGGCATGCGCCTGATGGAGTGCGTGCGCTTGCGTGTCAAGGATGTGGACTTCGAGCTCAACCAGATTTGCGTCCGGGATGGCAAGGGCGGCAAGGACCGGCATGTCCCCCTGCCGCGACGATTGCTCGAATCGCTGCGGGCGCAACTGGAACGGGTCGGGATGATCCATCGACAGGATCTGGAAGCGGGCCACGGTTCGGTGTGGTTGCCGCATGCGCTGGCACGCAAGTATCCGTCGGCGTCGCGCGAGCCGGGTTGGCAATACGTGTTTCCCTCGGGCAAGCTTTCACGCGATCCGCGTGGCGGCGAGTACCGGCGTCATCATGTGGATGAAAGTGGTCTGCAACGTGCGGTGCGCGCGGCGCGCATCAAGGCACGTATCGTCAAACCGGCCACCTGTCACACGCTGCGCCACTCGTTCGCCACGCATCTGCTCGAAGCGGGCCAGGACATCCGCACCATCCAGGAACTGCTCGGCCACAAGGACGTAGCCACCACGCAGATCTATACGCACGTGCTCAATCGCGGTGGCCATGGCGTGCTGAGTCCGCTGGACCGCAGCTGATCCCGGGGCGCGTCGAATCCCGGCGTCAATGGAACTGATCGCTGGCCGGTACCCACGACGAACTCGATGAAGCGGGCGTTACCGCCGACTTGGCCGGAAGCACGACGCCTTCGCAACCGGGCGGTGGCGGGCCACCGGCGACGCGGGCCGCGGCGCATTCCGCGCTGTTGTCGACCTCGATCATCGGCGCCGGCGCGACGCTACTGGTTGCGCGCGCCGGGGCTGCCAGCGGGTTGGCGGGCGCGAGATGCAATCGGTCGTAGACCTTCGCGTCCACCGGCTTCGGCGGCGGATCGGGGTTGTGGCAACCGAGCAGGGCCATGGGCAGCAGGGGCACCACCCCGCATTCGATGCGCACGCCGCGCGGGAGGTGGAAGGTGTGTTTCACGGTGGTTTTCTCGACGGCATGGCGAAGCGCGGTGTCGATCGAGCTTTCGCCTTGCGGGGCCCAGTCCTGATCGAATCGCGTGGGCTGGTAGCCGATGTTCGGCGTGCCATGGCTCATGACCTGCGTGTCACCGTGCGGCCGAAGCTGCACGTAGCTGCCGATCTCGCCCTGCTTCGCGCCCTGCGCGGCACCGGGTTGGTTGCCGCCAATCTGGCCGGTGGCCGCGGGGTTGGCGTGGTCGCCCTTGTCATCGCCCTGCTTCGTTTCCGGTTGTGCGGTGGCAGTGTTCTTGCCGCTGTTTTCAGGTGCGACGACTACGCCATTGGGCTGGCCGGGCGTGGCGCTGTCGCTGCCCTGCGGGATCGCCTCCGGTGCGCGGCTGACGTCATTCTCTTCGGCGGTTTCAGCGGGGCTCGCCGGCGCTGACATGGGCGCCGGCTGTTCGATCGTTGCAGGCATCGGCTTGCTTGCATTGACGGGTTTCGCGATGGGCGACGGAGCTTGCTCGAGCATCGGTGGCACGCTGGCCTGCGGCCGCTGGATGGACGTCTGGACGGCTGGCTTCAATGCACTGGTGTCGACCGCAATCTTCACTGCCGGCGCCTGCGCGTGCACTTGCGCCGCTGTCACCGGCGCCAGCGGCACGGACTCCAGCTCGGCTTCGACCGCGTCGATGGCCGGCGCCTGGACCCGGGGTTGATCGCGCGCAACGGTGGGCGCCGGCGGGCTCAGGGTCGTGTGCAGATCCACGCTGGGCGAGGGTTGCGCCGGCAACGGTATCGGCTGCAATTCGGGTACCGGCGGCGCGGCCGGGATATCCGCACGGACGGGGTTCACGCTGGCAGGCGCGGTGGACTTGGCCAGCTCGGTGTGCAGGGCAAGGCTTGTCACGGCGATCGGCGGTGGCGCCTGCGCCGGCAATTCCGGCAAGGCCAGCGAGGTGGGCGGCGGCATCGGGCGTGTGCCTTCGAGCTGGGGACGGCGCACCGATTCGGGCTGGAACGCCGGCGGCACCGGCGGCTGCAATGTCGGCGTCGGCAGGCTCAGCGCGGGCGGCTCGCCAGCCAGCGGAACCGGTTGCAAGTCGGGTGTCGGTGCCGGTTGCGGCAGCCGTGCCGATGGTGGCGGAGCGGCCACCGGCCTGGGCACCGATGCGTGTGGCTTCGCCGCGGGCGCCACCAGCGGCGTCGCGGCGGCAGGCGCGGGTGTCGCCATCGCGGTGGTCCGGATTGTTTCGCTGCGCGTGCTGCCCGACGCGGGTGTGCGAGCGTGCCCCTGATGCCGCGGACCGCGCTCCTTCGGCGGAGTGCCGCGCACCGGCGGTGGTGGTGGTGGCGGCGGCGGCTCGATCAGGCGCACTTGCAGGAACGACGCCTTCGACTCCGGTGGCGGCTTGGCCTGATAGGCCGGACCCAGCACGAAGGCGAACAGGAACACCAGATGCACCAGCAAGGCGCCGATCGCGGCCACCGCGCGCAGGCCGCGCTCGCGCGGGCGCTGCCGCGTGCGTTGATGATGGA
The DNA here is from genome assembly GCA_963828675.1 of uncultured Gammaproteobacteria bacterium. Classification (GTDB taxonomy): domain Bacteria; phylum Pseudomonadota; class Gammaproteobacteria; order Xanthomonadales; family Rhodanobacteraceae; genus Rhodanobacter. Next base: position 849,129 of record CAWHFQ010000001.1, read on the forward strand.
CACGCGCCCTGCTGGCGGCCGCCAGCGGCGAGTCCAGCATCACCCGCGCGGGGTTGCGAGTGGAGCGAGCGACGGTGGGATCCCGGGGCGGCAGCGGCATGCGGCCAGTGTAACGGGCGCCGCCGTGGCTGCGCGTGACACTCAGTGCCGGTGGTCGGCTGTCTTGATGCCCTTTCGTTCCGCGTCGACCGATCGATTCGGAGTGTCGATCGGGCAGCCCCATGGGAGCGGTTTGCCGGCACGATACATGGCGATGCAGGCGTCGACACTCGGCGGCTTCCCGGCATGCGCGTGACCGTCGAGCGAGCGTGCCGGCGCCATGCTCAGGCGCTCGTCGCCGTCCTTGGCCGAGGGTGGCGGCGGGGGGTTGATGCAGTCGGGAGTCGGTATGCCCAGCACCGTCTTGCATTTCAGGTGCACGCCTCCGGGCAGGCGCACATCCGTCGTCTTCACCACCGTGTCGACCACATGCCGGACGGCCGCGCCACCGGCCGTTTCGTCCGGCGGCGGAAAATACTGCTCGAAGCGCGTCGCCTTGTACTTGATCGGATCATCGTGCTGCATGACGCGCGGGTCGCCTTGCGGCAGGTTCGCCACGTAGCCGGGGCTGGACGTGGCGGCCGCGGCCGGCAACAGCGGCTGGCCGTTCCGGTCGTACAAGTGCGACGCGTCAGCGGCTTCCGGCGGTGGCGGCTGTACGCTCATCGCGTCTTTCGCCGGCGGTTCGACGGGTCGGGGCGGCGCCGCCCTTGGCGGTGGCGAGGGTGCCTGCAGTGGAGGCGGCGCGGCGGCGATCGGCGCACGCGTGAGAAAGCGCACCTGCAATACCTCTTCCGCCTGCGGCTGCGTGGCGGATTTGCCCGGCGGACGCATCGCATACCAGATCGCCACGACGAACACGCCATGCACCAGCGCGGCCAGCACGAGCGCCAGCCGATGCTGCGAACGCTCGCTGCCCGGCGACGTCGATCCGCGCGCCGACCGATCCGGGTCCGGCAATGACTGAGGATGAGGTGCGGGGGGCGGCGGGCGATTGATGAGGAGGCCTCGTCGGTGCGAAGGAATGCGCGATGGCGATTGAATCCCGCCGCATCGGGCGGCGGTGCCTGCGGTAGCACCGCGCCCATGACAGACCACCGCGGCATGGCGCCGGTTCCCCGCAGTGCAACTTGACCGCATCGGCGGTTCGCTCAAGGCTAGGCGGGAGGATGGCAGAAACCATCCGGGATGCAGAGCCCGCTGAGCAGTCCATTTCCCGTCGTTGCCCGCCCCCTCGAACCATCATGGGCCGGCGACTCGCCGAAACCTTCCTCGCGCAGAAGGCTTTGTTTCTCGAACGCTTCTTCCATCCCCACTCCCGGGTGGGCGGCGTCACGCGCCGCCTCGTTCGCCATGACCGCCTTGTGCACGAAGGACGACCATGACGGCCCGCCGTCGTCAGTCGTCAAACGCGCGGTCCCATGCGGCGCCGATCATGCCGCGACGCCGCGCCTGCATGGGAGGGTCGCCTCGTGACACATTCCACGGAAAGCATCCGCAACATCGCGCTCGCCGGACACGCCGGCGTGGGCAAGACCACGCTGTTCGAGGCGTTGCTGCTGGCAGGCGGCGCCATCCAGACGCCGGGGACGATCGAGCGCGGCAACACGATCTCCGACACCGACAGCCAGGAAAAGGCACGCGCGCATTCGATCGACAGTTGCATCGCGCATCTCGATCATGGCGACTGCCATCTCAACCTGATCGACACCGCCGGCTACGCCGATTTCCGCGGTGCCGCGCTGGCCGCGCTGGCCGCGGTCGAAACCGTGGCGATCGTGGTCAATGCGATCAACGGCATCGAGCACGGCACGCGACGGATGATGATGCACGCACGCGAACGGGGGCTCGCGCGCGTACTGGTCATCAACAAGATCGACTTCGATGGCGCCAACCTGGCCGCGCTGGTGGACGCGTTGCGCGACGAGTTCGGCAACGAATGCCTGCCGGTGAATCTGCCCGCCGGCCGCGGCACGCGCGTGCTGGACTGTTTTTTCCATGATGAGGGCGCCACCGATTTCTCCTCGCTGGCCGAAGCGCACCAGCGCATCCTCGATCAGGTGGTCGAGGTCAACGAAACGGTGATGGGCCAGTACCTCGACGCGGGCGAAGCGGCGCTCACGCCGGCGCAATTGCACGATGCCTTCGAGCAGTGCCTGCGCGAAGGCCACCTGGTACCGATCTGTTTCGTCAGCGCGCGCACGGCCGCGGGCGTGTCCGAACTGCTGGACGTGGCCGCGCGGCTGTTGCCGAATCCCGCCGAGGGCAACCCGCCACCCTTCCTGCGCGGCGACGGCACGCCACTGGGCATCAGCGCCGACCCGGCTGCACACGTGATCGCCGACGTGTTCAAGATCGTCAATGATCCGTTCGTCGGCAAGCTGGGCGTGTTTCGTGTCTGGCAGGGCACGATCCGCCGCGACAGCCAGTTGCTGATCGACGACGGCCGCAAGCCGTTCAAGGTCGGCCATCTGTTCCGGTTGCAGGGCAAGACGCACGTGGAGATCGACGAAGCCGTTCCCGGCGATCTCGCGGCAGTGGCGAAGATCGAGGAGATCCATTTCGACGCGGTGCTGCACGACTCGCACGAGGACGACCTGATCACGCTGGCACCGCCCGCGTTTCCCTCGCCGATGTACGGCCTGGCGCTGGAGCCGCGGCACAAGGGGCAGGAGCAGAAACTGTCCCATGCGCTGGCGCGGCTGGCCGAGGAAGACCCGTGCTTTCGCGTCGAGCATCACAAGGAGCTCAACGAGACCGTGGTGCGCGGCTTGTCCGACCTGCACCTGAAGGTGATGCTGGAGCGCATGCGCGAACGCTACGGTGTCGAGGTGGATACGCACACGCCACGCATCGCCTATCGCGAAACCATCGCCGGCAATGCCGAAGGCCATCACAAGCACAAGAAGCAGACCGGCGGCGCGGGCCAGTTCGGCGAGGTGTTCCTGCGCATCGAGCCACTGGAGCGCGGCGCCGGGTTCGACTTCGTCGACGCGGTGAAAGGCGGCGTGATCCCCGGCCAGTTTCTCCCGGCCATCGAGAAGGGCGTGCGCCAGGCGATGGAACAGGGCGCGATCGCCGGCTATCCGCTGCAGGATCTGCGCGTCACCGTCTACGACGGCAAATATCACCCGGTCGACTCGAAGGAGGTCGCCTTCATCAGCGCCGGCAAGAAGGCGTTCATCGACGCCGTCGGCAAGGCGAGGCCGATCGTGCTGGAGCCGATCGTCAACGTCGAGGTCGCGATACCCGAACACAACGTCGGCGACGTCACCGGCGGCCTGGCCGGCAAGCGCGCGCGCATCCTGGGCACCGACACCCAGCGCGGCGGCGAGCTCGTGATCAAGGCGCAGGCGCCGCTGGCCGAACTGGTCGACTACCCCACCGAACTGAAATCCATGACCGGCGGCCGCGGCCGCTACAGCCTCGACCTGAGTCACTACGAGGCGGTACCGCCGAACGTGCAGAAACAGCTCAGCGAGGCGTGGAAGCCGCATGCGGAAGAGGACTGATCCGCTGCAATGATGTAGTTCGGGCCGGTGCGATGCGGCGGCAAGGAAAAGCTGGCATTTCCAACGATCATCATTCCGGTGCAGGCCGGAGTCGCGTTGATGGCGAACCGCCTGCCGTCCGTGTCCTTGTCGTGCGATTCCCGCCTGCGCCGGAATGACGGCCAGGGAAAGGTCACAGAAACTTGGCAGGCAACGCTCGCGGAAACGGCAGCGGACTTGCCCGCCGGCTAGCGCTTCGGCTTGAGCAGCGTCCCCGTGCATTTCGGCGAACCGCAAAGGCACTTCCAGAGTTTCTTCAGGCGCGCGGTGTGCGGCACTTCCAGCACGATGCCGTAGTCGTAGGTCAGTTCCTCGCCGGGCTTGATCGTGCGGATCGTCTCGATCACCACCTTGTCCTTGCGCGGGTCGCCGCTGGCGCTTTCCTCGACCAGTGCACGGCAGTTCGGCGCGCAGCTGTGGTTGATCCAGCGCGCGCTGTTGCCGTTCTGGTTGGCGTCGATGATGTAGTCGTCGTTGAGCGTGAACAGGAAGGTATGTCCGGTCTCGCCGCCGTCGCCATACAACTCGTCGGCCTCGGCGTGGGTCAGCAGCTTGCCCTTGTACTCGATGATCTCCTCGCCTTTGGCGATGGCACTGACGGCGAACACGCCGTTGCCGTGGATCGGCGAGCGGCGGGCAACGATTCGGCGGGCGGGCGTGGGACGTGCTGAAGTCATGGACAAATCTGCTGGCTCGGGGAAAGGAACCCGCGATGATGCCCGTTGCGGGGCGCCATGGGAATTTCCGCCAACTTTGCTAAGATTCAAACAATCGTTTGAGGTGAACCCATGAAACGACTGCTGCAAGGCTTTCTGCTGGTCCTGCTGACGGCTGCCGTGCTCGGCTGCGGCCCGACGAAGAAAAGTGTCTACCCGCCCACCTTGAGCATCCAGCAGCTGACGGTGCTGCCCAGCGGCCAGTGGCGGTTGACCGTGCGCATCCAGAACAACAGTTACGGCGAGATGGATTTCCAGTCGCTGGACGGCCAGTTGCAGATCGCCAAGTTGCTGCCGATCCGGCTGCACGCCAGCTTCGAGCGCGATATCCCGGCACTGGCCGGTGACGTGATCCAGCTCGACGTGCTGCCCACGCCGGCGATGAGTGCGGCACTCGGGGCCATCGCCGTCAAGGGCAGTGGCGGCGCACTCGCCTACCGCGTCACGGGCAGCGCCAGCGCCAAACCCGAGCAGGAAGACAAGCCGCGCTTGTTCGATTTCAACGGCAACGACTGGATCTCGCCGGTGCCGGGCATCCCCAATACCTACCGCTGAACACTTCGACCGAAGGAACCACCATGACTGCTTACAAGGCCCCGCTCGACGATCTGCGCTTCGCCCTGTTCGACGTGCTCGATGCCGAACCGACGCTGACCTCGCTGCAGGGTGGCGAAGCGCACAGCCGCGACCTGCTCGACGCGGTGCTGGAGGAAGCCGGCCGACTCAGCGAGCAGTTGCTGGCGCCGACCAATGCACCGGCCGATGCGGAAGGCTGCCATTTCGACAAGGCCACCCGGAGTGTGACCACGCCGAAGGGTTTCAAGGAGGCGTTCAGGCAATTTGCCGACGGTGGCTGGACCGGCCTGACCAACCCCGAAAGCTACGGCGGCCAGGCACTGCCCGGCGTGCTCGGCACCGCCACCACCGAAATCTTCCAGTCCGGCAACCTGGCCTGGAGCCTGTACCCGCTGTTGTCCGAAGGCGCCACCCACGCGATGGAAATCCACGGCGAGGAGTGGCAGCGCGAACGCTTCATGAAGCCGATCATCGAAGGCCGCTGGACCGGCACGATGTGCCTGACCGAACCGCAGGCCGGTTCCGACCTGGGCCTGCTGAAGACCCGTGCCGAACCGGCCGCGGCGGATGCGGACGGCCATCCGGTCTACAAGCTCAGCGGCACCAAGATCTTCATCAGTGCCGGCGAGCACGACCTCACCGAGAACATCGTGCACCTGGTGCTGGCGCGCCTGCCCGACGCACCGGAAGGCAGCCGCGGCATCTCGATGTTCATCGTGCCCAAGTTCAAGCTCAATGCGGACGGCACGCCGGGTGAACGCAACAGCGTCGCCGCCGGCGCGATCGAGCACAAGATGGGCATCCACGCCTGCTCCACCTGCGTGATGAATTTCGACGGCGCCGAGGGTTACCTGATAGGCAAGCCGCACAAGGGCCTCGTCGCGATGTTCACCATGATGAATGCGGCGCGCCTGTCGGTCGGCGTGCAGGGCCTGGCGCTGGCCGAACGCGCGCTGCAGAACAGCCTCAACTACGCGCGCGAGCGGCTGCAGTCGCGCTCGCTGTCCGGCCCGAAATTCCCGAACAAGCCGGCCGACAACCTGCTGGTGCAGCCGGACGTGCGCCGCATGCTGCTGACCCAGCGCGCGTTCGTCGAAGGCTCGCGCGCGCTGGTGCTGTATACGGCGCTGCAGACCGACATCGAACATCGCGCGACGGACGAGGCCGCGCGTCAGAAGGCCGGTGAACTGGTTGCCTTCCTGATTCCGATCGCCAAGGGCATGGTCACCGAACTGGCGCAGGAGTGCACCAAGGAAGCGCTGCAGATCTACGGCGGCCACGGCTACATCGCCGAGAACGGCATGGAGCAGTTCGTCCGCGACGCCCGCATCATCACCCTGTACGAAGGCACCACCGGCATCCAGGCGGCCGACCTGCTCGGCCGCAAGATCCTCCAGTTGCAGGGAGTTGGCGCGAAGCACTTCCTGCAGGAGATCAGCACGTTCTGCCAGCAACAAAGCGCCGACGAATCGCTGCGCCACCTGATCGGGCCATTGGCGATCGCCACGAAGGAATGGAGCGACCTTACCATGAGCCTGGCCCAGCGCGTGCAGGCCAATCCGGAGGAACTCGGCGGCGCCGCCACCGACTACCTGTACTACTCCGGCTACGTCACCCTCGCCTACCTGTGGGCGCGCAGCGTGGCCGCCGCCGAAGCCGGCTCGCAATCCGCCGCGTTCAAGCAGGCCAAGCGCGATACCGCCGCGTTTTACTTCGCGCGCATCCTGCCGCGCGGCCTGGCCCACAAGGCGGCGATCGAGGCCGGGGTGGAGACGTTGCCGGCGATCGGCTGACGACCTGCGCAGCGGCACGGAGCCCGGGGAAACCCGGGCTTTTCGTTGCCCGCCGGTCGGTCGGCTTGGCGCCGAAGGTCAGTGCGATGTGTCCAGGTTTGTCACGTATGGTGCAAGTGCGGCATCCCGGCCAGCCGGTGCCGACTATCGCGTTGTGCCCGGCGTGACGTCGCCCCTGATGCGCAGGTATTGCCGGATCATCTCTTCGTGAGCCTCCGCCGCCTGCATCAGATCCCGCGCGATGGCTTCCTGCACCTCGGCGAGGCTGGGTTGGGACGGGACCGCCGACCGTGCCTGCACGGCGCGCAGGTCCGGCGCCCTGACCGCGGCTGGCTCGGACTCGAGGAGGTACGTGATGTCGTAGGCATGCTCGCTCATGCTCGAGATAAAGCAACAGTCTTGCCAACCGGTGTGCCAGCCGTCGTCAGCCCGCCAGCGCGAAGCGGGTCACCCGCCTGGCCGGATCGGCCTCGACCAGGGTCACCTTGACCTCGGCGCCCAGTGGCAGCGCCGCGGTTGCCGACACGCCGGCCTCGATCGCGGGATCGCGCACGATCACGACACCGCGGCCGGGGTCCTTGTCGGCGACCTCGACGATCGCCCCGGCAAAAGTCTCGCCCACGCGCGGCGCGAGCACGGCGGCTTCGGCCAGGTCGAGAATGGCTTTCTCGTACTGCCGCGCGCGATGACCGGAGGCCTGCATGGTGGCCGGCAGGTCCGGCAAGACGGCCAGCGCCCAATCCGGCACCGGCTGTTTCGCGCACAACGCCAGGCACACTTCACCGGTATAGCGATCGACCAGCCGGCGCAGTGGCGCAGTGGCGTGGGTGTATTCGCCCGCCAATGCCGAATGCATCGGCTGCTCCGGCAGCGCGCCGTCGAACGCCGCATAGCCGGCCCCGCGCAGGACGGTGGTGCAGGCGGTCAGCATCGCCACATGGGTATCGTCGGACGGGTCCAGCGAGCGGATGAAGCCGGGGTAATCCAGCGCATCCGGCCAGGCGATGCCGAGCGCGCGGGCAGTGATGCGCAAGCGCCGGATCGCGTGCGGATCGGGCGGGGGCAAGGTGCGCAGCAAACCGACCTTCGCCTGCACCATCAGGTGCGCGGCGGCCATGCCGGTCAGCAGCGAAATCTGTTCGTTCCAGTCCTCGACCGCCAGGCGCGCGCGGAACGCCAGTCTCCAGCGACCGTCGACCACGCTGATTTCCTGCTCCGGCAACGGCAGGCTGACGCCGCCACGGGCCAGTTCGCGACGCTGGCGCAGCTCGCCGACCGCGCGCAGCGCCGCCCACATCGGATCGGTCGTGCCGGCGTCGATGAGGTGCTGCACGCCGGCATAGTCGAGCTTGGCGCGACTCCTGACGAGAGCGCGCCGCACGTCCACGGCGACGCCTTCACCGGTCTCGTCCAGGTCGATCGTCCACAGCAGCGCCGGACGCAACTGGCCCGGCAGCAGCGAGGCGGCCGCTTCGGACAACACCTTCGGGTGCAGTGGAATCTTTGCGTCCGCGCCGTACAGCGTCTCGCCGCGCCGGTGCGCTTCCAGATCGACCGGATCGCCCGGCGCGACGAACGCGGCGACGTCGGCGATGGCGTAGTACACCCGGTGGCCGCCATCGCTGCGCTCGACGAACATCGCCTGATCCAGGTCCATCGCATCCGGCGGGTCGATCGTGACCAGCGGGACGTCGCTGCGATCCAGCTGGGGCAGGCGCGGGTTGGCGGCCGCCGCTGCAGCCGCGGCCTCGACCTCCGGTGGAAACGCCGACGGCAGCTTCAATTCATCCTGGATGTCACGCATGCCCTGCGCGAGTACGGGGTCGGCGGGCTGGATGTGGAAGCGGCGGGTGGTCGGCACGATAGTCTTCCTGGCATGACGTCGGTCGGCGATCCGGCAGCGGGCCGGCCGTGTGGCACAACCTTGCGAATATACACGCCGCGGCCAGGGCTACCGCAGGCGTCGCGCTGGGTGTAGAAACGCGAGCGGAACCTCTGCCATCGACAACTCCCCATGACCGACACACCCTTGCTGATCCGCCTGGCCGAAGACGACGACGAGTTCATTCTTGCGCTGGTGCCGCGCTTCGTGGACTTCACCCTGCCACCATGGCGACGTCGCCATGAATGCATCGAGGGCATTCGCGACGACTTGCTGCGGCATCTGGAGGACCAACCGGCGAACAGCTACCTGTTCGTGGCCGAAGCCGATGGCGAGCGTGCCGGCTTCATCCACCTGCAGCGCACCGAGGACTTCTTCACCGGCCGCAGCAATTGCCATGTCTCCGACCTGGCCGTGGCACCGGCACACGAAGGCAGAGGCGTCGGCAAGGCGCTGCTGGCGCATGCCGAGGCATGGGCACGCGAGCACCACTGCCAACTGGTGACGCTGGCGGTATTTCCCGGCAACGAGCGCGCTCGTGCGCTGTACGAGGCCAGTGGCTACGCGCCGGACCTGCTGCGGCTGGCCAAACCGGTGCGTTGAGACCTGATCAGTGCCGAACCTCGGCTCGTGGAACCGTTCACGCTGAGCGTGCACCAGCAAGCGAATTCGAAGCGCATCGGTGGCGACACCCTTCGACTTCGGCGTTGCGCGCCTACGCTCGGGGCGAACGGTGGATCGGCGGCTGAGATTCGACACCGATCAGGAACGAAGAAGCCGCCCGGAGGCGGCTTCTTCTTGTCATCGCCTGAGGAACGGGCGATCAGTTTCTGGTCGCGCCGGCAGCCGCTTCGGCCTGCTCGCGAACTTCCAGCCGATGCGCCAGGCGATCGATGTTGAGCAGCGAAAGCAGGTGCGCGTAGATCCAGCCGAACACGCCTTCGCGCGCGAATTCGTGAGCGGTCTTCTCGTCGAGGCCCTTCAGCCGCTCCTCGTTGATCACGAACAGCCCGTTGAGGTTGATCGACTTGGCCTCCTGGCCATCCCGCGCCTCCTTCTGCAGGCGCACGTTGCGCGCTTCCAGCAGGTCGTGTTTGGCCAGCTGCTCCATGAACCAGCGCGTACGCGCCACGTTCTGCTGGAACTCCCCGAGGAAGCCCACCGCATTGGTCAGCAGTTCGGTGTCGGTGCCGTCGTCCTTGAACAGGCGCTCGCCTTCGACGGTATTGAAACCCTCATAGCGCTCATCGAGGAATACGGAGAAACCGTCCTCATCCGCCGTGCCGGCCGGCTTTTCCGCCAGCACGAACGGATAGCGACGCACGAACGCCGGCACGTACACGTTCGGTGCCCACTGGCCGTCGGCGTCGACGTACAGGTTTTCGTTCTGGCGCAGGCCGAGCAAGGCGATCGGGCCCGCCGTGGCCGCGGTGTCGCCGGCAAACACGATCAGCAGGTCGCGCGCCGCGACGCCGAATTCCGCGCCGGTCAGCGGCACCGAATGGGTATTCATGGCGAACTTCAGGTTCGGCACGGCCTTCAGTCGCAGATTCTTGTGTTCGTCGCGATTGAGCGGCACCGGGCGCTCGTAGAAAAGAACTTCAGCCACGTTGACTACCTCTGCCCCGCCGTGCCGGGGTCGCCACCGAAGCGCCCCCTCCCAAACCCGGCGTCGGGTCTGTGTGATTGACAACTATATCAGCGCGATTGCGCGACGGCGACTCATGCGCGCCCGGCCTTGCGGCCACACCTGCCTGCGAATTGCAACGAAATTGTTCTATGCTGGCTGCAGACAAGCATTCCGCATTGCTGAACGCCCTTTCCAAGCCCTGGCTGAAGGATGGTTACATGCTGATGGAAGTGCCAAGTCGGGCCGATCTCAATGCGACCCGCGTGTTGTCGCTGGACGCCACCGGCCGCATCCTCGACTGGATCAGCTGGCAGGACGCGGTTTGCCTGTACGTCCGCGAAGCGGTCGCATGGACGCTCGGCGACCCCTGCCTCACCGTGCATGGCGGCTACAACCGGCTGCAGGGTGCGCAGAGCCTGCTGCAACTGCATCCGATCATCGCCAGCACCGGCCACTGCCGCGAGCACGCCATCGACCCGGCGCCGGCGCTGACCAATACCGCGCTGTTCGCGCGCGACCGGCACATCTGCCTGTACTGCGGCGAACATTTCAGTCGCGCCGAGCTGACCCGCGACCACGTGCTGCCGATTTCCCGGCACGGCAAGGACGAGTGGGAGAACGTGGTCAGCGCCTGCCTCGCCTGCAACCTCAAGAAGAGCAACCGCACGCCGCAGCAGGCCAACATGCCGCTGCTGGCCGTGCCGTACCGCCCGAGCTGGGTCGAGCACCTGATCCTGTCCAATCGCAACATCCTCGCCGACCAGATGGAATTCCTGGTCAGCCGGCTGCCACGCGACCGCCGGCCGGTGGCCGCCTGATCTCAGGCAGCAGGCTTCCTGCGTGAGCCCTCGTCGTTGTGCATGTCCTTGATGTCCTGCTCGATCGCGTCCAGGCTGCCATGCGCCTCGTGCGCCAGCTTGCAGTAGTGCTTGCGGATTCGCTCCAGTTCGTCCTCGTCCAGTTCCTCCAGGTTGAGGAACGCGTTGTGCGCCTTGCTGGTGCGGATCAGCTCGTCCAGCTTGATCTGCAAGGCCGCGGTGTCGCGGTTCTGGCTGCTCTGGATCAGGAACACCATGAGGAACGTGATGATCGTGGTGGAGGTGTTGATCACCAGTTGCCAGGTGTCGCCGTAGCCGAACAGCGGCCCGGTGGCCGCCCACACCACGACCAACCCAGCCGCCATGATGAACGCCATCGGCTTGCCGGCCTGACGCGAGGTGCCCTCTGCAAAACGGCGGAAAAGTTTGCGCATCGACATGATCAGCCCCGTGAATTCGACGAACCCTGCCCAGCGTCGCCGCGTGAGCGTGTGCACCGCGTGGAGAGCCCGCTGCAGCGCTGCCGCCACCGTCCGTTCACATGTCCGCCCTTGCCCCGCCCCGCCGCTGGGCCAACAATATGCGGATGAACGACCTCTCCCACTTCCCTCACCTGGCGCCGATCCAGACGCCGGCCGACCTGCGCCTCGTCCCCGACGACGAACTGCCCGCCGTCGCCGACGAGCTGCGCCAGTACCTGATCGAGGCGGTGGCCAGTTCCGGCGGCCACTTCGGAGCCGGCCTGGGCGTGGTGGAACTCACCGTCGCGCTGCACCATGAATTCAATACGCCCCACGACCGCCTGGTTTGGGACGTCGGCCACCAGTGCTATCCGCACAAGATTCTCACCGGTCGCCGCGAACGCATCACCACGATCAAGAAAAAGGACGGCCTGGCGCCGTTCCCTCGCCGCGAGGAAAGCGAGTACGACACTTTCGGCGTCGGCCATTCCTCCACCTCGATCTCGGCGGCGCTGGGCATGGCGATCGCCGCACAGCGCAAGGGTGACCATCGCAAGGTGGTGGCCGTGATCGGCGATGGCGCGATGACCGCCGGCATGGCGTTCGAGGCGCTCAACCACGGCGGCGACGTCGAGCCGGACATGCTGGTGGTGTTCAACGACAACGGCATGTCGATCAGCGAAAACGTCGGCGCGCTGACCAAGGTGATGGCCCGCGCGATGGCCAGTCGCCGGCTCAACCAGCTGCGCGAGCGAGCCAAGCGCGCGATGCCTAAGCAGTCGTTTGCCGGCCGCTGGTTCAAACGCTGGGAAGAACACGCCAAAGGGATGTTCGTGCCCTCGACGCTGTTCGAGGAACTGGGCTTCCATTACACCGGCCCGATCGACGGCCACAACATCCCGCAACTGCTGCAGGCGCTGCGCACGGTGAAAGACCTGCCCGGCCCGCAGCTGCTGCACGTGATCACCACCAAGGGCAAAGGCTACGCGCCGGCCGAGCAGGCGCAGATCGAATACCACGCGGTCGGCCCGTTCGACCCGCAGGCCGGCCTGGTCAAGAAGAATGCGCCGGCCCGGCCCACCTACACGGACATCTTCGGTGACTGGCTGTGCGACCAGGCCGCCGCCGATCCGCGTCTGCTGGCGATCACGCCGGCGATGCGCGAGGGCTCCGGCCTGGTGCGCTTCTCGAGGGAATATCCCGAGCGCTACTTCGACGTGGCGATTGCCGAGCAGCACGCGGTGACGCTGGCCGCCGGCATGGCCTGCGAAGGCGCCAAGCCGGTCGTGGCGATCTACTCCACCTTCCTGCAGCGCGCCTACGACCAGGCGATCCACGACGTGGCGCTGCAGAACCTCGACGTCACCTTCGCGATCGACCGCGCCGGCGTGGTGGGTCCGGACGGCGCAACGCATTCGGGCAGCTTCGACCTCACCTTCCTGCGCTGCCTGCCGAACATGCTGATCATGGCGCCGGCCGACGAGAACGAGTGCCGCATGATGCTCAGCACCGGCTTTCAGTACCCGGGCCCGGCCGCCGTACGCTACCCGCGCGGGGTCGGCGCAGGGGTGGCGATCCACCGGCAACTCGATACGCTGCCGATCGGCAAGGCCGAACTGCGCCGGCGCGGTCATGGCGTGGCCCTGCTCAGCTTCGGCGCGATGCTGGCCACCGCCAGCACGGTCGCCGCCGAACTCGACGCCACACTCGTCAACATGCGCTTCGTCAAGCCACTGGACGAGGCGATGCTGGTGGAGCTGGCAAAGACCCACGACGCTTTCGTCACCCTCGAAGACAACGCCATCGCCGGCGGCGCCGGCTCCGCCGTGGCCGAATGCCTGGCCGCACGCGGCATCACCCTGCCGATCCTGCACCTCGGCCTTCCAGACGTCTATCTGGAACACGGCAGCCGCGAAGAAGTGCTGACCATGGCCTGCCTGGATCTGCCGAGCATCCGCCGCGCGATCCTCGCGCGGTTTCCGCAACTCGATACCGCCCGGGTGGTCAGCGCAGGCTGAGCCTGCGCAACGGACTTCGCATGGCCGGACGTGCCGGGCATCTCCGGTCGCTCCCGACTCCCGTCCGGCCACAGCGGCATACCACGCTGGCAATGGCAAATGAATGCAGGCACGCGAAAACCGATGGGATCGCCAGGCCGGCCGGCACACAACTCCGGCATCCGCAGCGAAACCAGACTTGTCCATGATCAGCCAGGTGGACGATGACCGAGCGGAACGAAGCCCTGGATTCCGCAAAGCGCGCGCTGGCACTTCTTGCCGAGCGCATGCGTGCCAATCCCGTGTATGGGATCCACATCCATGCCGACGAACAACTCAACCGGATCGTCGCAGAGCTGGGCCAACGGCATCTGCCGCCCGCGGCGCAACGGACATGGCTCGATATCGGCCTCATGGCAGTGAAGGAACTCGACGCGACGGATCCGGAGCTCGCCGGCGCACTCATGGACGCCGACTACGACTTCAAGCACACCAGCTGAGGCTTCCCTGCGAAGGCATGCCGCATGGAGCACGCTGACGCCGGAGGCCGACCGGATTCAGGCGTCCGCGCCGACGTCGGCAGCGTCTCGCCACGAGCCGCCCTGCCCGCCACTGACGCGGTCGCGCTGCTCCAGATCCTGTGCCGTGAAAACTTCGGAGTAGCCGGCCTCGACCAGCAGCGCGCGCGCAGCGGCACCCTGGTTCCAGCCGTGCTCGAACAGCAGCCAGCCAGCGGACCCCAGGTGTCCGCGCGCGGCACGCACGATGTGGCGAATGTCGTCCAGGCCATCGCGACCGGATGCGAGCGCACTGGCCGGCTCGTGGCGCAGGTCGCCCTGTGCCAGGTGCGGATCGGCGGCTTCGATGTAGGGCGGGTTGGAGACGATCAGGTCGAACTGCCGGCCGGCCAGCGGCACCAGCCAGTCGCCATGCACGAAGGTCACGTTGGCCAAAGCGTGGCGCTGTGCGTTGCGCAGGGCGACGGCAAGTGCCTCGGCGCTGGCGTCGGTGGCGATCACCCGGGCGCGCGGCCGTTCGCGCGCTATGGCGAGCGCGATCGCGCCACTGCCGGTGCCCAGGTCGAGCACGTTGCAGCTGGCGGTGGGCGGCAACCGCTGCAGGGCCAGCTCGACCAGCCGTTCGGTCTCCGGGCGCGGGATCAGGGTGGCCGGCGTCACCTCCAGATCCAGTGTCCAGAAACCGCGCCGACCGGTGAGGTAGGCCACCGGCTCACCGGCTTCACGGCGCGCGACCAGCGCGGCGAAGGCCGTCTGGACGTCCATATCCAGCGCGTCGTCGGCATGGGTGAACAGCCAGCTGCGTGGCTGCCGCAACACGTGCAGCAGCAGCAGTTCGGCGTCGGCCCGCTCGCCCAGCCGCATGACGGCGTCGGCCAGCGTGCTGCGGACATCAGGCATGCGGCGGCTCCGTTGCGGAAGGCGGCAGCTGCGGCGGCGTCACGCCCGGCTTCGGCGCGCTCTTGCGCCAGTAGCCGCCGCGCGTCCACGCATCGAACGCCCAGCGCAGCCAGCCGATCAGTGCATTCGCCAGCCACAATGCCCACGCCAGCATGGCCAGCTTGTAGACCCACAGCGAGACGCTGAGCACGCCGGCATCGGGCAGCACATTCGCGCTCTGGTCGGCGAACCAGCCCAGGTTCCATGCGTCGGAGCCGTTGCCGGCCACGTGCATGTCCGGCAGGCCGAGCAGGCCTTTCGGCACCGCAGCGATCAGCACCACCAACGCCAGCAGGGTGAGCAGTGCGAGACCAAGCTGCAGCAGGTTGAACTTCGTGCTGCCCAGTTGCTCCGACGGCATGCTGCGCGCGCGCAGGCCGAGCAGGATCAGCCACGCAACCACCAGCGCATACGCACTCCAGGCGAAGGCCGAGAAGCCCAGTCCGAGCAGCAGCCAGTGACGAAAACGCAGCGGCGTCGGCGCGTAGCGGGCCAGCAGCCAGGCGGCCAGCAGCAGCACCACCAATTGCGACCAGTACAACACCGCCGGACCGGTCGTCGGACCCCACGTCCACAGCACCCAGCGATCCTGCGGCAACTGCAGCGCGAGGTCGATGTTTGCCACCGGTGCGTGCAACGCAAACGATGGCGTGCGCGTGCGCGCGGCAACGCCGCGCGGCTCGCGCAGGCGCAGCGTGTAGTCGTGCTCGCCCGGCAGCAGCGGCAGGCTGAGCTTGCCGTCGCGTAGCGCCAGGTTGATCGACTGGCCGTCACGGTTCGCATCGAGCAGTTCGGCACCAGCCGGCAGGTCGATCGCGTGCTCGCCGCCGCGGGTGCTGCGCGCATGCAGCTGGAGCGTGGTTTCGCTGGCACGTTCGCCGGCGCGACTGGTGACCTGCACGCCGTCGAACGCCAGGCTGTCGCCGGCGATCGCCACCGGCTTGCTGAAGGCCAGCTGCAGGCTCTCGCCGGGCAGCGGGCGATACAGAAGTCCGTCATTGGCGGCGCTGGTCGGCACCCCCTTCGCGTCCACATGCCACATCGGCGCGGCATGGACCTGCCATACCTCGGCACGTTCGCCCAGCTTCGGCGCCTCGAGCGACAGCCTCGTCGCGTGGTCGAGACGGCTGCTCCAGCTCACCACCCGGCTGTTCGCATTGAAGGTGATGCTGATGCGGCCATCCTTCACCAGCACGTCATCGCCCAGCGGATGTTCGCCCGGAAGCAGCGGCAAGGTGATGCTGAAACCACCGTCCTGCGGGGCGATCCGCTCGACCGTGTTGACGACGGTCCAGTCGATGCCCAGTTGCAGGCTGCGGGTCAGCCGCACGTACGGCGGGAAGCTCTGTGCAGGCGGCAGGCCGTTGCCATCGCTCGCGGCATGCATGCGTTGCAAGGCCACGCTGTCGCCCAGCGGCCGACCCTGGTCGACACCGGCCAACGACCAGCCTTCACCGCTGAACGCGATGCGTTGCGGACGCAGCGCGAAACGCAGGCTGGCGTTGTCGGCCGCGCCGATCCGGTAGCGCAGGCTGATCCGGTGCACGCCGCGATCCAGTCGCAGCAGCAGCTGATCGCCGCGACGACCAAGCGATGCATTGGCCTTGCCATCCACGCCGACATCGAGCAGCTGCAATGTGTCGTCGGCCTGCGGCAGCGGCAGGGCGACCGCGGCACCGGCGTGCGCCTCCAGCTCCACATCGAGCGCGTCGCCTCTTGCCTGCAGCTGCGCCTGTGCCACCGTGGCGCAGGTCGGTGTGCATGTCGGTGCCTCGGTCAGCCGGCTGCGCAACTGATCAAGCAATGTCTGGTCGGGCAGGCTCTGCGCATGCAGGCCCGCGGGCAGCAGCGCAATGGCGAGCAAGGCCGTGCTCATCACGCCGCCACCACGCCGCCAGTCTTGCCAGCGGCCACGCAGGGGCGCCAGCAGCAAGGGCACCAGTTTCGCCAGCAGCAGCGCCAGCAATCCCACCATCAGCACTCGCAGCAGCCGTACCAACCACGCCGGCGCGATCACCAGCCGCGTGCTCTGCTGCACCGTCACCGGTCCGGACCAGCCGAGCCGGTAATCGTTGCCCTGGTCCCAGTGCGGCGTGCCGGCGCCGGCCTGGATCACACTGCGGCCGTCGACGTCAGCGCGGACGCCAGCGTACCCACCGCCCCGATTGCGAATGCTTGCAGCGGAAACGGCGACGGCAGACAACGCCGCGTTCGAATTGCGGGACGTCATGCCGGACGTCTGTGGCGCGGAACTCGTCTCCTCGAGCATGGGTGCTTCTGGCGCAGGGGGCGGCGCCATCTGCGCGATGACTTTCGGCGGCGCCATTCGCGGCTTCCTCTTCGCCTGTACGTTCGCTTGGTCGTCGCCCTGCGCGGCGTATCCCGCGGAGACAACCCGGCTCCGCTGCCCGCCTTCCAGCTGCGGGTGCAGCGTGTACTGCAGCTGCGTCGCCAGGAACGGCAAGGTCCACAGCACGGTCAGCACGAACACCCCGATGGCGCTGCCGCGCGCCACGGAGCGCAGCCGTCCTTGCGGCAACGCGCGCAGCAGCAGGACCAGCACCAGTGTCAAGGCCAGCGTCCACAGCGGCGCACCGGATTCGTGTTGCGCCAACATCAGGTAGCCGGCCGTCAGCACTGCCCACGGCCAGCCCAGCAGGCGCCCGGCCAGCAGCGCCATCAAGGCCACCACGAACAGATCGAGCAGGCTCCACTGCGCCACCCATGAATCGGGCGAGCGGTCCACCCCGGTCGCGCCGATCAGACGGTAGCCGTAGGGCAGATGCAAGGTGGCGTCGATGCTCTCCAGCGGCAGCTGCCAGCCCGCGCTCGGGATCGCACCGCGATGCGTGGGCAGGCGCAGTCCGGCGTCCAGGTCGAGCTGTCGTTCGCGCAGTTCGACGCCGCTGCGACCATCCCCGCCCTTGCTGATCAGCAGCGGCTGATCGTCCTGACTGGCACGCTGCAGTTGCCACGGCCCGGCCACGTCGAGCCGCTGGTGGTGACGCAGCTCGCCGCTGAGCCGATCGGCAACGCTCAACCCGCCGCCGTCGAAATCCAGCCACAGCTGGCGCTGCAGATGCAGCTGGTCGCCCTTGCCGCCGTCGTCGCCCCGCGTGCCCTGCCCGATCGCCAGACCCGTGCCGTCATCCAGCACGAACGCCGGCAAATCGCGCCACTCGCCAGGCACGCCGGCCTGCGCCGCGTCGGTGGCGTTGCCCTCCACCCGGGTGCTGCGCAGGGCGGGGTCGTCGGCATAACTCCAGATTTCCTGCTGCGGCCACGGTGCCTTCGGCAGTTTCACCGTGATTGTGGCCAGCGGCGCAATGCCGCGAGCGACAAGCGTGATCGTCCAATGACCCGGCCGCAGCTGCACGTGCAACTGACCGTCGTTGTCCAGCCGTGCCGGCAAATCGCCGGACAAGGCCGTGGCGACGAACCCCTGCGGCAGCACCGGGCCGAGCGACTGCTCGCGCGCGCTGCCGGTAACGTTGAACTGCATCTGCGTCTGCAGCGTGGCCGGCAGCCCGTCGTCCAGCCGGCGGTAGACGCGCAGCGACAGCGCGTCGGCGGCGCGTTGCGCGGCCGCGGCCTCGCCCAGGGTGAGCTGTTCGCCATTGCGTTCGATGCGATCCACCGCCGCCCCGTCGACGCTCAACGCCACCAGGCCGATCGCCGCCGGCACGTGCAGGCGCGGCGGACGCGCCGTCCACGGCAGCGTGCCGCGCAACTGGTAGTCGCCCGGCGTCAGCCACAGCATCGGTTGGCCGGCCCGCTGCAGCACGGTGGCCGGCTGGTTGTTCGCACTGACCTGTTGCGGCCAGTCCCTCGCATCTCCGGGCAGCGCCACCCAGCTCGGCGCGTCCACGCGCACATCCAGGCTGAAACGACCGCCGTCCCTGCCCGCCTCGAGGCTCAGCCGTCCGGGCCACGCACATTGGCGGCTGCCGGCGTCCGGCGCCTGGGTAGCGAGGAACGGACAGTCGTGCTGCGGCACGTCGTGCAGCACCCAGCCTTGCCAGTCGCGCAATGGCGGAGGCACATCCTGCGCCGGCGATGGCGCGGCCAGCAGCAACCACAGACCCAGCAGTCCGAGCGTTCGAGCAAGCATGCATTTCTCCCTGTATGCCGTGCGGCCGGCACAGTGTAAGTGGAACGCGGTGCGTGCACAGTCGCACCCGCGCGGGGACGCGACACGACACCCATCCTTCAACTTCAACGCAGCCGACGACGTTTCGGGGTCAACGCGGAGGGCACTTGCTGGATACCCGATCGTCCGCGCCAGGTCGTCCCCGAGAGACCCTGCTTCCCCGCGCGCACGGGGTAGCCGCCCGGAGAGCCGAAAAGGGCGCGTTCCCGCCTGCAACCCTTGAAGAGCGAGGGCCTTGTGGAACATGACGCCCGTCCGACTGCTTCAACTTCGCCCGCTGCGCGGGCTACGCCAGGTGCGAACGGGAGCAAGTCAGGCTGCCCAGGCAAAAAGTCATTCGGGTCGTGCCGAATGCTCCTGCCGCGGCAAACGGGAAATGTGCCGCCATTTCAAATTCACCGCGCTCGCACGTCTTCAGGGACGGTGGTGAGAAAATTGGGGTTGCGACAGCACTCCACCTCACCCCGGCGAGCGCCACGAGCACCCCTGATGGAAAGTCCGTACAGCATGGAAACATCCTTCCGCGACGAGGCTTCGCATCCAGGCAGCTCCCCCGGCCATGCCGAGCAGGTGGCTGCGCTGTATCGCGAGCATCACGATGCCCTGGTGGCGTTGCTGCATTGCCGTCTCAGCTCGCGCACCGACGCCCAGGAAATCGCCCAGGAAGTCTATGTGAAGTTGCTGACGATGAAAGACCTGAAGCATGTCGAGTCACCGCGTGCCTTCCTGTTCCGCATGGCGATCAACCAGTCGATGGATTATCTGCGCAAGCGCGTGGTGCGGGCCAACGTGCCGACCGATCCGAAACATGAAGATGTTCACGCCACACCGTTGCCCGAACAACATCTGTGGGCCAGCCAGCAGTGGATGAAGGTGCAGGCCGCCCTGCGCGAATTGCCCGCCAAGTCGAGCCGGGCCTTCGTGATGCACGTCGTCGAAGGCCGCGCCTTTTCCGCGATCGCCGGTGACATGAAACTCAGCGAACGCATGGTCCGCTATCACGTCAGTCACGCCGTGGCGCACTGTCGAGAGCGCTGTTTTGCACCGGAGACACCGTAATGGCAACCCACACCGGATTCGAGGAAGAAACCATGCGCACGGCGGCGATCTGGTGGACCCAACTGCGTGAGTCCGATCCTCGCGCTGACCTGCTCGAGCGCTGGGGCGCATGGATCGCCGCCGATCCCGCCAACGCGCAGGCGTTCGCGCAGCTCAACGCGCTGGGCGACCTCGCCGCCAACGCGTCGACGGATCAGCGCCGGCAGTTGATCGACGAATTCGCGCCCCGCCGGGTGGCGCGACATCGCCGCCCGCTGTGGGCGGCTGCAGCCGCGGCCGTGATCGGCGTGGCGCTGCTGGGCGGCTGGTGGTCGCTGCGGGATGGGCTTGATCATGCCGGCCCGCCACGGGAATACGCCAGCGCCGTGGCCGAGGATCGCGACATCCGGCTGCCCGATGGCACGGCCGTCCAGCTCGGTGCGGCATCGCGGCTGACGACGCGTTACGCGCGTGGCCGTCGCGATATCGATCTTCGTGCCGGCGAAGCATTCTTTACCGTCACCCATGACAGCGACCGCCCCTTCGTGGTCACCGCCGGCCCGCTGCACATCGAGGATCTGGGCACCGCCTTCAACGTGCGGCGCACCGGGCAGCGGGTCAGCGTGACGGTGACCCAGGGGCGCGTGCGCCTGTCTCCCGCCGACGGCGCATCGCCTGGTGCGAAGGTGACACGCGGCCGATTGGACCTGGTGGCCGGGCAGCGTGCCGAGTACGACCCCGCCACCGGAGCAATCAGCGTTTCCGAGGTGGCGGTGGAACACGCAGCGGCATGGCGCCAGCACCGGCTGGAGTTCGTCAACGAACCGCTGTCGGCCGTCCTGGCCAACGTCAACCGTTACAGCCACCAGCCGGTGCAGCTTGCCGATCCGCGGCTGGGCGAGCTGATGTTCACCGGCACGGTCAACACCACTACCATTCACAGCTGGGTTGGCGCCCTGCCGCATGTATTTCCCGTGCAGGTGAGCACGTTCGCCGACCATGTGGTGCTTTCGAGTGCCGGACAACCCTAACCGGGCCACGATTCGCATGCAGGGCGGGCAAGATGGCGGGATGTAAACGGCGCCGCTGCGACGGGTGCACGCTGACCATGCGCTACCGGGGCGCCGTTGTCGTGCGGGATGCGCCGCCGGAATGCCGCGGATGACCTCGCGCCGGCCTGCAGGGTGGCTGGCGCGCGCGCTCGTCGCGTGCGTGGCATGGGCCCTCGCGGCGGGTTACCCGGATACGGCCGATGCCGCGTCGGGCGCACCCGTGTTGATGGACGGAAAGACCAGCTTCTCGATTCCACCGCAGCCCCTGCCCGATGCGCTGATGGCCCTGGGTCGACAGGCCGACGTGCAGATACTCACCTCCAGCAAGGCGATCGCGGGGCGACGCAGTGCCGGCGCCTCCGGCAAGTTGAAGGTGGACGTGGCGCTGGACCGCCTGCTCGAAGGCACCGGGCTGGATTACGAGGTGATCGGAAGGCGCACGGTGGTGGTGCGCCAGCGCGATTTCATGCCTGCGGTTTCCTACGAAAGCCGGCTCGGCGACACCAAGCCGAGCGTGCCGATCGTCACCGTGCTGGATACCGTGCAGGTATCGGGTCTCGTGCCGGGCGACGTGGGTTTCATGGCCGGAACCACACGCAGTGCCACGCGCACGGATTCGAACCTGGCGGACATTCCCCAGTCGGTGAGCGTCGTCACGCGCGACTTGATGGACTCCCGACAGGCCTTCGAAGTGTCCGACGTGGTGCGCCACGTGGCGGGCGTGGATTACGTGGACGGCTTCGGCGGCCCGCCGTTGTTCCGCATCCGCGGATTCAGCACCGGCAATGGCCTGACCGACGGCATGCCCAACGGTGTGGCACGCATCGAGGACCTGCCGCCATTGATCGGCATCGAACGCGTCGAGGTGCTGAAGGGGCCGGAGACGATACTCGGCGAGTCTTCGGTGGACAACAATTTCGGTGGCTCGGTCAACATCGTGATGAAACGGCCGCAGGCCGAGCCGGTGCGACAGCTGCTGTTCTCCACCGGGCGTCATGACGGCACGCGACTGGGCGTCGACCTGGCAGGGCCGCTCGACGAGCAGGGGCGATGGACCTACCGCATGATCGCCGCGGGCAATCGCGGCGATCGCACGGCGCAGGGTTATCACGGTCAACGCAGCAGCTACCTGGCGCCGTCCATCGCCTGGCAGGGCGACACCACGCAACTGCTGTTCGGCCTGGAGTCCGTCGACAACCGCGTGCCGGTGCCGGATCACACCGTGCTGCTTGGCCCGTCGCTGGCCGAGTCGTCGTCATTCGATGTGCTGCTCGGCAATCCGGATGACCATGCGAGGTTCCATACCCGCCGCGCCTTCTACATGGCCGAGCAGGTACTCGGTGGTGACTGGAGCCTGCGCAGCCGCGGGCAGTACGTGAGCCAGCGCAGCAGCGGACAGGCCTGGGCCTTTTCCGACACGCAGCGTTTCGGGTTGACCGAGGCAATGGCCAGCACGTATCGCTATTCCGACGCGTTCTACACGCTGCAAAACGAGCTGGCGGCAAGCTTCGACCAGGGCATGCTGGTGCACGACGTGTTGCTGGGGATCGACTACGCCCGCACCCGTACCGGCAACAACGCCGGGTCCGCTGTCACCACGGGCACGATGCTCAACGCCGAGTTGCAGCCGGACAACCTCCTGCCGTCGGCCACGTCGCGGGACGCGAGCCTCGCACGGACGCAGCCATTGGGCGGCTCCTGGTCGACCAACACCGGAGTGTTCGTGCAGGATCAACTTTCGATCGGCGAGTCATGGAACGTCTTGGCGACCATGCGCCATGCCAGTTACGAACTGGCCGGTGGCGAGGTACCCGCAATGCGCCGGTCGAAGTGGGTGCCACGGCTCGGCGTGGTCTGCAAGCCCGCACCGGGCGTGTCGCTGTACGCCTCCAGCAACACCGGCTTCCAGGTCGATGCGTTGCTGGGAGAGGATGGCCGTCCGCTGCCGCCCGCGGTGTCGCGCCAGATCGAGGCGGGCACCAGACTCGACATGTTCGACCAGCGCGCCAGGCTGAGCGTGGCGTGGTACCGCATCCGCCTGGATCACAGCATCAACCGGATCTCGCCCGAGCCGCCACACTTTGCCGTGCCCGGCCCGGGCCAGACCAACAGCGGCGTGGAGGTCGAATTCGAGGGCCAGGTCGTGCCAGGCCTGGACGTGTCGGCCAGCTATACCGGCGCGCGTGTCCGCAACCACGACGGCAGTCTTCCGTACGGCGCGCCACGGCATCAATGGAACGCCTGGGCCAGCTACCGCTTCCAGGGGAGCCCGCTGCAATCCTGGGGCGTAGCCGGTGGCGTCTTCGCGCGCAGTCGTACCCTGGGTCGAGTCGAAAGCGGCGGCCATTTCGCCATTCCCGGTCAGCTCAGCGCCGAGGCCAACCTGACCTATTACGCCGACGCATGGTCGGCAACGCTTGGCGTGAAGAACCTGTTTGGGCGCACGCTGTACGCCGTCAACGCAGAGTCGTCGTTCGTGCCGGTACGCGAGGGCCGGATGATTCTGCTCAGCGGCACCTACAACTTCTAGACCGGATCGCCCGCGCGTCACAGGCCGGCCGCCAGCATGCTGCCATGTTCCGACGCAGGCTTTTGGCCAACCGGCAATCGGGTGCGGATCGCAGCGGTGGCATCTCTCGGCGTCGATTCCGCCGGGCCGACAGCAAGGCGCCCGTCCGTCGCGCGGAATGCGGCAGCGAAGGCCTCGCAGGCCTTCTCGCGGAAGGCCTCTCTCAACTGCTGCTTTTCGCGGCGACTGCGAGGCCCACCGGCGCACGGCGCCTGCACCCGCGACAACGGCAATTCGTGACAACCCCACTGCGCCGCCACACCGCCCTGCTCTCGCCAGAAAGCGTCATCGGCGTCCGCGCCCACCCCGTGCAACGGCCCCGCGACACGCGCCGGGGAAGCGACCGCGCGGATGCGCTTCAAGCCATGCAGTGCGGCCAGTTCGCGCACCAGCGACACCAGCAGGTCCATCGGATGCAGGCCATGGCTGCCCTGGATGAATTCGCGGGTCGCTTCGAACGGGGTGTGGGGGCCGGCGCCGCGCACAGCGCCGATGATGACGCTGTCGCAACGATCGAATGTCAGGATGCACGAGGCCAGCACTTCCTTGTCCAGGGTGAGCAGCAACAGGCTCAGTTCGCCCGCCTCGCCCCGCGAAGGTTTGCGCAGACTCAGGTAGGCCCCGGTCGCGCCATCCAGCCGAAGCGTGGCCAGGCGCGCACTGCCACCGGACACGATGCGCTCGCACACCCTCGCGGGAAAACGCCGCATCACGAACGCGTAGTGCGAACTGACGATACGGCGCCGGGTATCAAGGTCGAAATGCGTCGAAATATAAGGCCGGTGCCAGCGCTCGTAGAGCCACGGATCGGCTTGCGCCGCCCGTCGCATGGTTTCCCGGGCGTCGAGCGAGCGCAACCACCGGGTCTGCCGAATGCACAACCGCACCCAGGTTGCCATGTGCAAGGCCAGCTGCCATCGACTCTCGCCAGCCGCCCGCCGCAGCGACCAGCGGCGGCGCAGGGCCGCTACCCACAGCATCCCGGCCATATTCGTTTGTGCGATGCGCATCGGTCCACCTCGCCACGCGGAGTTGACCTTCAAGACGCGCGGGCGGCTGAATTTTGAAATGGCCGGATGCAGCCAAACGCCAGAACACAAGCCGAGGAGGTGAACCCGCGCCACTCGAAGAGTGCTCGCCCTGAAACGCCGCCTCCGCGGCGGCGCCGTATAGTGGAATGCACCTCACGAGCACGGTGAACCACATGTCCCTTCTCAATCGTCAGCTGCGCCTCAAGACTCGCCCCGAAGGCCTGGTCACACGCGAAGATTTCGATCTGGTCGAACAGCCCGTGCCCGAACTGAAGGACTGGCGAAGTGCTGGTGCGCGTCCTGTACATCTCGATGGACCCGACCAACCGCGTGTGGATGCGTGACATCCCGCAGTACCTTCCGCCGGTGGCGATCGGCGAGGTGATGCGCGCGCTCGGCCTCGGCCGCGTGGTGCAATCGCGCTCGGCGCACTACCACGAAGGCGACCTGGTGCAGGGCGTCACCGGCTGGCAGGACTACTTCGTGTTGCACGAAGACGCCAAGGGCTATGTGCGCCTGCCCGCCGATCCCGGCATCCCGCTGCCGACCCTGCTCGGCGCCTGCGGCATGAGCGGCGTCACCGCCTACTACGGCCTGACCGACATCGCGCCGGTTCAGCCCGGCGAAACCCTGGTGGTCTCCGCGGCGGCCGGCTCGGTCGGTTCCGTCGCCGGGCAGATCGGCAAGATCATGGGCGCCCGCGTGATCGGCATCGCCGGCGGCACCGGCAAGTGCCGCTACCTCATCGACGAACTCGGCTTCGACGCTGCCGTCGATTACAAGGCTGCCGACTTCAAGCAGCAACTCAAGGCCGCCACGCCCGACGGCGTGCACGTGAATTTCGAGAACGTGGGCGGCGAGGTGATGCGCGCGGTGCTTTCGCGGATGGTGATCGGTGGGCGCGTGGCGCTGTGCGGGCTGATCTCCGGCTACAACAGTGGCGAGCGGCCCACCGATGACTTCAGCCCGTTCGTGATGAAGCGGTTGAGCATGCGCGGGTTTCTGGTGCTCGATTACACGAAGACGCGCGAGGCGGTGCAGGCGATTGGTGGGTGGATTCGCGAGGGGAAGTTGAAGGCGGAGGAGACGGTGGCGGAGGGGTTGGAGAATGCGCCGGTCGTGCTCAATCGGTTGTTTGATGGGAGTCATCGGGGGAAGCTGGTGTTGCGGGTGGATGCGCAGGCGTGAGCGGTCAGTTGCTCTTTAATGTCCGCACTACCAGACATAAGTTGGACAAGTGTAGGCCGCGCTTACGTCCAAAGGTTGCCGTGAGGTGGCTTCGCTGTGAACTATTGTCAGCTTCCGATAGCAGATGCATCCGAACTGAATATTTACCCTCGGGAAGTTGCCCAATGAGGTAACGGCGGATGCGATAAATATGAGAAACCAATTTGACTTGCGTCGATTATCCCGGAGCTTGTCGCAAAAAGTGCCCGCACGGTGACGGCATCAGCTTTGAGCGCTCCAATAGGGGACCATCCGGTCGATCACCTTTGGCTGACCATATAAATATTCGTACCCAGACTTGACCATCACCCGAGTATTGAGCACAGGACGCAGCGAGAAGCACCATAACGGCCACTAAAATTCTGCCGCTTCAAGATTCCCCCGTTCAACTAACGAACTATCGCAACTCAAGTGCCTTTATAAGTCAACGTCACACCCACTTAGCCGCAAACCGAGCAAGTTGCGTAATCGAAGTCTTGAAGCTTTTATGAATTCAACCGTACATCTCGTCGCACGTTATCGACATCAAGAAAGTCGTATCCCGTTTGCGAGGCTTGGGAATTTTCGAAATGAAGATAGCGCTGAGTGCTTGTCCTGTATGGAGCCCAGTCCGCAATCTTGCTCCAATGCCCGTGCGCAAAGAGACATTCCAAAACCTTCATACAAAGGTCTGGAACGGAGTCCGAGCGATATTGTCGACCGTCAAGGTCGACGACCGCGCCCCGCTCTCTAGGCGAACGACCGTTTACGTCAGCAGTTGATTGAGTAACATCCATGGCGGCTGGTGTGGTTTCCTTGTTGAATTTTTACCAACCAGGCAATGACGTCAGCTGGATCCTTATCGACAAATGGACGCGCAATTGCAGCTAGCTGCTCATACAGGCGATCTGTCACAACTATCGTCTAGCTCATTCGAAACCTCTATGGCGACTCAATATCTTGTAGTTTTACGGGTTTAAGGAGTTTTTACATCCTGTCAAGCGTGAATCGCGTCGATCGAATACGCACCAAACGAAGATGAGCACACGACCGCCCCGTTGAAGCAAGAGCTTTCGTCCTCCTTCGGAGGCGCGAGTTACTTTCTCTTTGCGTGGCCAAAGAGAAAGATAACCAAAGAGAAAGGCCACCCCGCTTGGCGCTTGCCGGGCATCGGGCAACCGCTCCTGCGTTGCCTCAACTCGGGCATCCATGCCCTCGCCATGCCCGGCAAGTTCGTGAGCCGGGGCCGGGCTTTTCGATCGGGCATCCTGCCCGAGCGAAAAGGAGTCGACATCCCTGTCGACTCCCGCTGCGCGGCCTGTCGTCCCCGACTCACCACCGCACAGGGGCCCCGGTAGAGCAGCGGGCCTTCCTGGCCCGCACTCGGTGATGAAGCTTGGGAGCAAAGGCAAAGGCAAAGGCAAAGGCAAGTCAACGTCAACGTCAACGTCAACAGCGAAGCGTTGCTCTGCCGTGGCTGTGGCTGTTGCTGTTGATCTGGCCACTCTGAATAGTGCGGGCCACGATGGCCCGCTGCTCTACCGGGGCCCCTGTGCGGCGGTGAGGGTCGGTCGACAGGCCCGCAGGGGGATCGGCAGGGATGCCGATCCTTTTTCGCCAGGACAGGAGTCCTGTCGAAAAACCCGACCGGCCCTCACGGACTTGCCGCCCATGGATGGGCGGCAAGCGCCAAGTGGGGTGTCGTTTTCTCTTGGTTACTTCTCTTTTGGACAAGCAAAAGAGAAGTGACTCGCCCTCCGAAGGAGGACGAAAGCTCTGCTCTGCTTTTCCCCCGCCGACGGGTCGCCACCCCAACTCAATCCGAAATCGCCAACACACACTCATCCGCCCCGTAGCTACGGCAGCAGACCGCAAAGATCGACAAGCTGCCCGGCGCGATGGCAGGTCCAAGCAACCCCTCCAGGAAACCACTGAAGAAGCTGCAGCCGGAATGGTCGGTTTCCGTACAGAACGGGCTGTCATGGATGTGCAACTGGGTCCCCTGCTGATCGACCTCGACCAGCGCGCGCAGCGCTGGCACGCCGATGCGCTCGATCGCCTCGCGCAAATCCAGCCCGCCGTCCAGTGCGTAGTCGCGCCCGAAAACCCAGGCGCCCGTGCGCTGACCCGCCAGCGCGAGAGAGGATTCGCGTGCGCCCTCGACCACCGAGCGCTGCAACGCCAGCAACTTCGGCACGATCTGCGGGTAGTCGTATTCCAGCTCGCGCACCATCTTTTCGACCGCGACCTCGTCCGGTCCCAGCGGGACCAATTCGACGAACGGCGCGCTCACGGGCAGGGAAGCTGTGGGTGCGGAAGCCCTCGGGGTGGGCTGGATGAACTCGAACTCCGGCTCCGCGGGCGACTCTTGTGGCGATTCCGGTGCAGTCGTCATCGCGGATGTCGCGACGGGCTCGGCGAACGTGGCGTGGTCCTCCGGGGGAGACGATACAACTGCCGCGATGGGCGCAGGTACGGCCACAGGAATGGCCGGCGCCACCCGCTTGGGCGACGCCGCGAAATGCGGCTTGGGCTCGCCTCCGACGGACCGCGCCACCTTGACGCTGATAAAGCGCTCACAGGCATCCAGCGCCGCTGCCAGCGCCCACTTCTTGAGGAAGGGTCCACGCACGACCATGGTCAACAAGATGCCGTGGGGATCCTGCACGAGTCGCTGCCGTTGCAAGGTGAATCCGCTGGCGAGGACGAGCCGGCCGACTTCGATCAGCAGGCCCTCGCGGTTTTCCGAAAGGCCCTGGATTTCCAGCTCGATCATCAAGCCTCCTGCAGGCGATGCCGATGAAACACGTGGTGGAACGATGCGGAAGTCCACGTGCAGGCATGTGCTGCCACGAAGGAGTCCGCGATGGACCAAGGATTCTATGACCAACAAGGTGGGGCGTGCCTGCAGGCGTGGCATTGGGCCAGTGAAGGACGTATCGTCATCGTTCCCTGCGATCAGGTTTCCCATGGCAACGTTGCAGCCCTTTCCGCACACCGGCTTCCTGAGTCAGCTGGAGCACAACAGTGCGGCCACGCCGATGCCGTTGTTGCTTGCACCGATCTTTCGCAACGCAGGCAGGGCCGATCAAGCGGCACCCGCGGCCGCCTGGCTGATCCCGTTGCTGCAGGCGCGCAAGGCGATGCTGCAGGCGTCGTTCGACACCGAGGTGGTGGCAGACGAGTTGCGGCGATACCAGAAATTTGCCCGGCCAGGCCAGCCATCGCCACACATCGTCCGGCTGCGACAGCAGCAGGCTGCTGCGCGGCAGGCTTCCAGCCAGTCGAGGCAATCGTTCGTCCGGGCCGCCGCGGCGTTCGTGCGCGAGGCCGGGATCGAGGTACCGCCCAATATTGCGCTGGAAGTGTTCGTCACCGGCTGGATCGATGCCCATGTGCCGAAGGATGTCGTCGCCGCGGCATGACAGTCGCCGAAAGATGCGCGTCGGCGTTGCCCCTGAAGAGTTGAGCCGCAACGGCCGGCACGCTACCCGTGCCGGCCGTTGCGAGCTGCCGTGACTAGCGCAGAATCGCAGCCGCCTCCTGCTTCGCCTTCAGCGCGCTGCACAGCTGGATCGACTCGCCGATCTGCGCCAGGCCGCGGTCGATGCCACCCGCATCGCCCAGACGCGGCTTGAAGAACGCCTGCAGTCGTGCACCTTCAGCGGCCGAGCAGCCGCCACCGGCGGCGAGTGAAGGCAGGCGGCCACCGGCGAAGCTGCCGGTGCGCTCCAGGATCTGCTGGTAGTGCGCGGTGAACCAAGTCCACAGTGCATCGCGGCGGGCCAGCGTCCTGCGTCCTCCCATCAGCAGCATGGCCATCTCGCCGACCTTTACCGGTTTGGTCAGCGCGAAGTTGCGCACCTGCTCGGTCAATGCCGGGTCCTCCACGCTGGCCAGCCCGCCCAGGATTCCGTTGCGCAGCGCCGGGTCGCTGGTTTTCGGCAGTTCGGCGATCAACGCATCGACCGCACGCTTGCCGTGCTGCTGCACCGCCACGCCCAGCGCGTCGCCGAGCAGGTCGGGGTCGGCAGCGGCCAGGTTCAGACGGCCATCCGCGTTCGACTTGAGCGCGGCATCGCCCTGCTCGAGCAGCGCCGCACGCACTTCGGGCAGTTTGAAGTCGAATGCCAGCGCGCTGGCCAGCGTGCTGCGCAGCAACGCATCGTTCTCGGACTCGCCCGTCTTGCGCTGATAGCCGAGCTGCTGCAGGCGCGGCAGGTAGGCTGCCTTCACCCAGGCGGCCAGGCGTGCGTGCTGGGTGTCGGTGGTGGCGACGTGGCGACT
The DNA here is from genome assembly GCA_963828675.1 of uncultured Gammaproteobacteria bacterium. Lineage (GTDB taxonomy): Bacteria > Pseudomonadota > Gammaproteobacteria > Xanthomonadales > Rhodanobacteraceae > Rhodanobacter. The sequence continues at coordinate 879,382 of CAWHFQ010000001.1, forward strand.
GATCCAGTCGAGCTGGTCCAGCGGCGCGGTGGCCACTTCGCGGATCTTCGAGACGGTCAGCGGCTGCAGCGCGGTCAGCACGTCGCCGGCATCCAGGTCGCCGTGGCGGAAGTTGGCGTCGATCGCATCGGCATAGGCCAGTTGTTCGGCATCGCTGAGTTGCCCGACGTGCTTGACCAGACGGTCCAGTTCGCCCTTGTCGAGACTGAAGCGGTAGTAGCCGCTGGCGTTCGCGTTGGGCATCACCCAGGTCGGTATGCTGGCGCCTGGCAGCTGCATCGAACCGCTGGATTTGTCGAGCATCTCGCAAGCGACCTTGCTGGATGGCGCGTCATCTTTGCCGTCGGTGGCGGTGCCGTAGCGCACGCACACAGGCACGCCCCAGATGCGCTGCGCATCGCCGCTGCTGCCGACCGGCAGGTAGCGGCTCTGGCTCAGCTGCAAAGTGGTCTTGCCATCCTTCTGTACCAGCCGGGTCGCCACGTACGGCACGCCGGACTGGTCGAGGAAACTCTTGAACGCGTGCTTGAACGCCGTGCCCTTGTCAGCCGCCGCCGTGATCGAGGCAACCAGGTCGTCGGCGCTGGCGTTACCGTACTTGTGCTGCTGGATGTACGCGCGCATGCCCTTCTGGAAGGTCTTCTCGCCCACGTAGTTCTCGAACATGCCCAGCACGCCGGCGCCCTTGCGATAGGTGATGCTGTCGAACGCGGTCTCGATATCGCCGTTGCCGGTGATCGGCTGGCGGATCCGGCGTGCGCTGACCAGGCTGTCGTTGCTCATCGCGCCCTGCGCGCCACGCACGCGATCGAGATCGGCGCGGTATTCGGGGTGTACCTGCATCGTGACTTTCTGCTGCATCCAGGTGGCGAACGCCTCGTTGAGCCAGATGTCGTCCCACCACGCGGTGGTCACCGTGTCGCCGGTCCACATGTGGGCCAGTTCATGCGCGGTGACGTTGAACGAGCCGCGCACGTTGCGCGCCGGCGAATCCTTGTCGATCAGCAGCAGCCAGTCGCGGAAGGTGACCAGGCCCGGATTCTCCATCGCGCCGGCGGAGAAATCCGGTGCGGCGAGCAGGTCGAGCTTGTCGAATGGGTAGCCGAAGCCGTAGTAGTTCTCCAGCGCATGGATGATGCTCGGCGTTTCGCCGAGCACGTGCTGCAGGCGATGGCCCTCGCCATGCGCGGCGACACCGCGCAACTGCAGCGCCTTGGCGCGATACGCGTCGGGCGAAATCGCCGGCCCGTCCACGATGTCCCAGGGGCCTACGGCGAACGCGACCAGGTAGGTCGGCAGCGGCAGCGTTTGCGCGAACGTCACCGTCTTCCAGCCGTTGCCGGCCGGCGCCTCCTTCACCTGCTTCGTGTTCGCGACCACGTTCTCGCCGTCCGGCACGGTGATGCTGATGTCGAACGGGGTCTTGAAGCCGGGCTCGTCGAAACCGGGAAACGCGAAGCGTGCGCTGATCGGTTCCATCTGCGTCATCGCGTACGGCTGGCCTTTCGCGGTGACCTTGTACAGGCCCTGCAATTGCGCGTTGAGCGGCGCGGTGTACTCGAACGCCAGGGTGATCTGCTGCGGCTCGAGCGTGCGGCCGAAGTCCACCCGCGCCACGCCGGCCTTCGGCTCGACGCTGACATACTTGCCCGCATGCTGCTTGCCGGCGGCATCGGTGATCGTCACCTTCGACACCGTCAGTTCGGCACCGTCCAGCCACAGATGGTCCGAGGCCCGGGTCAGCTTGACCTTGATCGTGGTGTGGCCGGAAAAATCCTGCTGCGCCGGATCGACCTTCAACGCCAGCTGGTACGACTGCGGCACGGCCCAACCCGGCAAGCGGCCCTTCGGCGCCGACTCGGCAGTGGCGGCAAACGCGGCGCTGCAACAGGTGGCCAGTGCGGTGAGCAGAAGGGGACGAACGAGACGGCGCATGCGCTTTTTCCTGGGTGGGGAGAACGCCCACGCTAGGTTGGCCATGACTTCCGACCCAGTGCCATAAGGCACGTATGCCCCGCAGTGCCGGCAAAAAAAACCGGTGGCGAAGCTGACTTCGCCACCGGCGGGAAAGCCCGCGCGCCTGCGGGGGAGAGGGAGGGACTCCGACGCGCGGGGTGTCGCAAACCCAGAGGATAGAGGTCGCGCTTGTATTGCTCCAATTGATTGTTACCATCCATACCATAGTGCGTGCCTATTGCTGAGCAGACCCACCCATGAATCTTCGCGATCTCCAGTATCTGGTGGCCCTCGCCGAGCATCGGCACTTCGGCCGCGCCGCCGAGGCCTGCTTCGTCAGCCAGCCGACCCTCTCCACCCAGATCAGGAAACTGGAGGACGAACTGGGCGTGTCGCTGGTCGAGCGCACGCCGCGCAAGGTGCTGCTGACCGAGGTCGGACGCGACATCGCCACGCGCGCACGCGACGTGCTCAACGAGGTCGAGCAGATCCGCGGCGTGGCCCGGCGCACGCTCGATCCGGAATCCGGCACGGTGCGACTGGGCATCTTTCCCACCCTGGGCCCGTACCTGCTGCCGCATGTGCTGCCGCTGGTGCGCTCGGCATTTCCCCGGCTGGAACTGCTGCTGGTCGAGGAAAAAACCGAGACGGTGCTGCGCCTGCTGCGCGAGGGCAAGCTGGATGCGGGCATCCTCGCGCTGCCGTTGCACGAGGACAGCCTGCATGGCGAGTTCCTGTTCGAAGAACCATTCCTGCTGGCCGTCTCCGGCGAGCATCCGCTGGCGCACAAGCACGGCCAGCTGAAACTGGCCGACCTGTCCAACCAGAACCTGCTGTTGCTGGAAGACGGCCACTGCCTGCGCGACCAGGCGCTGGAGGTATGCCACATGGCCGGCGCCGGCGAGCACAGCGGTTTTCGCGCCACCAGCCTGGAAACGCTGCGGCAGATGGTGGCCGCGAACGTCGGCATCACCCTGTTGCCGGTCACTGCGGTGAAGCCGCCGGTAGCGCCGGTGGAGAACCTGCATCTGATCGAGTTCAAGGGTCATCCGCCGAGCCGGCGCATCGCCATGGTGTGGCGCAAGAGTTCGGCGATGGACGGGTTTCTCAACGTCTGGCGGATGTGTTGCGGCAGCTGCCCGCCGGGCTGCTCGATCCGCGCACCGCGGTCACGCCGGTTGCGCCTGCATCAGCGAAGCGCAAGGCGCGCCGATAACCCATGAGCATGCGCAAGCTCCTCGTTGGCGCGGCATCTGCTGCTGGTGTTGCTGGGTGCGATGTCGCACTGGCGCCATCGCAACGCTGCATCCGCCGCCCGGCGTGCTGGCGCCGGATGTGCCGGAACAGGTCGACCTCGACCACGGCGCGCAAGCTGCAGCGCGGCGACGTCACCCTGGCCACCCGCGCGCACTTCGACATCACCGCCCGCGTGCTGTCGCGCAAGGATTATTCGTGGGGTGCCGACGCCGAGCTGGTACCGCTGGACCTTGCGCTCGGCTGGGGCCGCATGTCCGACAGCGACGTGCTGGCGAAGATCGACATCAGCCAGTCCGGCCGCTTCTACTACTGGCACGTCAACGAATTCCCGATCCCGCGCCGCGAAATCGAAACGCTCCAGCGCGAACATGCACATGATTCCGGCCGACGCCGACGTGAAGCGTCAGCTCGAACAGGTGCGCCAGGGCCAGGTCGTCCACATCGAAGGCTTCCTGGTCGACGCCAGCCGCGCCGATGGCTGGCACTGGAAGACCTCGATGACGCGCGACGACACCGGTGCGGGTGCATGCGAGCTGATCTACGTGGAGCGCGGTGAACGTGGTTGCGCCCGTAACCGACGCTGCCGTCGATGGCGTCAGTAACGCAACAGACTGTGCACCGGCGTGGCGCCAGGCCAGCGCGCACGCCCCTTCAGCGCCAGCAACTCGATGACGATGCTGGCACCGACCAGCTCGGCACCGAACAAACCGACCAGGGCGGACGCGGCCGCCAGCGTGCCGCCGGTGGCGAGCACGTCGTCGACGAGCAGCACCCGCTCGCCCGGCCTGATGCGCATCGCTTTGCGCCTGCAGCCGATCGCTGCCGTATTCCAGCTGATAGTCCACCGTCACCACCGGTGGCGGCAGCTTGCCGGGTTTGCGCAGCGGGACGAAACCGGCGCGCCAGTTTCTGCGCCAGCGCGGCGCCGAAGATGAAGCCCGCGCGCCTCGATGCCGCATACCGCCTGCACGCCGCTGTCCTGCCACGGCTCGGCCAGCGCGTCGATGCAGCGGGCAAAGCCATCAGCGTCGGCGAGCAACGGGAGTGACATCGCGGAACATCACGCCGGGGCTGGGGAAATCCGGGACGGCGCGAATCAGGCTGGCCAGGTCGTGCATGCGGTGCGGGATCCTTTGCGGCGGCTCAGCAAGGTGCGGGCAGCGGATCGTCCGGCAGGTCGTCGTCCTCTTCGATGGCCAGCCGCGCCTCGCCCAGTCTGCGCCTCGACGCCGCGCACGATGCCCTGCGGCGGTGGCCAGGCTCGATTCGGGCACCATCACCGCGATGTAATCCATGGCCGGTAGCTGGCCGACCGCGCCGGTCAGGTATTCGCCGGCGATGAACGCCGGGATGCCTCGGCCTCCAGCGCATCCTTGACCAGATGGGCATCGAACAGGTTTTCAGCGCGATAGACGATGTGCATGCCTGCACGCTAACCCGCGCGGCGCCGCGGGGCAAGGCGATCCTGCGCCTGCGCCCGATGGCGGCGACAGGGTAAACTTGGATGTTTCCGCTACCGCCTGCGAGCCCTGCCCGATGTCGACCGACAATCCCGCCGACGCCACCCGCCAATCCTCGGCCGCCGTGGAGCAGGCGGCCACCGTCAACATCAGGCGCTCCACATCAGGATTTCATCCGGCAGATCGTGCGCGACGACCTGGCCGTCGGGCAAGCACGCGCGCGATCCACACCCGCTTTCCGCCGGAGCCGAACGGCTACCTGCACATCGGCCACGCCAAGGCGATCTGCCTGAGCTTCGGCATCGCCGGCGGAATTCGGCGGCTGGTGCAACCTGCGCCTGGACGACACCAACCCGGGCAAGGAAGACCCCGAGTTCGTCGAAGGCATCAAGGACGACGTGCGCTGGCTGGGCTTCGAATGGCATGAGCTGCGCCATGCCTCGGATTATTTCGAGGTGTTCTACCGCTCGCGCGATCAAGCTGATCGAGGACGGCGTGGCCTACGTCGACGACCTCAACGCCGAGGAGATGCGCGAGTACCGCGGCACGCTGACCCAGCCGGGCCGCAATTCGCCGTATCGCGAGCGCAGCGTGGCGGAGAACCTCGACCTGTTCCGCCGCATGCGCGCCGGCGAATTCGCCGACGGCAGCAAGACGCTGCGCGCGAAGATCGACATGGCCTCGCGGCAACATCAACCTGCGCGACCCGGCGATCTACCGCATCCGCAAGGTCACCCACCAGAACACCGGCGACGCCTGGCCGATCTACCCGATGTACGACTACGCGCACTGCCTGTCCGATGCGCTGGAAGGCATCACCCATTCGCTGTGCACGCTGGAGTTCGAGGATCACCGGCCGCTGTACGACTGGTTCGTCGACAAGGTCGACCTGCCGAACCATCCCGAGCTGTGGCAGCCGCTGGCCGACGCCGGCCTGCCGACGGTGCCGGCCAAGCCGCGCCAGATCGAGTTCTCGCGCCTCAACCTCAGCTACTGCATCACCAGCAAGCGCAAGCTGGCGCAGCTGGTCGAGCGAGCAGCCTCGTGGATGGCTGGGACGACCCGCGCATGCATACGCTGCGCGGCCTGCGCCGGCGCGGCTTCACGCCGGCCGGGCTGCGCCTGCTGATCGAGCGCGTGGGCGTGAGCAAGCAGAACAGCGTGATCGACTACGCGCGTCCTGGAAGGCTGCATCCGCGAGGATCTGGACGCCACCGCGCGCGCGCCGCATGGCGGTGCTCGATCCGCTGAAGCTGGTGCTGACCAACCTGCCCGAGGGCCACGAGGAAACCCTCGACCTTCGCCAACCACCCGAAGGACGAAAGCTTCGGCACGCGCGAGGTGCCGTTCGCGCGCGAGCTGTGGATCGAGCGCGAGGATTTCGCCGAAGTGCCGCCGAAGGGCTTCCACCGCCTGAAGCCGGAGGGCGAGGTGCGCCTGCGCGGCGTCGGCATCATCAAGTGCGAGCAGCTGATCAAGGACGCCGACGGCAACCTCGTCGAACTGCGCTGGCACGCTCGATCCCGAAACCCGCCACGGCATGCCCGGCGCGGACCGCAAGGTGAAGGGCACCATCCACTGGGTCAGCGCGCAGCATGCGGTCGCCACCGAGGTACGCATCTACGACCGCCTGTTCAGCGTGCCCGCGCCGGACAGCGAGGAGGACGGCAAGAGCTGGCTCGATCACGTCAACCCGCAAGCCAAGCGCGTGGTGCGGGGCTGGCTGGAGCCGGCCGCGGCCAGGCGTCGATCCGGAGCAGCGCTTCCAGTTCGAGCGGCTGGGCTATTTCGTCGCCGACCGTGTCGATCATCGCGCGCAGGCGCCGGTGTTCAACCGCACCGTCACGCTTGCGCGACGCCTGGGCCAAGTAGGCTTTCTGGCCAGCACGAGGAGAGCGCATGCTGCCGCTGCAAATCCATCTGACCCTGCCGCCGTGGATCGGTGACGTCGCCGACGCCAACCGGCGTTACGAAAGCGACGAAGAGCGCGTCGGGCCTGGCCATCGAGCTGTCGCGGCAGAATGTCGAGCGCGGTGGCGGCGGCCCGTTCGGCGCCGCCGTGTTCAACAGCCACAGCGGCCGGCTGGTCGCCGTCGGCGTGAACCGGGTGCTGCCGCAGAGCTGTTCGGTCGCCCATGCGGAAATGATGGTGATCATGATCGCGCAGCAGCGCACTGAGCCGGCATCGGTTGAACGAGGACGGCGGGCATTACGTGCTTGCCACCAGTTCGCAGCCGTGCTGCCAGTGCTATGGCGCCACGGTCTGGGCCGGCATCGACGAATTGCTGATCGGCGCACGCTCCGAAGACGTCGAGGAACTGACCGAATTCGACGAGGGTCCGCTGCCCGCCGACTGGATCGGCGAACTGCAGCGCCGCAATATCAGCCGTGCGCCGCGACATCCTGCGCGAACAGGCGCGCGGCGTGCTGGCCAGTTACGGCACCAGCGGCACACCGTATTGAGTCGCTGGCGCGCCGCGCTGCCGCTGATCCTGCTCGTGCTGGCAGGTATCGTGCTGTTTGCCTCCGGCTCGCTCGACCAGCTCAGTCCGCAGCAACTGGTGGCGCACCAGAACGAACTTCGCGCGCAAATCGCCGCGCATCCGTGGCTGAGCCACCTGGCCTATATCGGACTGCTGACCCTGACCGTGGCCACCGGCCTGCCCGGCACCATCGTGGTGATCCTGGCCGGCGGCTTTGCGTTCGGGGTGATCGACGCCACGCTGTGTTCGTCGCTGGCGCTGATGCTGGGATCGCTGATCCTGTTCCTGGCCAGTCGTTATGCATTCGGCCCCGGCAGTCGCCAGCCACCGGCCATCGTGGCGCGCCTGCATCACGGGTTCGAACGCCACCCGGTGAGCTACACGCTGTTCCTGCGTTTCGTGCCGGTGGTGCCGTTCGGCGCGGTGACGGTGGCACTGGCCTGGCTGCGTTGCCCGCTGTGGCTGTTCCTTGGTGCCAGCTGGCTCGGCGGCACCGTCTCGCTGATCTTCGAAACCTCGATCGGCGCCGGCCTCGGCGACGCGATGAGCCAGAGCGACAGCTTCGGCGTCGGCCTGTTCATGCACCGCGAAGTGCTGCTGCCGCTGGGCGCGATCGCCCTGCTCGCCCTGCTGCCGCTGCTGGTCGAGCGCCTCACCCGGCGGCGACGCGAAGCATCCGGGCGCATCGACTGAGCCATCGTCGATCGCAAAAAAAGAGCGCCCGGCGGGCGCTCTGAAAACTGGTGGGTCGTCCGGGATTCGAACCCGGGACCAATGGATTAAAAGTCCAGTGCTCTACCAACTGAGCTAACGACCCGTCGTTGCGAAACCTGTTGCAACTCAAGCCGGCCATTTTACGGGCTGGGCGGCAGTGGCACAAGCAAGCACGCGATCAGGCGTACCGCGTGGGATCGGCCAGCCCGGCCTCGCGGAAGCCCTGCGCGCGCAGTCGGCACGCGTCGCAATGGCCGCAGGCGCGACCTTCGTCGTCAGCCTGGTAGCAGCTGACCGTCGCGGAAAAATCCACCCCGAGGCGCTGGCCTTCGCGCGCGATGTCGGCCTTGCTCATGCGCATCAGCGGTGCATGGATGCGGATGCCGGCGCCTTCGACGCCGGCCTTGGTCGCCACGTTCGCGAGCTTCTCGAACGCGTCGATGAAGGCCGGGCGGCAATCCGGGTAGCCGGAGTAGTCGACGGCGTTGACGCCGCACCAGATGTCGCTGGAGCCGAGCACCTCGGCCCAGCCCAGCGCGATCGACAGCATGATGGTGTTGCGCGCCGGCACGTAGGTCACCGGGATGTCGCCGCTGTCGATGGTATCCAGCGGTACGTCGATATCGGCCGTCAGGGCGGACCCGCCGATGCTGCGCAGGTCGATGCCGACGGTCTTGTGTTCGACCGCACCCAGCATCCGCGAGACGCGGTCGGAGGCGGCCAGCTCCGAGTTGTGACGCTGGCCGTAGGCCACGCTCAGCGCATGCACCTGATAGCCCTGTTCGCGCGCAAGCGCGATGGTGACGGCCGAATCCATGCCACCGGAAACGAGCACGACGGCTTTGCGGGGAAAATTGTCAGGCATGTGTTGCATCCACTCTGGTGTGACCGGTCACCGGCCGGAAAGCGCCACCGGCAACACAGGCCGGCGCGTGATTTTCGTTGAAGAGTCCGGCCATGGATGGCCGGTGTTGATTCTCGCGTTCAGGAAGAACGCATAGTCATTTTCCGGCGGCGTCGTTCCAGAGCAATTTGTGCAGCTGCATCTGGAATCGCACACGGCAGCTTGTCGGCGATGATCCATTCGGCCAGCTCGCGCGGCTCGACTGCGCCGTGCACCGGCGAGAACAGCACCATGCAGCGCGCCACCAGCGCGTGTTCGGTCAGCATCGCGCGGGCCCATTCGTAGTCGGCGCGACTGGCGATGACGATCTTGATCTGGTCGTGCGGCAGCAGGTGATCGAGGTTCGACCACAGGTTGCGCCTGCTCTCGCCCGAATCGGGTGCCTTCAGGTCCATCACCTTGCGCACGCGCGGATCGACCGCGGAAACGTCCAGCGCGCCGGAGGTTTCCAGCGATACCTCGTAACCGGCATCGCACAGCTTGCGCAGCAGGATCAGGCAGCGCTTCTGCGCCAGCGGCTCGCCGCCGGTCACGCAGACGTGCCTGGCGCCGTGCGAGGCAACCTCGGCGAGGATGTCGTCGATCGCGTGCCAGTTGCCGCCGTAGAACGAATATTCGGTATCGCACCAGACGCAGCGCAACGGACATCCGGTGAGGCGCACGAACACGGTACGCCAGCCGATTGCGTCGGCCTCGCCCTGGATCGAGTGGAAGATCTCGGTAATCCGCAACCGCTCGGCGTCAGCCGCAACGGGCGTGGTGGACGCCGCGCCTGCATCGTTGCTGCTCACCACGACGAACTCAGTTGCCTGACTGCTGCTGCAGACGCTGCAGACGCTCCTGGGCCAGGCTGGCCGCCTTGGAACCCGGGTATTTGGTGGTCACTTCCGTCAACGTGGACCTGGCCGCGTCGGTCTGCTTGAGCTCGAGCTGGCTGTAGCCGACCTTGAGCAGCGCGTCCGGCGCCTTGTCGCTCTGCGGGAACAAATTGAGCAGTTTCTGGAACGACTCCAGCGCCACCGGATAATTGGTGGTGACGTAATACGATTCGCCCAGCCAGTACCACGCATTCGGTGCGAGCGGATGATCCGGATACTTCTGGGTGAAACTGCGAAAGTCGCGCGAAGCCTGCGCATAGTCGCCAGCGCGGAGCTCCTTGAATGCCACGTCATACGCCGCCTGGCCGGCGGCGGCATCGGTCGCACCTGCGGCACCCGCCGGCGCACCCGCGGCGCGAGTGTTTGCAGCGTTTGCCGTCGCTGCCGGGGGGATGTTCGCCGCAGTCGCGGCCGTGGCCGCCGAAGCGGGCGCCGCGCCTGCGTTGCCACCCTCGAGGCGTCCGAGACGGGCGTCGAGGTCGGCGTATTGGGCCTTGTTCTTGTCGTCGAGCGTCTGCAACTGGTGCTGCAGTTCCTCGATCTGACCTTGCAACTGCTGCACCTGCGCCTGCAGTTGCTGCACCTGGTTGACCATGCCGATACCGGACTGGTCCTTGTTCTGTGCCTGCTGTTCAAGCCGCGTGACACGGTCGGCGAGACTCAGTCGCGAGTCCTGCGCGAATGCCGGAAACGCGAACAGCATGGCGGACGCAATCGCGCCCGCCATGCCGAGCCTGGCTGCAAAGCTGTTAGCCAGTCGCTTCATCATTACTGCGCCGTGTAGACGATCTCGACACGACGATTCTTGCCCCAGCAGTCCTCGTTGTGCTCACGGCACACCGGCTTCTCTTTGCCGTAGCTGATCACTTCGAGCTGGCTGGCCGAACCGCCGGCTGCCTGCAGCGCGTCGGAAACGGCATTGCCACGACGCTCGCCGAGGCCGAGGTTGTACTCACGCGTGCCGCGCTCGTCGGTGTTGCCTTCGAGACGGATGTGCGAGGTCGGACGGTCCTGCAGGTACTTGGCGTGGCACGCCATGATCTGCTGGAACTCCGGCTTGATCTCGGTCTTGTCGAAATCGAAATACACGACGCGCTGACGCAGGCAGGCATCGGTATCAAGATCGGCGGGGGTGTACTTGCCATCAGACACAGGAGCCTGGGTCTGGGTGGTCTGCTCTGGAGCGGGAGCCTGCGGCTTCACTTCCTGCTTCTTGGAGCAAGCGGCCGCGCCTACGCAGAGCAGGGCAACCAGGGCGACGCGAACGGTCTTATTCATGGTGACGTTCCTTACGAGTTGAGTTCCGACAAACGATGACGATTGGAATTGCGGGACAGCTGAAGCTGACGCCGGTAGGCCGGCTGTTATTTTCACATTTGAAAGATCGAAGATGCGTGAGGCTGCACGATCGACCTGACTGGCGATGACGCGGCAAAGCGCCACCACCGGAAACCGAGACGGGCACGAGCACGTTCGGGCCCGATCCCTGGGCATCATGCTGCCGCACTCGCGTGCAGCAGCATGAAAAAATCAACGTTGCCGGTATGGACCCCAGGACGGTTCGCGCACATCGCCATCAGAAAGCACTAGGCGCTGGCGAACCAGACCATCAGCCGATACGGCATACAACACGCCGCGACGTCCTTCGGTTGCGGCGTACAGCAGCATGCTGGCATTCGGAGCAAAACTCGGGGACTCGTCAATCGGACCCGGCGAGAGGGGCCGCACCTGGTCACCCAGACTGCGATCCATGACCACAATACGATACACGTTCCCATTGCCCTGCACCATCGCGATTTGCTTGCCGTCGTAGCTCACCGACGCGTTCGCGTTGTTCTGGCCCTGGAAGCTGATCCGCTGCGGGGAGCCGCCGCCAGCCGGGATCTGGTAAATCTGCGGCCGGCCGGAGCGGTCGGAGGTGAAGTAGATGCTCTGGCCGTCCGGCGCCCAGACCGGCTCGGTGTCGATCGACAGGCTCTGGGTCAGCCGGGTCTCGTGATGGGTGGCCAGGTCGAGCACGAACAGCTCGAGGTTGCCGACATACGACAGCGCCACCGCCAGCTTGGTGCCATCCGGCGACCATGCCGGCGCGCCATTGATGCCCCGGGCATGCGCTTCCACCAGTTGCCGCGAGCCGGTGGTGATGTCCTGCACGTAGATGTGCGAATTGCCGCTCTCGAACGAGACGTAGGCGATCTTCCTGCCGTCCGGCGACCACGACGGCGACAGCAGCGACTCCTTGGAACGGGCCACCACCTGCGGGTTGTAGCCGTCCGAATCGGCCACGATCAGCGAATACGTGGTGTTGTTGCCCAGGCCGACAGCGGTGATGTAGGCGATGCGGGTCCAGAACGCGCCGCGCACGCCGGTGATCTTCTGGTAGATCTGGTCGGCGATCTGATGCGCCACGCCGCGCAGGTCGCCGGCCGGCACGGTGAAGGCCTGCGCCAGCAGGCTCTGCTGCTTGTTGACATCCCACAGCTCGTATTCGATTCGAAGCGAACCGCCGCCGGCATCGCTGATGCGGCCGACGGTGATGTAGTCCTGTTTGAGCAGACGCCAGGTCGGAAACTTGATGTCCGCGCCACGGGACGGAAACTCCACGATGTCGCTCTTGGCCAGCGAGCGGAACTTGCCCGAACGGTTGAAATCGTTGCGGATCACGTCGGCGACATCGGTCGACAGAGGCGTGCCGCCATCCTGCGCGAACGGCACCACCACGATCGGGGTGGCAGTCTTGACGCCGCCGACGATGTCGACATTCAACGACTGGGCGGCCACCGGGCCAACGAACAACGCCGCCAGGGCCAGCAGGACGAAGGCGAGGCTTGAGCTGAGTTTGCGCATGGGCTTGATCATTGCGGCCTGAAGGTAAAGGTGAGTTTGCGCTGGAACACGCTTTCAAAGCCCTTGTAGGGCAAGGTCTTGGTCCGGAGCACTGCATTTTCCACCGACCGGCGGCCGGCATCATCGTACGGACAACTGGAATCGACGGTGGCGCTCAATACGTCACCGCCAGGCGATTGCACGATATCCACCTTACACGGCACCGCCGGTATGTTATCCGGCCGCAGCCAGTTGGGCGTGACCGCATTCTGAATGGCTGCTGCGTATTCATCCGCCAGGTTGCTGTTCGGGCTGTTGTTGCCGGTCTGGCGCTGAGCGGCCGCAGGCAGGTCGGGCTGGCCGTCATCCTGGGCGTTCTTCAGGTCTTCCATCTGCTGCCTGGCCTGCTTTGCCTTGTTGTCCAGCCGTTTGGTCTGCGCCGAGGCGGCGTCCATCTTGGCAAACAGCGCGTCCAGCTGTTTCTGTTTCTCCTCTTTCTGTTTGGCAGCCTGGGCGTCCAACTCGGATTGACGCTGACGCTGCTTTTCTTCCTGCAGCTTCTTCGCTTCCTCGGCTTTCAGCGCGGCATCCGCCACCACGCGCTCCTGATCCACCACGTCGACGTGCTCCGGCGGCGGCGGCAGTGTCTTCACCTTGGGCGCTTCCACCGCGGGTTTCGGCGGCGGCACGGTCGGTGGCGGCGGGGTGGAATCGGGTACTGGCTTGACCTTCACCGCCTTCGGCGGCGGGCTGCCGGTGGGGCCGATCAGGGTGGCCTCGATGACCGGACCCTGCAGCTCCAGCGGCTTCGAGCAGGTGATCGGATTCATCCACGCCGGCAGACCGAGTGCATTGACCACGTTCTCGTAGCTCGAGCACGGCAGGATCGCGAGGAACAGGAACCCCACGATGCCGATATGCAGGATGGCGGAAAGTACGACCGCCTTCGGCGTCGCCTTACTTTCGTCCATGGGGCGCGCTCTTGCCCTGGTTGTCGGGCGCGTTGGGCTGACCCATCAGGCCGACCTTGGCGACGCCGGCCTGCTGCAGGTCCGCCAGCACCTTGAACACGCCGCCATAGCTGCCGCGCTCGTCACCGCCGACCAGCACGCTTACTTCGGGATTCTCGCGCACGAACGCGCCGACCTTGAGCTTGAGCGTGTCCTCGTCGACCAGTTCCTTCTTGGCTCCGCTCAGGGTCAGATAGAGCTGGCCGTCCTGCAGTACCGAGACGAGCACCGGGTCTTTCTTCTGCTGCAACGATTTGGCGTTGGCCTGCGGCAACTGCACGTCGACGCTGGAGTTCATCATCGGCGTGGTGACCATGAAGATGATCAGCAGCACCAGCATCACGTCGATGTATGGCACCACGTTGATTTCGGATTTGAGCTTGTAGCGCCGCTGGCGGCCGGTCTTGCGCATGACTGCTGCTCCGCTCAGGCGACGTCGTCGGTCTGGATCTGCCGCTGCAGCACGGAGGAGAACTCCTCCTGGAACACGTCGTAGCGCGATGCGATGCGCTCGACCTTGGTGGCGTAGCGGTTGTACGCCCACTGCGCCGGGATCGCGGCGAACAGACCCATCGCCGTGGCGATCAGCGCTTCGGAAATGTGCGGCGCGACCACCGCGATGGTGACGTCCTTCATCTCGCCCAGGCCCTGGAACGCGCCCATGATGCCCCACACCGTGCCGAACAGGCCCACGTACGGGCTGATCGAACCGACGTTGGCGAGGAACTCAAGGTTGCGTTCGAGCGAGCCGATCTCGCGCGTGCCCGCCACCTGCATGGCGCGCTCGGAACCCTCGATCACGCTGCGCGTGTCGTGGGTCTTGCGCTGGCGCTGGCGGGCGAATTCGCGAAAGCCCGACTCGAAGATGTTCTCGATGCCGCCATTGTTGGCACCGCCGCTGCTGACCTCACGGAACAACTGGGCCAGGTCGCCGCCGGACCAGAAGCGCTCCTCGAACGCCTCGGCGTCTTCCATCGCCGCCTTGGTCTGGGTGTACTTGCGGATGATGATCACCCAGGACAGGAACGAGAACACCAGCAGCACCAGCAGCACCAGCTGCACCGGCAGGCTCGAATCCGCGATCAGCGTGAAAATGTTCAGTCCACCGTTCATTGCTTGCAGGTTCTCCGCCAGTCGGCTTGGGTTGTCTTCAAGGTGCAGATTCGGGAATCAGATCAGCCGGAATCGGTGCGGCACGCATGCGCTGAACATCGACGCAAGCCACCCGCACTTGCGCGCGAATCAGGCAGCTTCCGTCGGTGTTCGTGATCGTCTGGATGAACAGGATACTGGCTGCGCGCCGTTCTTTGACTTCGACCGTTACCGACAGTTCATCATCCAGCAGGGCTGGCTTGAGGAAATCGATCTGCATGTCGCGAACCATGAAGGCCAGCCCGGTGGCCTGCTTGAACGCCATCTGGTCGACGCCGAGCGAACGCATCCACTCGCTGCGTGCGCGTTCCATGAAGCGCAGGTAGCCGGCGTGGTAGACCACTCCGCCGGCATCGGTGTCTTCCCAGTAGACGCGCACCTTCCAGGCAAAGGGCAGGCTCGGCACGAACTCAGACATCGCCGACACCGGCATCGAACAGGTCGGCCGCCTGCGCCTGCCGCGGCGGCGGGACCAGCCCGAGATGACGCCAGCCCCGGGCGCTGATCATGCGGCCGCGCGCGGTGCGGATCAGGTAACCCTGCTGGATCAGGTACGGCTCGACCACGTCCTCCAGGGTGCCGCGATCCTCGCTCAGCGCGGCGGCCAGCGATTCCACCCCGACCGGGCCGCCGTCGAAGTTCTCCACGATCAGGGTGAGCAGACGCCGATCGAGTTCGTCGAAACCTTCCGGGTCGATTTTCAGCATGTCCAGCGCCGCCTGCGCCACCGGCAACGTGATCTCACCACCGGCGCGCACCTCGGCGTAATCACGCACCCGCCGCAGCAGGCGGTTGGCGATGCGCGGCGTACCGCGCGAACGGCGGGCGATTTCCTGCGCGCCTTCCGCTGCGCAGGCGATGCCGAGGATCTTTGCCGCGCGGCGCACGATCGCGGTGAGCTCGTCGGCGGTATAGAACTCCAGCCGCTGCACGATGCCGAAGCGATCGCGCAACGGCGCGGTGAGCATGCCGGCGCGGGTGGTCGCGCCGATCAGGGTGAACGGCGGCAGATCCAGCTTGATCGAGCGCGCGGCCGGACCTTCGCCGATCATGATGTCGATCTGGAAGTCCTCCATCGCCGGGTACAGCACTTCCTCGACCACCGGCGACAGGCGATGGATCTCGTCGACGAACAGCACGTCGTTCGCTTCCAGGTTGGTCAGCAGCGCGGCGAGGTCGCCCGCGCGCTCCAGTACCGGACCGGAGGTCGAGCGCAGATTCACGCCAAGCTCGTTGGCGACGACGTGGCTCAGGGTGGTCTTGCCCAGGCCCGGCGGGCCGAAGATCAGCACATGATCGAGCGCGCCACCGCGCTTTCGTGCCGCCTCGATATAGATCGACAACTGCTCGCGCACCGCCTGCTGGCCAAGGTATTCGGCCAACCGCTTCGGCCGGATCGTGGCTTCCAGCGCCTCGTCGTCGAGCTGGGCGGTGGCGGTGATGATGCGGTGGTCGGTCATGGGGGGATTATGGCGGTTTGCGCTCTTGCGTGGGGCGGCGGTCAACGGCAAGAGCAGTCATGTCCATGAGCCAGAGGAGTGCTTTCCTGCAGCTCTTTGGCTCGCCATGGTCAGGCTGCGCCCGACCATGGCTCCGCGGACTGGTCGCTTACGCGATCAGCCCGCGTGCGATCCGTCCGTGGATCGCGGTGGAGATCTGATCCGCTAATGCGGATCAGATCTCCACCTGCGCCCCCAGCTCGATCAGCCGGTTGCCGGGAATCTGGAAGAACGCCGTCGCCGGCATCGCGTTGCGCGACAGGAACGCGAACAGCTTGTCGCGCCACAGCGCCATGCCGGGGCGGCGCGCATCGGAGACGATGTTCTCGCGCGACAGGAAGAAGGTGGTGTCCATCATGTCGAAGCCGAGGCCTTCTCGCGTGCACTGGGTCAGTGCCAACGGAATGTTCGGGTCCTCGGCAAACCCGAAACGCAGCTCCAGGCCGAAGAAGTTGCCGCCCAGCGGGGTGATCACGATGCGCTCATCGGCATCAGCCACCGGGGTTTCCAGCGTCTCCGCCGTCAGCAGCACATTGCGCTCGTGCAGCACCTTGTTGTGTTTGAGGTTGTGCAGCAGCGCATGCGGCACGGCGTGCTGATTCGCAGTGAGAAACACCGCCGTGCCGGGCACACCCAGTGGCGGGTGCTCGGCGATGTTTTCGATGAACGGCGCCAGTGCCAGACCACCGTGCTTGATCTCGCGCACCACCAGTTCGCGACCGCGGCGCCAGGTGGTCATGACGGCAAACATCAACAGGCCGAGCACCAGCGGAAACCAGCCGCCCTGCAGGATCTTCAGCGTATTGGCACCGAAATAACTCAGGTCGATGCACAGCAGCACCAGACCCAGCCCGATCACCAGGGCACGGTTCCATTGCCACATGCGCCTCGCCACGATCATCACCAGGATGGTGTCGATCGCCATGGTGCCGGTCACCGCGATGCCGTAGGCACCTGCCAGGGCGTTGGACGAACCGAAGCCGACCACGGTGGCGATCACCGCCACCATCAGTGCCCGATTGACCCAGGGCAGGAAGATCTGCCCGATCGCCTCGCGCGAGGTGTGCACCACCTGCATGCGCGGCAGGAAGCCGAGCTGGATCGCCTGGCGGGTCACCGTGAAGGCGCCCGAGATCACCGCCTGCGAGGCAATGACCGTGGATAGCGTGGCCAGCCCGATCATCGGATACAGCGCCCACGCCGGGACCGAGTGGTAGAAGGGGTTGGCGATTGCCTCCGGATGCACCAGCAACAGCCCGCCCTGGCCGTAGTAGTTCAGCAGCAGGGACGGCATCACGAAGAAAAACCACGCCGTACGAATCGGGAAGCGCCCGAAATGGCCCATGTCGGTATACAGCGCCTCGGCGCCGGTCACGCACAGGACCACCGAGCCGAGCGCGAGAATCGATGTCTTGCCATGGGTCATGAAAAACTGCACGGCGTACCAGGGATTGAGCGCGTACAACACGCCGGGTGCCTGGATGATGTTCCACGCGCCGATCACGCCCAGCGTCAGGAACCACAACACCATCACCGGGCCGAAAATCGCGCCGACCTTGGCCGTGCCGTGGCGCTGCAACCAGAACAGACCGAGCAGGACGGCCACGGTTATCGGTACCACCCAGTGCGACAGGCCAGGTGCGGCAACCTGCAAGCCCTCGACGGCGGAAAGCACCGAGATCGATGGCGTGATCACCCCGTCGCCGAAGAACAGCGCAGCGCCGAGCAAGGCCATCAGCATCACCACCCGGCGCATGCGCACCGACTTGCCGCTGGCACGCTGGGCCAGCGTCATCAGCGCCATGATGCCGCCCTCGCCCTTGTTGTCCGCACGCATGACCAGGCTGACATACTTCACCGCCACCACCATGATCAGCGACCAGGTGATCAGTGACAGGATGCCCAGCACCGTGCTCGGACGCGGGTGCAGCCCATGCTCCGGAAGAAAGGTCTCGTGCATGGTGTAAAGCGGACTGGTGCCGATGTCGCCGAACACCACGCCGATCGCACCGAGGATCAGCGTCGACCTTGCGCCGTGGCTGCTTCCGGCATCGCTGGCGGCAGACGACGGCGCCTGGGTATGCACTTGCTCGTTCATGGGAATCCTGGCCTAGTTGCCGAGTGCGGCACGCAGTGCCTTGCGAATGATGGCTTCGGCGCTGTCGCCGTCGGCCGCGACTTTCTGCACCAGCCGGGTCACCTCGACCGGCTTGTAGCCGAGTTGCTGCAGCGCCACGGCAGCTTCGCCGGCCGCATCCATCGGTGCACCCGCCAGATGCGCCGATCCACCGGGTACGCCGGAGAGGCCGTCCAGACGGTCGCGCAATTCCACCACGATGCGCTCGGCGGTCTTCTTGCCGATGCCGGGAATCTTGGTCAGCGCCACCACGTCGCCGCTTTGCACCAGCCGCGCGAAGTGGTCGGTGGACACGCCGGACAACACCGCCAGCGCGATCTTCGCGCCGATGCCGCCGACCTTCAGCAGGTTGCGGAACAGCGCACGCTCGCTCTCGTGCAGGAAGCCGTACAGCGTGTCGCTGTCTTCCTTCACCGCGTGATGGATCAGCAGGATCACTTCCTTGCCGATGCCGGGCAGGTCGTAGATGGTCGACATCGGTGCCTCGACTTCGTAGCCGACGCCGCCGATCTCGACCAGCAGCGCCGGTGGCTGCTTGGAAACGAGGGTGCCACGCAGACGTCCGATCATCGGCGTCGCTCCCATGCCATGTTCGTCGTCGACACCTTCATCGGCGTCGCCTCCAGGCCGTGCGCGGAATGCCGACGCGCTGCAGGCTGGCGCGGGTGTGCGCATGCGTCACCGCGACCGCCAGCGCATCGGCGGCGTCGGCCTGCAGCGGCCCCTTGAGGCCGAGCAGGATGCCGATCATGTGCTGCACCTGGGTCTTGTCGCTGCGGCCGCTGCCGACCACGGACTGCTTCACTTCGGTTGCTGCGTATTCGTGCACCACGATCCCCCGACTGACCACCGCACAAATCGCGGCGCCACGTGCCTGCCCCAGCTTCAGTGCCGAATCCGGATTGCGCGCCATGAACACGCGTTCGATGCCGCATTCGGAGGGCTGATGCGCGGCGATGATGTCACACAGTTCGTCAAAGATGCGTTTCAGGCGCAGCGGGAACGTGGCCTCGCCGACCACCATCAGCGCGCCATGGAAGACGTGCGTGAGCTTGCCGGCGCCGTCCACGTCGATGATGCCCACGCCGGTGCGCTGACTGCCCGGGTCGATGCCGATGATGCGGGTCATGGTGGATGCGAAGCGAAGGCCGCGGGCCTCCGGCTTATTCGGCCGTCTCGGTCGGCAGCAGCGCGTTGTGCGACACCTCGCTCACATCGTCCAGCGCATCCAGCTTTTCGAGGAGATCCTGCAGCGCCTCCAGCGCCTCCTCGGGCACCTCGACGCGGTTGTTCGGGCGCATCACCACGCCGGCATGCACGGCGTTCAGCCCGGCATCGACCAGCGCCTGCTGCACCGCCTCGAATTGCTCCGGCGCGCACAACACGGTGCTTTCGCCATGCTCGTTGACGACATCGTCGGCACCGGCCTCCAGCGCCGCCTCCAATACCTTTTCCTCGGCCGCCTCGTCGCCCGCGGTGGCGAACACCAGCTCGCCGCAACGGCTGAACTGGAACGCCACCGAACCGCTGGTACCGAGGTTGCCGCCATGCTTGGTCAGCGCATAGCGCACATCGGCCACGGTACGGGTCGGGTTGTCGGTGAAGCTCTCGATGATCAGCGCGATGCCGGCCGGGCCGTAGCCCTCGTAGCGCAACTCCTGCATGTCGGCGCCGCCGTCGGCACCCGAGCCGCGCTTGATCGCGCGCTCGATGGTGTCCTTGGTCATGTTCGCCGACAGTGCCTTGTCGATCGCCGCGCGCAGGCGCGGGTTGCCCGCCGGATCGGCGACTCCGGCACGCGTGGCCACGGTGATTTCGCGGATCAGCTTGGTGAATACCTTGGCGCGCTTGGCGTCCTCGGCATTCTTGCGACCTTCGATGGACGGGCCTCTACCCATGACAATGCCTGCACTTGGATCAGATGAACGAACCGGGAATTTTACCTGATTTCCGTCCGTGTGCCGGCCGGCCGCAGCGTACCGGCGCTCAATCGGCCTCGAAGTGGCCCTGGCGCAGGAACCGCGCCACGCGCTGGGCGACGTCGGCGGAAAACAGCAGGCCGGTATGGTTCGCCTCGACCACGCAATGGGCGGTCAAGCCCGGCCAGCCGGGTTTCCTCGACCGCCACGGTGCCGTCGTGCTCGCCGGCGAAATGGCCGAGCATGGCGCCCAGGCCCAGCGGCATGCGGCCGGCGATCATGCCGACTTCGCGCGGCCCGTCCCAGTGTTCGAAACCCTGCTCCAGCAGTTCGCGGTTGTGTCCCAGCAGGACTTCGCCGCCGCGACCCCAGGCGGCAAAGCCGCGCGCGGCGGCACTGCCCTTGAGCGGCGAGCCCAGGCAGACGATGCGGCCCGGCGGCAGGTCGCCATCGAGACACGCCCGCAAGGCCAGCAGGCCGCCCAGACTGTGACCGACCAGATGCACCGCGTCGGCCTCCGTCGCCAACCCGGCGATGCGTGCCTGCAGCCTGTCGAGGATGCTCTGCTGGGTGGCCGCCACGCTGAGGTAGTCGAAACGGTGCACGCGAAAGCCCGCCTCGATCAGCCGACGGTGCAGCATGGACAGCGCGAAGCCGCGCATCCACAAGCCGTGCAGCAGGATCACGTGCTCGCTCATGGCGTGTCGCCGAAAGGTCGCACGGGGAACTGCCGGCGGATCAGCCGACAGTCTCCTTGCCGGCCGCCACGCGCACATGCAGCTCCTTCAGTTGCGCGTCGCTCACCATCGATGGCGCATCGGTCATCAGATCCTGCGCGCTGGTGGTCTTGGGGAAGGCGATCACGTCGCGGATCGACTCGGTGCCGGCCATCAGCGCGGCGATGCGGTCGATGCCGAACGCCAGCCCGCCGTGCGGCGGCGCGCCGAACTTGAGCGCCTTGAGCAGGAAGCCGAACTTCATCTCGGCCTCTTCCGCACCGATGCCCAGCAACTCGAACACCGTGCTCTGCATTTCCGGGCGATGGATACGGATCGAGCCGCCACCGATCTCGTTGCCGTTCAACACCATGTCGTAACCGCGGCTCACCGCGTTGTGCGGATCGGCGCGCAGCTGCGCGGCGTCGTCCACCTTCGGCGCAGTGAACGGATGATGCAGCGCGACGAAACGCTGCTCTTCGGCGTCGTATTCGAACATCGGGAAATCGGTGACCCACAGCGGCTTCCAGCTGTCCTCGACCAGGCCGCGATCCTTGCCGACCTTGAGCCGCAGCGCGCCCATGAAGTCGGTAACCGTCTTCCAGTTGCCGGCACCGAAGAACACGATGTCGCCGCTCTGCGCAGCGGCCGCCTTGAGCACACCGTCCAGCGCCGCGTCGTCGAGGAACTTCGCCACCGGCGAGTTGATGCCCTCGCGGCCCTTGGCCAGATCCTCGACCTTCAGCCAGGCCAGACCCTTGGCGCCGTAGCGCGAGGCGTATTCGGCCAGCCCGTCGATGTCCTTGCGCGACAGCGTGCTGCCGCCCGGTACGCGCAGCGCAGCGACACGGCCATTCACATCGTTGGCCGGCTCGGCAAAGACCTTGAACTCGACGTGCTTCAGGATGTCGGCGACGTCGACCAGC
The DNA here is from genome assembly GCA_963828675.1 of uncultured Gammaproteobacteria bacterium. Classification (GTDB taxonomy): domain Bacteria; phylum Pseudomonadota; class Gammaproteobacteria; order Xanthomonadales; family Rhodanobacteraceae; genus Rhodanobacter. Next base: position 901,219 of record CAWHFQ010000001.1, read on the forward strand.
TCCAGGGCAATGCGCAGGTCCGGCTTGTCCGACCCGAAGCGACGCATCGCATCCATCCAGGTCATGCGCGGGAACGACGCAGCGAGTTCGACGCCCTGCACTTCGCGGAACACGTGACGGATCAATTCCTCCACGAAATCCTGCACGTCCTTTTCCTCGACGAAGGCGAACTCCAGGTCGAGCTGGGTGAATTCCGGCTGGCGGTCGGCGCGCAGGTCTTCGTCACGGAAGCAGCGCGCGATCTGGTAGTAGCGGTCGAAGCCGGCCACCATCAGGATCTGCTTGAACAGCTGCGGCGACTGCGGCAGCGCGTAGAACTGGCCCGGATGCACGCGGCTGGGCACCAGGTAATCGCGCGCGCCTTCGGGCGTGGCCTTGGTCAGGATCGGCGTCTCGACATCCTGGAAGCCGCGCTCATCCAGGTAGCGGCGCAACGCCTGCACCAGACGGATGCGCTTGCGCATCATCGCCTGCATCTCGGGACGGCGCAGGTCGAGGTAGCGGTAGGTCATCCGCATGTCCTCGTTCGGGTTCTCGTGCAGCGCGAACGGCAGGTCCTTCGCGGCGTTGAGGATCTCGACCGTGTCGGCCAGCAATTCGATGGTGCCGGTCTTCAGCTTGTCGTTGACCGACACGCGTCGGCGGATCGTGCCGGTGACGCGCAGGCAGTACTCGTTGCCGATGTCATTGGCGACGGCAAACGCCGCGGCGTTGTCGCGATCGATCACCACCTGGGCCAGACCTTCGTGATCGCGCAAGTCGACGAAGGCCACGTGGCTCTGCAGGCGCAGGGTATTGACCCAGCCGCACAGGGTGACGGTCTGGTCGATCAGCGACTCATCGATGAGGCCGCAGTAATGCGTGCGCATGCGCTTGAAACTCCGGGCCGCGTGGCGGCTGAAACAGGTGGAAAAGGCCCGGAATGTTACCACCGCGGCGCCAACCGAGCCTCATGCCGACGTGCTCGTGCGCCCGCGCGGGAGATCGTTACCAGCGCCGATCCACCGAAAATTCGCCACGACAGCCGTGGTCCGTCCAGATCCCGGCGCGGTTCCAGCCCCAGCTGTAGCCCGGCGTGCAGCGGCTGTCGGATTGCTGTTGCACGAGCCGCACGCGGCCATTCGCACCGACATCGACCTGGCAAAAGGTATAGCGCTTGCCGTTGCTGTCGCAGCCCATCCGGATCTCGCGATTCCAGCCCGCCTCCGGTCGCCAGCGATCGTGGCGGCCACCGCGATCGTCGCCATGCCGGTCAGGACGATCATCGCGATCATGCGGACCATGACGGCCACGGATTTCGGCGAACTGTCCGCGACAACCGTGATCCACCCACAGGCCCTGGCGATCCATGCCCCAGCTCCGGCCGCGGATGCATTCGCCCTTCGATTCCTGCCGAACCAGCTCGGCATCGCGCCATGGCACCGCGCAACGGTTGAATTGGCCGCCCTTGCTCTCGCAACGAATCGGCCGTCCGGCTTGCGCCTGGGCGGTCGGGGCGGCGGCCAGTAACAATGCGCCAAGCAGGCCCGTCAGCGCGCCAGGCAGAATATTGTCCGAACACACATGCATGAGCGTCTCTCCCTGGGTTTGCCGCCATGCCATCGCGGCCGCCTCAAACCGTACTCGAAGCTGCCCCTGCCGCGATCGCCTGTCGGCCTCTCCAGCCAGCCGGCGTTCAGTCGTTGCCGGCGGCCTTGGCGGGTGTCGCGGGCGCCGGCGCGGCTGCGGGCGCCGCAGGTGTCGTTTCGGTGCTGGCGGCAGGTTTGGCCTCGGCGCCCGTGCCACTATCGACCAGGTTGCGCTTCTTGTCCCCCTCCTTCTTGAAATCGGTTTCGTACCAGCCGCTGCCGGCCAGCCGGAACGACGGCGCGCTGACCTTTCGCCGCAATTGCGGCGCATCGCAGGCGGGACAGACGGTGGGGTCGGTATCGGACAACTTCTGCAGGCGGTCGAACCGGTGGCCGCAACCGCTGCATTCGAATTCATAGATGGGCATGGAAACTCCGGACAGTCCAACCAGGATCGGGTGGGCAACTCGCCATTATCGGCGTGTTCGGGCGGATTTCAACGTACCACCGGGGGCATGGCTCCTGCCGCATCGAGGCGGTAGCCTGCTGACACGTGGCATCCATGACCGCCCCGCCAGGCTTTCGTACCAGAAGTTCGGACCGATAGACGTATAGACGTCTGTTGACGGAGGCCCGGCACCTGACTAGTCTGCGGTTGTTGCGCCGCAGCAACCATGAATCCGGAGAGTTACCAATGCGCACACGTTCCAACCTGATCGTTCGGGCCTGGCTGCCCGCCGCCGTGCTGCTGGGCCTGGCCGGCAATGCCGCCGCGCAGGATGTCGGCACGCCGACTCCCGCCAAGGCCAAGGAGCTTGGCGCGGTGATCGTTACCGGCACGCGTTCGGACAGCCGCACGGAGAGCAGTTCGCTGACTCCGATCGATGTGGTTTCAGCCAAGGTGCTGCGGCAGACCGGCACCAATGAGCTCTCCACGGCACTGGCGCGCATCATCCCGTCGCTGACCTTCCCGCGCCCGTCGGCCGCCGACACTGCCGACTCGCAGCGGCCGGCGCAATTGCGAGGCTTGTCGCCGGATCAGGTATTGGTGCTGGTCGATGGCAAACGCTGGCATCCGGGCGCGCTCATCCTGACCAACGGCGTGCTCGGACGCGGCTCGCAAGCGGTGGACCTCAATACCATTCCGATGAGCGCGATCGACCACATCGAAGTGTTGCGCGACGGCGCCTCGGCGCAATACGGCTCCGACGCCATCGCCGGCGTGATCAACGTGATCCTCAAGAAGGGCGCCGGCGGCGGCGACGTGGAACTCACCGGCGGCGAGTATTCGGCCGGCGACGGCCGCCTCTGGCAAGGCTCGGCCAATTTCGGCATTCCGTTGAATGCCGACAAGGGCTGGCTGCGCTTCAGCCTGCAGGACGGTCATCAGGACATCACCAACCGCGCCGGGGTCGATCGCCGGCGCCCGCAAGATGGCGTGCGCCAACGCTTCGGCGACCCGGCGGTGCGCGACCACAACCTGTTCCTCAACAGCCAGTACGACCTCACGCCCGGCGTCCAGTTGTACGCGTTCGGCCACTACGGCAATCGCGCCAGCACCTCGACCGCGTTCTTCCGCAGCGCGACCAATTCCAATGCGGCACCGACCATCTATCCCGATGGCTACCTGCCGCTGGAAAACGCCGACTCGACCGACCAGTCACTGGTGGTCGGCATCCGCGGCAAGACGGCGGGCGGATGGCGCTGGGACATCAGCGGAAACTACGGCGCCAACCGGGTCTCGTATGCCACGGAAAACAGCGTGAATCGCGCCTTCCTGAATGACTTCGGCTATAGCCCCACCCGCTTCCACGACGGCATCCTGAAGGCCACCCAGCAGTCGTTCGACATCGACATCGCCAGGGAACTCTCCGTGGGTTGGCTGCCCAACGCGGTCACGCTCGCGTTCGGCACCGAATACCTGCGCCAGGGCTACCGCATCAACGCCGGCGATCCGGCCTCCTACTATGTCGGCACCTCCGGGATCTCGGGCGGCGCGCAAGGCTTCGGCGGCTACCAGCCGGCCAACGCCGGCTCTCATGCACGCCACGACGTGGCCGAATACCTGAGCCTGGAAACGAATCTCACCGATCGCCTGGGAACCTCACTGGCGGTGCGGCACGAGGACTACTCGGACTTCGGCACCACCACCTCCGGCTCGCTGGCCGGCCGCTTCGACTTCACCGACCGCTTCGCCCTGCGCGCCAGCGCCTCCACCGGCTTCCGCGCGCCCTCGCTGGCGCAGCAGTTCTATGCATACACGCAATCGCTGTACTACGGCCCGGGCAATGCGCCGCCGGGGCTGGCCCCCGGGATCTACAACACCGGACTGGTCGGCGCCACCAGCCCGATCGCGCTGTTGCTGGGGGGCCAGCCGCTGAAGCCGGAGAAGTCACACAACTATACGGCCGGCCTGGTGTGGAACCCGCTCGACGCATTGAACCTCAGCGTCGACATCTACCAGATCACGATCAGCGACCGCGTCACGCTGTCCAGCAACCTCGCGATCACCGAACCCGCGGTGCAGGCCTATCTGGCGGCGAATGGCATCACCAACACCAACTACAGCAGCATTGCCTACTTCACCAACGCGGTGGACACGCGCACGCGCGGCATCGATTTCGTCGGCAGCTACCTGTTCGATTTCGGCCAGGGCGGCACGTTGCAGACCACGCTGACCTACAACTACAACAAGAACAAGGTCACCGAGGGTCAAACCGAATCCGGCGATCCTGGATTCGCTGGGGCTGAACCTCAAGCGCATCGACCGCCGCGACCAGTACGGCCTGCTGGCCGACACCACGCCTCGCAGCAAACTGATCCTCAACGGGCTTTACAGCGTCGGCAACTGGAGCCTCAACGGCACGTTGACCCGTTACGACAAGTTCACCGCCTACAGCTCATCCAACCCCACCTTCGACCAAACCTACGGCAGCAAGTGGCTGCTCGACCTGGCGCTGAACTACAACCTCGACCGCTGGAGCTTCAGCCTCGGCGCGGACAACGTGTTCAACACCTACCCCGACAGGGCTTCCGCCGCGCTCAACAACGACAACAACGGTACTTTCCCGTACTCGGTGTTCTCGCCGTTCGGCTTCAACGGCGCCTACGTGTACGGCAAGGTCGGCTACCACTGGTAGGCCACCCGGCCAGCGACCGTGCCGCCTGGTCGGCACGGTCGCACCTCGCGGCATTCGCCGAGCGGCTTTTTCTTGCGCCGCGCCGGTAGACGAACGGGCGACAACGCCACGACGGGGGTTGGGGATCATCAACACCTGTTGACGAAAGACCTCGCCATCGAGGCAGAACGAATCCGCTCAGTCCTTGTGGAACACCAGGTGCCCACCTTCCGCCACGACACTGACCGTGTCGCCCGGCTGGAAGCGCCCTTCCAGGATCTGCCGCGCCAGCGGGTTCTCCAGTTGCTGCTGGATCGCCCGCTTCAATGGCCGCGCGCCGTACACCGGGTCGAAGCCGACATTGCCGAGCAGGGCCAGCGCGTCGTCGGCGACCTCCAGCCTCAACTGACGCTCGGCCAGGCGCTTCTCCAGATAGGCCAGCTGGATACGGGCGATCGCGCGGATCTGCGTCTTGTCCAGCGAACGGAACACCACGATCTCGTCCAGCCGGTTGATGAACTCCGGCCGGAAGTGCGCCTGCACCACGCCCATCACCGACGCCTTCATCCGCGTGTACTGCTCTTCCGCGTCGCCACCTTCGCTGTTGTCGGCGGCGTCCTGGATCATCTGCGAGCCGAGGTTCGACGTCATCACGATCACGGTGTTGCGGAAATCCACGGTGCGGCCCTGGCCGTCGGTGAGACGACCGTCGTCGAGCACCTGCAGCAGGATGTTGAACACGTCCGGATGCGCCTTCTCCACCTCGTCCAGCAGGATCACGCTGTACGGTCGGCGGCGCACCGCTTCGGTCAGATAACCGCCTTCCTCGTAGCCGACATAACCGGGCGGTGCGCCGACGAGGCGCGACACGGAATGCTTCTCCATGAATTCGCTCATGTCGATGCGCACCATCGCGTCGGTGGTGTCGAACATGAATTCGGCCAGCGCCTTGCACAGCTCGGTCTTGCCCACGCCGGTCGGGCCGAGGAACAGGAACGAGCCGTTTGGCCGGTTCGGATCGGACAGGCCGGCGCGTGAACGACGGATCGCATCGGACACCGCGTGCACCGCCTCGTCCTGGCCGACCACGCGCTTGTGCAGCTCGTCTTCCATCTTGAGCAGCTTGTCGCGCTCGCCCTCCAGCATCTTGCTGACCGGAATGCCGGTCCAGCGCGCGACCACCTCGGCGATTTCCTCCGCGGTGACCCTGGTCTGCACCAGCTTGAAATCCTGCGTCTCGGCGGCCTGTGCCGCGGCGAGCTGTTTTTCCAGTTCAGGCAGCTTGCCGTACTGGATCTCGCTCATCTTGGCGTAGTCCTGACGGCGCTGGGCAGCATCGAGTTCCTGATGCGCCTGCTCGATCTGCTCCTTCACCTTGGTGGTTCCCTGCAGCGCGGCCTTCTCCGATTTCCAGATTTCGTTCAAGTCGGAGAACTCGCGCTCGAGCTTGCCGATATCGGTTTCCAGATCGGCCAGGCGCTGCTTCGATTCGCTGTCCTTTTCCTTCTTCAGCATCTCGCGCTGGATCTTCAGCTGGATCAGTCGGCGCTCAAGGCGGTCGAGTTCCTCCGGCTTGGAGTCGATTTCCATGCGGATGCGCGAGGCGGCCTCGTCCATCAGGTCGATCGCCTTGTCCGGCAACTGGCGGTCGGCGATGTAGCGATGCGACAGCGTGGCCGCTGCAACGATGGCCGGGTCGGTGATCTCGACGCCGTGATGCACCGCGTAGCGCTCCTTCAGCCCGCGCAGGATCGCGATGGTGTCTTCCACCGAGGGCTCGCCCACGAAGACCTTCTGGAAACGGCGCTCCAGCGCGGCATCCTTCTCGATGTACTTGCGGTATTCGTCCAGCGTCGTCGCGCCGATGCAGTGCAACTCGCCGCGCGCCAGCGCCGGCTTCAACATGTTGCCGGCGTCCATCGAGCCCTCGCCCTTGCCCGCGCCGACCATGGTGTGCAGCTCGTCGATGAACAGGATCACCCGGCCTTCCTGCTTGGACAGGTCGCTGAGCACGGCCTTCAGCCGCTCCTCGAACTCGCCACGGAATTTCGCGCCGGCAATCAGTGCGCCCATGTCCAGCGCCAGCACGCGGCGGTCGCGCAGCCCTTCGGGCACTTCGCCCTTGATGATGCGCTGGGCCAGCCCCTCGACGATGGCGGTCTTGCCCACGCCGGGTTCGCCGATCAGCACCGGATTGTTCTTGGTGCGCCGCTGCAGCACCTGGATGGTGCGGCGGATTTCCTCGTCGCGCCCGATCACCGGATCGAGCTTGTTGCGCTCGGCGCGCTCGGTCAGGTCGATGCAGTATTTCTCCAGCGCCTGGCGCTGCTCCTCGGCGTTCTCGCTCTGCACCTTCTCGCCGCCACGCAACTGGTCGACCGCCGCTTCGAGATTCGGTTTGCTCGCGCCGGCCGCCTTCAACGCGGTGCCCAGTTCGCCCTTGTCCTCCAGCGCCGCCAGCACGAACAGCTCGCTGGCGATGAACTGGTCGCCACGCTGCTGGGCCAGCTTGTCGGTGAGATTGAGCAGGCGATTGAGGTCGTTGCCGAGGTTGATGTTGCCTTCCTGGCCGCTGACTTTCGGCAGGCGCTCCAGCATGTCGTTGACGCGCTGGGTCAGCAGCGGCACGTTGACCTGCGCCTGGGTCAGCAGCGGTGCGGTCGAACCGCCCTGCTGATTGAGCAGTGCGGCCATCACGTGCACCGGTTCGAGCATGTTGTTGTCGCGGCCCACGGCCAGCGACTGCGCGTCGGCCAGCGCCTGCTGGAAACGCGAGGTGAGTTTGTCCATCCGCATGTCGGTGTTCCCGCCAGTTGAATTGCGTCCGAGAATTTGACGGCCAGCCCCGTCACTGTCTGCAGAAATGCGGGCGCTGCGTGGCGAATCAAGCTCGCCGCGCCGACGGCCCGCATGAAACTCAAGGTGATTTTCACATTCCATTTGTTAGGGTGACCGGAATGTCAACGGCTACCCCCGTCAACGCTTCCGCAAGCTCCGCTTCGCTGCCGCCGCCTCCGCTGCCCGATGCCAGCACGCGCTGGGCGATCTTTCTCGACGTCGACGGCACCCTGCTCGACTTTGCCGACGATCCGCTGGCCGTGCGGCCAGGTGCGTCGCTGCTGACGCTGCTGCATGCGCTGCATCGGTCACTCGACGGCGCATTGGCGCTGGTCAGTGGCCGCGAACTGGCGGACCTCGACCGGCTGTTCGCCGCCCCGTACTGGGCCGCCGCGGGACTGCACGGATTGCAATTGCGGCATGCAGACGGCAGCTGCCGCAACTTCGCGGTCGCTCCCACGCAACATGCGCATCTGCGCTCCGTGGCGCGCGCGCTGGCCGCCCGCTTCGAGGGCGTGCAGGTGGAAGACAAGCATGCCGCGGTGGCTCTGCATTGCCGCCGCGCTCCGGCGCAGTTGCCGGCCCTGCAACAGGCCGCAGCCGCCGTGATGACGCAGTTGCCCGGTTACGAACTGCAACCGGGCAACCTGGTACTGGAGTTCAAACCGGTCGGCATGGACAAGGGCCGCGCCGTCATGGAGCTGCTGCAGCACGCGCCTTTTGCCGGTCGCCGGCCGGTCTATCTCGGCGACGACCTCACCGACGAACACGCATTCGCCAGCGTCAATGGCCGGCACGGACTCAGCGTGCGCATCGGCATGCGCGAACCCAGCCTGGCCGACTTCACCTTGCCTGGCCCCGCCGCGGCGGAAGCTTGGCTGATCCGCGTCCTGGACGCGCTGACGCACGGAGCCCCCATCCATGCCCGACTCCCTGAAGGAGACCCCGCCGGCCAACCTTGAGCTTGGCGTGATCGGCAACGGCAGTGTCGCCGCCCTGATCGACAAGCGTGCGCGCATCGTCTGGTGCTGCCTGCCCCGCTTCGATGCCGACGCCAGCTTCTGCGCCCTGCTTTCGCCGACGATCGAAGGCGGCGACTGGGCCGTCGAACTGGAAGATGTCGAGCGTGCCGAACAGTTCTACCTGGCCAACACGGCAGTGCTGGTGACGCGCCTGTTCGACCATCATGGTGGCGCCATCGAGATCACCGATTTCGCACCACGGCACCGATCGAATGGGCGTCTGTATCACCCCGAGATGCTGACGCGGCGGGTCGCCCCGATCAGCGGATCGCCACGCATCCGCATCCGGATGCGCCCGCTGTGCGACTACGGTGCGCGCACCGCGCAAACCACCTCGGGCAGCAACCACATCCGCTACCTGCTCAGCGACGTGGCGCAACGCCTGACCAGCGACGTGGCCACGCCGCTGATCGAGCGCGGGCTGACCTTCGGTCTCGACCGGCCCGCGCACTTCGTGTTCGGCCCGGACGAGACCCTCAACGACAATGTGGCCGATTTCGTCCACCTGGCGCTGGAGCGCACGCTGGACTACTGGCGCGAATGGGTGCGCTATCTGTCGATTCCCTACGAGTGGCAGGCCGCGGTGATCCGCGCGGCGATCACGCTGAAGCTGTGCCAGTACGAGGCCACCGGCGCGATCGTGGCCGCGCTGACCACCTCGATCCCGGAATCGGCCGGCACCGCCCGCAACTGGGACTATCGCTACTGCTGGCTGCGCGATGCCGCCTTCACCGTGCGCGCACTCAACCGGCTCGGTGCCACGCGCACGATGGAGGAATACATCCGCTTCGCCTTCAACCTGGTCGCCAACAAGGACACCACCGAACTCGGCCCGGTGTTCGGCATCACCTTCGAGGACGAACTGCCCGAGCGCCAGGTGGACACGCTCCGGGGCTATCGCGGAATGGGGCCAGTTCGGGTCGGCAACGACGCCTGGCGGCAGCGCCAGAACGATGTCTACGGCTCGGTGGTGCTGGCGTCGGCCCAGTTGTTCTTCGACTGCCGACTCGAACATCGCGGCGACGAGGTCACTTTCCGTCGGCTCGAACGGATGGGCGAGATGGCACTGCGCATGGCCGAGCAGACCGATGCGGGGTTGTGGGAATATCGCGGCCGCGCCGCCGTGCATACCTATTCTGCCGCGATGTGCTGGGCCGCTTGCGACCGCCTGGCGCATATCGCCACCGAACTGGGGCTGGACGCGCGCGCGCGCTACTGGCACGAGGAAGCCGTGCAGTTGCATGCCCGCATCGAGGCGCGCGCATGGAACGAGCAACTCGGCCATTTCGTCGATGCCTACGATGGCGAACACCTGGACGCCAGCCTGCTGCTGCTCGCCGACATCGGTTTTCTCGAAGCCACCGATCCGCGCTTCGTCGCCACCGTCGACGCGATCGGCACGGCGCTGGGCCGAGGCGACTACCTGTTCCGCTACATCGCGCCGGACGATTTCGGCGCGCCGGAAACCAGCTTCAACATCTGCACGTTCTGGTACATCGAGGCACTCGCCGCCACCGGCCGCAAGGAGCGGGCGCGGGCGATGTTCGAGCACATGCTGAAACAGCGCAACGCGCTGGGCCTGCTGTCCGAAGACATCGCGCCGGCCGGCGGCGAGCACTGGGGCAACTACCCGCAGACCTATTCGCTGGTCGGCCTGATCCAGGCCGCGATGCGACTTTCGCGGCGCTGGGAGGATGCGCTGTGACGGCTGCCGCGAAAGGTGCAGGCGGCCGCCTGGTGGTGGTCTCCAACCGGGTTGCCCTGCCGCGCCAGAGCGCGCCGGGCGGGCTCGCCTCGGCGTTGCAGGCGGCGCTGCGCGAGAACGGCGGGCTGTGGTTCGGCTGGAGCGGCAAGCTCGCCGCCGAGACCGCGGCTGAAGTGCACCGACTGCACGACTCGAAGGTCGACTATGCCACCGTCGACCTCTCACGCGCCGACCACGAGGATTTCTATGCCGGCTTCGCCAACGGCACGCTGTGGCCGATGCTGCACTACCGGCCGGACCTGGTCGACTACCAGCGCAGCCATCTGGACGGCTATCTGCGCGTGAACGAGGTCTTCGCCGATCGGCTGCGACAGCTGATTCGGCCAGATGACATCATCTGGGTCCACGACTACCACCTGATCCCGCTGGCGGCGATGCTGCGCAAGCGCGGCGTGCGCAATCGCATCGGTTTTTTCCTGCATACACCACTGCCGGCGGCCGGCCTGCTGATCGCTCTGCCCAACCATCTCGAATTGCTGGAAACACTGGCCAGCTACGACCTGATCGGCGTGCACACGGCGCGCGACCTGCGCGCGCTGGAGGACTATTTCCTGCACGAAGCCGGCGCGACCATGCGGCTCGGTGGCCGCATGCGCTCGGCCAGTGGCCGCCTGTTCCGCGCCGCCGTCTTCCCGATCAGTATCGATACCAGGGGAATTGCCGAAGCCGCCGGCAAAGCCGAATCGAACAAGGAAATCGGCCAACTGCGCGACAGCCTGGTCAGTCGCTCGCTGATCATCGGAGTCGATCGGCTGGATTATTCCAAGGGGCTTCCCGAGCGCTTCCAGGCCTACGCGCGCCTGCTCGAACGCGCTCCAGAACTGCACCGACAGGTCACCTTCCTGCAGATCGCGCCGCCCTCGCGTGGCTCGGTGCTGGAATACCGGCAGATCCGCCGCGACCTCGAGCGCAGCGCCGGTCACATCAACGGCAAATACGCCGCACCCGACTGGGCGCCGATCCGCTACATCAACAAATCGTTTCCCCACCGCCTGCTGAGCGGCTACTACCGCACCGCGCGAGTGGGCCTGGTAACGCCACTGCGCGACGGCATGAACCTGGTGGCCAAGGAATACGTGGCCTGCCAGAACCCGGCCGATCCCGGCGTACTGGTGCTGTCCCGCTTCGCCGGCGCCGCGCAGGAACTGACCGACGCCTTGCTGGTGAATCCAGCCGATACCGAGGAAGTCGCGGACGCTCTGCAACAGGCGCTCAAGATGCCGCTGGACGAACGCCGCGATCGCTGGAGCGCGATGATGGACGTGCTGCTGCGAAATGACATCACCGCCTGGCGCAATGCCTTCCTGCAAGCCCTGACCGACGCGCGGAACGTTCGCGGCGGGGGTAATCCGGAAAGCGTCCAGCACTGACTTTCGGCACTGTCGGGTGAAACACTGCAAACCGTATCCTAAGCAGTTAATTTCGGATAATCGGCGTGGTAACGTCCGACATCGCCTGATGGCTTTCGACCGTCACCCATGTCGCCTGATCCTGGCTTGACCCTCGCGCCACCGAACCTCGATCTCGAAACCGCGCGGCAACTCCTGCGCGACGGTCGTTCGGCCGAAGCGGAGCAAGCTTTCCGCCGTGTGCTTGCGAGCCAGCCGGAACACGTCGAGGCGCTGCGTTTCATGGCGGGTGCAGCACTGAGGCGTGGTGCCGCCGGTGATGCCATCGACCTGCTCAATCGCGCCGCCAACGTCGACCGCACCGACATCGGCACCCTGATGGAGCTCGGTATTGCCTATCGGGTCGCCGAGCGCATGGACGCCTCTCGCTACGTGCTCGAACGGGCGCTGGAACTGAGCGAGGGTCGAAACACCACCCTGCGGCTGCTGCTGGCCAACGTGCTGGAGCTGGACCAGCGCCCGGAACTGGCCCTGCCGCACTATTTCCGGGCGATCCTGGATGCGCAACATGCAGGCAACTGGTTCAGCGATCAGACAACCGAACCGGGACTGCGCTCCCTGGTACGGCACGCGATGCGCCAGGTGGCCGAAGGTCGGCGGGCCCTGTTCGAAAGCGCGCTGCAACCGTCGCGGCAGGGCGCCGGCGAGCCGCTGACGCGCATCGATCGGGCACTCGCCATCTACCTTCGCGATTGCAGCGAAAAACCCGCCGATCCGCGCCAACGAGCAGGCCTGCTTCATGTCCCCGGCCTCGGCACATCTCCCAGGGTCGAATGCCGCGACCTTGCATGGCTGCCCGCCCTGCTCGCGCGCGTGGACGCGGCGGCAGCGGAAGTCGAGAACTGCCTCGCCCTGCCCTCGCCTTCCGAAAGGGTCGGCGACATGACACCCGCCCCGGACCCCGATATCGGCGGACTGGCTGCCTGCGAAGGCATCGCGCCGCCGCGCGAACGCCAGGTCGACATATACCATTGCGGCACCTTGCGCGAGTCAGTTCGCCGGGTCGCGCCACGGCTGGTCGCCGCCCTCTCCGATACGCCGCTGCTGCGCATTCCGCGGCATGCCCCCGAGGTCGCGATCGTGGTGCTGCCGGCAGGCGTGCTCACGCCGACTCGGTACGGCTGCAGCAATTCGCGCTGCAGCGTCATCGTCAACCTGCCTGGCAGCGGTGTGGTCGATGTCATCGCCGGCGGCGAAACGCATCGCCTGCCGGCCAGTACCGGCATGGTATTCGATGCCAGTTACGGCATCGGGTATGGCAATGACAGTGAGTCGGAAGCGCGCGTGCTGGTCTTCGACATCTGGCATCCGGGCCTGGCTCCCTTTGAGCGACAGGCGCTTGGCGCGCTGATCGCCGCCATCGTCGATTTCGACATACGCCTGCAGGAACTGGCCTGAAATGAATACCGCGACCCCGGAAGTTTCCGCCACCCGTGACCTTGCACGCCATGTGCAGTGGTTCGACCACGCGCTGGACGCCGATTTCTGCCGCCGCCTGATCGAGTCGTTCGACGAACTCGAGCACTTCCAGATGCGCAACGACCGCGGTGCCATCAACGCATTGCCGTCCAGCGCATGGACCGAACTCAACGTGAGCAAACTCGCCGATGCCTCGTTCGAGGCGCTGTTCCGGCAGCAGACGCTGCAATACCTTGACCACTACAACGAGCGGGCGCGACTGACCTTGCCGATACCGGCGCGCAACCGGCTGGAGAACCTGCGCATCAAGCGTTACCTGGCCGATCGGGATGACCAGTTCCAGCCACATTTCGACGCGCTCGACTACACCTGCAACCGCTACATGGTGTTTCTCTGGTATCTCAATGACGTGGTTGAAGGCGGCGAAACCGAGTTCTGCGACCTGGACCTGCGCGTCGATGCGCGCGCCGGACGCCTGCTGATGTTCCCGCCCTACTGGATGTACCAGCACGCCGGCTTGCCGCCACGCTCCGGCGACAAGTACATCATCTCCACCTACCTGCTGTTCTGACCTGACGCTACGGCTCGAGCCAGACCAGGCTGGCGAAGCGTCCACTCGCGGCACCGTCCCGGCGGTAGGAATAGAAGCGCTGGTCGGCCAGCGTATCGGAGCCGCCACCGTAGATCCGCGTCACGCCCGCCGCGGCGAGCCGCTGCCGGGCCAGTGCCGCCAGATCGCAAAGCCAGTGATCGGGCCGCGTCGACACGAAACAGCCAGCCGCTGCCGGGTCGTGTGCGACGAACGCGGCACGCACGTCCGCCCCCACTTCGTAGGAGGTCGCCCCGATGCACGGCCCCAGCCACGCCAGCAATCGTGCGCAGGGTGCCTGCAGCTGGGTCAGCGTCGCCTCCAGCACGCCATTGGCCAGTCCGCGCCAGCCCGCATGCGCCGCACCGATCTCGCTGCCGTCATCGGCACAGAACAACACGGGCAGGCAATCGGCGGTGAGTATCGACAGCACGGTACCGGGGATGTGCGATACCGCCGCGTCCGCCTGCGGCTCGTCCGCGCTGGGCAACGGGCCCAGTTCGGCCACGTTGACGCCGTGGACCTGGTGCAGCCAGCGCGGTACGGCGGGCAAGCCCAGCGCCTGCTGCAGCGCGCTGCGATTGGCGCGCACCGCGTCGAGCGAATCGCCGCTGCGCAGGCCGAGGTTGAAGCGCTCGTAGGGTGATGCCGAGACGCCCGGTCCGTGGCGGGTGGTGACCGCCGCATGCACCTGCGACGGAGCGGGCCAATCGGGGAAGATCCAGGTATCGGTCATGGTTTCCGGGGAATGGGGGCGCGGGGAACACAAAGCATCGCACACCCGGCGCTGCCATTCCCCGGCGCGCGTTCGCTCAATAGTGATCCGTGCCGTGCTCGGCCAGATCCGCACGCAGCGCCTCGATCAGCGCCCGCTGATCGGCCGGTCGCTCCGCCTCGAACGACAGCGCCTCGCCGGTGGCCGGATGGATGAACGACAGTTTCTCGGCATGCAGCGCCTGCCGGCGGAAACCGCGCAGCGTGGCGATCAGTTCCGGCGAGGCGCCCTTGGGCAGCTTCAGGCCGCCGCCGTACAGCGGATCGCCGACCAGCGGATGGCCGACATGCGTCAGGTGCACGCGGATCTGGTGGGTACGGCCGGTTTCCAGCTGGCATTGCAGCAGGCTATGCGCGCGGAAGCGCTCGCGCAGCCGGTAGTGGGTCACCGCGCGCTTGCCGTCTTCCTCGTCGCGCACGGCCTGGCGCAAACGGTCGCCCATGCTGCGACCGATTGGCGCGTCCACCGTGCCGCCGGCCACCAGCGTACCCAGCACCACCGCCTCGTACTGACGCTCCACCTCGTGGCGCGACAGCAGATCGACCAGCGCGGTGTATGTCGGCAACGTCCTGGCTACCACCATCAGGCCGGATGTGTCCTTGTCCAGCCGATGCACGATGCCGGCGCGCGGCAATTCGGCCAGCTTCGCGTCGTGGTGCAGCAACGCGTTCAGCAGCGTTCCGGCCGGATTGCCCGCGCCGGGATGGACCACCAACCCGGCGGGCTTGTTCAGCACCAGCAGGTGGTCGTCCTCGTGCACGATCGCCAGCGCGATGTCCTCGGGTGCGCTGGCGACCTCGTTTTCAAGCTCCACCTGCAGCCGCACTTGTTCGCCACCGCGCAGCAGCTGGCGGGGCGGAGCCGATGCGCCGTCCAGCGTCACCGCGCCGGATTTGATCCAGCCACTGAGCCGCGAACGTGAATAATCCGGGAACATCTCGGCCAAAGCCTGGTCGAACCTCCGACCTGCGGCGCTCAGCGGCACCTCTCCTTCGTGCCGGATGGTGGTCATGCCGCCCTCCACGGGCGGCGGCCGGTTTCGGCTATCATGCCTTTTCGCTCAAACATCTGAATTCTTTCCCATGCGTGTAATCAAGTTGCCGATGTTCAAATCGCCTGCGCTGAAAGTGCTCGCCGTCGTGATGCTCGCCATCACCATGAGCGCGTGCTCGATGTTCGGCCACAAGCGCGAAACCATCGACACGATGCCGGTGGACGCGCTGTACAACAAGGCCCACGGCTGGCTGGAAAACTCCAGTTACGCCGCCGCGACGCGGGCCTACCAGCGCCTGATCGCGCGCTTTCCTTCCGGCGCGTACAACGAACAGGCCCAGCTCGACATGGCCTATTCGCAATACAAGGACAACCAGCCGGACGACGCGCTTTCCACCGTCAATCGCTTCATCAAGACATATCCGGCCAATCCGCATGTCGATTATGCCTATTACCTGCGCGGCCTGATCAATTTCGACCGCACCAGCGGCGTGGTCGAACGCTATATCAAGCGCAGCGGTGCGCAGACCCGTCGCGACCAAGGTTACAACCTGCAGTCGTTCGACGACTTCTCCGAACTGTCGCGGCGCTTCCCCGACAGCGCCTATACCGCCGATGCGCGCCAGCGCATGATCTATCTGCGCAACGTGCTGGCGCAGTACGAAATCAACGTGGCCGAGTTCTACCTGCGCAACAAGGCCTACGTCGCCGCAGCCGACCGCGCGCAATACGTGGTCGAGCACTACCAGCAGGCGCCGCAGACCGGTGACGCGCTGGCGATCCTCAGCCGCAGCTATCTGGCCCTGCAACAGAAACCGCAGGCCGACGAGGTCCGCCAGGTACTGGCGTTGAACTACCCGAACCATCCTTACCTGAGCGACGCGAAGTGGCCGCATCCGCCGTCCACGCTGCGCAAGATGGTGCCGTTCTCGGGTCACCACTGAATTTCGGGATTCGCAAGAGCAGGGCGCCGCCGACAGACGGCGCCCTGCGTCGTTTTGGCTCAATGCCAGCCTGAAGTGATCGGGTAGCGGCGTTCGCGGCCGAATGCGCGCGTGGTCACCCGCGGCCCCGGCGCCGACTGCCGACGCTTGAACTCGTTCAGCAGCACCAGCCGAACCACACGGCGCACCGTGTCCGCATCGAAACCCTGCGCGACGATATCCGCCTGCGACTGTTCGCCTTCGATGAAACGCGCCAGGATCGCATCGAGCTCGTCGTACGGCGGCAGCGAGTCCTGGTCGGTCTGGTTGTCGCGCAATTCGGCCGAGGGCGGACGGTCGATGACTCCCCAGGGTATTGCGGGACTCGGGCAGACTCCGCTGCCGGCCGAACCTGCTTGTTCGTTGCGAGCCGTGTGCGAGCTGTCTGCGCGGTCGGGTACGAGCCTTGGCTCGAGTCCCGACCACCCATTGCGCCATCTCGCCAGCCGATACACCACCGTCTTGTAGACATCCTTCAGCGGCGCGTACGCCCCGCACATGTCGCCGTACAGCGTGGCGTAGCCAACCGCCATCTCGCTCTTGTTGCCAGTCGCCAGCAGCAGCCGGCGATGCTTGTTGGACAGCGCCATCAGCATCACGCCGCGGGTGCGCGACTGCAGGTTTTCCTCGGTGGTGTCGGCAGGTTTGCCGGCGAATGCCGGCATCAACGCATCGACGAAGGACTGACAGGTCGCCTCGATATCGATCACGTGATAGTCCACGCCCAGCTGCTCCGCCTGCGCGCGCGCACCATCCAGCGACAGTTGCGAGGTGTAGCGCGTGGGCATCATCACTGCGGTCACCCGTTGCGCGCCCAGTGCGTCGACGGCCAGCGCCAACGTCAGCGCCGAGTCGATGCCGCCGGACAACCCCAGCAACACGCCGCCGAAACCGTTCTTGTCGATGTAGTCGCGGGTGCCGCGCACCAGCGCGGCATACAGCGTCGCCTCGAACGAGCTGTCGGCGGCGACCGGCCAGTCTTCGGCGGACAATCTGCGCGTGGCGGAATCGAACTCGGCCCACAGCAACGCGTCGACGAAGGCCGGGGCGCGAGCGGCGATCGAACCATCGCCATTGATCAGCATCGAGCTGCCGTCATAGACCACTTCGTCCTGGCCGCCGACCAGGTTGAGATAGGCGATCGCGCAGCCGGTTTCGCGGGCGCGCGCCGTCAACACCGCTTCACGCTCCACCTGCTTGGCGGCATCCCACGGCGAGGCGTTGATCACCACCAGCAACTCCGCACCGGCCGCCGCGGCACGCGCGGCCGGCTCGGGTTGCCACACGTCCTCGCAGATCAGCAGACCCACGGTGACGCCGTCGATCACGGTGGTGACCGACTCGTGGCCGGGTCGGAAATAGCGCTTGTCGTCGAACACGCCGTAGTTCGGCAGCGCCTGCTTGTGCGCGGTGCATTCCACCCGACCGTCGCGCAACAGGCTGGCAGCATTGAACACCTCGCCCTCGCTGTGCGGATGGCCGACCAGCGCGGCGACGCCATGGGTCGCCGCGGCAAGCCCGACGAGCTCGCTGTCGCAGGCGGCGAGGAAACTCGGCCGCAGCAGCAGGTCCTCCGGCGGGTAGCCGCTGAGGGTCAGCTCGGGAAACACCACAAGCGCGGCACCACCGGTGCGTGCGCTGGCGATCAGGTCGCCGACCTTTGCGGCATTCGCCGCCACCGCACCGACCGGAAAATCGTGTTGGGCCAGTGCCAAACGCAGCCTTGCCATGTAGCGTGCTCCCAGAACGACAAAGGCCGCGACATGAGTCGCGGCCTTTGCATTTTAGAGCACTCGGTCCTGACTTACTTCATCAACTTGGCGAGCGCCTTGCCCAGGTCCGCCGGCGACTTCACCGTGGTGACGCCGGCCTTTTCCAGCGCGGCGAACTTCGCCGCCGCGGTGCCCTTGCCGCCGGAGATGATCGCGCCGGCGTGGCCCATGCGCTTGCCCGGAGGGGCGGAGGCACCGGCGATGAAGGAGACCACCGGCTTCTTGACGTATTCGCCGATGAACTCGGCGGCGTCTTCCTCGGCGCTGCCGCCGATCTCGCCGACCATGATGATGCCTTCGGTCTGCGGGTCGTCCTGGAACAGCTTCAGGCAGTCGATGAAGTTCAGGCCGTTGATCGGATCGCCGCCGATGCCGATCACCGTGCTCTGGCCGAGGCCTTCGTTGGTGGTCTGGAACACCGCTTCATAGGTCAGCGTGCCGGAGCGCGAGACCACGCCGACCTTGCCCTTGCTGTGGATGTGGCCGGGCATGATGCCGATCTTGCATTCGCCGGGGGTGATGATGCCGGGGCAGTTCGGCCCGATCAGCACGATTTCCGGATGCTGCATCAGCACGTTCTTCACGCGCAGCATGTCCAGCACCGGGATGCCCTCGGTGATCGCCACGATGGTCTTGATGCCGGCGTCGATCGCCTCGAGGATCGAGTCGGCCGCGAACGGCGGCGGCACGAAGATGACGGACGCATCGGCGCCGGTTTCCAGCACCGCTTCATCGACCGAGTTGAACACCGGCAGCCCGATATGCTCGGAACCGCCCTTGCCCGGGGTCACGCCGCCGACGACCTGGGTGCCGTAGTCGAGGCACTGCTGCGCATGGAAGGTGCCCTGCTGACCGGTGAAGCCCTGCACCAGCACCTTGGTGTTCTTGTTGACGAGTACGCTCATGTTTCGATTGCTCCTCAGGCCTTGGCCGCAGCCACGGCTTTCTGCGCCGCGTCGTTGAGATCGTCCGCCGGCGTGATCGCCAGGCCGGAGTTGGCCAGCAGTTCGCGGCCCTGATCGACATTGGTGCCCTGCAGGCGCACCACCACGGGAATTTTCAGGCCCACTTCCTTGACCGCAGCGATGATGCCTTCGGCGATCAGGTCGCAGCGCACGATGCCGCCGAAGATGTTGACCAGGATGCAGCGCACCTTGTCCGAGGACAGGATCAGCTTGAACGCCTCGGTCACGCGCTCCTTGGTGGCGCCGCCGCCCACGTCGAGGAAGTTGGCCGGCTCGCCGCCCGCCAGCTTGATCACGTCCATGGTGGCCATGGCCAGGCCGGCGCCATTGACCATGCAGCCGATGGTGCCGTCCATCGTCACGTAGTTGAGGTTGTACTGCACCGCCGCGGCTTCGGCCGCGTCTTCCTGGGTCAGGTCGCGCATCGCGGCCAGGTTCGGATGGCGATATTCGGCGTTGTCGTCGGAGTTGACCTTGCCGTCGAGCGCGGCGAGGTTGCCGTCTTCCAGCACGGCCAGCGGGTTGAGCTCGACCAGCGCCAGGTCCTGCTCGTTGAACAGCTTGTACAGGCCCAGCATGATCTTGGTCAGCTGATTGACCTGCTTCGCATTCAGATCCATCGCGAAGCCGAGCTGGCGGCACTGGTACGGCTGCAGCCCTTCGACGAAGTCGATCACGATGGTGTGGATGTCTTCGGGCGTGTCCTTCGCCACCTGCTCGATGTCCACGCCGCCGTGCTTGGAGGCGATGAACGAGACGGCCTTGCTGTCACGATCGACCAGGATCGACAGGTACAGCTCGCGGGCGATGTCGGTGGCGTCGGTCACCAGCACCAGGTTTACCGGCAGCGCGCGACCGGCCGACTGGTAGGTTTCCATGTTGGTGCCGAGCATGCCCTTGGCGGCGGCACGCACGTCGTCGAAGCTGCGGCAGAACTTGACGCCGCCGGACTTGCCGCGGCCGCCGGCGTGGATCTGCGCCTTGACCATCCATTGCGTGCCACCGAGCGCCTTGGCAGCGTCGACGGCAGCGTCGGGGGAGTTGGCGACCTTGCCCGGCGGCACGGCGATGCCGTACTGCGCGAACAGTTCTTTGGCCTGGTATTCGTGGAAATTCATTCGATACCTCGAGCGAACGGAGAAACATGGCGGCCGCACGCAAGCACGCTGCGTGGGTCATGAGGGTCGGAAGGCGGGACTGACGACTTGCCAGGCAAACTGGCGAAATCCGCACGATTCGGCCCGCTATTTTCGCGGAAGGGGGCTCCGATGGAAAGGGCCACGCGCGGCAGCCGGCTCCAGCAGGCATCGGAGCGGCCACGCAAACCCTGAAATTCGAGGCCAGTCAGGGCTGCAAGACCCCGGCCAGTCCGGTCCGGCGGCGTGATCGAATCTCCGGAAACGCACCGCCGCCAAGCCGGCATGTCACCATCGAACGGCCGCTTATACTTGCGCGGTATCGCCACGGAGTGCCACGCAACATGTCCAGCACGCCCTTTCCGCCTGCGCCGCGCGACGGCATCGCGACCATTCGCCACGAACTGTCGTTTCTCAACGTGTTCCGACTGGTGCAGGCGCTGGTCTACGTGGGCCTGGCTTTCAGCAACGGCGGGCTGGGCTGGCTCCAGCACGGCGTGCCGGATCTGGGCCGCAGCGTGGCGTCGCTGTACCTGTTGTTCGCGCTGGTGTCGATGCTGCTGAACCGGCGCAGCATGCCGTACGCCCGGATGGCGGTGGCGGCCGCGCTGGTGGTCGACATCGTCGCCGCGGTGCTGGCGATCGCCGCGATGCACGACGCGCGTATCGGCATCGCGATGATGCTGGCCGTGAACCTGAGCGTTGGCGCGCTGATCCTGCCGCTGCGCTTGTCCACGTTCTTTGCCGCGCTGGCGACGCTGGGCATTCTCGGGCGCACCTTTCTTACCGCGAACAACGGCACGACAGGCGAACACGATCTGCTGGAGGCGGCATTGTTCGGCCTGGCCTATTTCGCCAGCACCACGCTGTGCCATGTGCTGGGCCGGCAACTGCGCGCCACCGAGGCGCTGGCCGAGCAGCGCAGCACCGACCTGGCCAACCTGTCGCAGGTCAACGAGCTGATCATCCGCCGCATGAAGACCGGCGTGCTGCTGGTCGACGACGCCAACCGCATCCACCAGATCAACGAATCGGCGTGGATGCTGATGGGCAACCCTGGCGCCGACCAGCGCGACCTCGGCCAGCTGGCCCCCGAGCTGTCGCGCCGCCTGTATCACTGGATGACGTCGGGCAAGCTGGACGAAACCGCCACCCAGCTCGCCGACGGCGTGCCCGAGGTGGTGCCGCGCTTCACCCGGCTGGCACCGAACGACGACTCGCACGTGCTGATCTTCCTCGACGACACCTCGCTGCTGTCGCGCCGCGCCGAGGAGCTCACGCTGACCTCGCTGGGCCGGCTGTCCGCCTCGATCGCGCACGAGATCCGCAATCCGCTGGCGGCGATCCGCTACTCGGCGCAATTGCTGGCCGAATCGAAAAGCATGGACAGCACCGACCAGCGCATGGTCGAGATCATCAACAACCACTGCATCCGGCTCAACGAGATCATCGAGAACATCCTGCAGCTGTCGCGGCGCGAACGCTCGCGCCCGGAAACGCTGGACCTGGGCCACTGGGCGCAGGCCTTCGTCGAGGAATACAGCCAGGGCAACGACCTCGGCGCCGACTCGCTGCGGGCGATCGCCAGCAGCGGCGCGCCGGTGGCGGCGGTAGCCGATCCGCAACAGCTGCAGCAAGTGGTCTGGAACCTGGTGCAGAACGCCTTGCGCTACGGCCGCCTGCCCGGCGAGCCGGCGCGGGTGATGGTGGTGACCCGCCAGGGCGAGCACGGCGTGCCGATCCTGGAAGTGATCGACCGCGGCCCCGGCATCGCGCCCAAAGTCGCCGCGCAAATTTTCGAGCCGTTCTACACCACTCACGAATACGGCACCGGCCTGGGCCTTTATCTGGCCCGGCAAATGAGCGATGCCAATCAGGCCGCGCTGGAATACGTGCGTGTGGCCGGCGGCGGCAGCTGCTTCCGACTGGTGCTGACGCCGCCGGCACGCAGCCCGGCCGATCCCGCGGAAACCACCCAGACCGCCTCCACGCGCTAGTGTCGTGACGCGGCGCATTGAGACAAGTGCGGTTTACAGCTATTCGACATAGCGCTCGCTGTTGCCGGATGCCGTCGTAATGTAGGCAAGCTCACAGGGCCGCAGCAGAACGACCGCCGATTTCGCTTTTTCAAGATCGCTCATATTTAACAGCGATCGATGCGAAAGCGGCGATCGGAGATAGTGCTGTAAACCACTCCCGAATGGCTGATTGTCAGTCTTGCGGGATGCCGCCAACCACCGGCATATACTGCTGCATGAAGCCGATATGCGACAGATGCACCCCGGTACTAATCCCTTTTATACGTGCAATCGTGCCAAGGGCGGGTGCCTCTTTCGGATCTGTCCAGCACCCCCATCTTCGTACTGCTTGTGGCCCCTCCAGAACAAAATTTCGCGACAGGCACCGTCCGCCGTAATGACCTTTCCTGTCTCGTCAACAGGCTGCCCCAAGCCCACCACTCGTCCTCTATAGGTCGGCACCTGAGCTGATGCACTAGACCACGGCATGGCAAGAAGCATTGCCGACCATATGGCTGTTGCAGAAGACAGCTTTACTAAAATATTCATTAGTTTGTCTCAATCGTGGCGGCGGCGAGCGAACTATCCCGTTCGCTGCCATCTATCCGTCAGCGTGCTTGCGCTGGAATGATTTCCCAACTTGCTGGATAAGCCGTCGCATTGCCGATGGCGCTACATCATACGTATTCAAACCACGAATTCGCAGCAGAAACAGTTGTCGGCTTGCGCTCGTGATCACTACGTCGTTTTCTTCGTGGTCAACACGATGTCCGGGCCACTCGCACTTGTTACCCTGCCTGTCTTGTTGCGCCAATGGGCACTCGGAGTTCAGGTCTTGCAAGGTCCTTGAAAGCGTCAGGACATCAGAAGTCTGGACGCAGGCGTGATCAGGTCGAACGCACGATCAGGCTGACCGGCAAGGCATTCGGAGCTGGCCGGCTCGCCCTCGATCAGCGCCAGGACCTTGCGCGCCAGCAGCATGCCGCCTTCCTGCCAGTCCTGCCGCACCGAACTCAGCGGCGGCAGGAAGCTGGCGCCGAGCGGCATGTCGTCGTAGCCGACCACCGAAACATCGGCCGGCACCGAACGCCCCAGATCCAGCGTGGCGCGGATCGCGCCCATCGCCAGCAAGTCGTTGCAGGCGAAGATCGCGTCGAAACCGACCTTGCGCTCGTGCAGGGAGCGCACCGCATCCATGCCCGAATCCAGCGGTGAACTCGTCGCGCCGGATCAACAGCGGCTTGATCCCGTGCACCGCCAGCGCATCGACGAAGCCACTCAGCCGCTCGAAGATTTCCGGGTGGCTGGGATTGCCGATGAACACGGGCCGGCGGCGGCCCAGCGCCATGAAATGACGCGCCACCGCGGTACCACCGAGCCGATTGTCACTGCCCACCACCACGTGCGCATCGGTTTCCGAGCGGGCGCCCCACACCACCATCGGCAGGCACAGCTTGTCGAACCGGCGCACCGCGTCCTGATGCACGCCCTGGCCGAGCAGGATCAGGCCGTCAGCGGCCTGCACCGCCGCCGCGCTGGCGCCCTGGCGCGTGGTCAGCAGCACGCTGTAGCCGGCCGCGGTCAGTTCCTGCGAGATGCCGCCCAGCAGCACCAGCGGGTACGGGTCGAACATCGTGCGATCGGTGGAAGGCTTCATTTCCACGATCACCGCCACCGTGTGGCTGCGGCGCAGACGCAGGTTGCGCGCGCTGATGTTGAGCTTGTAGCCGTGATCGCGCGCCAGCGCCTGGATCCGCTCGCGGGTCTGCGGATTGACCAGCGGGCTGTCGCCCAGCGCCCGCGACACCGTGATCTTGGATACTCCGGCCAGCCGCGCGAGATCGGCCATGGTCAGGCTGCCTGACGCGTTCGGGCGCGGACCTGTCTTGCTCAACGATCTGATCCCAAGGTGGTCCTGCTGTGGATTGTCGCGACGCGGCCGGATAACCGCACTGGCCAGGATCGGCGCCTGCAGTGTGTCGGCTTTCGCCCTCCCGGCGCAACCGCGCCGGATGCCGCGTCGGCACGCCCTTCGAAGCCCACGCCCGAGCCTTCCCGCACCAGGACCTGGCCGTCCCCAAGAGTCGCCACGAAGCGACGGCAACAAAATGTTATCGGTATCTTGATACCGATAACATTTAATGCGAAGCTCGCCGCCAGCTGCGATCTCGGGGTCCGATGGATGGGCCGGCGCAGGGGGAAAATCGAGGGCATATTGTGGATTCAGCGGTCGCGGTCAATCCAGGCACACCGGCGCTCGCCGTGCGGGCAACCGTCGATCCATGGCTGCTGACGCGCCATGGAACCGACCCGGCCGGTTTCGCACAGGACGAAAGCCTGTTCGCTCTCGCCAACGGCACGCTCGGCGTACGCGGCAACCTGGAAGAATGCGACAGCGACAGCCAGGCCACCCTGCTGTCGGCGGTGTGGGAACGCACCCCGATCGATTACCACGAACGCTTCCCCGGTTTCGCCAGCCACACCGACACGCGCATCCCGGTGGCCGATGCGGCGCGCATCCATCTGCGCCTGGGCGACACTCCGGTCCGGCTCGACCAGGGCGAATGGCTGCAGTTCGAGCGCTCGCTCGACCTGCGCAGCGGTTGCTACCGGCGCCGCCTGCGTTGGCGCTCGCCCGAGGGCGCGACACTGCAGATCGAGGCCGAGCGCATCGTCAGCTTCGCTGACGCCGGGCTGCTGGCGATCCGCTACCGCGTACGGTCGATCGACTACGACGGCCCGATCACGCTGGAATCCTCGATCAGCACCGCCCGCGAGGCGGCGGCACAGGGCTTCGATCCGCGCATTGGCAGCCGCATCGACGGCGGCCTCGGCACCTATGCCGCCGAGGCGGAGGAAACCCTCGCCTGGGTCGGCCAGCGCACGACCCACAGCGGCATCCGGCTGGTCTGCGCGCAGCGCCACCAGCATGCCGATGAACTGACGCTGCGCTACGCGAACCTGGCGCCGCACGGCGTCACCCAGGTTTACGAAGGCCTGCTCGCGCCGGGCCAGGCAGTGACGCTGGACAAATACGTCGCCTATGCCTTTTCCGCGCCGTTCGACGCCGAGCATGTGGATCATCTGCCCGCGCAAGCGGCCGCCTCGCTGGCGACGGCGATCGAACAGGGCTATCCGATGCTGCTGGCGCAGCAGACCCGCACGCTGGCCACGCTCTGGGCGCAGGCGGACCTCGCCATCGATGGCGATCCGGCGACCGAGCAGGCGCTGCGCTTCAACCTGTTCCACGTATTCCAGTCGAGCAGCCGCGACAGCCACGGCACCACCGCGGCCAAGGGCCTCACCGGCGAGGGCTACGAGGGCCACTACTTCTGGGACGCCGAGGTGTTCATGGCGCCGGTGCTGGTCACCGTGGCGCCGGACATCGTGCGCGCGATGCTGATCTGGCGCTATCGCACGCTGGACAACGCGCGCCTGCATGCACGCGAGCTCAACCACATGCGCGGCGCGCTGTACGCGTGGCGCACGATCAGCGGCGACGAATGCTCGTCGTATTTCCCCAGCGGCTCGGCGCAATACCACATCAATGCGGCGGTGGCGTGGGCAATACGGCTGTACGTCGACGCCAGCGGCGACGACGCATTCATGCTGGCGCACGGCGCCGAGATGCTGTTCGAGACCGCGCGCGTCTGGCTCGATGTCGGCCATTTCAGTGCGCGCCGCGACGGCGCGTTCTGCATTCACGAAGTGACCGGCCCGGACGAATACTCCGCCCTGGTCGACAACAACCACTACACCAACCGGATGGCGCAGCGGCACCTGCGCGACGCGGCAGCGGTCGCCGACTGGATGGCCCTGAGCCATCCGCAGGATCATGCCGAGCTGGCCGCCCGCATCGGCTTGCACGACGACGAGCCGGCGCGGTGGCGGCGTGCGGCGCAGGCGATGTACTTGCCGATCGACCCCGCGCTCGACATCTTCTCGCAGGACGACGGCTTCCTCGACAAGCCGCGACTGCCACCCGGGCCGGTCGGCACGCCGGGCAAACAACCGCTGCTCCTGCGCATGCATCCGCTGAGCATCTACCGCCACCAGGTGTGCAAGCAGGCCGACACCCTGCTTGCCCTGATGCTGGCCGGCGAGCAGGTCGACGTCGCGGCCAAGCGGCGCAATTTCGACTACTACGAGAACATCACGCTGCACGACTCCACCTTGTCGGCATCGACCTTCGCGGTGGTGGCAGCCGAGGTGGGTCATGCCGACAAGGCCTATCGCTATTTCCTGGATACCTTGCGGGTCGACCTGGACGACTTGCACGGCAACGCGGCGCATGGCCTGCACATGGCGGCGATGGCCGGCAGCTGGCTCGCCCTGAGCTGGGGCTTCGGCGGCCTGCGCGTACACGACGGCCTGCCCGCACTGGCGCCGCAATTGCCGGCGGCATGGAACGGCTACCGCTTCGGCCTGCGCTGGCGCGATGCCCATCTGCGCGTGGAGGTCGATCGCGGCGGCGTGCTGTACACCCTTACCGAAGGCGACGCGCTCACCTTCCTGCACGACGGCCTGCCGCAGCGCCTGCACGCAGGTCGGCCGTTGCGCCTGACGCGCGCGGGCTTCGTCGATGCCGTACGCCCGTCGCCGCCGAAGGCGGTGATCTTCGATCTCGACGGCGTGATCGCCGATACCGCCGTGGTGCATCACGCGGCCTGGAAAAAGCTGGCCGGCGAGCTCGGCATACCGTTCGACGACGCCACCGGCGAGCGGATGAAGGGCGTCGATCGGCGCGGCTCGCTGGATATCCTGCTGGAAGCCGCCACGCGCCCGTACACGGAAGCCGAAAAGCACACGCTGGCTACACGCAAGAACGACTATTACCGCGAACAGATCGAGCATTTCGGACCGCGGGACCTGCTGCCCGGGGCGCGCACGGCGATCGAACGGGTGCGCCAGGCCGGTCTCAAGGTGGCCCTGGCCTCGGCCAGCCGCAATGCCGGCTTGCTGCTGGAACGCCTGGGCATCGCCGATTTGTTCGATGTCGTGGTCGACGCCAACCGGATCAGTCGATCCAAGCCCGACCCGGAGATCTTTCTCGCAGCGGCAAGCGCCCTGGGCCTGACGCCGCATGAGTGCATGGGCGTCGAAGACGCCGCGGCTGGCATCGCCAGCATTCACGCTGCGGGGATGGCGGCGGTGGGGATCGGTCATGCCCGGGCATTGGCCGAGGCAGACCTGGTGTTACCGAGCATGGCGGCATTCGACATCGACATTTTCACAACAACGACGAACTGGCGTGGACCTCGCGACAGACAGGCCGCGTCCAAAAATCAAACTGGTGGGGAGGACGTGAAATGAGCAACAACAAGCAAATGACCCGATTGATACTGTCGGCGGCCATCGCGAGCATCCTGATGTCCGCGACGGCCATGGCGCAGGACAACACGCAGGACACCTCGGCGACCGCGACCTCGACGACCGCCGGGAAAAATCCGGCGCGGCAAGCCAATCCCAAGGCCACCACGAACCTGCAACAAGTCGTGGTGACCGGCTCGGCCACCGGCGTGAAGAAGATCGATGCCAGCTACATGCTGACCACCGCCAGCGCCGAGCAGATCAAGCTGGCCAATCCCAAGAGCACGGCCGACCTGCTGAAGATCGCGCCCGGCCTGTGGCCAGAATCGACCGGCGGGCAGACCGGTGCCAACATCGAGATCGCCGGCTTCCCGGGCGGCGGCGATGCGCCGTTCAACACGGTACAGATGATGGGCTCGCCGCTGTACGGCATGCCGAGCCTGTCGTTCTTCGAGCAGACCTCGATCTTCCGCCTCGACGACACCATCGAGCGGGTCGAGATCCTGCAGGGCGGCCCGTCGGTGGTGTTCGCCGACGGCCAGATCGGCGCCACCGAGAACTTCATCCTCAAGCAGGGCACCGAGACGCCCTCGGGCAGCATCGGCGTCACCTACGGCTCGGAGAACCTGAAGCGCGTCGACGGCTTCTACGGCTTCCAGATCGCACCGAACTGGTACGGCAGCATCGGCGGCTTCTATCGCGACTCCGACGGCGTGCGCGATCCGCAGTTCCCCGCCGACAAGGGTGGCCAGCTCACCGCCACGCTGACCCACGATTCGGATCGCGGCACGATGATGTTCTACGCGCGAGCGCTGAACGACAAGAACCAGTTCATCACGCCGATCCCGCTGATCCAGAACGGCACCGACAATTTCAGCGCCTACCCGGGCTTCGATCCGCTCAAGGACACCTACAACAGCAAGTACATCCAGCACGTGTTCCTGGCCGGCTATCCGGGCGGCGGCACCAATGCCGACCTCGCCAACGGCCGCGGCGCGAAGATGAACTTCTTCGGCGGCAACTTCGACTACGACCTCGGCAACGGCTTCACGCTCAGCGACAAGTTCCTCTTCGATGCCGGCGACGTCGACACCAACGCGCTGTTCTCCGGCTCCAACCCGGCCTCGCTGAACGACGAGCTGTACAACACCCCGTCCGGCCAGGGCGGCCTCGAATTGCCGGCCGGCTCGGCCACGGCGACCTACGCCGGCCCGGGCGGCGGCGGCGCGGTCGACCCGAACCAGAGCGTGATCCACCAGGGCTGGTGGTACATCCACAAGCACCTGAAAAACGTCAACAACGACTTCCGCCTCAGCAAGGAGATCTTCGAGGGCAACACGCTGACCGCGGGCGTCTACCTGGCGCACTACACCATGGACGACAAGTGGGCACTGGGCAACCAGATGCTGATGACCAACACGCCGAACGCGCGGCCGATCGCGGTGAGTTACGTCGACGGCGGCCAGACCTACAACGCCACCGACAACCAGGGCTTCCTCGACTACGGCGGCTTCAACATCGCCCAGCACGGCACGGCCACCAACAAGGCGTTCTACCTGTCCGACTCGTGGCGCATCGGCAAGTGGCTGTTCGACGCGTCGGCCCGGCTGGAAAACCAGGACGCCACCAACAACGTGTGCAACCTCACCAACGTCGATCTCGATGGCAACCCGCTCACCCTGTACAACAACGGCGTACCGGTCTGCAACGGCACGTTCGCGCGCACCGACTACGACAAGACCCACACCTCGTGGACGGTCGGCGCCAACTATGAGCTGGCCGACAACATGAGCGTGTACGTGCGTGCCAACAAGGGCGTGCATTTTGCCGACTTCGACAACGGCATCCGCGGCGCCACCACCGGCAACACCGCACCGCTGCAGAAGATCCAGAACTTCGAGGGCGGCTTCAAATACCAGTCGGATCTGATCTACGCCGACATCAGCGTCTACCACAAGCAGTTCAATGGCCTGTCGTTCCAGCCCACGGACGGCGCCGGCACGCCGGTGGGGGCGCCGGCGCTCTACGGCTCCGATTCCAAGGGCATCAACCTGGCCGGAGCGATCACCCCGGTCGAGAACCTGAAGCTGATGCTGGTGGCCAATTATCTCGACGGCCACTACTCGCACAACAACTCCTGCTTCAAGTTCACCAACGTGGTGACCGGCGTCAGCGGCTGCCAGTTCATCAACGGCGAACAGTTGCAGCGCCAGCCGAAGGTCCGCTACATGTTCACGCCGAGCTATCGCATCCCGTTCGCATGGGGTGACGTGACTGCCTTCGTGACCTACACGCACGTCGGTGCGCATACCCAGGACCAGTCCGGCCTGCAGCAACTGGGCACGTATCACACCTACGATTTCGGCGTGATCGCGAACATCCAGCAGAGCTGGCAACTGCGCCTGCAGGGCACCAACATCACCAACGAACTGGGCCTGACCGAGAGCAACTCGCGCATCTTCGGCACGGCGGTCAGCGGTGGCGTGATCCTGGCCCGGCCGCTGGAAGGCCGCGAGGTCAATTTCCAGGTGAAGTACCTGTTCGGCTCGTAAGGTTGTGGCAAGGGACGTGATCCGGGCCGCTCCCCTCAGACGGCCCGGATCGCGTCATTCGAAAGCAGTGGTGCTTCATCGAGGTGGCCGTGAATCGAATCCGCATGATCATTGCGCTGGCACTGATCTACATGATCTTCGCAACCCTGCTCAACAGCGTCGGCACGGTGATCCTGCAGTCGATCGCCACCTTCGGCATCGACAAGCCCGAGGCCAGCGCGCTGGAGCGCTACAAGGACCTGACGATCGCGTTCGCCTCGTTCCTGGTCGCCTCGTTCCTGCCGATGTTCGGCTACCGGCGCTCGATGATGCTGGCGCTGGCCATCGTCGGCGGGGCCTGCGTGCTGATGCCGCTCTACCCCAGTTTCGTGACCACGCGGCTGCTGTTCGCCTGCGTCGGCATCGGTTTTGCGATGGCCAAGGTCTGCGTGTACTCCTCGATCGGCCTGCTCACCACGAACCGCGTCGCGCATTCGCGGCTGACGAACACCATCGAAGGCCTGTTCATGGTCGGCGTGCTCGGCGGCAACTGGGTGTTCAGTGCCTTCGTCGATTCGGCCAACCCGGGCAACCCGGCCTGGATCCACGTGTACTGGCTGCTGGCCGGTGCGTGTGCGCTGGTGATCGTGCTGCTGGCGGGCAGCCGGCTCGACGAAAGCGCGGCACACGCGCACGGACACAACAATTCCTTCGCCGATTCGTTGATGGAAATGCTGCGGCTGTTCGTGCGGCCGCTGGTCTATGTCTTCCTCGCCTCGGCCTTCCTGTACGTCTTGATCGAACAGAGTTTCGGCACCTGGCTGCCCACCTTCAACAACGAGATCCTGAAGCTGCCGAACGCGATGAGCATCCAGTTCGCCAGCATCCTCGCCGGCATGACGGCACTGGGCCGCCTTGGCGCCGGCGTCGTGCTCAAGCGCGTGCGCTGGCACACGCTGCTCAATGTTTGCGTGGTGGGGATGGGCGTGCTGGTGGTGCTCGTGCTGCCATTGGCGCGCGGTGTCGTGGCGCAACCGCATGTGAGCTGGCTCAACGCGCCGACGGCGGCTTACCTGATCCCGCTGATCGGCCTGCTGATGGCACCGATCTACCCGGTGATCAATTCGGTCGCGCTCAGTTCGCTGCCCAAGCCGATGCATGCGGCAATGACCGGCCTGATCGTGGTGTTCTCCGCCCTGGGCGGCACCATGGGCTCGTACATCACGGCGCGCGTGTTCGCCAGCTTCGACGGCATCCACGCGTTCTACTTCTCGCTGCTGCCGATGACGCTGATCCTGATCACGCTGTTCTTCTTCAAGCGCGAAACCGACCGCGCCGCCGTCGTCGCCATGCCGTCGGCCGAGGCGCTTCCGTGAGTCTCAGCCGACGCCGGTTCCTGGCCGCCAGCGTCGCTGCCGCCGGCGCTGCACTGAGTCCGGGCATCGCCACGGCCATGCCCGGACATGCCGCTGCACCGGCGGCAAGACCCCGGGATCGTCGGTCCGGCCGCAACGTGCTGCTGATCGTGGCCGACGACCTGGGCTATGACCTGGGCTGCTGCGACGGCGCGCTGAAAACGCCCGAACTCGATCATCTCGCGCGCGAAGGCAGCCTGTTCACCGACGCGTACGCCGCCGTCTCGTCGTGCAGCTCGAGCCGCGCGACGCTCTACACCGGGCTTTATTCCCACACCAACGGCATGTACGGCTTGAGCCACGACGTGCACAACTTCTCGTTGCTCGACAACGTGAAGACCTTGCCGTGGATGCTGAAGCAGGCCGGCTACGCCACGGCGATCGTCGGCAAGCTGCACGTCAAGCCGCTGGTCCTGCTGGACTACGATGCGTGGCTGCTGCCGGAGCGGGCCGGCAACCGCGACGTCGCCGCGATGGGCCACGCGGCCGGGCGCTGGATCCGCGAGCAGGCCGGGCGGCCATTCTTCCTCACCGTCGGCTACAGCGATCCGCACCGCGCCGGCGATCCCTCGCAATTCGGCAACACCCGCGACTGGCCCGAAGTGGAACGCGAGCGCTATGCGCCGGCCGATGTATCGGTGCCCTCGCACCTGCCCGATCTGCCGGACGTGCGCGCCGACCTGGCGCAGTACGGCGAAGCGGTCAGCCGGCTCGACAGCGGCGTGGGCGTGCTGCTGCGGGAACTCGAAGCCAGCGGCCATGCGGACGACACCCTGGTGATCTTCCTCAGCGACAACGGCCGGCCATTCCCGGGCGCCAAGGACAACCTCTACCGCGCCGGCATCCGGCTGCCGCTGATCGTGCGGTCGCCGCAGCAGCACCGGCGCAACCTGCACAACCGGGCGATGGTCAGCTGGATCGACATCACGCCCACGATCCTCGACTGGACCGGCGCGACGGCGCCCGCGGACTACCATTTCCTGCCGCTGCCGGGGCGCTCGCTGCTGCCGATCCTGGAGAGCGAGAACCCCGCCGGCTGGGACCGCGTGTTCGCCACGCACAGCTTCCACGAGATCAATCAGTACTACCCGATCCGCTCGCTGCGCACGCGCAGGTACAGCTATTTCCACAACCTCGAGCCGAACCTGGAAGTGCCGATCGCCAGCGACGTGGCACTGTCGCCGAGCTGGAAGGCGATCGTCTCGACGCCTGGCGCCCGCCTCGGCAAGCGCACGCTCGACGCCTTCCGGCACCGTCCTGCCGAAGAGCTGTACGACCTCGCCGCCGACCCCGACGAGGTGATCAACCTGGCCGGCGCCGCCGCGCATGCCGCCGCACTGGCCGACCTGCGCAAGCAACTGGCTGCATGGCGCACCGCCACCCACGACCCGTGGATGGCCGGCGTCACCGACCCGTTCGGCCCCGCCCATTAAGCGCCCTGACCCGAGGAGCCATGCGATGAATTCGCTACGCCACCATCTGCTTGCGTGGATCGCATTCGCCTTGGTGCTGGCCAGCGCAAGCACGCGCGCAGCCGCCACCGACCCCAGCTTCCTGCTCACCGGCACGGCGGAAAACTTCGGCACGTATTTCCCCAGCTACCTGGCCAACGGCTATTTCTCCACGATGACCTCGGTGCGCGGCACCGAAGGCAACCGCGCGTACATGGTCGCGTTCATGGACTACAAGCCCGGCGACATCGCGCGTCCCGCCGCGATCCCCGGCTGGAGCGAGATCGACTACAACCCCGGCGGCGGCTGGCTCAACTCCACCCGCATCGACAAGAAGATCTTTGCCGACTACGCGCAGACGCTGGACATGCACGACGGCACGCTGTCGACCAGCTACCGCTTCGTGTACGCAAACAAGTCGACCGACATCAAGGTCACCACGTTCGTCAGCCAGGCATCAAACCACCTGGCGGGGACACAGCTTTCCATCACGCCGCAGTTCGATGGCAGCGTGCAGCTGACCTTTCCGATCCGGCTGTGGTCGGAACACGAGCCGCGTTTCCCGATCGCGACGATGACCGGCGACGAGATGATCGCGGCGGTGATCGCCAGCGGCCAGACGCTGGACAACAAGCCGGTGCCGACGCCCGACCGCGCCGCCGTGTGGTATCCGGGCCATACCCGCGTGCTGGCCAGCGACGGCGACACCAAGGAGCTGACGCTGTGGCTGGACGGCCGCGCCGAGCACGGCCTGACGATGGCCGAGGCTGCCGCGATCGGGCTGCCACCGGGGCTGGACGTGGAGAGCGTGAAGCTGGAGAAAGGCCCGTACAAGCTGTCGCTGAACCTCACCGCCAGGCTGCAAAAGGGCAAGACCTATGTCTTCACCAAGTACGTCGCCGCCTCGCGCCAGAACTGGGGCGGCGATGCCCGCGACGATGTGAAGCTCGCCGAAGCCGCGCGCCGGCAGGGCTTCGACAAGCTGCTGGCCGAGCACCGGGCCGCCTGGCACGAACTGTGGAAATCCGACATCGTGGTCGACGGCGATCCGGACGTGCAGCGCGCGGTGCATTCGGACCTGTACTACCTGCTGTCCAATTCCACGGTGGGCACGGCCTGGCCGATGGGCGCCTGCGCGCTGACTCCGGGCTACGCCGGCCACGCATTCTGGGACAGCGATTCGTGGGTATTCCCCGCCCTGCTCCTGCTGCATCCGGAGCGCGCCAAGCCGATCGTGATGTTCCGCGCACGCACGATGCAGCCGGCGCGTGACCGCGCCAGGCAATACGGCGTGAAGGGCACGATGTATCCGTGGGAAGCCGACCCGGAAACCGGCGTCGACTACACGCCGCACTTCGCCTATGGCGTGTTCCGCGAGATCCACGTCAACGCCGACATCGCGATCGCCCAGTGGCAGTACTACCTCGCCAGCGGCGACGACGCCTGGCTCAGGAAAAGCGGCTGGCCGGTGATCCGCGAGATCGCGCAGTTCTGGGTCAGCCGGGTCACGTACGACAAGGCGCAGGATCGCTACGAGATCCACCACGTCACCTCGCCCGACGAGGCCTACGACGACGTGCCGAACGACTCGTTCACCAACGCCGCCGCACGCAAGTCGCTGCAGATCGCGATCAAGGCCGCCAGACTCGTCGGTGCCACGCCCGATCCGCAATGGGCCACCATCGCCGCGAAGATGTACATCCCGTTCGATGCAAAGAACCAGCGCCACCTCGACTTCGACGCCTCGGTGCCGCACGACAAGATCACCTGGATGGGGTCGTCGCTGGCCTGGCTGATGTACCCGAACCTCGACCTGCCGATGTCGGCGCAGGTGCGCCGCAACGATTTCGCGTTCCAGCTGCACGAGCTCAAGGTGCACGGCGACGACCCGAACGAGATGATGATGGTGATGCTCGCCGTCGGCGCGGCCGAGCTGGGCGACGACAACAGTGCCGGTGAGTGGATCCGGCGCAACCTGGTCGGTTTCCTGAAACCGCCGTTCAACGTCCGCACGGAAACCGTCGCCAACAACGCGGGCTATCTCCTCGCCAGCTCGGCCGGCTTCGTGCAGAGTTTCGTCTACGGGCTCAGCGGCCTGCGCATCGAGGACGATGGCCTGACCGAAGCCTATGCGCCGGTACTGCCGCCGGGATGGAAATCGCTGACGCTGCGGAACATCAGCTTCCGCGCCCGCCACTACGACATCCGCATCGATCGCGGCGCCGATGGCCGGGTGAAGCTCACCCGCACGGCGCGTTGAACGAAGGATCGCCACGCCGATGTCCACATTTCCGCCGACCCTGCTCGATGCCATGCGCGACGTCAACGCGCTGCTGCAGGCCGGCGATCTGCGCCTTGCGCACGAACAGCTCGCCACGATCGTCGAGGAGAATCCCGAGTGTGTCGAAGCGCTGCGCCTGCTCGCCGGCACCCTGCTGGCCCGCGGCGACGTCGATGACGCGGAAGCCCTCCTGCGCAGGGCGCTTGCGCTCGACCCGAACTGGACGCCCACCCTCGCCACGCTCGGCGAATTGCTGCTCAACGGCGGCCGTGGCAGCGAAGCCGAACCGATGTTGCGACGCGCGGCACAACGCCTGCCGCGTGCCGCCCTGGTGCTGGCGCGCCACTGCAACGACCAGCAGCGCCCGGCCGAAGCGCTCGCCCTGGCCGCACCGTTGTGCGCCGGCGGGCAAGCCGATGCCGAACTGGTGACCCAGCATGTCGCCGCCCTCGCTGCGCTGGGGCGCCAGGACGAAGCCGCCACCTTTTATCGCCGCCTCGTGGACGCATCACCGGATAACCTGGCTGCGACGCATGCGATGGCGATCGCCCTCGACGCGGCCGGCCGTCCTGCCGAAGCCGAGCGCGCCGCCGCCCAGGTGCTGGCGCGCGGGCACCGCACCGCCGCTGCCCACTTCACCCACGCGCGCAGCCTGATCGCGCTCGGCGAGTTCGGGCGCGCCGAATCCGCCTTGCGCGACTGCCTGCGGCTGGAACCGCGTCTGGCCGACGCGCACAGCCATCTCGCGCGACTGGTATGGATGCGCAGCGGCGACAGCGCGCAGACCACGGCCACGCTCGACCAGGCCTTGCAGACCTTTCCCCGCGACGACACGTTGTGGGCCGCCAAGGCGGCGATCCTGCAAGGTGCCGGCGACGCAAAAGGCGCCTATGCCTGCCTGGCCACGCAGGCCGCGCATGGACAGGCACCGCCGGCATTGCTGGTGCGCGCGGGCCTGGCCGCACTGGAGTTCGATCCAGCGACCGCACGAGCATTGGCCGAACGCGCATTGCGCGCTTCACCGTCCAGCGCCGCACGCAGCCTGCTGGCGGCTGCATTGCTCGGCATCGGCGATGCACGCGGCGCGCTGGACCAGTGCGAAACCCTGCTGGCCGGCGCGCCCGACGACCAATATCTGATCGCCTTGCAGACCACCGCCTGGCGCCTGCTGGGTGATGCACGCCATCGGGAAATTTGCGACTACGCACGGCTGGTGCTGCCGCAGCAACTGCAGGCCCCCGCGCCATGGCGGGATCTGGCCGGCTTCCTCGCCGACCTGAAACGCAGCCTCGAACACCTGCACGACCCGCACGGCCACCCGCTGCTGTTCCAGTCACTGCGCCATGGCACCGAGACGACCGAAGATCTGACCCGCAGCGCCGACCCGGTCATCCAGGCGCTGTTCCGGGCCTTCGACACGCCGATCCGCAACTACCTCGCGCACATCGGCCACGGCAACGATCCGCTGCGCCGCCGCAACGACGGCAGCCATCGCTTCAATGGCAGCTGGTCGGTCCGGCTGCGCACGACGGGCCATCACAACAACCACGTGCATCCGCGCGGCTGGATTTCCTCGGCCTTCTATGTCGACCTGCCCGAGGACACGGCCGCGTCGAACCATGAAGGCTGCCTGGCGTTCGGCGAGCCCGGCATCGCCACGCTGCCGGCCTTGCCTGCGCAGCATGTGGTCCGACCCGAGCCAGGCATGCTGGTGCTGTTTCCGTCGTATTTCTGGCACGGCACGGTGCCGTTCACCAGCAAGCAGACACGCCTCACGGTCGCGTTCGACGTGTTGCCCGACCTGCGCAGGGAACGCGCATGAAATCGTCCGCGCTCATGCTGGCGTGGCTGGCGCTGGCCACCGCCCCGGCCTACGCCGCCACCGATCCCGGCTTCGTGCTGACCGCCACCGCGAAGGATTTCGCCAGCTATTTCCCGGGCCAGTTGGCCAATGGCTATCTGTCCACCTTCACCGCGCCGCGGGGCACCGAAGGCAACCTCGCCTACCTGGTCGCTTTCATGGATTACGCGAAGGACGATATCGCGCGACCCGCGGCCATTCCCGGCTGGACCGAGATCGACTACAGCACCGGCCAATCCGCCGCCGGCCACTACTGGATGAACCAGGTCGACCTCTCGCCGGCGGTGTTCCAGGACTATCGGCAAACGCTGGATCTCCACGACGCCACCCTGACCACGCGTTATCGCTACCTCGATCACGGCAAGACCACGGCGGTCGAGGTGGTGACATTCGTCAGCCAGGTCTCGCCGCATCTGGCCGCCACGCAGCTCTCGCTCACGCCGGACTTCGATGGCGAGGTCGAGCTTTCGTTCGCGCTCAACACCTGGGCACCGCATCAGCCGCGCTTCGCGCTGGGCAAGCTGAGCGGCGAACAGATGCAGGAACAGGTCGCCTCGCATAACCTGAAGCTGCAACCGATGCCGCCCGCCACGCCGGACCGTGCGGCGCTGTGGTATCACGGCGACACGCACGTAATCGACAGCGACGGCGACGCACACGACCTCACGCTTCAATTGGGCGGCCGCGCCGAACAGGGTCTGGCCATGGCCGAGGCCGCAGCGATCCGGTTGCCGGACGGGATGAAGCCCAGCGACGCGCGGTTCTACCGCAGCGACTACCGCCTGGCCCTGAACCTTCGCGTGCCGGTGCACAAGGGCGTCACCTACACCTTCACCAAGTATGTCGCCGCATCGCGTGCAGGCTGGGGTGGCGATGCCGCCGCCGACCTTGCATTGGCAAAGGCGGCACGCCGCGAAGGCTTCGACACGCTGCTGGCCGCGCACCGGGCGGCATGGCACGAGTTGTGGCAGACCGACATCCGCATCGACGGCGACCCGCAGGCGCAGCGGATCGTGCACTCCGACCTGTACTACCTGCTCGCCAATTCGACCCGCGACACGGCGTGGCCGATCGGTGCCTGCGGCCTGACCACCGGTTATGCCGGACACGCGTTCTGGGACAGCGATTCGTGGGTATTCCCGGCGCTGTTGCTGCTGCACCCGCAACGCGCGAAATCGCTGGTGATGTTCCGCGACCGCACCCTGCCGGCGGCCGAACAACGCGCGCGCGAACGCGGCCTGCGCGGCGCGATGTATCCGTGGGAGGCCGACCCGCAGAACGGCAGCGAGCAGACTCCGCACTTCGCCTACGTGCTGGGCGAGCGCGAGATCCACGTCAACGCCGACATCGCGATCGCGCAATGGCAGTACTACCTCGCCAGTGGCGACAAGGCCTGGTTGAAGCAGCATGGCTGGCCGGTGATCCGCGCCGTCGCGCAGTTCTGGGCCAGCCGGGTGATCTACAACGCACGGCAGCGGCGCTATGAAATCCTGCACGTCACCTCGGTCGACGAGGACTACAACGATGTACCGAACGACACCTTCACCAACGTCTCCGCCGCCAAGGCGCTGCGCATCGCGACCGAAGCGGCGAAGGTCGTGGGCGCCACACCCGATTCACGCTGGGCGGACATCGCCGCGCGCATGCTCGTGCCGTTTTCTGCGCAGCAGGGCCATCACTTGGATTTCGACGCCAGCGTGCCGCACGACATCGACTCCTGGGGCGGCAGCGCCCTGCCGATGCTGGCGTATCCCTCGCTCGACCTGCCGATGAGCGCACAGGTGCGCCGGCGCGACTTCGACCATGCACTGGCGCCGATCACGCAGTCGCATCGCGACCCCAACAGCATGGGCCTGGCACCGACGTCGATCGACGCCGCGACGCTGGGCGACAGCGCCGCCGCCAGCGCGTGGTTCCAGCGCAACATCACCGCCAACGTACTCAAGCCTCCGTTCAACGTGCGCACCGAAACGGCGAGCAACAACACCGGCTATTTCCTCACCGCCGCGGCCGGCCTGTTGCAGAACATCGTCTACGGATTTTCCGGATTGCGCATCGAGCAGGACGGACTGATCGAAGCATATCCGCCGATGCTGCCGCCGCAGTGGAAATCGCTGACGCTCAGGCACATCGCGTTCCGCGGCAAGCACTACGACATCGCGATCACCCGCGATGTCGACGGCAAGGTCATCTTGAACCGCCGCTTGCACACCACCCCATGAACCGGGAGTAGCAGACATGATCGACACCTCCAGCCCCGCTCGCCGGAAAGCCCCCGCCACCGTCCCGCAACATCCGCGCTTGATGAAGACGCTGACCGGCTTCCTGCTGTTTTCCGCCATCGCGACGACGACCACGGCGGCCACGCCGGATCCGGCGAAGACGCGCGCGTACATCGACCACGCATGGACCACCCTGACCCGTTCGATGGATGACTGCGCCTCGCTGGCCGACACCAAGGTGGCCGGCCATCCCGTGCTCTATTTCCCGGCGAACCTGCCGGTGCCGACGCGACTGGCGGACATCGGCAAGCGCTGCAGCGTCGACGTGCAAAAGCTGCCGCGCACGATCGACCGGCTGGGCGACATCGACGCCACGAAGCTGCCGGCGCAGGGCCTGCTCTACCTGCCGCATCCCTACGTCGTGCCCGGCGGCTTCTTCAACGAGATGTACGGCTGGGACAGCTACTTCATCGAGCTCGGCCTGGTCGCCGACCAGCAGACCGCGCTGGCGAAGGACATGGTCGACAATGCACTGTTCGAGGTGGAGCACTACGGCGGCGTGCTCAACGCCAACCGCACCTATTACCTCAGCCGCTCGCAGCCGCCGTTTCTCAGCGCCATGATGGTCGCCGTGCTCGACGATCCGGCGAGTTTCCCCGACGCCGAGGCCCGGCGTGCCTGGCTGGACCACGCGTATCCGCTGGCGGTGCGCAACCACGACATCTGGACCATGCCCGAACACCGCGCCGGCGACACCGGGCTTGCGCGCTACTACGACCTGGGCAGCGGCCCCGTACTGGAGGCGCATGACAGCGATTACTACCGTGGCGTCATCAAGTGGCTGCGCGCGCATCCCGCGGACGATCCCGGTTACCTGATCAAGGCGGCGCAACACCCGGACGATGCCGAAGCCGCGCGCCTGAAGCGGGAAAGCTGCGACGTGCGTGCCTCGAAGGTCTGCGCCGGCGCCTGGTTCGACGGCTACCGCCTCACCGCCGACTACTACCACGGCGACCGCGCCATGCGTGAATCGGGCTTCGACACCAACGCGCACTTCGGACCCTTCGGCGGCTCCACCCATCACTACGCCGGCGTCGGCCTGAACAGCCTGCTCTACCGCTACGAACGCGACCTGCACGACTTCGCCCTGCAACTGGGCAAGGTCGGCGAAGCCGAACGCTGGGCCAAGGCAGCCGATGCGCGCAAGGCGGCGATGGATCGGTACCTGTGGCGGGCGCAGGACGGCATGTACCGCGACTACGACTTCATCGCCGGCAAGTCCTCGCCCTGGCCGTACATCACCACGTTCTATCCGTTGTGGGCCGGCGCGGCCTCCGCGCAGCAGGCCGCCGCGGTGCGCGGCAAGCTGGCCATCTTCGAACGCAAGGGCGGCCTGAGCATGGACAACCGTCCCGCCGGCGTGCAGTGGGGCGACCCGTTCGGCTGGGCGCCGACCAACTGGCTGGCCGTATCCGGCCTGGATCGCTACGGCTTCCACGACGACGCGCGGCGCATCGCCGGCAAGTTCGCCGCCACGATCGACCGCGGCCTCGCCGACGACGGCACCATCCGCGAGAAATACAACATGGCACTGGGCAATGCGGACGTGAAAGTGAGCGCCGGCTACAGCCAGAACGTGATCGGCTTCGGCTGGACCAATGGCGTGTACCTCAAGATGCAGGAAATCCTGCACCACGCCAATGCCAGGACCGCTCCTGCCGCCGCTGCCGAGAAAGTGAAGTGACATCCAGGCGTTGTGTCGCCGCGGCGGTTTCGGCGATCCGCTGCCACTCCTGGTCGCACCGCTGAACAGGGGAAGCACCCATGCACGCAACCCGTCATGCACATCCCGCCGGCAGTCACCTCGTGCGCGCTGCCCTGTCAGGCATGGCACTGCTCTGCACGACCGCGATGGCACAGCACGCGCCACCCGGCGTGAAAGCCGACGGCAGCGTGACCACCTCCGTGGCGACCATCCCGTACTCGTCGTACGCCTCGCCGCAGGCGCGCGCCTTCTTCCCGCGGATGATCGCCGCGGGAAGCAAGGCGCCGCCGCCGGGCGCACCGATCACGCAAAGCCGCGACTTCTACGACCGCCTCAACAGCGCCCGCGCCGCGCGCATGGAAAAGCTCTACCCGGTGACCACGCATCGCGAAACGATCGCCGGTGTCGGTACCGACGTGGTGGTACCCAGGCAGGGCATCGCTGCAGAGAACCGCCATCGCGTGTTGATCAATCTGCACGGCGGTGCGTTCCTGTGGGGCGCGCACAGCGGTGGCCTGGTCGAGTCGATCCCGATCGCCAGCCTCGGCCGCATCAAGGTCGTCAGCGTCGACTACCGGCAGGGGCCGGAACACGTGTTCCCGGCCGCCAGCGAGGACGTCGCAGCGGTCTACCGCGCCCTGCTCAAGCAGTACCCGGCGAAGAACATCGGCATCTACGGTTGCTCCGCCGGCGGCGTGCTCACGGGCGAGGCGATGGCGTGGATCATCTCGAAAAAGCTGCCGGTGCCCGGCGCGATCGGCACCTTTTGCGGCTCGATCAGCGAACTGGGCGGCGACTCCACCTACGTCGCGCCCGTGCTCAACGGCGAGCCGTCGCCCACCGGTCCGCTCAAGCTGGCCGACCTGCCGTACTTCAAGGGCGCCAGCGCCCGTGATCCACTGGTGTTTCCGGCCAACGCGCCGGCACTGCTGGCGAAATTCCCGCCGACCCTGCTGATCACCGGTACGCGCGACTTCACCATGAGCTCGGTGCTGCACAGCCACGCGCTGCTGACCACCGCCGGGGTGGACGCCGAGCTTCACGTCTGGGACGGCATGTGGCATTCGTTCTTCTCCGACCCGGACATGCCCGAATCCCGCGAGGCCTATGCGGTCATGGTGAGCTTCTTCGACCGCCACCTGGCGCGCTGACAAGTGCTGGCGGTCTTTGCCCCGCAACGCGCGGCCGGGTATTCTCTGTCGTATCCCTAACCACGCGCCGCACCATGAACCCACAGACCGTCCTGGTCATTGACGACGAACGCGACATCCGCGAACTGCTGACCATCACACTGGGGCGGATGGACCTGCAGGTCGACGCCGTGGGTACCGTGGCCGAAGCGCGCCGGGCGCTGGGCGAACGCAGTTACGACCTGTGCTTCACCGACATGCGCCTGCCCGACGGCAACGGCCAGGAAATCATCGAGCTGATCGCCGAGAACTCGCCGGATACGCCGGTCGCGATGATCACCGCCTACGGCAATGTCGACGCCGCGGTGAACGCGCTGAAGGCCGGCGCGTTCGACTTCGTCTCCAAACCGGTCGACATCCAGATGCTGCGCGGGCTGGTGCGCACCGCCCTGCGCCTGGCCGAAGAGCGGCGCAACGGTGGCGCCGCGGCGAAAAGCGGCGACTCCAGCGAACGCCTGATCGGCGACTCGGCGGCCATGCAGCAGGTGCGCGCCACCATCGGAAAACTGGCACGCAACCAGGCGCCGGTGTACATCGCCGGCGAATCGGGCGTGGGCAAGGAGCTGGTCGCGCGACTGATCCACGAGCAGGGCCCGCGTGCCAGCGGCCCGTTCGTGCCGGTCAACTGCGGCGCGATTCCGTCCGAGCTGATGGAAAGCGAATTCTTCGGCCACCGCAAGGGCAGCTTCACCGGCGCCGGCGCCGACAAGGAAGGCCTGTTCCAGGTTGCCCAGGGCGGCACCCTGTTTCTCGACGAGGTGGCCGAACTGCCGCTGCACATGCAGGTGAAGCTGCTGCGCGCGATCCAGGAAAAGGCCGTACGCCCGATCGGCGGTCGCGACGAGATCCCGGTCGACGTGCGCATCCTGTCCGCCACCCACAAGAACCTCGGCCAGCTGGTCGAGCAGGGCCAGTTCCGCCAGGATCTGTTCTACCGCATCAACGTGATCGAACTGCGCGTGCCGCCGCTGCGCGAACGTCGCGGCGACGTCGCGCAACTGGCCGCGTTCATCCTGCAGGCCCTGGCCGGCAAGAGCGGCGACGGCGTGGGGCATCTTTCGGCCGCCGCCTTGCAGGCACTGGAAGCCTACGACTTTCCCGGCAACGTGCGCGAACTGGAAAACATCCTCGAACGCGCCATGGCGATGTGCGACGGCGCCAGCATCGACGCGGCCGACCTGATGCTGCCCCAGCGCAGCAGCCGCCCAAGCCAGGACATGCCGCCGCTGCCGGGTCATGAGCCTGCCGTCCCGGCGGCGACCGGCGTCGATGGTGGCCTCGACGACTACATCAGCAACCTCGAGCGCACCGCCATCGTCAAGGCACTGGAAGAATCGCGCTACAACAAGACCGCCGCCGCCCGCAAACTCGGCATCACCTTCCGTGCGCTGCGCTACAAGCTGAAGAAGCTCGGCATCGACTGAGCCGCGGCTGTCGAACCTCGCACTATTTGAGCCGTTCACCCTGAGCGAGGCGCGAAGTCCGAGGTCGAAGGGAATCAGTCGTTGCGCCGATGCCTCTTGCTGGGAGCGACTGCCAGTCGCGATGCCGTTCGCCAGCATTGAAGAGCATCGCTGACTGCAAGCTCGCTCCGCACGAAGGTGCGCTCCTACAAATTGCCACTCACACCGAGCGCGTCGCCTCCACCGGCGGCACGGCGGCGGCGCGCCGCGCCGGTCCGTAGCACGGCCAGCTGGCCAAGCAGCCACAGCAACA
Source organism: uncultured Gammaproteobacteria bacterium (assembly GCA_963828675.1). Taxonomy (GTDB): domain Bacteria; phylum Pseudomonadota; class Gammaproteobacteria; order Xanthomonadales; family Rhodanobacteraceae; genus Rhodanobacter. The sequence continues at coordinate 945,332 of CAWHFQ010000001.1, forward strand.
GCGCCCCGACGCGCGAGCACCCACAGCGGCATCCGCGGCAATTCGTAGTGCGTCATCAGCGACAGGTTCGCGGCGATGCCGAGTGCCACGCCCAGCACCACACCGATGCCGACAATCAACGCGTTCTCGGTCTGGAAATAGCGCAGGATGTCGCCACGCGTCGCACCCAGCGCGCGGCGCACGCCGATCGATCGACGCCGCTGGCCGACCCAGAAGCTGCTCAATCCGACGATGCCGCCGGCCGTCGCCAACAGCAGCAACACGCAGACCGCCCTCATCATGATCGCCACGCCGCGATCGGTGGCGTAAGCCTCGTGCGCGCGCCTGCGCCAGCGTGACCACGCCGTCCTCCGGGCTGATCAAGCGCATGCGATTTTGCGCGATCAGTGCGGCCGGCGCCGCGCGCAGTACCGCGGCCAGCTGGCCCGGTTGCGCCCGTACCAGATAGACCACTCCACCGTCGGGATTCAGCGTAACGCGCAGGCACCAGGATCGTATCCTCGTCGATCGAACGGGTCGAGCTGCCAACGTAGGCGACCTTCCAGCCGATCGACGATGCCGATGATCGTGCTCGGGCCAGTCGTCAGTCAGATAGAACGTGCCTTGCCCACAGCCACACCGTCCGGGAAAAAGCTTGTGGGCCAAATCGCGCGTGATGATGATCGCCGACGGCGCTCGACTTGTCGTACGGGCCCGAGGCTGCCGATCTCGTCGGCGCGGAAGTTGCGACCGGCCACCAGCGAGATGCCGAACGTGTCGAGTGCGTGCTGATCGGCAAAATAGGAAAGGGCCAGCTGCGGCTTCGTCGTCTGCTCGACCTGATGCTTGACATGCGTACCACATGCGCCGCCAGCCACCAAACGGATAGGCCTGGCTGGCAAACGCATCGCGCACGCCCGGCAGGTTGCGCAACGTCGCCAGATCGGCGCGCATCTGCGCATCGATATGCGGCGCATCCGGCTGGCCGATCCACTCGTTGCTTGATCGACGAAGCAGGTGCGCCTCGTCGGTGCCGCGTTGGGCGCGACAGATGCACCACCCGCGTCTTGACGATGAACAGCGCGTTGCTGACCACCGCCAGGGTCAACGCGATCTGCAGCACGATCAGCAGCGTGGCCATCTTGTGCCGGCGCAGCGCGGCGAGGATCGGTCGTATCTGGATCATCGTGGCTTCATCCGTTCGACTTCAGCTGCCACGCCGGCTGCACCTGGGCGGCGCGCCAGGTGGGATAGAGCGCGGCAGATCAAGGTCGGTAGCAATGCGGACCAGCACGGTCAGTAACACCAACGACGCGTCCAGCGTGCGCCAACCGGGCGATCGCTGGCTCGAATATCGTGATCGATGCCCGCCATGCCCAGCGCCGTCAGCAGCAGTCCCAGCACGCCGCCAGCCAACCCGATCGCCGCCGCCTCGGTCAGAAACTGGCGATAGATCGCGCCGCGCGACGCGCCCAGCGCCCGACGCACGCCGATCTCCGGCGCACGCCACATGAAGCGAGCAAGCATCAGACCGACCACGTTGACGAGGCAGATCAGCAGGAAACTCGACCGCGACGATCATCGACAGCGCCGAGGCCTTCGGCACCACATGGTTGAGTGGCAGGCTCAGCCACTGCCCGACATTGGACAGGCGTATGTTGGGCGCCCAGGCAAAACGGCCGAGACGCTGCTGCTCGGCCGCATAGTTGTGCAGGTATTCGCGGTAACGCTCCACATCGGCAGCGGGTGGACAGTTCCACCCACGCTGCGATCCACGCGCATTCGCTGTGCAAGACGCTGTCCCAGTTCGGCAGGTCGGGATTGGCGGCGTCCGTGCTGCAATAGAAGTTCGCCGCTGGTGGCTTTTCTGCACGTCGATGGCGCGACTGAACGGGATGATAGAGCTGCCGCGGCGTGACTGAAGGGAAACTGCGAACTGCTCACATCGAAGAAGCGCGGACTGGGGTTCCAGTCGTCCAACACGCCGACGATGCGGTAGGCATGCGCGTCCAGGTTGATATCGTGGCCCACGCTGTTGGCACCGCCAAACAGCTTTTGATTGAGCGCGCTGCTGATCACCACCACGGCCGCGCGTCGATCGTCGTCGCTGGCCGACCAACCACCGCCGTAGCGGAACGGCGCATCGAACATCGCGAAGAAATCGCGGCTGACCGCGTCACCTTCCTGCGAGAAAGGCAGATCGCTGTGCTTCGTCCGGCAACACCGTCCACTTGCTACCGTAGATCAGCGTTTGTCGCGGCGCCTGCCGCGCCTGCAGGAACGCCTCGGCATCGGTATAGCTGAGCAGGATCCGGCGGTTCGCCTTTCCAGTTGTGCGCTGGGCCGAAGTTGTCGATCTGCGGCACGAACAGCTGGCCCGATTTCCACGGGATCGGATCGGCCGCGGTGGCGCGAAATACCGCCTAGGACACCATGCAGGTGGCGACGCCACAGCCCATCAGCACCACAACGAGCGCCGTCAGAGCCTTGCTGCGGCGACAACTGCGCAAAGCCAGGTCGAGGTAGTACGTCAGCAAGTACATTCCTGAGTGACCGCTCTGCGTGGGGAACGAAACGGTCAACTAGCCACCTTAACGACAGCACCGAGCGCCTTGCGCAGCGTGCGCAGCAGCACATGGGTGGTGACCGGCTTGTCGACCACGTACAGATGTTCCAGCGGCGGCAATTCGTGCAGATCGGGGGTGGCGCCGGGGCGCGCCAGCAGGATCACGCCGGCGCTGTAGCCCTGCTCGATCAGCGCGGCCAGCGTGCGCACGCCGGTGAACAGGTTCATGTCCGCATCGAGCACCACCAGGTCGGGCAGGCCGCCGGCCTCGATCCATTGCAGTGCGGCGGTGCCGCTCTGGCTGGCGTGGGCCTGGTAACCGTAGGCATCCAGCGTGTCGGTCAACAGGGACAGTTGACCCGCTTCCTCGACCACCACCAGCACGCGCTCGGCGGCGCCTTCCAGATTGCCCTGATCATCCGCCTGGTCATGTTCGGGAACGAGTTTCTCCAGCGGGATATACAGGTCGAAACGCGTACCCCGACCCGGCTCGCTGTCCACCCGCATCACGCCGCCATGGCTGCCGACGATGCGCTTGCATGAAAGCAGGCCAAGCCCGGTACCGGTTTCCTTGGTGGTGAAAAACGGCTCGAACAGATGTTCGAGCACCGCCGGGGCCATCCCCGGTCCGCTGTCGATCACGCTGATGCACAGATAGCGGCCAAGCCGCGGTTGCTCTTCGGGCAGGAAGAAATCCTCGCAGAGCTTGGTTTGGGACGTCTCGATACGCAGGTTGCCGCCATCGGGCATCGCCTGGATCGCGTTGAGGCAAAGGTTGAGCAGGCACTGTTGCAGTTCGGTGTGGTTGCCTTCGAACGACAAGTCCGGATCGTCGATCGCCAGCTCCATCGCCACCGTGCGCGGCACGCTGCCCTGCATCAGCAGGTCGAACGCGCTGAACAACCCACCCAGTTGCACCTGTTCCGCACGACGTGCCCCGCTGGCGAAGGACAGCATCGAATGCACCATGTCCAGCCCGCGCTTGCCGCAATCGCGCACCAGCTTGCCCAGTCGCGCCAGACGCGGATCGTCCTGGTAATCCTGCAGGCTGTCGCCGGCCAGCAGCAGCGGCTGCAGCAGGTTGCGCAAGTCATGGCTGAGGCCACCGGCGAGCATCGCCAGGCTCTCGAAACGCTGCGCGCGGATCAGTTCCGCCTCGGCGCGTCGGCTGGCCCGGCGTATCTCCGCATCACCCAGCGCGCGGCGAACCGCGCTGGCCAGGCGAGCCGGGTTCTGCTTGAGGATGTAATCGGTGGCGCCGTTGCGCAGTGCCTCGATCGCCGCCTCTTCGCCGAGCGTGGCCGAGACGAAGATGAAGGGAACATGCTCGTCGCGCTTGCGCAGCAACTCCAGCGCATGCTGGCCGGAAAATCCGGGCATGCTCAGATCCGACAGCACGATCTGCGGCTTGAACTCGGCCAGGGCCTCGATGAAGCGGGCCTCGTCGTCGACGAGGCATACTTCGTACTCGATGCCATCGGCATCGAGTTCTGCCAGCACCAGCTCGGCATCGAGCTGGCTGTCCTCGACCTGCAGCACGCGAATGGTCGGCAATGTCCGTTGCGGTCGGTTTTGCATGGTGGCTCCTGCAACGGCTTCCTCGCTCTGCGGCGCTTGCGCGCCCTTCGCAGACTGCACCACGCAGCCGCGACCCCCATTTGCCGTTTCCGGCTATTCCTGTTCGGGCGCCTGATTGAGCACTGCCCAGAATTGTCCGAGCGTGCGCACGGCATCGAAGAACTGGTCCACATCCACCGGCTTGATCACATAGGCATTGGCGCCCAGGTCCCAGCTCCGCGCCAGATCGCTTTCCTCGCGCGAGGACGACAGGATCACCACCGGAATCCGGCGGGTGCGCTCGTCTTCGCGCATCCGGGTAAGCACGTCCAGGCCATTCATCCGGGGCATCTTGATGTCCAGCAGGATCACCGCCGGGTCGCCCGGTTCGCGCGATGCCCACGCGCCGCGCGAATAAAGGTAGTCCAGGCATTCCACGCCGTCTTCCAAATGTACCACCGGGTTGGCCAGGTGCGCCTCGGCCAGGGCGTCCATCGCCATCTCGGCATCGGCCAGGCTGTCTTCCACGAGCAGGATGGTGCGCAGGTCTTTCTTGTTCATCGAGCGATCTCAGGTATGTGCACCGGCCGTATCGGTGGCCGGCAGCGAAAAATGAAAACGGGCTCCCTGCCCCGGTTCCGCCTCGGCCCAGACGCGGCCACCGTGGCGCGCAACGATCCGTCGCACGTTGGCCAGCCCGATGCCGTTGCCGGGAAATTCCGAATTGCGGTGAAGGCGCTGGAACACGCCGAACAGCTTGTCGGCGAACTGCATGTCGAAGCCGGCGCCATTGTCCGCCACGGTGAATTCGTAGTCGCCGCGACGATCCTGCTGCACGCTCACCTCGATCCGGGCCACATCGCAATGGCCGGTGTACTTGACCGCATTGCCAAGCAGGTTCTGCCATACCGTGCGCAGCATGTTCTCATCGGCGATCACCATCGGCAATGGCGCGATGGTCCACACGATGCGCCGCCCCGACACCGCCGATTCGGACAGTGCGCGCGCCTCCTCGACCAGCGATTGCATGTCCACCGCCTGCAGCCGCAGCGCGCCGCGGCCGAGTCGGGAAAACACCAGCAGGTCATCGATAAGCAGGGCCATCCGCTGCGCCGAACTGCTGATCACCTCGATGTAGTGGCTGGTCTTGTCGTCCGTGCGGTCGCCCAGGTGTTGCTCCAGCTTGCGCGCGAACCCGGAAATATGGCGCAGCGGCGCACGCAGGTCGTGCGACACCGAGTAGCTGAAGGCCTCCAGCTCGCGATTCACGTCGGAGATCTGCGTGACCTTGCCCTCCAGCTGGCGATTGAGCTCGTTGACTTTCTGCTCGGCCAGCGCGCGCGTGGTGATATCGCTGACCGTCAAGAGCAATGACGGCGTCTCGGTGTCGTGCGGCTGCAGGCGCCGTGCATTGATCACCACATGGCGATCGGTGCCATCGGCGGTGCGCTGGTTCATGTCGTGATCCCACAACTCGCGATCGAGCAGCAGCACGTCGTTCAGGCGTTGCAACAGCACGCTGTCGCTCCAGGCACCGTCGCCAATCTGCGCCAATGGTACGGAGCCGTGCTGGGAATCCATCCCGTACAGCTCGGCAAAGGCGTTGTTCACCAGCAGGCTGTTCAGCTTCTCGTCGAACAGCGCGATCGGCTCGCGCACGGCCTGGAAGATCAGCCGCGAACGCCGCACCGCGCGCCCTTCGCGGGTCTCCGCCAGCTGGCGTTGGCCGATCTGCCGTTCGGACATGACGACGATGATCCCCAGCAGCAGCAGCTGTGCGAGCGCGGTGACGCCGAGCACGACGCGGCTGTCGAACGCCTGTCGGCGCGCGGCGGCCTGGCGGGTCTCCAGCAGGTTGTCTTCGGCTTGCACGATAGCGGCGATGTCATCGTTGATGACGAACAGGTCGCCGGCATCGCGCAATGACTGCCGGGCGCCTGTCGAATCACCCCGCTTCAATCGTGTGGACGCCTGGTCCATCAAGGTGATCCGTCCGGTGATGGCGCTTTCCAGCGCTCCGATGCGGACTTGCTGGTCCGGGTTGTCTCGCGTCATCGCCCGCAGTTGCCGAAGCAGCGCCGGCACCTCGTGTCCGGCGAGCTCCTTGCGCTGCTGGGTCAGGTCGTTGCTGTCGCCGGCCAGCAGCCGATAGATCGCGCTCTCGCTGTCGCGGGTCAGGTAGGCGAGTCGGTAGGTCGTCGCCTTGATGGCGTTCGAGTGGATCACCAGTGACGTCGCTTCCCGCATGCTTTGGGAACTGAAACGCGTGACGGCATAGGGCAAGGCCACGATGACCAGCACGGCCAGCAGCAGGCCGGCGGTACGCCAACGCAGGACTCCTCTGGTTTTCATGCGACCCGATTCATCGACTAACCCACGACGAGTGTCCTTGGCATTCTGGCATGTTTCGGCGGGACGTCGAGAGGCTGGCGCACTCCGTTCACAAGCCGTGACTCATCGACGCAGGTCGCGCGCCGGCGGCCTTTCCCCACTTCCGGTCCGGCTCTGCCTGCATGGTGAAATGCAGCTCGCCGCCGGCAACGATCTCGCCATGGCGCAGGTAGGTGCGATCCAGCGGTTTGCCGTTGAGGGTCACCGCGCCGACGTAGGGATGCGCGTCGTCCAGCGGCGAGGCAGTGATCGTGAACGTGCGGTTGTTGCCCACGTGGATCGTCGCCTTCGCCACGAACGGCCGCCCGATCGCGTATTCGTCGCTGCCCGGCGTCACCGGGTAGAAACCCAACGCCGTGAACACGTACCACGCCGACATCTGGCCGAGATCGTCGTTGCCGGCCAGACCATCGGGGCGCGCCGCGTACTGGCTGTCCATGATCTGCTTCAAGCGGGCTTGCGTCTTCCATGGCGCACCGGCGTAGTCATACAGGTAGGCGATGTGGTGGCTGGGCTCGTTGCCGTGCGCGTACCAGCCGATCAGGCCGGTGATGTCCTCGACGTGCTTGAAGTGGGACGGATCGACTTTCGCGTCGAACAAGGCATCGAGCTTGGCGACGAACTTCGCATCGCCGCCCATCGCGCCGATCAACCCGGCCACGTCCTGCGGCACGTACCACGAGTACTGCCACGCATTGCCTTCGGTGAAGTCGCTGCCGTAGCCGGCGGCCGTCGGGTCGAACGGCTCGCGGAACTTGCCGTCGGCGAGCCGCGCGCGCATGAAGCCGGTTTTCGGGTCCCACGCGTTGCGCCAGTTGGCGGCACGCTTCGTGAACGTGCTGGCGACCCCGGCCTTGCCCATCGCCTTCGCCATCTGCGCCAGCGACCAGTCGTCGTAGGCGTACTCCAGCGTCTTCGAGGCGCCTTCGGGCTCCTTGTCGATCGGCACGTAGCCGAGCTTCATGTAGTCGGCCAGGTCGCCGTAGGGCGCGTAGGTGGCGCTGGCCACCATCGCCGCCAGCGCCTTGCCCGCATCGAAGCCGCGCACGCCCTTGATGTACGCATCGGCAATCACCGGCACCGCGTGGTAGCCGATCATGCACCACGTCTCCAGCCCCTGGTACGCCCACACCGGCAGGATGCCGAACGGGCTGGCCTCGCGTGCCGCGATCAGCGACCGGATGAAATCGGTGCTGCGGTGCGGATTGAGCAACACCATCAGCGGCTGCTGCGCGCGGTAGACGTCCCACAGCGACCAGGTCGAATAGAACTCGAAACCGTCCGCGCGATGCACGGCGTGATCGGGCCCGCGGTAGTCGCCGTTGACGTCCATGCTCAGCGTGGGCGACAGCATCGCGTGATACAGCGCGGTATAGAACAGGGTCCGGGTGGTCTGCGGCGCATCCACGTCGATCACTGCCAGCGCCTTGTCCCAGGCGGCTTTCGCCTCGGCACGGCGGGCATCGAAATCCCAGCCGGCGCCGTCGCGGTCGAGATTCGCGATGGCGTTGGCCTCGTTCACCGACGAGATCGCCACCTTCACTTCCAGCGGCTGCTTCAGCTGGCCGAAATCGAACACGCCGACCAGCGCGCGGCCATTCTCGGCGTCGTGATCCTCGGCCTGGTTGCCCGGTCCCTTGAAGCCCTTGTAGAGGATGTCCGCCTCGCGGTCGTACAGCTCGCGCGAGCTCATCGGCTGCGAAAAACGCATGGCGAAGCACAACTCGCGGCCCGGCGCCCAGCCGCGGGTGGTGCGGCAGCCGGTGACGGTGCCATCGGTGTGCACGCGCATGCTGGACCACAGCACCTTGCCGGCGTAGTCGTAGATGCTCGGGCGCAGATCCAGCAGGACGTGCGCCGGCTTGCCGGTCGGGAAGGTGTAGCGGTGCCAGCCGATCCGGCGGCCGGCAGTGAGCTCGGCGCGCACGCCGTAATCGCTCAGCGTCACCGCGTAATAGCCCGCCTGCACCACTTCGCTGTCGTGCGAGAAGCGCGAGCGGTAGCCGCTGCCCGGCTTGGCCGGGTCGCCCGGATCGAGCTTCACGTCACCGGCGATCGGCATCACCAGCACATCGCCCAGGTCCGAATGGCCGGAACCGGAAAAGTGCGTATGCGAGAAACCCATGATGCTGTTGTCGCCGTACTGGTAGCCGGCCGCCCACTTGTAGGCATGCTTGAAATCCGGCATCGCGGTGTCGGGCGAGAGCTGGATCATGCCGAAGGGCACCGTGGCACCGGGAAACGTATGACCATCGCCACCGCTGCCGATGCGCGGATCGACGCTCGCCGCGTGGCCAGCGGCAAGATTCGCGGCGCGCGCAGCCGGCATCGGCCCGGCCAGGCCGAGAGCGACAGCAAATACACAGGGGAGGACGAAAGACAGTCGTACAATCATCGCAATCTCGCATTTGGAACGATCCAGCCGGCAAGCTAACATTCGCGGAGAGGCGACGCATGTTGCGCCGCGACGTGTGAAACTGCGTCGATAAGTTACATTTGGATCGTTCCAACCCAGCAAGAAGCGCATGCCCAGCCATACTCCGATCGGCCGCAAGGTGACCCTGAACGATGTTGCCGCCGGGTGCGGCGTATCGCGTGCCACGGTCTCGCTGGTGTTGCGCGGCAGTCCGCTGGTCAACAAGAAAACCCGCGCGCGCGTCGAGGATGAGCTGCGTCGGCAGGGTTATGTGTACAACCGCGCCGCCGCCAACCTGCGCCAACGCACCTCATCCAGCATTGCGCTGATCCTGAATGATCTGGCCAATCCGTTCTTCGCCGAGTTCGCCGCCGGCGTCGACGAGGCGCTGGGCGAGGCCGGCTTCGTCACCCTGCTCGGCTGCACCGGCGAATCGGCCGCGCGCGAGCAGGCGGTACTCGGTTCGCTGCTGGAACACGGCCCCGGCGGCATCATCCTGTCGCCGGCCGAACACAGCGAGGCGCATGCCGTGCTGGCCGCGGTCGGCCGGCGCGCACCGCTGCTGCTGTTCAACCGTGAGCTCGGCGGCAGCTTGCCGGAGTTCGCGCATTGGGACCAACTGATGCTGGACAACCAGCGCGGTGCGCGGCTGGCGACGGAACACCTGATCGCCCGCGGACACCGGCGCATCGCGTTCTTCGGCGGCCATCATGATTCCAGCTCGTGCCGGCAACGCCATGCCGGCTACGTCGAGGCGATGCAGGCCGCCGGCCTGCGCACCGAACCGTACTGGCACGTCGAATGCGCGCCGACCCGCCTTGATGCCGCCCATCGCGCGGAGGCGCTGTTCGCGATCTCCCCCGCGCCGACGGCGGCGGTCTGCTACAACGACGCCGTGGCGCTCGGCCTGATGCTCGGCCTGAACCAGCGCGGGTTGCGCCCGGGCCAGGACTTCGCCTTGACCGGCTTCGACGACATCGCCGAGGCCGCGCTGGGCATGCCGCCGCTGACCACCTTGTCGACCGCGCCACGCGAACGCGGCCAGCAGGCCGCGCAACTGGTGCTGCAGCGTCTGCAGCAACCGCAAGCCGACAGCCGCCATACCATCGCACCGGTGCAACTGATCGTGCGTGAAAGCAGCTGCCCACCCATCGCCTGATCCACCACACGTCCGATCCACCCGGGGAACCCACCATGGCCTTCGCTCATACTCCTTCACCCGCGCCAGGCACGCCGGCGCGCGGCGAGCGCTACACCGACTACCCGATGGCGATGGGCGTGCTCACCACGATCTTCTTCATGTGGGGCTTCCTGACCTGTCTCAACGACATCCTGATCCCGCACCTGAAGTCGATCTTCCAGCTCAACTACGCGCAGGCGATGCTGGTGCAGTTCACCTTCTTCGGCGCGTACTTCCTGATGGGCATGCCGGCCGGCCGGCTGGTCGCCGCGCTGGGCTACAAGAAGGGCATCGTGGTCGGCTTGGCGATCGCCGGCATCGGATCGCTCGGTTTCTGGCCCGCCGCCGGGCTGCAGTCCTATCCGGCCTTCCTTGGGGCCTTGTTCGTGCTGGCCACCGGCATCACCGTGCTGCAGGTCGCGGCCAATCCCTATGTCGCCCTGCTCGGTCCGGAGCGCACCAGTTCCAGCCGGCTGACCCTGGCGCAGGCGTTGAACTCGCTGGGCACCACGCTGGCGCCGCTGTTCGGCGGCATGCTGATCCTGTCGAACGTGGTGAAAAGCCCGACCGAACTGGCCGTCCTGGCACCGGCGCAACGCCTCATCTACGACACCCAGCAGGCGCAGGCGGTGCAGTTCCCGTACATCGGACTGGCGGTGGTGCTGTTCCTGCTGGCGATCTTCGTGTGGCTGTTCCGCCTGCCGGCTCTGAACGAGGCGACCGACAAGGGCGACCACGACAAGCACGGCTTCGCCGAAGTGCTGCGCCACCCGCACGTGCTGTTCGGCGTGCTCGGCATCTTCTTCTACGTCGGCGCCGAGGTGTCGATCGGCAGCTTCATGGTGAACTACCTGTCGATGCCGGACATCGGCCACATGAGCGAGCAGGCGGCGGCGAAGTACGTGTCCTGGTACTGGGGCGGCGCGATGGTCGGGCGCTTCGTCGGCTCGGCCTTGATGGCGAAGGTATCGCCGCGCCGGCTGCTGGCCATCTTCGCCACCGTCAACGCCCTGCTGGTGCTGACCACCATGCTTGGCCATGGCAACGTGGCGATGGTCAGCATCATCGCGATCGGCCTGTTCAACTCGATCATGTTCCCGACCATCTTCGCGCTCGGCATCGAGCGGCTCGGGCCGATGACCAGCAAGGCCTCCAGCCTGCTGATCATGGCCATCGTGGGTGGTGCGGTGATCCCGCGGCTGCAAGGCATGCTGGCCGATCACATCGGCCTGCAGGAAGCGTTCATCCTGCCGCTGCTGTGCTATCTGTACATCGTGTTCTACGGCCTCAGCGGCTCGAAGATCCGCAGCACCCCGCCGGCGGACGCCAGCGCGAGTGACCGCGCATGACGGCACGACCCATCCTGTGTTTCGGCGAGGCGCTGATCGATTTGCACGCGGTCGGCGTCGACGAGCGCGGTTTCGCCACCGGCTTCATGCCGTTTGCCGGCGGCGCACCGGCGAATGTCGCGGTCGCCGCGGCGCGGCTGGGCGGCAGCGCGCGCTTCGCCGGCATGCTGTCGCGCGACCGTTTCGGCGACTTCCTGCTCGACAGCCTGCAGCAGGCCGGCGTCGGCACCGATGACGTGGTGCGCACCGAGGCGGCGAACAGCGCACTGGCCTTCGTCACCCTGGATGCCCACCGCGAACGCAGCTTCAGCTTCTACCGCGATCGCTCGGCCGACCTGCTGTTTCGTCCGGCCGATTTTCGCCCGGATACGTTCCGGGACGTCGCCGTGTTCCACGTCTGCTCGAACAGCATGACCGACCCGGCCCTGGCCGACACCACCCGCGAAGGCATGCAGCGCGCACACGGCACCGGCGCGCTGGTCAGTTTCGATCTCAACCTGCGCCCCGCGCTGTGGCCGCTCGGCACCGACGCGCTGCCGCTGCTGTGGCCGGCGCTGCATCTGGCCGACGTGGTGAAACTGTCGGCCGAGGAGTTCGCCTGGCTCGCGATCGACGGCGAGCAGGCCGCGCTTGACCGGCTGTGGCGGGGACGCACCCGGCTGGTCGTGGTGACCGACGGCGCGAAACCGCTGCGCTGGTTCCATCCCGACGCCGAGGGCGAGCTGCCGTGTTACGCGGTCGAGGTGGTCGACTCCACCGCCGCCGGCGACGCCTTCGTCGGCGGCCTGCTGTGTTGCCTGGCCGAACTCGCGCCCGGCCCGGAACGGATCGACCACCTGGTGACCGAGCTGCCACGCCTGCACGCGATGCTGCGCTTCGCCGCGGCCAGCGGCGCGCTCACCGTGACCCGCCAGGGCTCGTTCGCCGCAATGCCGCGCGGCGACGAGGTACTGGACTTCATGGAGCAGCAAGCATGAGCGCAACGCCCGATTTCCGTTCCGTCGACTTCCTGCGCTCGCACATCGCGCAGACGATGGCGTTCTACCACCCGCACGCGATCGATCCGGACGGCGGCTTCTTCCACTACTTCAAGGACGACGGCACGATCTACGACCGCCGCCACCGGCACCTGGTCAGCAGCACGCGCTTCGTCGTCAACTACGCGCTGGCCGCGATCGAGTTCGAGAGCGCCGCATACCTCGATGCCGCGCGCCACGGCCTGCGCTACCTGCGCGAAGTGCATCGCGATCCGTACACCGGCGGCTACGCCTGGACGATCCGCGACGAGCAACCCGAGGACCGCACCAACCACGCCTACGGCGTCGCCTTCGTGCTGCTCGCCTACGCCAGCGCGCGCAAGGCCGGCATCGCCGAAGCCGCCGCGTGGATGGACGAAACCTGGAACCTGCTGGAGCAGCACTTCTGGGATGCCGACGCCGGCCTGTACCGCGACGAAGCCGATGCCGACTGGCATTTCAGCGACTATCGCGGCCAGAACGCGAACATGCACATGTGCGAGGCGATGCTGGCCGCGTACCAGGCCAGCGACGAGCCGCGTTATCTGGAACGCGCGTACATGCTGGCCGACCACATGACCCGCCGTCAGGCCGCCAAGGCCGACGGCCTGGTGTGGGAGCACTACGACCGCGACTGGGCCATCGACTGGGACTACCACCGCGATGATCCGAAACACCTGTTTCGCCCGTGGGGTTTCCAGCCCGGCCACCAGACCGAATGGGCCAAACTGCTGCTGATCATGGAGCCGATGCTGCGCGACCGCGGTCGCGAAGAAGACTGGCTGCTGCCCACCGCGCAACACCTGTTCGACACCGCGCTGGCGCGCGCGTGGGACAACGAACATGGCGGCCTCTGCTACGGCTTTGCGCCGGACGGCAGTATCTGCGACGACGACAAATACTTCTGGGTGCAGGCCGAATCGCTGGCCACCGCGGCGCTGCTGCACGCGCGCACCGGGCTGGCCGTGTATGACGATTGGTACGGGAAGCTGTGGGCGTATGCGTGGCAGCATTTCGTCGATCACCAGTACGGTGCGTGGTACCGCATCCTCACCCGCGACAATCGCAAGTACGACGACGAAAAGAGTCCGGCCGGCAAGTGCGACTACCACACCATGGGGGCCTGTCACGAGCTGCTGCGCCTGCAAAAAGCCACCACGTTGTAGGGGCCCGCTGGCGGCTCTTGCGCCGGGCGGCTCATCGGAGAATCACATGCGCCACCCCATTCGTCTCACTGCGCTGATCGCCGGCATGCTTTTCAGCATTGCAGCGATCGCGCAATCGCCTGCCTCGTCGGTCAACCCGTTGATCGGCAGCAGCAATGGCGGCAATACCTTCCCCGGTGCGATGCTGCCGTTCGGCATGCTGGCGTGGAGCCCGGAAAACACCCGTGGCAAGCACAACCGCACCGCCGCGCCGGGCGGCTATCTCTACAGCGCCACGCGCATCCGCGGCTTCAGCCTGACCCATCTGTCCGGCACCGGTTGCGCCGGAGCCAGCGGCGACGTGCCGTTCATGCCGATCACCACCGCAGTCACCACGTCGCCATCTGTCGATGATGACGACAGCCGCTACGCCAGCGACTTCAGCCACGCCGACGAGCACGCCGAAGCGGGCTACTACCAGGTGAAGCTGGCCAACGGCACCGACGTGCAGTTGAGCGCGGCGATGCACAGCGGCATTGCCCGCTTCATGTTTCCCGCCGGCAAGCCGGCCAACCTGCTGATCCGCACCTCCGACTCCGAAGTGGGCAGCAGCGCCGCCAACATCCACGTCGATCGCGCCCATCACGCCGTCGCCGGCTCGGTCACCAGCGGCAACTTCTGCGGCTACCTGGCCAAGGCCGACCAGCGCAGCTACTACACGCTGTATTTCGTGGCCCGGTTCGACCAGCCGTTCACCCGCAGCGGCAGCTGGCACGATGCCGACGTGCAGCCCGGCGGCACCACGGCCAGCGGCGGCACCAGCTACGCCGACAAGGGCTATCCGCCGCCGGGCAAGGGTTCCGGCGCGTGGGTCGGTTTCGCCGATGGCAGCAAGGTGCACGTGCGCGTGGGCATCTCCTACGTCAGCCTCGCCAACGCACGCGCCAACCTCAAGGCCGAGATTCCCGTCGGCACCACCCTGGCGCAGGTGCAACAGCGCGCACACGACAGCTGGAACAACGCGCTCGGCGGCATCGCCATCGACGGCGGCAGCGCCGACCAGCGCCGCACGTTCTATACCGCGCTATACCACGTGCTGATGCATCCGAACGTCTACAGCGACGTCAACGGCGAGTACCGCGGCTTCGACCAGCAGACCCATCGCCTCGCTCCGGGCCAGCACGCACAGTACGCGAACTTCTCCGGCTGGGACATCTACCGCTCGCATCTGCAATTAGTAACTTGGCTGCAGCCGCAGACCGGCAGCGACATCGCGCAATCGCTGTACCACCAGGCGCAGCAGAACCACGGCGAGTGGGATCGCTGGACGCACAACTCCGGCGGCACCCACGTAATGAGCGGCGACCCGGCGGTGCCGGCGCTGGCCGACATCGTCGCCTTCGGCGGCCACGGATTCGACCTGCGCGGCGCCTACGCTTCGCTGCGCACGGCGGCCACCGTGGTCACCGCCAACGACCTCAGCGACGACGGCTGCAACGTCGAGTGCGTGGGTCAGCGGCCCTCGCTCGACCAGTGGCTGAAGTTGCACTACATCGCCAGCAAGTCGCACGCCTGGGGCGGTGCCGGCGAGACGCTGGAAGATGCCAGCGCCGACTTCGCGCTGTCCGAGCTGGCCCGGCGTGTCGGCGACGACAAGGGTCGGGCGCAGTTCCTCACCCGCGCCGGCTACTGGCGCAACCTGTTCAACCCGCACGCCACGCCCGAAGGCGGCTACATCCAGAACCGCAACGCCGACGGCAGCTGGCCCGCGTTCACGCCGGACACCGACGACGGCTTCGTCGAAGCCAGCGCGGCGCGTCTATCTGTGGATGGTGCCGTTCGACGTGCACGGCCTGTTCGACACGCTGGGCGGCCGCGACAAGGCCACCGCGCGACTGGACGCGTTCTTCCACGACAAGGACGGCCACTGGGCGCTGACCAAGGCCGGCCCGCTGCACGCGGAGCTGGACAACGAACCGTCGGTGGCCACGCCGTGGCTGTACGACTATGCCGGCCAGCCGTGGAAGACGCAGAAGGCGGTGCGCATCGTGGTCGACACGATCTGGAAGAACGCGCCCGACGGCATCCCCGGCAACGACGACCTCGGCGAGATGTCGTCGTGGTACGTGTGGGCGGCGCTCGGCATGTACCCGGAAATCCCCGGCCGCGCCGAACTGCTGCTGGGCAGTCCGCTGTTCCCGCATGCGGTGGTGCACGGTTCCGGCGGCGACGTGGTGATCGACGCGCCCGGCGCGTCCTCCGCGATGCCGTACGTCGCCGCACTGCGCGCCGACGGCAAGCCGCACGATCGACCGTGGCTGTCGCCGGCGCTGGTCGAACATGGCGGCCGCCTGCAGTTCGAGCTGAGCGCCACGCCGAATACGCAATGGGGCAGCGCCGCCAACAACGCGCCGCCCTCGTTCCCACCACCCCACGCCTGATCCCGTCCCCGGAACCCACGCATGAAAAACCTCACTTTGTCCTGCCTGGCCTGCCTGTCATTGCTGACCACGGCCAGCGCGTTCGGCGCCAGCGAGCCGGCCTCGCGCTTCGACCCGCAACAGACCTTCGCGCCGTTCGTCTATCCGCAGCCGGTGAACGCCATGCGCGACGCCAGTGGCCGACCCGGCCCGCTGTTCTGGCAGAACCGCGCGGACTACAAGATCACCGCCACGCTCGACCCGGCCAGCCGCAAGCTCAGCGGCAACGAAGTGATCACCTACACCAACCACAGTCCCGACGCGCTCGACGTGCTGTGGTTGCAGGTGGAGCAAAACCGCTACCTGAAAGATGCACGCGGTGCGTTCACCAGCAAGTTCCCGAAGGAATTCACCAGCGGCGAAAGCATCGATGCGATCCAGGTCGAGGATGCCGCCGGCAAGTTGCAGAACGCGCGCTGGGTGGTCTCCGACACGCGCATGCAGGTCATCCTGCCCGCCGCGCTGAAGGCCGACGGTGGTCAGCTGCGCCTGCATGTCCGCTGGCACTACACCGTGCCCGGCGAGTTCGGCGGCCGCACCGACGTGAATGCCAGCAAGAACGGCGAGATCTTCGAGATGGCCCAGTGGTACCCGCGCATGGCCGTCTACGACGACCTGCGCGGCTGGGACACCGCGCCGTATCTCAACAGCGAGTTCTACCTGGAATACGGCGATTTCGACTACGCGGTCACCGTGCCGTGGGACATGATCGTCACCGGTTCCGGCGAACTGCGTGAACCCGCAGGACGTGCTGACCAGGACCGAGCAGCAGCGACTGGAACAGGCACGACACAGCGACAAGACCGTGATGATCCGCACCGCGGCGGAAGTCACCCAGCCGTCCAGCCGTCCAAAGCCCCGTGACCCAAAACAGCCGGGCACGCTGACCTGGCACTTCCGCATGCACAACAGCCGCGACGTCGCCTTCGGTGCTTCCAAAGCCTTCGTGTGGGACGCCGCGCGCATGAACCTTCCCGGCGGCAAGACCGCGCTGGCGATGTCGCTGTATCCGGTCGAGAGCGCCGGTGATGCGGCGTGGGGACGTGCCACCGAATACCTGAAGGCCTCCACCGAGTACTTCTCGAAGCAGTGGTATCCGTACCCGTGGCCGGTGGCGATCAATGAGGCCGGCACCGCCGGCGGCATGGAGTATCCAGGCATCACCTTCGACCACAAGCTGGCCAAGGGCGGCGACCTGCATGGACTGATCGCGCACGAGATCGGCCACAGCTGGTTCCCGATGATCGTGGGCAGCAACGAGCGCCGCGACGCGTGGATGGACGAGGGCTTCAACACCTTCATCGACGTCTACGAATCCGACGCGTTCAACCACGGCGAATACGCGCCCAAGCGCGACAGCGAATACGCTCCCGGTCACGGCAACCCCGCCGACGAAATCGCCAAGGTGATGCAGGACAAGAACGCCCCGCCGCTGCTGATCGGTGCCGACATGGTGGCCGAGAAATACCGCCACCCGATCACCTACTTCAAGGGCGCATTCGGCATGGTGCTGTTGCGCGAACAGATCATCGGACCGGAACGGTTCGATCCCGCGTTCCGCAAGTACATCGCCACCTGGGCGTACAAGCATCCGAGCCCGTCGGACTTCTTCCGTTTCATGGAAAGCGAAACCGGTGAGGATCTGGGCTGGTTCTGGCGCGGCTGGTACCAGCACGACTGGACCCTCGACCTGGCCGTGCAGCAAGCCGTCTACACCGATGGCGATTACCACAAGGGCCTCGACGTCACCGTCGCCAACCTCGACCAGCTGGTCCTGCCCGCCACCCTCGAAGTGAGCTACGACGACGGCAGCAAGCGGGACGTGCGCGTGCCGTGGGAAACCTGGCAGCAGCACCGCAGCTACGTCGTGCACGTGGACGGCCCGCGCAGGGTAAAGTCCGTCAGCATCGATCCGGCGCATGCATTGCCCGACATCGACCGCAGCAACAACACGATGCAGGTGAAGTAAGCCAACCACGAGTTACACGATCATCATCTCCAGGGCTGTCATTCCTGCGAAGGCAAGTATCGTTCTGCAAAATCGAAGTGCGATACCTGCCTCCGCAGGAATGACGGGGTCGGTTGTTTCGGCTTTCGATGGGTTTCGGCTCTTTTGCCGTCATCGCCGCGAAGGCAGGGTTCGCACTTCAATGTATCCGTGATGTCCACGATGGGGTGTCGAAAACGGATATCTGCACGCCTCAATCACCGCGTAGTTTCTTCCACCCCGTCAACGGGATATCGCCATTCGGTCGCGGTGGCACCTTGTAGCTCAGCATGTCACCGCTCAGTTCATAACTGCGCACCTGGGTAGCTCCCTCCCAGTTCGGATACGTTGCGCCATCGATATGGAAGGCGAGCGTGCCCTTCACGGGGTCGATCTCGACGGTGCCGAAATGAGCGCTTGCTCCCAGCGTCGCCGCCCGGAATTCATCCGGCGTCCCCGCTTTCTTGTCATTGGCGGCGAACCTGGGGCGAGATCTGTCGAGGACGAACAGCGAATAGTGCCCGGCATGATCGATTTGCAGCACTCCCTTGGGGGCGTCGCCGTAATCATGTGTGCGCGTTCCATCCGGATGTTTGACGTCGGCAAAGGCAAGCGTCCAGGTGCCTTCGATGGCAGTCACGGTATTCATCTTATCGGGCTCCGAGGCGGTGACCGCGTGGATCGGGAGAAGGGTCAGAAGCGCGAATAGAAGTGTCTTTGTTGATTTCATGACTGGGTCTCCTGCGATGTAAGGCGCAGTGTGTGCGCTATCATCCATTTGTAAAAGATATGAATATGAATTTCAGTCATTTAAAAATGACATGGATAAGCCATGAAATCCCTCGACCTGGATGCCGTCAAGGCCTTTGTCCTGACCGCTGAGCTGCAGAGCTTCACCCGCGCCGCCGACGCGCTGGACAGCACGCAATCGGCGATCAGCCTGAAATTGCGCCGGCTGGAAGACCAGTTGGGCCGAAGGCTGCTGGAGCGAACGCCACGCCAGGTGCGGCTGTCCGCCGAGGGCGCCGCTTTCATGGAGGCCGCGCGCGAGCTGGTTGGGGCGCATGAGCGCGCCATCGCCTCATTCGAAGTGACACAGCGCCGGCTGGTCATCGGCATCAGCCACCAACTGGTGGGCAGCGAGTTGCCCGGCTTGTTGCGCCGGATGAACGAGCACGATCCGAATCTGCTGATCGAGCTGCGCGTAGCCGGCTCGAACGAAGTGCTCAAGGCCTACGACGATGGCGTGCTGGATGCCGCCCTGGTATTGCAGCCGGAAGATCGTCGTCGCAACGGTGAAGTGCTGTTCGCCGAATCGTTCGCCTGGATCGCTGCCGCGCACTGGCAGCCGCGTGCAGGCCAACCGTTGCCGCTATCGACCCAGGGAGAAACATGCAGCATCCGTGCGGCAGCGGTCCGTGCGCTCGATGGTGCCGGCATCGCCTGGACGGAGGTGTTCATCGGCAAGGGCGCCGCCGTGGTGGGGGCTGCAGCGACGATAGGGTTGGCGGTCGCCGTGCTGCCGCGGCGTGCTGCGCCGCCTGGCACCATCGATATTGGCCACGCGCTTTCGTTGCCTGCGCTACCCACGCACGAGGTAGTGCTGTATTCGGCGCTCCATGACGGTCGATCGCGCAAGGCGCTGCATACGCTGGCGACGGCATTCAAGAATCTGTCCAGGGCTGCCTGATCGAAAGACTGATCCGTCAACGACAGGCCAGCGTATGACTTTGCGTTTTGCAAAGACGCTGCCCATGGGGGTTCTACCCCGATGGCGCAGACGCGATCAGAAGGGCCGCGGGTCGAAAGCACTACTCTTCGAATGACCGTTCGTGGGCGGAAGCGGACTCGGTCAGGTCACAGTGGGACGCCCGGCTGAGGCCGGCATGCTGATCGATACGCGACGCGCTCAGGTGGCGGGCTCGACGAAGGGCTATGCGGTTCCGTCTCTTGCCTCGAGCTGGTCCGATGCTGGCAATATCAGCGTGACCCGCCGTGGTGCCCGCACAATGCAAAACCCGGATCGGATAGCGATGGCGGCGGTGTGGTGGTACCCCAGCGCGAAGGCGCCGAGCCCATCACCAGGTGCAAACTGCCGCCACCGGCAATCTGGCCGTGGCGGAACCAGGCCTTATCCAACGGCTTGCCGTTGAGCGTCGCCGATTGCACGTAGCGGTTGAGGCGGTCGCGACGGAAGTTCTCCGCGACGATGCGGAAGGTCTTGCCTTGACCTAAGTCGATATCCACTTCGGGAAACGAGGGAGTGCCGATCAGGTACACGTCCTGGCCTGCATTCGGGTAGAAGCCCATCGACTGAAACGCGTACCAACTCGACATGGCGCCGGAGTCGTCGTTGCCGGGGATGCCGGCGCGGCTGTCGCTGAAGTCTCGTCGCAGCAGGTCGATAATGCGGTCGGCGGTGCGGTCGGGGCGGCCGGCCCACAGGTACAGGTTCGGGATCAGGAAGCCCGGCTCGTTGCCCATGTCGAAGTGGCCGCGCTCGAACAGGCGGTCCAGGCGCTGCACGAACGCGTCGTTGCCGCCGGACAGGCCGATCAGCCGGCGCACGTCCTGCGGCGCGTACAGCGAATAGGTCCACAGGTCGGCTTCGTAGAAGAAGTCCGGCCAGGTGCCGCGCTTCACCAGGTAGGGCGCGGCCCAGCTGCCGTCGGCGTTGCGCGGTCGCAGGAAGCCCTTGATGCCTTCCTGCTCCAGCGAGGCGTCCCACAGGTTGGCCCAGTTGCCGGCTTGCTTGCTGTAGCGCTTCGCCTCCTGCGCGTGGCCGAGGCCGCAGGCGAGTTCGGCGATGGTGAAGTCGTCGTAGGCGTATTCGACGGTGCGCGAGCCGGCGCGCTCGGTGGGCTGGGCGATGTAGCCGAGCGTGTTGTAGGTGTCCAGGCCGCCGCGGCCATGCGTGCGCGGATTGGCCGGCGGCACCTGCGCGTCCTTCAGCATCGCCTGCAGGCCGGTGGCGTAGTCGATGCCGGTGAGGCCTTTCATGTAGGCATCGGCCACCAGCACGTTGGCATTGCTGCCGCCCTGGGTGCGGCCGTTGTCGTTGCCGACGCGGGCGTCGGGCATGTAGTCCGCGTGGCGGTAGGTGTCGATCAGCGAGCGCACGATGTCGCGCTGGCGGTCGGGCGCGATCAGGGTGAGCAGCGGGCCGTCGCTGCGGAAGGTGTCCCAGATCGCCTGGAAGTCGTCGTAATAGGGCTCGTCCGACGACCACTTCGGATTCTCGCCGGTGTGGTCGGAGGGCATCATCATGGCGTGGTACAGCGCGGTGTAGAACTTGAGCCGCTCGACCTCGTCGGCGTCGTGGATCTCGATCCGCGACAGCGCCCGGTTCCACTGCGCCACAGCCTTCTCGCGCGTGGCCGCGAAATCCCAGCCGGGGATTTCCCGTTCGGCATTGCGGCGCGCCTGTGCCAGGTTGACGAAGGAAATGCCGACCTTGACCTGGACCGCCTGGCCAGCGGTGACGCGATAGTCCAGCGAGGCGCCGAGATCCTCGTCGGCATCGGTGTGCGCGTGGCGCGCGGCATCGAGCTGGCGGCCACGCCAGGTCTGCGCGCCGACGGCGGGCGTGTCGGCCCGCAGGTAGAAGTACACGCGATATTCGCCGCCCTCGTTCCAGCCGCCGGTGTAGCGGCCCACGCCTTCGATCTCATGGTCGGACAGCACGCTGACGTCGCCGCCGAGGAAGCGCTGGTCTTCCTCGCCCTTGCCCACGTTGAGGGCATGCTGGATGTCCACCGTGACGTGCGCGTCGCCCGCATCGGTGAAGGTGTAGCGGTGCAGGCCGGCGCGGCGGCTGGCGGTGAGTTCGACGCGCGTGCGGTAGCGGCTCAGGGTGGTCGAGTAATAGCCGGCGCCGGCTTCCTCGTCGCTGCGCGGCGAATGGATGTCCGAAGGCTGCAGCGCGCCGGTGACCGGGGCCAGCAGGATGTTGCCGTATTTCCCCGCGCCGCCGCTCAGGTGCAGATGGCTGAAACCCACCACCTCGCCCGTGCTGTGATAGCCGGACTTGATCGGCTTGCCGTCGAAGGTGCGCACGTCCGGGCCGAGCTTGACCATGCCGAACGGCACCGTGGCTCCCAGGAAAACCTCGCCGTCCCCGTCCACGCCGATGAACGGATCGACGTCCCTTGCATGGTCGGCGGCGCACGCCGAGGTGGCGATGGTGAGCAAGCCAGTGCAGGCGAGCCAGGTGCCCCAATGGCGGACCCCGCAGGAGCGGGAGTTAGCGAACCATTTCATCTCGGATTGGCCCTTGTCGGCGGGGAGGTCGCAAAGAAGGTTGCCGGAACGGTGACCTTTACGGCAACCCATGATGGCGCAAACGCGCTTGGCTGGTGAATCGTTGCCCTCGATCTCGCAGGTGTCGATAAGTTGCCGAAACGAGAGCCATGAAAGCTATGCAGCGATCGACTGTGGGTACGCGAATGATCCTTGAACCCACTGGGCGAGCTTGCAGGGCGAGTCGCCCAAGCATGGAACTTTGTTTCCAAAGTTTACATATTGTGCAATGCAAGTTGCAATTTGCATGAACGTTCCTATCCTCACTCAGTCCGCGTAACGTTCCGGCTCTGCGCATCATTCTTGAACTGCCGGATCAACCGGTACCGACGCCCTGGAGGCCGCATGCGAAATCGATGGATATGGACACTGGTCCTGACGCTTGTCGGCATCACGGCTGCGTTGGCAGCAAACGCTTCACCCACGAGCGGCCACTTCGTGTTGATCAGCCATGCCGCCGACTCGGATGTCTGGTGGAACACCGTCAAGAACGCGATCAGGCAGGCCGGCGACGACTACGGCGTGCAGGTGGATTACCGCAATCCGCCCGATGGCGACCTGGCCGGCATGGCGCGCCTGCTCGAGCAGGCGGCCGCGCACAACTACGATGGCGTGGCTTTCGACATCGCCGACTACGACGTGCTGTCCAAGCCGGCTGCGCGGATCACCGCCAAGCGCATCCCGATCGTCACGATCAACTCCGGCACCACGCAGGAGAGCGAGCAGCTGGGCGCGATCATGCATGTCGGGCAGCCGGAGTACGAGGCGGGCAAGGCCGCCGGCGAGCGCGCCAAGGCCGCTGGCGTGAAGTCGTTCGTCTGCGTCAACCACTACGCCACCAACGCCGCCTCGTTCCAGCGCTGCAAGGGTTTCGCCGACGCACTCGGGGTGGACGTGCGCCAGTCGATGATCGATTCCGGGGTGGACCCCACCGTGGTGCGGAGCAAGATCAGCGCCTACCTGCGCAACCATCCCGGCACCCAGGCGGTGCTGGCGCTCGGCCCCAGCTCGGCTGAACCTGCGCTGCAGGCGCTGCGCCGGATGAACCTTGCCGGCAAGACCTACTTCTGCACCTTCGACCTGTCGCCGGCGATCATCGCCGGCATCAAGGGCGGTGCAGTCGCCTTCGCGATCGACCAGCAGCCCTACCTGCAGGGCTACATCGCGATCGCCGTGCTCGCCATCGCGCACGCGGACAACACGCGCGACCCGGCCGTGATCATCACCAAGCTGAAGGCCAACCCGAAATTCCAGGCGCGCCTGAAAACGTATGGATTGAATCCCGTCTACGGCAGCAAGGGCGTCAGCACCGGCCCGTCCTTCGTGACCAAAGACAACGTGGACATGGTCGCCAGGTACGCCGGGCAATTCCGTTGAGACATCGCACGCTGCCCGCGTTCAACGCCATTGAAAACGGCCAGTGACATCGGAGACTTGATGAGCGTGACAACTTCGCAAGCCGCCCTTCCCGACCAGCCCGACGCGCATGGCGCCGAAGCGGACGAACGCATCCGCCGCATGTCGCCGTGGCGCGGCCTGTTCAACCGCCCCGAGTTCGGCGCCATCGCCGGCACGGTATTGGTGTTCGTGCTGTTCGGCATCTTTGCCGGCGACTCGGGCATGTTCAACCTCGACGGGGTGATGAGCTGGGCCCAGGTCGCCGCCTATCTCGGCATCCTCGCCGTCGGGGCGTGCGTGCTGATGATCGCCGGCGAGTTCGACCTGTCGATCGGCTCGATGATCGGCTTCGCCGGGATGATGGTGGCGGTGCCGGCGTCCTTCCTGGGCTGGCCGGTGTGGGCTTCGGTGCTGTTCGCGTTCGCCGGTTGCATGGCGCTCGGATGGCTGAACGGCTATCTGGTGGTGCGCACCCGACTGCCCAGCTTCATCGTGACGCTGGCTTTCATGTTCATCCTGCGCGGACTGACCCTGGTGCTGTCCACCCATTTCTCCGACAGCACCATCGTCAGCGGCGTGGGCGACCGGCTGGGCGCGGATCCGGTGATCAGTACGCTGTTCCAGGGCAGCACATTCCACGGCTTGTTCACATGGCTGGCCCACGTCGGCGTGGTCGATGCGTTGCCGAACGGCGATCCGGTGGTCAACGGCCTGCCCAAGGTGTTGCTGTGGTGGCTGGTGCTGGCTGTCGGCGCCGGCTTCATGCTGTCGCGCACACGCTTCGGCAACTGGGTGTTCGTCGTCGGCGGCGACGACAACGCGGCCAAGAATGCCGGCATCCCGGTGACCCGGGTGAAGATCAGCCTGTTCGTGCTCACCGCGTTCTGCGCCTGGCTGTTCGCCGTGCTGCAAGTGGCCGACGTCGGCTCCGCGGCGGCCGACCGCGGCCTGCAGAAGGAGTTCGAGGCGATCATCGCCGCGGTGATCGGCGGCACCCTGCTCACCGGCGGCTACGGCTCGGTGATGGGTGCCTGCTTCGGCGCGCTGATCTTCGGCGTGGTGCAGATCGGCATCTCCTACACCAGCATCGATTCGGACTGGTACCGCGTGTTCCTCGGCACCATGCTGCTGCTCGCGGTGCTGTTCAACAACTACATGCGTGGCGCGTGCAGGCACGGCCAGGTGAGGGCATCGCCATGACCAGCGCAGACGCACGACTACATCCTGCAGCTCGAAGGCATCAGCAAGTTCTTCGGCACGGTGATCTCGCTGCAGGACGTCACCCTGCGCCTGCGCCGCGGCGAGGTGCACTGCCTGCTCGGCGACAACGGCGCCGGCAAGTCCACCCTGATCAAGACGCTGGCCGGCGTGCATCGGCCCGAGCGCGGCCGCTACCTGGTCGACGGCGAGGAAGTGGACTTCAGGTCGCCGCGCGAGGCGCTGGACCGCGGGCATCGCCACCGTCTACCAGGACCTCGCGCTGGTGCCGCTGATGAGCGTGGCGCGCAACTTCTTCGCCGGGCGCGAGCCGATGCGCAAGCTGTTCGGCGTGATCCCGGTGATGGACATGCAGTATGCCGCGGACGTCTCCGTGCAGAAGCTCGCCGAGATGGGCATCCACGTGCGCTCGCCGACCAGGCGGTCGGCACCATGTCCGGCGGCGAGCGGCAGTGCCTGGCCATCGCGCGCGCGATCCACTTCGGCGCGCGCGTGCTGATCCTCGACGAGCCGACCGCCGCGCTCGGGGTCAAGCAGAGCTGCAACGTGCTCAAGCTGATCCACACGGCGCGCGCGCGCGGCATCTCGGTGATCTTCATCACCCACAACGTGCACCACGCCTACCCGATCGGCGACAGCTTCACGCTGCTCAACCGCGGCCGGTCCATGGGCACGTTCCCCAAGAGCGACATCAGCCATGGAGAAGTACTCGAAATGATGTCCGGCAACGCACAGATCCAGGAGCTGGTCGACGAACTGGAAGGCCGTGCGACTGCATGAGCCTTGCCTGCATGCCGCTCCCATTCCCCTGCACACGTGGCCAGCGATGAACGAACGAACGCACGACCTGATCTGCCTTGGCCGCCTCGCCGTGGATCTCTACGCCCAGCAGCCCGGCGCGCGGCTGGAGGACGCCAGCAGCTTCGCGAAATACCTGGGCGGCTCCTCCGCCAACGTCGCCTTCGGCACGGCGCGGCTCGGCCTGCGCTCGGCGATGCTGAGCCGGGTCGGCGACGACCACATGGGCCGCTTCCTGTGCGAGACGCTGCGCCGCGAAGGCTGCGATGTCAGTCAGGTGCAAATCGACCGCGAGCGCCTGACCGCCCTGGTGCTGCTCGGCATCAAGGATCGGGAAAGCTTTCCGCTGATCTTCTATCGCGAGAACTGCGCCGACATGGCGCTGTGCGAGGAGGACGTCGACGAGGATTTCATCGCGTCCAGCCGCGCGCTGGCGATCACCGGCACCCACCTTTCCACGCCCGGCGTGCATGCCGCCAGCGTGAAGGCGCTGGCGTTCGCGCGCCGGCACGGCGTGCGTACCGTGCTGGACATCGACTACCGCCCGGTACTGTGGGGACTGACCGGCCTCGACGACGGCGCGACGCGCTTCATCGCCGACGCCGGCGTCACCGCGCACCTGCAGGGGATCCTGCCGCGCTTCGACCTGGTCGTCGGCACCGAGGAGGAGTTCCAGATCGCTGGTGGCGACACCGAACTGATGTCCGCGTTGCGCGCCGTCCGCGCGGTCACCGCGGCCATTCTGGTGGTGAAGCGCGGCGCGTTCGGCTGCAGCGTGATCGAGGGCGCCGTTCCCGCCGACATCGAAGAGGCGGCGACCTACGGCGGTACGCGCGTGGAGGTGCTCAATGTGCTGGGCGCCGGCGATGCCTTCATGTCCGGCTTCCTGTATGGCTGGTTGCGCGGGGAAAGCATCGAGCGCAGTTGTGGCTATGCCAACGCCTGCGGTGCCCTGGTGGTCTCGCGCCACGGTTGCGCGCCGGCCATGCCGAGCCGCGCGGAGCTGGACTACTTTCTTGCCCACGGCGAGCGCCTGCAGCGGCCCGACACCGACACGAAGCTGGCGCACCTGCATCGTGCGAGCGTGCCGCGCCGTGACTGGAACGATCTGCACATCTTCGCGTTCGACCATCGCAGCCAGTTCTACGAACTGGCGCGCGAGTGCGGCGCGGACGAGTCGCGCCTGCCGCGGCTCAAGCAACTGCTGGTCGACGCGGTGGCGCGCACGGAACAGGAACTGGGTCTGCACCAGCGGGTGGGCGTCCTGATCGATCAGCGTTACGGCCAGGACGCCCTGAACGCAGCCACCGGCCGTGGCTGGTGGATCGGCCGCCCGGTGGAAATGCCCGGCTCCCATCCGCTGGAGTTCGAGTACGGCCGCTCGCTCGGCAGCCAGCTGCAGCACTGGCCGGCCGAGCACGTCGTCAAATGCCTGGTGCCGTTCGATCCGGACGGCACGCCGGAAACGCGGCTGGAACAGGAAACCCAGCTGCGCACGCTCTACGACGCCGTGCTGCACAGTGGCCACGAGCTGCTGCTGGAAGTGATCCCGCCACTCAATCCGCACGCCACCGGCACGCCGGGCGAGCGCGTGCTGCGCGCGATGAAGCGCATCTACAACCTTGGCATCCGCCCCGAGTGGTGGAAGCTGGCGCCGCTGCCGGCGCAGGACTGGGCCGCGATCGACGCGCTGATCGCCGAACGCGATCCGTACTGCCGCGGCGTCGTGCTGCTTGGCCTCAATGCGCCGTTCGCCGAGCTGGCCGAAGGTTTCCACGCCGCCGCGCGCAGCGCGAGTTGCCGTGGCTTCGCGGTCGGCCGCAGCCTGTTCCTGGAGCCGGCGCGCGCGTGGCTGCAGGGCGAGATCGACGACGCCACGCTGGTGACGGACGCCGCGCGCCAGTTCGCCGAACTCGCGGGGCTCTGGCGACAGGCGCGCGAGGCGCACGCGCAAAGCGACGGAGTCGCGGCATGAGCGCTACCGTGCGATTGACGATGGCCCAGGCACTGGTGCGCTATCTCGCCGCGCAACAGGTGCGCGATGAGGAGAACGGCGGCCTGCTGCCCCTGTTCGCCGGTGTGTTCGCGATCTTCGGCCACGGCAACGTGGCCGGCCTCGGCGAGGCGCTGTATCACGAGCGCGACCGGCTGCCGACCTATCGCGCGCACAACGAGCAGGCGATGGCCCATGCCGCCATCGCCTACGCCAAGGCGCACATGCGGCGGCGCATGATGGCGGTGACCAGCTCGATCGGCCCCGGCGCCACCAACCTGCTCACCGCCGCCGCGCTGGCCCACGTCAACCGCCTGCCGGTGCTGCTGCTGCCGGGTGACATCTTCGTGTCGCGCGCGCCGGATCCGGTACTGCAGCAACTGGAGGATTTCGGCGACGGCACGGTGAGCGTCAACGACTGCTTCCGCCCCGTGTCGCGCTACTTCGATCGTATCGTGCGGCCGGAACAACTGCTCAGCGCGCTGCCGCGCGCCATGCGCGTGCTGACCGATCCCGCGCTGTGCGGCCCGGTCACCCTGGCGCTGCCGCAGGATGTGCAGGCCGAGGCGTACGACTGGCCGGAAGGCTTTTTTGCCGAACGCGTGCATGCGTTCCGCCGCGTGCCGCCGGCCGACGACGACATCGCCGTGGCCGCGCAGGCCCTGCGCGATGCCAGGCGGCCCGTGTTGATCGCCGGCGGCGGCGCGCTGTACGCCCAGGCTGGCGAAGCGCTGCGCCACTTCGCCGAATCGCACGGCGTGCCGGTCGCCGAGACCCAGGCCGGCAAGGGCCTGCTGGCATGGCATCACCCGTTGCAACTGGGGCCGGCCGGGGTCAGCGGCGCCACCGCCGCCAACGCGCTGCTGGCCGACGCCGACCTCGTGCTGGCAGTCGGCACCCGGCTGCAGGATTTCACCACCGGCTCCAACGCGCTGTACCGCGCGGCGCGGGTCATCACCCTCAACGTCAACGGCTACGATGCGCTGAAGGGCGGCGACGTGCAGGTCCTTGCCGATGCACGGCTGGGCCTGGACGCCTTGTCCGCCGCACTCGGGCCATGGCATGCCGACGATGCATGGCGCGCGCGCGCCGAGCGCGCCGCCGCCGACTGGCGCGCCATCGTGGATCGCGTCACCGGCCGGCGCGAGCTGCCGGCGGGCACCCTGCCCTACGACGGCGAGATCATCGGCGCGGTGCAGCGTTCGCACGCCGATTCCGCGCGTACCGACATCGTGGTCGGCGCCGCGGGCACGCTGCCGGCCGAGCTGGAAAAGCTGTGGCGCACGGAGACGCCCGGCGGCTACCACATGGAGTACGGCTACTCCTGCATGGGCTACGAGATCGCCGGCGGCCTGGGCGTAAAGATGGCCAAACCCGATCGCGAGGTGATCGTGATGGTCGGCGACGGCAGCTACCTGATGCTCAATGCCGAGATCGCCACCTCGGTGATGCTCGGCCGCAAGCTGATCGTGATCGTGCTGGACAATCGCGGCTACGGCTGCATCGACCGCCTGCAGCAGGCCTGCGGTGGCGCGCCGTTCAACAACATGCTGGATGACTGCCGGCTGGACGATGGCCTGCACGGCCCGGAGGGCGCGCCGGCCATCGACTTCGCCGCGCACGCGCGCGCGATGGGCGCCGAGGCGGAACACGTGCACGGCATCGCCGAACTCGAACAGGCGTTGCAGCGCGCCCGCGCCGCCACGCGCACCTACCTGATCGCCATCGACACCGACCACCGCCGCACAACGACCGAAGGCGGCTGCTGGTGGGACGTGGCCGTGCCCGAAGTCTCCGGGCGCGAGGGCGTACGCGCAGCGCGGCGCGCGTACGAAGCGGCCACGCAAAAGCGGCACCCCGGCACCCCTCCAGGGAAGACCCATGACTGAAAAAGCAGCCACCCGCCCCTTCGACGTGAAGATCGGCATCAACCCGATCAGCTGGAGCAACGACGACCTTCCTGCGCTCGGCGGCGAGACGCCGCTGTCGACCGCGCTGAGCGAAGGTCGCGCCATCGGCTACCAGGGCTTCGAGCTGGGCAACAAGTTTCCGCGCGATCCGATCGCGCTGCGCGAGCTGATGGCCGGCTACGGCCTCGAGGTGGTGTCCGGCTGGTATTCGGGCCGGCTGGCCCGGCGTTCGGTGGAGGAGGAAATCGCCGCCGTCGCACCGCACCTGCGCCTGCTGGCCGAGAACGGCTGCCGGGTGATGGTGTACGGCGAAGTGGCCGATTCCATCCAGGGCGAGCCGTCGGTGCCGCTGTACAAGCGCCCGCGTTTTCGCGACGACGATGCCGTCAGGCGCTACGGCGAGCGGCTCACCGCGTTCGGCCGCCACCTGCTGGAACACGGCGTGCGGCTGGCCTACCACCACCACATGGGCGCTTATGTGGAAGCACCCGACGACATCGATCGTGTCATGGCGTACACCGGCGAGGAGGTCGGGCTGCTGTTCGACAGCGGTCACGCGTACTTCGGCGGCGGCGACCCGCTGGCCATTCTCGGCAAGCACATCCATCGCGTCTGCCACGTGCATTGCAAGGATGTGCGCCCGGCGATGATCCGCCATGCGTTCAATCGCCAGTGGAGCTTCCTCGATGCCGTGTTGAACGGCGTGTTCACCGTGCCCGGCGACGGCACCATCGACTTCGCCGCGATCGTCGATCTGCTGCGCACACAGGGTTACCAGGGCTGGCTGGTGGTCGAGGCCGAGCAGGATCCGGCCGTCGCACCCAGCTACGCCTGTGCCAGCAAGGGCTACCGCACCTTGCGCGCGCTCGTCGACGGATCGCCGTTGCAGGAGGTCGCATGAGTTTGCTGGTGAAGGGACAGACGCAGGGCCGCGAGATCGTCAAGGTCACGCCGGCGTCGGCTGGCTGGACATATGTGGGTTTCGAGGCCTGCCGTCTGGCGCCAGGCGAATGCCTTCAGCTGGCCCTGCCCGAGGGTCGCGAGGGCTGCCTGGTAGTGCTGACCGGCAGCGCCGACGTGCTCGCCGGCACGCAACGCTTCGAACGGCTGGGCGGCCGCGCGAGCGTGTTCGACGAACGCTCGCCCGATGCCGTCTACGCACCGCCCGGCACCCGCTTCGAGGTGATCGCGCACGACGCGGTGGAGCTGGCGCTGGCCACTGCCCCGGCCAGCGGAAGGCTGCCGGTGCGCCTGGTTACCGCGGCCTCCATGAAGCGCTCGACCCGCGGCCAGGGCAGCAATACGCGCCATGTCTGCGACATCCTGCCGGAAACCGAGCCGGCCGAATCGCTGCTGGTGGTGGAAGTACTCACGCCGGCCGCGCATTCCTCCAGCTATCCGCCGCACAAGCACGACACCGACCGCCTGCCCGCCGAAAGCGCGCTGGAGGAAACCTACTACCACCGCATCGATCCGCCGCAGGGCTTCGCGTTCCAGCGCGTATACACCGACGCGCGCGACCTGGACGAATCGATGGCGGCCGGCGACCACGACGTGGTGATGGTGCCGCGCGGCTATCACCCGGTGGTGATGCCGCATGGCTATCGCGGCTATTACCTCAACGTGATGGCCGGTCCCCGCCGCGAATGGCACTTCAAGAACGACCCGGCACACGACTGGTTGATGACCTGATTCCTTCTCCCCTGCGGGGAGAAGGTGGCCCGCAGGGACGGATGAGGGGCGGGTGCTCGCGGCGGCATCGATCGGAGCGCGTCTCCGATCGATGTTTCCCGCAAGAGCCGCTCCTCACCCGCCCTCTCCCCGCCGGGAAGAGGGCGAAACCCGCCCGCGCATATTGAGAGGTACCCGACATGTCCGCCCAAGCTTCCGAACACACCCCGATGACGACGATCGGCCACTACATCGGCGGCCAGCGCCGTGTCGGCAGCGGCGCCAGGGCGCCCTCGCACAATCCCGCCAGCGGCGCGCAGACCGGCGAGATCACCCTGGCCACGCCGGACGAGGTAGATGCCTGCGTCAGCGCCGCGGAAGCCGCCTTTCCTGCGTGGGCGCAGACGCCGCCACTGAAGCGCGCGCGCGTGATGTTCCGCTTCAAGCAACTGCTCGAGCGCGACATGGACAAACTCGCCGCCGTGATCACGCGCGAGCACGGCAAGGTGTTTGCCGACGCCCGCGGCGAACTGTTGCGCGGCCTGGAAGTGGTCGAATACGCCTGCGGTATTCCCGAACTGCTGAAGGGCGACTACACCGAGCAGATCGCCAACGGCATCGACGCCTGGACCATGCGCCAGCCGCTGGGCATCTGCGCCGGCATCACGCCGTTCAATTTTCCCGCGATGGTGCCGATGTGGATGTTTCCGATGGCGATCGCCTGCGGCAACTGCTTCGTGCTCAAGCCGTCCGAACGCGATCCCGGCGTCAGCCTGCTGCTGGCCGAGCTGCTCACGGAGGCCGGCCTGCCCGACGGCGTTTTCAACGTGTTGCAGGGCGACAAGGTTGCCGTGGATGCGCTGCTGGATCACCCCGGGGTGCGCGCCGTGAGCTTCGTCGGCTCCACGCCGGTCGCCGAATACATCTATGCGCGGGGCGCTGCGAACGGCAAGCGCGTGCAGGCGCTCGGCGGCGCCAAGAACCACATGGTCGTGATGCCGGACGCCGACCTGGACAAGGCGGCCGATGCGCTGATCGGTGCCGGCTACGGCGCGGCGGGCGAGCGCTGCATGGCGATCTCGGTGGTGGTCGCGGTCGGCGACACGACGGCCGACGCGCTGGTCGAAAAGCTGGCACCGAAGGTACGCGCGCTGCGCGTCGGCAACGGCATGGATGAGCAGGTCGAGATGGGGCCGCTGATCACGTCCCAGCACCGCGAGAAAGTCGCCGGCTATATCGACGATGGCGTCGCCGCCGGTGCCGAGCTGGTGGTCGACGGACGCGGGTGCCGCATTGCCGGCGGCGAACATGGCTACTTCCTGGGCGGCACGCTGTTCGACCGCGTCACCCCCGGCATGCGCATCTACCGGGACGAAATCTTCGGCCCGGTGCTGTGCATCGTGCGCGTCGCGGATTTCGCCAGCGCGCTCAGGCTCGTCGACGAGAACGAATACGGCAACGGCGCCGCGATCTTCACCCGCGACGGCCACGCGGCCCGCGAATTCGCCCATCGCGTGCAGGCCGGCATGATCGGCATCAACGTGCCCATTCCCGTGCCGATGGCGTTCCACAGCTTCGGCGGCTGGAAGAAGAGCCTGATGGGCGATCACCACGCCCATGGCGCCGAAGCCGTGCGCTTCTACACCCGGCAAAAGGCGGTCACGCAACGCTGGCTGGCCGATGCGGCCAGCCCCGGTGCGCAGTTCGCCATGCCGACGCACTGACCCCATCCGGAGCCTGCCCCGGGCTTCACAGGCTCCTGGAGCGGCGGTCATCATCTCGTCATCAACAGAAGTTAATTTCCACCGAATCCAATTTGTGCAATGCAAGTTGCAAATGCGTGCAAGCGCACGCATCCTTGCTCCGCTGGCGCAGCACCGTCCCCGGACCCTGCTGCAATCGCGTTGGTGCAGTGCCCTTTTCTGTCGTCGATTTGCGTATGGGGGAGAGCGTGGATGGTGACCCGCAGACAATTCCTGCAAGGCGCGACCTCGCTGGCGCTGCTTGGCGGCCGGCCGGGCCTGCAGGCGGTTTTCGCCGCCACCGCCGAGCGGACGGCGCCCGCGGCCACGAGCGGAGTGGAAGCCGCCGGCGGCTGGGCTCGCTACGTCGACGTGTTCACCGGCACCGGCGGGCATGGACACACCTATCCGGGCGCCACGCTGCCGTTCGGCATGGTGCAGCTCAGCCCCGATACCCATGAGAGCGGGTGGGACGCCGCCTCCGGCTATCACCAGGGCGACGGCTCGATCATGGGTTTCTCGCACACCCATCTCAGCGGCACCGGCATCGGCGACATGCTCGACGTGCTGTTGATGCCCGCCCAGGGACCGGTGCTGCTGCAACCAGGCAACCGCGGCCTGCCGGACCAGAACTTCCGCTCGAAATACGACGGCGTGGCGAACGCCGCGGCACTTTCGCAGGACAGCAAGGCGCAGCCGGGACGCGGCTATCGGTCGCGCTACGACCAGGCCTCGGAGCAGGCGCAGCCGGGCTACTACCGGGTGCGCCTGACCGATCACGACATCCTTGCCGAACTGACGGCCACGCTGCACGCCGGCCTGCATCGCTACACCTTCCAGCAGCCGGGCGCAGGGCATCTGCTGCTGGACCTCGCCCACGGTTACCACACCGATCCGGCGCAGCCCGCGCAGGTCACCGATGCCGAACTGCGGGTGATCGGCAACGACACCGTGGTCGGCGGCCGGCGCGTGCACGCATGGGCGAATGGCCGGCACATCTATTTCGCGATGAAACTGTCGCGCCCGTTCGGGCATGCCGCAGTGTATGCCGACGACAAGCGCCTGCCCCGTTCCGCGCGCACGGCGAAGGGCAGCCGGCTCAAGGCCGCATTGCATTACGCCGACGCAGGCAGCGCACCGCTTCTCGTGAAGGTCGGCATCTCGGCGGTGGATATCGACGGTGCGCTGCGCAACCTGCAGGCGGAGATACCCGGCTGGGATTTCGAGCAGGTGCAGCACGCCGCCGCTGCCAGCTGGGAGCGCGAACTGGGCCGCATCCGCGTGCAGACCGCCTCCGAACCGGTACTGCACACCTTCTACAGCGCGCTGTACCACACCCTGCTGGCGCCGACACTGTTCAGCGACGTCGACGGCCGCTATCGCGGCATGGACCAGGCCGTGCACCAGCTGCCGCCGGGACAGCACAACTACAGCACGTATTCGTTGTGGGATACCTATCGCGCACAGCATCCGCTGCTCAGCCTGTACCAGAGCGAGCGCGTGCCGGACCTGGTCAACGGGCTGGTGCGCATGGCCGTCGAAAGTCCGGACGGCCCGCCGATATGGCCGCTGCAAGGGGTGGAGACCGGCTGCATGATCGGCTACCACTCCGCGGTGGTGATCGCCGAGGCGCAGGCGAAAGGCTTCACCGGCATCGACTACGCGAAGGCGTGGCCGCTGTATCGCAAGCGCGCAATGGACGACGACTACCGGGGGCTGCCGTACTACCGCAAGCTCGGCTACATCCCCAGCGACAAGGAAAGCGAGGCGGTCAGCAAGACGCTGGAATACGCCTACGACGACTGGGCCGTGGCGCATCTGGCCGAGGCCGCCGGCGCGAAGGATGACGCAAAGCATCTGCGCGAACGTTCGCGCAACTACCGCAACCTGTTCGATCCCGCGCGTGCCTTCATGCGTCCGCGCGACAGCGGCGGCGCGTGGCTGGAGCCGTTCGACCCGCGCGGCATGGGCCACTCGACGCAATGGCGCGACTTCACCGAATCCAATGCATGGCAGGCCACCTTCCTCAACCAGCACGACCTGTATGCCTACATGAAGCTGTTCGGCGGCGAGCGCGCCTTCGAACGCAAGCTGGACGGGCTGTTCAATGCGGACCCGGCCCTGCCCGCCGATGCGCCGGCGGACATCGCCGGCATGGTCGGCCAGTACGCGCACGGCAATGAACCGAGCCATCACGTGGCCTATCTCTATGCCTACGCAGGCGCGCACCACAAGACCCAGGCACGCGTGCGCATGCTGCTGGACAGCATGTACGGCGCAGCCGTGGACGGCTTCGCCGGCAACGAGGACTGCGGCCAGGTGAGCGCGTGGTACGTGATGAGCGCACTGGGCCTGTATGCGGTCGATCCGGTCAGCGCCCACTACGTGTTCGGCAGTCCGCTGCTCGATCACGCGGAAGTCGACGTCGGCCAGGGACGCGTGCTCACGGTGAAGAGCACCGGCAACGGGCCGGACCGCCCGTACATCCAGTCGGTCTCATGGAACGGCCGGCCGTGGTCGCGCAGCTGGATCAGCCACGCCGAACTGGCGGCCGGCGGCATCCTTGCCTTCGACATGGGCTCGACGCCCAACGAGCGCTTCGGTGCCGCGCTGGCCGATCGCCCGCCGTCGTTCGGCAGCGCGGCCGTCTGATCGGCAATGCAAGTACGCGCACTCCCGCTCTTGTCACACCGACGCCATTGGCCGGAACAACCATGACGTCGTGAGCTTCAACGCGCCCCATTCACCCGCTCCATCCATTTCGTATCCACATCGAGCCATCTCAACAACCCAACCGGAGATTCGCGATGCGTCCCCAAATCATCAGCCGTGCGATTCGCACTGCCCTGCTCGGCAGCATGCTTCTCGCCAGCGCCGCGCCCGCTTTCGCCCAGGACAGCAGCACCCCCGATCCGGGTGCGGCGACCTCGAACGCCGACAAGGCCAAGGCCAAGACACTCAACAGCGTGGTGGTCACCGCGCGCTCCGGCGTGGAGACGCGCACCAAGGCCGAGACCAGCTATTCGATTACCACGATCGACGAAGACCGGCTGCGCATGCAGGCGCCGACCTCGGTGACCGAGGCGATGAAGTCGGTACCCGGCTTCTGGGTCGAGGCCTCCGGCGGCGAGGCCAGCGGCAACATCCGTGCACGCGGCATCCCGGTCGACGGCTTCGGCTCGGTGACCCTGCTCGAGGACGGCATCCCGGTGCAGCACGATCCGGCGCTGGGCTATCTCAACGCCGACCAGGCGTTCCGCCTGGACGAGACGATCGAGCGGATCGAGGTGGTGCGCGGCGGCCCCTCGTCGGTGTTCTACTCGAACGCACCGGCCGGCGCGATCAACTTCATCCCGCGCCGGGTCGGCGACACGCCGGACGGCCTGATCAAGTACACCGTGGGCAACTACGGTCTCAACCGCGCCGACTTCTGGTACGGCACACCGGTCGGCAACGGCTGGAAGCTCGGCGTCGGCGGTTTCTACCGCAAGGACAACGGCATTCGCGACCCGGGTTTCGATGCGAACAAGGGCGGCCAGATCCGGGTCAACCTGTCGAAGGACTTCGAGCACGGCCGCTTCAGCGTCGACTACAAGCACCTGGACGACAAGGTCGCGCTGTTCCTGGGCATCCCGATGCGCACCTACCCGAACGGCAAGATCAAGGCGGTGCCCGGCTTCGACGGCAACTTCGGCACGCTGGCCGGGCCGGAGACCGAGCACGTGATGATGAAGGAGGGCGACGGCAACCTGTACGACTTCGACAACAGCGAAGGCACGCACGTGAAGCGCGACCAGCTGACCCTGAAGTTCGACTACGACCTCGGTGCGGACTGGAAGCTGGCCGAATCGATGCGCTACGACGACACCAAGACCCAGCGCAACGGCATGTTCCCCAATACGCTGATGAGCGCCGACAGCTTCCTGGGCTCGGCGGCGAACCTCGCCGCATGGCAGCCGTACCTGCCGGCCGGCACGGCCGGCCTCCAGCTGCGCTACGCGAACAATCCCTCGCAGGTGTTCGACAACAAGAACCAGAACGGCAACGGCCTGATGGTGATCGGCGGGCTGCGCGGCGTCACCATGCCGCTGCAGGAGTTCATCAACGACACCCGGCTGTTGCGCAAGTTCGACATCGGCGGACAGACCCACGACGTCTCGCTGGGCTACTACTACGCCCACTTCAACCAGGGCTTCAGCCGCTACTCCTCCACCGCGCTGCTCGACGTGCGGGACAACGCAAGGCTGCTCGACCTGGTGGCGGTGGATGCCGGCGGCAACCCGCTGGGCACGCTGACCGACAACGGCATCTACCACTACGGCTACGAATGGGAGAACGCCAACGGGAGCTCGGCGACGAACGCGCTCTACCTGTCCGACGAGTGGCAGGTCACCGACGCGCTGCGCATCGATGGCGGCGTGCGCTGGGAACACGTGAACACCAAGGGCTGGGTCGAGCAGAAGCAGACGCTGGACCAGGGCACGCTGCCCACCTCCAGCATCCTGGCCGGCACCGGCCAGACCGTGTCCTACGACCACAACTTCCACAAGCTCGGCTGGACGCTGGGCACGAACTGGCAGTTCTCCGAACGCTCCGGCGTGTTCGCGCGCTGGACCTCGGCGTTCCGCCTGCCCAACCTGAGCAGCTACATCACCAACCCCACCGCAAAACCGATCGTCCAGACCATGAAGCTGGGCGAGGCCGGCTACAAGTTCTCCAACCGCCGGCTCGACCTCTACGCCACGGCGTTCTACACCAAGTACGACAACGTCGGCTTCAACAACTACGTGTTCGACCCCAACAACGGCACCTCGACCGCGCAGCAAGGCTATGCCACCACCAAGACCACCGGCATCGAGCTGGAAAGCACCTGGTACCCGGTGGACTGGTTCGACGTGCAGGTCACCGCCACCTGGGAGGACCCGCAGTACAAGGGCCTGAGCTACACCGACAAGAGCAGCACCGGCCCGGTACTGATCAACTACACCGGCAACCAGCTGATCCGTGTGCCGAAGACGAGCTACCGCGTGGTGCCCGGCCTGAACCTGCTGGACGGCAAGCTGCGCCTGCAACTGGCCTACGAGCATGAAGGCGCGCGCTTCGTCGACACCGCCAACTCGGTGCGGCTGCCGTCGTACGGCGTGCTCAGCGCCAGCGCGCGCTACGACGTGACGCCGGCACTCTCGCTGTTCCTGTATGCCGACAACCTCAACAACTCGCTCGGCCTGACCGAGGGCAACCCGCGCGCCGGCGAGCTGCAGAGCGCGGATGCGGGAGCGAACACGTTCATCGCCAGGCCGTTGCTGGGCCGTGCGTACCGTGCCGCCGTCATGTACCGCTTCTGATGAGGAATGGGGCCGGGCGCCAAACCGCCCGGCCCATCGATCCATGATGAGAAAAATGAATTCCCCGCATCGATATATCCTGGCTGCCGCCCTCATGCTGCTGCCGTGTGCATCGGCCCTGGCGGCCTGCGACCTGGAAGTGCCGGCACCCGGTTGCGACCTGCACGCGCTGGACCGCGCGCTGCACATGAACGACCTGCAGGCGGTCGGCACCCACAACAGCTACAAGCAGGCGATGCCGCCGGCCGAGCTGGCCGCGCATCGCGCCCGCGACCCGCGTGCCGACGGCATCGACTACGGCCATCGCCCACTCGGCGAGCAGCTCGACCGCGGCGCGCGCACGCTGGAAATCGACGTCTACTACGACCCCCACGGCGGCTACTATGCGCATCCGCCCGGCGCCCTGCGCAAGGGCTATGCCCATTCGCCCTGGTCGCCGACCGCGACCCGGCAGATGCAGCAACCCGGCTTCAAGGTGATGCACATGGCCGACATCGATTTCCGCAGCAGCTGCCAGACCTTCGTCGCCTGCCTCATGATCATCCGCGACTGGTCGCATGCGCATCCGCGGCACGTGCCCATCATGCTGCTGATCAACGCGAAGGACGGCCATAGCGGTCCGGGTGCCGTCACGCCGTTGCGCTTCACCGAGGCGGCGTTCGATGCGCTGGATGCGGAGATCCGCACGGTGCTGTCCGCCGACGACCTGGTGACGCCGGACGACGTCCAGGGCAATTACCCCACCTTGCGCGAGGCGGTGCTGGCCGGGCACTGGCCGACCCTGGGCCAGGCGCGCGGCAAGGAGTTCTTCGTGCTCGACGAGCATCCGCCCAAGGTCGCGCTGTACCGCGGCGCACGGCATTCGCTGGAAGGCCGGGTGATGTTCATCAACACCGACGAGCACTCGCCGGCCGCGGCCTACCTGACCTTGAACGATCCGCAGGGCGGGGCCGCAAGGATCCGCCGCGATGCCGCCGCCGGCTACATGATCCGCACCCGCGCCGACGCGGACACGGCCGAGGCGCGGCGCAACGACACGCGCCGCCGCGACGCCGCCTTCGCCAGCGGCGCGCAGTACATCTCCACCGATTACCTGTGGCCCGACCCGCGCTTCGGCGATTACCGCGTGCAACTGCCCGATGGCGAGGCGGCGCGCTGCAATCCGCTGCGTGCCCCTGCCTGCGATGCCGCTGCTGCAGGAAAGCACCCATGAGCCTGCGCCATCGGCTGAGCCAGCTTCTCGCCGGCCTGCTGCTGGCCAGCCTGATGCCGCTGCCCGGCTCGGCCCGCACCGCCGACACGCAGGCCACGCATGAACAAGCCGACCTCGTGCTGCGCGGCACGCTGGACGGCAAGGACAACCAGACCTATCGCATGCTGCCGTTCGCGGTGCCCGCGGGCACCAGCCGCATCACCGTGAAGTTCGACTACGGCGGCCACGACAAGGAGCGCACCACGATCGACCTTGGCCTGCTCGGCCCGGACGGTTTCCACGGCCAGGACGGCTTCCGTGGCTGGACCGGCGGTTCGAAGCGGCTGTTCACCGTCGCCACCAGCGATGCCACACCGTCGTTCCTGCCGGGACCGATCCGACCAGGCCGCTGGACCCTGCTGCTCGGCATCCCGAACATCCGCAAGGACAGTCATTCCACCTACACCGCGAAGTTCTGGTTTGGCCGTCCGGACGATCCCGCGTGGGAACCGGCCGTGCTGAATCCGCCGCTGCGCCGCGAAGCCGGCTGGTACCGCGGCGACCTGCACATGCATACCGCGCACAGCGACGGCAGCTGCTCCAGCCAGCGCGGACGCGAGGTGCCGTGCCCCTTGTTCCTCACCGTCCAGGGTGCGGTCAGTCGAGGGCTGGATTTCATTGCGATCACC
The DNA here is from genome assembly GCA_963828675.1 of uncultured Gammaproteobacteria bacterium. Lineage (GTDB taxonomy): Bacteria > Pseudomonadota > Gammaproteobacteria > Xanthomonadales > Rhodanobacteraceae > Rhodanobacter. Next base: position 985,653 of record CAWHFQ010000001.1, read on the forward strand.
GATCACAACACCGTGTCGCAGGTCAACGCGATGCGCGAACTGCAACCGTACTTCGACCGCCTGCTGCTGATTCCGGCACGCGAGCTCACCACCTTCCAGGGCCACGCCAACCTGTTCGGCACCACCGCACCGGTGGACTTCCGCGTCGACGGCCATCACGTAAAGGACTGGAACGCGCTGGCGAAGCAGGTCGCGCCCGTGCACGGCCTGCTCGCGATCAATCACCCGATCCGCCCGAACGATGAAACCTGCATGGGCTGCGGCTGGACCGCGCGCCCGCCGATCGACATGAGCCGGGTACAGGCGATCGAGGCCGTCAACGGCATCGACGCGATGTTGCCGGACTCCGGCATCCCGTTCTGGCAAAGCCAGCTCGACCGGGGCTATCGGCTCACCGGCATCGGCGGCAGCGACAACCACGATGCCAGGCGCGCACTGGCGCTGCCGGACGCCAGCGTGGTCGGCACGCCGACCACCGTGGTGCACGCCAGTGCGTTGTCCATGCAGGCCATCCTTGCCGCCATCCGTGCCGGCCATGTATTCATCGATGTGCAAGGCAGCCGCGACCGCCTGCTGAACCTGACCGCCCGTGCCGGAAACCAGTCGGCGGAGATGGGCGATGCGCTGGCCGTACCGGCGGGCCGCACCGTGCGTTTCACCGTCGACGTCACGGCGCTGGCCGGTGGCGAGATCGAGATCATCGAGGACGGCAAGCCCATCCATCCCGGCGCCGACCTGGCCATCCATCATGCGCAACAGTCGGTCTCTTTCGACTGGACCGGCGATGGCAAGCGCCACTGGCTGCGCGTCAACGTGCGCGGTGCCGCCCGGCAACTGTTGCTGGTGGGCAATCCGATCTACATCCATGCCGACTGAGCGCGGTCGCCACGTGCCGATGCCGCGCCGGCATGCGCCAACGTGCGGCGTGCCTCCCCACACGTGGACCACAAGGTGCTTCCGATGACGCGTTCCATCCTCTGCTTCGGCGAGGCACTGATCGACATGCACGCCCGGGACTTCGACGAACGGGGTTTTGCGCGGCAGCTGCGGCCTTTCGCCGGCGGCGCGCCAGCCAATACCGCGGTGGCGGTCGCGCGGCTCGGCGGCCATGCACGCTTCGCCGGCATGCTGGCGCAGGACCGTTTCGGCGACTTCCTGCTCGACAGCCTGCAGCAGGCCGGCGTGGACACGGCCGACGTGGCGCGTACCGATGCCGCCAACACCGCGCTGGCCTTCGTCACGCTGGATGCACAGGGCGAACGCAGTTTCAGTTTCTATCGTCCGCCGTCCGCCGACCTGCTGTTCCGCGCCGGACATTTCCGCGAGGAAGCGTTCGACGACACCGCCGCCTTCCACGCCTGCTCCAACAGCCTGACCGACCCGGCGCTGGCGGCCGCGACGCTGGAAGGCATGCGGCGCGCGCGCCGCGCCGGCACGCTGGTCAGTTTCGACCTGAACTTGCGCCCCGCGCTGTGGCCGCGCGATGGCGAACCGCGCACGCCATCCTGGCAGGCGTTGCACCTGGCCGACATGGTGAAGCTGAGCGCCGAGGAATTCGCCTGGCTGGCCGACGAGGGCGAGAACGCGATGCTGGATCGCCTGTGGCGCGGCGCCACCCGTCTCCTGGTAGTGACGGATGCGGCGCAGCCGCTGCGCTGGTTCCGCCCCGACGCCAACGGCGAACTGCCGGGTTATCGCGTCGACGCGATGGACAGTACCGGCGCCGGCGATGCCTTTGTTGGCGGCCTGCTGCATCAGTTCGCTGTGCAAGGCGTCGGACCCGACGACCTCGACGGCTGGGTCGGCAGCTTGCCGAGCCTGCATGCCGCCCTGCGCTACGCCAGTGCCTGCGGCGCGCTGGCGGTGACGCGCCACGGTTCGTTTGCGGCAATGCCCGAGGCCACCGAAGTGACCCGATTCATGGAGATGCATGCATGACCACGCCGGCAAGCGCGCCCTTGAAAACCCCGCCATTCCGAGGAGATGCCGCGATGCGAGACCCGCGTGCCCGCAATCATCTGGCCGGCGCCTTCGTGCTGGCGCTGGCCGTGATGGCGGCGGCGCCGGCCGGCGCATCGCCGCCCGCGCGAACCACGCCGGTCGACTGGGTCAACCCCTATATCGGCACGGCCGGCATCGGCTCCCAATACGGCGGCACCATGCCGCTGGCGACCACGCCGTTCGGCATGACCAACTGGACCCCGCAAACGCGGCAGAGCCGGGTCAGCGTGAGTTCGTACAACATCGCCGACACGCATATCCAGGGCTTCACCGGCACGCACCAGGCGGCGATCTGGATGGGCGACTACGGCTACGTCACGCTGATGCCGGAGCTCGACGACATCAAGTACGCGCCCGAGGCGCGACAGCTCGAGTTTTCGCGCAAGGACGAGGTGGCCACGCCGTACGGCTACACGGTGACGATGGATACAGGCGACGGCCGGCGCATTCGGACGGAGATGACCGCGACGGATCACTGCGGCTACCTGCGCTTCCAGTTTCCGGCGAAGTCCAAGGCCAGCATGCTGATCGAGGCGACCCGCCCGGGCATCCACGGCTATGTCGAGGTGGACACGCAGAAGCACGAGATCCGCGGCTACAACCCCGACCGCCAGGACGCCAACCTCGGGCCGCTGAAGCTGCCCAACTTCAAGGGCTATTTCGTGGTGCGCTTCAAGCAGGCGTTCTCGGCGCAGAGCGTCTACGAAGGCGTGCTGGTGCGGCCGGGCAACACCAGGGTCGAGGGGAACAACGTCGGTGCCTTCGTCTCCTTCGACACCTCTTCGGGGCAAACGGTCGAGGCGCAGGTAGGCACCTCGTTCATCAGCCTGGCGCAGGCGCAGGCGAACCTCGACGCGGAATTGCCGACGTGGAACTTCGACGCAACCCGCGATGCGCTCAAGGCGACCTGGAACCGCAAGCTGGGCATGTTCGACATCGACGGCGCGGATGCATCGCAGCGAAGCATCTTCTACACGGCGCTGTACCACGCGTTGCTGTATCCGCGGCTGTTCTCCGAGCACGGGCGCTACTACAGCGCCTTCGACGATAAAGTGCACGAGGGTGTTTCCTACACCGACTATTCGATCTGGGACACGTTCCGCGCCGAAAACAGCCTGCTCACCCTGCTCGCGCCCGAGCGCATCGACGACATGGTGAGGGCGCTGCTGCAGGACGCCGACGAGGGCGGCTGGATGCCGAAGTGGCCCAATCCGTCCTACACCAACATCATGATCGGCACGCATGCCGATTCGCTGGTTGCCGAAGCCATCGCCAAGGGCTTCAAGGGTTTCGACTGGCAACGCGCGTATGCGGCCGTGCGCAAGGACGCCACCGTGCCGCCGGAGGGCGACGCCTCGCGACGCTGGTTCGACCGCGAACCGCACACGCCCTACGAGGCGCGCGCGGGCCTCAGCTACGCGCTGAAGCTGGGCTACATCCCTGCCGACAAGATCGCCGAATCGGCCTCGCGCACGCTGGAGGATGCCTACGACGACTACGCCGTCGCGCAGGTGGCCAGGGCCACCGGGCATGCGCCGGACACCGCGCACTTTCTCCAGCGCTCGCTCGACTATCGCAAGCTGTTCAACCCGGCGCGTGGCTTCATGCAGGCCAGGAACAGCGACGGCTCCTGGGCCTCGCCCGACGAGGGCTGGACCGAGGGCGACCAGTGGGTCTACCTGTTCGCCGCGCTGCACGACATCGGCGGCACGGTCGCCTTGCTGGGCGGGCCGGCGGCGGCCGAGGCGAAGCTGGATGCGCATTTCGACGGCGGCCACAACCACCACGACAACGAACCCAGCCACCACTATGGCTACCTGTACGACTTCATGGGCGCGCCGTGGAAGACCCAGGTGCGGGTGCGCCAGCTCGCCGCCGACGCCTACTCGGACACCCCGACCGGCATCCTCGGCAACGAGGACTGCGGCCAGATGTCCGCCTGGTACGTGTTCACCGCGATGGGCTTCTACCCGGTCAATCCGGCCTCGGCCGACTACATGATCGGCAGCCCGTTGTTCACCCGCCTCAGCCTGCGCCTGGAGAACGGCAAGACGTTCACCGTGAACGCGAAGAACAACTCAGCCGCCAACAAGTACATCCAGTCGGCCACGCTCAACGGCAAGCCCCTCGACGTGCCGCTGATCCGTCACGCCCAGATCATCGCCGGCGGCACGCTGGACTTCGTGATGGGACCCAGGCCTTCGCGCTGGGCAGCCGACTGGCGGCCGCAGCCGATCACGGCGGAGGCCGGCCCATGATCGGCGCGCGATCTTCGTCCATCGGCGGATTGATACACTTTCTGCTGTGCACCACTCACCGGCGACGTAATCCATGAGCAGTCCGAAGACGGTCGACGACCTGTTGCTGAGCATCGCGCGCGACTTCGAAACGCTGCCGCCGCAACTGCAGAGCATCGCCAGCTACCTCGAGCAACAGCGCGCGAACATCATGGTCCAGCGCATCAACGAGGTGGCCGAAGGCAGCGGCGTGCATCCCTCGGCGGTGGTGCGCTTCGCCAAGCGCTTCGGTTTTTCCGGCTACCGCGAGCTGCAGTCGTTATTCCGCAACCACTACACCGACAAGGTCACGCCCACGCGCAGCTACCAGCAACGCGTCCGCCAGGTGATTGCGGACGGCCAGGCCATGGGGTCCGCCGAAATCGCGCGGCGCTTCATCGACGCCAGCCGCGCCGGGCTGGATGAACTGGCGGGGACCTTCGACAGCAAGCGGTTCAATGCCGCGGTCGACCTGCTGGTGAAGGCCGAGAACATCTACGTGGTCGCCGTGCGCCGCACCTTCAGCATCGCCAGCTATATCGTCTATGCCCTGCAGCACACCCACAAGCGGGTGCACCTGGTGAGCGGCCTGGGCGGCATGTACCGCGAGCAGATCCGCAGCATCGGCAAGAACGACGTGCTCATCGCGATCAGCTTTCCCCCGTACGGCAGGGAGACGCTTTATTGCAGCCGCGTCGCGCAGCAGCACAAGGCCAATGTGCTGGCGATCACCGACAGCGCGCTCGGTCCGCTGGGCAGCGAGGCCAAGGTGACGCTGAAGGTGAGCGAAGGCAGTGCGTTTGCGTTCCGCGGGCTCACCAGCACGATCTGCCTGTGCCAGTCGTTGTTCGTGGCGCTGGCCTACAAGCTCGAACTCAAGGTCGAGGAAACCTCGCATCACGGTGGCTACGATGACTGAACACATCGACGTCGCCGTCTTCGGCGCCGGGCGCATCGGCACCATTCACGCCGGCAACCTCGCGCGCCATACCCGCGCGCGCTTGCGCTACGTGGTGGACATGCATGCAGCGGCCGCCACGACGCTGGCCGAACAGCACGGCGCGCGCACCGCGTCGGCGGAAGAAGCGCTGGCCGATCCGGCGATCGGCGCGGTGCTGATCTGCTCCAGCACCGACACGCACGCGGACCTGATCCAGCGTGCTGCCGCGGCCGGCAAGGCGATCTTCTGCGAGAAGCCGGTCGACCTCGACGTCGAACGCGCGCGCGCCTGCGCCGCCGCCGTGCACGAGGCGGGCGTGACCTGCATGATCGGTTTCCAGCGCCGCTTCGATCCCACCTTCGCCGCGCTAAAGGCACGCCTGGACGCTGGCGAGATCGGCGCGCCGGAAACGCTCATCATCACCAGCCGCGACCCCGCGCCACCACCCGCCAGCTACCTCGCGCATTCCGGCGGCGTGTTCAAGGACATGCTGATCCACGACTTCGACATCTTCCGCTGGATCCTCGGCGGCGAAGCGGTCAGCATCCATGCGACCGGCGGCTGCCCCGGCCTGCCGGAGGTGGCCGCGGCCGGCGACCTGTCCCACACCGCCGTAACGCTGCGCACGCGCAGCGGCGCGCTGTGCCAGATCAACACCTCGCGCCGCGCCGCCTACGGCTACGACCAGCGCTTCGAAGTGCTGGGCAGCCGCGGCCTGCTGCAGGCGGGCAACGTGCGTCCCACCCAGGTGATCGCCTGGGGCGAGCAGTCGATCAGCAGCGACAAGCCCGAAGCCTTCTTCCTGGAGCGCTACCGCGCTGCCTATGCGCTGGAGATTGAGCATTTTCTCGATGCGCTGAGCAACGGCACACCCGTCCGCACCACGATCGAGGACGGGATTAAGGCGCTGGAGCTGGCCGAGCTGGCGACGCGCTCCTGGCGCGAGGGCCGGGCGTTGACCATCGAGGCATAAACCTTAACAAGGTTGGGTTGAAAAAATGCAGCGAATCAAAAAAGCAAAAGGAGCCAGCTGGACAGCTGGCTCCTTCTTGGCCCTCTCAACACTTTGAAGTAAGTGTTGTCTAGAACGGTTGTGCACAGCTATTGACGCGGCCATACCACCAATAAATTTCGTATGCCATTGATCTAACGCAAATAATTTACATATTCGAATCACCCATTCTCAACCAAACGCCCATCAAACAGTAGATAAAACTGTGGTTTGAAACGAATTTTGGGACGTTTCCTCACCACATTTCCGCTTGGATTTAGGTCCTGTCGTCAAATTCCTTCGGACACACCGATAGGGAGGGGAGCTGGACCTGTCCTACGAGCGATAAACCGGCGATACATCAGCGCAACGGTAAGAAGGCCGCCAGCGACAGGTAGAGCGCAACAGCTCCCAGCAGCAGCGCGGCTACCGTAGGGCCGTAACGCAGCAAACGGCCCTGTGTCGTATGCGAAGAACCCTCGATGCGCTCGAGAACCAACAGACGTTGTTCAAGCACGCCAATATGCACCGTCTTCGCGGCATCAATTTGCTGAAGGTCAGCAATCTGTAGGGCACTTCGCGCCAGCCCCGCTTTAGCATCTTCCGCTTGTTGGACCAAGGCGCGCACTCGATCAGTCAGGACAACGCCTATTTCTTCCACGACGTCTAAACGACCAATAAGCACACAGCTTTGACTGCCGAAGTCATCCAACTTATCGTTTACGACCCGTGCCTTCTTCTCCAAACCATCGAGTCGAACATGATGAGCGGCTTGGTGATGTGCAAGCAGAGCTGTCTGATCCGCGAGCGCTTCCGCATCTCCCGCCAGATTGCGGATGCGCGCGTCAGTAACCTGCCGTGTCTCGTCCAAAACGACCAGCTGCGCGCCCACCAACTGATCATGGCTATTCTTGTTCTGCGCCATGCTTCGTGATCAATCAAGCGAAGCTCGTGATTATCGACCATCTCCTGCTGCTGGATCTGCTCAAACACATGCTTCTGCAGCTGGGTGAGAAAACTTTTGACCACCACCTTCTGATTACTATCAACGGTGCGCGTGTCCGCCGTCACTAGCGCAATCTTATTAACCAATGCCTCATTGAACGCATGTAGGACTTGGTTCTTCTGCGTCATCACCTTCAGTACGACTTGCAGCACCTTCTGGGTGACCCGAGACTTACCCCCAACCCTGCACCAGGTCGGCCAGTTCTTTGTCCGTACCACCGATAGTCCCGAGGTCAGCTGACCCCACCAACTCCGGTTCTCCAGAGCAGTCGTCAGCAACCCAGCTTTCCTTTGACAGCGGAACTCTTCTTCGCAGCCTTTTCAAGATCTCGTACTGCATCTTCCAAGTCTCGCGTAAAGTCCTTGATGTCTTGGTGGTCGCCAGCAGTCAGCATGCGACTAATCCTCGGCAATACAGCCGGAAGGCTGGCGGTTTCAGTAGGCATATTCATGGGAGTTCCATCTCGAATCAGGAGCAGGTAATGAGCAGAGTAGAAGAATCGATCGGCTGGATAGATTCGTGGGTCGAAAGCGTACGCGTGTAGTTTTCCATCTGCGCGACCACCTGAGTTCCGACTCGACATATTCGCCAGATCACCAATCATGGCGAGCTCGTTCTCAGCCACTATGATCAACTGTTCACATGCCGCGCGCTCAGCATCCAGTACCTCCACATAGCTCTGTTTGAAGGCGATGACGGCATCGATGATGCGCGTAACAATGCTCTGCATAGCTGGGTGGAAATACCAAAGCCTACGGCGGTGACTGCGGCCGAGATATATGGCGCAAACGGTGCCATGCACCTCCGGTCTGAGCCACAAGCCACTTCTCAAGCACCAGATTAGCGAATCCAGACGACGAGCGAGCCGCTGACAATGACCGTTTCGCTAATCTTTCGGACGAGCTCCTCACGGGACATCGACTGCGCGCTCTTGTAGAGCTGCCAGCTATTGTGTGCCAAGTCGAACAAGTTTCGTGCCAGGTTGTAGATCTGGCTGATGGTCTTTGACAATGCATTGACGATGAATTCGGCAATGCCACGCAACAGCTGCAGCGGCTTTTCCAAAACGCCCTTCAACACAGCAAGTATTTTAGAGAGCATGCGGTGGATACGCACTTTGATCTTCGCAACGCCGCCGCGCATCACGTCCACCAGCTCGTCTTAATGGCCTTGATGGCGGTGGTCGTTAGCCGCTCGAAGATGTCATAACCAACATTCTTGACCGCCTCAACAGTAGCTCCTTTCGCAAGAGCCGCGGTTGTGCCGGAGGCATCCTTCATCTTCTTTGCTTCTTGGTTGCTACGCGTGCCCTGCTCCGTCGCCAGCTCATCTTTCTTGTTCTTGAGCATGCCATTGGCCAAGGCCTGATCACGCTTCGCGGCCTCTTCGGGCGTAAGACTTTTTGCTGTCTTTCGCACGCCTTTGAACTGGGCGAAGTTCTCCTTGATCAGATGGGCCTCTAATGCCGCAGCCGTTTCTTTGGAGTCCATACGGATGAACTTGACGGTGCAGCCGCGTTCCATCTCATCGGCCAGCTTGTATCGCTCCGACTCAGGCTTCTGGCCCTGTTTGTACTCGTTGAAGTGGCCGGCGTTCCAGCGCGACTGCATGTTCTCGCTGTCGCCCACGTACACGGGCTTGTCGTCGTGGTCGAACACGACATAGACGCCCGGGGAGTCGGGCATCTTCTGCTTGAAACTATCCGGGCGCTGGCCGTCCTTAATCGCGAACTCGTCGTCAAACTTCATCGTCGCCAGCGATGAAATGCCATGCGTAAAGCTCTTTTGGATCATTTCCTTCCATGCTTGGCCACGGTTGGCGACCTGCATGACGGACTGGGCGGAGCTGGCCTTCAGTGCTTCTTTGGCCTCGGCGCCAAAATCGACCTGCTTGGCATTCGGTTTGGCGTTGCGTTTATTGCGATGGCCCGCGACCAACTTGCGGGTCATGTTGTCGATGGCACGATCGACAATTAGGTTGGCCATGGGCGGCAGAGCCGCCAAGACAGCGTCTTGAGCGTTTTCAGCCGGCTCTCCGCTGGTATGGGTGTTTAGTGCTTGAACCTCGATAGCCACGTGTTCCTTCCTTAGTGAGTGGGGTACCTAAAATTGTGACAGGCGCATCAAATCATCAAACAACAATGTCGGGCTGAGTCTCCGCGATGGTTTATCGGCCGATCCAGCTCCTTTTGCGAAGGACCACACGAGTCGGCGATCCCTCTGCCGGTCGGCTGACGGCAGAAGTAAAATTCTCTCGTAACACTCCCCAAGATGGGGCAGCCAATGCCGTGGGCATCGTTGATCTAGTCCATGGTGCAAAGCCCCCTGTTTGCTCTATGAATCAATGATGTCATCTGCCATGGCGACGAAGTCATTCCTCGGTCGCCAAGCGATGACGTTTCTCAAGCAACTTTTGTGCCGACGCCACTACTACCCACAGACCGATGAAGGCGAAAACGTTCTTGACCATACGACTCTCCCTAATTCAACGGCCATGTGCCGCAGAGATAAGGTGCGGTGTGAACGTCTCGCAGGTTGCGACTTGCCCCGCCAGGGATTTCCTCCGTTTACCTCAATCCACGCCCAGTGCCTTGAACACCGCATCCACCGGATCCGAGTAAAAGCTCGTCTGGAACTTCGCGAAGAGCTCGCCAGGGACGGTGGGGATGTCGCTCACGCTGCACATGGGCAGCAGAATGCGTTTGGCACCGGCGTCGAAGGCCACTTGCAGGGATTCGGCGAGGTTACGGGCTGGGGTGGTGGTGGTGCCGAGGGACATGTCGCCCATCACGACCATCTGGCTTTGCATGGGGCGACCTAGCGCGGCGGAGCACAATGCGACGAAATTGGACAGGGGGGTTCTACCCCGAAATTACGTCGACCAGCGAAAGAAAGTGACCCCGAGCGAACTCCGCAACCAAGTCCCGAGCCTGCCGTTGCTCCCACCGCAGCAGCACGACGATATCAGCCAGTTTGTTCCGGATCGTGTTGAAGGGCGCCCCGCTATTGCGAAGCTGGCTGGTGGCGAACAGCGTTGGATAGAAGAGCGGGCACCCCTGCTCATCAATGGAGCATCGGCACACGCTCGCCATCACTAAACACATGCATAGAGAGTCTAGGCACTGATCACCTTTATCTAACCCCTTCTTACATATGTATAACTACGACATTTATTTTCGACAATCAAGAAGCCATAAAAAAAGAGGAAGCCCCTTAAAGACGGGGCTTCCTCTGACTTTTTTTCAACGGTATCTGTTAGGTGTGTCTCAGAACGGAATCTCGTCATCCGCGAAACCGCTGTCGGCCGGTGCCGGCGATTGCCGCGACTGACCACCGCGATCGTCGTTGTCGCGCGACTGGTTGCCGTAATTGCCGCCGCCCTGGCGCTGGCCGCCGCCCTGCGGACGCTCGCGCTGGTAACCGCCACCGCCACCGCCGCCCTCATTGCTTCCCAGCATCTGCATCTCGCTGGCAATGATGTCGGTGAAATACTTTTCCACGCCGTCCTTGCCGGTGAACTTGTCGGTGCGGATGGAGCCTTCGATGTAGACCTGACGGCCCTTCTTGAGATATTCGGCGGCGATCTCGCCGAGGCGCCCGAAGATCTTGATCCGGTGCCACTCCGTGCGCTCCTGCTTCTCGCCCGAGTTCTTGTCGGTCCAGGATTCGGAGGTGGCCAGACTGAAGGTGCAGATGCTGGTGCCGCTGCCGGTGCTGCGCAGCTCCGGATCGGAGCCAAGGTTGCCGACCAGGATGACTTTGTTGATGCCACGTGCCATGGGTGTGTCCTCGGTTGAGTCGGCCGCAAATTCTTCGAGGGGTTGCGGCCGGAGTGATGAAACTGGCTGGCTATCATAACCGCGGGACGGGGCGTGTACAGACAGCGGAAGCCTGAACGGATGTGGGTGCCTGCCGCAGCCCTCAGTCCGCCAGGAAACGATAGCCGACGCCCGATTCGGTCTTCAGCCAGCGCGGCGCAGCCGCATCGTCACCCAGCTTTTGCCGCAGTTTGCCCAGCACGATACGGAGATATTGGGTGTCGCTGGTGTGGCTCGGCCCCCAGATCTCGCGCAGCAGCTGCTGTTGGGTAACCACCCGACCAGCATGACGCAACAGGAGCTCCAGCACGGCATATTCCTTGCGGGTCAACGCCAGCGGCACAGCGTCCAGACTCACTTCGCGGCGAGCCAGGTCGATGCTCAAACGACCGTCGTCGTAGCGCGGCGGCCGCCCCGGCTCGCCGGGGCGGTTGCGCAGCAGCGCACGCAGGCGCGCCATCAGTTCCTGGATGCCGAACGGCTTGGTCACGTAGTCGTTGGCGCCGTGGTCGAGCGCGCGCACCTTTTCGCTTTCGGCATCGCGCGCGGACAGCATCAGCACCGGCAACTGGCTCCACTGGCGCAGCTCGGCCAGCACTTCGTGTCCATCGCGATCGGGCAGGCCGATGTCGAGGATCACCAGGTCCGGCGACTGCGTGGCCGCCAGCGCCAGCCCATCGGCCGCATTGGCAGCCAGCAGCACCTCGTAGCCTTCGGCGCGCAGGCCGATATCGAGGAAGCGGCGGATCTGCGCCTCGTCGTCGATCACCAGGATGCGGGGGGCACAGGAAGTCACGGTTCGCCGGTCAGTCAGGAGCGTCGAGCGGTGGAGGCAAGGGCAGGCTTATCCGGATCATGGTGCCAATGCCGTCGCCGGGCAATGCCTCCACGCTGCCGCCGTGTGCGCCGATCATGCCGCGGCAGATCGCCAGCCCCAGCCCGGTACCCTGCGGCGCGCGATCGCCGCGCGAGACGGAATAGAACATGTCGAAGATGCGCGCACGCTCGTCCTCCGGTATGCCGGGACCGCGGTCGCTGATGTCGATCAGCAGAAGCTCCCGCTCCGTGTGCACCCTGACCCTCACCGCTTCATCGGGCGGCGAGAAGCGCGCGGCGTTCTCCAGGATGTTGAACAGCGCCTGCTCGATCAGCGCGGGGTGCACGTACAGCAGCACCGGCTCAGCCGGCGCCAGCGTCTCCACCCGCAGGTCGGGAAACAGCTTGCGCAGCCGACCCACCGCGGCGGCGACGATCTCGGCGCTGTCGGTCCAGTCGCGGTTGAGCTTCAGCGTGCCGTGGCCGAGCCGGGTCATGTCGAGCAGGTTCTGGATGTAGCGGTCCAGCCGCCGGCCCTCGCCCAGGATCGCCTGCAGCAGTTCGTGGCGCTCGGCAGGGGGCAGCTTGTCCTCGTAGCTGAGCAGGGTATCGGCGGCGCCGATCATCGAGGCCAGCGGCGAGCGCAGGTCGTGCGACACCGACGACAGCAGCGCATTGCGCAGGCGCTCCGTCTCGCCCTGCACGCGGGCGCCTTCAAGCTCGTCGGACAGCCGTGCGCGCTCCAGTGCCTGGCCGATGTCCTGCGCCATCGCCAGCGCCAGGCTGCGACGATCCGGGCCGGGCTCGCCGCGCGCGGGATCGAAGTGCAGCCCGGCCACCCCCAGCGGCCGCGCCTCGCTGCCCAGCGGCAGCATCCAGCGCGGCGCGGCGTTCAGGGTGTCGGTGTAGCGGCCGGCCTGCTCGCCATGCCGGTCGCTCCAGTCGGCCGCGGCCAGGTCCTGCGGGGTGAGCTCGCCCTGCTGCGACGCGCTGGCCACCACCCGCAACACTTGCTCGGCGTCGCGCGCCAGGATCACCGCCTCGCCCTGCAGCGCCTGCGCCAACGCCTTGCTGCCCGCTTCGCAGATGCCGCGGGCATCGGTGCTGCTGGTCAGCTGCTGGCCCAGCGTCAGCAGCGCGCGCGTCTGCGTATGCGCCGCGCGCAATGACTCCACCTGGCTGGCCAGCCGGGTCGCCAGCCGGCTGCACACCAGCGCGGCGACCAGGAACAGCGTCACCGCCAGCACGTCGTCGACGTTGGCGATCACCAGCGTGTAGCGCGGATGGGCAAAGAAGAAGTTGTAGCCGACAAAACAAAGTATGGCCGTATAGACGGCCACCGCCATGCGCGTGCGCACCGCCACCACCAGCACGGCGGTGAGGAAGATCAGCGACAGGTTGGCTACTGACAGATAGCGGTCGGCCACGAACGCCAGGCCGAATGCCACCAGCGTGGCCAGCGTGGCGTACAGGTACTCGCCGCGCGAGCCGGGCCTGCGCGGCAGGCGCAGCCGCTGGCGCGCCTTCGCCCGCTCGGCCGGGGTGGCGATGATGGTCAGCTCCATATGGGCGCCGCGGCGCAGCAGCAGCTGGGTCAGCGAGCGCCCCAGCATGCGCGCCAGCGGCCGTTCGCGGGTGCGGCCCAGGATGATCTGGCCGACGCCCTCGCGATCGGCATGCGCCAGCAGCTCGTCGGCGATCGCGTGGCCGCGCAGGATGATTGCCTCGCCACCGAGCCGCCGAGCCAGCCGCATCGCCGCCTCCAGCCGCTCGCGCCGGGCCGGGTCCAGCCGCGCGCCGGTGTCGACCCAGGCCACGCTCCACGGCGCGCCGCGCCGCTCGGCGATGCGGCGCGCCACGCGCACCAGGTAGTCGCTCTGGCCGTGGCCATCGATTGCCGCCAGCACGCGGCGGCGCACGGTCATCGCCGTGCCCCGCGCCAGCATGTGCTCGCGCAGGTCGCTGTCGACGTGGCTGGCGATGGTCTCCAGCGCCAGCTCGCGCAGGGCGGCCAGGTTGGTGGGCGAGAAGAACGCGTTCAGTGCCGCGGCCGCGGTCTCGGGCACGTAGACCTTGCCCTGCTTCAGCCGGACGATCAGTTCGCGCGGCGGCAGGTCGACCAGCACGATGTCGCGCGCGCGATCGAGAAAGGCATCGGGCACCGTCTCGCGCACGGTGATGCCGGTGATCCGGCGCACCTGGTCGTTGAGGCTTTCCAGGTGCTGCACGTTCAGCGCGGTGTACACCTCGATGCCCGCATCGAGCAGCTCGGCGATGTCCTGCCAGCGCCGCTCGTGGCGCACGCCGGGCAGGTTGCGGTGCGCCAGCTCGTCCACCAGCAGCACGGCCGGCCGGCGCGCCAGCGCGGCATCCAGGTCGAACTCGGTGAAGTCGCGATCGTTGTATTTCAGCGTTCGGCGCGGCAGCACCTCCATGCCTTCCATCAGCGCGGCGGTCTCGGCGCGGCCGTGGGTCTCCACCAGGCCGACCACCACGTCCACGCCCTGGCGCTTCAGCTCACGCGCGGCCGACAGCATGGCGTAGGTCTTGCCTACGCCGGGCGCGGCGCCCAGGAAGATCTTCAGTCGATGCTGGCGCTCTTCCTGGGCGGTGCTGAGCAGCGCATCGGCACGGGCTTCACGGGACGGTTCGGTCATCGGGGCATCTCAGGTGCGACATCAGCGCCGGCAGCGGCCCTTTCCAACCATCGGAAAGGCTTGGACATCATGGCGCCGCGGCCGTATCCAGCGCCAGATTGAGCTTGAGCACGTCGACCCGCGGCTCGCCCAGAAGGCCCAGCTGGCGCCCTTGCGTATGACGCCGCACCAGCGATTGGACGCGGGCCACGTCGAGGTGGCGCAGACGGGCCACCCGGGCCACCTGGTACTGCGCCGCGGCCGGGCTGATCTGCGGATCGAGACCGCTGGCCGAGGCGGTCACCAGGTCCACCGGCACCGGCGCGGTGTTGGCCGGGTCCGCGGCACGCAGGGCGGCGATGCGCTGCTTCACGATGCCGGTCAGCGCCGGATTGGTCGGGCCGAGATTGGAACCCGACGAAGCGCCGGCGTTGTACGCATTCGGCGCGGTGGCCGACGGCCGGCCCCAGAAATACTTCGGGTCGGTGAACGACTGGCCGATCAGCGACGAGCCCACCGGCTTGCCGTCCTTCGCGATCAGGCTGCCATTGGCCTGCTGCGGAAACAGCAGCTGGGCCAGCCCGGTGGCGGCCAGCGGATACAGCACGCCGGTGATCACGCTCAGCACCAGCAGCAGCATGAAGGATTGACGTAATAGTTTGCTCATGGATGGTCACCGCTCTTTTTGAAAGTGCGGCCATGGATGGCCGCTTGTTGCTCTTCGCGAGCATGGATCGATCGCATTAGAAGCTGCCCTGCAGCATCACGAAACCGCGGGTGCCGCCGACGTTGCGGGTGTCGCTGGCGTTGAGGAAGCTGGATGTGCGGCGATAGAAGTCCGCGTTGCTGGCCCAGGTGACGCCGCCGCTGAGCGACCAGTGACCGTTGAGCTGATACTTCAGCGTGGCGCCCACATCGCTGTAGCTGGGGTTGCGCGCGCCGTTGGCCAGTGGCGTCACCAGCGTGGTGGTGTAGTGCGTATGGCCGGCGTGCAGCGCCAGGCTCCACGCGTCGTTCAGCGGAATGGCGACATCGAGCTGCAGGTAGTCGGTGCCCTTCGAATCGCCGGTATAGCCCTGCTCGGTGTCGACGCCGAAGTAGTCGGTGAGCGCGCGGTTGTATTTCAGCGTGACCTGCTTCCAGCTCAACGCGGCATTCGCCTCCAGCGTGTTGAGCGAGCGCGAGGCCAGCCCGGCCTGGTCGAGATCGGCGCCGGGATACACATAGCCGTACAGGCCCGCGCGCCACGACCAGTCGCTGTTGATGGACTGGCCGTAGCTGGCATACAGATCCAGCTCCATCGCGCCGCCGGGGTAGCTGCGCTCGCTGATGCTGGAGCCCCAGAAGCCGGCCGCGAAGCCGTTCGGGTTGGTGTAGTCGGCACCGCCCTGGATCGCCGGCCGGCCCCAGGTCTGGGTGAGGCCGCGGAACATGTAGTCGCTGGTCAGCGCGACATTGCCGCTGACCGGGCTGGCCGGCGCGCCGTCGGCGTGCGCCGCGGCGAGGCCGGCGAGGGAGAGCGCGATGGCTGCGCCAATGCGGGTGCAAGCATTCATCAGGCCCACCCTCCCAGCACCAGCAGCATGTCGATCAGCTTGATGCCGAGGAACGGCACCGCCACGCCGCCGAGCCCGTACACCAGCAGGTTGCGGCGCAGCAGCGCGCCGGCGCCGAGCGCGCGGTACTTCACGCCTTTCAGCGCCAGCGGGATCAGGAAGATGATGATCAGCGCGTTGAAGATCACCGCCGACAGGATCGCGCTCTGCGGCGTGGCCAGATGCATCACGTTGAGCGTGTTCAGTGCCGGATAGGTCGTGGCGAACGCGGCCGGGATGATCGCGAAATACTTGGCGATGTCGTTGGAGATCGAGAACGTGGTCAGGGCGCCGCGGGTGATCAGCAGCTGCTTGCCGATCTCCACCACCTCGATCAGCTTGGTGGGATTGGAGTCGAGGTCGACCATGTTGCCGGCTTCCTTGGCCGCCTGCGTGCCGGTGTTCATCGCCACCGCCACGTCGGCCTGCGCCAGCGCGGGGGCGTCGTTGGTGCCGTCGCCGCACATCGCCACCAGCCGGTTCTCGGCCTGGATGTCGCGGATCAGCTTGAGCTTCGCTTCCGGCGTGGCCTCGGCGAGGAAGTCATCGACGCCGGCCTCGGCCGCGATCGCCGCCGCGGTGAGCGGATTGTCGCCGGTGATCATGATGGTCTTGATGCCCATCTTGCGCATCTCGGCGAAACGCTCCTTGATGCCCGCCTTGACGATGTCCTTCAGCTCGATCACGCCCAGCGCGCGGTCGCCGTCGGTGACGATCAGCGGGGTGGCGCCGCGGCGCGCGACCTCCTCGGCGATGCGCCTGACCGGCGGCGGCAGATGGCTGGCCTGCGCTTCCAGGTAGCGTTCCACCGCGTCGAGCGCGCCCTTGCGGATGTGCCGCTCGCCCAGATCGACGCCGCTCATGCGGGTCTGCGCGGTGAACGGCACGAACTGCGCCGCGGCCGCGGGCACCGTGTCGCGCAGGCCGAGGCGCTCGCCGGCCAGCACCACGATGCTGCGGCCTTCGGGTGTCTCGTCGGCCAGCGAGGCCAGCTGCGCCGCCTCGGCCAGCACGCGCTCGGCGATGCCCGGCGCCGCATGGAACGCCACTGCCTGGCGGTTGCCCAGGGTGATCGTGCCGGTCTTGTCCAGCAGCAGCACGTCGACGTCGCCGGCGGCCTCCACTGCGCGGCCGGAGGTGGCGATCACGTTGGCGCGGATCATCCGGTCCATGCCGGCGATGCCGATCGCCGACAGCAGCGCGCCGATGGTGGTGGGGATCAGGCACACCAGCAGCGCGATCAGCACGGTGAGCGTGATCGGGTTGCCGACGCCGGCCGCCTGCACGCTGTAGATCGAATACGGCAGCAGCGTGGCGCAGGCGAGCAGGAAGATCAGGGTGAACTTGGCCAGCAGGATCGTCAGCGCGATCTCGTTCGGCGTCTTGCGGCGCTTGGAACCTTCCACCATCGCGATCATGCGGTCGAGGAAGCTCTCGCCCGGATTGCTGGTGATGCGCACCACCAGCCAGTCGGACAGCAGCTGGGTGCCGCCGGTGACCGCGCTGCGGTCGCCGCCGGACTCGCGGATCACCGGCGCGGACTCGCCGGTGATCGCGCTCTCGTTGACGCTGGCCGCGCCCACCACCACCTCGCCATCGCCGGGAATCTGCTCGCCGGCCTCGACCAGCACGTGGTGGCCGGTGCGCAGCTCGCTGGAGGGCACGAAGGTGATCGCGGCGTCACGGTCGGGGCCGGCCAGCTTCTTGGCGATCACGTCCTTGCGCGTGCTGCGCAGGGTATCGGCCTGCGCCTTGCCGCGGCCTTCGGCCAGCGCCTCGGCGAAGTTCGCGAACAGCAGGGTGAACCACAGCCACAGGCTGACCCAGAAGATGAAGCCGGTCGGCGCCTCGCCGTGGCCGGCGAGCGCCTGCAGCCACAGCGCGCTGGTCATCACGCTGCAGACGAGCACCACGAACATCACCGGGTTGCGGAACTGCAGCCGCGGCGACAGCTTGCGGAACGAATCGGCGACGGCCTTGAGTATCAGCTCGCGGTTGAAACTGCTCGCTGCGTGAGTATGCGAAGTCATGGATCAGTGCCCCAGCGATGAATGCGCGACATGAGTTGCTCGGCGATCGGCCCCAGGGCCAGCGCCGGCAGGAAGGTGAGTGCGCCGACCACGATCACCACGCAGGCCAGCAGCGTGATGAACAGCGGCGTGTGCGTGGGCAGCGTGCCGGCGGATTCGGGCACGTGGCGCTTGGCGGCCAGCGCGCCGGCCATGGCCAGCATCGCCACGATCAGCGGGAAGCGCGCCAGGAACATGCACACGCCCAGCAGCACATTCCAGAACGGCGTGTTGGCGGAGAGGCCACCGAACGCGCTGCCGTTGTTGTTCGAAGCCGAGCTGACTGCGTACAGCATCTCGCTGAAGCCGTGCGCACCGGGATTGGCGATGCCCGCCACGCCGGCCGGCGCCATCACCGCGATCGCGGTGCCGATCACCACCAGCGCGCACGGCAGCAGCACCGCGAGGCTGGCCATCTTCATTTCGTAGGCCTCGATCTTCTTGCCCAGGTATTCGGGCGTGCGGCCCACCATCAGGCCGGCGATGAACACCGCCACCACGGCGAACGCGAGCATGCCGTACAGGCCCGAGCCGACGCCGCCGAAGATCACCTCGCCCAGCTGGATCAGCCACATCGGCACCAGCCCGCCCAGCGGGGTGAACGAGTCGTGCATCGCATTCACCGAGCCGTTCGAGGCGGCGGTGGTGGCGGTCGCCCACAGGGTGGAATTGACGATGCCGAAGCGGGTCTCCTTGCCTTCCATGTTGCCGCCGGCCTGCAGCGCCGAGGCGTGCTGGTCGACCCCGAGATGGGCAAGCAGCGGGGTGCCGGCCTGCTCGGCCGCCGTGCAGGCCAGCAGCAGCGGGATGAAGATCACCAGCATCACCGCCAGCAGCGACCAGCCCTGGCGGCGGTCACCGACCATCTTGCCGAAGGTGTAGCAGAGCGCGGCCGGAATCAGCAGGAGCGACAGCATCTCCAGGAAATTGCTCAGCGGCGTGGGGTTCTCGAACGGATGCGCCGAGTTCACGCTGAAGAAGCCGCCACCGTTGGTGCCCAGCTGCTTGATCGCGATCTGCGAGGCGGCCGGCCCCATCGGCAGGGTCTGCGTCCTCACTTGCACCGGCGCCATCACGGCGTTGCCGGCGGCATCCTTTTGCGGGTTGCCCGCGGCGTCCATTGCCGGCTCGCTCACCGTGGTGGCCTGCACCACCGGCACCGTGAGGTAGGGCTTGAAGTTCTGCACCACGCCCTGCGACACCAGCAGCAGGGTCAGCAGCAGCGACAAGGGCAGCAGCAGGTACAGCGTGCTGCGCGTGAGGTCGACCCAGAAGTTGCCGAGGCCCTTCGCACTGCGGCGGGCGAAGCCGCGGATCACCGCGATCAGCACCGCGATGCCGGTGGCCGCGGAGACGAAGTTCTGCACCGCCAGGCCCAGCATCTGGGTCAGGTAGCTCATCGTCGACTCGCCGCCGTAGCCCTGCCAGTTGGTATTGGTGGCAAAGCTGATCGCCGTGTTGATCGACGAGTCCGGCGATACCGCGCCGAAGTGCTGCGGGTTCAGCGGCAGCCAAGGCTGCAGCCGCTGCAGCGCATACACCACCAGCACGCCGAGCACGTTGAACAGCAGCACGGCCAGCGCGTAGCGCTTCCAGCCCATGTCCTCGTCGGGTGCGATGCCGCACAGGCGATAGATGCCGCGTTCCACGCGGCCGCCGAAGCGGGTGACGCGATTGGGCGCATCGGCAAAGACGTGCGCCATGTAGCTGCCGAGCGGTTTCACCAGCAGCAAAAGCACGGCCAGGTAGAGGCCGAGTTGGAGATAGTCGTTGGTGGTCATTCGAACCACTCCGGCTTCAGCAGGGCCACGCACAGGTAGCCGGCCAGCGCCACCGCGATGAGCGCGGCGAGAGCGTAGAGAACATTCATGGGAGTGAGCTCATGCAGTGGGAAGGGACGGGCCGGCCACACCGGCTACTTGCGCGGACCCAGCCGATCGCAGATCAGCGCGAAGCCCAGCACGGCTGCACACAGCACGAACAGGAACAGCAGGTAGACGAAGTCCATCGGCGTCGACTCATGGAAAGGACGACGCGCACTGTAGGAAGTGCCGTATAAGAACGGGGTATCGCTTCGGCCGCTTCGCGTATAGAACGCGTAAAGTTTTTCGCGGCGCGGGTCAGGCCGTCATGTGCAGCGAATCGTCGCCGCCGGCCGCCGGATCCGACGCCAGCCGCTCGATCGCGTAGCCGGCCGAATCCCACGCGTCGAGTCCGCCCAGCAACGGCCGTACGCGACGGTAGCCCAGGGCCATCAGCAACTTGGCCGCCTTGGCCGCGGAGACCTCGTTGGGGCAGCTGCAATAGATCACCAGTTCGCGCTCCGGCGGGATGTCCTGCAAGACGCGATCGACGCTGTCCAGGTCGGCCAGCAGCGCGCCGGGAATGACGCGGGTGTCGAGCAGGCGCGCCGGTTGCGAGCGCACGTCGACCACGATCGGGGATTGCCCGCCGGCGATGGCCTGGTTCAACTCGTCCACCGTGATGCGCGCCATGCGCAAGGCCACCAGCAGTCGGCGACGCTGCCACCATTTGACGGCGATGTAGAGCGCGAGCAGCACCAGCAGCAGCTCGAACGCGAACGTGCCCGCGCTGGCCAGCATCGTCAGCACCCCGTCGATCTGCGCGGCAAAGGCATAGCCCAGACCCACCGCCAGGCCGGCCCACAGCAGCGAGCCGAGCCCGTCGAGCAGCAGGAACGTGGGCAGGCGCAGACCCATCGCGCCGACCAGCGGTGGCGCCACGGTCGACAGCCCCGGCACGAACTTGGCGATCAGCAACACCCGTCCGCGCCAGCGCTGGAAGCGCAGTTCGGATTGTTTCACGCAAGAGTCGGGCGACAGCGAGATGCGGCAGATCGTGCGCATCACGCCGGAACCGAAACGCCGCCCGGCCGCGTACCAGGCCAGATCGCCGAGCAGGCAGGCCAGCACCGCCGCCAGCAGCACGCCGCTCACCGGCAGCTGATCGGTGGCAGCCAGTGCGCCTGCCACCACCAGTGTCGGCACCGCCGGCACCGGTACGCCGGCCTGTTCCACCAGCACATTCAGGAACACCAGCAGCATGCCGTATTGCGCGATCAACGCGATGATTTCATGGGCCATCGGGGCAGCACTCGATGCACGATGCGGCAAAGCCGCTGGGCTCATGATTGGGCCCCCACCGGACTATTGCAACTCGCACATCACAACCTTCGGGTAGCGGCTCCGCCGTTCATCTCGGGCGTCGGCAGTGTCGGCAGGGCAACGCATCGTGTGGTGGCGGATTCGAGGATCCGCCCATCGCGGCAAGGGCGTCGACAAGTGCATGCGTCACATCGTGGACGCGCGAGAGGACGCCATTTGCGGCGGCACGTCACCGCGGCCGGCACCGGGCTTGCTGCACGCCCTATAATCGCTTCACACGCCCCCAAAAAATATCCATGAACCTGACGCCCGCCGACGCCATCCGACCCGCCGACTTTGCCCACGTGCGCGACCTCGCCGCCGCCGACATGCAGCGCGTCGATGCGTTGATCCGCCGACGACTGTCGTCCGATGTGGTGCTGATCAACCAGATCGCCGACCACATCATTGCCGGCGGCGGCAAGCGGTTGCGCCCGATGTTGCACGTGCTCGCCGCCGGTGCCGCCGGCTACTGCGGCGAGCAGCAGGTCAAGCTGGCGGCGATCATCGAATTCATCCACACCTCCACCTTGCTGCACGACGACGTGGTCGACGAATCCGACCTGCGCCGCGGCCGCAAGACGGCCAATGCGCTGTGGGGCAACGCCGCCAGCGTGCTGGTCGGCGATTTCCTGTATTCGCGCTCGTTCCAGCTGATGGTGGAGCTGGATGACATGCGCATCATGCGCATCCTCGCCGACACCACCAACACGATCGCCGAAGGCGAAGTGCTGCAGTTGCTCAACATCGGCAATGCGGATGTCAACGAAGCGAATTACCTGGCGGTGATCGAGCGCAAGACGGCCGTGCTGTTCGCCGCCGCCACCGAACTGGGCGGCATCCTCGGCGGCCTGCCGGAGCATCAGGTCGCGGCGCTGCGTCGCTACGGCATGGAGCTGGGTTACGCATTCCAGATCGCCGACGACCTGCTCGACTACACCAGCGACGCGAGCACCCTGGGCAAGAACATCGGCGACGACCTCGCCGAAGGCAAGCCCACCCTGCCGCTGATCTACGCGCTGGAACGTGCCCAATCAGACCCGGCCAGCCCGGAGCAGGCGCGGTCGTTGCGCCACGCGATCGAGCATGGCGGCCTGGATTCGCTCGACCGCATCGTCGCCTCGATCCGCGACTCCGGCGCACTGGAGCGCACCCGCGAACGCGCGTTGCACCACGCGCAAGCCGCACGCGATGCGTTGGCGCAGCTGCCGGCCTCGATTCATCGCGACGCGCTGGCGACGTTGGCGGACTATTCGGTGCAGCGCACGTTCTAGTCGAATCCTGCAGGCGGGCGATGCCCTTTTCGCGGGATCAGGTTTCGGAAAAGCAGCGCCGCCAGCGGGCTCCTGCCACAGCTGCCACAGCTGCCAGACGACTACGGCGTGCCGGCGAACGCAGCACGCAGCCAGTCGTGCATCAGCCGATAGCTGCGCGTGGCGGCACGTTCGTCGTAGCGACAGC
Organism: uncultured Gammaproteobacteria bacterium; assembly: GCA_963828675.1. Lineage (GTDB taxonomy): Bacteria > Pseudomonadota > Gammaproteobacteria > Xanthomonadales > Rhodanobacteraceae > Rhodanobacter. Next base: position 1,008,425 of record CAWHFQ010000001.1, read on the forward strand.
CGGGCGAGTTCTCGCCGACCTCGGTGAAGCAATGCACGGCATGGCCGATCACCACGAATTGCCAGTCGGCCGGGTTCATGCGCATCTCGTCCATGAACTTGTCCGCGTCGGGCATGGTGCCCTTGTCGTCGGCGCCGTTCATCGCCAGCACGCGTGCCTTGATGTCCTTCGCCAGCGCGGGGTTGTCGGTGTCCAGACCACCATGGAACGACACCACGGCAGCGACATCGGCGCCGCTGCGGGCCAGGTCAAGCACCGCCGAGCCGCCGAAGCAGAAACCGATCGCCGCCAGTTTCGCGGTGTCCAGCGGAGCGGTCGCGGCCTGCGCCTTCAACTGATCCAGCGCCAGGTTGATCCGCTTGCGCATCAATGTGCGATCGCCGTACAGCGGCTTCACTGCCGCCTGCGCCTGCGCATTGCTGGTGGGACGCACCTTCTCGCCGTACATGTCGGTGAGCAGGATCACGTAGTCCTTGCCGGCGATCATCCCGGCCTTCTCTATCGCCGCATCGTTGACGCCATACCAGTTCGGCACCATCACCAGGCCGGGACGTTTCGCGCCCGATGCATCGTCGTACACCAGGACGCTGCGGAAATGCGTGCCGTCCTGGTTCCACTCCACCGCGCGATGGACCATCTTCGCCTGCACGGCGAAACTTGAAACAGCCAGCAAGAGCAGGCAGCAAAGTCGGGGCATGCGCATGATCGATTCTCCAGCGGGTTGACGGCTCCCTGCCCTGGCGGCCAGGAAGAAGGGCAAGACTTCAAAGCCCCGCGGCGTGTTCGCCGATGCGGCGCTTCAGCGGTGCAAGGCGGTCGAGCAGGCTTGTGCCGATGCCGCGTGCGGCGACCAGCGCCGGCGACTGCCAGGCGTAAATGCGTGCCAGGGCGTCGAAGCCCAGCGCATCGAGCGTGTCGGCGCTGCGGCGACGCCGCGCGTAGCGACGCAACACATGGGTGGCGCCGATGTCGCGACCGGCATGGCGTGCGCCCAGCAAGGTATCGCGCAGTTCGGCCACGTCGCGCAGGCCCAGATTGACGCCTTGTCCGGCCAGCGGGTGCACCGTGTGGGCGGCGTCGCCCAGCAGCACGAAACGATCGGCCTGATAGCGCTCGGCCAACTGCAGCTTCAGCGGGAACGCGGCGCGCGGCGTGCTGGCCGTGATCCGGCCCAACCGGAAATCGCTGGCCACGCCGACTTCGTCGCAGAAGGCCTGGTCGTCCAGTGCCAGCACGCGTCGGGCATCGGCCTCGGGCAAGGACCACACGATCGAACTGCGGCCGTCCGCCAGCGGCAGCAACGCCAACGGCCCGCCGGGCTGGAAGCGCTGCCAGGCGGTGCTTTCATGCGCCCGCTCGGTGGCGATGTGCGCCACCACGGCGCGCTGCGCGTAATCGCGACCGCGCGTGCCGATGCCGGCCAGCTGGCGCAGTGGCGAGGCGGCGCCGTCGGCGGCCACCAGCAGGCTGGCGGCCAGTGTCGTGCCATCGGCCAATTCGAGCTGGACGCGATCGTCACGGGCCTCGAAATCCTTCACCTCGGCCGGACACAGCCGGCGCACGCCAGCCGCCTCCAGTGCCTGCCACAACGTCCATTGCACGAGACTGTTTTCGACGATGCAGCCGAGTTTGTCGTTTCCTTCGCTGGCTGCATCGAAGTCGATCGCCGCGCCGCTTTCCGCGTCCCACACGTGCATGTGCGTGTACGGACTGGATCGCGCCTCGCGAATGGACGTCCAGACGTCCAGTTCATCGAGCAGGGCCAGCGACGACGGTGCCAGCCCGACCACGCGCAGATCCACTTCGGCCTCCACGCGCCATGCCGTTGGCGCACGCGCCTCCAGCAACGCGGTGCTGAAACCGGCGCGGGCCAGCGCCAGCGCGGCGGCGGCGCCGACCATGCCGCCGCCGACCACGGCCACGTCCAGCGCAGGTGGGCGCCGGCGAATCGAAGCGTCCTGTGCGGGCGTGTTCATGGCAACCGCTCCAGTACCGCCAGCGGCGGCTCTCCCCGAAAGCCCATGCCGCGCCGTGCCAACGCATGCTGCAGCGGCGGCACGCGGTCGCAAGCCAGCAACGCCAGCGAGCGCAGTGGCGCCAGCAGCGGTTGCGACAGGCAGGCCAAGCGCACCAGGCCGTGGCTCATCGCCATGGTGCCTTCGCGATCCGGCGCACGACGCGCGGCGTATCGCCCCAGCATACCGGCATCGCCGGGATCGGCGGCGGCAGTCACCAGTTCGGCCAGGGTCAACGCATCGCGCAAGCCGAGGTTGAAACCCTGGGCACCGATCGGATGCACGGTCTGCGCGGCGTTGCCGACCAGCACCGCGCGCTGCGCCGTCAGCTGCGCGGCGGCCACGCGATGGATGGAATGGGGATGCCGCTTGCCCGGACGGCTGAGCCGGCCGAGTCGCCAACCGAAACGGCGCTGGGCCAGCTCGATGAAACCGTCATCGTCCAGCGCGGCGACCGAGTCTGCCTCGTCGGCGTTCACCGTGAGTACCAGCCCGCAGCGGCGTTCGGCCAGCGGCAACAAGGCGATCGGGCCGGCGTCGGCGAAGCGCTCGTACGCGCGGTTGGCGTGATCGTGTTCCGGCGTGACCGTGCAGACGAACAGGGTCTGCCGGTAGTCGTGCCGCTCGGCGTCGATGCCGAGTCGGCCACGCACGAACGAGCCGGTGCCGTCGGCGCCGACCAGCAGCGGCGTGTCGACGGCGCGGCGGCCCTCCGCGGTATCGATCTGCGCACGCCAACCGTCGGCGAGCGGCTCAAGCGCGGACAAGGTGGCGGGGGCGATCCGGGTCAGCCGGGTGCATTCGTCGAGCCGGCGCAGCAGCGCCCCGCCGAGTTCGCGCGCGGGCAAGGTCCAGCCCAGCGCGTCGACACCCTGCCGGTCCGCATCGATGCGCGCGGTGCCGAATTCACCGGCACGGCTGACATGGATATGCCGGATCGGCGTGGCTTGCGCGGCGGCATGCCGCCACACGCCGATCGCGGCCAGCCCGTTGACGGTGGCACGGGCCAGCGCGAGGTTGCGTTCGTCGTAGCTGGGCTGGGCGTCGACGCGCGGCGCGGCGGTTTCGACCAGGGTGGCGGCGATGCCGGCGGCATCCAGCGCAATGGCCAGACTGGCGCCGACCAGGCCGCCGCCGACGATCAACACGCCCGATTCGCTGACGGTGGGGGATCCGGAGGTATTCATGCGCCGATGATACGCGCTGAGGCTGTCTGGGCTGCAGTGCATTGGGCTAGACTAGCGTTCTGTATCCAGACGTCTGCATGGAGCCTCTCATGGCCAAGACCGCGACCCAACGCCTCGGCATCTTCTTCGCACTTGCCGTGGTGATGGCAGCCACCCGCATCCACATTTCGCTGCTCCATCACGCCTTGTGGGACGCTTCCTGGGCCATCTTCTTCCTCGCCGGCTTCTGGCTGCGCGACAACGGCCGGGGGGCCGGCCTCAATTGGGCGTTCCCGCTGCTGATGATCGAAGCGGTCGCGATCGACTATCTGGTGATCAGTGGCCAGGGCATCGACTTCTGGAGCCATTACTGCGTGTCGGTGGCGTACTGGTTCCTGGTTCCGTCCTACCTCAGCCTGTGGCTCGGCGGCAGCTGGCTGGCAAAACACCAGGCCGGCCTGCAACTGCAGACGCTGGGCATGACGATCGTGGCGTTCGTGGTCAGCTGGACTGCGTGCTACCTGCTGTCCAACGGCAGCTTCTACTGGCTCAGCGCCAGCGTGCCGCTGCCGCGCAGTTCCGCCGCATGGTTCGCCAATCTGGGCGACTGGTACCTGCCGTTCCTGCAGACCACGGCGTTGTATGTCGCCATTGGTGCCGTGGCGCACGTGCTCGCGGTGCAGGTCGCGCGCGCGCTGCAAGCCGAGCAGGCCGGGCTGCCGCGCTGATCGGCGATGGGCAATCGGCTTTCGAAGATCTACACGCGCACCGGGGATGACGGCAGCACCGGTCTTGGCGACGGCTCGCGCGTGGGCAAGGACTCGCTGCGGGTCAACGCCTACGGCACGGTGGACGAGCTCAACAGCACCATCGGCATGGTTCTGGCCGCCGACGGCGTTGGCACCGAGGTGCGCGAGGCGCTGACCCAGGTGCAGCACGATCTGTTCGATCTTGGCGGCGAGCTGTGCATCCCCGGCATGGCGATGGTCGAGGACAGCGACATCGACCGGCTGGAAAACATCCTCGACCGGCTGAACGAACCGCTGCCGCCGCTGAAGGAGTTCATCCTGCCCGGTGGCGGCATGGCCGCGGCCTGCAGCCACCTGGCACGCACGGTATGCCGTCGCGCCGAGCGCGAGGTCATCGCACTGTCCCGGGCAGAAGACATCCGCAGCCAGCCGCAGCGCTATCTGAACCGGCTGTCCGACCTGCTTTTCGTGATCTCGCGCGTGCTGGCGCGCGCCAGCGGCCACGGCGAAGTGCTGTGGCAGCATGAACGCCGCCGCAAACCGAAAGCCGCCGAATAACGCCGCCCATGCTGCGGCTGTATACCCACCCCGCCTGCCTGCAGCACGATCCCGGCCCCGGCCATGCCGAGCGGCCGGCGCGCCTTCGCGCGGTGTTGCAGGCGCTGGATCACGACCGCTACGCCGCGCTCGACCGGGTCGAGGCGCCGCGCGCCACCCGCGAGCAGCTGATGCGGGTGCATGCGAGCAGCCATGTCGAGCTGATCCTGGCCAGCGCGCCGCCGGCTGGCGCGACCATCACGCTCGATGAAGACACCGTGATGTCGCCCGGCTCGTCCGAAGCCGCATTGCGCGCGGCCGGTGCCGCGGTTGCCGCCGTCGATGCGGTGATGGACGACCCCAGCCAGCGCGCATTCTGTGCGGTGCGCCCGCCAGGCCACCACGCCACGCGCGACCAGGCAATGGGATTCTGCCTGTTCAACAACATCGCGGTGGCCGCCGCCCATGCAATGGCCGCGCATGGCCTGAAGCGGATCGCGATCGCCGATTTCGACGTGCACCATGGCAACGGCACGCAGGCGATCTTCGAACGCGAGCCGCGCGTGTTATTCGCTTCCAGCCACCAGTCGCCACTCTATCCGGGCAGCGGTGGCGAGGATGAATGCGGCGTCGGCAACATCGTCAACGGCACGTTGTCGCCCGGCGCCGGCTCGCACGAGTTCCGCGAACTGTGGGAGGGTGTACTGCTGCCGCGCCTGCACGCGTTCAAGCCGCAGCTGGTGCTGGTTTCGGCCGGATTCGACGCCCACCGCAGCGATCCATTGGCGGACATCCGGCTGGGCCAGGAGGACTACGCCTGGATCACCGAGCGACTGCTGACGCTGGCCCGCACCCATGCGCGGGGGCGACTGGTTTCCAGCCTGGAAGGCGGCTACGACCTTGCCGCGCTGGCGGCCAGCACGGCGGCGCATGTCAGCGCGCTTTTATAAAGCCAAGGCCGCGCGCAGCGTGCTCGTTCGCCTCCTCTCCCTTTGGGAGAGGATTGAGATGAGGGTTCCCCACGCGCCGCAGAACTCGCCGAAAGAAACCTGCCGAAAACATCCAATTCACCACCATCCGGCGGCAGTTCCCAACCCTGCTCACACTCCACTCATGCTGAATCCCCGACCCAGTCCGGTGCAACATCCTCCTGCCGCCGAAGGGGCCTTTCTGCTAGCTTAACGAGCCTTCGAAGCCGACAGATCTCCATGCTGACGTCCAAGTTTCCCCCGCGCCGCCTGTTGGCGGTCGCCGCCGCACTCGCCCTGATCGGCGGACCGGCCGATGCCAGCAGCGGCCAGAGCGTTCCCGCAGGCTCGTCGGAACCGGTCGACCAGGCCTGCCCGCTGGGCTCGTTTCACTGTGCGCCGCGACCGCCCAATTACGCGATGTGTCGACCCAATGCGATGCTGGATTTCTACGATCCGAGCCTGGGCAAGGACCCCACCCTGCGCGAAACCAGTCCTACCCGGGTCCAGGCGCAGCATGTGGACAGCTCCAGCCAGACGATCTATCGCCTGTCCGGAACGGTGAAGCTGCAACGCGCCGACCAGCAGCTGCAAGCCGACAGCGTCGACTACAACAACACCAGCACCGATTACGATGCCCGCGGCAACGTGCGCTACCAGGAAGCAGGCCAGTTGCTGGCCGCTTCGCACATGCGCGGCAACACCAATGCCAGCCGTGGCATCGCCGACGACGTGCGCTACCAGATGCTCGACTCGCGCGGCAACGGTGTCGCCAGGCAAGGCCATCTGCTGGACGCCCAGCACTCGCGCTATTCGATGGCCACCTATTCCACCTGCGACGTCGGCCATCACTTGTGGGAGTTCCGCGCCAAGTCGATCACCATCGACAAGGACACCGGCGTGGGCGTGGCGCGCGATGCCACCATGCGACTCGGCAACGTGCCGTTCATCTATCTGCCGTACTTCACGTTCCCCACCGACGACCGGCGCAAGAGTGGTTTCCTGTACCCCACCATCGGCAATACCAGCCGTTCCGGGTTCGAGGTCAGTGCTCCGTATTACCTGAACCTGGCGCCCAATTACGACGCGACGCTGGATCCGCGCACATACAGCGACCGCGGGGCCATGCTGGCTGGCGAATTTCGCTATCTGGTGCCCGGCAGCAATGGCCAGCTCAACCTGGAATACGTGCCGAACGACCACGGCGAGAACGATGGCCTGGCCAACACCAAGGGCGATTCGCGCTACCTGGCCAAATTCTACGATCGCACGGCGTTGTGGCCGGGCTGGCAGGTCGTGGGTTCGTACAACCATGCCTCGGACAGCAGCTACCTGTATGACTACGGCGACAGTCTGTCGCATGCCGCGGTCTACAGTCTGGCATCCAGTGCCGCGGTCATGGGCGGCGGTACGTGGTGGAACGCCTCGTTCGGCGGCACCGTCTATCAGAACGTGAACCCGTTCGTGACCGACCGCGTGTTGCCGTACCGGCAACTGCCCTATGCAAAGTTCAGCATGGATCTGCCGCTGTCGCGATGGCTGGAGTTCGGCATGGATACCCAGGCGGTGGCCTTCCGCAAGCCCGGTTTCGTCGAGGGCCAGCGCGAGGATATCTACCCCTACCTGACGGCCGATTTCGGCAGCTCGGCCTGGTTCGTGCGGCCGAAGCTGGCGTATCGCTACACCGCTTATCAACTTGAGTGGCGGCTACCAGAGTTACGGCTGCTCGGCCTGCTGGCAACGGCGCCACTTCGCCGTTCACGAAGCAGTCGCCAAGCCGCGCGCTGCCCATCGTCAGTGTGGACAGCGGGCTGGTCTTCGATCGCAGCACCTCGCTGTTCGGCAGCAGCTACACCCAAACCCTGGAGCCCCGGCTGTACTACCTGTACGTGCCTTATCGCAACCAGGACAATTTGCCGGTATTCGACACCCGGCTGATGTCGTTCGACTACTGGCAATTGTTCTCGCCGAACCAGTTCTCCGGTGCCGATCGGCAGATGGATGCGAACAATCTCACCGCCGCGCTCACCAGCCGCCTGCTCGACGACAGTGGTGTCGAGCGAGTGTCGGCCAGCATTGGTCAGATCCACTATTTCAGCCCGCAGAAAGTACTGGCCACCGACTGGGTCCGTTCGGCCTACGTGGCCCAGCTCGACGTGCAGCTCAGTGATCGCTGGCGGCTTGCCAGCTCCTACCAGTGGAGTCCGAACACGCGCCTTACGGACATGGCGTCAGTGGAACTGCAGCGGCGCCTGGGTAGCGACGGCATCTTCAACTTCTCGTACCGCTATCGCAGGGGGCTGCTGGAACAATACAACGCTTCCGTGGTCTATCCGATATCCGACCGCTGGAAGCTGGTGGGAGCCTGGACCTACTCGGTCAAGGATCGCGAGACTGTCGATGCGCTGGCGGGCGTGGAGTACGACAGCTGTTGCGTCTCGCTGCAACTGGTCGCCCGCAACTACATCAACCAGAACTACTACGGCTTCGGCCCGTCTCCCACGGGTGGCAATACCAGCCTGCGCGACAACGCAATCATGTTCGAAGTGGTTTTCAAGGGACTCGGCTCGTCGGGCGGTCAGATCGACCCACTGTTGCGCCGTGATATTCTCGGCTATCAATAAACGCATTCGCCCCGGCGATCCAGGCTTTCCATCGATGAAGCAATTCCTTGCATCTCTCCTGCTCGCGCTCGCGATCATGCTACCCGCCCACGCCCAGTTGATGGCCCCGGCTGCGGCAGCAAGCGCCAACCAGCCGCTCGATCGCATCGTGGCAGTGGCCAACGACGATGTGATCCTGCAGAGCGAGTTGAACGACGCCGTCCGCTCGGTGCAGCAGCAATACGCCAGCCATCCCGAGCAGTTGCCGCCGATGAACGTACTGCAGAAGCAGGTGCTCGACCGGCTGGTGCTGATGCGCCTGCAGATCCAGAAAGCGCAGGACCAGGGTGTCCACGTGTCCGACGCCGACGTCGATCAGGCAGTTGCCGGCGTGGCGCAGCAGAACAAGCTCACCCCCGAACAACTGCGTACCGCGGTGGAGCAGAACGGCGGCGACTTCGCCCAGTTCCGCCAGCAGCTGGGCGATCAGGTCACCGTGCAGCGCCTGCACGACAGCGTGGTACGCGACGCGGTCTCGGTCACCGACAGCGAGATAGACAACCTGCTCAGCAGCCCCACCTACAAGGCCGGCGAAGTGCATCTGGCACATATCCAGATCAGCATTCCCGCCGGTGCCGACGCGGCAGCCATCCAGGCCAGCCAGACCAAGGCAGAGCAGGCGCTTGCGGCCATCAAGGGCGGCATGGATTTCAACGCCGCGGCGATCCGCTACTCCGACGCGGCCGATGCGCTCGACGGTGGCGACCTGGGCTGGCGTCGGCTGGACGAGATGCCGCCGGCGTTTGCCGATACCATCGACACGATGAAGCCCGGTGACGTCAGCGCGGCACTGCGCGGCCCAACCGGCTTCCACATCCTGAAGCTGATCGGCCAGCGCCAACCCAGCCGTCAGATGGTCACTGAATTTCATGCGCGACAGATCGTGATCAGCCCCAGCGAGCTGGTCACTCCGGCGCAGGCCGAACAAAAGGCACGGGATCTCTACAACCGCATCGTCAACAAGCACGAGGATTTCGCCGCCCTGGCGAAAGAGGAATCCAAGGATCCCACCACCGCCAACGCGGGCGGCGACATGGGCTGGTTCCAGCAGAACCAGTGGGGAACGATCATCGCCAGCAAGCTCGCCGAGCTGAAGGACAATGAAGTTTCGCAGCCGTTCCAGAGCCAGGCCGGCTGGCACATCCTGCAGCGGCTCGGCTCGCGCCAGAGCGACCAGACCGACGAAATCGCCCGTGACCAGGCGCGCCAGTCGATCGGCAACCGCAAGGCCGAGCAAGCCTACGACGACTTTCTTCGTGACTTGCGCTCCAACGCCTACGTGAACATCCTGGTGCCGGAGTTGCGTGCTGCGGACGACCAGTCCGCGGCCGGTTCGCCGTAAGGCCCGCTTGAACGCGCACCTTCCCCGGCTTGCCGTCACCGCCGGCGAGCCGGCGGGCATCGGTCCGGAGTTGCTGATCCGACTGGCCGCCACGCCGCTGGCGGCCACCCTTGTCGCCATCACCGATCGCGCCCTGCTGCAGCGGGCGGCGACACGGTGCGGGCTGGCTGTCGAACTGGTCGACGACGACGGCAGCGCGCAGACCCTGCGCCGCCCCGGCACATTGCGACTGCGCCATGTACCGCTGGCAGTCGAGGAAATACCCGGGCAGCCCGATCCGCGCAACGCCGGCCACGTGCTGGCGACACTGAATGAAGCTGCCGATGGCTGCATGGCCGGCCGCTATGCCGCGGTGGTCACTGCGCCGTTGCAGAAAGCCTCGATCAATGACGCCGGCATCCGCTTCAGTGGCCACACCGAATTTTTTGCCGAACGTGCGCACGCCGACGTGGTGATGATGCTGGCCAGTCCAGAACTGCGCGTGGCACTGGCCACCACGCACCTGCCGCTGGCAGCGGTATCGGCGGCGATCACCCGTGAATCGGTCGGCCGCACGCTGCGCATCGTGCACGCCGAACTGCGCGCGAAATTCGGTATTGCCGAGCCGCGGATTGCCGTACTTGGCGTCAACCCGCACGCCGGTGAAGCCGGTCATCTCGGTCATGAGGAAATCGACACGCTGATTCCATTGCTGGATGAACTGCGCGGCGAGGGCATGCAATTGCTCGGGCCGCTGCCGGCCGATACCGCTTTCGTGCCGGCACAGCGCCACCACTACGACGCGGTGCTGGCGATGTACCACGACCAGGCCCTGCCGGTACTGAAGAGCGAGGCGTTCGACCGCACCGTGAACCTTACCCTCGGCTTGCCGTTCATCCGCACCTCGGTCGACCACGGCACTGCGCTTGACCTTGCCGGCACCGGCACCGCCGATCCGGCCAGCCTGATTGCCGCCGCGAGAATGGCCATGGAGCTGATCGCGCGCAGCGCCTCCTTCGCCCCTTCTCATGGGGAAGCGGTTCGGGGCGAAGGGCCGCCCGCGCCGGAAACGACCCCATGAACGCCCGCCCCAAGAAAAGCTTCGGCCAGCACTTCCTGCACGACCGACGCTACATCGACTGGATCGTCAACGCCGTGGCGCCGCGGCCGGAGGATTTCGTGGTCGAGATCGGGCCCGGCGAAGGCGCATTGACGCTGCCGCTGCTGGCAGCAGCAGGCAAGCTCACCGCGATCGAGCTGGATACCGACCTGATCCCGGGCCTCGAGGTCCGGGCAGCTGCCGCCGGCGAGCTGCGCATCATCCACGCCGACGTGCTCAAGGTCGACTTCAGCGCGCTCGCGCACAGCCACGGCGTGCCGCGACTGCGCATCGCCGGCAACCTGCCCTACTACATCTCCAGCCCGATCCTGTTCCACTGCGTCGAGCACGCGGCAGCGATCCAGGACATGCATTTCATGCTGCAGAAGGAGGTGGTCGATCGCATGGCCGCGGCGCCGGGCAGCAAGGTGTACGGTCGGCTGTCGGTAATGCTGCAGCTGGCATGCCGGGTCGAGCCGCTGTTCAACGTGCCGCCGGAGGCGTTCCGTCCACCACCGAAGGTGGAGTCGGCGGTGGTTCGGCTCATTCCGCTGGCGCCGCACGAACTCCACGACGCCCGACCCGAGCACGTCCATGCGGTGGTCAAGGCCGCGTTTGGGCAACGCCGCAAGACGCTCGCCAATGCGCTCAAGCAGTTGCTCGACAGCGACGCGATCCGACGCGCCGATGTCGATCCCAGGGCGCGCGCCGAAACGCTCGCACCGGAGGATTTCGTGCGCCTGGCCCAGGTCTACGGCAGTCTCTGACAAGGAATGACGCCTGTCGGATGCCGCCTGCCGCCCCATTCACGGCGGCAGGCCTTACAATCAGCGCATGACTGAAAAATCTTCCTACACGATCGACGTGCAGGTCGAAACCCGCTTCGTCCCCGATCAATCGAAGCCCGGTGACAATCGCTACGTTTTCGCCTACACGATCACCCTGCGCAATGCGGGCGACATGCCCGCGCGCCTGCTTGCGCGCCACTGGATGATCACCGATGCCAATGGCAAGGTCGAGGAAGTTCGTGGCGACGGCGTGATCGGCGAACAGCCATGGATGCGACCCGGCGACGATTTCGAGTACACCTCCGGCGCGGTGCTGGAGACGTCGGTGGGCACGATGGGCGGCAGCTACCGGATGCTGGCCGATGACGGCACGGAGTTCGAGGCACCCATTCCGACCTTCACGCTTTCCATTCCGCGCACGCTGCACTGATGGCCCTGCGCTGACATGGCTACGTACGCTATCGGCGACGTGCAGGGCTGCTATCCCGAACTGCAACGCCTGCTCGAAAAGCTGCGCTTCGACCCTGCGCTTGACCAACTGTGGTTCTGCGGCGACCTGGTCAACCGCGGCGGCCAGTCGCTGGAAACACTGCGGTTGATCCACGGCCTGCGCGAGTCCAGCGTCGTCACGCTTGGCAACCATGACCTCAGTCTGCTGGCGATCGCGCAGCGGCGTCCGGAGGCGCAGGCACGGGTGAACCCGGAACTGCGCGAGGTGCTGTTCGCTGGCGACGCGCCGGTGCTGTTCGAATGGCTGCGCTCGCAGAAGCTGCTGCATCACGACGAGCGACTGAACTGGACGATGGTGCATGCAGGCCTGGCACCGATGTGGACGCTGCGTCAGGCATTGCGTTCCGCTCAGGACGTGGAGCGCGAGCTGTCCAGTCCACGCCACCCGCGCCTGCTGCGCAATCTTTTCGGCAACCGGCCGGCGGTGTGGTCCAGCCGGCTGCAGGGACTGGAGCGACAGCGCGCCACGATCAACACGATGACCCGAATGCGTTACTGCGACGTCAACGGGCGCATCGACTTCGACGCCAAGGGCATCCCGGGCACGCAGAAACCCGGATTGTACCCGTGGTTTTCGGTACCTGGCATGCATCGGCGCGACACCCGCATCGTCTGCGGTCACTGGTCGGCACTGGGCCGCTTTGCCGGGCTCGGCGTGCACGCGATCGACACCGGCTGCGTGTGGGGCGGAAAACTCACCGCCTTGCGACTGGACGATGAAGAGCCGCAATACGTCACGGTCAACGCCGAGCCGCATCGCAAGCGGCCGCCGGGCGTCGAGGATTAGATTCGCGCATGGCCAGTCCATGAAAAACCCCGCCGCAGCGGGGTTTTTCATGGCTGTCGGAAGGTTTCCCTCCTGAGCTCGCTCAGGCCAGTTGCCCGTGACAATGCTTGTACTTCTTGCCCGAGCCGCATGGGCACGGATCGTTCCGACCTACCTTGGGGCCATCGTGCTGCGCCGGTTGCGCGATGCGCATGCCGACGCCGACCGGCGCCTCCGCGTCGCCGCCGAATGCACCTACCGGAGCGCCACCGCCGGTCGCCAGCATCTGCTTCTGCAGACGCTCGGCCATGCGCTGCTGCTCGGCCTCCATCGCGGCGACTTCCTCCTCGCTGCGAATGCGGATCCGCGCCAGCATCTGCACCACCTCGGTCTTGATCCGGTCGAGCATTTCGGAGAACAGCTTGAACGACTCGCGCTTGAATGCCTGCTTCGGATCCTGTTGCGCGTAGCCGACCAGATAGATGCCCTGGCGCAGGTAGTCCATGTTCGCCAGGTGATCCTTCCAGGCATTGTCGACCACGGTCAGCATGATGTGCTTCTCCAGCTGACGCATGGTTTCGGTGCCGATCTGCGCCTCCTTCGCCTGGAAAAGCCCGTTCACCCCCTCGCGCACGTGCTCGAGGACCATCTCCGCGTCGATCTCCTGCTGCTCTTCGACCCAATGCTTGAGGTCCAGCGAGAGACCGAACGAGCTCTCCAGCTCGCGGTCGAGCCCGGCCAGATCCCATTGCTCGTCGATACTGTCGGCCGGCACGTAGGCACGGGTCATGGTTTGCGCCACGTCCTCGCGGATGTCGGCCACCGTCGCCGAGACGTCGTCGCCTTCGAGCAGTTCGTCACGCTGGCGATAGATCACCTTGCGCTGGTCGTTGGCGACGTCGTCGAATTCCAGCAGGTGCTTGCGGATGTCGAAGTTGTGCTGCTCGACCTTGCGCTGGGCCTTCTCGATCTGCCGGCTGATCATGCGATCTTCCAGCGCGTCGTCGTCCTTCATGCCGAAGCGCTTCATCCAGCGCACCAGGCCTTCGCCGCCGAAGATGCGCAACAGGTTGTCTTCCAGCGACAGGTAGAAGCGCGAGGAACCCGGATCGCCCTGGCGACCGGAGCGGCCGCGCAGCTGGTTGTCGATGCGCCGCGACTCGTGCCGCTCGGTGCCGATGATGTGCAGGCCGCCGGCGGCGAGCACCTGCTCGTGCAGCTTCTTCCACTCGGCCTTGGCGCGCTGGCGATCCATCTCGCTGGCATCTTCGGGCAGCGCCGCCAGGGCCGCGTCGAGGCTGCCGCCCAGCACGATGTCGGTACCGCGACCGGCCATGTTGGTGGCGATGGTGACCTGCCCGGGTGCACCGGCCTGCGCCACGATGTGCGCTTCGCGCTCGTGCTGCTTGGCGTTGAGCACCTCGTGCGGTACGCCGGCCTTCTTCAGCATGCTCGGACAGCAGCTCGGACACCTCGATCGAGGTGGTGCCGACCAGCACCGGCTGGCCGCGCTTGTGGCAGTCCTTGATGTCCTCGATCACCGAACGGTATTTCGGATCCTGGGCGAGAAAAATCATGTCCGCGTTGTCCTTGCGGATCATCGGCTTGTGGGTGGGGATCACCACCACCTCCAGGCCGTAGATGCTCTGGAACTCGAACGCCTCGGTATCGGCCGTGCCGGTCATGCCGGCCAGCTTCTTGTACATGCGGAACAGGTTCTGGAACGTCACCGTGGCCAGCGTCTGGTTCTCGCGCTGGATCGGCACGCCTTCCTTCGCCTCGACCGCCTGGTGCAGGCCGTCGGACCAGCGCCGGCCGGCCAGGGTGCGGCCGGTGAATTCGTCGACGATGATCACTTCGCCGTCGCGCACGATGTAATCGACGTCGCGCTGGTAGATGCCGTTGGCGCGCAGGGCGGCGTTGAGGTGATGCACCACCGCCAGGTTCTTGGAGTCGTACAGGCCGCTGTCCTGATCGATCACGCCTGCTTCGCGCAGCAGCTCGTCGGCGTGCTGCATGCCCGCCTCGGACAGGTGCACCTGCTTCTGCTTCTCGTCGACCCAGTAATCGCCCTCGCCCTCTTCCTCGGCCTGCCGGATCATCCGCGGCACGATCTTGTTCACCGCCAGGTACAGCTGCGGGGAATCCTCGGCCGGGCCGGAAATGATCAGCGGCGTGCGCGCCTCATCGATGAGGATCGAGTCGACCTCGTCGACGATCGCGTAATGCAGGCCGCGCTGATAGCGCTGTTCCTTGCTCAGCGCCATGTTGTCGCGCAGGTAGTCGAAGCCGAATTCGTTGTTGGTGCCGTAGGTGATGTCGGCGCGGTAGGCGGCGTACTTGTCGGCGTGATCCATGCCCGGATACACCACGTCCACGGTCAGGCCGAGGAAGTTGTACAACTTGCCCATCTGCGCGGAGTCGCGCCGTGCCAGGTAGTCGTTGACGGTGACCACGTGCACGCCCTTGCCGGCCAGCGCATTGAGGTAGACCGGCAACGTGCCGACCAGGGTCTTGCCTTCGCCGGTGCGCATCTCGGCGATCTTGCCCTGGTGCAGCACCATGCCGCCGACCATCTGCACGTCGTAGTGACGCATGCCCAGGGTACGTTTCGCCCCTTCGCGCACGACCGCGAAGGCCTCCGGCAACAGCTTGTCCAGCGACTCGCCGGCGGCAACCCGCTGCCTGAACTCTTCGGTCTTGCCGCGCAGGCCATCGTCGTCCAGCTTTTCGTACTCGGACTCCAGCGCGTTGATGCGGGACACGGTTCTGGAAAGCTGGCGCAGCACGCGTTCGTTGCGGCTGCCAAAAAGGCTCGTCAGGGCACGATTGAACATCGATCTTCCGGTTTGGGAAACGGGATGCCCGCAACTTCATGGGGCAATCGGGCATATTACTACATGCCTGTTTACTACATGCCTTTGACTACATGGCCCTGCAAAACCACGCTGTCAAAGGCTGCCTGCCTGGACACGTCCGCGGGGCGGGCCGCCGGACATGCAATCCAGTGGTTTGCAATGGTGTCGGCGTCGGCCGGATTCAAGGACAGGGCGGCATGTCGCTACCTGCCGCACCGGCAGCGCGCGCGGCTGGAGCCGCCGATTTCTATCGGTGATTGCGCACGAACGCCAGCGGGTTGACCACGCGACCGTGGTACCAGACTTCGAAATGCACGTGCGACCCGGTCGATCGCCCGGTCGAGCCGGCCTTGGCGATCATATCACCCACCTGTACATGCTGACCGGGGTGCGCCACCAGCTTGCTGTTGTGCGCATAGCGGGTCATGTAACCATTGCCATGATCGATCTCGATCACGTTGCCATACCCGCTGCGCACACCGGCAAAGGTCACCATGCCCTCGGCCACGGCATGTACGGGAGTGCCATACGGGGTGGCGATATCCAGGCCCGTATGACGCGCGGAATGGCCGTCGAACGGATCCGGGCGCACCCCGAAATAGGAAGAGATATAGCCCGGCACCGGCATGCCGGTCGGCTTCAGGTTGGATTCGATCTTGGCGTCCAGCAACAGGCTTTGCAGCGCCGACAACTGCGCCTGCTGCGTATCGAACTGGCTGGCCAACCGATTGATGCTGCTGTCCAGCGCCGCTGGCAGCGCGTATGCCCTGCCGCTGACGTCCTCGACGCCACCCACCGCCGGTTGCTGGTCGAAATTGAATTCGTCGGCATCCAGCTTGCCGACCTCGGCCAGCCGCTCACCCAGCGCATTGAGACGTGTCGACTGCGCTTGCAGTTGCCCCAGCTTCACGGCCAGCGCATCGAGGCTGCGCCGGGCATCCTGGCGCACGCTGCCCAGCTGGGCATCCTGCTGCCGAACCTGCTGTTGCAGCCCGTGGATTTCCGCCAACGCGCGATCGCGCGGACTGGCCACCATCAAGGCCAGCGCCACGCCGGCACCCATGCAACCGAGCACCGCCACCGACAACAATGAAAGCAGCTTCCAACGCAGGCGGCGATTCGCCAGGTCGAGGGTCTTCGGCAGTTTCCTGGCACGTGATACGAGTATGATTTGCATATCGGTCCAACTTCGAATTCCGGCACCATGCAACGCGCCACTCCAGCCATTTCCCGCCGCATAGGCAACGGACCGAGGCCCCTTGCCGACTGTGGCTCCTTCGCGACGCTGGCCCGAAAGGCCGACGCGCTGGAAGCGCTGGATCGCGCATTGCGCCAGACGTTGCCGTCGCCATTGCGCGAGCAGGTGAGATTCGCCAACCTGCGCAACGACCGCCTCGTCTTCCTGGCGTCTTCACCGGCCTGGGCATCGCGCCTGCGCTTGATGCAGACACAGATCCTTGCCACCGCACGCGCCATCGGCACCTGCGCCAGTTCCGTCACCGTGAAAGTGGCCCCCCAACCACCAGCTGCCATCGAGCCGGACAGGTCAAAACCGCTTTCGCCTGCCGCAGCCACCCACCTCCGGGCCGCTGCCGCATCATCCACAGACCCCGAGATGCGGGTACTGTTCCTTGAGCTGGCGTCCCTCGCCGAACCTGCCTGAGCCCCCTGTTCCCGGAGCGGATCGGCCACTCCTCCGGCCGCTTCCCGCTGACAACAGCTCACGTGATGCAGGTGGGTTTATAGCATGCGGACGTTAACGGTTCATTCGCGATGTCGTCGGAGCGTGAAGCAAGGCCGGTTCAAACGTGATGCACATCGCAAAAAAAGACCGGGCCCTCATGGACCCGGTCGTTTTTGTTTCGGCGAAGCGGCTTGTTTGGCGCAAGGTGTCGAAAAACCCCCTGCGTGCGCCAGCCATGGGATGACACGTTGCAAATCATGCCTGGCACGCACCGGCTCGCTGCGACGGGCCGGACAATCTTTTCAGCTGACTGTCAGATCGCCTGCGCCGGATGTGCATAGGAGATCGGCGAGACGGCCGGATCGTCCTGGTAGCTCACTTCTTCCCACGCCGAGGCATCGGCCATCAGCGTGCGCAGCAGCTTGTTGTTCAGCTCATGGCCGGATTTGTGCGCATGGTAGGCGCCGATCAGACTGTGGCCAAGCAGATAGAGATCGCCGATCGCGTCGAGAATCTTGTGCTTGACGAACTCGTCCTCGTAACGAAGACCGTCTTCGTTGAGCACCCGGTAGTCGTCCAGCACCACGGCGTTGTCCATCGATCCACCCAACGCCAGGTTGTGCTCGCGGAGCATCTCGATATCGCGCATGAAGCCGAAGGTACGGGCCCGGCTGACTTCCTTGACGAAGGAGGTGGTGGAAAAGTCGATCTCGGCGCGCGAGGTGCGCTTGCTGATGATCGGATGGTTGAAGTCGATCGAGAAGCCGACCTTGAAGCCCTCGAACGGATCGAAGCTGGCCCACTTGTCGCCTTCCTGCACCTTCACCGGCTTCTTGATGCGAATGAAGCGCTTGGCCACGTTCTGTTCTTCGATGCCGGCAGACTGCAGCAGGAAGACGAACGGCCCGGCGCTGCCATCCATGATCGGGACTTCAGGTGCGGACAGATCGACATAGGCATTGTCGATGCCCAAGCCAGCCATTGCCGAGAGCAGATGCTCGACCGTGGCCACGCGGGCATCGCCGTTGACCAGTGTGGTCGACAGCCGGGTGTCGCCGACATTGTCCTGGCGAGCGCGAATGTCCACCGGCGGATCGAGATCCGTGCGACGGAAAACGATGCCGGTGTTCGGTGCCGCGGGACGCAAGGTCATGTACACCTTGTCGCCCGTATGCAGGCCGACGCCGGTCGCACGGATGACGTTCTTGAGCGTACGCTGCTTGATCATTGTTGTTGGTACCTGTGTAGGCAGCAGCCAATCAGGGGCGGATGCTAACACAGTTTTAACCTGCGATAAAAGCAAACCGTACCGTACAGTCTGATTAAGCCTTCATGTTTCTTTCATCCTTGAAAGCGATGGGCGTCCGCTGCCATTCCCACCATTTCGGCGACCCGACACGACGTCCGCGCCTGGGACGGGAATCCGGCACGGACATCGGACCGGCCGTCACGGCAAACGTGACCACCGGCCATGCGCCAT
This sequence comes from uncultured Gammaproteobacteria bacterium, assembly GCA_963828675.1. Lineage (GTDB taxonomy): Bacteria > Pseudomonadota > Gammaproteobacteria > Xanthomonadales > Rhodanobacteraceae > Rhodanobacter. The sequence goes on from CAWHFQ010000001.1 coordinate 1,027,029, forward strand.
CCCGACGCACAGTCTTGCTGCTTGTACCTCTGCGGACGATCCACCCGGTTTCGACGGGCCCGCATCTGTCACCACTCCGGCGGCGTCGACCACCCATGCCGATGGCCACAAACCCGGCGATCACGGCACATGGGAAGGATGACCCACTCCGCCCGGCTTCGTTCAACAGCTTCGCTACAATTTTCTGAATCTGCCATCAATCGGCCTGCCGGCGCAGGAAAGCCGGAATATCCAGGTAGTCGAACCCCGGCTCCGCATTTTTTGCCGGAGCGGCGGGTTCGGCACGGCTATGGCTGCTGGGCGCCATATCCGGTTGCGCATAGTCGACCACCTCGTTGCCGGTGCCGGTGCGCAACACCACCGGACGCGGGCGCATCTGCACCTGCTGGGTCTCGACCATGCGAATCGGCGGCTGTCCGCGCGAGGCGTTGGCACGATTGAGGCCGGTGGCGACTACGGTGACGCGCACATCGTCCTTCATTTCCGGATCGAGCGAGGTGCCGATAACCACGGTGGCGTCCTCACTGGCGAAGTCATGGATGATGCGACCAATCTCGTCAAATTCGCGCATAGTCAGGTTCGGACCGGCGGTGACATTGACCAGGATGCCGCAGGCGCCGTTGAGGTTGACGTCTTCCAGCAGCGGATTCTTGATTGCGGCCTCGGCTGCCGCCTGGGCACGGTCGTCGCCGCGGGCGGTGCCCGAGCCCATCATGGCCAGGCCCATTTCCGACATCACGGTGCGCACGTCGGCGAAGTCGACGTTGATCAGGCCGGGAGCCGTGATCAGGTCGGCGATGCCCTGCACGGCACCCTGCAGCACGTCATTGGCCGCCTTGAACGCGTTCAGCAGCGTCACGTCGCGGCCGAGCACGCTGAGCAGCTTCTCGTTCGGCACCGTGATCAGCGAGTCGACGTGCTGGGACAGATCCTCGATGCCCTTCAACGCCACCTGCATGCGCCGACGGCCTTCGAACGGGAACGGCTTGGTGACGACCGCGACCGTCAGAATGCCTTTCTCCTTGGCCAGTTGCGCCACCACCGGCGCCGCGCCGGTACCGGTGCCGCCGCCCATGCCGGCGGTGATGAACACCATGTCGGCGCCTTCGAGCATCGCCTCGATGCGTTCGCGATCCTCCAGTGCGGCCTGCCGGCCCACCTCGGGATTCGCGCCGGCACCGAGGCCCTTGGTCACGTTGCCACCGAGTTGCAGGTGGGTACGCGAGCCGCAGCTGGTCATCGCCTGCGCGTCGGTGTTGGCGACGATGAATTCGACGCCTTCGATATTGGAATTGAGCATGTGCGCCACGGCATTGCCGCCGCCGCCGCCCACGCCGATCACCTTGATGACTGCATTGGGTGCGAGTTTATCGATCAGTTCAAACATTTCCCGTCCTCCGTAGAGTTGTTGTCGTTGTAACCATGGAGCGCGACTCCTGTCGGTCCGTGGTGGTGGGCGAATCTCCTTCTGCCCGTGGCTGCGCCTCCTGCGCCGCCTGAAAAACTGTCATCAGAAATTCCGGGTGAGCCAGCCGCGCAACTTGCCGACCACGCCACCGACGCTGCCGCCGATCGGCCCGCCCACGCGCATGCCGCCGGCGCGCGAACCGTGCAGGAGCAAGCCCATGCCGGTGGCGTGCAGCGGGCTGGCGACGACGTCGCCCAAACCGTCGATCTGTTGCGGCACGCCGATGCGCACCATCTTGTGGAAGATCTCTTCGGCCAGCTCCAGCGCGCCTTCCATCTTCGAGGCGCCGCCGGTCAGCACCACGCCGGCGGCGACCAGGCTCTCGTAGCCGGAGCGGCGCAGCTGGTCCTGCACCATCTCGAAGATTTCCTCGTAGCGCGCCTGCACCGATCTGCGCCAGCGACTGCCGGGCGAGCCGGCGCGGCGGACGATCGCCCACGCTGGGCACCTGGATGGTTTCCTCGGCATGCGCCAGGCCGGTCTGCGCGCAGGCGTACTTGATCTTGATCTCCTCCGCGTGCGCGGTCGGCGTGTGCACGCCGTAGGCGATGTCGCTGGTGACCTGGTCGCCGCCGACCGGCAGCGAGGCGGTGTGGCGGATCGAGCCCTGGGTGTAGATCGCGATATCGGTGGTGCCGGCACCGATGTCGACCAGGCACACACCGAGTTCGCGCTCGTCGTCGGTCAACACCGCCTTGGCACTGGCCACGGCCGAGGGCACCAGTTCGTCCACGGCAAGCCCGCAGCGCTGGATGCACTTGGTGATGTTCTGCACGGCCGCCGCCGCGCCGGTGACAAGATGCACGTTTGCCTCCAGCCGCACGCCGCTCATGCCGACCGGCGAGCGAATGCCGTCCTGGCCGTCGATGCGGTATTCCTGCGACTCCTTGTAAAGCACCTTGCGATCGGCCGGAATCGCCACGGCGCTGGCCGCCTCCAGCACCTGCTCCAGGTCGCTGGCCGTGACTTCGCGATCGCGTATCGCCGCGTTGCCGTGCGAGTTGCGGGTTTCCAGGTGGCTCCCCGAGATCGACGCGTACACCGAGCGGATGTCGCAGCCGGCCATCAGCTCGGCCTCCTCCACCGCGCGCTGGATCGAGTGCACGGTCGATTCGATGTCGACCACCGAGCCGCGCTTCATGCCGCGCGAGACGTGAGTGCCGATGCCGATCACGGTGATCGGCTCGCCCGGCTCGTACTCGCCGACGATCGCCACCACCTTGGAGGTGCCGATGTCGAGCCCCACTACCAATTGCTTGTCGTTGCGTGGCTTCATGAGCGGGGCGAACCTCCAGCGTTGACGGCGGCCGGTTGCGGCCAGCGCACGGCGAATCCATTGGTGTAACGAAGGTCCGCGTAGGCAAAACCTTCGGTGTGTCCGGCGATCAGCTGCGGGTAGACATCGAGGAAGCGGCGCAGTCGGCGCCCGGCCTGCTCGCGGTCGCCGATCACGATGCGCGCGCCGTCGGCGGTACTCACGCTCCAGCTGCCGCGTTCGGTCAGGGCCACGCCGGTGATCTGCAGATGGGTGCCGGCAAACGCCTTGCGGGTTTCCGCATAGAAGCTGACCACCTCGGCCAGGCGCGCATCCGGCCCGTGCAGATCCGGCAATGCGCCGGTGTCCGCCGCGCCGGGGGCGTCGAACACCAGTCCCTGCCGGCTGATCAGCTGCTTGTCGTTCCAGCGCGCAAACGGCTGACGTTCGTAGATGCGCAGTTGCAGGGTATCCGGCCAGCGCTTGCGCGCCTCGACCGACTCCACCCACGGCAATGCGGCCACCGCCTTCTGTACCGCATCGAGATCCAGCGCGAAGAAACCCTTGCCCAGCCGCGGCCGCACGGCCGCGCGGATGTCCGCCGCACTGACGTGCCTGAACTCGGCCTCCACCGTCAGCTGCGTCACCGGCCAGCGGCCCGCCGCAAACCACCCGCGCAGCACGCCGACGATCGGCAGCGCGACCAGCGCGATGGCGAGGCACCAGGCAACGAGGCGGACGGTTCCCTTCACTGGGCGTCTCCTTCGGAGTCGCGGGAATGGGCAGAGTTGGCGTCGGCTGTCGGCTGTCCCGATTCCCGATTCCCGATTCCCGATTCCCTCTGGAAACTGGTTTCCAGCACGCGCCAGCACAGCTCCTGATAATCGATACCGGCCTGCGCGGCGGCCTTCGGCACCAGCGAGTGAGAGGTCATGCCTGGGGCGGTATTCACTTCCAGCAGCCAGTTGCGACCGGCGCGGTCGCGCATCACGTCCACGCGGCCCCAGCCGGCGCAACCGAGTGCGTCGAAGGCCTGCAATGCCAGCGCGCGCAGTTCCGCCTCGGCGTCGCCTTCCTGACCGGGGCAGAGATAAAGCGTGTCCTCGGCGATGTATTTCGCGTTGTAGTCGTAGAACGCGCCCTTCGGCACGATATGGATCGACGGCAGCACCTCGTGGCCGAGGATCGCGACGGTCAGTTCGTCGCCCTCGATCAGGGTTTCCATCAGCAGATCGCCCGGATATTTCGCCGCCAGCTCGACTGCCTGGTCGAGCTGCGACTCGTCGAACACGCGGGTCACGCCCACGCTGGAGCCTTCGCAAGCCGGCTTCACGATCAGCGGGAAACCCACCTGCTTCGCCGCCGCATGCACGTCAGCGCCGCGCGGCAAGGCCATGAACTTCGGCGTCGGCAGGCCCAGCGACTGCCACACGCGCTTCGAACGCGTCTTGTCCATCGACAGCGCGGAACCGAGCACGCCCGAGCCGGTGTACGGCACGTTCAACGATTCCAGCGCGCCCTGCAGCACGCCGTCCTCGCCGCCGCCGTGCTGGCCGTGCAGGATGTTGAACACCCGCGCGAAATGGCCGGCGCGCAGCGCGTCGAGCAATGCGGGGATGCCGTCGATCGCATGCGCGTCGACGCCACGCGCCTGCAACGCGGCCAGCACGTTGCGGCCGGAATCCAGCGACACCTCGCGCTCGGTCGAGCTGCCGCCCATCACCACGGCGACGCGACCGAACCGGGCCGGATCGCTGATCTTGTTCACGGTCATCTTCGTGCTCACTTGCTTGTCCTCAGGTGACCGAGCTGGCCCAGCTCGACCGCGGCTGCGCCGATGTCGCCGGCACCGAGCAGCAACAGCAGATCGCCGTCGCGCAGCAGGATCGGCAGCGTTTCCTTCAGGTCGCGCGGGTGTTCGACCAGCACCGGGTCGACCTTGCCGCGCGCGCGCACCGCACGCGCCAGCGCGCGACCATCGGCACCGGCGATCGGTGCTTCGCCCGCGGGATAGACGTCGGTCAGCACCAGCACGTCCGCCTCGGCCAGCACGTTGGCGAAATCGTCGAGCAGGTCGCGCGTGCGGCTGTAGCGGTGTGGCTGGAAGCCAACCACCAGTCGCCGGTCGGGCCAGCCGCCGCGGGCCGCGGCGAACACCGCAGCCAGTTCGCGCGGGTGATGGCCGTAGTCGTCGACCAGCAGCACGCTGCCGTGGTCCAGCGCGATCTCGCCGCGACGGTGGAAGCGCCGGCCGACGCCCTGGAAATTCTCCAGCGCGCGAGCCATCGCCTCGGCTTCCACGCCCAACTGCCAGCCGATCGTGGCGGCGGCCAGCGCGTTCAACACGTTGTGCCGACCCGGCAGGTTCAGCTTGACCGGCAACGCTTCGGCGCGGCCCGGCAGTTGCAGATCGAAATGCATCTCGAAGCCGTGCTGGCTCAGGTTCAGCGCGCGCACGTCGGCATCCGGCGTGTCGATGCCGTAGGTCATCACGCGGCGGCTGGTCGACTTCGCCAGCTGCGCGACCTCGGCGTCGTCCACGCACAGCACGGCCAGCCCGTAGAACGGCAGCCGATGCAGGAAATCGTCGAACGCCTGCTTCACCTCGGCGAAGTCGCCGTCGTAGTTCTCCAGGTGATCGGCATCGATATTGGTGATGGCGGCGATCACCGGCGACAGCAGCAGGAACGAGCCATCGGACTCGTCGGCCTCGGCGACCAGATACTGCCCGGTGCCGAGCCGCGCGTTCGCGCCGGCGGCGTTGAGCTGCCCGCCGATCACGAAGGTCGGGTCGTAGCCGGCTTCGGCCAGCACGCTGGCGGTGAGACTGGTGGTGGTGGTCTTGCCGTGGGTGCCGGCGATCGCCACGCCGCGGCGGAAGCGCATCAGCTCGCCCAGCATCTCGGCGCGCGGGATCACCGGGATGCGCGCATCGCGCGCAGCGACCAGCTCCGGGTTGTCCTGTTTGATCGCGCTGGAGGTCACCACCACGTCGGCATCGCCGATGTTTTCCACCGCATGCCCGACATGCACGACGATACCCAGCTGCTGCAGCCGCTGCGCCGTCGGCGAGTTCGCGCGATCGGAGCCGGACACCGCATAACCGAGGTTGTGCAGCACTTCGGCGATGCCGCTCATGCCGACGCCGCCGATGCCGATGAAGTGCACCCGGCGGAACGTGCTCATCAGGTCCTCGTGCGCGAGCAGTCGACGCAGGGTCATGCGGCCACCTCCAGGCAGGCGGCGGCGATGACTTGCGCCGCGTCGGGTTTGGCCAGCGTGCGCGCGGCTTCGGCCATCGCCAACAGGCGCGGGCGATCGCCCAGCAGCGCTTCCAGTCGCTGCGCGAGAATCTGTACGTTCAGCTCGTTCTCCTGGATCAGTTCGGCGGCTCCGGCTGCCACCAGCACTTCCGCATTGCGGGTCTGGTGGTCGTCCACCGCATGGGGAAACGGCACCAGCACGGCACCGAGCCCGGCCGCGGCCAGTTCGGCCAGGGTCAGCGCGCCGGCACGGCAGACCGCCAGATCGGCCCAGCCATAGGTGGCGGCCATGTCGTCGATGAAGGCCACTACCTGCGCCTCGACGCCGGCCTTTGCATACGCCTCGCGCGCCTCATCGAGACCGCGGCTGCCGCACTGGTGCAGCACCTCGGGACGCTGCGCCGGAGTCAGTTGCGCCAGCGCCTGCGGCAGCGCGAGATTCAGCGCGCGCGCACCGAGACTGCCACCGAGCACCAGCAGGCGCGAGCGGCCCTCGCGGCCCGCCATCCGCTCGCCCGGCGGTGGCAACGTCGCGATCGTGTCGCGCACCGGATTGCCGACCCACTCCGCCTGTGGCAGCGCATCGGCGAATCCGGCCAGCACGCGTTTGGCGAATCCGGCCAGCTTGCGATTGGTGAAACCGGCCACGCGGTTCTGCTCGTGCACCAGCAACGGCCGGCGCAGCAGCCACGCCGCGACGCCACCGGGACCGGCCACGTAGCCGCCCATCGACAACACGCTGCGCGGCTTCACCGTGCGCAGCACGCCCAGCGCGGCAAACAGCGCGCGCAGCAACATCAGCGGTGCCAGCAGCCGGGTCTTGATGCCCTTGCCGCGCAGACCGCCGACCGCCACCGTATGCAACTCGATCCGCTGCGCCGGTACTACCTTCGTCTCCATTCCGCCGACCGCGCCCAGCCAGACCACCGGCACGCCCTGCGCGCGCAGGCACTCGGCCACGGCCAGGCCGGGGAAGATGTGACCGCCGGTACCACCGGCCATGATCAGCACGGGTGCCTGCGTATTCATGCGGCCACCGCCTCGCGCGGCTTCGCCGCGACGTTCGCATCGGCCGCGGCGACGGCCGCCGGCATCCGGGTGGCCATCTGTCGCGCGTCGAGTGCGCGGTTGATCTCGTAGGTGGCGCGCAACAGCACACCGGCCATCGCGCAGGTCAGCACCATCGACGAACCGCCGTAGCTGATCAGCGGAAGGGTCAGGCCCTTGGTCGGCAACGCGCCGAGATTCACGCCGACCGACACGATCGCCTGCATCGCCAGCATCAGCGAGATGCCGAACGCGACATAGCCGGCGAAGCGCTGGCCCACCTCGACGCCCTTCAGGCCCAGATACAGGCCGCGTCCTACTGCCAGCCCAAACAGGCCGATCACCAGCACCACGCCGGCCAGGCCCAGCTCTTCGCCGATCACCGCGAAGATGAAGTCGGTGTGCGCTTCGGGCAGGTACGACAACTTCAGCACGCTGGAACCCAGACCCACCCCGGTCCACTCGCCGCGACCGATCGCCATCAGCGACTGGGTCAGCTGGAAGCCGTCGTTGAAGGGATCCTTCCACGGATCCATGAACGAGGTCAGCCGCTTCATGCGATAGCTCTCGCCGGTCGCCGCGACGTACAACAGCGGCATCAGCGGCAGGCCCATCAGGAACAGGAAGATCGGCCGCGCGCCACCGAGCCAGACCATCGCGATGGTCACCGCGATCACCAGCGTGGCCGAGCCGAAGTCCGGCTGCGCCAGCAGCAGCAGCACGATCAGGCCGGCCACCATCACCGGTTTGAACAGACCCAGGAATTTCGTCTCCACGTTTTCGCGATGGCGCACCAGGTAGCTGGCGACGTAGACCACCAGGATGAGCTTTACCGCCTCGACCGGCTGGAACGTGGTGACCAGCAGGTTCAGCCAGCGCCGTGCGCCGTTGATGCGCATGCCGAAATGCGGCACGAACACAGCCAGCAGCATCAGAAACGCGAGCGCCAGCAGCGGGAACGCAAACTTCTCCAGCAGCTTCAGCTCGGTGCGCATCGCGAAACCGGCGGCGACCATGCCAAGACTGAGAAACAGCAGGTGCTTCTTCAGGAAATAGAATTCGCCCAGATGCTGGCTGTCCGCCACCGCGATCGAGCTGGACGTCACCATCACCACGCCGATGCTGGCCAGCCCGATCAGCGCGACCAGCAGCCACAGATCGAAGCGACCGCGCGGACCGCTGCGACGTTTGGCTTGAGTGGCGGCGTCGAAGATCATCATCAGCGCACCTTCAACGTGGCCAGACCGATCAGCACCAGCACGACGCTGATGATCCAGAAGCGCACGATGACCCGCGGTTCGGGCCAGCCTTTCAATTCGAAGTGGTGATGGATCGGTGCCATCCGGAACACGCGCTTGCCGGTGAGCTTGAAGCTGGCCACCTGGATCATCACCGACGCGGTTTCCATCACGAACACGCCGCCCATCACCAGCAGCACGATCTCCTGGCGCACGATCACCGCGACGCAGCCGAGTGCGGCGCCCATCGCCAGCGCGCCGACGTCGCCCATGAACACCTGCGCCGGATACGTGTTGAACCACAGGAAACCCAACCCCGCGCCGGCCAGCGCGCCGGTGAAGATCGCCAGCTCGCCCGCGCCGGGAATCGAGGGGATGCCCAGGTATTCGGAGAACACCTTGTTGCCGGCCAGGTAGGCGAACACGCCGAGCGCGCCGGAAACCAGCACGGTCGGCATGATCGCCAGGCCGTCCAGTCCGTCGGTGAGGTTCACCGCGTTGGAGAAGCCGACGATCATGAAATAGGTGACCACCACGAAGAACAAGCCCAGCGGCAACACCACGTGCTTGAACAGCGGCACGTACAACGCGGTTTCCGCCAGCGGCGCGCCGGCGGTGGCATGTGGCGCGGTGCAATACAGGAACAGCGCCGCGCCGAGGCCGAACACCGACTGCCAGAAATACTTCCAGCGGCTGGCCAGGCCGCGGCTGTCCTTCAGCACCAGCTTGCGGTAGTCGTCATAGAAACCGATCGCGCCGAAACTCAACAGCACGGCCAGCACCACCCACACGTAGCGGTTGTGCAGGTCGGCCCACAGCAGCGTGGCGACGGTGACCGAAAGCAGGATCATCACCCCGCCCATGGTCGGCGTGCCGGCCTTGACCAGGTGCGTCTGCGGACCGTCGCTGCGCACCACCTGGCCGGCCTTCAACGCGGCCAGCCGGTTGATCAGCCACGGCCCGCACAGCAGCGACATCGCCAGCGCGGTGAGCGCGGCCATGATGGTGCGGAAGGTGATGTACTGGAACAGATGCAGGGCGGTGAAATGCCGCGCCATCCAGTCGGCCAGTTCAAGCAGCATCGGATGTGTCCCCCTTGTTCCTGTTGGCGCCGCTGCCGAGGGCGACCACCACCTCTTCCATGCCGGCCGAGCGCGAGCCCTTCACCAGGCAGGTGACGCCCGCATGCACGCGCGATTTCAAGGCGGCAATCAGCGCCGCCTTGTCGGCGAAGTGTTCGCCGTGCGCGCCGAACGCCTCGACCGTGGCTGCGCCGAGCGGACCGACCGCGAACAGCCGGTCGATGCCGCGCTCGCGGGCACGCTCGCCAATGCCGGCGTGCAGCGCTCGCGCGTCCGCGCCCAGCTCGGCCATGTCGCCAAGCACCAGCCAGCGTTCGCCGCCAGCCAGCAGCAAGGTGTCGATGGCCGCCGCCATCGAACCGGGATTGGCGTTGTAGCTGTCGTCGATCAGCGTCCAGCCGCCGTTCGTCACTTCACGGCGCAAGCGACCAGCCACGCCCGGCACCTGTTCCAGGCCGGCAACAATGGTGTCCAGCGGCACGTCCAGAGCCAACGCGACCGCCGCTGCCGCCAGCGCATTGGCGATGTTGTGGCGGCCGGGCAGCGGCAGCGCCACCTCGGCATCGCCCTGCGGCGTGCTGAGCACAAAACGCGAGCCGTCCATGCGCTGTTCGATGATGTCGGCACCGACGTCGGCCGGCTGGTCGAGGCCGAAACGCAGTTGCCTGCGGGTGCCGGCCAGACCACTGAAGAAGCTGGCGAAACCGTCGTCGGCGTTGATGATCGCGATGCCGTCCGCTGGCAGCGCCTGATATATCGCTCCCTTGGTTTCGGCCACGCCTTCGATGCTGCCCATGCGCGCAAGATGCGCCGGCGCGATGAGCGTGACGAGGCCGATATCGGGCCGTGCGATGGCCGCCAGATACGCGATGTCCCCGGGCTTGCCGGCGCCCATCTCCAGCACCGCGTACTCGGTGTCCCGCGGCATCGCCAGCAAGGTCAGCGGCAGGCCGAGCTCGTTGTTGTAGTTGCCCGCGCTGACATGGGTGCGGCCGTGCCGCGAGAGGATCGAGGCGACCAGCGTCTTGACCGTGGTCTTGCCGTTGGAACCGGTGATGCCGACCACGCGCACGTCGCGCTGCGCGCGCACCGCGCTGGCCAGGTCGCCCAGCGCCAGTTCGGCGTCGTTGACCAGAATCTGCGGCAGTTCGCTGTCGACCTTGCGAGTCACCATCGCGGCGACGGCGCCGCGTGCGGCGGCGGCGGCCAGGTAGTCGTGACCATCGGCCCGCTCGCCCTTGATCGCCACGAACAGGTCGCCCGGTTGCAGCTTGCGCGTATCGATGGCGACGCCGTCGACCTGGACGTTGCCGACTTCCGCATCGCCACCGGAAAGGTTGCCCCGGGTCCACATCGCGATGGTGCCGAGTTGCATCATGCGCGCGGCTCCCGGCTGAGCTGTTCCAGCGCGGCATGCGCCACCGCCAGATCGTCGAACGGACGCTTGCCGGCTGCGCCATCCTGATAGGTTTCGTGGCCCTTGCCGGCGATCAGCACCACATCGCCGGGGCGAGCCAGGCCGAGCGCGGCGACGATCGCCGCCGCGCGGTCGCGCTCGACCGTCATCGCCCGTGCGGCCGCCATGCCGGCGACGATCTGCGCCACGATCGCGTCGCCGTCTTCGCCGCGCGGGTTGTCGTCGGTGACGATGGCGACGTCGGCCAGTCGCGCCGCGATGGCGCCCATCAAGGGACGCTTGCCGGCGTCACGCTCGCCGCCACAGCCGAACACGCAGATCAGCTTGCCGATGCAATGTGCACGCACGGCGGCCAGCGCCTGCTCCAGCGCGTCCGGCGTGTGCGCATAGTCGACCACCACCAGCGGCTGGCCCTGCAGGCCGCCGAGCCGGCTCATGCGACCGTTGACCGGCTGCAACTGCTCGACCGCGGCGACGATGCGCCCGAACGGTTCGCCCAGCGCGCCAAGACACGCCACCACGGCGAGCAGGTTGGCGACGTTGAATCGGCCCAGCAGGTGGCTGTGAATCGCTCGTGCGCCCCATGGCGTGCGCAGCTGGAACGCCAGCCCTTCGGCCGAGGTGACGATGGCGCTGGCAGCCACTTCGGCCGAACTCTCGTCGGCCATGCTGAAGCGCAGCGGCTGCACGCCGGCGGGCAGCTGCGCGGCCAGCTCGAGGCCGAACGCGTCGTCGACATTGATCACCGCGCTACGCAGCCCCGGCCAGGCGAACAGCTTCGCCTTCGCCGCACCATAGGCTTCCATGCTGCCGTGATAATCCAGATGGTCGCGAGTGAGGTTGGTGAACACGGCGACCTCGAAATCCACCGCGCCGACCCGGCCCTGCTCCAGCGCATGCGACGACACTTCCATCGCCACGTGGCTGACCGCGGCATCGCGAAAATCCGCCAGCAGGGCCTGCACGCTGATCGCATCCGGGGTGGTGCGTTCGCCCTCGTGCAACTGGCCGTGCACCCCGGCACCGAGCGTGCCGATCGACGCCGCGCGATGACCCAGCAGGGTCAACGCCTGCGCCAGCAATTGCACGCACGAGGTCTTGCCGTTGGTACCGGTGACGCCGAGCATGCGCATCGATTCGCTGGGGCGCTCGTAGAAGCGCGCGGCGATTTCGCCGACTTCGTCGTGCAGGCCGTCGATCCACAATAGCGGCACGTCCAGTGCGGCGACGTCATCGACGGCAGGCGCTTCGGCCAGCACGACCTGCGCACCACGCTGCACGGCGCCGGCGGCAAACGTGATGCCGTGACCCTGAGTGCCGCGCAACGCGAAGAATGCATCGCCGCGACGCACCTGGCGCGAGTCGAGAGTCAGCCCGGAGACCACGATGCGGCCGACACCCGGCACGGCAGCAATCTGCGCGTCGGCGATTCCCAGCAGCAATTGATCGAGGTGGCCGGTGCTCATGGCGTGTCCTCGTCGACCGGCGCATCATCGATCGGCGCATCCACGGGCGGCTTGCTGCCGACCAGGCCGTCCGGGCTCTGCAGCGGGCCGCCGACGTACCAGCGGCCGATGTTGTCCGGCGGCACGTCGAGCAGGCGCAGTGCACCATCCATCACCTTGGCGAACACCGGCGCGGACACCATGCCGCCGTAGTAGCTGCCCTTCTGCGGGTTGTCGATCACCACCACGCCAACCAGGCGCGGATTCGACGCCGGCACGATGCCGGCGAACGCCGCGGTGTAATTGTTCCTGGAGTAGCTGCCCGCACTCGCCTTGTGCGCCGTGCCGGTCTTGCCGGCGACGCTGTAATTGGCGATGCGCGCCTGCGGCGCGGTACTGCCGGGGCCGGTCACCGTCTCCATCATCTGGATCAGCTCGCGAGACACCTCCGGCGAAATGATCTGCCTGGCCGCGTTGTCGCCGCCCTTGATGAAGGTGGGGCTGTGCATCACACCGCCATCGGCGATGGTGGCGTACGCATTGGCGAGTTGCAGCACGGTCACATTGAGACCGTAGCCATAACCCATGATGGCCTTCTCCAGCGGCCGCCAGTCGCGTCCGATGCGGAGGTAGCCGGATGCCTCACCTGGAAAGCCGCTCTCGGTGCTGTTGCCGAAACCGAACGCGCGGTAGGTGTCGTACATGAACGTGGTGTCGAGCTGCATGGCGATATGCGCCGCACCCACATTGCTCGACTTGGTGATCACGCCGGTCGGCGTCAGCAGCCCGTAATTGTGCGTGTCGTGGATGTCATGACCCTGGAAGTACCAGTGGCCGCCGGTGGTGTCGATGATCGGGCTGGTCGGGGTGAACTTGCCGCTGGACAGGGCCGCCGCCATCAGGATCGGCTTGATCGTCGAACCGGGCTCGAGCACGTCGGTCATCGCGCGGTTGCGGCGCTGGCCAGGCTTGCTGCCGCTGAGCGCATTCGGGTTGTAGGTCGGCAGGTTGACCATCGCCAACACTTCGCCGGTCTTCGCGTCGAGCACCACCATCGAGCCGGAGTCCGCCTGGAACTTGTCCAGCGTGGCCTTCAATTCGCTGTAAACCAGGAACTGGATGCGCCGATCGATGCTGAGCGTGAGGCTCTGCCCCGGCTTCGGCGCGCGCACCTGTTCCACGTCCTCGACCACGTGGCCCATGCGATCGCGGATGACCCGCTTGGCGCCCGGCTTGCCTGCCAGCCAGTCGTCATAGGCCAGCTCCAGTCCTTCCTGGCCGCGGTCGTCGATATTGGTGAAGCCAAGCACGTGCGCGGTCACTTCACCGGACGGGTAGTAGCGCTTGAACTCGCGCTGCCCGTTGATGCCGGGAATGCCCAGGTCCAGCACGGCCTGCGCCGCCGCCGGCGCCATCTGCCGCCGCAGGTAGACGAACTCGCGATCGGAACGCTGCGCCAGCTGATCCTTCAATTCGCCCGCATCCACGCCCAGGGCCTGAGCCAGCTGCGGAATGCGCTCCTCGTTGTCCAGCACCTCGGACGGATTGGCCCAGATCGACATCATCGGGGTCGACACCGCCAGCGGCTCGCCGTTGCGATCGAAGATGGTGCCGCGAGATACCGGGATCGGCATCTCGCGCAGGAAGCGCGCATCGCCCTGGCGCTGGTAGAACTGCTTGCGCACGACCTGCAGGTCGAACGCGCGCGCGACCAGGCCGAGCGACGTCAGGCCCAGCAGCCCGACCACCACCACCATGCGCCTGCGCGCACTGGGACCGGCGCTGCGGCGGCGACCAGGCTGTTGCGGAGTGATGTGGTTGCGCCAGCTCATCAGCGCAGCAACCGGATGTCTTGCGGCCGCGGATCGACCATGCCCAGCTTCTGGCGCGCCTCGTCGTCGATGCGGCGTGGCTCGGCATAGGTGGCCTGTTCCAGTTCCAGCTTGCCGTATTCGATGTTCAGTTCGTCGCGCTGGTTCTGCAGCGCGGTGAGGTTGACGAACAGCACGCGGCTCTCGTGCCGCGTCCATACCACGCCAAGTGCGCTGGCCATCACCGCGGCCAGCAGCGTCAACAGGCACAGGGCGCCGATCGCCTTCATGCGTGGCCCTCCTGCGGGTGCTCATGCGGGGGCAATTTCTCCGCCACGCGCAACACCGCCGAGCGCGCGCGCGGATTCGCCGCCAGCTCGGCGTCGCCGGGGAACTGCGCCTTGCCCACCGCCGCCAGTTGCGCCGGCGTGGCCTGCACTGGTGGCCCGCGTCGGCTGTTCTGCACGCGGCCGGAGTGGTCGCGGATGAACAGTTTTACCGCGCGATCCTCCAGCGAATGGAAGCTGATCACCGACAACCGGCCACCGGGCTTGAGTCGCTCCAGCGCGCCGTTCAACCCCTGCTGCAAGGCATCCAGTTCGCCGTTCACACGGATGCGCAGCGCCTGGAAGCTGCGCGTGGCCGGATGCTTGCCCGGCTCGCGCCGGCCGACCACGCGTTCGATCAGCCCGGCCAGCTGGCCGGTGCGGGTGAACGGGGTCGCCTCGCGGTCGGCCACGATCGCGCGTGCGATGCGGCGGCCATGACGCTCCTCGCCGAAATTCCACAGCACCTCGGTGATCTCGCGCTCGCTGGCATGCGCCAGGAAATCCGCCGCGCTCTCGCCCTGGCTGATGTCCATGCGCATGTCCAGCGGCGCATCGGCCATGAAGCTGAAGCCGCGCGCCGCTTCGTCCAGCTGCGGCGAGGACACGCCCAGGTCGAGCAGCACGCCATCGAGGCCCGCCGCGGTTTCGTCCCACTCGGCCAGGCTGGAGAAATTCGCATGCCGGATCGACACGCGCGCGTCGCCGGCAAACTCGGATCGTGCCGCGGCAATCGCCGTGGGATCCCGATCCATCAGCAGCAACCGGCCGTCGGGACCAAGGCGCGACAGCACGGCGCGAGCGTGACCGCCGCGACCGAACGTTCCGTCGAGATAGCGCCCGCCAGACTGCACGGACAGACCCTCCACCGCCTCGCCCAGCATCACCGGGATATGCCGCAATTGCACTTCAGCTGCACTCCCGTCCCGTCCCATGTGATTTCCGCTGCGCCGCCGTGCCTGTTACAGGCGCAGGCTTGCCATGTCGTCAGTGATGTCGCCTTCGCCGATGCTCTGGCGGATCTTGGTCAGGTGGGCCTGTTCGCTCCACAGCTCGAACTTGTTGCCCATGCCCAGCAATACCGCCTTCTTCTCGATGCCCGCCGCCGCACGCTGGCTGGCTGGCAGCAGGATCCGCGCCGAACCATCCGGCTCGACCACGGCGGCGGCACCGACCAGCTTCATCTGCATGTCGCGATGCGCTGCCTTGACCTTGGGCAGTGCATTCACCTGATCGCGCACCTGCTCCCACTCCGCGTGCGGGAACAGCCACAGGCAGCCCGGCTCGAAGGGGTTGTAGGTAATCACCAGACGATTGGCGCATTCGCCCGCCACCAACTCGCGATACGCGGTCGGAATGGCCAGGCGGCCCTTGTCGTCTACAGTGATGGCGGTTTCGCCCTGGAACACGTCAGCTGACTCCACTAAAACCCACGATTTCACACTGGAACCCACGATAATCTCGCCCCATGAGACTGTCAAGGGAAATTCGCTTGTGAATCAAGGAGTAAAGGCAGAATGCTGACCACACGTACAGCATATTCTCAGGAACACCGGCAAGGTGTTTGAATGCATGGAATTTTTTATATCCAGCTTTGCCATCATCCACGCCCAAACCGGCCGAAAACTGCGCTGTATCGCGCTCCACGGATGAATCGCCGTTCACACAGATGCCCTGTCACCTGCGCGATCGGTGTCGCGCAGGTGACAGGGGGCGTGAAAAGAGGTGGAGTCGGCCTGTAAGCCGGGTTCTGTACGTCTTGCGACGCGACAGTCATTCCTCTCGGCCAGGCGTCGCCGCCTGGCTCCAGCAACCTACCCGGGAACAACGCGGGCCGCGTTATCGTTCCCCTATTTGGTCTTGCTCCGAGTGGGGTTTACCGTGCCGTACGACGTTGGCCCCGTACGCGGTGCGCTCTTACCGCACCCTTTCACCCTTGCCTGATCCTCTTGCGAGGCCATCGGCGGTCTGCTCTCTGTTGCACTGGCCGTCAGCTCACGCTGCCCAGGAGTTACCTGGCACTCTGCCCTGTGGAGCCCGGACTTTCCTCGATGCGCTTGCGCGCGACGCGACTGTCCGGCCGACTCCATCTGCAAGTCTAGTAGGAGCGCACAACGACTGTGCGCGATGCTTTTCGTCACGTCACGCAAGAGCATCGCGCACAGGGTGCGCTCCTACCCCTCATACAAGAGCTTGCGCGGTGCACCGCTGATCGCCGCCGCCAGCTTCGCCGCCTTCGCCGGCGGCAATTCCTCGCGCAGGATTCCAAAAATGCGCCGCCCCTCGGCCAGCTTCGCGTCGGCTTCCTCGCCGCGCCCCGCGACCAGGATCACATGCTCGCCGCGTTGCTGGTCCGGATCGCTGACCACCCGCGCCGCCAGTTCCGCCAGCGGCTCGCCCAGCACCGTCTCGAACATCTTGGTCAGTTCGCGCGCCAGCACGGCCTCGCGCTCGGCACCGAACACATCGCGCATGTCGGCCAGGCTCTCGGCAACCCGATGCGACGACTCATAGAAGATGAGCGTGCGCGCGTCGCCGGCCAGCTCCTGCAATCGGTTGCGCCGCGCCGCCGCTTTCGGTGGCAGGAAGCCCTCGAACACGAAACGATCGCTGGGCAGCCCCGCCACCGACAGCGCAGCGATCGCCGCACACGCACCCGGCACCGGGATGCAGCGAATGCCGGCCGCACGCGCGGCGCGCACCAGGCGAAAACCCGGGTCACTGATCAACGGCGTGCCGGCATCGGAGATCAGCGCCACCGAATCGCCCGCCACCATCCGTCGCACGATCGGATCCACCGCGTCGCGCTCGTTGTGGTCGTGCAACGCCATCAGCGGCGTGTCGATGTTGTGATGAACCAGCAGGGGTCGACTGTGCCGCGTGTCCTCCGCAGCGATCAGCGCCACCGTGCGCAAGGTCTCGATCGCGCGGATGGAAAGATCATCGCGGTGACCGATCGGGGTGGCCACTACCCACAGGCAGCCAGCTTGAATTGATGACATCGAGAACTCCTGCGCCGTAGGCCGGCAAGTCGATCGGCTATGATCGCGCATTGACGACCATGACGAACAAGGGATCTCCCATGCGCCTCATGCGCCTTTCGCGCACCGCCGCGACCGCACTGCTGTTGTCCCTGGTGCTGGCCGCATGCGCACCGATGAACGTGCAGCGCTCGCCGGCCGAACTCGCCGCCGCCCAGAGCGCGCAGACGCTCGCCCAGCAAGGCCAGTTCGACCAGGCCGCGCAGGCCTGGCTCGACCTGGCCGACCAGTACCGCGGCCACGCCGACTCCTATCGCCTGGCGGCGGCCGAAGCATGGCGCCAGGAAGGCCAGATCGACCACGCCGCACCGGCCCTCGCCGCCATCAAGCGCGAACGCCTGAGCGGTGACGAGCCGCTGCGCTTCGATCTGCTGCGCGCGGAGATGGCGCTCGCCCAGCACGATGCCGCCACGGCGTTGCGGCTCACCACCCAGCCGAATGTCACGGTGCCCGCCGCATTGCAATTGCGCCTGCTGGAACTGCGCGCCCGCGCGATGCTGGCCAGCGGTGACACGTGGGGCGCCGCCCGCACCCGCGTGCAGATGGACGATCAACTGAGCGGCTTCGACCACGCCCAGAACCGCCAGCAGATCCTCGACCTGCTGACCAGGCTCGGCGTTGCTCCCCTGCGCAACCGCGCCGCCGCGATGAAGCCGGGCGACCGCATGTTGCCATGGGTCAACGAGGCACTGAGCCAGCTTGGCGTCACCGTGGCGCAGCCGCAACCGGAGCTGCAGCAAGCCGTCGGCACCCTGCTGCCCGGCGCCGACGCGAATGTGCGCGAGGGCTACAAGGTACCGGCGCAAGTCGCCTTGCTGCTGCCCGGCGACGGCAATTACGCGGCGGCCAGCACATCCATCCGCGAAGGCTTTTTCGCCGCCTACATCGACGCCGGCCGCAATCACGCGCCGCGTCCGTCGGTACGCGTCTACGACAGCCACGGCACGCCCGACGGTGCCGTCCAGGCCTACCAGCAGGCGGTCAGCGATGGTGCCAAGCTGGTGGTCGGCCCGTTGACGCGCACGGAAGTCTCCGCCGTCTTCGGCCTGGCGCAACTGCCGGTGCCGGTGCTGGCGCTGAACCACCCCGACGACCGGCAACTGCCCGCCGGCGACGCCAGCGAGTTCGGCCTGCTGCCGGAAACCGAAGGCGCCCAGGCCGCCGACCACATGATCGAACGTGGTGCACGCAAGGCCTACGTGGTGATCTCGGACGACGATTTCGCCCAGCGCGCGGCGAAGGCGTTCAAGGCCGAACTGGCCGCCCGCGGCGGAGAGCTCGCCGGCATGGCCACCCTGCCGACCGGCGCCAACAATTACGCCAATGTGATCGCCGCACTGCACGCGCCCGTTGCCGCGACGTTCACCGCCACACCGCCCGACACCAACCCGGCCGACGCCAGCACCAGCCTTTCCGGCGCCACCGCCAGCCCGGTCGCGAGCGACGGCAGCGGCATCTTCATCAGCATGCGTGCAGCGCAGGCGCGGCTGCTGCTGCCGCAACTGCGCATCGCGCGAGTCAACCTGCCGGTATTCGCCACCTCGCATGCCTATGACGGCAGCGACGACGTCGCCGCCAACAGCGACCTCAACGGGCTGGAGTTCTGCGACGCGCCATGGCTGTTCGACGCCCAGCCCGGCCTGCCCAACCACGACGACATCGCCGCCCAGCTGCCGGCCGCACGCGGCGGCGGCGCGCGACTGTTCGCGTTCGGCATGGACGCATGGAACCTGGTGCCCTACCTCGACTGGCTGCGCGCCCACCCGGGCAGCTACATGCCCGGCGCCAGCGGCCAGCTCGCCGCCGACCAGTTCGGCCGCGTGCGCCGCGTGCTGATCTGGGCGCAATTCCAGAACGGCCTGGCACGCCCGCTGGGCGGCAGCCTGCAGATGGACGACATGCCCTCGACCGCACCGCCCGCCAGCGCGCCGGCACCGGCCAGCCCGTCGTCGTCCGGCAACGGCTTCCAGCCGATCACCCAGCCCATCACGGGCTGATGCGCGCCGCCGGCAACGACTTCGAGCAGCGCGCCTGCCTCGAACTCGAACGCGCCGGCCTCACACTGCTCGCGCGCAACTACACCACCCGCCACGGCGAACTGGACCTGGTGATGCGCGACGGCGACACCGTCGTCTTCATCGAAGTGCGCTATCGCAAAAGCGCCAGCCACGGCGACGCCGCCACCTCCGTCACCGCCAGCAAACAGGCCAAGCTGATCCTCGCCGCGCAACACTGGCTGGCCGCGCATCCGCAACACGCGCGGGGCGCGTGTCGTTTTGATGTGGTGAGTTATGACGGGCCGGTTGATGCGGTTCGGCGTGAGTGGTTGCGTGGGGCGTTTGAGGCAAACTGATCAGCGCGGCGATACAGGGAAGCAGAGCGCTCCTGAGATACAACCTCGTTGAGGTTGGCGTCGAAGTTTGCCGATTCCGGTGCAGCCATCTCCAACCGGCTGTGGCAGGCGATCATCCGGTGAGCTGACGTCACCGCGTCGGTCGGCAGGATAAGTTGCCTCCGTGGCAAAACAAGACCTGATCCCGAGCTTTTCCATGCGCGCACTGTTCCTTCAATCATTGCGCAACGTGTTGATTGATCCAGAAGATTCGTGGAAAAACCTCATGCTTGACCCCGAGCCTTTCGGAACCTGACACTTAAATTCTCAAAAGAATAATGACCAGAGATGATTCGACTAAAAAGAAACTCAACATTCTTATAACTAATATTCTGCCGCCCTTCTCACACGTCTTATAAGCCACATAGAAATTCAGAAGCGGCCAAACTATGGTGAATATATTGGACGATAATGAACCGCTGTCGAATAGCATACCTGCCAACACGCTCCCAAGAATAATCATTGGGATCCACATGAGAATAATTAATGTTTTTTTAACCATTTTATACACCTAAATTCCCACATTTGACATTATATAATCGCTACTTCTTAGCAGAATCGTCTGACTTAATCGTATTGACCGCGGGCTCATCTGAACAATGATTTCCGCCATTGCAACCGCCCAATCCTTCTATATGAAATACAATGCTACCAGCAAATACCCATGGAGTTGGTCCCAAAAGGTCATCCGCTGTTATCGTCAAGGTCTTAAAGGAGAGAGTTTTAACAATTTTCCTCGATGCCCAGTCATCCAACTTTCGCAGCAATGGTTTAGTCCAATGGGTCTTAAAAATTGGTCTCATTGGTGGCAACTTAAAAACCGGTGGCACAATCGCATCGCCAGATGAATCTGATGATCCGTCATTTCCAGATGAGTCCGGTAACGCCGGAGAATCATTAGGGGCTGGCGGTGCCTGACCCGCAGCCGCAGGCTCATCAGTTTTACCAACTGGCGTTGATTTGTCCTTCCTGCCATTTGATTTCGACCCCGAAGGCCCAAAATCCATTACGTAGCCCGGGCCAGCCACACCCTTTACGTCAGGGTGTGTAAGCGATCCCGTTTGGCGCCCATCTAGGTCTATATTCGCCACCGGATTGTTATTGGCATACGCAAACCGATTAAAATTAAACGGATTCCCCGCAGCCAGTCCATCGGGATCCGTACTGATAAACCGCCCCACCGCCGGATCGTAATACCGCGCCTGCATGTACACCAACCCGGTGTCCGCATCGTTCACGTGGCCGGTATAGCCCGGCCCGTCATGCGCCGCGCCCATCGCCTGGCTGCCGTACGGCGCGTAGTCGTAGGTCGCCGTGATGGTGCCACTGGCGTTGGCTTCGGCCAGTGGGGTGCCCTGCGGATCGGTGTAGACGTAGGTCACCGTGTTGGCATGCGCGACGCCGCCCAGCAACGTCACCAGCCACAGCAGCCGCTTCATCGTCCTGTTCATCGTACCCGCCCTTGTCTGGATGTCCATGTCCATGCGCCTCACTGGATCGGCCCGGGCGGGTCGGTTTGCGTGCGGTTCGGTGCGTTCTTGAAGGCCGAGCAGCCAGCAGCGTTGCAGGCCTGTACCGCGTACTGCAGATATTCGCTGGATTGCGGAGCGGGCCTGGTCGTGCTGGTGGCCGACGTCGTGGCGACAATCACCGTGGTGCCGAGGTCGTAGTTCGTCTTCTGTACGTTGTATGAGGTGGCACCGGCACTGGCCGACCACGTCACGTAGTACTGGACACCATGAACATACGATGGGGCTGTCACCGTCGCCGGCGCGGGTGGCGGCAAGGTCACGCTGACCGTCCCCACACCACTCCAGGGGCCACAGCCGCCGACATTACAGGCCTGTACATGGTAGCCATAGCTGCCGTTGCCCTTGCCGCTGATCGCCCTGCTGACCGCATTACTGCTCTGAATGGTCGTCCAGCCACCGCCGTTGATTTGCTCCTGCAACGTGTAGCTGGTCGCCCCGCTCACGCCATTCCAGCTGACCGTGTAGCTGCCAGTATGGTTGCTCGCCGGCACGCTCAGGCCCGGCGCGCTGGCAGGTGGAATGGTCACCACCACACCACCGCTACTGCCCCGGAATGCGCTGCAGCCACCCGGGTTGCACGCCTTCACCTGATAGCTCCAGGTCCCCGTGACCGTCTCATGCTGGATATGGCTTGTCGCGCTGCCGCTGTAGACATCGCCCCAGCCGGTAACGCCGTAATCCGCGTGCTGCAAGGTGTAACTGGTCGCCGTGGCGCTGGCCGCCCAGCTCACCGTGACACTGCCACTGCTGGTTGCCGGTATCGTGATGCTGGCCGGCGCCGCTGGCGGAAAGATCACCGTGGTACTGGCCACCGCGCTCCACGGCCCACAGCCGTCGACGTTGCAAGCCTTTACTTGGTAACCGTAGCTGGCAGCTCCCCTGCCACTGATCGCTGCACTGGTTGCACTGCCGTCCTGGAGGGTTGTCCAACTGCCGCCGTTGATCTGCTCCTGCAAGGTGTAACTGGTCGCTATGCTCACACTGCCCCAGCTCACGGTGTAGTTGCCCGTTCCACTGATGGACGGCACGCTGAGGCTGGGTGCGGTTGCGGGCAGGAAGTCCGGAACCTTGAAGCTGCCGGACTGGCCAAGAGACAAATTGCCAGCACCCACCGCCAGATCAAAGGGGACGGAGGCTGAGGTTTCCCCACGAATCTTCTAGATCAATCAGCAACTTGCGTTCTGATTGAAGGAACAGTGCGCGCATGATGCGGTCATTCCTCACGGGTTACGAAGCCAGAGGAGACCACACCATGCGCGCCACCGAAGTATTGCAAAAGTGCCTTGGCGATGCACTGCGGCCGATGCATGCGCTGCGCCGTCGCGTGTTGTTGCGTGCTGTAGAAGCGATGATCCATGGCCGTCGTCTGACCTGATCGATCTGGCGCGCGCATGGCCGGGTGCAGAGCGCATCCGTGCACCCTGAAGGCGCTTGATCGACTGCTGGGCAATCGACATCTGCATGCCGAGCGCGAGCACATGCTATGCGTGCCATGGCACGCTGGCTGGTGCGCGGTCGAGCATCCGGTGATCGTGCATGGATTGGTCGGACTTGAAGGCCGATCAGCGCTGGCATCTTTTACGAGCAGCGATTCCCGTCGGTGGTCGCACGCTGCCGATACTGGACATGGTGTTCCCCGATGGACAGCAAGGTTCGCCGAAGGCAGAGAAACAATTCTTGCAACGGCTGGCGACGGTGATCGCCCGAACGATGTACGCCCGATCCTGGTGACCGATGCCGGCTTCCGTGGCGCCATGGTTCCGCGCCGTCGAAGCGATGGGCTGGTACTGGCTTGGACGTCTGCGCCATCGCACGCTAGGTCAAGCCCGTCGATGCAGCCGATAGCCGGTGCAGTGGGTGCCATGCAGGGCGCTATATGAGTTGGCAGGTCGCAAGCACCACGCGACTTGGGGTTGATGGATATCGGC
Source organism: uncultured Gammaproteobacteria bacterium (assembly GCA_963828675.1). Classification (GTDB taxonomy): domain Bacteria; phylum Pseudomonadota; class Gammaproteobacteria; order Xanthomonadales; family Rhodanobacteraceae; genus Rhodanobacter. Next base: position 1,050,274 of record CAWHFQ010000001.1, read on the forward strand.
GCGTGCGAAGCCTTGACGCGCGCGTGGTGGTGCACGCCAAACCACCCGAAGGGACGTAAACAATCGCAATCGTCAGGGCGTGCCAGCGCGCAACCAAGAAGCGCAAGAAAACGCGCAACGTGAGCGGGAGCCATGGCTACTCGTGGCTTCACCGGCGCTGAGTCATTTGAGCGCCCGACAGATGGTGACGTTGTACTCGCGGCGCATGCAGATCGAACTGTCCTTCCGGGATCTCAAGTCCCACCGTTATGGTCATGCCTTTGAGGACAGCCTCACCCGCAAGGGCAACCGCATCGAGGTGCTGCTGTTGCTGCACACGATGGCAGCTTTCGCCAGCTGGTTGGTCGGCATGGCCTGCGAAACCGCAGGCATCGATCAATGGCTGACGCCGTTTCGATCGAAGCGACGGCTTTACTCGATCATGCGACTGGGCCGTGAGGCACTGGTGCGACGATGGTCAAACGCCAAGCTCGAAGAACTCATGGAGCAGATACGAAAGCCGTCTCCCGTGCTGCTTGATCAGATGGCCGTGGCGACATGAAACGTGGGGAAACCTCAGCCTCCGTCCCCTTTGCGTTTTTGCACTCCAAATGGTGGCGCCGAAGTTCGTTTTGCTTTAACTACTTTCACTTGCTGCAAACACTCAATGCCTTTGAAGAAACTCTATCCTTGATCGCACTGAATTCGTTCGCATAGTGATCAAAATAATACACTGAAATTGTATAGCAACCACCTTTTACACCATACATTTTTTCTATATGATTGATATTGAATGTGACACCGTATACTTTCCCTGGGTCAAGACTTATATACGAGCCCTTTCCAATTGGAACGGCGTTTATCTGCCCGATGAGCTCATGAGAAACGTGATTCTCATTTATATAGAAATGAATAGAACCCACTAAAGGGTCAATTGAAAAATCTTTATTCACAGTGATAGTTTCATCGGAAACATTTCTAATTGTTACAACAAAATCATCATTAATACGCTCCATGTTTACGCTGATTTTAGATGAATAACCAGTACTAGACGCAGCCCCCGCGAAAAATAATGAAAATATTGCGCAAACCTTAAGTCTCATTTTCACATTCATATAAAAATCCTCATAATTGCTTGTAAATCCCAGAATCGACCATGCCTCTATTCCCCGGAGTTAAATCATTATAATAACGATCAAGCATACCTTGCTCTGTCCCAATTTCATCTCGGCTCAACCCGAACCTATGTTGATTAGATGTCGATAATTCGATTCGATACGCTTGCACCTCGCGCATATCACGGGACTGCCGATCGCCGGAAGGTATACCAGGATTCATCCATTGTGTTTGCCAATGACCCTCTATCTCATGAGAAAGAATTGCGCCCATGTAACCAAAAGAAACCTTAAACAATTCAGGACCCACAGTAAGCTGACCGTCCCCATTCGGACCATCTTTCAAAGTTTCAGCACGGGCGGTCAATGTAGGGCTATAAAATACATTCACTCCCTTAAAGTCTATTTTATAGTAATTCATTACTCCTTTCGCGGCATTGACCCTGCCAGAAGCGCTCGTATCTGAAAAATATTTCTTCATGTTTCGCGGCGTCCCCGCCGGAACACCTTTCTGTCCTTCTGCCGATTTTTCTCCGCCACCGCCATCCGACCCGGGAGTCAGAAAGTGTCCTGCTATGTTTGTGCCTGTGCCGCCACAAAATAGCGATCCCGTACATTTTCCTGTTGGATCCATATTCACCACAGGATTATTATCTGCATACGCAAATCGATTAAAGTTGTATGGGCTTCCGGCGTTCGGCCCCACTGGGTCCACACTGATGAACCTTCCCACCGTCGGATCGTAATACCGCGCCTGCATATACACCAACCCGGTGTCCGCATCGTTCACGTGCCCGGTGTACCCCGGCCCGTCGTGCGCCGCACCCATCGCCTGGTTGCCGTAAGGCGCGTAGTCGAAAGTGGCGGTAATGACGCCGCTGGTGTTGGCTTCGGCCAGCGGCGTGCCCTGTGGGTCGGTGTAGATATAGGTCACCGTGTTTGCGTGAGCGACTCCGCCCAGCAGCGCCATCAGCCACAGCAGCCGCTTCATCGTCGTGTTCATCGCACCCGCCCTTGTATGGATGTCCATGCCCATGCGCCTCACTGGATTGGCCCGGGCCGGTCGGTTTCCGTGCGGTTCGGTGCGTTCCTGAAGGCCGAGCAGCCCGCGGCGTTACAGGCCTGGACTGCGTACTGCAGAGATTCGCTGGATTGCGGAGCGGGCCTCGTCGTGCTGGTGGCCGATGTCGTGGCGACGATTACGGTAGTACCCAGGTTGTAGTTCGTCTTCTGCACGTTGTACAAGGTCGCGGTCGCCGACGGCGTCCAGGTCACGTAGTACGTCACGCCATGCACATACGACGGAGCCGTGACCGAAGAGGGCGCAGGGGGTGGCACCGCCACGGTCACGCTGCGGGTGGCACTCCACGGACCGCAACCTTCAGACGAACAACCCTGGATGCGATAACCGTAATTGCCGCTGAGGTGTCCGCTGGCGCTCCAACTGGTGCTGACGCTGGTGTGCACGGTTGTCCAGGCGCCACCGTTGACTTGCTCCTGCAGCATGTAGCCGGTGATCGTCCCGGGGAGGCTGGTCCAGCTCACTGCATAGGCGCCGGTCCCATTGCTGGCCGGCGCGGTGAGTGTGGGCGCGCTCTTCGGTGGCAGGCTCGTATCCACGACGACAGCCGCCGAGGCGGCCCAGCCGCGGCTGCCGTAGGCGCTATGAGCGGAGACCTGATAGGTGTAGCTGCCGCTGCTGGTGCCGGGTCGGCTGATGGATCGAGCCGTGGTATTGGTGGCCAGCGCGGTCCACGCGCCGGCGTTCAGACGCTCCTGCACGTCGTAGGCGGTGGCACCGGCCGGGGCCGTCCAGCTCACGGTGTAGGCGCCCATCAGCTTGCCGGCGGGTGTCGTTACCGTGGCAAACGCAGGGCGGACTCCCAGCGTGGCCGAGCTGGTCCAGCCACTGCAGCCCTCGCTGACGGCGCACGCCTGCACCTGATAGACGTAACTGCCACCGGCCCTGCCGCTCAACGCAGCGCTGGCGGCCGGACCCGCGTAGACCACCGTCCACGCGCCCCCGTTGGCACTTTCGCGCAAGGTGTAGGCGGTGGCATCAGCGGAGGCGCCCCAGTTCACCGTGTAGCTGCCGTTGTTAGGGTTGGCGTCGAAGCTGACGGCGCCGGGAGCGTTCAGCTGCAAGACGTTGTTGCGGGCGATCATTCGCGTACCGAGGTAGATGTAGTTGGTCCCCTTGGTGATCCCCGGCTCAGACTGGTACAGCAGCTGGCCCGCGTGGTTGTAGAAGTAATAGGTGGACGCGCCGCCGGCCGGCGTCTTCTGCACGCGCCGGCCGTTCGCGTCATAGGCGTAGCTGACTTGGCCCGGCAGCTGGGTCAGCTGGTTCTTCTGGTCGAACAGCAGCGTCGCGCCGTTGCGGGTAATGGCGTTGCCGCGGGTGTCGTAGTTGAAACTGCTGACCGTGCTGGCGCCGCGGGTGATGGCGAGCAGCCGGTTGCTCGCGTCGTACTGATAGATCGAGGTCTGCCCCGCCGACAGTCGCGTGCGCAGGTTGTTGAGCGGGTCGTAGGTATACGATTCGTCGCCCCAAAGTGCGCTGGCGGTGGCCTGCACCAGCCGGTTCAGGCCGTCGTAGGCGAACACCTTGTTGCGCGGTCCGCCGGTCAGATCGTCGACGCGGGTGATGTTGCCGTCGGCATCGTAGGTGAAGTCTTCGCTGAGGTTCAGCGTGCTGGCCGTGCCGTAGCTGAAGTTGCTCAACAGCTGCCGCGCGTTCTGCTCGGCAGCGTACGCGGTGCCATTGCCGTAGATGAAGGAGGCCACCGAACCGTTCGGAAAGTAGGCGACGTGGCTGGCGTAGGCGCCGACCTGGGTGGGACGCCCTAGTGCATCCGGTGCGTAGGCGACCTGCTCGCTGTTCGGGTAGGTGACCTTGCTGACGCTGCCGTAGGCATCGTGGGCGTAGCCCAGGCTCATTGCCGGCTGGCCGACCAGGCTCAGCGTTTCGTCGGTGAGCATGCCGCGAAAGTTGTAGGTGCCATTCCAGACGCTGATGCCGGACGTGGCCCATTGCACGTTGCCCAGCACATCGTAGAGGTACTGCGTGCTCTGCGTGCCGCTGGGCGGCAGGATCGTCTTGACCCGGTTCATAGGATCGTAGGTGAAGGTAGTTCTGGCTGCCGCCGCCACCTGTTCGCTGCCGCAACCGGTGCCGCTGATCGCCAGCCCGGCCGCGCTGAAGCTGAGGTTGTTCGCACCGTCGTAGCCGACCACGGTGTCGCCGCTTTCCGGCTCGCGGGTGCGGCACAGGCGGTGATAGGCATCGTAGGTCAGGGTCTTGGTGACGTTGTCGGTTTCGGTGCCGTACACGCCTGATTGGGTGATCGCGAGTGGATTGCCGTAGAGGTCGCGGGCGATGGTCTGGGTAATGCCCGACGGCGCCTGCAACTTGATCACCGCATCGTGGCCAGGCTCGTCGAACACCTGGTACGTCGCCGTGGTGACGTTGCCCTTCGGATCGGTCACCTGTTGTCGTGCACCGGACAAGTAGGCCGTCGTCATGGTCAAGGTGCCCAGTTCAGAATTCTGCTGCGTGCGGGTCAGCCGCCCCAGTGTGTCGTAGGTGTTGTGTGTGCCACTGGTGAGCGTCGACAAGGCCGGTGCGCCATTGACCGGATAGGACGCGAACGTGGTCAAGCCGCGCCAGTCATAGCTATTGGCGCTGGTGATGTCCGAGCCGGCGGTGCCACTGATTGAGGTGTCGCTGAGCAACGGACGCAACATCGCATCGAAATACGTCACCATGCTGGCATTGCCAGTGCTCACGGTGCGGCGCCAGTGACCACCGGCGATGCCGCGCTCGGCAGCGGTGACGTAGGCGAAACTGAAGACCTTCGGATACCACGACACTTCATCGCCGGCGGGATAGGTGATCTTGCTCGGCCAGCCGCTGGCGCTGTAGGCGTAGCTGGTGGTGTGGCCGGCCTGGTCGGTGACCGCGGTGATCTCGCCATAGTCGTCGACGACCGCACTCTGGCTGGTGTTGTCGGGATAGTGGATCAGCTGCGGAATGCCGCGGCGGTAATTGCCCAGAGTGGTGGTGTGGGCATTGCCGTCGGTAAAGCTGGCCAGCTGGCCTTGCGTGTCGTAGGTGTAGTTCAGCAGCGTTTCGCCAAAGCGCGCACGCGATTGCAAGGTGGCATTGCTGGCGTTGTAGGTATTCTGGCTTTCGATTTCACCGGTAGTCAGATTGGTCACTTTCAGCGGCTGGCCCAGCACCCAGTGGGTCCGGTCGTTGTAGTAATCGGTCTGTTCCTCGATCGCGGCCTGCCCGGCGATGTTGTTGAAACGCTTCGCCTTGGTCGGCTGCGCGAAGGCATCGAAGGCTTCGGTCTGGCGCGTGTAGGTGTCGCCGTCCTGCACCGTGGTGGTGGTGATCACCGGGCGAATGCGCGCGACCATCGGATTCTTGGGGGTGGGCAGCAGGGATATTCCCGCATTGTCCGGAAACGGCTGACTGGCGATCTGGCTGTCGGCCAGATACGTGTTGGTGATGGTTTTCATCACCGTGCCGGTCAATGAATCCACCTCGGTCTTCAGCAAGCGGCCTTCGTTGCGGGCATAGCTGCTGCCGAAGGTGTAGCGGGTGATGTCGCCCGGACCGGTGACGGTGACGACCTTGCTTCGCGCGCAGGTGTCGCAGATGCCCGGCGGAATGTAGGTTTCCGTGGTGTAGTCGTAGGGTCCGGGCACGGACGGCGTGAAGTAGTTGCCACCGTGGTCGGCGTAGTCGTAGCTCCAGCTCAGCGTGCCCAGGCCGGCGCCGGTGATTGTTTTCGAGGCCAGGCTGAAGTTGTCGAAAAAGTCGTAGACCGTTGGATAGTTGTGGTACGCATTGCCATCGGCGCAGGAGAAAGGCACGTCGTTGCGGTAGTGCCGCTGGTAGTGGAAGGTGAACGTACCGTGCGCACCCGATGGTGCGTCCACGGCGTAGACGAAATCGCCGGTGTTCGGATCCATTTCCAGTTGGCAATGGCCGTTCGGCGGCACGTAGTCGTCGGGGAAACCACCCTTGGTGGTTTGCATCGAGCCCGAGGTCGTCGTGTAAACCCAGCGCGACCCGTCGGGCCGGGTCACGCTGCTCAGTGCGCCGTTGCTGTAACCGTAGGACCAGGTCCTCGTGCCCGCGGTGGCTGAAACGACGGTGGCGCCAGACCACGTGATATCGATCTCGCGCCCGTCATTGGCGGCGATCTTCGTCAGGTGATCGCCGCTATAGGTGTAGGTCACCCAGTTGCCGAAACGATCTTCGACCCGGGTGGCCAACAGAAGGACTCGCACCCTGGGCACCCAGCCTTGGCTGGGCTTGGGGGCCGGCAGCCTGACCGGTGCCACCGCGCGCTCGGCCGCCCAGTTGAAAGTGTATTTCAGCCCGGCGGGCGAGATCGCAACGAAGGACTCGCCGGGATAGCCGTCGGCCGTCTGCGCCAGACAGCCGAGGCGGTAATAGCTCTTGGTGACCCACGGGTAGCTCTTGCCGTCGGTGACGGCCGGGAGCTTGGCCTCGGTGTTGACCAGGATCTCGTCGTCGGCACCGCCCGGCACATGGATATGGTTGCCGTCCGATATCTTGTCGTACTCCCCCGCATAGGCGATGGGCGGGACGTACATATCGGGAATGCCCTGGTTGGAACAGCGCGCGGTGCTGCCGTTGTCACTGGTACCGATGGTCCACCCATGCAGTTGGGTGAACGTGCCGGCGATATACGGCATGTCGAGGTCCCAATCGCCCAGACCAGCGATGTTGCCCGTCGCCTTGCGCCGGTCATCCACCACCAGCCGGCGGCGAAACTGCACCGGCAAGGCGCTGTTGCCTGGCAGGTCGATGTCGGTGACGTCGAATTCCGTGCTGCCGTTGTAGAGGCTCACCTGATCGCCAAACAGGCCGGACTTCAGCGGCGTCACCTCCTGCGCGGCACGCAGGTGTTTGCCGAATTCCTCGTAGGGATCGACGCCGTCGGCCGACTGCGCATGCGCCGTCATGGACATCAAAACCAACAACGCTGCCCAGAGGCAGATCCCTTGCCGACGGTCGATCATCGAATTGTCCCCTTGACCCGGTGTTACACACAGGCTTTGACATCGAAAATAGAGTTTGGCGATGACCAGTGTCAATAAGTGTTTTCATACGCCATGACGCAATGGCATGCGACCCGCACAGGCGGGGCCTACCATCGGGTAGATATTCGACTTGAACAGGCTAGTCGCCATCACACCTCGCCGATCAAGATCGAGCGCTGGTAATCGGGAATCTTGTCGGCCACGTAACCGCACCCGCCAGCACGCCGGCAGGCCAGTCCGTCGTCGCAGGCGACGGCTTCCAGCCGATCACCCAGCCCATCACGGGCTGATGCGCGCCGCCGGCGACGACTTCGAGCAGCGCGCCTGCCTCGAACTCGAACGCGCCGGCCTCAAACTGCTCGCGCGCAACTACACCACCCGCCACGGCGAACTGGACCTGGTGATGCGCGACGGCGATACCGTCGTCTTCATCGAAGTGCGCTATCGCAAAAGCGCCAGCCACGGCGACGCCGCCGCCTCCGTCACCGCCAGCAAACAGGCCAAGCTGATCCTCGCCGCGCAACACTGGCTGGCCGCGCATCCGCAACACGCGCGGGGCGCGTGTCGTTTTGATGTGGTGAGTTATGACGGGCCGGTTGATGCGGTTCGTCGTGAGTGGTTGCGTGGAGCGTTTGAGGCCGGTTGACGCACCCCGAAGCTTGAGCACGTGTGACATATGCAAGTCAGAGTGTGGGATGGCGCGACGCCGGCATCTCTCGCAGGTCGATACGGCCCCAAACGTCGAGCAAAATCACTGCGTAGGGCTTCACCTACGCAAAGAGAACGCCACTCGCCCCGCTTCGTAGGAAGTGCCCTACATGAGCATTTGAAATGGACGTCTACAATCCTCAGCCAACGCAATCCCGTGATTGACGCTGGTCCTGGCGACGATGATTTGTTGGACTACACCACAAATCGGAGAGATGCCTCTTGACCAGGAATGAACAAGCTAGTTACGGTTTTCGAATCCGGTTTTGTTGGGTTTGCGCCCACGGAAAACCGGATTCTTGAGGAGCGACTCACTCAGTCGCGAACGGGGGACGCATGGCAGCGACGTTAGTTGAAAGGGGGCGCGTCCTTGCGGGCGCGCAGCACAGGCTTCGGCGAATCATGAACTCATGTCACTCCCGCGCCGCACACCGCGGCGCTGGAGCATGACAGCGGTTTTTTACTTGCACATTTCTTGACTGCGCCCTTCTGGCTCGGCATCCGGATGTTGTCCGGAATGAGAGCGGCTGTCCGAAATTTACGGCCACTCGGGCGAGTCAATCACTTCAAGCGGATAAAACGTGAAAACGAAGTTCTGGAATCAGGTCCTGAGAAGCGGATTCTTCATCGCGATCATCGCGTTGACAGGATGCGGAACGCCGGCAGCCAAAAATTTTGGCGGCCGTTGGAAGCCAGTCAACCACTTTCGAACGCAGCCCACCGAAATACCGTTGCAGGCCGCTTACACGTTTTATGCCGCACCCATGGACGAGACGTTGAAAACCATGCTGACGCGTTGGGCCGCCGATTCGGGGCGGACCCTGTCCTACCAGCTTCCTTTCGATGTGACGCTCTACACGCCGGTATCGGACATTCGCACCACCGATCTCGATGCCGCAGCCCAGCAGCTGACGACCATCTATGCCGCGCAACACGTGTACGTATCCGCGACTGATCGAAAGATCCTCGTCCTTCCGTCCAGCACCGTCAGCAGCAATGCGAGCGACACCGCGACTGCGCCGACATCGTCGACTTCCGACAAACCGGCAGGCCGCAAGTGAAAAAGGAACTCATCGAGCTATCGCGCAGGAAGGCAGGCATTCACTGATGTTGAACAAGAAATCATCCGGTCGAAAAGTCGACGAAGCGATATCCAGGTCAGTCAATTTCGAGCTGACCATCGCCGATATCGCCAAGCGCAGTGAACGACGCGCGTGGTGGGTGGCATTCGCTGCCATGGCGATGTCGCTGATTCTCGCCGGTGGCTACTTCTACATGCTGCCGCTGAAACAAAAGGTTCCGTATCTCGTCATGGCTGACGCGTATACCGGCACCGCCACCGTCGCGCGTCTGGACGGAGATTTCGCCATGCGCGGGATAACCACCCGCGAGGCGGTAAACCGCAGCAACGTCGCGCACTTCGTGCTGGCCAGGGAATCCTACGATCTGGCCCTGGTGAACCTGCGCGACTGGAAAACCGTGCAGACCATGGCGTCCCCTGGGGTCAAGGCGGAATACACCGCGATGTTCTCCTCGACCAATCCGGACGGCTGGGTCAAGCAGTACGGCCAGAATCAATCCATCCGCGTCAAGCTGCTCAGCATCCAGTTGATCGGCGGCGGTCCGGGCAAGACGCCTCGCGGTGCCACCGTGCGTTTCCAGCGCGTCCTCTTCAACAAGTCCAACGGCGGTAGCCGGACTCTGGACAACAAGATCGCCACGATCGAGTTCACCTACAAGCAGAACCTGGAAATGGACGACCAGAATCGCATCGAGAATCCGTTGGGGTTCTGGGTGACCAGTTACCGCGTGGACGACGACTACGCCACCGCGCCGCCAGCAGAAATCTCCGGTCCACCTGTCATTGCCCAACCCGCGGCGCCGGCATTCGCCATTCCCGCAGGTCCGTCGACCACCACGGCAATACCGTCGACTCCCACCATGTCCACCGAAGCCGCCACGGGAGTCGCTCGCCCATGAAACGACCAAGCCTCTGGTGCCTTGGCTCCACCCTGTGCATGGTCGCGGCCATCGTGCCCTCTGCCGCGATGGCGCAGGCGCTGACGACCTACCAGTTCAAGCCAGACAGCATCTATCCCGTGCGGACAGGACTGGGCATCACCACCCAGATCCAACTGAGCCCGAACGAAAAAGTGCTGGACTACAGCACCGGTTTCAGCGGCGGCTGGGAACTCACGCGTCGCGAGAATGTGTTCTACCTGAAGCCCAGGAACGTGGACGTGGACACCAACATGATGGTGCGCACCGCCACGCATTCGTACATCTTCGAGCTCAAGGTGGTGGCCACCGACTGGAAGACGCTGACCGAGGCTCGCCGCGACGGCGTGCAGTACAAGATCGCCTTCGCCTACCCGGCCGACACCAGCTTCGCCCACCAAAAGAAGAAGCAACTTCAGGCCGCCGCGCAGGACACCACCCTGCGACCCGACCGCAGCTACAACTTCGATTACGACTACGCGACCAGGAGCAAGGCCGCGCCATGGCTGATCCCGGCCAACGTCTACGACGATGGCCGCTTCACGTATATCCGGATGAGCGACCTGAAGGCCTTTCCCACCGGTGATTTTCCGGCCGTCTACATGCGTGAACAGGAGCGCGGTGAAGACTCGCTGGTGAACACCACCGTGGAGGACAACACCATCATCGTCCATGGCACCTACAACTATCTGGTCATCCGCCACGGCAACGACGTCGTGGGCCTGCGCAGGAACACCAAAAAGTGAATACTCCCCAGCACCCCGACGACGAGCGTGCAGGCACCGGGCACGCGCAGACGAGCTCGCACGACCAGGGCGACGCGACTCACGCCAATCCCTACGCCAACAATTATCAGCGCCACGCCGAGCCTGATCTCGATGCCAGTGCGCCCGAACTGCGCAGCAGTGAAATGCAGCAGATGAACCGCCGCGCGTTGTTCCTGCTGGGTGCCGTAGTGCTGCTGTTGCTGTTCCTGGCCTTCTGGATGATCAGCAATGCCGGCAAGAAGACCGAACAGCCCAAACCCCGTGAGGAAAAGGTGACAGTGGCCGAGGCGCCCACTTCACTGCATCTTCCCCAGTTGCCGCCCGAACCGGCACCCCAACCGGTGCCCCAACCCATTCGGCTGATGCCGGCGGCGATGCCGGCTCCGAGCAAACTGGCTCCGATCGCGAGTGGCCCCACTCTGTTGCAACGCCGAATTTCGGCCGGCAACAGCGACGCCGGCGACGGCGGCGCGTCCGAAGCGCTGGCCGCAACCCGGAAACTGTCCGGGAAAAGCCTGCCCGGCGATGTCGATTCCATTCCCACCAGTGCCCAGCCGCTGCCCCATCCGGACACGCTGATGCAACGCGGTACCTATATCCGCTGCGTGCTGGAAACACGCATCATTTCGGACATTCCAGGCTTCAGCACCTGCCTGGTCACCGAGCCGGTCTATTCCTTCAACGGCCATACCCTGCTGCTGCCGAAGGGGTCCAAATTGCTGGGCAGCTACAGCGGCGGCCCCAAGGGTGATCGCGAAGCGGTGATCTGGGATCGCATCATCACGCCTACCGGTATCGACGTGAACATGTCCAGCCCCGGCATCGACAACCTGGGCGGTACCGGCGTACCCGGCCACTACGACGCCCATTGGGGCAAGCGCATCGGTTCGGCTCTGCTGATCAGCCTGCTCAGCGACGCCTTCAAGTACGAGGCGGCCGAACACGGACCTCGCAGCACCAGCATAAGCAACGGCGTCGTCACCCAGACCCCGTTCAGAAGCAATACCGCGCAGACCATCCAGAACCTGGCCAACCAGGCCGTTCAGGAGGCCGCCAACCGTCCGCCTACGGTGACCATCAACCAGGGCACCGTCATCTACGTCTACGTGACCAAGGACGTGGACTTCAGCGGCGTGGTCGCCCGCTCCTGATGCGCTCGCCTCGATCGGAATAGCCGGAAAGTACGCAATGGAAGACGTCACCACCCAGATCTCGAATGATTTCCTCGACTACCAGTACGAGGTACTGGGCGTGCGCGAATTCATGGCCTCTCCCGAAGTCACCGAGATCTGCATCAACCGCCCCGGCGAGCTGTACCTGGAAAGCCGCGGACGTTGGCAGCGAGTGGACGTGCCTTCGCTCACCTTCGAGCGCGCGCGACAGTTCTGCACCGCCGTGATCAACGAGAGCAATACCGGCCAGCGCATCACCGACGTGGACCCGGTGGTGTCGCTGACCTTTCCCACCGGCCAGCGCGCCCAGTTCGTGATCCCGCCGGCCTGCGAGGCGGGCTTCATCTCGATCACCATCCGCCTGCCGTCGAAGCAACTCAAGACGCTGGAGCAGTACGAAGGCGACGGCTTCTTCGACAAGATCGTGGAAATCGGCCACGGCCTCAGCGAGCTGGACAGCCAGCTGCTGGAGCTGCGCGCCGCGAGGCGCTACGCCGAATTCTTCCGCCAGGCCGTGCTCGGCAAAAAGAACATCGTGGTTGCCGGTGCGACTGGCAGCGGCAAGACCACCTTCATGAAATCCCTGGTCAACCACATTCCCGCCGACGAGCGACTGGTCACCATCGAAGACGCTCGCGAGCTGTTTATCGAACAGCCCAACGTGGTGCACCTGCTCTATTCCAAGGGCGGCCAGAGCGCCAGCAACGTCACCGCCAAAAGCTGCATGGAAGCCTGCCTGCGGATGAAACCCGACCGCATCATCCTGGCCGAGCTGCGTGGCGACGAGTCGTTCTATTTCATCCGCAACTGCGCCTCTGGCCACCCCGGCTCCATTACCAGTTGCCATGCCGGCAGCACCGAACAGACCTGGGACCAGCTTGCACTGATGGTCAAGGCATCCGCCGAGGGCGCCGGACTCGAATTCAACACGATCAAGCGCCTTCTGATGATGACCATCGACATCGTCGTGCACATCAAGGCCCATGGCGGTCGCCGCAACATCACCGGCATCGACTTCAACCCCCAGCGCGGCCACGAGGAGCACTGAATGTTGCCCGGAATGGAAATGCTGGCCTGCCCCAACCTGGCCGTCTCGCCCGAGGTGATGCAACACATAGTGCACGTCGAATCCAGTGCCAATCCCTACGCCATCGGTGTCGTCGGCGGCCAGTTGGAGCGTCAGCCGAAAAACCTGGCCGAGGCATTGGCGACCGTGCAGATGCTCGACGACAAGGGTTACGACTTTTCAGTGGGCCTGGCGCAGGTCAACCGCGCCAACCTCGGTCGTTACGGACTCGACTCGTACCAGAAGGCATTCAATGCCTGCGCCAATCTGTCCGCTGGGGCGCACATCCTCGCCGGCTGCTATTCGAACGCGCACGGCGACTGGGGCAAGGCTTTCAGCTGCTACTACTCGGGCAATTTCACTACCGGCTTTCGCGACGGCTACGTGCAGAAAATCTATGCCTCGATCAACAGCACGGCCGACAACCCGGGAACGACGGCTTCGATCCCGGCCTCCGCAAAACCGGCCATAGCGCTCCGGGCGCAACCGGTGACGACCAGGACGGGCGAAGCGCCAGTGCGCATGACCCACCTGGAACCCGTCATCGTCCGCGCCTCCGGCGCAAACTACCGTGTTGCGCTGCGCAGCATGGCGATCGACGCAGCCGCAGCCGCCACGGTGCCGGCGATCGCCGCGGCGATCGGCCGTGCTTTGCCGGAACAGCCCCCGGCATCCGACCAAGCCCTTCATTCCCGTGCGACTGTCGACGCAGCCCCCGCGGTCACCACGATCCTGACGTCCACCCCGCCCGCTGCCAATGCAGCGGACGACTCCGTATTCGTCCCCGAGGTTCGCGGTCCCAACGATTCCCCCGGCATGGCGTCCGCGTCCGCCGCAACCCGCACTCCGGCGGCGCGCGCAAACATCAACCAGGCTGATCTTCGCCAGGAGCAGCGCGATGCCGCCTTCGTTTTTTGACCGGAACCGGGCCGCCAACCGACCGGCCCCCGCCTTTCTCCGACGCATGCCCCGGCGCGCGTCCTTTTGGCCTCACGGCCGTCCAAACGTCGCGGTGAAATCCGGGACATAGCGCAGCAAGCAACGCCGCCGAAAGCGGCCGACCCTGAACCGGCTGTCGCCACCTGTCTGGCGTACTGCTTCAACTTTTCGACAAGGAAACTCAGATGGCTATCCACTCGCTCGGCAACGAAAGCATCCTCAACTCCCAGCGCACCCGGCTTTTCATGATCCTGTGCATCATGGCTTTTGTCGTGCTTCCCAGCCTTGCCTTCGCGCAGGATGCGGGCGACACGATCACCACGACCTGCGGTTTTGCTTCGAACATCCAGAAGATCCTCAACGCACTGTCCATCGTGGTCGTCACCATCGCGGTGATCTTCTCCGGCTACCAGATTGCGTTCGCGCACAAGCGCATCGGCGACGTGGCGCCGGTCATGATCGGCGCCATCCTGATCGGCGCCGCCGGCCAGATCGCCAACATGTTCCTCAAGCCCAGTGCGGGAGCCGATGCCTGCAAGGCGACCGCGAGCCTGATCACGCACGCACTCAACTATGTATAAAAATCCGCTGTTTCGCGGCTGCACCCGCCCGCCGATGTTCATGGGCGTTCCGTACGTACCTTTTTTCATGGGTGCGGGCGGGTGCTTTCTGCTGGCGGTATACACCAACTTCCTCTACCTGCTGCTGTTGCCGGTGGTGATCTTCATCATGCGGCAGATGGCACGCCGTGACGAAATGATCTTTCGGCTGCTCGGCCTGCGCCTGCAATTTCGCACGCGGGTAAGAAACCTCGGCGACAACGACGGCATGTGGGTGTTCACGCCCAACAGCCACCGTGGCCAGGGCAAAGACAAATCGTAGTTCTTCCAGGTGCCCTGACCGCAAGGTCAGAGCACCAACCCGGATCCGGATCATGGCCAAACCAAGCTTCACCCCCGACACCCCCATCGCCGAATTCCTGCCGTTGTCCACGCACGTGTCGCCCACTGTGCTCAAGACCACCGGTGGGGATTTCCTGCTGGTGTGGCGCCTCGGCGGATTGCCCTTCGTGGGCCGGGAAGAATGGGAGATCGAGCACCGCCACAACACCTTCAACCGCCTGCTGCAGACGCTGCGGGCGCCGGATTTCGTCAACGTGGCGTTCTGGGTGCACGACGTGCGCCGCCGCCGCCGCATGAAGGACCACAGCCGCTTCGGCCAGGCCTTCAACCAGCAGATGTCGGACAGCTACTACGAGGCCCTGTCCGGGCAGAAGCTGATGCAGAACGAGCTATACCTCACGATGATGTACCGCCCCATCGTGAGCGGCAAACGCTTTGCGGAAAAATCCAGCGACGTCGGGCGACTCGAAGCGCAGCAACGCGATGCCGTCAATACGACCCTGGAGCTCGCCGGCAACGTGGAAGCCGTGCTCAAGGACTACGCGCCGTATCGCCTGGGAATGTACGAAGCCAGCAACGGCGTGGTGTTCTCCGAGGCACTGGAGCTCTACGGCTACCTGCTCAATCGCATCGACGAGCCGGTGCCCGTGCTTGATGCCGCCGTCTACAACTACCTGGCGGTGAGCAAACAGCGCTTCTCGGCCAAGACCGGCGATTTCGTGATCACCACGCCCGAGGGCAAAAATCACTTCGGCGCCCTGCTCAACATCAAGGAATACACCGACGGCACCTATCCCGGCATCCTGAACGGGCTGAAGTACCTCGATTTCGAGTACGTCATCACCCACTCCTTCAGCCCGATGGGCCGCCAGGACGCACTCAAGGCACTGGACCGCACCAAGGGCATGATGGTGTCCTCGGGCGACAAGGCCTTCAGCCAGATCGCCGAACTCGATCACGCGATGGACCAGCTCGCCTCGGGCAACTTCGTGCTGGGCGAATACCACTTCTCCATGGCCATCTACGCACCCACCCAGGAGCTGCTCTCACAGCAGATCGCCACCACTCGGGCTGAGCTCTCCAATGCCGGCTTTGTCTCGGTCAAGGAAGATCTTGCCGTCACCGCCGCGTTCTACGCCCAGTTTCCGGGCAACTGGAAATACCGCACACGCCTGGCCAACGTCAGCTCGCTCAACTTCCTGGGTCTGTCGCCGCTGCACAACTTCGCCACCGGCAAGAAAGAGAACAACCCCTGGGGCGACTGCGTCACTACACTGCAAACCACCAACGGGCAGGCCTATCACTTCAACTTCCACGCCACCCATCCGGCGGAGAATTCGCTGGGCGAAAAGGCCATCGCCAACACCATGGTCATCGGCAAATCCGGTACCGGCAAGACCGCCCTGATCAACTTCCTGCTGAGCCAGGTGCAGAAACTCCAGCCTTCGCCCACCATCTTCTTCTTCGACAAGGACCGGGGCGCGGAGATCTTCGTGCGTGCCTGCGGCGGCAACTATCTTGCGCTGGAAAACGGCAAGCCCACGGGGTTCAATCCGTTCCAGTGCGAGCGCACCGAAGCCAACGTGCAGTTCCTGGCCGAGCTGGTCAAGGTGATGGTGGGCAAGAGCGTCTACAGCTCGCGCGAGGAGGAAGACATCTTCCGCGCGGTCGAGAACATGCTCGACACGCCCATGCACCTGCGCACCATGACCAACTTCCAGAAGGGCCTGCCCAACATGGGCGACGACGGGCTCTTCATCCGCATGCGCAAGTGGACCGCCGGCAATTCGCTGGGCTGGGTCTTCGACAACCCCGTCGACACCATCGATCTGGAAAAAGCCAACATCATCGGTTTCGACTACACCGAACTGATCGATAACCCCGAAGCCCGCGTCCCCGTCATCAACTATTTGCTGCACAAGCTGGAGGCACTGATCGACGGCCGCCCGCTCATCTACGTGATGGACGAATTCTGGAAGATCCTCGACGGCAAGGGTGGCCTCAAGGAATTCGCCAAGAACAAGCAGAAAACCATCCGCAAGCAGAACGGCCTGGGCATCTTCGCCACCCAGAGCCCGGAGGACGCACTGGCCAGCGACATCGCCGCCGCGCTCATCGAGCAAACCGCCACCATGATCCTGCTGCCCAATCCCAACGCGAGTCGGGAGGACTACGTCGGTGGGCTGAAGCTGACAGACGCCGAGTATCAGGTCGTTGTAAGTTTGGACGAACGCTCACGCTGCTTCCTCGTAAAGCAGGGTCACGCCAGCGCGGTATGCCAACTGAACTTGCGCGGCATGGACGATGCACTAGCCGTGATATCGGCCTCCACCGACAACATCGAGATCATGCACGAAGTACTGTCACAGCGCGCAGAGGTCGAAGGAGTGCCTGTCGATGCCCTCAGTCCGGAGCAATGGCTCGGCCATTTCTACGAGAACCGCAAAGGCAGCGGCAAAGCGAAGCCCAACTCGCCGCCAACCACCAGCCCAGCCAAGGCAGCGTCCCGTCAAGCTTCGTGATCGAGCAAACCCTAACAGGAGTACGTCATGATCAACTCGCTCATTCGCCCGATTCCCGCGCGCGCGACGTTGCCGCGTGTGCGTCAAACCGCCTTGACGCTGGCCTTGATTACCGCGGTCTTCGCAAGCGGCGCCCAAGCCCAGGTACTCGTTACCGACACCGCGGCCATTTCCACCTCGGAAGAGGGCTTCAAGTCGCAGTTGGCGCAAACGGTGGAGCAGTACACCAAACAGGGCATGCAGTACGCGAAGCAGATCGAGCAATACCAACAGCAAATAATGCAATACGAACAGATATTGACGTCCATTCAAAGCCTGGCCACGGGCGGCATTACGCTTACTGCAGAAAAGCTCACGCCGATCAGCGATGCCAGCAAACTTATTCAGCAATCCTGTCCAGGGGCCAGCGGCGGCGGCATTTTAGGAAGCATGGCCTCCCTTGTAACATCCTCTTTCGACAATTCCATTACCAAGAATCAACAGGACATCTGTGTGCAGATTGTTCTGGTGAAAATTGACAAGTACAACAAGACTGTAAAAGTTGTCAATGACACCCAACGGTTTGGCCAAGAACTGCAACAAATCACCACCACGTTGAGCAAGATGACCACCCAGGGCGATTCGGACAGGGTCACTGCCAATACCGCAGCACATAGTGAGCAGCTCGCTTGGGAAATGCAGGATTGGCAAAGTCAGGTAAAGAAGGACGATGCCATCATCTCAACGTTGGAGCAGCAACAGGGCATCTTAGCCAAGATGGCCCTGAACGGCCACCACACCATTTTGGGTAACGTGGTGCAGGCCGCTGCATTCGCCAAAGCCTTCGAGTGAAGCAACAGGAGCCTGATAGTGGGCTACGGCAATACAGCATTTCTTAACTGGCTTGGATCACGTGTACCATGATTTATTTCGCCCTTATCTACAATTGGCTACACGACAAGATCGACAGTTTCGGGGCCAATCTCATGGGCGCCGTGACCAGCTGGATGACGGCCCTCGCGCTGATCTTGGTCACCATCTGGATCATGATCCAGGGTTATCGCCTGATCACCGGCCAGTCACGCGAATCGATGATGGGATTGGTGACCAACATGGTGCGGGTGGTGGTGATCGTCACTGTCGCCACTACCGTGGGTGCCGCGGGCCACAACCTGCACACCTTGGTCACCACCGAGCTGACCACCGATATCAATCAGCTGTTCACTGGCGACGACACTACGCTGGCGCAAACCATCGACAAGAACCTCGCCTACACACAGCTGGCCATGGCGGCCATCGACACCGTGCAAATACCTCCAGGCGACACCGAAAGTGCTTCAAGCAAAGCCCGCGCCCAAGCCTTCGCCACCTTCGGCACCGCCAGCCCACCCATGGCTGCGGCTGCCATGCTGTTGCTCTACGAAATCACCCTCGCCTTGGTGATCGGCTTGGCGCCATTGTTCATCATGTGCCTGATCTTCGAGCAGACCAAGGGCCTGTTCCAGAAGTGGCTGCTCTACGGCATCGGCACACTGTTCTCGATGGGCGTGCTGGCGTTCATCAGCTCGTTGGTATTGCAACTCACACTGAACGTCGCCAAGGCACTCTGGGCAGCCGGCATCATCGACGGCATCACTGGATTGGGTGCCGAGGGCTTCACCAATCAATCCATGCAGCAAGGCGGCATCGGCCTGTTGATGACCGTGCTGATCATCTCCTCGCCTCCGCTGGCGGCGATGTTCTTCCAAGGGACTGTGGGTAACTTCATGCACTTCTCAGCATTTGGCGGCGGCATGGCCAGCCGACCGGGGCCGCAGGGGCAGCCTCCGGGATCGTATGGAAGGTATGCCGGCGGATCGCATGCACAGCAGCCATCGAACATTGCGCAAACGGCCGATCCCGGAAGGCAATCTGGCACGGGTGGTTTCATCAACACGGCCACGAATGCCCACACCACTTCCTTGGCTCGCGTCGGCGGCACTGTCGCCGGCTCGATGATGGATCAAAAAAAATCAACCGAGCAAGTTCAGAGGTCGTCATGAGCATACCCGTGAAATATTTCCTGACGCTCGGCCTATTATTGCTCGCCAACATGGCAATCGCCGAGGATGGCTGTCCGCCGGGGATGATCCTGCCAACGGTACAAATATCAATTCATGCGTTCCTATCCCCGTTGGGTATAACAGCAACCAACAACAGACACTACCATGGGAACCACCACCGCAGCGATGGGCAAGTAAATGGGGCGCCATTGCAACCGATAAGACCAATGGAGTCCTAGGTGCAGTAACTGGATTATCGAGCAAGAGTCAAGCGCAACAAGCAGCACTGGACTGAGTGTTTAGCAAAGGGTGGATCTGCCTGCAAACTCGAAATCGCTTATGACAATGAATGTGCCGCAGTGAGTAGTGGGCGACAGATGGATATAACGTCGGCGCCGACGTCACCCTAGATAAAGTCGTTGCGTTGGGAATGAAAACTTGCACCGATGCTAAAAACAATAATTGCCACGTTTACTACTCCGCTTGCAGCTTTCCCAAACAGATTAAATAAACCTTTTTGCTTAATCTCACGCATCGGGCCTCCATCTGTCATGCCAACTCGCCTGACCTCTACCTTATTCCTCTCTATCGTGTTGACCACCTCGGCCTGCAACTCATCCATGAATACTCCCGACATCAAGCAGAATCCGCATCCGCAGCAGCACTATGAGCTGATCGCCATCATCGACGCGCCGGGAGCTTTCGAGTCAGTGCGTGGATATGCGTACTATCAGGTTAGCAATGCGTCATGCGTGCCGCAAGCGCCGTTGACGGGTGGGCGCAACATGCCCAACACCTCGCACGATTTCGAGTTGACTCGTGCGGAAGACGGTAGCTATCGCGGTTACTTCTATCTGGATCAGTTCCAGAACGAAGACTACTTCGGGCTTGGCGTATGCCATATGGATCTTGTGAGCGTAGGCCCCGATTTTAGCGTGCACGGGCAAACTTTCAATACGGCTTTGATGTTGGAGGACGTTCTACAGCAAAGACCCAAAACCAAATATTTCAGCAAAAAGGAATTCTTTAACCAAACGCTTGGCGGCGCAGCGCTCGAACGGCCTGCTACCGATGAAGACGTCGTGGAACATCCAGACGCCTACTTTCCGATCACCGTAACCGTCCATGAGGTGATGCCATGAGCCTGACCGCTGGAGATTACGCATGGTTAGCCAAGGGCGCCTACACCAATCACGGCCACGAGGACGTTGATCACGTCACGATCAACCTGAATGGCCATGAGTACAAGGTGTTTGACTACCAAGCCAGCCCATCCGGTTTCCACGCCACCGCGTATCAGCAACTCGACTCCCCCTACGGCATCGTCATCGCCTACCGCGGCACCGACCCAGATCATCTGCTGACCACCATCCAGGACGCATCCGTCGACGCGATCATGGTCGGCGGCAAAGCCAACCCGCAGGTCCGCGATGCCGAGCGTTTCACGGAGCACGTGCTCGACAAGGCAAGGCAGCTGGGCATTTCAACCCAGTCCATTACCGTCACGGGTCATTCGCTAGGTGGCACGCTGGCGGAGGTCGCCGCCTGGAAGTACGGCCTCCATGGCCAGACCTTCAACGCCTTCGGCGCCGCCGAGCTGAGCCTGGGGATTCCGGAGGGCGGCAACGGGTCATCAACCACGTGCTGGATGCCGATCCGGTAAGTGCCGGCGGCCATCATTTTGGCATGGTGCGCCACTACGCCACCACGGCAGACATCGACAGTCTCCGCGCAGCCGGCTATCTCGATGGACATCGGGGGGTTACATCGGCGTTGCAGCCATGCGCTTCGCCGATCACAGCATCGGCAATTTCGCGCCTGACGCCGACCAGGGGCCATCGGTATCTGAACGCGCTAACGAGGCCCGGGCAAGGGAGCATGCATCAGCTATCGCGGCCTTCCGTGACGACGTGCACGACGCACGCACCGGGCTGCACGTGGCGATGCAACCGGGCATGCCGTTGGTCGGACTGCATACCCTCGCATGCGGTGTGGAAGGCCTCACCACTGCCGGCCTGGCTACGTCAGAGACCATCGAAAAGGCACGGGAAGTCCTGGAACGCGAAACCCTGCGTGGCGCCCATGCCGTGGAACAGACCGCGCATCATGTCGCCTAGCAGGCCACGCAAGCTTATGAGGCCACCTGCACCACCGTACTCGAAGGAGTCCGTGCCGGCGAGCAGTTGGCGCACAACGCCCATGACGCCATGCGGCGCGAGGTCGCTCAGGGCATTCATGTCGCCGAACAGGTGACCCATAAGGCTTATGATGTGACCCGCGACAGCATCGTCCAGGGTGCGCACGCCACCGGAAAGGCGGTATCACAGGGCATCGATGCCGCCGAACGTGCCGTGCATGCTGCCACCGCCCGAGCTTCCGACGCGTTCGACACTTTGCGCACCCCGGCCAGTGGTTCGACGCTAGGCCGACCGTGAAGCAACACCTAGCCTGGATCAGCCGGCTCATCCGGGCCACGCACTGTTCCTGCAAGCGCAGTACGGCGTTGCACCAGCTCGATGCCGAACGCGGGCGCACGCCTGACCAGCGCAGCGACAACCTCGCCGCCGCACTCGCCGTGCAGGCGCGGCGCAAGGACCTGAGCCATATCGACCAAGTCGCACTGAGCACCGACGGCGCACGCACCTTCGCGGTGCAGCACGGCGTCGTGAACCAGCATGCGCAGGTACCGAACGCAGAGGCGGTGCAGACATCCATCGCGCAGAGCAGCGCCGTGTGGCAGCAGGTGATGCAGCAGAAGCAACAGGAGCAGCCAGCCATGGCACCACCGATGCCTCAGTATGGCATGAGCCGGTAGTTGCGATGATGCAGGCCATGGAACAAGCGGTTCGCTGTCGGGATGTTTATCATCCCGACCAACGCGCGACTATCAGGCCGTCCGTTTGCGTCATCGTTCGTTCGGACATTGCATCTTCACCCCACGCCCCAGATCATGATCCAGGGTTACCGCCTGATCACCGGTCAGTCGCGCGAGTCGATGATGGGACTGGTTACGAACATGGTGCGGGTGGTGGTGATCGTCACCGTCGCCACCACCGTGGGTGCGGCAGGCCACAACCTGCACACCCTCGTCACCACCGAGCTGACGACCGACATCAACCAGCTGTTCACCGGCGACGACACCACGCTGGCTCAGACCATCGACAAGAACCTCGCCTACACGCAACTGGCTATGGCGGCTATCGACACCGTGCAGATGCCCCGGGCGACACCGAAAGCGCGCAGCAAGGCCGCGCCCAAGCCTTCGCCACCTTCGGCACCGCCAGCCCCCCATGGCCGCTGCGCGATGCTGCTGCTCTACGAAATCACCCTCGCGTTGGTGATCGGTTTGGCGCCACTGTTCATCATGTGCCTGATCTTCGAGCAGACGAAGGGTCTGTTCCAGAAATGGCTGCTCTACGGCATCGGCACGCTGTTCTCGATGGGCGTGCTGGCCTTCATCAGCTCGCTGGTACTGCAACTCACCTGAACGTCGCCAAGGCACTCTGGGCAGCCGGCATCATCAACGGCATCACCGGCTTGGGCGCCGAGGGCTTCACCGACCAATCGATGCAGCAAGGCGGCATCGGCCTGCTGATGACCGTGCTGATCATCTCCTCGCCTCCGCTGGCGGCGATGTTCTTCCAAGGGACGGTGGGTAACTTCATGCACTTCTCAGCATTTGGTGGGGGCATGGCCAGCCGACCGGGGCCGCAGGGGCAGCCCCGGGATCGTATGGCAGGTATGACGGTGGATGTATGCAAGCAGCCAATGAGTATGGGGCAAACGGTCGAGCCCGGAAGGCAACTGGCAGGGGTGGTTTAGTGCATACGGGCACGAATGCAGCACACCACATCGTTGGCTCGAGCCGGCGGCACTGTCGCTGGCTGGATGATAAATCAAAGAAAATGAACCGAGCAAGTTCAGAGGTCGTCATGAGCATACCCGTGAAATATTTCCTGACGCTCGGCCTATTATTGCTCGCCAACATGGCAATCGCCGAGGATGGCTGTCCGCCGGGGATGATTCCTGCCAACGGTACAAATATCAATTCATGCGTTCCTATCCCCGTTGGGTACTACAGCAACCAACAACAAGCACAACCGCAACCACCTCCGCCGCGATGGGCACGCAGATGGGGCGCCATTGCAACTGATGAGCCCAAGGGGGTTCTTGGTACTGCGACAGGCATGGCGAGTAGGAGCGATGCTGAGCAATCGGCAATCGCTAATTGCCAAGCAAAAGGCGGGGCACCCTGCAGGCTTGAAATCGCATATGACAATGAATGCGTCGCACTTGTTGTAAGTAGTAAGGATTACAGCATCAATACTGGAGACACGGAAAATGCAGCTAATCAACTAGCTATGAAAACGTGTGGCTCCGATGGCGATCCTAATTGCCATGTCTACTACTCCGCTTGCAGTCTGCCGGCACGAATTCAATAACCCACCATGGGTTCACGAGTTGTGTGTTCTCCCGTTGAGGTACGTAACAAGCAACTACATCGGAGCATGTATGAAACTGCGCGCCCTTTTTGCCACCCTCGCGCTCGGCACGGCGGGGTTGATCACCGCTCCGACGCACGCCCAGACCGTCGACCCCTGCACCGTCTACTTGTGCATGGCCGGTATCTCAGGGTTCGGAGCCAGTGGTGGACCCGCCTGCGCCCCGGCACTGGTTTACTGGCACGCGCCTACCCCTGCGGGCCTGGCGGTTTATCACCCTCCGCAAGGCTTTAACCCGCCCGCCAGCGCGGCGCGGCGCGAGGCATACCTCCTTAATTGCCCTGGCGCTACCGCCGAGACCAATACCGCGGTGCTGCAGGCCATCATGGGCACGTGGGGATCGGTGCCATAGCGCCCTGTTTACCGGATCTGCCGCGACCCATCGCTTCAACAGCTGACCAGTGAGGCTCGATGAAAATTCCGTCGTACCTGAAGTTGCTAGTGACCTCCGTCTTGGCGACTTCGACGCTCGGCGCCACACCACTCACCCCAGCACAAGGAAAACGTGCCGTGTCTCCTTTGCAAAATCTTCTGGGCGTATTTGCATCACGGGATGCGGCCTCATGGCCGTCGTTCGAAACAGTGCCGGGATTACAGTGGCGCAACGCCAAGCCTCTGGACAATCCCGATGCAAACAATATTGGCGAATCCGTCTATCGTAGTGGCAACCTGCTGTTGTCCGGCTTTGGCGTAGTCGATGTACCCGACGACAAGATTGGCGCCGAGGCCGGCGCCAGGAAGGGCAACGAAGGCGACGCAGTGGTCACTGCGTTGTCTCGCTTATCAGCCATGATGCAGTCCTCCTGGATAAGACGGGTAGCTGGAAAAGTATTGCTGGCGACGTCAGTGCACGGTCATCCGCTCAAAGTCGATGGTGACTTCGGCCCTGACACCATACGTGCAGTAGAGAAGTTTCAAGCCGAACTTGGTTTGCTCAAGGATGGCAAGGTCAGCCGCGATACACAGGCTGCCTTGCATTCGGCGTTGCAGGCCAAAGCTACGCTGAGTCTGGATGAGAAGCGGAATCCGGACAATGCGCTGTATGGGCAGGCGTTGGCTGGCGTGAGGAAGCTCGACACCGACATGGACCGGGCTTCCGATCAGCACAGCAAAAATCTGGCCGCAGCCCTTTCCGTCGCCGCCAAAGCACAAGGACTGACCCGTATCGAGACCGTCGTCATCAGCGAGGACGGCTCACGCACTTTCGCAGTACAGGACACCTCGCCGCTCAAGGCACTTGCAAGCGTGTCGACCGCCCAAGCCGTCAGCACGTCGATCGAGCAAAGCAGCGTGACCGCACACATCGTTCAGCCTGTGCCGGCGCACACTCTTCCGCAGGACCAGTTGCAGGTGTCACAACAGACGGTCATGCGCAACTCAAGCAGCGACGAGTCCATCATGTTCTCCATTGTCCTCTGATGAATGCCGCTCCATAGGCAAGGAATGGAATGTGATGGTGTTGCCATACCAGACGCAAAATTTCGGATAGGAAACATGAATGTCCGTGGCGTTGCTGACGACACTCCTCGCACCCTCTACGACTAATCAACGCAATTCACCAGCAAAGCGCATCAGAAGTACCCGACCCTAATGTCTATACGTCTACCCTCCTTTCTGATCCTGTCCTTGGTCCTGATCACCTCAGCCTGTGGTTCCTCCATGAAAAAGCCCGACATCAAACACAACCCGCACCCCAGGATGCGTTACACGATCAGCGTGAAACTCGATGGTGCGCCGGGGTCGTTCGATCCGGTGACCGGCTTCGTGCAATACCGGGTGACGAACGAGCGTTGTGTCCCGCTCCAACCCATGAGCGGCGCCACCGTACCGCCCGAGGAAGACGTCCCACTGGTACTCACGCGCGTCAGCGATACCGAGTACAAGGGCACGGTCTATGGCGACCTCCTGCTGGATGAGGACTACTACGGCCTCGGTATCTGCCATTGGTCCATGACGGCCGTGGTCGCTGAACTGAAAAGGCATGCAGTCACCTTTTCCCCGGATCTTTCATCCGAAGAACTGAACGGACAGGCATCGAAAACCTCCTATTTCTGGAAGAACGACTACCTAAACGCCGACACCGAGCGCTCCGAAACCGGCAGTACGCGGCGCAGCTACTACAAGAAGGAAATCCAGGACGAACTGTTCACCGTGACATTGAAGTCGGAGGAAGCCTTCCAATGACCATCAGCTCTGGCGACTATGCGCTCCTGTCGCAGGATTCCTACGAGGATCGCAAACAGAATCAAAAGGTGACGTTGGGCGGAGTCGTGTACAAGGTCTTAAGCCATATCAACGACCCCATCACCGGATATCAGGGAACTGCGTACACCCGTGTCGATACCGGCGAAATCATCATTGCCCATCGTGGCACCGAACAAATCGGTCGCGATGGCGTGTTGGCCGATGGCGGCATGGTTTTCACCGGCGTCAACCTGCAGACTGCCGACGCCATGGCCTTCACGAAGAAGGTCATCGAGGACGCGAAGCGAGAGGCCGAGAAGAGCGGACTTCCTCTGAACATCACGGTCACCGGCCATTCCCTCGGCGGCACTTTGGCGGAGATAACCGCATACAAGTACGGACTGCACGGCGAAACGTTCAACGCCTATGGCGCGGTCGACCTGATGCAGGGCGTTCCCGAAGGCGGCGGCCAGGTGATCGACCACGTCCGCGCCACTGATGTGGTCAGTGCGGCCAGCCGGCACTTCGGCACGGTGCTCACGTACGCCGCGCCGGAAGATATGGATCACTTGCGCAAGGCAGGCTACCGGGACGACAGTGGCTTGCTGGCTTCGCGCAATCCGATCGGCGCCGTCGATCTCGGCGCACACAGCATCGACAACTTCGTCCCGAACAGCAAGCTCCTCGGCCACTCGATCATCAACCAGGAGAACAAGGCGCGCTACCGGGCCCATCACAGCATGATCGATCGCTATCGAGACGACGTGCGGATTCTGCGCACGGGCCTGTCCTCCACGTGGGAAGTTCCCAAGGCAATAGGCGATTCGGCGGTCCACGGCGTCCATATCGCCGAGCGTGGTGTCCAGCATGCCGCCCACGAGATCCACGAGAAAGCCGTCGAAGCGGCGCAGGCCACCGAACGCGCGGCCAGCCGGGGCGCACATGCCGTGGAACACGCTTTCTCGCAGGGCCTTCACGCCACCGAACATGCCGCGCAGACCTTGGCCGACGACGCTTCACAAGCATGGAACACGCTCACCCATCCCGGCTCATGGTTTGACAAACCGGCGGCAGCGCCATTGCAACTCGACCACGCCTCGCACCCTGATCACGCGCTCTACCGGCAAACGCGCGACGCCGTGCACCGGCTGGATGCCGAACACCACCGCACGCCCGACCAGCACAGCGACAACCTTGCGGCAGCGCTGGTCGTGGCAGCCCGGCGCGATGGCTTGAGCCAGGTCCATCATGTCGCGCTCAGTGACGACGCCTCACTGACCTTCGCCATGCAAGACAAACCCCAGTCGCCTTTGCGTCTCACGACCCGGGTGCAGACGACGCAGGCAGCGAATACGCCGATCGAACAAAGCAGTCTCGCCTGGCAGCAGACCGCCTTGTCGGAACGGGCCGGTCAGACTCAGGCGCAACAGGTCTTCTCACTGCAGCGCGAACAACAGGCTCAGCAAGCGACTCGTCCAATGGGTCTCTAGAAGAGGGCGCCCGCTGCGTAGCTGCAGCGGCTCGCGTTGACTACCTGGCAATGTCCAGAAGAACCTCTCCTCTCGGAGATGGCACACAGGGTGGAGCTTCATGAGCAAGGGAAAATCGTTCGCGGTGGGCTGCTCGGCCCTGATCGTCCTGGTTGCAGGCAATTATCTTTCGGGACTGCTCTCACTCGCCCTCCTCAGGTTGAGTCCGGGAGTAGTCCGCTGGGACACCTATTTCGACTACGCGCGCGCCCTGGACATCCCGCAGGTGCATATCTATGCCGGCCGGATCAAGGCCGCTGGCGCCATCGGTTTCGGCCTGCCTGCCCTCCTCTGGATGGTGACACTCTATTTCATCTCTCGGAAGAAAAAGCCGTCGATACACGGTGACGCGCGCTTCGCCAAGGCCGCCGACCTCAGCAAGCAGGACATGTTCAAACCCACGGACAACGGCATCCTGGTCGGCAAGTTCAAGGGCGATCTGGTCCGTCTGAGCGGGCAGCAGTTCGTGATACTCGCGGCACCGACGCGTTCGGGCAAAGGCGTGGGCGTGGTGATCCCGAACCTGCTCGAATACCGGGAGTCCGCCGTGGTCCTGGATATCAAGCAGGAGAACTACGAGTTGACCAGCGGCTGGCGAGCCAGCCAGGGCCAGGAAATCTACCTGTTCAACCCTTTTGCGGAGGATCGCCGAACCCATCGCTGGAATCCACTCAGTTACGTATCGAAAGATCCCGCCTTCCGCGTGTCGGACCTGATGAGCATCGCGGCGATGCTTTACCCTGATGGCGCCGATGACCAGAAGTTCTGGGTCAGCCAGGCGCGCAATGCGTTCATGGCCTTCACCCTGTTTCTCTTCGAGAAGTGGGAGGCCGAGGAAAAGCAGGGAGTGCCTTTGCAGCTCCGAGACAAGCCGACGCTCGGTGCGGTCTATCGTCTGTCGTCCGGCGACGGCTCGGATTTGAAAAAGTTCTACCAGTGGCTGGCCGAGCAGCCTTTCCTCAGCGGCAATACCCGGTCGGCTTTTGCCAACCTGTTGTCGCAAGCCAACGAGACGTTTGCCTCGATCCTCGGCACGTTCAAGGAGCCACTGAACGCCTGGATCAATCCCGTGCTTGACGCTGCCACCAGCGACGACGATTTCCTGCTGACCGATGTGCGCAAGAAGAAGATGACGATCTACATCGGCATCCAGCCGAACAAGCTGGCGGAAAGCCGGTTGATCGTGAATCTCTTCTTCAGCCAGCTGATCAACCAGAACACCCGCGAGTTGCCACAGAACAACCCCGCACTGAAGCACCAGTGCCTGCTGCTGATGGACGAGTTCACGTCGATCGGCAAGGTGGAGATCATTGCATCGGCCGTGGCGTACATGGCCGGTTACAACATCCGCCTGCTGCCGATCATCCAGAGCATGGCCCAGCTGGACGCCACCTATGGCAAGGACGTGTCGCGCACCATGATCACCAACCACGCCCTGCAGATCGTGTTCGCCCCGCGCGAGCAGCAGGATGCCAACGATTACTCGGACATGCTCGGCTACACCACTGTGCGCAAGGAGAACATCACCCGCGGGCGCAACCGTGGCGATGTGTCGCGCAGCCACTCCGAGGAACGCCGCGCCCTGATGCTTCCACAGGAACTGAAAGCCATGGGAAGCGAGAAGCAGGTCTTCTTCTACGAAGGCATTCCCCACCCCGTCATGTGCGAGAAGATCCGTTACTACAAGGACCGCTACTTCACCGCCCGCCTGCTTCCAAAGGTCGCCGTCCCCGTACTGATGGGCAACCCAGATCAGCGCGACTCTTGAAGAACAGCGACGCTGCTCTCTCAATATCCTGGAGGATAATCACCTCACCCCGTGCATCAGCTTGTTGATCAACGGCGCGAGCACGAACAGCAGCACACCGCCGCCGAGCAGGATCCAGAAGCCCATGGTGTAGCCGGACAGCGCCGAGTCCACCGTCATGCCGCCTTCGCCGCTGACATGCCCGGCGAACAGGCCGGACAGGTTGTTGCCGATGGCGGTGGACAGGAACCAGCCGCCCATGCCGAGGCCGACCAGGCGCACCGGGGCCAGCTTGGTCACCATCGACAGGCCGATCGGCGACAGGCACAACTCGCCGGCGGTCTGCAGCACGTAGCACAGCACCAGCGTCCACAACGGGATCAGGCCGTCGCCGCCGACCAGGTGGGACAGCGCATACATCAGCACGGCGAAGCCCAGCGCGTTGCCGATCAGGCCCAGGCCGAACTTGCGCGGGATCGACGGCTCGATGCGGCGCTTGTCCAGCCACGCCCACACCAGGGTGACCAGCGGTGCCAGCAGCAGGATCGCCACCGGGTTGACCGACTGGAACCAGCCGATCGGGAAAATCCAGCCGCCCAGGTTGCGGTCGACGATGTGCTGGGCCAGGAAGTTGAACGAACTGCCGGCCTGCTCGAAGAACATCCAGAACATGATGTTGAAGGCGAAGATGATCAGCATCGCGATCACGCGCTGGATCGCACGCGGCCTGTGCGGATCGCCTCGACCACCAGCATCACGCCCACGCCGACGAACAGCACGGTCAGCAGCCACTGGATCGCCACCGCGCCGGCCTTGTCCATCAGCAGGTAGACCACCGGGATCGCCACCAGCGCGCCGAGCGCCACGTACACCACGCGCACGCGGCTGGCCTGCTCCGGTGCCGGGCGGCCGACCGGGCCGAGCTGGCGGCGGCCGAACCAGAACCACACCAGGCTGATCAGCATGCCGATGCCGGTGGTGAAGAACACCACCTGGTAGCTGTGGTGGCCGGGCGTGCCGAACATGTTGTTGGCGAGGATGCTGGTCAGGATCGGCGCGATGAACGCGCCGGCGTTGATGCCCATGTAGAACATGGTGAAGCCGGAGTCGCGGCGCGTCGTCCTGCGTGTAGAGCTTGCCTACCATCGAGGAGATGTTCGGCTTGAACAGGCCGTTGCCGACGATGATCGTGGCCAGACCGAGCTTGAATATCCTCGTGGACCGGCACCTGATCATGAACAGGCCCGCCGCCATCACCACCGCGCCGAGCAGGATCGAGCGCTGGTAGCCGATGATGCGGTCGGCGACGTAGCCGCCGAAAATCGCGGTGGCATACACAAGCGCCAGGTAGGCGCCATAGGTGCGGCTGGCGTCCGCCTGGCCGGCGACGTCGCCGTTGTAGAACTGCGCCACGATGTAGAGCGTCAGCGCCCAGCGCATGCCGTAGAACGCGAAGCGCTCCCAGAACTCCGACATGAACAGCATCCACAACGGGCGCGGATGGCCGAGCAGTTGCGGGTAGTCGGGTGGTACCCCGGTGGCGCCGGAGCTTGCGATGTTGGCCATGCGGTAGAACCCCTGTCGGTCAGTCGATCGCAAGATTTTGCGAGCGATCAGATGTAGCCGGAGCCCGCGCGCCCGTCAAATGCGCTGCAGCACGGGGCCGCGGCGACGTCCGTGCACGGGGACCTTCCCTGGCTTTTCTTGCGGCACACCCGGGGTCTGGAATTGCAATCCGATCGGCACTTTGGGGGCATAATCGCCGCAGCTGGCGCCCTGTGGGCGTCACCGTCGTTCCAGCAACAACAACACGGTCGGATCGAGGCCCGGGGATCCCCGCTCCCGCCATCGGAGCCTGGTGTGCTGCTGCGGATCAACCTGATACTGCTTGCCGTCTTCGCGCTCGGCATGCTCGCGATCTCCATGGTCGTGACCTCGACGTTGCAGGCAAACGCCACGCGCGAGGTGCTGGCCCAGGCCGGGTTGATGCTGGACAGTGCCGCGGCGATCCGCTCCTACACGGAGACCGAGATCGGGCCGCTGCTCGACCAGAAAATGCTCACCGCGTTTCGCCCGCAAAGCGTGCCGTTCTATGCCGCGACGCAGAACTTCCTCACGCTGCACAAGAAGCACCCCGACTACGCCTACAAGGAAGCGACGCTCAACCCGACCAATCCGCGCGACCGCGCGGCCGACTGGGAGGCTGACATCGTGCAGCGCTTCCGCAACGACAGTGGCACCCGGCAAGTGAGCGGAACGCGCGACACCCCGCTGGGCAGGGTCCTCTATCTGGCTCGCCCGATACACGTCGAGCGCGGATGCCTGGAATGTCACAGCCTGCCTTCGGCGGCGCCGGCGACGATGCTCGCGCGCTACGGCAGCGACAACGGATTCGGCTGGCAGCCCAACGAGATCGTGGGCGCGCAAATCGTCTCGGTGCCGTTCGCCAGCGCGGAGTCCAGCGCCGGGCGCGTGCGCCGCGATGTGCTGAGCGCGATCGCCGCGATGCTCGGCGGCGTACTGGTGGTGGTCAACGCCTCGCTCTACGTGCTGGTCATCCGCCCGGTGCGGCGAATCGCACGGATCGCCGACCAGGTGAGTCTCGGCGATACCTCGGCCGCGGAATTTCCCGGCGGCGGCGCACGCGAGGTGGCGGCGCTGTCGGCCTCCTTCAACCGCATGCGCAAGAGCCTGGACAAGGCTTTGCGGATGCTCGGCGACTGAGCCATGGCACACGTCTTCGTCAGCTATTCGCAGCCCGATCGCAACACCGCCTTCGCACTCGTGCAGCGCCTGGAGGCGCGCGGCATCGATGTGTGGATTGCGCCGCGCGACGTGTCGCCGGCGGCCGACTGGGCGGCCGAAATCATCGATGCGATTTCCAGTGCGTGCCTCATGATTCTGGTGTTCTCCGGCAGCAGCAACGACTCGGGCCAGGTGCGGCGCGAGGTCGAGCGGGCCGTGCACAAGCAGTTGCCGATCCTTCCCTTCCGGATCCAGGATGTGCTGCCGTCGAAGAGCCTGGAATACTTCCTCAGCGCACAACACTGGATGGATGCGTTCCCGCCACCCATCGAACCGCATATCGATCGCCTGTGCGATTACCTCGACAAGACCCTCGGCGGCGACGCCGCGCACGACGTCCCTGCCGAACCGCAACCACCGCCGGGCGCCGTCCGGGCCGATATCACCCACCCGGCTGCCGGCGTCGATGCCGCTCATTTGCGCCTGCTGGAGGTCGAACTGGCCAGGCGCATCGGGCCATTGGCCGGACACCTGGTACGTCGGGCCGCGCAAGGTGGCGGCGATCTGGATGCGATGGCGCAGCGCCTCGCACCGGAAATCGATGGCGAGTCGGAACGGCGGCTGTTCCTTGCAGCCTGCTGGCGGATCGGCAAAGCGCAGCTAGCGGACAGCGACCAAAGGAAGAAAGCCACTTCCTGTGGTTTTTCTATCGCGAGTCCGCTCATGTCCGCTCGCCACGCGAATCAGGCGGGCCGATCCGCGCACGCATCGCGTGCATCCAGCCTCACCGGTTCGCCATCAGCGGCGCAAATCAGCGCAACAGCAGACGCACCGGCGCCGGCCAGCAGCCAGAAGCTGAAAGTGAAACCCGAAAGCGCCGACGCCGCGGTCATGCCGCTGTCACCGCTGATGCGCCCGGCCAGCAGGCCGGACAGGTTGCCGCCCACCGCCATCGACAGGAACCAGCCGCCCATCGCCAGCCCGACCAGTCGCACGGCGCCAGCTTCGTCACCATCGACAAGCCGATCGGCGACAGGCACAACTCGCCCACTGTCTGCAGCACGTAGCACATTACCAGCGGCCATAACGGGATCAGCCCCTGCGCATCGAGCAGTCGCGACAAGGCGTACATCAGCACCGCGAAACCCAGCCCGTTGAAGATCAGGCCCAGGCCGAACTTGCGCGGAATCGACGGCTCGCGCCGGCGCGCGGCCAGCAGGCTCCATACCATGGCGACGAGCGGTGCCAGCACGATGATCGCCAGCGGGCTTACCGACTGGAACCAGCCCACCGGGAACGTCCAGCCGCCGAACATCTGCCGGTCGACCAGGTTCTCCGCCAGGAAATTGAACGAGGTACCCAGCTGGAAGTAGAACATCCAGAACAGGATGTTGAAGGCGAAGATGATCAGCATCGCCACCACCCGATCGACCTGCACCCGGCCATGCCTGACTGCCTCGACCAGCAGCATCACCGCCACCGCGGCGAACAGCACGCCCAGCACCCACGACAGGCCCTTGGTGACGAACGCCAGCAGCAGATACACCAGCGGCACCGCGACCAGCATGCCCAGCAGCACCCACACCACGCGCATGCGCCCGGCGGCCTCCGGCGCCGGGCGACCCACGCCCTTCAGGCCGCGTCGGCCGAACCAGAACCAGAACAGGCTGAGCAACATGCCGACGCCGGCGGCGCCGAACACGATCCGGTAGTTCTGTTGCATCGGCGTGTCGGTGAAATAACCGGCCATCCAGCCGGTCAGCAGCGGCGCCAGCAAGGCGCCACCGTTGATGCCCATGTAGAACAGGGTGAAGCCGCGATCGCGCCGCGGGTCATCGCGTCCATACAGCTGCCCGACCATGGTGGAAATGTTCGGCTTGAACAGCCCGTTGCCGACGATCACCATCGCCAGGCCGATCAGGAAAACATCGCGGCTGGGCAGCATCACCACGAACAGGCCCAACGCCATCATCAACGCGCCAAGCAGGATCGAGCGCTGGTAGCCGATGACCTTGTCCGCCACGTAGCCACCAAAAATGGCGGAGGCGTAGATCAGCGCGGTATACGCACCGAAGATGCTGCTGGCCCAGGCCTGGCCGGACGCATCGCCGTGGTAGAAATGCGCCACGATGTAGAGCGCCAGCGCCCAGCTTACGCTGTAGAACGCAAAGCGCTCCCAGAACTCGGTCATGAACAGCATCCACAACGGGCGCGGATGGCCGAGCAGTTGCGGATAGGCGGGTGCGTCGCTGACGACGTCTATGCTCTGGTTCATACTGCCCCTGGGTTTCGTGGCCGGCAGATCATGCGGTCACTGATGACGGATCGCACAGATGTAACCGCCGCGCACCGATGCCGTCAAATCCGGACGCGGCCCGCGTCAGTTGCCCAGCAGCGTACGCACGTCCAGCAGCTCGGGGAAGAACTCCAGTTCGAGCGCCTTCTTCAGGAAGCTCACCCCGGACGAGCCGCCGGTGCCGCGGCGGTGGCCGATGATGCGTTCGACCGTTTTCATGTGGCGGAAGCGCCACAGCTGGAAGCTCTCTTCCACGTCCACCAGTTGCTCGCACATGTGGTACTCGGGCCAGAACTCCGCGCGATCCTCGTAGATGCGCTTGAGCACCGGCAACAGCGCGTCGTTGCGCCGATAGGCCCGGGTCCAGTCACGCTGCAGCAGCTCGGCCGGCACCGCGTGGCCGCGGCGCGCCAGGTAGCGCAGGAATTCGTCGTACAGGCTCGGCGCTTCGAGCACCTCGCGCAGTTCGGCCTGCGCGGCCGGATCGTGCGCGAACACCTTGAGCATGTCGGCATTCTTGTTGCCCAGCAGGAATTCGATCTTGCGGTATTGCAGCGACTGGAAACCGGACGACGGCCCCAGCACGCCGCGAAACTCCAGGTATTCCGACGGCGTCAGCGTCTCCAGCACCGCCCACTGCTCGAACAGCTGGCGCTGCACCTGCTTCACCCGCGCCAGGATCTTCAGACAGGCGTCGATGTCATCCGCCTGGAGGTGCACGACCGCCGCTTTCAGCTCGTGGATCAGCAGTTTCATCCACAACTCGGACACATGATGCTGCACGATGAACAGCATCTCGTCGTGATGTGGCGGGTCGCTCAACGGCTGCTGTGCAGCCAGCAGCGTGTCCAGATGCAGATAGCCGCCATAGGTCATCTGCCCGTTGAGATCGGTCTGGATGCCCGCTTCGAGATCGCGCTGGTTGTTGTCGCTCATGGTGTTCCGT
This sequence comes from uncultured Gammaproteobacteria bacterium, assembly GCA_963828675.1. Classification (GTDB taxonomy): domain Bacteria; phylum Pseudomonadota; class Gammaproteobacteria; order Xanthomonadales; family Rhodanobacteraceae; genus Rhodanobacter. The sequence continues at coordinate 1,085,496 of CAWHFQ010000001.1, forward strand.
CATGTTTTCGGAAACGGTCATGGTAACGGCTGCTTGCCGCGCGATACCTTGATCGAAGACAAAATCGCACAACTTCTCCGCCATGCGCCGGTCTCCCACCCCTGCTCGCAGGCGAAGGTCGGGGGTGGGGTCGCGCTCTCGGCCCCGAAAGTCCCGGCAGCTCTCCCGCGGCACCGCCAACCGGTCGACAAAGCCATCTGTGGCGCGGCTCAGCAACTTTTCGGACCAGCCGGAATCCCCTCCCCATACGCCCTCGAATGCTGCACCGTACCTTGCAGCGCAACATGCGGGCCTGTTATCAAGCGCGGTCTTGTTCGGTCGTTTGTGCGTTTCGTCGCACGTCACCGCCCAACCCCTTTCCTCAATCCGGAGCGAGTCGTGACCATCGCCGCCAAGTTTGAAATCGAATACCTGCAATACCTCGACGCCGAGGGCAAGCAGGTCCGTGACGATCTGCCCGAGTTCGCCAAGGATCTCGAGCACATGGTCAAGCTGTACAAGCTGATGCTGTCCACGCGCGTGTTCGACGCCAAGTCGATCGCGCTGCAGCGCACCGGCAAGCTGGGCACCTACGCCAGCTGCCTGGGCCATGAGGCCGCGCACGTGGGGATCGGCAGCGCGATGCTTCCGGAAGACGTCTACGCACCGAGCTACCGCGAATACGGCGCGCAGCTGTATCGCGGCGTGCAGCCGCGCGAGGTGTACATGTACTGGGGCGGCGACGAGCGCGGCAACGACTACCAGCAGGAACCGGCGCGGCACGACTTCGCCTGGTCGGTGCCGATCGCGACGCAGTGCCTGCATGCCGCGGGTTCCGCGCTGGCATTCAAGATCCGCGGCGAGAAGCGCGTGGCGGTATGCACGATCGGCGACGGCGGCTCATCCAAGGGCGACTTCTACGGCGCGATCAACATCGCCGGCGCGCAGAACCTGCCGCTGGTCTGCGTCATCGTCAACAACCAGTGGGCGATCTCGGTACCGCGCAAGATCCAGTCCGGCGCGCCGACGCTGGCGCAGAAGGGCATCGCGGCCGGGCTGTTCTCGATCCAGGTCGACGGCAACGACATCATCGCGGTGCGCAAGGCGATGGAAGACGCGCTGGAGCGCGCACGCAACGGCCAGGGCGGCAGCGTGATCGAAGCGGTGACCTATCGCCTCGGCGATCACACCACCGCCGACGACGCGCGCCGCTACCGCGGCGAGCAGGAAGTGAAGGACGGCTGGGACAAGGAGCCGATGAAGCGCCTGCGCAACTGGCTGGTGGCGAAGAAAGTGTGGGACGACGCGAAGGAAGAGGCCTGGAAGGCCGAGTGCGACGAGTGGATGGACAACGAGGTGAACGCCTATCTCGAGACCAAGACGCAGCCGGTCTCGGCGATGTTCGACTACATCTTCGCCGAAGTCCCCGCCGATCTCGCAAAACAGCGCGACTACGTCCTCTCGCTTGAATACCAAGGGTCACTGAGTCATGGCACAAATCACTCTCATCGAAGCCGTCACCCAGGCGCTTGCCTATGAAATGGCCCACGACGACAGCGTCGTGGTGCTGGGCGAGGACGTCGGCGTCAACGGCGGCGTGTTCCGCGCCACCCAGGGCCTGCAGGAGAAATTCGGCGAGCTGCGCGTGCTCGACACGCCGCTGGACGAAACCACCATCGCCGGCGTCACCGTCGGCCTCGCCGTGGCCGGCATGAAGCCGGTCGCCGAAGCGCAGTTCGAGGGCTTCATCTACCCGATGATGGAGCAGATCGCCTGCCACGCCGCGCGCATGCGCAACCGCACTCGCGGTCGCCTCACCGTGCCGGCGGTGTGGCGCGCGCCATGGGGCGGCGGCATCCGTGCGCCGGAGCATCACTCCGAGGCGAACGAACACCTGTTCACCAACATCCCCGGCCTCCGCGTGGTCATGCCGTCCTCGCCCGCGCGTGCCTACGGCCTGCTGCTGGCGGCGATCCGCGATCCGGATCCGGTGATGTTCTTCGAGCCCAAGCGCATCTACCGCCAGTACAAGGAAGAGGTGCCGGACGACGGCGAAGCCCTGCCGCTGGACGTGTGCTTCGTGCTGCGCGACGGCACCGACGTGACCCTGGTGAGCTGGGGCGCGCAGGTGAAGGAAGCGCTGGAAGCGGCCGACGAACTGGCCAGCCAGGGCATCAGCGCCGAAGTGATCGACGTGGCCACGCTGACCCCGCTGGATTTCGACACCATCGCCGAGTCCGTGCAGAAAACCGGCCGCTGCGTGATCGTGCACGAGGCCCCGAAGACCGCCGGCTTCGGCGCCGAGATCGCCGCGCGCCTGGCCGAGGAATGCATGTACGACCTGCTCGCCCCGGTCGAGCGCGTCACCGGCTTCGACACGCACATCCCGCTGTTCCGCCTGGAAATGAAATACCTGCCGAGCGTGGAACGCGTCGTCGACGCGGCAAAGCGTACATTGGCGGCAAGCTGATCTGGCCTGGGAAACGGGGAACAGGGAACGGGGAACATCAAGTTCTCGCGCACCTGACCCGTTCCCTGTTCCCTGTTCCCCGTTCCCGGATAAAAACCCATGGCTGATATCAAGACGTTCTACCTCCCCGACCTCGGCGAAGGCCTGCCCGACGCAACCGTGGTCGAGTGGCACGTGAAGGTGGGCGACAGCATCAAGCTCGACGCGCCGCTGTGCTCGATGGAAACCGCCAAGGCGGTGGTCGACGTGCCCTCGCCGTACACCGGCAAGGTCGTCAAGCTGCACGGCGCGCCGGGCGACATCATCGAGACCGGCGCCGCGCTGGCCGATTTCGAGCCCGATCCGAACGCCAAGCAGCGCGCCGAGTCGCAGGACACCGGCCACCAGCACGGCCCGAAGAAGAGCGTCGGCAGTCCGGCGCCCGATGACGGCGGCAAGGTGGTCGCCTCGGATGAAGGCGGCGAAGTCGAGAGCAATGGCAAGGCCGATCGCGAAGACGAAGGCACCGTGGTCGGCGCGATGGTCAGCGGCAGCCACGTGCATGTCGAACAGGCCGCCAGCATCGGCGGCGTCAAGGCCGTGCCGGCGGTGCGCGCGCTGGCGAAGAAGCTCAAGGTCGACCTCGGCCGCGTGCGCCCCAGCGGCGCCGACGGCGTGGTCACGATGAAGGACGTCAAGGACGCCGCAGCGAACGGTTCGGCCGCGCTCGGCGCCGCCCCGGCGCGCAGCGTGCCTGCCTCCGCCGGGCGTCACCTCGCGCCCGAACTGCCGCAGCCCGAGCCGAGCCGCGGCCCCGTCTCGCTCGCCGGCAAGCCGGTGCGCACCGCGCCGCCGTCGCAGGCGGCCAGCGGCCAGCCGGAACAGCTCAAGGGCGTGCGCCGCAACATGGCCCGCGTGATGGCCGACGCGCACGCGCAGGTCGTGCCGACCTCCCTGGTCGACGACGCCGACCTGCACGCCTGGATCGGCAAGCAGGACATCACCGCCCGCCTGATCCGCGCCATCGTCGCCGCCTGCAAGGCGGTGCCGGCACTGAACGCCTGGTTCGACGGCAAGAACCTCACCCGCACCGTGCACCCGCAGGTCGACATCGGCATCGCGGTGGACACCGACGACGGCCTGTTCGTGCCGGCGCTGCGCAACGCCGACGTGCTCGATGCGACGGGCGTGCGTGCCGCGATCAAGCGCCTGCGCACGCAGGTGGAAGACCGCACGATCCCCGCCTCGGAACTCTCGGGCTACACCATCAGCCTCAGCAACTTCGGCATGTTCGCCGGCCGCTACGCCACGCCCGTCGTGGTGCCGCCGACCGTCGCCATCGTCGGCGCCGGCAAGCTCAGCCATGACGTGGTCGCGGTGATTGGCGGCATCGAAGTGCATCGCCGCATGCCACTGTCGCTGACCTTCGACCACCGCGCCGCCACCGGCGGCGAAGCGGCGAGGTTCCTCAAGGCAATGCTGGACGATCTGTCCCTGCCGAACTGATCAACCAGTTCTTGGCACATGGAAACCCGGACGTCTCGCGACGCCCGGGTTTTCTTTTGGTTTTCCGCGGATGCGCGGCTATCCGAAATCGTGCCGGTTGTGTCAGTAATCGCGCACATCGAGCAGCATGAAACAGCGCGCGCTGTAGTCCCCGCCACGCGGCCAGGCCACTTCGTTCAGTGCCAGCGTGCCGGCCGTCCACAACTCGTTGTCGAGCAGCGCCTCGCAACGCGAGTCACCCTCTTCGGCATGGCTGTGCACCAGCCGCAGCCAGTGCAGCTCGGGGCTGAGCGACTCGCGTTTCAATGCGGCCTCGATCGACGTCAGTGCCTCGGCCGGCATGTTCGCGGCGTCCGCGCCGCGCGCGCTGAACGGGCCGATGAACACGTCCCAGGTGCGCACGCCGATGTCCCACGCGGCGATCCGCATCCTGCGGTCGTCGGTGACATACCAGCACGCGGCCAGCAGCAGGTGGAACACGTTCTGTTCGAACGTGTGCAGCGCATCGCGGCAACCGGCGTCACCACCGCCGACGCCGGCGAAGCTCTCCTCGATGCGGCGCTCCTCGCCGAGCACCACATCGACATCGAGCCGGCCCGGCTCGCCCGCGGCGCCTTCGTGCCATTCGGCGCGGATGGCCGGGAAGTCGCCGTCGGTGACCAGCCAGCCATCCTCATCGGCTTCAAGCTCGACATCGTGTCGCTCGAACAACCGCAACAGGTATTTTTGCAGCGCCATACTGTCCATCGTCATCCCCGCGCCTCGTTGTTGTCGGTCGAAGGCAATTCGCGCCAGGTAAGGTACACGCGCAAGTCGAACTCCAGTTGGTGATAGTCCGCCAGCATGTACGTGCACAGCTGGTAGAACGCCTTGTTGTGGTCCATCTCTTTGAGGTGCGCCAGTTCGTGCACCACGATCATCTGCAGGAATTCCGGTGCGGCGGCCTTGAACAGGCTGGCCACGCGGATCTCCTTTTTCGCCTTGAGCCTGCCGCCCTGCACGCGCGAGATCGCGGTGTGCAGGCCGAGCGCGTTGCGCAGCACGTCGAGCTTGCTGTCGTACAGCACCTTGTCGATGCCGGGCGCGTTCTTCAGGTACTGCTGCTTCAGCGCCGCCGTATATGCGTACAGCGCCCTGTCGCTCTGCACCTCGTGACGATCCGGGTAACGCTTCGCCAGATGCTCGCCAAGGCGTTCCTGCGCAATCAGCTCGCGCACCTTGTCCTGCAAGGAGACGGGGTAGGCCTGGAGGTATTTCAGCGCGATCATGCCGCGTATTCTCGCACTGCGCCGATTCGTGCGCCGTCCCGCGGAGAGGATCCATGCACCACAGCCGACTCAGCACCCTCGTCATCGACTGCCAGGTCGACGATCTGGCCGCGGCCACGGCGTTCTGGAGCCAGGCCCTGGGCAAGCCGGTCGCCGATCCCGACCAGGACGGCGACGGCAAATACGCGGAACTGCAGACTGCCGCGGACGAGCCGATCATCCTGTTGCAAAAGGTGGATCACGCCAGTCGCGTGCATCTGGATATCGAGACCGACGACCTTGACGCCGAAGTGGCCCGGCTTGAACAACTGGGCGCGCGCCGCATCGCGTTTGCGCGGGAGCGCTGGTGGGTGATGGAGGCCCCCAGCGGTCATCGCTTCTGCGTGGTGCGACCACAGCGCGAGATATTCGGCCAGCACCTCAACCGCTGGGAGTGAGGAGCCAGGAGCTTGGGCGGCAGAAACTTTCGAGGCGAAAAACTGGCTGCGTGAGGACAGACAACGACGATTCGCCGGCCCATGGTGGTTCCATGGGCCAAGAAGCGGCGGAAATATGGACCACGCAGACGCTTTTGCAGCCCGGAAGATTTCTGCCGCTCAAGCTCCTAGATGTCGAAGCGGTAACTCAGCTTGACCAGCAGTTGTTCGTCGTCGCGCAGCGTGAAGCTGTTGCCGAACACGTCGCCGGTGGCACGCGCATAGCCATCCATAGCGTAGCCACCACGGCCGTAGACCACGTACAGGTACGACAGCGGCGCCAGCTCGTAGCGGTAGCGGATCTGCAGGCCGAGATTGCGCACGCTGAAGTCGCCGACGTCATCGGTGCTGGCGACGGCACGGCCATTGGCGCCGACGCGATAACCGCCGCGTGAGCGCGCATCCAGACCGATCGCCTGCAGTTTCATGCGCAGCTCCTGGCGATCGTCGATGCTCCAGTCGAAGCCGGCATCCAGTTGCAGGGTGTGCTCGTCGAAGCGGCCGATCAGGTTGTCGTGCTGCCACACCAGCCAGTCCGGGATGTGCTCGTAATAGGGGCCGGCATACACGCTGAACGCGTCGCTGATGAAATAGGTCGGGATGAACTTGAGGTCATAGCCGATCTGGCGGTTGCCGCCGAGGCCGCCGCTGAGTACTTCCGCGTCCAGCTTGAACGCCCAGTCCCCATGGCGCGGGCTGATTCGCTCGTAGAAGACATCGAGCGACGGCGGCAGGAACAATGCGCCGTGCCCGCGCGTGAGCAGGTCATTCCAGCCGGCGCTGTTGATGTTGATCTGTGCATCCTCACTGGCACCGTCGCGCAGATCGCTGGTGCGCCGGATGCGCAGCTGGCGGCGCAGGCGCAAGCCGTGGTCGTTGTCCAGCGCGTCGATGCGGAAATGCCAGTCATGCGAGCTGTAGGCGGAATCCGCCGGCAACGCCGTGTTGCGCTTGCGCACTTCCCAATGCGCGTAGTTGAAGTTGTTGCGCGAGAGATAGCCGAAATCGTTGATCTGCAGCTGGTCGCCGAAATGCATGCCCAGCCATTGCTGGCGCCAGCCGTCGCCCATCTCGTAATCGGCGATCAGGGTCGCACCACTGTCGCGCGTGCGCGTTCCGGACTGCAGGATATCGCTGCCGACCACGTTGGTCGCGATGGTCAGCTCCGGCGTGGGCTGCCAGTGATGATCGACGCCGAGTACGGTCGCCTCCCGATCCAGCCATGGCCGGTCGACCCGGGTCAGCAACATGCCCAGGCTCTGCGAGCCGAAATCATGGGTCACCCGTGCCGCTCCGAAGAAACGGCCGGCCTCGCCGCCCTCGTCCGCCGCCAGCACGCCGTAACTGGTGCCGCCCACACTCCCGTTGAGCTTCACCGCGGCGTCGATGTCGGCAGCACCATGGCCGTCGTCGGACGGTCCGCCGACACGTCGGGTGTAGACCAGCTGGCTGTTGTCGTCGAGCAGGCTGAAATCGAAGATGCCCTGGTTCTCGGTGAAGAACGGCCGCTTGTCGCTGACATAAGTCTCGGTGGCGCCGAAGTTGACCACCAGGTCGTCGCTCTCGACCTGGCCGAAATCCGGATTCAGCGCCGCGGTCAGCTGGAACTGACCGCTCGGCTTCCACAGAATGTCGGCGCCCTCCTGCAGCTGACTGCGGCCGCGCACGTGGTCGTACAAGCCGGACACATACGGCGTGATCGCCAGCAGCGACTGACTGTACGTCGGTACCTCGACCCGGCTGAAATCCGACAGGAAGCGCGAGCGCATGAAGCTGGCCGCCGGCCATGCATCGCGCTCGCCAGTCGAGCCGGTGACGCGGTCGAGATAGACGCCGAGCGTGCGCTTGCCGCCCTGCGCGAGGTGCATCGGCGCGGTGTACCACGGGATCAGCATCTCCACCGTCCAGCCGGTGGCGTCCTCGCTCACCGCATGCTGCCAGTTGCCGTCCCAGTCGGTGTTGAAGTTGATTTCGTTGGTGATCACGGCGTCGTTGATGCCGCCGGTCGAGCTGACCACGAAGTTGTATCCGGTGCGACCGTCGCCGTCGAAGTCGACCATCAGGTTCACGCGGTCGACCTGATCCTTGAAGTCGCGCTGCACGCGCTGACGCGTGCGCGGAACGTCAGCCGGCTGTTCGCAGCGAAAGGCCACCGCCAGGCCAACCGGCGTAGCCAGAATCCAGGCCTCGGTCGGCAATGAGGAAGGTTTGCCGGTGAGCGGCTGCGTCTGTCGAAAGTCGCTGACGTGCCGTGCCCCCGTCCATTCGCCGGGGTTCAGGTGGCCATCGATCTCGACGGCGGACACGGGTGCCGACAAGGCGGCGAGAACAAGAAAAAACAGGCATGCCATGCGCATGTCGTGGGGACTTCCAGTGGGGACTGTGCGGGATTGCGCGTGCGACGATGTAATCGCCGCGGCAGATAGATGCACAGATTGCCGTCAGGGTTTAACTGTCAGCCAGACCCATTGGTCACGCACGCGCGATCATGCTTGTCCCTGCACGATCGCGACCCATGTGTGCGCCTCACGGCAGCCGCTTGCGCCCCCATGCCAGATGCCGCAGCAACATGGCCAGCACCAGCACGACGGTGAACGCGCCGTAGCCGTACAGCGCCGGCAGCACCTGCTGCCAGATGGCCCCGCTGGCACGGCCGAAGCCATCGACCGTGGGCAACTCGACCCGGTCGAAACCGATCACCGCACATTCCGCCGCGGCGATCAGCGCCAGCAACAGGGCGACGACATCGAAAACCCGCCGGAGCGAGGTGCGCGGCAGACTCTTCGGGTAGGCCCAGTAACCCCAGCAAAGGATCAGCAGCCAAGGCGCGAGCAGCAGGATGGCGAGGTAACGCATCGATCAATCACTCCGTTGGCGTGGCGCCGCGCGTCACTCCTGCGCGGCGAGTCGGTCCAGCGCATCACGCAATTGCGCCAGCGCGTCGTCGCGTGCCTGCTCATCGCGATACTCCGGGGTGCTGGCCACCGTCTGGCCATCCAGCGTCAGGCTCATGCCGAGGGAGCGGACCTGCAGCTCGGCGGCACCCGCACCCAACGACCTGATCTGCTTCTGCACCGCACCGGCCGCCTTCGGATCGGCAAACGACCGGGACAGCAGCAACTCGTCGTCGTCCGCGGAGAACAGGCGAAAACGGAAGTTACCATCGGCGTCGCGGAAACTGGCGAAGCGCGGCATTTTGCCCTGCTTCGACGCGACCTTCGGCCGACCGGCAGGCGTTGGCGCCGTGGTCATCGCGCGCAACCCCAGCACCTCGCGCAACGCCGCCAGCTTCGGCGTGGCGACCGCGCGCGCCTTCTGCGCCCCCTGTTGCAGGATCGTCTCGATCGCGGCGGGATCGGCCATCAGCGCCTCATAGCGTTCGCGCATCGGCGCCACGTCGGTCTCGATGCGCTCGTACAACACATGCTTCGCCTCGCCCCAGCCGATGCCGTCGAGCAAGGCCTGGCGGAACGCCGCCGTCTCGACTTCGCTGGCGAACGCGCGAAAGATGGTGAACACCGCGCAGTTGTCCGGGTCCTTCGGCTCGCCGGGCAGCCGCGAATCGGTGACGATGCGCATGATCGCCTCGCGCAACTGCCGGCTGCCGCCGGCGAACAGCGGGATCGTGTTGTCGTAGCTCTTGGACATCTTGCGCCCGTCCAGGCCGGGCAGCGTGGCCACCTGATCTTCGATCAACGCCTCCGGCAGCACGAAGAACGCATGGCCGTGGAGGTGATTGAAGCGCTGGCCGAGATCGCGCGCCATCTCGATATGCTGGATCTGGTCGCGACCCACCGGCACCTGGTTTGCATCGAACGCGAGGATGTCGGCCGCCATCAGCACGGGATACATGTACAGGCCGGCGGTGATGCCGGCATCCGCGTCATCGCCGGTTTCCGTGTTGCGATCCACGGCGGCCTTGTAGGCATGCGCGCGGTTGAGCATGCCCTTGGAGGCGATGCAGGTGAGGAACCAGGTCAGCTCCGGAATCTCCGGAATGTCCGACTGCCGGTAGAGCGTTACCCGCTGCGGATCGAGGCCCGCGGCCAGCCAGGTCGCGGCGATCTCCAGCCGCGATCGCTCGATGCGCGAGGCGTCGTCGCTCTTGATCAGCGCGTGGTAGTCGGCCATGAAATAGAACGCGTCGACCTCATCGCGGCGGCTCGCCTCGATGGCGGGGCGGATTGCACCGACATAGTTGCCCAGGTGCGGGGTGCCGGTGGTGGTGATGCCGGTAAGGACTCGAGTTTGCATGGGGTTTCGCTTGGGTTCGAGGCAATGCGATCAGCGGATGAGCGTGGACTTGCCGAACAGCGATTCGACCAGATCCACCGCCAGCTTGCCGGTCTGGTTGCGCTTGTCGTAGGCCGGATTCAGCTCGACGATGTCCAGCGATGCCATGCGACCCGTGTCGGCAATCATCTCCATGCACAGCTGCGCTTCACGGTAGTTCGGGCCGCCGCGCACGGTGGTGCCGACGCCGGGTGCAATGCTGGGGTCGAGGAAGTCGACATCGAAACTCACGTGCAGGTGCGTGTTCTCGTCCATGCCGGCCAGGGCTTCCTCCATCACGCGCTTCATGCCGATCTCGTCGATATGGCGCATGTCGTGCACCTGCATGTTCGCCTCGCGCACCAGCCGCTTTTCGCCCTCGTCGACCGAGCGAATGCCGATGTAGCGGAACACGTCCGGCGTGGTCGCCGGCGAGCTGCCTGTGAGCCCTGCGAGTTCCGCCGGACCGTTGCCGCACAGACAGGCCACCGGCATGCCATGGATATTGCCTGACGGCGTCGCATTGGCGGTGTTGAAATCCGTGTGCGCATCCAGCCACAACACGCGCAGTTGCTTGCCCTCATCCAGGCAATGACGGGCCACCGCCGAGATCGAGCCGATCGCCAGGCAGTGGTCTCCGCCGAGCATGATCGGCAGGCGGCCAGACTGCAGCTCCTGGTGAACGGCCGTATAGACGGCCGTGTTCCACGCAACCACCTCATCCAGATGGCGATAACCCTGTTCGGGCGGCAGCCACGGATTGAGCGGCCCCTGCAGGTTGCCGCGATCGACCACCTTCCGCCCGCAGCGCTCCAGTTTCGCTGCGAGGTTGGCCACCCGCAAGGCCTCCGGTCCCATCGCGGCGCCGCGATGGCCAGCGCCGATATCGGTAGGAACGCCGATCAGTGAAACGGTCTGTTTGCTCATGATTTGTCTACCTGCCTGTGGCATGTCGACACCGCGCCGGTCGATCGCGCCGTCGAGATTGGTGCGGCATTCGCCGGAACGCGGCGGTATGCCACCAACTCCGAGCGAATCGCCGCCATCCCTGTGGGAAAACGTTCGCGACACTACATCGCAGACGAAGTGAAGTTTACCGGAACGGCCCGTTTGGCGCCGGATCGGCTGCCGCCCGGGCGCCTTGCGCTCGCACACGCGCCGCTCCGGGCAGATGATCGCCCGGGCATGCACCAGCTTGGCGCTGGACGTGGGCCGCACTCAACGGAGAGCGTGATGGAAGAGCAGATCTGTGTATTCGATGAGGTCCATCACGAGGGCGCGGCGCATTCACAGGCCGAGAAGGAAAAGTCACAGGCCTTCGGCATGCTCGCGCGGATGAAGGTGTGGGACCGTCCGAAGGATGTCGACGTCACGCTGCACTCCACCGAGAAACGCTACGAGCCGTTCTGGCGCCTCAGGACGGTGCGCAAGACCCGTTACGACAAGAAGACCTGCTACAACATCGCGTTGGCGACCCCGCATGTCCAGAGCGTGGAGGTGCTCGGGGAATCCTGTGTCCCGGATGCACGGCATGCGCTGCAGCTTGCCGCGGTCGAACATTGCAGCGGCGTGGTGACCTTGTCGGAGTACTTTGACGGCATGCCGCGGGAAACGCCCGGCAAGGTGTTGCTGGACTATGCCGACCATTTCGCACACCACGTCATCGAGACCAGCAGCGAGCCGCACTTCATCGTGCCGGTGGTGACCGCGTCGTTCCTCATGCAGGAGATGAAGTCGCGGCTGATGAAGCCGCTGGACGCCGACGAGATCCTGGAGGATCTCATCGAGGTGGAATCGACCACCCTGTTCTACCGGCCGGTGTATGCGCTCGACTTCGTCTGGAAGGAACGCCACGGCGTCATCGAGATCGACGGCCTGAACGGCCGCGTCAACCGCGAAGGGCGGATGCTGAGCAGCAAGCTGCGCGCGCTGGGCTCGCGCGACGCGCTAGTTCGATCTGGGCGTCGAACTGGCCAGTGCGATCGTGCCCGGTGGCGGCGTGTTGCTGCGGATGGTGAACAAGCTGGCGAAATGACGTGCGAGGCGCGGGCCACCGCATCGGCGCAACACCAGCCGCCGATCAACATCCGGAACGGCAACTCGACCGGGACGCATAGTCGGCCTGCGTCGGCGGCGGGGACTCCTGGCGACTTCGTGCCAGTTCGTCCTCGCGACGTGATCGCGCGCCTGAACACCACGAGACCAGTTCGTCGCGGTGATCCGTCACGGATCCGGACTCTGCGTCTCCAACGACTTTTGCCAACAGCATCCCTGCAAACAGCGACATTCCGCGCCAGAAGGCGGAATGCGCAAGCAGCGTTTGCATGTCAATTACCCTCGGCTACCCCTAACAACCATGGGTTGATCCTAGCAAGCTTTTCTCCCCGACGCACATGGCCGGGGCCGTCGCATGCATCGAACCGCTGGCACGAAACCTGCTGGCTTCGGGACGGTTCGCCGAGAGGCTTTCGCTGGGCTGGCGGTCGTGCGATCCGGAAAGTCCTGCTCAACCCGCCTGACGCAGGCTCTGCTGTTCGGGATGGGGCACGTGACCGTATTTGGCGAGGATCACCGGTTCGGAATATTCCCCGCGATCGGCGTCCGCCGCCTGCGCGTAGACGAGGACCCCGTCGCGCTCCTCGGCCAGCAATTCGGCGCGATGGCGCGCGAGTTGCTCCATCCCGTGCAGGATGGGTTTGTCGGCAACCACATCACCGTCGACCTCATGAAAACACTGCACCACGTAAAGCGTTCCCATGACGGGCAACCTCGCACTGTCCGAAATTTCGAGCGAGCGTGCGCAAGCAGAGGTTCAAGAATCGCGATGGTCCGGTTAAGTGCCGTTGGCAGCGTTCAGATTCCCGTGCCGTCCAGGTTTCGCAGCCTCCGGACCCCACCATTCGGGCCAGTTTTTTCGGACTGTGATGACAATCACAAAACCACTTCAACCAACATGAGTAAATGTGATCCGTATCACCTCTGTTGGTTCTCCCGCCGTGAGGCGCACGATCCCGAGCCCTCCCCCGGCACAGATGGAAAAAAAGCCCGCTTCGGCGGGCTTTTTTTATGCTTCATCGCGGACAGGCAGGAACTGGTGCCGGCACCCGGATTCGAACTGGGGACCTACTGATTACAAATCAGTTGCTCTACCAACTGAGCTATGCCGGCGAAGGTGGGGATTCTAGCAGCCGGATCGCACGTTCAGAAGCAGCCGGTGCTGTGCGAACCGATGCCGTCGGCGTGGATGCGGTTGCGCCAGTCGAAATGGCTGGCGTCGGCGACGACCAGGTCCAGCCAGTATTCGGGCACGTTTTCGCTGCGCTCGCTCATGCGCGCCGGGAAGCCGGCGGCGACGAGGTCGTCGCGGCGTTTGCGCGCATTGGCCGGATCCTTGAACAGGCCCAGCGAAATGGTATTGGGCTGATCGCCGGAACTGACCACGAAGTAGTCGCTGACATGGTGCTGATCGAGCTGTCGCGCCTGTTGCAATGCCTGCGCGCGGCTGCCGGCGGCCGGCAGGTAGACCCACCAGCCGCTGGACTGGCTGGACTGCTCCTGGCGCGAACGCATGCGGGTGGCCTGCGGCGCCAATGCCTGGCGCGCATTGCGCAGATCCTGCGGGGTGGCGAACGGACCCAGCGCGAGACAACTTCTCGACGTGCGCGGTGCGACGCCGATCGCCGGCTCGGTCACCGTGGCCGGCGGCGATGGCGGCGCCGACTCCGGCAATTCCGACAACAGGCGCAATTCCGCCACGCCCGGATCGCCGGGGCTGCCGCCATGGGCATACGGCTGCCCCAGCAGCAGCCATGCGCCCACCGCGATATTGAGTGCGCTCAAGAGTACAAACAGAAGACGCAGGAACATCGAACCCCCATCCGGCAACCGCCGTCATTCTAAACGGATGAGCTCGACGTCATCGCGCATTCGCCCACACCGCCAGGCCACGCAGCACGCTGTCCTGGCTCAGCCGGGCCGGCAACGACAGCAGCGGCATCAAGGTCGCTGCGTCACCGCCGCCGAGAATCAGCGTTGGCGCGCCATCGAGTCTCGCCGCCATCCGCGTGGCGAAACGCTCGATCAGCGCGGCGGCGGCCTGGAAGCAACCGGACGCCACGGCATCGGCGGTGTTGTCGGCCAGTTCCAGGATCTCTCCTGGCCGATCCAGCCGCACCTGGGCGGTCGCGCCGAGCAGCGACTGCCGCATCAACTGCGGGCCGGGCGCGATCAACCCTCCCAGGTGGCGACCGTCGCTGGCCAGCGCATCGAGCGTCAACGCGGTACCGACACCGGCCAGCACGCAGGGCGCGCGACCATCGGCATGCGCGGCCACCATGGCCAGGAAACGGTCCACCCCGAGCCGTTGCGGTTCGGCATAAGCGTTGTGCACGCCGCAGGCGCTGGCCGGCGTGCGCCACCAGCCGGGCGCCTGGGCAAACAGGCTCCCCACGACCTCTGCCACCAGGGTTTCACGGGCGGCATCGACGACGGATGCGGCGATTACCGTGTCCGGCCTGGGCAGGCCGCTCCAGGCCAGTTCCAGCGCGGCTGTCGTGTTCTCCTGCCAATCCACCGCGCCGCGCGCCAGCCATCCGTCCGGCTGCGCCTGCAACGCCCATTTCAGCCGCGTATTGCCCAGATCGAGCAGCAACCTCATGCGCGGCGCACCGTGACGTCGGCGCTGTCGATCTGGCGCACGCTGCCATCGGCCATGCGCACTTCCAGTGCCCCTCGCGCATCCACACCGGCACCGATACCGATGAACGTGCCGAGTCCGCCACTGAGCTGCAACGGCTGGTCGCGCAGCAGGTCGTGCCGCGCATAGTCGGCGACGAACCCGGCAAACCCATCGCGCTCGAACTGGCGCAAGCCATCGACCAGCGCCACGATCAGCGCCGCCGCGACGCGGTTGCGATCCGGCGGCGTCCCGCCGGCCAGTGTGGCCAGGTCGCACGTCGGCTGCCCGGCCTGTTCGCGCAGCGCCTCGGTCAGTCGCAGGTTGAGGCCGATGCCGATGATGGCCGCGCACGGGCCCTGGTACTCACCGCTCAATTCGACCAGGATGCCGCCCAGCTTGCCGCCGGGCCTGCCATCGCCGACGGCCAGCACGTCGTTCGGCCATTTCAGGCCGGCGCCGGCGAGGCCCAACTGTTCCAGTGCGCGCATGACGATCACGCCGATCGCCAGCGACAAACCGCTCAGCGCGGCAAATCCCCGATCGAAGCGCTTGAGGCAGGACAGATACAGGTTCAGTCCCGGCGGCGACAACCATTCGCGCCCACGCCTGCCGCGGCCCGCGCTCTGGGTTTCGGCCAGCACGATGCTGAAGTCGCCGGCGCCGGCGCCCCGACGTTGCAATTCGCTGGAGGTGGAGTCGAGCTCCCAGTGCACCTCCAATGCCCCCAGTCCCCGCGCCAGCGATACCGGCAGCAACGCGCGGATCTGCGCGGCATCCAGCATCTGCAATGGCCACGGCAGGCGATAGCCGGCCGCGCCGCGCGCCTCGATCGGCACGCCACGGGCGCGCAGCGCCTCGACCTGCTTCCAGATCGCTGCACGTGTCATCCCGGCCTGGTCGGCGAGACCGGCCCCGGAAAGCGGTTCGCCCGCGGCGAGCATCGCCAGCAGCTGCGCCGGCTGCATCAGCAGGTACCTGATGCGCAAGCGACAAGCGAGCGACGGCGGTGGGAAACGGCGGATCTGTGCACGATGGTCATCGCCGGATTTTAGCCCGCCCGGGCCGCCCCGCGGCAGCCGCAATCCCCCGGCGGCCTCGCGGCAACAGCACTGGCATGCAATGAATGTTTCTGAGACGATCCGGGTCTTAGCTTGCGGGGCAGGAGGTCGATCGCCATGCGTGCCACATACTGGATTATCGGTTGCACTCTGTGCATCGCCGGGATCGGGAGTGCCGCTGCGACGAATCTGGAGACTCAGGACATGGATTCGTCGCACGCCACGATCGACAGCGCCAGCCCGCATGAAAGCAACAGCAGCGGCGGTGACGTACTGGGTTTGAACCGCGACTGCCCACCGATCGGCAACAGCGACGGCGCAGGCGGCACGCCGACCCATGACGGCGACCATTCGGGCGGAATCTCGTCCGGTCCGGCGCCTGCACGTCGGCCGCATCTGGGCTGGCAATCGCTGCTGCCTGGATCCATCCAGTAAGCGCTCGGCGTCATGCCGGGGCATTGGTGGCAATCACTGCGAACGCATTTCGAACCCGCACCGGTTGCCGACCCGCTGTGGCGGCGCGCGCTGGTGGCCTGCCCGCTCGCCCGACGACTGGACCCTGAGCGGCAACAGCGTCTGCGCAAGCTGGCCAGCCTGTTCCTCGCGCGCAAACGGTTCCATGCACTGGCCGGTGCCGTGCTGGACGACTACTGGCGACTGCTGATCGCCATGCAGGCTTGCCTGCCGGCGTTGCAGCAAGGCGCCGCCAGCTTGCGTGGCTGGCGCGAGGTGCTGATCTACCCGGGCGAGTTCAAGGTGCGCCGCAGTCATCACGACGATCACACCGGGGTCGTTACCGAAGGCGACGAGATGCGCATCGGCGAGGCGTGGGAGCATGGCCCGCTGGTGTTGTCGCTGGCCGACGTGCAACTGGATCTGGAGCAGCCGTGGGACGGCTACAACGTGGTCGTGCACGAGATGGCACACAAGCTGGACATGCTCGATGGCCCGCCTGACGGCGTGCCGCCGCTGGTGGAGATTCCGCGGCGGCGCTGGATCATTCAGTTCCAGCAGGCCTACGACCGCCTGGCCAGCATGCCGGCGGACAGCCACGACAGCCCGATCGACCATTACGCCAGCGAAAGCGCGAGCGAATACTTCGCCGTGGTCAGCGAGCTGCACTATTCGCAGCCGGCGCTGCTGCGTCAGGCGGAACCGGCCGTCGCCGAATTGCTCGAGGCGTTCTACGGTCGCTCGCCGGCCGATGCTTGCGAGTCGCCCGGCTACTGTCGCTCGCGCTGAGCCGGAAGCCACAGCGCTTGTGAAGAAAACCACTTCCTGTGGTTTTCTTCCATCGCGAGTCCGGCGCATGTCCGGATTCGCTCAGGCGAATCAGGCCTTGCGTGCCCGATCCGCGACCGGCCATCGGGCAACCGCTCCTGCGTTGTCTCGACTCGGGCATCCATGCCCTCGCCCTGGCCGGCCTTCGAGGTCGAATAGTCACAACCTCTCAGCCCGTCGGCAGGTTCACGCTGAAGCGGGCTCCGCCCAATTCCGGCGAACGGTCGACCACCAGTTCCCCGCGATAGGCATGCACGATGTCCTGCACGATCGACAGGCCGATGCCGTGGCCCTGCACCCGCTCGTCGCCGCGCACGCCGCGTTGCAGCACCTTCTCGATCTTGTCCGCGGCGATGCCCGGGCCGTCGTCCTCCACGCCCAGCCACAATCCCGGCCGCTGTTGCCGGCCGGAATGGGGCTGTATCTTCACCACCAGCAGCACGCGGTGGCCGGCCCACTTGAATGCGTTCTCCAGCAGATTGCCCATCAGCTCCAGCAGGTCGCCCTGCTCGCCGTAGAACACCGCACCTTCCTCGATGTCGAATTCGCACAGCACATTCTTGGCGGCGTAGACCTTTTCCAGGCCCTGCACCAGATCCTCGGCATGGCTGGCGATCGGCACCGCGCTGGCGAAGGTCTGCCGGCCGGACGTGGCGGCACGCGACAGCTGGTAGGCAACCAGCTCGTTCATCCGCCGCACCTGG
Organism: uncultured Gammaproteobacteria bacterium; assembly: GCA_963828675.1. Classification (GTDB taxonomy): domain Bacteria; phylum Pseudomonadota; class Gammaproteobacteria; order Xanthomonadales; family Rhodanobacteraceae; genus Rhodanobacter. Next base: position 1,103,167 of record CAWHFQ010000001.1, read on the forward strand.
TCGAGTACGCTGCCGCGCTGCTCGGCTTCGTCGCCCGCCGGCGACTCCAGCTGCGAGCGGATCACCGCCAGCGGCGTCTTCAGGCTGTGCGCGAGGTCGGCCAGGGTGTGCCGGTAGCGCGTGCGCTGCTCGCGCTCGTTGGTGATGAACGCATTGATGCGTTCGGTCAGGCCGGTGAGTTCCAGTGGGTACTGGCTGTCCAGCTGTTCGCTGTCGCCGCGCTCGACCCGGCTCATGTCGCTGGCCACCTTGCGCAGCGGGGTCAGGCTCCAGCGCAGCAGCAGCAGTTGCAACACGATCAGCATCACGCCGAGGATCGACAGCCAGATCACCAGGGTGTGGCGGAACACCGCGTTCTCGCCTTCAAGCTGGTCTTCGGTTTGCGCCACCATCACGGTGAACCGCACGGATTTTTTTTCGTCGGTATCCCACGCCACTCCATAGCTGTAGTAGTAGAGCCGACCCATGCGCGTGTCGACCGGGCCGACGAACCGGCTTTCGCCCGGCTGCAGGGGTTTCAGAAAGCTGAAATCGCGGCCGATCGCCGACGACGACTCCCAGTGGAAACCGCGATCGCCCACGGCCATCGCATACAGGCCCGAACCGGGCCGCGAGAAACTGGGGTCGGGCGCCGTATCCGGCGACAACAGCTTGCCGTACCGGTTGACGTCGGTATTGGTGATGTACGCAATCGCGAAGTTCTCGAGCCGGTCATGCAGCGTGCGCAGAGCGCGCGCCTTGTTGGTCTGCGTCAGGGTGAGCCCGACCAGGCCGAGGAAACCGGCCAGCACGAAACTGGTGGCGATCGCCGCACGCGCCGCCAGTGACAGCGGGCCGAGCGGCGACTTCGGCTCACTCGTCGTCGCCGTCGGTGCGCGGGATGGCAAAGCGGTATCCGCGTCCACGTACCGTCTCGATGGGTTTGAGGGTGCCTTCCGGATCGAGCTTGCGCCGCAGCCGGCCGATGAACACTTCGAGCACGTTGGAGTCGCGGTCGAAGTCCTGCTGGTAGATATGTTCGGTCAGGTCGGCCTTGGAGACCAGCTCGCCGGCATGCAGCATCAGGTATTCCAGCACCTTGTACTCGTAGCTGGTCAGATCGACCAGCTTGCCTTCCACCGTTACCGTCTGCGCGGTGGTGTCCAGCTTGATCATGCCGCAGGCCAGGATCGGCTTGGACCAGCCGCTGGCGCGGCGCACCAGCGCGTTGATGCGCGCCAGCAACTCCTCGACGTGGAACGGCTTGACCAGGTAGTCGTCGGCGCCGTACTTCAGCCCCTCGACCTTGTCCTGCCAGCTGCCACGCGCGGTCAGGATCAGGATCGGATAACGCTGCCCGTGTTCGCGCAGCGCCTTGACCAGTTCCATGCCCGACATCTTGGGCAGGCCCAGGTCGATGATCGCCAGATCGAACGGTACCTCGCGACCGAGGTAGATGCCCTCCTCGCCGTCCTGCGCCGCGTCGACGGCAAATCCGTCCCGTTTCAGGCGTGCCGCCAGCGTCTCGCGCAACGGCGCCTCGTCCTCCACCAACAGGATGCGCATCAGTGTTTCTCCTTGCTGCCCGCGCGCCTGGCGGGCGGATTCTTGGTTGACTGGGATGATGCCGGATTCTTGCTCGCCTCCGAGGAAACCGCCATCACCTTCACATGACCCGCCGGGGTGAGCACCTTGATGCGGTACTCCAGCCGACGCCCGATCCGGCGCGGCTCGGCCGACAACACCGTGCCACCGGTCTCCTGGCGCACCTTCAGCACGGCCTGGTCCAGCGTCACCGCCGGTTCGGCCGATTGCGCCGAAACCGCGCCGACGGCACCCAGCGACAGCCATAGCAGCAGAGCGCAGATGAAGTTTTTGTTGGTTGGCATGCCCGGTGGCCCCGCCCGACGCCCGATAAAACCCAAGCCTAGGCAATCAGGCCTGAATACTGACCGGACGAGGGGCCGCTGTCACGCCGTCGTGGAGAGCTGCGCCAGCGCCTGTTCGAGCAAGCGCCATCCGGCGCCCGGCAGATGGGCGCCTTCACTGATCGTACGTCGGAACGCGCGCGCGCCAGGCTCGCCCTGATACAGGCCCAGCAGGTGCCGGCTGATGTGCTTCAATGCCGTCCCACGGGCCAACTCGGCCTCGACGTAGGGCTGCAGGTGCCGCAGCACGTCGTCGCGTTGCGGCAACGGCTCGCCATGCAGCACCGCTTCGACCTGCGCCAGCAGGAAGGGATCGTGATACGCCGCGCGTCCCAGCATCACCCCATCCAGTTGCGCCAGGTGCGCCTGCACCTCGGTCCACGCTGGTGATGCCGCCGTTGATCACCACGATCAACCGCGGAAACTCTCGCTTGAGCCGGTAGACGCGCTCGTAATCCAGCGGCGGGATCTCGCGATTCTCCTTCGGCGACAGACCCTTGAGCCATGCCTTGCGCGCGTGCACCACCAAGACCCCGACGCCCGCTTCGAGCATCCGCTCGGTGAAATGCTGCAAGCCGGCGTAGTCGTCCTGGTCGTCGACGCCGATGCGGCATTTCACCGTCACCGGCACGCCCACCGCGTCACGCATCGCCTTCACGCAGTCGGCAACCAGCGCCGGCTCGTACATCAGGCAGGCACCGAAACGCCCCGACTGCACCCGATCGGACGGACAGCCCACATTGAGGTTGATCTCGTCATAACCGGCCTCGGCGCCGAACCGCGCGGCCTGCGCCAGTTCATGCGGATCGCTGCCGCCCAGCTGCAACGCCAGTGGATGCTCCTGCTGGCTGTGCTCGAGCAGGCGCAACTGCCGCCCGCGCACCAGCGCCGCACTGGTCACCATTTCGGTATACAACCGCGCCCGCGGCGACAACAGCCGGTGGAAGTAGCGGCAGTGCCGGTCGGTCCAGTCCATCATCGGGGCGACGCAGATGCGCCAGTCGCTGGCAGACGGAGAGACGGAAACGGCGGAAAGCTGGCTGGACATGCCGCCATTGTAAGGGTTGGCGGATCAACGGCCTTGCCGGCACAGGCGTATTCACGTCCGCTCGCGTATCCTTGCACGCATCGTCGCCGCGTCCATCCCGGCGCTCGCAAGGCACCGCGGCCATGCCGCCCTCCCCGCGAGTCACCGCTCCGGCATGCCCGGATGATTCGACGCACCCCGGACACTGCAACAAAGCGAGACCCGCAACCATGGTGGCAATGGCAACCGAGCACGTGATCGACGTGCAGCACTGGAACGACACGCTTTTCAGCTTCCGCACCACGCGCGATCCCGGCTTCCGCTTCGACAGCGGCCAGTTCGTGATGATCGGGCTGGAAACCGCCGGACGGCCGCTGATGCGCGCGTATTCGATCGCCAGCGCCAGTTGGGAGGAACACCTGGAGTTCTTCTCGATCAAGGTCGCCAACGGACCGCTGACCTCGCGCCTGCAGCACCTCAAGCCGGGCGATCCGCTGATCGTCACGCGCAAGCCCACCGGCACGCTGGTGCTGACCGATCTCAAGCCCGGCCGGCATCTCTACTTGCTCGGCACCGGCACCGGCCTGGCGCCGTTCATGAGCATCATCCGCGACCCGGACACCTACGAGCGCTTCGACCGGATCGTGCTGGCCCACGGCGTGCGCCACATCGCCGATCTCGCCTACGCGCACTACCTTGAACACGAGCTGCCACAGCACGAATACCTGGGCGAACTGGTGCGCGAGAAGCTGATCTACTACCCGACGGTGACGCGCGAACCGTTCCGCAACCGCGGCCGCATCACCGACGCCATCGTCGACGACGTGATGAGCCAGACGATCGGATTGCCGCCGCTCAACCCGGCAAGCGACCGCGTCATGCTGTGCGGCAGCCCGGCGATGCTGGACGATCTCTGCGCCCTGCTCGACGGACGTGGCTTCCAGGCGTCGCCGCGCACGCGCGAGCCGGGCGACTACGTGGTCGAGCGGGCGTTCGTCGAAAAGTAGCCCGCGCAGCGGGTGGAAGATCATCGCCGCCGAACCGCCCCTCGCCACGCGTTTCTGCTCCAATGTCATCACCGCACCACGGAACCGCCGGATGGACATTGCCCTGTACGTACTCGCCGCACTGCTGATCGTCGGCGGGCTGGCCGGCGCCGTGCTGCCGGTCTTGCCGGGTATCCCGATGATCTTCGGCGGCATCTGGCTGATCGCGGCGGTGGACGGCTACCGGCATCTCGGCATGTGGTGGTTGCTGATCATCGGCGCGCTGGGAGCGCTCGGCGTCATCGTCGACTTTGTCGCCGGTACGCTCGGTGCCAAACGCGTCGGCGCCAGTCAGCGGGCGTTGTGGGGCGCCGCCGTGGGTACGTTGCTCGGCATGTTTTTTGGTATTCCCGGCCTGCTGTTCGGCCCCTTCCTCGGCGCGCTCGCCGGCGAGCTGGCGTCCGGCACCAGCGTGCTGCGTTCGGCGCATGTCGGTGTCGGCACCTGGCTCGGCCTGCTGTTCGGCACCCTGGTCAAGCTGGTGCTGTCGTTCGTGATGATCGGCTTGTTCGGGGTGGCGATGCTGTTCGGTTGATCCCGTGCAACCTGCTTTATCGCCGGTCGGCTGAAGCACTCCTTGCCAGCCATGCCGCCAGTGCGGGCGTGTTCCGGCATAACGACGCCGGCAGCACGATGTAGTGCCGGCTCGGCGCCGCGCCCGGCCTGGCGATCAATCGCGATGCGCCGTCGAGTTGCAGCAGCGCCGGCTGATCGGCGGGCGGCAGCTTCAACGCCAGCCCGGCCGGGGTCAGCCACGCACACGGCCGCTCATCCAGCCACGCCATCAGGCCGCCGAACATCGGCTTGAAACGCAGATCGTGGAGTTTCCCCAAATGCGTGGCGGCGTCCTCCAGCTCGCGATGCATGAGCTCGAGCGTGGCCGGCACGCTCATGCCGCTGCGTCGGGAATCACGTACAGCAGCACGGCCAGGAAATGCAACACGCTGCCGGCCAGCACGAACACGTGCCACAGCGCGTGGTGGTACGGCAGCCGTCGCCACAGGTAGAACGGCACGCCCAGGGTGTAGGCCACCCCGCCACCGATCAGCAGACCCATGCCGCCGCCCTGCAGATAATCGCTGAGCGGCCGGAACGCGATCATGCCGATCCAGCCCATGCCGACATACAACAACACTGCCAGCTTGTGATAGCGCTTCAGCAAGCCCAGCTCCAGCGCACTGCCTGCCAGCGCCAGCGTCCACACCGCCACGAACAGGCTCCAGCCCCAGGCACCGCGCAGCGCGATCAGCGTGAACGGGGTGTAGGTGCCGGCGATCAGCACATAAATCGCAATGTGATCCAGCGCCCGCAGCGCCGGCTTGGCGGCCACCACGGAAACCGAGTGGTACAGCGTCGAGGCGGTGTACAGCAACACCAGCGAGGTACCGAACACCGCGCAGGCAACCACGGTCAGCGCGTTGCCGTGCAATGCCGCAAACGCCACCAGCACGGCCAGCCCGGCGACGCTGAGCACGATGCCGATGCCGTGGATCACGCTGCTGGCCAGCTCGTCGCCAAAATGGTGATGCGGGGACATCGTGCCGGTTGCGATGGACATGCTGTACTCCTGGAAACTGAAACACCGGCCCGCAATTGACGCCAGCGCACGCGGCGCAACGCTTGCCCGCGTCGACGGGACATCACGCCACGCATTGTTGCAGGCTTGCCGTGCCAGTGGCACGGCAAGGATGAAAGAAGGCCCGAGTCCGGCGTGAGCGGCCGCCGATGCATCCGTGCCGGCACTGTCCATGCGATGCGGACTTCCACCGTAGTCATGCGATTTGGCCGTCCAGCCGTCTACTTGCGCATTCGCATCGGACAGGCATACGCTGGTATCGCGACAGCACGATCCCCCTGCGCATGCAGTGTGTCTGCCGCAACATCCCAACTGTCGTCAGGAGGTCGCCATGTCGTCCGCAAGCCTGGCCGTTGCTCACCACGCACATCCCGACGGCGCCCGCATCGCCGCCATCAGCGCCGCGATCGCACTCAACCTTGCCGTCATCCTGATCGCCTCGCGGCCGATCACCCCGGCGCAACTCGCCCTGGTCCATCGGCTCGCCCCGGTGCCGTCGATCCGCCTCATCGATCCGCCCGCCACGCCGCCGGCGCCACCGACAATCAAGTTGAAACCCCTGCCGCATCCGGTAACGCCGAAGACAAGGCTGCAACCGTCCACGGTCAGGGCGCCGGCCAGCGTTCCCGCCATCGAAGGCCGGCTCGCTGCCGCACCATCGGCGACGACGGTGTTGCCGGCACTCACCACGCCGCTGCCCACGAAAGCCGCGCCAGCGATGGAGGCCAGCCTCGCCTATCTTTCGGCGCCGCTGCACTTCCCGGTCCAGGCCCTGCGCCAGGGCATGCACGGCACCGTCCTGCTGCGAGTGCTGGTGGACGAGACCGGCAAGCCGCTCGAGGTGACGGTGGCGCGCAGCAGCGGTCACGCCCTGCTCGATCGCAGCGCGCGCGAGCAGGTGCTGGCCGGCTGGCGTTTCCAGCCCGCGACGTTGCATGGACAGGCAGTGCGCGCGTGGGCGCAGGTGCCCGTGGCCTTCGATCTGCGTGGGCAATAAGCAGGCTGGAATGTCCTGCCGGCCATCCCGCGCCGGCAGGACCCCGGATGCGATGACGACAGCGCGCCCGCGGCATTCGCGCAATCCGGACGCGAACCGTCAGGCGCCGGCGCGCCCGGGAATCCGACTTCGGCGTGATCGCCACGTCGCCGCTTGGCGGGACGCGCAGACCATTCCGGATCGACGCTTCGGCTTACGCGTCCTTAACGATACGCATGTTCCACTGGCGCCCATTTCACCCTGCCGAGTTTCATGCATGGGCAAGCATTTGCGCACCTTGAAAATGCTCCGCGCGATCTCGCTCGAGCACGCCGCTTCCGGTCACCCCGATCTCGCATCGATGGCGCGCGAACTCGGTCGCGTGGTGCATCGGGATGCCCCGCAGCTGTCTGCCCGGCTGGCGTCGCTGCGTACGCGCCAACGCGGCTTCGAGCGCTGGCTGCTGGCCGAACGGCGCAAACCCGCGCTCAGCGTGCTGGTGATGGCATGGCCGCCGAACCATCTCACGCCCGTGCATGACCACGCGGGTCTGTGGGGTTTGGAAATGACCCTGCACGGTGCGCTCGAGGTGCAATCCTATATGCGCGATCCGCACACGGCCGACCTGCGCGAAACCACGCGGGACTGGCTCGGTCCGGGCGACGGCACCTGGTTCGAGGGCGATCACAACCACCTGCATCGCTGCCGCAACCTGTCGAAGCATGACACCGCCCTTACCCTCCATGTCTATGGTGGCGATCTGAGCGAGTACTTCGCCTACGAACAGGCCGAGCCGGCCGGTCGATGGATCGCCCAGCCGCAACGCAGCGCGCTGGCCGGCCACCTGCCCGACTGATCGCGCTGATCGCACGCGCGATCCGAAGCAGTCGCTACAGGAGCAGGGCCGGATCCACGCCCGCTGCCAGCGCAGGGTGAGTCAACGGAGGCACCGCCGGGTCGGTGCTCGATGAATCAAGGAAATCCATGTTTCGACGAGTCGCCATCATCGGCGGCGGTGCCGCGGCCGCCACGCTGCTCAGCGAACTGCTGGAGCGCCAGCCGCCGCAGTCGCTGCACCTGGACTGGTACACCGGTGGCGGCACGCCGGCCCGCGGCGTGGCGTACGGCACCACGTCGGATCGCCATCTGCTGAATGTGCGGGCGGCCTCGATGAGTCTGTTTGCCGGCAAGCCGCGTGGCTTCCTCGACTATGTGCAGCGCGACGAACCGGCCGTGGCCGGCACCGACTTCCTGCCACGACGCCGCTACGGCGACTACCTCGAAGCGGAAGTGGCGCGCGCACTGAAAAGCGGCGAAGCGCATGGGCATGACGTGCACATCATTCCTTTTGCCGTCGACGCGCTGGTGCCCGAGCACGACAGCCTCACCGTCATCCATGGCGAGGAAAGCCATCGGGTCGACGCCGCCGTGCTGGCGCTCGGCGCGTTGCCGCCGCAGCCATTGGACGCGGTGAGCGCGGCCGCGCTCGGCAGCGGCCGCTACGTGGTCGATCCGTGGCCGCTGCTGGCCCGCGCCGCCGCCATGCAGCCACCGCCGCGCAAGGTCGTGTTGATCGGCCTGGGACTGACGGCGGTCGACGTGTTGCTGGAGCTTTCCGCGCAATGGCCGCAGACCGAATTCACCGCCATATCCCGTCACGGACTGCTGCCCGAGGCTCATCTGCAGGCGGCGGCCGTGCCCTCCGACGATGGCGTCGGGCTGATCGAGGCGATGCGTGATGCGCCGGACATCCGCCGTTGGCTGCGTCTGGTGCGCGAAGCCGTGGACCAGGGCGAATGGCGCAGCATCATCGACAGCCTGCGGCCGCATTCGGCGGGGTTGTGGGGTGAGCTTCCGATGGAACAGCGCGCGCGTTTCCTGCGCCACGCGCGCTGGGCGTGGGAACGCGTTCGCCATCGGATGCCGCCGCAGATTCGCGAAACACTCGACACGCTTGAGCACTCCGGTCGCCTCAGGCGCCAGCACGGGCGCGTGCAATCCGTGGACGTCGCCGACGACGCGCTGCAGCTGACGCTCACCCGGGCAGGTGCGCCCCGTCTGCTGTCGGCCGACCTGGTGATCCAGACCGTCGGACTGGATACCAACGTGCGCCGCACCAGCCATCGGCTGCTCAGCCAGATGCTGACCAATGCGCACCTCGTCCCCGACCCGCTCGGCCTGGGCGTGGTGGCCGATGTGGACGGCCGGCTGCGGCACGACCACCTGTACTGGCCGCACCTGTTCGCCATCGGCAGCCTGTTGCGCGGCACGCTGTGGGAATCCACCGCAATGCCGGAGATCCGCCAGCAGGCCCGCCACCTGGCCGATCAGCTGCTGGACGGCTAGGGCTGCGGCCACCGCCATGAATATGAGCGTGGTCACCAGCGGCATTGCGCTGTTGCACCTGCTTGGCCTGCTGGCCGCAATGCACGCCGTGATGCACACGCGCACACCGCAAGGCGCCATCGGCTGGGCGCTCGGGCTGCTGTTGCTGCCATATGTGACATTGCTGCCGTACCTGTACCTGGGCTCCAGCCGATTCCTCGGCTATCGCGTCGGCCATCAGGCACCCTTGCCGCGATCGGCGCCGACACCGCTTGCCGACGCGCATCCGGTCGATCCGCAATGCGTTCGCTTCGCCGCGATCAGCGCGCTGCAGGGACGCCCGTTCCGCGGCGGCCACCGGTTGCGCCTGCTGCTCGACGGCCCTGCGGCATTCGCCGCGATGCTGGAGGCGATGGCAGCGGCCGAACACGTCCTGCTGGTGCAATTCTTCATCATCCATGACGACGGCCTCGGGCGACGCCTGCAGCAGGTGCTGCTGCAGCGCGCTGCCGCCGGCGTGCAGGTATGTGTGCTGTTCGACGGCATCGGCAGCCATGCGTTGCCGTCGCATTATGTCGACACGCTGCGTGCCGGCGGCGTGGCAATTCATCGCTTCGCCACGCATCGCTGGCGCAACCGCCTTCAGCTGAATTTCCGCAACCACCGCAAGATCGTGGTGGTCGACGGCGAGCGCGCGTTCGTCGGCGGCTTGAACGTGGGTGACGAATACCTCGGCCTCAAGCCGCCGCTGTCGCCGTGGCGCGATACCCAGCTGGAGCTGCGTGGACCGGCGGTGGCCGACCTGCAGCGGCTGTTTGCCGACGACTGGCAATGGATCACCGGCACGCGGCCGGTCCTGCGGACAGCGCCATCCGCCGACGGCCACGCCAGCGCGCTGATCGTCGCCAGCGGACCGGCCGATCCGCAGGAAACCGGCTCGCTGTTCTTCACCGCCGCGATCCATGCCGCGCGTGAACGCGTCTGGCTGAGCACGCCGTACTTCGTGCCCGATCACGCCGTGCGCGCGGCGTTGCAACTGGCCGTGCTGCGCGGGGTCGACGTGCGCGTGCTGATTCCGGCGCGACCCGACCACCACACCGTGTTTCTCGCCTCCACCCTGCACGCGCACCATGCCGTGCGTGCAGGCATCCGCGTGTTCCGCTACCAGCCCGGCTTTCTGCACCAGAAAGCGTTGTTGATCGACCGCGACTGCGCCGCGATCGGCAGCATGAATCTGGACAGCCGCTCGTTCCGGCTCAATTTCGAAGTCGGCGCGCTGGTCGTCGACCCGGCTTTCGCCGCCGACGTGGCCGCGATGCTGGGCGAAGACTTCGGCCATGCCATCGCGATCGACGAGCGCGAATATCTCGACGCGCCCTACCTGCGCCGCGTCGCGATGCACGTGGCGCGGCTGTTCGATCCGCTGCTCTAGGATGCTGCGCTGCGGCTTGCCCGAATCTCCGCGCAGGCGTGAACTGACCGCCCGCCCCGGATCAATCGCATGCGCCGCCTCGCCCTCCTGCTCTGCCTGATGTCCGCCATGGTTGCCGGCCACGCCACGGAACCCGTGCGCTTCGTCGAACGCTCGCTGGACCTGCACGGCACCACCTATCGCTACCGTGTTTTCGTTCCGGACGGCTGGACGACCAGACGAACGTGGCCGGTGGTGCTGTTCCTGCACGGCAGCGGCGAGCGCGGCAACGACAATCGCAGCCAGCTCAGCCAGGGCTTGCCGCCATGGCTCAAGGAACACGGAAAGGACTTCCCGGCGCTGGTGGTGATCCCGCAGGCGCCCGATGACAGCGCCTGGAGCGGCGAGGTCGAGCAGATGGCGCTGGCGGCGCTGGATGACAGCATCCGGCACTACCACGGCGACCGCCAGCAGCTTTACCTGACCGGTTTGTCGATGGGCGGCTACGGTTCGTGGCAGATCGCGCTGGACCACCCGGGCATGTTCGCCGCCGCAGCGATCATCTGTGGCGGCATCCGCCATCCCAACGACAGCGACCGACTGAAGGTACGCGGCATCCCCGCCCGGACGACCGACCCGTACGACTGGGTCGCCGCGCATGTCGGCAAGCTGCCGACATGGATCTTCAACGGCGCCGTCGATGACGTGGTGCCGCCGCGGGAATCCCATCGCATGCATGCGGCGCTGCAGGCGCACGGCATCGAGGTGCGCTACAGCGAATTCCCCGGCATCGGCCACGCCGCCTGGCCGATGGCTTATGCCACCGCCGGACTATGGCCGTGGATGTTCTCGCATCGACTGCCGGCGCACTGACGAGGCTACTTTCGCCTGCCGAAGCGCCGCTTCCAGTCGCCGCTGCACAGCGCCCAGCCGAGATATATCCCCAGCGCCACGCCCAGCAACTCGCACAGCACGCGCACGCCGATGCTGTCCGGATCGTGCACCAGGGCGAGCTTCGCCTTGAGCAGTTGCAGCGACTGCAGCTGTGCGTAGTTGAAATAGAACAGGTCCCACAGGTCGCCGCCGGCGGTCAGCAGCGTAGCCAACAGGAACGACCAGCCGATCTGCGGCCCGTAACTCCAGCCGTTGCGCCGGCCGAGCCGGTGGAACAGCAGAAACAGCAGCAGCCCGGCCAGCGCGGAAATCAACCCGGCCTGGATACCGCCGACGATGCCGTAGCCCATCCACGATTGGTCGTAATGCATTCGCGCCCCTGAATTCCGTTGCCACCACGATCTGCATTATGGGTCATCGGCACGACCGCCACGGGCCGCGCTAGACTTCGCCGGGTCACCACCATGAATCGGCCGACATGAGCCTTGCCCCTTCTCCACACGCCGCGCTGATCGTGGTCGACGTGCAGCCGGACTTCATGCCCGGCGGCGCGCTCGCCTGCCACGACGGCGACGCGATCGTGCCGGGCATCGACCGCCTGCTGCGCGCAGGCGCGTTCCGGCATGTGGTGGCGACGCAGGACTGGCATCCGCCGCGGCACGTCTCGTTCGCCAGCTCGCATCCGGATACCACCGCGTTCCAGCAGATCGAGCTGTACGGCCAGCCGCAGGTGCTGTGGCCGGACCATTGCGTACAGAACACCGCTGGCGCTGCGCTGGATCCGCGCATCGACTGGTCGGCGCTGGACGTGGTGATCCGCAAGGGCAGCGATTCCCGCGTGGATTCCTACAGCGGCTTTCGCGAGAACCACGATGCCGCCGGCGGGCGCCCGGCTACCGGGCTCGCCGGCTGGCTGCGCGAGCGCGGCGTGGATGAGGTATTCGTGTGCGGCCTGGCGCGCGACGTATGCGTGCTGTGGACGGCGCAGGATGCGACTGCGCTGGGCTTTCGCACTCGGTTCCTGTGGGATCTCAGCCGCCCGGTCACGCCGGCCGGCGATGAGGCCACCCGCGGCAGCCTGCATGCCGCGAATATCGCCATCGTCGATTCGGGGCCGTTAGTCAGCAACTGACGCGGGCGAATCAGGCCTCGTTCTCGCCCCAGGCATGCACCTGCGCGGCGCCATCGGCATCGATCTCCACGCGCAGGGTGATCGGGCGGCAGCACACCTGGCAATCCTCGATGTATTGCTGGCTGCGAATCGATGCGTCGATCAGGATTTCGATCGTTTCGCCGCAATACGGGCACTCGATGTGGTGGGAGTCAAGCACGGCAGGTCTCCGGCTGGCGGGAACCCCAGTACAGCACACGCCTGTCCGTCGCGCAGGCGCGCGCATTTTCAGCGTTCAGCCAGCGACCACGCCTGCGGCAGCAGGATCGGAAACAGGCCGGCGCCGCGCGTGCGCCGGTCCAGCTTCAGCAAGGCGTTGTCCTTGCTGAGCAGCCAGCTGGCGCGCGCGGCCAGCGCCAGTTCCAGAAACTTCTGGTCGTCCGGATCGGCGCAGCGCGGCAGCAGCGGCTCGCCCGGATCCGTGATCGCCTCTGGCAGGTGGTGGATCAGACGGTCGAACGCCGCCGCGATGCCCGGCCGCATGGCGTCATCGATCGGCAACTGCGGATAGTGCAGCACGCGCTGCCATTCGGCACGGCAATCCACGCGCGTCACCGCCTGCACCGTGCCGGCCTGCAGCGCCGCCAGCAGCGGCATGCAGGCCGGATCGCGGAACAGGAACAGGTCCAGGCACACATTGGTGTCCAGCACGATGCGCGGCACGGGCAGGTCGTCGACGATCATCGGTACATGATGAGGCAACCCTGGCGCGCATTACACTGCACCTTTTCCGAAGCGGAACCGACGACCATGGCCGAGCGCGAGTTCGACAACTACCTTGCCCGCTCCGGCGCCACCCTGGAAGGTTCGCGCTACACCGCCTACCTGGCGGTCACCCCGCGCCGGCACGGCTTCCCGATGTACTTCGCGATCTGCGAAAACCGCAGCTTCCGCGACAAGGGCATCGCCGAGACCGCCGCGGCCAAGGCGCTGGCCGACATGATCGGACTGGAAGACGACGGCACGCCGGTCTTCCCCGAGGGCTATACCGGTTTCGACGACGACGAGCCGACCGACGCGGAATGATCCGGCGCACGTCGTCACGCCGCGCAGCGTCGCCCGAAAGCTTGCGCTTCAGGCGGCGGCCAGCTCGCGCAGGTGCGCCACCGCCGCCGGAATCGCCGCTGGCGTCGCAACCGTGAGCACATGCCGCTCGTCATCGGCCAGGCCGTTCTCCAGCTCATGCGCCCAGGTCACGTGGTACGGCATGTGCACGCCCCAACCGCCCAGCCGCACCACCGGTTCGATGTCCGAACGCAGCGAGTTGCCGACCATCGCGAACTGCGCCGGCTGCAGCGCGAACTCGGCCAGCACGCGCAGGTAGGTGGCGGCGTCTTTCTCCGACACGATCTCGATGCGCCGGAACAGCCCGGCCAGCCCGGACTGCGCCACCTTCTTCTCCTGGTGGAACAGGTCGCCCTTGGTGATCAGCACCACTTCATGGTGCTCGGCCACCGCCTCGACCGCGGCGCGGACGCCCGGCAGCAGCTCCACCGGATGCTGCAGCACGCTCTTGCCGAGTTCGATCAGTCGATGGATGTCGGCTGCGGTGATGCGGCCATCGGTGACCGTGATCGCCGTCTCCACCATCGACAATGCCATGCCTTTCGCGCCGTAGCCGAACAGCTGCAGGTTGCGCCGCTCGGTCGCCAGCATGGTGTCGTGCACGCGCTCGTCGCCGAGGTCGACATAGCGGCCGACGAGCGTGGCGAAGGCTTCGTTCGCCTGCCGGTAATAGTCTTCGCTGTGCCACAGCGTGTCGTCGCCGTCGAAACCGACCAGTTGTAGCATGCCTTCAGCCTTTTGTTCATGCCGGGCATCGCGACCGATGCCGAAAGTCGGCCTATGATAGAGCTTCGCCCCCACCGCATGGCTGTGTCCGTCCGGTCTTGCGAAGCACAGCGGAGTCTTTCGATGACCACGCATTGCACTCACCTCGATGGCATCCAGGACGTCACGCCCAGCGCGCGCGGCTGCGAGGAATGCCTGTTGTCCGGCGATGCGTGGCTGCACCTGCGCATCTGCCGCACCTGCGGACACGTCGGTTGCTGCGACGACTCGCCGAACCGGCACGCCACCGCGCATTTCCATGCGACCGGGCATCCCGTCATCGAGGGATACGATCCCCCGGAAGGATGGGGCTGGTGTTATGTGGATGAAGTCATGTTCAACCTGCGCGACCGCATGACGCCGCAGTTCGGCCCGATACCGCGCTACTACTGACCTCGCGAGCGAAACGATCATGAGCCAGCCCATCCGGATTCTGCTGCAGACCACGATCCCCGCCATCGAAGACGACTGGCATATCGGCCGCTTCGGGCTGTTGCGCGGTTACCTGGCCGCGCTGCGCGATGCCGGCGGCGCGCCGCTGTTCGAGGTGACGGCACGCGATCGCGAGGCGCCCGGCGCGCCCGACAGCGTGCTGTCGCAGCTGGATACGTCTTCGTTCGACGAAATGTGGCTGTTCGCCGTGGATACCGGCGACGGGCTCACCGAGGAAGACTGCGCCGCCATCTCGCGCTTCCGCCAGCGCGGCGGCGGCCTGCTGGTGACGCGCGACCACATGGACCTGGGCTGTTCGGTGTGCACGTTGGGCGGCGTCGGCGCCGCGCATTTCTTCCACTCGAAACATCCCGACCCCGATCCGGCACGCCACCGCATCGACGATACCGACACTACCGACATCCTCTGGCCCAACTACCACTCCGGCGCCAACGGCGATTTCCAGCACATCGGCATCGTCGAACCGCGGCACCCGTTGCTGACCGATCCGGATGCCGCCGATGGCGCCGTGCATTGCCTGCCTGCGCATCCGCATGAAGGCGCCGTCGGCAAGCCGGCGGACGATTCGACTGCGCGCGTCATCGCCACCGGCCGCAGCAAGGTCAGCGGCGTGGAGTTCAATCTCGCGGTGGCGTTCGAACCGTCGGCTGCCGGTGGCCCGGCGGTCGCGCAGTCCACCTTCCATCACTTCGCCGACTACAACTGGAACCCGCGGCTGGGGGCACCCAGTTTTGTTTCCGAGCCGCCCGGCGACACGCTGGCGCACGCGCCGGAGGCGCAACGTTCGATCGAGCGCTACGTGAGAAACCTGGCGCTGTGGCTGGCCGGGCGATCGGTCGACACGCCCATGGCGGCCTGACGAAAGACGAGCATGCCCCCCGAGCCGCTCAGCCCACTTCGCTGCCCAGGCGCAGGTTGATGCCCAGCATCGTGGCCAGTTCGCGCAGCGGTTCGCGGTCGCGGGTGAGGGTCATCCAGCCGGCATGGGTGTCGCCGCCGGTTTCCCAGGCCCACAGCGTGTAGCCGAACTCCGCCAGCCGGTCATACGCGATCGAAAACAGTTCGGCCGCGTCCATGTCGTCGTAGAACTCGTCGTCGTCCGGGTCGCCATTCCAGTTGATCGACAGGTTCCAGCGCGAAGCCAGCTCGTCGACCGCCTGCACCAGCGAACGCAGGTCGTGCGCACCGACGATGAAGCCGGAACGCCAGTCGATCACCCGGCCGATGACCTCGATCGGCTCCACCTCGTCGGCATCAAGATCGGCGGTGGCGTCGCGATAGTCGTTGAACTGCAGCAGCGCGGTTTCCTCGTCGCCGGGATTGATCAGCAACAGCAGTTGCCACACCTTCGCCTCGACCGAGTCCTCGTCGACGTCGTCGAATTCGCGTTCGACATCGTAGTCGTCGTCGGACGAGTTCATGCGCGTACCGTCGCGTGGGGAAAACACGTGGCGGCGCGTCGGCAAGCCTGCATCGTCATGCCCCCACCCGCCGCCGCACCGTGTCCATGTCGCGCACCGGACGAATCTCGATCGCACCGGTCTGTGCCCACGGGAACTCCGAGGCGATGCGCACTGCTTCGTCCATGCTGTCGGCCTCGATCAGGTTGAAGCCGCCCAGGTATTCCTTGGTTTCGGCAAACGGGCCGTCGAACACCTGCGCGCGGCCGTTGCGCACGCGCAGGGTCTTCGCGCTGGCCGGCGCCTCCAGTTGCTGCGAGCCGAGCAGGCAACCCTGCTCCTGCAGTTCGTCGGCGTGTGTGAAGCAACCGTGCATCATGCTGTCGAATTGGCCCTCCGGCAGCGCGTCCAGCAAGCTGTCGTCGGTATAGATCATCACGAGGTATTTCATGGCGTCCTCGGCAGGGGAAGGTTCGTCGAACCGTGGAGGAAGTACGAAGGTGGATAATGCCGCAATCTCCACCGCCGTGACGGTCATGCACGATACCTCCTACGCGCTTTCCTGCCAGCCCATCGCGTTCGTGCGTTCGCCGTATGCACAGCGCATCGACGCACCGCACCAGTCCACCGTGGTGGCCGGAACCGAGTCGCAGGCGGCCGCCGAGGCCGTCATCGAGTTCGTGGCGGGGTTTCCCGCCGCCGCGTTTCGCGACCTCGCCGGCTTCGAGCGGATCTGGCTGGTATTCGCGTTCCATCGCAGCGAAGGCTGGAAGGCCGAGGTGCGCCCGCCGCGTGGCGGCGGCAAGCGCAGCGTACTGGCCACGCGCTCGCCGCATCGGCCGAACCCGATCGGCCTGTCCGCGGTGGAACTGGTCGCGGTAGAGGAAGCTGCCCTGCGGGTGCGTGGCGTGGACTTGCTCGACGGCACGCCGATCCTCGACATCAAGCCGTACGTCCCCTACGCCGATGCGTTCCCCGGCGCACGCGCCGGCTGGATCGACGCGATCGACGCGGCGCAGGGGCAACACTCCGCGCCGGGGCCGCGCCGACCGCGCGTCAAGCCGGCGGGAGAAGGCGCGGCCTGACGGCATGCCGGGAGGTTCGCGTCAGCTGCAGCTTCCGCAGCAATCGCTGCCGCCGCTGACGTGGATCTGCCGCGGTTCGGCCACGCGGCTGGCTTCATGGCCGGCCTCATGCAGGGCGGCAATGATCTGGCTGGAGGTCAGCTGGGCGGACACCTCGATCTGACCTGCCTCGACGTCGTGGGTGACGCTGGCGCCCGCGTCATGCGCGCGCACGGCAGCGGCAATGGTGTCGGTGGCGCCGGCCAGGTTCTTTACTTGAAACAGCATGGGCAGATCTCCGGATGAGTGGACAGGCTGGCGGCACATGCCGCCCGTTCCGGATAGTGGCCGCCCGTCGGCGGTGGTGCCCTGACCAGGATCAGGTGGACCTGCGCTCTGCCGGTTTCAATCCGTGCGACAGCTCCCGGCCATGCTGCATGGGCTGCGCGGCAAACGCCGTCGATGGCACCGATGCACTGGCAGTGGTCGGTTCAAACCTTTGCCGCGCCCGGCGCATGCCCGGCGCGGCTTTTTTGTGCGCCTGCGCACACATGCCATCGCCACCGTCAAGCCATGTTCACGTGCACGATTGCTGAATCGTCGTTCCAGGAGAACTCGCCATGAAAGCCTGTCTGTTGCTGCTACCGCTTGCGCTCGCTGCGTGCACGTCCGTTCCGCAATCCGCGATGCACGCGACCGCTGCCGCTCCGCTCAGCGCCGGCGCACCCATCTCGACGGCCACCCTGGCGCGCTATCACTGGCCATTGCACGACGCCGTCGACGGCGACAACAAGCGCCTCGACGCACTGTTCGGCAAGCCGGACAAGCCGCTGCAGCTCGACTTCACCGCCGATCGCGTCAGCGTGCGCAATGCCTGCAACGGCATCAGCGGCGGCTACACCATCGTCGAGGGCCATCTCGTCACCACGCAGTTGCTGCAGACCATGATGGCCTGCTCCGATCCGACCCTGATGCAGCGCGAAACCGTCATCAAGGCCGTGCTGCAGAGCAGACCCACGCTGATCCTGACGACCGCTGCCAACTCGCCGCTGCTCACGCTGGCGGCCGAGAGCGGCCAGACGCTGACGTTCGCCGGCACGCCCACGGCGCAGGCGCGTTACGGCGGCCGCGGCGAGACGGTATTCCTGGAAGTGGCGGCCCACACCACGCCCTGCAATCACCCACGGATCCGGGACAAATCGTGCCTGCGCGTGCGCGAGCGTCACTACGACGCGCAAGGCCTGCGCAGCGGCGAGCCCGGCCCATGGCAATCGCTGCCGCAGGGTATCGAGGGCTACGTGCATCACACGGACACCCGCAACGTGCTGCGCGTGAAACGCTATACGCTGAAGCAGACGCCCGCCGATGCACCGTCCACCGCGTACGTGCTCGACATGGTGGTGGAGAGCGACATCGTCAAACCGGAGGATTCGCCCGACCGGTCACGCCAACCATGACGACGGCCTTCAGCGGCATTGACGCCATTGAGTGCGTTGTCGCTGTCGCAACCCAGGTATTTGCCCAGCGGCGCCAGTTGCCCGCGGATCGGCCCGACGCAGCCGACCTCACGTTCCGTACCGTCCGCGTCAGGATGCAGTTTACGGGCGATCGGCGATTGGCATTGGATGCGGCAGACCCTGCATACCGGGATGCCGCTGTCAGGCCACCGCCGCAGCGCCATCGACAGATGAAGTCTCCGTGCTCATCCTGCGCTCGCGCAGACGCAGGAACGGACGCTCGACGAGATAGTGCAGCGCGGCGCCCAGCAAGAGCGCCGCCAGTGCGTAGATGATGAAGGCCAGCGCGCCATGTCCCTGCAGCCGCACGCCGAGCATCACCTGCACGAGATGGAAGGCGATCTTGTGGCTGAGATACAGGCTGTAGGAAATCGCCGCGATCCAGCCCGCGCCCGGCAGGCGCCAGCGACCGATCAGACTGCGGGTGTCGGCGCCGGCAAACACCAGCAGCCCGAAACCGAACGACAGCAGCGGCCACCCGAGCGCATTGGCAAGCAGGCCGGTGCGATCACGGAACAGCCAGAACGCGACGCTTGAAACCATCACGCCACCCCACAGCAGCGCGTTCGAACGCGCCTGCAACCGCGTCCAGACCTCGGGCCGCCAGACCCGCAGCGCCGCCAGCATGATGCCCATCAGCAGACCGTCCAGGCGCATCCAGGTCGGATAGTAAATGTCCTCGATGAACCAGTTGCGCGGCGGGTCGAGCGCCGTATCGTGCAACCAGACCGTGCTGCGCAGGGCGATGCCGAGCACGACCACGCCGGCGCACACCCCAAGGAATTTCAGTGCCGACGGGTGCCGCGTCAGCCACCATGCCAGCAGCGGAAAAACCAGGTAGAAGTGTTCTTCGACGCACAGCGACCACGCATGCGAAAAAGCCTGGTTGCGGCCATAGTCGATCGACAGGTTCAGCGTGAACGTGGCGAATTGCCACCATGGCTGCAGCCCCGGCGCTTCCCGCAGCAGCGGGAAAAATGTGTACAGGGCGAGCACCACCGCAAACACGGGCAGGATGCGCCAGGCCCGGCGCGCATAGAACCGGGCGAACGACAGCGGTTCGCCGCGCTGCAACGGTCGCAACACCTGCGTGCCGATCAGGAAACCGCTGAGCACGAAGAAGATGTCCACGCCGGCCCAGCCGTAACGCGACAGCCAGGCAAAGTCGGGGCCGAGCCCGCCGACGATGAACGAGTGGAACAGCATCACCCAGACGATGGCGATGGCGCGAAGCAGGTCGAGGCCGGGAAGGCGTTGCATGGACGTCCTTGTCGTGGTCCGGGTGATCGCCGCAGTGTGCTGGATTCTTCCACGATCGACGAAGGATATCCCGCACAAAAATCGGACCACGACCTCATCCCGGGTCAGCCATCCCGGGTCAGCCATCCCGGCGGCCACGCCCACACCTGGCCGCCATGCCGCCCCGCATGGACGCCCATCCTTCGCGCTGTCATCGCGGCCGAACGCGCTCCCTGACAGGCGGATTCCCGGCAGGGACATGCGCCCCGACCGGCGCAGCCGTCATACTGCCGGGTTGACCGGCAACGACAACGTGATTCCATGCACATCGGCATCGACTTCGGCACCAGCTATTCGGCCGCCGCGGCCATCATCGACGGAGAACTGCAGCTGGTGCGCTTCGGCGCGGCCGAGCAGTTCCGCACCGCCGTGTTCTTTCCCGAACTGGTGCCGGACCCGGCCGATTTCGTGCTGACTCCCGCACTGGAGGCGCAGCTGGAGACGCAGCTGCGGCAAGCCAGGAGCCAGCAGCGCCAGCGCGCCGCGGCCGCCGCCGCGCGCGGGCAGCCGGCGCCGTCACGCGACGAAGGCGAGCTGCGCCGCGAGGCGCTGCGCGTGGTGCGCCGGCAATGGATGGAGGAGCAGACCCGCGGTGCCACCGGCCAAGTCGCCAACTTGCAGCACGCGCTGTTCGGCGAGGCAGCGGTGGAGGGCTTTCTGGAAAGCGGCGGCGGCAACCTGGTCGAATCGCCCAAGTCGATGTTCGGCTATCGGCTCGACCCGCAGGTGCGCAAGGTGATCGTGCATATCGCCACCCACATCCTCGAACACATCCGGCTCACCGCCAGCCGCCAGTTCGACGCGCCGGTGCGCGGCGCGGTGATCGGGCGACCGGTGGCATTCCGCAGTTCGATGGGGGCGCAGGGATCGCTGCAGGCGATCGAGATCCTGCGCGAGGCGGCGGCCGCGGCCGGCTTCGATCACTTGGCGTTCCTGGAAGAACCGGCCGCTGCGGCGATGCACTACCACCAGAGCCTGCAACAGCGGCAAGCTGCGCTGATCGTCGACATCGGTGGTGGCACCACGGATGTGGCGCACGCGCTGCTCGGCGGTGGCCAGGCCGCGTCGATCATGCGCAGCTGGGGTTTGCCCAAGGGCGGTACCGATCTGGACGTGAGCATCAGCCTGCACAGTTTCATGCCGCAGTTCGGCAAGGATCGAATCAGCATGCCGGCGCACCGCTACGTCGATGCCGCCAGCGTGCACGACCTGCCGCGGCAGCGCGACTTCCGCCAGCAGGACTATCGCCTGGTCGACGAACCGTGGGGCGATCGCCTGCGCGCGTTGCAGGAGCCCGGCGCCACCACCCGGCTCAACCGGCTGGCCGAACACGGCAAGATCACCCTGAGCGCGTTGCCGCGCCATCGCGTCGAACTGGATTTCATCGAACCCGGTCTCGCCGTCGAACTGGACAGCGAGGATTTCCGGCTCGCCATCGCGACCTTCCTCGGCCAGCTGGAACGCACCCTCACCCGCGTGCGCGACGATCTCGACGAGCTCCCCGCCAGCGTTTTCCTCACCGGCGGCACCTCGCGCTCGATGCAGGTCAGCGAACGCGTGCAGGCGTGTTTCCCCGGCATCGCGCTGGTACGCGGGGATCCTTCATTGGGCGTGGTTTCCGGCTTGGCCGTGGCGGCGAGCGAGTCGCGCCAGAGCTCTGCATCGTCCGCCAGATAGTTTTCATGCAGGACATGCGCGGCCGCCCGAACCATCCTGGCGAGCTTGTGCGCACCCTTATTCCTACATCTGTTCCACCGGCAGCACCCGGCGACGCGCGCGCTCGCGCAACGAACCATCGCGCAACTGCTCTGCCATGGGTTCGAGCCCGGGGATGCCGAACAGGTAGACCGAGGACATGCCCGGGTCGGACGAGTGCAGGTGCACCTTGCACAGGCCCAGCAGACGCATGCCGAGTGGCTTGAGCACGTCGAAGTGATCGACCCGGAACAACTCGAGATTGTCCTTGACCCTGGAGAACAGCCCGCGCTCGACCTGCACGCGCTGGGTGGTGATCGTGAAGGTGGTGCTCAGGCTGCGCAGCCAGTAGACCAGCAGGGCGATCCCCAGCGTGCATACCACGAGCACGTACTGGCCGAACGTGTAGATCACTTTCGGATGGCCCGAGAACAACGTCTTCTCCACCGTCGCCTCATGCGCCGCCACATAACTGTCCAGGTCCGTCCCGCAAAACCGGCACTTGTGTGCCGCGGCCTGGATCTCCTCCGCACAGGCCGGGCATCGTTTCATTGCTTGTTCCATGATTGTCTCCGTTCGGACGCCGGGCAACGCCCTGGTCTGGCTGGGTTCGCGCCGGTTGTGTGAGTTTGCCTGTGCGCAGGTCGCCGCCGCGTCGTCGACCGGAACATTTCATCACGTTCCATGCGTGGTGTCCTCAGCAACCACATCGCGCACCTGCAACGAGACGGTCTTGCTGCCGCCGGCGAGTTGTTGCCGCCCGACTTCGCGAAACCCCTGTCCGGCATGAAAGCGCTCGGACGCCGGGTTGGGCGGCACGAGATTGAATTCGCAGGTGACGAAGGGCACCTTTTCGCGCGCCGCCATGGCGTAGACATCGCGGTAGAGCCGGCCCCCGGCACCTCGCGCCTGCGCGCCGCCTCCGACCACGACACGATCCACGTACAGGAAGCGAGCGTAGCGTTTTGCGAACCACCGATAGTTCGGGCTGTCGTAGTCGGCGCCTTCGCGGAAGGCGAGCAGGAATGCCTCGATCCGTCCGTCGTTCTCGATCACCCGATGCAGGGCCGCGTGCGCGTGCAGCCGCGCCAGCTGCTCGCCGTCGAGCGGGCTGAGCGCAGCGACGAAGGCCTCGTTGAGATCGAGGATGGCGGAGAAGTCCGCGGCGCGGGCGTCCCGCAGCACCCGCCGGTCTTCGCTGTTCGCCGATGCCGCGCCGATGCGGGCGATCACTGATCGCTCGACCGGATAAGTGCCAGCCCGGCGGAGGTCAGTTGCAGCGATGCCGAAGCGACCTCGCTTGCGTCCATCTTCAGGATCAGCCCGGCCGCCATCAGACGAGCCGCGCATGCGTCGTCCAGCAACGCCTGGCCCTGCGCGACCCGGGCCAGATTTTCGTAGTCTTTCGCGCTGAGGTTCGCCGACGTGGTCATGCATGCACTCCTGTTTCGCTGCGACGATGGTGACCGCACCATCCGCACGTCGCAAGATGGCCGAACCCTGGACAGGTACCGGGCCGTCGGTGGACTGCGCATGCCGTGGGTTCGGGTGGCGTCATTCCAGGTGGATTCGATGTTTCGCGAAGTGGCGGCGGACCGCATCGCGAACGCCCATGGCTACCCGTGAAACATGAAGAACAGGTAGGTGGCGAACAGCACCAGATGCACGCCACCCTGCAGTACATTGGTGCGACCACTGGAGAACGTCACCATGCACAGCGCCAGTGTGAGCAGGAACAGCAACAGGTCGGTGTGCTGCAGACCCAGAGTGATCTCGCTGTGGGTGGCCCAGCCGACCACCAGCACGGCAGGAATGGTCAGGCCGATGGTCGACAGCACCGAGCCGAGGAAAATGTTCACCGACCGCTGCATGCGGTTGCTGCTGGCGGCGCGCACGGCGCTGATCGCCTCGGGCGTGGCGACCAGCACGGCCATCGTGAAACCGGCCAGGGCGATCGGCGCATGGCTGGTTTCCACCACATAATCCACCGGGACCGCCAGCATCTCGGCCAGGTACACCACCGGGATCATGTAAGCACCGAGCAGAACGGCATGCCGCAGCACGCTGGAGCGGTGCGCAGCCGCGGGCATCGGCATCGATGCCTGCCCCTCGACGACGGTCTCGGCGAAGCTTTCCGCAGCATCGAAATAGTTGCGATGCAGCCGGGTCTGCAACGCCAGGAACGCGGCGTACAGCAGCACCGACATGACGGCCAGGAACATCTCCTGCGCCGCCGTCAGCGTGGGCCCGCTGGTCGACATGGTGAAATTGGGCAGCACCAGTGCAAGTATGCCCAGCGGAATGATCACGCCAAGGTACGCGTTGGCACCCTGCAGGTTGTATTGCTGCTCGCGATGCCGCCAGCCGCCCAGCAGCAGGGACAGCCCGACCATGCCGTTGAGGATGATCATGGTGACCGCAAACAATGTATCGCGCGCCAGCGTGGGGTTGTTCGCCCCGTGCAGCATCACGGCGCTGATACTGACCACCTCGATCGACGTGACCGACAAAGTCAGGATGAGCGTGCCGTAAGGTTCGCCGAGACGCTCGGCCAGGCGTTCGGCATGGCGCACCACCGCCAGCGCCGAACCCAGGATGGCAACGAACAGCCATGCGAAGACGACGGCCAGTTTGGGCCGATAGTGCAGATCAGCCAGCAGCCGCGCGCCGAACAGCAGGAATGCGACGCCGGTCGCCACGCTCACGCACAGAAACCATTCGGCCCTGACCAGCCACCTCAGATGATCCCGTTTCATCGAGCTCCCGGCGTGATGTGCACCCGCGTGCGTGAGGGAACAGACCCTGCCAGGACGTCGATCTCGCCATCTCCCGGCCCGGCAAGCGGAAGGCTGCGCGCTTGCGCGTCCGGCAGCAAGCCCGGACGTGGATGATTCACCCGGAACACATGAAGGTCGGTGTCATGCCGCGCATCCGCATTGCCGCATCCGCATCAGACGACCCGGGAGGGTCGGCTCATGGACCAGCGCCGACTCCGGCCCTCGGCGCCAGCGAACTGTCGGGCTTCCACTGCGGAGCGGCCTCGGCATCGGCGACGGCCGCGACCAGGTGATAGAAGAAGCGGTTGAACTTGCCCGCGGCGGGCCAGTCCATCGGCTGGGTCAGGTCGTCCTGCGGGCGGTGGTATTGCACGTCGTACCAGTGGCGGTAGCGCTTTTCCGCTTCGGTGCCCGGTTGATAGCCGAACACGAAACCGGTGGCCGGGATGCCCGCCTGCACGAACGACCAATGATCGGCGCGACGCAGCAGGTTGCGCTCAGGCTCGGGATCGAGCTGCACGACGATGTCGTCACGCGCCGCCACCTTGCGCACGGTATCGCCGAGCGTGCTGTCGTCCAGCGCGTGCACGGTCAGCCGGGTGAGCGGGAAGATCGGACGCAACTGGTCGAGGTTGATGTTGGCGGCAATCGCGTGCCCGGGCACCGTGGGATGGGCCACGAAATGGCGGCTGCCGAGCAGCCCCTTCTCTTCGCCGGTGAATGCCGCAAACAGCACCGGGCGACGGTAACCCTTGCCATGCCGACGCGTGGCCAGCCGCTCCAGCAGCGCGACATAGGCCGCGTCGTCGAGCGTGCCGTTGTAGAGATCGTCGCCATCCACCGGCTCGCCGTGGCCGTAGCCGTCCAGATGCGCCGACAGCACCAGGTACTGGTCGCGCAGCTTCGGATCGGTGCCCGGCAGCACGCCCAGCACATTGGCCGAGGTCACCACTCGCCGCACCAGATGGAGCTGCGCTTCAAAATGCCCGGGCAGGTCGAAGCGTGGCAGCGGCTTGCCGGCGCTGCCCAGCGCCAGGATCTTCTTCGCATCCTGCCCGGCGCCCGAGATCACGCCGGCGAGCGCCTGCGGATTGAGGGTGGCCACCAGCATCCGGCCAGCCGCAGACGCCGGTGCATCGACCGGCGCCATCGTGCGGGCATAGGCGGCCGGCCAGCGCGTCGGCTCGACGGTGAATCCCGGATCGGCCAGCGTGATCAAGCCCACGCCACCGGCCGCCTCGACCGCCCTGGAGCGCTGCGCAGCCGTGGTCAGACCGGCGCGGCGCCAGCCGTAGCAAAGCACCACCTTGCCGCGCACGTCGCCGAGCGCGTCCGCCGCGCAGTAGCCCGCGAAGACCATCGGCGCATCCAGCCGCGTCGGCATCTCCGCCGAGGGCCGCAGCGTGATGTCGTAAAGCAGGCGCAGCGGCGTCTTGCCAACGACGATGCGGGTACCTTGTGAAATCACCTGAAGATCTTCGAGCCGGAACCGCTGGAACCAGGAGCCGTCGTCCCCTGCCGGGCGCAAGCCCGCGGCGGCAAAGCGCTTTGCCACCAACGCCGCCGCACGGTCGTAGCCTGGCGAACCGGTATCGCGCCCTTCCATCGCATCGTCCGACAACGCCTGCGTCGCCTGCCACCAGGCGCGCGTGTCGGGATCGCTGATTTCATGCAGTCGCGAGGCCGGCGGATGCGTCACGGCCATCGTCAGCGCGGGTGATGCGGCCGCCAGCGACAGCATGAACAAGGTTGTCGTCTTGAGAGTTGCCATTTCGATCGTCGCCTCCGGAAGCAGGAACCCGCACGCCAGGCACGAGCACAGGGCCCCGTCTTCACGTTGGCCGCATTGGCCGATGCTATAGCACCGGCGGATGCTTGCGCAGACGGCTTGGTGTTGGCCGGACGGCAGCGGCAGCTGCGCTTCAGCGGTTTTGAACGGACCTGCCTGGCCACGCTACCCGGCGATTGCAAACGGACGCCAGGCCCGGCTTTCGCCGGGCCTGGCGCCGTCAGTCGGGACGGAACCGGATCAGTGCAGTTCTTCGAGTACCCGGTCGCGTTCGATCTTGTAGACCTTCGCCGGCGGCTTGCCCGCCTTCATCAGCTTGAGCCGGAAGTTGTGGGCCTGCTCGCAGGCGTTGCGGCCGTCGGCGAATACGCCGCCCTGGTTGCATTTCCAGTCATAGAAGTCGGCGATGCCGGCCGCCAGTTGCAGGCTGAAGTCCGTGCTCTTTGCCGCCGCGTCGAACGGCGTACCGGCCATCTCGTTCTGGAACCAGCGCATCCACTCCTTCGAGCCCACCGGCGGCACCTTGTCCGGCGCCTGGAAGGTCGGGTTCATCGGCGACAGCTGCGGGCTTTCGGCCGTCATGTGGCAGCTCATGCAGGCACTGACCGGGTTGTCCACCGGGCCGTCCAGACGGCCATTCCAGCCAAGGTGGGTCGGCGGCAATTCGGGCTTGGCGTTGATCGCCGTTTCCTTGAGATCCGGGTTGATCTTCGTCACCGTCGGCTGCTTGTTGGTATAGCTGTCGCCGGTGTCCTCCGGATCGTTGCCCCACATGACGCCGACCGGCACCAGGTTGTCCCAGCCGGGCTTGCCGGTGACCGCGCCGTTGTACTGGAACGTACCGAAGATCCATCCGGTGCCGGGGATGCGCGAGTCGCGCACCGCGAAATCCATCTGGATCAGTGCCACCGGCTTGATCTCGCGATTGGCCGAATCGAAACTGTCGGTGACGTATGCCTGCCACAGCACCGGGTTGACCAGGAACGGCACCTGGCTCAGGTCCACATCGGCAAACAGCGGCTTGCACACCACGGTGCCGTCGTGAAAGCTGTTCGGCCTGGAGGTGACCGAGGGATCGGGATCCTGCGGGTTCTTCCACACCTGGCCGAAGGTGTAACCGCCGATGTCGTTGTAGATGCCCACGGCGAAGGTCTGCCCGGTGGTGGTCTGCGTCGGCGCCAGCTGTTTCGACTGGATCTGCGCTTCCTTGGTGAGACCGTGGATGCCCTCGCGGCCGAGCGGCCCGTAGTGTTGCCACGGCGCGTGATACCAGTGGCGAACCGTGTTTTTCTGCACGTACCAGTCGTTTTCCACATTGCCTTCGAGGCAGTACTGCTTCACGGCTTCCGCATACGGACGCCATGCCTCGAAGTCGTTGCTGAGCGGGCTGGGCAGCAACTTGAAGAAGGCCGGCAACGGCCCGCTCGGCAGCTTCTGCGGGTAATTCTGGCTGAGCTTGAAGATCGGCCCGGTGTAGCTGGACGGCGGCTGGTAGCCGAAGTCCGGAAACGTGCCTGCGCTGGCCGCGCCGGCACACAATGCCAATGCCATGACGGCACCGGTCAACCTGCCTCGAACGATGTGCATGATCTACCTCCCCTGTATGAACGTGTCATCCCTCACGCGGGCCTCGCGCCCGTGTGCGTCGGTGTCCGGACTGCAACCGGCCCCGGACCGGCCATCAGCCCGCTGCCGGCGACCTGGTCGCCGGATGCGGGTGGACTGCTTTTTTTGATTTCCCCTTGGGCGCATTCCCGACGCGCCAGTGGCCACCTTCGCGCGAAGCGCATCGGCGCGATGAGATACCCATCACATATATGGTGTCGACTACGCCACGAAACGTTCGCGGCGATGGCGCCCCGGACGGCCGACGATAACTCCGCCCCACGGAGATCATGAGATCGGGATCACCTCATGCCACGGTTCGACATTGGCCGCCAGGATCAGCCGATTTCCGGAATCAGCGCGGACAGGTCGGTCACGCCGACATCCACGCCGAGCTGGCTGAACAAGGTGGTGACCTGGCCGCGATGATGGGTCTGGTGGTTGAAGACGTGGCGCAGCACCAGTCCGCTGGGCTTGGCGTACGACTCGCCAGCACTGTTCACGTAGCGCAGCGGTCGCTCGTGGATTTCCTCCGTCGCTTCGCCGGTGAAATCCACGATCGCCGCATCCATCGCTTCGCGGTCGGCGCGCAGCCGGGCGAAATCCGGAAACGTGATGCCGCGGACCGGCTCGGGCAGCGGCACGGCGCGCACGTAGTCCAGCGAGGACAACTCCGGCAAGGCCGTCGCGAAGCGCTTCATCCAATGCGTGTCGGCGGCGAGGATGTGTTCCAGCGTGGCCGCGATCGAGCCGAAAAACGCGCCGCGATCCGCATGCCACTGCGCCTCGTCCAGCTGCGCGGCCACCGCATAGACCTGCCCGTTCATCCACTGGTTGTAGCGGGCCATCAGTTCGAAATCGGATTTCAGGGACATGGCGATCCGGCGGCGAGAAAACCGCGCAAGAGTACAGCGTTTGCCCCTTCGCCCTGCTGGCGCGTCTCCATGTCGAGGCACGAACGGAAGCTCACGATCACGCCCGGCACGGCCGCCTGGCAACGGCGCTTGCCCGCTTCAGGCCTTTCGCGACAGCCGATACGCCACCGTCTCCAGCGCGGTCACCCCTTCGGCGACGAATCCCGGTTGCTGCGCCAGGATGTCGCGGCGCTCCAGCGTGGTGACAGACCAGTCGCGGCCGTAGAGCTCGCGCACCTCGGCTTCGGGCACCGCGAATGGCGGGCCCTGCTTTTCGTGCGGCGGGTACTCCAGCGTGATCAGCAGTCCGCTGCAGCCGGCGGCAAGGTGCGCATGCAGTTCGCGCACGTAGCGCCGCCGAAGTTCCGGCGGCAAGGCGATCAGCGCTGCGCGATCGTACACCGCGGCACAACCGGCCAAGGCGGCGGCGTCGAGACCGAACACGTCGCCACAGATCAGTTCGATGTCGCCAGCACGATGGTGACGGCCGTAGCGCGATTCGTGCACCTGCGGCGTCAGCCCCTGCTCGGCGAAGAACTGTGCGACCGCCAGCGGCGACAGTTCCACGCCCAGCACGCGATGGCCCTGCGCCGCCAGCCAGACAAGATCCAGCGACTTGCCGGCCAGCGGCACGAACACCTGGCTGCCCGGTGCCAGCGCCAGCTTGGGCCAGTGCTCGAGCAGCAACGGTGTCGGCCGGTCCTGGTGAAAACCGATGCGGCCTTCGCGCCAGCGCTGATACCAGAAGCCGGGCTCCATGGTGGGGTCTCTCCTGCTGCGTGGAAGCCCGGTGCCGGACAGTGCCGGCGAAGGAGTCATCCTGCCATGCTTCCGCTTTTGGGTTTGCGTGGCCACGAACCGAACCGCTGAAAAGCCCTGCCTCTCTCGGAGGTGGAAACACGTGACGGCGGCTATCGAAAAAATGCCGATGACACCTTTGCCCGCTGGGTCACAGCGTCAAACGACCGGCAATGCATGTGGTCACCGCGCCGCCGATCCACAGGCCGGTGTCGTCCTGCACCACGTGCACCCGCCCCTTGCGCCCCAGCGCCGTGCCCTGACTGGCGATGTATGTCGTCGATGCGACGCCGCTCCCGATCAGCCATTGCGCGAGGCCTGCATTCAGGCTGCCGGTCACCGGATCCTCGTAGCCGGCGGCCGTGAAGGCACGCACCTCGAATTGCGCGTCCTGCCCGTCCTTTTCGCCATCCCACGGCCCCACCACGCCGACGCGCATCCCGGCGATCGCCGGGTAATCCGGGCGCAATGCCAGCACCGCGTCGCGGGAACGCAACAGGACCGCCAGCCAGCCCGGCCCGTTGTCCACCCAATTCGCGTCGACCAGCGCATCGGGCGCCAGCCCGAGTCCGTCCAGGACGCGTGCCATGACCTCCGGCTCCAGAGGACCGGTGCGACGCAGCGGTGGCGCCGCGAACGAGAGCCGGTTCGACTCGCGGCGCACCCGCACGAGACCCGCCGCGCATTCCTGGACGACCTCGTCGGCCCGGGGCCTGCCGCCCGAGGCGAGCCAGACATGGCAGCTGCCCAGCGTGGGATGGCCGGCGAACGGCAGCTCCTGCGTGGGGGTAAAGATGCGAACGCGATAATCTGCCTCGGGCGCGCGCGGCTGCAGCAGGAACGTCGTTTCGCTGAGGTTGGTCCAGCGCGCGAAGGCAGCCATCTGCGCGTCGTCCAACGCATCGGCTCCGACCACCACGGCCAGCGGATTGCCCGCCAGCGGCTGCGACGCGAACACATCCACCTGCTGAAACAGAAAATCCGTCACTCGTTCATCCTCTCACTTCGATGCGCCGAACCCGGCCCAGGCTTTTGACGTGTCGCACCGCAAACCCGGCAACCTGTCGACACGCCTGACAATGGCGGGCTGCCGTCGCGTGCCGGGTATTCAGAGCTTTCCTTCACCCTTGCGCAGCCAGAGATCGATCAGGGACTTCTCGTACCGCAAAGGATCCTGATCGGTTCCGGCATTGCGACTCAGAAAGCCCGGGTCACGCAGCTTGCGGTGACCCTTGCGCAACACATTGCCGTTGGCATCGTACAAGGTGAAATCCAGCTCCATGCGCGGCGGATAGATGTCCTTGATGATGCGAACGTCGTCGAAGCGCGGCCCGCGCCAGGGCTCGTACTCGCCGGCGCGATCCACATCGGTCACCTCGATGTCCAGCCGCTGACCCGGCGCCAGGATGCGTGCGGCCCGCTGGGCCATGTAGGCCTGCAGCGGTTTCAGGTAATCGTCGGCGCCGAACACGTGCGCCCCGAAACTGCGCCTCGCCTCGGTGAAGTGCTGCGGATCCTTGTAACGCACGCTGACATTGTCCGGCGGTGCCGCCGCCCAGGCCATGGCGGAAGCAAGCGCGAGGCAGGCCCCGCACAGCGCGCGCAGCCGTGGCAAGAACTTCATGACGAAACCTCCCGAACCGGAACGGGGTTTGAGTATACGGCCAGGCCCGATGGAGGCCGGAACCACCACGTCACCGCAACCCTGTCAGGCGCGCCTTGCGACGGAATCCAGCCATGACGGCGATCACGAGAGCCCGGATGCGGCGAATTTACCGCGGGGAAAGCGACCATCCTGCCAAACGCACCGGCAGCGGTGCGTTGCCGGCAATAACGCGTTTCCCGCCTCGCCGTTGCCTGCTCCGCTATCGGCAACGTCGCAGCTGCGCACCATATTCGCGGGCACGCTGGTCGACGGCAGCAGCCGTTTTCAGCAGGCCGCCCTCATGTCGCCAACGGCCCGTGCGGTAGCCACCGATGCCTTCGTGGTAGGCGATGTACAGATGCCTTGGGTCCCACTTGGAAATGCCCAGTTCGCGATGGATGCGATCGGTGTACCAACCGAGGAAGTCGAGCGAGTCATCCATGTCGGTTCGGCTCTTGAACCAGCGGCCGTTCGCCTTTCGATACTCCTGCCACACCGGATCCTGCGCCTGCGCGTAACCGTACGCACTGGACCGCCGCGGCAGGGGAATGAACAAGAATCGCGGCCGCCTCGGCCGGGCCTTTTCGCGAAAACCGGACTCGCGCTGCACGAACGCCATCAGCACGTTCACCGGCGTGCCCCAGCGCTTCTGCGTCGCGCGGGCATCGTGGTACCAGCCCGGATACTGGTCGAAGACCTGGCAGATGTTCTGGCTGTCGCGCGGCGGGGCCGTGGCGCAACCACCCAGGCCCAGCAAGCCGGCACCAAGAATGGCGCAGCAAAGGCGGCGCGATGCCATGCGTTTCCATCCCTTGTTCATGAGTCCGGGGCAACGGTCGATGGCGCTGGATCCGGGACCCGCATCGATCCCGACCGAGCTCTCACGTAGAACGTCAATGCGGGTTCTTTTCGTCAGCACCGCAGTGGAGAACACGTCCGCTGACGATGGGGAAGTGCGGGGTGTGTCCTTCACTGCGTACCGCGAAGCGGCGGCCATTTTTCCTGCCCACCGGATCATGCCGGCGCCACGCTCTCGGCGCGGTTGCGTCCGTGCAGCTTGGCGGCATACAGCGCCGTGTCGGCGCGATGAAACAGGCTTTCGGCGCTGTCGGCAGGAGTGACGCTGGCCACCCCGCAACTGATGCTGATCCGCTGGTCGTTGATCAGCGGCGTGGCGACCACGCGGGCGCACAGTGCGTGGGCCTTGTGCAGGGCGTCGTCCAGTCCCGCCTCGGGAAGCACGATCACGAATTCCTCGCCGCCCCACCGGCCCAGCGTGTCGCTGTCGCGCAGCGTCTCCTGGGCGCGCACCGCCAGCGCCTGCAGCGCCTGATCGCCAACCTGATGGCCAAAGCGGTCATTCACGTCCTTGAAATGGTCGATGTCGATCATGATCACCGCGAACCCGCGGCCGTAGCGCTGAAACCGGATCAGCTCGTACCCGACCACCTGGGCGACCCGGCGGCGATTGGGCAAGCGGGTCAGCTCGTCGGTTTGCGACAGCGCCGACAACTCGTCCATCGTCAGTTGCGCCAGCTGCAGACGGTGCTGGTAACTGGAGAAAAAGTACAACGCCGCGATGAGCACCGCCGACACCATGTGCAGCTGGATCGTGAAGTTGGCGAACCGCTGCATCGGCGAATGCACCAGGTACGGCAGACTGGCCACGAAAAACAGCGCCAGGATGCCGAGCGAGATCGCCAGGCTGGACTTGTGCCCGGCGAGGGTGAAGGCAAACACATAGATCACCGGAATCCACAGGTACAGCGGCTCCAGATCGATGCGGGCGCCATACACGGGAAAGTAGAGCCGCAACACCATGCATGCCGCGCAGATGCCGGCGGCGAACAGCAGGCAGCCGAGATCGACCACGCGCTCGGGCAGCAGCCGCCAGCAGACCATCACGAACATCAGCGGGTGGAAGACCATGTTGACGACAAACACGCCGCGCAACGTCGGCGAGGAGACCCCGCGGGATTCCATCAACGCCCACGCCATCGCCGTGCTGAGCCAGCTCAGTACGAAAATCGCCAGCAGCGCAACGCGCTTGCGCTCGTGGCCGGCGTAAGGCGCCGATGCACGGGCGTCGTTCCGCGGTTGCAGGGAAACGCCAGGCGTCAGCGACATGGCGACACGCCTGCCATGCAGCCCTGCCGACCACACGTCTCCGGACGGTGGCGATCGCGAGGTGCAGGCCATCGCTTCGTGGCTTCGGTCATCGTGATGCCCCCTGTGGCAAGGTCGACGGCGTGCCAGCCCCCGGGCGACGACCGTCACGAGCCGATCATGCCTTGGCCGGGCACAGAAAAATACAGCGCGTGTCGCGACTCACCGGCAGCGACGCATCAGGTCCGAGCTGGATTCGCCGTTGCCACCTCACCCTGGGCGGTTCGAGGGCAACCGACCCGGTCGGCCAGCGCGCGCACCCCCACCCGGCGTACGAAGGTTGTCAGCAGGAACCTGCCAGCTCATGCGCGAACGAACGCGCAGCTGCCATCGCCTGTTCCTCGTCCGCGAAATGCTCGCCCGGCACGGTGCGCAACGTGCCATCGGGGAGCCGCACGGTGGCGCTCAGCTGGCCATCCTCCTGCCTGTTCAGGACCGCCGCGAACGATTTGCCGCTGTCCTCGAACGTGCGCTCGGCATGGGGATTGCTCATGATGTGGATCCTCTCCTGCCAGACAGGAAATCGAAAATGTGCCGGCACGGCAGCGTCGTCGTACGCACATCTATTGCCACAGGAAGGTTTGGGGTGGCGTGAAAGCGCCGCAACTGCGACCTGCCGATCAGCGATTGTCACCCTTCGGGAAGCGAACGCGATCCGGCGCGGCATTGAGTTGTTCCAGCATGACCCGCAACAGTCGCGACTTGACGCTGCCGGCGCGTTTCGGATCCACCACGTAGCGCACCTTGGCGTCGATCCAGGTGTTCGCGTTGACGCGAAACAGCACCGTAGGGCGCTCCTTCACTTCCACTTCGTCGACCGGCGTCCTGGCGAGAATGTCGCGAAAGGTGCGCACGCGATCGATCATGGCTTCGCCCAACTCGTTCTCCGCCGCCGTCTGCATGACCTCGCTCACGAAAGCCAGATCGCTGTCGTAGGCAATCGGGAACGAGATCTCGTTCCAGATATAGGGGAACATCTCCCACGAAAAGTTGCAGACCGCGCTGGTCAACACGCTGGCGTTGGGAAACTTGATCAGGCGTCCGCTGGGGTGTCCGCTGGATACGTACGGGCCACCCACTTCCCACAACGTCGTATCCAGGTAGGTCACCTCGATCACGTCGCCTGTCGCCTCGCCGATGCTGATGCGATCGCCCACGCGGTAGGGCCTGCGCGCGAGAATGTAGATCCAGCCGATGAAGCTGGTGATGGGCGTTTGCAGGGCGAAACCCAGCACCAGCGAAATCAGTCCCAGTGAGGCCGCCGCGGCGTACCAGTTGGCGAACAGCATCGAGACGACGATCAGGGCGACCAGCACGAAGACCATCAGTCCGACGATGCGCTGAAGGTTGTAGCGGGTCGCCGCATTGTCGATGACATCGACAGCCTTCGCACGCACCAGCCGCGCCACCGCCAGGATCAGGACGATGGCCATCGCCCCGACCACGATCCGACGAAGCAGCGGAAGGTAACGCGTGGCCAGCGGCACCAGATCCAGCCGCAGCACGTAATGCAACGCGGCCAGCCCCAGCAGCAGCAAGGCGTAGCCACCCAGCCATAACGCATGCCTGCGGCCGTCCGGGGGATTTTCGCTGGCTTCCTTGATCATGCATCAACTCCCGCGTGGGGAGACAACCTGCCACTGCACACGTGTTCGGTGTGTCGACAGCCGTCGCCTGTTGCTGCGCTGCGCTTGCCGGACGCCATCAACGGAGTCTTCTTTACGCCATCGTGGTCGATCGACGACCCCGCGTTAACCCGCCGCTCGTTAACGTGTGGATTCATCAACCCATGGAGATCGTCATGTCCAAGGGCGACAAATCGTCATACACCGACAAGCAGAAGCGCGAAGCCTCGCACATCGAGAAGAAAGAGAAGAAAGAGGGCAAATCGGAGAAGACCGCCGAACGCATTGCCTGGGCAACGGTGAACAAGCAGGACGGTGGCGGCAAGAAATCCTGACCGCCCCGTTCGCCCTGCTTCATCGGTTCGGACGCTGGCTTCCGCCCCCGGCGCGGCGATTGAGCGACACGGCATGGCTCATGGCACGCCGCGCGTGACGCTCCTTGCCCAGTTGCTGATAAGCGTGGGCCAGCCCGAAGTAGAAGCGCGAATCGCCGTCATAGAGTCGGATGGCACGCTGGTAGTGCTGTACGGCACCGGTGAAGTCGCCCTGCTTCTCATCGTCCTCGGCCTGCAGGAACTGGAAGTAGGGGTCTTTCTCCTGGATCTTCTCCAGACGCCGCGCGTAGATGGCAAGGCGCGCCTCGTCGCCGTTGTCCCGGTACAGCGTCACCAGGTTGACCAGCGCACTCGCGTTTGCCGGGTCCAGTGCGAGCGCTTTCAGGTAGTCGCGCTCGGCCGTCTCCGGGTCGCCCTCGCGCAGGCGCAATACGCCGGCATTGCCCCAGGCGCCGGCGTAGCGGGGGGCCAGTTGCAACGCCATGGCCATGTACGGTTCGGCCGCCGCCGGCGAGGTGCCCGCGAGCAGCTCGGCG
This sequence comes from uncultured Gammaproteobacteria bacterium, assembly GCA_963828675.1. Lineage (GTDB taxonomy): Bacteria > Pseudomonadota > Gammaproteobacteria > Xanthomonadales > Rhodanobacteraceae > Rhodanobacter. The sequence continues at coordinate 1,138,948 of CAWHFQ010000001.1, forward strand.
GCGCGGTTGTTGTAGTAGAGCGCCAGCAGATGCCGGTCGGAGATCGCTTTGGGTGGATGGCGCGCGATCACCAGATCCCGCGCTACATCCACCGTGAGGCGCGAGCGACCAATGGTGATTCCCGCGTTGACGTGGTTGGACCGGTAGATGATGTTGTCGTCCACGCGCCAGGCCACGATGCCGTCAAGCTCCTGCCCGTACGCCTGCAAGCCGGCCTCGCGAGCCAGCGCCACGGTCAACAGGGTGAAGGTCAGGCAATTGGCTTTGCGCGTGCGGAAGGCCTGTTCGACGGTCAGGGTCGCGTCGACCGAATACTCCATGCCCAGGCCCGGCTTGCGGAACAGGAAATCCGCCAGCCGATCCAGTCGCGCCCTTTCGGAACCGCCGGCATCGATGACCTGTTGCTGCAGTTGCGCACGCAACTCCGGCGGCACCGCCATGACCTGCTCCGGGCGCGGCATCGGCGGCACGGCCGGCGCGACCTGGGCAGGCACGGCAACCGACCATGCCAGGATTGCTGCATACGCCCAGGTGACCATGCCGAAACCCTCCACGCCAATGGGCGGGAACGTTTACCGAGGCCAGTCTAGTCCTTTCGCGGGCGCATGATCAGTCCCGCCATGGGCGAGCCGACGCTCGTCCATGGCGGAGTGGCGAGCCATGAACGGCGCAAACCGCATCGCGAAAGCGTTGCCAGCGGGACGCCCTTCCCTCGTCCGTGGATTCCCCCGGCGCGGCGACGCGGTCCCGGTCTCCCTGACTGGCTTCAGGCGCTCGCCAACACCGATGCCTGCTGGCCGCTCACCCTGGCGGGCCACGGATCGGCCCAGCCGGGAATGTCCATCAGGCGGTCGAGCCAGCGTACGACGTGGGGAAAATCGGCCAACGGCATGTCCGAGCGGCGCCACTCGCACGCCATGGACGCCAGCTGGAAATCGGCGATGGTGAGCCGGCCGCAGGCCACGAACTCGCGCTGCTCCAGATGGCCATCCAGCACCGCAGCGAGCTTCATCAGCTCCGGCGTCGCGCCGGTCAGTTCCGAGCCGTCCGGTTCGCCCAGATGAAATTCCAGCTTGATCACACGTTCGAAGTAGAACGGGCCGACCGCGCGTGACCAGTGGCTGTCGTTCCAGGACAGCCAGCGCAGTATCTCGATCTGTTCGGCGGGGCGATGCACCGGCCACATGTCCGACCCGCTCTTGACGCAGAGATACGCCATGATCGCGGACGATTCCCACAGCGTGACGTCGCCGTCGACCATGGTCGGCGCCTTGCCATTGGGGTTGAGTGCCAGGTAGGAGGGCGTCTTCAATCCGCCCGCCAGCAGGTCGACTTCGATGCACTCCGCGTCAATGCCAAGATGTTTGGCCAGTGCCAGCACGCGGCGCGGGGCCTGTGCCTTGATCCAGTAGATCTTCATGTCCTTGCCTCCGGTTTGTCAGTTACCGATGACGCAGCTTACGCAGCCGCAAAATATGTTAAAGAACATAATTTGCGAGCCTGCTATATCTGGCCAACGGAGGTCGCCATGCCCTACAACCCCGAACATGCCGTGCAGACGCGCGCCCGCATCGTCGAGTCCGCGCGACGTTTGTTCAATCGCCGTGGTTTCGAGCAGGTCACCATCGACCAGATCACGGCCGACGCCGGGTTGACGCGCGGCGCGTTCTACCATCACTTCCGCAGCAAGAACGAACTGTATGCGGCCGCTGTCGCCAGTTTCGTCACGTGCAATCCGTTTGCCATCAAGACGGCTGACGCGGCGCAGAATCTCGACGATCCGCGAGGACTGGCCCGGATGCTCGTCGAGCTCTACCTGAGCGACGAAGCATTGGACAACATCGACCTGCACTGCCCGCTCTATGCGCTGCCCTCGGACGTCGCGCGCGCCGGGCTGGAGCCGCAAGAGGCCTATACCGACCTGATCCGTGGCATGGGCCACATTTACCGCGCGGCGCTCAAGGGCGTGCGCGATGCCGGCCGCCGCGCGGAAACGATGGTGGCGCTCTGCGTGGGAGGCATGGTGCTGGCCCGCACCACCAACGACCCGGGCCTGCGCAAGTCGCTGCGCGCGTCAGCCAGGCATCAGGCGCTGGCGCTGTTGAAGGTGGGGTAGCGGCCGAGGCTTCTGCCGTCACCGGTCGCGGCGCGACTGGTGCACCAGGACGCGCAGGTAAGCCAGGTACAGCACGGTCGCCGCCACTGGCAGGGCATGCCACCAGTACGACAACGCAGTGCCGCCACGCCAGTGCAGGTACACCACGATCACCGCGCTCAACCCGCACGTGCCCGGCAGCACGAACAACGACAGGTCCAGGACTTTCATCTGGACCCGGCGAAACCGGCCGCCGCTGACGAGGCCACCGGCGGAGAAAGCCACGAGCATGAACAGGAAATACGCCAGCATCAGCTGGCCGAACGTGCCCATCAACGTCCATCCGATCGACATGCCGCCCTCCCTTGCTTGTTGCACCGGCACCCGGCTGGCGCCCGTCAATCGTGCCTGCTCCGGCGAAGAAAGTCTTGCCGGCGTCGGCGGCGGATCCGGTGACGGCGCCTCGCCAGGCTGACCGCCACGCCGGGCATGCCTGACCTCATGCGTGGAAACCGGGAGAATGTCCACGACGTCGTGTTTCACGACACCCATTCCTCCACGCTGTCTGGAGCGACGCAACGATGACCCGATATGCAGCCCTGCTCCGCGCCGTCAATGTCGGCGGTACCGGCAAGTTGCCGATGAGCGAACTCAAGGCCATGTGCGAAGCCGCCGGCTTCGCGGATGTACGTACCTGGATCGCCAGCGGCAATGTGATCTTCACGAGCCAGCTCGGCGAATCCTCGGTGAAGAAGAAGCTGGAGCAACAACTGCACGACTACGCAGGCAAGCCGGTCGGCGTGCTGATCCGCAGTGCAGCCGAGATGGCCCAGGTCCTGGCCGACAATCCCTTTCCGGACGAACCGGGCAATCGCGTGGTGGCCATCTTCCTCGACGACGCGCCGCCCGCCAACGCCCTGGACGACGTCAGGCATCAGAAGCTGGAGCGGCTCGCCCGCGGCAAGCGCGAAATCTACGTGCACTACGGCGACGGCATGGCCGACTCGCGACTGACGATTCCCGCGGCGAAAGCGGGCACCGCGCGCAACATCAACACCATCGCGAAGCTGGCCGAGCTTTCCGCCGCACGTTAGGTCAACCCGAACCCGCGCCATGAAACCCGGACATGTCTCGGACGCCATCTCCCGTTACTCGGTCGCGTGCAAATCCAGCGAGCTCGGCGTCGTGTTCACCAGGGGCACGAAATTGTCCTCCGGTGTCACTTCGCGCTTGCGGTGGATGAAACGGTGGAACGCATAAGCGGCAATCATCAGGTCGAGCACCGCGAACCAGCCAAACAGCAGTGGCGGCTGCATCAGGTTCATGAGGGCTCCCGCCACCAGCGGCCCCACCGCCGAGCCGACGCCATTGACCAGCAACACGGTGCTGGACGCCGCCAGCAGCTCGTCGCGATCCACGTAATCGACCAGATGCGCCACGGCAATCGGGTACAACGTGAAGCTCATGCCGGCGAACAGGAAAACCACCACCATCGCCGCCGCACCACCAGCGTTCGGCAACAACAGATTGACCAGTGCCGCCAGCGCCGCCTTGCACTGATCAGCGACCGTGCAAGGCGGCGATCGATACGGTCGGAGAAACGGCCCAGCGGCCACTGCAGCATCACGCCAGCGGCAATCGCGACGCTCATGTAAGTGCCGGTGCCGCCGACGCCAAGGCCACGGTCCGTTGCATACAGCGGCAGCAAGCCCCAGAACGCACCCAGCGCCAGCCCGGACAGGAGCGCACTCACCAGCGCCGTGGGTGCCAGCCGGAACAGGCGTCTGATCTGTACCTTGGGTATCGAGCGAAGCTGTGGTTGCGGCTGGCGGCTTGTAACTACCGGCAGGCCGGCGATGCAGAACAGGATCGCGACGCCACAGAACAGCACGAAGCCCTCGCCGCGAATGCGCAGGAACTGCTGCGCCGCCGCGCTGGCACCGAGGTTCACCATCATGCACACGCCGATCATGGCCACGGAAAAAGCCGAGTCCCCGTCCCTGCAACGCGATATGCGTATGCAGCAAGCCCACTCCCGGCAACAGGAATGCGGCACTCGGCAGCAGCGGCGTCGAGGTGCGGAGACTGGTCGCATGGGAATGCCCGCAGGCAAGGCGACATTCTAGCGCCGCCGCTTGTGCAACCCCCGAGAAGCTGGGCCGAGGGGTCGAGCGGCAGCACGGTCAACCGATCCGGTGTTCGCGCTACCACCCGTCAGCGGGAGTCATCCGAACCCGCCGGCGGAGCGCTTCGTTCGGCGGCCGCAGCGGGCGTCAACCCTCGCGGTGATACGGCGCAAGGCCGGCTGATGGAGCCGCCATTTCGCCGCGACGGCGTCCACCAGGGGCGCCTCGTTTCAGTAGAACCTGATTCCCGGTCTCAGGACCAACTGGAACACCAGCAACAAGCCCACGACAGCGGCAAGCAGGCACGCCAGCGTCCTGACCCTGGTCGCGCCGGATCCGCTGGCCTTGAGCCCGCCCACGCGCCAGCTTCCCGCCTGTATCCATGGGATGCCAGCCAGCACCACCAGCACCGGCACGCCGAGTACCTCCACCCATTCGCGCGGAAGGCGGAACGGGATGACCAGCGCGGTGCCGAGCAGCGCCGGCAGCGTCACGACGAGAAACACGAAGCGCATGCGGGCACGGCGCCCGTCGATCAGCGCCGGCGCGGCGGCCAGTTCAAGCGCCGGGCGCCGCAGTTGCAGCGCGATGATGGGCATCAGGACCAGCGCAACCAGAGCCATGCCGGTGCGTGCGGCGACGCCCAGATCAAAATAGTTCATCGCCATGCCGATGTCGCTGCCCGGGCTCAGCGCCCCGATGACGATCTGGGGCAAGGCCATGAAGCAGCCACAGAAGGCCATCCAGTACAGCAACAACCGGACCTCGTCCGATCGCGTGCGCGAGCGTCCGAGCAACCACAGGCAGAACAGCCCGATGGATACGGTCGCCAGCGCGCCGGTGCCCTGGAACAGGTTCGCAAGCGCACTCGTGCCTTCCCAGGTGTGGTTGTTGTGGAAGAGCGTTGGTCGCAGGCCCGGCGTGAGCGCCTTGGGAATCACCAGGAACAGTTCCTGGATCAGGAAGGTCAGGTTGAACGCGAGCACGTAGAGCAACGTCGACAATGCCGTGCAGCGCCAGCCTGCTGCCACCAAGCCACGCCCATCCCGCATGCGCCCACCCCTTGCGGCACCCGCCACCAGCACCGCCAGGGGCGCAGCAACTAGCATCAACACCGCGGCGGCGAGGAGCAGTTTCGTTTCGGACGTCATGCCGCACTCTCGTTCAAGGCCAACGCACATCGTGCAGACGCTTGCTCACGCGGTCGATATGCCGTTGGTCATCGCTCCTCCTCAACAGTCCCCGTAGACGTCCCGGGCCGGTCGGGCGCTGGCTGGCCAAGCTCAGGGAAAAGCGATCACCGCGTTTTCGGCGGGCAGTTCGTGGCGCCGCTGGGTTGGCACGATACCCTTCGGCCGCTTCCAACCATCGGCATTCTCGAGCACGTCAAGAGACGGAACGTGACCCTCCAGCCGGAACTGGTCGAATTCGAAAGGCAGCCCTTCCGCACCCAGGGCCGACGCGGCGTCGCCGAAATGGATGTGGAGATGTGGAGCGTCCGACTGCCCGGAGTTGCCGAGTGCGGCGATCACGTCGCCACGCTTCACCCGCTGCCCTTCACGAACAAGAACGCTTCCAGGCTTGAGATGGCCATAGAAAACATGACCGCCATCGGGCAGGGCCAGGATCACGTGGTTTCCGCCGATTGTCTCGAGCGTGATCCTGATTGCCGGGGCCTTCATCGGCTCGTTGTCCGGCAGATCATCCCGCACGCTTTCAACGACCCCGTCCGCGACGGCAAGAACGGGAGAACCATAGCCAACCCAATTCTTGTTCATCGAAGGATCGCCAACGTAGGCGCGACCACTTTTGTCCAATTTCACGAAGTCGATGGCGTACCGCTGTGCTATGCGCGCTTGACCATCGACAACGGCGACCGTGCGACGATGATCGGCAGCGTTGGAGAACGCATTCGCCGCCAGCCAGCTCCCACCCCGGAGCGGCGCACCGACAACAGGCGCAGGTGCATCGCCAATGTGCACCTGGGCGGTGTCAAGCACCAGATGATTCTCTGCCTCGGTCCCCTTGCTGGGCTCGATACGAATACGAAGGGCAAGAGCGTCAACCATGCCGTCGGAGGCACCGAGCGCAGTATCAAAATAGACGATGACGAACTCGCCGGGACTTATGGCCAGTGGTGAGCCCCCTTGCGCGCTGCGCCCCGGTTTATTGATCATGCCTGCAAGTGCATCACCCGCGTACTGCTTGATCAGCGCGCCGGACCTGGCATTCGTCACATCGATGCTCTTGAGCGTGACGTCCCTCGGCGAAAAGTTCGTCAGCCGCATTTCGTAAAGCAAGTGCTGCCTTCCCTCGGCCGCGACCGGCGTGACGAGCCGGACAAGCTGCACGTCCAGCGGCACCACCGACGGCTTCGCCGCCGCGGCCATCGCGTGGGTCATCGACAAGGCCGTGAATAACAGCGATGCCAGCAATGTTCCCGAGAGTCGTGTCATGACAAGAGCAGCCTGCTGTGATGTGCGCGATCGTCGAGGAACGCGCCGAAGAAAGGCAAGAAATGGCGTCGGGGTACGTCGCATGTCAAAAGGAACGACTATCGGCGCATTCAAATCGTGCCTGATGCCATCGTCGGGCTGCGGTTAGCTGGAGGCGCCTGGTTTCCTTCCACGCGGCTTCGCCCCCTCCTCCTCGATTTCCCTCCTGCCGCCGCCCTGAGGCAACAGCATTGTCGGCGCAATCCCGAACATTCGCCGGCAAGTGCGGCTCAGATGGGCGGAATCGGCGAAGCCGGCCTGCTGGGCGGCTTCCGTCCAGGAGCTGCCTGTCATGCCTCGCACCACGGCATCGCCTACACGCGCCCACAGCAAGTAGGCGCGAAAGGAAATGCCCGTTTCCGTGACGAACAAATGCCGGAAACGACTCGGTGAAAGGTTTGCAATGGCGGATGCCCGGGCCAGGTCGAGGTCTTCACCAGGACGCGCGCGCATACGCTGCAGCACTCGGACAACGCGCGGATCCACGACGTCGTGTCCCACAGGTGTCGCGGCCAGACACTCCACCACGGCGTGGGCGGCGTCGACCAACGCGGCGTCGGTACCGCCCGATTCGAACACGTCATGCAGCGCAGCCGCATGCGGCGCCAGAGTCGCGTCGTCCAGCACGCTCACGTCGTGTTGGCCGTAGCGTGTCAGCAGGGCTCGACCGGCCGCGGTCTCCGGCTCGACGAAGATCATCGCCACCACGTGGCCCAGGCCATCAAACAAGTGCCACCGATCCGACATGACGATGGCCGCAGACGTCTCGTGCCACGCCGGTTCTGCCGCGGCGCGAATGCGCATGGCACGCGCTGAGGCAAGCGTGATCTGGATGGCGTGGTGACTGTGTGCCTGCACGCTTCCGGGGTCGCGTCCGACCCACACGCTGCCCCCATTCCACAGCATGACGCGTCCCACTCCGGCAACGCCTTGCCGCCGATCAATGCCGGTGGCGGATGCAACCCGGGACATGACGGTCTCCGCTGCAAGGGACGAATGCAAAGGTTAGCCCTTTTCTTCAAGCGCTCCCCAATGGCGGTCCCGACAATAGCGCCACGGAACGAGATCCGTACCCCCTACCCAATTGATGGAGACACATTCATGAACACCTTTGCCAGCACCTTCAACTGCGAATGCCCCAACTGTGCGGGCCCAGCCTGCAACTGTGGTTGCCAAGCTCCGGCTGCCAATCAGCCGTCTTGCGGTTGCGGTTGCGCTGCTGGGCATCCATGCCGTTGCGGCGACGCCAGCCTCTGACCACTTGCACCTCATCGGCGGCTTGCGCAGCCGATGAGGCGCTGATGGAGGCCGTTCATGGGCTGCCGTGTGACACCCTTAGCCTTGTCTGCGCGTTTTCTGCGGCGCCCGGATGCAGGGCTTTGTCCAACTGGCTCTCGGCAGGCAAGGTCTGACGCGTACCTGCACGATCGGCAGGGCCCAGCTGCCGGCCACGGTCATCGCCGAAGCGATGATGGTCGACGACACTTGGCCGCCCATGGTGTGGTGAGCACCAGCAAGCCGCTCGGCCAGCTGGCCGGCCATGCAGCTGCCGGTCGCCACTGATGCGCGACAGATTCAAGACGAGACTGCAAGGAGATTCGTGGGATGAGTGAAACAACATCGGAAATCAGCTGGGCCGATTTCGAGAAAGTGCTGATCGTGGCCGGGACCGTCACCAGGGTTGAGCCATTCCCTGAAGCACGCAAACCAGCGTGGAAGGTGTGGGCTGACTTCGGACCCCATGGCCAGAAAAAAACCAGCGCGCAGATCGTGGCGCTGTACAAGGCCGAGGACCTCGTGGGTCGGCAGATCGTTGGCGTGATCAACTTTCCCGAAAAGCAGATTGGCCCGTTCCGCTCGCAATTCCTGCTCACCGGCTTTCCCACGCCGGAGGGTGTGGTGCTCAGCGCCATTGAGCGCAACGTACCCAACGGCACACGCCTGGCTTGAGCGAACCATGCCGAGCGCAGCAGGCACCGTGACAGAGAAGCGCTACCTCCAGCCGACCGAAGCTCGCGTCGGCCGCTGGGGCCTCGCCAGCCGGGCTGCGGATGGCGGGTTTGAATTCCCGCCATCCGCCCATCCGGCAGCAAGTGCCGTCCTCCCGTTTCGACACTTATCAGTGCGCTGGCGAAAAGCCGCCCGCGCAACACGTGCAACAGGCGGTGGATCGCTGACCCGCGCCGCGCAGACAGCAGGCTTCGCCGCCGCCACACACGTTCGATTCGATGTTCGGCAGCAAATCGTCGATCCTGGCGCGGGCATGTTTTTCGAGACACATCCACCTTTCGAGGTCCACAGATAACGCTATGGAATACATCATCGGATTCATGCTTGCGCTTGCCGTCTTCGCAAGCGCTACGGCTATTGGATTCGACCGGGAACGAGTCCTGTATCCGGTCGTCATGATGGTTATCGCTTCGTATTACGTTCTATTCGCGGCGATGGACGCATCAGGGTGGGTCCTGATCATGGAGTGCCTGGCAGGTGGGGTATTCGCTGCGGCAGCGGTGATTGGTTTCAAGGTCAGGCTCTGGCTCGTCGTAGCCGCTCTCGCGGGTCATGGCGTATTCGACCTTGTCCATCATGACCTCGTCGGGAACCCGGGCGTGCCACCGTGGTGGCCTGGCTTCTGCCTGGCTTTCGATGTCGCCGCTGCCGGCTACCTGGCTGTTCTCTTGATGAAGCGCCCCGGCCTGGATAGTCGCGTTGCCACCCGCGCGATGCCGCGGAGTGCGGCCGACCGGACCGATGACCTGCGTGGCGTTCGAGGCGGGCCGTCATGAACGATGGAAGCATCGATTGCGTGACACTGCGATTGTCCGCCACGCTCCTGCTCGTGGGGCAAGCGCTGTACATCATGGTCACCTTGTTGCACCCCGACGGGGACGCGAACAACCACTCAGCCGTCTTCGCCGAGTACGCCACGAGCGGGATATGGGCGGCCGTTCACCTCGGCCAGTTTTTTAGCATGGTGATCTTGCTTGCAGGACTGCTCGCACTGTTTGTTGCCCTGGACATTCAGCCTGCAAGATCGAGATGGGCACGTGGATTCGGTGCTGTCATGGCAGTGGTAACGCTGGCGCTCTACGGCATTCTTCAGGCGGTGGACGGCGTCGCCCTCAAGCACGCCGTGGACACGTGGGCAAGCGCCCCGGACGCCGAAAAGGCGGCGCGCTTCGCGAGCGCCGAGGCGGTTCGTTGGCTTGAGTGGGGGGTAAGGGGCTACCAGAATTTCGCACTTGGCCTCGCCTTGCTCCTGTTCGGGTTCGCTATCATGCGAACGACTTCGCTCCCGCGACCGATAGGGTGTTTGATGGGACTTTCCGGCCTGACCTGCATGGTGCAGGGCTGGGTGGTTGGCGCCGAGGGCTTCTCGCGAATGGAGACGATCGCGATCGTGCTGGCCTTCGCCCTGGACCTGGTGTGGATGATCTGGTTGGTCGCAGTCGCGTGGCGGAAGCAGGCGATGGCGGTCGAACTGCACGCTCGATGAAGCGCGCGGCGGCCGCCCACCGCAGGCAGGCCCGCATTGGGTTGCCTCCGACTCTTGTCTGACCCTGACTTCGGACCCACGGACTTTTGGCACTGTATCGCGCCTGATCTTGCACCCAGGATAATCCGAGGCGGTGGGCGAATGGGCCACGACTTGTACCCCCGCGCCTGCCCGGAGAGCGAGTAATGCGAATTTCATGGTTTGCCTGCCTTTTGCTGGCCGTGGCGTTCCCGCGTGCTCATGCCGACGTGCCCGCAGATTCCTTCAATTTGCTCGAGCCCGTCCGCGACGGTGCCGGCCATGCGCTGGAGCAGAAGGCGCCGGACGGTCGCCTGGTGCCTGTGACCAGGCCGTACTTCGGCAAGTTCGAGTCCCGCTTGCGGCTCGTGCTGAAGGCCGGCGCACCGGCGCTGTTGCCGGTCATCGATGCGCAGGCACGACGAGCCAGTCGTCATCGGATGAATTGTCCGACCCTTGGCAAGGGCATCAATGTCTATCTCTCCGACGAAGATGGCGGTTTTGCCCGCAAGGATCTCTACGTCGAGACCGCGCCCGGCCATCGTGTGTTCTGCCCGGACTATTTCATCGATATCACGTTGGACGATGCCTCGCTGGAAGACGGCACGTTCGAGGAGGTGCTGGCGCACGAATATGGTCACGTGCTGCTGCGTCGCCTGCTTGGCCCGATTCCGCCCACGCCCTCCCGGCAGGCGCACTCGGTGCTCACGGTCACCGATCCGATAACGGCATTCGACGAAGGGTTCGGCATCCAGATGCAGCCGTTGGCCGCGCGATTGTCGGCAACACCGGGCTTTCGCGCGAGGGTGGAGGGGCGCGCCAAGCCTTCGGCCGCCGATTTCTGGCTGAGTCGGCGCGAGACCTGGCTACGCGAAACCGCGGTACCGCACAACGATTTTGTCTTCGAGTCCGCGCTGCCCGGGAACGACAGTGACCCATACGCGCGCTGGTTGGACAGCAATACATCGTTGCCCACCGATCTGTGCCACCTGAAATCAGGCAACACGATGATGGCATCGGAAGGTGTCGCCGCGGCTTTCCTTTATCGGCTGCTGAGCACCGGTGCTGATGAAAGGGTGGTGGAACATCGTTACGCGCAGCTGGTGACAGTGCTCGCCCGCATCGGCCAGTGGCCTGAACGGGCGCCCCTCGTCACGCTGGTGCGCCGCTGGGGCGAAGTGTTTCCCGAAGACAGGAGCGACGTAAACCGCCTGTTCCTCGACGTCACCCATGGTGCGACGGCTTCGGTGGCGGCACACGACCAGGCCCAGCGGCTGTCCTGCCTTGGCGCACGCGGGTCGCTCGCGATGTTTGTTCCTGCGCTGAAGGCCTATCGCGATGCGATCACGACTCTGGCAGCGCGGGTTGTGGACGGCCAGACGGCCATGGATGCCGCGCTCGGACCAGCACTGTGGCTGGCTGACCCGGCGGTGAAGATCGCCGAGCAGCCGTGGTCGGACGAACGCAAGCAGCCCCTCGTGGTGGATCTCAACACCGCGAGCGAGCCCGCGCTCAGTCTGCTGCTGGGTGACCGGTCACTGGCTTCCAGGCTGATCGACGCGCGGCGGCAGGGCGTGTTCGCCAGCCTTGAGGATGCATCGCGGCGCGCCGCGTTGAGTCCTGCGCAGGCGGCGTTGCTGCAGCGGTCGGCGACGTCGTGGGCGACGCTTCCCCCCTTAGTGCGCCGCTGAGCCAAACGGCAGCTGATGAGGCTCCCCGATTGGCTGGATTGACCAGCGGCAACGACCACCGGGATCAGGTTCAGGGGCAATGGCGCCCGGCAGCTACGCAAGCGCGGAGACCACGGAGTCGGTAGTCGCCACGGTCGAAAACTCCGCGTGCAGCGTAGCCAGGTGCGCCCGATGGATGTCGGCTGCCGCGATCGTGCGTCCTTGCGCATCGACCAGCTCGAAAAAACACGCCGTGGCATCGCCGACCGCAGCATCGACACCACACCAAGCGCCCTTTCCTTGTTTTCCGCACGTCCATCGTCGTTGCACGCCCGGATCAGGAGCTACAAAAAGAACCGCGCCAGCTTCACTTTCCCGAATCAATCAGGTCGGGGTGATCCAGATCCTGGCCGTTGTCGATTCAGGCGTTGGTTGATCGTCGTACTGATGGAGCTCCACCTGCGTAGAGACTTCAAGTCCTCAGACAACCAACGGGAAAACCCATGACAAAGATGATCTTCGTCAGCTTGCCGGTCACCGACCTCCAGGCCTCGATCGCGTTCTACAAGGCCCTGGGATTCGAGCAGAACCCGCAATTCAGCGATGACACCGCCGCCTGCATGGTGTGGAGCGAGGCGATCTACGTGATGGTGGTCACGCACGCCAAGTGGCGCACCTTTACGCAGCGGCCGTTCCCGCCGGCCGGGACCTGCGGGTCGATGCTCTCGCTGGCGCTGGAAAGCCGCGCCGCCGTCGACGCGATGAATCGTGCCGCGGCAGCCCACGGTGGACAGGCCGATGTGAACCCGGCCGAGGATTTGGGCTTCATGTATACCCGCGACCTCGCCGACCCCGACGGACACATGTGGGCGGCGTTATGGATGGATCCGGCGGCGATTCCAGCGGCCGCCTGAAAAGTGTCTCAGCGACAATCCCGGGAACAAGGGGGCGGAGGGAATCGGTTCGACTTGATCTCCTCCGCCTCTTGTTTTGCAAAGGGCGCTGACCCGCCTGCCCTATCGCATGACTTCCTGCACGGGTCGATTCCACGACGCTGCGCCTAAGCTTCGCCACCTTCCCGTTGGAGATGCCACGATGCGCCAGGGCTGCATGCAAGGATTCATGCTGATTGCGGCGCTCGTCGCCACGGGGGGCGCGCGAGCTGCCGAGACGGACACCGCCGCGATCGCCCGCCTCTCGCAGGCGTTCTCCGATGCCTCGGCCAGTGGTGACGCCAAGACGCTGGACAAGCTGCTCGATGCCGACGTGGTGTTCATGGGCGAGGACGGCACGCTGTCCAGCAAGCACGATATCGTCGCCGGCGCTTCGCCGCCGCCCGCAGGTACGCACAACACCCTGGTCCAGTCGGATTTCCATGTCGCGCTGCACGGCGACGTCGCCGTGACCAGCTTCACCGACAACGCCACCTTCGCCAGCTACGGCCAGACCGCGCACGACAGTTTCCGTTCCACCGAAGTCTGGCTGCGCAAACACGGCAGCTGGAAGATGGTGTCCAGCCAGACCCTCGAGGTCCCGGTCGAACCGGCGCACATCCAGCTGGCGGCGGGCGAACTCGACCCGTACGTCGGCACCTACCAGGTGGCTCCCGGACATGCGATGCGGATCGAGCGCCAAGGCAGCGGCCTGGTCATCATCGGTCGCGACAACAAGCCGGTGCCGATGCTGGCCGAGGCGCGCGACGTCCTGTTCCGGACCGGTTCGCCGCGCGTACGGTTCGTGTTCGCCCGCAACGCCGATGGGCGCATCACCGGCTTCGACGTCCGTCGTGCCGGCCACGACCTCCAGCATTTCGCGCACCAGTAAACGAATCCGCTGCCTTTCCGGACAGCTCCAGAGAGGTGGCCCCGGCAAACTGCCACTGGCACCTGTCGTGCCCCCTTCAAGCAGTTGTCGTCCATGCATCGCCAAGCCGGCACCGGGAACGCATCGCGCCACCGACGCCGACGATGCCGACGATGACACCGTGCGCGGCGCGCTCCCTTGCGAGCCAAACGATGTAGGGTCTGCATTGGCGGAGGCGTTCTGCCGCCGGCCAGCAACCAGCCCATGACATCCACCGGGGACAGCGCATGACACAGGCGACAGGCATGGCATGGGACTGCGCAATCCGGCAGCGGCATCTGTTGACGCCGCTCGATGAATACGGCCACTGGGGCATCAACCTGGCCGTGGTCGGCGTCACCATGCTGGCGGTGGCCTCCTGCGTACTGATGCACTACGAAGGCCTCACCCTGCTCTCGCGCGGCCTCGCGCACATGGCCGGAAAACATCGGCGGCGCGTGCTGGCCGGCATCTTTGGCGTCCTGGTCGTGCATGTGCTGGAAGTCTGGGTGTTCGCCATGGCGCTGTTCGGCTTGCTGTGGGCCGACGAACGTTTCGGTGCCCTGCACGGCATTGCCACCAGCTCGCTTTTCGACCACGTGTACTTCTCCGCGGTGACCTATTCCACGGTCGGCTTCGGCGACGTGATCCCGGCGGGCCCGATCCGCTTTCTGGTCGGCACCGAGGCGCTGACTGGTTTTGTGCTGATCACCTGGTCCGCCTCGTTCACCTACCTGGAAATGGCGCGGTACTGGCGGCGCGAGTAGGCGCATTCGCGGATCGCAAGCGTCGGCCTGCCGGGCGGCCCCTGCCCGTGCCGGCCAAGTGCGCGGCGCAACCAAAAAAGGGAGAGGGCATTGGGCGTCCTGATGTCCCCCGCTCCTTTACGGATGCCCCCTTTACTCTCACCGTTACTTTCAGGCATCAAAGGATGATGCAGCCGCCCGATTTCTTCTGCGGTTCGAACATCACGCCGCCGACCACGTGCTCGAACGGGGCTGGCGCCTGCACGACGCGGTCCGAGGCGGCGTAAGTGTAAGCGACCACGCCACACGGGATCGGGCCGCTCAGCCGGGGAAAATTGTCGCTGGCACCTCTACCTGGACACGATCGGGCGGTGGCCGTAACTGAAGATGCGGGTCGCCTCCCATTTCCCGGCGCGGTGCCGCCAGACGATCAGGAACTGGGCTTCGCCGAAACATTGGTCGGTCTTCAGATCGCAGAACCTGTGCCAGCCTTGCTCGATCGCGCCGAAATCCTTGATCGGGAAAATCTCGAGGCTGCCGGGGACGAGTTCGCGCCGGAAATGCCCGCACACGTTCTTTTCCGTGTTGGCGAGGTAGGCGGCGCGCGTCCAGGTCACGCCGCCCTTGTCGTGATAGAACTCGAGGCCCTTCGCCAGGTAACCCGCGTGCTTTTGCAGTTCCCCCGGGGTATCGCAATGATTGAAGGTGTCGAACAATTCGGTATCCAGGTTGGAAACCGTCCTGGTCAGCGCATCCGCTGAAGCGACATTCCTGTCCGCGCCTGGAGCCGCCTTCGCGCTCGCCGCTGTGGCGGCCAACGCAACGCCGAAGAAGAGGGCGATCTTATTCACGTCGATTTCCCTGGCAGTTCGGCAACGGTGCGCCCTGACCCTGGGGTTGCCGTTTTCATGAATTGTCCCTGACACCATTCTTTTCTTGTTTCTGGCACATTTTATTACGGGAGGGTGCGCGCTCGGCGAAATAGCCGTCGCCATAATTGCCCGTCACTTGGTCCTTCGCATAATCGGCAAGCAATTTCATGTACCCATTGGCGTAGCCCAAACTGAAATCGTGTTGTCCGGCGACCGACTCCGTGTAGGTATGAATTCCATGCTCGGCATGAGGAAAATCGAAAATCCCGATGCGATGGCATTGCGCCTGCAACGCTTGCAGACGATTTATGCTGACCGAGCTTGGGGCGACCGTATCGTCGCCGGCCATGATCCAGAATTGGGGTATGGTGATCGCACGCAGCTTGCTCAATGCATCGTAGTCCCAGATCAGACCCGGGTTCTCGTTGCGAATCGCGGTCTTCTCGCCACGGATGACCTGTCCCGAAACCTGGCCATCGACTTTCCGGATCCATCCCAGCGGACGGAGACGGTCCACGATGGCCTTCAGCTCGGGCATGCCCTGTGTGAAGTCCGATCGTACGACCCTCGCGGTTGCCGCCGTGAGCGCATCGATATCGGGTACGAAGCTGGAGGGAACTCCGCTTGCCACCAGCTGCTGGCGCACCAGCCATTGGTCCTGCTCGATGGGCGACCCCGCGACACCGAATGCAACGAGCAGGAAATCGGGGTGAAAATCCAAACTGGCCAGCGGCGCGACCCAACCGCCCTGACTGCCACCCAGAAAGCCGATGCGGCCAAATCGGCCGGCTGCGGCCTTCTGCGCCGCTCGCGCCGCACCCACCATGTCTTGCGCGAGCAGTTCGAAGTTGTCCGTGAAGTGCCCACCGGAGTGGTTCGTTCCCCTCTTGTCCCAGGCAACGAACGAGACGCCCTGAGCGGCCATCAGATACTGGTAGGCACCCTGGACATGGCTCCATTTCTCCGAGCCCTGGGCAAAGATCACCAAGGGCGTTTGCCGGGAGGCGCCGACAGGCTCGACGAGCAAACCGGACAACTGGACATCGCCGTTCTTGAACGCCAGTGGCACCTCGCGCAACGGAATCTTCTTCCATGCACCCCGCCCCACCCCATCCGAAGTACCGCTAACGGCGCCGTCGGTACAGCTCATCGCCGATCCGGCGACGCCCATTCGATGGAAGTCGCCATTGAGAAGCACATAACTGTCGGCAAATTTGCTGCGATGATTGGAATCTATCAACGCCGCCACATGTCCGTTTATTGATTCATACGCCCCAACCGGGCAGTGCCCGGCGTGAGATCTTGCGATTATCCCGGGCGGCGTGGTCGATGCTGCCGTCACATTGGCAGTGACGGCAAAGCCTGAAATCAAAATGCACGATGCCGCATGGGAAGCGATCGATCGCGACGCACCACGTACACGGGTCAGCAATAATTCAATGGACATGAATCGGCACGAATTGGCATGTCGAAATCGGCATGCGGACGCATGCTACTTTCGTCAATTCATCATGTCAAATTCACATTGGGAGAGGGACAGCAGTGGTGACAATCGACTTTCTGGAAAGTGCACTCTGTTTGAAAGTGCGTTCCATTACCGCGAGTCAGGCTTGCCGCCCGGTCAGCCGAGTGAGCCTGTCCGCGGTGGCAACTTATTGTCCCTTTTAACTCTTTTAACTGCACGCCCCTTTAACTGTATCGAGTCCAAGATTTTGCCCTGGCAGCTTCACCAACCAACGGATGGGTATATTGCGAAGGTGTTTCCAGAGCTTCGAAAGGTGATGTTGCCCGGCAACCACAGCTTGGAGACTGAACGATGAAAATCGCAGGGTATCGAACGCTTTTGCTTTTATACGTGGCCGCGGTCGTCGCCATCTTCGCGGCCGGTCCGGCTGCATTTGGTCAAACGCCCGCCAGCAGCAAGTACGATGGCTCATACCATGGAGAGTACAGCGGGACCTTCGCGGCCAAGCCGGCGACCGGATCCGTCGCTTTTTCCGTCGCGAATGGTGCCATGACCGTGACAGATCCCGGCGAGGGCACGGGAACCGTGGGGTCTTCCGGCGCGGCGACTTTCAGCGGCTCGCTCGGGGTGGCTAAAATCAACTGCAAGTTTGTCGGCACCTTCCAATCGGCAACCGGCAAGCAGCCGGGCGTCAGCGCTTCGGGTTCGTGGTCCTGTGCGGGGATGGGACAAACCGGAAAGGGCACTTGGAGTGCGGATCAAAAATAGGTGCGTTTGCCTGCTACCCAGAGGTGGCAGGAATGGTGTCAGGGACAATTTGGGCGTGTCGCTCTTTACTCTGAAATTGAAATTGTCCCTGACACCTTTTCATTCTTCAAGAAGTTTTAGCGCGACGGAGTGAATCTCACGGACGACGCGAATGTACTCCGCATCCTCCAGGCCAGCTCCCGCCTCCGCACGCCTGACACTCAATTTGGCCATTGGGACCATTGCCTCAATGTGGGTGATTACGACCGAAGGGATTCTATTCCTGAAATATCCAGGCGTTCATTGAAAAGCCGAGAATCGTGCAATTCATTTGCCTTCGCTCAGCGGTTTCAGACAGATCAACGCCAGTTTTCTCCTCCACTCCGCGTTGCCGATGCGATCAAAAAAGATCTCGAGGTCATGAAGCAATGGCCAAAGATGCCGAACGATCCGTTTACGAATGTCGATCTGCAATGATTTTCTTTGCTGCCCGCAACGATCCGCTGCAGGTTAAAACCTATAAAAACAGCCATAGCGTGGCGACTGCACCAATAAGTGCCCCTAGCATCGACAACATTCCGTCGGAAGGATACCAACCGGCCGGAGGACTTGATTCCGAACCCTGACTGCGACACCCAATGAGAACGTCAAGCCTGCAATGGCATGCTTGGCGATAAAGACGATAGTTTTTCCACTCATCTACAAGACCGAGCAGCAGAGGATGGCCCAAATCAGGGAAAGATATTCAATTTCGCTTACCTCTTCTAGCGGGCTCATTGAAAGCAACACTTAAATGCATCGCGCGTTGCTTCGCATCAATGTATTCAAGAGAATAGGCGTTAATTCACGGTGCGATAGCACGCCAAAAAAAAGGGGCAGCATTACTGCCGCCCCATTCTTCAAAGCCACAATGTGATGCTCGCATCACCCGCACTTCGAATACCCACAATTCAAGCAAGTCTGACACCCATCCATCAGCACCAGCGCCTGCGTATTGCACTTCTGGCACAGCGTCGCGCCCGGCGGGAAGCCGGAGGATTCGGTATCGCTGGGCGCTGTCGCGGCTGAAGCCGCTCCCACGGGCTGCGTTACGTCAGAGTTTTTTTTTGCCCCAGCCTGCTCATACGCCGCCCGCTTCTCCGCAATCAACTTGCGCGTCGCCTCATCCATCTCCGGATCATGGATCAGCCCGATGTTCTTCATGTGCTGCTCCACCACCGAGCCGATCTCGGCGACGATGCTGGACATGTAGACGCCGCCGGCCTTGAAGTAGCCGCCGCGCGGGTCGAACACGGCTTTCAGCTCTTCCACGACGAAGGTGACGTCGCCGCCCTTGCGGAACACGGCGGACAGGATGCGGGTGAGCGCCACGATCCACTGGAAGTGGTCCATGTTCTTCGAGTTGATGAAGATCTCGAACGGGCGGCGCTGCTCGTGCTTGGTGCCGGCGTTGAGCACGATGTCGTTGATGGTGACGTACAGCGCGTGCTCGAACAGCGGCGACTTGATCTTGAAGGTGGAGCCGACCAGGGTTTCGGGCCGCTCGACGCTTTCATGCATCTGGATCACTTCGGCCGTCGGCGCCTCTTTCGGCGCGGCGGCGGTGACCGGGGTGGCGGCAACCTTGTCTTCGGGTTTGACCACGTTGTAGCCCGTGATCTTCTTGTCGATCTTGATCGCCATGGTGTTCGCTTCTTTATCGAGTGTTGGTGCCGGAGTGGACGCGGCGTGGTGCGGGAATCATGCGGCCCGGCGCGAGGCCGGGCCGCATGCGGTGTTGCCTACTTCCGTTTTGCAGCGGCCTTCTTGCCGGCAGCCTTTTTCGCCGGGCGTACCGACTTGACGCTCGCTTTCTTGCTGGCAGTGGACCTCTTGGCCGTCTTGGCGACGGCTTTCTTGCTGGCGGACTTCTTGACTGCCGCCTTTTTCGGCGCGGCCTTCTTGCTGGCCGTCTTTTTGCTGCTGACCTTCTTTGCGACCTTGGCGACTTTCTTCGCCGGCCGCTTCACCGCCTTCCTGGCGGCCGCCTTCTTGACGGCTTTGCGGGCGACGGTCTTCTTTGCTGCTTTCTTGACGGCTTTCTTCGCGGCGGCTTTCTTCGCCACTTTTTTCACGGCTTTGCTGGCGGCCGCTTTCCTGGGCGCAGCCTTTTTCGCGGCAGCCTTCTTCTTGACAGCAGCCTTCTTGGGCGCGGCTTTCTTGGCGGCGGCCTTCTTCGGCGCAGCCTTCTTGGCGGCGGCCTTCTTCGGCGCGGCTTTCTTGGCCGCGGCCTTCTTCGGCGCAGCCTTCTTGGCCGCGGCCTTCTTCGGCGCAGCCTTCTTGGCGGCGGCCTTCTTCGGCGCAGCCTTCTTCTTCGCCGCCGGCTTCTTCCTTGCCGGCGCGGGTGCGGCAACCGGGGCCGCCGGCGGCACGTCCGGCAGGACGGGCAGCACGACCGCCGGTGCCTCGGTGACGGCCGGTGCGTTGTTGTTCATTTCGACTTCGTTTTCGATGGACATGCTGATGTTCCCCTCCCGATGGACCGCTTGAGTTGTCGCACGCGGGCAGCGTGCGACGGTTCAGAACTTGCCGTAGTAGCCTTCCTTCAAGGCATCGAAGAGGTTGGCGGCGGAGTGCATCTCGCCGTCGTATTCCACCTGCTCATTGCCTTTCAGTTCGACAACGCTACCGTCTTCCAGCTCGAAGCGGTAGAGGGTGCTTTCAAGGTCGGAATCCTTGACCAGCACACCCTGGAACGCGGCCGGGTTGAAGCGGAACGTGGTGCATCCTTTCAGGCCCTGTTTGTAGGCGTAGAAATAGATGTCCTTGAAGTCTTCGTAGGGGTAATCGGTAGGTACGTTGGCGGTCTTGGAGATGGACGAGTCGATCCACTTCTGCGAGGCGGCCTGGATGTCGACGTGCTGCTTCGGGCTGATGTCGTCGGCGGCGACGAAGTAGTCGGGCAGCTTGTTTTCCGCCTCGTCGGTGAACGCCTTGGCATCGGCATTGATCAACGCGCGGTAGGCGAGCAGCTCGAAGCTGAGCACCTCGACTTTTTCCTTGGATTTCTTGCCTTCGCGGATCACGTTGCGCGAGTAGCTGTGCGCGAAGCTGGGCTCGATGCCGTTGCTGGCGTTGTTGGCCAGGCTCAGGCTGATCGTGCCGGTGGGCGCGATCGACGAGTGGTGGGTGAAACGCGCGCCGGTCTCGGCCAGCTCGGCGACCAGGTTCGGCGCCACCGTGGCGATGCGCTGCATGTAGCGGCTGTACTTGGCGTGCAGCACGCGGCCGGGGATGGTATCGCCGACCTTGTAGCCGTCGGCGACCATTTCCGGGCGCTTGCGCAGCATGTCGCCGGTGACGGTGTAGTCGCGCAGCAGGATCGGGGCGGCGCCCTTCTCCTTGGCCAGTTCCAGCGCAACTTCCCAGCCGGCCACCGCCATCTCGCGCGAGACCTCTTCGGTGAACGCGACGGCTTCGGCGCTGCCGTAGCGATGCTTGAGCATGGTGACGGTGCTGCCCAGGCCCAGGAAGCCCATGCCGTGGCGGCGCTTGCCCATGATCTCGCTGCGCTGCTGCTCCAGCGGCAGGCCGTTGATCTCGACCACGTTGTCGAGCATGCGGGTGAACACCTTCACCACCTCGCGGTACTCGTCCCAGTCGAAGCGCGCCTTGGGGCCGAACGGATCGCGCACGAAGGTGGTGAGGTTGATCGAGCCGAGCAGGCACGAGCCGTACGGCGGCAGCGGCTGCTCCCCGCACGGGTTGGTCGCGCGGATGTGCTCGCACCACCAGTTGTTGTTCATCTCGTTGACCTTGTCGATCAGGATGAAACCCGGTTCGGCATAGTCGTAGGTGGACACCATGATCATGTCCCACAGGTGCCGCGCACGGATGCTGCCGTAGATCTTGCAGGCGACCAGGCCGTCTTCGCGGTCGACGTAGTTGTCGTGCGTGGGCCATTCGCGCCACACGACTTTCGCCGGGTCGGCGAGGTCGATCTCGTGCTGCTCCTTCACGTGCACCGGGAACACCAGCGGCCAGTCCTGATCGTGCTCGACGGCGTCCATGAAGCCGTCGGTGATCAGCAGGCTCAAGTTGAACTGGCGCAGCCGCCCGTCCTCGCGCTTGGCGCGGATGAATTCCTTGGCGTCCGGATGGCTGATGTCGAACGTGCCCATCTGCGCGCCGCGGCGGCCGCCGGCGGAGGACACGGTGAAGCACATCTTGTCGTAGATATCCATGAACGACAGCGGGCCGCTGGTGTACGCGCCGGCGCCGGACACGTAGGCGCCGCGCGGGCGCAGCGTGGAGAATTCGTAGCCGATGCCGCAGCCGGCCTTCAGCGTGAGTCCGGCCTCGTGCACCTTCTCCAGGATGTCGTCCATCGAGTCGCGGATGGTGCCGGAGACGGTGCAGTTGATGGTGGAGGTGGCCGGCTTGTGCGCCAGCGCGCCGGCGTTGGAGGTGATGCGGCCGGCGGGGATCGCACCGCGGCGCAGCGCCCACAGGAATTTCTCGTACCAGAGCGCACGCAGCTCGTCGCTGGTTTCCACGTCGGACAAGGCGCGCGCCACGCGCTGGTAGGTTTCGTCGATGGTGGCGTCGACCGGCTCGCCGGACTTCGCCTTCAGGCGATATTTCTTGTCCCAGATGTCGTACGACGCAGGTTGCAGGGGAATGTCCACGGCGGCATCACGACCTGTGGTTGAATTTGTGGCTGGTGCACGCGCTGTGCTCATCGGTTTCCTGTCTCCCGGTGCGGCCTCGCGGCCTCCCGTCGTTTTATTTTGATATGACTTGGCTCACGTCGTTCCGCGCTGGCGCCGTGTCCGACGGGGATGCCCGCCGACCCATGCACCGCGTTGTTTTCCGACGAAACGCCCCCCGGCGTGCGTGGGTGTCTACACCAGTACTTGTCGTTGCGTTGACGCTCAAGCACAAGATGTTGTGGTTGCTACCGGATAGGGACGTTAACCCTGCCGCCGCTGGAAGTAAAGTCCCATCGACGGCGGTCGGCACCAAGGAACCGGCGCGGCGGCCGTCGGTCGAAGCAGCGCCGCATTTCATCGATCGAGGAGAGTCCCATGTCGTCATGTCCATCCCGCCTGCTGCCCCGGTTGATCGGCTTGCTGGGCTTCGTGTCCATGGTGGCCGTCGTGCCGGTGCGCGCAGGCGCGGCCACCTTGCCCGCGGCCGTCGACGGCCAGCCGATGCCTTCGCTGGCGCCGATGCTGCAGCGGGTGACTCCGGCGGTGGTGAACATCTCCAGCAAGACCCGGGTGCCGGTGCGCGATGCGTATTTCGATGACCCGATGATGCGCCAGTTCTTCGGCCTGCCGGCCGCGCCCGCGCGCGAGCGGGTCGAGCAGAGCCTGGGCTCGGGCGTGATCGTGAACGCGGCGAAGGGTTACGTGCTGACCAACAATCATGTGGTCGGCGGTGCCGACGACATCACGGTCACGCTGCAGGACGGGCGCACGTTCAAGGGCAAGCTGATCGGCGCCGATCCGGACACCGACGTGGCGGTGGTGCAGATCCCGGCGCAGAACCTCACTGCGCTGCCGCTGGCCGATTCCTCGAAGCTGCGCGTGGGCGATTACGTGGTGGCGGTGGGCGAGCCGTTCGGACTGAGCGAGACGGTCACCGCGGGCATCGTCTCGGCGCTGAGCCGTTCGGGCCTGGGCGGTTCCGATTCGGGAAACTCGGGCTATCAGAACTTCATCCAGACCGACGCCTCGATCAACCCCGGCAACTCCGGCGGCGCGCTGGTCAACCTGCGCGGCGAACTGGTCGGCATCAACACGATGATCTTCTCGCCCTCGGGCGGCAACGTCGGCATCGGCTTCGCGATCCCGAGCAATCTCACCAGCAGCGTGATGGCGCAATTGCTGGCGCACGGCAAGGTGGAGCGCGGCAGCCTCGGCATGCAGACCCAGGCGATCACCCCGCGCATCGCGCAGTTGCTGAAGCTCGAGGACGACAAGGGCGTGGTGGTCACCGGCGTCAACCCCGGCTCGGCCGCCGAGCATGCGGGCCTGCAACCGGGCGACGTGCTGACCACGCTCAATGGCAAGCCGCTGCGCAGCGAGCAGGAACTGCGCAACACCGAGGGCCTGCTGCCACTGGGCAGCACGTTGCAACTGGGCGTGCTGCGCGACGGCCACAGCCGCCAGGTCAGTGCGACGCTCGCCGCGGAGAAGCTGGCCAGCCTCGACGGTGGCCAGCTCGATCCACGCCTGGCCGGCGTGCGTTTCAGCGAACTGAGCCAGCGCCAGCGCGATCAGGGCCTGTACGGCGTGGCGATCAGCGCGGTGCAACCGGGCAGCCGCGCCGCGCGTGCCGGCCTGAGTAGCGACGACATGCTGATCGGCGTGGGCAACCAGCGCATCACCAGCCTGGGCATGCTGGGCGGGCTGGCCGGTGTGCATCCGCGCCAGCTGGTGCTGGTGGTGGCCGACGCCGACGGCAGCCGCTATGTCGTGGTGAATTGATTCGCGACGGGTCCGGCGCCGGCCAAACCGGGGCCGGCGTCGCAGCGCGGCCGTGTCCCGGCGCACAGCCCGGCGCAAGGGTTCGCGCAAATGCATGAAAGTGCTTGATGTTCTGTATTCATGTCGATGAAATACCCTGTCCAATTCACCGCATGTACGCCTGTCGGGCGACATACTGACGTCACCACTTTCTTCAAATCACGCCGGGGCTTCCCATCATCATGTCCGTTCGTCTCGCCCGCCTGCTGTCCGTCGCCCTGATCGGGGCCTGCATCACCGCTCCCGCGTTTGCCCGCAGTCACTCAAAAACCCGGGCCGGCACGCCGGCCAAGAGCGCCTCCACCCTGATCTGGCGCGGTGACGTCGCCACCGCGAACGGCGTCGTCGGCGAAGTGGCGACTGCGTGGGAAAAGACCGGCCACGGCCACATCGAGCTGCAGCCGTTCAACACCGCCTCGGGCATCGACGCCGTGGCCAACGGCACCGCCGACCTCGCCGGCAGCGCCCGCGCCAGCGACGGCAGCGCACAGAACGCGAACCTCACTTTCACCCCCGTCGCATGGGACGGCCTGGTGATCATCACCCAGGCCTCCAACCCGATCAGCAGCCTCACGCTGAAGCAGGTGCACGACATCTACTACGGCAAGATCCACAACTGGAGCGAGGTCGGTGGCAACAACGCACCGATCGACGTGTACGCGGTGGCCAGCCCCGGCGACGGCGTGGAGTACAGCCTGCGCAGCCTGCTGTTCGGCCGCGGCAACCAGCCGGTGGCGGCGCCGCGGTTGTACGTCAACACGCGCAAGCTCGAAGAAGGCATCGCCCTCAACCCGAATGGCCTGGGCGTGGCCACGCTGACCGGGATCAGCGGCAATTCGAAGATCAAGGCCATTCCGATCGACGGCAAACGGGCGACCGTCGCCAACATCGCCGACGGCAGCTATCCGCTGTTCACGCCGCTCTATCTGGTGACCAACCCGCGCAGCCCGAAGGCGGCGCAGGCGCAGGCCTTCATCGAGTTCCTGCAGACCGAACCGGCCAAGGCTGCGCTGCGCAAGCACGCGGTTCTGCCCTACCAGGACGGTGCCGCGCTGGCCGCGATGGACAGTTCGCGCCGCAGCGCCATCCTTGCCGAAGTCGGCGCGCGCGCCAGCCATATCGCGCCGGTTTCCGCACCTGGCGCAACCTATGCCGCCCGCGTCGCGGTGGCGCCGACCTCGGCGGACACGCTGGCCGCCAAACAGGCGCTGGAGCAGCGCAATGCCGCCCGCAAACAGGAAGCACGCCTGACGCACGTCAGCGGCAGCGTGGCCGCGGTCAGCGTCAGCAGCACGGCGCACGTCGAAAGCGCGGCCACCACGGTCAGCCAGCCGGCCAGCGGCAGCACGTTCGGCAAGGTCACCGCCGACGCCGTGCAGAGCCGCGCGCCCTCGGCCGACACCACCTACAAGGTGAGCAAGGGCGACACGCTGTCGACGATCGCCAAAAAGCATGGCGTCGACGTGGCTGACCTGCGCCGGTGGAATCACCTGAAGAACGACCAGATCAGGCTTGGCCAGGTGCTGCAGGTAAGCAACCGCTGATCACCGCTGCCGTGCAGATACGCGCGCTGACGCTGGATCTGGACGATACCCTGTGGCCGGTGCTGCCGGCGCTGGAGCGCGCCGACCGGGCCGTCGACGAGTGGCTGCGGCAGCATCATCCCGACGTGGCGCGTGCATGGCCGATCACCGCCATGCGCGAGTTGCGCGCGCAGATCGCCGCCGAGCGCCTGGACCTGGCGCACGACTTCACCACCCAACGCCAGCTCACCATGCGCCATGCGTTCGCCGCCTGCGGCATCGCCACGGCGCCGATCGATGTCTTGTGGGAAATCTACTTCGCCGCGCGCAACAGCGTGGAACTGTATCCGGACAGCCTGCCCGCCTTGCAGCGGATCACCGCGCGCTGGCCGGTGGTCAGCCTGACCAACGGCAACGCCGACCTGCAACGCATCGGCATCCATGCGCACTTCACCCATCAGATCTGCTCGCGCGACACCGGCATGGCCAAGCCGGATCCGCGCATCTTCCTGGCCGCTGCCGAGCGGCTGGGCGTGGCCCCGATGGAGATCCTGCACGTCGGCGACGACCCGGACATGGACATGGTCGGTGCCCGCGACGCCGGCCTGCGCACGGCGTGGATCAATCGCCGCGGCGAACCGTGGCCCGCTGCGCTCGGCACGCCGCCCGAACTGGACCTGCCCGACATGGCCGCACTGGCCGACTGGCTCGACGCTCAGGCGCCTGTCGCGTAGCCGGCACCGCGGAAAACGCGCATCATTGGCGATTACCTGCGCCGACGAACAACCTCGTTGACGCCGCAAAAAAAAGGATCCCGCATGTCCGCCCTGATCGAACGCCCGTCCGGCGCACGCCGCAGCATCGCCATCGAAACCACCGACGCCGCGCACTACGCCGCCACCCGCAAGCGGCTCACCGCGGCGCAGCGCCGGTGGCTGGCCGACAGCGGCTTCGCGGCAGCACCGGATACGTTCGCGCTGCTCGCCGACGAGGCCGGCAAACTGGTGCGGGTGCTGGCCGGCGTAGACACCCGCGCGCCGCTGACGGCGCTGGCGGCGCTGCCGTGCGCATTGCCGGAGGCGAACTACCACCTTGCCGACGAAGGCGTGCTGGACGATTCGTTGCAGACCGCGCTGGGCTGGGCGCTCGGCGCCTACCAGTTCACCCGCTATCGCCAGCCGAAACGCGCGCCGGCCCGGCTGGTCGTCTCCGGTGCCGAGCTGGCGCAACTGGCGCCGCTGGTGGAAGCGACCGCGCAGGTGCGCGACCTGGTCAACACCCCGACCGAGGACATGGGCCCGGCGCAACTCGCCGATGCGGTCCGCCAGCTCGGCAAGACGCATCGCGCGAAGGTGCGTGAATGGGTCGGCGACGACCTGCTCAAGGCCAATTTCCCGACCATCCATGCCGTCGGCCGCGCCGCCAGCCGCCCGCCGCGCCTGGTCGAGCTGACCTGGGGCAAGGCCGGTGACCCGTCGCTGGTGCTGATCGGCAAGGGCGTGTGCTTCGACACCGGCGGGTTGAACCTGAAATCCGGCGACGGCATGCGCTGGATGAAGAAGGACATGGGCGGCGCCGCCCATGCCATCGCCCTGGCCGGCCTGGTGATGCAGGCGAAGCTGCCGCTGTCGCTGACCCTGCTGATTCCCGCGGTGGAGAATTCGGTCGCCGGCAACGCGATGCGCCCTGGCGACGTGATCACCACCCGCGCCGGGATCACCGTGGAAGTGGACAACACCGATGCCGAGGGCCGCCTGGTGCTGTGCGACGCGCTGGCCTACGCCGCCGAGCGGCAGCCGCAACTGATCATCGATTTCGCCACGTTGACCGGCGCCGCACGCGTGGCGCTGGGGCCGGACCTGCCGGCGCTGTTTGCCAATGGCGACGCGCTGGCCGAAGCCGCGGTGGCCGCCGGCACCCGGGTCGGCGATCCGCTGTGGCGGCTGCCGCTGTGGCGGCCTTACCGGCGCATGCTGGAGTCGCACGTGGCCGACATGGTCAACAGCGGGGCGTCCCGGCACGCCGGCGCGATCACCGCGGCGCTGTACCTGGAGCGCTTCGTGCCCGACACGATCGAATGGCTGCACCTGGATACCTACGCCTGGAACGACAGCGACCGCCCCGGCCGCCCGCGCGGCGGCGAGGCGATGGGCGTGCGCGCACTGTTCGAATTCCTGCAGCGACGCCACCGCGGCTGAGGAAGTTGCTGTCAGGACCCCACAAAAAACAGTGCCTAGGCGCTGTTTTTTTTTGGCCGTCCATGTGATCCTGCATCCTGATCGGTGTGAACCGGGTCCGGCTGACCATCGGATGGCCAGCCGCCGGACCGTCGCCGATCAATGCTGCTGCAGCCGTTGTAGAACAACAAAGCCGCAGCGGGGCAACACTTGACCTTGGGGGAGGCCAGTGTTGCAGCAAGGTCCGCATTGCCTTTACCGGATGCGGACGCCACGGGTAGCGGGCAACTTCATCTGACGACGGGGAGAACTGCATGCATCGTGTATGGCCTCACAACCGGCTGGCGCTGTCTGCCGCCGATTCCCGCGCCAGAATGCCTTGAGCGGCGAGCCGAGGCAGCCGCGAACATGCTGATGATCACTCGATCACATCGGAGGCTTGATCCGGTCGCGCCGTGAACCGGTGTGTGCCGGCACGTGACGCACAGAAAAACGTATACGGGGATTCTTTCACTTTATTGAATCGGGGAATACGCATGAAATACAACTTGAACCACTTGTCACTCGCCGTACGGCTGGCCCTGACGGTAAGTGTTTTCGCCGCAGTGGGCACAGTCCAGGCACAGGATTCGACAACGACCAATTCCCCGGCTTCGGATCAGGCCACGGCGAGCCCGACCAAGGAAAAGGCAAAGACCCTGGAGGGGGTGGTCGTCACCGGTTCGTTGATTCGGCGTGTGGATGCCGAGACAGCCAGCCCGGTGGTGACACTGGACCGCGCAACCATCAGCAACTCGGGCAAACCCGTGCTGGGCGATGTGCTGCAGCAGATGCCGAGCATCTCCGGCAATGCCACCAATCCGCAGAACAACAGCAATGGCGGCGGCGTGGCCAGCCCCTTGCTGGAAGCCGGCGACGGCGCGTCGCGCGTCTCGCTACGCGGCCTGGGGATCAATCGCACGCTGGTGCTGGTCGACGGCCAGCGCATGGCCAACCCGGACATCAACCTGATCCCGCCGGAGATGATCGAGCGGGTCGACGTGCTGGCCGAAGGCGCCTCCACGGTGTACGGCTCCGACGCGATCGGCGGCGTCGTCAATTTCATCCTGCGCAAGGACTTCAAGGGAGCCCAGTTCAGCCTGAACGACGGCATCTCGGGTCACGGTGACTCCAAGCGCCGCGGATTCAACTTGACCGGCGGCGTGACGGGCGATCGATACAGCATTGCCGCCGGCCTTGATTACAACAAATACGACGCAACGCTGGGGTCCGAACGCAAGTTCTCCAAGCAGCAGTTGTACCTGTCGAGCGGTTCGGTGGTGGCGGCCGGTTCCAGTTCGATCCCGACCGGACGAATCCAGTTGCCCCAACCTGTAGTCGACCAGTACGGCTGCGCGCTGAGCGGCCCCCCCAATCCGACCGCCAATGTGACGCTGGCCCAGGGCGACGGGTCGAGCCAGGCCGACTACCGCTGCCGCCTTGGCTCGGATACGTATAACTACGCCGCGCTCAACTACATCCAGACGGCGCAGAAGCGTACCAACGGCTTCGTCCTCGCCAACTTCAACCTCACCGACAACGTGACCGCGTTCGTCGATGCGTTCTACAACCACACGAGTTCCAGCGGACAGGATGCGCCGTCACCGGTCGGCACTGGCGATGGCCTGATTATCTCGGCAAGCAATCCGATCAATCCGTTCGGGGTGACGTTCAGTCAGAACCCGCTGTTCCCTGGCGACCCGAACAGCGGCTACACCTTCCAGACCCGTCTCACCGGCGCCGGCACGCGCGTGCACAGCTACACCACCAATACCGGCCAGCTCAATGCGGGACTGCGCGGCAATTTCGGCCAGGCCAGCAGCTGGATCTGGGACGCGTCGATCAACTACAGCCATACCAAACGCGACCAGCGCGACACCAACGAGGTGGACATTCCCTCGCTGCAGGCCGCCGTCGACGCTGGCGCCAACATCTTCAACCAGGCCGACCCGAGTGTCGGCGCGCTGTTGAGCGCCGGCGTAAAGACGCCGATCTACGTCTTTACGCAATCCACCAAGCAGGGCCAGTTCGACGCCAGCGGCGAACTTTGGGATCTGCCCGCCGGCGCGATGCAACTGTCGGTCGGCGCCCTGTACCGCAAGCAGTTCATGAACTACACCGTGAGCGACTTTGCGGTGCTCGATCCGGTAACCACCACCTGCCAGATCCTGCAGGAAGCCTGCGGCTCGCCCGGGCGCGGCAGCTACAACGTCAAGGAGCTTTTCGCCGAGACGCTCATCCCGGTACTCTCCGACGTGCCATGGGCGCGCTCGCTGAATGTCGACCTCGGCGTGCGCAGCTCCAACTACAGCACCACCGGCACCACCACGAACGGCAAGATCGCGATCGAGTGGCGCCCGACGGACGAGCTGCTGGTACGCGGGACGGCCTCCCAGGTGTTCCGCGCGCCGAATCTCAATGAACTCTACGACGGCCGCACGCTGGTCCAGCCGAACTTGAATGATCCGTGCCGCGGACTCTCCGCCGCCGACCTCGCCGCACACCAGGCAGCCTGCCAGTTCGTACCGGTGAACTGGGCCGGCAACTCGCCGGCGCAGGTCAACACGTTCTACTCCGGCGCCGCCACTGTCGGCTCGACACTGAAGCCGGAGAAGGGCAAGTCCATCAATATCGGACTGGTCTACGACCCGGACTGGATGCCCGGCCTGTCCACCAGCGTCGACTTCTGGCACATCTACCTGTCCGACACGCTGACGGCGATACAGGCCGATATCGTCGTGAACTCCTGTTTCAACAACGCCAGCAGCCCGTATTGCTCGTTCATCACGCGCCAGGACAACAACAGCAAGAACCCTGGACAGGTGTTCCTGATCAATACCCCGGTGGTGAACCTGGGCACTCTCAGCACCAGCGGCATCGACTACACGTTGCGCTACAAGATCCCGCATTTCGATGTGGGCAGCGTGGATCCCGGCAACTTCCGCGCCGCGCTCAACACCAGCTACACGTCGACCTACAACGTCAACGCCACGCCGGGCGAGCCGGGCGCAAAGACGGTCAACTACGCCGGCACCTTCACTCCGCAATTCGGCAACATCTCGCGCTGGCGCGGCACCGTCACGCTCAATTGGGACAAGGGCAACTGGAGCGCCCAGTGGCAGTCGCGCTACATCAATAATCTGACCGCCCTCAATGCCGACGCTGCCATCGCCGGTGTGAACATCCCGGTGGCTTCGGTGGTCTACCACTCGATCCAGCTGGGCTATGCGGTGCCATCGATCCACACCAAGTTCGACATCGGCGTGGACAACATCATGGACAAGCAGCCGCCGCGGCTTTACCAGAATGGTTCCAACTACAACGTGGACACGGCCACCTACGACGTCCTCGGGCGCTATTACTGGCTTCGCGCCACGGTGAAGTTCTGATGTCCTGATCCAGGGAGAAACTCTAAGCGCATTGAAGTCACCAGGAGGGGCCGCGAATATTTTCGTGCCCCTCCTGCATAATGCAGATTGGAGGTTCATCGCTCGAGAAAGGTATGCCCGCCTCAACCACCGACCTTGCCACTGCCATGATCGGGGCCTGGAACGCCGGCGAGGTGGAGCGCGTCATCACGCTCGCTGCGCAAGCGGGCGACGCGGCCGAAGAAGAGGGTATCAAGCTGCTGCTCGGACTGGCACAGCAGGCGATCGGTCGCCACGAGCAGGCGGCAGCGACGTTCCGGCAACTGGCGCTGATGCGGCCGGAGGTTTCCGCTTACTGGAACAACTTGGGCATTGTCTGCCGGCAGCTGGGTGATACCGGAGCCGCCGAGGAGGCCCTGCTGAAAGCAGGGTCACTGGCGCCGGACGACGCCGAAGTGCTGTACAACCTCGGCCTGCTCTACATTCAACAGCGCCGCTGGCCGCTAGCCCGGCAGACCCTGATGGATGCGGTCCGGTTGTCGCCGGACTTCCCGGAAGCCCGCCTCCAAGCCGCTCACGCCTGCTACATCTGCGGCGACAACACTGGCCAGGAGGCAATGCTGAAGGGGGCCGCGCATTGGCCACCGCAAGCGGTCGAGCAAGCCATGATTCTCGCGGCGATGCTGTCCGTCCAGGGTGAACTGGATGCCGCATTGCACACATTGGCACAGGCGCAACTGCCGGCCGAACCGGAGACCGAGATCGCCCGACTGCGTATCGTCGTGCAGCGCAGCGCAATGCATGAAAGAAGCAACCAGCCCGAGCGCGCCCGCAGCGAACTGCGGCAGCTGCCGCTGGACACCCTGGACTTGTTGCCACCGCAGGCGCAGCGCATCCGGGCCGAAGGCTGGAGCGCCTATGCCGCGCTAGCCATGCGCGCTGGCGCCCACACCAGCGCCGCCGGGCTGTATCGTCGGGTGCTGGCTCTCGCCATCGACGACGAAAGTAAGGCCAATGCCGGCTTCGGCCTGGCGGCCGCTTGCGACAGGGATGGCCGTCACGAGGAAGCGTGGCAAGCCCTGTTGACCGCGCATGCCGCACAAGTGCAGATCGCGCGTCATGTGGTTCCGGAACTACTGGCAGCCGACAGCCAGCCACTGCAGATGACCAGTCATGCGGTCGGTCGTCTCGACTACGCTAGCTGGAAACCGTTGTCCTCACCCCGCGACAAGGAAAGCCCGGTATTCGTGGTCGGCTTTCCACGCTCGGGCACCACCTTGCTCGAACAGATGCTCGATGCCCATCCGGATTTTCGCTCGATGGACGAGCGCGCCTTCATCCATGAACTGACCGAGCGCATGGAGCGCGTCGGCCAGCGTTACCCGGCGGATCTGGCGAGCCTGACCGAGACCGAAGCCGATCAGCTGCGCGCCGTCTACTATCGGATGGTCGACGGGGTGATACCCCAACTCGGCCATCAGCGGCTGGTGGACAAGAATCCGCTCAACATGCTCTGCCTGCCGATGATCATGCGATTGTTCCCGCAGGCGCGGATCATCCTGTGCCTGCGCCACCCCTGCGATGTGCTGCTGAGCTGCTACATGCAGTCCTTTCGCTCACCGGCCTTCATGGTCCTGTGTTCATCGCTGCAGCGGCTGGCCCACGGCTATGCGCAAGCCTTCGAGCAATGGAGCCGGCATGTGGAAGTGTTTGCGCCGCACGTGCTCGAGTGGCGCTACGAATCGGTGGTCGGCGACTTCGACGAACACGTGGCGCGACTCGGCGGGTTTCTCGACGTGACCGACGCTGCACCCATGGCCCGTTTCGCCGAGCATGCGCGGAACAAGCCGTTCATCAGCACGCCGAGCTACGCCCAGGTCACCCACGGCATCCATCGCAACGCGGTCGATCGCTGGCACGCCTATAGGGCGCAGTTCGAGGACGTGCTGCCCGTGCTGCGTCCCTGGATCGACCGTTTCGGCTACACGGCTTGAAGAAAGGGCAGCGCGAATGCGCTGCCCTCTGGTCCCGACCGCTGCAGCTCAATGGTCCGGTGTTGGCGATACCGGAACCGCCGCGGTTGCGGATTTCGCATCGACATTCGAATCCCTGCCACCGTAGGGAAGCACGGCAGCGGCGAGCTTCGGATCGGCCTTGATCATGCCGATCGCATCGAACAGGATGTGCGCGGTTTCGTCGAGCTGCACATCCTTCGCCTTCTTCGACTCCTTCTCTTCCTTGAGCTCGCTCTTCAGGCTGCGCTCGTTCGCGTTGAGGCCGTCGTCGAGATGGCTCTGGTCGTCATCGCCCAGCGTGTCGGTACCATCGATGGCCTTGTGCCGGGCACGGAAGCCGGACTGGATCGCCTCCTGCTGCTTGCGCTCGGCTTCGCGCGCGGCGAAGTTCAGCGAGATGGAAGTCTTGTCGCGCATGATCTTGTATTGCGCCAGCTCGTCGAGCATCAGCTTCCACGCCGGCGACGTCGCCACGCGCGCGCTGTGCAGCTTCTCCAGTTGCGGGAGGTAGGCGTTGAGGGTGGCGACCGGCTGGTAATCCGCCGGCGGGATCTGCGTCCACTTCAGCGCGTTGTCGTAGGTCGATTCGCCGAAATCCTTGTCGTCGCCGTTCTTCGGAAACGCGATGTCCGGGGTCACGCCTTTCAACTGGGTCGAGCCGCCATTGATGCGGAAGAATTCCTGGATGGTCATCTTCAGTTCGCCCAGCTCGGGTTTCTCGCTGTCACCCTGCACGAAACGATCCAGGTCGACCAGGTTCTGCACGGTGCCCTTGCCGAAGGTCGGTTCGCCGACGACCAGGCCGCGATGGTAGTCCTGGATGGCGGCGGAGAAGATCTCCGAGGCCGAAGCAGTGCCGCGGTTGACCAGCACGGCCAGCGGGCCGCTCCAGGCCATGCCCGGATCGTCGTCGCCCTGCACTTGCACGTCGCCCTTGGAGTCGCGCACCTGCACCACCGGGCCCTTGTCGATGAACAGGCCGCTCAGCGAGTTGGCTTCGGCCAGCGAGCCGCCGCCGTTGTTGCGCAGGTCGACGATGACGCCCTGCACGCCGGCGAGCTTCAGCTCGCCCAGCAGCTTGGCGACATCGCGGGTGGCGCTCTTGAAGTTCTTGTCGCCGGCACTGCGCGCGCCGAAGTCGGAATAGAACGTGGGCAGCTCGATCACGCCGATCTTGCGGGTGACGTCGCCGTCCTTGATCTCGACGATCTTCTTCTTCGCCGCCTGCTCCTCGATGCTGACCTTCTTGCGCACCAGGCTGACGACTTCGTGCTTGCCGTCCACGCCGGAGTCGGCGGGGATGATCTCCAGCCGCACGGTGGTGTCCTTCTTGCCACGGATGCGATTGACCACGTCGTCGAGGCGCCAGCCGATCACGTCGACGATCGGGCCCTTCTCGCCCTGGCCGACGCCGACGACGCGGTCGCCGACGTGCACCTTGCCGGACTTGTTCGCCGGACCGGCCGGTACCAGCTCGCGGATCTGGGTGTAGTCGTCACGCGCCTGCAAAACCGCACCGATGCCTTCCAGCGACAGTTTCATGGCGATGTCGAAGTTTTCCGCCGCGCGCGGGCCGAGGTAATCGGTGTGCGGGTCGGTGGTTTCGGCGTAGGCGGTCATGAAGCTCTGGAAGGCGTCCTCGCCGTCGAGCTGCTTGACCCGCTCGATGTAACCGGCATAGCGCTTGTCCAGCGTCTTGCGGATGTCGGCGTCGGACTTGCCGGCCAGCTTGAGGCGCAGCCAGTCGTTCATCGTGCGCTTGCGCCACAGGTCGTCGAGCTCGGCCTGGTCCTTCGGCCACGCGGCGTCTTTCCGGTCGAAGGTATAGCTTTCGTCCGCGGTGAAATCGAAACCCTGCTTGAGCAGGCCGCGCGCGTAGGTCATGCGCTCGACCGCACGCTGCACGTACAGGTTGAATACCGAGAACGGCGCGGACAGGTCGTCGTTCCAGATCGCGTCGTCCAGCGTCGTCTTCAGCGGCGCGAACTTGGCCAGGTCGGCCTGGGTGAAGAACACCTTCTCGCCATCGAGCAACTTGAGATACGCCGCGTAGATCCGCGCCGACATCGCATCGTCAAGTGGCTGCGCGTCGTAGTGGAAGCGGGTAAGGAAACGCGCGGACAGCTGCGCGGCCTGCGCCTCGTCGGGAGTGGGCGTGAGCGGCCAGACGGCCGCCTTGCGGGCGGTGCCGGCGCCGAGATCGGCGGCCGATTGCGCCAAGGCGCAAGTGGCGGTGAAGGCCAGCAACAGGACCAGCGCGGGACGAAATTTCATGGATGTTCTCAGGCTGACTCGGTGACACCGGCTGCATGCGCCTGCAGGTCGGCGTGATAGGACGAACGCACCAGTGGGCCGGAGGCGACATGATGGAAACCCATCGCCTCACCGGCTTCACGCAATGCGTCGAATTCTTCGGGGGTCCAGTACCGCACCACCGGATGATGGTGCGGCGTGGGTTGCAGGTACTGGCCGATGGTGATCATCTCGACGTCATGGGCGCGTAAATCGCGCATCGTTTCCAGGACCTGATCCATCGTTTCGCCGAGCCCGAGCATGATGCCGGACTTGGTCGGCACGCCGGGATGCTGCGCCTTGAAGCGCTTGAGCAGGTCCAGCGACCACTGGTAATCGGCACCCGGGCGCACTTCGCGATACAGGTGCGGGACGGTTTCCAGGTTGTGGTTGAACACGTCCGGCGGGAAGTCCCGGAGCACTTCCAGCGCGCGGTCCATGCGGCCCTTGCCGCGGAAGTCGGGGGTGAGGATCTCGATCTTGATGTTCGGGCTGGCGTGGCGCGTGGCGCGGATGCATGCGGCGAAGTGCTCGGCGCCGCCGTCGCGCAGGTCGTCGCGGTCGACCGAGGTGATCACCACGTACTTCAGGCGCATGTCGCGGATCGTCTCGGCCAGGCGCGCCGGTTCCAGCGGATCGGGCGCGACCGGACGGCCGTGCGCCACGTCGCAGAACGAGCAGCGGCGGGTGCATACCTCGCCGAGGATCATGAAGGTGGCGGTGCCCTTGCTGAAGCACTCGTGGATGTTCGGGCAGGATGCTTCCTCGCACACGGTGACCAGCGCGTTCTCGCGCAGGCGCGCCTTCAGCTGCTGCACGGCGTTGCCCTGCGGCAGCCGCACGCGAATCCACGACGGCTTGCGAAGCACCGGCACGGCGGTGTCGAAACCGGCGCGGTTCAGCGCGATCTTGTCGTTGCCCAGCTGCTTTTCACCGGCAGGCGCACCGCTGACGACGGTGATCGGGATGACCCTGGGGGATGCGGTGGAGATTTCGCTCATGTAGACAGCTCAGACCGCTGCACGAGCGGGGAGTTCGGGTAAGACGGGGGCAGCTGGCACGGCGGCAAAGCCGAACTGGCGGCAGAACTCCTCCACCAGCACGTCCTCGACCGTGGCCAATTGCGACGGGCCGCCCAAGTCTACCAGTTGTGTGACCGCCAAACCCTTGTAACCGCAAGGGTTGATGCGGTGAAAGGGCTCAAGGTCCATGGCCACGTTGAAGGCCAGGCCGTGGAAGCTGCAGCCGCGCCGCACGCGCAGCCCCAACGCGGCGACCTTGGCGTCGGCCACGTACACGCCCGGCGCACCGGCGCGCCGGAGCGCGACGACATTCCAGTGCACCAGCGTGTCGATCAGCGCCTGTTCGATCCTGTTCACCAGTTCACGCACGCCGACGCCGGCGCGACGCAGGTCGATCAACGGGTAGCCGACGATCTGGCCGGGACCGTGATAGGTCACCTGGCCACCGCGATCGACCGGCAGCACCGGAATGTCGCCCGGCGCCAGCACGTGTTCCATTTTTCCGGCCTGACCCAGGGTGAACACCGGGTCATGCTCCAGCAGCCACAACTCGTCGGGCGTGTCCGCCGTGCGATTGTCGGTGAACGCACTCATCGCCTTCCAGGTCGCCGCGTAGGGTTGGCGACCGAGGCGGCGGATGTTCAATGGACGGGAATCGGGAATCGGGAATCGGGAATCGGTGTTCACGGCACAGTCGCAGTGAAGGGGAAATTTGCGGGGCGACAGGAAAGCGTGTCTCTCGAATGGCGGCTCTTTCGATTCCCCATTGCCGATTCACGATTCCCGTTCACATCGTGTAACGAATATCCGGATCGGCCCGCAAGGCGACGTGGGCGGCGTCATATTGCTCGCGGTTTTCGCAGCGAAAACTGACCGTGACCGAGACGAAATTGCCGGCGCCGGAATGACGATGCCGCACGCTTTCGTGCAACACATGCAGACCGGCGCGCTCCAGCAATTGCGGCACGTGGGTCGGCAGGTTGGCGCTGGAATGGCCCACCGCGGTGATCTCGAACTCCCCGGGAAACTGGAAGCCCTGGCCATCCTGCTTCGCCTTGCTGAAGTCGATCGGCTCCATCACTTCGCGTCCGCGCCCTTGGCCGGCGCGTCGGTGGCGGCCTTCTTGTCGCTGTGGAACCACAGCAGGATGCTGTCCCACAGGCGCGAGAAGAAGCCGCCCTGCGGCGCATCCGCCAGCGCGATCAGCGGCACGCTCTGCACCGGCTGGCCGGCCAGCGTAACGCGCAGCGTGCCGACCTGCTGGCCTTTCTTGAACGGCGCAATCAGCGTGGCGGGTATGTCCATGGTCGCCTTGAGCTGGTCGTACTGGCCGCGCTTGACCGTCACCAGCACGGCGTCGGCGACGCCGAGCGGCAACTGGTTCATCGCGCCCTTCCACAACCGCGGTGTCGCCAGCGGCTTGCTGTTGTCGTACAGCTTGTGCGTCTCGTAGAAACGGAAGCCGTAATTGAGCAGGGCCATCGCCGAGTCCGCGCGCGCCTTTTCGCTGCTGGCACCCATCACGATCGCGATCATGCGCGATTCGCCCTGTTTGCCCGAGGCGGCCAGGCAGTAGCCGGCGGCCGCGGTGTGCCCGGTCTTGATGCCGTCCACGCTCGGGTCGCGCCACAGCAGGGTGTTGCGATTGTGCTGCTTGATGCCGTTCCACTCGAACTCCTTCACGGCGGAGATCGCGTAGTCGTCGGGGAAATCGTGGATCAGTGCGCGCGACAGGATCGCGATGTCATGCGCGGTGGTGTAGTGGTTCGCGATCGGGTAGCCGGACGCGTTCTCGAAATTCGAATTGACCATGCCGAGCTGCCTGGCATACGCGTTCATCAGGCCGGCAAACGCCTGCTCGGAACCGGCGGTGTGTTCGGCCAGTGCGATCGCCGCGTCGTTGCCGGACTGGATGATCATGCCGTACAACAGGTCCTTCAGCGGCACCTGGCTGTTGAGTTTCATGAAACTGGTCGAACCGTCGGTGCCGGCACCGCCGCCGCGCCAGGCGTTCTCGCTGATGGTCACCGGATCGGTCATGTGGATCTTGCCGTTGGCGACCTCCGCCGAGACCACGTAATCGGTCATGATCTTCGTGATCGACGCCGGCTCGACGCGCAGGTCGGGCTCCTTGCTGGCGAGGATCTGCCCGGTGGCGTAATCCATCAGCACCCAGCTCTTGCCATCGACATCCGGCGGCGGCGGCACCGGCGCTTCCGGCACGGTCGGACGCGGCACCGGCGACGGGCGCGGCGGGGTCTGGGCGACGGCAACGCCGACCAGCAGTACGGCGGCGGCAAGGGGTAGCAGGCTGCGGCGGAAAAATTTCATCGTGTTGTTCAGTCCAGGCTTTGAATATCGGCGTCGCGAGCGTCGACATGAGTGAAAATGTGGGTGCAAATCCGCCTCAGTCTACCGCGACCTGCGGTCTGGGCAGACCCATACCCTCGATCCGCGCGCTGACGGCATCGGCGCGATCCACATCTCCCAGCGGACCGACCCGCACGCGACGGACGCGCTGGCCGTTGACCAGCACGTCGCTGGTCTGCACGTTGCCCAGGCGGGCTGCGCGCAGTCGCTCGGCCAGCCGCGTGGCATTGACCACATCGGCGAACGCGCCCACCTGCAGGTAGATCCCCGGGTGCCCGCTTGTGACCACAGCCGGCGGCGGCAGTTCCTTGCCGGGATGGGCGGGGTCGATCCCGCGGACTTCGACCAGGCCGGTACCCTTCGGCCAGATGCCGATCTTCACGGCCGCGGCATAGGAGAGGTCGATCAGGCGATTCTGGTGGAACG
The DNA here is from genome assembly GCA_963828675.1 of uncultured Gammaproteobacteria bacterium. Classification (GTDB taxonomy): domain Bacteria; phylum Pseudomonadota; class Gammaproteobacteria; order Xanthomonadales; family Rhodanobacteraceae; genus Rhodanobacter. The sequence continues at coordinate 1,178,264 of CAWHFQ010000001.1, forward strand.
GTCCGCGGTCGTTGACCCGCACGATCACGCTCTTGCCGGTTTCCAGGTTGGTGACGCGCGCATAGCTGGGCAGCGGCAGCGTGGTGCTGGCGGCACTGAACGCGTACATGTCGTAGGTTTCCAGGCTGGAGGTCTTGTAGCCGTGGAACTTGTTGCCGTAGAACGAGGCGATGCCGCGCTCGTCGTAGCCGCGTGCCGTGGGCAGCACGCGATAGGTGTGACCGAGCACGGTGTACGGTGACTTGTTGCCGTACAGCGAACGCGGCTCGACCCTCGGCACCGGCTCCACCAGCTTGCCGATGTCCGGCACGTCGCCGGGCACGCTGTCGCTGTTGTCGCGATAGCGGCGGCTTTGCGGTTGATTGATGTCGTCGCGAAAGCGCCCGGTCGCCTGGCCGCCGCCGGCAGCGCGGACAGGCGCCGAGCCAGCGCGCGCCGGCGCGGCGGGTCGGGTCTTGTGACCGCTGCAGGCGGACAGCAGCACAACGCTGGCCAGCATGGCCGCAACGCGCGTCAACCTCATCGGGCAGCGTCCGCCGCAGCCACGCCGTTGATGATCGCCTGCGCCAACTGATGCACCGCCATCGCGTACAACGGACTGCGGTTGTAGCGGGTGATCACGTAGAAATTCTGGAAGGTGAACCAGTATTCCGGCCCGCCCGGGCCTTCGAGCGTCTGCAGGCTGGTGAGTTGTCCGGGGTCAAGCGCCTGCAACGGCGCGTAGCCCCATGCTTCCAGTTGTTCCAGCGGCCAATGCGGAACAGTGTCTTTTACGTCAAGCACCCGTGCCCCGGCGTCCGGCTGCGCCCGCGCCGCCACCGGGCCACCGTCGACCCAGCCGTGTTTCGCGAAGTAGTTCGCCACGCTGGCGAAGATGTCCGGCAACGAGCCCTGCAAGTCGATACGGCCATCCTGATCCGCGTCCACCGCGAAATCGCGAATGCTGGTCGGCATGAACTGGCCCCAGCCTTGCGCCCCGGCGTACGACCCGGTGAGCGTGTCGAGCGGGCCGGCCAGATGGTTGTCCGGCATCTCCAGCAGCTCCTTCAGCTGCTCGCGGAAGAACTTCGCGCGCGGCGGGTAATGCAGGCCCAGCGTGACCAGCGCGTCGAGTACCTTGTACTTGCCGGTGTTGCGGCCGTAACTGGTTTCCACGCCGACGATTGCCACGATGTATGCCGGCGCCACGCCGTACTGCCGGCCGATGCGTTCCAGCAGCGCGCGATGTTCACGGTAGAACGCGATGCCGTCACCGATGCGCTTGTCGGTCAGGAAGATCGGCCGGTAATCCTTCCACGGCTTGCCCTCGGCCGGGCGGCTGATCGCATCGAGGATGCTCTGCTGCATCTTCGCGCCATCGAGCAGGGTGTTCAGCGCCTGCGGGCTCTTGCCGGTGTCGCGCGCCACCTCGCGCACCAGTTCGGCCTGGCCGGGGTGGGTCGCCGCCAGCAGCGGCGACAGCGCGCCGGACAGGAACAGGCCAAGGGTGACAAGAACACGAACCGGGCGCGGCGCGGAAATGACGATCATGCAGGCTCTTTGCTGGCGGAAGAACGGCTTCCTCGAAAGCCTAACACGCACGCATCTTCAGCCTGGGCCGCCACCGGCCGTGTGCGGCGCGAACCTGGCTCGGCGTTCACAGATGCATCTTGCGGTTCGCGTGGATCGACATCAGCACGCCGAAACCGACCAGCAGCGACACCGCCGACGTGCCGCCGTAGCTGATCAGCGGCAGCGGCACGCCGACCACCGGCAGCATGCCGGTGATCATGCCGCCGTTGACGAACACGTAGACGAAGAAGCTCATGCCGATCGCGCCGGCGAGCAGGCGCGAATAAGTGTCGCGCGACTCCATCGCGATCCACAGGCAGCGGCCGATGATGAACGCATACAACGCGATCAACGCGATCACCCCGACCAGGCCGAACTCCTCGGAGAACACGGCGAAGATGAAGTCGGTGGTGTGCTCGGGCAGGAAGTCCAGCCGCGACTGCGTGCTGTGCTGCCAACCCTTGCCGAAGATGCCGCCGGATCCCACCGCGATCTGCGACTGGATGATGTGCCAGCCGTTGCCTAGCGGGTCGGATTCCGGATTGAGCAGGGTCAGCACGCGATCGCGCTGGTATTGGTGCAGGAAGTGCCAGGCCACCGGAATCATGCCGGCCACCGCGCCGATCAGCAAGCCAATGCGCCACCACGCCATGCCGGACAGGAACAGCGCGAACGCGCCGGCGGCGGCGACGAGCAATGCGGTGCCGAGATCCGGCTGCTCGGCGATCAGGCCTGCCGGAATCGCGATCAGGATGCCGACCGCCACGATGTCTTTCCAGCCCGGCGGCAGCTGGCGCGGATGCAGGTACCAGGCGACCATCATCGGCATGGTCAGCTTGAGCAGTTCGGACGGCTGAAAGCGCATCACGCCCAGGTCCAGCCAGCGGTTCGCGCCACGGCCCTCGCCCAGGATCGCCACCACGACGAGCAGGCCGGTACTGACCGCGTACAACCACGGCGTCCAGCTGCGCAACACCGGTGGCGGGATGCGCGAGATCAGCAACAGCAACGCTCCGCCGAGGACGAATCGCGCGGCCTGGCCACCGACCAGGGCGAGGCTGCCGTCGCCGGCGCTGTACAGCGTGACCAGGCCGATCGAGGCGAGCACGAACAGGCCGGCGGCCAGCGGCAGGTCGATCCGTGGCCGGGTCAGGATGCGCCGCAGGAATCGACGCGCGCGAGCGAAAAGCACCTCGATCATGGCGTCGCTCCGGTCGTGGCCTGCGCCGGCACGTCTTCCGTCGCATCATCGACAGCGGGACCCGGAGCCTGTGACTCGGAGCCCGCGGTAGTGGTCGGCAATCGCCTGCTGCCCGGAATCACGCCATCGTGGCTGGCCAGCCATGCATCGAGGATCTTGCGCACGATCGGCCCGGCCGCCTCCGCTCCCCAGGCGCCGGATTCGAGCAACGCGGCGACGGCGATCTGCGGGTTGTCCGCCGGCGCATAGGCGACGAACCAGGCGCGATGGCGGCTGGCGAGATAGGCGGTGTTGCGGTTGTTGTTGTACGCGTCGGACGTGCGCGAATAACGCTCGGCGGTGCCGCTCTTGCCGGCTATCAGGTACGGGAAGCCGATGCCGAGCTTGCGCCCGGTGCCCCTGTCACCGTAGATCACCATCTGCATGCCCTGGTTGACCACATCCCAGTCGGCCGGATTGCTGATCAGGGACGGTCCGCTGGGCGGGTTGGCCAGCGGCTGCGGTTTCGCGCTGGCGACGCCCTGCGTCGCCATCACCAGACGCGGCGCATACGGTGTGCCGTGGCCGGCGAAGGTGGCAATCGCATGCGCCAGCTGCAACGGCGTGACCGCCCAGAATCCCTGGCCGATGCCGGCAATCACGGTCTCGCCGGGATACCACGGCTGCTGCAGGTTTGCCGTCTTCCACTCGCGCGAGGGCAGCACGCCGGACGATTCGCCGATCAGGTCGACCCCGGTCGGACGGCCAAAACCGAACTTGCCCATGAACGCGCTGAACCGGTCGATTCCCATGTCCATCGCCAGCTTGTAGAAATAGGTGTTGACCGACATCTCGATCGCCTGCACCAGGTTCACCGTACCGACGCCGCCACGCTGATCGTCGCGATAGCCGCGCGACTGGCCCGGAATGTAGAACACGCCAGTGGACAGCACGGTGTCACCGGGCTTGCGCATGCCCGTTTCCAGGCCGGCCAGGCCGATCAGCGGCTTCACCGTGGAGCCGGGCGGATAGACCCCGCGCAGCGCGCGGTTGTACAGCGGCTTGTCCGGGTTGTTGGTCAACGCGCTGTAATCGGCATGGCTGATGCCGTTGACGAACAGGTTGGGATCGAACGTCGGCACGCTGACCATCGCCAAGACCTGGCCATTGCGCGGATCGATCGCCACCGCTGCGCCAGGGCGGCCGTCGAAAGCCATCTCGGCAGCTTTCTGCAGGTGCGCGTCCACGCTCAGGTAGAGATTCTTGCCTGGCGTCGGCGCGTGCGTTTCCAGCACGCGCTGGGTGCGGCCGTCGGCATTCACTTCGAGCAGTTCATAACCGGGCGTGCCATGCAGCACATCCTCGTAGGACCGCTCCAGGCCGCTGCGGCCGACGTGGCTGGTGCCCTTGTAGCGCACCGGGTCGAGTCGATCCAGGTCATCCGAGTCGATGCGACCGACGTAACCCACCACATGGGCGAACAGCTTGCCCTGCGGATAGCGGCGCGTCAGATAGGGCACCACGTCCACGCCAGGGAAACGCCAGCGGTTCACCGCGAAGCGATCGATCTCGTCTTCGGTCAGGTGCATCTTCAGCGGTACGCTCTCGAAGCGGCGGCTCTGCTCCAGCTGCTTGTGGAACGCGTCCAGGTCGTCCTGCCCCAGCGGCACCACCGCGCCAAGTTGCGTCAGCAGCGCGGGCATGTCCTTGACCTGTTCGGGTACCACCTCGAGCCGGAACGCCGGCACATTGTCGGCCAGCAACACGCCGTTGCGATCGTAGATCAGGCCGCGCGCAGGCGGGATCGCGCGCGGCTTGACGCGATTGTTCTGCGAGCGGGTGACAAACTCGTCGTGGTGCATCACCTGCAGAAACGTGAAGCGAACGATCAGCAGGCACAGGCCGAGCAAAATCAGCACGAAACCGGCCAGCGCGCGCCGCCGGAACAGGACGTTTTCGCCGCGGTAGTCCTTGATCGATCGGCGGATCTTCATGTCACAGGTTCACGTCTCATTGAATCCGCAGGCGCGCGCGCAGATCATCAAGCAGCAGGAACAGGAACGGCCACAGTGCGGCGCCAACGAACGGCGATATCCACCAACTGGCCGGCGGCAACGATGCCCCGGCGAGCACCCGCACGATCAACAACAGGATGCGGTCGTTCAACAACAACGCGAGCACCGCCAGGGTCTGCTGCCACATCGGGAAGAAACGCAGCCGCGAGCGGAAGCGCAAGGCGATGAATACCAGCGCGCACAGGCGCAAGGCCTGCTCGCCCAGCACCACGCCGTTGAACAGGTCGGCGCACAGCCCCACCACGAAGGCGAGCCCCAGGGTCACTCGATCCTCCGACTCCAGCGACCAGTACAACAGGAACAGCGCCGGCCAATACGGCTTGAACGGCTCCAGCACGCGCGGCAGCGGCACCAGCATCAACAGCAGCGCAAACATCAGCGTGCCGACAAACCACCACAAGCTCAGGCGCTGCTTGTTCATGGCTTCGCCCCACCGGCCGACGATGATGCTGCTGGCGTGGCATCAGGAGCCAGATCGCTGGGCGGACCCATCGGGGTCACCGGCGCCGGCGGACCGTCCGGCTCGGCCTGGTCGTGCAGCAACAGCACATCTTGACTGCGATCGATGTCCGCCGCCGGCCGGGCCTGGGCGACCTGAAACATCCCGGTGGCCGCCGGCGCGACCGACACGATGTCGCCCACCGGAAAACCGGGCGGAAATCGCCCGCCGAGGCCGGAGGTAAGCAGCTTGTCACCGGCGCGCACGTCGGCCACCAAGGGCAGATTGGGCAAACTGAGCTGATTGCCTTCACGCGAGCCGTACGCCACCGTGCGCAGGCCCGTGCGTTCGATCATCACCGGTATCGCATGCGAGGGATCGGTGATCAGCATCACCACCGCGGTGGTCGGCAGCGCCTCCTTCACCTGTCCCATCACCCCGTGCGCGTCGATCACCGGCTGGCCCGGCTTGACGCCGTCGCGAGCGCCCATGTTCAAGGTCAGCTGGTAGCGATAGGCCCCCAGGTCCACGCCGATCACCCGCGCCAATTGCACGTTGAGCTTGAGGCTGTGCTGGGTATCCAGCAACTCCTTCAATCGCTGGTTCTGCTCGGCGACCGCGGCCATCCGGTTCAACTTGGCGTTGGCCAGAAGCAGGTCCTCGCGCAGCCGCTGGTTTTGTTCGGTCAACAACTGGCGATCGGCAAATGCCACGCTCATGGTGCGGATACCCGCTGCCGGCAAACCAGCCAATCGGTACACCGGCTCGACCACGGTGGCCGCGGCATAGCGCAAACGCCACAACCAGCCGTTGCGCTGGTCGAGCACCATCAAGACCATCGCCAATGCCAGGTAGACGATCAGCCGCAGCGTGCCGGCGGCATTGCCGGCGAACAGCGGCGACGACTCATCGCGCGTGCGCGCCATGACTAGAGCCTGCTCATGGTCTTCGAGTACCCCGCGCCGGAAGCTGTTTGCGCGCAGGCCAAGGAAGAGAGAGAAAGTGGACGTCCGTCCACGACCGAACGATGACGCCGGCATGCGGGCAAACAGACCCGGCTCTTCGGGTTGCCATTGAGTGGCCGCCATGCGGCAGCGCGCGGTTTGGCCTGCCTGCCAGCCAGGCCGGCGCCGCGCTCTACCACCTGACAGCCACTCAATGGCAACGCGGGGCACTCGAAGGCCATGAGCAGGCTCTCGCCTTACTCGGGCGCGAAGAAGTCGCTGCCGTGCTGATCGATCAGCTCCAGCGCCTTGCCGCCACCACGCGCCACGCAGGTCAGCGGATCATCCGCCACTTGTACGTGCAGGCCGGTTTCCTCGGAGATCAACCGATCCAAATCGCGCAGCAGTGCGCCGCCACCGGTCAGCACGATGCCGCGCTCGGCGACGTCGGAGCACAGTTCCGGCGGGGTCTGCTCCAGTGCCGACTTCACCGCCGCCACGATGCCGGCGAGCGGTTCGTGCAGCGCTTCGAGGATCTCGTTGGAGTTGATCGTGAACATCCGCGGCACGCCTTCGGCGAGGTTGCGTCCGGAAATCTCGATCTCCTTGACCTCGCTCTGCGGAAACGCGCAGCCGATCTGCAGCTTGATCTTCTCGGCGGTGGATTCGCCGATCAGGGTGCCGTGGTTGCGCCGTACGTAGTTGATGATCGCCTCGTCGAAACGGTCGCCGCCCACGCGCACCGACTGCGAATAGACGATGCCGTTGAGCGAGATCACCGCGACTTCCGAAGTTCCGCCGCCGATGTCCAGCACCATCGCGCCGCGCGCCTCGTGCACCGGGATGCCGGCACCGATCGCCGCGGCCATCGGCTCCTCGATCAGGAACACGTCGCGCGCACCGGCACCCTCGGCCGATTCCTTGATCGCGCGGCGCTCGACCTGGGTCGAGCCGCAAGGCACGCAGACCAGCACGCGCGGGCTCGGCCGCAGGAAGCGCGACTTGTGCACCTGCTTGATGAAGTGCTGCAGCATCGCCTCGGTCATGGTGAAGTCGGCGATCACGCCGTCCTTCATCGGTCGCACCGTGGCGATGTTGCCCGGTGTTCGGCCGAGCATGCGCTTGGCATCGCCGCCGACGGCCGCGATCGTGCGCGGGCCGCCGGGGCCACGGTCCTGGCGAATCGCCACCACCGAAGGTTCGTTCAGCACGATGCCCTGGCCACGCACGTAAATCAGCGTGTTCGCCGTACCGAGATCGATGGAGATGTCGTTGGAAAAGATGCCGCGGAACTTCTTGAACATGGGTCCGCCGTGGGTCGGCTTGGCTAAAAAGTAAGCTCGCCAGTCTAGTCAGCGTGTTACCCATACGCAAGGACAATCACGTTAAGAAAGCCTTCTACAACACGGTCATAAGCACTTTTCCTGTGGGCGGAAGTGAGCTGTGGTTGCCAATGAAAAGTCGCCAATGCGAGCCGATGGCGGTAACATTCGGGGCTTTGACCGGAACCTCCCGGTTCGACTTCTCATCGACCGCGTCGCTCGCGGCCTTTCCACCTTTGCCCGGGGGCTCCTGCACATCATGTCTGCCGTCATCTGCGGATCGCTGGCCTACGACACCATCATGGTGTTCCAGGACCAGTTCAAGAACCACATTCTGCCCGATCAGATGCACATCCTGAACGTGTCGTTCCTGGTGCCGCGGATGCGCCGCGAGTTCGGCGGCTGCGCCGGCAACATCGCCTACAACCTCAAGCTGCTTGGCGGCGATCCGATGCCGGTGGCTGCCGTCGGGCAGGATTTCGCACCATACCGTCAGCACATGGAGCAATGCGGCATTCGGCTCGATGGCGTGCGCGTGTTCGACGACCAGTTCACCCCGCAGTGCTTCATCACCACCGATCTGGACAACAACCAGATCACGGCCTTTCACCCGGGCGCGATGTCCAGTGCGCAGGAAAACCACGTGCGCGACATTGCCGAGATCGACTTCGCGATCGTCGCCCCGGATGGCCGCGAGGCGATGCTGCAGCATGTCGACGAGTTCGCTGCGCGCGGCGTGCCGTTCATCTTCGACCCGGGCCAGGCGATGCCGCTGTTCAGCGGCGACGAGTTCCGCTCGATGATCACCAGGTCGACTTACGTGATCGTCAACGATTACGAGTCGCAACTGTTGCAGACGCGCACCGGCTGGAGTGCCGAAGAAATTGCCGGTCAGGTGACGGCCTACATCGTGACCCAGGGCCCGCGCGGCTCGATCATCCATGTCGGCAGCGACACCCACCACATCCCTCCGGCGCGCGAGCGCCAGATCGTGGACCCGACCGGCTGCGGCGACGCTTATCGGGCCGGCCTGATCTTCGGCATCATGCGCAAGAAGGACTGGCCCACGATCGGGCGCATGGCCTCGCTGATGGGCGCTCTGAAGGTGGAACATCCGGGCACGCAGAACCAGCGTTTCAACTACGCCGAGTTCGCCGCCAAATTCCTCGATCAATTCGGTTACGCGCTGGATTGATCGTCGCACCAGCAACCTGATGATGCGGCTCGCGCGGTACCGCGCGAGCCGCATGCGTTTCAATCCACGCGAAAGCCGATGGTGGCGTTTACCGCATTCTGCCAGCCGCGATACAGACGCTCGCGGGTCGCTTCGTCCATTCCGGGTTGAAAGCGCCGATCCACCTGCCACAGTTCGGCGATCTGCCCGCGGCTCTCCCAGAAGCCGACCGCCAGACCGGCCAGGTACGCCGCGCCCAATGCCGTGGTCTCGGCCACCCGGGGCCGCAGTACCGGGACGCCGAGCATGTCACTCTGGAATTGGGCCATGAAGTCGTTGGTGATCGCACCGCCGTCGGCGCGCAATTCCTTCAACGGAATACCGGCGTCCGCCTCCATCGCGGCCAGCACATCGCGCGACTGATAGGCCATCGACTCAAGCGCCGCACGCACGACATGCTCCTTGCGGGTACCACGCGACAACCCGAACATCGCGCCACGCACGTCGCTGCGCCAGTACGGTGCGCCCAGTCCGACAAAGGCCGGCACCAGGTAGACGCCCTCGCTGGACGGCACGCTTTCCGCGCAGGCTTGCGAATCGCCCGCACACTCGAGCATGTGCAAGCCATCGCGCAACCACTGCACCACCGAGCCGGCGACGAAGATGCTGCCCTCCAGCGCGTACTCGACCTCGCCATCCAGCTCCCATGCGATCGTGGTCAGCAGGCCATGTCGCGATGGCACTGCCTGCTTTCCGGTATGCATCAGCATGAAGCAGCCGGTGCCGTAGGTATTCTTGGCCATGCCGGGCTCGAAGCAGGCCTGGCCGAACAGTGCCGCCTGCTGGTCGCCGGCCACGCCGCAGATCGGCACGCCGGCCGGCAAGCCCGCCAGCGCCACGGTCTGTCCGTAGACTTCGCTGCACGAAAGCACCTGCGGCAGCATGCAGCGTGGAATGCCCAGCATGCGCAGCAGTTCGTCGTCCCAGCACCTCGTGTGGATGTCGAACAACAACGTGCGCGCGGCATTGCTGACATCGGTGACATGCCGCTTGCCGCCGCTGAGGTTCCAGATCAGCCAGCTGTCGATCGTGCCGAACAGAAGATCGCCCCGCTCGGCTCGCATGCGGGCACCGTCGACATGATCGAGAATCCAGCTGATCTTGCTGCCGGAAAAGTAGGCATCGATCAACAGCCCGGTCTTCTCGCGCACCAGTGAAGCATGACCGTCTGCTTGCAGCCGCTCACAGATCGCCAGGCTTTGCCGCGACTGCCACACGATCGCGTTGTAGACCGGCTCGCCGGTATGTCGATCCCATACCACCGTAGTTTCGCGCTGGTTGGTAATGCCGATGCCGGCCAGACTTTCTCCCCCGACCCGCACTGACGCCAGCGCTTCGGCAATCGTCGCGAGCACGCTGGTCAGGATCTCCCGTGGATCGTGCTCCACCCAGCCCGGCTGCGGAAAAATCTGCCGAAACTCCCGTTGCGCTGAACCGGCAACCGCACCGGAATGATCAAACAGGATCGCGCGCGAACTAGTCGTGCCTTGGTCGATCGCCAGTATGTAACGCTCCACGAGATAACCCTTCGCACACCTTGGTCAGCGAAGAGTAGCAACAGGGCCACGGGCCGAGGGGGTGTTGGGCCGGTTCGGTCTCGGCGCTTGCGGAGGGGCTCGATCGCCGTGGCGAGGGTCGAGGCCGATCGGGATACGCTTTGCGACCGCCAGAGCCACGGCGATCGCCAACGCCGCGAAGACGAAGGCCTCCCGTTGGGGGAGGCCTTCTGGGATAAAGCCGCTGGCGGTGACCGGTGGGGGTCGCGACCTACGGTCGCCCGAGCGACAGCCAAAGAAACACCCCCACCGTTGCCGGTGAGGGTGTTTCGGGATAAAGCCGCCCTGGCGGTGACCTGTTGCAGCCTGCGATCCGCGACCGCAGCAGCAACCACGCCACAAAGACGAAGGCCTCCCCGATGGGGAGGCCTTCTGGGATAAAGCCCCTGGCGGTGACCTACTCTTGCATGGCAAAGCCACACTACCATCGGCGCATGCGCGTTTCACTTCTGAGTTCGGGATGGGATCAGGTGGTACCACGCCGCTATGGCCGCCAGGGAAGGGGTTGAAGCAGCGCAACGTGCGCCGGCTTCAATCTGGTTGGAAGCCCTTTTGAAGAGTCCGCCACGGATGGCGGGTTTTGCTCTTCGCGAAAAGGACTTCGCGTCAAATAAAACATAAACGAGTGACAAGCGTCGAGGTGAATTCGAATCAGAACGTTGACTTGCGCCAAGGACACACGAAGCGTCTTGGGGTTATATGGTCAAGCCGCACGGCTCATTAGTATCAGTTAGCTCCATGCATTGCTGCACTTCCACACCTGACCTATCAACCACCTGGTCTTGATGGTGCCTTAAGGAGAGTCAAGCTCTCGGGAGATCTCATCTTGGGGCGTGCTTCCCGCTTAGATGCTTTCAGCGGTTATCACTTCCGTTCGTAGCTACCGGGCAATGCCATGGGCATGACAACCCGAACACCAGCGGAACGTCCACTCCGGTCCTCTCGTACTAGGAGCAGCCCCCCTCAAATCTCCAACGCCCACGACAGATAGGGACCGAACTGTCTCACGACGTTCTGAACCCAGCTCGCGTACCACTTTAAATGGCGAACAGCCATACCCTTGGGACCGGCTACAGCCCCAGGATGTGATGAGCCGACATCGAGGTGCCAAACACCGCCGTCGATATGAACTCTTGGGCGGTATCAGCCTGTTATCCCCGGAGTACCTTTTATCCGTTGAGCGATGGCCCTTCCATACAGAACCACCGGATCACTATGACCTACTTTCGTACCTGCTTGATCCGTCGATCTCGCAGTCAAGCACGCTTATGCCATTGCACACAGTGCGCGATGTCCGACCGCGCTGAGCGTACCTTCGTGCTCCTCCGTTACTCTTTGGGAGGAGACCGCCCCAGTCAAACTACCCACCATACATGGTCCCTGACCCGGATGACGGGTCGAGGTTAGAACGTCAAGCACTTCAGGGTGGTATTTCAAGGATGGCTCCACGCAAACTGGCGTCTGCGCTTCAAAGCCTCCCACCTATCCTACACAGAAGAACTCAACGTTCAATGTAAAGCTATAGTAAAGGTTCACGGGGTCTTTCCGTCTTGCCGCGGGAACGCTGCATCTTCACAGCGAATTCAATTTCACTGAGTCTCGGGTGGAGACAGCGCCGCTGTCGTTACGCCATTCGTGCAGGTCGGAACTTACCCGACAAGGAATTTCGCTACCTTAGGACCGTTATAGTTACGGCCGCCGTTTACTGGGGCTTCGATCAAGAGCTTCGCCTTGCGGCTGACCCCATCAATTAACCTTCCAGCACCGGGCAGGCGTCACACCCTATACGTCCACTTTCGTGTTTGCAGAGTGCTGTGTTTTTGATAAACAGTCGCAGCGGCCAGGTTACTGCGACCCATCGACGCTCAGTCACGCACGTGACCACGTCAATGGGCGCACCTTCTCCCGAAGTTACGGTGCCATTTTGCCTAGTTCCTTCACCCGAGTTCTCTCAAGCGCCTTGGGATTCTCACCCTGCCTACCAGTGTCGGTTTACGGTACGGTTTTTCTTAAGCTGAAGCTTAGTGGCTTTTCCTGGAAGCGTGGTGTCAGTCACTTCGCCCAATAGGGCTCGTCTCGGTGCTCGGCATAAAGGGTCCCGGATTTGCCTAAGACCCATGCCTACCGCCTTTCCCCGGGACAACCAACGCCCGGTAGACCTAACCTTCTCCGTCCCCACATCGCACTTAAGAAAAGTGCAGGAATATTAACCTGCTTCCCATCGACTACGCATTTCTGCCTCGCCTTAGGGGCCGACTCACCCTGCGCCGATGAACGTTGCGCGAGGAAACCTTGGGCTTTCGGCGTGGGGGCTTTTCACCCCCATTATCGTTACTCATGTCAGCATTCGCACTTCCGATACCTCCAGCAGACTTTACAATCCACCTTCACAGGCTTACGGAACGCTCCTCTACCGCGTACACACAAGTGTGCACACCCCGAGCTTCGGTGCATCGCTTAGCCCCGTTAAATCTTCCGCGCAGACCGACTCGACCAGTGAGCTATTACGCTTTCTTTAAAGGGTGGCTGCTTCTAAGCCAACCTCCTGGCTGTCTATGCCTTTCCACATCGTTTTCCACTTAGCGATGACTTTGGGACCTTAGCTGCGGGTCTGGGTTGTTTCCCTTTTCACGACGGACGTTAGCACCCGCCGTGTGTCTCCCGGATAGTCTGTCCTGGTATTCGGAGTTTGCCATGGTTTGGTAAGTCGCGATGACCCCCTAGCCATAACAGTGCTCTACCCCCAGGAAGATTCGTCCGAGGCGCTACCTAAATAGCTTTCGAGGAGAACCAGCTATCTCCGAGTTTGTTTAGCCTTTCACTCCTATCCTCAGCTCATCCCCATCTATTGCAACAGATGTGGGTTCGGTCCTCCAGTGCGTGTTACCGCACCTTCAACCTGGCCAAGGATAGATCACTCGGTTTCGGGTCTACTGCCTGAGACTATGCGCCCTATTCAGACTCGATTTCTCTTCGCCTCCCCTATACGGTTAAGCTTGCCACAGACAGTAAGTCGCTGACCCATTATACAAAAGGTACGCAGTTACCCTTGCGGGCTTCCACTGCTTGTACGTATACGGTTTCAGGGTCTATTTCACTCCCCTCTCCGGGGTTCTTTTCGCCTTTCCCTCACGGTACTAGTTCGCTATCGGTCAGTCAGTAGTATTTAGCCTTGGAGGATGGTCCCCCCATGTTCAGACAAGGTTTCACGTGCCCCGCCTTACTCAATTTCACACACCATGCCCTTTCGTCGACTGGGCTATCACCATCTATGGCCGGCCTTTCCATGCCGTTTGACTAAAACATGATGTGCTTTTGGGCTAGTCCCCGTTCGCTCGTCGCTACTCAGGGAATCTCGGTTGATTTCTTTTCCTCCGGGTACTTAGATATTTCAGTTCCCCGGGTTCGCCCTGCATGGCTATGTATTCACCATGCAGTACTGCTTGCGCAGTGGGTTTCCCCATTCGGACATTGCCGGATCAAAGCTTGTTGCCAGCTCCCCGACACTTTTCGCAGGCTGCCACGTCCTTCATCGCCTCTGACTGCCAAGGCATCCACCGTATACGCTTAGTCGCTTGACCATATAACCCCAAGTCGCCTCGGGGCATGCACCCTCATCAGGTGCAGCCAAGTTACTTCGTTTTCGTGCCTTAACACTTGCCTCGGTTCGGTTTCGAACCAAGACGCTTGTCACTCGTTTATGTATTTTCAAAGAACATCATACCGGCCTCAATGCCGGATGATTTCAAAAATCTTTTGTGTGCAAACACATCCGCGTTTCGTGCTGTACCCAAGGGTGGTGGAGCCTATCGGGATCGAACCGATGACCCCCTGCTTGCAAAGCAGGTGCTCTCCCAGCTGAGCTAAGGCCCCATGGTGGTGGGTCTGGGTGGACTCGAACCACCGGCCTCACCCTTATCAGGGGTGCGCTCTAACCACCTGAGCTACAGACCCATAAAACTTGGGCCGTCAGGCCAGCATGTTGGTTGCATGCGGATGTGCAGGTGTCTTGTGTGGACGTCTTGCGTGATGATTCACGCCGTCATTTCTTGAAAGGAGGTGATCCAGCCGCACCTTCCGATACGGCTACCTTGTTACGACTTCACCCCAGTCATGGACCACTCCGTGGGCGTCGTCCTCCTTGCGGTTAGACTAACGCCTTCTGGAGCAACCCACTCCCATGGTGTGACGGGCGGTGTGTACAAGGCCCGGGAACGTATTCACCGCGGCATAGCTGATCCGCGATTACTAGCGATTCCGACTTCACGGAGTCGAGTTGCAGACTCCGATCCGGACTGGGATCGGCTTTCTGGGATTGGCTCCACCTCGCGGTATTGCAACCCTCTGTACCGACCATTGTAGTACGTGTGTAGCCCTGGCCGTAAGGGCCATGATGACTTGACGTCATCCCCACCTTCCTCCGGTTTGTCACCGGCAGTCTCCTTAGAGTTCCCGACATTACTCGCTGGCAACTAAGGACAAGGGTTGCGCTCGTTGCGGGACTTAACCCAACATCTCACGACACGAGCTGACGACAGCCATGCAGCACCTGTGTTCCGATTCCCGAAGGCACTCCTGCATCTCTGCTGGATTCCGGACATGTCAAGGCCAGGTAAGGTTCTTCGCGTTGCATCGAATTAAACCACATACTCCACCGCTTGTGCGGGCCCCCGTCAATTCCTTTGAGTTTCAGTCTTGCGACCGTACTCCCCAGGCGGCGAACTTAACGCGTTAGCTTCGACACTGATCTCCGAGTTGAGACCAACATCCAGTTCGCATCGTTTAGGGCGTGGACTACCAGGGTATCTAATCCTGTTTGCTCCCCACGCTTTCGTGCTTCAGCGTCAGTGTTGTCCCAGATGGCCGCCTTCGCCACTGATGTTCCTCCCGATCTCTACGCATTTCACCGCTACACCGGGAATTCCACCATCCTCTGACACACTCTAGCTCGCCAGTATCCATCGCCATTCCCAGGTTGAGCCCGGGGATTTCACGACAGACTTAACGAACCGCCTACGCACCCTTTACGCCCAGTAATTCCGATTAACGCTTGCACCCTTCGTATTACCGCGGCTGCTGGCACGAAGTTAGCCGGTGCTTATTCCTCAGGTACCGTCAGCCCCATAGGGTATTAACCCGTGGTATTTCGTTCCTGATAAAAGTGCTTTACAACCCGAAGGCCTTCTTCACACACGCGGCATTGCTGGATCAGGCTTGCGCCCATTGTCCAATATTCCCCACTGCTGCCTCCCGTAGGAGTCTGGGCCGTGTCTCAGTCCCAGTGTGGCTGATCATCCTCTCAGACCAGCTAGCGATCGTCGCCTTGGTAGGCCATTACCCTACCAACTAGCTAATCGCACATCGGTCCGTCTAACCGCGCAAGGCCCGAAGGTCCCCTGCTTTCTCCCGTAGGACGTATGCGGTATTAGCGTAAGTTTCCCTACGTTATCCCCCACGTCTGGGTAGGTCCCGATGCATTACTCACCCGTCCGCCACTCGCCACCCACAGAGCAAGCTCTGCTGTGCTGCCGTTCGACTTGCATGTGTTAGGCATGCCGCCAGCGTTCAATCTGAGCCAGGATCAAACTCTTCACTTAAGTTGTCGACAACCTCACCCTTGCGGGCTCGGCCATCTATCTTTCTGAAGCGTTAGTCCCAACAAAATCAAAACTCATTACTGACTTTTTCTTTCATTGGACGCTTGCATTGCTTGGACAGGTCGTGACCCATTCAACACAAGACGTCCACACAATTCACCTGCGCACACTGTCAAAGATCGTTCGCTTGGTACCGGTTTTCCCGGTACCGCCCCAGGACGTTTCGTCCTAGGTGAGCCGCCCATTCTACATCGCTTTTTGCGACCGTCAACACCCTCGATGAAGAAATTTTTCAGCGAGAATCGTTGTGGAAACCTTCGCGAGAGAGCGCTTCGTCGAAGGGGCGAGAATCATAGCGCCACGTCGCGTCCATGTGAAGAGGCCGCGGCCATCTTCTTTCGCAATCGCCGTGTGCAGCGCCGAAACCATGCACGCAGATCAGCTGCGTGTGCGACGGCAACCCGATGAAGCAATCGCCGGTATCAACTGTGCCCGTGCCGTGCCAGATGGCAAGGCTGATCATTCGAACCGGCCAGCGAACCGGAAATCGCCGGCGCTGCCGAGGCATTGCGCCGAACGAGTGCCACGGACTTGTCCAGTAGACCGACACGGTAGGGAATCAGCTCTTCCGCGCGAAGGTTTTCCAGCGCGTCCCAGTCATCTTCGAACGGAATGAACTGTTGCATGGGATGCTCCTCGAACGACGCGCCACCGATCGGGCGCAGGAACATCAGAGCAGGCGGCCCGGCCAATGCGCTGGCGA
Organism: uncultured Gammaproteobacteria bacterium; assembly: GCA_963828675.1. Taxonomy (GTDB): domain Bacteria; phylum Pseudomonadota; class Gammaproteobacteria; order Xanthomonadales; family Rhodanobacteraceae; genus Rhodanobacter. The sequence continues at coordinate 1,194,925 of CAWHFQ010000001.1, forward strand.
GATCGGGCCGTTTGCTGGCGGGAAGCGGCCGTCAGTCGAGCTCGATCATCTCGAAGTCATCCTTGGTGGTGCCGCAGTCCGGACAGGTCCATGTGTCGGGCACATCCTCCCAACGGGTGCCTGGCGCGATCCCTTCATCAGGAACGCCTGCGGCCTCATCATAGATATAGCCGCAAACAACGCACATCCATTTGCGCAAGGCAACGGCTTCGGTGGAACTCTGGCTCATGGTCGGACTTCTTTGGATCGTCATGGAATGGCACATTCTCGCAACTCGCCCGGCAATGCGAAAGCATGGCGACGCTGCCGGCCACCCATTCACACGCGCGGGGTATCGAATTGAACAGGTTTGCAACATGGCCAGGCCGCGGCCTTTATGCCCTTACCGACGGACCCCGCGAGGATCTGCTCGAGGTCGTCTCCCGGGCGCTGGTCGGCGGAGCGCGGCTGCTGCAATACCGCGACCCGACCACCGACGCAGCGCGCCGTCATGTCGAAGCGACCGCCCTCAGGCAGCTGTGTCATGAGCACGGCGTGCCCTTGATCATCGACGAGGACATCGCACTGGCCAAGGCCGTGGGTGCGGATGGTGTTCACCTGAGCAACGTGGAGAAGGAGATCGGCACCGCCCGCAGCGAGCTGGGCAGCCATGCCATCGTCGGCGCGGCCTGCTGCAACTCGCTGCAACTGGCACAGGTGGCAGCCCGCGCCGGCGCGAGCTATGTGTCGTTCGGCGCTTTCTTTCCCTCACCGACCAGGCCGTTGGCACCGCGCGCCGCGATCGATTTGCTGAGGCAAAGCGCCGCGCTGGGCCTGCCGCGGGTGGCGATCGGCGGAATCACACCGGACAATGGTGCACCGCTGATTGAGGCCGGCGCAGATTTCCTGGCGGCGGTCTCGGCTGTTTTCGGCACGTCCGATGTGCGCACCGCCGCGCAACGCTTTGCCGGCATGTTTCCCCCTGATCGAGAATCCACGCGATGACCAACCACGAACTTTTCCAACGTGCGCTGCAACTGATGCCCGGTGGCGTGAACTCGCCGGTGCGCGCGTTCAAGTCAGTGGGCGGCGAACCGTTCTTCACTGCACGGGCGGACGGTGCCTACCTGTGGGACGTGGAAGGCACGCGCTATATCGACTACGTGGGCTCGTGGGGGCCGATGATCGTCGGCCACAACCATCCGGCCGTGCGAGAAGCGGTCGAACGCGCAGTGAAGGACGGGCTGTCCTTCGGCACGCCTTGCGCTGCCGAGGTCGCCATGGCCGAGACGATCACCCGGCTGATCCCGTCGATCGAGATGGTGCGCATGGTCAACTCCGGCACCGAGGCGACGATGTCGGCGATCCGGCTCGCCCGGGGCGCCACCGGCCGCAGCAAGATCGTGAAGTTCGAGGGCTGCTATCACGGCCATGGCGACAGCTTCCTGGTCAAGGCCGGCTCCGGCGCGCTGACCTTCGGCGTACCGACCTCGCCGGGCGTGCCGAAGGCGAACGCCGACCTCACCCTCACCCTGCCCTACAACGATCTCGACGCGGCAAAGGCGTTGTTCGCCGAACACGGCAATGAGATCGCCGGCCTGATCATCGAACCGGTCGCCGGCAACATGAACTGCATCCCGCCGGCGGACGGCTACCTGCAGGGCCTGCGTGAACTGTGCACGCAGTCGGGCGCGTTGCTGATCTTCGACGAGGTGATGACCGGCTTCCGCGTCGCGCTCGGCGGCGCGCAGGCGCATTACGGCGTGACGCCCGACCTGACCACGTTCGGCAAAATCATCGGCGGCGGCATGCCGGTCGGTGCCTATGGCGGCCGACGCGAACTGATGGAACAGATCGCTCCCAGCGGCCCGATTTACCAGGCCGGCACGCTCTCAGGCAATCCGGTAGCGATGGCGGCGGGGCTGGCGATGCTGGAGTTGATCCAGGCACCGGGTTTCCACGAGCAACTCGCCGCGCGTACGCGCCTGCTCGCAGACGGCTTCCAGTCGGTCGCCGACGGCGAAAGCGTGGCGTTCAGCACCAACCGTGCAGGCGGCATGTTCGGGCTGTTCTTCAGCGCGGAAAAAGTCACCAGCTACGCGCAGGCAACGGCGGCGGACGTCGCGCTGTTCAACCGTTTCTTCCACGGCATGCTGAAGCGCGGCGTGTATCTGGCACCATCCGCGTTTGAGGCGGGCTTCATGTCCAGCGCGCACAGCGAGCAGGACATCGCCGATACGCTGGAAGCGGCGCGCGGCGCATTGCGCGAGGCGAAGGGCTGATTCACCAGTTGCCGGTGTTCGGCATCGACGCCCACGGCTCGCTCGGCGGCAGGTGGCCGTCCTGCAGCAATTCGATCGAGATCAGGTCGGGCGAGCGCACGAAGGCCATGTGGCCGTCGCGCGGCGGCCGGTGGATGGTGCAGCCCATCGCCTGCAGCCGCGCGCAGGTGGCGTAGATGTCGTCGACGCGGAACGCCAGGTGACCGAAGTTGCGTGACGAACCGTAGTCCTCCTGCGAGCCCCAATTGTATGTCAGCTCGATTTCGGCCTCGGGGCTCTCCGGTGCCGACAGGAACACCAGCGTGTACTTGCCCTCGGGCACTTCCTTGCGACGCACCTCGCGCAAACCCAGGCCTTCGCAGTAGAAGCGCAGCGAGGCGTCGAGGTCGTGCACGCGGACCATGCTGTGAAGATATTTCATGAGGCGATTCCTGTGGGATGGAAGCTTTTGCTTCAGCCCGCCGCAAAGTCGTTCAATGCCGCGTGCAGACGTGCGAGACCATCGGCCAGTTCTTCGTCGGCGATGGTCAACGGCGGCACGAAACGCAACACGTCAGGCCCGGCCTGCAGCAACAGCAAGCCATGCGCCGCAGCGTGGTCGAGGATCGCCCCGGCCTTGCCCCGGTGTGTCTCGGCCAGCACTGCGCCGATCATCAGTCCGCGGCCGCGCACTTCAGCGAACACATTCAACTCGCGATTGATGTGCTCCAGCCCGGCACGCAGATCATTCGCCTGGCGTTCCACATTCATCAGCACCGCCGGCGAAGCCAGCTTGGCCAGCGCGACACGCGCGACCGCGGCCGCCATGGGATTGCCGCCGAACGTGGTGCCGTGCGCACCGTACTGCATCACCTCGGCCACCTTCGGGCCGGCCAGCATCGCGCCGATCGGGAAACCGCAACCGAGTGCCTTGGCCAGGGTCACGATATCCGGCGTGACGCTCTCGTGCGTGTGTGCGAACAGCACACCGGTGCGGCCCATGCCGCACTGGATCTCGTCCAGCACCAGCAACGCGTCATGCTGGTCGCACAACTCGCGCACGCGCTTGAGGAAACCGGGTGCCGCGGGCAGCACGCCGCCCTCGCCCTGCACGGGCTCCAGCATCACCGCGGCGATATCGCCCGCGTCGAATGCCGCTTCCAGCGCCGCGACATCGTTGAAGTCGAGATAACGGAAACCCGCCGGCAGCGGCTCGTAACCTTCCTGATATTTCGGTTGGGCGGTGGCGGTGACCGTGGCCAGAGTGCGGCCGTGGAACGAACCCCTGAACGTGATGATGATGCGCTGCTCCGGCGGGCGTCCCCTTGATGCCGCCCATTTGCGCACCAGCTTGATCGCCGCCTCGTTCGCCTCGGCACCGGAATTGCACAGGAACACTCGCTCGGCGAAATGCGAAGCGCGCACCAGTTCCTCGGCCAGTCGCAGCGGCGGCTCGGTGTAGAACACGTTGCTGGCGTGCCACAGCTTGTTCGCCTGCGCGGTGAGTGCATCGGTCAGATCCGGGTCCTGATGACCGAGTGCGTTGACCGCAATGCCGGCGCCGAAGTCGACGTAGTCGCGGCCTTCGGTGTCCCACACACGGGCGCCCTTGCCATGATCGAGCACCAGCTCACGCGGCTTGTATACCGGCAGCCAGTAACGCTTGCCAAGGTCGGTCAGGGATTGCGGGATGTCGTCGTGCGAAGTCTGCATGGTGTGCTCCGGGCCCGCCATGTGCGGACCCACGATGGTACGGCTCGCCCGGTTTCAGTCCAGGAACAGATCCGGCAACAAGGCAGCGCCGGACTGCACCGCATAACGATCGAAGTCGGTGGTACCGGCCTCGCGCAGGATCTCTTCGTCGATCGCGAAATGGCCGGTATAGTCGCGCGACGGGCGGGTCAGGATGGCGTGCGCGGCATCGGCGACGATCTCCGGCTTGCGGCAATGTTCGACCCTCACGCCCTCGATCATGCCGATCGCCGCCGTGGCGATCACCGTGCGCGGCCACAGCGCGTTCACCGCGATGCCCAGCGGCGCGAATTCCGGACTCATGCCCAGCACGCACAGGCTCATGCCGTATTTGGCGATGGTGTAGGCGGTGTGTGGCGCGAACCATTTCGGATCGAGGTTCGGCGGCGGCGACAGCATCAGCACGTGCGGATTGGCCGCCTGTTTCAGGTACGGCAGGCAGCTCTGGGTGACCAGGAAGGTGCCGCGGGTGTTGACCTGGTGCATCAGGTCGTAGCGCTTCATCGGCGTGTCGGCAGTGCCGGCCAGCCAGATCGCGCTGGCGTTGTTGACCACGATATCGATGCCGCCGAAACGTTCGGCGGCCTGCGCCACGGCGGCACGCACCTGCGTTTCTTCGCGGATATCGACCTGCAGCGCCAGCGCCTTGCCGCCGGCCTGCTCGACGGCCGCCGCGGCGGTGTGGATGGTGCCGGGCAACTTCGGATTCGGCACGCCGCTCTTCGCCGCGATCACGATATTCGCGCCGTCACGCGCAGCCCGCAGCGCGATCGCCAACCCGATGCCGCGCGAGGCACCGCTGATGAACAAGGTCTTGCCGGCGAGACTGCTCATGCCCATCGACTCCGTCGCGAAAAGCCGAGTTTACGATGCCGGCGTGCTCCAAGATTCATGGCTTCTGGAAACGCGGCAGGATGTCGCGCAACTCGGCCAGCCGCTGTACAGGATCGGTCAGTTCGAGCATGTGCTGCTGTTCGGCCACGTCCAGCGGCAGCAGCTCGGCCAACCGGAAACCCAGCCAGCTGGCATCGTCGTAGGCGCTGCGCGGAGCGTGCCGCCACTGCGGCGCCATCGTCTCGATCAGCCGTTCGAGGATGCTTTGCAGCAACGCGAATTCCACCGGCACCTGCTGTTCCGGCTCAGCGGGCCAGACTTCCACATCGCCGCGCAGCATTCCATCGGAGCGCACCCGCGTGCGGGCGACGCGAAAACGCGGGCCACCTTCGGCGACGATGCCCAGCAGGCCGTTCTCGTCGCGATGGAAATCGGTGATCCTCGCCACCGTGCCGATCGCTGCCGGCGTCGCCGGTGCACCGACCTCGTGTCCGTCGAGGATCAGACATGCACCGAAACCGGTGCCATGGCGGCTGCATTCGCGCACCAGGTCGAGATAACGCGGCTCGAAAATGCGCAACTGCAACTGGCCGCCGGGGGTCAACACGGAGGCAAGCGGAAACAACGGCATTTCGATGAGCGGCGACTGGGCGACCATGCGCCCAGTGTAACCAGTGGCCAGGCGGGCAGACATCCAAGCGCCGTGGCCTACATCACTGGACAGCGCCTGTTGCCGCCTTCACATGGCGACGTTTTTTTGCAGCGTAGCCACCGATATCGCTCGCCCTTCCTGAGGATGGCTCTGCCGGCCATCGACATGCCGGCCGCTGAATCAGCGAGCCTGCGCAAGGGCATCGACGAACCGGCGCGGTGCCGCTTCGAAACCGCCGTTGGACATGAAGATCACCTGGTCGCCCGACTGCACCTGGTCCAGCAAGGCGGCGATCAGCGCATCGACCGTCGGTGCCGTCGTGCCACGCCCGTCCAGCGCCGCGATGACCTGGCCGGCATCCCACGGCAATTCGGGCCGGTGCAGGAACACCACCGCATCGGCATCGGCCAGCGACGGCGCCAGCGCCGCGGCGTGCGAGCCCTGGCGCATCGAGTTGGAGCGCGGCTCCAGCGCCACCAGGATGCGCGCCTGGCCAACTTTCGCGCGCAGCCCGGCCAGGGTGGTGGCGATCGCCGTGGGGTGATGGGCGAAGTCGTCGTAGACGCGCACACCGTTCACTTCACCGACCCGCTCCATCCGCCGCTTGACGCTCTCGAAGCTGGCGAATGCGGACAGCAGCACTTTCGGGTCGGCGCCGGCGGCGACTGCCGCGGCCAGCGCGGCCAGCGCGTTCATCACGCTGTGATTGCCGAGCAGCGGCCAGTGTATTTCGCCGATCAGCTTGCCGGCGCGGTGCACGGCGAATGCCGAGCCGTCCGCCTCGATCAGCGTCGCCCGCCAGTCGCCGCGACCGATGCCGAACGTCTCCACCGGCGTCCAGCAGCCCATCGCCAGCACCTCGGCCAACCGCTCGTCATGTGCGTTGACGATCAGCCGGCCGTTGCCCGGCACGGTGCGTACCAGGTGATGGAACTGGCGCTGGATCGCGGCCACGTCGGGGAAGATGTCCGCGTGGTCGTATTCGAGATTGTTGAGGATGGCGATGCGCGGGCGGTAGTGCACGAACTTCGAGCGCTTGTCGAAGAACGCGGTGTCGTATTCGTCGGCCTCGATCACGAACGGCTTGCCCCGCCCCAGCCGCGCCGACACACCGAAATTGCCCGGCACGCCGCCGACCAGGAACCCCGGTGTCATCCCGGCGCTTTCCAGCAGGTGCGCCAGCAAACTGGTCGTGGTGGTCTTGCCATGGGTACCGGCTACCGCCAGCACGTCGCGATCGGCCAGCACCGTCTCGCCCAGCCACTGCGGTCCGGAGACGTAGCGCAGGCGCTGATCGAGCATGTATTCGACGGCAGGGTTGCCGCGGGTCATCGCATTGCCGACCACGACGAGGTCCGGCCCGGCGTGATCGGGGCCGGGCCGCAGATGATCAGCGGAGTAGCCGCTCATCAGGCCGATGCCGAGCGCCTCCAGCTGCGTGCTCATCGGTGGATACACGTTGGCGTCGGAACCTTCGACCGCGTGGCCGAGCTCGCGCGCCAGCGCGGCGACACCGCCCATGAAGGTGCCGCAGATGCCGAGAATGTGCAGACGCATGATGGGCGATCCTTGAAACCCGCTCGCGCAGGAGCGGCTAATGCTCAGCCGTTCGCTGCGGCCGATTCGCTTCGCAGTGCCTGCTTGACCCGCGCCGTGACCTCGCTCAGGTCGCCCACTCCGTCGACGATCTGCAGCTTGCCGCGGCGGGCATAGAAATCCGCCACGGGCGCGGTCTGCTCGGCATAGATCGCCAGGCGCTTGCGCACGGTGTCGGGGTTGTCGTCGGCGCGGCCTTCGGCCTTGAAGCGGATCTCGCAACGGCCGATGATCACCTCGCTGGGCACCTTGAGCTTCACCACCGCATCCAGCGGCTGGCCGATTTTCGCCAGCAGCTGGTCGAGCGCATCGGCCTGGGCCAGATTGCGCGGATAGCCATCGAGGATGAAGCCGGCTTTCGCGTCATCCTGCGCCAACCGGTCTTCCAGCATGCCGAGCAGGATATCGTCGGAAACCAGCTGGCCGGCGTCCATCACCGCCTTGGCCTTCAATCCCATGGCGGTGCCGGCCGCAACGGCGGCGCGCAGCATGTCGCCAGTCGAGATATGCGGCACACCGAATTCCGCTTTCAGCCGGGCAGCCTGCGTGCCTTTGCCCGAGCCGGGCGCACCAAGTAGGACGAGTCGCATAATGCTCCACAAGTTTGGCGGGCTGTCGCACACTGCAGCAGCCCGCCAGATTCCCAGAATTGACCGTCAAATTAGCCGCTGCACCCGATGCCGTCAAACAGCGCCCTTCGCCTGTGTCCGCCAAGTGACTGTCGCCAAAAAGATTTGCGCTGACCAACGCCATCATCCCACCGCCCCATCGAGGATAGCCATGAGCCCGACCCGCCGCCCGCCAGCCATCACCGGCAACCTGCTGTACGCCCAATCCGGCGGAGTCACCGCGGTGATCAATGCCACCGCCGCCGGGGTGATCGAAGCCGCACGCGGCAAGGGCGTGAAGGCATACGCGGCACGCAACGGCATCCTCGGCGCGCTGCGCGAAGAGTTGATCGACACCTCGAAGGAATCGGCCGCCGCGATCACCGCGCTGCGGCACACTCCGGGCGGTGCGTTCGGATCGTGCCGCTACAAGCTCAAATCGCTGGAGGACAACCGCGCCGAGTACGAACGGCTGATCGAGGTATTCCGCGCCCACGACATCCGCTGGTTCCTGTACAACGGCGGCAACGACTCGGCCGACACCGCGCTCAAGCTGTCGCAGATCGGCAAGACGCTGGGCTACGACATCCGCTGCATCGGCGTGCCGAAAACGGTGGACAACGACCTCGCCGTCACCGACTGCTGTCCCGGCTTCGGCTCGGTCGCGAAATACACCGCGATCTCGACACTGGAGGCCAGCCTCGACGTCGCCTCGATGGCCGAGACCTCGACCAAGGTGTTCATCCTCGAAGTGATGGGCCGCCACGCCGGCTGGATCGCCGCGGCGTCCGGTCTCGCCGGTGAAGGCGCCGACGCGGCACCGCACATCATCCTGTTCCCCGAAAACACGTTCGACGAAGCCGCGTTCCTGGCGAAAGTGAAAGCCACCGTGGAACGCGTCGGCTGGTGCACGGTGGTCGCCTCCGAAGGCGTGCGCAACGCGGCCGGCCAGTTCCTCGCCGAAGCGGGCACGCGTGACGCGTTCGGCCATGCGCAGCTTGGCGGCGTGGCTCCCGTGCTGGCGGCGCTGGTGAAGGAAAAACTCGGCTACAAATACCACTGGGCGCTACCCGACTACCTGCAACGCTCCGCGCGCCATGCCGCGTCGAAAGTCGACGCCGAGCAGGCCTATGCGGTCGGCAAGGCGGCGGTCGACTACGCGCTGGCCGGCATGAACGCGGTGATGCCGGTGATCGTGCGCAGCGCCGACGCGCCGTATCGCTGGAAGATCGAGCCGGCCGCGCTGGCGAAGATCGCCAACCGCGAAAAGAAGATGCCGAAGAACTTCATCACCCGCGACGGCTTCGGCATCACCGCCGCCGCTCGCCGATATCTGGCACCACTGATCCGCGGCGAAGCACCGCTGCCGTACGGCAAGGACGGCCTGCCGAAGTACGTGCGACTGAAGAATGTCGCCGTCGCGCAGCGACTGCCCGGATTCAAGCGGTAAGCCGGGGCAAGGCCGCCCGTTCGGCCGCCAGCTGGTCCACCAGTTGATCCAGCGCCTCTTCGGCCTGGCGCAGCGAGCCAGCCAGCCGCTCGCCGCCGAACTCGTCGTATTCCACCGCCACGGCGCGGACATCGGTAATGCCGATGTAGCCGAACGCCGTACGGACCGAGGCCTCGACGTGGTTCATGGCCGCCAGACGAGCACCGGATTCGTAACCGTAATCGCCGCGTGAACCCAGCAGAACGAGGGTGCTTCGGCGTTCCGCCAGCAGAGGCCAGTAAGGCTCGCCCTGGCGCGTGCGGTCGAAGCCGAAGGTGCGCCCTACCCGCACGATATTGTCGATATAGGCCTTGAACCCGCTCGGCACGCCGAAGTTGTACATCGGCACGCCCGCCACGACCACGTCCGCGCCCAGCAACTCGTCGACCAGCGCATCGCTTTCCGCGAGCCGCTGCTGCATCCAGGGCTTGCGCTCCGGGTGCGGGGTAAAGGCCGCCTGGATCCAGCGATCATCCACCGGCGCGGGTGGACGTTGCCCGATATCCCGGTACAGCACCCTGCCCGGGTTGAGGCTGTGCCAGCGTTCGACGAAGCGGGCGGTGAGCCGGCGCGTATGCGAGCCGTGGGCATGCAAATCCGAACGTCCGGCGCGCGCACTCGCATCAAGCTGAAGCACGGTAGTCATGGCGGCATCCTCATGGGTGATGGAAATTTGCCGATTCACGGCAGCGCCGGCATGATCACCAGGAACAATGCGACCTACAAACGATCTTTCCTCGACCATGAGTGAGAACGATTCATCCATCGCGATGCGCCGCCGACGGCTCCCGGCGCTGTCCTCCTTGCGCGCGTTTGAAGCCGCTGCGCGGCACCAGAGCTTTCGTCTGGCCGCCCTGGAATTGTCGGTGTCCTCCACCGCCATCAGTCACCAGATCCGGCAGCTGGAATCGGTACTCGGCGTGCCGCTGTTTGAACGCCGGGTACGCAAGGTGTTGCTGACGCCCGAAGGGAAGCGACTGTTCCCGGTATTGCGCGATGGCTTTGACGCCTTCGCCGACGCGTTTGCTCCATTGCTGCAGCCCGGCAGGCAGCAGACGATCACCGTGTCGGCCACGCCGGCATTCGTGGCGCGCCGGCTGGTGCCGAAGGTGACCACATTCCAGGCCAGGTACGGCAACCTCGCCCTGTCGTTGCACGCCTCGACTTCGATGGTGGATTTTTCGACCCAGCAGGTCGACGCGGCCATCCGCTATGGCCTGGGCGACTATCCGGGCCTTCACAGCGAATGCCTTCAGCACACCCGGTTCGCGCCGATGTGCAGCCCCCGGATCATGTTGCGGCATCCCCGGGAATTGTCGCGACACCCGTTGCTGCATTTTCAATGGCAAGCCACCTTGCCCGATCCTCCCGACTGGCCCCGCTGGGGACGGGAGGCAGGCCTGGAACACATGGATTTCCAGCGCGGAGTGATCTTCAGCGATGAAGCCCACGCCATCGCCGCCGCGATCGCCGGCCAGGGCGTTGCGATGCTCGACATGGCGCTGGTCGCCGACGAACTGACCCAGGGTGCGCTGGTGCAACCGTTCGGCCCGCAACTCGATGGCTTCGCCTACTACCTCGTGTCTGCGCCGGAAGCGAGCCGCAAACCGGCCTTCCAGGCTCTGCGCGCATGGTTGCTCGATACCGTCATGAGCGCAGACGATTGAGCGTCAGTGAGCAGAACGGGCTCGCTGGTGGCAGGCAAAGATGACTCACTGAGTGCAACCTGAAACCAGGCGCAGCGTTGGGGGCTGCGTTCAGCCGCACATTCCTACGATCCCTCCTGTCCGGCCGATCGCTGCGTTGTTGCGGCACGCCGCCCATGGAGGAGATCCGAGATGAAGCTCATCAACCGCCTGCTCATTGCACTTGTCCTGGCCACCTTCGGCAGCTTCGCGCTGGCAGCCCCCGGCCACGGCGATCACGATCGTCGTGATCACGACCGGCATGGTCATGATCGCGGATATGACCGGCACCACGACAATCGTCGCGCGTACGACCACCGTGGCCATGACCGGCGCGGCCATGATGGCTGGCGTCACGACGACCGCCGCTACGGCTATGACCGTGGCTATCACCACGCCGGCCGGCGTTATTACTCGCGTCACGGTCGTTGGGAGCGCGGCCACCGCTACTACGGCCCGACGTATGTCGTGCGCGACTACGGTTATTACCGCCTGCGTCCGCCACCGCGTGGCTACCACTGGGTACGCGCGAACAACGACTATCTGCTGGTCGCCATTGCCACCGGCGTCATCCTGGACATCGCGCTGCAGTAAGCCAGCGATCGCGTGAACCTCTCGGGGCCATGCATTCGTGCATGGCCCTTTTCATTCGCAAGCGCTGCGTCGCACAACAGTCCGCGCAACAACCTCTGCCTATACTCCCCGGGACCGCCCATTCCGGACGGCCACTTACAACCCATGGGGAGGCTCCGATGCTGCAGCAGTATGGCTGGTGGATCGTTCTGGCGTGTGCGGTAGTGGCAGTTTTGTATGGCGCGTTCTCCGCGCGCTGGATCCTGGCGCAATCGCCGGGCAACGAGCGGATGCAGGAAATTGCCGCGGCGATCCAGGAAGGCGCACGCGCCTACCTCAACCGCCAGTACACCACCATCGGCATGGTCGGCGTGGTGTTGCTGCTGCTGATCGGGTTCTTTCTCAACTGGCCGACTGCAATCGGATTCCTGCTCGGTGCAGTGCTGTCGGGGGCGGCCGGCTACATCGGCATGAACGTCTCGGTCCGCGCCAACGTGCGCACCGCCGAGGCGGCGCGGCGCGGCTTGAGCGCGGCGATGGACGTGGCGTTCCGTGGTGGCGCGATCACCGGCATGCTGGTGGTGGGCCTGGGCCTGCTCGGCGTGGCCGGCTACTGGTTGGTGCTCAAGCGCATGGGCATCACCGGTGAAACGGCCCTGCATGCGCTGGTCGGCCTGGCGTTCGGCAGCTCGCTGATCTCGATCTTCGCGCGTCTGGGCGGCGGCATCTTCACCAAGGGTGCGGACGTCGGCGCGGACCTGGTCGGCAAGGTCGAGGCCGGCATCCCCGAGGACGACCCGCGCAACCCGGCGGTGATCGCCGACAACGTGGGCGACAACGTCGGCGACTGCGCCGGCATGGCGGCCGACCTGTTCGAGACCTATGCGGTGACGGTGATCGCCACCATGCTGCTGGGCGGCCTGATGTTTGCCGACAACCTGCAGGCCATGCTTTATCCGCTGCTGCTGGGCGGCGTGTCGATCATCGCCTCGATCATCGGCACGCTGTTCGTCAAGGTGAAGGAAGGTGGCTCGATCATGGGCGCGCTGTACAAGGGCGTGATCGTCTCGGCGGTACTTTCGGCGATCGCGTTCTGGTTCGTCACCGGCTCGCTGCTGCCGCAGGGGCTGACCGCGGGCGACGGTCATCTGATCACCTCCAGCCAACTCTTCTCCTGCTCACTGATCGGACTGCTGCTGACCGGCGTGATCGTGTGGGTCACCGAGTACTACACCGGCACGCAGTTCAAGCCGGTGCAGCACATCGCCGAGGCGTCCACCACCGGTCACGGCACCAACATCATCGCCGGCCTGGGCGTGTCGATGAAATCGACCGCGCTGCCGGTGATCGCGGTCTGCGCGGCGATCTGGGGCGCGTACCACTTCGGCCAGCTGTACGGCATCGCGATCGCCGCCACCGCCATGCTGTCGATGGCCGGCATGATCGTGGCACTGGATGCCTACGGCCCGATCACCGACAACGCCGGCGGCATCGCCGAGATGGCCGACCTGCCACCGGAGGTTCGCGGCATCACCGATCCGCTGGATGCCGTGGGCAACACCACCAAGGCGGTGACCAAGGGCTATGCGATCGGCTCGGCCGCACTGGCCGCGCTGGTGCTGTTCGCCGACTACACGCACAACCTCGAGCGATGGGCGCAACCCGGGCACTCACCGCCGGGATACCGTACACGTCGCTGACCTTCGATCTGTCCGACCACATGGTGATCATCGGCCTGCTGATCGGCGGCCTGATCCCCTACCTGTTCGGCGCGATGGCGATGGAGGCGGTCGGCCGCGCAGCCGGTGCGGTGGTCGTCGAGGTGCGCCGCCAGTTCCGCGACATCCCCGGCATCATGGCCGGCACGGCCAAGCCGGAGTACTCGCGCGCGGTGGACATGCTGACCAAGTCGGCGATCAGCGAAATGATCGTGCCGTCGCTGCTGCCGGTCGCTGGTGCCGATCGTGGTGGGTCTGGCTCGCTGCGGGCCGAAGGCGCTGGGCGGCGTGCTGATCGGCACCATCGTCACCGGCCTGTTCGTGGCGATCTCGATGACCACCGGCGGCGGCGCCTGGGACAACGCCAAGAAGTACATCGAGGACGGCCACTACGGCGGCAAGGGTTCGGAAGCGCACAAGGCCGCCGTCACCGGCGACACCGTCGGCGACCCGTACAAGGACACCGCCGGCCCGGCCGTGAACCCGCTGATCAAGATCATCAATATCGTCGCACTGCTGTTGATCCCGCTGTTGTAATCCACGCTCGCGTAACTGCAGAAATCCCGCCCGCGTGGCGGGATTTCTGTTTCCGCTCGCACTCCTGACTTTAGTCACGGGCGGCCGCACGATCGTGCGGTTAGGCTCGACTGACGCGGGCCGCGCCCGTCACTCCATTACGTTCACTAGCGCATACGGGGAGCACACGATGAAGGCGATCTGGCTGATGCTGGCGCTCGGCGTCACACTGATGGGCATGAATGACGCCCATGCCCACGAAAAGAGCCCCGCACCCGCTTCCCCCAAGACCAGTTCCGGCGACGATCCATTTCTGTGGCTGGAAGACATCCGCGGCACCCGCTCGATGGACTGGGTGAAAAAAGAGAACGCGGTGACGACGAAGCAGTTTGTCGACAACGCCGAGTTCACCAGGACCCGCGACGGCATTCTCGAAGTGCTCGATTCGGACGCACGCATCCCGTACGTCGAGCGGATGGGAAGCCATCTCTACAATTTCTGGCGCGACAAGTCGCACCCGCGCGGCGTCTGGCGGCGCACCACGCTGGCCGAATACCGCAAGGCGGAGCCGAAGTGGGAGGTGCTGCTCGACATCGACGCGCTGAACAAGACCGAAGGCAAGCGCTGGGTATTCAAGGACGTGCAGTGCCTGAAGCCGGCGTTCGAGCGCTGTCTGCTCTCGCTGTCGCCCGATGGCGGCGACGCCGTGGCCGTGCGCGAATTCAGCATTCCGCTCAAGGCCTTCGTGAAAAACGGCTTCGATCTGCCGGTGGCCAAGACCGAGGCCGGCTGGATCGATGAGAACACCGTCTACGTCGGCACCGACTTCGGCCCGGGCTCGATGACCGAATCGAGCTATCCGCGCATCGTCAAGGAATGGAAGCGCGGCACGCCGCTGTCGGCCGCCACCACGGTGCATGAAGGCAAGCCGAGCGACCTCGCGATCGGCGCCTATCACGATCGCACGCCGGGTTACGAACGCGATTTCGTTTCCGTCGCCAAGGATTTCTATCACAGCGAGTTGTACCAGCGCAGCGGCGCCAAACTGGTCCGCGTCGACGTGCCCACGGACGCGAACGCCGACGCCCACCGCGAATGGCTGCTGGTGCAGACGCGTTCGCCATGGTCGGTCGACGGCACCACCTATCCCGCCGGTGCATTGCTGGCGACCCGGTTCGACCATTTCATGGCCGGCCAGCATCACTTCACCGTGCTGTTCGAACCGGACGCGCATACCTCGCTGGATTCGTACGCCTGGACGAAGAACCACCTGATCCTCAACCTGATGGATGACGTCAAGAGCCGGCTGGAGGTGCTGACGCCCCCGCAGATGGCGAGCCCCGACGGCGACTGGCAGCGTGCCGCGATGCCCGGCGCGCCGGCGATGAGCACGATCAGCGTGCTCGATACCGACCCCGACCACAGCGACGAATACTGGCTCAACGTCAGCGGCTTCCTCACCCCGTCGTCGCTCGAACGCGGCGTGCTCGGCAGCGTTGCCGCGGAAACGATCAAGCAGGAGCCGGCGTTCTTCGACGCTTCCAGATTCACCGTCAGCCAGCACTTCGTGATGTCGAAGGACGGCACCCGCGTGCCGTACTTCGAGATCGACCCGAAGGACATCAAGCTGGACGGCTCCAACCGCACCCTGCTGTACGGCTACGGCGGCTTCGAGGTATCGCTGCAGCCACACTACAGCGGCAGCATCGGCCGCGCCTGGCTGGAGCGAGGCGGCGTCTACGTGGTCGCCAACATCCGCGGCGGTGGCGAATACGGCCCGCAATGGCACCAGGCTGCGCTGAAAGCGAACCGTCCGCGCGCGTACGAAGACTTCGCTGCGGTGGCCGAGGATCTGGTCAAGCGCGGCGTGACGTCCGCGCGACATCTCGGTGCCGAAGGCGGCAGCAACGGCGGCCTGCTGATGGGCAACATGCTGACGATGTACCCGCAACTGTTCGGCGCGATCGCCTGCGAGGTGCCGCTGCTGGACATGAAGCGCTACACCCACCTGTCCGCCGGCGCGTCGTGGATGGCCGAGTACGGCAATCCGGACACCGCGGACTGGAACTTCATCAAGACCTTCTCGCCGTACCAGAACGTGAAGAAAGGCGGCGCACTACCCGCCGGTGCTGTTCTACACCACCACCAGCGACGACCGCGTCGGTCCGGTGCAGGCGCGCAAGATGGCTGCGAAGATGCAGGCGATGGGCCTGCCAAACGTGTGGTTCTACGAGAACCTCGAAGGCGGACACGGTGCCGGCGCGGACAACAGGCAGTCCGCGCACATGCATGCGATGGCGTACGACTTCCTGTGGGACCAGTTGAAATAGCCGGCCCTCTGCATCGATGCCGCACTCGTGAGCCGGCCGTTGCCGGCTCACGTCATTCAGGCCACCGGCGCGGACCGTGAAGTAAGCTTTCCGACTCGCCATCGTCCACATCGCCGCCATGCACCCACGCACCACGATCAGCCCCGAACTGCGCGAATGGATTCTCGCCACGACCCGCGCCGGCCACGGCGTGCCGGACGTGCTGCAGCTGATGAAGGACAACGGCTACGATCCGCGCCAGAGCCGCAGCATCGTCGCCGAAGTGTTGAAGCTGCCATTGGCGGCGCTGCACACCAGCACCGACAAGGGCGCGCCGAAAGGCAAGCGCACGCGACATCCCGAGGCGCCCGAAATCATCGTTGGCGGGCATGCCGTCGGCGTCTCGCTCAGCGTGGACACGCCGGCGCTGCGCGTGCTCGACGGCCTGCTCACCGAACACGAATGCGCCGAGCTGATCGAGCTCGCGCGGCCACGGCTGCAGCGTGCACTCACCGTCGACAGCGACGGGCAGCAGCAGGTCGACCAGCGGCGCACCAGCGAGGGCATGTTCTTCATCCCGAACGAACTGCCGCTGGTCGGCCGCATCGAGCAACGTCTCGCCGAACTGCTCGGCGTACCGGCGAATCATGGCGAAGGCCTGCAGATCCTGCATTACCTGCCAGGCCAGGAATACGAGCCGCACTTCGACTGGTTCGACCCGGAGCAGCCCGGCTATGGCGCCATCACCGCCGTCGGCGGCCAGCGCATCGCCAGCGTGGTGATGTATCTGAACACCCCCGAAAAGGGCGGCGGCACGGCGTTCCCGGAGATCGGCCTGACCGTCACCGCGCGCCGTGGATCGGCCGTGTATTTCGCCTATGAAGGCGGCGACCGCAGCTCACTGCACGCCGGCCTGCCGGTCACCCGTGGCGAGAAGTGGATCGCCACCAAGTGGCTGCGCGAGCGGCCGTTCCGGCGATGACCCGGTGGTCTTGCGGCGACCACGACATGACGATGACGGCATTCGCCGCCGCTGACCCTCACCGCGTGCTCGTCATTCTCTGCAGCACCCAGCCGAAGCCGCGGCTGCGCGCGCTGGCAGCCAAGGCATCGTAGGCAGCATTCGTCGCCGCCGGATCCGCGTCGCGCTCCAGCAGGCGCAGAGCCGCCAGGCGCGTTTCCAACTCCATGCCCGGCCAATGGCGTTTCCCGGCATCGTCAGCCAGCGACTGCAAAGCCGTCATCGCGGCATGCCGGTCGCCGGTCCGGCCCTGCAGCTCGGCCAGCGCTATATCCAGCAGCAGCACTTCGCCGCGTTGGTTGGTGCGGCTGCGCAATTCGCGTGCGTGTGCGGCCGCGCGGTCGCTTGCCGCCACGTCACCCAGCGCGACATCGCACAGTGCCAGCAGGGCCTCGCTCACCGCTTGTCCGGCCGGTTCGTCGCTGACCGTCCAGCCTTGCAGGGAGTGTTGCAGGAGATCGCGTGCCTGCGCCCAGTCCCGATGCCCCATCGCAATCTGGCCGAGCACGAGCTGTGCATTGGCCGCACCGAAGCTGTCATGCGCGGCGAGCGCATCCTGCGCGATGTTGCGCAGGCTTGCAGTTGCCGCATCGACCTCGCCACGATCGAGCGCAATCTGCGCGCATTCGAAACCTGCGCCCGTGGATTGCGCGGGATCATGCAGCGCCGCAGCCGCCGACACGGCCTGTGCACAGGTGTCGTGCGCGCGATCCAGTTCACCGCGCATGCGCAATAGATCGGCGTAACTCGATAGCGCAAATACCAGGTGGGCGCGCTCGCCCGCTTGCCGGTCCAATGCGATCGCCTGCTGATACATCGCCGCCGCCGCGTCGCTGGCCGATTCGTCTGACAGCATCGTTGCCAGGGCAGTGAGGTTCCACGCCTGCCGCACCGGATTCGCGGTCTCGCGCGCGATCCGCAGCGATTGCCGGGTCGCGGTTTCCGCGCCGTCGCGATCGCCCGCCGACCACAACATCCGGGCCAGATCGTCGTAGACCGCCGCGACCCCGCCGAGATCGCCGATGTCCTGGTAGATCGCCATCGCGCGCTGGTAGGTTTCGCGCGCGGCGACGACCTGGTTTTTGCCGAATTGCAGGTTGCCGAGGTTCTGCCACGCCTGCGCCTCGCCGTGCGGGTTGCCTTCGTGGCGGAAGTCTGTGGCGGCCTTGCGCAACAGCGGTTCGGCCCGCGCGTCCTGCCAGAGTGCGATGCCCAGCTGCAGTTGCGCATGGGTGACCAGTCCCGTCTCGCCGCGTGCCTGCGCCTGATGCAAGGCGCGGCGGGCATGCGCCACCACCGCCGGGGTGTCGTCCCGCGCCGAGGCGAGCCGTGCCGCTGCCAGTTCGATCCGCGGATCGCCCGCGTCGATCGACAACCTGCGCAAGGTGTCCAGCGCGGCTTCGGCATCGGCCAGCTTGCCGGCGTTGATCTGCGCGTCGATGCCGTGCAATCGGTAGTCGGGATTCTGCGGGCGCAAGGCAACCAGTTTTTGCCAGGCAGCAACGGCCTGCGCGTGATCCGCCTTCAGCGCGAATTGCTGGGCCTCGATCTGCAGATAGGTTTCCTGCGGCAAACCCTGCGCATTCGTCAGCGCCTGCCTGGATGCGGCCAGTGCCTTGGCCCGGTAACCCAGCGACGACCATGCCTGCGCCAGGTACATATAGGCCGGCGCATACCCGGGCGCCTGCGCGACCGCCTCCAACAGCTCGTCACGAGCACGCGCCGGGTCGTACCGATGCAGCGCGTCCAGCGCGAATCCGACGCGGCGTGCCACTTCGGCGCTCGGTGGCTGCGCGTTGGCGACGCGTTCCAACTCCTCCGGCGCGTCCAGCTGTTCGCCCAAACCGTGGCGCAGGGCGGCTCCGATCTGTGCGATCAGGTGCGGCAACTGGGCCATCGCGCTGCTGCGCGACAACGTCGCCACCGCCGCGCCACTGCGGGTGTCCTGTACAGCCAGATCGACGCGCAGCTGCGGCGCATCGGCCGTGCCTGACACCAGATACGCGCCGCTCAACACGTAACGCGCGCCGAGTCGCCGTTGCAGGGCGAGCAGGCTGACCGGGGCATAGCCGCCCGCATTCGGTGCAGGAACATCCCCGCGCGCCGGGCGCACCAGCTCGTCCGGCAGCGCATGCAGCTTGCCGCCCACCGCGATCTCGGTGGCAAGCATTTCCGACAGCGCGGGGCCGAGCCATGCATCCTTGGCGTTACGCGAAAGGTTGCTGAAGTCGGCGATCGCCACGGCTTCCGGATCAAGCGTGGCCGCGGGGATGTCGCGCGAATCGGGTGGCAATAGCGAGGTTCGGTAGGCCACCAGCCCGATAACCGCCACGGCCATCGCGATCATTCCCGCCATGGCCCAGCCCCGCCGACGCCCGCCTCGATAACGAAGGGGCGTCGTCGCCGAGAGGGCTGTTCGTTCGCCCTTCGCCGGCTCGACATCCCGGGACGATTCAGGCACGACGGCCTCGCTGTCCATCGGCGCAATGAAGCGGTAGCCCAGCTTGGGCACGGTCTCGATGAAGCGGCTTTCCTCGCCGTCGTCGCCCAGCGCGCGACGGATCAGCCAGATGTGCTTGGTCAGATTGGATTCGTGCACGAAACCGCGCGGCCACAGGGTTGCCATCAGCTCGTCCTTGCTGACTGCATGCCCGGCATGTTGCACCAGCAGCGCCAGGGTATCGAACACCTTGGGTGTCAGGGTTACCGGCTGGCCATGCGCAAACAGCCTTCGCTCGTGCAAATCGAGCTCGCAACCGGCGAAGCGGTAGACCCGATTCTGCTGCACCGACACGGCCCCGGCCCATGGCTGGAACAAGGCAGTAATTCTGCCAGAAAAATGCCAGCAAAACGGACAGGACGGCGACCGCATGTTGCGCCACCTTGCCTGCCGCATCGTACGCCAGCGATGCCCGGCAACAAGATCGCCGGCCATCGTTCAACCGCTGCCAACCGCCGCGGGGACTCGACGTGCCGCACGCGCCGGATACGTTCACGCCTCACGGTTCCACGTCGTCAGGCGCCGCAGGCAGCGGATGGACCGCACTGCACCGCTGCATCCCTTCACATCGGAGAACATCACCATGAAATGCATCAAACCCGCCATTCCTGCCGCACTGGTTTGCGCGTCCATTTCGCTCGCGGTTCCGCATGTGTTGGCCCAGACCACCAGCGCACCATCCCGGATTGACCAGTTCAGCAGTTTTCTGGGCGATGGCACGTGCACCGGCAACGTCATGGCGATGGGGAAAAGGCCGGCACATGCCACTGCTGCCCGCCTGCATGGCGAGAAAATTCTGGGCGGCAACTGGGTCGTGATCCATTACGACGAGGAGCAGACCGCAGCCAACCCGAAGCCGTACCACATTGCGCAATATTTCGGCTACGACCCCGTGAACAAGCATTTCGTGGCCGCGAGTTTCGACAATTCCGGTTCCAGCTACGGCACCGGAACCAGCGCGGGCTGGAAGGGCGACACCATCACCTTCGACGAAACGTCGGCGATGGACGGCATGACCCTCCGCGACAACTTCACGAGGCGTAGCCCGAAAGAAGTCATGCACACCGGGACGATTCGGGACAAGACGAAGAAGTGGGTCAAGACCGACCAGGAAACCTGCCACATGACGTGACAGCAGCTCACGGCGGCATGGCGCATGAACGCGAACCGACCCCGCCCTGGGAGCGACCATGAATCTGTCTTGTGTTCGCTGCGTGATCGCGCTCGCGTCGCTCATGCCGCTGGCTGCCTGTCACCACTCACATACCGTGGTAGCGGCGCCGATCGACTGGGACACCAGCCCGCTCGACTTGAACCTGCGCGGCATGAATGGCAACAGCTATCTGTTCCGCTGCCCGGCCGGCAAACCCGTGCCGGCGTCGGTGACCGGCAGCGGCGTCTATACCGACGCCTCCTCGATCTGCACCGCCGCCGTGCACGCCGGCACCATCGTTGCGCAAAAGGGCGGCCTGGTGATGATCCAGATCCTGCCCGGCCAGAATGATTACCGCGGCAGCACCCAGAACTTCATCCCCAGCGAGGACTACAGACACGCGTGGGGCGGCAGCTTCGTCGTGCTGTCGGTGGTCGACGTGCAGGCGAACCAATCGCCCTGAACCGTGCGCAGCTTGAAAGCGTCGCATGGATTCGCGCACGTTCATGCCATGTTGACTGAGGCCGTACTGATCTTCGCCCTTCCTTGCTGCGATGCAGCAGCGTTTGGCGTATCCTTGCCAGTCGACTTTCCCCTCCGTACCAAGGACATTCCATGGGTCTGCATCTTGTCTCCGCCGGTCGCAGCGTGCCGGACGAAATCAACGTCGTCATCGAAATCCCGAAGGATGCCGAACCGGTCAAATACGAAGTGGAGAAGGAAAGCGGCGCGATCTTCGTCGACCGCATCCTGTCCACCCCGATGCGCTACCCCTGCAATTACGGTTACGTGCCGGGCACGCTGGGCGGCGACGGCGATCCGCTGGACGCCCTGGTGATCCTGCCGCTGTCGCTGATCCCCGGTTCGGTGATCCGCTGTCATCCGGTCGGCATGCTGAAGATGAGCGACGAGGCCGGCAGCGACGAGAAGCTGATCGTGATCCCGTCACCGAAGGTGTTTCCGGGTTACGCGCACATCAGCGACATGAAGGGCGTCTCGCCGCACTGGCTGGAGCGCATTGGCCACTTCTTCGAGCACTACAAGGATCTGGAGAAGGGCAAGTGGGTGAAGGTCGAGGGCTGGGTCGGCGCCGACGAGGCGAAGGCCGAAATCACGGCCGGCATCGAGCGTTACCAGGCGAGCAAGCCGAACGCGTGATCCGGGCGGTCGACGGCGCGCCGCCGGAACCGGTGGCGCGCCGTTTTCGTGTCTGCCTTGCCGTCGTGTTTCAGCCGCGCTTGAGCAGTTCGCGCAGGTCGATCAATGCCGCGTTGGCACGCGACACATAGTTCGCCATCACCAGCGAATGATTCGCAAAAAAGCCGAACGGCGAACCGTTCAGCACCATCGGGCTGTGCAAAGGCCTTTGCGCATCCTCCAGCTCGCGGATCACCTGCTGCAGGCTGACATCCGCGTGTTTGCTGCGCAGGATCGGACCGAAGTCGCGCTGAAATGCCTTCAGCTGTTCCAGCAGGGTCGAGGTGTAGCCGCGCGCTTCGTAGAAATTGTCGTCGATCTTCGTCCACGGCGTCTCGACCAGGCGGCCGCCACCCGGCGCGTGCACCGTGCCGGCAGTGGCCGGTTCGGCCGATGCATCCACGTCGCCGAGACGGATCTGGCCGACGCTGGCTGACAATCGCTGCGACAGCGAACCCAGCCGTGACGAGGCCAGTTGCAGGTAGTCGGCCAGGTTGTCGGCGCGCGCGTAGAAGTGCGCGCCGCTGCCCTCGGCATCGCCGAGCCGCCCCAGATAGCCGTCCAGATGTCCGATCGCCTTGCGGTACTGGCTCTCCGAGCTGGGCAGCAGCCAGCGGTCGTTGGGGCTGTTGAGCAGCGGATCAGCCTCGGCCAGGTCCTTGTCCTCGGTCGACTGCGTTTGCGAGCGGCTGAAGTCGTTGCGCAACGCGCGCACCAGGTCGCGCGAGGCGGTCAGTGAACCGAATTCCCAGTTGGGAACGTTGTCCATCAGCACACCCGGCGGCAACTTGTCGTTGCTGAGGTAGCCGCCGCGCTTGTCGAGCAGAGTGCGCACCGACGTGATCAGGGTGACGGTGGTGGTCGTGCCCGCGCTGACCGGGCGCTTCAATTCCCGCATTTGCGCCTGGGTCACCGCCACCGGATCGAACAGTGGCGGCTCGGTATCCCACCACCACATCAATGCCGCGACGAACAACACCACCAGCGCGATCAGCGCCAGCAGAGCGCGGCCCATGCCGTGCCGCGACGAACTCGACGTGTCCTGGGTTTGCATCGGGCAACTCCTGAAGAGGATGGGATCAAGCTTACACGCGGCCATGTACGCGCCGTGAATGGTCACGCGTGGCTCAGCGTTCCCACGGCGGATGCTCGCCGAACCGCTCGGCCAGGAAATCGATGAAGGCGCGCACCCGCGGCGGCACCAGCCGTCGCTGTGGCATCACCGCGTGGATGCCGGTGGTGGCGATGGGGAACTCCGGCAGCAGCACCTGCAACTGGCCGCTGCGCAATTGCTCGTGGACGTGCCAGACCGAGTGCATCGCGATGCCGAGCCCGGCCACCACCGCGTCGCGCAACATGACACCCTGGTTGCTCTCGAAACGGCCGTGTACGCGCTGCGCGATGTCGCGGCCCTTGCGGTCGCTGAAGCGCCACACATCCTGCCGCCCCTGGCTGCCGACCAGCAGCAGACAATCGTGCGCAGCCAGTTCAGCCGGCGTGCGCGGCACGCCGTGGCGTTGCAGGTAAGCCGGCGACGCGCACAGCACGCGACGGTTGCTCGCCAGCTGACGCGCCACCAGGCCGGAGTCGCCCAGCGCACCGACACGGATGCCGAGGTCGAAACCGGAGCCGACCAGGTCCACGATCTGGTCGTCGAGATTCACGCTGAGTTTCACCCGTGGATGCAAGGCGAGGAATTCGGGCAGCAGCGGCGAGATGTACTGACCGCCGAACGCGGCCGACATGGTCACCCGCAAGCTGCCGCTGACGTCGGTGGCACTGCGGCGCAGGCCGCCGGTGAGCGATTCCAGGTCCTCCACCAGCGCGCGACCCTGCTCGGCCAGCAACAGGCCCTCGGGCGTGGCATGGAGCTGCCGCGTGGTCCGATGCAACAGGCGCACGCCCAGTTCGCGCTCCAGCCGCTTCAGACGTTGGCTGGCCACCGCCACAGAGAGATCCAGACTACGCGCAGCCGCGCTGATCGAGCCCAGATCGAGCACGCGCAGAAACAGGCTGAGGTCGCCGATGCGGTCCATGAGCTTCAATTATCTGTTGATAATGATTAGCCATTTTGGTTGTTTTTGAAGAGAAGACAACCGTCTAGGCTGGCGCATCCTTTCCAGCGGACCGTAGCCATGCCCGGCACCACCACCCGCTCGCCTGGCCGAGCAGGCATACCTTTGGCGCTCTACGCGCTGACCGCCGGCGCATTCGGCATCGGCACCACCGAATTCGTGATCATGGGCCTGCTGCTGCAGGTGGCGGCCGACCTGCACGTCAGCATCGCCGCTGCCGGGCTGCTGATTTCCGGCTATGCGCTGGGCGTCTTCGTTGGCGCACCGTTGCTCACCGTGGCAACCAGCCGGATGCCCCGAAAGGCCGTGCTGGTGGCGCTGATGGTGATCTTCACCCTCGGCAATCTCGCCTGCGCCATGGCCCCGAATTACGCCGTGCTGATGATCGCCCGGGTGGTCACCTCGCTCGCGCACGGCACCTTCTTCGGCGTCGGCGCCGTCGTGGCGACCGGCCTGGTGGCGGAAGACCGCAAGGCTTCGGCGATCTCGACGATGTTCATCGGCCTGACCGTGGCGACCCTGCTCGGCGTACCCGCCGGCGCGTGGCTGGGCCTGCACTTCGGCTGGCGCGCCACGTTCGGGGCGGTCGCCGTCGTCGGCGTGATTGCCACAATGGTGATCGCCGGCCTGGTGCCGGCCGCCGAGGGCGATGCGAAGCCGATCGCCGTGCGCGACGAGTTGAGGGCGATCGCCCGGCCGCCGGTGCTGCTCGGCCTGCTGATGACGGTGCTGGGCTTCGCCGGCGTGTTCACCGTGTTCACCTATATCCAGCCGATCCTGACCCGCGTGACCGGCTTCGCCGACAGCGCGGTATCGCCGATCCTGCTGGTGATGGGTGTCGGCCTGATTCTGGGCAACCTGCTCGGCGGGCGCCTGGCCGACCGGCGCCTGCAGCCTGCCTTGATCGCCACGCTGGCGGCACTGGCCGTGGTGCTCGGCGCCATGACCTTCGCACTGCACGACAAGACGCTGGCGGTGATCTCCACCGGGCTACTTGGCGTTGCCGCGTTCGCCACCGTGGCACCGCTGCAGCTGTGGGTGCTGCAGAAGGCCGCGGGGGCGCAGAGCCTGGCGTCCAGCCTCAACATCGGCGCGTTCAATCTGGGCAATGCGCTGGGTGCCTGGCTGGGCGGCGTGGTGATCGAGCACGGCCCCGGCTACGGCGCCGTTCCCTGGGTGGCGGCGCTGGTGACCCTGACCGGCCTGGCCGTGGCGCTGTGGGTGACACGCCGGCATGCATCGCGCCTGCCGGCGGACCAAACCGCCGCCTGCCCCGCCCAATGAGCTTCAGCCAGCGAGCGACCTCAACTCGCCGACTCGAAGCCCGGCCATTGCGCCAGACGTTCGCCCAGAAACTGCAGGAACGCGCGAGCGCGCAGGGGCTGGTAGCGCCGCGACGGGTACAGCAGGAAAGCCTCCTGCGGCGAGGCCTGCCATTGCGGCAACACCCGCACGAGTTGCCCGGTATCGATCAGATCCTGCACCAGCCAGCCCGGCGCCTGCCCAAGCCCGCTTCCCATCAGAAAGCTCTCGCGGATGCCCAGCGAGTTGTTGATGCGGTAGCGGCCGTTGACCTTCAAAGTCACCACCTGCTGCCGTGGCCCGTGCAGTTCGATCGTGTCGCTGGCCCAGGCAAAACGCAGGTAATTGTGCGCGAGCACGTCCTCGGGGCGGCGAATCTTCGGCTGGCCTTCAAGATAGGCCGGCGCCGCCACCAGACTGCGCGGCGAAATCGCGACCTTGCGCGCCACCACGTTGGGCGGCAGCGTGCCACCCAAACGTAACGCCACATCCATGCCCTCCTCGACCAGGTCGACGAAGCGGTCGTTGAGGATCAGCTCCACCTCGATCTCGGGATAGGCCGCCAGAAACTCCTGCACCAGGCGGTTCAATCGCAACACGCCAATGCTGACGGGCGCGCTGACCCGCAGCAGGCCGGTCGGCTTTTCAGTCAGGCCGCGCGCGTCCGCCACCGCCTCGCCGAACTCCTCCAGTACGCGTCGGGCCCGTTCATGGAAACGCTTGCCCTGCTCGGTCGGCACGAGACCGGTGGTGCTGCGTTCCAGCAGGCGCACGCCCAGTTCCTTCTCCAGTGCCGCGACCACCTTGCTGATCGTCGGCTGGGTGGTTTGTCGCTCGCGCGCGACGGCCGACAGGCTGCCCAGCTCCATCGCGCGCACGAAGACCTGCATCGAGCGGATTGCATCCATCTCATTCGATTCCGGAATGGTGTGTATGCGATTTTGCCTTCTACCGCGCCAAATCAGAAGAGCTCAACGTAGGCGCTGTCGAATCCCGACAGCACCGGATCATCTTCGTCATGAACACCCGCCGCCTGCTCAAGCCGCTGATCGCCTTCGCCCTTGCCACCGCCGTCGCGGCGCCGCTGCAGGCCTCCGCCCACCACGCCAGCGCTTCCACCGCCACGACCGCCGAATGGATCGGCAGCTGGACGGCCAGCCCGCAGTCGAGCTGGGGTCCCGATTTTCTGCTGCCCACCAACACTCCGGCCCAGCTGTCCAACCAGACCGTTCGCCAGGTCGCCAGCGTCAGCCTGGGCGGCCATCGGGTCCGCATTTCGCTGTCGAACGCCTACGGCAAGGCGCCTCTGGTGATCGGCGCCGCGCACATCGCGCGTGCCGAGGGCAATTCGCGGATTGCCGCCGGCTCGGATCGCCCGCTTACCTTCGGCGGCAAGGCGTCGGTGACGATCATGCCCGGCGCGTCGGTGCGCAGCGACCCGGCCGCGCTTGAAGTCAGCCCGCTCAGCGAAGTCGCCGTGAGCCTGTATCTCCCGCAGGTCACGTCGACGAGCACCTTCCACTGGGAAGCGCGGCAGACCGCCTACATCGCCAGGGGCAACCAGGTCGGTGCCGCTGCCTTGCCGGGCGGCACGCGGCTGCCGACACGCGTCTTCGTCACCGACATCCAGGTCGATGCCCCCGCTGATGCGCGTGCCGTGGTGGCCCTCGGCGACTCGATCACCGATGGTCACGGTGCCACTGCCGATCGCAACCAGCGCTGGCCGGATTTTCTCGCCCGCCGGCTGGCGAAAGACCACGTCGCCGTGCTCAACGCCGGCATCTCCGGCGGCCGCCTGCTCAGCGACGGCATGGGCGTCAGCGGCCTGGCCCGCTTCGAACGCGACGTGCTGGGCCAGCCCAAAGTACGCAGCGTGATCGTGCTGCTGGGCATCAATGACATCAGCTGGCCCGGCAGCGCGTTTGAGCCGGCGGCCGCACCGATCACGGCAAGGCAGGTGATCGCCGGCTATCGCCAACTGATCGCACGCGCCCACGCCCATTCGATACGCATCGTCGGCGCCACGCTGACCCCGTTCGAGGGCGCGCTGGAGGGCACCCCGATCACCGGCTACTACAACACCGACAAGGAACAGGTGCGCCAGGCGGTGAACCGCTGGATCCGCAGCAGCGGCGAATTCGATGCCGTCGTCGATTTCGATGCAGCCACCCGCGACCCGCAGCACCACGCACGTTTCCTGGCGCTCTGCGACTCGGGTGATCACCTGCACCCGGGCGACGCTGGCGATCGTGTCATGGCCGACGCCATCGACGAGAACACCTTGTTCGGCACTCGCTGACTCCGCGCCACCGCCTCCCACACTCAAGGAATACGACCATGGACTACCGCCATCTCGGCAACTCCGGTTTCAAGGTACCTGCGCTCGGCTTCGGTGCCGGCACGTTCGGCGGCAAGGGCGCACTGTTCAGCGCCTGGGGCAATACCGATGTCAAAGAGGCAACACGGCTGATCGACATCTGCCTCGAAGCAGGGGCGAATCTGTTCGACACGGCGGACGTCTATTCCGATGGCGCGTCGGAGTCGATCCTCGGCGCGGCACTGAAGGGGCGCCGCGAGCAGGCGATCATCTCGACCAAGCTCACGCTGCGCGCAGGCGAAGGGCCGAACGATGTGGGCGCCTCGCGCCATCACCTGATCGCCGGCGTGGAGCATGCGCTGAAGCGGCTCGGCACCGACTGCATCGATCTGCTGCAGCTGCACCACTTCGACGCGATGACGCCGGTGGAGCAGGTGATGTCGACGCTGGACGATCTGGTGCGCGCGGGCAAGGTCCGCTATCTCGGCGCATCGAATTTTTCCGGCTGGCAGCTGATGAAGTCACAGGCCGCTGCGGACAAGTATGGCCATGCGCGTTTCGTGGCGAACCAGACCTATTACTCGCTGGTCGGCCGCGACTACGAGTGGGAGCTGATGCCGCTCGGCCTCGACCAGGGCATCGGCGCGATCGTGTGGAGCCCGCTGGGCTGGGGCCGGCTCACCGGCAAGATCCGCCGCGGGCAACCGCTGCCTGCCGGCAGCCGCCTGCACGAGACCGCCGGCTTTGCGCCGCCGGTGGATGAAGAGCGGCTGTATCGCGTGGTCGATGCGCTGGACGCGGTCGCGGCGGAAACCGGCCGCACGGTTCCACAGATCGCGTTGAACTGGCTGCTGCAGCGGCCGACCGTGTCCAGCGTACTGATCGGTGCGCGCAACGAAAAGCAACTGCGCGACAATCTCGACGCGGTCGGCTGGGCGCTCGATGCGACGCAGATCGCGCGGCTCGATGCGGCCAGCGCGGTGATGCCGGCGTATCCTTACTATCCCTACTGGAACGGCATGTTCGCCGAGCGCAATCCGCCGCCGGTGCCGTTCAAGCTCCCCGAGGATTCGCACGCACCGGAGCCGCAAACATGAAAGCCGTCGCCCTCACCCGCTACCTGCCGATCGACGATCCGCAGTCGTTGATCGACGTCGAGCTGCCCACGCCCGCACCCGGCGAACACGACTTGCTGGTGCGCGTCGAGGCGGTGTCGGTGAATCCGGTCGACACCAAGGTCCGCTCGCCGAAAGCACAGGTCGAGGCGCAGCCGAAGGTGCTCGGCTACGACGCGGCCGGTGTCGCCGAGGCGGTCGGTGCATCGGTCGAGGGCTTCCAGCCGGGCGATCGCGTGTATTACGCCGGCGATGTCACCCGTTCGGGCAGCAACGCACAGTTCCAGCTGGTCGACGCGCGGCTGGTTGGCCATGCGCCGAAGTCGATCGGCGCTGCCGATGCCGCCGCCCTGCCACTGACGGCGCTCACGGCATGGGAACTGCTGTTCCAGCGCATGCCGTTCGACAGCGAACACGGAGGCGAAGGCAAGTCGCTGCTGATCATCGGCGGTGCCGGCGGGGTCGGCTCGATCGCGACCCAGCTGGCTCGCCGCGCCGGCTTCACGGTGATCGCCACCGCATCGCGCGACGAAACCATCGACTGGTGCCGATCGATGGGCGCGCAACACGTGATCAATCATCGCCAACCACTGGCCGCGCAGCTGCAGGCACTGGGTTTCGAGCAGGTCGACGCGGTGCTCAATCTGGCCGACACCGATCACTACTGGGACGCGATCGGCCAGCTGCTGGCGCCGCAAGGCCACGTGGGCCTGATCGTGGAGCCCGTCGGCGCACTGAAAATCGGCGATCCGTACAAGGCCAAGGCCATCGGCATCCATTGGGAAATGATGTTTGCGCGACCGCGTTTCAAAACGGCCGACCAAGCCGAGCAGGGTCGCATCCTCGAGCGGGTCGCCGGCTTGATCGACGCCGGCGAGTTGCGCAGCACCCTCACCGAAACGCTGGCGCCGATCAACGCGGCGAACCTGCGTGAGGCGCATCGTCAGCTGGAATCCGGCGGCACGATCGGCAAGCTGGCGCTGGCCGGCTGGTAGAGCAGTGTCGCGGATGGCGCGTGCGGCGTGCGCGCCATCCGTGGCGATCAGTCGCGCTTGAGCGCGGGTTTGGCTGGTGACGGCTTGGCCGGTTCACCCTTCTTGCCGAGCTGCTCCAGCAGCGTGTTCATGTCCTCGGCGTGCTCTTCCTCCACCGCCAGGATGCCTTCCAGCACGCGCCGCGTGGTCGGGTCGTCGGTGCCGATGTAGGTGATCATCTCGCGATAGCTGTCGATCGCTATGCGTTCGGCGACCAGATCCTCCTTGATCATGTCGACCAGGTCCTCGCCCTCGACGTAGTCGGAATGGCTGCGGCTGAGCAGGCCTTCCGGCGACAGGTTCGGCTTGCCGTCGAGCTGGGTGATGCGCTCGGCGATCTGGTCGGCATGGCCCTGCTCCTCGTTGGCATGCTCGAGGAACTCGGCCCTGATCGCCTGCGAGTTGATGCCCGACGCCATGTAGTAGTGAAACTTGTAGCGCAGCACGCAAACCAGCTCGGTCGCCAGCGCGTGATTGAGCAGCTTGACCACGGTCTCGCGATCGGCGCTGTAGCCCGCAGTCATCGCGCCTTTGTCGATGTCCTGGCGCGCGCGCTTGCGGATATTCTCGATATCGCTGACGAACGGCTTGGTCTTGGCCATGGCTTGCTCCTGCGCAGGGGGGAAGGGACCCGGGCAGGACATCAGCGTGCCGGTGCCAACGAGACCTGGCCAGCGTAGAAACGCGCATGAAAAAGTCAGGTGAAGGTCAGTCCGCCTGCGGCGACCGAGCCGATCGCGCGATGCCGCTCATCGCGCAGCGAATCGTTCCGCCCGCTCGATGATCCCTTGCAAACCCGGCAAGGCCGTCTCGATCTCCGCGGCGTGTCGGCGCCACTTGTCGGGCGCGGGCGCGGAAAGGGTGAAACGCGACAATGGCAGCGCGGCGTCGAGCGGACGATCCCAGTCGAGCCCGAGCACGGCGCACAGACGTGTCACCTCCCTCGCCGGATCGGCGAGCAGCGCGTCATAGTGCACCACGTGGCAGCGTCCGGCCGGGAGCGCTTCGAGATCATCCAGCAGGATGCGCGTAGTGGCGCTCCACTGCGCGGCGACGATGTCGGGCAACGAACGTCCGTTCAACTCGCGCCAGCCCGGCACCAGCAGCAGCGACCAGGGCGGACCATTCCACCCGGGCAGCTGCGGGTAGGTGCGAAAGCGGCCCGACTGCCATGCATCAAGCATGCTGCCCAGCGTCTGGCGCGGGTCGCGATGCAGGTAGACGAAGTGCGCTTCCGGGAAGATCTTCGCCAGGAACGACACGCGCAGCGCGTTCTTCGGGGTCTTCTCCAGCAGGCGTACCGGCGATGCTTCCGCCGGATGGCCATCGCGGTCGCGCAGCTCGGCGTAAAAACGCCGCCGCAATTCCGCCACGAGCTCCGGCGTCGCCGCGGCTGCATCGAGCCGGTTGGAATCGAAGTCGTGGCTCGCGGGATGCAACGCCTGCAGGCCCTCGATCAGCGCATGGCTCTCATGCCCGATCGTGTAAAGACCCGACGCCTGCGCCAGCGTCTCGAACAACAGCGTCGAACCCGCGCGGGGCGGCGAAATGACGAACACCGGGCGATCGAACAGCGGGTCGCGTCCGCGCCGATCGTCACGCGCCTGGAGCATCGCCGGCGCGACCGGCAGCCGTGGTTCGCTGGCATCCACAACCGCGCCGCCCCGATCGGCCAGCGCCACCTGCAGGATCATTCCCCGCAAGGTATTCATGAACAGCGCGCCGTTGACCATCTGCAGCGGTACCGCATGGCGCTCCATGTCATCCGAGAACGCATCGAGCGCTTCGCGATAGGCCGGCCAGCCGGCCTGGTCGGTGCCGTGCTGCGCCCACAAGGCCTGCCAAACATGCAGGAAACGGATGGCGATCTGGTGCGCCGGCTGCAGCTGTGGATGCGCACGCACCTCGCCAAACAGGAAGCCGACATGTTCGCGCAGCTCCCACGGCGTCATCACCAACGGCACGTTGACTGCCTCATAACGCAGGGGCGAGCGGGCGCCGCCCTGCGGCGCAACTGGCTCCGCGCGCCAGCCGTCGAAGGCGCCATGGCCGGGCGCTCGACCGCGCCTGACCAGATCGGCGAACGGCTCGCCGCCGACCGTGTCGGCCACCAGATGGATGCGCTCGTCGTCGGCGGCGTTGATGACCTGGTGCCTGCGCCACGTGTCGAAGATCCAGCACTCGCCCGGAGCCATGTTGACCTCGGCGTCGCCACACAGGAAGCGCACGGAGGGCCGCGTCACGATCGGCACGTGCACACGAACGCGCTCGCGCCAGTAATAGTTGATGTCGGCATGCGGGCTGACCTCGGCCTGGCCGGTCAGCTTCATCAAGCGCGTGCGTCCCCAGACACCACCGATCCTTGCCAGCACCTGCATCAAATACGGGCATTGCGCGAGATACGGGGTCGGGAGCATTGCGCCGGCGACGGCGTCGTTGTCGGGATCGCCGCCGGCCGAGATCAGCGGCAGGGCGTAATTCCCCGGGAATTTCTGCGGGTGCTCGCGCCAGTGTTCGCTGCCCAGGGCGGCGATTTCGCGCGCCAGCGCATCGGCATCGAACTGCAACGGCAACTGGACGAACGGTACCTGCAGCTTCATCGGGCAACCTTTACTCGGATCGGTACACACGCGCCCCGGCGGCGCGAATTTTCAGTGGAGTTCTCCGCCACGCCGACATCGGGCGTGACCGTCACCTCGACACCGGCAGCGGCAGCGGCCGCGTGGTCGCACACTTCCCGGGTGGTCTTCATCGAACGGATTCGGGCACACAGCGAAATCAACGGCGCGAGCGCGATGAAACCCGCCCCGCTCGAGGAGGCATTATCACGCACCGGGAGACCGGATGGCGGCACCGGGTCAACCGACACAAACGGAAGCCAGGCGGACCCGGATACTTCGGAGCACAAAGCGCTCAGGCGGATCGATCGTCCCGCGGCAGGAAGGCGCGCAGGAACGTGCCGACGCCAGCCCGCGCCGTGGCCTCGATTTCCTCGGCATAGCTCTCGGGACACTCGGTGCAACCGAACATCTGGCGCATCATCAGATTGCCCTTGATCAGGGTGAGGAACTGCATGCTGGCACGCGGAACGTCGTCGATGTCCAGTTGACCGGCGTCAACCGCCTGCTGCAGCAGGCGTTCCATCAGGCCATGCGTGCGTGTTGCGCCCTCTTCCCAGATCAGCTTGCCGTAACGTGGATTGCCCTGACGGCAATCGCTGAGGATGGCGCGGAAGGTACCCACGGTCTCGGCATTGCAATCGAGATGGGCGTGCGTCAACGCCACCCGCAACAACGTTTCGCGAATGTCGACCTGCGGATCGAAAAAATAGGTTTCCTCCGGCAACAGGTCCTGGATGCGCGAACGGATCACTTCGCGGAACAGATTGTCCTTGTCGCCGAAATGGCTGTACACGGTGAGCTTGGAGACGCCAGCGTCGGCCGCGATCGCGTCCATGCTGGTACCGGCAAACGCGTTGCGTATGAACAATGCCTTCGCCGCGATCAGAATGGCGGCACGCTTCTCCATGTCCTTCGGGCGGCCGGGGCCCTGAGGTCTGATTTGCGCGCTGATATTCATGCCTCCACCTTCACAAAAGAGAATTCGAGCTTTATTATACGCAGCGGTTCATTTATTTTCCAGACGGGTGCCCGACCGGCGATCCGGGGCTTTCCGTGCGCATGACCGAACGGGTGACGTTCGTCAGTTCTCCGCGATGACTTCCGGCACTTCGTGGCCCGGCGCGCAACCGGCAGGCTAGTCCGCGTCCAGGCGCGTCATTGTGGGACGGGGCTCCAGCACTTATCCTTTTTGACCTTTTTGGATCCGTACAGGACACGAGCAGATGGCGATGAATATCGAGCAGGCGCGGGTGAACATGGTGGAGAACCAGGTGCGCCCGTGGGAAGTGCTGGACGGCCGCGTGCTGGACGTGATCGGCCGCGTGCGTCGCGAGGACTTCGTCGCCGCCGCACACCGCCAGCTCGCCTTCGCCGACCTGTGCCTGCCGCTGGGCCACGGCGAGGTGATGATGAAGCCGGTGGTCGAAGGCCGTGTGCTGCAGGCCCTGGAGCTGCTGCCCACCGACCGCGTCCTGGAAATCGGCACCGGCTCGGGCTTTCTCAGTGCGTGCCTGGCGAGCCTGTCGGCGCAGGTCACCAGCATCGACATCCACGCTGATTTCATCGCTTTGGCGACACAGCGGTTGCAGGACGCAGGCATCAACAACGTCAGTCTCGTCACTGGCGATGCCGTCAGGGAATGGCAGCCGGACGGACTGTTCGATGCGCTGGTGGTGACCGGCGCGGTATCCGAGATACCACCGCAATGGCTGACCTGGCTCAAGCCCGGCGCGCGCGCGCTGGTCGTGCGTGGCCAGTCGCCGGTGCAGCACGCCACCTTGTTGACCCACGAAAGCGCCGGCCGCTATCGCGAAGAAATCCTCTTCGAGACCGACCTGCCGTACCTGACCCATGCCGAACCGCCGCAGCGGTTCGTCTTCTGACTTTGATTCTTGCGAGGCACTCCATGCGTTTGAAGCTGCTCACACTGGCCATGGTTCTGGCCGCCATTTCGCTGCCGAGCCACGGCGAAGATTTGCTGGACGCTTACCGTGAGGCGCGCGCCAATGATCCGGTGCTTTCGCAGGCCGATGCCAACCGGCTCGCCATTGGCGAAGGCGTCAATCAGGCACGCGCATCGTTGCTGCCCCAGATCGGCGCCAACCTGACGCTGAGCCAGACCAACGGTGGCGGCGGCACCTCGTTCGAAGACCCCAACAATCCCGGCCAGTTCATCAACACCAGCCAGTTCGGACATACCCGCACGCGCAGCCTCAATGGCCAGCTCAGCCAGACCATTTTCGACTTCGGCAAATACGCCAACCTCAAGGCCGCACACTCGGCGTCGGCGGCGCAGGACGAGTTGTATGAATCGGCGGCGCAGCAGTTGTACGCGCGCGTGGCCGCGGCCTACTTCGGCGTATTGACCAGCGAAGACGCACTGACCTACGCGAAGGCGAACGAGGATGCCTTCCGGCAGCAATACGAGCAGTCCGACCAGCGCTTCAAGGTGGGTCTCTCGGCCATCACCGACGTGTATCAGGCCAAGGCGTATTACGAAGCGGCCAAATCGCAGACCATCGCCGCGCAGAACTCGCTCAACGATGCGCGCGAGGCACTCACCCAGATCACCGGCAAGCCGACTGGGGATCTGAAGAAGCTGCGCGACGATCTGCCGATGCAGCCGCCTGCGCCCGCCGACCAGGACAGCTGGGTCAAGCAGGCGCTGCTGACCAACCCCGATCTGCTGGCGCAGAAAAACAACGTGGAGACGGCCGAACACAACATCACGGCCGCCCGCTCCGCGCATTTGCCGACGATCACCGCCAACGTCAGCTACGGCAAGAATGCCAGCTGGTATCAGAACGCCAATGTTCACGACAATCGGCCCGGCTCCACCACCGTCGGACTGACCTTGAACGTGCCGATCTTCTCCGGCGGCCTCATCCATTCACAGGTGCGCCAGTCGATCTATCAGCGCGACGCCGCCACCGACGCGCTGGAATCGCAGCGTCGCCAGGTAGTGCGCGACACGCTCAACTACTACCGCTCGGTCATCGCCGGCATCGCCCAGGTCGAGTCGGCCAAGGCTTCGGTGGTGTCCGGCCAGAAGGCGCTGGAGGCGACTCGTGCCGGCTTCGAAGTCGGCACCCAGACGATGACCAACGTGCTGCTGGCGATCCAGACCCTGACCTCGTCGGAAAGCAGCTACTCGCAGGCGCGGCACCAGTTCATCCTGAACAAGCTGCTGCTGAAGCAGACGGCGGGAACGGCTGACATCAAGGACATCGAGGCGATCAACGCCTTGCTGCAGTAAGCCGGTCGCGTCGACTTTCGTGCAAACGGCCGGGATCATTCCCGGCCGTTTGCCGTCGGGAACCCGTGCTGCTATTCCTGCAGAAGCGTGTCGATGAGTTGCATGACCCGCTGCACCGCCCCGCGTTCGCGTTCGAAAACCTGCTGTGCCGCCCGCCCCATGCTCTCGCGCCGGACCGGATCGAGCAGCAACTGCAAGGTGACCGGACCCAGCTGATCCGCGCCCGGCACTCGTTCGGCGCCACCTTGCTGGATCAGGCTGCGCGTGATTTCCTCGAAGTTGAATGTATGCGGGCCCACCAGCACCGGAACCGACAAGGCCGCCGGTTCCAGCACGTTGTGGCCGCCGATCGGCACCAGGCTGCCGCCCACGAAGGCCACCTCGCTCGCCGCGAAAAAAGGCATCAGCTGACCCATCGCGTCGATCACGAAGACCTGGTGCGTGGACAGCGGCAAGCGGTCGGCGCCGTGCGTGGCCACGCTGAACCCGAGGCTGCGCACCGAATTTTCCACCACGCGGAATCGCTCCGGATGCCGCGGGGCCAGCAGCAACAACGCATCGGGCAGCCGTTTGAGCACTTGCAGGTGCGCTTCCAGCACCGCCAGTTCCTCGCCCTCATGCGTGCTGGCGGCGATCCACACCGGCCGCCGCGGCCCCCAGTGTTCGCGTATCGCGGCACCGGCGGCGACCGCGCCATCGGGGATCGGCATGTCGAACTTCATGTTGCCGGTCACCACGATCTGTTGCGGATCGGCTCCCAGCAAGCGATAGCGCGCTGCATCGGTACGCGATTGCGCGGCAATCAGCCGCGCACAGCGCAGCGCCGAACGCAGCAGGCTGTGCAGCGGCTTGTAGCCGCGCAACGAGCGTTCGGACAATCGCGCGTTGACGATCATCAGCGGTATGCCGCGCCGGCGGCAGGCGAAATACAGGTTCGGCCAGATCTCGGTTTCCACGATGAGCGCCAGTCGCGGCCGAATCCGCCGCAGGAATCCGCCCACCGCGAACGGCAGGTCATACGGCAGGTAGACGTGGAACACGCTGTCGCCGAACAGCTGATGCACCCGCGCCGTACCCGTGGGCGTCACCGTGGTGATCACCAGCGGCGCGTTCGGATAGTCGCGTCGCAGCGCCTTGATCAGGGGTTCGGCCGCATTCACCTCACCCACCGAAACCGCGTGCACCCACAGGCTGCCGCTGAAACCGGGCGCATCGAAAAAGCCGAATCGCTCAGGCCAGCGTCGATGGTACGGCCGCGAGCGCAGCCCGCGCGCCAACAGTCGCAGCACCAGCAGCGGCGTCACCAGAAACATCGCGAAGGTGTAGAGGTAGCGCAACGTGGGGGTCCTTCCGTTCAACGCGGCAGTATACGAGAGCAGGGAACGGGGAACGCACTGACAGCTTTTGCCGTTGTCTTCCGAGCGTGGCCGCGCAGCCCGAACAGCCTGGATGCAGCATGCGTGTCGCAGCACGCTCCCACTCCCGTTCGTCCCGCATTCGCGCGTCCACTACAATGCTGCCGATGCCCGGCATGCCCCGCCCCACCTTCACCCGCTCACTGCTTGCGCCGCGCCATTGGCCGGCATGGTTGGGCGTGGCCATGATCTGGCTGATCGCACGGCTGCCGCAGCCCGCACTGATGTGGCTGGGACGGCGGCTTGGCGCGCTGGTGCTGCGGATCCCCTCCGCCCGGCGACATATCGCCGAGACGAACATCGCGCTGTGCTTCCCCGAGCTCGACGCTGCCGCGCATCACGCGCTGGTGGACGCCAATCTGCGCGACATCGGGCTGATGCTGGTGGAGTTCGCGCTCGGCTGGATGGGCAGCGACCTGCGCATGGCGGCGATCCCCACCAGTATCGAGGGACTGGAGCATCTCGAGGCGGCGCGCGCGCAAGGCAAGGGAGTGTTGCTGGTGGGCGGCCACTTCTCGCATCTGGAATTGTGCGCGCGACTGGTCTCGCAGCGGATCCGCATCGCCGGCATGTATCGCCGGATGGATTCGACCGTATTCGAGTGGGTAGTGCTGCGCGCGCGACTGGATTACGCCGACGCCATGTTCGAGAAGGACGACATCCGCGGCACCGTGAAGTACCTGCGCAGCGGCGGCACGCTGTGGTACGCGCCGGATCAGGACATGCGCAGCAAGGACACGGTGTTCGTGCCGTTCTTCGGCGTGCCGGCGGCCACGATCACGGCGACCCATCATCTGGCGCGGCTTTCCGGCGCCGTGGTGATCCCGTTCTTCCATCGTCGCCTGCCCGACGGCCAGGGCTACGCGCTGCGCCTGGGTGCGCCGCTGGAAAACTTCCCGGGCGCGGATGTGCTGCGCGATACCGCCCGCGTCAACGCCTGCATCGAGCAGATGGTGCGCGAGGCACCGGAACAGTATCTGTGGGTGCACAAACGCTTCAAGACGCGTCCACCCGGCCTGCCTGCGGTTTACTGATCCGCGCTGTCGCCCGGTGACGGGCGCCGATGCGACTCGTATGCCTTGGCGTATTTCAGGAATGCGTAGAACGCATGGATGCGCGCCGCGATGAAACCGGCCCAGCCAGACCGCCAGTGTCCGCGCAGCAGGAAGTAACGCAGGAACGCCACAGTCGGGTACGCCACCATGCGCAACCGCAGCCAGCCGATCTCGCGCCTGGCCAGGTCCACCTGCTGCAGGCTGGAATAACGGTTCGCCTTGGCCACGCGACCGGCGATGTCGGGTTCGCCGTAGTGGTCGATGACCACATCGAGCACGCCCACCGGCCCATCCACCTGCACTTCCTCGTGCACCTCGTGGCCGCTCATCCGCGCGCGCTGGCGGTCGAACAGGCGCACGTAATGATTGAGCCGGCCGCGCCGCGACTGCCAGCGCCAGAACTGCCACTCACGCCGCCACAGCTGGTAGCCCGCATACGCCGGTGCCCGCAAGGCCTGCTGCAGCAAGGCCGCGGCGTCGGCGGCGAGCGACTCGTCGGAATCCAGCAGCAGCACCCAGTGATGGCTGGCCAGGTCGATCGCCGCCTGCTTCTGCGCGCTGTAGCCGGCGAATGGCCGGGTGAGGACGCGCGCGCCGTAGTGCGCGGCGATCGCCGTGGTGGCGTCAGTCGAGCCGGAGTCCAGCACCACGACCTCGTCGGCCCAGGTCACTCCGCGCAGGCACGCATCCAGCGTGTCGGCGTTGTTGAACGTGGTCACCACCACCGACAGCAGTTCACGCTCCATCGTGACTCTCCCGAGGAAGCGCTTCTTTGAAGAGTCCGGCAGGGGCGCCGGTTTCTGCTGCGCCGACAGGGGTGGCGTCGACAAACAGACTGGCGCACCACAAGCCAAGCAGCCAGGCGAACAGCAAACCCCACCAGGCCGAATAGAAGGCCAAATGGGTGTTCAGCGGAAACAGCATCACGCCCAGCGCCAGCGTGACCGGGAACGCCCGCGTACGCGCCGCCGCGCCAACCCCGCGCCACGCGCGCCACGCCAGCACGGCAGCCGCCAGCCACAGCAGCAGTCCGATCGCACCGGTCTCGGTGAGGATTTCCAGCACCAGCTGATGCGCATGGCAGGCACCTTCGTCCACGCCGCAGGCTTCGGCGGAAACCACGAAATGATCGTTCGCCGGTGCGTAGTGCGGGTAGGCATAACGGAACCCGCGTACGCCGACGCCATTGAACGGATGCGCCTCTATCATCCCGACGCTGGCATGCCAGATGTCGAGCCGGCCGCTGAGTGCGGTGTCGATGGCTTGGTCGGTTCCCTGAACCACCAGCATGCTGCGCTCCATCCGTGCATGGAAGCGTTCGGAGGTCGTCCACGCCAGGCTGCCGGCGAGTGCCAGAAGCACCGCGGCGAGCACGCAGAATCCGGCAAAACGCATCGGCGACCTTGCCTCGTGCCAGGCGAATCCGAGCGCCACCAGCGCGTAGCACAGCCACGCCGCGCGCGAGCCGGCCAGCAACACCGGCCCCAGCATCAGCACGAAAGCCAGCAGCAATCCGGCCAGGCCCCAGCGCCGACGGGCGACCCACAATGCAAACGGCGACAGCACCGCGAGGGTCGGGCCCAGCTTGAGATTGTCCGCGCCGAAGATGCCCGAAACCCGTTCGGCCTCGGCGTGACCGCCCAGGCTCCAGCCGGTCAGCGCCTGCAGCCAGGCATCGACGCTCCACACGGCCACCACCACGGCAACGGCCACATAGAGTGCCTGCAACTTGCTGTCACGACGGATCGCGAAGCATGCATACAGCCCCAATGGCGCGTAGCGCAGCAAGCCCACGACGGTGCTCCAGCTCTTGCCCGGCATGATGGCGTCGAACGCCGACAGCAACGCCGCACCGACATAGGCCGCCAGCAGCCAGAGCAGCAAACGTGCACCGGGATGCTGCCTCAACGCCTGTGGCTCGCGCGCAAACAGCAGGGCGACGCCGAGCAGGCACAACAAGGTACCCAGTTCGGAGCTGCGGCCCAGCGGCAGCAACGCGATCACCAGCCAGAACGGCAGCAACGGCGAGCGCAGTGCAGCCTTGAGTGAGGTGCCGAAGGAATTCATGCACGGGCCGGTCTGAAGACGATCCCGCATTGTAGGCGAGCGCGAACGCCGTGGCGTTTCAGCCTGCCGTGACTTCTTCGTACAGCGCCAGGGTGGCATGCTGCATGTCGACCAGGCGGTAACTCTGCAGCGGCGGAATCGGCGGCGCCACGCGCAGCAACTCGGCGGCACGCTCGACCAGCCGCTCGCGATCCCCGGGCGGCACGCGCCCCGCCGGATACAGCTCGGCCAGCAGCTCCCCCACTCCGCCGTGCGCATAGCCGAGCACCGGCCGGCACAGCGACAACGCCTCGATCACGGTTCGACCGAACGACTCGGGCTGGTTCGACAGCTGCAGCACCAGCGCCGATATCGCGTAGACGTCACGAATGTCGTCGCGTGGCGGCGACATCGCGACCTGCGAGGTCACCCCGCGTGCGCGCGCCAGTTCGCGCAGCTCGGTCAAGTAAGCCTCGCGGCCGGCTTCGATCACGCCCAGCAGCAGCAGGCGCGCCTCGATGCCGCGGCGCTTGAGGTCGGCCAGCAACTCGATCGCGTCATGGTGACCTTTCAGTCGCGTGCCGCGTGCAGGCAGGGTCAGCAGCGGCGCGCCGGCCAGCATCGGGTATTCGGCGAAAAATGCCTTGCTCCAGGCCTCGTCCGGGCGGTGGCCATACGGGAACGCCACCGGATCGATGCCACGCGGGATCACCTTTACCCGCGACGGTTCCAGCCAGCGATAGTGACTGAGCACGTAATCGCGCAGCGGCTGCGAAACGGCGATCACGCGCTCGCCGCGCAACAGGATCGCACTGTAGCTGCCCGGCGAATTCAGCCCGTGCACGGTGGTGACGAAATGCGGCCGCGGCGTCATCCCCTTCAACGCCCACCAACCGAGCCACGCCGGCAACCGCGAGCGGGCATGCACGATGTCGGGGCCGATCTCGCGCAACACCCGCCGCAACGGGCCGAGCTGGAACAGGGTGCGCAACGATTTGCGGCCCAGGTCGAGCGCCACGTGTTCGCTGCCTTCGGCCTGCAACTGCTCCACCAGCCGGCCCCCGGCGGATATCACGATCGAGCGGTGGCCCGCCTGGACCAGCGCGCGGGCAATCTCCAACGCCGAACGCTCGGCGCCACCGGAGTGCAGCGCGGGGATCAGTTGGACCACAGTCAGCAGCTTGGCGGGGACGGCGATGCTGGACATGAGCTCTGGACTGGCGGCTTTCATTCTCTGGAGGCAAGCAAAAACAGTGCCGCCAGCGCTTGGCGTACCGGCGAAGAATCAGTCGCGCAACACGTAATGCGCGCCACAGTAGGCACAGGCTGACTCGCCGCCGTCGTCGACGATCGGCAGATAGACCTTCGGGTGCGAATTCCACAGTTCCATGCCGGGCATCGGACAGGACAACGGCAGGTCCGCGCGCGTCACTTCATAACGATTTTCGGCATTTGCCGGCACCAGCGGCACCGCCGCGGAAAGAGGGGGCGACATCAGTGAACTCCATACTGGACAGCGGACCACAAATGGTAGCAGGCTGCAGGCTTCCGTCGGGGGACGGCAGGGGGCGGAAAAAAACAAGCGGGTTTCTGCCGCCAGATTGCCGTGACCCCGGGAAAGTGGGTACATCGTCCTCGTTCCGGTGCCGGCACCGGACCAACTGGTTACGGGAGCAGACCATGGATTTCGGGAAAATCACCGACCGCATCAAGAACATCCTGACCACGCCGAAAACCGAGTGGCCGGCCATCGCGGCCGAGCCGGCCACGGTGAACGGCCTTTATACCGGTTACATCGCGATACTTGCCGCGCTTCCGGCGATCGCCAGCTTCATCAAGGGCAGCCTGATCGGGCACAGCCTGTTCGGCGTCACCGTACGCAGCCCGATCGGCATGGGCATCGTCGGCATGATCCTGCAGTACCTGCTGGCGCTGGTACTGGTCTACGTGATGGCGCTGATCATCAATGCCCTTGCGCCCACCTTCGGCGGCAAGAAGGACATGGTGCAGGCACTCAAGACCATCACCTACGCGTGGACGGCCAGCTGGATCGCCGGCATCGCCGTGATCCTGCCCTGGATCGGCATCCTGATCCTGATCGTGGGTTTGGTCTATGCCATCTACCTGTTCTACCTCGGCCTGCCCAGCACCATGAAGTGCCCGGCAGACAAGGCCGGCGGCTACACCGCGGTCAGCATCGTCATCGCCGTCGTGCTGGGCTGGATTTTCGCCCTGATCGTCGGCAGCGTGGTCGGCACGGCCGCGATGAGTGGCGCACACATCAGCAACGGCAACGGCGATGCCGTCACCATCGACAGCAACAGTGCGCTCGGCAAGCTCACCGCGATGGGCCAGCGCGCCGAGCAGGCCGGCAAGGACATGGAGGCCGCGCAAAAGTCCGGCGACGCCGCCGCGCAGCATGACGCGATGGGCAAGATGATGGGCGCCGTATCGGGCACCAGCGGCACGGTCGAAGCACTCGCGCCGGATCAGATCAAGGGGTTTCTGCCGGACAGCCTGGGCGATCTCAAGCGCACCAGCATATCCGCCGAACGCAACAGCGCGATGGGCATGCAGATTTCGCAGGCCAGCGCCGACTATCGCGGCGACAACAACCAGCATATTTCGCTGGAAGTGTCCGACACCGGCGGCGCCAAGGGCTTCATGGCGATGGCTGCCGCGATGGCCCCGGAAGAGGAGAAGCAGACCGAACACGGCTATGAGAAAACCTACACCGCCGACGGCAACATGGTCCACGAAGCATGGGACGACCAGTCCAAATCCGGCGAGTACAGCGTGGTCGTCGGCAAGCGCTTCACGGTGAAGGCGACCGGCAGCACCGACAGCATCGATCAGCTGAAACAGGCCGTCGCCAGCATCGATCTCGGCAAGCTGGAATCGCTCAAGGACGCCGGCGTGAAACCGGACTGATCCCGATCGCGCCATCGACGCAAAAAAGCCGCGCCATCACGGGCGCGGCTTTTTCATGACGGATGGAGCTCACTTCACGGCTTTTTCGGCACCGAGCCTTCCGTGGTGATGCGGATGTTGACCGCATCGCTGACATTCGGCACGTACGCACCCACGCCGAAGTCCGAGCGCTTGATGCTGGCGGTGGCGTCGAAACCGATCGACTGCGCCTTGCTCATCGGATGCGGACCGATCTTGTTCAAGGTGGCGTCCAGCACGACCGCCCTGGTCACGCCGTGCACGGTGAGGTTGCCGGTGACCTTGAACTTGTTGCCGCCCAGCGGCTGCACGGCGGTGCTCTTGAACGTCACCACCGGGTACTTGTCGGCGTTGAAGAAATCCGGCTCTTTCAGGTGCTTGTCCAGCGCCGGCACATGGGTGTCGAGCATGGCCAGCGGCAAGGTCACCTCGACGCTGGAGCCGGCCGGATGCTGTTCGTCGAACACCAGCGTGCCCTCGTCCAGGCCGAAATCGGCGGTGGGATTGGAGTAGCCGAAGTGGTTCCAGCTGAACAAAACCATCGTGTGATGCGGGTCGAGCTTGTAGGTGACCGGGGCGGCCTGGACCGACACGGCGGCGCCGAGCAGACCGGCGAGTGCGAGATATTTCAGTGCACGCATGGGAGTGACTCCTTGGATTGGGCAATGGCGCTTTGCGTCAGGCGATCTTGCAGGCTTCTTCGAAAGCAAGGCGGGGACTGCGCGCGAACAGGTTGCGACCGGCATCGCCGTAGCCGATGCTGATCAGGAAATTCGACTTGATCGTGGTCCCCGCAAAAAACGCCGCGTCGACGCCGGCATTGTCGAAACCGGACATCGGCCCGCAATCGAGCCCGACCGCGCGCGCGGCCAGCAGCAGGTAGGCGCCCTGCAGCGTCGCGTTGCGGAATGCGGTGGTATCGATCAGCGGCTGGTTGCCGACGAACCAGCTGCGTGCGTCGGCATGCGGAAACAGTTTCGGCAACTGCTCGTAGAACTCGTGATCGGTGGCGACGATCGCGGTGACCGGTGCCTCCATCGTCTTCGCGCGATTGCCGTCGGACAGGAAGGGCTCCAGTTTCGCCTTCGCCTCCTTCGACTTCACGAACACCACACGCATCGGCGAGGAGTTCGCGCTGGTCGGGCCGAACTTGGCCAGTTCA
Organism: uncultured Gammaproteobacteria bacterium; assembly: GCA_963828675.1. Lineage (GTDB taxonomy): Bacteria > Pseudomonadota > Gammaproteobacteria > Xanthomonadales > Rhodanobacteraceae > Rhodanobacter. Next base: position 1,239,115 of record CAWHFQ010000001.1, read on the forward strand.
TAGATCCGGTGCAACTGCTCGTCGCTCACTTCCTTCGGCAACCAGGCGTTGAACGTTCGGGCGCTGCGGAACAGCTGATCAAGGGTGGCCTCGGAAAGCAGCTCGCTCATGGGTATCCTCTGTGGAAAGCGCGCCGACGGTGGCGGCATGGTCTGCAAGTGTATAGGCGGTCGCATGGGAACAGATCACGGCTTTGGGGAACGTACTGTGTTCATGGGGGAAACAATGCCGCGACGCCAGCTGCCATGTTGAAACTGCACGGCGAATGCTGGGTGATCACCGACGCCGCCGCCGGCAACCAGCGCCAGGCGCTGGCGCTGGCCGAACACCTGCAGATGCCGCTGCGTCATCTCGTGCTGGAGCCCCGCGCACCATGGTCGTGGCTGGCGCCGCGACTGGAGCTCGGCGGGAGGCTCGCGCTGCCGGTTGCCCAACGCGGCTCGTTCACGTCACCTTGGCCGGCGGTGGCGATCGGCTGCGGTCGCAGCGCCGCGCTGTTCACGCGAATGCTGCGCCGCCTTTCCGGTGGGCATTGCCACACCGTGCAGATCCTGAACCCGCGCATCGATCCCGCGCATTGGGACACGGTGATCGCGCCACGACATGACCGTGTGGACGGCCCCAACGTGCTGCGACCGCTGGGCTCGCTGAATCTGGTCGACGGCGAGTGGCTGGCCGATGGTCGCGACTCCTGCCCCGGTTTCGCCGAATTGCCGCAGCCGCGTGTCGGTGTGCTGCTCGGCGGCCCGCGCAAGGGCATCGCGCTGGATGCCGGTTACGCCGGCCAACTGGCTGCGCGACTGCTGGAACGCCAACGCGACGAAGGCGGCAGCCTGCTGGTGCTGGCCTCGCGACGCACGCCTCCCGCACTGATCGAGGTGTTCCGGCTGGCACTGGAAGATGTACCCGGCCTGATCTGGGCCGGTCGCGACGATGGCCGCAACCCTTACCCCGGGGTACTTGGCTGGGCCGATCGATTGGTCGTCACGCCCGATTCGGTGAACATGCTCAGCGAGGCCTGCGCCGTCGGTTGCCCCGTGCAGACCTTCGTGCGCGCGCCGCTGCCGGCAAAGCTCGCGCGTTTCCACCGGGCGCTGCGCGACGCCGGATTGCTGCATGCCATGGACGAAACCGCGCCGACCACGCGCATGCCGCCCCTGCGGGAAACCGCTGCCATCGCCGCTGCCTTGCGCGACCGGATCAACGCCCGCGCGAGCAGCTCATGACGTCTCGCGCACCCAGCGCAACTGCCCGGACGCCAACAGCGCATCCAGTTGCGCTGCAAACGGAATGCGCATGATCTCGGCGGACAACGGCGCGGTGGCGACCAGGCCGACGCAGGCGTTGCGCCCGTCCTGCTTGGCGCGATACAGCGCGAGGTCGGCCAGTTCGATCGCTGCATTGAACGTCGCCCTGTCCACATCCAGAGCGAGCGGATACATGCTGAAGCCGATCGAACAGGTCAGCTGAATCCTGCCTCCACGACCGTCCGGGAAATCCTTCCCCTCGATATCGCGCCGCAGACGTTCGGCGATGGCGCACACCTGGGCAGCATCGAGATCCTGCAACAGCAGCAGGAATTCCTCCCCGCCCCAGCGCACGGCGATGTCGCCGTCGCGTCGCGATGCCATGAACAAATGGCCGAGCTCCCGCAGCACCGCATCACCGGTCGCATGACCGTAACCGTCGTTGACCATCTTGAAATAGTCGATATCCATCTGCACCACACCGATCGGGTCGCCGCTGGCGAGCATCTCGGGCAACCGCGCCAGCAGGTAGCGGCGATTGTTCAGTTCGGTCAATGCGTCGGTGTGGCTTTCCTCGGTCAGCACCAGGTTGCTGACGCGCAGGCGTTCGAGCGCATGCGCGAGCTCGTCGGTGCGCTGCGCGACCTGCGTCTCCAGCCAGGCATTGCGAAGGCGCTGCCGGCGCATGCTCCAGCCGACCAGCAGGATGATCAGCAGGCACGCCAGCACGATCGCCGCAACGCGCACCACGGTGCGTTCATACCAATACGGCTTGACCTCGATCCGCAGGTCGGCCTCGGGCCCGAAACCGGGCGCACCGGAAACCGCGGCGGCAACACGGAACCGATAGGAGCCCGGTGGCAGGTGCGTGTAGAACGCCACGCGCCGCGCGCCGACCTCCTGCCAGCTCTTGTCGTAGCCTTCCAGCCGATAGCGAAAACGCAAGGCGCCGATGCCCAGATAAGGGGCGGTGTAACGAACCGCCAGATCGCGCACGTCACGCTGCGGATCGAATGTTTCGTCGTAAACGGCAGGATCGTCGTGCCCGCGGGACTCGATCATCGCCGATGGCGATTTCGGCGGCGCACCCAGCACACGCGTGTCCAGCCCAAGCGCGCCATCGGTGGTGCCGTACCAGATGACATTGCCGTCGACGAGGCTGCGCGCGCCGGCCCCGCCGTTGCAGCAATGCATGTTGTGCAGACTGGTCGTCCGTTCCTCGCCGGCGAGTACCTGCGGCACCACCCGGCGCGCCGGCGAACCCGGCAACGGCAGTTGCGCCAGCGGCATGCGCCAGGCCCCGACGATCGTGCCCACGTAAAGCCGTCCGTCGACGACGTCGAGTGTCCAGGCGTTGTCACTGGGCAGGCCATCCTTCTGGCCCATCATGCGCAGCCGTCCATCCTGCATCACGCCGATGCCGGCATCCATGGTCGCGATCCCGAGCAAGCCGGGCTTCAACATGGCAAGTCGCGAGACGAAGTGGCCGCGCAGCGGTTCGGCCCAGGCGGGCTGCCGCAACCTGCCGGCGTGCCATTCGCGCACGCCGTCCTCGGTACCCAGGTACAGATGATCGGCGCCCAGCGGCAGGATCGAGCGAATGGTCGCGGCAGCCACCGAAACCCCCGGGTCGGCGCGCTCAAGCTTGCCCGCACGCCAGTGGTACAGGCCGCCGGAGGTCCCGATCCAGAAATCGTCATCCGCTGCCTCGCGGACGTCGTTGACCTGCCAGCGGTCCAGTGCGGAAAGCGCGGCCGGGGTGACGTTTTTGCCGTGGTCGTAAACCGCCAGGCCCGCCCGCGTACCGATCCACAGGCGCCCGCGATGGTCGTAATACAGTTCGTAAGCGGACGGGTTCGGCAGGCCGCTGCCCGGAATCAACGGGTGCACATGCTTGCCATCGAACTCTTCCACGTCGGAATTGGTGCCGAACACGATGTCGCCCCCCGGTGTGCGCGCGACGCTCCAGACCATCGAGTCAGCCATGCCGTCACGGGTGGAGATGTTCCGCGCCCAGCCGTTCCAGAGCCGGTACAACCCCCCGATGTGGGTACCCAGCCACAGACTGCCGGCATGGTCCTCGAACAGCACCTGGACCCAGGGATGGTGCACGATGTCGCCGTCGTTCACACGTTCGAGCGCCGTATCGGGCAGGCGTCGATACAGTGCCGGCACGGTGCCGATCCACAATGCGCCGTCGTGATCGGCCAGCAGGCTTTCGATCGACGTGGTATCGAGATCGGCACCCAGGCCGGACGCAACGAGACGGGTGCCATCCAGCCGCTTGAGGCCGAGCTGCGTACCCAGCCACAGCTCGCCGCCGGCGGCGGCGATATGCATGATCGGCGCCGGTCGACCGTCCGCGGGATCCTGGCGGAAGCAGGTCATGGCCGACGATCCGGCCCCGGCATCGAGTCGGCATACGCGACCGAGGCCGCCGATCCACAACACCCGACCCTCGCGCAGCAGACTGAAGGCCGGCCCGGCATAGCCGGGAACCGGCACAACCCTGCCATCCCGTACGCGCTCCAGGCCTTGCGCGGTTGCCGCCAGGGGCGTGCCGTCGCCGGCATCGATGATGGCGTTGATCCCGTTGCCGCCGAAGGCGGTGAACTGCCCGTCACGCTCCCGCAACAGGCCGCGCGCACCACCGAACCAGACCTGTCCGGCCTGGTCGGCCCAAACGGCGGTGAGCATGCTGGTGTCGACCCCGGCGCGAGCCCTGTCGAACGTGACGAAGCGCACGCCATCGAAGCGCGCCACCGCGGACTGGGTGTTGATCCACAGGAAACCGGCCCGGTCCTCGGCCATGCCGAGCACGGTGATCTGCGGCAAGCCCTGCTCGACGCTCCAGTGATCGAGCACGAAGCTGTGGAACGGCATCCGCGGGTCCATGGCCGCGGCCGGCCGCGTGCCGACCAGGCAAACCACGATCGCGAACAGGATGATGTGCAGCCGCGGTGCCATGCTTTCCCTTGCTGCAAGTTGCTGGACTTTCCGGCCCCCCGAACTCCTGGCCGGCTTCGGTCGATCTTGCCCTTCGGCACAGTGCCAGACAAGCGGCGCCGATGAAGGCCCCACCTGCGCACGCCCGGATTTGCCCTCAAGCACGCGGATGCGACAGGCGTTTCAGCCGGCCACGGCACCGAAGGCGAAACCGAGTTCATCGGTGACTTTGCATACGCTGGCGCACAACTGTTCCAGTGCCGCGTCGCGCGGGGCGATGCGTGAGCGCAGGTCGAGCGTGCAGGCCAGCGCACGCTGCAGCAGCATGGCATGTGCCGTCTTCAGCGTGGCCGCCTGGTCGGGATCGAGCAAGCCGGCGATGCGGCACGCCTCGATCATGCCGGCGTTGGATGTGACGCCCAACAATTCCGGCCGTCCTGCCGCATGCGCCAGCACGATGCCCTGCAGCGCGAATTCGATGTCGAGCAGGCCGCCGCGGCCTTGCTTGAGATCGAGCTGGCGCTCGTCGGAGCGGTCGCGCTCGGCCCGCCAGCGCTGGCGCATTCTGCTGACATCGGTCCGCACCGTGGCGTGCTCGCGCGGCACCGTCAGGATCTCTCGGCGCACCGTCGCCAGCTGGCGGTTGAGCGCCACATCGCCGGCCACCAGGCGGGCGCGCAGCAACGCCTGGTGCTCCCACGTCCACGCGCGGCTTTGCTGGTACGCCACGAAAGCATCCAGGCTGCTGACCAGCAGGCCTTTGGAGCCGTCCGGGCGCAGCCGCGTGTCGACTTCGTACATGCGCCCGGCACGGGTCAGCACGGTCAGCCAGTTCATCACCCGCTGGGCCAGCCGCTGGTACCAGCGGGCGCCTTCCAGCGGACGCGCACCGTCGCTCATCAGCGCGGCACGGCGGCCGTCGTAGATGAACACCAGATCGAGATCCGAGGCAAAGCCGAGTTCCTCGCCACCGAGGCTGCCGTAACCGAGCACGGAAAAGCCGGAACCTTCGCCGGCCAGCCGGCCATGCTGCGCGATCAATTCGCGCTCGGCCAGCGCCAGCACGGCACCTACTACGGACTCGGCCAGTGCGGCGAGCCGGCGCGCGGTGGCGACCGCATCGGCGCGTCCGTCGTTGAAAGCCAGCCCGAGCCGGAATGCGGTGGACGCCCTGAATTCGTTGATGCGTTCAAGCTCGGCTTCGGCCTCGCGCTCATCCAGCGTGCCCAGCACGCGGGCGATTTCCGCGGCGATGTCGGAACGCTTGAACGGCAATTGGTCGATGCGCGGGTCGAGCACATCGTCCAGCAGCAGCGGCTGGGCGATGACGCGTTCGGCCAGGAACGCGCTGTCGGCGAACAGCCGCACCAGCCGACGCCGCGCCGCCGGCTGCTCTTCCAGCAAGGCCAGGTAGGACGAACGCCGCGCCACTGCCTGCATCAGCCGGCACAATCGCAGCAGACTGGCCACCGGCGCGGCAGTGGAACGCGCCGCGTCCAGCAATTGCGGCATCAGATGATCGAGCCGCTCGCGTGAGCGAGCCGACATCGCACGCACCGCCGCGGCCTGCGGCAATTTCAACAGCGTGTCGGCCAGATCGACGCCGGGCACGAAACCGGAGGCTTCCAGCGTGGCCGCATCCAGCGATTCGTCGCAGGCACGCTGCCACAACACCATGTCGGCGGCCGGCACGCTGGCGGCGCGGCCACCTTGCGGCATCAGCACCGCAGCGAATTCATCGCTGACGATGGTGCGGTGTTTCGCCAGCGCGGCGTTCAGCGCATCCCAGTCGGGATAGTCCAGGCTCAGCGCGAGGCGTTCGCGGCTGAGTGCATCGTCGGGGATGTCGTGGGTCTGTGCATCGCGCAGCATCTGCACGCGGTTTTCGACCCGGCGCAACAACACGTACGCCTCGCGCAACATGCGCGCACGCGCCGCGGAAATGTGGCCGCGCGCCTCGCATGCGGTCAGCGCCGGCAGCAGGCCACGCACGCGCAGGCTCGGTTCGCGGCCGCCGCGGATCAACTGGGTCAGCTGCACGATGAACTCGATCTCGCGGATGCCGCCGGGGCCGAGCTTGAGGTTGTCGGCCAGGTCCTTGCGCGCCACTTCCGCGTCGATCAGCGCCTTCATCTCGCGCAAGCCCGCGAACGCGGTGTAGTCGAGGTATTTGCGGTAGACGAACGGGCGCAGCAATTCCTGCAGCTGTTTGCCGGCGGCGCGATCGCCGGCCACCGGGCGCGCCTTGATCCAGGCGTAACGCTCCCAGTCGCGGCCTTCGCTCTGGTAGTACTGCTCCATCGCCGCGAACGACAGTGCGAGGCGGCCGGCGTTGCCGAAAGGACGCAGGCGCAGGTCGACCCGTGCGCAGATGCCGTCCATGGTCGGCTCGTTGAGCAGCCGCACGAGCTGGCGGCCGAGCCGGATGAAATACTCGCTGTTGTCGAGTGGCCGCGCGCCATCGGTTTGCCCGGCATGCGGATACGCCAGCACCAGATCGATGTCGGAGGAAAAATTCAGCTCGCTGCCGCCGAGCTTGCCGAAGCCGATCACGAGCAGCCGCTGCAACGCACCGTCGGCGGAGCGGCTGCGGCCATAGCGCGCAGTCAGCGCACGTTCGGACCACGCCAGCGCCACATCGAGCAGGCCTTCGTACAGCACGCTGGTGGCGGACAGCGTCTCGGGCAGTTCATCCAGACCATTGACGTCGCGAAAAACCAGCCGCAACGCCTCGGCGTGCCTAAAGCGACGCAAGGCAACCATGCTGGCGGCTTCGTCGTCGGGCAGCTTCAGCGCGTCGATGCGGCTGCCGGCGTCGCTGCCGGAGCGCAACCGCTCCAGTCCGGCCGGGGCCAGCAGTTGCGGCTGGCGGCACCACACGTCGAACGCGAAATCGCTGGCCAGCAGGGTGCGGCGGATCCGCTCGGCGACGCCGGCGTCGTCGTGCAGCGGCACGCCGGCGGCGCGGCAACGGGCGACCAGGTCGCCGTAGCGATCATCGATCAGCGCACGCAATTCGGAGGATTCGGGGAGAGGCATCGATCCATTGTGCCGCAGTGCGGGCAAGCTGCCGAGCCGCTGGCATCCGTTGCCGCCATCGCCGGTGCACCGTCGACGCAGCGGGACGTTGAACAACCAGTGCGCAAGCCCGAAACTCGCCGCTCAGCGCCTACGCGCGGTTCATCCATGCGCCATTACATTCGAGTGTCCACACCATGACAGCAACCGCAGGATCGGTATGCCCCTGAATCTCGCAAATCCGCCCGGCCGTTGGCGTGGCCCGGTTTCACGCATCGCGCTGGTGCTGTTGCTGGCGCTGGCGTTCGTATTGCTGACCGGCCTGCTGGATGGCGGCGTCGGCGTGACACCGACGCGGATCTTCGATCAGCCACGGTTTCCGTTGGCAAACGCCTGGCCGGGTCTGTTGCTGGCCGGTGTCCTGCTGGCACTGAGTCGGCGCCTGCTGTTGTCGTTCGGACTGGCATTCCTGCTGCAGGGGCTGATCTACGGCGCCGACGAACTGAAGGTAGCCAATCTGGGCACACCCCTGCTGCCGGATGATTTCCGCATCGTCGGCCAGTTGCAGAACGGCGGCATGCATCTGCTGTCGGGCTACCTGCCGCACAGTCCATGGCCGTACCTCGGCCTGCTGGCCGCGTTCGCACTGGTGGCGCTTGCCTGGCGGGTGGAACCACCGCTGTTCCCCCGTCGCACCGGTGGCCGGCGACTGCTGGCCGGCGGCGTGCTGGCCGCGGCCCTGCTCAGCATGCTGGCCGGGCTGCCGGCGTGGGGCCGCATCTACAACTCCAGGGTGCTCTGGCTGGAACCGTGGTCGGCCACTTCCACCACGATTCATTCCGGCCTGATCAGCTCGCTGATGCTGTTTCACCTGCAGTACGGAAAAGGGGAGCACAAGCCCGACGGCAAAGCCGCCACGCAATTGATCGAGCAGTCCGCGCCCGCCCTGCTGCAGACGCTGCAGGCACCGATGGCCAGCGACGAATTGCCGGACATCGTGGTGGTGCAGAGCGAGTCGCTTTTCGACCCCGCCATCATGCGCGGCTACGAGCACAGCCACTTCACGCCCAACCTGCGCCGACTCGCCGCGCACGGCACCAGCGGCAAATTGCACGTACCCACCTTCGGCGGCGGCACCATCCGCACCGAGTTCGAGGTACTCACCGGGTTGTCGCTGCGCTACTTCGACAACCTGCAGTTTCCCTATCTGCAGATGAGCCACAAGGCGCTGCCGGGGCTGGTGCGCACGCTCAACCGGCACGGTTACAGCACGCTGGCGCTGCACGGCAACGACCCGGCTTTCTGGAACCGCACCACCGCGTTCAAGGCGATCGGCTTCGACCGCTTCGTCTCGCAGTCGTCGTTCCCGCCGGGCGCGCCGAACGACGGCAAGTACATGGCCGACAGCGCGATGACCGACGAAATCATGACCCAGCTCAAGGACAGCGGGCCGCCGCAATTCATCTTCGCCATCAGCATCGAGGCACACGGCCCGTACGACGTCGAACCGGCGCATGCCGCGGAGCGCGATGCGATCCCGGTGCCGGACGGCATCGCCGGCCGCGACAAGCTGGAACTGCAAACCTACCTCTACCACCTCAAGCACGCCGATGCCGAACTCGGCCGGCTGGTGAAACTGCTGGCCCGGCGCCAGCGCCCGAGTGTGGTGCTGTTCTATGGCGACCACCTGCCCGCATTGAGCAACAGCTACCACATCACCGGCTTCGTCGATGGCGGCGACATGCTGAGCCAGGCCGGCGTGTGGCTGCTGGTCGATCCAAAGCACCCCGGAAAACGCACCCAGGTCGACACCGCCTCATGGCTGCTGCCCGGCAAGCTGCTGGCACACGTCGGCATCCGCGACGACCCGTACTTCGCGCTGACCGAACTGGTCGGCCCGCAACTGGCCGCACTCACCGAAGCCCCCGGCGCACCGCCGCCGGCCGAAGGCAGCGACCAGCAAAAACTCGACCAGGCGATGGCCGGCGTCGACCAGTTGCGCATGGGCGGCAAGCTGGACAAGCTGTGGCCAGCACCGTTGGCAGCTGCCGCGGCGCATGACGATCAACCGCCGTTGCAGGCATCGAGCACTGCCGCCGCCGCGCCGGCGCACTGAATTGGCCGCCGCGCAACACCGGCCTTTCGATGGCGATTGCCGGCTGCGCGACACCGACCGACCGCAAAAAGAAAACCCCGCCGAGGCGGGGTTTTCTTTTTGCACGAGCTCTTGATGAGCAGTGCGGCCATGGATGGCGCCTTCTTGATTCTCGCAATCAACGGCGACTGCAAGGATCAGCCATTTAGAAGTCCATGCCGCCCATGCCACCCATGCCGCCGCCCATGCCACCGCCGCCATGGCTGTGGCCTTCGTCCTTCTTCGGCAGCTCGGCAACGATCGCTTCGGTGGTGATCGCCAGACCGGCAACCGACGCGGCGTGCTGCAGGGCCGAACGGGTCACCTTGGTCGGATCCAGGATGCCCATCGCGACCATGTCACCGAACTCGCCGGTGGCAGCGTTGTAGCCGAAGTTGCCGGTGCCTTCCTTGACCTTGTTGAGGATCACGGAGGGCTCTTCGCCGGCATTGGCGACGATCGCACGCAGCGGCGCTTCCAGCGCGCGGCGGGTGATCGCGATGCCCAGGTCCTGGTCGGTGTTGTCTCCCTTCAGGCCTTCGACGGCCTTCAGCGCGCGGATCAGCGCAACGCCGCCGCCCGGGACCACGCCTTCTTCGACGGCTGCGCGCGTGGCGTGCAGGGCGTCTTCGACGCGGGCCTTCTTTTCCTTCATCTCGATCTCGGTGCCGGCACCGACCTTGATCACCGCCACACCGCCGGCCAGCTTGGCCACGCGCTCCTGCAGCTTCTCGCGGTCGTAGTCCGAAGAGGTCTCTTCGATCTGCGCCTTGATCTGGCCGATACGCGACTGGATCTTCTCCGCTTCACCGGCACCATCGATGATGGTGGTGTTTTCCTTGGTGATGACGATGCGCTTGGCGCGACCCAGATCGTTGATCGTGGTCTTCTCCAGCGACAGGCCCACTTCCTCGGACACGACCTGACCGTTGGTCAGCACGGCGATGTCTTCCAGGATCGCCTTGCGACGGTCACCGAAGCCCGGCGCCTTGACGGCGGCGACCTTGACGATGCCGCGGATGGTGTTGACCACCAGGGTGGCCAGCGCCTCGCCTTCCACTTCCTCGGCCACGATCAGCAGCGGCTTGCCGGCCTTGGCGACGGCTTCCAGCACGGGCAGCAGCTCGCGCACGTTGGAGACCTTCTTGTCGTGGATCAGGATGTACGGGTCGTCCAGCTCGACCTGCTGGCTCTGCTGGTTGTTGATGAAGTACGGCGACAGGTAGCCGCGGTCGAACTGCATGCCCTCGACCACGTCGAGCTCGTTCTCGAGGCCCGAACCTTCCTCGACCGTGATCACGCCTTCCTTGCCGACCTTCTTCATCGCGGTGGCGATGATGTCGCCGATGTTGGTGTCGGAATTGGCCGAGATCGTGCCGACCTGGGCGATTTCCTTGTCGTTCGCGGTCGGGTTGGAGAATTTCTTCAGCTCGCCGACGGCGGCGGTCACCGCCTTGTCGATGCCGCGCTTCAGGTCCATCGGGTTGATGCCGGCGGCCACGGCCTTGAGGCCTTCCTGGATGAACGCCTGCGCCAGCACGGTAGCGGTGGTGGTGCCATCACCGGCGACGTCGGAGGTCTTGGAGGCGGCTTCCTTGACGATCTGCGCGCCGAGGTTCTCGTACTTGTCGGCCAGCTCGATCTCCTTGGCGACGGACACGCCGTCCTTGGTGATCGTGGGCGCACCGAAGCTCTTCTCGAGCACGACGTTGCGGCCCTTCGGGCCGAGGGTGACCTTGACCGCGTTGGCCAGGGTGTTCACGCCTTTCAGCATGCGGGCGCGGGCGTCTTCGCCGAAACGTACTTCTTTAGCGGACATAAAATTTTTCCTTGAAAAATTTTGAAATTAGGTAGGGGCAATCTTGCGGACGTGGTGCGGGAGGGAGCCGAAGGCGACTGGCGTGCGCGTTTGTTTCGCGCTCGGCCAATCAACCGTGGATCAACCCTCGATCACCGCCACGATGTCGTCTTCCTTCAGGAACACCAGATCCTCGCCGTCGATCTTGATTTCCTGGCCGGCATACTTGCCGAACAGCACGGTGTCGCCTTCCTTCAGCGACATCGGACGCACCTTGCCGTCGGCCATGATCAGGCCGGTACCGGCAGCGACGACCTTGCCGCGGGTCGGCTTCTCGGTGGCGCTGTCGGGGATGACGATGCCACCGGCGGAGACGCGCTCTTCTTCGAGGCGCTTGACGATGACGCGGTCGTGCAACGGACGCAGTGTGCTCATGGATGACTCTCCAACTGGCTTGTTGAGGTGGGACAAGGCTTTCAAGGCCCGATCGACAGGCTTGTTAGCACTCAAGGTAAGTGAGTGCCAATTTTACGGGTACAGCGTCCCGCTGCAAGCTCTTTGAATCGGGAACGAAGAGCTAATTGGGTGGACGAGGGCCGGTTTCAAGGGCTGGCGCAGAGACAACTGCGCCGCATCTGAGGGGGCGCCGGCAACAGCGACGCTTCTGACCTGCCTCATCCACGAAATCTCGCAACTGAAGTCACGCCCACAGATGCCACGGGAAACCCGCTTCGCGCTAGGCTGGCCGGCATGTCCGAGCCTGTTTTGCTTTGCTATTGCTGTTGTCCCGACGCCGCCAGTGCACAGACGATTGCCGACGCGCTGGTCGGCGAAAGGCTGGCCGCCTGCGTCAACCACCTGCCCGGTGTCCGCTCCACCTATCGCTGGCAAGGCGAGGTGACCCGCGACAGCGAGGAGTTGCTGCTGATCAAGACCACTGCCAGTCGTTTCGACGCGCTGAAAGCACGCCTGCTGCAATTGCACCCCCACGAACTGCCGGAACTGATCGCGGTGCCGGTGGCGCACGGTCACGACGCCTATCTGGACTGGGTGCGTGCCAACGCCGCAGGGTGAATCGCGGCGACTGGGCCATAATGGTTGTCCACCCGCGCGGCGCGCGGGCCGCACTGTTCCCGGAGTCATGATGCGATCGTTGCTTGCCGGCCGGATGGCCGTCCGCCTGCTGATCGGGCTGAGCCTGCTGTCTGGCATGTTGCCCGCGTTCGCGCAGGGCACGGACGACCTGTTGCCGGTCACCGAGGCATACAAACTGAGCGCGGATGCCGCCACGCCCGGCGTGCTGAAACTGCACTGGACGATCGCACCGGACTACTACCTCTACCGCGGCCGCATGAAGTTCAAGGGCGGCGATGGCGTCACGCTGGGCGAGGCGCAATTGCCCGACGGCGAGAAACACCACGACGAATACCTCGGCGACGTCGAGACCTACCACCACGGCATCGACGCCAGCATCCCGTACACCGCGGCGGCCGGCACCGCCGGGCTGAAGTTGAGCGTGCAATATCAGGGCTGCCACGAGGTCGATCCGAAGATCTGCTATCCGCCTCATACCGAACAGCTCGATCTGCCACTGCCGGCCGGCGCCGCCGGCGCAGCCACTCCGGACGCCGGCTCGCTCGGCGCCGCACTCAGCCAGCTCGGCAGCAACAAGCCTGCCGCCGCAGGCGTGGCCGGCGCGCCGCTGCCGGAAGAGCAGGCATTCCGCTTCGAAGCGCTGGCCCAGAGCCCGCACCAGTTGCTGCTGCGCTGGACGATGCCGCCGGGCTATTACCTGTATCGCGACCAGACCACGCTGAAACTCAAGGACGCCCCCGGCCTCGGCCTGAAGCCGGCCTGGCCGGCGGGCACCGCCCACCACGACGAGCATTACGGCGACGTCACCGTGTACTTCGATCAGGTCGAGTTGCCGGTAGTCGTCGAAGGCGACCTCGGCGGCCGCAAGCAGCTGACGGTGGAGGCCGGTTTCCAGGGCTGCCAGGACGGTGGACTGTGCTATCCGCTGATGACCCGCCGTGTGACCCTTGATATCGGCAGTGGCGCCACCGCCACCGGCCAGACCACCGCAACCGCGCCGGAACTGCCGCCGGCCGGTACCGGCCCGGCGCCGTTGCAGGTCAGCCTGCTCGCCGCGCTACTGCTGGCGCTGGGTGGCGGACTGGTGCTGAACCTGATGCCCTGCGTGCTGCCGGTGCTGTCGATCAAGGCGGTCAGCGTGCTGGAAAGTGGCGAGAACCGCGCCACCGCACGTCGTCACGCCTTGTTCTATACCGCCGGCGTGCTGTGCAGTTTCGCCGCGCTGGGGCTGGGCATCCTGGCCCTGCGCAGCGCTGGCCATGCGCTGGGCTGGGGTTCGCAACTGCAGCAGCCGCTACTGGTCGGTGTGCTGGCCTGCGTGATGCTGGCGGTCGGCCTGTCGATGTCCGGCGTGGTGCAGTTCGGCGCCTCGCTGGGCAATACCGGCGCCGGCCTCGCTGCGCGCTCCGGCCCGGCGGGCGACTTTTTTACCGGCGTGCTGGCGGTGGTGGTAGCCAGTCCCTGCACCGCGCCGTTCATGGGCAGCGCACTGGCTTACGCATTTGCCGCGCCGATGCTGTCCGCCCTGCTGGTGTTCCTGGCGCTGGGCATCGGGTTGGCGCTGCCATTCCTGCTGGTCGGCTTCGTGCCGGCGCTGGCCCGCCTGCTGCCAAAACCCGGCCGCTGGATGGAAACGCTGAAGCAGGTGCTGGCGTTCCCGATGTACCTCACCGCCGCGTGGCTGGTATGGGTGCTGGCGAACCAGCGCGGCGCCGATGCGGTCGGCCTGGTACTGGTGGCGATGGTGTTGCTGGCGATGACGCTGTGGTGGTTCGAGCGCAGTCGCTCGCGCGGTGCAGCCAGCAAGATGGCGGTGGCGGTGCTGGCGATCGCCACGATGGCGCCGATGTACCTGCTGGCCCACGTGCCGTCGCCTTCGAAGGCCCTCATCGCCGAGCAGGGTGTGGTCGCCTACAACCCGGAAAAACTGGCCGAACTGCGCGCGGCGGGCACGCCGGTTTTCGTCGACATCACCGCCGACTGGTGCGTCACCTGCAAGGCAAACGAACACACCGTGCTCGACACACCGACTTTCCGCGACCTGCTCCAACGCACCGGCGCGGTCTACATGAAAGGCGACTGGACCGACGTCAACCCGACCATCAGCGCGTTTCTGCAGCAATACCACTCGCCCGGCGTGCCGCTGTATGTCGTGTTTCCGAAGCACGGTGGCCCCGGCAGGCAACTCTCGACGGTGCTCACCTCCTCGCTGGTCGAGCAAGCGCTGACAGAAGCGGCACAGTGATGTTGAGTCGAAGCAATTGGCTGATCCTCGGGTTGGCGGTGCTGGCGGCCGCGATCGGCGGCTATGCCGAACGCCAAGATCCGCCGGCTGCCTCCAACCATGCGCGGACGAGTGTGGTCGGCCAGCGCGCGCCCGCTATCAGCCTGCCCGATCTCGACGGCAAGCTGCACCGCTTGAGCGATTACCGAGGGCGCCGCCTGGTACTGAATTTCTGGGCCAGCTGGTGCGCGCCGTGCGTTGAAGAGATGCCGGCGCTCGATCGGATCCCGCACAAGTTCAGCGAAAATGCGCCGATCGTGATCGGTATTGCCATGGACGACCCAGCGCACGTTCAGGCCTTTTTGGCAGCACATCCGGTCAGTTATCCCATTCTGATCGGCAAGATGTCGACACCCGGCACATCATCACAACTCGGCGATGTCGACCAGGTGCTGCCATATAGCGTCCTGATCGACTCCGATGGACGCATTTTGGCAACCCACGAGGGTCCCCTGGACGGTGCTCGACTCGACCAGTGGCTGAGACCGACGCAAGGCGGGCGCTGAAGGCCGGTAGACATACGCTTCCGCACGGAACACAGGGCTTCTCCGGCAAACATCGCCGATCTGCAGTGAACTGGACAACATCCCCCACTGCGCGCACACTGCGCCGGTTCCGGAGTTGCCGGACGCCGCAGGACGATTTGGTGGCAAAGATCCTGGTCCTGCACGGACCCAACCTCAATCTGCTGGGTGCGCGCGAGCCACAGGTCTACGGCCGCGAAACCCTGACCGACATCAATCAAGGGCTTGCCGAGCGCGCGCAGGCAGCCGGGCATGAGCTGGTCTGGTTCCAGTCCAATGCCGAGCATGAGCTGATCGGGCGCATCCATCAGGGCCGCGATGACCGCACGGCGATGATCCTGTGCAATGCCGGCGCCTACACCCACACCAGCATCGCGCTGCGCGACGCTTTCGCTTCGGTGGCGATCCCGTTCATCGAGGTGCATTTATCCAATGTGTTCGCGCGCGAATCGTTTCGCCACCACTCGTACCTGTCGGACCTCGCGGTTGGCGTGATCTGCGGCTTTGGCGGCGACAGCTACCGGCTGGCGCTGGATGCGGCGCTCCAGCGACTGCAACAGGCGCCAGTACCCGACACCGCGTGACCCGGCCGCAAGGCCTGCCCATCCCCCATTTCCAGCCACCACGGTGGCATGACTGACAAAGGCTGATCCGATGGATTTGCGCAAAATCAAGAAACTGATCGACTTGCTCGAGGAGTCCAACCTCGCCGAACTCGAAATCAAGGAGGGCGAGGAAGTCGTCCGCCTGTCGCGCGTGCCGAAGAACGCCGCGCCCGTCGCCGCCGCACCTGTTGCCGTGGCCGCCGCCCCCGCGCCGATCGCTGCCGCGCCAGTGGCCGCCGCCGTGGAAGTGCCGGCCGCCAGCGCATTGCCCGCCGGCCATGTGGTGAAGGCGCCGATGGTCGGCACCTTCTATGCCTCGGCCACGCCGGGCACGCCGGCCTTCGCCAAGGTCGGCCAGCAGGTCAAGGCCGGCGAAACGCTGGGCATCATCGAGGCGATGAAGATGTTCAACCAGATCGAAGCCGATGTGGCCGGCACCGTGCAGGCCATCCTGGTCGAGAACGGCCAGCCAGTGGAATTCGACGAACCCATGTTCGTGATTGCCTGATGATCGAGCGGGGATCGGAACAGGGAACGGGGAACGGGTAGATCAAAGGCGCGGTGTTGCCGCTCTTGGTTTTTCCGTTCCTCGTTCCCCGTTCCCCATTCCCGCTCTTTGGAGCACTTATGCTAGAAAAAGTCGTCATCGCCAATCGCGGCGAAATCGCGTTGCGTGTGCTGCGCGCCTGCCACAGTCTGGGCATCAAGACCGTGGCGGTGCACTCCACCGTGGACCGCAACCTCAAGCACGTCGGCCTCGCCGACGAGTCGATCTGCATCGGTCCTGGACCGTCGGTCGACAGCTACCTCAATATTCCGCGGATCATCGCGGCGGCGGAAATCACCGACGCCCAGGCGATCCATCCGGGCTACGGCTTCCTGTCCGAGCGCGCCGACTTCGCCGAGCAGGTGGAACAGTCCGGTTTCATCTTCATCGGCCCGACCGCCGAGGTGATCCGCCTGATGGGCGACAAGGTCGAGGCGATCCGCGCGATGAAGGCCGCCGGCGTGCCGTGCGTGCCCGGTTCCGGCGGTCCGCTCGGCGAGGACGTCGATACCAACATCAAGATCGCGCGCGAGATCGGCTATCCGGTGATCATCAAGGCCGCCGGCGGTGGCGGTGGCCGCGGCATGCGCGTGGTGCGCACCGAGGCCCACCTGGGCAATTCCATCGTGATGACCAAACAGGAGGCCAAGGCGGCTTTCGGCAACGACGTGGTCTACATGGAGAAGTTCCTGGAGAACCCGCGCCATGTGGAAATCCAGGTACTGGCCGACGGCCAAGGCAACGCGATCCACCTGGGCGAACGCGACTGCTCGATGCAGCGCCGCCACCAGAAAGTGGTCGAAGAAGCCCCCGCGCCGGGCATCACGCCGGAGCTGCGCGCCGAGATCGGCAAGGTCTGCGTCGACGCCTGCATCCGCATCGGCTACCGCGGGGCCGGCACGTTCGAGTTCCTGTTCGAGAACGGCCGCTTCTACTTCATCGAAATGAACACCCGCATCCAGGTCGAGCATCCGGTGACCGAGCTGATCACCGGCGTCGACCTGGTCCGCGAGCAGTTGCTGATCGCCGGGGGCGAGAAGCTGTCGATCCGGCAGGAAGACATCGTGATCCGCGGTCACGCAATCGAGTGCCGCATCAACGCCGAGGATCCGGACACCTTCATGCCGAGCCCCGGCACGGTGAAGCGCTTCGAGGCACCGGGCGGCCCCGGCGTGCGCGTGGACACGCATCTCTACGACGGCTACAAGATTCCGCCGAACTACGACTCGATGATCGGCAAGCTGATCGTGCACGGCCCCGACCGCGCCACCGCGATCGCGCGCATGCATCTGGCGCTGGCCGAAACGGTGATCGAAGGCGTCAAGTGCAACATCCCGCTGCAGCAGAAGATCATGGCCGACGTCGGCTTCCAGCACGGCGGGCAGAACATCCACTATCTGGAAAAGCGGATGGCCGAGCAGAAAGAAAAAGCCGCCGCCGGTACCTGACCCCGCAGCTATCGATTACGCCCATGCCCTTCCTCGAACTCTCCCTGATCGTCCGCATCGAACAGCAACCCGGCGCGGAAGAAGCGCTGGACGATCTCGGCGCACTGTCGATCACGCTGCAGGACGCCGATGCACAGACGCCGGACGAGCAGGCGATCTTCGAACCGGGCGTGGGCGAGCTGCCGCTGTGGCCGACGATCACGCTGAATGCGCTGTTCGACGGACATGCCGACCGCCGCGGCCTGAGTGCTGCGCTGGGCGAGCTGCTGCCGTGGCTGGAACCTGATCAACTGCGTTTCAACGACGTCGCCGACCAGGACTGGGAGCGCGTCTGGATGGATCAGTACAAGCCGATGCCCTTCGGCAGGCGGCTGTGGATCTACCCGTGGAACATCGAGCCTCCCGTGGACGAAGACATGGTCGTGGTGCGCCTCGATCCCGGCCTCGCCTTCGGCAGCGGCACCCATCCCACCACCGCGCTGTGCCTGGAATGGCTGGACGGGCTCGACCTTGCCGGCAAGACGATCACCGATTACGGCTGCGGCTCCGGCATCCTGGCAATCGCCGCGCTGAAGCTCGGCGCGGTCCGTGCCATCGGCGTCGACAACGATCCGCAGGCACTCATCGCGTCGGACGACAACGCCGAGCGCAACGACGTGGCCGACCGACTCGCGCTGTTCCTGCCCGAGAATGTCGTCGCCGAGGAAGCCGACGTCTTCATCGCCAACATTCTCGCCGGCCCGCTCGGCGAGCTCGCACCCACGTTCGCCGCCGCCGCGAAACCCGGCGCACCGTTTGCGATCTCCGGCATCCTCGCCGGTCAGCAGGATGAATTGCTGCAGCGCTATACCGAGTGGTTCGACGAACTGCGCGTGGACACCCGCGAGGACTGGGTGCGGATCAGCGGCCGCCGCCGCGGCTGATTTTCCCGTTCGTGAGGCCGACGTGCTGCCGGCGTGAATGGTCCACCTGGCGGACGCGCTTTCCCCCGCGGCCCCGAACCGCCAGCACTGCAGGGTCCCGCTTGCCGGCTGCTAGACTCGCCACTCACCGATCCAAAGCGGCCTGCATGTATACACAATGCCCCGAATGCCTGTCCGTGTTTTCGCTGGGCGCGCAGACGCTCGCGAAGGCGCACGGCCACGTCGGGTGCGGACACTGTGGCGCAAGCTTCGACAGTCTTGCCACGCTGGCCGAACAGCTGCCGCCCGAACCTTTCGTCGAGCTGCCGCTGAACGAACCCGCGTTCGAGCCGCCGAGCCTCGACCTGGTCGTCTACCGGCCGCGCCCGGATCCTCCTGCCGTCATCGCAGAAGGAACCTCGGCGGCCGAGGCGACGGCAGCGGGGACGACGGACTTTTCGCAGCTGGTATTCGCACCGCGTTTCGCCCGCGAGCCGCGTGCGCGCAAGCCGCAACGATCGCATGGGCGTCGGCGCCAGCGGCAACCCGGTGCGTCGCGGCGCTGGCCCTGGGTCATCGTATGCGCCGTGCTGGCGATCTTGCTGGTGATCCAGCTGGCATGGGCCCAGCGCGACCTGCTCATTCGCGACCCGACCGTCGGGGGCTTGTTGCGCCATACCTGCAATGTCCTTCGCTGCGAGCTGCCGCTGGTCTCCGCGCCGCGGCAGTTGCGCTTGCTCGCCAGCAACGTGCAGGCACATCCCAGCGTACCCGGCGCACTGATGATCAGCGCCAGCATTCGCAATGACGCCGCATTCACGCAGCCGTATCCGGTGCTGACCATTACCCTGTCCAATGCGCAAGGGCAAAGGGTGGCGATGCGCCGGCTGCAGCCTCGCGAATACCTCGACGACGATACGATCCTGCAACGCGGGCTGGCGCCAGGCTCCAGCGCCGTCCTGTTGCTGGAAGTGAAAGATCCCGGCGACAAGGCGGTCGCGTTCGAGTTCGGTTTCGAGTAGCACTTAAAATTGTCGGCCTGCACGGGTAGACTCGACCTTCTGCCCGGCGTGCCGACTTCGCTCGACATGCATCGCCATCCGCAGCACCAGCCATAACCATGCGCACCGGCCCAAGCAGCCGTTGCCCCGTACGTGAGGAAGATGCCCGTGAACGCCGTAAGACTGCCTGCTGCCGAGGCCGCAAAACTGACCTCGTCGCAGAGCACCAGTTCACAGGCGGGGCATTCGCAGAGTGCATTGAGCGAATGCGTCAGCCGCACCGTGCGTCGCTATCTGGCCGACATCGGTGACACCGAATGTGCCGAAGGCCTGCATGCGCTGGTATTGCGCGAAGTCGAATTGCCGCTGTTGCGCGAGGTACTGGCTTTCCACGACGGCAACCAGAGCCGCGCCGCCAGCGCGCTCGGCATCAACCGCGCCACATTGCGCAAGAAGCTGGCCGCGCACGGCCTGCTCTGAGCCCGCCAAAAACGCCAGCTCATCCGGACGGCTATAATCAGCGGCTTTCCCCTCATGGAAACCGCTCATGTCCACGCCCCAGCTCGTCCCGGTCCGTCGCGCCCTGCTCAGCGTCTCGGACAAGACCGGCCTGATCGAACTGGGCCGGCGCCTGGCCGCCAAGGGCGTTGAACTGCTTTCCACCGGCGGCAGCGCGAAGGCGCTGCGCGAAGCCGGCATCGCGGTGACCGACGTCAGCGACGTCACCGGTTTTCCCGAAATCATGGATGGCCGCGTCAAGACCCTGCACCCGAAAGTACATGGCGGCCTGCTCGGCCGGCGCGGCACCGACGACGCCGTGATGGCCGAACTCGGCATCGCGCCGATCGACCTGCTGGTGCTGAATCTGTACCCGTTCGAAGCCACCGTGGCCAGGCCCGACTGCACGCTGGAAGACGCCATCGAGAACATCGACATCGGTGGCCCGGCGATGCTGCGCTCGGCGGCGAAAAACTGGAACGACGTCGGTGTGCTGACCTCGCCCGACCAGTACGAAAGCGCACTGGCCGAAATCGAACGGCATGGCGGCCTCTCGCGCGGCACCCGCTTCAAGCTCGCCGTGGCCGCGTTCAACAATGTGTCGAACTACGATGGTGCGATCAGCGACTATCTGTCCGGCCTCGAGCTCGACGAGAACCAGGAAACGATCGCGGGCCATGCCGCGTTCCCGGACCAGGTCAACAGCCGCTTCGTGAAGTTGATGGACTTGCGCTACGGCGAGAATCCGCATCAGCAGGCCGCGTTCTACCGCGACATGTATCCGGCGCCCGGCACTCTGGCCACGTTCCGCCAGTTGCAGGGCAAGGAGCTCTCCTTCAACAACATCGCCGATGCCGACGCCGCGTGGGAGTGCGTGCGCAGCTTCGTCAAGCCGGCCTGCGTGATCGTCAAGCATGCCAACCCATGCGGCGTGGCGGTGAGCATGGACGGTATCGGCCGGGCGTATGACCTGGCCTACCAGACCGATCCCACCTCGGCCTTCGGCGGCATCATCGCGTTCAACCGCGAGGTGGACAGCAACACCGCGCGCGCGATCGTCGAGCGCCAGTTCGTCGAGGTGGTGCTGGCGCCGGGCTACACGGATGACGCATTGGCCGCCTTCCGGAAAAAGGGCAACGTACGCGTGCTGGTGATTCCGCTGCCGGCCAACGGCGACCTGCTGCATGCGCATCCGGGCGTCCATTCCAAGCGGGTCGGTTCCGGTTTGCTGCTGCAGAGCGCCGATACCGGCATGATCGGTGCGGACGACCTGAAGATCGTCACCCGCCGGGCGCCGACCGAGGCGGAAATCAACGATCTGATCTTCGCCTGGAAGGTGGCCAAGTTCGTCAAGTCCAACGCCATCGTGTACGCCCGCGATCGCCAGACCATCGGCATCGGCGCCGGCCAGATGAGCCGTGTCTACAGCGCGAGGATCGCCGGCATCAAGGCCGCCGACGAGAAGCTCGAAGTGCGCGGCTCGGTGATGGCATCCGATGCATTCTTCCCGTTCCGCGACGGACTCGACGCAGCCGCCGAAGCCGGCATTCGTGCCGTGATCCAGCCCGGCGGCTCGATGCGCGACAGCGAGGTGATCGCCGCTGCCGACGAGCACGACATCGCGATGGTGTTCACCGGAATGCGCCACTTCCGGCACTGATGGCAGTGGAGCAGTCCTTGTGGGAGCGGCTTCAGCCGCGATGGTTTCCGCCGTTAGCGCCAGAGCATCGCGGCTGAAGCCGCTCCCACAGGAAGTTTCGCTCACGCGTTGTTGAAGCTCGTCGTTCCAGCATCAAGGCCTCTGATCGGAGGCGGCCATGCGCTACGAACTGTATTACTGGACCGGCATCCAGGGCCGCGGCGAATTCGTGCGGCTGGCGCTGGAGGATGCCGGCGCCGACTACGACGACGTGGCGCGCGAACAGGGCGACGACGCCATCGTGCGTTTCCTCGACGGCGCCCACGACGGTGCGTTGCCGTTTGCCCCGCCCTTTCTCAAGGCCGGCCGGCTGGTGATCGCGCAGACTGCGAATATCCTCCACCATCTCGGCCCGTCGCTCGACCTGGTACCGGACAGCGAAAGCCGACGGCTGTACGCGCACCAATTGCAGCTGACCATCA
The DNA here is from genome assembly GCA_963828675.1 of uncultured Gammaproteobacteria bacterium. GTDB lineage: Bacteria > Pseudomonadota > Gammaproteobacteria > Xanthomonadales > Rhodanobacteraceae > Rhodanobacter. The sequence continues at coordinate 1,261,283 of CAWHFQ010000001.1, forward strand.
TCGACCTGGTCGCCGAAGTGCACGACTCGCACCACCCGATCGCCGGCGGCCTGTACTACGAGGATCAGCTTGTCGAAGCCGGGCGACGCGCAGCGGATCTGCGCGAGACACGGCTGCCGAAATTCCTCGACTACTTCGAGCAGGCGCTCGAGCGCGGCGGCGGTCGGCATGCCCTGCGCGAACACAGCTACGTCGACCTTTCGCTGTTCCAGCTGATGGCCGGACTCGACTACGCGTTTCCACGGGCAATGCAACGCATGGCACGCGAACTGCCGCTGCTGCATGCGCTGAAGCAACGCGTCGCCGAACGACCGCGCATCGCTGCCTACCTGGCGTCGCCGCGGCGGCTGGCGTTCAATGAGAGCGGCATCTTCCGCCATTATCCGGAACTGGACGACCCGGCATAGCCTTGCTCAGAACAGCGCGATCACGATCGCGCCGGCCACGATCAACGTGCCGCCAATCAGCAGCGGCCAGCTTGGCCGCTCGCCCAGAAACACCAGCCCCAGCACGATCGCCAGCGCCACGCTGAGCTTGTCGATCGGCGCCACCTTGCTGACCGGTCCCAGCTGCAGCGCACGGTAGTAGCACAGCCACGACACACCGGTGGCTATGCCGGACAGCACCAGGAACACCCAGCTGTTGAGCGGCAGGCCGGTGGGTTTTGCCCATTCCTGGCGCAGGCTGAGAATACCGGCGGTGACCACGAGGATCACCAGGGTGCGGATGAAGGTGGCAAGGTTCGAGTTGATGCCGACCACGCCGAGCTTGCCGAACAACGCGGTCAACGCCGCGAACAGCGCCGAGCCCAATGCGAACAGCAGCCAGCTTTCGCGCAGTTGCATTGCCCTGTTCTCCGTACGATGTCGTTCTGCCGCACGCCGACGAAACGCCCGGGGCGAAGCTCAGTGACCGTCGTCCGGGTTTGACTCGCCCGAATCGGCGTCCGCCGGCTTGCTCTTGCCCCATTCCAGCACCTTGTACATCACCGGCCGCACTGGCTTCTGGCCATGCTCGTCGACCAGCCGCCCTTCGGGATCGACCATGTAGGTTTGCGGGATGCCGTTCTTCGGCGTCACCACCACCATGTAGACATGACCATTGCGACTGTACTCCTGGACGCTGTTGTCGCCTTGCTGGCGCACCCTGACCTCGGGCAGCGAAGGATCCCGATCAGCGGCGACGCCGTGGTCGGGCGGCGCCGGCAATGACCGCGGCTTCAGATCGGGCGGCGCCACCGCCTTCACGCCCGGGTCGTGGATGCCCGGCGGCGGAGGCACGTTGCTCGCGCCGGAAGACTGGGCAAACACAGTCGACACAAACAGGCCTGAAGCAAGCATGGCGCTGGCGGAAACCAGCAGGATGGCGGTTTTCATGGCGGCTACCTCGATCGGGAAGCAGAGCATAGCAGCGCCCTTGCCGGGCAATCGTGAAGCGCGACGTTCCGCCGTGCATGCGAGAATGGGACATGCCCAAACTCATCCTGATCGACGGCTCCTCCTACCTCTACCGTGCATTCCACGCCTTGCCGCCGTTGAGCAACGCGCACGGCGAACCGACGGGCGCGCTGTTCGGCGTGGTCAACATGCTGCGCGCCACGCTGAACGCAAAACCGGATTACCTGGCGTTCGTCTGCGACGCGCCCGGGCCGACCTTTCGCAACGACATGTACGACCAGTACAAGGCAAATCGGCCGTCGATGCCCGATGATCTGCGCGTGCAGGTCCAGCCGATGCTGGCGATCGTCGGCGCGCTGGGCTTTCCGATCCTGTGCGTGGCCGGCGTCGAGGCCGATGACGTGATCGGCACGCTGGCGGTGCAGGCACAGGAGCTCGGCATCGACGTGCTGGTCTCCACCGGCGACAAGGACATGGCGCAACTGGTGGGGCCGCACGTCACCCTGGTCAATACCATGAGCAATACGGTGATGGACAGCGCCGGCGTGGAGGAGAAATTCGGCGTGCCGCCGGAACGCATCGTCGACTTCCTCGCGCTCACCGGCGACACCGTCGACAACGTGCCGGGTGTGCCCAAGTGCGGTCCCAAGACCGCCGCCAAATGGCTCGCAGAGTACGGCTCGCTCGATGGCGTCATCGCCAACGCCGACAAGGTCGGCGGCAAGATCGGCGAAAGCCTGCGCGAAGCCCTGCCGCGACTGCCGTTGTCGCGCGAACTGGTGACGATCAGGACCGACGTGCCGCTGGAGTTCGGCCCTGCTGACCTGGCCCAGCGCGACGCGGACACGACGCAGTTGCGCGAGCTGTACGCGCGTTACGAGTTCAAGGCAGCGCTGAAGGACCTCGATGCCGCAGCAGCCACGGCTGGAAGCGACTTCAGTCGCGATGTGCAGGGCGCGACCGAGCCAAAGAGCATCGCGGCCGAAGCCGCTCCCACGGATTCGGCTCCCGGCGTCTACGAACTGGTCACCACCCAGATGCAACTCGACGCCTGGCTGGAAAAACTGCAGCACGCCGAACTCATCGCCTTCGACACTGAAACCACCAGCATCGACGCGATGCGCGCGGACATCGTCGGGATCAGCTTCGCGGTGGAGCCCGGCAAGGCGTGCTACATCCCGCTCGGACACGACTATCCCGGCGCACCGGAGCAACTCGACCGCGGCGCCGTACTCGCCGCGCTGAAGCCCATCTTCGAGGACGCAACCCGACCCAAGCTCGGCCAGCACGCGAAGTACGACATCAACATCCTGTCGAACTACGGCATCGTGGTGCAGGGGCTGAAGCACGACTCGATGCTGGAATCCTACGTGTGGAACGCCACCGCCACGCGCCACGACATGGATTCGCTGGCGAGGAAATACCTCGGCTACGAAACGATCAAGTACGAACAGGTCGCCGGCAAGGGCGCGAAGCAGATCTCGTTCTCGCAGGTGGACCTGGACACCGCCTGCCGCTACGCCGCCGAGGACGCCGACGTCACCCTGCGCCTGCACCGTGCGCTGTGGCCGAAGCTGGAGAGCGTGCCATCGCTGCGCAAGGTCTACGAGGAGATCGAGATGCCGATGGTGCCGGTGCTGGCCGGCATGGAGCAGCGCGGCGTGCTGATCGATGGCGACGAGTTGCGCCGGCAGAGCCAGCAACTGGGCAAGCGCATGCTGGAGCTGCAGCAGCAGTCGTACGCGCTGGCCGGACGCGAGTTCAACCTCGATTCGCCCAAGCAGTTGCAGGCAGTGCTGTTCGATGAGCTCGGCCTGCAGGCGAAGCTCAAGACGCCGACCGGCCAGCCGTCGACCAACGAGGAAGCGCTGGAAGCCATCGCGGACACCCATGAGCTGCCGCGGCTGATCCTCGACTACCGCGGCCTGGCCAAACTGCGCAGCACCTATACCGACAAGTTGCCGGCATCGTCAACCCGCGCACCGGCCGCGTGCACACCAGCTATCACCAGGGCTCGGTGGCCACCGGACGGATCTCCTCGTCCGACCCGAACCTGCAGAACATTCCGGTACGCACCGAGGAGGGCCGGCGCATCCGCCAGGCGTTCGTCGCGCCGCCGGGCTGGCAGGTCATGGCAGCCGACTATTCGCAGATCGAGTTGCGCATCATGGCGCACCTGTCCGGCGACGAAGGCCTGCTGCGCGCGTTTCACTCCGGTGGCGACGTGCACCGCGCCACCGCCGCGGAGGTGTTCGGCGTAGCGCCGGAAGAGGTCACCGCCGACCAGCGCCGCGCCGCCAAGGCGATCAACTTCGGCCTGATGTACGGCATGAGCGCGTTCGGCCTGGCGCGCCAGCTCAGCATCGACCGCGGCGAGGCCGGCGACTACATGGGCCGCTATTTCTCGCGCTATCCCGGCGTGCGCGCGTTCATGGACGCCACGCGCGAACGGGCTCATCGCGACGGCTACGTCGAAACCATGTTCGGCCGCCGGCTGTACCTGGAAAACCTCACCTCGCGCAACCAGGGTCTGCGCCAGGGCGCCGAGCGCGCCGCGATGAACGCGCCGATGCAGGGCAGCGCCGCCGACATCATCAAGCGCGCGATGATCGCGGTGGCGGCCTGGGCCGCCGGTCGCGACGACGTGCGCATGCTGATGCAGGTGCACGACGAACTGGTGTTCGAAGTGCGCGCGGATGCGGTCGAGGAAGTGCGCGCGGCGGTGACCGAACGGATGTCCGGCGCGGCGGAACTGGCGGTACCGCTGCTGGTCGACGTGGGTGTCGGCGCCAACTGGGACGAGGCGCACTGACTGCTGCGGGTTAAATTTTCATGAGAATGAATTGTTTCTGAACTGCTTCGGCGACCTTGAAACTTTCTCGGCAAACCGCCATCTAATCTCCCGGATGCACGCAACGGCATCCGCGGCTGGTCCACCTCCCTGGACCGCCACAGGCGCGAACCTCTCCCCTGGGTCTTTGCGTCTGCCCCGCCCCGGAGGCTCCCCCTAGCCTCCGGGGCTTTTCTTTGCCCGCGTTCCGGCGCCTGTACATTTTCTGCACATTCCTGCCCGGCATACTCGACCCACATTCATCTAGGGGAACAACCATGCGCGCAGGCCTTCTCATTGCCGGCATCATCCTGTTGATCGCCGGTATCTGGATCACCGTCGGCAACGGCAATTACAAGCAGACCGATACCGTAGCCCAGCTCGGGCCGGCCAAGATCGAAGCGACCCACACCAAATCCGTGCCGCAGTGGGTCGGCATCGCCGGCATCGTGCTCGGTGGCCTGTTGGTGGTCGGTGGCATCGCCAGCAAGAAGCGCTGAGCAACGCGCTGGTCCACGAAAACCGCCGCCTCCGCGGCGGTTTTCGTTTGCGCCCACTACAATGGGTGCGATGGATGTCTCGTACCTGATCGATCCGCTCAACGAAGCCCAGCGCGAAGCCGTCTGTGCGCCACCCGGCCACTACCTGGTGCTGGCCGGCGCCGGCTCCGGCAAAACCCGTGTGCTGACCCACCGCATCGGCTGGCTGACCCAGGCCGAGCGGGTGCCGCCGTGGGCGATTCTTGCCGTCACCTTCACGAACAAAGCCGCCGGCGAAATGCGTGCACGGCTGGATGCCTTGATCCCCGGCAGCACCCAGGGCCTCACCGTCGGCACGTTCCACGGCATCGCCCATCGCCTGCTGCGCCGCCACTGGCGCGAGGCCGGTCTGCCCGAAGGTTTCCAGATTCTCGATTCGGACGACCAACTGCGACTGGTCAAGCGCGCCATCGCCGGGCTGGGTCTGGACGACGCGAAGTATCCACACCGGCAGGCCACCTGGCAGATCAACCACTGGAAGGACGAGGGCAAGCGCCCGGACGGCATCGAACATCGCGACCATCCGGTCACGCATACCTTCGTCAGGATCTACCAGGCCTACGAAGATGCCTGCCGCCGCGCCGGCCTGGTCGACTTCGGCGAACTGCTGCTGCGCGCGCACGAACTGTGGCTGAAGAACCCGGCCGTGCTGGAGCACTATCAACAGCGCTGGCGGCATCTGCTGATCGACGAATTCCAGGACACCAACACGCTGCAGTATGCGTGGATCCGCGTGCTCGCCGGCACCGCCGGCAAAGTTTTCGCCGTCGGCGACGACGATCAGTCGATCTACGGCTGGCGTGGCGCGAAGGTCGAGAACATGGCGCAGTTCCTGCGCGATTTCCCCGGCGCGCGCACGATCAAGCTCGAACAGAACTACCGCTCCACCTCGACCATCCTCAAGGCCGCCAACAGCGTGATCCAGCGCAACGGCAGCCGCCTGGGCAAGGAGCTGTGGACCGCCGGCGACGACGGCGAGCGCATCGCGCTGTACGCCGCCTACAACGAGCAGGACGAAGCACGCTTCGTGATCGAGCGCATCCGCGAATACATCGACGAGCACGGTTCGGCCAAGGACTGCGCGATCCTGTATCGCTCCAACGCCCAGTCGCGCAACTTCGAGGAGCAACTGGTCCAGCGCAACATCGGCTACCGCGTCTACGGCGGCCAGCGCTTCTTCGAGCGCGCCGAGGTCAAGGACGCGCTCGCCTACCTGCGCCTCACCGCGAACCGGCACGACGACGCCGCGTTCGAGCGCGCGGTAAACACCCCGCCACGCGGCATCGGCGACCGCACGCTGGACACGCTGCGCCGCCGTGCGCGCGGTGAGAACACGTCGATGTGGGAGGCGGCGCTGATCGAATTGAGCGGCGGCACCGAGCTGGCCGGACGCGCGAAGAATGCGGTGAAGGCGTTCCTTGCGCTGATCGACGAGATGGCGCGGGCGTTTGGGGGAACGGGGAACGGGGAACGGGGAACGGAAGAAGCACTATCCGGCTCATCGAATGCTTCGGCTCCGGGTTCTGTTCCCCGTTCCCCGTTCCCCGTTCCCAACCTGCTGACCCTCGCCGAACAGATCGACCACGCGATCACCCACACCGGCCTGCGCGACTTCTACGAAAAGGATTCACGAGGCAACGGCGAAACGCGGGTGGAAAACCTGGATGAACTGGTCAACGTGGCCAGTCGTTTCGAACGCACCGCCGAGGACATCGACGCCGGCCTCGGCGAACTTTCTGCCTTCCTGTCGCACGCCACGCTGGAGGCGGGCGAGAACCAGGGCGAGGCATGGGACGACTGCGTGCAGCTGATGACCCTGCACTCGGCCAAGGGGCTGGAGTTCCCGGTGGTGTTCCTGGTCGGCATGGAGGAAGGCCTGTTCCCCAGCCAGCGCTCGGTCGACGACGAAGGCCGGCTGGAAGAGGAGCGCCGGCTCGCCTACGTCGGCATCACCCGCGCCCGCGAAAAACTCGTCGTCACCCACGCCGAATCACGCCGCATGCACGGCACCGAAATGCTGGCGCGGCCGTCGCGTTTCCTCGGCGAGATGCCGGCCGAACTGATCGACGAAGTGCGCCCGCGCGTGCACGTCACCCGTCCGTTGTACGCCGGCCGGGCGCATGAGATTTCACCGTCGCTGGAAGAATCGCTGCCGGTGAAGCTCGGCCAGCGCGTCAGCCACCCCAGCTTCGGCGAAGGCGTGGTGATCAGCGCCGAGGGCAGCGGCGCACATACGCGACTGCAGGTGAATTTCGAGGCTGCCGGCAGCAAGTGGCTGGTGGCGGCGTATGCGAACCTGACGGCGCTGTAGAGGGCCGGACATGAACATGCGCATCCCCACGCCTGGCATCTGCCTGTTGCTCTGCGCAGGTTGTGCGGCGGCGACGCAGGCTCCACCGGCGATTGCCCTGATCACCACCGACAACAACGGCGGGTGGCTGCTTTTCACCGATCGTCCCGGCATTGCGGAAACGGACAAGATCTATGTGCTCGGCACCGACTTGAAACCGCACGTGACATGTTGTGCGCGCATCACCGGAAGCGCGACTGCGCCAGCTGGCATGGGAAATTTCTTCGGCGACGCTCTGGGCAGGAACCCGCCAGCCACACAGCATGTGTTCCACGTTACCGTGCCTGCCGATGCCCTGTTGCCCGACAACCCGACCGCGATGGCCGCATGGGGCGTGGCAAATGTCACCGTGACGGCAGGCGGCTATTCACTGCACACCGCGTCGGCGAAGCACTACGAGGCCGACGCGTGTTTCGGATCGGAAGGCATCAATATCTTCATGCGCACCGGCCCGGCCGGTAATCCGCCGATAGCGCATTACTACGGCGCGTTCGGCTACGACATCGGCGAGGGCAACTGCCCGGAATGAAGGTACCGTGTTGCACCGGCTGCCCACTCCGGTTCCGGAACCATCAATGCCTGCACCGAAGAATTTTCCAGCGAGGCGACGCATCGCCGAAATCGGGGTACCGCGGTGCAGGGCGGCAGCTCCTGCTTTCGTTACGGGAACCACCGAGGTGTCGATCGCATGCGATGGCACGGCTCGCTTGCCGCAGGCTGCGTCATTACTCCGCACGACAGTTTCACGGGCTGGGCGTATTCTCGCCGAATATGTGATGCACGGGATCGCCGCATGTCCATGTCGTCTGCCGAACCGGATCGCCACGTTCCAGCTCGCCCGCTACGTCGGCTGACGCTGGAATTGTTCGGCGTCATCGCCATCAAGATCGCAGCGCTGACGCTGATCTGGTGGGTGGTGTTCGCGCCGCAGCCAAAACCGGACGTCAGCGCGAGTGCAATCGCGCGACGACTCGCCCCCACTTCCCATGCCGCCCTGGAAGCCCACCCATGATCATCGATACCGATGTCGTCACGCTGTCGCGCCTGCAATTCGCGCTGACCGCGCTGTATCACTTCCTGTTCGTGCCGCTGACGCTGGGCCTGGTGTGGATGCTGGCGATCATGGAAAGCGTCTACGTGATGACCGGGCGCGAAGTGTGGAAGCGCATGGTGCAGTTCTGGGGCGTACTGTTCGGCATCAACTTCGCGATGGGCGTGGCCACCGGGGTGACGATGGAATTCCAGTTCGGCATGAACTGGGCGTACTACTCGCATTACGTCGGCGACATCTTCGGCGCGCCGCTGGCGATCGAGGGGCTGATGGCGTTCTTCCTGGAGGCCACGCTGATCGGCGTGTTTTTCGTGGGCTGGGATCGTGTTTCGCGGATCAAGCATCTGCTGGTGACGTGGTTCCTCGCGCTGGGCACGAGCCTGTCGGCGGTGTGGATCCTGATCGCCAATGCGTGGATGCAGCACCCGGTCGGCTCCGAGTTCAGTCCGCAGACGATGCGCATGGAAGTGACCTCGTTCTCCGAGGTGTTTTTCAACCCGGTGGCGCAGGAGAAATTCGTGCACACGGTGAGTGCCGGCTACGTGCTCGGCGCGATGTTCGTGCTGTCGATCAGTGCGTGGTACCTGCTGCGCGGGCGCAATGTGGATTTTGCGAAGCGCTCGATGACGGTGGCGGCCAGCTTCGGGCTGGCCGCGGCGTTGTCGGTGGTGGTGCTTGGTGACGCCTCCGGCTATACCGTCTCGCTGAACCAGAAGATGAAGATGGCCGCGATCGAGGCGATGTGGCACACCGAGCCAGCGCCGGCCTCGTTCACCCTGTTCGGCATTCCCGACGTGCAGCAACGCACCACTCATTACGCGCTCAGGATTCCCTGGGTGATGGGCCTGATCGGCACCCACTCGGTCGACCAGACGATGCCCGGCATCGCCGAACTCGTCGACGCCGCCAAGGGCCGCATCGGCACCGGCATCCAGGCCTACGACGCGATGCTGATGCTGCGCCAGGACAAGAACAACACGCAGGCCAAGGCGACCCTGGCCGCGCACGACAAGGACCTGGGTTATGCGTTGCTGCTGAAAAAATACGTCGACGATCCGCGCCAGGCCACCCCGGAAGATATCCAGAAAGCCGCCGACAGCACGATCCCGAATGTGCCCGTACTGTTCTGGGCGTTCCGCATCATGGTCGGCTGCGGCTTCTACTTCATCGCGCTGTTCGCGTTTTCGTTCTGGAAGGCCAGCACGCGCACACTCGACAGCCAGCGCTGGTATCTGCGTCTGGCGCTGTGGAGCCTGCCGCTGCCGTGGATCGCGATCGAGCTGGGCTGGATCGTCGCCGAATACGGCCGCCAGCCGTGGGCGATCGAGGGCGTGCTGCCGACCGCGCTGGGCGTGTCGTCGGTGAGCACGGGCCAGGTGCTGACGTCGCTCGGCGGGTTCGTGTTCTTCTACACCGCGTTGGCGATCGTCGACGTGTTCCTGATGCTGAAGTTCACCCGCAAGGGCCCCGATGGCCTGGGCATCTGGCCGCAGGGAGAGCGCCATGTTTGATTACGCCACGCTGCGAGTGCTTTGGTGGGCCATCCTCGGCACGTTGCTGATCGGCTTCGCGATCATGGACGGCTTCGACTTCGGCGTCGCCGGCCTGCTCAAGGTGCTCGGTCGCGACAACGAGGAACGGCTGGTGCTGCTGGAAGGCATCGAGCCGACCTGGGAAGGCAACCAGGTCTGGTTCATCGTGGCCGGCGGCGCGACGTTCGCGGCGTGGCCGATACTTTACGCGGTGTCGTTCTCCGGCATGTACTTCGCCATCGCGCTGGTGCTGCTCGCATTGATCCTGCGCCCGGTCGGCTTCAACTTCCGCGGCAAGATCCACGATCCGCGCTGGGCGTCGCTGTGGGACTGGGTGCTCAGCGGCTCCGGCGTGGTGGTGATGCTGGTGTCGGGGGTGGCGTTCGGCAACCTGTTTCTCGGCTTGCCGTTCCGTTTCGACGACGACCTGCGCATGAGCTGGCAAGGCGGCTTCTTCGAGCTGCTGCATCCGTTTGCCTTGCTGTGCGGGCTGGTGTCGCTGAGCATGTTGCTGGCCCACGGCGCATGCTTCGCCGCGCTGAAGGCCGATCACGCGATCGCCGTGCGCGCAGTGGGCATCGCACGCTGGATGACGCTGGTGTTTGCTGCGTTGTACGTGCTGGCCGGCGTATGGCTGGCCTACGGCGTACCCGGTTACGCGATCGCCGGGCCGGTGATCACCGGAGGCATCTCCAATCCACTGTACAAGCAGGTGGCGCATGGAAGCAGCTGGTTTGCCGGTTACATGCAATACCCGTGGTTCTGGACTGCGCCGCTGCTGGCGCTGGCCTCGGCGGTCGGGGTGCAGGCCTTGATCGGCCGGCGCGGCATCGCCGGCTTCATCGCCAGCAGCCTGATGGTCGGCAGCACGATCGCGTCGGCCGGCTTCGCGTTGTTTCCGTTCCTGCTGCCGTCCAGCCTCGACCCGCGCTCCAGCCTCACCGTGTGGGACGCCTCGTCCAGCCGCGGCACGCTGCAATTGATGCTGGTGGCCACCGCGGTGTTGCTGCCGATCATCATGATCTATACCAGTTGGGTCTACCGGGTGATGCGTGGACGGGTCACGCTGGAGCAGGTGCGCAAGGCGCACGGCGGGTATTGAATCGCGACCGGAGTCGCTCCCACGAATTTGCTCACAAGAGGGCCGGCGGCATGTGGTATTTCTCATGGATTCTCGGATTGGGATTGGCCTGCGCCTTCGCCATCCTCAATGCGATGTGGTACGAGGTGCGCGCCACCGACGAGGCGCACCGCCAGCGCGAGTCGGCATCAACACACGAGGACAGTTGACGGCGTCACGCCAGCCCTCACCCTCGCTCTCAGCGCACCGATTTCAGATCGATCAGCGGCACGCTGCCGCTTGGCACCATGGTTTCCGGCCGTTTGCGGTCCCACTTCCCGGCCAGGGTCAGTCACACCAGATCGGCGTTCTGCCGCAAGGCATCACCGTGGGTCCTGATCGCCGAGGTTTCCGCTTCACCACGAATGCGGGTGGCTTCGGCGGCAGCCTCGACTTCGATCAGTGCCGAATCGGCTCGTGCCACACTGCGAACACCGCCCGACGTGAAGCTTCGGGGCAACTGACGCATAATCTGCGACTGGGGAAAACCGAGCCACTGCATGCATGCCGAAGAGGAAATCATCGCCTTGAGCCCGGCGCTGATCGTCGAGGACGATCCGGCCATGCGGCGACGTCTGGAAAAATTGCTTGCCGCGCAGCAAAGCTCGGCAACGCAGATCATCTTCGCCAGCAGTATCGCCGAGGCGAAGGCACGATTGCCCGATGACACCATGCGCATCGCGCTGGTCGACATCGGCCTCCCCGATGGTAACGGCGTGGAACTGGTTGCGTAGCTGCACGCCCATCATCCACAAATTCCGGTCCTGGTGGTTTCCGCCTGGGGCGACGAGGAAACCGTGCTGGCCGCTCTGCGTGCCGGGGCCATCGGCTACCTGCTCAAGGAACGCGAGGACATCGAGCTGACCCTGGCGCTGCAAAGCATCCAGCGCTGGGGGCGCCCATCGATCCCTTCGTTGCCAAACGCATCCTCGAGTTCCTGCCGCTCGCATCGGATGTCGCCTCGATTCACGGTTCGCCGGACCAGACTGGCAATGCACTGTCTGATCGCGAGACGGAAATACTGGGTTTGGTCGCGCGCGACTACAGCAATCGCGAGATCGCCGAACTGGTCGCGCTGTCTCGCTTCACCATCGAAGGCTATCCCAAGACGATCTATCGCAAACCGTCGGTCAGCTCGCGCACCGCCGCCGTATGCGAGGCCAGGGCCCGGGGATGGCTGAATCGCCGGCGGCACGTTCGCGCATTTGCGTGGCTGCTTTTCGCTTTCATCCTTGCCCCCCTGCACGCGCACGCGACAACCCGCGTCGTGACCATGGATCGCGCCGAAGCCGCGCCTGCCGACTGGAATTCCACCACGCCACCTAGCACCGGCTGGACACAGGTCAAGCTGATGGACAACTGGAGCAAACGCTGGCCACAGCACGAAGGCGTGGCCTGGTACCGCTTGCGCTGGAATCAGGAAGATGCGAACACACCCATCGGCCTCTTGCTCGACTACGTGTGCATGGCCGATGCCGTGTACGTCAACGGCAGCCTCGTGCACAGTGACCAACACTTGGCCGAATCGCTGTCGCGCAGTTGGATCGCGCCGCAGTATTTCGTGATCGATGCACCGCTGCTGCACACCGGGAAAAATACGTTGCTGGTACGCGTTACCGGGCTGACCGCCTATCAACCCGGCCTCGGTGTCGTCCGCATCGGCGACATGAGCGCGGTCGGTGCGATGTACCGCAGCGGCAAGTTCTGGCGCTACGACATCCACCTGCTCAATTTCGCCCTCAGCGCCGTACTGGGCCTGCTGTTTGGCATGTTCTGGTTGCTGCGGCGCAAGGACACCATGTTCGCGTGGTACGCCCTGACCACGCTGTTTGGCGCCGGTTATGCGTGGAATTTCGTCGCCTCGGGCACATGGCCGTTCACCAGCACCGACGCCTGGCAGGCTACGGCACGCCGGGCCGGCGCACCGACTTCGACCTCGGCGCACCGAATCACGGCATGCACCCCCACGCCAGCCTCGGCTGGCAGCATGCCTGGGGCGATGTGTCCCCCACCGCCACGATGCGCTTCGTCGCTGGTGGCGACAGCTTCGACATTGCCGGCGTTCCGGTGTTACGCAACGCTGCTGCCGCGAGTGTGGGCATCAGTTTCACCATCGCACCCGGCGTATCGGTGGATGCCAGCTACCAGGGCCAGTTCGCCACGCAGTCCGGCAACCAGTCCGGTCGGATCAGCCTGGACTGGATGTTCTGATGCGTTGACGGCAACCAGGGAGGGCGGCTGTCAGGTCAGCGCTCGGCCAGCAGCGCCTCGATCGCCTCGGCCTCTTTCGGCATGGCCGCGCTGAGCACCTCGTAGCCGTCGCGGGTCACCGCCACGTCGTCTTCGATGCGGATGCCGATGCCGCGCCAGCGTTGGGCTACCGAGCGATCGTCCGGCGCCACGTACAAGCCCGGCTCGACCGTCAGCACCATGTCCGGTTCCAGCAGGCGCGATTCGCCGCCGACCCGGTAATCGCCGACGTCGTGCACGTCCAGCCCCAGCCAGTGACCGGTCTTGGCCGGGAAGAAACGCTGGTAGCTGCCGTCGGCGATCGCCGCTTCGGGATCGCCCTTGAGCAGGCCGAGTTCGCACAGGCCTTCGGCCAGCACGCGCACCGCCGCCGTGTGCGCCGCACTGAATGGCCGTCCCGGCCGCACTTCGTCGATCGCCGCCAGTTGGGCAGCCAGCACCACTTCGTACAGTGCGCGCTGCTCGCGGCTGTAGCGACCGTCGAGTGGGAAGGTGCGGCTGATGTCGGACGCGTAGCAGTCCAGTTCGGCGCCCGCGTCGATCAGCAGCAGCTCGCCGCTGCGCAGCGGCGCGCGACTGCTCTGGTAATGCATCACGCAGGCATTCGGACCGCCGGCGACGATCGGCGAGAACGCCGGCACGGCGCCGCTGCCGCGCATCACGCGCAACAGCTCGGCCTCGACCTCGTATTCCAGCCGGCCGGGCGTGGCGACCTGCATCGCGGCGAGGTGTGCGTCGACCGCGATCGCGGCCGATGCACGCATCAGCTTCAGCTCGGCACGCGACTTGTACAGTCGCAGGTCATGCAGCAGATGGCCGAGCGCCACGAATTCCTTCGGCACCACGCCGCCGCCGCGCAACTGGCGCAGCTTGCGCATCCAGCCGAGCAGTTGCGCGTCGAATTCGGGCTCGCGGCCAAAATGGCAGTACACGCGGGCGCGCCCTTCGATCATGCCGGGCAGGATGTCGTCGATGTCCTCGATCGGGAACGCATCGTCCATGCCGCAAGCGGTCACCGCCTGCTCGGTGCCGATCGTTTGTCCATGCCAGCGCTCGCGCGCGGGGTCGCGTTCGCGGCAGAACAGCACGGTCTCGCCATGCTTGCGCCCGGGCAGCAACGCCAGCATCGCACCGGGTTCGGGAAATCCGGCCAGGTAATGGAAGTCCGAATCCTGCCGGTACGGCCATGCCGCATCGGCGTTGCGCATGCGCTCGGGCGCGGCAGCGACCAGCACCACGGCATCGTCGCCGGCCATCTGCATCAGCTGGGCGCGGCGACGCGCGAATTCGGCCGTGGTGATTGCCAGCGCGGTCAACTTCGACGCGCTGGAGCTCAATGCAGGGTCTCGCGGGCGGGGTTGTCGCCGGACGCGCATTCGGTGTGCAGCAGCATCGCGGCGACCCGCACGAATTCCTGCACCTCGATCAACGCATCCTCGTCTTCGTCTTCGCGGTCGAAATCGAACGATGAGGCGGCGATCGTGGCGAGGTCGCGCAGGACTTCCTGCGCCTCGTCCGACAGCTGCGCATGCGCGCTGGCACCGGCCAGTCCGAAGCCACCGAGGAAACCGCGGCACCAGTCCACCATCGCCTCGGCGCGCTCGGTCAGTGGACGATCGTCCTCCGGCAGCAAGGGTTCGAAGCCCAGTTCCGGATCGGCCAGTTCGGTCTCGCATTGCCGGACCAGCCGGTCCAGCAGCGCCTGGTCGTCCGGCCCCGGGCTGGTCGCCTCGCCGTCGAGCTGCAATGTCGCCAGCACGGAATGGCCGCTCAGGGCGCCGCCACCGGCCAGGTAGCCGCACAGCGATCCATGCAGTTCACTGGCATCGGCACCCAGCCGCAGGCGCCTGATCAGCGCATCGATATCGTCGTGACCCACAAGCCCGGTAGCCGTCATGGCGTTGCTCCTGCTGAAGAAGGCGGCCAGTCTAGTGCAGCCGCCGTGCCTACCGGAAAAACACCGCCTTGCCCGGGCTGATTTCCCGCGGCGTCCTGCTATAGTTTCTGGCATGAGTACGCCCGCTCCCGTGCATCCCGATCCTGTCCATCAAGAGTTGGCCGCGCTCGGCCAGCAACTCGATCGCCTGCTCGATACCGTGCGCCGGCTCACCGAGGAAAATCGCAGCCTGCGCCAGAGCCAGGAGCAATTGTCCGGCGAACGCGCCGGCCTGCTGGCGCGCAACGAGCAGGCACGCAGCCGCGTCGAGGCGATGATCCAGCGGCTGAAATCGCTTGAAAGCAACGGTTGATAGAAACCATGTCCAGCAGTGAACCGGTCGCGCTGCGACTGATCGACCGCGAATTCCTGATCGCCTGCGCGCCGGAAGAACGCGAGGGCCTGCTCGAAGCGGCCGGCTTTCTCGATCGCAAGATGCGCGAGCTGCGCGCGAATGCGAAGGCCCCAAGCTTCGAGCGTCTGGCCGTGCTCACCGCGATCAGTGTCGCCCACGACTTGTTGACCCTGCGCAAGCAGCACGACAGCCAGGAGCAACGTCTCAGCGCCGGCCTCGCCGCGCTGCGAAGCAAGCTCGATGCCGCCTTCGACGGCGACCCGCTGAAACGCTGAAACGCGGGGCGAGTTGTCGCCTTTGCGGCACGATGACGCCAGTGAGACGGCTGCTTGCCCGCTGAACCCTCGCTGTCATTCGCCAGTGGCACATTCCCGGACAAGCGCCTAAAATCGGAGCCGGCGTTTTCTGCGATGTGCGCCAGCACACTCTTACATTTGCCTTGTTCCTAAATACGGCCCCGGGTCGGCTTCACATCGGCTGTTGTGCATGTCCGCCACGTGCGGAAAGCCTCGAGGCCATGTAGCCCTCCCACCTGATCCATCTTGGATCAAGGTCGTTTGGTGGGCAGCGGCATCGCGGTTGACGCCACCTCATTCCCCACGCCCCGTTCGTCCCGCGACGAACGGGGCGCAACAAGACGGAGCTACGCGAAACGTGGACGCCCCCGCCCGACGCCGCGAGCTTCGCCAACGCCTCGCCGACCAACGCCACGCCCTGCCGCCGGCCGAACGCATCGCCGCCGCACAGGGTCTGCGCCGCAGCCTCGAACAACTGCCTGAATATCTCACCGACGCGCGCGTCGCCGGCTATTGGGCCAGCCACGGCGAATTGCCGCTGAACCTGGCGATCGCGCCGCTGGCCGCGCGCGGCCAGCAGTTCCTGCTGCCGGTGATCGGTGCGGACAAGTTGCTGCGTTTCGCGCCGTGGCAATCCGGCGCCGCGGTGCAGCCGAACCGCTACGGCATTCCCGAACCGGTCGAACCGGACGAACTGCTGGAGGCATTCCAGCTCGACCTGGTGCTGGTGCCGCTGCTCGGCTTCGACCGTCGCGGCAACCGGCTCGGCCACGGAGGCGGCTACTACGACCGCAGCTTTGCGTTCCTCAACGAACAGGTGCGCCCGACCGAACCGCTGCTGGTCGGCATTGCCTACTCGTTCCAGGAACTGCCCTCGGTCGATGAGGAAGACTGGGATGTCCCGCTCGACTTCATCGCCACCGAGCGCGAACTGATCGACTGCCATCCGGAAGCTGACGCATGAACCACTGGCTGATGAAGTCCGAACCGGACGCGTTCTCGATCGACGACCTCAAGCGCAAGAAGCGCGAGGCCTGGGACGGCGTGCGCAATTACCAGGCACGCAACTTCATGCGCGACGGCATGCGTCCCGGCGACAAGGTGTTCTTCTACCACTCCAACTGCGCCGTGCCCGGCATCGTCGGCCTCGCCGAGGTGGTCACCGACGCGTATCCCGACCCCAGCCAGTTCGACCCCAAGAGCAAGTATTTCGATCCCGGCAGCTCGCGCGACAACCCGCGCTGGATGCTGGTCGACGTGAAGTTCGTGAAGAAGCTCAAGCGCACGATCAGCCTGGACGAGATGAAAAACGATACGGCACTGGCCGACATGCCGCTGGTGCGCAAGGGCAATCGGCTGTCGGTGATGCCGGTCGATGCAGTCCACTGGAAGCACATCCTCGGCCTCGAATAACGCCTGCCGTGCAAGTTCGAGCTGACCCGAGGCTCGCGACGAAGCCGGCCGGCCACCATAATGCGTCTTTCCCTACGGACCGCATCCTCATGAGCAGCGCCAACGAAAAACGCCAGGCCGGCGAAGCCGCCATCCGCTACGTCGAGGAAGGTGCCATCGTCGGCGTCGGCACCGGCTCCACCGTGGCGTTCTTCATCGATGCGCTGGCCGACCTGAAAGATCGCATCCAGGGCACCGTCTCCAGCTCGGAGCAATCGACCGCGCAGCTGAAGAGGCTCGGCATCCCGGTGCTCGACCTCAACGCCGCCGGCCCGTTGACGATCTACATCGACGGCGCCGACGAGTGCGATCCGCACAAGCGGCTGATCAAGGGCGGCGGTGCGGCATTGACCCGCGAGAAAATCGTGGCGGCAGCCAGCGAGAAATTCGTCTGCATCATCGACTCGAGCAAGCAGGTCAAGCTGCTCGGGAAGTTTCCGGTGCCGATCGAGGTGATCCCGATGGCGCGCAGCCTGATTGGCCGCGAAATCATCAAGCGCGGCGGCCAGCCGGTGTGGCGCGACGGCGTGGTCACCGACAATGGCAACTGGATCATCGACGTGCATAACTGGCAGATCGCCGATCCGGCCGCGCTGGAAGGCGAACTCAACCAGTTGCCCGGCATCGTCACCGTCGGCCTGTTCGCGCGGCGGCCGGCCGACGTGGTGCTGGTGGGCGATCGCGAGATGTGATGTCGGGGGAGTCGAGAGGCATCTACCCTCGATTCCATTCACCCCGCCTGCGCCGGCTTGCGCGACTTGCGCAGCCGGATATGCCGGTCCTTGACACTCGCTTCGCGCAGGCGCCTGGCGTGCGCGGCCAGGATATCGCCGCGAGTGATGATGCCCACCAGCTTGTACGGCGCATCCTGGCTGATCACGATCAGCCGCCCCACCTGCTCGCCGACCATGTGATCGGCCGCTTCGCGCAGCGAATGGTTTTCCTTGACCATCACCGGCGGACGCGTGATCAGCTCGCCTACGGTCAGCGTGTAGTGCCATTGCGGATCGAGCAGCGAGCGGCGCGTCAGCACGCCTTGCACCTGGCCGTCGCCGTCCACGACCGGGAAACCCTGGTGCTGCGCCTCCGGCGTGCCTTCACCCAGCCAGCGGCGCACTTCGGCCAGGGTCTGGTCCGTACGCAGTGAATGGACGTTGCGGGCACAGGCCGTACCCACGTTCACCTGATCCAGGTAGTCGGCCGCATATTCGGACGGCACGCGCACGCCGCGACGGGCGATTTTCTCGGTCATGATGGTGTTGCGCATCAACAGCGCCGACACCAGATAGGCCGCGGTGCAACCGCCGAGCAGCGGCAGCAACACTGCCATCTGGCCGGTGGTCTCGAACGAGAACACCACCGCCGTCAGCAGAGCGCGCGACGCACCGGCAAAGATGGCCGCCATGCCGACCAGGCCGGCGATGCGCGGGTCGACGCCGAGCTGCGGCGCCAATGCGACCAGGGCGATACCGAGCAGCGCGCCCAACGCGCCACCAATGGTGAACAACGGCGCCAGCGTGCCGCCCGAAGTGCCGCTGCCCAGCGCGATCGCCCACGAGACGAATTTCATCACGCAGAGGAACGCCAACGCCGTCATCGTCAGATGACCGGTGAGAATGTCCTCGATATTGGTGTAGCCCACACCCAGCGTCAGTGGCGCGAAATAACCCACGACACCGACGGCGATGCCGCCAAGCGCCGGCCACCACATCCAGTGGATCGGCAACTTCTCGAAAGCATCCTCGACGCCATACACGATGTGGGTGACGCCGATGCTGATCAGCCCCAGCAGCGCGCCGATCAACACGTAGCACAGCAGCGCCATGCTGCCGGGCGTGGCCATCGCCGCCATCGCGAAGATCGGCGTCGACGATCCCTGCAACACGTAATGCACCATGGTGGCGGTGACGGCCGCCAGCGCCACCGGGATCAGCGAGCGCGGGCGCAGCTCGAACAGCAGCAGTTCCACCGCCAGCACCACGGCCGCGATCGGCGAGCCGAACACCGCCGCCATGCCCGCCGCCGCGCCGGCCGCCAGCAGCACCTTGCGCTCGCCGCCGGTGACTTTCAGCAACTGGCCGACGAACGACCCCAGCGCGCCGCCGGTGGCGATGATCGGACCTTCCGCACCGAACGGGCCACCGGTGCCGATCGCGATCGCCGACGAAATCGGCTTCAGGAACGTGATCCGCGGCGGGATCTTCGACTCGTTCAGCAGCACCTGCTCCATCGCCTCGGGAATGCCGTGGCCGCGGATCGCACTGGAACCCCAGCGCGCCATCACGCCGACCAGCAGGCCGCCGATCACCGGCACCACCACTACCCACCAGCCCAGATGGTTGTTCGCCGGCGAACTGAACGCGGTGGACACGGTGCCGTAGAACGCCAGGTTGGTCACCAGGCCGATCAGCGACTTCAGCAGCATCGCGATGAATGCCGCCGCCACGCCAAGTACGATTGCCACCGCGGTGATCCGCAGGATGCGCCGGTCCACCAGGGTCGAACGGCGCGGCATGCGCGTGGCATCCAGCGTCACGCTCATCGCGGGGGCGAGTGGCAGCGCGTCGGTACTGCCTTCCGTGCGCACGTTGGCGTGCCCGGCGGAGTTGTCAGTGGCTGGCGTCATGAGGGTGGTGTGGAGGGTAAAGGCGGGGATTTTACGCTGATGGGTGGCAGAACCGAAGGGGTGGGCGGCATGTTTTGCCGGGTCGCAGCATGCATTGTGGGCGGGACTGCATGTGCGCCTCGCTGAGGCTGGAAATGGGCTGGCTGTCGACTGCGCAGGCAGGGCTGTGCCGGATCGGGAATGCTGGAGCGAACATCGGCGCAGTGGGGGAGATTGTGGATTGCTCGTCCCATCCATGGGACTCACCCCTCGCTGCGCTCGGGCCAGCCATTCGGCTGTCCAAAATCGTTCCAGACGATTTTGTCGAACGTGCTCCGACTCCGTTGTCCCCCAGCCATAACAAAAAAACCCGCCACGAGGGCGGGTCTTTTTGTTATGGCTGGGGGACTAGGATTCGAACCTAGATAGACAGCGTCAGAGGCTGTTGTCCTACCGTTAGACGATCCCCCAATGACACGCGGGACGGTGCGCTCTGACCTGTGGCACCGAACCGTAAAGCGGGGTTTAGCGTTTCGAGAACTGGGTGGCGCGACGTGCCTTGTGCAGACCGACCTTCTTGCGCTCGACCTCGCGGGCGTCGCGGGTCACGAAACCGGCCTTGCGCAGCGGCGACTTCAGCGTTTCATCATACTCGATCAGCGCGCGGGCGATGCCCAGGCGGATCGCGCCGGCCTGACCGGTGATGCCGCCACCGGCGACCGTCACCTTGATGTCGAACTTGCCGGTGCTTTCGGTCAGCTCGAGCGGCTGGCGCACGATCATGCACGAGGTCTCGCGACCGAAAAAGGCCTCAAGCGTCTTGCCATTGACTTCGATGGCGCCGTTGCCCTTGCGCAGGAACACGCGGGCGGCGGAGGTCTTGCGGCGGCCGGTGCCGTAATTCTGCTGGATCGTCATGATGATTCCTTAGATTTCCAGCGCCTGCGGCTGCTGTGCGGTATGCGGATGCTCGGCACCGCCGTAGACCTTGAGCTTGCGATACATCTCGCGGCCCAGCGGGTTCTTCGGCAGCATGCCCTTGACGGCGATTTCGATCACGCGCTCCGGGTAGGTCGCCAGCAGGTCCTTCAGACTGGTCGTCTTCAGGTTGCCGATGTACCCGGTGAAGCGGTGGTACTTCTTGTCGTCCAGCTTGGCACCGGTGACATGCACCTTCTGCGCGTTGATCACCACGATATAATCGCCGGTGTCGCAATGCGGGGTGTATTCCGGCTTGTGCTTGCCGCGCAGGCGACGTGCAATTTCGGTCGACAGGCGACCGAGCGTCTTGCCCGCGGCATCGACCACGAACCAGTCGCGCTTGACGTTGTCTGCATTGGCGCTGAACGTTTTCATTTCAAATACCTGTTTGCCGCCGTCAGGCGGTACGCGTCATCGGTGGATCAAAGGCGCGAGATGATAGCGGAGCCGTCACCCATGGCGCAAGCCCACCGACCGGCGGGCTGTGAGCTGGCAATGATAGCATGATGACCATGCCGCTTGAAAAGTCCCCCCCGCACGCGTCCGTGGGCCGCATCGCCGAGCTGGCCGATCAATGCGTGCAGTGCGGCCTTTGCCTGCCGGTTTGCCCCACGTACGCGCTGGACCGGAGCGAAGCGGAATCGCCGCGCGGGCGCATCGCGATCGCCTCCGCCCTGGCCCGCGGGCTGGTCGACCCCACCGCCGGGCTGCGCGAACACCTGGATCACTGCCTGGGTTGCCTGAACTGCGAAAAGGTGTGCCCGGCCAACGTGCAGTACGACGAGCTGTTGATTGAAACGCGCGCGATGCTGGGGCCGGCATCGCGGCGGCCGCGGCGCCTGTTGAACCTGCTGAAGCGACCGCGACGTCTGCGCGCACTGCGCCGAGTCGGCAGCTGGATCGCGCTGCCGCGCTGGAAAAGCCTCCTGGTGCGCTCGCTGCCGCGCCATTCCGCCTGGCGCGCCGCCCTGGTCAGCCTGCCCGCGGCAATCCCGGCCGCGCCAGTTCGTGCCGACGACGATCATGCCGGGTCGACGGGGCTGGCATTGTTTCCCGGCTGCGTGGCGAGCGTCGAGGATGCCGAGGCACAACAGGCGGCGATCACCCTGCTACGAGCCGCAGGCTTCCAGGTCAGCGTGTTGCCCCCGTTCTGCTGCGGAGCGATGGACCTGCATGGAGGCGAAAGCGGTGCCGCGGAACGCGCGGCGCAGCAGGTGCGCCAGGCGTGGAAGACGAGCGGGGCAAGCCAGTTGCTCACGATCACTCCCGGTTGTCTGGGCACACTGCGCCGCGCCCTCCCCGGCGTGAGCGTGATCGATCCGCTGGAACTGCTGGCGAAGCACGCCGAAAGGCTGCATTTTCGCCCGTTGGCTCAACGCGTCGCGCTGCACCTGCCGTGTACGCAGATCAATGTGGCGCGCAGCGAAGCGGCGCTGCTGCAACTGTTGCGCTGCGTCCCCGGGCTGGAAGCCGTGCCGCTGTCGCGCCCACCCCATTGCTGCGGTGCCGCCGGCAGCCATCTGCTGGAATTCCCCGAACGTGCGGCGCGGTTGCGCGACGAGACCTTGCGGCAAGCCGCCACGCTGGCGCCGCAACAGCTGTTGTCGTCCAATATCGGCTGCCGTCTGCATCTGGCGGCCGGCATGGAGGCGCAAAAGCTGGATTGGCCGAACCAGCATCCGCTGAGCCTGCTGGCTCGACAACTGGAATGGCCGGTCGCGACCACCTCTTGAAGCAGGAGTATTCATGGACATCCGCACACTGAGTCGCCTCGATCGCCTGCTGGACAGGTGCGAACGTGCATTGGAGGCGGTCGCCGGTTCGCCGCATGCGCAACGCCGCTCGCCTGCCGCCGACATCGCCGAAACGGCGATGGACGACACCGACCGCCGTCACGCCGCCGGCCTGATGCGCGTCAACCACACCGGCGAAGTCTGCGCGCAGGCGCTTTACTTCGGACAGGCCGCGCTCGCGCGGCACACCGACAACCGCGAGCACCTGCTGCACGCGGCTGCCGAAGAGACCGATCACCTCGCCTGGTGCGCCGAGCGCCTGCAGCAGCTGGACAGCCGTCCGAGCCTGCTCAATCCGCTGTGGTACGCCGGCAGTTATGCGATCGGCGCAGCCGCCGCGCTGGCCGGCGATCCGGTCAGTCTGGGCTTCGTGGTGGAAACCGAACGTCAGGTGGAAGCACATCTGGCCGAGCATCTCGAACAGCTGCCGGCGCACGACGAACGTTCGCGCGTCGTGCTGACGCAGATGCAGTCGGACGAGATCCGCCATGCGCAGGCGGCGCAGCAACGCGGCGGCATCGAACTGCCGTTCCCGCTGCCGCAGCTGATGCACCTCAGTTCGATGGTGATGAAGACCGTGGCGTACCGCGTGTAGCCGCTCCCACAGAAAGCCGGCCAGAAAAAAACCCGCCTTCCGGCGGGTTTTTCGTTCACATCAGGTTGCGTCCGTGGAACAGCTCCTCGATCTCGCGCCGCAGCAGCGACTCGATGCGCTGGCGCTCCTTGAACGACAGATCGTCGGCGTGCGAATCGAACAGGTACGTGTCCAGGTCGAAGTCCTTGATGTGCATCTTCGTGTGGAACATGTTTTCCTGGTACACGTTGACGTCGAACATCTCGTACTTCTGGCGGATGTGCTTGGCCAGGTAATCCTGCACCGAGTTGATCTTGTGGTCGATGAAGTGCTTCTTGCCCTTCACGTCGCGGGTGAAGCCGCGCACGCGGTAGTCGCACACCACGATGTCCGACTCGAAACTGTCGATCAGGTAGTTCAGCGCCTTCAGCGGCGAGATCACGCCGCAGGTTGCCACGTCGATATCCGCGCGGAACGTGGCGATGCCGTTGTGCGGATGCGTCTCCGGATAGGTGTGGACGGTGATGTGGCTCTTGTCCATGTGCGCGACGACGGCACCGGAAATGGTGTCGCGACCGAGTTTCTCGACCACCGGCTCCTCGGAGATCAGCATGGTCACCGAGGCACCCTGCGGGTCGTAGTCCTGGCGCGCGATGTTGAGGATGTTGGCGCCGATGATCTCGGCCACATCGGTGAGGATCTGGGTCAGCCGGTCGGCGTCGTACTGGTCATCGATATACTCGATGTAGTTGCGTCGCTGGTCTTCGGACACCGCGTAGCAGATGTCGTAGATGTTGAAGCTCAGTGCCTTGGTCAGGTTGTTGAAACCTTGCAGGCGCAGGCGGGGGAGTGGTTTGACCACGGGCGACTCTCCATGACCGAACGCTCGGCCAGCAGTAGAGGCGGGTTAGCGACAAGGGTCCCCGCAGAATGGCATGGAGCACAGGCGACGCCTGCACGACCCTTGCAAACGACTGCGGCAACCTCACCGCATCCGGAAGACCGCGAAGTATGGGGCATACTGCAAACAATTTGAACCTGCGGCAATCGGCCCGGGTTTGCCATAATGCCAAGCCGGTGCATCGGTCACGTTACGCATGACGCGTTCGCGCGTGACCGCCGCTGAAAGACAACCATCCTGTAGGTGATGATCGTGGCGCAACTCAAGTATCAGCTTCAACAAGCCTTCGAACGCTCGCAGGCCCCCCTCGGCTTTGCACCTGACCCCGCCTCGATGGAACGGTTCCTGGCGCTGTGCCATCGCCGCCGCTACCCGGGGAAAACCGCGATCGTCCGTCCGGGCGATCCGGCCAACACGCTTTATTACGTGGTGGATGGCTCGCTTGCCGTATGTACCGAGGATGAGCAGGGGCGCGAGCTGATCCTCGCCTACATCAGCCGCGGCCAGTTCATCGGCGAGATGGGCCTGTTCGTGGAACAGGCGCAGCGCGAATCGATGGTGCGCACGCGCACACCGTGCGAAATGGCCGAGATCAGCTACGAGCGCCTGTTCCAGCTGATGGAAGGTCCACTGCGCGAGGAATGCCCGAAGATCCTGTTCGCGATCGGGGCGCAACTCACCAACCGCCTGCTGCGCACATCGCGCCAGGTCAGCCGGATGGCCTTCATGGACGTCACCAGCCGGATCTCCCGCACCCTGCTCGACCTTTGCCAGGAACCGGATTCGATGACCCATCCGGACGGTACCCAGATCCGCATCTCGCGCCAGGAAGTGAGCCGCATCGTCGGTTGCTCGCGCGAAATGGTCGGCCGCGTGCTCAAGCAGCTCGAGGAACAGCGCCTGATCGACGTCGCCGGCAAGACCATCGTGGTACGCGGCACGCGCTGAGAAGTCGCCCCGACGACCGGTCGCGGATCGGACACGCGAAGTGTCTGATCCGCATGAGCGGGCCTGCGCCTGACTGGCGATGGAAGAAAACCACGGAAGGTGGTTTTCTTCACGGACTCTGAGCCATCCGCTCCGGCAGCCGCCGCGAGCATCGCCTGAACCGGTTTTTTACGACGGCTGGCCGAGGATGAACTCCCGCCGCCGACTGCGAGACATCGCTTGGATTACGGACAATTCTTCATCTTTGTCGGTGTCGGCCTGCTCGCCCAACTGGTCGACGGCGCGCTGGGCATGGCCTACGGGCTGGTCTCCAACTCGATCCTGCTGGCGCTGGGACTGCCGCCAGCGATGGCCAGCGCCACCGTGCACACCGCCGAAGTCTTCACCACGGGGGTTTCCGGCGCCTCGCACGCGTGGTTCGGCAATGTGCGCTGGAAGCTGTTCTGGCAGTTGGCCATCCCCGGTGCCATCGGCGGCATCCTTGGCGCGACTTTCCTGGCCAGCGTGCCGGGCGAAAGCATTCGTCCGTTCGTCAACGTCTATCTGCTGGTTCTTGGCGCCATGGTGCTGCTGCGGGCTTTCGGCCAGCGAATGATCCGCCATCAGGTCCAGCACAGCGGCGTGCTCGGCTTTTTTGCCGGCCTGCTCGACGCGATCGGCGGTGGCGGCTGGGGGCCACTGGCCACCAGCACGCTGATCGCCCGCGGTGGCGGCGTGCGCAGCACGATCGGCTCGGTCAACGCAGCCGAGTTCGTGGTGACGACATGCGTCTCGGCCACACTGATCTGGCACGTCGGCATCGATCACTGGTCGATCGTGCTGGGTCTGCTCACCGGCGGCGTGATCGCCGCGCCGTTCGCCGCATGGCTGGTACGGCACCTTCCCGAACGCGGAGTGATGGCGGCGGTCGGCAGCCTGATCGTGCTCATCAGCCTGGGCCAGTTGTTGCAGATGTTCGTGTAGCTCCACCCGGATTCGGGGAGCCTGGCATCAAAACCACTCGACCCGGGTCACGGCACGGCCCAGTGCCCGCTCCATCTTCTTGCACAAAGCCGGCGTGCTGTTGACCAGCACCGCCTCGGCGGCGAGCTTGAGCATCGCCGCGTCGTACATCGAGTCGCCATACGCCATCTGCCACTCGTTGACACCATGCCCGGCCAGTGTCTGCACCTTGCGCTGGCCCACGTTGTGATGCAGCAAACGCATGCCGAGCCAGCCTGGGCGCAGCCGGGAGGCCAGCACCTCGACGCCGGTCAGTCCCAATTGCTGCAGGATGCCGCTCGCCAGCGCGTGCTCACAGCCGGTGACCACGATCACCCGGTCGCCCGCGGCCTGATGCCGACGCAGCACCTGCAGTCCGTCCCGGCAGAACTGCTTCGGGCGCCGCACGAGAGTGGCGGCGAACGCATTCGCGGCGCCCTGGTAGCGCTGCTCGCCCAATCCAAGCAGCGCGATGCGCACCAGCATCCGCACCGGCAGGCGGCGCGAAAACGGCAACTGCAGCAGCAACAGCGGCACGCTCAGCAACGCCAGCAACTTTCGCCATGGCGAATGGCGGTAACGATCGCGCATGAACAGGGCAAACGAATCGCCGTGCACCAGCACGCCATCGAAATCGAACAGCACCACGCGCGGTGATGCCGCATCCGTGCCCGCCGCCAGTGGCGGCACCTCCCCTGTCAGCGCAATGGTCACGGCGTGCCGAACAACCGTCGCAGTTCACTGCCTGGGTCTTCCGCGCGCATGAATGCCTCGCCGACCAGAAACGCCTGGATGCCGCCTTCGCGCAGGCGCGCGACGTCTTCCGGAGTGCGGATGCCCGATTCGGCCACCAGGATCCGGTCGTACTCGATCAGTGCCTGCAACGCCAACGACGTCTCCAGCGACGTCTCGAAGCTGCGCAGGTTGCGGTTGTTGACGCCGATCAACGGTACCGGCAGCGCCATCGCGCGCTCCAGCTCGTCCTCGTCGTGAACTTCGCACAGCACGTCGAGGTCGAGCTCGGCGGCCAGCAGCGACAACTGCAACAACACGTCGTCGTCCAGCGCAGCGGCGATCAGCAGGATGCAGTCGGCGCCGATCGCGCGGGCCTCGTGCACCTGATACGGATCGATGATGAAATCCTTGCGCAGCAGCGGCAGCGAGCAGGCCGCGCGAGCCTGCTGCAGGAAGGCCTCGCTACCCTGGAAGAAATCGCTGTCAGTCAGCACCGACAGGCAGGCAGCGCCAGCCGCCTCGTAACTCTTCGCGATCGCAGCCGGGTCGAAGTTCGCGCGGATCACTCCCTTGCTCGGGCTGGCCTTCTTCACCTCGGCGATCACAGCCGGCAGGCCGGCCTCGATCTTGCCCTCGATCGCGCTGGCGAAACCGCGGGTGTCCGCTTGCTCAGCAATGCGTGCCGTCAGTTCGGATAACGGCACCCTGTTCCGGCGCTCGGCAATCTCATCCGCCTTGCGCGCAAGAATGCGATTGAGGATGTCGGTCATGGCATCTCGCTGATCTGGGTGGGGACGCGTTCCGTGCGCGGGGTGGTCCGATCCTGCCACTTCGTCGGACTTCACGCACCCCTCGTTGATTTCCCGCCGCGCGCGGCAAGCCGCTGCGTGGTGGCCACGAAGGCCTGCATTTTCGCATGTGCGGCGCCGCTGGCAATCGTGGCGCGGGCAAGCTCGATGCCGTCACTGATCGACCCGATCACGTCAGCTGCGTACAACGCCGCGCCGGCGTTCAGGCAGACGATGTCGTGCGGCACGCCATGATGCCCCGCCAACGCTTCCAGCAGCATCGCCTTCGACTCGATGGCGTTCGCCACACGCAGGTTGCGGCTGGACGCCATCGCCAGACCGAAATCCTCCGGCTCCACTTCGTATTCGCGCACCACGCCATCGCGCAGTTCGCCGACCAGGGTCGCCGCGCCGAGCGAGATCTCATCCATGCCGTCGCGCCCCCACACCACCAGCGCGTGCCGCGCACCGAGCGCCTGCAGCGCGCGCACCTGGATACCCACCAGGTCGGGATGAAACACGCCCATCAGGATGTTCGGCGCACCGGCCGGGTTGGTCAGCGGGCCGAGGATGTTGAACAGCGTGCGCACGCCCATTTCCCTGCGCACCGGCGCCACCACCTTCATCGCCGGATGATGGTTCGGGGCGAACATGAAACCGATATCGGTCTCGACCATGCACTCGGCGACCTGTGCCGGCGCAAGGTCGATCGACGCACCGAGCGCCTCCAGCACGTCGGCGCTGCCGGATTTCGACGACACGCTGCGGCCGCCATGCTTGGCCACCCTCGCGCCGGCCGCCGCCGCCACGAACATCGACGCGGTGGAAATGTTGAAACTCGACGCGCCATCGCCACCGGTGCCGACGATGTCGATGAGATGCTCGTTGCCGGCAGCCGGAGCGCTGCCATCGGGTCCTGTGCCGGCAAGCGGCACTTTGGCCGACAGTTCGCGCATCACCCGCGCAGCGCCAGTGATCTCGCCCACCGTTTCCTTCTTCACGCGCAGGCCGGTGATGATCGCGGCCGTCATCAACGGGCTGACCTCGCCGTTCATGATCTGGCGCATCAGCGCGATCATCTCGTCGTGGAAGATCTCGCGGTGCTCGATCGTGCGCTGCAGCGCCTCCTGCGGCGTGATCGTGATGTCGCGCGCGCTTCTGTCCAGGCCCGGCGCGCTCATGCGGCCAGCCGCAACGGCAACCCGAGGAAATTGCGCAGGAGGTCATGACCATGCTGGGTCAGGATCGACTCCGGATGGAACTGCACACCCTCGACTGCCAGCGTCTTGTGGCGCAGGCCCATGATCTCCTCGATCGAGCCATCCGGGTTCTCCGTCCACGCGGTGACTTCCAGACAATCCGGCAACGATGCCTGCTCCACTACCAGCGAGTGATATCGCGTCGCGTCGAACGGGTCCGGCAGGCCGGCAAACACGCCCTGCCCGCGGTGGCGCACCGACGAGACCTTGCCATGCATGATCTGCTTGGCCCGGATCACCTTGCCGCCAAACACCTGGCCAATCGCCTGATGGCCGAGACACACGCCGAACACCGGAATCTCGCCCGCCAACTCGCGCAAGACGTCGAGCGACACCGCCGAATCATCCGGCGTACCCGGCCCCGGCGAAATCACGATGTGCGAAGGCTGCAGCGCACGAATGCCGGCAACGTCCAGCGCGTCGTTGCGCACGACCCGGACCGCCTGCCCCAGCTCGCCCAGGTACTGCACGAGGTTGTAGGTGAAGCTGTCGTAGTTGTCGATCATCAGGAGCATGGGTAATTCGACCTGTTGTCATGTGAAGGGAGCTGTCGAAAGCCGTGCCGCACTGGCACCGTCGTCACTCCATTGCTGAGGTGCCGGTCTTCTTCAACCCCGAACATTGTGCCGGACAGCGCACAACAGCTCCAACTGAGAGCGGCGAAGGCCGGACTCCCGCGAGAGCACTCCGTTGCAACGGCGCCTCACTCCTGAATCGCCCCCGGGCTTCAGAGTCGGAGCTGAACCTTTCCACGTGCCGCTCTGGCGACGTGCAGTCCGCGCTGGCGGAACGATTTTTCACTATCGCGTCGCCTCGTCCGATGCCCGAATCGCAGATGACGAAAATTGTGACGCAAATCACTGTTTTTTGACCGCTCATGCACGGGGTCCTGACTAGGCTTGCGACGACCTCGATTACCGGGGACTAGGAACAGGGCACGCATCCCGTTGCTTCACGACGTCACGCCGTGAGGCATTTCACCGTCATGACGCGACTACCGCGCCGTGGCTGTGTCAGCGATCAGGACAGCTGCCAATGACGCCCTACCGACTCCTTCTCGCCTTCGCGAGTGCCGCTGCATCGTCTGCGGTTGCCATTGCCTTCCTGTACAACTACGCCGAACGCCTGGGGCTGGTCGATCGCCCCAACGCGCGCAAGAAACACGTCGGCAATATTCCCGTGATCGGCGGGCTCTGTGCCTTTTTCGGCGTAATCGCCGGCGCCCTCGTTGCGGGCCAGTTCCAGCTGTTCGGCAACTATGTGCTGGTAACAGCCGCCGTCCTGGCCCTGATCGGTGCGCTCGACGACCGCATGGACCTCAGCGTGCACGCACGGCTTCTCGTGCAGAGCGTCGCGGTGCTGACGGTGATCGTCTGCACCGGGGTGCATATTCATACGCTGGGGCACTTGTTCGGCGTGGAAATGGAGCTGGGCGTATTCGGCATACCGCTCACGCTGATCGCCGTCATCGGCCTGCTGAACGCGTTCAACATGATGGACGGCATCGACGGGCTGGCCGGCATGCTGGCCTTGGTGAGCGTGGTGACCATTGCGGTCTATCAGGGGTCGTCCTCACCCTGGCACAACCTCACGCTCCCGCTGCTGCTCGCAGCGGCGCTGTTGCCATATCTGGCCGTCAATCTCGGCCTGATCGGCAAGAAGATCTTCCTGGGCGATGCAGGCAGCATGGTCGTGGGCTATCTGCTGGCCTGGACGCTGATCAAGTTGAGTCAGGACAATCCAACGCATTTGTCGACCATCGACGTGCTCTGGTGCGTGGCCTTGCCGGTGCTCGACACCCTGGCCGTCATGGTCCGTCGCATCCGCGAAGGCAGATCGCCCTTCAAGCCGGATCGCGGCCACATTCATCATCTGATGCTGAACGCCGGACTGACCCCGCGCGCGTCCTTGGTTGTGCTGGTCACCTTCGCGATCGCACTGGCTTACCTGGGGACCTTCACACGCACCTTCACGGCCGGCAGCAATCTGCTCGCCTTCGGTGCGCTGACGCTGATCTACATCACGGCGCATCGACGCATCTGGCTGAAACAGCAGCTCAGCCAAGGCGTGGCCGGCGTCCCCATGCCATTGTCCGTGTCCGCTCCGTTCATTTTCATAGAACGACGGGCGGCACGATCCTCATCACCAGCGACACAAGCCTACCAACGGCGCCGCAGTGATCTGCGGAGCGTTGCCTGACTCATGGATCCTGGATAGATCAGTCTTCAGAGGGGCCTGAACGGCCATACACATACACATGCGCACAGGCATGAGACTTATCAGCGGCAACTTTTTCCTGCCTGCGTCGCGGGCGAGTTGCAACATCGCGACAGGATGTTGCAACTTGGTAACGTCCCGGCGACGAAAGGCCGGACCCATCGAGGGCATTCCGTCGGCTGGCCGGAAAGACATGGACGATCCATGGCAGTCCGGCGTGCCATTGCGCTTACCGCGTGGGGGTAATCGTGTTGCTGGACACGGTGATGTTCGAGAGGGAACTTGGTATCTGCAGATCCCGAGGACTCGAGGTCGCCGTGTAGATCGACTTGTTGTTGGCGATGTACCAGCGCGTGCTGTTGTAGGTGATCGTGTTGCTGGTGATCTTCACGTCGTGGGTGGGGGACACCAGGGCAACGCCGTCCAGCCCGTTTTCCGTGATCAGATTGGCAGCGAACCAGGACTTGTAGACACCGTGGCCGTAGATGCCGAAGCCGCGGTTGCCCTTGACCGTGCTCGAATTGATCGTCACCGAGCTGACGTTGGGCTGCAGTTCCACGCCGCTGCCGGCGTTGCCGGAAATGGTGCTGCGCTCGATACGGACGTTCCTGGCCGTACCCCTCCCAGGCTCGATGTCGATGCCCGCCTCGGGCTTGGTGCCATGGGTATTGTTGAACGCGCTGTTGACCACGTAGACGCGGTTCACCGGACCGAACGACATGCCCTGGCGCCGGTTATTGTTGGAAACCACCTGGCTGACCGTGACGTCGGTGGAAGGCACACCGATATGCCCGCTTCCACCGATATACAAGCCATCGCCCCAGCAGTCCGACACCGTGAAGTCATGCAGGTAGACGTTCTGGGAGCCGAGGATCTGGATGCCCATGCCCCACTCACCGGTCGTGCCGATATGCCTGGCGCGCTCGCCGACAATCGCGCCACCGCCAATCTCGATATTGTTCACGTTCGTCGCCGTGATCACAAAGGAACGGCTGCTGCTGTTGGGGATGGCCACCAGTGTTGCGCCCGAGCTCATCAGCAAGCGAACGTGCGAGCGCATGTTGATAGAGCGCAATGCGTCGATCATGTAGGTGCCGGCAGGTACCGTGATCGTGCCGCCGGTCGACGGCAACGAGTTGATTGCCGTCTGGAACGCACTGGTGTCATTGTGCTGACCGTCGCCCTTGGCGCCGACATTGCGAACGTTGATGGTCGTGCTGCCGATCGATACGCTCGGCGTGCTCGACCACCAGGTGCTGGCCGATGCGGGCAACGCCGTGACGCTGACAGCCAAGGCCAGCCCGGCAAGGATCAGCGATCGCGAAATGCGGCTACGTGGATGCTTGCCGAGACGGCTGGCGGGGGATGTACCGGCAAACCCGGCGGCTGGAAAAATCGCGTTGGACATCTATGGAACCCTCGTTGTGAAGAAAACCTTCACGTAGAGGATGCATACTTTTCACGCTTGAAAGGTGCACGTCCTAGTGACATAAATCACAGTACGAACAATTATTTGCCGTTCATCTATTGCGTCAGAGCGGGCAATTTGTTACGCACAGATCGGAAGTGCGCAGCCGCTCTCCCGCAAGCGTGTTGAAGCTGACCAGACATGAACGCGCGGAACTTCAGCATCAGGCTGAAGCCGGCGGCGACAAGGCGGATTCCGCTCGTCACGCAAAGTTGATCCTGCTGCTGGCCGATGGCTTCAATTGGGCCGAGATTCGCGCGCGACTTCACTGCAGCGACAGCTACATCGCGCGCTGGAGCAAGCGATTCAGCACCGAGCGGCTGGCCGGGCTCTACTCCAAACACGCCGGGCGCGAACGCTACAAGGTCACCGATCGCCTGGAATCCCGCGTGGTCAGACGCACCCTGCGGCACCTGCCTGCCGATGGATCCGGCAAATGGTCATCACGCAAGCTGGCCGCCGAGCTGGGCGGCACCATTTCTCATACAACGGTGGCGCGCATCTGGGCCAGACACGGCATCACGCCGCAGCGCCACGAAATCAACCCGACGCGCGACCGGCTTTCTTTCGATGCGACGATGGCCGACGTCATCGGCTTGTACCTGAGTCGCCCCCAGCACGCGGCGATATTCAGCGTCGAAGCCGCCGCGGATTCCGCTGACGGCCCATCACATCCTGGCGCGAACGATCATGAGGGCATGCGCGCGCTGTACGCGGCATTGAAGAGTCGCCGCGGCGATGCCGCCAGCATTGCACCGGAGGCCCGCCGGACAACGGCGGAGTTCGCGGCCTTTCTTGCCGCCATCGCGGCCAATCAACCAGCCAACAGGGCGATTCACGTCATCGCCGACAATCCCCCCGCAGGCAAGACACGCGCCCTCATCACGCTGATGGCCGACCATCCCGGCATGCATATGCAATTCATCGCCACTTATGCGGCCTGGCTCGATCAGCTGGAAAGAAGTCTGACCTGCATGGAGCACAACTTGAGCGCACCGGGTGAAAGCAGGCCACCCCCAGGTCTCAAACGAAAGCTCATGCGTCACATACGCCGTTGGAGCCAGTGCCCCCTCCCGACGAAATGGAACTACCTCGAAAGCGACCCGCAACAGGCCGGTGAACCTCCAGGAAGCCGTCATCGATATGGCTAGATACCGGTGGACCGGACATCCTGCAATGAAGCGATGCGCAGCGGCGTGGGCGCTTCCGCGCCAGCGAACAACGCGTCAATCGGTCCGAGTGCATCCGCACCCGGACCGGAATGCCCGCCATCCTCCATCTCAATTGCTAAGACAACGGGCTGACCATGCCATGTCCGGAAACCGCCACGACTCAACGGTGAATCGTGGCGGACCAGGATGCTCCGTTACGGCTTGGGCGACAGCTTGTTGCCGACCAGCGAGATGGCGCGACTGCTCGTCGAAATCTGCAGATCGCGGGGACTGGACACCTTCGTGTAGATCGACTTCCTGTTGGCGATGAACCAGCGCGTGCTGTTGTATGTGACCGTGTTGCTCTTGATGGCCAGATTGTTGCTGGCAGGCCTGACGGAAACGCCGTCCAGGCCATTTTCCGTGATCAGGTTGCTGGTAAGGGTGCTGTTGGCGGCCCCACCGCTGTACACGCCAAATCCATCATTGCCTTTGACCGTGCTCGATGTCAGCACCAATCCGGTCACATGGGCCTGCAGCTCGATGCCGCTACCCGCATTGCCGGAGATAGTGCTGCGTTCGATGCGGATGTTGCCGGCCTTGCCCCGGGTCGAGGGCTCGATATCGATGCCTGCTTCCGGCTTGGTGCCATGGGTATTGCTGAACGTGCTGTTGACCACGTAAGCCCGGTTCACCGGACCGAATGACAGGCCCTGGCGCCGATTGTTGGTGGAGCTCACGTGGTTGAGCGTGACGTCGGTGGAAGGCAGGCGGGCATGCCCGGCTCCACCGATATACAGGCCATCGCCCCAGCAATCGGAAATCTTGAGGTCGTGCAGGTAGACTTTTTGGGAGCCAAGGATTTCGATCCCCATGCCCCATTCACCGCTCGAACCGCGGTGCTTGGCGCGCTCGCCGACAATCGCGCCACCGCTGATCTCGATGTTGTTCACCTTCGTGGCCTTGATCACGAAAGAACGCTGACTGCTATTGGGAATGGCCACCAGTTTGGCACCCGAGCTCAGTTGCAGGCGCACATGCGAGCGCATGATGATCGAGCGTACCGCATCGATCATGTAAGTGCCGGCAGGCACCGTGATCGTGCCGCCGCTGGATGGCAATGAATTGATCGCTGCCTGAAACGCGCGGGTATCGTCGTGCCGACCGTCACCCTTGGCTCCGGCGTTGCGAACGTTGATGGTCTTGCTGCCGATCGATACGCTCGGTGCGGTCGACCACCAGTTGCTGGCCGAAGCCGGCACTGCCACCAAGCAAAGTGCAAGGGAGGCAGCTGCAAGGCTCAAGGACCGTCGGACAGGTGAGAGGGTACGCTGTGCAAGGGGGCATCGAAGTGTGGTGTTTCGTGTTTTTTGTTCAATCATTAGGTTACAGCCTTATTTTTTGGCAGAAAAATCAGCAGTCACGCCCGCCTGTTCATGAAACTGATCGAGCCGATGGAGTTGCCGCTAATGGCAAGGAACAAATTCGCCTTCACCAAATCGTCGCGTGCAAGCGAGCAAACTGACGCCAGTGGTTCCATGCCAAGCGGGATGAAAAGTTGTTGCGCGGGGCATGCACGTCCGAATAAGTCCGCGGACGTGTGCATGCTGGCTGCCATGCCAGTGGGTGCCGCTGTGGAAACTCGCTTTTTCCAATGGAAATGCGAGGGCGGATGCGTGTCCCGAAAGCGCGATGGCGGGGACAGCGCTGACGCACCATACAAGTTCGAAACCTGGCTGAAAACCCGCAAAACTGAACGCTGCGCCCTGCCAGCAAAGTGCCTGCCAGGTGCTTTAACTTTTTCTTCAAATTTACTGCGCATGCCAGCGTTACACGCGCAGCGCCATGAATTGTTGCCACTCTAGGGATAAGCGTAAAGAGCGCGAATTCTTTGTCCGTCCAGCGAAGCGGATTCAGTTCTACCTGAATATTCCGCAACGAACGAAGAACGGTTGCGCAGATCCCCTTTGCCGATGGCGAATCACGCCTGCAATGGGTCAGCAATGTTTCTTCGATCGCAGGACCTTCACAAAGGAGCAAGGAGGCGGGACCGCGGCAAGCCGAACGATCCTTCTGCCTGGCACCGGGGTCGGCGAGTGCGGGTCATCCTCCGCTCCAACTTCTTGCGAGAGTGTTGGCTGAGCGCTCGAGATGCCAATCAGCGTGACCCGATGGCGCGTTGAATGCGCATGGGTACCGTTCCTGGGCTGCGCGCGGGGCGCGCTCAAAGCAACGTTGCCGCCTGCGTCGACGGCAGCAATTGGACAGTGTCGCCGAGGCATCGTCGCGATCCACGAACACCGCACGGTGCGGGCGCCGCCTCACCTGTCACCAGCGAAGGACGACCTCGACGCATCGACGTGCCTGCCTGGTGGCCGCGCCATTGAGCCACAGGCTGAATGGCAGCCTCGAGCTGTCAAGCCGCCGCACGTTTCCAGAGCGACTCCCACCCTAGTCCGCGAAAACACGGACCCACGGTAGCCTCCGAAAATTTGATGTCGTTGTATCTGGCATTCCACTCCATGATCTTCACCTGGTTGTCCCGGTCGATACAGACATCCCACCCAATGCAAAGCATGTGCGGGCAGCTTGCGTGAAGGGATCGGCACAACTCGGCGGCATCGAGGAAATGGGGAATGCTGTGTCCGGCGAAAGAGAACTGGGTGTCGGGGTGTTCGCTGACCTTGCGCCAATCGTGCAGGTAGGCGACGTCATTCAGCGCGCCTGTCTGAGTGTCCACTGCAACCCTTACATGGCTTCGGCATCGCACGATCTCGTCGACGGCACGACCGACCCGAAGATACGCCGCCTTTACGGTCATGTTGCCGTCAGGATTCCTCGCCGTAGTTATGCGCACCGTGGCAGTGGATCTGGAGCTCATCCTTGCGAAGAACTCATGCTGCTTTATCGGCGCCTGGAAAACTCCATCGGAAAGTCGTCTGTTGCCCGTCCGCGGGAAATCTTCACGGGTCATGATCACCACGCTCCTTCCCTGGCCGGAATTGTCGCCCTTGAAGAAGACGCGCTCATCCTGATCGAACAGAAGCTTGATCAGCTCCGTTTCCTGCAAGGGCCTGAAGTCTCTGGAGTAGTAGATGCCGTCGATGACGTAGGCGAGATCCGGCAGGGCCTCGGTATTGAGGATCCGGTTGGTGAAAGTTTTCATGGCCACCACCTTGGCCGCCCCTCCGGATTTCAGCGGGTCGACGACGATCCCGTAATAGTTGTCGGGAATCCAGCCTTCCTTGAAGCCGCCGCTGATGGCGGCGTAGACGCGTAACCATGGTGCATACTTGATGCTGCCAAACACATCCCGCGAGTAATCGTTGGCGAGCTTGACCAATCGTTTGTCGGTGGGACCTTGCTGGCCTTCTATCGATCGCAGCACCGCACGCGCCTGATAGTTGTAGTGCTTTTGACGCAGCTCGTCGTAGACCCGCGATGCCGCGGCAAGACCGGCATCTTTCAATGAACTGGCTGACATGACCATGGAACGTCCCCTTGGTGGGAGGTGGCTGTGCGGTAACTGCGGGACTGGCCCCCCGGAGGATTCGATGCAACTGCAGGGACACGAGTGCTGCTGTTTACCGCGGCATTTGCTCGCGCGCTCGATGTCGTGGAACTCCCTTGCTGCCGCCGCAAAGATCATCTGCCGACTCTGAAAATTACACAGAGATCAATCAAGGACCTGTGAAGGCATGGATGGCAGGCTGGCGCTGAAAAGCTGCCTCCGTGCACCGCGCGCTCGTTCTAGCGGAGGGCAACCCGGCGCTGTGGCAACGGGTGGGTGGTCAACTGCGGAATCAACTCGGCGTAGACATCGACCGTTTGCTGGATTACAAGGCGCTCGTCGAAGTTGGCCAGCGCGCGCGCGCGCGCATTTCGACCCAACCGCGAAAGTAGTTCGCGGTCGTCATCCAGCGCGACGATCCGATCAGCCAGCTCGCGCGCGTCACGCGCCGCCACCCTGAGGCCATCGACGCCGTGCTGCGTCACCACTTCGCGGCAACCGGGCAGATCCGTGGTGATGATCGCCAGCCCGCAGGCAGCCGCCTCGATCAGACTCTTCGGCACGCCTTCACGGTAATAGCTTGGCAACACCATCACGTCCACGGTGTTGAACAGCGCTGGCATGTCGTCGACATGACCCAGCCACTGCAGCAATCCCGCATCGTTCCACTGCCGAACCTGAGCCGCATCCACCGAGCGGGGATTGCCGGGATCAGGCACTCCGGCCAGAACAAACTCCACGTCCCTTCCCTGCTCTTGCAGGAGCCGCGCCGCATCGACGAACTCCTGGACGCCTTTTTCCCATAACAAGCGGGCCGCAAGCACCACACGCAGGCGGCCGTGTGGTCCCCGAGGCGTGGCTGCGGGCTGGAAGCGGGCGGTATTGACCCCGGAGCTGCGAATGACGCGGATTCTGTCCGTGCTCGCCAAGCCTGCCGCAACAAACGCCGTGGCATCGTCCGGATTCTGCAGGATCAGCAGCGACCGCGCTCCGCCCAGGGACATTCTCAGCATCGCCTTGACCAGCGGGCGCAGCGTCCGCGCCTTGAAGCGATCACTGGTAAATACATAGCCCATCCCGGCCACCGCGTTCACGACGGCGGGCACGCGCGCCGCGCGCGCCGCGAACGCGCCGTAAATCGCGCACTTCACGGTAAAACTGTGCAACACCTCGGGACGTTCCCGGCGCAGTATTCTCGCCAGCTGCCAGAGCGTCACCACTTCGCGCAGAGGGTTCAGACTGGCCCGGTCCATCGGCAGCGTCAGCCAGCGCAATCCGTGCTCGGCAAAGCGCGCACCGAACTCGCCCGGCGGCGACAACATCACTACCTCGTGGCCGTCCGCCTTGACGCGCATCGCGGTCGCCAGGCGGAAGTTGTAGAGATACCAGTCGGTGTTGGCAAAGAAGATGAACTTCATTTCGTGTCAGATCCTCTACCGACATCTCTCGTCGCAGATGGTCAGCGGCGGGGTCCGTCGGTATCGCGCATCAGGGTTGAAACGTGTTGTCCGAAACAGTGACGGCCCCGGCACCTTCAGCGATCCGCAGGTTGTGCGCGCGATCGCTCATTTTCATGGACCTGATCGACCCAACCAGGCTGCGGAGAAATCTCGTGCTGTTGCCTGTCAAGCTGTTCCCGGCGATCCGAACCTCGTTCGTGCTGGAAGAAATCGTCACGCCAACCAGACCGTTGCCGGTGATGGTATTTTCCGAAATCGTGAGCTGGCTTGCGCCCACGCTCAGTACGCCGTAGCCGTTGTTGTCCTGAATCCTGCAATTCTTCACCACTACGCCGCTGACGTTCGAGTGGATCTCCAGTCCGCTGCCCTGGTTGCCGGTTATCGTGCAGTCACTGAAAGTGATGTCCCGCGCCGGTCCCTGCCCTTGCGGCTCGATGTCGACGCCCGCCTGGGGCTTGGTCCCATGGGTATGGCTGAAGGTGGAATGGATCACGCTGACGCCGCGAACCGGACCGATGGAAAGCCCTTGGCGCCGATTGTTGGTGGAGACCACATGGTCAAGCGTCACATGGGTCGACACGACCACACTGGCTCGACGGCCGAGCCCGCCAATCCAGATGCCGTCGCCCCAGCAATCGGAGATATGCGTGCCGGTGACACTGACGTTGTCCGACGCCTGAATGCTGATGCCGTAGCCCCATTCACCCGTGGTGCCACGATGCCCGACGCGCTCACCGACGACGCGGCCACCAACGATCTGGACATTTTTCACGCGCCAGGCCTTGACCACCCACGAGCGCTCACGATCATTTGCAATGGCGCTGAGCGTGGCCGCGGAAGACATCTTGAGGCGCATGTTGGAACGCAGTTTGATCGAGCGCGTCGCATCGATCATGTAGTTACCGTCCGAGACCGTGACCGTGCCGCCTGCCGCCGGAAGCGCATCAATGGCCGCCTGGAAGGCCGCGGTATCGTCGTGCACACCGTCGCCCCGCGCGCCTTTGTCACGTACATCAACCGTCGCTGCACCCGGATCATGCGGCGCTCTGCTGCCCGGGCGGCGACGGGCGCCACCAAAGCGGGCAACGCCAGCGGCAGCATCAGCAACAGCGCATGACGCAGAAAACCGCGCCGGGCATCGGATGGCCACCCGGTGGATTTCGCACGGGTCACGACGATGTTTCCTCATCAATGCAAACCGTGCGCGCGCTGTGCAAGCGACTTTGCAACCACGGCAGCATGACGGCGAGCAGATAGAATTTCGAGGCGAAGTATTTGTTGTCCAATCGGTTGCGATGGAGGTCGAGCCAGTGCGCCGCGCCGGGCAGTAAGGCGCGGCCTTCCAGCGCAAAGGAATACACCTGATCAAAGCGCTGCCGGGCCAGGCCACGCAGGTCAAAACGGAACGAACCCTTCGCCGCCAGATAAGGCAGATGCTGGAAACGCCGGGCAATATGCCGGCGCACCATCACCTTGTTGATGCCTCCGGGCCCGATCAGCAGATCATTCGGCAACTGCTCGAAAACCCAATCGCGCAGGTGCCCGTCGCAAAACGGGTATCCCAGCCGCAGCGACATCGCGCTTGCGGTATACATGCCTTTCGCGAACGTGGCCGATCCGGCGACGGTCATCGCAATCCTGCTCAACGCCTCCGCCGAATCGGCAGCCTTCATGTCGCCGCGATAGGTTTCCAGACGTTGACGGGAACGGAACGCGACTGGTCGACCGAGCAACTCGTCGGTTTCCCGATCGGTGAAACGTGAACCGGGAAAAAGGCGCTCGAAGCGGCTCATCTGCAACGTGCCAAGCGCGTAGCACAATTTGAAACTTCGGCCAATCGGCCCGAACTTGTAGACCGCGGGTGGCAGTTGCAGCCCGCGGGCAAGCATCGTGATCAGGTGCCGCCTTCGGTTGATCGGCGTTCCGAAATAGACGTCCGATCCCAGCCCGTCAAGGAGACCATCGCCATGGCGAATGCCCACCTCGGTAGCAAGGTCGGCGTAGGACAACAGGGCAAAGTCCGCCATCAGCAACGGGATCCGCGGAACCATGGCCAGATAGCGGTCGTAAGCACGACCAGGGTCGCAGACAAGCGTTTCGTGGCGCAGCCCGAGCCGTCTTGCTACCAGGCTCGCCGACTCCACCTCGTTTTCCTCGGACCCGCCAAGATAGGTCAGACAGGTTGTTTCCGGCCTGACTTCAGCCGCCGCAATGGCGATCGAGGTGGAGTCCTTGCCGCCGCTCTGCAACAACCAGGGCGACTGCATGCCCGCGGTACAACGCAGCACCGACTCGCACAGCAGACGATGATAGGTGTCCAGCAGAACGCCATCGTCCACAGCCGCAGTGTCCGGCCGCATTCGAGCACTCGACGACTGGAACGGAAAGTGGAACCGCGGATGGTCGTACAGGTCCTGCTTCGGATCAAAGCCTGACGTGGCGACCTTCACATTGCTGTAGATGGAATGGGGCGGATACACAAAGCCGTTGCGCAGCAGATCGGCGATCGATATCGAATCCAGCGAGATGTCCCCGCCCCTGTGTTCGTCAATCGTCGAAAAATTCACCTGTCCTGCGCACCCATAGGGCGACGCGGCGATCTGAACCCGTGATTCCTTTCTGTGGAAGGCCGATGTCTCTGTCATGTTCCGCTGCATCTTGGATACCATAAAATCACCGGTCTGTGACACGATAGCCAGAGGCCCCTGAAGCCATGAAGTGATTGGTACTCCGTTCGTCGGCCGCTCCACGCCGTCACGAATCGACCACCCGCCGAGTTAGGTGTCCCGTCGCATGGCAGCAGGCACTTCTGCCAGCAGGCGGGGGAAAGGCGCAACAGCTGGCACCGTGATCGATCATTTTTTTTCCGGCCATGGCAGGACGCTCCTTTCAATGGACACGTGGGCACGATCGGAAGTTGCCTCCATTCGGCTGCACAACCACGGCAACGCGATGGCGAGCAGGTAGAATTTCGAAGCGACGTACTTGTTGCGCAGCAGACTACGGTGGCGTTCCAACCAGTGCGGTGCTCCCGGCAGCAGTGCCCGCGCCTGCACGGCGAACGCGTGCACCTGGTCGAATCGCTGACTCGCCAGGCCGCAAAGGTCAAAACGGAAGGAACCCTTTGTCGCGACGTAGGGCAGTTCCTTGAAGTGCTGGGCGATATGCCGCCGCACGAGCACCTTGTTGACTCCGCCCGGACCGATCAGCCAATCGTCCGGCACCTCGTGAAAAACCCAGTCACACAGATGCTTCTCACAGTACGGATAGGCCAGATGCAGCGCCAACGCCTTGGCGGCATACATTCCCTTGGCGAAGATCGCCGACTCGAGGATCGTTGCAGACACCCGACGCCTCGCTTCCATCGAGTCTGCCTGTGCAATGTCGGCACGGAATACCTTCAGCCGATGCCTGGACAGCGTGGCTATCTCGCTTCCGAGCAATCCATTGACCTCGGCATCGGTGAAACGCGACCCGGGGAAGAATCGCTCGAAGTCGTCCATCTGCAACGTTCCAAGCGCATAGCAAAGTCTGAAACTGTTGCCGACAAGGCGCCATTCGAGCACGCCAGACGGTAGTTGCAGCCCCCGGGCCAGCAGCGCCAGTGCGCGATTCTGCCAGTGGGCGGGCACGCCGAAGTACGGATCGGAACCCAAAGCATCGAGTATGCCGTCGCCGCCATTGGCGAGGATCTCTGTCGCGAGATCGACATAAGAAAGCAAGGCGAAATCCGCCGTCAGCAAGGGCATCCTGGACACGATCGCCAGATAACGGTCATAGCTTCGGCCCGGATCGCATACCAGCGATTCGTGGCGCAAACCCAGCTTTCGCGCCACCAGCCGGGCGGAGGCGATTTCGTTCTCCTCGTCGCCCCCCAGATAGGTGATGCAGGCCGTCTGCGGCGCCGCTTCCGCCACCGCAATGGCCATCGACGTGGAGTCCTTGCCGCCGCTCTGCAACAGCCAGGGCGATCGCATGCCGGAAGTCGAAAGCGACACCGCTTCACGCAGGAGCCGATGATAGGTTTTCAGGAGCCGGCCCGAATCGACCGCGTTCGCCGATGGGCGCGGTTGCGCCGCAGCCGACTGCCGGGTGAAGTGAAACACGGGATCTCCATACAGATCCTGGGCCGGGTCGAAACCCGTGCTCGCGACCTTTACATCCCGGAATATGGTGTGGGGAGCGTAGACAAATCCATTGCGCAGCAAGTCCGCAATCGATACCTGGTCAAACGGGTGCCCGCCATCGCTGTACCCGTCAAGCGCCGAAAAATCGATTTCGCCTGCGTGAGGCGACACATTGATCTGGATTCGGCGCGTGTTGCCTTCGGCGGAACCGGCCTTGCGACCGTGCGTATCCGGCGTATTCATTTCAGGTCTCGACCGGATTGCGGGACTGCACGGTCCGTCCCGCGATAACCAACGAGTCATTCTGGCCGCGGCAATCTACACCCGCGGCCAGACCGATCGGGCTGCGATGCATGTCGGCCATCTCTTTAATGATCATGGCGAGGTCCCAAGGTCGATTGACTCGCGCGGCTGAGCAACCACGGCAGAGTGACCGCCAGCAAATAGAACTTTGACGCGTAGTACTTGTTGTCCATGCGGTGACGATGACTTTCCAGCCAGCGCCTGGCGCCGGGCAGCAACGACTGGCTCTGCACGGCAAACGCGTGTACCTGATCGAAACGTTGCCGGGCCAGGCCGCAGAGGTCGAAGCGGAAACAACCCTTCGCGCGGACGTACGGCAATTGCTGGAAATGCTCGGCAATATGCTCGCGCACCAGCACCTTGTTGACGCCCCCCGGGCCCGTCAACAGGGCGTCCGGCACCTCGTGGAAAATCCAGTCGCACAACCGCGCCTCCCGATA
Source organism: uncultured Gammaproteobacteria bacterium (assembly GCA_963828675.1). Taxonomy (GTDB): domain Bacteria; phylum Pseudomonadota; class Gammaproteobacteria; order Xanthomonadales; family Rhodanobacteraceae; genus Rhodanobacter. Next base: position 1,304,633 of record CAWHFQ010000001.1, read on the forward strand.
GGGATAGGCCAGCGACAGCGACAGCGCGCTGGTGGTGAACATGCCCTTTCCAAAGGTTGCAGCTTCGATGATCGTCGCCGCCACGCGGCGCCGCGCCTCCATCGACGGGGCCGCCGCGATGTCGGCACGGAACAGCTCGAGTCGTTGCCGGGAACGATCTGAAATGGGGCAACCAAGCAATGCATCCACCTCGGCATCGCTGAAGCGCGAGCCGGGGAAGCAGCGCTCAAACGCATCCATCTGCAAGGTTCCCAGCACATAGGAGAGCCGGAAGTTCCTATGGACGAGGCTTGATTCCACGATGCCGCGGGGCAGGCGAAGCCGCCGTGCCAACAAGGCTTTCAATCGTTGGCGCCAATGAATGGGCATGCCGAAGTAATTATCCGACCCCATCGCGTCGATTACCCCATCGCCGCCATTGGCAACAATCTCGGTGGCCAGATCGGCATAGGAGAGCATGGCAAAATCCGCCGTCAACAGCGGCATGGCCGGCACCATCGCCAGATACCGGTCGTACGCGCGTCCCGGATCACATACCAGCGCCTCGTGGCGCAGGCCCAATTGACTGGCCACGAAGCGTGCGGAGTCGACCTCATCCTCCTCCTGCCCACCAAGGTAAGTCATGCAGACCGCGTCAGGCCTTGCCTCGGCTACCGCGATGGCCATCGAGGTGGAATCCTTGCCGCCGCTCTGAAGGAACCAGGGAGAGCGCATGGGAGCGCTCGAACATGAAACCGCATCACACAGCAGTTCATGGTAGGTATTCAGCAACGAGCGATGATCGAAGGCGCCCGATGGCGGCCGCAGGGTCGACGATGACTGGTAGCGAAAGTGAAATTGCGGATCCAGGTACAGATCCTGCTCCGACTCGAAACCGGAGATCGCAAACTTGACGTTTTCATAGACCGAGTGAGGCGGATAGACGAACGCATTTCGCAGGATATCCGCCACCGATACCGGGTCCAGTGCGCCGCCGCGCACACGATCTCGCAGCGGCGAGAAATCCACGGCGGTCGTGCAGTTCGGTGCAAAGATCTGGATCCGGTCGTCCGGACTTGCCGGACCGCGGACGGGCGGTCCTTGCAGAAGCGAAGCGCTCATATGATTACCTGATGGGTGACGTAATAACTGAATACACCACACGCAAGAACCAGCCCCCCACGCAACAGCAGCGGGTGGCGCAGAAACGGAACACGGGCGAAACAGAACATGGCGGCGACGACAAACGACGCTGCCACCCACGGTGCCAGGAGATAGCGGTTGGAGTAATTCCCCCAGCCCACCGTGAAGAACGGCAGCAACATCACCAGATAGACGGTCATGCCCTGTCTGATGCGTTCGCTGAAAGGCGACCGGACCAGCCGTGATGCAACATAGGGCAGGAAATACCAGAACATCGCGAACACGGCGAAGTCCAGCCGCACGCCGGCGCGGTAGGTGGCGCCCGGGCTGTAGCTCATCACCGCGCCGTAGAGCGCGGCACGAGGGCTCGGACGAGGATCATCGACAGGCCCGAGCCATACGCCACAAACGCCACCACGGCAATGATCCGCTGCAGGCGCAGGTTGAGCAGCAGCACGGGTGCGAAGGCGAGATAGAGAAGCGATGAATAATGCAGACTGCTGGCAAGCGCCCCATAAAGGAAAAACCGCCACCATTGGCGTTGCTGGAACGAGAGCAGTGCTGCGAATACAAGGCACGAAGCCATGCCCTGGCGCACGGCGTTGATCGAGCCGTTGACGAACATCGGCGACAGGAACAGGAACATCAGGCCGGCGGTGAGAAACGTCAGATAACCCCGCGTGCCGCCCAGATAATCGAAATAGCGGCGGGACGCCAGCATCGCGGCCGCCAGCGAGAAGCCGAACAGTACGGCCTGGTAGGCCTCGACGCTCATGCCCGTGGCGCTGCACAGACGCGTCAGCAGGACAAACCCCGGCTCGAACCTGGTTGCGATGAATCCATTTCGCATGGCGAGGAAAACCCCGGCATAAGCGTGAGTATCCGTGCCCACATCGCTGCCGCGCAGACCCACCACGGCATCGGCAATCAGGCAGGCCGTCGCGATCAGCATAAGACTCAGCACGACTCGCGCGCTGGCAATGGTCGAGTCTTCGTAAAAGGTGGTTTCCTGGGTCATCGTCATGCGTTGCTCACTGCGATTTCAATGAGTCCGTCTGGCGCGAAACGCCACGGGCACGGCGTCGCGCAAACGTGAGAATGTGACGACGGGTATGACGCACCAGGCTGATGCAGTTGAGAGCGTGCAGCTGCCACCAACCGAGCAGACCTTGCGCATGGAGCTCCCGACGCGCGTCCAGGGCCGCCGCGTACATGGCGGCGAGGTCACCGCTCAGACCGCCGGCGCCAAAGGGCTCCTTGTGCCAGGAAGCCAGCACCTGGTTGAGGCATGCGCAGCGGTAACCGGAAAGAAGAATCTGCGCCCACAGCAGGAAATCCTCGGCGCGTTTGCGGTTCTCATCGAAGCGAAACGGCAAGTGGCGACGAAGCACGATCGATGCCGTCGGGAACGACGTGCGAATTCGCAGCAGGTGCCGTTTGGCGATCGTCACCTTCAGCGGATAGGTCAGCGCCGGCGCCGGCACTTCGCGGGCCTGAACATTCATGGGATGGAACAGGACGGCGATCTGTGGATCGCGCGCGATCACTTCCATCTGCAGTTTCAGCTTGTGCGGGTGCCAGGTATCGTCCGCGTCGAGAAAGGCGATCCAGGCTTGAGCTGCATGCTCCCAACCCAGGTTGCGCGCACCGGAAGGACCGCCGTTGCGCGGCGTCGAAAGGACCTTGATCCAGCCCTCGGGATAATCGTGGGCAAGCTGCTTCAGGCACTCCAGTGTCCCGTCGCCGCTGCAGTCATCCACCAGCAATACCTCCGCCGGACGCAGGATCTGCGCGGCGACCGATGCGACGGCGTCGGCGATTGTATCGCCACAGCGGAAACAGGGAACCACCACGCTCACCGGCGCCACCCTGACGTTGTCCTTGCCGACGCTGCCCGGGACGACCGGCGGCAGGGCCTCGGTGGGCGCAGCCATCTTTCTGGCGCGTTCAGTGCGATCGGCCATGTTCATGCTCGTGGCAAACATTCAGTGGCGAAGACTTCGGAAATACCGGCGGCGGCCGTCCGCGCAACCGCGCGCAACTCCGGCACGCGTACCGCCAGCAGCGCTCGCAGCGAGCTCTCCTCCTGCAGCAGCCACTCGAGCGAAGACCACAGCGAGGCTGCCGACACCTCCGGCGTCGGCAGCACCATGTCTTCACTGCCGAACAGATCCCGGTTGATGCCACGCGCCTTCACGCTGTACGCAATCGATACCGTGGGCACCTCGCTGGAAAGCGCGGCAATCGTGGAATGGGTACGCGCACCGATGAAGAAGCGCAGCTGGCTGACCACGTACTTGGTCTGCGCCGCATTGAAGTCCTGCGGCATCATCGTCACCGTATTGCCGAGGTCGGCGAGCCGCGCGAGCAGCGACGCCATGTAGGTTGCATCACCACCCCGGCTGTCGCCCTTCAGCGGATTGACATGTGGAACCAGCAGCACACCCATGCCGTGTTCGGTAACCACACGGCGAATGAAATGGGCGACCTGCTCGCGCAAATCCTCGCCAGGGCGACGGTAGCTCTCGATCAATTGGCTCACGTTCACACCCAGTACGCTGCCGTTTCCCGTCGGCCAGAACGGCGCCAGATCCACGGTCTGGGGCGTCAGCAGGAAGGCGGGATCGGCCATCCGGATCACGTTGCGCAGTCCCAGTTTTTCGGTCAGATAGGTGTGGCTCACGGACTCGCGCGCGGCCACACGATGCATGCGTGAGAGGTGCCGGGTCATCGGCGTGACGAACGCCGGCTCGCGATCGAACGGACCGACCGAGCCGCCCCACAGGATCACCGGTTTGCCCATGTCCATGGCGAACCCGTCCAGTGCCATGATCGGCGAAGGGATGCGGTAGTCCAGCGAATAGTTGTCACCACCCACCGCCAGCACCACATCCACGCTGGCCAGCTGGCTCTTCAGCCAGGATGGCATCGGGAACGGCCAGCCGGCGCGCTTCAGTGCGTGCAGCGGCAGACGCTGCAAATGCACCCAATAGCGGGCTTGCGGGGGCAAATAGGCGCGCACAAAGCGTACGCCACTCGCGCCGGCCTCCGGCCATTGCGCGCTGTCGCTGGCGATGTCCGTGGACGGAACCAGCACCTCGATATCGCCGAATTGCTCCCTGAGCAGCCCGACTGTACTGCGCACGATCGCTTCGCAACCGCGATTGCCGAAGGTACGCTGGCCGGAGAGGTAGAATCGCTTCACGTTTGGCCATCCATATGAGTGATGATGCTGTCGAGCGGTCGGCGTGCGGAATAGCAGACCTTCAGGTGCTCGCTGGGATAGCCCACCGCCATCATCATGATCACGGTGTGTGCGCCGTCCAGCGCCACCAGCTTGCGCAGATGCAGGTCGTCGCCCGGTCCGCGACTCCAGTTGAGGCAGCACGCACCCAGGCCGAGCGAGTGCAACGCCAGCACCAGCGCCATCGCGAACATGCCGCCGTCGATCCAGTGCTGAAAGCGCTCGCCATGCGTGTCGAAGGCGCTCAGGTCCGCGGTGATGATCAGCAGGCACGGCACTTCGTGGCCAAAGCCGCCGTTGCCGTTTTGCAACGTCAATGCGCGATCGATACTGGCGCGCTGCTCCAGGTGATAGACATGCCAGGCCTGGCGGTTGCATACCGACGGCGTTTTCATGGCCAGCCGTATCGCACGATACAACTGGTCCAGCGGCACCGGATCGGGCCTGAAGTCGCGGACCGAGTGGCGACTCAGGAAGAATCGCTCGGGCTCCTCCAGCCGCCCGGCCAGCAGTTGCTCGGCGCTCAGTTCGATCACGCCGCCTTCGCGCGACGACTCACTCACGCCTTGCAGGAACGCGCCAACCCGATCGGCGGTCTGGCCACCTCCATCGGAGCAGGCGACGAAATCCCGCAGTACCTTGATGCCTACCGTCTCGTGATATCCCCATGCCGCGGCGCCAAGGTCCGCAGCGCCGAGCAGGTACGTGAGATCACCGGCGGCATCCCAGCCGGAGCCACGGCGCCGCTGGCGAAAACTCAGGCTCTTCTCGAGGCGGTGATAGGTCTTGACTGCCTTGTAGTCGCGCTTGCGAATGTCGCCACGCCCACGCCAGCCGCCGTAGCGGGCATAGCGCGAGAAATCGTAACCGAACCCGAACAACGCCCACAGGACATTGCGCACTGGTCGCAGGGCATGCCTGATTTTCCGACCGATGCTCAATGCGATGGCTCCCGGTTCGAGTGGAAACGCCTGACCCCTGCGTACGTGGTCAACAGCAGCAGGACCTCGCCGGCCACCACGGCCGCCGCTGCGCCGACCTCGTGATGCGCCGGAATCCAGGCGAAACTGAGCAGGACCACGGCCGCGGCACTGAGCCACATGACATACACCCGGTAGCGCATGTGCTGTTCGTTGAGCAAGGCCGAGCCGACGCCGGCGGAGAGGAAGCGGATCGGAATGCACCAGGCCAGCACGTTCAGCACCGGTGTCACCGCCCGGTATTTCTCACCGAAGGCCAGCGGCACGATCCACGGCGCCGTCAGCACCATCATCAACCCCAGCAGCGCGCCGGAAACCAGCATGGCGATGTTTCCCTGGCGATAGACCCGCCAGAACTTCGCTGTGTCGTGGTTCGCCCATCGATGCAATTTGGAAAGCAGGAATTTCTGATACAGCGTTGCCGGAATCAGATAGATCGCCGACATCACTGCCATCGCGATTCCGAAAATGCCGGCTTCGATATTCCCGTCAAGGTATTTGAGCAGAACCGTGCTGATCTGGAAGAACACCGAGTACAGCACAGCCGCCATCCCATAAGCCCACGCCTGCGACCATAGCTGCAGCACACTGGGAGTGGCCGCATTGCACGCTCGCTCCGGGCGCGAGCCGTGCCCGAACAGGCGCATCCCGCCGCGCAGCATCACGACCAACGGGGGCGTGGCCAGCAAGGCCGTGCCAAGTGAAACCGCACCATAGCCGACGGCAACGAACTCCACCCCAAGTGTGGGCATCAGCAGCAGGACAAGCACCACCACAAGTCGGCTCCCCGGCGTGATCAATTGCCACAGCGCCAACATGGAGTGACGCTCCTCCAGTCGCAATTTGCTGCTGATCAGACCCGCCGCCAACGTGGCCAGTACAACCGGGACCAGAAGCAACAGGATCACGGTGGTATCCGAAGGTGCGCCGGTAAACGCCCACAGCACGACAATCGCCAGCGTCAGCGACGTCGTTCCGGCAAGGAATTGCAGCGACGGGCGCAGCCAGCGATCGGCTGCCCAGCCTTCCGCACCGTAGGCCTTCAACCAGAACGGCGAAATGCCGAACCCGGCCAGCGGCGCAATCATCCTCACCATGGCCAGCGAGGAGACAAACAGGCCATAGGAGGCCGGACCCAGTGCATGGGCGAGCAGCGCCTGGGTGAGAAAAACCACGACGGCGCCAAGCGCGGTGGCCATCCAGAGCATGGAGATCGCGCCCAGCGAGGTGCGCCAGCCTTTCGGGAGCACGATCAAGGTTCGAATACCCTGTTCCATCGAGGACATGGCGGCCTCAGGACCTTGCCATTCGGCGCGCATCGATCGCCGCCATCCAGGGCGGCGGCGTAGCGGGAAGCTGCGGCGGGCGAATCGTGCCGGTGCACATCGCCTTCGGGCGCGTGCCGGCCAAGCACCGCGCGACGGAGGGCGCATCGGAACCAATGACAAGCAGAGCGGCTTTCGCGGTCATGAAGACATCCGGATGGCTGGGTCGCGGGGCCGGATTCGATGGCCGGCCGGTTACGACTTGGCCGACGCATACGCGTAATAGGCATAGGCGTAGTGACCTGCGCTGCGCTTCTCGACCAGATTGAAGATGGCGCCCTTGATGGCGACGCCGTTCTGCTCGAAGCGCTGCTTGGCCAGGGCGACCTCGCGCGGCTGATTGACGCCGAACTGCACCACCAGCAGGCTGGTACCGACGTGATGTCCGATCACGGCAGCATCGGTGACGGCGAGGATCGGCGGCGTGTCGATGATGATCAGGTCGAAGCGCGGCTTCAGGCTTTCCAGCATCGACGTGAACCTCGCATGCATCAGCAGCTCGGAGGGATTGGGCGGTATCTTGCCGCGAGGGATGAAGAACAGCTTGTTGACGCCATCGACGCTGCGCAGAACCTGCGGAAGATCGGCCTGGCCTGAAATCAGCTCGGACAGCCCCACCTCGGCCTTGCCTCCAACCACTCGGTGCAGAGTGCCCTTGCGCATGTCCGCGTCGATCAGCAGCACGCGCTGACCTGCCTCGGCACTCACCGCCGCCAGATTGGCCGCGACGAAGCTCTTGCCGACGCCAGGCCTGGAGCTCGAAATCAACAGCAGATTGTTCTTGGCTTCCAGTCGCGCGAAATGAAGGCTGGTACGCAGGCTGCGCAAGGCCTCGGTCGCCATGTCGGCCGGAGCGCTGAGCGCCAGCAGGCTCTGCTTGCTGGCCGCACGGCGATGGCCGACGATCCGCAGGGCGTTTGCCCGCTGCAGTTCGCTGCGGGGAATGGAGACATATACGGGCAAGCCCAGTCGTTCGATGGCAGCCGGGTCCTCGACGCCGCGATTGAGCAGCTGACGAAGAAACACCAGGCCGATCGCGAGCAGGCCGCCGAACATCGTGCCGCCCAGCACCAGCAGGGCTCCCCGCGGCCAGACAGGCTGGGACGTATCCGTGGCCGCATGGTCGATCACGCGCACGTTGCCCACCGTGCCGGCGCGGGCGATGTTCAGTTGCTGGGCCTGGTTGAGCAGGTTGGTGTAGGTCTGGTTGCTGACCTGGACGTCGCGCGCCAGGCGCAACATCTGCTGCTGGGTATCGGGCAGCTTGCCGACCTGCCTTCTGCAACGCGGCCTTCTGCCCTTCCATGTCGCCGATCTGTTGCGCCAGCGCCTTGTACGCCGGGTGTTCCGGCGTGAAGTGATGCTGCATGTCGCTCATCTGCATGTGCAATTGGCCCAGGCTCGCATCGATCGCCACGATCTGATCCAGCAGTGCCTTGGTCTGCATGCTGATGTCGACCGAGTGCGCGCGGGTCTGGAAGGTGTTCATCGCCTGCGTCGCCTGTTCCAGCTCAAGCCTCACTTTCGGCAACTGCTCCTTCACGAATTTGAGGCTGCTCGCCGCCTCCGCCGAGTTGCGGTCCACGTTCTGGCGCACGTACAGCGCGCTGATCTGGTCGAGCAACTGGGTGGCGAGCACCGGATCGGCACTGCGATAGTCCAGCTGGATGATGCCCGAGTCCTTGCCCTGCTCGGTGGCGACAAGGTTGTTCTGCACCCTGGTGATCAGCGGAAGCTGCGCGTGCTTGACCACGTCGAAGGCGGTCCCCGGGTTGGCGCGCAGCGTTTTCACCTGCATTGTTATGCCGTTGGCGGTTGCCGACTCACCCACCCAGCCGGTCAGCAGCACCTCGTTGTCGTCATTGCTCAGCACATAGGCGCCGTTTTCGCCGGCGACCAGGTGCAGTGGCTGATCCAGCAGATCCTTCGGCACATCCAGCTGAAAGATGTCCAGTTGCGCGCCGCCCCAGTCGTAGCGGCTCAGGCCGCCCAGCGGAGGCGCGACCATGCCGGGGCTGGCTGGCGTGAAGCGGCGCGCGATGAAACCACCCACCACCGGAAAGTGCTCCGGCTCGCTTTCCACATCCAGCTTGAGATTGCTGATGGCCTGCCCGACCACCGTGCGCGAGGTAAGCAGGGCGATCTCGGTAACCGCCTGCGAGGTCGACATGCCGAGCGTCTGCACGACGTCGTCCAGGCCGGGCAGGCTCGGCGTCGTCTTCTCGACCTGCACGACGGCACTCGCCTGGTAGATCGGCGTGGCGAGCAGCGCATACAGCACCGAAACGGCGAAGAAGAACAGGGTGATCGAACTGATCAGCCATTTGTGATCGAGCAAGGTACCCAGGATGGCGCGGAGATCGATATCATCGTCGCGCGGCGAAAAAGTTTGCCTGGTGGTCATGGAAGCCGGTCCTTGAAAGAGGGAAAGTTCACAGATAGCGAAGCCAGCTGTCGACGCCTCGCTCGATGAGGCCAAAGACGTTTTCAAAGACCCGCCGGGGCTGCCGGTAAGGGTCAGGCACACTCTCGAAATCGCTCCACTTGCCCAGCAGGAACAATTTTCCGCTGGCTTCCGGCGCCAGCCGCGCGGTGGCGGCCAGGTGCCTGCGCTCCATGCCCAGCACCAGGTCGGCCTCCCGCAACATCACGGCATCGACCTGACGCGCGCGGTGTGCGGAAGCGTCAATGCCACGATCTTTCAGGATCGCCATGGCATGGCCTTCGACCGGATGTCCCACCAGCGCGCCCAGCCCCGCACTGCCGACCTGTATATCCCGATCGGCAAGCTGCCGGCGCAGGAGATATTCCGCCGTCGGGCTGCGGCAGATATTGCCCACGCAAATGATCAGGATTTTTTTGAACACATCGACCCACCCCCGCCATGACCCGCAACGACCGCCACGTCTTCGCGCACCAAAATCTGTCGACATGCATTAATGCAGACTGGCGCCGATGACTCGCCGGGAGACTCGTCCGGTGGATTTTACTGGTGCGCATCGACGTTGCCATTCTACATTTGATTTAAATCGGATAATCAAATTACACGTCAAATTCACGAGGCCGATCGGACACGCTGTAAAATAATGACATTTGATTCACGACATATTCGCGAAAGCGGCCAGTCTAATATCGCCAAGGTGAAGCTTTTGCGAAGCTGTCCACAGACGAAAATCGCGTCGTCGACTGCCCCTCCGGTGGCTTGAATACGGGAATCGAGGGGACTCGGGGGGTCGCCAAGGACCCCCTAACGCAGCATCATTTGGCACTTTTCAATGACTCGCAGCCCTGCCGGCGCCCATCCGCAGAACCTTGAAAACGCGCGACCCAAGGTCCGTTTCATATGGATGAAGAGTGCCTGTTCAGAAAAGACGCCCTCTTCACATTCATTGTGCGTTTCTGTATGCCCTTTCTGCTATTCATGTGGGCTGATTTCATTCGTCTCACACCGTCCTCAGGCGCAGTGCGCATTTACTGCAGGAGGGCGACGGCAATGAGTTTGAGGGTGGGGAAAAGTTGTGCCAGAAAGTGCATTTTGACGAGGTGGGAAGAAAAGCGTGCCAATGCTCCTTTTCGGGCATGGCTTCCCTTTGCTTGAATACAGGTATTGGTCTGGAGGTCAACCCATGAAGCATTTCATTTTGGCGGGGATCGCATTGTCGGCCTTGCTGTTGCACGGCTGCGCCATGGTGCCCGGCCAGCACATGTCCGCGCGGTCGCTCACCAACGGCAACTCCCCCGAAAGCGGGCATGTCAAACTGGTGCCGATCACGCCTGACGTACTGGCCAGCGCCCGGGCCGGCACATCGAACCAGCCGATTGCGCCTGAACTGGTCAGCTATCAACCGCAGCCCTACCAGATCGGTCCTGGCGACGCTCTCTACATCACGGTATGGGATCATCCCGAGTTGACCTCGCCGGCGGGATCGCAACAGCAGACGGTCGCCAACGGCCGCCTGGTCAGGTCCGATGGCTCGCTGTTCTATCCGTACGTCGGCAACATCAAGGTCGCCGGCATGACGATCGAGGAACTTCGCCAGACCATCGCCAGCAAGCTCGGCAAATATGTCGAGAATCCGCAAGTCGATGTCAACGTGGTCGGCTTCGGCAGCCAGCGGATCACCCTGCGTGGCGCATTCACGAAGACCGATCCGCAGCCGATCGGCGCGGTGCCGATGACGCTGAACCAGGTCGTCGGCAGCGCCGGCATCAACACCGATCTGGCCGATCTTTCGGATCTGGTGCTGACGCGCGACGGCAAGGAGTACCACATCAACCTCAATACCCTCGGCCAGGAGAAAGGCGCCCCCTCTGGCGACATCTACCTGAAACCCGGCGACGATCTGTTCCTCCCGTACAACGAAAGCAGGGAGGTGTACGTCATGGGCGAGGTGATCAGGCCGCAGGCGATCACCTTCAAGAACAGCATGAATCTCACCCAGGTAATCGGGCGTTCCGGCGGGCTCAATCCCATAACCTCCGACAGCAAGGCGATCTATGTGATCCGCGGCGTGGCGAACCTGCAGGAGGAACCAGCCACGGTATTCCATCTCAATGGCCACTCGCCGGCCGCATTCGCGCTGGCCGACAATTTCGTCATGCGACCGGGTGACGTGGTGTGGGTCGGGCCTTCGGGCGTGACCGAATGGAACCGTGTGCTGAGTCAGCTGCTGCCGATATCGAGTATCGTCGGCACCGCCTCGTTGACCAATCAGCGAGGTCTCTGATTGCAGCGGCAGGCGGCTTCCTGAGCCGGTTCCATCGAGGCTTCATGGCCACCCTATCCGCAAGGGATGCGCCGTGAAGCCTCGCTTCGTTTCGCCGATGCGACACCGCATTACACGGCCGCATGGACGTCCATTTCGATCGATGGAATCAGGGCGCCACTCCGGTGCCCTGCGGGCGCGGCGCCAGCATTGTCGCCGACAGCCCCGCATCGACCAGAGGCGATGGCAGCGGCCGGCCCAACGCAAGATTCGCGCAGGCCTCGCCCATCGCCGCGCTGGTCTGGATGCCGTAGCCGCCTTGCGCGGCGACCCAGAAGAAGCCGGACGCATCGGCCGCGAAACCGCCGACCAGGTCGCCGTCGGCGATGAACGAACGCAGGCCGGCCCACGTCCTGCGCGGGCGACGGATGGTCATCGTGGTGGCTTCCTCGATGCGGTGGATGCCAAGCGCTATGTCGTATTCCTCCGGTTGCACGTCGTGCGGCTCGACCGGGTCGGCGTTGGCGCATGAGCCGAGCAGCAGACCGGCGTCGGGCTTGAAATAGAAGCTTTCGTCGAAAGCGTGGACGAAGGGCCAGTGCGCGGTGTCGACCTGTTCCGGCGGATCGAACACGAAGGCCGAGCGCCGTTTGGGTGTGATGCCGAGCGGGGCCACGCCGGCCAGCGCAGCCACCTGATCGACCCAGGCGCCGGCGGCGTTCAGCAGCAGCGGCGCGCGGAACACCTGCTCGCCATCGTCGACCTGCCAGCCATCCGATCCGTGACTGATCGCGCGGATGTCGACGTTGAGGCGCATCTGGCCACCGCGCGCGCGCAGGCCACGCAGGAAGCCCTGGTGCAACTCGTTGACGTCGATGTCGGCGGCGCCGGGCTCGTGCAGGCCGAGCTGGGCGAACTCGGGTTTCAGCACCGGCACGGCTGCCTGCACGCGGGCGGCGTCATGCAGTTCGATGTCGCGGGTGAACGGCACGATCGCCTCGTACATCGCGCGCACCCCATCCGCCTGCGCGGCACTGCCGATGATCGTCGCCCCGCGCGGTGTGAGAATCGGATGCTCGGCAAATCCCGCTGGCGGTTGCGCCAGGAACGGCCGCGTCGCGCGGCTCAGCGCGCGCACCTGCGCCGAGCCGTAGGTTTCGCTGAACAGCGCCGCCGAACGGCCGGTCGAATGCATGCCGGCATACGCTTCGCGCTCCAGCACCAGCACGCGCGCATGCGGCGCCATGAAATACGCGGCCGATGCGCCGGCCATGCCGGCACCGATCACGATCACGTCGGCATCAGTCACGCTCATGGGAAACGCTCTTGTGGTTGGATTCGTTCATGACGTCGTACCCGGAATCTGTTGACCAGTGCGGGAGCGACTTCAGTCGCGATGCTCTTCAGACGGGCCAGACAATCGAGAGCATCGCGGCTGAAGCCGCTCCCGCAAGGGCGGAACCTGCTCATGTGGCATCACGCCGCGACTGGTGCGTCACCACGCTGGCGGCGGTGACGTCGGCCGTGACGTTGCCCAGCGTGGCCAGCGCGTCGGGAATGGTGTCGACCGCCAGCATCAGGCCGAGCGGGCTCAGCGGCAGGCCCATCGCCTGCGCCACCGGCAGGTTGGTGGCGATGAAGGTGACCTGGCCCGGCAGGCCGACCGAACCGAGGCTGATCACCACCGCCAGCAGCGCGCCGGCGACCAGCTGCGCGGTGGACAGGTCGACGCCATAGGCCCACGCGATGAACGCCGCCGAAGTCATGTACTGGACCGGGCTGGTGAGCCGGAACAGGGTCACCGCCATCGGCAGCACCAGCGCGGCGACCGGCTTCGGGTAGCCGAGCCGACGGTCCGCGCTTTCCAGCATCGCCGGCAGCGAGGCGAGCGAGGATTGCGTGCTGATCGCCACCGCTTGTGCCGGCAGCAGCGCCAGCGCGAAACGGCGCAGGCGCTCGCCGCCGAAGATCACCGCCACCGGCAACATCATCACGGTGACCGCCAGATACAGCAGGCACTCCACCAGCACATACACGCCGAGCGCGCTGAGCATGCCCAGGCCCGAGCGTGCGCACACCGAAAGAATCAGCGCGAACACGCCCAGCGGCGCGACCCACAAGACCCAGCGCACGATAACGATCATCGCGTCGGCGATCGCCTGAAAGAATTCCATCAGCAGCGCACGCCGTTCCGGCGCAAGCCGGGTCAGCGCAAAGCCGAGAAACAGCGCAAACACCACCAGCGGCAGCATCGCGCTCTGCGCCGCCGCCATCACCGCGTTGTTCGGCACGATTGCGGTGAGTGCGTCGACCCAGCTGATCGGAGCCACCTGCGCCGCCGATGGCAAGGTCGCATGATTGAGCGCCACCGTCAGTTCCGGACGATGCGGGAACCAGGAGAACACCAGTGGCGCGGCCAGTGCCGCAAACAGCGCGCCGCCGGTCAGCACCACGATGAACACCACGATCGCGCGCCGTGCGATGCGGCCGGACGCGGCCGCGTCGCTGGCGGTGTTCACGCCGACCACCACCAGTGCCAGCACCAGCGGCACCACGGTCATCTGCAGCGCATTCAACCACAGCTTGCCGATCGGCTGCGCCACGTTGGCCACCTGCAGCGCCAGCGCCGGATTTTCGCTGGCCAGCAGCAGACCGATCGCCGCGCCGACGGCGAGTCCGATGAGGACGCGACTGGTCGGCGCTCATCGCTTGCCACCCTCCACGGCGATCAGCGGCAGGTGCCAGCTCGAACGCAACCGCTCGTATTCGGCTTGCGGCAGCAGCACGAATACCGGGGCATCCTGCGGCTTCAGCCACGCCAGCAGCGACTGCATGACCGCCGGCGTCATCGCGGTGCAACCGGCGGTGGCACTGGTCGGCGATTTCCACAGGTGGGCGAAGATGCAGCTGCCCGCCTGCGGCCTCGCTTGCGGGTTCTGCTCGATCACGAAGCCCATGCGGTAGCGCTGGTCGCCGTTCGCATGCAGGTCGCGCCGCATCGGTTCGGTGGAACCCTTCACCGCATCCGCACCGACCACGTTTGCGTCGACGATACGGTTATAGTGCGCCGCGCCACTGACGTCGACGCAATATTCGGTGGCATTGAGCGCGAGATACGGCATCGCGGTATCGATGCCGGCGGCGTAACCGAAGGTGTCGCCGATGCGAAACACGCCGGCGGGGCTGCGGTTGTCGCCTTCGCGCTTGACCGGGCCGCCGGCATCCTTCTGCGGCGCGTTCATTCCCAGGCCCCAGCCGGCGCCGTTCTTGCCGATCGTCACCGGCGTGGCAGCGCGCACCTCGCGCCAACCTTCGCCGTCGCGCACGAATGTGCGCAGCGTGCCGTGGTCGGCGCTCCAGTCGGCGGTGGTGACCAGCACCATCTGGCGGGCGTCATGCCATGGCGTGGTTGCCGCGGCCGCATGCACGGCGCCGACAAGCGTGACGGCGAGCGCCAGCAGGGCAACGGTTCGACGGTAAACAATCATGAATTTTCCATCCGGCAGATCACGTCACACGATACGTTGTTGTCGAACCCGGGGCCCGCGTCGCGGGCGATGCCTCCCCGATTCCCGATTCCCGCCCCTACGACTCCAGCATCAACTGAATGCGATCGAGGTTGGCCAGCAACTGCGCATGGCGGTCGTCGCCACCTTCGCACAACTGCACGAACACGCCGTCGAGCAGGTGCTGCAGCGCCGACTGGTACAGCAGCGGCTGGATGTACGGCAGTTCGTCGTGCGCCGACACAACCAGTGCAAGGTCGGCCAGCGTGCGCAGCGGGTTGGCGGTATGCCGGGTCACCGTGATCACCTGGCCGCGGCGCTCGCGAAAGAAGCGGGCGATCTTGCCGAGCGCCGGATGGTTGCCGTGTTCGGAAAACACCAGCAACACGTCGCCGGCGCCGGCAACGGAAATGTTCGCGGTCATCCGCGCGGTATCGAAGTTGTGCACGGTGAGGATGCCCAGCAGCGACAGCCGCAGCGCGAAGTTGCGCGCGTAGATGTCGTCTTCGCCCAGGCCGATGATGAACACCTTGCCGCTACGGCCAGCCTGCTCGATCGCATCCGCCACGGCATGCAGCGTTTGCGGCGGATTGATCAGCCGGGTCGCCTCCTCGGCCTCGGACTTGCGCCTCCACAGAGTGCCGGCGGACGAGCCGCCGGCCTCGCCGTCGCTGGTCGCCGCCAGCTGCGGCGTGTCGCCGTTGTCGGCGCGGGCGATCGCCTCGCCGACCGAATACTTCAGGTCCGGATAACCCTTGAAGCCCAGCTTCTGGGTGAACTTGACCACGCTGGACTGGCTGATTCCCAGCGCGTTGGCCAATTGCTGTGAAGAGTAATCGCGCAGCAGCAGCGCGTTCTCGAGGATGAAGTCGGCAATGCGCCGCTCCACCGCCGACATCTGGTCGCGTTCCGAACGGATTTTGACCAGCGGAGACATCAACCTTCGATCCTCTCCAGACCCCGTATCTCGCGAATACCCAGGCCGGGCGCGTCCGTCACCGAGATTTCCGACTCGTTGAAGATTACCCCACCATCGACCGGATTGAACTGGGCCAGCGAGGGGCCGTCCAGGTCGATCTTGGCGATCACGTTGGACTTGGCCACCGCCACGTGCACCGCCGCCGCCACGCTGATGCTGGTTTCCAGCATGCAGCCGATCATGCATTCGATGTCGTACATCGCGGCGATGTCGGCGATGCGGATGGCGTTGGAGATGCCGCCGGTCTTCATCAGCTTGATGTTGATGATGTCGGCCGCGCGCAGGCGGATCAGCTCGATCACCTCCATCGGGCCGAACACGCTCTCGTCGGCCATCACCGGCGTGTGCACGCGCTCGGTGACGTAGCGCATGCCGGCCAGGTCGCGCGCCTTCACCGGCTGCTCGATCAGCTCCAGCTTGATGCCGGCGTCTTCCAGCGTCTGCAGCGCGTACACCGCCTGCTTCGCGGTCCAGCCCTGGTTCGCGTCCAGCCGCAGCAGCGCGCGGCCTTCGACCGCGGCGTAGATCGCCTTGACCCGCTCGATGTCGACGCCGATATCCTTGCCGACCTTGATCTTCAGCGACTCGAAGCCGCGCTCCACCGCCGAGACGGAATCGGCCACCATCTTGTCGATGTAGTCCACGCTGATGGTGATGTCGGTGGTGATCACCGGATCGCCACCGCCGAGCAGCTTGTACAGCGGTGCACCGTAGAGCTGGCCCCACAGGTCGTACACCGCGATCTCCACCGCCGCCTTGGCGCTGGTGTTTTTCTCCATCGCGCTCTGGATCAGCTGGGTGAGATGGTTGAGGTTGGCGATGTCCTGGCCGATCAGCCGCGGCGAGATGTAGTGGCGGATCGCGTCGATGATCGAGCCGTGGGTGTCGCCGGTGATCACCGCGGTGGCCGGCGCCTCGCCGTAGCCGATCTGGCCGGTGTCGGTATGCACCATCACCACGATGTCCTCGATCGTGCTGACCGTGCGCAACGCGGTCTTGAACGGGGTCTTCAACGGCACCCGCAACATGCCGAACTGGATGTCGGTGATTTTCATGGATGTGTGGCCAATGACGGTTGTCTTGTGGAGCGGTGTGCGTGGACGATCATGGAGCGCCCGTTCACCGGCGGATGCGCACGATGCTGGTCATGCGATCGACGTAGCTCTGCTCGTGGTTGTACAGGTTCGGGATCAGCGGCATCACCGCGACCGAGTTGAGCTTGACGTGGCCGAAGCTGCCATCGGGCTTGCGATACGTCATGCCGCCGACATCGTTGATCACGTAGGGCTGGCCGTCGAACTGCCCGATCACCATCATCACGTGGCCGGGGATGTAGACCAGATCGCCCACCTGCAGTTCGTGCGCCGCCTTCAGGCGCGCCTCGTGGCTGTCCTTGCCGGTGAACGCGCGACGCTCCAGCGCGGGGCTGATCGCCTGCCTGCTGGTGTTGCGCGGCATCTGCACGCCCATGCTGCGATACACGTCGGAGACGAAACCCGAGCAATCGCGGCCGTCGTACGAGTGGCCCCAGCCGTAGCGTTCGCCGAGGAACTTGAACGCCTGCCGGATGATGTTGGCCGGCGTCAGCGCCAGGTAGTCGCCGGAAGTGTCGGTATTCTTCTGCAGCAGCGCCGGCGCCAGCTTCAGCGTGCCGTCCGCCGCGCGCACGGGCAGCTCGAGCACGTGCGTGGCGTACGGCGTCTGACCGTTGACCGGCTGGTCCGGCGGCAGGTCGGTCAATACCGGCACGCGCGTTCCCATGTCCAGTTGCACCTGCGACAACGCCGGCTGCTCGCGGGTGAACACGGTGCGCACGCTGGCACCGGTGACCACCCGGTACGGCGTCTTGCCGACGTAGCCGAACACCTGGGCCGCGCTGCCTTCGGCCACGTTCTGCTTCCCGGTCCACGCGGCATAGCGCGGGCTGACCACGAACAGCCACCGGCCGTCGGCACTGGTGTGCACGATCGCCACCGGCGTGCCGGGGAACTCGGCGCTTTCCTGGAAGCGGTCGATGTCGGTGTCGCCTTTCGAGCTGAACACGCGCAACGTGGTCGGGAACGTGCGCAGTGCGGCGCGCTGCACGATCAATCCATAGCGCGTCGGCTGCTGCGCGGGAATCGCGTCGAGCGCGAGGTTGTCGACCGCGCCTTTCAGCGTGGCGGCGGACACCGGCTTGCCGTCGACATCGAACAACGGATGCTTCGGCAGCTCGGACAACGCCTTGATCCAGCCGGTCACCTGAGCGCGGCTCAGGTTCTTCGGCAGCGCGCGCAGGTCGTGCATCGATGGATCGATCTGCACCAGCTTCGCGTTCTGCGCCTCGATCGCCGTGCGATCCATGATCACCCGATCGGGCTCAGCCTGCAGGCCGATCCAGAACGCCGGGGTGAGCTGCGCCTCGCCCACCCCGAGCACGCCCGAGGGCGGGATCGTCAACGCCGGGGGTGCCTCGCGCGCCGAAACGGGCGCGCCGAAGGCGAGACTCAGCAACGCGGCAGCAAGCAGGGGAAATCGCATCGTCCTGGTCCTGTAGAGAAGTGACATCAACCGGCCGCCAGTGTCGACATCACGTGGGCCACCACGATGCCGAAGCCGGTACCGAGGATATAGCCCAGCAATGACAGCAGAATGCCTACCGGCACCAGCGCCTTGGAGTAGCTGGCCGCCAGGATCGGCGTGGCGGCGACGCCACCGATATGCGCCAGCGAGGATATGCCGCACAGGAACAGATCGAAGCGAAAGAGTTTGGCGAAACCGACCAGCAGCACCGCGTGGATCGCAATGATGGTAATCCCGCACAGCACGTACAGCGGTGCAGCGGCGATGCCGTGGAAGTTGCTCTGCGAGGCCAGCACCGCCACCACGCTGATCAGCAACGCGCCGGAGATCGTGTTGGCCCCGGGATAACGCGCCAACGGTGTATGCGCGATGACCAGGCCCGCGCCGGTGGCCAGCAGGATCGTCCAGGTGGTCGCGCTGAGCATGCTCGATGTCGGCAGCCGGTTCGCCAGCCAGCCAGCCAGCGCCGCGGCAAGCAAGGCCATGCCCAGCCACAGCAATACGCTGTCCGGCGTGGTCGGGCCGCTCGGCTCCGCCACCGTCACCTCGAGATCGCCGCTGGACCTCGCCCGCGTCCAGCGGTTGAACGCCGGCGCCAGCCGCGCCACCGAAAACAGCACCACCACCCACATCGAGTAGCACAGCGCATCGGTCAACAACGACATCGCCAGCATTCCGTCGGACATGTTGATCGCCTGCTTCACCGCGATCATGTTGGCCGTGCCGCCGACCCAGCTGCCGCTGAGCGCCGCCAGCGGATGCCACGTATCACCCGGCAGCCAGCGGTGATAGATCAGGAACGTGCCGATGAAAGCCACGAACAGGCTGACCGAGGTGCACGCGAACACCGCCAGCACGCGCGGTCCCAGCGCCCAGATCGCGCGCAGGTCGCAATTGATCATCAGCAGGAACAGCAGCGCCGGCACCAGCCGCGCCACCAGCATCGACTGCGCGGCATGGATCTCGTCGTTGACCTGCCACAACCCCGATACCGCCAGCGCAGTCACCAGCAGGTAGGTCAGCACGATCGGCGGCAGCACCGAGAACAGCTTCCAGCCGTAACGACGCTCGACCGCCGGAAACAGCCCGGCGGCCAGCAGCATCACGGCCAGGTATGGCCACACCGTATGGATCAAGGCAACCCTCCTGGGTCGTCCGCGGGTATTCGCGGCGGCCGGGTTTTCAGCGTCAAGGAATATCTGATTCTTTTCTAATTCGATCGAAGCATAAATTATTGACCGGCATTTGCAAGCGTGTTACACAGCAGTTTCAGGGGATTCAAGCTCGGGGTTTGATGATGAATGGGTTGCTGCCTGTCGCGAGGAAAGTATGCCGCCGTGCTCGTGGCCTGCGCATGCTGCTGTGCCTGCTCGCGCTGCTGGCCAGTCCGATCGCGCTGGCCGACGCCGTCGCCCCCGGCAACGCCGTCGCGCCCATCATTGCGCAGATCGACGCCGGCCATTTCAAGGCCGCCGATAGCGCGATCACCGACGCACTGGCGCGGCCGGGCATCAGCGCCGACACGAAGACCGCCCTTGCCTTCCAGCGCGAACGCATGCGCCGCATCCTGCTCGATTTCACGCTCAGCGCCGAGGACGTCAAGGCGCGCGTGCGCAAGTCGATTCCCGACCTGACCGACGCCGAATTCGCGAAGTGGGATGCTGCCGGCCTGTTCGAACATCAAGTCATCGACGGCCGCACGCTCTACTTCAAGCGCTCGCCCGGCAACCTGTTCCGGATCAGTCCGCAGGCGGTGGCGCGCCGCGCAGTGCAGACGCCGATCACCGACGGCCCGATGGAGTCGCTCAACACGCACCAGCGCGCCATCTACCACGCGGCACTGAGCGAACACCGCAGCAGCGTGCTGCCGCGCCGCGTGCGCATGACCCAGACACTGACCGTCGACGCCGATGCGGTGCCCGCCGGCGAAACCGTGCGCGCCTGGATTCCGTACCCGCAGGCGGTGCCGGGCCAGCAGGAAGACATCCGCTATGTCGCCAGCGTGCCGGCGAAACACGACATCGCACCGGAGTCGGCGGCGCAGCGCACGGTGTACCTGGAGAAGCCCGCGGTGGCCGGACACAAGACGGTGTTCTCGGTCACCTACGAACTCACCCTGCTGGCGCAGTACCACGCGATCGACCCGGCCAGGGTGCAGGCCGAGGCGATCACGCCGGAACTGGCCCCGTTCGTCGCCGAGCGCGCGCCGCACATCGTGTTCACCGACGCGATGCGCGCGTTCTCGCGCAAGGTGGTCGGCAACGAGAAGAATCCGTACCGCATCGCGCAGAAACTGTTCGCCGCGGTCGACAGGATTCCGTGGGCCGGCGCGCGCGAATACTCCACCATCACCAACATCAGCGACTACGCGCTGCATGCCGGCCATGCCGACTGCGGCCAGCAGACCCTGCTGCTGATGACCTTGCTGCGGCTCAACGGCATTCCCACGCGCTGGCAGTCGGGCATGGTGTTCTCCGACGACGGCACCGGCTACAGCAACATCCACGACTGGGGCTACCTGTACCTGGCGCCGTACGGCTGGGTGCCGATGGACGTCACCACCGGCCGGCTGCATCCGGGCCCGCATGACGACAAGGCGCTTGAGTGGTTCTACCTCGGCGGGCTCGACGCGTACCGCATCGCGTTCAACGCCGACTACGGGCGCCGCTTCGTGCCGCCCAAGCAGCACTTTCGTTCGGACGATGTGGACTCGCAACGCGGCGAGGCGGAGTGGCGTGGCGGCAACCTCTACTTCGACCAGACCGGCTACGACTTCGATTGGCAGATCCATTCGGTGACGCAGGGACGCAACAAAAACTAACCAGCAACTTTTTCATTTTGAGGCATCGACGGCGTCGATGGGGAGATGGGGATATGGGTAGCAGCAACCGGAAATTTCGCAGGACCGTTCTTTGCGTGGCGCTGGGCGCAGGCCTTCTTTCGATGGGCAGCACCGGCCGCCTTCGCGGGCAGCAACGACGGCTCGGTGGTCGGCCATACCGCCGCCGGCGCCGTGATCACCGTGCACAACGCCGACAACGGGTTCACCCGCTCGGTAACGGCCGACGACAAGGGCAACTACCGCTTCCCGTTCCTGCCGGTGGGCACCTATACGCTGGAAGGCAGCAAGGCCGGCGCACCGGTCGGGCAGCCCGTCAACGTCACGGTAAGCCTCGGCAACGCCACCACGGTCAACCTGGGCGCCGCCGCGGCCACGACCACGCTGGACACGGTCACCGTCAGCGGCACCATCCTGCCCGGCGTCGACGTCACCTCGACCGAATCGGCCACCAACGTCACGCGCGAGCAGCTGGCCCGCATCCCGGTGGACCAGAACATCACCTCGGTGGCCGTGCTCGCGCCGGGCGTCAACAAGGGCATCGCCGGCTTCGGCGGCATCTCCTTCGGTGGCTCCTCCGTGGCGGAGAACTCGTTCTACATCAACGGCCTCAACGTCACCGATTTCTACAACCGCAACGGCTTCTCGTCGGCCCCGTTCGCGTTCTACCAGGAGTTCCAGGTCAAGACCGGCGGCTACTCGGTCGAGTTCGGCCGCACCACCGGTGGCGTGATCAACGCGGTGACCCGCTCGGGCACGAACGAATTCAAGTACGGTGCCGAGATCACCGCCGAGCCGGCCGACTGGCATTCGGCCGGCGACAATCACTACCGCAAGAACGGCGATCTGTACCTCGTCTCCAGCGAGGACCGCGATTCGCTGTTCAAGACCAATGTCTACGCGTCCGGCCCGATCGTGAAGGACAAGCTGTTCTTCTTCGCCATGTACGAGGCGCGCGCCGAAACCCCGCGCAACACCGACGACCTCGGCCAGACCATGACGCGGAACAACTCCCATCCCGGCTTCTGGGGCACCAAGGTCGACTGGCACATCAACGACAGCAACCTGCTGGAGTTCATGGCGTTCTCCGACAAGGACTCCAACGTCGGCTCGGTCTACAACTACGACCTGCCCAGTCACACGCGCGGCGCCAAGACCGACGAGATCTACACCGACAACGGCGGCCGCAACTGGGCGCTGACCGGCACCAGCTACCTGACCAACAACCTGTCGATGAAGCTGATGTACGGCCGCAACGAACGTGAAGCGTTCAATCGCGGCTTGAGCGACCTCGAATGCAACCATGTCGCCACCGACGGCAATATCGCCACGCCGGACATGGCGCTGGGCTGCACCACCAGCACCTCGGTGGCGCAGCGCAACGACGTGCGCAAGCAGGCGCGCGCGGACTTCGAGTGGACCCTCGGCGACCATCTCTTACGCTTCGGTTTCGACCACGAGACGAACACGTCCGACTATGATCGCTACTACCCCGGCCCCGACGCGATCTACTACAACGTCTACGCCGGCAACCCGGGCGATTCGATCTCCAACCCGAACGGCGGCGGCGTGATTCCGCCCGGCTACACCGGCTACGTCCGCGCGCGGCGCTACGAGATCAACGGCACGTTCGAGTCGACCAACTCGGCCTACTACCTTGAAGACAACTGGCAGGTCACGCCGAACCTGCTGCTCAATGCCGGTCTGCGCGACGACGGCTTCGACAACAAGGATGGCTCCGGCCGCAGCTACATCAAGATGGACAACATGATCGCGCCGCGACTGGGCTTTTCATGGGACATGAAGGGCGACGGCACCACCAAGCTGTTCGGCAACCTCGGCCGCTATTACCTGCCGGTGGCCAACGTCATCAACATCAAGCAGGCCGGCGGCCTGCTCGACCAGCGCACCTACTACGCCTTCGGCGGCTGGGAGACCAAGGATCGCGACGGCAACGAATACGCGATGCCGATCCTCGGCCCGCAACTGGGTGGCGTGGATACCTCGCAAGGCGACGGCACCGTCGGCGACCTGCGCTCCGAGGTCGATCACGACATGGACCAGGTCTACCAGGACGAGGCGATCCTCGGCTTCCAGCAGATGCTCGACGACAAGTGGTCGTGGGGCGTCAGCGGCACCTATCGCCGCCTGCACAACGCGATCGACGACATGGAGATCAGCGCCACCGCGCAGTGCGGCGAGAACGGCTACATCGGCTGGGTGATGGCCAACCCCGGCTCCAAGGTGCAGGTGTGGGGCGACACCAACTGCGACGGCAAGCCCGACGGCTACCTCACCGTCGATACCTCCAAGGAAGGCTGGGCGATGTATCGCCAGGACGGCGTCGACGCGGACGGCGATCCGATCATGACCTACATCGGCCAGCGCGGCTGGGTGAAACCCAAGCGCACCTATACCTCCATGGAGTTCCAGATCGATCGCGCGTGGGACGAGAAGTGGGCGTTCAACGCGTCGTACACGCTGTCGTGGAGCCGCGGCAACGCCGAGGGCCCGGTCAATTCGGATACCAACTTCGACGACACCGGACGCACCGAAAACTTCGATGATCCGTGGGTGAACTCCGGCGGCGACGGCTATCTGCCGAACGACCGCCGTCACCAGTTCAAGCTGCGCGGCACCTATGCGCTGACCCCGCACTGGCTTGTCGGCGCGGACCTGCAGGCACTGTCCGGCACGCCGATCACAGGCTTCGGCGTGGGCAATCCGTTCGATGCCACCAACTACCACAGCTACTACACCTGCGTGCAGAACTGCAGCTCGACCAACTCCGCCGACCGCGTTTACGTGAACTCGCCACGCGGCAAGTACGGTCGCACGCCGTGGACGTACAACATCGGCGCCAGCGTCACGTACCTGCTGCCGATCGGCGACAAGGGCCGCTTCAAGGCCAAGCTGGCGGTCTACAACCTGCTCAACTCGAAGCGCGAGCTGAACGTGGACCAGGACCTGCAGACCACGATCGGCGACAGCACCAACCAGAACTTCGGCTCGCCGATCAGCTTCCAGGCACCGCGCTTCACCCAGCTCACCCTCAGCATGGATTTCTGACGCAACTCCCCTTGGGCGGCTCGCGGTTGGCGAGTCGCCCTTTTTTTACTCGGGACCGCGGCTCGCGCTTGGCGAGTCGCCCTTTTTTCCTCGCGACCTGCGCGACAGCTGCGCCGGTTGCCCGACAATCCGGAACACCGCCTTGCAGCCGACGATGAAAACGAACGAGTCCAGGCCGGTTGCCAGCATCGACACCGCCCCGGCTGCCCCCGACCATCGTCACTTCGACGGTGTCGACCTGGAGCAACTGGCGCAGCGCATCCCCACCCCGTTTCATGCGTATTCCGCGACGGCGATCCGCCAGCGCATCGGCGAACTGCAGTCGGCGCTCGACGGCCTCGATGCCACGATCTGCTTCGCGGTCAAGGCCAACCCCAATCTTGCCATCCTGCAGCTGATGGCAAACGCCGGCGTGGGTGCCGACATCGTCTCGGTCGGCGAGTTGCGCCGCGCCCTGCATGCCGGGATCCCGGCCGACCGCATCGTGTTTTCCGGTGTCGGCAAGAGCGCCGACGAGATCGCCGGCGCGCTCAGCGTGGGCATTGCCCGCTTCAACGTCGAATCGCTGGACGAGCTGCACACCTTGCAGCGGCTGGCGCAGGCGCAGCAGGTGATCGCACGCGCCGCGGTGCGCATCAATCCGGACGTCGACGCGCGCACCCACGCGAAGATCTCCACCGGCAAGTCGGAAAACAAGTTCGGCGTGAGCATCGACGAGGCACGCCGCTGGTTCGCCGAGCGCCATCAGCTTTCGCACGTGCAGCTCAACGGCCTGCACGTGCACATCGGCTCGCAGATCCTCAGCCTGGAACCGTTTCGTCTGGCGCTGCAAAGGGTCGCGGCGTTCTGGCGGGAGCTCGTCGACGCCGGCCACTCGATCACCAGCATCGATGTCGGCGGCGGCCTCGGCGTGTGCTATCGCGCCGGCACGGATCAGCCTGTCGCCGCGGCCGATTACGTGGACGTGATCCGCACGGCGCTGGCCGGTTATCACGGTCACCTGCTGCTGGAGCCGGGTCGTCACCTGGTGGCCGAAGCCGGCGTGCTGCTGACCCGGGTGGTCCGTATCAAGACGGGGACCGAACGCCAGTTCCTGGTGCTGGACGCGGCAATGAACGACCTGCTGCGACCGAGCCTGTACGACGCCTGGCACGACATCGTGCCGGTGTCCGATGCGGCCAGGCCAATGACCCGCTACGACATCGTCGGACCTGTCTGCGAAACGGGCGACACGTTCGCCCGCGACCGCGAGCTGCCCGAATGCGCAAGCGGCGACCTGTTGCTGATCAAGGGCACCGGCGCGTACGGTACGTCGATGGCGTCCACCTACAACTCGCGGCCGCTGGCGGCTGAAGTGCTGTTGCAGGACGGTCGCTACGCCGTGGTGCGCCGCCGCCAGCACTTCGAGGAAATGATCGCCGGCGAACAACCGGCCCGAAACTGGGAAACGCCATGAACATGACCGCTCGCCTCGCCATCCTTGCCGCCCTGACCCTGGGCGCCGCCGTGCCGGCGCACGCCACGCAGGATCCGCCGATCACCATCGACAGCCATGTCGACATCCCCTTCAACTACATGGGCGAGCCGCGCTTCGACGCGGGCAAGGACACGCGCCTGCTGGTCGACCTGGGCAAGATGGAACGCGGCGGACTCAACGCGGCGTTCTTCGTGATCTGGGTGCCGCAGCACAAGCTCGACGCCGCCGGCTACGCCAAGGCGCGTGCGCAGGCCCGGCAGAAGTACGACGCCATCGGCCACATGCTGCTCGCCTACCCCGACCGCATTCGCCTGGCCACCACGCCCGAACAGTTGATGGCCAACCACAAGGCCGGCCTGCTCTCGGCCACCATCGAGATCGAGAACGCCTATTCGCTCGGCCATGACATCCACCGCCTCGATGCCGCGTTCGATCGCGGTGCACGCTCGGTCGGCCTGGTCCACGTCGGCAACAACGACCTGTGCACCAGTTCGCTGCCGGACACCGAACACGGCGAGCCGGCGATGAACAGCGCCGGCGACAAGGGCATGAGCACGTTCGGCCGTGCCGTGGTGAAACGCGCAAACGAACTCGGCATGATGGTCGACATCTCGCATGCGTCGGACCACTGCGTGCGCGATGCGCTCGCAGCGTCCAGCACGCCGATCATCGCCACCCATTCCGGCGCCCGGGCCGTGCTCGACCACCCGCGCAACCTGCCCGACGACCTGCTGCGCGCGATCGCCGCCAAGGGCGGCGTGATCGACGCCGTCGCCTACAAGGAATTCCTGAAGAACGACCCGGGCCGCGCCGCGGCCGAGAAGAAGTTGCAGGACGCCGTGGCGAAGCAGGCCGGGGAGAAGGAGTACGACAGCGACGCCGACGACTACCGGCCGGAGATGGCGGCCGGCATGGCCGAGATCCAGAAAAAGTATCCGCTGGCGAACCTGGACGATTACATCAGGCAGATCCGGCACATGGTGAAGGTCGCCGGCATCGACCACGTCGGCATCTCCTCCGATTTCGACGGCGGCGGCGGCATCACCGGCTGGAAGGACGCCGGCGAAACCCGCAACGTCACCGCCGCCTTGCGCCAGGCCGGCTTCAGCGACGCCGACATTGCCAAGCTGTGGGGCGGCAACCTGCTGCGCGTATGGGGCGAGGTCGAGCGTCATGCCGCGCATCATTAAGCCGCACCTGCTGCTCGTCACGGCATTCGCGCTGGGCTGCACGCTCGTCCACGCGGCCACGCCCGAGACGAAAGCCGCTGCCTACGACAAGATCGTCGACGCCACCGTCGCCCGTTATCACCTGCCCGGCATCGCCGTCGGCGTGATCGAGAACGGACAGGTCGTCTACACGCGCACCGTCGGCGAAACGATCGCCGGCTCGGGCCGGAAGATCACGCCGCAGACGCTGTTCAAGATCGCCTCCAACAGCAAGGCGATGACCACCGCGCTGCTCGGGCGGCTGGTCGACCAGGGCAAGCTGCGCTGGGACGACCCGGTGACGAAGTACCTGCCGCAGTTCCGCATGCACGACCCGTGGGTCACCGCGAACATGCGCGTGGCCGACCTGCTCACCCACTCCAGCGGCCTGCCCGAAGGCGGCGGCGACCTGATGCTGTGGCCGGAGCCGAACAGCTTCACCCGCGCCGACATCATCCACGGCCTGCGCTTCATCAAGCCCGGCTACAGCTTCCGCTCGCAATACCAGTACGACAACCTGCTCTACGTGGTGGCCGGCGAAGTCGCCGCCGCGGCAGGCGGCGCACCCTACGAAACGCTGATGCACCGCGAAGTGTTCGCGCCGCTGCACCTGGACCGCTGCCAGGTCGGCGCGTGGAATCGCGACGCGGTCGGCGACGTCGCCACGCCACATCGTCGCGACGGCGACCGCAATGTACCGATCCCCGAGCAAGCCGCGATTCCCGCGATCACTTCCGCCGCGGCCGGTGGCATCCGCTGCGATCTCACCGACATGCTGAGCTGGGCCCGCAACTGGCTGGTGCCCACAGCCGCGCAACTGGAATGGCTGTCGCCGGCGCAACGGCAGATCCTGCAGGCGCCGCACATGCTGATTCCGGTCTCCGCGCAGCGCCGTGCCTGGGACGATTCGCACATCATGGCCTACGGCTACGGCTGGCGCATGACCGACGTGGACGGCCAGTGGAACGTCTGGCACACCGGCACCCTGAACGGCATGTACTCGATGCTGTCGCTGTTGCCGGACCAGCGCAACGGTTTCGTCTTCATGATCAATGGCGAAGCCGATGACGCGCGCACCGTGCTGGGCGAAGTGCTGACCAGGCACTTCACCCGACCCGACGACACGCACGACGTGAACTGGTACGCCGACGCGCTGGAACGCACGGCGAAACAGCATGCCGAGAAATCGCCGCTACCGGACACCTCCGCACAGCAGCCGGCGACCGCGAAGGACATGGCGGCGTGGACGGGCACCTGGCGCGACCCCTGGTTCGGCGCCATCTCGCTGTGCCCGCGTGACGGCAAGGTACGTTTCGCGGCGGCGAAGTCGCCAACGTTGACCGGCACGGTAATGCGCCTTGGCTCGCGCTATCTGGCGCACTGGGACGACGGCGAACTGGACGCATGGCTGAATTTCCAGCCCGCCCGGGGCGGGCAACCGGCCACCCTGCGCATGGCCAAGCTCGATCCGCACGGCGACTTCAGCTCCGACTACGAAGATCTCGACTTCCAGCGCGTTGGTGATTGCCCATGAAAAGTGTTCCGTCACATTGCTCCCTCGTGCTGTCCGTGATGCTCAGCCTCGGCATCGGCAACATCCACGCACAGGACAAACCCACCCTCTCGCCCGCGAAAACCGCCGCTGCCGCCAACCTGGTCGACATCCGCACGCTGGTGCCGGACATCGCCGAGGACATCAAGTATGCCGGCAGCGACAACTTCGTCGGCGCGCCGGTGGACGGCTACATGGCGCCCAAGTGCTTCCTGCTGCGCCCGGTCGCCGAGGCGCTGGCCCGGGTCGAACACGACCTGCGCGCGCAACACCTGCGCCTGAAGATCTGGGATTGCTATCGACCCGCCCGCGCGGTGGCGAACTTCGTGCGCTGGGCGCACGACCTGGGCGACCAGCGCACCAAGGCCAGGCATTACCCGCGGCTGGACAAGTCGACACTTCTCCACGGCTACATCGCCTCCGTCTCGGGCCACAGCCGCGGCAGCACCACCGATCTCACCATGGAACGGTGCGCGGCCGACGGCACGCGCTGCAAGGCGCTGGAGATGGGCACCGACTTCGATTTCTTCGACGTGCGCGCCCATACCGACGCGCCCGCGGTCACGCCGCAGCAGCACGCCAACCGCCTGCTCCTGCGCAGCGCGATGGAGCGCCACGGCTTCCGCAATTACCCGATGGAATGGTGGCACTACACCTTCACGCCCGAGCCCACGCCGGACACGATCTACGACGTGCCGGTGCAATGACCCCGGTCTCACCGATGCAAATCCCGTCTGGAGGTTTGGCATGCGCATGCTGACGTCGATTTTTGCCGCGATGACCTTGTTCGGCAGCTGCGCAGCCAGCGCCACCGACGCCGCGCAACACACCGACCACCTGATGCAGAAATACGCCGGCGACGTTCCCGGCGCCTCGCTGCTGGTGCTCAAGGATGGCAAGCCGCTGGTGCGCCGCGGCTACGGCATGGCGAACATGGAGCAGCACATCGCCGCCACGCCGGCCACCGACTACCGGCTCGCCTCGGTGAGCAAGCAGTTCACCGCCGCGGCGATCCTGCTGCTGGCCGAGGACGGCAAGCTGAAACTGGACGATGCGATTCGCCACTGGCTGCCCTCGCTGCCCGCGATGGCCGACAAGGTGACGCTGCGCGAGTTGCTCAGTCATACCGGCGGGCTGATCGACTACGAAGACCTGATTCCGCCAGGCACCACCGAACAGCTCAACGACCAGGACGTGTTGCGCATGCTGTCGGCCACATCGAAGAACTACTTCGCGCCCGGCACCGCCTACCGCTACAGCAACACCGGCTACGTGCTGCTCGGGCTGGTGGTGGAAAAGGCTTCGGGCGAAAGCCTGCCCGCGTTCATGCAGCAGCGCATCTTCAAGCCGCTGCACATGGATCACACGTTGATGTACGTCCGCGGCGGGCCTGAAGTGACGAATCGCGCCTACGGTTACAGCGAGGAAAACGGGCGCTGGACGCGCACCGACCAGAGCGTCACCAGCGCCACCCGCGGCGACGGCGGCATCTATTCCTCGATCGACGACCTGGCCAAATGGGATGCCGCGCTGTACGACGACCGCCTGCTCAGCGACGCCTCGCGCAAGCTGGCGTTCAGTCCGCACGTGAAGGTCACCGGCGAACCGTACGAGGCCAGCTACGGTTTCGGCTGGCGCATCACCGGCGACACGCTGTGGCATTCCGGCGAGAGCATCGGCTTCCGCAACGTGATCGTGCGCTGGCCGAAGCAGCACCTCACGATCATCCTGCTCAGCAATCGCAACGAACCGGAGCCTTATCGCACCGTGCTGGCGATCGCCGAGCAGTTCATCGCGCACTGACCCTCGTGACGCGCGCCAGAACACCGATGTTTCCCGGAATTTCTTGATGCGACGCATTTCCCGCCTTCGTTTCGCATGGCGCCAGACGATCCTGCTCGCCGCCGTGCTCCTGCTCGCCGCCTGTGCCCATGCGCCGGCGCATAACCCGCTGGCGACCTGGGTGAAGTCGCCCAACCAGGACATCCGCCGACCGGTGCTGATCGTGCTGCACTACACCGATCAGCATTCGGTGCAGGAAAGCCTGGATACGCTGCGCACCCGCAACAGCGGCGGGCCGGTCAGCGCGAACTACCTGATCGGCAGCGATGGCCATATCTACCAGCTGGTATCGGATGAGCGCCGCGCATGGCACGCCGGCCCGGGTCACTGGGGCACGATCACCGACGTCAACTCCGCCTCGATCGGCATCGAGCTGGACAACGACGGCCACTCGCCATTCGCGCAGGCGCAGATCGACAACCTGCTGCGCCTGCTGACCGACCTCGCCGCGCGGCTGCACATACCGCGCACGCAGATCGTCGGTCATCAGGATTTCGCGCCCACGCGCAAGCCCGATCCCGGCCCGCTGTTTCCCTGGAAGCGGCTGGCCGATGCCGGCTTCGGACTATGGCCGCAAGGAACCCTGATCGATCCGCCGCCCGGCTTCGATCCATGGATGGCGCTGGGACTGGTCGGCTATCCGCTGGAAGATCGTCCCGCCGCTGTGCACGCCTTCCACAACCATTTCCGCGGCATCGACGGCGACACGCTCGACCCCGAGGATCTGCGCATCCTCTACAACCTGGTGCAACAGATCGAGTCCGGCAGCAACACGCGGACAGCTGGCTAGAACGCCAGTACCTGATCCGTATAGGTCTCTACCAGCGCGCTGAACGGCCGGCCATCGCCGGCAAACAGCAAGGCTCGATGCTGCAGCACCTGGTGCGGAATCGCCAGCGTGCCCCGGCCTGGCGGCACCGGCGTGGTGCGCAGCTCCCAGCCATCGGGCAGCGGTGACCACAGCAGTTCGGCACTCAGTGTCTTGCGGCGAAAATGCAGCGGCCGCACCACCTTGCCGAAGGGCGTGTCGGTGTTGTCGAGCTGGCGATTCATCGAGGCAGTCAGCCGATTCGGCAGGTACCAGTTGTCCGCCTCGGACAGCACGTGATCGCCACACTGCAACCGCACGCGCCGGTACTTCACCGGCTCGTTCGCACCGATCGCCAGCCGCGCACGCCATTCCGGCGGCAGCGGCTTGTCGTCACCGCGCACACGCAGTGCAACGACGCGTGCAGGCGATGCCATGCGATGCGCGCCGCACCAACGTTCCAGCGTCAACGTTGCACTGTCATGGCTGAGCAGGTCGGCATTGAGGGTCTGCAGCAGGGCCAGCGCCCGGGTCCGGGCGAGCGGTGTATCGGGCCATTCCGGCGCCGCCGCGTTCCGGGCGATCGCGACGTTGCCGCCGATCATCGGCAGCAGCGCGAACAGGCACACTCGGCCAAAAGCTTTCACAGCCCCTTCGCCGCTTGCGCCACCGCGCGGAACAGCGCGCGTCCCTTGTTCATCGTCTCTTCCCACTCGGCCGCCGGATCGGAGTCATGGACGATGCCGGCGCCGGCCTGCACGTGCAGGCGGCCGCCGTGGATCACCGCGGTGCGGATCGCGATGGCGGTGTCGGCGTCGCCCCACCAGCCGATCCAGCCGATCGCGCCGGCGTAGATGTTGCGCTTGTACGGCTCCAGTTCCTGGATGATCTCCAGCGCGCGGATCTTCGGCGCACCCGAGAGCGTGCCGGCCGGGAACGTGGCCTTCAGCACGTCCATGTAGCTCACGCCTTCGCGTACGGTGCCCTGCACCTGGGAGACGATGTGCATCACGTGCGAGTAGCGCTCGACCGCGAACGAGTCGCCCACTTCCACGCTGCCGGTCTCGCTGATGCGGCCGAGATCGTTGCGGCCGAGATCGATCAGCATCACGTGCTCGGCACGCTCCTTCGGGTCGGCCAGAAGCTCCGCCTCCAGCGCCTGGTCCTCCGCTTCCGTGGCGCCGCGCCTGCGCGTGCCGGCGAGCGGGCGCACCACCACCCTGCCCTCTTTCAGCCGCGCCAGGATTTCCGGCGAGGAGCCCACGATCTGGGTCTCGCCGAGGTCGACGAAGTACATGTACGGCGACGGATTCAGCGCGCGCAACGCGCGGTACACGTCGACCGGCCGCGCGTTGAAACCGACGCTCAGGCGCTGCGACGGCACCACCTGGAAGATGTCGCCGGCGCGGATGTATTCCTTCGCCTTCTCCACCATCGCCTCGAACTCTTCCTTGGTGAACGAGGATTTGAAATCGCCCTCGTCCAGCGCGATCGACTGGGTGAGCTGCGGATACGAGGCGCCGCCCTGGCGCAACCGGTAGACCAGTGCATCGAGTCGGCGCTGCGCCTCGGCATACGCCTGCGGCTGCACGGGATCGGCGTGCACGATCAGGTACAGCCGGCCCTTGAGGTTGTCGAACACGGCAACCTCTTCGGCCAGCATCAGCAGCACGTCGGGCGTGCCCAGCTCGTCGGCACGATCCCACTGCGCCAGCCGCGGCTCGATGTAGCCGATCGTCTCGAAGCCGAAGTAGCCGACCAGGCCGCCGGAGAATGCCGGCAATTGCGGCAGGCGCGGCACGTCGTATTGCGCACGCAGTTTCTCGATTTCCGCCAGCGGATCGTCCAGATGGCGACGCTCCGTGACCTCGCCCGAATCCTCGACTTCGAGCTCGTGCCCGCGCAGGCGGTACACCCGCTTCGCCGGCAGGCCGATGATCGAATAGCGTCCCCAGGTGGCGCCGCCCTCGACCGATTCGAACAGGAAGGTGTACGGGCCATCGGCCAGTTTCAGGTACACCGACAGCGGCGTGTCGAGGTCGGAGAACACCTCGCGCACCAGCGGAATGCGGGTATGCCCCTTGGCGACCAGTGCGTCGAATTCGTCTCGGCTGATTTTATCTGGGGAGATCACTTGCGGAGATCCGGATGGCCAAACGGGGAAGCGGCCATTGTAGGCGAAGCGCCAACTCAGCCGCTCAGCCGCTGCCGCGGCATGCCGTGCAGGCGCAGCGAGAACGCCACGCCACTGCCGTCGTCGAGGTTGCGTGCGCTGGCGATGCCGCCGTGGCGTTCGGCGACCAGCCGTACCACGTACAGGCCCAGGCCCAGGTGCGGCGCTTCGCCGTGGGTGACCTTGTCGCGCAGGCTGACCAGCGAGTCGAACAATCGGCCCTGCATCGCGGCGGGCAGCGGCGGGCCCTGGTTGGCCAGTTCTATTTCGGCGCCGTCCGGCGTGGCTCGCAGATCCAGCCGCAGCCAGCCGTTCGGCGGGGTGAACGAAAGCGCGTTGTCGAGCAGCTTGTCCAGCGCCTGGGCGATCAGCTCGGGCGCGCAATGCAGGTACAGCGGCGTGTCGGGCAGCGTGCACTCGAGCCGGCGCGTATCGATCAGCGGCCGATAGGCCTCGGCGCAACCGCTTACCACCTCGCGCAGGTCGACGTCCTCGGGTTCGGCAGCCAGGATCGAGCGCTCCATCCGGCTCGACTCGCTCATCGCGCGCACCAGCGCACCGAGCCGCGCCACGCCGTCGCGGGCACGAGCCAGGTACGGTTGTGCCTCTGCCGGCAGCGCGTCGCGCTCCTGCAGGGAATGTTCGAGGTTGTCCAGCGACGATTTCACGATCGCCAGCGGCGTGTTGAGCTCGTGCGAGAGTTTCGACGCGAGCGTCCGCAGGTAATCGGTGTACCCGCCGACCACCTCGAACAATCGCTCGAAGCTGCGCGCCAGATCGCCGATCTCGTCCGGCGCATCGGTCATCGGAAATTTGCCGCGTTCGAACAAGCCGTCCAGACGTCCATCGTTGAGTTGCGCACGCTCGGCCGCATTGCGCAACCGGCCCAGCCGCAGGCTGAGCCGGGTGGCGAACGCGAGCAGGATGCCACCGGCCACCAGCAGCACGCCGAAGCTGGTCAGCAACAGGCCGAGCAAGGCCTTGTTGGCCAGCAGCGGCACCGCGCGGCTGGCCTGTTCCAGCAGCAGCACGCCGTCGACCTTGCCGGCGTGTTCGATCGGCACCGCGGCGGCCAGCACCACGTTGCCGCGCTCTTCGCCATGGCGCCAGACGGCCACTGGCTTGCCGCCGCTGGCGCTGCCGACTTCAGGGCTGTCCAGCCGCGGCACGTCCTGCGACCACAGGTCCGCATCCTCCAGCCGGGTCGCCAGCAGCGATCGGTAGACCAGCGACGCGAACCAGCCGGGCTGGCCGTCGCTGCCGGGTGCGCTGCCGAGACGGCCGCTGCGCGCCAGCAACCAGCCTTGCGGTGCCAGCACGCGCGCCTGCACGCGGTCGGGCACGAGTTGGGCCAGTTCGCCGGACAGTGTCCCGGAATAGCGGATCAACGGTCGCGTGTCGGAGGCCATCCGATCGCCACCTGCCGACGCGTCGTACACGCCGACGCCCAGTGCGTGCAATTTCAGATCGCGCGGCAAACGCAGTTCGACGTGATAGCCGCTGCCGTCCTCCTGCCATTGCGCGGCGATCAGCTCGGGCAGGCCGTCGATCGCCGGATCGAGCGGCCGCGCCATGAGCGAACCCGGTGCCGCGCTGGCGATCAGGTAGCGCCGTTGTCCGGCGCCGTTGGCCAGGGTCAGGATCAGGTGATCGGCGGCGAGTGCCCCGGCATCGTCG
Source organism: uncultured Gammaproteobacteria bacterium (assembly GCA_963828675.1). Lineage (GTDB taxonomy): Bacteria > Pseudomonadota > Gammaproteobacteria > Xanthomonadales > Rhodanobacteraceae > Rhodanobacter. The sequence continues at coordinate 1,339,702 of CAWHFQ010000001.1, forward strand.
GCATCGGCGCGTGTGCGCCGGGTGTCACGCACGTCCGCGTACAGGTACAACCAGGCGTCGTCCGCGGCCAGCAGCAACGTGCCTTGCTGACCCAGCGACTGGCTCCACGGCGTCAGTGGCGCCCAGTCGTCGCCGTAACCGTCCACCGTGATCGGCCCGGCGACCGACTGCACGTACCAGCCCTGCGCCGGTGCCGACTGCACCGCGCCGGTCACCACCAGGCTGCGCGCCACCGCGCCGGCCGACGCCAGCAAGGCCTGCGCCTGACCTTCGCGCAGCAGCGTTTCCATCTGCCGCACGTACAGCCAGCCGGCGACCGGCAGCGCCAGCGTGCACAGTGCAACCAGCAGGAGTTTTCGGCGCAGGCTCATGCGGCGATCAGCTGCCCGGCGCGCGCGCGGGCGGGGTCGCCTCCCGCGTCCATCGGGATGCGACCACCACCTGCATGAAGTCGTCAAGCAAGGCGCGGCGCGACGGATCGGCGGCGTCGAACGCCATCGACCAGCTCAGCCGGATGCCGCTGGCCGTACCGGGATCGCAAAACACCACCACGTCATCGACGTGATCGCTGCCGCGGTACACGGTTGCCTGGCACGGCATCGCCGGATGGCCTACGGCAAAAACGGAGAACTTGCCGGCCGGATCGTGCTGCAGATAGCGCTTGTGATCGGCCTGGATCTCGGCAGCCAGTGTCGGCAGTTTGCGCGACCACACGTTCAGTACCATCACCCGCTGCGGATTGCCGCTCCAGTCGCCCTGGTAGAGCACGGCGTTGACACCGATTGCCCGCGCGTAGGTGCAGCAGTCGCGTGTCCAGCCGGCGGGTGTGGCGGCCGTGATCATCCACGCCGGTGTGTCACCGTCGCGGGCGCCACGTGCCAGCATGTTGTCCGCCGGCGCGGCTGCCCGCGCCAGCGTCGCCACCATAACCAGCGCCAGCAACGACAGCACGCGGCGCATCGGCAGGCCCCACCTCACGGCTTCCACCGGTAGCCGACGCCGTGCACGGTCTCGATCGCGTCGAACTCCGGTGCCACTGCGATGAACTTCTTGCGGATGCGCTTGATGTGCGAGGTGATGGTGGCGTCGTCGACGACCAGCTCGGCCTCGCGCATCAGCTGGTCGCGGTTCTTCACGTGACCGGGGAAACGGATCAGCGTGTGAACCATCCAGAACTCGGTGACGGTGAGCGGGATTTCCGCATCGTTCCAGGTGATGCGCATGCGCTCGGATTCCAGCTTCAGCGCGCCGTGCTCGATCACCGTCTCGCTGGACGCCGGTGCCTTCAGCGATTCGATCCGGCGAAACAGCGCGGCGATGCGCGCGGCCAGCTGGTGCAGGCTGGTGTCCTTGCTGAGGTAGTCATCGGCGCCCAGGCGCAGGCCGGAGATCACGTCGAAATCCGAGTCGCGCGCGGTAAGGAAGATCAGCGGCAGCGTGGACGACTTGGCGCGCAGTTCGCGGCAGAGATCGAAACCGCCTTCCGGCTCATCGCCAAGGCCGATGTCGATGATCACCAGCTCGGGCAATTTCATCGCGAACGCGCTGGACGCTTCCTGGCGCGAGCCGTAGCCACGTGCGTCGTAGCCGAAACGGTTCAGCGCCTCGACATAGTTGGCGCGGATCAACGGTTCGTCCTCGACGATGGCAATGCTGCGGCCCATGGCGTGCTCCCTGAGTGATGGACGCTGAAGTGGTGGACGCAGCGTGCTATGCGCGCCGCGCCGGCGCAAGCCATGGCATGCGACTGCCAGCGATTTGCCACAAGCCAGCGGCAAACCGGCCGCATCGCGCCGGTCGCCGCGCCGCTGCCGGAGGTTTGATGTGAATCGTGAATTGCCCGCGGAGAACGCCCATGCCAAAAGTCAAAGTCACCGAACACGATCCGAACGCCGAACTGCACGGCTTCGAACCCTTGCGCATGACGTTGGCGCTGGGCGCACTGCTGCTCGGCCTGTTGCTGGGCATCCACTGAGGAGGCTGTCATGCCGAAGCTCGTTCCCTCGTCCCGCTTCAAACCGTTTGCCGTGGAAGGCACTGGCACGTCCGGCGCGAAAGGAGCCGCGCCGGACGTGGGCCGGGATGAAACCGACCCGGATTGGCAACCGGTGTAACGCCTGCTCCGCCCCCTGAGTTCCGTCCGACATGGTGGTTGTTCTCCCCTCGCTTGCGGGGGGACTTTTTTCAACCCCGGGTCGGGATTTGTGTCGCCCGACGGCACGGTCGTTTGCCGTCAGCGTGGACCGCGCCGTCGTTCAGGTTGATTCACCTGAACGGCAGCAAAGGCCGATCGAAACGGCGGGAACCAACGCCGATCGGCCCGGTCAGAACCTGTGATTGGCACCGGTTCCATTGCCGTGGAACGTGCCGGTGCGATGGCTGACCCCTCCCTCTGCAGCGATCGCATCGGCACAGCCAATCAATGGTGTTTCCTCTCACGTCATTCCGACGACGTTTACCCGGCGCAACTGCGCCGGGTTTTTTATGGAGACGTCGAAGAGCCTTTGTCGGCTTGCGTCTGCCGAACAGCAAGCCGGGATCGGGCGCCTTGCATTTCAGCAGGCTGGAGACGCGATCCCTGCCTTCGCAGGGATGACCAGCCTTGAGGCATCCTCAATCGATCGCCTTGCGCATGGCGGCGGGCATCCTCAGCCGATCGCCTTGCGCATGGCGGCGGGCATCCTCAACCGATCGCCTTGCGCATGGCGGCGATCTCGGCACCGTAATCCTTCGCGTGGAAGATCGCCGAACCGGCCACGAACGTATCGGCGCCGGCGGCGGCAATCGCGCCGATGTTCTCGGCGGTGACGCCGCCGTCCACCTCGAGACGAATCGCGCGGCCGCTGGCCTCGATCCGTGCGCGCGCCTGGCGCAGCTTGTCCAGTGTGCCGGGGATGAATTTCTGGCCGCCGAAACCGGGGTTCACCGACATGATCAGGATCAGGTCGAGCTTGTCCATCACGTAGTCGAGGTAATCCAGTGGCGTGGCCGGGTTGAACACCAGCCCGGCCTGGCAGCCCGAATCCCTGATCAACCCCAGCGTGCGGTCGATATGCTCGCTCGCTTCCGGATGAAAGCTGATCAGGCTGGCGCCGGCCTTGGCGAAGTCCGGCGCGATGCGATCGACCGGCTTGACCATCAGATGCACGTCGACCGGCGCCGTGATGCCGTACTTGCGCAGCGACTGCAACACCATCGGGCCGATCGTGAGGTTCGGCACGTAATGGTTGTCCATCACGTCGAAATGCACCCAGTCGGCACCGGCAGCCAGCACCGCGGCGGTGTCCTCGCCGAGCCGCGCGAAATCGGCGGCGAGGATGGACGGGGCGATGACGGGAGATTGCTTGGTCATGTTGGTCCTCAGTGACAGAACTCGCCAGATCGGCACAGGGATGTGCCGACGCGACGAGTGCGCGAGCACTTGTCGCGACAAGGTTATTTGAACCCGCGCATTTCCTTGATCCGGTCATACGCGGCATTGATCTCGCTGGCGCGCGCCTCGGCGCGTTTGCGCATGTCCTCGGGCAGGTCGCCGAGGCGGTCGGGGTGGTGTTCGGAAATCAGCTTGCGATACGCGCGCTTGATCGCGCGATCGTCCGCGTTGCGATCGATGCCGAGCACCGCGTACGGATCCGGCCCCTGCGCCGAGCGCTGCGGCGGCACGTAGCCGCCCGAACCATGCGCGTGGCCATGAGCATGACCACGCGAACCGGCGGCGTTCCAGGCGTAGCCTTTCATCGCCATCAAGGCCATCAATTCCATGTCGCTGATGCGCAGCGCGAAGGCCAGCTGGCGCAGGATCGACATCTTCTCCGGCGACGGGTTGCCTTCGGCCAGCACCGTCTCGATCACCACGTCGAGCACCGGAAAGGCATGGTCGCGGCGCAGGCCCACCCAGTTGCGCAACGCGGCAATGGTCTGGGTGACATCGAACTCCGGCTGCTTGCCGACGTTGAAACTGGCCACTGCCTGCTTGCGCAATTCGGCGCTCAGATTCATTCGCGTCATCAGGCGCTCGGCTACCGCGATCTCCTGCTCCGACACGCGGCCGTCGGATTTCGCCACCGCCCCGAGCAAGGTGAACAGCGGACCGACGAAACCGCCGGCTTCCGGAATCGCGCGCTTGCGCTGGCTGTAGCGCAGGTTGTCGAAAACGAAACCGATCACCGCGCCGGTGATCGCGCCGGGCAGGTGGCCGATGATCAGCCCGAAAAAGGCGAACCACAGCGTGTAGGAAAAACTCATGGATGATCCTGCGGCTGCGGCGGCTGGACGCTGTACCAGCGCGCCAGCACCTCGAGGTCGGCGTCGCTGACCGGGCCGATCGCAGCGCGCATCACCGGCACATTGCGGCGGCCGTCGCGATACTGCTTGAGGGCGTCGCGCAGGTAGTCCAGCCGCTGGCCGGCCAGATTCGGCACGCCGGGCATGCCGGCATGGCCATGGGTGCCGTGGCAGGCCGCGCACAGCCCGAGGCGGGCCGGCGTCGCGGACTGTCCACGGACATGTGTCGGGATGGCAGCGGCGAGGCAGGCGGCCGCGATCAATGAGATACGCATCGGCAACAGATGGGGCTAAAGGTGGCCAATTCTAGCAGTCCGCCCGAAATCCCACGCCTCGCATTCCCGACGCCCCGGCCGCAGCAGCTAGAATAGGCGGCTTCCCCATTCGTGGAACCCGCTGCCGTGCCCACCACCTTGCCGCAATCGAACCTGCCCGGCCTCGAACTGATCCATCGCGGCAAGGTGCGCGATGTCTATGCGCTGGACGACGAGCGGCTGCTGATGGTTGCCACCGATCGCCTCTCGGCGTTCGACGTGGTACTGCCGAACCCGATCCCGGGCAAGGGCGAAATGCTCACGCAGATGTCCAATTTCTGGTTCGGCAAGACCGCGCACCTGCTGCCGAACCATCTGCTCGATGTGCCGCTGGCCGACGTGCTGCCGCCGGGCACCGACCTGGCGTTGTACGCGAAGCGCGCGGTGGTCACCCGGCGCCTGAAACCTGTGCCGGTGGAGGCGATCGCCCGCGGCTACCTGATCGGCTCGGGCTGGAAGGACTACCAGGCGAGCGGTTCGCTGTGCGGCATCGCGCTGCCGGCCGGGCTCGAGCAGGCGCAACAGTTGCCCGCGCCGATCTTCACGCCGTCGACCAAGGCCGCCGTCGGCGATCACGACCAGAACGTCAGCTACGACGTCGTGGTCGATGCGGTCGGCGCCGAACTGGCCGGTCAGGTGCGCGATGCGACGCTGGCGATCTACCAGTGGGCAGCCGCCTATGCGGCCGAACGCGGCATCATCATCGCCGACACCAAGTTCGAGTTCGGCACCGACGCCGACGGCAAGCTGTACGTGATGGACGAGATGCTGACACCGGATTCCTCGCGCTTCTGGCCGGCCGACGAATACCGCACCGGCATCAGCCCGCCCAGCTACGACAAGCAGTTCGTGCGCGACTGGCTGGAAACGCAGGACTGGAACAAGATCGCGCCCGGTCCGGCGATCCCGGACGAGGTGATCGCCCGTACCGCCGCCAAGTACGCCGAGGCGCTGCAGCGGCTGGCCGGCATCAAGCTCGACTGAATACGGCTTCGATCGAGCATCGTTCCCCGTTCGCGCTGAGCGCAGCCGCGCAGCGGCGGAGTCGAAGCGCATCGCAAGCGACTTCCACTCCTTGCTCCTCAAAGCCACGTACGCGCGTGCGACGCCCTGCTCAGCCGACGGGTCGAAACGAACCACCGCACGCCCAGCCCGAACGGATCAGGATATATTCGTACCGGACCCACCCCGGAGTTGCCTCGATGCGTGACATGCAAAGCTGGCTCGACAGCTACAGCGGCGACCACCAGAACCCGATCAACCGGGTGTTCCACTGGTTGTGCGTGCCGCCGATCGTGTGGTCGGTGATCGCGCTGTTGTGGGTGATTCCGGTGCCGGCGTCGCTCTTTCGCCCTGGCGCGGTGGCCGTCGCGGTGATGGTGCTGGCGTTCTACTGGTACTGGAAACATTCGCATCGGTTGGCGATCGCGCTGCTGATCGTCTTCGCATTGCTCGGCATGTTCACCAACGTGCTGTATTACCGGCTCGGCGGCACGTCGCTGTGCTATCTGGCGATCGGCGTGTTCGTGGTCGCGTGGATCGGCCAGTTCATCGGCCACAAGTTCGAGGGGCGCAAGCCGAGCTTCCTCACCGACCTGGCCTACCTGCTGATCGGCCCCGCCTGGCTGATGGCCAAGCTCCTGCGCAAACTGGGGTTCAAGCAAGTCACATGACCACCCTGCTTACCATTGTCAGCAGCCTGCTCTGGTGGGTGCTGTACAGCAGCATGGCTGCGCTGGTGTTCGCCCTGATCGGCTGGTCCGTGCTGCGCTGGACCGAACGCTGCGCGGTGGTGTTCAACCGGATCTACCTCGCATGCCTGCTGTGGACCATGCTCGGCATGCTGCTGGTCGTCGGCGTGGCCGCGTACGAGGGCCACCTGCATCCACCCTATGGCGCGCTGCTGAGCTCCGGCCTGCTGCGCTGGGCGCTGGTGCTCGACATGCTGATCGGCACCGCCCTGCTGTGGCGTCTGGTGCCGCGGGTCGATGCACATCGCATCCGTCCCGGCAGCGCCTGCATGGCAGTGGCGGTGATCATGGCGATCGGCTTCGGCGTGGCCACCAGCCTGGCCTGAACGACAGCGGCCACGCGGAGGGCGGAGCGTTCCGCCCCTCCGCTGGGTCACACGTGCGCCAGCATGCTGCCGAACAACACCGTCATGACGACGAAGAAGATCACCCCCAGCACGATGGCGATCACGCTGTAGACCAGTTGCACCTTGCAAGCATTGCCGTAGCCGATCTGGCTGCCGTTCTGCGCCAGCAGCAGATAGTTCACCATGGCGGCGCCGACCAGGAAGTTCACGATCATCGACAACAGTCCGCCGATGGCTCCCTGCGTCACCATGCCCACGACCACCATCGCCACGGCTACCGCGATCCAGGTCAGCACCAGCGCTCCCACCGCACGCCAGTAGGACGGCATGTAGCCGAGCACCAGACGGAACGACACGCTCAGCACCAGCGCCGCAAGCAGGATGCCCACGACGACCATCACCAGGCTCCCGAACAGCCCCATGCCGACCAGTGCGGCCAACGAAGAAGTACCCATGAAACCCCCTGACTCAATGAAAGGAAACCGCCCGATGGTATCCCCATGCCACCGCTATCCCGCTCCCCGGCGGTGGCGCCAGCCTAACCGATTCTACCGGGCCGGCAGCGTACTTCCGGCAGCGGGATCCGGCTACGGCCCATGCCGGGCTTCGTCGAGGCGACCCTTGCGCCGCGCGTTGGCCGCACGCAAGAGCGACGCTGGCCTTTGGGCTTTCGAAAGCTCGACGCCGCGACAACGTGTTCCGTACGGCTATTTTGCCGCTGCCGATTCCGGCGCGAGCGGCAACTCCAGGTAGCTGGGATGGTTCGGGTCCAGGTGAACCGAGACCAGCGCGGTCCGCGCCGCGCCCGCCGTTTCATAGCCGATACGACCGCCACTGTTGTAGTTCTTCTGCAAGGCCGGCGTATTGATCGGCGCCAGCACGAGGCGCAGTCGAGTGCCTTTCGGCAACTCCCTCACCGTGAATTCGAAGCCGTCAAACCGATAGGATTCAATGACACCCGGGGTGATGGGCGTCGCCCTGGACAAGTCGTCGCGAAACCGGGCTCGCACGAAGTCTCGACCGAGCACGATGGTGCGGCCCTGCGGCAACACCGCCTCGATCTCGCAGCCGATGTCCGTGTCGCGGACGTCGAGCGAGATATGGGCGACCAGGCCCATGACACCGGCGATCGTCATCGGCGCATCGATCGCGTCGCTCTGATAGACGAGCCGTTCGGCCTTGAACGCCGTCGAAGCATCGGTCAGGTCGTTGTCGTCCGGGCGTTTGAGGAGTTCATCGGCGGGTTCCAACGCCAGCGGCGCATGGCGGAACGTGTCCGGCGATTGCTTCGGCGGCGTGGATTTGACGAGGTAGCCGGAATGGAACACGTCATTGGCCGGACCGCCGGGGGAACTCAGGTACAGCCGCAGCGTATGCGTCGACAGGTCCTTCAGCGATGCCGCGTGACGCCACTCGCCGGCACCCATGACGTAGTAGTTGACGCGATCGTGCAGTATCGCCGGCCGCTTGCCGGCCTTGAGCACCCAGTTGAAGAAGTCGATATGCAACTGGTCGATGTCCAGCACCGAGTTCTTCGGGAACGTCAGGCCACCCAGTTTCTCCTGCGGCGCGCGCGTGCCCGGATGGTCCCACGGGCCGATCAGCAGATAGAAGTGGGCCCTGGCCTTGGCCGATGCATTGGCCATGAACTCGCGGTAATAGCGCAACGCGCCGCGCTGGTCACCATCGAAGTAGCCCGTGATGGTGAGGATCGGAATGTCGACGGACGCATAATCCGCAGGCTTCGGATTGAAAGCCGCCCAGTAGCTGTCGTAGGCAGGATGCGCGAGCCACTCCAGGAACGCATCGCGGTTGGTTCCGGCAAGGTCGGCCAGTTCATGGAACGGCTGGCCGGACTCGTAGGCGCGCACAAAACGCGTCTGCCAATACTTGTCGTCCCCGAACAGGTTGTCGTTGCCCGTATGGCCGCTGGTATACGCCAGCCACCGTGCCATGTAGCTCAGGAAGATGCCTTTAGGCTGCGGGAAGTCCCAGCCCGGATAGACCGCCGCCGTCGGTACCGCCGCGACCAGGTGCGACGGATGTTGCGCAATGGTCTGCCATTGGTCCATGCCTCGATAGGAGCCGCCGCGCGTGACCACACGGCCATCGCACCAAGGCTGCGCCGCCAGCCATGCGATGACGTCGGCACCGTCGGGTCCGTTGCCATACAGCGGGGTGAACCTGCCCTGCGAGGTGCCGCGACCACGCACATCCACGCTGACGTAAACGTAGCCGTGTTCCGCGAACTTCACCGCGCGTTGCTGGGTTTCATCGGAGATGTACGGCGTCATCACCAGTACCACGGGCAACGGTTTGCGCACGTCCGCCGGCTTCCAGATCGTCGCGGCCAGTTTCACGCCATCGCGCATCGGGATCATGCGGTGCAGGTCGACGGTCACGTTCTCGCCCGTGTCGGCAGGGGCGGATGCCGCCGTTGCCGCGGGAGCACCCAGACACGCGAGCGACAATGCGATCAGCATGCCGGCAAGGAACTTCCAGACAGTTTTCATTGACGTTCCCCTTTTCAAGATGACAACTCGCACCGAAGGCGAATGGTCACCACTGTCGCCTCGTTCCGGAAGCCGAGCCGGCGAACAGGCTGCAATATAGCTTGGCCGCGTCCGACCTTTTGGGATTGCGGTCAACGCCTGGCTGACTGCATCGCCTTCCGATTCTCCGCACGCACCGCCTCGACGAAGCCGCCAAACGGAATGTCGGTGATTCCCACCAGCCCGACATGGCTGTTCTCGCCATCGAGCAAGCGTCCTGTCACCGGCTGGTCGATGTACTGGAACCAGTGCGCACCCACGACGTCGGGATTGGCGACGGCAGCGGCGACGAAGCGCGCATAGGCCTCACCGCGCTGTGACTCGTTCCCCACCGACACCACGCCCTTGCCGAACGGGCCGCGATCATCCGAGCCGAAGTGGAATTCACTGATCAGCACCGGTTTGTCCAGCGCATGCATCGCGGCGTTGTCGAAGCCGTGTTGCGGCAGGTCGGCGTAAATGTTGAAGCTGACCACGTCGCAGTACTTGGCGCAGGCGGCGACGGCTTCCGGAGTGTTCACCGCGAAGCGGCCACCGAGGAACAGGTGGTGCGGGTCGTGCCGATGGATCGCTTCGGCGACGGTGCGGAAATAGGTATCGGCATACAGCCGCAGCCAGGCGCGGTAGTCGTCCGCTATCGCCGGGTGTGCCTCGTCCGGCGTGGGGGCAGCGAAGCCGGTGGCGTCCAGCACATGCCATGAACCCAACGCGATGCCCCAGGCCGCGGACAGCGTTTCCGGTGCCACGTACTGCTTGCGCAGCATCGCGATGAAGGCCTGCTTGGCCGGGCTCTGCGCATCGCCGGCCAGCGTGCCGAGCGCGAGTCCCCAGCGACCTTGCGGGCCGGCGCCGGCCCACGCCAGTTCGTTGTCGGCGAAGTAGCCGAGCAGCCAGGGATCGTCGCGCGCGCCGGCGCTCGCCTTCGATACCGCCGCTTCCGTGGCCTGCACGAAGCGCGAATCGAACGGATCGGGCATGCGGCCCCAGTAATCGAAGCCGCTGGCGACGTTGGCGTAGTTGCCGGCAATGTTGATCGAGCGCGTGTACGGCAAGCGATGGGCCTGACCCAACGCGGGATCGCTCCAGTTGCCGATGGTGTTGAAACCCCACGCCTGCAGCCGGTCCAGTGTGCGTGCGCGCCACGCGTCGGGCCAATCCTTGCCGTCGACGCGATACAGATTGGCCGCGTAGAAATCGAACCAGCGGCCATGGTTGTAGCCGATACCCTGGCTGGCCCCTTGATCCTTGTTGCGGTTGTCGCCGCTGCCGTAATACGCGGCCCAGGCGCCGCTGTCCGGCGGCAGGCCGGTGAACATGAATTCGCGGCCCTCGACATAGCTGCGACCATCATCGGCGTTCACGGCGTTGACGCCGAGCGAGAAGAACGCATGGCCGTCGGGTGTCACCAGCCACCAGCGACCGTTCGCCTTTTGCGCGTGGAACCAGCCAGTCCTGTCGAGATCATGGACGTCCAGACGTCCACCGTATTCGTCCTGCCCGACCAGCTTCACGGGTACCGATGGCTCGCGCGCATGCGCGTCGCGCAACGCCGCGTCGGTAGCGATTTTCTCCGGCCATTGGCCGCGGGTGAACTGGCCGTAGCGGTCGACGATGCCACTGTACGCCGCGCGCAAACCGGCCTCGCCCGGCACCGTATCGACCCGGCCAAACAACAAGGTCTGCGCGGCCTGCGGCGCGGGCACGCCGAGCCGGATCGCACTGACCCGGTGCAGGTCCAGTACGCCCTGTACGGTGGTCGCCAGCAGGATCAAGCGGCCGTGCTCGTCGAACGGCATCGGCGGTCCGGACTGCATGCCTTCGCGGCGTGGCGACTCGGCGTGCAGCGGGATCACCAGCGTCTGCGCCGGCCCGGCCGGCACGCCGACGCTTGCCTGCAACCGCTGCCCCGCCGCGCCTTCGATCTCGACCGCGAGCGTCACCGCCCACGGCATCGCGTTCTGCACGCGCAGATGCAGCTCGCCCTGCCCCGACCAGTCCCATGCGCCAGCGGCTGGTGCAATCACGATCTGCGGGTGTGCCGCCGGCTGGAACGCGTAGCGCTGCTGCGCCACGCCGTCGCCGGCGCGCTCGACGCCACCCACGCGATGCACCTGGTCGAGGGTAACCCGGCTCGCCGCATCGGCCTTGGCCAGATCCGCCACACCGGGCGTGCCGGCATGGCAGGCGCCCAGCCCGCACAGGCACAGCACGATCCATGCACGACGTTTCATCGACAGGCAACCGTTGTCAGGTCGAACATGCGGGAGCGGCTTCGGCCGCTCCCACGGAATCAGGAGCGGCCGCGCGTCCACCATTGCCAGCCGTAATACACCGGCACACCCAGCGCGATGATCAGCAGGCTCATGCCGGCATCGCCGGGCGCATGGATCGCGCTGGCCACGATCACGCCGAACACGGTGATCGTGAAGATCAGCGGCAGCAGCGGGTAGAACGGCACCCGGTAGGGCGCCGGTTCGTCGATGAAGTTCTTGCGGTACCAGAACAGCGTACCGATGCCGAACACGTGGCCCAGCCACTCGCCCACCGTGGTGTAGTTGAGCAACTGGTTGAAACTGCCGGACAGGGTCAGCACCACCGCCCACGCGCCGAGCAGGGCCAGCGCGATCTGGGGTGCGCGCGTGCGCACATCGACGCGGCCGGCAGCGCGGAAGAACACGCCATCGGCGCCCATCGTCTGCAGCACGCGCGCGCCGCCGGCGATGGCGATGCTGCAGTAACCAAAGGTGGAGCAGGCGATGCCGACCGCCATCACGGTGGCGCCATGCTCGCCGAACAGCCGCCGCATCAGGTCCGCCGCCGGCGCCTGGCTGGCGGCGAGGCCGGCATGGCCGAGCCCGGCCAGGTAGGCGTAGTTGGCCAGCACGTAGCAGATCACCACGCCCAGCATGCCCATGCCCAACGCGCGCGGCAGAGTGCGCTGCGGGTTGCGCACTTCGCCGGCGAGGTCGTTGAGGTAATGGAAGCCGCCGTAGCTGAACAGCACCGGCAGCAAGGCCCCGGCAAACGCCCACGACGACGCCGGATGGTCGGTTTCGGGCAGCAGCGCCAATCCCGGCTGGCCGTGCGCCAGCACCAGCCCGGCCACCACGAGCAAGGCGATCGCAGCCAGTTTCAGCACGGTGAAGATGTTCTGCATCCAGGCGCCGGCGCGGATGCCGAACAGGTTGATGCCGACGATGAACACGATCGCACCGACCGCCACCGGCTTCACGTACAGCAGCGGCGCGCCGATCGCCGCGCAGAAATAGTTGGCGAACATCGTGGCCACCGCCGCCACGCTGCCGGGGTAGTTGATCAGCGCCATGGTCCAGCCGAACAGGAACGCCGGCAGCAGGCCGAACGCCTCGCGCAGATACACATAGATGCCGCCCGCCTGCGGCCGGCGCGAACCCAGCTCGGCATAACACAGCACGCCGGCCAGGGTCAGCAGGCCGCCGATCACCCACAGCGTCAGCACCTCGATCCCCGACGAGGTGTGGCGCGCCACCGTCGCCGGCGTGAGGAAGATGCCCGCCCCGATCACGCCGCCGATGACGATCATCGCGGCGTCCCAGGTGTTCAGGCGACGGGCATAGGCATTGGCGGGTTCGGTAAGCATGGCGGCTACCTTGCCATTGTCGATGCGGTTTCCACCAGTCCCGCGTGGCATGCGCATGCTTCGCCGATGGACGAAGCGTCGACCACGTCGATTCCATTACGGTGCGCGGACCTCCACTCGCAACCTTCATCCATGACCATCGCCTGCATCATTCGCTACGAGATCGACCCCTTCCAGCGCGCCGCCTTCCAGACCTACGCCGAGAACTGGGGCCGCATCATTCCCCGCTGCGGCGGCGAGCTGCTCGGCTACTTCCTGCCGCATGAAGGCACCAACGACGTGGCGTGGGGCCTGATCGCCTTCGACAACCTGGCCGCCTACGAGGCTTACCGCATGCGCCTCGGGACCGACCCGGAAAGCCGCGCGAACTTCGCCATGGCCCAGGCCGCACGCTTCATCCGTCGCGAGGAGCGGACTTTCGTGGAGAGCGTCGCCGGCACGTTCCGCCTTCCCGCGCACTCCGAGGGTTTCGACGCATGATCAGGCACGCGATCCGCGACCCTCGCGTATCTATCGCTCGCGACCACTGCGCAAATTGACAAGCAACTGCTGCACCGGAAGACTGTAGCCGGCGGCGCGACGCGCTGCCGCTTCCGGTGTGGCGGCAACATCGTCGCACCATCGCTGCCGAGGGGTGCTGCAGCGGACGCCGTCCGCCACGCTCGGTACGCGAATCCGTTGCAAGGGCGCCCTTTTCGCCATTGGAGGTGTCGCCATGCCCATTCCCGCTGCCGCTCGACGGCTCGCCCTTGCCACATCCGCCGATCATCCGTCGATCCAGCCGGACGATGCCTATCTGGCCACCTCGCTGGAGCGCCTGGGCGTCCATCCCGTGGTCTGCGTGTGGAACGACCCGCAGGTGGACTGGTCGACGTTCGACGCGGTGCTGATCCGCACCATCTGGGATTATTTCAAGCATCACGCGGCGTTCCTCGACTGGCTGGATCGGCTCGATCGGCTGGGCGTGCCGACCATCAACGACAGCGCGCTGCTGCGCTGGAACAGCGACAAGCGCTACCTGCTCGATCTGGCCCGGCACGATGTCGCGATCATTCCGACGCGACTGGCCAGCGCGGCCGACTTGCCCGGCGTGCTGGCGACGATGTCGGGATCGCTGGTGATCAAGCCGAGCATCAGCGGCGGCGCCTGGCATACCGTGCGCGGCAGCGTCGGCGACGCGGCGTTCGACGCGGCGGTGGCGCGGTTGCCGCGCGAACTCGACTATCTGGTGCAACCGTTCGTGCCGGAGGTGGTCAGCGAGGGCGAATGGTCGCTGCTGTATTTCGCCGGCGAATTCAGCCACGCGGTGCTCAAGCGCCCGGCCGCGGGCGACTATCGCGTGCAGGGCGAACACGGTGGCAGCGCGGTGCCGGCCCAGCCCGATGCCGCGACGCTTGCCGCGGCGGCGCGCGCACTGGCGGCGGTCGCCGCGATCGGACATGGCGATCATGCGTATGTGCGGGTCGACGGCGTGATCAGCGCGGGCCGGTTCCTGATCATGGAGCTGGAGCTGATCGAACCGTTCCTGCACCTGGCCGAGCATCCGGGCGCGGCCGAGCGCATGGCGCTGGATGTGGCCGGACGCATCGCCCGCGCCCGGCCGCCAGAGCACACCCCGACGGCGTTGAGCGCGCACTGACATGGCGCGCGAGGCCGAGCCGCAGGCTCCCGATTCATCGCTTGCCGAACCGCCATCGCGCTGGCTGCACGCGTTGTCGTGGGGTGGCTCCCTGCTGGTGCTCGGCGGAGCGGTGTGGCTGCTGCACCGCTACGTCAGCCATCTCGCGTGGCGTGACGTGGTGGCGGCGTGGTCGGAACTGCCGGCACGGCGCATCGCTTATTCGGTCACCGCGGCGGTGGTCAGTTTCGCGATGCTCGCGTTGTTCGATGTACTGGCGGCGCGCACGGTGGTGGGCGATCGCGTCTCAGCCGGGCTCGCGGCGTTCGCGGGCGCGGTGACCCAGGGCATCTCGAACACGCTCGGCTTCCATGCGATCACCGGCACCGCCTTGCGTTATCGCATCTATGCCGCAGCCGGCATCGGCGCCGGCGACGTGGCGCGGATCGTCGGCTTGGCCGGGCTCGGCGTGGCGCTGGGTTTTGTCGTGGTGATCACCGGGGCGCTGTGCTGGCAGCCGGCGATCACGCACGGCTGGGGCCGCTTGCCGGGCACGCTGCTGGTGCTGCTGTTGGCGGCACTGCTGGTCTGGCTGGGCCGGCGCCCGCGCCGATGGACGGCGGGGCGCTGGACGCTGGCGTTTCCCGGTGCCGGGATCGCCTCGATGCAGATGCTGATCGGCGCGGTGGAAATGCTGGCCGCGATCAGCGCGCTCTACGTGCTGCTGCCGGCCGAGTCGGCGCCGCCGTTCGTCGATTTCCTGCCGATCTATGTCGGTGCCGTGCTGGCCGGCATCGTCAGCCATTCGCCGGGCGGGCTCGGCGTGTTCGAGACGATCATGCTGGCGTCGTTTCCTGCAGAGGCGCGCGCGGATCTGCTCGCCGCAATGCTGTGCTACCGGCTGACCTACAGCCTGCTGCCGTTCGGGTTGGCCAGTATCGCGCTGGGCGGATTCGAATGGCGGCAGCGCCGTCGACGCCTCGGGACAACCCGCGCGTCCCTGTAGACGTCGATTGGCCCGATCAGTTCGACGGCGGGTAGCGGCGTATCAGTCGCTGCTGGCGCAAGTGGTGGCGTGCCAGTGCCGCCATCCCGATCGGCCGATGCCCGCGCGCGCGATTGACCGCGCCCAGCTCGAACATCAGGCGCTGCTTGGCGAACACCATGCGGTAGACCTGCCGCACCGTATATTTCGGATCCCACGCGTGCACGGCTTCGGATCCGGCGCCATTGACCTCGATGATGGTGAAGCGGCCACTGCACAGATCCTGCAAGGTGCGATAACGAACGTCGAAACGGCCGGCGTGGAATTGCGGCATGTCGCTGGCGACCGCTTCTATCGCGGCCAGCAACTCCTCGCTGGCGACGGCCGAGCCATCTTCGTAGCGGCCGCCGACGCGAGTCGAGCCGATCAGCGACAGGCGCACGCTGTCGCCGGGTGGCGGCACTTCGTCGGGATCGTGGCGGCATTCGTGCTCGCGCTGGTTGCGCGTGGCCCGTTGCAGGCGCGGGTCCTTCTCTATCAGCTGTGCCACCGTGCTCACGCCGTCGCCGATGACCTGCGGGTAGTGACGCAACAGGATGCCGAGCAGCCAGCCGCGCGACTGACCCGGGCGACGCACGTAGAAGATACCGGCTTCGCCCGGCTCATCCAGATAGCGCTGCAGCATCAGCGCCTCGCCGACCGGGTAGTGCGCCAGGTAGTCGGCCAGGTCCAGCGCATCGTCGAGCCGGCGCACGCCGAAGCCGCACCAGCCAAGGTCCGGCTTGGCCACCAGCGGAAACACCAGGCCTGCATCGCGGATTGCCGCCGACGCCGTGGCCAGCATGTCGTCGCCCGCGAGCCGCAGCATCACGTATGGGGCCACCCGCGCCCGGGCGCGCGGCCCCATGCAGGCGAAGTATTCCGACTTGGTATCGCCAACCAGGCCGCCGGCGGTGATCCGCGGATTGACCGCGGACGGCAAGGTCAGGCTGCGGTGGCGCAGGCCCAGCCAGACCCACTGCAGCACCATGGGAATCAGGTTGAGCCATTTCGGAATGCGCTCGAACATGCCAACCCGCAGCGGCGACACCGACGCCCGGTGCATGCGTGGCGCATGGGCGAAGTGATCATCCATGTCCGAGCACCTCATAGTGGATCGGCTTGTACGCGAAGTTGTTCGACTGGCCGGCGGAGCACGCGGTCAAACCGACGAGTATGTCCATGTGCGCCTCGAACACGATGTAATCGCCGGCGCGGCTCAGCGGCGGCTCGACCCGGATCACGCCGGTGACCGGATCGATCGGCACGTTCATGAACACGTTGAACGCAGTCGGGATGGCGTCCGCCGCTATCCCGTAGGGCGCCAGCGCCTCGGCCAGATTGCCGAGGCAGCCGCGGTGCGGCTGGGCATCGCCGTAGATGATGCGGAACATCTCCGCCGAACACGGTGACAGCAGGAAATCATGGCGGCCGACGGTGTCCTCGGCGATGCGCAGCATCACCCGGCTGCGATTGGAGTAGATCGGGTCGCCGGTGCTGAGGTAGATCCTGCTGGCATAGTCGATGCTGCGCCCGGAAGAGATCGCCTCCGCCGCATCGCTCCGGTTGAACGCGACCAGATCGGCCACCTGCTCGCCCTGCGGATCGATCACCTTCAGCCGCTCTCCGCGCTTCATCTCGAAGGCGACGCCACTGCGCGGGGCGATGGTGCGGATCATCGGGGTTCTCCGGAATCATCCACACGAAACGGACATCGCCAGTCCGCCGCGACCACGCGCCCGCTGTACTGGCGCGCCTCCGAGTTCTCGCCATGCGTGGCGAGCATCGGATTCGCCGAGCCGGCATACGCCACGTCGCGCCGGACGATCGCCTGGCGCAGCTTGCCGTAACGGTCGTCCGCGCGCAGCTGCTCGAACTGGCTGTGCAGATTGAACACCAGCGCCGGACATTGAAAGCGGCGGGCGCGGCGGCTCGCATCCGGATGCAGGCCCACCACATAGAACGCCTTGCCGCCCACGCTCATGCTGAAATGCGCCGAAGCGGGATCGTCGCTGACGCTGCCGTCCCAGCCGTGGCGACGACGGTCGATCGCATGGATCGCCCGCAGGCGTTGCCATAGCGCCGCCTCGAACGCCGGCTCGGACAATCGCGCGGAGCAGGGGAAAAACAGGACGAAGCTGACGAACAGGGTACCGTCACCATGCCGCGCCGCGAACGCCTGCAGCGCAGCGGTTATGCGACGATCGTCGCGCGCGCTGGCGATGTCATGCGCACAGAGATAATGCATTCGCTTGTGCGCATGCGCCGCCTTCGCGCCCAGGCACGGAAACGCCGCGTGCCCGATGAATGCATCGAACGCGCGCTCGGTCGCGGCAACCTGCGTCGACCACGTCGACACCGGGTCCGGATGAAAATCGCGCTCGCGCGTGAGCATCGCCATGTCCCGGGTTTCCATGCCACGCAGGCCACCTGGCCTGCCTTGTCGCGAAAGGCTACGGACGGCGACGGTTAGCGGGCGTGAAGGCCTCTCCCTGGCTGGCTAGAATGGCCGGACCCCTTTCCCATCCGGCAACCGGCTTGGTTTTCGCCCCACGCAAGATTCTTCACGTCGACATGGATGCGTTCTACGCGTCGGTGGAGCAGCGCGACGATCCCTCGCTGCGCGGCAAGCCGGTGGCGGTGGCGTGGCGCGGTGCGCGTTCGGTGGTGTGCGCGGCCAGCTACGAGGCGCGCGTGTTCGGCGTGCGCTCGGCGATGCCCGCGGTCCGTGCGGAGCGATTGTGTCCGCAGCTGGTGTTCGTGCCGCCGGATTTCGTGCGCTACAAGGCGGTGTCGCGGCAGGTGCGCGAGATCTTCGCGCGGCATACCGAACTGATCGAACCGCTGTCGCTGGACGAGGCCTATCTCGACGTCACCACGACGAAGACCGGCCTGCCCTCGGCCACCGCCACGGCCGAGGCGATCCGCACCGCGATCCGCGAGGAGACCCGGCTCACCGCGTCGGCCGGCGTGGCCCCGAACAAGTTCCTGGCCAAGATCGCCTCGGACTGGAACAAGCCCGACGGCCTGTGCGTGATCCGTCCGCACCAGGTCGAGGCGTTCCTCACGCCGCTGCCGGTCGGCCGGCTGCCCGGCGTCGGCAAGGTGATGGAGGCAAAACTGGCCGCGCTCGGCATCACCACCGTCGGCGCCTTGCGTCCGTTCGCGCTGGCCGAACTGGAGCAACGCTTCGGTCGCTGGGGGCGCCGCCTGCACGAGTTGTCGCGCGGCATCGACGAGCATCCGGTGCAGCCGGAACGGCCGACCCTGCAGATCTCCGCCGAGGACACGTTCGAGCACGACCTGCTGCTGGACGAACTCGAACCGCATATCCGCCGGCTCGCCGAAAAGGCCTGGGCCGGATACCAGCGCGAGAACAACCGCGTGGCGCGCACCATCGTGCTGAAGTTGAAGACCGCGGATTTCCATACGCTGACGCGCAGCCTCACCCCATCGCGGCGGCCGTTGTCGGCGAATGAACTGGCCGATATCGCCTGCGCATTGCGCGAACGGATCGAACGCCCGGCCGACAGTCGCTATCGTCTGGTCGGCGTCGGTCTGGCCGGCTTCGTCGATCAGGACAGCTACCGCGCGCAGAGCGACCTGTTCGAGCCGCCGGCAAGCTGAGCGCCGGCGCTCCCGCGGCACCGGGACAGGCGCGCAATCCACGCAACCGCGGCGTCACAACATCTGCACCGAACCCGCATGGCCCGTCACTGGCCTGCCCGTCGCTCACCCGGCGATCATGCCGATGTCTCCAGTTCGCCCGAGGCC
Source organism: uncultured Gammaproteobacteria bacterium (assembly GCA_963828675.1). Classification (GTDB taxonomy): domain Bacteria; phylum Pseudomonadota; class Gammaproteobacteria; order Xanthomonadales; family Rhodanobacteraceae; genus Rhodanobacter. The sequence continues at coordinate 1,358,985 of CAWHFQ010000001.1, forward strand.
TCAAGGCGGCCCATGCCCATCATGCCGGCAAGCGCTGCGAGGGACAGCGCCAGGCCACCGAACGCGAGCATCGGGCCGCCCCAGAGACAGAGCGTCGAAATCGCGATGGGTCCGATCGCACGCGCGGCATGTTGCGCGCGCACCAGGTCGCCATTGAGGCGACCGGCATTCATGCATCCGTACAAGGCCTGAATGACCAGGGGTCGGGCCAGGGTGTTCAAGCCGGCCCCCATGCCGAAAACACTCATGCCGAGCAAGGCGACCCACAGCGATGCCTTGAACGCCAGCAGCAACAATCCGCTCGCCTGCAGCAGCAGCGGCAGAACAAGCAGCCAGGTCGCGCCGGGCAAGCGGCGCCCCGACAGCACGAAGATGCGTCCCGGCAACTGCATGATGCCGAGCATCGCCAGCACTCCGGCAGCAAGTTCGGCCGATTCGCCGCGTTCGACCAGCGTCGGAATCAACTGCACGGTGAGCGCCATGCCCGCGAACGTGCTGCAGAAGAAGACCGCGCGCAGTCGCCAGAATCCCGCAGGCCACCGCCTGGGCGCGCGAGCCGGGGCGACTTCGGCCATCGCTGCCGGAAGCGACCTCACGTGGATTCCATGGGTGGCCAGCGGCCGCAGCGCGAAGCGATCCACCACGACAGCGGTGAACAGAACCAGCCCGGAAAGTATCCGCAGCGCGTCCTGCCAGCCCATCCGTGACAGCAACCCGGCCGTGAACGGAAGAAAGAGCGTGCTGGCCAGGCCGCCCAGTATCGTCACGGTGGCGATCGATCGGGCACGCGCATGGTTTTCCGACATCACCTCGCGCACCAGCGCGAAGGCAGGTTCGTACAGCAGCGTGGCCATCGTCATGCCGAGCCCGACCCAGACCACATAAAGCGCAGGCAACGTAGCGACCCACGACCACGCAAACAGCAGGCCTGCCGCCAGCATCGATCCATGGCGCATCAAGGCGACAGCGGCACCGCGATCCAGCCAGCGTCCGATGGCGGGCGCGCTCAGCCCGGTGATGGCCAGGCCGACGGAATAGGCCCCGGCGATCTGTGCGGGCGAGGCATGCAAGGTGGCGGCAAGCGGCAGCTGAAGCACCGCGTAGGCGTAATAGAGCACGCCCCAATACACGCACTGACCCGCACCCAGCACGATGATCGCGTGATGCTGCCGCATGGATCGTTCACCGACAACGCGAGATGGTGGTCGCGCACGAGCTCGCCGCCGTCGTTCGGCCCTCGTGATCCGCGCCACCCGCTGACTCCGCATCGGCGCCGCAGCATGCGGCAGCATCCTTGGGCCCAGGGCTGCCGCAACACCCGGAGGGTGCGTCGCCATCGTCACCGGAAAACTGCGTGCTGCAGACACCCGTTTCCGGCAGCACCAGCTCGACCCGTCGCGCAGCCTCCCAGTCGCCCGCGATGGCGGCAACGACGGAACGCACCTGCTCGTAACCGGTGAGCATAAGGAATGTCGGTGCACGGCCGTAGCTCTTCATGCCGACCACAAAGAGGTTGGCATCGGGGTGCCTGAGTTCTGCGGCACCGTGCGGACGCACGGTGCCGCAGCTGTGCAGATTGGGATCGATGAGCGGCGCCAGCGCCGCGGGGCTTTGGGTACCCGGATCCAGGTCGAGACGCACTTCACCCAACATCGTCAGGTCCGGCCGGAATCCCGTGGCGCCCACGATTTCGTCCACCGGCGGCAGCGCGGTGTCGCCGCTCCACGCCACCAGCCCGCCGGTAGTGCGTTCGATCCGATCCAGATGAAAGCCCGCATGCATCCGCAGCGCACCCTCCCCGACCAGCGTGGCAATCCGCACGCCGAGGCGACCGCGCTCCTTCAATTGATCGTTCTCGCCACCACCCAGCACGCGCTGCAAGGAAGAGCGGCGCATTGCCCAGTGCACCTCACCGCCCGGCGCCTCCCGATTCAGACGCGCCAGATCGGTCAACACATTGAAGGCCGAGTGGCCACTGCCCACCACCAGGACGCGTTTGCCGGCATAGCGCGAGCGCTGGCTGTTTCTCACATCGGGCATGCCGTAAAAAATGCTCTCCCGCACTCGACGTTCACCGAGCGCCGGAATGCCGGAGGCGCCGAGCGGGTTGGGCGTGTCGATGGTGCCGGAGGCGTCGATCACCGCTTGCGCGATCACCTCGCGCTCCTGGTCGCCGTCCATGTAGCGGACGACGAAAGGCACATCTTCGCGCTGCGCATTCTTCATCCGGTCCCGCCGTTGCTTGCTCACCGCGATGACGCGGGCGTCGAGCCGGATGTGCGGGGCCAGTTCCGGCGTGGCAGCCAGCGGCATGAGGTAGCTGTCGAGCAGCTCCTGGCCGGTCGGGAACTGCTCCGCGGCGGGAGCCTGCCAACCCTGTGCCGCGAGGATTTCCGCGGCGCGTTGGTCCACGTTGAATTTCCACGGCGAAAACAGGCGCACGTGGGCCCATCGACGGACGCCGGCAGCGACCGTCGGGCCGGCTTCGAGCACGAGCGGCGCAAGGCCACGGTCAACGAGATGCGCCGCGGCGGCCAGTCCGACCGGGCCGGCACCGATGACAACGACGGGCAGGGAAGAATGATTCATCACGTTCTCCAGTTCGGGCTGTTCAGGCGTGGATCGCCGCATCGGCGAGGCCAAGGTTCTCGGCGACCAGGCGTTCGACGACGACGACATCGAGCCAGCGGCCATCGAGGCGACCGTGTTTCTCGTAGATGCCGACCTCGCGGAAGCCGCAGGCACGGCACAGCGCGCGACTGGGTGCATTGAAGGTAAAGATGCGCGAGACCAGCTTCCAGTAGCCGAGTGCGCTGGCCGCATCGACCAGCGCAGGCAGGAGCTGCCTGCCGATGCCACGGCCACGCGCTGCCTGGTCCAGGTAGATCGAGAACTCGGCGATGCCGCCGTAGCAGGCCCGCGGCCGATAGCTGCTCAGGTTCGCCCAGCCAAGGACGGTGTTCGTCCCATCCGCGGCGACCAGCCATGGGTAGCGTCCCGGGTCGGCGATGCGCGGCAACAGGTCCTCGACCTGCCGGGGCTCGGTTTCGAATGTCGCGCAACGCTCCTCGATACCCTGGTTGTAGATGGCGGTGACACGAGGCGCGTCCGTGGCCGTTGCGGATCGGATGACGAGTTCTTCGGTCATGGTTGTCAGTAGCAACTGTATGGGCAAAAAAGGGCTCAGCCGCGGGCTTTCGGCGCGCGCTCCGAGGTCGGTGAACAGGAAGAGGTGTCGCATGCGCCGACGCTGACGCCGGAGACGAATCGGGCCGTGGCAGCCTGGGCGAGCCGGTGAATCACATCCGTGACGCCGCTGCGGATCGCCGGATCGAGATCGCGCAACAGCTCGGCTTGTTGTGCGATCAATTCCCGGTTGATCTTCTCGTAGAGGGCTCGCCCACTGCGCGTCACCTTCAACGCCAGCGCGCGTGCATCATCGGTATCCCGCTGCCGCTCCACGTAGTTCTTTCGCACCAGCGCATCGACCACGCGCGTGGTCGTGCTCTTGTCCAGCATCAATACATCAGCGAGCGCCTGGCTCCGAAGGGCACCTTTCTCCACCAGGGTTTCCAGCGCATAGCACTGCGTGACCGAGATGTCGTAACAGCAGATCTTGTCCCGGTCACGGAACTGGTAGACCCGCACCAGGTCCGACAACGCCGAGTGCAGAGCCTCGGCATCGTGCAGCAATGCATCGGGAAGTCGCCTGGCTGGCACGACAGCGTCACCTGCGGATCAATATGGTTGCTAGTGGCAACTGTATTGCCGGCAACATCGTTGCGCAAGTGTTTTTTGCCATCGCGCCGCATTCCGACCTGCGCGGGCCACGCGGCAAGCGCGGGCGGACATTGCCCGCCCGCGCTCTCAGGCGCGCAGCCAGTGCAGCAGTTCGCGCCATGACGGCTTCTTGCCGTACATCAGGATGCCGGTGCGGTAGATCCGCCCGGCCAGCCACACGCAGGCCAGCAGCGCCACCACCATCAATCCCAGCGAGAGCGCCAGCTGCAGCGGCGGCACCGAGCTCATCGACCAGCGCACCGGCATCACGAACGGCGCGAACAGCGGGATGTACGACATCGTCACGCCGAGTCCGCCGGTCGGGTCCTTGATCAGGCTGAACACCGCGAAGAAGCCGACCATGATGAACACGGTGATGAACACGGCGTACTGCTGGGTTTCCTGCACGGTGTTGCACATCGCGCCGATGGCCGCATACAACGCCCCGTACAGCAGGAAGCCGAGCATGAAATAGAGCAGGAACACCACCAGCAGACCGGGCGCCATGGTCGGGATCGGGAAGCTCTGCAGGGCATCGGCGCTCATGCCGAACACGCTGGCCAGCAGGCCGCGCTGGCTGCTGACCAGGAACACCGATCCACCCCAGATCGCCATCTGCGTGAGCCCGGCCAGGCCGACGCCGAGCACCTTGCCCAGCAGCATCTGGAACGGCGTCAGCGAAGACGCCAGCACCTCCATGATGCGCGAGGTCTTTTCCTCGATCACCGAGGTCATCGTCTGCTGGCCGTAGATCAGGATCGAGATGTACAGGATGAAACCCATGAAATACGCGATCAGGAACGAATCCTTGCCGCTCTGCCCGGTGAGCTTGCCGTCGGATACCTTGGTGGTGCTCAGGTCGGCCGGCTTCATCGAGCGCAGCACCAGTTCCGGATCGACCCCGGACTGGCCCAGCCGCGTGGTGGCGAGCACCTGCGACACGCTGTGCTGCAACTTCGACATCGCATCGACCGAGCCCACATTGGCGCCGTAATAGGTCAGCCTGCCGCTGGCCAGCGTGGCGTCCGTGAGTACCAGCACGCCGTCCCAGTCATCGGTTCCGGCCTTGCTGGAAAAGCCGGTCTTCGCGATCAACCCGTCACGCACCGCATCGAGCCGGTCGGCGCCGGTGGTGAATACCTGCACGCTGTAACGCGGCATCGCCGCGGGGCCATCGCCAATCCGCTCCGCCAGCAGGGCATGGCTCACCCGGGCACCGATGCCGGCAGCGGAGCCATCCACCACGGCAACCCGGCTGGTACGGTCGGAGCCGCTCATCATCATCGCCGGCAACACCGTCATCAGCACGATGAACACCGGCAGCAGGATGGTGGAGATCACGAACGCCTTGGTGCGCACGCGCTCGACGAATTCGCGCCTGACCACGGCAAGGATCTTCTTCATGCGGCGACTCCGGTGGCGGCGGCGTGGGCGGCTTCGGGGCCGACCTTGGCGATGAAAATGGCGTGCAGCGACGGCTCGACCACCTCGAAGCGGCGCAGGCCGACCCCCTCGCGCACCAGCGACGCCAGCAGCTGTTCGGGATCCGCGCCATCGGCCATCTGCAATTCGGCGGTGGCGCCGTAGTCGTCCATCCGCGCGATCAGCGAACGGTCGGCGAAGATTCGTTCGGCGCGCTGCTTGTCGTGGCTGAAGCCGAGCGCGACGTGGCGTCCGCCGAAATCCGCCTTGACCTGGGCCACCGTGCCGCTCACCACCGTTTCGCCGCGCGCGATGATCGCGATGCGGTCGCACATGCGCTCGGCCTGTTCCATCACGTGGGTCGAGAACAGCACGGTGCGGCCTTTCCTGGCGATGTCCACCACGATGTCCTTCATCACCTGCGCATTGACCGGATCGAGTCCGGAGAACGGCTCGTCGAGGATCACCAGGTCGGGCTCGTGCAGCAGCGTGCCGGCAAACTGCACCTTCTGCTGCATGCCCTTGGACAGGTCCTCGACCTTCTTCAGCGCCCAGTCGGCGACGCCGAGGCGTTCCAGCCATGCCTGCGCGCGGCGGCGTGCGTCGCCGCGCGAAATGCCCTTGGTCTCGCCCAGGAAGATCAGGTGATCGAGCACCTTCATCTTCTTGTACAGACCGCGCTCCTCCGGCAGGTAACCGATGCGCGCCGACAACTTGCGGCTGCCGTCGGACGAACCGAACAGCGACACCTTGCCCTCATCCGGTTCGAGGATGCCCATGATCATCCGGATCGTGGTGGACTTGCCCGCGCCGTTCGGGCCGAGCAGGCCGAAGATGCCGCCCGGGTACACGTCCATGGACAGGTTGTTCACGGCGGTATGCCCCGAGAACCGCTTGGTGACCGACTCCACGCTGACACTGGGCGACGTCATGGATTTCCCTCCCCTGGTGCCGGGCTCGCATGGCCCGCAATCGCTGAAACTTAACATGCGACCCATGGGTCGCCAACGTGACGGATGGCAGATCAGGCGACGTCCGATGGCGCACTCCGTTGCATGCAACACGCCGGCAAGATCGCGAAGCCAATGACGGCCCGGCCGGTCACGACTCGCGCTGTCCCCCGAATCGCGGCAGGTTCCAGTGATAGTGCAGCGAAAGGAAACGCAGCGCGAAGCAGACCAGGATCGGCAGCCAGGTCGCCCACACCGCCGGCCAGTCGTAATGCTCGCCGATCACGGTCAGCGCCGCACCGACGAAGGCCGCCAGCGCATAGATCTCCCTCTGCAACACGACCGACACGCGCGCCAGCAGCACGTCGCGGGCCATGCCGCCGCCGATCGCGGTGATCATGCCGAGCAGGATCGCCACCTCGGCGTTGTGGCCGAACAGCAGCGCCTTGTGCGCGCCGTACACCGCAAACAGGCCCAGCCCCATCGCATCGAACAGTCGCACCGGGTAGGTCAGCCGCTCCACCCAGCGATACGCCACGATGGTGAGCAGGGCGGCCACGATCGCGGTGAGCAGGTAGCGCCAGTCGGACAGGCCGGCCGGCGGGATCGCGCCGATGCACAGGTCACGCGCGATGCCGCCGCCGCAGGCGGTGATGTACGCGATCGCCAGGATGCCGAACAGGTCGAGGTTGCAGCGCCTGGCGGCGGTCGCGCCGCTGATCGCGAACGCGAACGTGCCGGCCAGGTCCACCAGGTTGAACAGCAGTTGTTCGTTCATGCAGCCGGCTCGCTCGCGGGCATGCCGACACCGCGGCAGGTATCGCCATTGAACCAGCTTCAGCCGAGCTTGCGCGAGATCGTGAAGAACGCCAGGTTGCCCAGCCCGGTCACCACGGCCAGCACCGCGATCATGCCGGGCGTGACCTGCTGCCAGCCGAACCACTGGATCAGCGCGAAGCCGACGCCCACCGCGAGCAGCACGATGCCCCAGCGCAGCGAGGAATGGCGCCGGCGCAGTTCCTCGTCGCGCAGCAGCGAATTGACCAGCTCCTCCGAACCGCCGGCGTTGACCATGTGCCGACGCACCATCGCGTCCATCACGACCTTGATCGCGTAAGCGATGCAGATGAACAGCGTAATCGGGATCAGTATGCCGAATTCCATGGAGTGCTCCTGTGGGTTGATGGGAAATGCGGGACCTTCGCTGCGATAGATACGGGCAGCTGACGCACGGTTGCAACGCCGCGCTTGCAACCGTTGCCCGCCTGCGCGTATCCCTTGCGCCATGGATGACATCCGCAACCCCGACCGTGCGCTGGTCGACGCCGTGCTGGCCAACCGGCCGGGCGCGTTCGAGCGCCTCGTGCGCGAGTACCAGGGGCTGTGCTGGCACATCATCCAGCGCATGGTGCGCAACCCGGAGGATGCGCGCGAGCTGTGCCAGGACACTTTCCTGCGCGTGCACCAGTGCCTGCATCAATACCGCTACGAGAGCGCGCTGAAATCCTGGATCGGGCGCGTCGCGTATACCATCGCGTTGCGCCACCTGCAGCACAAGCGTATCCCGCTGGTCGACAACGGTGCCGACGACGACTATTCGGTGGTCGAGAGCATCGGCGACGGCTTCGACCTGGAGGCGGCCTGCGCAGACGAGGAAACCGCCCGGCACCTGCATCAGGCGATCGAGCAGCTGCCGCCGTTGCAGCGCACGTTGCTGACCTTGTATTACCTTGAAGAGACGACCATCCCGGAGATCGCCCGGATCACCGGCCTGGCCAGCGGCACCATCAAGAGCCACTTGTTCCGCTCACGTCTGCGCCTGCGCGGCGCACTCGAAACGCGGACCGGAGTTGCAGCATGACCATCCAGCATATCGACGACCACATTCCACCCTTCGACGACGCCGCGCACGAGCGCGAATGGCTGGCGCAGGAAAGCGCCATGCGACGCGAACGCCTGCAACTCGACCCCGCCGGCGACGATGCGCGCAGCCGGCGCTACCGCCTGCTCGCACGAACCTTGCGCGAACCCCTGGCGGAGGCGTTGCCGAAGGATTTTGCGCAACAGATGGCCGCGCGGGTTGCCGCCAATCCGGCGCGAGGAGCGGCATCCGGCACGCGTTTCGAATTCACGCTGATGCTGGTGCTGGCCGCCACGCTGGCCGTGGCCGCCGCCGCGGTGATGGCGATCTACGGCAGCGCCTGGCTGCCATCGTTCACCGCCATCGTGCCGGCCCCGAACCCGCCGGCCACCCGCTGGCTGCTGGCGCTGGCCGGCTGCCTCGGCGTGTCGTGGTTGCTGGGTCAGTGGTCATCGCACGCGCAGCGAAAGACGCACTGACACGCCCTGCCTCCTTCTACACCCGGTGCGCAGCCTGCGGGCATGGTCCGCCCTGCAGCTTCCGGATCACCCGCACCTGCCTTACAGATCCAGCACCGCGTCCAGTCCGCGGTGCAGGCCGACCAGACCGGACACCTTGCGGATCGCCAGCAACGCACCGTCGACGTAGGGCTTCGCACTGCTGCCGGCGTTGTGGCGCAGGCTCAGGGTCTGGTCCGGCATGCCGAAGATCGCCTCGACGCCGATCACGAAACCCGGCAGGCGCAACGCGTGCACCTGCGTTCCCGAGAGCGTGCCACCGCGGGTCTCGCGCATGCCGACGGTCTGCTCCAGCGGCACTTCCAGTTTCGGCTGGCGCACCTTGCCCAAGCGCGTGGCCAGCTCGCGCACGGTGCCGCTGGGCGCATCCGGTTTGCCGGCGGAGGCGTAGTCGATCAGCTCCCATTGCGGGATCAGTTTCGCCGCCATCTCGGCGAACTTGGTCAACAGCACGGCGGTCAGCGCGAAGTTGCCGCAGGCCAGCACGCCGCGTCCGTGTTCGCGCGCCGCCGCATCGATCTGCGCGTAATCCTCGTCGGTGAGCCCGGAGGTGCCCACCACCACGTACGCGCCGTGTTCCAGCGCGGCGAGGATGTTCGCCTTCGCACTGTCCGGTCCGGTGTATTCCACAAACACATCGCACGGCTGCGCCAGTGCTTCGGCGGCACTGGCGAAGATCGGCGCGGCCAGCCGCGGCTCGCCCAGCACATCGCCGAGCGCTTGCCCGGCGTGACGGCGCGCGACCGCGGCGACCAGCGCCAGATCATCTGCTGCAGCGATGCCACGCGCCAGTTCGGAACCGGCCCAGCCGGTGGCACCGGCAAGACATACCTTCAGGGACATGGCGTTCAATAGCCGATCACCTCGCCGTCCTTGCGCATCTCCGTGGCGCCCCAGTACACATGCTGTTTCGCGTCGAACATGATCGCCTGGTAGCCGCCGAACGCGCCGGTGCCGGGCACGATCTTGTAGCCGCGCTTCGCCAGCTCGGCCTTCACCGCCGGATCGAAACCCGATTCCATTTCCACCGTGCCGATGCCCTGCGACGACTCGCCGGTCGGTTCGGCGTTGCCGTAGTGACGCCAGCGCGCGGCGTCGCCGGCGTCCTGCACGTTCATGCCGAAGTCGATCATGTTGGTCAGCACCTGCACGTGGCCCTGCGGCTGCATGTCGCCGCCCATCAGGCCGAACGCCATGAACGGCTCGCCGTCCTTCATCACGAAGCCGGGGATGATGGTGTGGAACGGCCGCTTGCCCGGCGCGTAGACGTTGGCGGCCTTCGGATCGAGCGAGTACAGCTCGCCGCGGTCCTGGAACATGAAGCCGAGGCCGTCGGCGACCAGACCCGAACCCATGCCGCGGTAGTTGGACTGGATGATCGACACCATCATGCCGTCCTTGTCGGCGGTGGTGAAATAGGTGGTGTCGCCGTTGAACAGTTTCGGATCGCCGGGGCCGATATCCGAATTGGCGTGGTCGAGGTGGATCAGCTTGCGCCGCTGCGTCGGCATACGCCTCGGACAGCAGGCCCTTCATCGGCACGTCGACGAAGCGCGGGTCGGCATAGAATTTCGCCAGGTCTTCGTAGGCCAGGCGCTTGGCTTCCAGCATCGCGGTGATCGCATCGGCGCTGCCCACGCCCATCTTCTTCAGGTCGAAGCCCTTGAGCAGCTGCAGCATCTCCAGCGCGGCGAAACCCTGGCCGTTCGGCGGCAGTTCGTAGACGTCGTAGCCGTGGTAGTTCGACCGATTGCGGCGTCACCCACTCGCCGTGGTAGTCGGCGAAATCCGCGTAGCGCAGGTCGCCGCCGATGCGCTTGAAGTAGCTGTCGATGGTGTGCGCGATCGCGCCCTTGTAGAACGCGTCGCGGCCGCCCTCGGCGATCAGCGTCAGGGTGCGCGCGAGATCGGGATTGCGGAACACCTCGCCCTCGGCCGGCGTGTGGCCGTCGATCAGGTAGGTGTGCCGCGCATTCGCGCTTTCCTCGATCAGGCCATGCTCGCGCTCGAACTTGGCCATGCTGCCCTTCCAGTACTGGGCGACCAGCTGGGTGACCGGGAAACCGTTCTTCGCATACGCGATCGCCGGCGCCAGGTCATCGGCCAGCGACAGTTTGCCGAACTTGTCATGCAGCGCACCCCATGCGTCGACAGTGCCGGGCACGGTGATAGGCAGCGAACCGACCGGCGGAATGTGCGCCGTCGCCGGCAGGCCCGCTTTCAGATAAGCGGCCTTCACCTCGGCCTGCATCTTCGCCAGGTCGCGGCCCTTCGCGGACGGACCGGAGCCGTTGTAACCGTAGAGCTTGTGCGTCTTCGGATCCCACACGATCACGAAACAGTCGCCGCCGATGCCGTTCAGCACCGGCTCCATCAGGCCGAGCGCGGCATTCGCCGCGATCGCCGCATCCACCGCGCTGCCGCCCTTCTTCAGGATGTCGACGGCGATCTGCGAAGCCAGCGGCTGCTCGGTCGCCGCCATCCCGTGCTGCGCCAGCACCGGCGAGCGCGAGGCCCAGGCGTGGCCGGAGTAGCGATCACCGCGGCCGACGTCGGCGTTGGCGTTCACCGCCACCAGCGCGGTCAGTACGGCGACCATCCCGATCTGCGAAAGGTTCATCACGAGTCCTCTGACGGAAAAACGGACAGTGCGGGAGCATCGACGACGCGGCGTATCGATCTGAAGCCGACCTTGCCATTGGCACCGGCGAGACAGGCGTTCGGCGACATGACAACCTCGTCTGTCCCGTACGTGGAAGGGGCAGCATAATCCCGATGGCGAACCCGTCCAGCCAGCCGTCGGTTCCGCCGAGGCGATGGCGGCGACTCCCCACACATCCGGCCGTCCTCGATCCGGCAGGCTCATCGACCGCAAAAATATCCCGATTGGAGCGACCCATGCACGTTGAAGTACCGAAACTGCCCATCCACGGCTTCAAGGAATTCGCCAAGCATTATCTGATGATCGTGCTGAGCATCCTCACGGCACTCGGACTGGAAGCGTGGATCGAACATGTCCATCACACGCACGCCGCCGAGCTGGCCAGCAGCCAGATCGACACGGAATTGCATGCAAACCTGGCAGGTCTCGAGGCGACCTTCCAGGCCAACCGGAACCGACTGGCGTCGCTGAAGCAGCTTGACCAGGCCATTACCGCGGACATTCGCGCCAACCAGCCCGCCAGCGCGATCAACCAGCATATCCAGTCACTGAAGAACCAGTTCACTCTCAGCATCGACTGGCCGATCTTCGGCACCCAGGCGTGGGACGTGGCCGTGGCCAATCAATCCGCCAGCTGGATGGACAGCGCCACGCTGAACGGCTATTCGGCCGCCTACAGCAAACAGCGCGACGCGGCGAACTGGATGACCCATGACAGCACGTTGTTTCTCGACGCACCGCGCATGACTGCACTGCGCACCCGGATCAATCTGGGGCGCGACGTCGATCCGATCGAATTCCTGTCCGTGCTGCACCAGATGATCATCGCCTCGACCGGAACCCAGTCGCACCTGCAGCAGGTCGAGGCGCAATTGAAGCAGGTGCTGCCGGGCGAGCATCGAGCCCGGGATTGAGCGGCGGCGGATCAGTTGCGCGAAGGCACGCCCAGCTCAGCGCCAGCCCGGAGATCAGACCGCCGGCATGCACGCCGTTTGGCGCAGGTTTCACCACACTTCTTGATCTACGAGTCGCGCATTCGTTTCAGTTTCGGCAGCTTCGGATCGTAAGCGAGCGCTTCCAATACCTGACTTTGGCAGCACGATACGCGCATGCAACGAGACGCCTTATCAGGGCCCAAGCAGTGCATCCAATCGCGCCTTGGCAAAATCGACGAACGGAACGCTCTTCATGAGCTGACAGTGTGCCGATCCAATCATTCGGCTGCGAATCAGCCCCGCGGCTTCGGCCTCGGCTCCGACCAGCGGAAAGTAGGTACCGTTATCGTCACCCACGTCGGGAACTTCCATCCAGACGCGATTTTGCCGTACCACATATGGAAACCTACGAAGCTTCTTCCGGTGGCGGACGGTCAATGACTCGGCGTAATGCAAGAACGAGTTGCGGTTATGACCAACACCCAACAGCAAGATGTATGCACCAAGCCCGTACATCTTGTCGAACGGCGAATCCTTGCCGAGCGCATACACCAGAGGCTGATCCATTGTGATCCCGCGGGCGTGGGCACCCAGGGCGGCAACGGATGCCTGGGGATGGGTGCCACGCAGTCGATCGGGGTGAGACAGGACTGCATTGGCTAACGCACCCATGGGAGTCGGCAGGGCGTCATGGAAGAGCGGCACATTCTGGCGAGCGCCGGCGACTTGCGGATCGTCGAACATAAGCGACTGTGAATACGGGTCGGAGACTTGAGGTGTGAACGTTGGCACCACGACTGTCCCGGAGTCTCCTACGCAATGCCGTAGTGCGCCAAGCACTACCTGAGCGCCTCCATCAATCGAACCGAAAGCAGACAAGGACGAATGGACCATGACAACGGCACCTCGGGGCAGGCCGAGTGCCTCAAGTTCTCGTTGAAGGAACGAGGCACCGATGGATTCGACGGATGCGCGCCGCATAGACGTTCTTATCTCCCTCTTCCGCCACGTACTGACACCACCATTCGCGTGCCTGCACAACGGAGAACAGCCGTTTGCTGCAATCCGCCGATGTGCCATTGGGCAGGTTCATTCATCACGCTTTACGTCGCGATGCACCTGTATTTGATGCATCCCCAAATCCATTCAAAAAACCCGAATCGCTCGGGGTTCTTCTGTCATCGCCATACCCGTTACTTCTTCTTCGGCATATACAGGTCGGTAATGGTGCCTTCGTACACTTCCGCCGCCATGCCGATCGACTCGCTCAGGGTGGGATGCGGGTGGATGGTGAGGCCGATGTCGGCCGCCTCGCTGCCCATCTCGATCGCCAGCGCCAGTTCGGAGATCAGGTCGCCCGCGTGCACGCCGACGATGCCGCCGCCGACGATGCGGTGGGTTGCCTCGTCGAAGATCAGTTTGGTGAAGCCCTCGGTGCGATCGATGCCGATCGCGCGGCCGCTGGCGGCCCACGGGAACTTGCCCACGCCGATCTTCAGGCCCTTCTCCTTCGCTTCGCGCTCGGTCACGCCGACCCAGGCGATTTCCGGATCGGTATAGGCGACCGACGGGATCACCCGCGCGTCGAAGTGACTCTTCATGCCGGCCACCACTTCCGCGGCGACCTTCGCCTCGTGGGTGGCCTTGTGCGCCAGCATCGGCTGGCCGACCAGGTCGCCGATCGCGAAGATGTGCGGCACGTTGGTGCGCATCTGCGAGTCGACGTTGATGAAGCCGCGATCGGTTACCGCGACGCCCGCTTTGTCGGCGCCAATCTTGCCACCGTTCGGCGAACGTCCCACCGACACCAGCACGCGGTCGAACAGCGTGGTCGCCGGGATGCTGTCGCCTTCGTAGCCGACCTCGATACCTTTCTTGGTGGCCTTGGCGGAGACCACCTTGGTCTTCAGGTGCACGCCCTTGAGCCTGCTGCCCAGGCGCTTGGCCAGCGGCTTGATCAGGTCGGCATCGGCGCCGGGAATGAGCTGGTCCATCAATTCGACCATGGTCACTTCGCTGCCCAGTGCGGCATACACGGTGGCCATTTCCAGGCCGATGATGCCGCAGCCGACCACCAGCAGTTTCTTTGGCACGTCGCGCAGCTCCAGCGCGCCGGTGGAGTCGACGATGCGCTCGTCGTCCCACGGGAACGCCGGCAGCTTCACCGACTGCGAGCCGGCCGCGATGATCGCGTACTCGAAGCGGATCAGCTTCGCGCCGTCCTTCGTTTGGACTTCCATTTCGTTCGGCGAGACGAACGTGCCGGTGCCTTCGAGCGTGCGCACCTTGCGCTGCTTGGCCATCGTGGCGAGGCCGCCGGTGAGCTGGCCGACTACCTTGCCCTTGAAGCTGCGCAGCTTGTCGATGTCGATCGCAGGCTTGCCGAAGCTGACGCCATGCGCAGCCATCGCCTCGGCTTCGTCGATCACCGCCGCGGCGTGCAGCAGCGCCTTGGACGGGATGCAGCCCACGTTGAGGCAGACGCCTCCGAGGCTGGCGTAGCGCTCCACCAGCACGGTGTCGACGCCGAGGTCGGCGGCGCGGAACGCGGCGGTATAGCCGCCGGGACCGGAACCGAGCACGACGAGCTTGCATTCAAGATCCGGCTTCTTTCCAGATAAAGCTGCCGCTTGCGGCACCTTTGCCTCCTCTCCCCTCCGGGGAGAGGATTGAGGTGAGGGGCGGGTGCTCGCGGAAGAGTTGCCAGAGCCCGCTTCGCTGGAACTACCCGGCGACCCCGCCTCCTCACTCCGGCCCTCTCCCCGCGGGGGAGAGGAGGAGTTTGAAGGGGCCTGAGCACCCTCACCCCTGCCCTCTCCCGGAGCGGGAGAGGGGGACGCGGAGTCGGCTGCGCCGACGGTTTCCAATATGGCCATCACCGCGCCTTCGGAAACCTCGTCGCCGACCTTCAATTTCACTTCCTTGATCACGCCGGCAGCGCTGGAGGGAATCTCCATCGTCGCCTTGTCCGACTCCAGCGTGATCAGGCTCTGTTCCTTCGCCACCGTGTCGCCGACTTTCACCAGCACTTCGATCACCGGCACGTTGTCGTGACCGCCGATGTCGGGAACCTTGATTTCGATCGTGTCTGTCATCGTCGTCGCCTCCGTCAAAGCAGCAGCCGGCGGATGTCGCCGAGCTGGTTGGCGAGGAAGCTGGCGAAGCGCGCGGCGAGCGCGCCGTCGATCACCCGATGGTCGTACGACAGCGACAGCGGAAGCACCAGCCGCGGCGCGAATTCCTTGCCGTTCCACAGCGGCCTGGTCACCGACTTGGACACGCCCAGGATGGCGACTTCCGGTGCGTTGACGATCGGCGTGAAGTAGGTGCCGCCGATGCCACCGAGCGAGCTGATCGAGAAGCAGCCACCGGACATCTCGGCCGGACCGAGCTTCTTCTCGCGCGCCTTCTTCGAGACCTCGGCCAGGTCGCGGGCCAGATCCAGCAGACCCTTCTTGTCGCAATCCCGGATCACCGGCACCACCAGGCCGTCGGGCGTGTCCACCGCGATGCCGATGTGGAAATACTTCTTGAGGATCAGCTTCTCGCCGGATTCGTCGAGCGAGGCGTTGAACTGCGGGAACTGTTTCAGCGCCGCCACCACCGCCTTGATCTGGAACACCAGCGGCGAGATTTTCAGGTCCTTGTTCTCTTCGCCAAGCTTCTTGCGGAATGCCTCCATCTCGGTGATGTCGGCGTCTTCGTGCTGGGTGACGTGCGGGATCATCGCCCAGTTGCGCGCCAGGTTCGCACCGGAGATCTTCTGGATGCGCGACAGCGGCTTCTCCTCGATCTCGCCGAACTTGGCGAAGTCGACTTTCGGCCAGGGCAGGAGGTTCAGGCCGCCGACCGAGGTCGAAGCGCCCATCGACGGACGCGCGCCGGAAGCCAGCGCATGCTTGACGTAGGCGCTGACGTCCTCGCGCTGGATGCGGCCACCGCGGCCGCTGCCCTTCACCTGCTGGATGTCCACGCCCAGCTCGCGCGCGAATGCGCGGATCGCCGGGCTGGCGTAAGCCGCATCGCCGGGCATCACGATGCTGGCGTCGAGCGGCGGGCGCGCGCTGGGTGGCGCGTCGCCTTCAGGCGCATTGCCGGGCTGCACGCCCTGGCCGGCAATCGGGGAAGGTTTCGGCTCGGGAGCGGTGGGTGCGGGTGCGGGTGCGGGTGCCGGTGCCGGTGCCGGTGCCGGTGCCGCGGCTGCGGGTTTGGCGGCCGGTTCGGTGGCCGCGCCTTCGGCTTCTATCACGGCGATCACCGCGCCTTCGGAGACTTCGTCACCCACCTTCAGCCTCAGTTCCTTGACGGTGCCCGCGTAAGGCGACGGCACTTCCATGGTCGCCTTGTCCGACTCCAGCGTGATCAGGCTCTGTTCCTTCTCCACCCGGTCGCCGACCTTGACCAGCACTTCGATGACGGGTACGTCGGCGTGACCGATGTCGGGGACGCGGGCTTCTTTGAGATCGGCCATGGTGACTCCTGCTGACGGTGGCGTGCCGCTCGGGGATGGCGGCCGCATGCAAGCCTCAATGATAGCGAAGGCACGCGGCGTTCGTATGCCGGATCGTGCAGTTTCCCGAGACTGTCGCTTACCATGCGCTGGCGTATGCATGACCTTGAGCGCAGGTCTTGCCGCAGTCCATGCCCTACTCTCATCTCATCCACCAGCCGCGCGGGGCGGCGCAGGAAGGAACCCATGCTGACGATTCGTGATCTGTCGAAAACCTACGCCAACGGCGTTCGGGCGCTGCGTGGCGTCTCGCTGGACATCCCCAACGGCATGTTCGGCCTGCTCGGCCCCAACGGTGCCGGCAAGTCGTCGCTGATGCGCACGATCGCCACATTGCAGGATCCGGACGAGGGCACGATCAAACTGGACGAGATGGATCTGCAGGCCGACAAGCAGGCGACCCGCCGCCTGCTCGGCTACCTGCCGCAGGAATTCGGCGTCTATCCGAAGGTCTCGGCCGAGGCCATGCTGAGCCACTTCGCCGTGCTCAAGGGCGTCACCGTGAAGGGCGAGCGGCGCGAGCTGGTCGAGTCGCTGCTGCGCCAGGTGAACCTGTGGGATGTGCGCAAGCGCAAGCTCGGCACTTACTCCGGCGGCATGCGCCAGCGCTTCGGCATTGCCCAGGCGCTGATCGGCGACCCGCGGCTGGTGATCGTGGACGAACCCACCGCCGGCCTCGACCCGGAAGAACGCAACCGCTTCCTCAACCTGCTGGCCGAGATCGGCGAGCGCGTGGTGGTGATCCTGTCCACCCACATCGTCGAGGACGTCACCGACCTGTGCTCGCGCATGGCGATCGTCGGCCAGGGCCAGGTGCTGCTCACCGGCGAGCCGATCGAGGCGATCCGCTCGCTGGACGGCCGGGTCTGGCGGCGCAGCATCGACAAGGGCGAACTGGACGGCTACCGCGCGCGCATGAACATCCTGTCCACCCGCCTCGCCGGCGGCCGCACCTTGCTGCACGTACTGGCCGACTCGCTGCCGGAAGAAGGTTTCGAGCCGGTTGCGCCGGATCTGGAAGACGTCTACTTCGGCCGCCTGCGCGCGCAGGCCACCGCCAGGGCCGCCTGATTTCGGGCGCGTTGCAGACAGTCTTTCCGATACACGGATGGGAATACCGATGTTCTTGCAGCCTACGTTTTACGAGATCTGCCGATTCGAATTGCGCCAGCAGCTGAAATCGCCGCTGTTCTGGATCGTCGCGGCGGTATTCGGCGCACTTGCCTTCGCGCTGGCCAGCACCGATGCGGTGATCGTCGGCGGTGCCAGCGGCAACGTGCTGCGCAATGCGCCGCTGGTGATCGTGCGGCTGCTGAGCCTGCTCACGGTGCTGAGCATCTTCCTGGTGACGATCTTCGTCGCCGGCGCGGCGTTGCGCGATTTCGACCACCGCACCTCGGAACTGTTCTTCACCACGCCGATGAGCCGCGGCGCCTACCTCGGCGGCCGCTTCGTCGCCGGTTACCTGGCCGCGCTCGCGATCATGCTCACCTGCGCCCTCGGTATCGCCATCGGCGGCATGATGCCGTGGATCGATGCGGCACGCATGGGGCCGGTCAGCTCGCACGGTTACGCGTGGGCGTTCGCGGTGATGGTGATTCCGGACATGCTGTTCATCGCCGCCCTGCTGTATCTGCTCGCCACCACCACACGTTCGCTGCTGGCGACCTATATCGGCCTGATCGCCTACTTCGTGCTGCAGGGCATCGTCGGGCAGCTGACCAAGGACGTGAACAACCACTTCATCGCCGCGATGCTCGACCCGTTTGGCGGGCGCACGCTTGCGCTGGTGACCCGCTACTGGTCGGCCGACCAGGCCAACCGCGAGCTGCCGGCCCTCACCGGCGTGCTGCTGTTCAACCGCGCGCTGTGGATCGGCGTCAGCCTGGCCATGCTGGGCGCGACGATGGCGCTGTTCCGGCCCAATCGCGAGGGGCTGCAGTTGCCCGGGCGCAAGAAGCGCGCGGAGCCTCCGATCCTGTTGCCGCCGGGCAGCACCGCCGCGCTGACGTTGCCCAGGGTGCAACTGGCCGGTGGCCTGCACACGCACCTGCTGCAATTGCGTACCCAGTTCGTGTTCGACGCGCTCGGCGTGCTGCGCGGCGCACCGTTTCTGATCATGCTGGCGCTGGGCGTGGCCAACCTGTTCGGCGCGCTGCTGCTGTCGGGCCAGATCTACGGCACCGCTACCTGGCCGGTGACGCACCAGGTGCTGGAAAACGTGCGCGGCGGCTTCCAGTGGCTGCTCTACATCATCATCACGTTCTACGCCGGCGAACTGGTCTGGCGCGAGCGCAGCCAGCGCTCGGCCGAGGTCAGCGACGCGTTCCCGGTGCCGGACTGGGTCCCGTTGACCGCCAAGCTGGGCGCGCTGGTGGCGGTGATCGCCAGCTTCCTGCTGGTTGGCGCGGCGGTCGGCATCGGCTGGCAGCTCGGCCACGGCTATACGCACCTGGAGCCGGGCCTGTACCTGGAAACGCTGGCACTGCAGGCGATTCCGTTCGTGTTGCTGGCCGTGCTGGCGCTGTTCCTGCAGGTGCTGTCGAACAACAAGTTCCTCGGCTATCTGCTGACCATCGTGTGGCTGGTGCTCAGCGCGATCGGCTTCGATCTGCTGCACTGGGAGCAGCATCTCTACAACTACGCGACCACGCCGGGTGCGCCGTATTCGGACATGAACGGCTTCGGCCATTTCCTCCAGGGCGTGCTGTGGTTCGATTTCTACTGGGCCAGCTGCGCGCTGGTGCTGGTGGTGCTGGCCGCGCTGTTCTGGGTGCGCGGCACCGGCCATGCCTGGCGCGACCGGCTGCGCGAGGCACGCGCGCGGCTGCATGTACCAGCCGCCATCGCCATCGCGCTGGGCCTGCTCGCGTTCATCGGCAGCGGCGGCTGGATCTACTACAACACCAACGTCCTCAACCATTTCCAGAACAGCACCGCACAAACGAAACAGCGTGCCGACTACGAGAAGAAATACGCGAAGTACAAGAACCTGCCGCAGCCACGCATCACCGCGGTGAAGGCCGATGTCGACATCTACCCGTACCGGCGCAAGCTGGAGATCCATGGCCACTACACCCTGGTCAACAAGCACGACGCACCGATCAACGAGTTGCACGTGAACTTCACCGACGAATTCACCGTCAAGTCGCTGACGTTCGCGCCGCATGACACGATCAGTGCGGACAAGCGGCTCGGCTACACGATCTACAAGCTGAAGACGCCGATGGCACCGGGCGCATCGATGAACTTCGATTTCGACCTGGAATACGCACCGCGGGGTTTCTCCAACGATCCGGAGGGCACCTTCCTCGCGCACAACGGCACGTTCTTCAACAACACCGTGATGCCGCAGTTCGGCTACCAGACCCAGGTGCAGATCACCGATCGCAACGACCGCCGCAAGTACGGACTCAAGGGCGACGCGCCGCGCATGCCGAAGCTCGGCGACGAGAAGGCGCGCGGCAATACCTACATCAGCAACGACGCGGACTGGATCAGCTTCGACACCACCGTATCCACCGCCGCCGACCAGATCGCGGTGGCGCCGGGCTACCTGCAGAAGGAGTGGACGGCGAACGGACGACGCCATTTCCATTACACGATGGACCGGCCGATGCTGCCGTTCTTCTCGTACCTGTCGGCGCGCTACGCGGTGAAGCACGAGATGTGGAAGGGCGTGGACATCGCGGTGTATTACAACCCGGCACATGCGTGGAACGTCGATCGCATGATCCAGGGCGCGAAGGACGCGCTGGATTACTACGACGCGAGCTTCACGCCGTACCAGTTCCACCAGCTGCGCATCCTGGAGTTCCCGAACTACGCCAGCTTCGCGCAGTCGTTCGCCAACACCATCCCGTTCTCCGAGTCGATCGGTTTCATCGCCGACCTGCGCGACACTTCGAAGATCGACTACGTCTACTACGTCACCGCCCACGAGGTGGCGCACCAGTGGTGGGCGCACCGGGTGATCGGCGCGAACATGCAAGGTTCGACCATGCTCAGCGAATCGCTGGCGCAGTACTCCGCGCTGATGGTGATGAAGCACAAGTACGGCGCCGACCAGATGCGCAAGTTCCTGAAGTACGAACTGGACGGCTATCTGGCCGGCCGCGCCACCGAGAAGCTGGCCGAGGAGCCGCTGGCGAAGGTGGAGAACCAGCAGTACATCCACTACAAGAAGGGTTCGCTGGTGTTCTACGCGCTGCAGGATTACGTCGGCGAGAGCAGGCTGAACGCGATGCTGAAACAGTTCCTGATCGACAAGGGTTTCCAGCAGCCGCCGTACACCACCTCGCGGGAATTCATGGACGCACTGGGCAAGACGCTCGGACCGAAGTGGCAGCCGCTGCTTGACGACCTGTTCTGGAAGATCACCCTGTTCGACAACCGCATCACCGACGCCACCGCGAAGAAACTGCCAAACGGCAAGTACGAAGTGACCCTGAAGGTGCACGCCGGCAAGGTCCATGTCGACGGCACCGGCAGGGAGACCGCGGCGAAGCCGGATATCCCGATCGACGTCGGCGTGTTCGCTGCCTCGTCCAGCCCGGGCAAGGACGGCAAGCCGCTGTACCTGGAAAAACGCCTGCTGCCCGACGGCGACAGCACGATCACGATGACCGTCGACAGCCTGCCCGCACAGGCCGGCATCGACCCCTACAACGAGCTGATCGACAAGGTCTCCAGCGACAACCGCCGCGCGGTGACGGTGCAGTAGCGCCGGCAGGGCCGGCGCAAGAAAGCCGCGTCGGCCGCAAGGCGACGCGGCAACCGGGCCTCCGATCCGGATGTCAGCGCGTGGCGAGCTGCCCGGCCGGATTGTCGTGCCCGGCTTCGGGCACGATCAGCTTCAGCGGTGAACCGTCGGCGAGCCGGAAGCGAAACTGCTGCTGCAACTGGTCGAGCGCCTGCAGGCGCGGGCAGACCGCCTTGACGCGCGCCTCGAGCTTGCCCGAACGCGCATCCATCTCCTTGTCGAACGACTGATCGACCGTATCGGCCCGCGCCTCGAGGTCGCTGGCGCGACCGGTCAGCAGCGACCAGAACACGTGACGCGTGAGCGACCTGGCCAGTGCGTTGGCGGCATCCGTCATCGGCTGTTCGAGCGCCGGCCCGAGACCCTGCTGATCCCAGCGCTGCGCGTTCATATGCGCGCCGAGCTCATCCAACGCATCGCGACGCTGATGGTTGAGGCCATCCACCAGCGCATCGCGATGATGCCGGCTGCCGCCCAGCGTCGCCGCCACGATGGCCAGCGAATCGAACCCGAGACCCACGGCCTCCTGCGCGATGCCGGCCATCTGTGGCAGCAGCTCGCGCATGCCGGTCTCGTAGTCGCGCAGGCGTGCCGCATCGTCGGCGGACACTGCCACCGCGCGGCCATCCACGCTCAGCTGGCCATCGTGCATGAACACGTCCGCCGGCCGCACGTCGCTGCGGCTGAAGTCGATGCCGCCCGACTTCACCTGCACGTCGTAGACACTGTCGTAGCCGCAATGTCCACCGTCGACGCGCATGTCATGGGCCTGCACCTGCACCATCGCGGCCAGGCCCATAGACACGCAAAGAACCACCCACCGTTTGCGCATGATCGTTTTCCCGTGAGCACGGACGGTCATCGTCCGAACGCGGCTTGGATGCCGCACCATGCCCACAAGGTTCAATCCGATTCGTCGCGCCGGCATGCGCCAGTGGTCACACCCTGCCATCAGTCATGCCATGCAGGCGGGAAGAACGACACATTGCCCTCGAAGAATGGGCGTCCATTTTCGGACGCGGCGATCTGACATCGCCGGCACAAGTCAACCCTGGCCGGGCAGCGACGACGGCGGCGTCTCGGTGCTCCACCGAACGTCCATCGGCATGACCGGGATGCTGATCTTCCCAGCGTCGATCTGCTGCTTGATGGCGCGCAGCAAGTCGGTCTGCACGGCCCAGACGTCGGTGCTGCGGGTCCAGCCGCGCAACACCAGATTCACCTTCTGGCCGGCCAGGCTTTCGATCCACACGCCGGGCGCGGGATCCTCCAGCACGCGATCGTCCGCCTTGAACAGATGCATGATCGTGCCCATCACCTGGTCCGTGTCGTCGCGATGGCCGATGCCAAGCTTGAGCTCGAACCGGCGCGTGCCCCGCCGGTTGAAGTTGACGATGACGTCGCTGCCGATCTTCGCGTTCGGCAGGATCGCCTCGCGGTTGTCCGGCATGACCAGCAGGGTATGCATCAGGTTGATGCTCTGAACCGTGCCCTCGGTGCCGCCGGCGGTGACGTAATCGCCGACGCGGAACGGCCGGAACACCACCAGCAGCACGCCCCACGCCAGGTTGCTGAGCGAGCCCTGCAGGGCGAGACCGATCGCGAGCCCGCCGGCACCCAGCGCGGCCACCAACGGAGCCGAAGGCACGCCGGCCTTGGTCAGTGCCATCACGATCAATACCGCCACCAGCACGCCATAGATCAGGTTGCGCAGGAAGCCGCTCAGGGTGACGTCGACCGCGGCGCGCCGCAGCGCGCGCTGGCTGAAGTTGGCCAGTCGCGCTGCCAGCCAGATGCCGACGAGCAGGATCAGCAACGCCATCAGCAAATTCAATCCGGCACGAATGACCCCATCGGAAAGCGTGGTTCCGAGCAGGTTGTCGAGAAAGTCATGCATGAAGGTGGCTCGTTTGAAAGCCGCCACAGCGTATCAAACCGGCCATGAAGCCGCGTCGACGGATCGCTCGGCAACTGGCGTGCGGACCCTGGTTTGCCGCGCAGATCCGGAGCGTCGCCGTCAGAGGCGACGGTCCTCGATCTCGCTGACCCGGCCGTCGACGATCGTCACCACGGTGACGTGGTCGCCGCGGCGGTAGCGCCACTGCTCGCCGCCTTCGCTGTTGTCCAGCACGCGAACGCCGCCATGACGGCTGCGACGGGCGTGCGAACTGTGCCTGCGCGATTTTGACGATGGCTTGCCCAGCAACGCGACGACCCGCTCGCGACTGTCACCGGCGGTGAGCACCCGATTGCCCACGCGCAAGGTGCTCGATGCGTGCACCGCGGCACTGAAGGCGAACAACGCAACGACAAGATGAATACGCATGACCTGCTCCCTGGCCTGACTGGAAATCCTGCAACCGCGAACCGTCTCGCGATGACGCCGCCGCTTCAGCTGCGGCGATCGTCGATGTCGGCGACCTTGCCGGCAATGATCGTCACCACGACCACGTGCCCCTGGTCGCGGGCGTATTGCCAGCGCTCGCCCAGATGTGCCCCGAATTTGTTCTCCACCGGCTCCTTGAAGGCTGGCGTGCCCAGCAGGGCGATCGCATGTGCGGCGGTATCGCCGACCGCGAGCACCTGCTGGCCGATGCGCAGGGTCTGCCCGGCCTGGGCGGCCAGGCTGAAGGCCAGCAATGAAATCAGCAACAGATGGCGCATGGCATGCTCCTTTGCAGCGATTGGATTTCAGAACCCCGCATTCGGCCCGGCCAGGTAGAAAATCTCCTCGGACGTACTGGCCCGGCCGAGCAACGCGTTGCGATGCGGAAAGCGGCCGAAGCGCGCGATCACCTCGCGATGACGCCGAGCATAATCGAGAAACCCCTCGAACCGCTCGCGATGTTCCAGCGGCGCCTCGGCGCACAGCACCTCGAACAGGGCCACCGAACGTTGCTGCAGCGCCATGTCTTCGGCGTGCTCCAGCGGCAGGTAGGCAAACACGCGCTGCAGCGGGGGCAGTTGCCGGTCATCACCGCGGGCGATACCTGACAGCGCGGCCTCCTGCGCGCGCGCGTCCTGTGCCCAGGCCTGCGGGTCGCGGCGATGAATGTTGCGTGCAAACTGGTCGAGTACGATCAGCCAGGCCAACCAGCCCAACGGCGTGGCCTTCCACTCATCGAGCGCACCTGTGGCCGCCGCGTCCAGCACGCGTCCGAAACGGTCGCGGATCTGGCCATCGAACGCCGCGTCGGCATCGAACCAGCGCGGCATGTTCGCTTCGGCAAACCAGAACGCCAGTACCTCCTGTGCAGCAGGCGACATTTCTTCCCCTTCAGTAGCGTGCAGCGCCACCCAGATTATCCATATCGAGGTGGATGTCGCGCAGACGTGAAAGTTGTCGGCGCAAGGCCAGCGTGGCGGGGGTCGGCGCGGCGGCGATCGCCCGTTCGAACGCTCCCAGCAAGGCGGCTTCCCGATAGGCCAGCGCGCGGACCCACGCGCTGTCGCGACGGCCGGCAAGACGTACCAGCCACCCGGTCAGATGACATCGGGCGATGCCATGCCAGCTGCCATGCCCACGCGGCGCGCCGCCCTCGGCGCGCCGCTGTGCCTGCAGATCGGCAATCAACAGGTCCAGCGTCTGCGCATTCTCGCTCAGCACTACCCGCAAACCCGGCTCGCATTGCCGGGCGGCGTGCCGGTAGAGCCGTCGCAAGTCGATGGACTGGCGCAGAAGACCGTTGCAGCTGGAGGGAGGGGATCGTGGCGGCATGGCCGCCTCCGCGGGCAATGGGCGTGGGCAGCATGGTCGCGCCGACGCACTTAGCGGGACCTAAACCTGGCGATACAGGCCGAACATCGGTCAGCCGGGGGTCACCCTGGGCTCTTCAGGGAGCGATCTGCACCAGGTCCAATGGACGCCCGTCACTGCCGCGCACGCCCTGCTGCAACTCGGCGAGTTGCTGGATGGCCGGGCACAAGGCTTCGATCTGCGGGCGCAAGGCCTGCATGCGCTGCTGCAACCGCGGCTGCAAGTCGCTGGCCAGGGCGCTCGCGCGATCGCGCAGACTCGCGGCCGATTGCAGATCGCCTGCCAGTGCCGCGTCGAGCGCTTGCTGGCCGAGGTCGGCCGCCACCACCGGCAACAGGTCGGCGGCGACCCTGTTCGCATATTCGCCGGCAATGTCGCCCTGCCAATCGTGCGTGCTTCGACTGGTCGCAATACGCTGCCGCAGCTGGTCGGCGTGCACGCCGAGCCGGCGATCGAACTCGGCGCGGGTCGCGGGGGCCAGGCCCATGCCGTCGGCTTCGGCGCGCATCGCGCGCATCGCCAGGTCCACGCCGTTCCGGGCGACGACACGCACGCGCGGAACCAGCGCCCGCAGGTCGCGCTCGAACAACGCCAGCCGGTCCTGATCCTCCGCATTCAGATGCACGGCGACGCCATCGGTACGCAACGCGCCGTGCTGAAGTTCGACATGGAATGGCGCTGGCGAGGCACGATCGAACAGCAGGCTGTCCGTCTTCAGGGTGACGTCGTAGCTGCTGCTGGCATGGCAGGTGGCCGCCAGATCCTGCGCCTGCAGCGGCAGCGCAGCGAACAGGAACAGCGCCATGACGAGCGGAAGAAGTGGACGCATCAGCATGCTCCGACGGGCAAAGGTCACCAGCGATACCCGCTGCGCCAGCAACCGCGGCTGAATGTGCCACGCCCCACCGCCGGCGCAGAGCTCGCCCATGCTGCCTGTCGCGACGAACTCAGCGACGCCGCCGGAACTGCGCCCGCACTGCCGGTCGGCCAAGTTGCCAGGCCAGCCAGAGCAGCAGCGGTATCGCAATCGCCTTCAGCACCAGGGCGACCTGCCAGGTGCGCTGCGCGCGATCGATCATCCACAGTGCGATCCGGCCAAGCTGCGGCTGCGCCATGGCATGTTGCCGCGCGGTTTCGAAGTCGCCCGACTGCTGCAGCATCAGCACGCCGGTAACCAGCGCCCATGCCGCCAGCAGCACTGCCAGCACTTGCATCGCCGGGCGCGCCCACGACTGCCGCAGGATGCAGCCGGCACACACCACGATGACCACCAGCGCCGCTGCGAGATACGCATATTCGGCGTGTCGCAGGTATTGCACGCTGCCCAACGCGGCAAGCAGCAAGGCCACCCACGGGCCAACCGCCCAGAGCGAAAAGCGCCGCGCCGACGCCGTGTCGGCGCGCACCGCCAACGGCATCAGGGAGCTGCCTTCAAGGTCGCCAGGTCGCCAAGCACCTGGGCGGAGTTCTTCTCCGGATCGACGTCGACGTAAACCTTCGCGATCCGGCCTTGCGGATCGATCAGGAAGGTCGTGCGCCTGGCGTAGTGCATGCCCATGTGCGAGGTCAGCACGCCGTAGGTGGTGGCGACGCTGCGATCGGCATCGGCCAGCAGCGGAAACGGCACGTGGTATTTCTTCGCGAACTCGGCGTGCGATTTCACGTCGTCGAGACTTACCCCGATGACCTCGGCGCCGGCCTTGCGCAACTTGGCGATGTCATCGCGGAACGTGCACACCTCGGTGGTGCAGCCGGGCGTGAAATCCTTCGGGTAGAAGTACATCACCAGCCAGTGACCGTGGAAGTCGGCCGGCGTGCGCCAGTGGCCGTTCTGGTCTTGCAGTCGAAACGTGGGGGCGACCTCGCCGACCTGCGCAGTGGCCGCGAAGGCCGGAGCGATCAGGGCGCACAGCACGGTCAACACGAGCAGGCAGGACAGACGACGCATGAGATGACTCCAGCGGGGATACGGAAGTGCGGCGTCGACAGTTTACGCCCACCCACGAGGAAGGGCGCCAGACTGGCGCCCTTCCTCGTCGTGCGCGCGCCTGGATTTCAGCGCTTGCTGATGGTGAACTTGCCCACCGAGACGCCGAGATTGACGCCCTCGCCGGTGCCGGACAACGCCAGCGAAGTGGTGCCCTTGGTCAGCACCTGCGCGCTGGCGCTCTTGACCACGCCGGCCTCGGCGCCGGCCTGCGCGTAATCGCCGTAGACATCCTGGATGCTGTGCACGTTGCTGATTTCGCCCTTGCCGTTGTCGATGTGGTATTTGCCCGCGGTGAGGCCACCACCGACGACCCTGATCTTCACGCTGGCGTGCTGGCCATTGTCGCAAGTGATCATCCCGGTGCCTTCGGCGCGCTTGTAGATCAGCGACCAGCCGGCGAGGTTGTAGGTGAGATCGCATTTCACGCTCGCTTCGGCAGCCTGTGCGTTGCCCGCTGGCAGCACGGTCATTGCGCCCGCGCAGGCCATCACCAGTGCAGCCATTCCAAAAGTACGCTTGATCATCGGTATCTCCTTGGTTTTCCAATGCGGGTCGTCGTGTCCGCGCCGTCAGTTGCCCTTGGGGTGGCGCCTTGTTGCGCGGTGATCGAATCGTGTGCAGCAAAGCGTGACAACCGCGTGCAGGCCCGCGCGACTGCGTTCAGTTTCGTGATCTTGATGCATGGATAACGGCCCGTGGCCCAAACTGCGGTTGCATGGAAGGCGACAGCGCGGCACCGTGTCGACTGGGGCATGGCGTGGAAGTCATGGCTCCGACGCCCGATCACAGCAAAGGAGCAGTCATGGTGAAGTATTCCCTGGTCGGTTATGACGGCTCCGATGCCTCCCGTCGCGCGTTCCAGTTCGCCGTCGATCTGGCGCGTTGCGCCAGCGGCCGGGTCCGCGTGGTCTCCGTGTTGCAGGTGACCGAAGGTTGCGCCGATGCGTCGGCCCTGATGATGGCCGACTCCGGTACCCGACGGGTGCGGGAGCTGCTGGAAGAGCTGACCTCGATCGTGCCCGATGCCACCACCCTGGTCGACATCGAGCTGGTCTATGGCAGCCCCGGCGACGTACTGCTCGGCCAGATCGATCAGCATGGCGTCGACCACATCGTGATCGGCCACACCGAGCGCGGCGCGTTGGCGCGCTGGCTGCTCGGTTCGGTTTCCAGCAATGTCCTGGCCCGCGCCCATGTGCCGGTGACGGTAGTGCGCTGAGCGCGCTGCCGCACGGCGAGTAGGTTGGGGTTAATCCGACAACGCGGCGAAGCCGTATCCTGTGTCATCCCCTTGTCATGCGCTGGCCGAGGGGTCGGACACAATCGCTGCGCACAGGAACCCGCTTGAATTATTCCGCTGCCCTGCCCTGGACTCTGGAAAGTCTCGACCTCGACCGGATCGAGGTCGCGCGCATTCGCCACGACGAGGATCTGTTCTTCCTGTTGTGCAGCTCGTCGTTTGTCGAGAGCGGTTCGGATCTGTACACGCAGAACCTGATCGATCACTTCGCCGACGACCACGAACTGCAGGGCTGGCTCAGCCAGCACTGGCAGCACGAGGAGCTGCAGCATGGCCGCGCGCTGGCCGCGTACGTGCGCAAGGTATGGCCGGAGTTCGACTGGGACACCGCGTTCAAGGCGTTCTGGAACGAATACGGCGCGGTGTGCACGGCCGAGCAGCTCGAATCCAGCCGCGGGCTGGAACTGGCCGCGCGCTGCGTGGTGGAAACCGGCACCGCCAGCTTGTACCGCGCGCTCAACGACATCACCGACGAGCCGGTGCTGAAGCAGCTGACCGGCCAGATCAAGAGTGATGAAGTGCGTCACTTCAAGCATTTCTACCAGCACTATAGGCTATACCGCGAGCGCGAGGGTTTCGGCCGCTACAAGGTGCTGCGCACCATCCTGCGCCGGGTCAACGAGATCAAGAGCGAGGACAGCGACATCGCGCTGCGCCACGTGTTCAACCAGTGCTACCCGCAGCACCTGGGCAACGAGACCGAGTTCCGTCGTATCAGCGATCGCGCGCAAGGGCTGCTGCGGCGGCATATCCCGGCCGGCATGACGGTGAAGATGCTGCTCAAGCCACTGGACCTGCCGGCACGGCTGCAGAAGGCGCTGGAAAAACCGCTGGCACGCGTGACCGAAAAGTTGTTCCTGCACTGACGCGGCGAAAGCCGGCGCGTCACGGCGTGTCCGTCGGCGCGCGCGGCTTTTCCTCAATCTTGCGCTGCGCTTCCCGCGCGGCCTTCAGCTTGCTCACGTCGATCGGGCGGATCTGCGTGATGGTGCATGGGACGTTGCCGTGTCCGGTCAGCACATGGTCGAAGCCGGTCATCACCTCGTGCATGTTGGAGGTGAGCCCGATGGCGGTGGCGAACGGCAATTCGTTGCATCCGGGCACGTCGAGCAGCCATGCCTGGTTGGGCCGCGTATACACGGCCAGCTGCTGATTGCCCAGCGGCTCCCATGAATACAGCGAGCCGAAGAAACGGAAGCCGTGCACCGGTGCGCCAGTCGCCGCCCGGTACGCCGCCTGGCGCTGGCTCTCCTGCTCGGGGTGGTTCGTGGCACAGCCGCCGAGCAGGCTGCCGAACACCAGCATGCCGACGATCAGGGATGACCCGGAGATACTGCCGATCTGCATGGGAACCTCCCACTGGACGCACCCGCCGCTGCGGTCGGATGACGTGTCGATGAAAGCCTATTCCCGCGGACGTTGCGGCCACGAGAAGAAGGTCGCGCCGACGCGGCGCGCCACCGTGGCGCATTCGCCGCGGCACGACCCTCGGCTACTTCTTGCCGCCCTTGTGCCCCGCCTTGTCCAGCGGCGCCCATTTCGACGGATCGAAACCACCCACTTCGTAGACCAGGGCCTGCTTCTTGTCGCCATCGGCGAGGGTCACGTTCATGGTGATCTTCTTCGCCTTCTGAAGCATCGCGATGAAGGCCTTGTCGTCGCGGATCATCAGTGCCGGCTCGCCGGTGGAAGGCGCAAATGCCTTGATGCCTACCGGTTTGCCGTCGACCGTACTGGCGATGGTGCAATTGCCGCGGCAGACGAAGCCGGGCTTGCTGCCGTACAGAAATACACTTTGGCCCCAGCTGGTGTGCCGGCGCAGCACCAGCTGCACGCGGTCGTTGCCGGAGGGCTGGCTGTTCTGGATGGTGGCGGTGGATTGCGTGCCTCCTTCCATCGGCGACACCTGATACAGCCACAGCCGGGCCAACCGGTTCTTCTCGCTGGTCTCGGTATAGCGTTTCTCGATCGCCGGCAGCGTCTTCTGCACTTCCTTCGCGGCATCGCTGTCGGGAAAACGATTGACGATGTCCTTGCCCATCGACACCGCCATCTCGTCGTTGTGGATGCGCAGCAACTGGCGATAGGTGTCGAGGTTGCGCGCCGCATCGGCGGCCTGTGCCTGTGCCTGCTGCTGCCCGGCCGCCGGCGCGCTGCCCTGCTGCGAACAGCCGGCGAGCATCCAGGTGGTGCAGAAAGCCATCACGGCGCAACGGGGGAAAGCGCGATTCATCGGCGGCACACCTGGCGGGAACGGGTGGCTAGCTTGGAACGATCCGCGGTCGCCATGCAACCGCGCCGGCTCAGTCCGGCTGGCCGAAGCGTTCGCGCAGCGCGGCGCGGTAGCGCCGGCTGCAGGGAATCTTCGCGCCGTCGCGCATCTGCAACCGTGCGTCGCCGGTTTCCAGCGGCTCGATCTCGGCGAGGTAGTCGAGGTTGGCGAAATAGCTGCGATGCACCCGCACGAACCGCGCCGGATCAAGTCGCTCCTCGATCCCGGCCATGGTGGCGCGCAGCGGATAGTCGCGGCCGCGCACGTGCAGGTTCACGTAGTTGCCCGAGGCCTGCAGCCATTCGATCTCGCTGGCGTTGAGCAGGAACTCCTTGCCCAGCTTGCGCACCAGGAAGCGCTCGGGCCGATCCACCGGCTCCACCGGCGCGCCCTCGTCCGGCTCGGCCAGCAGCCGCGCCTCGCCCTGCTGGCGCAGCAGCCACAGCCGGTACAGCACCAGCGTGCCGACGATCAGGAAATAAGTGCGGATGTCCTTCAGGTATTCGTAGCCGAAGTTGAACCACCACGGTCCAAAGTCGTAATGCCAGCCGGCAGCGGCATAGGCCGGCTTGCGCAACGCGATCATGCCGATGACATGGAGCAGGCTGAACGGCACACTGGCCAGCAGGTGCAGCGGCAGGTTGCGGCGCCATGTGTCGAAGCGGATCGGCCAGCGCCGCTCCAGCGCGATCACCGCCGGCAGCAGCGCCAGCATCACCAGGGCGCTGCTCCATTCCCACACCCACGGTTCCCACGCGGCCAGCCGGCCGGCATGGTCGATGTGCGTGTCGATGCTGTTGAAGGTCGCGTTCAGCGCGAAGATCAGCACCCACGCGCCGACCTCGAACGGTCGCCGCCAGCGCTGGTACAGGTCGAAGCCGCGGGTCGTGGTCATCCGGCGGATTCTACGCAATTCGTCCCCGCCACTCGTCCCCGCCACCCGCGATTCGTCACAACGGCCCGGCGGGCGGTCACTTTGGCCACGACACGGGGCGAGTGGCAGCCCAGTCTGGCGGTCACTTTCCCGCCCTGGAGCGTTGCCATGAACCGCCGCCACGATATCGACGCGCTACGCGTCCTCGCCTTCGGCCTGCTGATCCTGTACCACGCCGCCATGTTGTACGTGGCCGGCGAAGGGTGGGACTTCCACCTGAAGAGCAGCCACACCGCCGAATGGCTGCAGGACCCGATGCTGTTCCTCAACCGCTGGCGAATGGAGCTGCTGTTCCTGATCTCCGGCATGGCGGTGACCTTCATGCGCCGGCGCAGCAGCCTGCCGCGGCTGGCCTGGAAGCGCACCGTGCGCCTGCTGCTGCCGCTGCTGTTCGGCGCGCTGGTGGTGATCCCGATCCAGCCTTACGTGCAGGGCCTGTCCACCCATCTGGTGCAGCCCGGCTTCGGCCACTTCCTGCTTCGCTACTGGACCGGCGGTCCGTGGCCGGCCGGCGCGTTCACCGGCTGGCAGTACGGCTTCACCTGGAACCACCTGTGGTACCTGCCCTACCTGTGGGCCTACACCATGCTGCTGGCGGCGCTGCTGCCGCTGCTGGAGTCGCCGGCCGGCCAGCGCGTGCGCGCCGCCGTCCTGCGTTTGCGTGGGCCGCTGTTGCTGGTGCTGCCGGCGATCCCGCTGTTCGTCTGGGACCGCCTGCTGGCGCCGCGCTTTCCGTTCACCGGCGCATTCTGGGGCGACTGGTACGCGCATGCGCTGTACTTCACCATGTTCCTGTACGGCTACCTGCTCGGCACCGACGCCGGCCTGTGGTCGGAACTGGCACGGCTGCGCCGGGTCACCTTGCCGGCGGCGCTGACCTGCTTCGCGCTCTACCTCGCCGGCATCCGCCTGCTGCCCGACGCGGCACCGACGGCCGTGTGGTGGGTCGTGCACGGGCTGCGCTACGCCTACCTGTGGACGGCAGTCTGCGCCGTGCTGGGCTGGGGCCACGCGTACCTCAACCGCCCGTTCCGCTGGCTGCCGTATGCACGCGAGGCGGTGTACCCGTGGTATGTGCTGCACCAGAGCCTGCTGTTGCTGTTCGCCTGGCAGCTGATGCCGCTGGGTTTCGGGCCGGTCGCCGAGCCGGCGCTGATCGTGCTGGCCACGGTGGGCGGATGTGCATTGCTGCACGAGTACGTGATCCGCCGCGTGCGCTGGCTGCGGCCGCTGTTCGGACTGGATGCGTTGCCGGTGCGCATGCCATCGACATCCGTCGCGCAGCCTCGGCTCGCCGAGGACCTGGCCTGAGCTCAGCTTTCGCTGCCCATGATCGAGTCCAGGTGCTCGACGCGCTCGATCTCGTCGAGCCAGACGTGCCGGCTCCAGTCCGGCACGTCGGGGCGCTGCAACTGCACCGTGCCGTTGATGCCCTCGCGCTCCTCGGCATCG
This sequence comes from uncultured Gammaproteobacteria bacterium, assembly GCA_963828675.1. Classification (GTDB taxonomy): domain Bacteria; phylum Pseudomonadota; class Gammaproteobacteria; order Xanthomonadales; family Rhodanobacteraceae; genus Rhodanobacter. Next base: position 1,392,090 of record CAWHFQ010000001.1, read on the forward strand.
CGGAACACCTGCACGTTCGGCCGTGTGCTGATCACGCCGTCGCAGCGGCTGCCGTCCTTCAGCAGCAGTACCACATGGCCATTGGCCGGCAGTTGGTCGATCAGCGACTCGAGCTGCCGGATGCTTGCCGGATCGGTATAGACGTGCTCCGCCTGCCTGCCCATGGATTTGCCTCGATTTCCGGGGGGGGAGCAGTCAGGCTAGGGCCCGAGCCGGCAAGAGCGTGTCAAATCCCTCCCCGTGCAGGGACACTTTGCCCGATGCGGCCATCACCGGATAATGATCCTTCCCCACAAGGACACCCGATGGCGCCCACGCCCCCTCCGTCCGCGGATTCGCTGCTGCAGCACCGCGCGTTCGTCGCGTTCTGGTTCGCCCGGATCGCCTCCGGCTTCGGGTTCCAGATGCTGTCGGTCGCCGTCGGCTGGCAGATCTACGCGATCACTGGCCGCGCCTTCGACCTGGGTCTGATCGGACTGGTGCAGTTCGTGCCCTCGGTGCTGCTGGCGTTGCCAGCCGGGCATGTCGCCGACCAGTTCGAGCGACGCCGCATCGTGCTGCTGGGCCAGATCCTGGAATGGATCGCGATCGCCGTGCTGGCCGGGCTGAGCCTGGTGCACGGCATCCGCGAGTTCGGCATCCTGCTGCTGGTGTTCGTGATCGGCATCGCCAAGGCGTTCGAATTTCCGGCGTTGCAGTCGATGTTGCCGGCGCTGGTGCCACCGGCGATCCTGCCGCGCGCGATGGCAGTGAACTCGTCCGCCGGCCAGGCGGCGATGATCATGGGCCCGGCGCTGGGCGGTTTCCTGTACGTGGCCGGGCCGGGCGTGGTGTACACGGTATGTGCCGCGCTGTACCTGGCCTCGGTGCTGCTGATGGCGCGGCTGCGCTACGAACACACGCCGCCGAAGCGCGAACCGGCCACCTTGAAGACCGTGTTCGCCGGCGTGCATTTCATCCGCGCGCGCAAGGACGTGCTCGGCGTGATCTCGCTGGACCTGTTCGCCGTGCTGCTGGGCGGCGCCACCGCGCTGTTGCCGATCTTCGCGAAAGACATCCTGCATACCGGCCCGTGGGGGCTGGGCCTGCTGCGCGCGGCGCCGGCGGTAGGTGCGCTGCTGATGTCGGTGTGGCTGGCGCGGCACGGCATGCAGCGACGCGTCGGCATGATCATGTTCGCCTCGGTGGCCGGCTTCGGCGTGGCGACGCTGGTGTTCGCGCTGTCGACCGCACTGTGGCTGTCGCTGCTGGCGTTGTTCGCGCTCGGCGCGTTCGACATGGTCAGCATGGTGATCCGCGGGGCGCTGGTGCAGCTGGATACGCCGGACGACATGCGCGGCCGGGTCAGCGCCGTGAATGCGATCTTCATCAACACCTCCAACCAGCTCGGCGAATTCGAGTCCGGCATGCTGGCGGCGTGGCTGGGCGCGGTGGGCGCGACGGTGATCGGCGGCATCGGCACGCTGGTAGTGGTCGGGCTGTGGATGACGATGTTTCCGAGCCTGCGCCGCCGCCAGCAGTTGCATGTGGAGGCCGCCGCGCGGGAAGAACCGGCAGCGGATATTCTTTGATGCTGGCCGCATGGAGCCGCACGTGATCACCACCTCGTCGACCGAATTCCTCGAAGCCCTTGCCGCGCTGGCACCGCTGCCCGGTGCCGCCGCCACCGCGCGCGCGGCCTATCTGGTGGCCCCGGCCGAGTTCACGCTGGCGGCGGAATCGGCGCGCGACAACCGCTACATGGACATGAGTCTGGCCGTCGACCCGCTCAAGGCGCTGGCCCAGCACAGTGCGCTGGCGCAGGCCTTGCGCGCGGACGTACCGGTGATCACCTTCCCCGGCGATCCGGCAACGCCCGACGCGATATTTCCCAACAACGTGTTCGGCACCGCGCCGGGCCGACTGATTGTCGGCCGCATGCGCCATCCGGTGCGACAGCGCGAGGCCGAACGCGCCGACATCCGCGCGTTCTTCGGCGACGTGCTGGGCTACGACGAGATCGACCTGTCCGGCTGCGACGACCTGGTCGCCGAGCTGACCGGATCGCTGATCATCGACCGCGCCCGCGGCGTCGGCTACTGCGGCCTCAGCGAACGCTGCGACATGGCCGGCGCGCAGGCGATGCACCAGGCGTTCGATCTGCGCCTGACGTACTGCTTCGAGCTGGCCGAGTCCGAATACCACACCAACGTGGTGCTGACCCTGCTGGCCGGTCGCGCCGCGATCATCGCCGCCGACGGCTTCCGCGACCCGGCCGCGGCGCAGGCGATCGCCACGGCTTGCGGCGACCGCGCGATCTGGCTGACTCCGGCGCAGAAGCAGGCCTTTGCCGGCAACGCGATCACCCTGTCCGACGGCCGCGTGTGGATGAGTGCCTGCGCCGCTGCCTCGCTGACCGACGAACAACGCGCGGCGCTGGCCGGCTACGGTTTCGCGATTGGCGCGGTGGAACTGGGCGAGATCGAGAAGGCTGGCGGCAGCCTGCGCTGCTGCGTCGGCGAGATCTTCTGATTCGCCATCGGCGTTGCACGCACCGAATCGGCGGCGCATGCTTCAACGATGTCTTCGTCGTCGCCCGGCATCTGCCTGCTCCGGCTGATCGCGCTTGCAGCCGTGCCCGCCGCACCCGGCGCGATGGCGGCCACCACCGCCGGGCGCACCTGGGCCAATCCGCTCGACGTCGACTACCGCTACAACTACGAGCAGATGAACGCGGGCATCTCGTACCGCAGCGGCGCGGATCCCGCGATCGTGCGCCATGGCGACGCGTACTACCTGTTCCTCACCCTGGCCGACGGCTACTGGCGCTCGCCCGACCTGCTGCACTGGCAATTCGTTCGGCCGGATAGATGGCCATTTGACGGGCCGGTGGCGCCGGCCACCCTCGCCACCGACGGCAAGCTGTTCCTGATGCAATCGGCGATGGAACCCAGGCCGCTGCTGTATTCCACCGATCCGGCGCACGGCCGTTGGCAGTTCTGGACGCGCCTGTTGCCGGCAGTGCCCGGCGCGGTATGGGCCGGCCACGAGAGCGACATGAAACCGGGCAACCTGCCGCCCGGCCCGTGGGACCCGGGCCTGTTCCGCGACGAGGACGGCAAGACCTACCTTTACTGGGATTCCTCCAACGTCTTTCCGCTGTACGGCGCGCAGATCGACCTCGCGCTGGATCACGCCGACGAAGGTGAAGGCAAGCGCATGCGCTTCGTCACGAAGCCGACGGCGCTGCTGCGCGCGCACCCCGATCGGCACGGCTGGGAGCGTTTCGGCCGGGACCATACCGACACCGGCATCGCGCCCTATGTCGAGGGTGCATGGATGAACCGGCACGGCGACCGCTACTACCTGCAGTACGCCGCACCGGGCACCGAGTTCAACGTCTATGCCACCGGCGTCTACGTCGGCAGCGGCCCGCTCGGGCCGTTCACCTATGCGCCGTACAACCCGGTCGGCTACAAGCCCGGCGGTTTCGCCACCGGTGCCGGCCATGGCTCCACTTTCCAGGATGCGTACGGCAACTGGTGGAACAGCGGCACCATGTGGGTCGGGCTGAACTGGAAGTTCGAGCGGCGCGTCGAGCTGTTCCCCGCCGGCTTCCATGCGGACGGCCAGATGTGGATCGACACGCGCTTCGGCGATTTCCCGCAGCGCATGCCCGATCACCCGCTGCGCGAAGGCGAGAGCACCTTCGCCGGCTGGATGCTGCTGTCGTACCACAAGGCCGCCCGCGCCTCGTCGCAACTGCCCGGACATCCGCCGTCCGCCACTGTCGACGAGAACCCGCGCACGTTCTGGGCCGCCGCCAGCAACACCGCCGGCCAAACGCTCACGCTCGACCTCGGCGGCCCGCGCACGGTGCGCGCGGTGCAGGTGGATTACGCCGACTACCGGTCCGGCCGCTACGGCGACGCCCCCGACATCGTCACGCAATTCCGCCTCGAAGGTTCGGCCGACGGCAAGCGCTGGGCCATCCTGGCCGACCTCTCGCACGAGACCCGCGACCGCCCGAACGCCTACCTCGAACTCGACCGGCCGGCACGCGTTCGCTACCTGCGCTACGTGCACGGTCACGTCGGCGCGCACACGTTGGCGATCTCCGACATGCGCGTGTTCGGCAACGCCGACGGCCCGCCGCCACCGGCACCGGAACTGGTTGCCGCACGCCGCCTGGCCAACAGCCGCGATGCCGAGATCGTGTGGAAACGGGTACCCGGCGCCGTGGGCTACAACGTGCGCTGGGGGCTGGTCGCCGACCGTTTGCACGAGACGTATCAGCGCTTCGCCGATCAGCCGACACGACTGGAATTGCGCGCACTCGACAAGGGCGTGCCATACGTCGTGGCAGTGGAAGCATTCGACGAACGCGGCGTGTCGAAACTGTCGCGGATCGCCACGCTGAAACCCTGAGCTTGCGCCGCCGCGCGCACTACGCTCTGATGCAAGGATGATCATCGTCCATCACCTGAACAACTCGCGCTCGCAGCGCATCCTCTGGCTGCTGGAGGAACTCGGCCTGCCCTACGAGCTCAAGCGCTACCAGCGCGATCCGAAAACCATGCTGGCGCCGCCCGAGCTGCGCGCGGTGCATCCGCTGGGCAAGTCGCCGGTGATCAGCGACGGCGGACTCATCCTGGCCGAGTCCGGCGCGATCGTCGAATACCTTGCCGACCGCTACGGTGCCGGCAAGCTGATTCCCGCGCATGGCACGCCCGAGCGGCTGCGCTGCAACTACTGGCTGCACTACGCCGAGGGATCGGCAATGCCGCCGTTGCTGTTGAAACTCGTGTTCCGGCGGGTCGAGACGACACCGATGCCATTCTTCGCCAAGCCGGTGGCGAAAGGCATCGTGCGCAAGGTAATGAATGATTTCGTCGATCCGCAGCTCAAGCTGCACCTGGATTATCTGGAAGGTGAACTGGGCAGGGGCGAGTGGTTCGGCGGCGACGACTTCAGCGTCGCCGATATCCAGATGAGCTTCCCGCTGGAAGCCTTCGCCGCGCGTGGCGGACTGGACGAACACTACCAGCGGCTGTCCGGCTTCCTCGAGCGCATCCACGCACGGCCGGCGTATCGGCGCGCCTTGCAACAGGGCGGCGAATACCGGCTCGGCTGAACGGAGCGGATCGATGTTTACGCATCGATCACGAGTGCGCTGGCACCGTGCAAGACCAGAAGCTCAGGAGAAAGCCATGCGTAACCGTGATATCGAAAGCCGCATTCGAGACACCGCCGAGCGCGCCGGCGAGCGTGCGCGTCACTACGCCGACGATGCAGCCGGCAGTGCCCAGGGCCTGCTGGAACGCGGCCGCCGCCGCATCAACGAGCGTTTTGGCAAGCGCGGCCAAAGCTATGGCCGGCAACTGTCCCATGCCGCGGAGGATCTCGCCGACGAGGCCAACTATCATTACCGCCGGCTGCGCCGTCAGGTGAACCGGCATCCCGCCGCGACGGTTGCCATCGTCGCCGGCACGCTGGGAGCCTTCCTGTTGCTGCGTCGCGTGTTCCGCAGCGACGACGAGGACTGAGCCCGGTCTTCCGTAAGGAAAAACCCGCCGGCCGGCGGGTTTTTCATCTGGACGTCCAAACCGCTCAGACGGTGAGCGGATTGGGTTTGTCCTGGTCGAGCTTGTATTCCTTGATCGCCCGGCTGACGTCCTTCGCGTTCATCTTGCCGTCCTTCGCCAGTGCGGCCAGTGCCGCATGCGCGATCCAGTAGCGATCGACCTCGAAGAACTCGCGCAGATGCGCGCGGGTATCCGAGCGGCCGTAGCCGTCGGTGCCCAGCACGGTGTAGCGCATGCCGTCGGGCAGGAACGCGCGGATCTGGTCGGCATACTCGCGCACATAGTCGGTGGCGGCGATCGCCGGACCCGAGCGCCCGTCCAGCAAACCGGTGACGTACGGCACGCGCTGCTCGGCTTCCGGATGCAGCCGGTTCCAGCGTTCGGCATCGAAACCGTCGCGACGCAATTCGATGAAGCTGGGGCACGACCAGATGTCGGACTTCACGCCGAAATCCTTCTCCAGCAGCTCGGCCGCCGCGATCACCTCGCGCAGGATCGTACCCGAGCCGAGCAGTTGCACGCGCGGCTCGCCTTTCTTCGGCTTGCCGCCGTCCCGGAACAGATACATCCCCTTGATGATGCCGTCTTCGACGCCCCCGCTCTTGTCAGACTTGGGCAGGTCGGGATGGCTGTAGTTCTCGTTCATCACGGTGATGTAGTAGTAGATGTCCTCCTGCTCGGCCATCATCCGGCGCGTGCCGTCCTGCAGGATCACCGCCACTTCATAGGAGAAGGTCGGGTCGTACGACTTCACGTTCGGGATCGCGCCGGCCATCAAATGCGAGTGGCCGTCCTCGTGCTGCAGGCCTTCGCCGTTCAGCGTGGTTCGGCCCGACGTGCCGCCGATCAGGAAGCCGCGCGAGCGCATGTCGCCGGCGGCCCAGCACAGGTCGCCGATGCGCTGGAAGCCGAACATCGAGTAGTAGATGAAGAACGGCAGCATCGCCTGGTTGCTGATGCTGTAGCTGGTCGCCGCTGCCATCCACGAGGCCATGCCGCCGGCCTCGCTGATGCCCTGCTGCAACACCTGGCCCTTCTGGTCTTCGCGGTAGTACAGCAGCTGGTCCGAATCCTGCGGCTTGTACTTCTGGCCGAACGGCGCGTAGATGCCGATCTGGCGGAACATGCCTTCCATGCCGAACGTGCGCGCCTCGTCGGCCACGATCGGCACGATCCGCTCGCCCAGCTGCTTGTCGCGCAGCAGCAGGTTGATGCCGCGCACCAGCGCCATCGTGGTGGAGATCTCGCGCTCGCCGGTACCCTTGGTGATCTGCTCGAACGCGGCAAGCTCCGGCGCCTTCAGTTTCGCCTCGGCCTTGCGCCGGCGCTGCGGCAGGAAGCCACCGAGCGCCTTGCGCCGTTCCAGCATGTACTGCACTTCCGGCGAGTCCACGCCCGGGTGGTAGTACGGCACGTCCTTGAGCTTGTCGTCGGCGATCGGAATCTGGAAGCGATCGCGGAAATGCCGCACTGCCTCCTCGTCCAGCTTCTTCTGCTGATGGGTCGGGTTCTGCGATTCGCCGGCCGCGCCCATGCCGTAGCCCTTCACGGTCTTGGCCAGAATCACCGTGGGCATGCCCTTGGTGTTGGATGCTGCGTGATACGCCGCATAGACCTTGTGCGGATCATGGCCGCCGCGGTTCAGTCGCCAGATGTCGTCGTCGCTCAGGTTGGCGACCATCTCGCGCGTCTCCGGGTACTTGCCGAAGAAATGCTCGCGCGTGTACGCGCCGCCGAATGCCTTGCACGCCTGGTATTCGCCGTCGACGGTTTCCATCATCAGCTTGCGCAGCACGCCCTTGGTATCGCGCGCCAGAAGCGGGTCCCAGTAGCTGCCCCAGACCAGCTTGATCGCGTTCCAGCCTGAACCGCGGAAGCTGCCTTCCAGCTCCTGGATGATCTTGCCGTTGCCGCGCACCGGGCCGTCCAGCCGCTGCAGGTTGCAGTTGATCACGAAGATCAGGTTGTCCAGGCCCTCGCGGCCGGCCAGCGAAATCGCGCCGAGCGACTCCGGCTCGTCGCATTCGCCGTCGCCCATGAAGCACCAGATCTTGCGGTCGCTCTTGGGGATCAGGCCGCGGTGTTCGAGGTACTTGAAGAACTGCGCCTGGTAGATCGCCTGGATCGGACCCAGCCCCATCGACACCGTGGGCACCTGCCAGTAATCCGGCATCAGCCACGGATGCGGATAGGACGACAGCGCGCGGCCCTTGCCGACCACCTCCATGCGGAACAGGTCGAGCTGGTCCTCGGCCAGGCGGCCTTCGAGGAACGAGCGCGCGTAGATGCCGGGGCTTGAATGGCCCTGGTGGAACACCAGGTCGCCCGGATGCTCGGCGCTCGGCGCGCGCCAGAAATGGTTGAAGCCGACGTCGTACAGGGTGGCGCTGGAGGCGAAGCTGGCGATGTGGCCGCCCAGATCGCCCGGCTTGCGGTTGGCGCGTACCACCATCGCCATCGCGTTCCAGCGGATCAGCGAGCGGATGCGCCATTCCATCGCGGCGTCGCCGGACATCTTCGCCTCGTTCGCCGGCGCGATGGTATTGACGTAGGCGGTGGTCGGATCGAACGGCAGGTAGCCGCCGGCGCGACGCGTGCCATCGACCATCTTCTCCAGCAGAAAGTGTGCGCGTTCGGTGCCGTCGTGATGGATCACCGCGTCGAGCGAGTCCATCCACTCCCTGGTTTCGGTGGGGTCGATGTCCTGGTTGAGGATATCGTCGAGCTGATCCATGAAGATTCTCCGCGGCGCCGTTGCAGCGCCAGGCTTGAGGGGGAATGCCCGCCGCCGGGGGAGTGCGGCGGGAATCAACGTCCAAGTCTAGCCGTTGGGCCGTATGCCTGCCAATTTGCAGCCGCCGTGCGGCGGCGCATGGCGGCGGACGACCGGAGATGACTGAAAGCGCCAGAGCCGCCGGTGACGCCCGATATTCCTTCCCCCGCACAGGCGGAAGCGAAACGGCCTCTAGCCTTGTTGGCGATTGGCCGCGCGGATCTGCGCCTCGACGCAGGCCACCGCGCTCATGTTGACCACCCGGCGCACGGTCGACTGCGGCATCAGGATGTGCGCCGGCTTGGCCACGCCCATCAGGATCGGCCCGATCACCACGCCGTCGCTGAGCATGCGGGTCATGTTGTAGGCGATGTTGGCCGCGTCCAGGTTCGGGAACACGAATACGTTCGCCTTGCCTTCCAGCCGCGAGTTCGGGAACAGCTTCTCGCGCAGCGCCGGGGTCAGCGCCACGTCGGCCTGCATCTCGCCCTCCACTTCCAGCCGCGGCGCGCGGGCACGGATCAGCTCCAGCGCCTTGCGCATCTTCTTCGCGCCGCAGGTGTCACGGCTGCCGAAGTTGCCGCCGGACAGCAGCGCGATCTTCGGCACGATGCCGAACAGCTTCAGCCGGATCGATGCCTGCAAGGTCGCCTCGGCGATCTGCTCGGGGCACGGATCGTCCTGCACGTGCGTGTCGAGATAGAAGAACGTGCCCTTGTCGGTGGACACCGCCGCCATCGCCGACGGCTCGACCACGCCTTCGTCCAGGCCGATGATGTCGCGGATGTAGCGCAGCTTGCCCTGGTACTGGCCGACCAGACCGCAGATCAGCGCGTCCGCTTCGCCGCGCTCGACCATCAACGAGGCGATCGCGGTGGGACGCGAGCGGATCACCGCCTTGGCCATCGACGGCGTCACGCCGCGACGCTCCATCAAGCGGTGATAGTGCCGCCAGTAGTCGTCGAAGCGCGGGTCGCAGTTGATGTTGCAGATCTCGACGTCCACACCCGGCTTGATGCGCAGGCCGGCGCGCTTGATGCGCTTTTCGATCACTTCCGGACGGCCGATCAGAATGGGCTTCGCCAGGCCTTCATCCACCACCACCTGCACCGCGCGCAGCACGGTCTCTTCCTCGCCCTCGGCATACACCAGCCGGCACGGCTCGGCCTTGGCGCGCTCGAACACCGGCTTCATCAGCAATCCGGTGCGAAACACGAAGCTGGTCAGGCGATCGTTGTAGGCGGCGAAATCGTCGATGGGGCGCGTGGCCACGCCCGACTCCATCGCCGCCTGCGCCACCGCCGGCGGCAGCTGCAGCAGCAGGCGCGGGTCGAACGGCTGCGGGATCAGGTATTCCGGGCCGAAGCTTGGCGGCTTGCCGCCATAGGCGCGCGCGCTGACGTCGGACGACTCGCGCCGCGCCAGCGCCGCGATCGCCTGCACGCAGGCGATCTTCATCGGCTCGTTGATCACCGTGGCGCCGACGTCCAGCGCGCCGCGGAACAGATACGGGAAACACAGCGCGTTGTTGACCTGGTTCGGGTAATCCGAGCGACCGGTGGCCATGATGCAATCCGGCCGCACCGCCTTGGCGTCTTCCGGGGTGATCTCCGGATTCGGGTTGGCCAGCGCGAAGATGATCGGCCGCGCAGCCATCGTGGCGACCATCTCCGGCTTCAGGATGCCGCCGGCGGACAGGCCGAGGAACACGTCGGCGCCGTCGACGATCTCGGCCAGCGTGCGCGCCTTGGTGTCGCGCGCGTAGCGCTGCTTGTCCGGATCGAGATCGTCGCGCTCGGTGTGGATCACGCCATGGCGATCGAACGCGAGGATGTGCTCCGGCTTCACGCCCAGCGCCACCAGCATGTCGAGACAGGCGATGCCCGCTGCGCCGGCGCCGGTGGTGGCGACGCGGATGTCCTCGATCTTCTTGCCGACGACCACCAGCGCGTTGAGCAGCGCCGCGCCGACGATGATCGAGGTGCCATGCTGGTCGTCGTGGAACACCGGGATCTTCATCCGCTCGCGCAGCTTGCGCTCGACGATGAAGCACTCCGGCGCCTTGATGTCCTCCAGGTTGATGCCGCCGAAGGTCGGCTCCAGGCTGGCGATGATGTCGACCAGCTTGTCCGGGTCGTTCTCGTCGATCTCGATGTCGAACACGTCGATGCCGGCGAACTTCTGGAACAGCACGCCCTTGCCTTCCATCACCGGCTTGCTCGCCAGCGGCCCGATGTTGCCCAGGCCCAGCACCGCGGTGCCGTTGGTGATCACGGCGACCAGGTTGGAGCGCGCGGTGTACTCGGCGGCCGAGGTCGGGTCTTCCACGATCGCGTCGCAGGCCGCGGCCACGCCGGGCGAATACGCCAGCGACAGGTCGCGCTGGGTCAGCAGCGACGTGGTCGGGGTGACCTTGATCTTGCCGGGGCGCGGCAGGCGGTGATATTCGAGGGCGGCAAGACGCAGTTCTTCGGGAAGGCTCATCGGAGGCTTTTGTCGGAAAGGGACGCCGGCCGCGACGGCGGCCGACTCACGCGATGTTAGCACCGGGGCCTGTCGAACCGGCCTGTTCTTGCGACGCAACGACGCAGGTCGAGCCGCTAGACGTTCGACAGCAGATCGTCGCCCTGCACCCGGTTCATGTGGATGCCGTTGATGAACACCGAAAACGCCAGCTTGCCGGCCAGCCCGTGCACGTGCTGCATCCAGGGCGGCAACCAGCGTGGCGGCAGGATCACGCCCGAGGCGAAGTGCGGCTGCAGAGTGATCACGTCATGCAGGGTCAGCTTGCCGGCAAACAGGTGGCGCAGCAGGTCCATCCGCCGCTGCTTCAACGCCCAGCGGAAAAACGTGTGCACGGTGAGCAGACCCGACAGGTACACGTTGTCCTTGGCGAACGCCGCGCCACCGGTCAGCGGCACACCTCGAAACACGCGCTGCGCCGAATGGAAACTGTCCGGCACGCTTTGCCCGCAAGCGCTGAAATAACGGTAGACCTCGACGAAGTCCGCGCCCTTGAGCGCCATGTCGATCGCCACGATGCGCAGGCTGATCCGCTTGAGCCGGGTGATGTCGATCGCGCCGGACATCAGTTCGGCGAACACCGCCAGGCCTTCCTGGGTGGCGGTGACCCGCGGCGAGGTGCGCGCCAGCGACGCCAGCAGCGGCTGGCGGCGGCCATTGAGCGCGGTCAGCGAATGCACGAACGCCTCGTGGGCCAGCAACTGGTGGCGATCGTATTCGCTGAAGCAGGCCCCGCCGCGCAAACGGATGCGGGTGGCGCCGGCGGCGGCCTTGGCGGTGAGTTCGGCATCCACCTCCACGCTGATCGTGCCGGCGCCGAAGAAGTCGTCCAGCGTGGCAGCAAGATCCATGCGCAGCACGTCCGCCGGGATGCCGCTGCTGCAGTCGTCGGCGAGCAGGTCGGCGCCCAGTTCGTCGGACAGGGCGATGAAGTAGCGCGCCGCGTCGAGGTTGCTCTGGGTGCTGCCGGGGATCAGGTCGTCCGGACGCCCATACAGCGCCACCGAAGGCACCGTGACGCCGACCGTGCCGACCGACTCCAGCATCTCGGCGGCCATCAGCCAGGAATCGGCGGTGCGCTGCAGGTAATCGCCCAGCGGATCGACGTGCGCGTCGCTGGTGGCGGCATGCTCGATCGCCGCCAGCTCGGCCCGCGCCGCGCCCAGATCCGGCCGCACGTAGCTCACTTGCGGCAGGGCGAACCGGCCGCGGCTGTATGCCTCGATCATGCGGCTTTCCAGCGACGCCGGCCAAGCCACCGTGGGCAGGACGTGGATGCCGCGCACCGCCGCGAGCAGGCGCTGGTCGAGTGCGGCGTAGCGCTGCAGTTCGGGAGCAATGATGCCGGTCGTGGCGGCGACGTTCATCGCAACTCCTAGTCCCGCTCGCGTTGCCCGCGATGCCCATGCGGCCGCTCGATCGGACGGCCGCCGCGCTGCCGGCGCAGACGTGCCTCCAGCGTCGCGGCCTGTTCCTCGCGCTCGTCGTGCAGCTTGAGGTAATTGCGCCAGCGGCCGGGCGCCAGCTCGCCGTTGTCCAGTGCCACCTGTACCGCACAACCCGGCTCGCTGCCGTGGCCGCAGTCGGCAAAGCGGCACTGCTCGGCGAGTGCCTCGATGTCGGCGAACAAGTCGAGGTTTTCCTCGCCGGTCAGTTTCAGCTCGCGCATGCCGGGCGTGTCGATCAGGCAGCCTCCGCTGGGCAGTTGCAGCAGGGCGCGATGGGTGGTGGTGTGGCGGCCGCGGCTGTCGTGGCTGCGCACTTCGGCGGTGGCCATCGTCGCCGTGCCGAGCAAGGTGTTGGTCAGCGTGGATTTGCCCGCGCCGGACGAACCTACCAGCACGGCGCTGTCGCCCGGTTTCAGGTACTGCGCCAGCAGCGCCGCGCTGGCCGGGTCCTTGCAGTTGAGCGCGTGGATCGGGGTGGCATCCGGCAACCGCTCGCGCAATGCGGCGATCTGATCGGCCGCGTCTTCGCGTGTATCGAGCTTGCTCAGCAGCACCACCGGCTGGGCGCCGGAATCCTCGGTCAGCGACAGGTAGCGTTCGATGCGGGCCGGATTGAAATCGCCATCCAGTCCGGTCAGCACCAGCACGTAATCGATATTGCTGGCGATCAGCTGGCGCTCGTAGCGCTCGCCGGCCGCCGCCCGCGACATCACCGTGCGTCGCGGCGCCACCGTGACGATGTGCGGCGGCGTGCCGCTTTGCACTTCGACGAAGTCTCCCACCACCGGCCGCTCCGCCGGATCGATGCCGCGCTTGAGGAAGCGCCCGTCCGGCTGCGCGCCGAACAGGGCCTCGCCATCGTGCAGCTCGTAGCCGGCGCGATGCTGGGCCACCACTCGCGCCAGGCGCAAGCCGGGCGCTGGCAACACGGCGCCGCGCCATCCGATATGCCTGAGGCGTTCGATCGTTTCGGCATCACTCATGGGGGAGGTCTGTCTGCACGGTTTGGCGATTATGCCCTGCCCGTGTGTTGCCCGCCGATGAACCGGATTCCAGCCCGTTCGGCGCTCGCGCTGCACTGCATCACGCTGCTAGCATCGGCCGGCCGGCGGTGGCGCCGGTTGTTGACCTGTCGATTCACCCCTCCGTTGTCCTTCCCGCCCATGCGGGATATGGAGAACATCCGGGCATTGAGAAGGATACCGGCGTTGGCTTCGATCACACCCAGTGCGCACCTGGCGGACGTGCGCTATGAAATCCGCGGCGCGCTGACCCGGCGCGCTCGCGAACTGGAGGCCGCCGGCCTCGACATCATCAAGCTCAACATCGGCAACCCGGGCCGCTACGGCTTCGAGGCACCGGCGCATCTGCGCGCGGCGATCGCCGGCCACCTGCACGACAGCGAGGCCTATGGTCACGAGCAGGGCCTGGAGATCGCCCGCGAGGCGATCGCCACGCAGCAGCGCCGCCGCGGTGCGCAAGGTGTCGAGCCGGAGCGCATCTTCATCGGCAACGGTGTCAGCGAGCTGATCGACCTGTCCCTGCGCGCCCTGCTGCAACCGGGCGACGAGGTGCTGTTGCCGAGTCCGGACTACCCGCTGTGGAGCGCGGCCACGATCCTCAATGGCGGTCGGCCGCGTTATTACCGCTGTCTTGCCGACAACGCCCATTTCCCGGATCCGCAGGAACTCGAGTCGCTGATCACCCCGCGCACGCGTGCGTTGGTGCTGATCAATCCGAACAACCCGACCGGTGCGGTGTACCCGCGCGCGCTGCTGCAGCCATTGGTGGCGATCGCGGCACGGCATCGGCTGCTGTTGCTTGCCGACGAGATCTACGACGAGATCCTGTATGACGGCGCCACGTTCCAGCCGCTGGCCGAGATCGCCGCGGACCTGCCCTGCCTCAGCTTCGGCGGGTTGTCCAAGGTGCATCGTGCCTGCGGCTACCGCGTAGGCTGGATGAGCCTGTCCGGCGACTCCGCGCACACCCGCGAGTATCGCGACGCGCTGCAGCTGCTCGCCGCGCTGCGCCTGTGTGCGAACGTGACCGCGCAGTGGGCGGTGTGCCCGGCGCTGCAGGATGCACCCACGATCGGCACGCTGACCGCGCCCGGCGGTCGCCTGCATGACGCGCGCGATGCCGTGCTGCGGGGCGTGGCCAGCAGCGATTACCTGGAACTGGTGGCACCGCACGGTGCGCTGTACGCCTTCCCGCAAGTGCGCGCCGATCGATTTGCGAGCTTCGACGACGAGGCATTCGCGCTGCGGCTGCTGGAAGAGGAGTCGGTGCTGGTGGTGCCCGGCAGCAGCTTCAACGTGCCGCGCAGCCGCCATTTCCGCCTGACCCTGCTGCCGCCGCCGGCGCAGTTGCGCGAAGTGTTCGACCGGATCGAACGGGTGCTGGCACGGATGGCCGACAAGCAACCGCTGCAGGCCGCCGGCGTCGCTGCCTGAGGTTTGCGGCATCCTCCCGTTCCACCCAGACGAGCCAGTCCATGAACGCCATTCCGCCCTCGCTCCGCTACCTCGCCCTCGGCGATTCCTACACGATCGGTGAAGCGGTGGACGCCGACCGGCGCTGGCCGGCGGTGCTGGTGCGGCGTCTGCGCGCGGCGGGCGTGTCGATCGACGATCCGCAGATCGTCGCCGTCACCGGCTGGACCACCGACGAGCTGGCGCAGGGCATGGACGCGGCGACGCTGACGCCGCCGTACGACCTGGTCACCCTCCAGATCGGCGTGAACAACCAGTACCGGGGCCGCCCGGCCGATGACTACCGCGAGCAGTTCGCCGGCTTGCTGGCGCGCGCGATCGATCTGGCCGGCGGCCGCGCCTCGCGCGTGGTGGCGGTATCGATTCCCGACTGGGGCGTCACCCGCTTCGCTCGCGAACACGGCCGCGACGCGACGCAGGTTGCCAGCGAACTGGATGCCTACGATGCCATCGCGCGCGCCGAAACCGCGCGCGCCGGCGCGCACTGGGTCGACATCACCGCCGTTTCGCGCGAGCACCCCGACCTGCTCGCCGATGACGGTCTGCACCCGTCCGCCGCGCAATACGCGTTGTGGGTCGAGCTGATCGCTCCGGTGGTAAGCGCCGCGTTGCGCTAGCGGCGGTGCGACCGGCTCGCTGCGCGCCGCTAACACGATCGCCGGTTGTGGCCGGCGTCGACACCCGGCCGGTCGACGAACGAACTGGATGACGCCATGCGCCTGTTCGGCGAATGCCTCGACGCCATCGACGCGCGCCAGCCTTGAACGCGACCGACTTCGACGACATATCGGACGGCGTATCATTGTCTCTTTCGAATGGCCACCTGCTGGAGTTCCCCATGTCCCTCGACGCCCCCACCCGCGAACGTATCGAAAGCCTGCTCAAGGATCACCGCGTGGTGCTTTTCATGAAGGGTGACCGCCAGCAGCCGATGTGCGGCTTCTCCGCCGCGGCCACCAATACGCTGAACGAACTGCTGCCCGACTATCACACGGTGAACGTGCTGGACGATCCCGAAATTCGCGAAGGCATCAAGGCTTACGGCGAGTGGCCGACGATTCCGCAGCTGTACGTCGAGGGCGAGCTGGTCGGCGGTGCCGACATCATTCGCCAGATGTATGGCAGTGGTGAGCTGCATGCCTTGTTCGGCGTGGCCGCGCCGGATCGCACGCCACCGGAAATCACCATCACCGATGCCGCCGCCGAGGCGATCCGCCAGGGCACCGCGAACGCGCAAGGCGTGGCGCTGCATCTGGAGATCGGCCCCGACCACAGCGCCGGGTTCCAGCTGGCCCCGGCTGGCGAAGGCGATATCGTGGCGCATGCGAATGGTCTGGAGGTGCATTTCGACCCCGCCAGCGCGCAGCGCGCCAGAGGCATCGTGATCGACTGGGTATCCACCGTGCAGGGCGAAGGCCTGAGCCTGAAGTTTCCCGGCGCGCAGGAGATCGGCTCGCTCAGCGTGCAGCAGCTGCAGCAGCGGCTGGCCGCTGGCGACATCACCCTGATCGACGTGCGCCCGGCGCACGGCCGCGCGCAGGCCGCGCCATTGGCGCAGGCGCGTGTGCTGGAAGACGAGGGTTACGAGAGCCTGGCCGCGCTGCCGAAAGATACCCCGCTGGCCTTCATCTGCCACCACGGCGTATCGAGTCGCGCCATGGCCGAACGCTTTGCCGCGCACGGCTTCACCAACGTGCACAATGTCGAGGGCGGCATGGATGCGTGGGCGCGCGAAGTGGATGACAGCGTCCCGCGCTATTGACCTGCGGTCACGAAAACACCCGTACGAAGCGCCCGCAGCGGGCGCTTCTTTTTGGCCGGCGCAGGCACAGGCCGCTTTGGCGATCGGCCTATAATTGAAGGCTGTCTGTTCGAGTGTGGATCCAGCAATGAATGACGCGTCAAGCACGAGCCCGGCCACCTTGCGCGACAGGGCGCACATGCATCTGCGCAATCGCGACCTGTTGCTGGCGGAACAATCCTATCTGCGCCTGCTCGCTGCAAAGCCGGACGACATCGAAGCGCTGCGCTTCCTGGCCGGCGAGTACCTGTCCCGCGGCGACGGCGCCAAAGCCGTCGAGTTGCTGGCGAGCGCCGACCGGGCAAACCCGGACGATCCGGCCACGTTGAACCAGCTCGGCACCGTGCAGCTGAGCAGCGGCGACCTGGCTGCCGCGGTCGCGACGCTGCGGCGCTGCCTGCAATTGGCACCGAACATGTTCATGGCGCGCCTGCGCCTGGCCATCGCGTTGGAGCGGCTGGGTGAGACGCATGAAGCTCTGCTGGCGTACTTCAATGCCATAAACGCCGCACAGGCACAGGGGCGCTGGCTCAGCGATGACTCGACCGCGCCGGAATTGCGCCAGACGGTCAAACGCGCCATGAACTATGTGGACGCGGGCCGACGTCAGGTGTTCGACAAGGTCATCGAGCCCTTGCGCGAGCGCTATGGCCGCTCCGAACTGGCGCGCGTGGATCAGTGCCTCGCGATTTATCTCAACGAGCAACCGGCGAACCTTCCCGATCCCCGTCAGCAACCGAAGTTTCTGTACTTTCCCGGCATCCCGTCGCAGCCGTTCTATCCGCGCGAGCGGTTTCCGTGGCAGGAGGCGCTGGAGGCCGGCGCCGCATCGATCCGCGAAGAGCTGCGCGCCGTCATTGCCGACGAGGGGAATCTCGAATCCTTTCTGCAGTCAGGCCTGCCCGAAGAAGCCGAAGCCTATCTGCGAGCATCCGGCGATCGCGCCGCGGCCTGGGACGCTTATTTCTTCTATCGCCACGGCGAACGCTTCGACGCGCATTGCGCGAATTGCCCACGCACGGCGGCACTGCTTGAAGAGGCGGCGTTGGTGCACATCCGCGATCATGCGCCGGAAACACTGTTCTCGGTGTTGCGTCCGGGTACGCATATCCTGCCGCATCGCGGAGTCACCAATACCCGCCTGGTTACCCACCTGCCGCTGATCGTGCCGCCGGACTGCGCCTTGCGCGTGGGCGGGGAAACCCATGTGTGGCAACCCGACCAGTGCGTCACGTTCGACGACACCTTCGAACATGAAGCATGGAACCGCAGCGAAGAGACCCGGGTGGTATTGATTCTCGACAGTTGGAATCCCGACCTCAGCGAAGCCGAGCGGGCTGCGGTCACCGACCTGGTCGCGGCGATCGGCGACTTCAACGGCCACGCCGCGACCTGATCGCCCGCAAGCTGCGGCGGGGCGACTCAGGCCGGGAACAACTCGATCAACTCGGGCAGGTAGTCGACATAGTTGCGCCAGCGTTCGACCGAGCGTTGGTGGATC
Organism: uncultured Gammaproteobacteria bacterium; assembly: GCA_963828675.1. GTDB lineage: Bacteria > Pseudomonadota > Gammaproteobacteria > Xanthomonadales > Rhodanobacteraceae > Rhodanobacter. Next base: position 1,410,195 of record CAWHFQ010000001.1, read on the forward strand.
GGCTGACGCGCCTGCCACTGGCTGGCCGACGTGATCGCCGACGTGGCATCCGGGTTGGCCCGTGCCGGATCGAACGGCGCCAGCCCGAGTTGGGCAACCAACTGCGCGACCGTCGTCAACGGATCGGCCGCGACCTGCTCGTAGTCGACCGTGATGATCGGAATCGGCAAACTGCGCTGCCAATGCGCCATCAATTCATCGCATCCAGTCGCCACGGCCGCAATGTCATGGAAATCGCCGGCGAAGCCGTAATCGTCATGGGCAAACGACTGGCTCCAGATCGACAGCGCGGTGTCACGAATCCTGCGGCGACAATGGATCACGCGGGCGTTGGGAAACAGCGCGGCGATCGTGTCCAGGTAGCGGAAATTGAGCGGATTCTTGTCGACGTAGCAGCGCGCCGGAGCATCGTCCCGCCACAGGTGCGCCAGATAGACCGCGGCTGCATCGCCCAGCGCCGCCGCTCGCTGCACCGCATCGAGACCGTTCAGGCGCTCGGCCAGGTAACCCAGCGTGGGCAGCTCGCCACGGTTGCATATGTCGGGATGGCGACCCAGCAATTCCGCCACCAGGGTAGTACCGGTACGTGGCAGGCCCACCACAAAGACGGGTACGCCTTCAGGCGCAGCTACGCGATTCAACGGCATCGGCGCACTGGCGATTCGCGCCGCCACGAATGCCTGCCACGTTCGGCGCGACCACGGCTTGAGCGGGCGCATCAGCGCGTTGGCCTCACGCCAGGCACCCGCGGCCGACGCGAAATCGCCGATATCGTCGAACGCCTTGCCCTGCGCGAACAGGATCGCCGCGCGCGCGCGCGGGGACAGCGCAGGATCGCGGACACCGCTCTCGAACAGCGCGAAGTCCGGGTGCTGGCGGTCGCGGTAACGTTCGATCGAAGCCAGGCTGCCAAGCACGAACCACAGATTCTGGTCGATGCCTCGCGCGATGGCGTCCAGATAATGCTTGCGCGCCGATTCGAAACGACCCAGCTCCTGCGTGAGCTGGCCCAGCAGCGCATACAGGCGCGGATCGACGTCGTGGCGCGCCAGTTCGCTTTCGCACAACTCGATCGCGAGATCCTGACGCTGGCATTCGCGCATGAACTGGGCCCAGTCGAGCACGCCCTGTGCATTGCCGAGGACCACCTCAGCCCGTTCGGCCAGCGCACCCGCCGCCGCGTTGAGCTTGCCCTGGCCACGCAGCACCTGGGCAAGGAGCATGGCGGCGCGGGCATCTGCGGTTTCGGTCAGCAGCCGTCGCAAGCCGGCTTCCGCGCTTGCGGCATCGCCGGCCTGCCACCAGCGCAGGGACAGCCAGTAGCGCAGCGCCACCGATGTCGGCTGATGGGCCATCGCGCCAGTTCAAGCACGGCCGCGGCCAACGGTGGATAACCACGCTGCAGCACAATGCGGCCGTAGCCCAGCCAGACGTCCGCCGGGGCCGAGTGCAAATGGTCGTTCAAGATGCGCAAGGCAGTCTGCGACCCGCCGCCATCGCCATGGCGAGCCATCGGTCCACCCGTCCAGCTCGGCGCGGGACGGCTCCCAGTCGATTGTGACGCACCGACCATCGCAACAGCGGATAGCGGGACGAGGTTGTTGTTCAAGAGGACTCCCGTCATCGTTGTCGGCGAGCGCGCTGCGTACGCACGTCGCCACGCACACCCGGGCCGAGCGACCTGTGTCAGCGCGTTTGTGGAAACAGCAGATACAGCGAAAGGATGTACTTGTCGTCCGAAAGTGGTGGCCGGCCGGCATGCTGGTACATCCAGTACGGCGGGAACATCAGCAGCTTGCCGGCGCGCGCCGGCACGGTAATGCCCAGGTCGCAAAATTCCGTTTCGCCGCCTTCCGCCACGTCGTTGAGATACCACAGGAACACCAGATAGCGATTCGCCACCTCGTAGATCGCGTCGAAATGCGGCTGGAACGCCTCGCCACTGCCGGCCACGTAGCGTTTGATGCGCATCTGCGATATCTGCGGCGAAGCGGGCACCGGGATGCTCAGGCCAAGGCGCCGGTTGTAAGCGGCGAGGTAGTCGTCGATCTGCTTGTAGAAGTAGCCCATGAACGCCTCGTCGGCCAATGCCGAGACATCGAGCTCGGTCCATGAACTGGCGTCGAGGCCGGCGCGCCAGCCAGGACTGCGCACGATGTGCCGGTCGGCGGTTTTCTGGAACGAGGCAATCAGCTGTTCGCAAAATGTCGCTGGCAGACGCTCCTTCGAAGGTCTGCACGTAGCTGCGCACGTCGACGCTACCGGCAACGCGTCCCCCGGCGATTGTTCAGTGGTCATAGCCCCAGTGCTCCATGACGTCTTTTAGGATCGGAAGCAGGGGCGCGAACTCCCGCTCGTAGCGGCGCCAGCGATCCACCGCCGATTTGTTCGGCGGTTGCGTGACCTGAGCGTAGCTGGGCGTGCTGATGAAGCCTTTCTGCTGCGCGTGCAGGTGGAAATTGCGCAGCGACGCCGCATCATCGATGCCGATGAAGGCACCGATGCGCTCGACCTCGGCATCGAAATTGTCCAGCAGGTCTTCGTAGCGCCAGATGCAGCACGTGCGGTTTGAACAATTGCTCGTGGTGGATCCAGTACTGCATGCCGTTGACGTAGCCGCGCGCCAGCCGCTCCAGTGACGAGCACAGCACCTGAAATCCGGGTGCACGGAAGTTCTGCATGTAGCAGCTGAGGATAACGTCGCATGGATGACGCAGTGCCAGGATGATCGGCGCGTCAGGAAACAGCCGGCAGATCAACGGAAGGTGCAGCAGGTTCAGCGGATTCTTGTCGACCAGGCGTTGGCCAGGCTGCAGCGTGACGACCGTGCGTACCTGCTCCCAATAATGCTGCCGCAAGCTCGTCGCACGCGGCAGGGCTCGAGTTCGCCCAGCGCTTCGGGATATTCCAGTCCCAGCGCCAGCACACGTTCGGTGACACCCTGCAGGAATGGCTGCTCGTCCATCGAGGCGAGCGTGGGATGCGCATCCAGCATCTGTTCGAGCATGGTCGTGCCCGAGCGCGGAAAACCGACCACGAAAATGGGCGATGGGGGCTCATCGGCGACGGACTGGAGGCGTCCAATCGGCGGCCTGCGCCGGTGTCATCCGGATCAGTGCCGGCGAAAGGGGCTGCACGCCGGGCAGCAGCAGTTCAGGTACGAGCTGCGCGGCCTTGACCATCTGCGCCGCATGCGCCTTGCCCAACGCATCCATGGCGGCCACCGTGTCGCCCTGTTTGTCGCAGGCCTTGGCCAGCGAAAAATACAGATTGCCTAGCTGGTTGGTTTCCGTGGTCAGCGCAATCAAGCGCTGCAGCAACGATCGCGCCGCCACCGGGTCACGACCTCGCATCGCCATCACGCCCATCGCACTGACCACCTCAAGCTGGTCCACCGGATCGCGCAGGGTCTGCGGGTCCGGCAAGCTCGCCAGGATCACATCGGCCTCGTCCAATCGATTGACCCGCTCCAGCAAACCGACCATGCGTGCAAGCGTGCGCGGGCGCGCACCTTCAAGCTGCATCGAGCCGCCGAGCAACTGCTCGGCCTGGGATATTCGGCCCATCTGGGTAAACATCCATGCCAGATCGATCGTCAGGTCATCGCCGAGTGGCAGCCAGCTGCGCCATCCGGCCACCAGCCGGCTGCTTCTGTGTTGTCGGCGCACTCGCAGCAGGCCATTGCCGCATAGATGCAGATTTCGTGATCGTCAGGCAGCTGCCGGGCCGCCTGCACCAAGTCTCGCCGCGCCCTGGCGTAGTCGCGAACTCCTTGTACAGCAGTCCAAGATTGGCGTGAATGCCGGCAATTCGGGATACAGCCGCAAGGCAAGCAGATACGCTTCCTCGGCCTGCGCCATGTGCCCGGCCTCGCGCAGAGCATTCCCGAGGTTGATCCAATGGCTCGGCCGCTCCGGGTAAAGCACGGTGAGCAGTTCGTGTACAGCGGCAGCGCGAAGCGGCAGTCCTTGCTGTTGCAAGACAATGCCCAACAACGGTAAGCCCGATTCGTCATCCGGGTTGCCCGTCGAGAAAGCTGGCCGCACGCCGCTCGGCCTGCTCCAGCTCGCCCTTGCGCAACAGCAGCATGATGTTCTCGATGTCGGTCTGCTGCGATGACCAAGCCGTCAACGCCTTCATGGGAATTTGGAAACAAAAAAAACCGCGCGGCTTGCACCGCGCGGTTGATTATAGCGACGTAGCCGTTCTGGATCAGAACGTCACGGTCACACGACCCCAGAAGTAGCGGCCGATCGGCTCGTACGTGTTGATGTCGGTGTTCGAGTTCAGCACGTTGTTCTGGTACATCAACGGCGGCTGCTTGTCGAACAGGTTGTTGACGCCCACATCCAGACGGGTGTGATAGGCCGCCAGGTTATAGCCGAACGCCAGGTTGTGATAGACCTGACGCACCTGACTTCAGCTCGAAGCCCGGACATGCCGGATCAGCCTGAGGCACCTTCCGCAGGTCGGTCCAACCCACCGTGACCGCACCAACATAACGCGCGGTGTAGTTGACATTCCACGCACCGTTGGTCCAGTTCAACTGGCCCAAGCCGCGCCAGCGGGTGAAGTTGCCGTAGGCGGCGTCATTGTTGTAATGACCGGCCATATGAACGGATGACGTCACCCGGCTGACCCGGCGCGGTGTCGTTGTCGTAGCGGATCAGGTAGGTGGCATCCAGCGACGCGGTCAGGTCACCCCAGTTCTGGCCGGCGATATCGAAATGCGGGATCTTGTACTTGATGCTGCCGTCGATACCCTTCGTGTTCAGCTTGCCCAGGTTGACGGTCGGTTCGGCAATGAAAGCCGAAGTCACCGTTGACCTTACGATGAATCAATGCGCAGAACGGGCTGCGAATTGTTGGCGAAGCAGCTGTTCGCCACGGTTTGTGCGCCGACTCGGCGTGATCGTGTCGTCCAGCGTCACGCGCCACAGGTCGGCACTGAGCGACAGGCCCGGGGCGAAACTCGGGTCATACACGAAGCCGTAGTCATACGACTTGCCATGCTCCGGCTTCAATTGATACCTGCGGAAACGGAACCGGAAGCCACGCCCGTCGACTGCGAAGGCCGGCGCCCGCGTAGTTGGCCGGAACGTTCTGGCAAGCGGCAGCATGGGCTGCAAGCATCGGCGGCACACAAGCCGACGCACGGATCGGTGAACTGCGGTGCGCTGCCTGCGGCACCGTCGTACAACTCGTTGATGTTCGGCGCGCGGAACACGCCGGCAACCGTGCCACGCAGCAGCAAGTCGTCGATCGGGCGCCATTCCACGCCGAACTTCTGGTTCCAGCTGCTGCCGACGGTGTTGTACTTGGAGAAACGCGAACCGATCGTCACGTTCAACGACTTGATCGCAGGCAGGTCGGCCAGCACCGGCACAAACAACTCGAAATAGGCTTCCTTGTCGGTGAAGCTGCCGGCCAGCGGCGTCGAGCAGGCTTCCTGCGAGATGAAGCAGGTACCGTCGGTGCCCTGCGTCTGCGCGATCAGGTCGACCTGGTAGTTCTGGTACTCCTTGTCGTACGACAAGCCGACGGCCAGCTGCGCGGTACCGGCGGGCAGGTCGAACAGGCTGCCGTTGGCGCCAATTTCAGCGCGACGCGAGGTCTGCAACGGATGTGATAGAACGGCGCCGCAGCGAACTTCGCGAGCTCGGCGGTGGTCGTCGGATCATTCAGGTTGAAGATATTGATCGGCGTGCAACCGGCGATGACGTTGCGCTGCGGTACCGCACTTCACGACACCGTCGGTATCCATGAAGGACGGCCCCAGAGCCGACTTCATGCCGTTGTAATACACATAACCCGGGCTCTGCTGCTGCTGCCCTTGTGACCGTAATTGAGGTCACCGAACCACTGCCAGCTGCTGTCGGCACCGAAGTTGCCCTTCAGGCCGGCGGTGACCTGGCCGGTGGTGGTGGAGAAGTGCAGTACGCGCTGACCCAGGTTGGTGAAACGGCTCAGGTAGTTGTAGGCGGTGGGATCACCTGCGGCAAAAACATGGCCGCTTGTTGAGACAACCGTGCCGATATGCGGATCAGTTGCGGAAGCCGTACCCGGGCCGAAGTCCTGACCGAACGGGTTGTAGTAGTTGTCCTTCGAGATCGTCACGCCGTCGCTGTTCGCGTCGAACGGCAAGGCGGCCAAGGCGGCGTTGGACGTGGTCTTGTTGTAGAACGCGTCGAAATAGGCCGACACGTTGTCGGTCAGGTTGTAGTTCGCCAACGCAAAGACGTTGGTACGCTCCTGCGGGGTCTGGATCAGGTTGTGCGCCGCGTAGTTGTACGCGTCGGTGCGGACCGTCGTATGGACGATAGTCGCCCGTCGGTAGTCCTGCCCGTATTACCCGGGTTGAGGCGTAACGTTCGTGCCGTCCGCCAGAGTAGGCCTGACCATTCGGGTTGCGGCTGGAACCGGCATTGAAGATCGAGCCCGAATACAGGTAGGTGGCGTACTTCGAGTAGTCACGGTTGGCCGACGAGATCGCGTCGAACTTGTTGTAGTCGATGCCGGCAACGATGTTGCCCTTGTCGGACGAGGTGCCGAAGGTTGCCGCGAAACCGCGCTGGGCACCGTCGGAGCGGTCCGATTCACCGTAGTTCGCGCTGATCTGCGCACCCTGGAAATCGTCGCGCAGGATGAAGTTGACCACGCCGCCGATCGCGTCGGAGCCGTACGTCGCCGAGGCGCCGTCCTTCAGCACTTCGACGCGCTCGACCATGCTGGCCGGGATCGCGTTGATGTCGTTGTTGAGCACGCGGTGACCGTTCACCAGGATCAGGGTACGGTTGGAACCCAGACCGCGCAGCGAGACGGTGGAGGCGCCGTCGCCGCCGCCATTGTTGACGTTCGGGTTGGTCGCCTGCACCGGCGATCGCCGGGATCTGCTGGACCAGGTCGCCGAGGGTCTGCTTGCCGCTGGCCTGGATCTGCGCGCGGTCAATGGTGAGCACCGGGCTGGACGTTTCCAGGTCGACACGACGAACGCGCGAACCGGTAACAACCACCGTCTCCAGGGTCGATGCCTTTTTCTGGCTCGGCTGGTTGGCGGCGTCCTGCGCGCCGGTGTCCTGTGCGAATACGGTGCCCGAGGCGCCGACCGCGATGACAGCACCCAGCGAAAGCGCCAGACGAACTGCCGAAGAAAGTTTTGTGACCCCAAGTTTCATGACACCCTCCGATTAATTATTGCCATGGGTCAGAAAAGGTTCTGCCCAAAAACTGCGACTTGGCCTGCATTTCCCAGACCGGTGAACTCCAGACCCCACGAGCTCGATCCGGGCCGATACTAACAGGCAAATAACGCTACGTGAACATGCCGCATACCTGTCTTGACAGGCAGGTTGCAGGCGGCACGCTGCTCTCTGGCGCTTTCGCTGGAATCTGTACGCATATCGGCGCTTCCGTCTCCAAGCGCCTTTATCATGCTTGCTTTACGTGTTGTCAACAAATTTTGTACATCTTCAATCTACCCAACAGCGGGGGTTCAGCCGGGCAAATTGGCCGTGGCATGGCTCCATCAGTCGCCTCGATCGGGTGGTCTTGTTGCCTCATTCCATGCACAAGCCCGGGTGTTCGTTTCAGGACGTCCGCCTTGCCATCTGGCCCATCCGGATCGATCAGGCAGGACCTTTCCTCTTGACCCGGTACGCCGGCGATACTCGGCCTGACCATTCGCAGTACCTTGCCGCGCACATGCTATGTTTGGCCTGCCATTCATGACGGGGGTCACGAAATGCGAACGGGTCTGGCAATCGACGCGGCCTGCGACCTTTCGCAGAACTTCCTGCAGCAGCACGACGTCGCGGTGATGCCGATCACCGTGCGGGTGGACGGCGAAGTCTTCATGGACGACCGCGAACCGACCGAAATCCAGCGCTTCATCGGTCGCCGGCTGGGAAGTCGCAGCCATTCGGCGGAAACCGAGCCGTGTCCTGTGGAGGGCGTGCAGCAGCTGTTCCTCGACAAACTGGTGCTGGAGCAGGACTGCGTGTTCTGCCTGACCATCACCGCCACGCGCAGCCCGATCAACGAGAACGTCAACCGTGCCAGCTTCGCGATCCTGAAGAACTATCGGCAGGTGCGCGAGCAAGCCGGCATTACCGGTCCGTTCCTGATGCGGGTCATCGACACCCGGAACATCTTTGCCGGTGCCGCACCGGCCGTGTATGAGGCTGCCCGATTGATCGCGGCGGACGAGACACCGGCGGTGATCCGCGAACGGTTGACCCATATTGCCAATCATTCCTACGGCTACATGTTGCCGCGCGACCTGTACTACCTGCGCGCGCGGGCGAAGAAGAAGAATGACCGCAGCGTCAGCCTGTTCAGTGCGATGCTGGGCTCGGCGCTGGACATCAAGCCGTTGCTGCGCTGTTTCCGCGGTGAAACAGGCCCCGTCGGCAAGGTACGCGGATTCGAACAAGGCGCGCAGGCGCTGTTCGGTTATGCCGCGCAACGGGTTCGTGCCGGCCTGCTGGTTCCGATGGTGTGCGCGAGCTACGGCGGCGATCTGGCCGTACTCTCGCATCTCCCCGGCTATTTCGAGCTGCGTCAGGCGTGCGAGGAATGCGGGGTCGAACTGATGGAAGCACCGATGAGCATCACCGGCATGGTCAACGTGGGCGAAGGCGCGGTGACGCTGGGCTTCGCCGCCGAGGACCACGTCGCCGAGTTCTGAGCTCCCCGTTTGAGCCGCTCAGAACCCGTAGTTGAGGAATCCGCCATCCACCGCCAGCACCTGGCCAGTGATGTAGCTGGCCGCAGGCAGGCACAGGAAGGCGATCGCCGCGGCGACTTCTTCGGGCTCACCGATCCGTTTCAGCGGCGTGCGCTCGAGCACCTCGTCCAGGTAGTCGGTATCGGCCAGCGCCGGTTCAGATCGCTGGGTGCGGATGTACCAGGGCGCCACCGCGTTGACCCGAATGCCATCCACCGCCCATTCGGCCGCGAGATTGCGGGTGAGCTGGTGCAGCGCCGCCTTGCTCATGCCATAAGGCGAGCCGGTGCGCACGTGCGTGATCGCCGACACCGAACCCACGTTGACGATCGCCGCATTGGCATGTTGCACCAGTTGCGGGTGTGCCAGCCGGCTCACTTCGAACGCGGAGAACAGGTTCTGCTCGAAGATCGCGCGTGCCTCGTCGAGGCTGTAGTCCAGCGTGGCCGCCGGCTGGTTGCCGCCGGCGTTGTTGACCAGCAGCGACAGCGGGGCGCCCAGATCGGCAATCCAGTCGAACACCGCCAGGCGCTCCTCCGCCTCTGCCAGGTTCGCGCCGAACGCCAGGATATCGATACCGGGGAAATCGTCACCCAGTTCCACCCGCACCTGTTCGAGGTGATCCTCGTCGCGCGCTACCAGCAGCAGGTTGGCGCCGAGACCGGCCAACTCCCGTGCGACGGCATGGCCGATGCCTTTGCTGGCACCGGTGATCAGGGCAGTATGGCCATGCAGGTGCCAGGCGTCGGGGCGGCTGTTCATGGGCGCAGCTTAAAACGTCCGTTCCGGCAGGCATAGCGGCCCACCGCTTGCCCGCATCCCGGCGCGGCGGGACACTGTCACTTCAATCACACGCGAGAACATCATGAAGAAGCTCCCGCTCCTGCTCTGCGTGCTCGCCTTGGGCGCCTGCTCCAGCAAGCCGCCGGAACCGAAGGCAAAGGCGGCCGATGTCGCCACCCCGTTCGACGCACTGAGGGCAGACGAGCAGCGCGCCAGGGACGTGCAGAAAGTCGTCGACAAGCAGGCCGAGGAACAACGCAAGCAGATCGACGCGCAAACGCAGTAGTCGTCAAGAACCTCGAAAACCCGCCGACGGACCCTGCGAAGCTGCAGTGCTCAGCGCGGAGCGCACAGGCAATCGGCGTAGACATTGGGCGTGCCGGCCCTCGCACTGCGCAGCAACTGCAACTCCGGCACCAGCGCGGGCAGCCGGGCGAACCAGCCTGGCAGGCGGATGCCCCAGGACTGCATCACGCGCACGCTGGCATTCGTGTTGAGACCGATCAGGAGCCGCTCGAACCCGCCGACGGGCGCCTCTACATAACGCACTGGGTAGCCCTTGCCCAGCTTGGCCAGGCTGGCTGCGTCGGCAATGGCAGCATCCAGACCGCCGAGCTGGTCGACCAGGCCGCGATCGAGGGCCTGCTGGCCGGTCCATACGCGCCCCTGCGCGATCGCGTCGATCGCCTCGTGGCTCTTGCCACGTGCCTTGGCCACGTTGCCGACGAAGTCGCGATAACCCTTGTTGATGATCGCCTGGATCACCGCACCGACCTTCGGGTCGAGCGGCCGGGTGATGTCGAACGCACCGGCCATCGGGCCGGTACCGACGCCGTCGCTCTGCACGCCGAACTTGGCCAGTGTGGCCGGCATCGTGTAGTACATGCCGAAGATGCCGATCGAACCGGTGATGGTGTTCGGCTCGGCGAAGATGCGGTTGGCGTTCATCGATATCCAGTAGCCGCCGCTGGCCGCGACGTCGCCCATCGACGCCACCACCGGGATGCCGGCGCGGCGCGTCAACTCGATCTCGCGGCGGATCTGTTCGGCCGCGTAGACTTCGCCGCCGGGTGAATTCACGCGCAGTACCAGCGCCTTGGTCTTGCTGTCTTCGCGCGCGGCACGGATCAGCGCCGCGGTGGACTCGCCCCCGATCGAGCCGGGCGACTGCTTGCCGCCACTGATCTCGCCCTCGGCGACCACGATCGCCACCCCCGGCTCGAACGCCTGGATATCATCCGGCACGCTGGCCAGATACCGCGCCAGATCGACCTGGCGAAAACTGTGGCCCTTGCGGTCCGCCGGGACCCCCTCGCTGCGCATCATCCTGATCAGATCCGCACGAGTGGCCAGCCCATCGACCAGGTGCTCTTTCAGCGCGAGCTGCGCCAGGTCACCCTGCGTGCTGGCGATATGTTGCGGCAGGTTGTCGATGTCGTCACGCAAGGTGGCCGGGTCAAGCTTGCGCAGTTTGGCGGTCTCGTCCAGGTAGCGATCCCAGATGCCACCCATCCAGTAGCTGTCAGCCTCTTTCGCCTCGGTCGAGGCGTGGTCGAGGATGTAGGGCTCGGCCGCACTCTTGAACTCGCCGACACGAAACAGATGCACGTCGACGCCAAGCTTGTCCAGCAGATCCTTGTAGAACAGGCGGTAGTTGGCCAGGCCGGTGATCATCACGCCGCCCTGCGGATCGACCAGCACGCGATCGGCATGCGCGGCAAGGTAGTACTGGCCCTGATCCAGGTTCACCGCCCACGTGACCACCGGCTTGCCGGCGGCACGAAACCGGTCCAGCGCCGCACCGACCTCGCGCAACGCGGCAAAACCGCCGCCCTGCAGCTCGTCCGGCAGCAGCAGGATGCGGCTGATCCGCTTGTCCTTCGCCGCCGCATCGATCGCTCCGACAAGATCCCGCAGCTGCACTTGCTTCGGCTCGTCGCCGGACAGTCCGGCCAGCGCGCGCTGCAGCGGATCGATGCTGTACTGCTCGACCAGTTGGCCCTGCGGCTTGAGCACCAGCACGCTGTCATTCTGCACCGCACGCTGCAACCGGCTGCCGGCAACGCCGGCGGTCACCAGCAACAGCAACACGAACAACACGGTGAAGAAAACCAGGTTGATGATGACCAGCCTGACCAGGTTGATGCCGCGCCCGAGCGTGCGCAGGAAAGCCGGGAAACCGTTGCGGCGCGGCGGTAGCGGTGGCGTCATGCGTGCGTATCCATGGTCATGGGTCAAGCGTAGCCGGTCAGGCCGGTGCGGTCATCGGGATGGCGCCAGCGCTGCCTGAACCCGCTGCGCCAGAAACGGGTGAACAACATCACCGCCGCCACCGACAGACCGGCGATCAACCCCATCCACATGCCGCGCGCGCCCATGCCGTGGTGAAACGCCAGCCACCAGCCCACCGGCATGCCGATGATCCAGTAGGCGAACAGGGTGATGGCCATCGGCACGCGGGTGTCCTTGAGCCCGCGCAGCGCGCCGTTGGCGGCCACCTGGATGCCGTCGGAAAACTGGAACAGCCCGGCCAGCACGATCAACTGCGCGGCCAGCGCGATCACCTTCGGATCGTGCGTGTACAGCGACGCGATGAAATGCGGCAGGCCGAGCATCAGCCCGGCCGAGAACAACTGGGTCGCCAGGGTCAGGCCGATCCCGCAGAAGCCCGCGTAGCGCACGCCGCGCTCGTCGCCGCGGCCCACCGCATTGCCCACCCGCACGGTGATCGCCATCGCCAGCCCGAGCGGGATCATGAAGAACAGCGAGGCGATGTTGATCGCCACCTGATGGCTGGCGATCACGTCCTCGCCCAGGGTGGCGATGATCAACGCGGTCGCCACGAACAACCCGGCCTCGGCCAGCAGGGTCACCGCCATCGGCAGGCCGATGTGCACCAGTTGGCCGATCCGGCGCAGGTCGGGCCATTCGAAATGATCGAACAGGCCAAGCCCGCGATAGTTGCGCCGAAAGACCACATACGTGCCGAACGCCAGCATCTCGATCCACAACACGATCGCGGTGGCCACCCCGCAACCGTGCGCGCCCTGCGGCGGGATGCCCAGCTTGCCGAACATCAGCACGTAGCCCAGCGGCACCAGCAGCGCCAGTCCGCCGAGGCTGAAGTACATCGACGGCCGGGTCAGCGACAGGCCTTCGGACAAACCGCGCAACGCGAAGTAGCAGGTCAGCGCCGGCGCGCCCCAGCTGATCGCCAGCAGGAAACGTTGCACGTCATGGCGCAGGCTTGCTGTCACCCCGATCAGCTCGATCAACGGCTCGGCGTGGCGCACCGCGAACCACAACACGACGCCCATGCCGAGCGCCAGCCACAGCGCCTGGCGAAAGACCGCACCGACCTCGTGCCGGCGACCGGCGCCGTCGAGCTGCGCCACCGACGGCGGCACCGCCATCATCATGCCGATGCCGCTGACGATCGCCAAGGACCAGATACTGGCGCCCACGGCCACCGCGCCGAGCACGTGCGCGCCGACGTGCCCGGCCAGCACCGCGTCGATCACGTTGCTGCCGACCGCCGCCAGTTGTGCCGCGATCAGCGGCAACGCGAGGCGCACGGTGGCGCGCACCTCGTGCAACAAATGGGCGCGTTCGGGACGGAAAGGCTTCATCGGCACAGCAGACTCCAGGGCCGGCCATTCTACCTGAGCCATAGGTCACGCCCGCTCGGCTGCCGCCCTGTGCGAAGATCGCCCGCTGCAGCGGACGGGAACCTCGATGAAGCACTTGACCAGCCACGAAGGATTGCACTGCGCCAATTGCGGCGCGCCGATGCAGGGCGAGTTCTGCCACGAATGCGGGCAATCGATCCACAGCGTACTCAAGCCGATGCACCACATGGTCGAGGAAACCGTCGAGACCGTGCTGCACATCGACGGCCGCATCGTGCACACGCTGCCACCGCTGCTGCTGAAGCCGGGCTTGCTCACCCTCGAGTACTTCGCCGGCCGGCGGGTGCGCTACATCGCGCCGTTCCGGCTGATGTTCGTGCTGTGCCTGCTTTCGTTTTTCGTGGCCCATCTGGCGATCGACCAGCTCAGCGACAAGGTCGACGCGCACCGCTTCCCGCTGGTGAACGTCAGCAGCAAGGCGATCGAGAAGGCCGACAGCCCGGCGAAAGTACGGCAGGCCTTGCAGGACCAGTTGGACGACCTGCAAAGCGCTCGGGAAACCGGCGTACTGCCGGCCAACGTGCTGGAACAGATCGACGTCTCGGCGCGGGATCTGCGCCAGAAGGCCAGCGGACGGCTGGTCGAACTCGGTGCGGCCCCGATGCCGGCCGCCTCCATCGCCGCGCCGCTGCCTGATGCCTCGGCGGCAAAATCCAGGCCCGCGGCGAAAAACGATGCCGCGGGGAAGGCCGCCAGAGCAGGAATCGACACCGGTCCATATCAGCTGGCTGCCGGACGTGGTCAATGCACGCCTGACCGCGATGGGTCGCCGGATGCAGGAAAACTGGAATACGGTAAAACACAGCGAAGACCCGTCTGCACGCGCCGAAGCGAAACAGCGGATGATCAACGGCGTCTTCGGCACGCTGCCGGCGACCATGTTCGTGCTGATTCCGGTGTTCGCGGCCCTGCTCAAGCTGTTCTACGTGTTCCGTCGGCGGCTGTACATGGAGCATCTGATCGTGGCGCTGCACAGCCACGCATTCATGTTTCTCGGCCTTCTGCTGATCCTCCTCACCAGCATGCTGTCGACTTGGCTGCACCCGCACGCGACCTGGGCCGCCTACGCGCTCGGTTGGGTGGAAACACTGTTGATCCTGTGGATTCCGACGTACCTGCTGATCATGCAGAAGCGGATCTATCGGCAGGGCTGGCCGATGACCCTGCTGAAATTCTGGTGCATCGGCTGGTGCTATTTCTGGCTGCTGGCCATCGCGCTGATAATTGCAGCGGCACTCGGCATGGCCCACTGAAGCCACTTTCCAACCGACGGCGTGGCGGGTTTTGCACAGCGTCATGAACCTGTCAAGGCAATGGGTGCGTACTTGACAACTTCATGAACCGCAACCAAGCGGCGTTTGCAAGTCATTGAAATGAAGGCTTTTTATTACGTGACCAAAACCTCGTCAGACCGTAGTGAAAGGCGCCACGGCGCGCCTTGGGCCGCCCTTTCCCCGCTGCATCCACAGACTTATCCACAGCTCTTGTGGATAAGCACAAAAAGCCCGCGGAGATAGCCACTTACCTTCAACTCCTCAGAGAGTCGGGCAGCTGACAGGCGCAACCCGGTTCCTGCCCCGGACTTCGTCGTCGACGGACGCAGTTACACTGAGCCGCCACGAGGTAACCATGCCCGCCGTTCTACGCGTCGCCCTTCCGGTCCCCTTGCTGACCCTGTTCGACTACCTGCCGCCCGCGGTGGGCGAAGCGCGTCCGGGCTGCCGGGTGCTGGTGCCGTTTGGCCGCAGCAGGCAGGTCGGTGTGGTGGTGACGGTCGAGGCCGAAACCGCCGTCGGCGGCACCCGGCTGAAACAGGCCCTTCAATTGCTTGACGACACGGCGCTGCTGGACGGCGAACTGATGCAGTCGCTTGCCTGGGCCGCCGACTACTGGCTAGGCGCACCCGGCGAGGCCTATGCCAACGCCCTGCCGCTGGCGCTGCGCGAGGCCAGGGCGCTGCCGGCCATTGGCGATGAATACTGGTCGCTGACTCACGCCGGTCACAGCGCGCACGATGCCGGCAGCCGTCGCGGCGGCAGCAAGACCTTGCTGGCCCTGCTCGCGGACGGTGCGTTGAGCGCGCAGGAACTGACCGAGAGCCAGCCAGGCTGGCGCGGCGCAGCGCGTCGACTGGCCACCGCCGGCCTGATCGAACGCAGCGAACGGCCACCGCTCGATCGCCCGCGTCCCTCATCGCTGGCACCCCGGCTCAGTGACGAGCAGCAGCAGGCGGTGGCGGCGGTCGATGCCAGTCTCGGCCGATACCAGCCGTTCCTGCTCGATGGCGTCACCGGCAGCGGCAAGACCGAGGTCTACCTGGCACTGATCGAGCAGGTGCTGGCACAGGGCAAACAGGCCTTGCTGCTGGTGCCGGAAATCGGTCTCGCCCCGCAGACCGTGAAACGCCTGCGCGCGCGACTCGGGGTGATCGTCGAGGTATTGCACTCCAGTCTGTCCGAGGGCGACCGCGCACGTGCCTGGCTGCGCGCGCGCGCCGGCAGCGCACGGGTGATCCTGGGTACGCGCTCGGCGGTGTTCACGCCGCTGCCGCAGGCTGGCCTGATCATCGTCGACGAGGAACACGACGGCGCCTACAAGCAGCAGGAAGGCTTCCGCTACCACGCGCGCGACCTGGCCCTGGTGCGCGCGCGCGCCCTGGGCGTGCCGGTATTGCTGGGCTCGGGCACGCCATCGCTGGAGTCGCTGGCGAACGCCGAGGCCGGGCGCTATCGCATGCTGCATCTGCGCGCGCGTCCGGGCGCGATCCGGCCGCCGCAGGTGCAGATCATCGACATGCGCGCGCAACGACTGGAGCACGGCATGTCGCCGGCGTTGCTCGGCGCCGTGGCGGATACCGTGGCGCGCGGCGAGCAGGCGCTGGTGTTCCGCAACCGCCGCGGCTACGCGCCGGTGCTGCTGTGCCACGGCTGCGGCTGGCATGCCGACTGCCCGCGCTGCGAGCGCCCGCTGACCCTGCATGCGGGCCGGCACCAGCTGATCTGCCATCACTGCGACTATCGCCAACGCCTGCCTTCGGCGTGCCCCGGTTGCGGTGGAACCGACCTCAAGCCGCAAGGCCAGGGCACCGAGCGGCTGGAAGAAGCACTGCTCGCGCAATTCCCGCAGGTCCCGGTGCTGCGCGTGGATCGCGAAACCACCCGCCGCCGCGACGCGTTCGAACAGCTGCTCGACACGCTCGAGGATGACCGGCCGGCGATTCTGGTCGGCACCCAGATGCTGGCCAAGGGCCACGACCTGCCCAACCTCACCCTGGTGGCGATCGTCGGCGTGGATGAAGGTTTGCACAGCGTGGATTTCCGCGCCGGCGAACGGCTGGCACAACTGGTGGTACAGGTGGCCGGGCGGGCCGGGCGCTCGAGCAAACCCGGTCGCGTGGTGCTGCAGACCCATCAACCGGAACACCCGTTGCTGCGCAGCCTGCTGGCGCATGGTTATGCCGCCGCGGCGCGCGAGTTGCTGGCCGAGCGCCGAATGATCAAGTTGCCTCCGTACAGCCATCAGGTCCTGTTGCGCGCCGATGCGCCGCAGCGCGAATACGTCGATGTATTTCTCGCCGCCGCGCATGCTGCGTTGCCGCCTGGCGATCAACTGCAGATCGCCGGACCGATGCCCGCACCCATGCCGCTGCGGGCAGGCCGCCATCGCGGCCAGTTGCTGCTGGAGGCGGCCAACCGCCGCTCGCTGCACGGGATGCTGCGCACATGGCAGTCGGCCCTGGCTGCACTGCCCTCCGCACGACGGGTGCGCTGGTCGCTGGATGTCGACCCGATCGATCTTTATTGAGCGACGTTCAGCGCACGTCCGTCCGCAACGAACCGGGCTTCACCAGCCAGCGCACCGCCTGTATCCCCAACTCGTACAACAGGCACATCGGAATGCCCAGCATCATCATCGAGGTGATATCCGGCGGCGTGATCAACGCGGCGATCGCAAATGCGCCGACGATGGCGTAGCGACGCATGCTGCGCAGCTTGTCCAGATCGACCACACCGATCGCCGCCAGCACCACCACCGCCACCGGCACCTCGAAGCACAAGCCGAACGCAAAGAACATCAGCATCACGAAATCGAGGTAATGGGTGATGTCGGTCATCATCTCCACGCCCTCGGGCGTCACCGCGGTGAGGAAGCGGAACGCCGCCGGCAGCACCAGGAAGTACGCGAACGCACAGCCGACGTAAAACAGGCCCATCGCCGCGATCAGCAGCGGCCGCGCCAGTCGCTTCTCATGCTTGTACAGGCCCGGGCTGACGAATGCCCACAGCTGGTACAGGATCACCGGCATGCAGATGAAGAGAGCCGTATAAAAGGCCAGCTTCAACGGTGTGATGAACGGGCTGGTGACCTCGGTGGCAATCAGGTGCGCACCCTGCGGCAGGCGCGCCACCAGCGGCGCCGCCAGTTCGGCGTACAGGCGGTTTGCAAACGGCACCAATGCCAGCAGCACCAGCAGCACCGCCGCCACCGACTTGAGCAGGCGCGCACGCAGTTCCAGCAGATGCGAAAACAGACCCTGCAGATTGTCCGTGTCCGCCTCCGGTTGCGGCCCGCCCGGCTCAGCTGGGGTCATGGGGGAGCCTCCCGCAGGTTGCTTCGGCAGCTCGCCCAGCGGCAACTCGGCCTGCATGCCGGCGTCCGGCTCGTCGGCGATCCCGGCCGGGGTTTCGCGTGACGGATAGAGTCCGGCAGCCACCGGTGCCGTGACCTCGGCGACCACCTGGCTCAATGGCTCATGCACTTTCGTCAGGCCATCCTTCAGCTCGTTCTGCGCGGCTTCCGCTCGGGCGGCCGCATCGCGCGCAGTGCGCCTGATCTCCTCGATCTCCAGCTCGCGCTCGACCTCGGCACGCACGTTGTCCCAGCCACTGCGCACGCGCCGCATCAGGGCGCCGGCGGTGCGTGCTGCGGCGGGCAGCTTCTCGGGACCGAGCACGATCAACGCGATCAGGGCAAGCAGCACCATTTTGCCGAGACTGAACTCGATCATCGCCGCGCTCCGCCCGCCGCGCGCTTACTTGGTTTCGCTGGAGTCGCGCTGACTCTGCGTGGTGGCGCTGTCGGCGGCCGGCGGGTCGGCGCGCAGCTGCTCGGCTTCCTTGCGCGGGGCCTCCTCTTCCTTCTGCTTCGCCTCGTCGTCACCGCTGAGGCCTTTCTTGAAGTCGCGAATCGCCGCGCCGAGGTCCGGCCCGAGGTTGCGGATCTTCTTGGTGCCGAACACCACCAGCACGATCACCAGCAGGATGAGCCAATGCCAGATACTGTCAAAACCCATATCGACCTCGAGGCGATCCTGCCAAAACGACATGGCGCCAAGCGTTCCGAAACTCTGCACGAACAACCGTGAAGTGTACTCCTCAAGCCGGTCGCGAAAATCGACCACCGGTGCCGGCACGTTGCTGACGCCACCCTCGAAAATCCGCCGCGGCGTGACGCCCGCGCCATAAACCGCTGCATTCGCGTCGTAATCGATGCGCAGCGCCGAGCCATCGAGCGCGACGCCGGCAAACAGGCCGCGAGTACGCGAGTAGGAATAGATCTCGGCCTTCAACTGGCCATCGGTGGAGGCCGTGGCGGTGCGTCCGACCGGGCCGGCCGCGGCGGACGCGTCGGCGCCGAGCGTGAACTTGCCGCTGACGATCGAATCCACGCCGCGCTGGGTGCGGAATACCAGGACCACGTCGGTCGACGACACGCCGGCCTGGAAACCCACGCTGCCGCCGGTCATGGTGATGAAGCTGGGGTTGGACCAGGTACCGTCCGGGCTCTTCATCGATATCAGGCCTTCGCCGCGGCGGCCACCGAAGATGAAGCCGGCCTTGATCATGTCGGGAATCACCGCGATCGCCTTGGCGTCGCGCAACAGGTCCTGCGGGATCGCCTTGTCCGGTGCCTGCATGATCTCGCTGAGCACGCGCACGGCATTCTTCGCGCGCACCAGCGGCGGATCCTCGGCATGCGCGGCCATCGCCGGCAACAGCAGGGCCATGCCGATCAGCAGCAGTCGGTGCAGTGGGTGGCTTGAACATGGACGGCTCCACGCAGGTTCGGTGATGCAGGTCGGAAGATCGCGGCACACGCGCGACGGAGTCGGCTTGTGGCAGACTCCATGACTGTATGCAGCTCATGACTGCCACGATGCCACGCAGCAACCACTATACCGGCGTTGCCGGCCATTCCGACGCACCGTCCGTTCAGCCCGTTCAGGCAGGCGTGCTGCTGGTGAATCTGGGCACGCCGACCGCGCCGACCGGCCAAGGCGTGCGCCCCTACCTTGCCGAGTTCCTCGGCTGATCCCGCGGGTGATCGACTACCCGCGCTGGCTGTGGTGGCTGATCCTGCACGGCGTGATCCTGCGCATCCGGCCGACACGTTCGGCGCATGCCTACGCGCAAGATCTGGACCGAGCAGGGCTCACCGCTGCGCTTCGGCAGCGAGGCGCTGGCCGGCGGCCTGCAAGGCGAGCTGGATCGCGCAGCAGCCCGGGCAAGCTCCGCGTGGCGCTGGCGATGCGCTACGGCGAGCCGTCGGTCGCGCGCACGATCGAACAACTGCAGCGCGAAGGCGTGCGCCGGCTGCTGGTGCTGCCGCTGTATCCGCAGTACTCGGCCACCTCCACCGGCTCGGTGATCGACGCCGTTGCCGATACGTTCAAGCGCCTGCGCTGGCCGCCGGAGCTGCGCATCATCAACGACTATCACGACGATCCCGGCCACATCGACGCGCTGGCCGCAAGCATCGAGGCGTGGTGGGCGGCGAACGGCCGCGGCGACAGGCTGCTGCTGTCGTTCCACGGCATTCCCGAGCGCTACGTGCAGCTGGGCGATCCGTATTTCGACCAGTGCCAGGGCACCGCGCGACTGCTGCGCGAGCGGCTGCGGCTGGGCGAGGACGAACTGCTCGTCAGCTTCCAGTCGCGCGTGGGCCGCGAACGCTGGCTGCATCCCTATACCGACGCGACGCGTGCGCCAGCTCGCCGCCGACGGCGTGAAGAAACTGGACGTCGCCTGCCCCGGTTTCGCGGTGGATTGCCTGGAGACGCTGGAGGAGATCGCGATGCAGAATCGCGATTTCTTCATCGCCGCCGGCGGCGACGACGCTGCGCTACATCCCCGCGCTCAACGACAGCGCCGAACAGGTCGGCAGCCTCGCCGCCCTGGTGTTGCGAGCACGTCCGGGGCTGGCCGGAATCCACCGGGTGACCGCACCGACCGAGCGACGCATCGCGCTGCCGCGCTCGAGCCTGGCCGCGCAAGCATGGGGCGACGAAGCACGGCCGCCACTGCTGGCCCTGCATGGCTGGCTCGACAACGCCGGCAGCTTTGCGCTGCTGGCGCCACTGCTGGCCACGCGATTCCGCGTGATCGCGCTGGACCTGCCCGGCCACGGCCATTCCGACCATCTGCCCGCGGGCGCCAGCTACCACTACCTCGATTACGTGCGACCGTGCTGGCCGCCGTCGATGCGCTGCAACTGGGTCGTTGCAGCTTGCTCGGCCATTCGCTGGGTGCCGGCATCGCCGCGTTGGTCGCTGCCGCCGCGCCCGAGCGGATCGAGCGCCTGCTGCTGATCGAGGGCCTCGGCCCGCTGGGCGACGATGGTTCGCGTACATTGCAGCGCTTCCGCGACGCGCTGGCCCCGCGTGGTGACAATGGCAAACCGCTGCGGCTGTTCCGCGACATCGAACAGGCGATCGGTGCGCGCAGCCTTGCCAGCGGACTGCCTGCCGCCCAGGCGCGACCGATCGTCGAACGTGGCTTGGTCGAAACCGACGGTGGCTGGCGCTGGCGCAGCGACCCGCGCCTGACCCGCCCCAGCCCGATGCGTCTGGCCGAATCGCAAATGCACGCGATGCTGCGCGGCATCGGCGCGCCCACCGCACTGCTGCTGGCGCAACCGGCCACGCCGTATTTGCCCAGCGCACCGATGCAGGCACGCGCCGACTGCGTGGCGCACATCACGGTCAGCCACATGGCCGGCCGCCACCACCTGCACCTTGAACACCCGCAGGCCGTCGCCGACTGGATCGCCGCCCCGACGTCGTAGGCATTTGTCAGGGCTGCTTCAGCCCCAGCACATCGAGACCCTGCTCGAAGCGGATATCGACCGGGATATGCGCCTGGTCGAGCCGCTTCAAGTCGCCGGCGAGCTGCGCGTCGACGGCACCCATCTGGTCGGTGAGCTGTCTGGCCGCCGCGTAGTCGCCGTCGCCCTGGATGGTCAGCAGCTTGGCCGACAGCGCATCCATGGCCGCAGTCATCTTGTCGAAGTCGACGCGGTAGCGGCCGGTGGTTCCGTCGCGGCGTGAAGGCACCCTGCTGCTTGAAGAAGTTGAAGCGCACCATGTTCGCGCTTGGCCGTGCGCATCGGCTGGCGCCGAAGCGCACCGAGCGCAGGATGCCGGCGAGGAAGGTGACGTAGTTGTCCATCAGCTTCGACTTGTCCAGCTCGCCCTTGTCGGCCAGCCTGGTGACCATGTACAGGCCGAGGATGTCGGCCTTGCCTTCCTCGAAGCTGCGAGGCCTGGTCCTTCAGCGCCTTGCGCACGGTGCCCTTGCCGTCGAGCGTTTCCTTGATGCCGAGGCCGTGCGCCACTTCGTGGAACATGGTGTTCTCGAAGAACGCATCGAAAGTGAGGTTCTTCTGCTGGTCGTCGGCGATCAGCTCATGGCCGATCGGCAGCATGATCTTGTCGAACTTCGCCTGCATCGCGTTTTCCAGCTGCAGGCGGCGCGTGCCCTTCTTCAGCTGCACCTGCTCGTCGTTCGGGCAGGTTGATCGCGATGGTCTTGGCGCCGACGTTGGCATCGCCGCGCGTAGTAGACCGCGAAGTAGGCGTTGAGGTCGGCGTCGGAGCCGGGCTTTTCCGCCTTGTACTTGTCGGCCACCGGCAGGCCGCGCTGCAGTTCGGGCAGGTATTGCGCGAAGCGGGCCAGCTTCGCGCTCCAGGCCTGGTCCTTGATCAGCACGTAGGACTTCGTAGCTGGCCTTGTAGCCGAACAGCTGGTCCTCGTAGGTCTCGATCGGACCGATCACGATGTCGAGCGGGTTCTTCTTCATCGCCATCCAGGCGAAATCGCTGGGTTGGTAGTCGTCGCTGAGCAAGGCATCGGCGCGCATCGTCAGGTACTTCCTGAAGCCGGCATCCTGCGCCAGTTTCGCTGCGTCGCGCAGCAGGCCGGCGGCTTTCTCCAGTTGCGCCTTGTATGCCTCGTGATACGGCACGGTGATCAACTTGCCCTGCGCGTCGCGACGCAGCAGGGTGTACAGCGCGGTCTTGTCCTTCAGCGTGGACTGCTCGAACTCGGCCTTGCTCATGTCGGCCGGGTAGAACTGCGCGCCGGGTGGGCGTGCGCCGATGCCGTCGACGAATGGCCGGTCGTTGTCGAGCCGATCCCACGGGCCGTAGTTGATTTCGGCGAACTGCCGCGTGGCCGGATCGCTGATTTTCTGCAACAAGGCGGCCTTGTCGCCCCACGCCTGCTGCCAGTACAGCGCATTCATGCTGTCGGCCGCCTCGACCAGCAGGGCGATCATCTGCTTTTGCTTCGCATCGAAGGTCGACAGGTCGGCGGTGAGTTTCACCGTGGCGTAGTCGGCCAGATGCTGCTGCACCGCGGCCCTGGCGGCACTGGCGGCCACGGCGGGGGCGGCATTGGCCGGTGCCGGCGCCAGCTCCTCTTTCGACTCGGGCGCGATCGACGCCGGCTCGTGACTGGAGGAGCAGCCGGCCAAGGCCAGCAGCAGGCACACGGGAAGCAGACGTCGAACCATGGCAATTCCTTGACGAGGGGATGGCCCATGGTATCGCGCCACGACGCGAGCCGAGCCGCCCTGGCGCACGCCGCGACCATCACGTTTGCGCTTCACGCGACAGATGCCTCGCCAGCGCCGTTCCGCTATCGTGCAGCTCTCCTCGCCGCGTCACATCCATGAATCAGCCACCGTCTTCCGTTCCGCAGGCTCGCCGCGCCGCGCTTGTCTTCATCTTCGTCACCGTGATGCTCGACATGCTCGCGTTCGGCATCATCATTCCGGTGCTGCCTCATCTGATCGTGGAATTGATCGGCGGCAGCATCTCCAAGGCAGCCGTATGGTCGGGCACGTTCGGCGCGTTGTTCATGCTGATGCAATTCGTGTTCTCGCCGGTGCAGGGCGCGCTGTCGGACCGCTTCGGTCGGCGCACGGTGATCCTGATATCGAGTCTCGGCCTCGGCATCGACTTCATCGTGATGGCGCTGGCGCCGATGCTGTGGCTGCTGTTCGTCGGCCGCGCCGTGTCGGGTATCTGCGCGGCGAGTTTCTCCACCGCCAACGCGTATATCGCCGACATCGTGCCGAAGGAGAAACGCGCCGCGGCGTTCGGCACGCTGGGCGCTGCGTTCGGCATCGGCTTCATCGTCGGCCCGGCGCTGGGCGGCTTCCTGGGTCACCTGCATATCCGGCTGCCGTTCTGGGTTGCGGCCGGCTTGTCGCTGGTCAATTTCTGCTACGGCTGGTTCGTGCTGCCCGAGTCGTTGCCGAAGGAGAAGCGCAGCGGGCGCTTCGATTGGCGCCATGCCAATCCCCTCGGCGCGGTGGTATTGCTGCGCCGCTATCCGCAAGTGTTCGGGCTGGCCGCAGTGTTTTTCCTGATCAACCTGGCGCAGTTCTCGCTCAATTCCACCTACGTGCTGTACACCGACTACCGCTACGGCTGGGGCCCGCAGGCCGTCGGCTACACGCTGGGACTGGTCGGCCTGTGCAGCGGCCTGGTGCAGGCGGTGCTGGTGCGGCGGCTGATGCCCAAGCTGGGCGAGCGGCGGATGATCCTGGCCGGACTCGTCCTGTGCATCGTCGGTTACGTGTTCTTCGGCTTCGCCTCGCTGTCGTGGCTGTTCCTGCTCGGCATTCCGTTCCTCAGCCTCGGCGGCCTGGCCGGACCACCGGCGCAGGCGATGATGACGCACCAGGTCGATCCGCATGAACAGGGTCGCCTGCAGGGCGCGCTGACCAGCCTGGCCAGCCTCGCCGGCATCTTCGGACCGGCTCTGTTCGCCAACATCTTCGCGCTGTTCATCAGCGACCACGCGCCGGTGCAGCACTTGCCCGGCGCCGCGTTCGTGCTGGCTGCGCTGCTGCTGTTCGCCGCCGCGCTGATCGCCGTACGCGTCATGCGCCACACGCCCGCCGAGGCGCCGTTGGCCTTCGACGAGCTTTCCGCCGAACCGATTCCTCACATCCCACCGGAGCAATCCCCATGACACTGTCCATGCATCAGGCCGCCGTTCCCGTCTTCGTCCGCGCGCTCGGCAATCTCGTCCACGTGCTGAAGAAGGGCGAGGAACACGCGAAGGCGAAGAACGTCACCGACGAAGTCCTGCTGCAGACCCGGCTGATCCCCGACATGTTGCCGCTGATCAAGCAGATCCAGATCGCCTGCGACATGGCCACCCGCGGTACCGCCCGGCTGGCCGGCGTGGAGCCGCAGAGCGTTCGAGGACAACGAGACCACGCTGGAGCAGGCCTACAGCCGCATCGAACGCTCGGTCGAGTACATCAAGAGCTTCACGGCCGAACAGATCGACGGCAGCGAGGCCCGCACCATCGTGCTCAAGATGCGCAGCGGCGAAATGACGTTCGACGGCCAGAGCTACCTGCTGCACTTCCTCATCCCGAACCTGTTCTTCCACTGCACCACCGCCTACAACATTCTGCGCGAAGCGGGCACCACGATCGGCAAGAGCGATTTCATCGGCGCTGCCTGAGTCGTGCCGCACTGGCGGCGGTGACGTCGGCCGTCGCCAGTGACCCGATTCGCCGAAATGGGCGCTGCGGCGCAAAGCCCGCGCACACGCATTCCCGAAACTGTGACGTAGAGCACTTTTGCCCGATTTTGTTGGCCCGCGTCCTGCTGGATCACACTCGACCCCACGGTACCCCCAACCTTTCGAGTGAATCCCATGACACCCATCATCGAATGCATCATCGCCGGCGGACCGCAGCATGGACTGGTTTGCCGCCGTCGCTGGGACGGCCACCGCAGCGCGCCGCTGGCAGTGATCAGCGAGGACGGCCAGCTGTGCATCGCCGCCGCGCGCAAGCACTCGGACGCCGCCCGCACCCGCTTCATCCTGCTGCACCCGCAAGCGACGGGAGAGCAGTTTCTGACCCTGCTCGCCGCCTGAGCTGACCCGCCGCGTCAGCTGCCAGGCGTTCGACACCTGCCGGAACTCCGCCGCATCGGGCGACATGCCGTCCTGATTGCCTTGTTCCGCCGCGCGATCGCATCGACAATGATCGGCTTGGCACCGCAGCAGTGTGCCTCGACACCCCCGACGTCGATGGAATCCCGGATCCCGCATGTTGCGCCTGACCGACATCAAGCTGCCGCTTGACCACACCGAGGCCGCACTCGCCGATGCGATCCTCCAGCGCCTGGGCCTTGGTGCCGGCGCGCTGACCGGTTACACCGTCGCCAGGCGCAGCCATGACGCGCGCAAGCGCGGTGCGATCGCGTTGATCTACGCGCTGGATGTCGACACCCCGCACGAAGCCCAACTGCTGCAGCGCTTCGCCGACGATCCGCACATCCAGCCCACGCCCGACACCACCTATCGCTTTGTGGCGCGCGCGCCGACACGCATGGCACACCGCCCGCTGGTGATCGGCTTCGGCCCCTGCGGGCTGTTCGCCGGACTGATCCTGGCGCAGATGGGTTTTCGCCCGATCATCCTGGACCGCGGCAAGGAAGTGCGCGAGCGCACCAAGGATACCTGGGATCTGTGGCGCAAGCGCGAGCTGCACCCCGAATCGAACGTGCAGTTCGGCGAGGGCGGCGCCGGCACGTTTTCCGACGGCAAGCTGCACAGCCAGATCCGGGACCCGCTGCACCATGGCCGCAAGGTGCTGACCGAATTCGTCAAGGCCGGCGCGCCGGAGGAGATCCTCTACGTCAGCAAGCCGCACATCGGCACGTTCCGACTGGTCGCGATGGTGGAGAACATGCGCGCCACGATCGAATCGCTGGGCGGCGAGATCCGTTTCAGCCAGCGCGTGGACGACTTGCTGCTGGAACCGGACGCGGATGGCCGGCAGCAGATCCGTGGCGTCACCCTGGCCGGTGGCGAACAGCTGCGTTCCGATCACGTGGTGCTGGCGCTCGGCCACAGTGCGCGCGACACCTTCGAAATGCTGCATGCGCGCGGCGTATATCTGGAAGCCAAGCCGTTCTCGATCGGCTTCCGCATCGAGCATCCGCAGTCGGTGATCGACCGCGCCCGCTTCGGCCCCCAGGCCGGCCATCCGATGCTCGGCGCGGCCGACTACAAGCTGGTGCATCACGGCAAGGGAAACAGGGTGGTCGCGGGCGCTCGGTCTACAGCTTCTGCATGTGCCCCGGCGGTACCGTGGTGGCGGCTGCCAGCGAGCCCGGACGCGTGGTCACCAACGGCATGAGCCAGTACTCGCGCAACGAGCGCAACGCGAACGCGGCGGTGGTGGTGGGCATCGATCCGAGCGACTTCGCGCCGTTCGATCCGAGTGGCAGCCCGCTCGCCGGCATCGCGTTGCAGCGTGCACTGGAAAGCCACGCCTACGTGCTGGGCGGCAAAAACTACAGCGCCCCCGCGCAACTGGTCGGCGATTTCCTGGCCGGCCGCCCCTCGCGCGACTTCGGCGACGTGCAACCTTCGTACAAGCCCGGCGTCACCCTGGGCAGCCTCGACAGCGCCCTGCCCGACTACGCCATCGCCGCGATCCGCGAAGCGCTGCCCGCGTTCGAGCGGCAGATCCGCGGCTACGCCATGCACGACGCCATCCTCACCGGCGTCGAGACACGCACCTCCTCGCCCGTCCGCATCAAGCGCGACGACAGCCTGCAAAGCCTCAACACCCGCGGCCTCTACCCCGCCGGTGAAGGCGCGGGCTACGCCGGCGGCATCCTGTCGGCAGCAGTGGACGGCATCAAGGTGGCCGAGGCGGTGGCGCGGGATATCGTGACGCGGGAATCGTAGATTCAAGGCGCAGTTGCTGTTCTGGATCATGGGTGCCACCGACGGCCACGCCAGGAACTTCAGCCTCACCCTGCTGCCGGGCGGGCGTTACCGGCGCACGCCGCTGTACGACATCCTGTCCACCTGGCCGATCCAGGGCCGCGGCGCGAACCGGATGGACCCGCGCAAGGCGCGTCTGGCCATGGCGGTGGAAGGCGGAAACCGCCACTACCTGATCCACGACATTCACCGATGGCATTGGGTCGGCATGGCCGAAAGCCTGGGTCTGGGCGACCGCATCCCGGCGATCATCGAAGCGATCATCGAGCGCACCCCGCATGCACTCGACGCGTTGGCAAAGCGCCTGCCGGACGATTTTCCCGCGGCACTGTTCGACAGCGTGGCAATGGGCATGACGGCCGCCGTCAAGCGGCTGGCCGGCGAGCCGGATCGCCGCTCGACGGCGTCGCCCGGAGAGCGCTGACCCGATCCGCGGGTTGCAACACAAAGAGCCGAATTCCGCCGGCCTGCCCACCTCGGGCCATCGGCTTGAACAGGGCCGGCCTCACCCCAACATCTTCGCTGTTTCCCCGCACTCGCAGGCTCATCATGGCTACATCCGCAGCTCTTCGTATCGACTTCGTCTCCGATGTCTCCTGTCCCTGGTGCGCGATCGGCCTGAGCGCCTTGCGGCGTGCGCTGCACAAGCTTCGCGATGAGGTTGCGGTGGAGATCCATTTCCAGCCGTTCGAGCTGAACCCGCAGTTGCCGGCGCAGGGCGAGAACGCGAACGAGCATCTGATGCGCAAGTACGGCAGCAACATCGCGCAGGTCGAGGCGACCCGCGAGACCATCCGCAGTCGTGGCGAGCAACTGGGTTTCGATTTCCGCATGGATGAGCACAGCCGCGTCTACAACACGTTCGACGCACACCGGCTGCTGCACTGGGCCGAACTGGAGGGTCGCCACGTGCCGCTGAAGCTGGCCTTGTTCCGGGCTTATTTCAGCGATGGCGAAGACGTCAGCGCGCATGACGTGCTGCTGCGACTGGCCGAGGAATGCGGCCTGGACACCGAGGGTGCGCGGCAGGTGCTGGCCAGCGACGCCCATGCCGACGATGTGCGCGCGCAGGAGCGGTTCTATCAGGAGCACGGCATCCAGTCGGTGCCGGCCACCATCATCAACGGCAGGCACCTGATCTCCGGTGGACAGCCGCCGGAGGCGTTCGAGCAGGCGCTGCGGCAGCTCAGCGCGTCAGCGTAGCGGACAGATTCGCGCGCAAGCCGGGGGCAGCGCCGGTCTGCGCGGCGATCCAGTGTTCGATCGGTGCGGGGCGGCCGAGCAGATAGCCTTGCCCCAGCTCGCAGCCCATCGCCATCAGCGCCTCGCGCTGGGCGTCGGTTTCGATGCCCTCGGCGATCACCTGAATGTCGAGCGCACGCGCCAGCGCCAGGATCGCCGCGACCACGGTGGTGCTGGTGGTGTTGCCGGACTTGTCCAGCTCATCCACGAAAGCGCGGTCGATCTTGAGGATGCGCAGCGGCAGCGAGTGGAGGTAGCTGAGCGACGAATAGCCGGTGCCGAAATCGTCGAGCGCGGCGCCGACGCCCACCGTGCGCAGGCGCTCGAGCGTGGCACGCACGCGCTCGGGGTCGTCCAGCAGCGAGCCTTCGGTGACCTCCACCACCAGCCGGGTCGGCGACAGCCCGGTGCGTTGGAGCAGCTCCAGCAGGCTGCGGTCGAAGCTGGCGTGGCGCAGATGCAAGGCCGAAACGTTGAGGGCGAGGAAAAGGTTCTCGTCCGGCAATTGCGATATCCGCTCGCAGGCCAGCTCGAACAGGCGCCAGTCGATCGTCTCGATGTGGCCGCTATCCTGCGCCACCCTGACGAACTCGCCGGGCCGAATCACGCCGCGTTGCGGATGGTTCCAGCGTATCAGTGCCTCGTAGCCCACCACCCGGCCATCGCCGAGCCGGGTGACCGGCTGGAAATAGGGTTCGAACTGGCCTTGCTGCAGCGCCTGGCGCAACTCGCTTTCGAGCGTCAGCACATCGACCATGTTCTTGGCCAGCGTCTCGTCGAAGACGGCAAAGCGCTTGCGCCCCAGTTCCTTGGCGCGATACAGCGCGATGTCGGCGTCGCGCAGCAGTTCGTCGGCGCTGTGATAGCTGGCGTCGCCGCAGGCGATACCCATGCTGACGGAAGGCTCCAGCTCCTTGCCGGCGATCTGCAGCGGCATGCCCAGTGTCCTCATCACGCGGCGGGCCACATTGGTGGCAGCGGCGGGAACTTCCACGTCTTCCAGCAGAATCGCGAACTCGTCGCCGGACAGCCGCGCGACCACGTCCGGTTCGCGCACGCATTGCTGCAGGCGCCTGGCGATCGCTTTCAGGAACTCGTCGCCGGCAAGATGGCCCAGGCTGTCGTTGATCATCTTGAAACGGTCGACGTCCAGGTACAGCAATGCACAACGTCGGTTCGGCTGGCGCTCGATCAGCGCCAGCACGCGATCGAGCCGATCGCGCAGATAGCCGCGATTGGGCAGGCCGGTGAGCGGATCGTGCATGACCTGGTGCTTGAGCTGCTGCTGGATCTCTTCGCGGCGGGCGATCTGCTGGCGCAGTTCCCCGGTGCGCTCCTCCACGCGCTGCTCCAGTTGCGCGTTGGCCTTGTGCAGCGACGCCGCGGAACGGCGCCGGTAGATGCTGTTGGCGATCTGCAGGGCGGCGAAGCTCAGCAGCTCCTGATCGGCCGCGTTGTACGACACCGCCTCGGTATAGCTCTGCACCACCACCAGGCCGATGACCTCGTCGCCGACGAACAGCGGGACACCGAGCCAGCAGTTCGCCGGCCGGCCAATGCGATCGATCGCGATTTCGCCGCGGTCGGCCAGTGCCTTCACCTCGTCTTCGGTGCACATCAGCGACTGGCCGCGGCGCAGCACGTATTCGCTGAGGCCGGCGCCGAGCGCGCGGCGGGCGGTGCGTCGGACCCCGGCGTCCACGTAGTAGGGAAAATCCAGCAACTCGCGATCGCTGGAGAGCAGCGCAATGAAGAAGTTTTCCGCCGTGAGCAGTTCGCCCACCACGGTGTGCACGCGCACGTAGAACTCGTCCTCGTCGATGTCGGCGGTGGCCAGTTGGGCCAGGTGGAACAATGCCGCCTGCAGCTGCTCCGCGCGCTGGCGTTCCAGCACTTCCTGCTGCAGGCCGAGGTTGGCTTCGGCAAGCTCTTGCGTGCGCAGGCGCACGCGCTGCTCCAGCTCGTCCTTGGTCTGCTTGCGCTCCAGCGCGGTGAGGATGTGGCTGCCGACAAACTCCAGCAGGGTGCGATCCTCCAGCGTGAAGACGACGTCCGGGTCGTAGGTCTGCACCACCAGTGCGCCGTGCACCTGGCCATTGCGCAGCATCGGCACGCCCAGCCAGTCGAAACTTTCCGGTCCGAGTCAGCATCAACGGCCCGTCGACTCGCCGCCGCAGTTGGCTGTTGGTACCCATCAAGGCCTTGCCCTGGACGATCAGATACCAGGTCAGCGTGTTCCGCAGCGTCTCCAGCGGAATCTCCAGTGCGGTATCCGGTGCCTCCGGATCGACCACGTCGGCGTAGTACAGGAAGCGAATCGCGGCGCGCTCGGCGTCGTAGCGCACGATGAAGAAGTTCTCGGCGTACATCAGCGTGCTGACAATTGCATGGATGCCGCGCAGAAGCTCCGGCATGTCCCGTTCGGAGCCGGCCAGGTCGGAAATGGCGAACAGTGCACGCTGCAGGTTTTCCGAGCGCTCCAACTGGGTGTGCGAGTCGCGCAGGTCGGACAGCCGCAGGGCATGGCGCAGATGATGGGCCGCCAGTTGCAGGCATGGTTCGAGCAGATCGAGGCGGCTTGGCGATGCATCGGCGCCCATGCTCAACAGCAGCACCACACGCTCGGGCTGCAGCAGCCGCAAGGCGACCTGACGGCGGTCGACCGAATAGCCCATACCGTCCGCGGCTTGCAAGGCGACGGCGGCAAGCGCCGCTTCTTCGGCCAACGGCGATGCACCTGCCATCGTCTGCAGCCGCCCATCGTCGCCAGGCCGCAACAGCGTGGCGCCACCGCATCCGGGAAGGGTTCGCGCGAACTCGACAATCATCCCGCCCACATCGTCCGGCGTGGTTGTCTCGATCATCCGTGCCAGCCACGCCAGTCGGGCCGCCTCACTGTGCGGCATCGCGTCGAAAGCGAGGCTTTGGCTCATCACAAGGCGGTCCAGCGTGAAAGCGTGAAACATCTATCACAGATTGCCATGAAGTCCACGGTGCACTGGCGAATGCGCCGGATCAGTCTCCATGCAAGGGAATCGGCGCAACCCGGGCAATCTTGAGCGCGGGGCGCTCATCGTCCCGTCCCGCTAGAATCAACGGCCGCCTTGCGACTCCCCAGCATGCTCGCCGATACCACCAAAGACGCCATCCGCGCCGCCTATGCACGCCTGAAAGACGGCTTGCCGGGCTTTCGTGCGCGCGCATCGCAGGGACGGATGATCGCCGAGGTGGCCAAGGCGTTCGGCCAGACCGGCGGCGTGGCGGTGATCGAGGCACCGACCGGCACCGGCAAGTCGATGGCCTACCTGATCGCCGGCGTCGAGGTGGCGCGTTTCCAGAAGAAGAAGCTGCTGATCGCCACCGCCACCGTGGCGCTGCAGGAACAGCTGGTGCAGCGCGATATCCCGCTCTATCTGCAGCTCAACGGAATCGAGGCCAAGGTGGCGCTGGCCAAGGGCCGCGGCCGCTACCTGTGCCCGCGCAACCTGCTGATGGCGGCCAACAGCATCCACGATGCGCAGATGGGCCTGGCCGGGTTCGAGTCGGATCTCATGCTGTGGAGCAAGCCGCCGCAGGCACGCGACAAGCAGTCGCTGGCGAAGCTGCGCGTGGCGTTCGACCACAACGAGTGGAACGGCGACATGGACAGCGCGCCGGAGCCGGTCAGCGACCTGCTTCGGCCGATGATCACCACCAGCGCCGGCGGCTGCACCGGGCGCAAGTGCGGCCAGTTCATGAACTGTCCCTTCTTCGCCGCGCGCCGTGCGGTGGACGACGCCGAGATCGTCGTGGCGAACCAGGACCTGGTGCTGGCCGACCTCACCATGCCGGGCGAAGGCGGCTCCGAGGGCATCCAGGGCTGGGGCGGCGTGATCCTGCCGCGGCCGGACGAGACGTTGTACATCTTCGACGAAGGCCACCACGTGCCGGGCAAGGCGATCGACCGCGGCGCCGCCGAGGTCTACATGACCGCGACCGTCCGCCAGCTGAGCCGGCTCGGGCGACAGGTGCACGCGGCGTATTCGCTGACCGACAAGGAACGCCTGGGCAAACTCGGCCTCGACCAGGGCGACGAGAAGCTGCAGGAACTGAGCAACACGCTGGAGGAGCTGGAGAAGGAAATCCGCCTCGGCTGGTTGCCCGATCCCGGCGAAACCGAGCCGATGTATCGCGGCTCGCTGGGCCAGTTGCCGGAACCGTGGGTGGAACTCGCGCGCATGCTCGACGTGCTCACCGGCGAGGTGCAGCGCTGGCTCGCCGCAGTACGCCGCGCGGTCGTCGAGATGACTGACGGCGGACCGACGCAGGAGGCGTTGTCGCGCGAACTGGGCATCGCGCTGGAGCGCATCGGCAAGCAGGCGTCCTGCTGGCGTGCGTGGTCCGGCGACGATCCGGAGAATGCGCCGCCGATGGCACGCTGGATCACCCTGGGCGCGGACCAGCAACTGGTCTGCCATGCGTCGGCGGTCTCGGCCGCGGGCCTGCTGCGCAACGTGCTGTGGAACAACGCCAGCGGCGTCGTGATGACCTCGGCCACGCTCAGCGCCGGCGGCAACTTCCGCGGCTTCGCCGACGCCGTGGGGCTACCCGATGATGCCGTGACCTTGAGCCTGCCCTCGCCGTTCGACCTTGCCGCACAGGCACGACTGGAGGTGCCGGCGATGCGCACGCTGCCCGACGCGCGCGAGGCGCATGCGGAGGAGATCAGCGAATGGCTGGCGGACAACCTCGACTGGGATGCCGGCAACCTGGTGCTGTTCACCTCGCGCGTGAAGCTCGACCGCGTGCTGCAGAAGCTGCCGATCGCGCAGGTGCGCAAGGTGCGTGCGCAGGGTTCGCTGGGCAAGTCGCAGCTGGTCGCCGAGCACTGCGCCGACATCGAGGCGGGCAAGGGCAGCACGCTGTTCGGCCTGGCCTCGTTCGGCGAAGGTCTCGACCTGCCGGGCAAGTTCTGCGAAACCGTGGTGATCACCCAGCTGCCGTTCGCGGTGCCGACCGATCCGGTCGGCGCGACTTACGCCGAATGGCTGGAATCGCGCGGGCGCAACCCGTTCATCGAGGTCAGCATCCCCGAGGCCACCCGCCTGCTCACCCAATACTGCGGCCGCCTGATCCGCAACGAGACCGACCACGGCCGCATCGTGCTGCTGGACCGCCGCGTGGTCACCAAGCGCTACGGCAGCGGCATGCTCAAGGCGCTGCCGCCGTTCCAGCGCGTCATCGAGAGGACCGCATGATCATCCGCCTGGCCGAGTGCCCGTCGCAGCCGTGGAAAAACGGCCTCGGCCGTACCCGCGAAATAGCCGTCCAGCCGTCCGGCGCGGGGAGCGACGACTTTCTCTGGCGCGTCAGCATCGCCGAGGTCGACAGCGCCGCACCGTTCTCCGCGTTCACCGGCATCGACCGGCAGATCGTGCTGCTCGATGGCGCCGGCTTCACGATGACGCTGGACGATGGCCGGACGCACGCGCTGACCACGCCGTTCGCGCCCTTCGCGTTTCCCGGCGAGGCGAAAGTGACGGTGGCGCTGGCCGACGGCCCGACCCGTGACTTCAACCTGATGCTTCGCCGCGCCCGCGTGCGCGGCGGGATCGACGTATGGCGGAATGCCGGCCCGCAGGTGACCGATTCTGCCACCGTGCTGGTGTATTGCGCACGCGGCACCGTCGACAGCGCCGAGGGCACGCTGCAAGCAGGCGACGCCTGGCTGCCGTCGCCCGAGGCCGCAGCGCCGACCCTGCATCCCGGCGCACTGGCGCTGGTCGTGCGGGTCGAAGCCGTCGCCTGACGATTGTCACTACTGCCCCGCGCTGCGCGTCTCTATTCTGATCACCCGTTGCCGCCACCAGAGTACCCGCCATGCCTGTGCTGATCCTCGGTCTCGTGCTGTTTCTCGGCCTCCATTCGCTGCGCATCTTCGCCGACGGCTGGCGTGCGCGGCAGATCGAGCGATGGGGCCTGAAGCGCTGGAAGATCCTGTACTCGCTGGTGGCGATCACCGGCTTCGTGCTGATCTGCTGGGGTTTCGGGCTGGCGCGGCAACACCCCGTGCTGCTGTACGTGCCGCCGCTCTGGCTGCGCCATCTCAATGCGCTGTTTACCCTCGTCGCGTTCGTGCTGTTCGCCGCGGCGCGCGTACCGCGCAACGTGTTCAAGGCACGGCTGCACCATCCGCAGGTGCTGGCGGTGAAGATATGGGCGTTCGGCCATCTGCTGGCCACCGGCATGCTGCACGACGTGGTGCTGTTCGGTGCGTTCCTGCTCTGGGCGATTGTGCTGTTCGCCGCCTCGCGCCGGCGCGACCGCGCCGCCGGCACGGTCTACCCGACCGGTACGCTGCGCGGCAATATCCTGACTGTGGTGATCGGCGTGGTGGTCTGGGCGGTGTTCGCGCTGTGGCTGCACCTGTGGCTGATCGGGGTCAATCCGATGACATGAACCGAGCCGCCAGGGGTGCCGTGCGTCATCTGCGCAGGCGTGCGGATCTGCGCTAGAGTTTGCGGCATTCCCCACTTGCGAGGAACGACGCATGGCTGGTTTCCTGCTCTGGCTGTTGTTGCTGGTGTTCTGCTGGCCGCTCGCGCTGCTGGCGCTGGTGCTGTATCCGATCGTGTGGTTGCTGTTGCTGCCGTTCCGGCTGGTCGGCATCACCGTGGGCGCGGTGTTCGCCTTCCTCGGCGCGCTGCTGATGCTGCCCGCACGCGTGCTGCGCGGGCATCCGGTCTGAGCTTCGCCGGATCCGTTCGTGGACAAGCCGCATTCGCCGGCGTGCGAGCGCAACCGTGAACCGATCCTCGGCGTGTTGCGCGAGCACTTCGCCGACCGCCGGCGCGTGCTGGAGATCGGCAGCGGCACCGGCCAGCATGCGGTGCATTTCGCCGAGGCGCTGCCGCAGCTGAGCTGGCAGTGTTCCGACCGTGCCGAGAACCTGCCCGGCATCCGTGCGTGGCTGGACGAGGCGGCACTGCCGAATACTCCGACGCCGCTGGAACTCGACGTCGGCGGCAGCTGGCCGAGCGGTCCGTACGACGCGGTGTTCAGCGCAAACACCCTGCACATCATGGCCTGGCCCGAGGTGCGGCAGTTGTTCGCACGGCTGCCCGCGATCGCCACCGACGATGCCCGCCTGGCCATCTACGGCCCGTTCAACTACCAGGGTCGCTACAGCAGCGACAGCAATGCCACGTTCGACGAATGGCTCAAGGCACGCGGTGCGCACATGGCGATCCGCGACGCCGAAGCCGTCGACGCACTGGCCCTTGCTGCCGGCTTCCGCCTGCTCGACGACATCGCGATGCCCGCCAACAATCGCTGCCTCGTGTGGCGACGTGTCCGCGACTGAGTGCCACCCGCACGACAACCTGCACGCTCGCGCCGAAACGGGTACAAAGGCGGCATGAAGTCGATCGACACCCTGACCCCTTGCCCATGCGGCAACCCTGCCGGTTACACCGAATGCTGCGGCCCCCTGCACGACGGTGCCGTCGCCACCACGGCCGAGCAACTGATGCGCTCGCGCTACAGTGCCTACGTGCTCAGGCGAGAGGACTACCTGCTGGACAGCTGGCACGCCGAGACTCGCCCGGCCTCCTTGCGGCTGGCCGCACAGCAGCCGCCGCCGACCTGGCTTGGGCTTGAAGTACGGCGCCAGCAGCTGGTCGACGACGACCACGCCATCGTTGAATTCGTCGCGCGTTATCGCCTCGGCGGCGGTCGCGCGCAACGCCAGCACGAGACCAGCCGCTTCGTGCGCGAAGACGGTCGTTGGTACTACCGCGACGGTGAGCTCAAGAGCTGAAGCGCAACTGCATCACCCGTAGGCGTAGCCCCCGGATCGAGTCCGAGGTGCGCTCTGCAGCCACGCTCAGAAGCCCTGCACGCCGGCGGCGTGCAGGCGTGCGGCCTGGGCCCGCACCGCAGGGCAACCAAAGAACGCGACCAGCTGGCTCGCTCGACCCGCGCCGATGCCGGCCCGTCCCTGCCAGTCGCTTGTCCGGCGCGCGCTCGACGCAGTCCAGTCGGTCAACCCGTCAGCGACATTGGCCGATACACCCAGCGCCTGCAGCCAACGCGCGAAGGGGCGATCGCGCGCGCCGGCAAAACTGCGCGCCAGCGCCTCGGCGCGGCCCGCACCGAAACCCGGCACGGTCGCCAACTGGTCGGCCGTGAGATCCATCCAGTCCAGCAGATGACGGATCAGCCCGGCATCGATCAGGGCCTGCCACGTATCGGCACCGAGACCGTCCAGTTGCAGGCCGTGCTTGCCGCCCAGCCACACCAGCCGTGCACGGAACTGTTGCTCGCAGCCGGGCGTCGCCTGCCAGCAGCTCAGCGGGCCGTGGGCGTGCGGATCGGGCACCACCACCGGCACGCGTTGTTGTGCGCGCCAGGCCACCGACTGCAGCCGCGGAATGGTCAGTCCGGCCAGCACGAGTTCGACCTGGTCGCCGGGGCGGATATCGAGTTCGTGCCAGCGTTTGAGCGAACCCACGCTGACCCGTTGCACCCGATGGTCGTCCAGTTGCACCGGCGCCAGTTGCAGCACCGGCGTGATGCGGCCGCTGCGGCCGACCGTGAAATCCACCGCGCGCACCTCGGCCAGCGCCGACGCCGCCGGATACTTCCAGGCCACCGCCCAGTCCGGCGGTGCCGCCGCCCAACCCGATGCCGGTGGCCGATGGCCTTGCCGCACCACCGTGCCGTCGGCAGCGAACGGCATCGCATGGCGATACCACTGGTCGCGCCAGTGCTGCACCTCGGCCAGGGTTTTCGCCGGATGCGTATAGGTCACGCTGTCGGGCAAGCCCATTGCCGCCAGTCCGGCCAGCCGCGCCGGCATGTCGGCCGGGCCGCTGGGCCAATCCCACACGAACAGGCCGATCTGCTCGGCGGTGTCGTCATCCAGCGTGTCGCGTGCCAGTGCGCCGGCCACGGTCGAACGCGCATTGGCTCCGCCGTCGTCGGCCTGCACGTGGCCGGGAAGTTTCCAGTAGATCTCGCCTTGCAGCACCACTCGCGCCGGGGCATTTGGCAAGCGCGCGGGAATCGACGCGATGCGCCGCGCCTTGTCGGTCCAGTCCGAGCCATGCAAGCCATCGCCCCGGCTGATCGCCTGCCGCAATTGGCCATCCATATACAGCAAGGTGACGGCCACGCCATCGGCCTTCGGTTGCACCCACAGATCACGGTCATCGCGTGCCTCCATCCACGCAGCGAGCGCCGCGGCGTCGGGCAACTTGGCCAGTCCGGTTTGCGCCACCGGCGAACGCGCTTCGCCACCGGCATCAGCCAGATGCGCCAGCGGTGCCGGTGCCTGCGCCGGAAAGCAGCGCCGCCAACGCGTGAACTGCTGCAAGGCCTGGTCGTACACCGCGTCGTCGACCGGCGATTGCCCGGTCACCCGGTAGGCGTGGTTCCAGCCGTCAAGCCGGTCGTGCAGTGCCAGCAGCTCCTGCATTGCCCGTGCCGGTGACCAGCCCGGGCAATCCGCCGCCAGCACCAAGTGGCTTGTGAAGACCGTGATCGCCGCAAGCGGCAGCAGCAGGCTCTTGCGCATGAGTCTCTCCCGTCCATGGACATGTTCGACACGCTAGCGCTGCAAGCGCGCACACGGACAGGCGAGATGGCCGCGATCTCGCGTAGGCGGCGGGCGCGAGCTACACGATGCGCAACATGCCTTCGCCCAGGTATCGGCCGTGCGGACCGAACCGGCGCTCCGCGATCACGCCGCCGCCTTGGCGATCGATCGCCACCACCGTACTGGCGCGGGTGCCGTAGTCGCCGCCGCGGATGAAGGCGGACGACAGCCAGCGCTCGCGTTCCAGCCCGATGCCGGTATCCGGCAACTGCGCGTCATCGGCCACCTGTTCGTCGGCGAGCGCGTCGAACAGCGGTGAAAATTCGATGTCGCCGCCCTCGTCGATCCACTGCTGCAGGCGCTGCATCAACGCACGCGTCTTCGGCCACGGCGTATTGAAGTCGGCATTCGACAAGCCGTGCACGCCGGGCTCCGCCGCCTGCGCGCGCGGCTCGGGGCGGTTGCCCAGGTAGAACGCGTCGTGCGCGTCGAAGGTGAGCAGGTTGAACGGCCGATAGTCCGCGGCCTTCCCCAGCAGTTGCCGCGCATGCGTGGCGGCATCCGCGTCGCCGGTGAGGTAGTCGGTGGCGAGCAGGCCACGCGACGCACCCCGCTGCGGGTCGCGCGGATCGCGCACGTTGGTCACCACGCAACAGCGCCCGGCGGCGGTCACGCCGAGCCAGGTGCCGCCCGCCTCCAGGTCGCGACCGCCGATGATCGGCGCATCGTCCCAGCGCGCCAGCGCTGCGCTGGGACGTGCGTGGAATTCGTCGCGGTTGCCGGCCAGCAGCAGCCGCCAGCGTGGGTGGGCATTCCAGGCAAACGCAATCAGGCACATCGGGATGGCTTCCGGCTCGACATGCACGCATTGTCGAACAGGCGGCAGCTATCGGCCAGTTTCGCTGCGGGTGTCCTGTTTCAACTTTCGGTCCAAGTTCATTTTGCCGACGTGGAACTGCTGGCATCGCCCAATTGCAGATAATCGACGTCCATGGCGTGCGTGCCACCCGCCACGTCGATCACGTTGAAGCCAGCCAGCAAGCGCGCCTGGATGTCCGCGAAGTACCAACCCTGGTGATCGGCCTCGACATGCACTGGCCCCAATGGGGCACCGTTGACGCTGATGACCGGCTGCGCGGGCAGGCCGAGATCCGCGAAGCGCACGCGCAGCTTGCGCGTTCCCCGCGTCGGCACATGAATTTCAAAACGCAGGCGTCCGTCCGCGCCACCGGCGACGCGTGTTCTGTAGCCGTTGGACATC
This sequence comes from uncultured Gammaproteobacteria bacterium, assembly GCA_963828675.1. Taxonomy (GTDB): domain Bacteria; phylum Pseudomonadota; class Gammaproteobacteria; order Xanthomonadales; family Rhodanobacteraceae; genus Rhodanobacter. The sequence continues at coordinate 1,449,523 of CAWHFQ010000001.1, forward strand.
TTGTCGTCCGCGATGATCACGGCCGAACGCAGCGCGGCATCTTCGGCTTCATAGCGACCGAAGTCCAACCGTGCCGAGGCGAACAGGATCCGGTTTTGCGCCACGTCTTCCGGCGCCTCGGCGCGTGAGGACGAGGTGGCGTGCAGCAACCTTCCATCGCGACGCAACAGCAAGGCCTGGGTCCAGCCGGCGTGGATATTGCCAGTGAGCTTGCGTACCGGCGCCGGCACCTGCCACCAGGGGCCACGGCCCGAAGCGGTGTTCCAGTAGAGCGCGTGGCCACCTTCGTCGCCACCGCCGCCGGCGCGTTCGGACGACACCACGATCACGCCTTCCGGGCCGCCCAGCGGAAACCAGCGCACCACCGGGCAGGCCGAGGGAAAGGCGCCCGATGCCGTCATCACCGGCGCGCCGTGATCGGCCGGATCGCCCCAGTCCAGACCGTCGCGGCTGTACTTGATGAAAACCTGACCGTTGCGTGGTCCGTCGATGTTCTCGTAGGTCATCGCATAGCGACCATCGGGCAATCGCGCCACGGTAGCCATCCCGGGGCGCTGCACACCGCCCGGAATCGCGACGTCGAACGTCTCCTTGCCCCAGTGCCGACCGCCATCGGCCGAAACCTTGTGCGCCAGCAGCTGGTTGTAACCGGCCGCCTTGTGCTGCTCGCTGGAGTAGTAGGCCACCATGCGGCCGTCGTCCAGGACGTGGATGTCCGGCTCCCACACGCCCTTGTTGTCCTTGTCCTCCGGCCGGCCGCCACCGGTGACGATCGAACTGAGGTATCGCCAGCTGCGGCCGCCATCGGTGGACGCGTACAGTTGCAGGTCCTCGGTGACCACGCGGCCGCGCGCGTCGTTGCCCGTGGCATTCGCCGCCAGCAGCAGCGTGCCGGCGGCGAGCTTGCCGCTGGCGCGCGGCACTTCGCTGATATTGGGTTGCCAGCGCAACTGCCAGCGCTTGTCACCGGCGTGTACCTGATCGGTGACATCGGATTGGAACGTCCAGTGGTCGCCGTCATCGTTGCTGGCATACAACGGAATCCCTTTCATCCCGTCCTGCTCGAACACCATCAGCAGGTGGCCGTTGTCCTTCGCATCGGCCTGGTGTGCCAGCCGGACGACCGATACATAGCCGCTGCCATCGGCCAGCCGCTGGACCGCCACGTTTGCCCCGGCCTGTGCATGGACCGGACTCGGCAAGGCGAGCGCCCAACCCAGCGCCGTGACGAATGAAATGCTGATGATTCGATTCATGGCCTTTCCTGTCGGCGTTTCTGTTGAGTGTCGCCCGGCGGACATCCGCCGCCGCACCGGTGATCTTCGTCAGAGCAGGCAAACAGGCGCAGCGGTATCGCCGATGCCATGGCTTGATAACCCCGATCGTCGGGATGGAGATGATCGCCGCTGTCCAGCCCGGGACGCATTTGCCGCGGATGCGATGGATCGCGCAGGACCCGGTCGAAATCGACGACCGCATCGTAGGCGTTGCCATGACGAATCCAGTCGTTGATCCGCTCGCGCGCCTGTTCGCCCTGCAACGAATACGCGTCCCGGGTGCCTTCAAACGGTGTGATCGTCGCGCCATACACGCGCAGGCCGGCGGCATGGGCCGCCACCGTGATCCGGCGCAAGCCGTCGATGACATGTGCGGCGGTTGCCGCAGCATCGATCGTGCGGCCGGACTTGCGCGCCACCATGGTCGGTTCGCCGATGTCGTTGATGCCGCCGAGCAGCAGCAGAACGTTCGCGCCATGACGGGAAAGCACGTCGCGATCGAGGCGATCGACCATGCTCTCGCCCAGCCCGTAGGTGCCGTCGAAAGCGCTGACCTGGTTGCCGTCGATACCGGCATTCAGCACGGCATGACGGCAGGCGCCCGTGTCCGCCTGGCGCAGGCGACGCGCCAGCAACTCCGGATAACGCGCCTTCCCGTCGATGCTGGGCTGATAGCCGTTGGTGATCGAATCGCCCAGCGCCACGATGACCGCGGTCGGCTCGCCGGTTTCGACATCCACACCGGACAGCCAGTAGCCGTCGCCGATCGTGCGGGCAACCGCCATCGTGGCCGAGGCCGTGTGGTTTCCCTTGACGGAAACAAACCCGACTCGACGCGTATCCGGATGCCAGGTGGATGGCGCCGTCGGTTGCGCGATGTAGAGACTGATGCCCAGCGTATCCCCCGCCTTGACCGGCAAGGTCACCGGGTCACTGTTGCGGGAGCTGCCCGCCGAAATCGTCACCGTCGTGGCACCGTCGAAACGCAGCGCATGCAGGCTCGACGCCGTCAACTCACCGCCGCCGGCAGCAGACTGCAAACCCACGCTGGCCGCGGACAACACCAGCGGGCGTTGACCAAAGACATTGGAAAGGTGGACTCGCACCCGTTGCCCGCCCACCCCGACATTCACCATCTGCCGCAAGGTTTCGTCAGACAGCGGCGCAGCTTCCTGCTTCTGGCTCAGCAGCGCGCTGGCCGGCACCGGCGAACGGATCATCGCTTCGCCCCACGCACCGACCCAGTGACGTGTCGGTGCCGCCCATACCGGCCCGGCGGCACAGACAAGACCCAAGGTCAGCAGCAACGGCAACCCGCGCCGTCCCTGCTGCTCGCATGTCCCTCTCATGCCCGGCGGTCAGAGCTTGAGCCGGATGCCCAGGCCGACGGTTCGATCCTGATAGCGGATATCACGTGGCCGCGTATTGCCGTCGCCCCAGAACTGATGCAGATCCTCGCCCAGCAGATTCGTGGCTGTCAGGACCACCGTGGCGTTCGGGTTGATGTCGTAGCCCAGCGAGAAATCGAGCTGGTTGGCCGGCTTGACCTCGTCGTAGACGCCGGCCACGTTCGGCTGGTTGAACCCGTCGATGAAGCGGCTGCGATAGTTGTAGGCCAGTCGCGCCGAGACACCGTACTTCTCGTACATCAGCACCGCGTTGTAGTTGTTCTTCGACACGTTCTGCAGGGGCGACACCACCGACGGGCCGCCGATGAACTGTGGCGATCGCGTGGACCCCTCGATATAGGTGTAATTGAGCTGCAGGCCCAAACCGCTGAGTGCGCCCGGCAGGAAATCGAAGAACTGCTGATAAGCCACTTCGGCACCATCCAGGTGACCGCTGCCGGAGCTTTGCGGTGACGAGAGATGATAGGCCCCGCCATTGATGGTCACGTCGGTCACGTAGTTCTGGATGTAGCCGTCGATGTCGCGATAGAACACACCGCCGCTGACATAGCCGGCCGGCGCGAAATACCATTCCAGCGAGGCGTCATAGTTGTTCGACTTGATCGGACTCAGGTTGGGGTTGCCGCTGGACGCCACGCCATCGCGGTTGATCGTGCCCGGATTCAGCGACAGCGACGGGTTGAGCTGGCCAAAACCCGGGTAGGTCACGGTCTTCGCGCCCACCAGGCGCAGTTGCAGGGCGTCGGTCAGGTGCAGGTTGAAACTGAGGTTGGGCAGGTAGACCGGCTCACTGGTCGATACCGACAACGGCGAATAGATGCTGGTCGACGCATCGAATGAATAGGCGTCCAGACCACGCTTGATCCGCTCCATGCGGAAACCGACCAGGCCATCGAACGGCATGCCGAACAGTTCGTTGCCGTAGCCGAGCTGCGCGTAACCGGCCATCGACTTTTCATCGATATTGAAGAACCGGCCGGGATTCTCCGCGGCCCGGCCGGACGGCAGGCCGTAGAAATTCCGCAATGCATCGGCATGCGAGGTGAGGTAGTTGTAGCAGCCGGTGAGCCAGGTCGTCGGTATCGCCGACGTGGTTGGCATGCTGCAGAAGAAGCTTCCCGGCAACACCGCGGAAACCTGGTTCGCCGGGTTCGGATTGGCGGCGATGTTGCCGGTGCCGGCGCCGCCCGGTGGCGGCGTGGAAATCTCCACGCTGCCCACGTATTCGGCCTTGTGGTCGGAATAGCGCAGGCCGAAGTCGAGGTACTGGAAGAAGTCGCCGTCGAAGTTGAACGTGCCGTCGCCGCGCCATGCGTACTGCTTGCCGCGCTCGGTGTGCCAGGTCTGGAACAGGCCGTTGAGGTAATAATTGTTGGGGTCAAGCTGCGGGTTGCCGCCCAGTGCCCAGTTCTGGTGGTTGTCCGACACGCCACCCCAGCTCACGTTGATCGGCCCCTTGAGGAAGGTATCGATGATGAACGTGTTGTCGTTGAACGACGACTGGTTATAGGACAGGTCCGAGGACAGCTGCAGACGATCACCGTGCCACTTCACCCCGATCGCATGCTGCCGGTCGTGACCGCGCTGCGTATGCGCCTGGGTGCTGGTGGCGGTGTAGATGTCGCCGTTCCAGCTGCCTCCGTTCGCATCACAGATGGCTTGTCCCTGATAGGGCGAACCCGTCAACTGGTTGGGGTAGCAATGATCGGTGATGTTGAGGTTGCTGGCCGGCACGCCGGAGTTGCCGGCCCCGGTGAAATAGAACGGCTGGCTGTACTCGTCCGACACCCAGTCGTACAGGCCTTCGGCATAGATTTCGGTGTTCTCGTTCGGCTTCCATTCCAACGCGAAGTTGAGCTCGGGGCGCTTCCGGTAGCCGATGTTGTAATCCGCGCCCAGCGCATTGGGTATCGCCACAAGGTTGCCGTCGGCGGTACGCAACGGATCGCCATTGGCGTCCTTCGCCATCACCGGCACATCGCCCCACACTGCGTTGTACTGATAGTGCTGCGTCATGAACGACGCGTTGACCAACGCACCGAACTCGCCATGGTCGGTTTTCCAGCGATCACTCATCAGCACGCTGACGTTCGGATCGTAATGGCCGCCGTACTTGCTGTGCGTCTGTGTATAGGTGGCGGCCAGCTTGGCGCCATCGAAATCGAAGGGGCGGTAAAGCTGCATGTCGACCACGCCGGCGATGCCGCCATCGGGCAGGCTGGCCTCGCTGGATTTGTAGACCTTGATCGTCTTCACCGCCGTCGCCGGCAGGTTCTGGAAGGCAAATGCGCGGCCTACGCCGCTGTCCATCTCGCGACCGTTCAGCGTGGTGATCACGTTGGGCAGGCCGCGTATCACCACCGAACTCGTCTCGCCCTGGAAACCCTGTGCCACCTGCACGCCGGTGATGCGTTGCAGCGCGTCGGCGACGCTGTTGTCGGGCAGCTTGCCGATGTCTTCGGCAACGATCGAGTCGACCACCATCCGCGAATCGCGCTTGATCGACTGCGCGCTTTGCAGGCTTCCACGCAGCGGGCTGACCACCACGCCCGAAAGATTGGTGACGTCCTTGGACGTATCCGTTCTGGCCTTCGGTTTCCCGGTGGCCTGCGTGTCCTGGTCGGTGCCGGTCCGGGCATCCGTTTGCGCGGTGGGTGCGGTCTTGCCGGCGGGTGACGCGTCGGCCGACGTATCGGCGGCGACAGCGGGATTCAGCGCGATGGCGATCATGGTTGCCAGCAGCGTCAGTGAAATGTGTGTGCGATTCATCGAGTGGGCCTCCCCTCAGAGGATGGTTTTTTGCCGGCGACGCCGGCTTCGGGCAATGGCATCAGGTGGACGCCGGCGACGGTCCGTTGTCCACCGCGGGCGCCGAGGCGTTTCATGGGTTCCGGGTTTTCATGGCGGCGCCCACCGGTGGCATCAACGCCTGCTCGGGCACGACGCCGCGTGGCGCCCGGGCGAGATCGCGGATGATGTCGGCCTCGCGCTGGCGATACGGCGTGCCGTCGGCACGGAGCAAATCGTGGAACCAGACGACGGGCGGCTGCAGGGTGTAGGGACGCTGCCAGAATTCCACGGCAACGTGGTCTGGGTGCGCCCTTCGACGAAGCCCCAGTTGATCATGCCGACGTCCAGTTTCTTGGCCAACGGCAGGGTGTCATCGATGGTCGAGCCCGCACTGCGCGCCATGTATTCGGTGCAGATCAATGGACGGCCATAACCGATCAGCTGCTGCACCCGCTTCGCAAAGACTTCGGGCCAGTCGTAGGAATGAAAGGTGATGATGTCGGACTCCGTCGAGCTGGGTGCGCTCGACGGCGTTGAGCCCGGCCAGGTCCGACCAGTCATCGTCATGCCAGACTCCGCTGGTCAGCGGCTGCGAAGGCTTGGCGCTGCGTGCCCACGCTATAGACCTGCGGCAACAGCTGGCGACCAGCGCGATCTTGTTCTTCGGTTCGCGGGCGTCGTAATCACCGCCGCCGGGGTTGTCCGGCTCATTCCACACATCCCATGCCAGTAGCGCCTGTCGCCGGCAAAGCTGCCGACAATGTCCTTCACGTAGCGCTCCAGCCGCGGGTACTGGGCCGGATCCGCCAGGGCCACGCCCGGACCCTGCACCCATCCGGAATTGTGCACACCGGGAATCGGCGGATGCTGCGGGCCGAGTTTCGGCTCCGGATCCCAGCAGGAGTCGAACAGCACCAGCATCGGCCTGATGCCGTGCCGGCTGGCAATGTCGAGGAAGATTCCGATGCGCGTCTTGAAGCCCTTCCGGATCCTGTTGCCAGAGCTGGTCGTGCAGGAAGACGCGCATGGTGTTCATGCCCAGCTTCTGCGCCCAGCCCAGTTCAAGATCGATGCGTCGGGGATCGAAGGTGTCGGCCTGCCACATCTCCAGCTGGTTGATCGCGTCGGCGGGAACGTAATTGCTGCCGATGGGCCAGCGCTGCGCGGCGTACCAGGTTTTCGCCCTGGCCTGCGACCAGCGACCACTGTCCGCCGCATGGGCCACGGGCACCGTGAGCAATGTAGTCAACGCCAGAGTCACTGCGAGCAGTACATGCTTCATCTTCTCTCCTCGAGAATGCCGCCGATGTCGCCCGGCGGCCTGGTCGGGCATCCCTCATGGATACCTATTTGTTATATAAAATACATAACTGGCCGCAGGACGTCCTTGCGTACAACACCACACGTCGATCAATCGGATGAGCCGCCGGCTATTGTCGGTGGAAAACTGGTACACGATCAGGTTTTGATACGTCTGCCCCGGAGCCAGCCGTGCCGAGCCGAAGTCCGGATGATTGGGCGTATCGGGAAACAGCTGCGGCTCGAGCACGAAGGCATCGCCCTGGCGATACACCTTGCCGCTGGTGCCCACGCTGGTGCCGTCCAGGAAATTGCCGGAATAGAACTGGATACCCGGTTGCGCCGAGCTCAAGGTCAGCACGCGGCCGGAAGCCGGGTCCTCGACACGCGCGACCATGCGTTCGGTCTTGCTCGCGTGCCGGCTTATCACCCAGTTGTGGTCGTAGCCGTGGCCGTTCAGCAACTGTTGTTCGCTGCCCTGGCGAATATCCCTGCCTATCGGCTTTGCCTGGCGGAAGTCGAAGGCGGTGCCCGCCACGTCGGCAAACTTGCCGGTGGGTATCGAGGTGGCATCGATCGGAAGATAGGTTTGCGCCGGAATGGTCAGGCGCTGGTCCATGACCGTGCCGGAGCCCTCGCCCGACAGATTCCAGTAGGTATGGTTGCTGATGTTGACGATGGTGGGCTTGTCGGCCGTGGCGCGATAGTCGATCGACAGGCGATTGTGCACATCCAGCGTATAGGTTGCCGTTACCTTCAGCTTGCCGGGGTATCCCATGTCGCCGTCGGGACTGACGTATTGCAGCGTTACACTGGCATGGTCGGCGTCCTTGCTTGCGTCGGTCACCGTCCACAGCACCTTGTCGAAACCTCGCGTGCCTCCATGCAGCGAGTTGAGGCCATTGTTGACCGGCACCTGATACGTATGGCCGTCCAGGCTGAAGCGTCCCTTGGCAATCCGGTTGGCATAGCGCCCCACGGTTGCCCCGAAATACTGCGGCGTGTCCAGGTAGGACTTCAGGGTGGCGTAGCCCAGCACCACGTTGGCCTCCTTGCCGTCGCGATCCGGAAGGTTCAGCGCCTGCAGGCTGGCGCCGAGGGCGATCACCTTCGCGCTGATGCCGCGGCCGTTGTCGAGCGTCACCGCGCTGACTTCCTGCCCGTTCGGCATCGTGCCGAAAACGCCTTTGACCACATCGGTCGATCTCGCCGCCAGGGGCACCGCCAGCATGCCGACGCAAAGTGCACCCGTGATCCAATCCGCCCGCCTCATACGCAACCCCTCGTCGATCCGCACGCGCCACAATGTCGACATGTGATCATATTGTATTACAATATGCAAACGCCGAATCTTGCCACCCCGGTTATCGCGACATGTCTTCGAGGAAGAGCTGAAATTTGCTCATTTGTTTCAAATGCTTGGACGTATCCGTCAAAATTCGTTCGATTGCCATGGCCACCGGATAATGACGATGCGGATGACCTCTGATATAACAACTTGTAGGACAAATAGGACTTGAGCCAAATGACACGAGGAACGCGGGTGGCTACGCCGAAGTCCGCACTCAATTCGGCAGTTGCCGTGAAGAAGGTCTCGCCAGGCGGCCGGATCAAGGGGACGGGGCAGATGGGCAAGCCGACACCGGTGCGGAATCTGCACGGCCATGTCGTGCAGGAACTGGGACGACGGATCGTGGGCGGCAAATTTCGCCCGGGCGACGTGCTCCCTCGCGAAGAGCTGCTGGCCGAGCAGTTGGAGGTCAGCCGCACCGCCTTGCGCGAAGCCATGAAAGTGCTGTCGGCGAAGGGACTGGTCGAGTCGCGCACCAAGGTCGGCACACGCGTACGCGACCCGCATTTCTGGCACCAGCTCGATGCCGACGTGCTCGCCTGGCGCTGCGCGTTGATGCCCACGGCGGATTTCGTGCAGAAGCTGGTCGAGATGCGCGAGATCATCGAGCCGAGCGCCGCGGCCTCGGCCGCCCGTCGCTGTACCGCAGAGCAGCTCGAACGACTCGACGCGGCCTATGCAGCGATGGACGCAGCGCAGACGCTGGATGCATGGGCCAAGGCCGACCTGAGTTTCCACGAGGCGATGCTCAGCGCCACCAACAACGAGTTGATGATTTCGCTGTTCTCGGTGATCGAGACCGCGCTGGAAACGTTCTTCGTGTTGTCCGCGCGCACGGCGAAGAACTTCAAGTATTCACTGCCGCACCACCGCAAGGTGCTCGATGCGATCCGTCGCCGCCAACCGGAGGCCGCTCGCCGCGCCATGCACCGGGTGATCGCCGACTCCAGCGCGAACCTGAGCAAGGCCAAACGCCAAGTGGAAAAGGGCTGAATCATGTCCTGGCTGATCGGACTTGATTGGGGCACGTCCAGTCTTCGCGCGATGCTTTTTGACGGCGAAGGCAACGTGCACGAGGCGCGCCAACGGACATGGGGCATCCGCCACCTTCCCGAAGGCGGCTTCGACGCGGCGTTGTCGGAAATCTGCAGCGACTGGCCCGTCTGCCCCACCTTGGCCGCGGGCATGGTCGGCAGTCGCCAGGGTTGGCGTGAAGCGCCTTATGTCGACACGCCTGCAGATATCCGCACCGTCGCCAACCACCTGGTCAGGGTGCGCAGCGGCGACGGGCGCGACATCCATATCGTTCCCGGTGTACGCGACGAAGGCGCGCCGGATGTCATGCGTGGCGAGGAGACCCAGGTCATCGGCGCGCTCGACCTGCATCCCGAGCTCAAGCCCGGCGCCCGACTGGTGCTGCCCGGCACGCACAGCAAGTGGATCGATCTGCGCGACGGTCGCATTGCCGGTTTCGCCACGATGATGACCGGCGAACTGTATGCCGTGCTGCTCAGGCATTCGATTCTCGGCGCGCCCATGTCGGACACACCGACGGCAGAACGTTTCGACGACAGCTTCGACGACGGCGTGCGCGTCGCTCGCGCCAGTGGTTCGGCTGGCGTGCTGACGCGGATCTTTTCAGCGCGCGCCCTGATGCTGGAAGGCCGGCTGCCCGCCGCCGCGGTGCCCGATTATCTTTCCGGCCTGCTGATTGGCGAGGAATGGCGCGCTGCTCTTGCTGCCAGCCGGGTCGACGCCGATCGCATGCCGGTGCTGATCGGAGACGAAGTGTTGTGCCTGCGCTACCGCCGCGCGGCGGCGCTGTTCGATCTGCCCGAGCCGGCCTGGATCGCCGACGCCGCCGCGCGCGGCCTGTGGCGGATTGCCCAGGCCGCCGGACTGACCGGTGACCGCCCCCATGCCGCCACCAGGGAGTTTTCCGCATGATGCATCTCCTGGCTGCACCCGTTGCCGCTGATCGCGATCCTGCGCGGCCTGACGCCGCGCGATGCGGTGGCCGTGGGCGAAGCGATCGCCGAGGCCGGCTTTCGCATGCTGGAAGTGCCGCTGAATTCGCCCGAACCGCTGGAAAGCATTCGCCTGTTGCAGCAGCAACTGGGCGACCGTTGCCTGATCGGCGCCGGCACGGTGATGACGCCGGCGCAAGTCGATGAAGTGGCCGCCGCCGGCGGACGTCTGATCGTGATGCCGCACGCCGATACGACGGTGATCGCCAGCGCCAAGCGCGCCGGCCTTGTCTGCACGCCGGGTGTCGCCACGCCAACCGAAGCATTCGCCGCACTGGCGGCCGGTGCCGACGCGTTGAAGATCTTTCCCGCCGAACAGGTCGGTCCGGCGGTGATCAAGGCATGGCGCGCGGTGTTGCCGCCCGATCTCGCGGTGCTGCCGGTCGGCGGCATCACGCCGGACAACATGGCGGCGTACGTGGTCGCCGGCGCCAACGGCTTCGGCATCGGCTCGGCGCTGTACGCGCCCGGCCGCGAGGTTGCCGACGTTTCGCGCCGGGCACGGGCTTTCGCCCAGGCATGGGCGTCGCTGTCACAAGGAACCAACGCATGAAGATCACCAGGTTGACCACCTTCATGGTGCCGCCACGCTGGCTGTTCCTGCGCATCGACACCGATGCGGGCATCAGCGGCTGGGGCGAACCGGTGGTGGAGGGTCGCGCGCAGACCGTGGCCGCCGCGGTCGAGGAGTTGTCCGACTACCTGATCGGCAAGGACCCGCGGCATATCGAGGACCACTGGAACGTGATGTACCGCGGCGGCTTCTACCGCGGCGGTCCGATCCTGATGAGCGCCATCGCCGGCATCGACCAGGCGCTGTGGGACATCAAGGGCAAGGACCTCGATGTGCCCGTGCACGCGCTGCTGGGTGGCCCGGTGCGCGATCGCATCCGCGTGTACTCGTGGATCGGCGGCGACCGGCCGGCCGACACTGCCAGGGCCGCCGCCGACGCGGTATCCCGCGGGTTCACCGCGGTGAAGATGAATGCCACCGAGGAAATGCAGTACGTCGACACCTATGACAAGGTCGAGCGCGTGCTGGAGAACGTGCAGGCCGTGCGCGAAGCCGTCGGACCGCACGTGGGCCTGGGCGTGGATTTCCACGGTCGCGTGCACAAGGCCATGGCCAAGGTGCTGATGCGCGAACTGGCGCCATACAAGCTGATGTTCATCGAGGAGCCGGTGCTGTCCGATCACCTGGAGGCGATCCCCGAGCTGGCCGCGATCTCGCCGGCGCCGATCGCGCTGGGTGAACGGCTGTATTCGCGCTACGACTTCAAACGCGTGCTGGCCGTCGGCGGCGTCGACATCATCCAGCCCGATCCCTCGCACGCCGGCGGCATCACCGAGACACGCAAGATCGCGGCGATGGCCGAAGCCTACGACGTCGCGCTGGCGCTGCATTGCCCGCTCGGGCCGATTGCGCTGGCGGCCAACCTGCAACTGGACGCGGTCTGCCACAACGCGTTCATCCAGGAGCAGAGTCTGGGCATCCATTACAACGCCGCCAACGACCTGCTCGACTATGTCAGCGACCGTAGCGTGTTCGCCTACGACAAGGGCTTCGTCACCATTCCCGACGGTCCGGGTCTGGGCATTACCGTCAACCAGGACTATGTCAGCGAGCGCGCTGCCGTCGGCCACCGCTGGCGCAATCCGATCTGGCGTCATACCGACGGCAGCGTGGCGGAATGGTGAGCGCGATGACGCCGACCTACGCCAGCTACCCCAGCCTGGCTGGCCGCACGGCGCTGATCACCGGCGGCGCCAGCGGCATCGGTGCCGGCTTTGTCGAACACTTCGCGCGACAGGGTGCACGCGTGGCGTTTCTGGATGTCGACACGACGGCGGCGGAATCGTTGCTGGCCCAGCTGGACGACGTGGCGCGGCGTCCCCTGTTCATTCCCTGCGACCTCACCGATCTGGATGCGCTGGGCAAGGCGATCGCCACTGCCCGCGACGCGATCGGTCCGATCGCGGTACTGATCAACAACGCCGCCAACGATGTACGCCACGAATTCGCGCCCACCACGCCCGAGGATTTCGACCGCAGCGTGGCGGTGAACCTGCGTCACCAGTATTTCGCCACCCAGGCAGTGGTCGATGACATGCGCGCGCTGGGTGGCGGCTCGGTAATCTGCCTGGGCTCCACCAGCTGGATGATCAAGAACAGCGGCTACCCGATGTACACCATGGCCAAGGCCGCCATCCACGGACTGGTGGCCGGGCTGGCGCGCGAGCTGGGTCGCGACCGTATCCGCATCAACTGCCTGGTGCCCGGCTGGGTGATCACCGAGAAGCAGCAGCGGCTGTGGCTGGACGCCGCCGGCGAGGCGGACATCGCACGCGCGCAGTGCCTGCCCGGCCACGTGATGGCGGACGACCTGGCGCGCATGGCGCTGTTCCTGGCGGCGGACGACAGCCGCATGATCACGGCCAGGGATTTCATCGTCGACGGCGGCTGGGTGTGAACGCCGCGGCGTGCCAGGCGCGGGCCGTGGTCGACGCCGGCAACCAGCTGGGCGAGGGCGTGCTGTGGTGTCCGCGCGCGCAGGCGCTGTACTGGACCGACATTCCGGCCGCCACGTTGTGGCGCTACACGCCGCGCGACGGCCGTACCCGGCAGTGGACGATGCCCGAACGGCTGGCTTCGTTCGCGCTGTGCGAAACCGATGGCTGGCTGCTGCTGGGGCTGGCCTCGCGGCTGGCGTTCTTCCATCTGGACAGCGAACGGCTGCAACCGATTGCGGACGTGGAAGCCGAGCTGCCGACGCGGCTCAACGACGGGGTCTGCGACCGGCAGGGCCGCTTCGTGTTCGGCACCTTGCACGAGCCGCCGCCGGGCGAGGCGAAACACCGCATCGGCGGCTTTCATCGCCTCAATGCCGACCTCACCCTGGAGCGCCTGCCGCTCGAAGCGGTCGCGATCAGCAACAGCCTCGCCTTCAGTCCCGACGGGCTGACCATGTATTACTGCGACTCGCCCACGCGACGCATCCTGTGCCGCGACTACCACGCCGACGGCAGCGTGGGTGCACCGCGCATCTTCGTCGACCTTGCGGGCATCGACGGCGAGCCGGATGGCTCGACGGTGGATGCCGAAGGCGGCGTGTGGAATGCGCAATGGGGCATGTCGCGCGTGGTGCGCTACCGAGCCGATGGCAGTCCCGATCGGGTCGTGCAGGTGCCGGCACGGCAACCGACGCGGCCGGCACTCGGCGGCGCGGCGCTCGACACGCTGTACATCACCAGCGCCCGCGACGGCCTTGCTGCCGACGACGTGCGCGACGAGCCACTCCATGGTGCCGTGTTCGCCGTCGATGCCGGCGTGCGCGGCATCGACGAATCACGTTTTGCCGGTGTGCCGACGGAATTGGCCGAAACCTTGCCGCTGCACACGCCATGAGTGGCATCGCGTGCCTGCAGTCCCTCTTCATCGTTCGCGCGGAACATCGACTGCCTTCTTAAAGTTCGGGGAGAACTCATGAACGCCATTGCCTCATCCGCCATCTTGCGGCCAAAGACCACCGTCATCTTCACCTGCGTGCTGGCGGCGCTGGCCGGGCTGATGTTCGGTCTGGATATCGGAGTGATTTCCGGGGCCACCCAGTTCATCCAGAAAGAATTCCGGATCAGCGACCACCTGATCGAGTGGATCGTCAGCTCGATGATGTTCGGCGCGGCCATCGGTGCGGTTGGGCGCCGGCTGGATGTCCGCCGTGCTGGGACGCAAGCGCTCGCTGATACTGGCCGGCATGCTTTTCGTCGCCGGCTCGCTGTTGAGCGGCGGCGCCTGGTCACCGGAAACGCTGATCGCGGCGCGCGTGGTGCTGGGTCTGGCGATCGGCGTGGCCACGTTCACCGCACCGCTGTACCTGGCCGAAGTGGCGCCGGAGAACATCCGCGGCGCGATGATCTCGCTGTACCAGCTGATGATCACCGTCGGCATCCTGCTGGCCTTCTTGTCCGACACCGCCTTCAGCTACAGCGGCAACTGGCGCTGGATGCTCGGCATCATCGCGATACCCGGCGCGCTGTTCCTGATCGGGTTGTTCCTGCTGCCGGACAGCCCGCGCTGGCTGATGATGCGCGGACGCAAGCAGGAAGCCACGGCCGTGCTGCAAAAGCTGCGTGGCGATGCCGAGCATGTGACGCATGAAGTCGCCGACATCGAAGAGCAGCTCAAGACGCCGCAACGCGGGTGGCACCTGTTCCTGGAAAACCGCAACTTCCGTCGCTCGGTGGGCCTGGGCGTGCTGCTGCAGGTAATGCAGCAGTTCACCGGCATGAACGTGGTGATGTACTACGCGCCGCGAATCTTCCAGGACATGGGCTACGCCACCACGGCGCAGATGTGGTTTACCGCGGTGGTGGGGCTGACCAACGTGCTGGCCACCTTCATTGCGATCGGGCTGGTCGACCGGCTCGGCCGCAAGCCGATCCTGTACATCGGCTTCAGCGTGATGGCGCTGGGCCTGGGCCTGGTCGGCACGATGATGCACCTGGGCATCGCCACGCACGGCGAGCAGATCTTCACGGTGGCGATGCTGCTGCTGTTCATCGTGGGCTTCGCGATGTCGGCCGGGCCGCTGGTGTGGACGCTGTGTTCGGAGGTGCAGCCACTGAAGGGTCGGGACTTCGGCATCGGCTGCTCGACCTTCACCAACTGGATCGCCAACATGATCGTGGGGGCCACTTTCCTGACCCTGCTCAACGGCATCGGCAACGCCGCCACGTTCTGGCTGTATGCGGCGCTCAACGTGGTGTTCCTGGCGATCACGTTCTTCCTGATCCCGGAGACGAGAAACGTCACCCTGGAACAGATCGAGCGCAACCTCATGGCCGGCAAACCGCTGCGCGAGATCGGACAATGATGGTGGCGCGACGATGCCTGCTGGGCGGCATGGTCGCGCTGCTCGCCGTCATGGCATGGCGGCCCGGACCGGTCCGGGCCGAGGATGGCACGGCGGAGACGTTCACCAATCCGTTGCTGCCTTCCGGCGCCGATCCCTGGGTGGCCCAGCGCGATGGCTACTATTACTACAGCAATACTTTGGGCGACCGCATTGCGTTGTGGAAGACGCGCGACATGGCCCGCCTTGCGGAAGCACCGTCCACCGTGGTGTGGCGTGCGCCAGCCAGCGGACCCAACTCGACCTCGGTGTGGGCGCCCGAACTTCACCATCTTCGCGGCAAGTGGTACCTGTACTACAGCGCGGCGGACAAGAAGCATGACGACGACGCGCACCGCCACGTCTTCGTGCTGGAGAATGCATCGGCTGATCCGACCCGCGGTCACTGGGTCGACAAGGGTGCGCTGAACACCCGCCTCACCGGTATCGACGGCACCGTCTTCAGCTGGCGCGACCGGCTCTATTTCGCCTACTCCGCCTACGTCGACGATCACAGCGACCTGATCATCGCGCGCATGCTCAACCCGTGGACCCTGGCCGAGCAGCAGAGCGACATCGCCCGACCCACCCACGACTGGGAAATGCAAGGTGGGCGGAAGATTCTGGAAGGCCCCGAGTTTCTGCCGGGGCCCGACGGCAAGGTCTTCATGACCTATT
This sequence comes from uncultured Gammaproteobacteria bacterium, assembly GCA_963828675.1. Lineage (GTDB taxonomy): Bacteria > Pseudomonadota > Gammaproteobacteria > Xanthomonadales > Rhodanobacteraceae > Rhodanobacter. The sequence goes on from CAWHFQ010000001.1 coordinate 1,465,246, forward strand.
CGGCGAGCGCCTGCTGGTCGGACGATTACGCGCTGGGCATGTTGAGCGCGCGCGCCGATGCCGATCTCACCGACCCGGCCGCCTGGACCAAGTCGCCGCAACCGGTGTTCGCCGCATCATCGAACCAGGGCATCTACGCGCCCGGCCACAATGGTTTCTTCAAGTCGCCCGACGGCAGCGAAGACTGGATCATCTATCACGCCAACGGCGGACCGGGCTGGAAGTGCGACAAGCGCCGCGCGCCGCGGATGCAGCGCTTTCACTGGCGCCCGGATGGCACACCGGATTTCGGTGTGCCGGTGAAGGATGGCGTGGCGCTGCCGGCGCCCTCTGCCTGAGATCGCAGATCGACTAACAGGCGACTGCCGCAGCTTCGGGGATGTCCGCGCTGGCGAGCATCTGCGCGATCGACTTCGCCGCCTCGCGCCCGTCGTGCACCGCGCGCACCACCAGGTCGGCGCCGCGCATGTTGTCGCCGCCGGCGAACACTTTTGGATGGCCAGTCTGGAACGGCAGCCTGTCGTCGCCACCGGCAAGGATGCGGCCACTGGTGGCGAGTTCGATGCCATGTTTCGCGCACCACGCCGGCGGACTGGGACGGAAGCCGAACGCCTGGATCACCACGTCGGCGCGCAATTCGGTTTCGCGGCCTTCGACATGCTGCAGCTGCGCGCGTCCCGCCGCATCGATGCCCACCTCGGTGTTGATCAGGCGCACGCCACGTACCTTCCCCTGTTCACCGAGCAGGGCCAGTGGCTGGCGATGGAACAGGAAGTTGACGCCTTCCTCGCGGCTGTAGCCGACCTCGCGGCGCGAGCCGGGCATGCTGGCTTCGTCGCGCCGGTACACACAGGTGACCGAGGCCGCGCCGAGCCGCACCGCGGTGCGGTTGCAGTCCATGCCGGTGTCGCCGCCGCCGAGAACGACGACATGCTTGCCGTTGAAATCGAGCGCGGGCGGCGCCGGCTGGTCGTCGAGCAGGCGGCTGGCGTTGGCGACCAGGAACGGCAGCGCATCGTGCACGCCGTCGAGTTCGCGGCCCGGCAGTTCGCCGTCGACGAAGGTGTAGGCACCGGTGCCGAGGAAGACCGCGTCGTAGTCCGCGAGCAGTTGTTCGAACGCGATGTCGCGGCCGATCTCGACGTCGAGATGGAAGCGCACGCCCATGCCTTCGAGTACTTCGCGACGGGTGTGGATCACCGTCTTGTCCAGCTTGAATGGCGGAATGCCGAAGGTGAGCAGGCCGCCGATCTCGCGCTGACGGTCGAACACGTCCACCGCGATGCCGGCGCGGCGCATGCGGTCCGCGCACGACAATCCGGCAGGGCCCGCGCCGACCACCGCCACGCGGCGGCCGGTCTCGACCACGCCGGAGAGATCCGGTCGCCAGCCCTGGCGGAACGCCTCGTCGGTGATCGAGCGCTCGATGCTGCCGATCGTCACCGCGCCGAAATCGGTCTGCTCCAGCGTGCAGGCGCCTTCGCACAACCGATCCTGCGGGCACACGCGGCCACAGATTTCGGGCAGCGGGTTGGTCTCGTGCATCAAGGTGGCCGCTTCGAACAGGCGTCCGTCCTGCACCAGCTTCAGCCAGTCCGGGATGTAGTTGTGCACCGGGCAGGCGTGCTCGCAATACGGGTTGCCGCAGTCGAGGCAGCGCTCGGCCTGCTGCCGCTGCAGGCGCGCAGTCGCCGCTGATCTCGCCGTAGCCGAGCACGCGGATCGCCACGGACTGCTGGCGCTGCGTGGAGGTTGAGGAACTGCGCTATCGCTCGACCGGCTCCAGTCCTTGCGCCGGCATCGTGGCGCGCGCATGAATCCAGGAAAGCGGGATATCTTGTCAGCCATGAGCATGGTTCCCGCTTTCACGGCTGACGCTCTGCAGGTCGCTCGATGAGGGAAGGTCGAGCGTATGCCGCCTTCGGCTTGACCAGCCAGAAGCTTGGCTGCAGCAGGCTGCGGAAATCGCGCAGATGCTCGCTCGCGCCCACGCGCTGCCGGTGAACTCGGCGTGGCGCGCGATCAGGCCGCGCAGATGCTGCATGTGGTGCTCCATGCCTTCGGGCGAGATGCGCACGATGTCGACCAGCTCATGGTTGTAGCAATCGACGAAGTTGCGCTCGAGGTCGAGCACGTAGGCGAAGCCGCCGGTCATGCCGGCGCCGAAGTTCAGCCCGCACGCGCCGAGCACGGCGACCACGCCGCCGGTCATGTATTCGCAGCAGTGGTCGCCGGCGCCCTCGATCACCGCCAGCGCGCCGGAGTTGCGCACGCCGAAGCGCTCGCCCGCGCGGCCCGCGGCGAACAGCTCGCCGCCGGTGGCGCCGTACAGGCAGGTGTTGCCGAGGATCGATGCGTCCTGGCTGGCGAATGGCGATTCCGGCGACGGCCGCACCAGGATGCGTCCGCCGGTCATGCCCTTGCCGACGCCGTCGTTCGCCTCGCCGGTGAGCTCGATCTGCACGCCGCCGGCGTTCCATGCGCCCAGACTCTGCCCCGCGCTGCCTTCCAGTTGCAGGGTGATCGGCTCGGGCATGCCGTGGTCGCCCCAGCGCCGCGCCACGTCGCCGGACAGACGTGCGCCGATGGCGCGGTCGGTATTGGCGATCGCGTAACGAAATGTGCCGCCCGAGCCCAGCTCGACCAGCGGCGCCGCATCGTGGGCGATGCGCGTGGCCAGCTCCGCCTCGTCGCGCATCGGATTGCGCGGCAGGGTGCAGGCGCTCTCCATGTCGACACTCAAGCCGTCATTGGCGATCAGCCGCGACAGGTCGAGCCGCTTCTGCACCGGCGTGCTGCCTTCGGCCTGGGTCAACAGATCGCTGCGGCCGACCAGTTCACCGAGGCGGCGCACGCCGAGCCTGGCCATGTGTTCACGCACGTCCTCGGCGACGAAGCGGAAGTAGTTCATCACCATCCCGGGCAGGCCGATGAAGTGATCCTGGCGCAGCGTCTCGTTCTGCGTGGCCACGCCGGTGGCGCAGTTGTTGAGATGACAGATGCGCAGGTACTTGCAGCCCAGCGCCACCATCGGGCCGGTGCCGAAACCGAAACTCTCGGCGCCGAGCATCGCCGCCTTGATCACGTCCAGCCCGGTCTTCAGGCCGCCGTCGGTCTGCAGCCGAACGCGCCCGCGCAGGCCGTTGCGGCGCAGCGTCTGCTGCGCTTCGGCCACGCCCAGTTCCCACGGCGTGCCGGCGTACTTGATCGAGGTGAGCGGGCTGGCGCCCGTGCCGCCGTCGTGGCCGGAGATGGTGATCAGGTCCGCGCCGGCCTTGACCACGCCGGCGGCGACCGTGCCGACGCCCGCGTGCGAAACCAGCTTCACCGAGATCAGCGCGGTCGGGTTCACTTCCTTCAGATCGTGGATCAGCTGCGCCAGGTCCTCGATCGAATAGATGTCGTGGTGCGGCGGCGGCGAGATCAGGCCGATGCCGGGCTTCGCGTAGCGCAGCCGCGCGATCGTCGCGTCGACCTTGTGGCCGGGCAGCTGGCCGCCCTCGCCGGGTTTGGCGCCCTGCGCGATCTTGATCTGCAGTACCTCGGCATTGATCAGGTATTCGGCGGTGACGCCGAAGCGGCCGGACGAGACCTGCTTGATCTTCGAGGTCTTCTCGGTGCCGTAGCGCGCCGGATCCTCGCCACCTTCGCCGGAATTGCTGCGACCGCCGAGCCGGTTCATCGCGATCGCCAGCGCTTCATGCGCTTCCGGCGACAGTGCACCGAGCGACATGCCGGCCGAATCGAAGCGCTTGAGGATGGCCTCGACCGGCTCGACCTCATCCAGCGGAATCGATGCACCGGCCGCGCGTGGCAGCAGCAGGTCACGCAGCGCAGACGCTGGCCGCGCATCCACATGCTGGGCGTAGCGGCGATAGTCGGCCATCGCGCCGGTGCGCACCGCCGTCTGCAAGGTGTCGACCACGTCCGGGTTGTACATGTGGTACTCGCCGCCGTGCACGAACTTGTACAGGCCGCCGGCGCGCAGCGGTTGCGCCTCGTTCCACGCCTCGGCGGCGAGCAGGCGCGCGTCGTGCTCGAGTTCGGCGAAACCGGCACCGCCGATGCGCGACGGCGTGCCGGCGAAGCACAGCGCGACGACTTCGGGCGCGAGGCCGACGATCTCGAACAGCTGCGCACCGCGGTAGCCGGCGATGGTGGAGATGCCCATCTTCGACAGGATCTTCAGCAGGCCCTTGCGGATGCCGCGGCGATAGCTGCGGCCGATCTCGCGCTGGGTGCTGTCGCCGCGCCTGATGTGACCGTCGCGACCCAGCTCGAACAGGCTCTGGTAGGCCAGCCACGGATAGATCGCGGTGGCGCCGAATCCGATCAGGCAGGCGAACTGGTGCGCGTCGCGTGCGGTGGCGGTTTCGACCAGCAGGTTGCAGTGGCAGCGCAAACCGGTCTCGACCAGGTGCGCATGGATCGCGCCGACGGCCAGCAGGGCATGTGCCGGCAACGTTTCCCTGTTCGGGTAACGGTCGGTGATGAAGACCATGCCGGCGCCGTTGCGCACGCCCTGCTCCGCCTCGCGGCAGAAACGGCGCAGCGCCGCTTCCAGCCCTTCCTCGGGCGGGTAGCACAGGTCGATCTGTACGGTGGCATTGACGAACTGCGGCAGCGCCAGCAGCTGGCGCAATTTGCGCTGCGAGCAGATCGGCGAGTTCAGCAGGATCTGCTTCGCGTTGTCCGACGACAGTTCGAACAGATTGCCCTCGCGGCCGAACTGGGTGACCAGCGACATCACAAGCCGCTCGCGCAGCGGGTCGATCGGCGGGTTGGTGACCTGGGCGAAGCCTTCGCGGAAGCGGTCGAACAGCGGCCGCACCTGACGCGACATCGCCGCCATCGGGGTGTCATCACCCATTGCGCCGGTAGCTTCGGCCTCGGTCTCGGCGAGCACCTTCAGCACGCTCTCGCGCTCCTCGCGGCTGAGGCCGTAGAGCTTCTGGTAACGGCGCAGCACCGGTGCCGGCAGCGGTTCGGCGGCGAGGCTGGGGTCGATCAGGTCCGATTCGAGGTAGCTGACACCGGCACGCAGCCAGTCGCGGAACGGCGCGCGGCTGCGGTTGATCGCGTCGATGTCGGCGTCGTGCAGCAGGCGATGGTTGGCGAAGTCCACCGCCAGCATCTGGCCCGGCCCGAGCCGCCCCTTCGCCACCACGCGCGCTGGCGGCATGTCCCACAAACCCGCTTCCGAAGCGACGATCAGGTGGTTGTCGTCCGACAGCGCCCAGCGCGCCGGACGCAGGCCGTTGCGATCGAGCGTGCACGCCGCATGGTTGCCGTCGCACATCACCAGCCCGGCCGGACCGTCCCACGGCTCGCTGTGCAGCGCGTAGTACTCGTAGAAGCCGGTGAGGTCCTCGTCCAGATCCTCGCGCGCGGCATACGCCGGTGGTACCAGCACGCGCATCGCGGTGAGCATGTCGAGGCCGCCGGCCAGCAGCACTTCCAGCGCGTTGTCGAGGCTTTCCGAATCCGAGCCGTCCTGGCGCACCAGCGGGCCGATGTCGGTGAGGTCGACCAGTGGCGAACGCAGCACCGCCTCGCGCGCCTGCATCCAGCGGCGGTTGCCGCGGATGGTGTTGATCTCGCCGTTGTGCGCGAGCAGGCGGAACGGCTGCGCCAGCCGCCACTGCGGCGTGGTGTTGGTGGAGAAGCGCTGGTGGAACACCACCGCGTCGCTGGTCAGCGCGGGATGGCGCAGATCGGCGAACACGTCGCGCAGCCGTCCCGGTGCGGCCATCGCCTTGTAGCCGATCACATGAGCCGACAGGCTCACCACGTAGAACTGCGGATCGTGCTTCAGCGCCGCCTCGGCGCGACGACGGGCGCGGAACAGCGCGCGTTCGAACGCGTCATCACCCATGCCCACCGCGGCGTTCACGAATACCTGGCGCACGCGCGGACAGCTGGCGCTTGCCAGCGGGCCGCAAACCCCGGTATCGATCGCCACGTCGCGCCAGCCGGCGAGCGTCAGCCCGGCTTCATCCAGATGCCGTTCGAACTCGATGGCCGCCGCCTCACCGCCAAACGGGTCAAGGAATACCAGCCCCGCGGCGAAGCGTTCAGCCGGCACGATGCCGTCGGCCGCCGCCAGCACGCGCAGCCAGTCGGCCGGACGATGGATCAGCACGCCACAACCGTCGCCGCTGATGCCGTCCGCGTTCACGCCGCCGCGATGGGAGAGTTTCGCCAGCGCCGCAAACGCGGTGTCGACCAGTGCGGCGCTGACGTGGCCGTCGATCTGCGCGACCAGCCCGAAGCCGCAGCTGTCGTGCTCGAAAGCCGGGTCGTACAACGTGGTGATGCCTGGCTGCGCCATCTGGTGTCCCCGGCGAGTGGAATGGCTGGGCGCGCGAAGCCTGCGATGCCGGAAGCATCTCGCCGCACGCGTGGTGTGACCCGACTAAAGCACAATTGTTGCGACGCGTCAAAAATTTGTTTGGACGGCTAGACGTTCATTTGATTCGAGCGCCCGTCACCAGCCGCGCACGGCCACGTCCGTTGCGGCAGACGAGTCACCCATGCGGATCGCCATGAATCGCCCTGCCGCGGGCGCGGCGCTCGCTCCCGTCGCCCGGCTCGGTGATAATCGTCCGATGCCCAAACTTGCCCATCCCGTCCGCCCGCTCGTCGCCATGCTGGTCGCCATCACCTTCGTCTTTTCGCTGCCCATGGGACCCGCGCAAGCGCACCAGGACGGCAAGAGTCGGACCGAGCAGGCTGACGCGAAGCAGAGGCTGGCCGACTTGCGCAGCAAGATGGAAGCACTGGCGAAACAGCAGGCCGAGACCGCGGCGCGCCGCGACAGCGCCAACGCGGAGCTGGCAAAGCAGGCGAACGCGCTGGCCAGCGCGGCGCGTGCGGTTCGCCAGACCGATGCCGAGCTGGCCGCCAAGCAACAGCAACTGGCCCAGCTGCAGCAGCAGCGTACCGACCTGAAGCAGACGCTGAACAAACAGCGCGCGGCGATCGCCGACCTGCTGCGCGCCACCTATGCGCTCGGCCACGGTTCGGATCTGCGCCTGCTGCTGGGTGACGAGGATGTGGCACGCATCTCGCGCGCGCTGGTGTACTCGAAATATTTCCAGCAGGACCGCGTGCAACGCGTGCAGCGGCTGATGGCCGACCTGGCAAAGTTGCAGGAGCTGGAGACCGCGATCACCGCCGAACAGCAGGCGCTGCAAGCCACCAGGGCGCAGCGCGAGCAGCAGGCGAAAACGCTGGCGCAACAGCGTGCCGCGCAACAGAAACTGGCGACCGCGGCCAACGCGCAATACAAGGATCAGGCGCAGCGGCTGGCGGCCCTGAAACAGGACGCGCAGGCGCTGGACAACCTGCTCGCCAAGCTGCAGCGGGCGATCGACGAAGCGGCGCGCGAGGCCGCTGCCCGCGCGGCCGCCGCGCGCGCAGCGGCCTCGAAGAAGCACCCGGGCCACAAGCCGCCGCCACCGCCGGTCGAGGTCGGCAGTGCCAGCGCGAACATCCGCGGCAACCTGCCCTGGCCGGCCAGCGGCGTGGTCAACAGCTACGGCAGCGGCGTGCTGATCAAGGCCAGCGGCGGCAGCGAGATCCACGCGGTCGCGCGCGGGCGGGTGATCTACGCCGGCTTCCTGCGCGGCTACGGCATGCTGCTGATCATCAACCACGGCAACGGCTGGATGAGCATGTACGGCAACAACGAGACGCTGCTGCACGGTGTCGGCGACCAGGTCGAGGCCGGCGAGGCGATCGGCACCGCCAGCGCGCCCACCGGCATCAATACCGGCACCTATTTCGAACTGCGCAAGAACGGCAAGCCGGTCGATCCGCGCAGTTGGCTGAGCCAGCGCCGCTGACCTCGCCGCCATGCGGCGTGTGGCTTGCATCGGCATGAGGCCACTGAATTACCCGGGTTTTCGGTTGTCGTAGATACTGTCCACACTTCTGTCGCGCCTCGGCGCGATGCTCGCCCGTTGCACGGAGTCACCCGCATGCGCCTTTCCACCCCTGCCCTGACCGCCCTGCTGCTGGCCGCGCCGCTGCTGCTGGGCGCACCGCCAAGCCATGCGCAAGACGCACCACCCGCGGCCACCAGCGTAGCTGCGCCGCCGGCCGACCTGCCGGCCGTCGCCGGCAGCGCCGCCGCACCGGCCAGCGCCGGCTCCGTCGATCAGGTGGACCTGGACGACATCCGCAACTTCAGCCGGGTCTACGAAGTGGTGCGCCAGGCGTACGTGGAGAAGGTCGACAACAAGACCCTGATGAAGGCCGCGATCACCGGCATGCTCAGCGGCCTCGATCCGCACAGCGAATACCTGGACAAGGAAGGCCTGGCCCAGCTCAGCGAGGACACTTCCGGCGAATACAGCGGCCTGGGCATCGAGGTGCTGCAGGTGGACGGTGGCCTGCGCATCGTCTCGCCGATCGACGACACGCCGGCGTCACGCGCCGGCATCAAGCCGAACGACAGCATCGTCAAGATCAACGGCACCCTGATCGATCCGCAGAACGTCGACGACATGTTCAAGCAGCTGCGCGGCAAACCCGGCAGCAAGATCACGTTGACCATCGTGCACCAGCACAGCGACAAGCCGATCGACCTGCACCTGGTGCGCGAGAACATCTCGATCAGCAGCGTCAAGGTGCGCGAGCTGGAGCCCGGCTACGCCTACGTGCGCATCAGCCAGTTCCAGGATGACACCGCGGCCGACCTGGAGCGCAAGCTGGGCGAGCTGATCAAGAAGAACGGCGCGCAGAAAGGCGCCGTGCTGGACCTGCGCAACAACCCGGGCGGCCTGCTTACCGCGGCGGTCGGGGTCAGCGATGACTTCCTCGATTCGGGCACCATCGTCACCACCCGCGGCCGCCTGCAGGATGCCAACATGAGCTTCAGCGCCCACCCCGGCGACCAGCTCGACGGCGCGCCGATGATCGTGCTGACCAACAACGGCACCGCCTCGGCCGCCGAGATCGTCTCCGGCGCGCTCAAGGACAATCGCCGAGCGCTGATCATGGGCCAGCGTACCTTCGGCAAGGGCGTGGTGCAGACGGTGCTGCCGCTGGACGCCGACCACGCGGTGAAGATCACCACCGCGCGCTACTACACGCCCAAAGGCACCTCGATCCAGGCCGAAGGCATCAAGCCCGACATCGCCCTGGCCGACCTCACCGCGAGCGCGGCCGACCGTGGCGCGGCCTTGATCACCTCGGAGGCCGACCTGCCGCACCACCTGGCCAACGAGAACGCCGCCGCGGGCGACATCAACGACGACGGCAGCGCCGCCGACGGCAAGCTCGCCACCAGCGACTATGCCTTGTCACAAGCCCTGAACGTGCTCAAAGGCATGGCGCTGCGCCAGCCTGCCGCGACCCGACGCTGACCTGCGTCATCGGGACTGCCCGGCAGCGATGGGCCATGGGGCCGGCGTCCGCGGGCACACGAGTGCCTCGGGCCGCTCTTCGCTTCGCGTCCTCGGCGGCCACCTCGATCAGGCTCGGTAACCGCAGCGAAATATTCAATGGCCACCAGGGTCTGAATGAACCTGAGCCGTTGTTCCATCCGGATCATGCACTTGTCCCGACATTCCAGGACCGCGCCATGAAACGTGCCTGCCCACCCGACAGCACCTGAATCGCCAGTTGCAGATTCCGGCTCCGCGCGTCGCTCGATTTGAGCCGGGCAAAATAGCGCAGGGTCTCTTTCCGGAGACTTGGCGTCAGCGCTTCCCACGCCTGCTTCGCCGCCAGGTGCGCATCCAGAGCCTTGGCAAACCACGTCGGCACGGGATGCACCGGGCCGGCGCGACAACGGAAAGCACAAGCTGCTCATGCTGATCTGATATCCGGATGGAAAACCCGTTCCATTCAAACACTCCTCTCCAAATGAATGAAGTGGGCTGGCCCGGCCTTCCCTCCTTCGACCGAGCTGCTGTCCGCGCTCGAAGAGACCGTCAAACAGGACCTTGCTTGTCCTCGTCCCCTTTGCGTCGACCGACCCACAAACGTTGGGGACCCGGCCCGTGCTCGGCCAATTTGTCGAAGGGATTGCGCAACCGGCAGCGATCGATCGACAGGCAGCCGCAACCGATGCAGTCATCGAGCGTGTCGCGCAGCTTCTTCAGTTGGGCCATGCGCTCATCCAGATCGGCGCGCCAAGCGGCGGACAATCTCGCCCAATCGGCGCGGGTTGGCGCCCCGGTGGCAGGCAAGGTCGCCAGCGCCACCGCGACGTCAGTCAATGCAATGCCGACCCGCTGGGCCACGCGGATGAACGCCACGCGCCTCAGCACGTCTCGCGCATAACGTCGCTGGTTGCCCTGCGTGCGGTCGCTGCTGATCAGCCCCCTGGCCTCGTAAAAATGCAGGGCCGACACCGACACGCCCGCCCGCCGCGCCACTTCGCCCACGGAGAGGGTTGGAGAAATTCCGGCCTGTTTCATTCGGGTGTTGATGCCTGACCTATTGACCTCAACTTTACATGAGGTTTTACAGTGCATGCCCAACCCGGTTCAACCCACGTCCAGCAGGAGCCCGCACCATGACCACCTCTATCCCGGCCGACAACGACGCATCGATCTTCCGCATCGACCGTTTCGTCGTGCCCGCCGAAGCCTTGCCGGACTTCATGAAACGGTTGCGCTTCACCCAGAAGACCCTGGACGCCTTGCCCGGCTGCAAGCAGAACCTGGTATTGGAACAGGAGGGCAAAGCGGGTGAATTCAACATCATTACCCTGGTCGAATGGAGCGATGCCGAGGCGATCACCGCTGCCATAGCGACCATGCACGCGAAGTACGTGGACGAAGGTTTTGACCCCGCGGCTTTCATGCAGAAGCTGAGCGTGCGAGCCGATATGGGCGTCTATCGCAACGCCTGACGATGGCCAGCGACAACGCCGCTCAAGGCGGCAACCCCTGGGTGAGGCTCATTCAGGGTTTGGAGCGAGCAAATGCGCCGGGTTGGTACCCGGCCTCGGCTGTCCACCTGATTTTCCCATCCAGCTCGTCCGGCCGGGCTGACAGGTGCGGCGAAAAGATGACCGCAAGGACTGCTGCCGGTGGCGCGACTAAGCTTGCTGGTCACTCCAGGGGGAAGTGCGTCGCCAGGCTTTGGAAGAACGGCGCAAGGGGTGCGCATCCAGCCGTATGTCACCCGTGCCGCAGCTTCAACGTCAGAATCACAAAAGACAACAGGCACATGATCGCGTTGGAAACGATGACCGGTGGCGAATCGATCACTACGCCATAGACCAGCCAGCACGCGGTGCCTGAGGTCAGCAGGATGTACATCGCCAGTGAGATTCCTGCTGTGTTGCGGGAACGTGCGGTGCGGATCGCCTGCGGGAGGAACGAGATCGTCGTCAGGGCGGCGGCGATGTAGCCGACAAGTTCGGACATCAGCCGCGCCCCTCGACGAACTGGGTTCGCGCACCCTGCCGCTCGAACGTCACGTTCACCGTGCGGCCGATGGCGCGGGTGCGGTGCACGACACCTGCCGGAACCACGATGGATTGCCAGGGCCCAAGGTGGACTGCCTGACGCTCGGCGAAGTCGATCTGCAACAGGCCATCGACGACCAGGAACAGTTCGTCCGAGTCAGGGTGGCGGTGCCAGCGGTACTCGCCTTCGAACACCGACATGCGCATGCAGTCGCCGTTGATGTTTGCGAGCACATCGTTGACATAGGGCTCGCGCACGGTCTTCTGCAACTGGCCGATGTCAACGATGGTCAGCCCGGCGAAGCGGGCGGTCTGGGCCGAATATTCCTCGGCGGACGGATACTGCGAGGTCATTCAAATCTCCGGTTCGACCAGGGAACGATGGAATGGCGGGGTCAGGATGCGAACGTCCGCGCGTCGCCATTCCAGTCCGCACGCCTCAGAAACGTTTCCCAGGTCAACGCGCCGGGGTCGATGCCTCGACTCCATGTCAGGTCACGTTCGGGCGCGTAATAGCCATACTCGACCGCGTATTCGGCCATTCCAATTAGTTCGTGCACCAGAGGATCATTCGCGGCGAAGCCGGGAAAATGATGGAGCAGTTCTTCGCGTGAGTAGGCAGAGGCGTAACGGGCCGGCTGACCCGTGATCCGCACAAAGGTCTCCACCATTTCCCGCGCCGTCAGGATCTCGCCGATGACCGGCAAGGTCTTGCTCGCGTACTTCTGCGGATGATCGAAGATCTCGCGTACCGCGGGACCGGTAGCGGTGAGCGGGTCGCAAAACGGCATGGGCGCGTCGGGCGGCAGGTAGATCGCGAACGTGAGGCCATCGTTTGCGGGGTGCGGCACGTAGTATTCGAGGAAATTCGTGTAGAAAAAGGCGAGATAGACGAACGAACTGCGGATAGGCAGGCCGCGTATGTGGTCCTCTATCCTCGCTTTGTCGGTGAAATGGGGTGCCCATTTCGTACCGCCTGTCCGGGCTTTCACGTTCTCGAGACCGCTGAAGACAACGTGTTCAACGCCGGCCGCCAAGGCGGCATCCGCCATCTCCCGACCTATCGTGAACTCGGTGTCGGCAGGCGGCTCCGGCATGATCGGCGGGGTCATCAGGAATGCTCCGGCCGAGCCCTGCATGGCGATGGTCAACTCCGCCTGCATCCCGGTCTGGAGAGGGGCAATCACGATTTCGGCGCCTTTGCGCAACAAATGCTGCACCACTTCGCTGTCGTGTCGTCGCGTCAATGCGCGCACCCGGTAGCGCCCGCTGTCGAGCAGTGATTCCGCCACGCTGCGCCCTTGCTTGCTGGCGGCGCCGACGACGGTGATCAGGGGTTTGCAAGAAGTGATGGGCGTCATGAGGGCATCTCTGCGAGGGAAACCCGCGTCGGGGATCGGCTGGCCGGCATGCTCCGCCATCTCTTGGCATCTGCCAAATCAATATATTTTGCCCTTACCATTCAAATAATGAATATCAAGCGCCTGGATCTCAATCTGCTCGTTACGCTGGAGACATTGCTGGTGGAGCGCAGCGTGACCAAGGCTGCGGACCGCCTGCATTTGAGCCAACCTGCCGTGAGCGCCCAGTTGGCACGCCTGAGGCAGGTATTCGACGATCCGCTCCTCATTCGGGCGCAGCGGGGGATGACACCGACGGCGAAGGCAATCGAGCTGATCGATCCGCTGCGACAAGCCCTTGACCAGGTCCGTGGCACCCTGGCGACGCATCGCAACTTCGACCCGTCCACGGCAGAGCTGACGTTTTCGGTCGCATGCACGGATTACCTGCAAGCTGCAGTGATCACGCCATTCATCATGGAACTTCGTCGGCAGGCGCCCAACGTCCGCATCGCGATCCGGTACCTCAACTTGCGTGAGCTGGAAGCGCAAATGGCGCGAGGCGAGGTCGACTTGGCGCTCATGACGCCTCAGGTGGCGCCCCCAAGCCTGAGAACGCGGCATCTGTTCGAGGAACGGTATGTGCTGATTGGTCGGACCAATCACCCACGTCTACGCAAATGCAGCTCTGTCCGGCAATTTGCGCAGCTCGATTATGTGGTGGTTTCTCTTGGCGGCGGCGCCTTCGAGACCCCGGTCGACGACGTTCTGGCTGCCCTTGGGCATAAGCGCAATGTCGTTGTGTCGGCGGCTTCATTCCTTCTGGTTCCCGAACTCGTGGCGCGCTCGGATTTCGTGGCGCTCGTTCCCGAGCGGCTGGTTCACGAGCGGCAGAACATCGAGCAGCTCGAATGTCCCTTCCCGGTGGAGGGTTTCGCCATTGCCATGGTCTGGCACGAACGCAGTCACGGGCACAGCGGACTGCGCTGGCTTCGAGAGGCCCTGGTTTCCATGGTCGGCGAACGACAATGATGGTTGCCAACGATCGAGCGTTTGGGATCGTCGATGCGCCGCGCTCGATGAAGAATGCAACTAAAGCGCGCGATCCGGACTTGCACGAGACCCGCAGAGGCCGGCGGTGGTATTTTGGTGTGACGATGTACATGGGCGTGGACGGTCGCACCGTCGCGCCAGCATGGCGATCACCGCCGCCAACGTGCGTGACAAGCATCGTCTGGAGGATTTGCTGGACGTCGAGGAGCCACTTCTTCAACGGTAACCCACCTTCCGGTTGCACACGATCCCGCTCACCCTCGTCCTTCGCCCGCGTCAGGCCAAATCCATGAGTGATGCCTCCATCGATTCCGCCGGCAGGCCGCACGTGGTGATTCTCGGTGGCGGCTTTGGCGGCATGGCAGCGGCACGGCGGCTGGCCGGCGCGGCGGTGCAGGTGACCCTGGTGGATCGACGCAATCACCATCTGTTCCAGCCACTGCTGTATCAGGTCGCCACCGCGAGCCTGGCCGCGCCGTCGATCGCCGCGCCACTGCGGCAGATCCTGCGCCGCCAGCGCAACCTTGCCGTGCTGCTGGACGAAGTGGTCGGCATCGACCTGACGGCACGCCGGGTGCAATGCACTCACTGTGTACTCGACTACGATTACCTGGTGGTCGCCACCGGTGCCACGCACGCCTATTTCGGGCACGACGAGTGGGAGCGTTTCGCACCGGGCTTGAAGACACTGGACGATGCGTTCCTGATCCGGCGCCGCGTCCTGCTGGCGTTCGAGAACGCCGAGCGCGAATCCGACCCGGCACGCCGCCAGGACTGGCTCAATTTCGTGGTGGTCGGCGGCGGCTCCACCGGGGTCGAGCTGGCCGGCACGCTGATCGAGCTGGCACGGCATACCTTGTCACGAGAATTCCGCCGCAGCGACCCGCGACGCGCAACGGTGCGCCTGATCGAGGCCGGCCCGAGGTTGCTGCCGGCATTCGACCCGGTCCTGTCGGACAAGGCGCGTCGGCAACTTGAACGGCTCGGGGTGGAAGTGCATACCGGTGTCGCCGTCACCAGCATCGACGCCAATGGCGTGAAACTGGGCGAACGACGTTTGTCTGCCCGCACCGTTCTGTGGGCTGCCGGGGTGGCGGCGTCGCCCGTCGGAGGCCTGCTCGGCACCACGCTCGATCGTTCGGGTCGGGTGCAGGTGCTGGCCGACCTGAGCCTGCCGGGACACCCGGAGAGCTTCGTCGTGGGCGATCTCGCCGGTATCGCACAGGCTGACGGCAAGCCGGTGCCCGGCGTGGCGCCCGCGGCCAAGCAGATGGGCCGGCATGTCGGCACGATGATCCGCGCGCGGCATGCGCGGCAGCGACGAACGGCAGCCGTTTCGTTATCGCGACGACGGATCGCTCGCCACCATCGGCCGGATGGCCGCGGTGGCGCAATTCGGCAGGCTCAAGCTGTCAGGCTTTCCCGCATGGGTGGTGTGGCTGCTGGCCCACATCTACTTTCTGATCGGCTTCCGCAACCGATTGGTGGTAATGCTTGACTGGGCCTGGGCGTATTGCACGCATCAGCGGCACGCGCGCATCGTCAGCGGCGACGACTGGCCGGACGACGACGTACCCGATCGCTGATCCGTAACGCAGACGGCCCCATATGGGGCCGTCGATACTCGTTCCAAAAAGTCCGCACGAGAATGTACGGACTCTTGTGAGGAACTCACTATGCGGTGGCGAACAAGCCGCGCATCTTCTTCATCGCGTTCGCCTCGACCTGACGGATGCGCTCGGCGGAAACGCCGTACTCGTCAGCCAGATCCTGCAGCGTGGCCTTGTTGTCATCGTCCAGCCAGCGGCGCTGGATGATGTCGCGCGAGCGCTTGTCCAGATGGCTCAATGCATCGGTCAGCGTCTGCATCTGGTTGTCGGCATAGTCCTCGTCGGAGACGTTCTCGTACGGATCGGCACCGTCGTCGACCAGGAACGCCGCCGGCGCCGGCTTGGCATCCTCGTCGTCACCGACCGGCTCGAAGCCGATGTCACGGCCGGACAGGCGCGACTCCATCTCGCGCACGGTCGCTTCGGGCACGCCCAGGTCCTTCGCCACCGTGCTCACTTCCGCGGCGTTCATCCAGCCCAGGCGCTTCTTGCTCTTGCGCAGGTTGAAGAACAGCTTGCGCTGTGCCTTGGTGGTGGCGACCTTCACGATGCGCCAGTTCTTGAGGATGAACTCGTGCATCTCGGCGCGGATCCAGTGCACCGCGAAGCTGACCAGGCGCACGCCCTGATCCGGGTCGAAGCGCTTGACCGCCTTCATCAGGCCGATGTTGCCTTCCTGGATCAGGTCGGCCAGCTGCAGGCCGTAGCCGGAATAGCCGCGCGCCACATGGACCACGAAGCGCAGGTGCGACATCACCAGCTTCTTCGCTGCCGCCAGATTGGCTTCTTCGAGGTAGTCGCGCGACAGCGCCTGCTCTTCTTCCGAGCTCAGCACGGGAATGCGGTGGACCGCAGAGATATAAGCATCCAGGCTGCCGACGACGCTCGGCAGCGGGAAGTTGGCGGTCACCAAGGCTTGAGACATGGGTGGAACCTCCTTCAATGACATGACAGTTTAGCACTCGGGTAGTTGGAGTGCTAAAGCGCGGGGTTGGTTCCGCGTTTTAATGAACCAAATAGTATAGTTATTCGCAGCCCTTGTCCAGTGCCTTGGTCGCACCGACATGAGGCTACCGCAACGGCATTCAAGCGGGCGTGAAGCCACCCTGCAATGCGGCCCGCGGCGGCAGCGACCAGTCGATCGGCACCTGGTGCCGGCTTTCGAGATAACGGTTGGCGGCGGAAAAATGGCCGCACCCGATGAACCCGCGATGGGCCGACAGCGGCGACGGGTGCACCGAGCTCAGCACGCCATGCCGGCCGGTGTCGATCAGCTGGCCCTTGCGCTGGGCGTACGAACCCCACAACAGGAACACCAGGCCTTCGCGCTCGCGGTTGAGCGCGTCGATCGCCGCGTCGGTGAAACCCTCCCAGCCCTTGCCCTGATGCGCACCGGCGCGGCCTTCTTCCACGGTCAGCACGCTGTTGAGCAGCAGTACGCCGCGGTCGGCCCACGGCGTCAGGCAGCCGTGGTCGGGGCGCGCGATACCGAGGTCGCGCTGGATTTCCTTGAAGATGTTGTCCAGCGACGGCGGCACCCGCACGCCGGGGCGCACCGAGAAGCACAGGCCGTGGGCCTGGCCCGGGCCGTGGTACGGATCCTGGCCCAGGATCACTACCCGCACCGCGTCGAACGGCGTGTGCTCGAACGCGGCGAAGATTTCCGGGCCGGGAGGATAGATGCGTTTGCCGGCCTGTTTTTCCGCGCGCAGAAAGTCCGCCAGCGCCCGCATGTCGGGGCGCTGCAGGTAATCGCCGATGCGCGTCTTCCAGGACGGCTCCAGTGTGATCCGCTGCTCGCTCATGCTTCGCCGGCGTGCTCGCGCAAATGCCGCGCCATGCGCAGCTGGAACAGCAACTTGGTCACCAGCAGCTTTTCCTCGACCGGCTTCTCGACCAGGTCGTTGGCACCGGCCCTGATCAGCGCGGCCTGGTTGGCCGGGTTTTCGTCGCCGGTCATCACCAGCACCGGCAACCGGCCCTTGCCGTAGCCGAATTCGCCGCGGATGTGCTTGAGCAGGTCGCCGCCGGTCAATTCGCCTTTCAGGCTGACGTCGGTCAGCACCACGTCGGCACCGACCCAGCCGAGCGCGCGATCCGTTTCCAGCATCGCCAGCGCGTCTTCCACGCTGACCACGTGGCGCACGGTGAGGCCGATCCGTTCCAGCATGCGGCGGGTCGCCAGCGCCACCACGCGGCTGTCCTCGACGTAGAGCACGGTGCCTTCGGCGGTCGCCTGCGGGCTGACGTAGCCACGGATGAACGCCGCCAGCGCCTGAAAGCCCAGCGCCTTGTCGAAATAGTCGGTGACGTGCTCGCCCAGCGAACGCTTGTGCAGGCGGTCCTCGACGTCACCGGACACCACCACGATCGGCACATAGATCTGCGGCGCCGATTCGCGCACGAACTTCGCCAGTTCCAGCCCGTCCATGTCGGGCAGGCGCAGCGCGATGGTGATGAAGTCGAACACGCCATCGCCCAGCATGTTCTGCGCCTCGGCGCCGCTGCCGCAACCGACCACCTCGACACCCGGCAACTCGGCCTGCAGCACCCGGGTGATCAACTGGCGCACCACGCGCGAACCGTCGACCACCAGCACGCGCGGAGCCTCGGTGACCAGGCGATTGCTGATATTTGTACTCATGCCCTAGCTCATCCACCGCACCGTGGCGCTGCCTGCCAATAGATCCGCGGGCGCACCCCTTGCGACCGCTTCCATGAAGATACCGCACCGGCCACGTCAGCCGCTGCGATTCGCGTCACCCGGTTGCGGGTTCGTCAAGCCGCGTTGCGCAATTGCCACGCGCTGACCACGCGCGCACCCAGCCAACCCAGCGTTGCAGCGGCCAGCGGCACCGCCAGCAGCAACCACAGCGGCAGGCCGCCGACTTGCAGCTTGCCATCATAGGCGCGGCTCAGCTGTGCCACCGGCGCGGCCAGCGCAAGTTCGATCAGCACCGCCAGCAACGCCGCGAGCATGCCGCTGAACAGGCCGTACCAGATCCCGGCGTACAGGTACGGCCGGCGCACGAAAGCATTGCTGGCGCCGACCAGCAGAAGCACCCCGATCTCCTCACTGCGACTGGCGATGTCGACCCGAACGGTATTGCCGACCACCAGCAAGGCCGCCAGCGCCAGCAGCGAGGCAAGTACCAGCACGGCGCGGTTGCCGACGCCGAGCAGTGCATCCAGCCGTTGCCGCCAGCTGCCGCTGTCCTGCACCAGATCGACGCTGCGCATGGTGCGCACGTCGGCGACCATGCGCGCCAGCGCAGCGGCGTCTGTCCCGGAACGCGGCTGCAGTTGCAGCACATACGGCAACGGGTTGTCGTCGAGTGTGTTCAGCGCGCCGGAGAAACCCTGCATCCCGGCCAGTTCATCCATGCCCTGCTGCGGCGTTTTCACCACCACCGCGGCCACCTCGGGTCGATCGCCGAGCTGGCTTGCCAGCAACTGCGCCTGTTGCGCGGTCTGGCCCGGCTGCATGAACACGCTGATCGCCTGGCCCTGGCCCAATGCCTCGCCAAGCTTCTGCACATTGCCCAGCAGCAGGTAGAACGCCAGCGGCAAGGCCAGCGCCAATCCCATCACGGCGATCGTCAACAGGCTGCCGAGCGGCCGCGAGCCGAGTCGACGCAAGCTGGCCGCGGCGCTCCAGCCATGATGCTCACGCCAGCTGGCCAGGCGCCGGCTCTGGCTGTGCCCGTTGCGCGGCGGCGCGTCGACGGTTGATGCACGGATCGTCTCCGGTGGCATGCTCACAACACCTCCTGCGCCGACAGGTCGGCCACCAGCCGGCCGTGGTCGAGCACGATCACGCGCTTCTTCATGTGCTTGATCAGGGGCAGGTCATGGCTGGCGATCAACACCGTGGTGCCGACCTGCTGGAACTCGGCGAACAGGCCCATGATCTCCATCGCGAGCTGCGGATCGAGATTGCCCGTCGGCTCGTCGGCGATCAGCAGGATCGGCCGCGCCACGATCGCGCGGGCGATACCGACACGTTGCTGTTCGCCGGCGGACAGGGTGGCAGGCAGTTGTCGCTCGTAGGCGAGCAGACCGACCTTCTCCAGCGCCGCGCGCACGCGCCGGGCCCTTTCGGCAGGGGCGATGCCGCCGATGACCAGCGGCAGCTCGACATTGGCCGACACCGTGCGCTCCATCAGCAGGCGATGATCCTGGAACACCATGCCGATCTGCCGGCGCCATTTCGGGATGCCGCTGTGGCGGATCTTCGCCAGGCTCTTGCCATCCATGCTGATCACGCCGTGCGACGGCCGCTCGATCAGGCCCAGCAGCTTGAGCAAGGTGCTCTTGCCGGCGCCGGAATGGCCGGTGACGAAGGCCATCTCGCCGCTGGGCACTTCGAACGAAAGTTGCGAGAGCGCTTCATGGCCGCCCTCATAGCGCTTGCTGACTTGATCGAACTGGATCACCGAGTGTCCCCGAGCCTGCGTGCCGTCGTATCAGCGGCAAGGATAAGGGAAGCCGGGCTGAAGATGCGGACTTCCCGCGACGGTTGCTCGCCGCGGGTTCAGAACCCGGCAACCGGATCGTGGAGGGGCCGCGGCGAATCGCGCCGCCACGCGTCCGACCCGACGATCGGGAAAGTGCCCGATCGCATGTTCCCGGCTTGCGCTTATCGCCCGGTGAACAACCGGGTCAGCCGACGGAACAGGCCCGGCTTCTGCGGCGACGCGTGCTCGGCCTTGGCCGTTGGTCACGGCCACCTGGCGCGACGGCCGGCTATGGGCATTGCCCGAGGACTCGGACGCATTGCGCTCGCGCGGAGGACGACGCTCGCCGCGCGGCGCGCGATTGCCTTCGGCCACGGCGACGCCGTGGCCGGCGTTCTCGACGCCATCGGTCGGCACACCTTCGCGACGACGATTGCGCCCGCCACGACGACGGCGCGGCTTGCGCGTGGTTTCACCGGCAGCGGCATCGCCACCGGCGGCCGGGACGGTCTCGGTTCGATGCACGGCAACGGCGACCG
The DNA here is from genome assembly GCA_963828675.1 of uncultured Gammaproteobacteria bacterium. Lineage (GTDB taxonomy): Bacteria > Pseudomonadota > Gammaproteobacteria > Xanthomonadales > Rhodanobacteraceae > Rhodanobacter. The sequence continues at coordinate 1,485,673 of CAWHFQ010000001.1, forward strand.
GCTGTTCGGCCGCGGCAACGCCCGGGGCGGCAGACTCGGCCGGCCGGCGCTCACGCGGCGGTCGCGCACTGCTGCGGCCCGAACCACTGCGCTCGCCGCTGCGACCGCCGGAACCACCCGTGCGGCGCGGCTTCTCGCCCGGACGCGGCGGCACCACGTCGCCGAACGCGGCGCTGTCGGCCGCGGCATTGGCGGCGAACTCGGCATCGACCGCGCGCGGCTTGGGCATCACCAGCAGTTCCGGATCCATCTGCGCCACCGGGATGCCCTGGCCGATATAGGTCTCGATGTCCGGCAGCGACATCGCGTACAGGTCGCAGGCGAAGCTGATCGCGTCGCCCTCGGCGCCGAGGCGCGCGGTGCGCCCGATGCGATGCACGTAATCTTCCGCTTCATGCGGCAGGTCGTAATTGAACACGTGGCTGACCGCCGGGATGTGCAGGCCGCGCGCGGCCACGTCGGTGGCCACCAGGATGTCGAGCTGGCCGTCCTGGAAGCGTTGCAGCAGTTTCTGCCGCTTGAGCTGCGGCACGTCGCCGGAGATCGCGCCGACGCGGCAGCCGTGGCGCTTGACGCGTTCGGTGATGCGCTCGGCGGCCGCCTTGGTGTTGACGAAAATGATGCTGCGCGACGGCTTGTGCTTGTCGATCAGGTTCAGCAGCAACGGCATCTTTTCTTCCTTGGCCGGGAAGTAGACGACCTGGCGCACCTTGTCGGCGGTGACGTTGTCGCTCTCCACCACCAGCTTCTCGGCCTCGTGCATGTGCTCGTAGGCCAGCTCCAGCACCCGATGGCTCAGCGTGGCGGAGAACAGCAGCACCTGGCGCTGCTCGCGCGGCGGCAGCTTGCGGAAGATGAAACGCACGTCCTTGATGAAGCCGAGGTCGAACATGCGGTCGGCCTCGTCGATCACCATCACCTCGACGCTGTTGAGGTTGAACACGCCCTGCTTGTGGTAGTCGAGCATGCGCCCCGGCGTGGCGATGATGATGTCACAGCCGTCCTTCAGCTGCTGGCGCTGCTTGTCGTAATCGACGCCGCCGTAGATCAGCGCGATGCTTCAGACCGGTATGCCGGCCGATCGCCTGGGCGTCCTTGTCGATCTGGATCGCCAGCTCGCGGGTCGGCGCGATGATCAGCGCGCGCGGGTCGCTGTCCTTGCGGTCGGCCACGGCCGGGGTGGTCAGCAGGCGGTTCATCAGCGCGACCAGGAAGGCGCAGGTCTTGCCGGTGCCGGTCTGCGCCTGGCCGGCGACGTCGCGGCCGGCCAGTGCCAGCGGCAGGGTCATTTCCTGGATCGGCGTGCAGCGGGTGAAACCGCTGTCGTCCAGGCCCTGCTGCAGCAGCGGTTGAAGATCGAAGTTGGCGAAGAAAGTATCGGTGAGTACGGTTTGTGACATATGCGGAATGGATAACCTTGCCTGACGGCGACGTGATGCGCTGCACCCGCTTCAGGCGCCGGATATCGGCGCGGGGCGGTGCAGGACGTGTGCGCGATGCGCAGCGAAGCGGCTCAATGTCAGGGTCAACAAGGTCGCGCCGCGGCTGGCGACGCCGTATTTGCCGGCGGTCTGACGGGCGGCTGTGCAAGCCGCCCTTGAATCGTGCCCGGAGTTGCGCTGGAATGAAGACTTGCCGCCATGGCACAGCCCTCGTCCTGCCCAACCCGCGCTTCATGGGCGCCTGAGTGTAGCTGATGAGAGGCAATCAAGTCGCTATCTCCTTGTTTTCCCGCGTTTGCCACCCCATTGTTTTCACCCTCGCAGTTTTGCCCCCAGCCACGGAGATCCCCGGTGAGCGACCTGATTACCCATGTGAACGACGACGCCTTCGACGAGCAGGTGCTCAAGTCCGATACTCCGGTGCTGCTGGATTTCTGGGCGGAATGGTGCGGCCCGTGCAAGGCCATCGCGCCGATGCTGGACGAGCTGGCCCAGCAGTACGAAGGCAAGCTGCGCATCGTCAAGGTCAACATCGACCAGAACCAGCAGACCCCGCGAACCTATGGCGTGCGCGGCATCCCGACCCTGATGGTGTTCAAGAACGGCAAGGTCGAGGCGACCCAGATCGGCGCCGTCAGCAAGGGTCAGCTGACCCAGATGATCGACAAGGCCATCTGACCAAACCCACTGATCCGCCGTTGCAAACCCGCGGCATCGAGCCGGCTCGGCTGAGTACGGCCGGCTCACGAGGCTTTACGCCGATACGCAGCGGGTGCTAGATTCAATGCGTCCGTCGGGACAGTCCTGTCCCCTTGCGCCTTCCGCGCGACGCACACCCTCCCTCCTGTAATTCAACGGCGCCCCGCGAGGATTGCCCGTGTCCGATACCGATAACAAAATTCCGAACGACGCCAAAAGCGCCGATACCAAGCCTGTTGCCGAAGCCAGATCCGAGCCGCGCCCCCGCGCTCCGCGCCGTACGGCAGCGGCCATCGCGGCGGCGAATGCCGAGAAGGCGGCCGTTGCCGACAAACCGGCGGCGCCTGCCCCGGCCGCGCCGGCTCCTGCCCCGGCGGCACCCGCACCCGTGCAGGCCAGCCTGCCGGTGACGCAGGCCAGCGAGCAGCCCACAACGCGCCCGGCTCAGGAGCCGCGTGACTCCGCGCCGCAGCCCGGCCAGAGCCAGGATCAGCCGCAAGGCCAGAACCCGGGCCCGGCCTCGAATCCGAACCAGGGACAGAACCAGGGTGGCGGCCAGAACAACGGCGGCCGCGAAGGTCGCGAAGGTCGTGGCCGCCGTCGCCGCAACGAGCGCGGCGGCAACCCGAACCCGCAGCAGGGCCGTCCGCAAAACCATCCACGGCCCAACCCGAACGGCCTGCCGGTGGACGACGACAACGCCGATCCGGGCAGCAATGATCGTGTCATCAACCTCACCGAGCTCAAGCGCAAGAACGCGATCCAGTTGCTGGAATTCGCCGAGTCGCTGGGCGTGCACGAAGGCGTCGCCCGCGCGCGCAAGCAGGACGTGATCTTCAACGTGCTCAAGGCGCACGCCCGCTCCGGCGGCGGCATCTGGGCCGAAGGCGTGCTGGAAATCCTGCAGGATGGCTTCGGCTTCATGCGCTCGGCCGACGAGTCCTACCTGGCCGGCCCGGACGACATCTACGTGTCGCCCAGCCAGATCCGCCGCTTCAACCTGCGCACCGGCGACTACGTCACCGGCCGCGTGCGCCACCCGAAGGAAGGCGAGCGCTATTTCGCCATGCTGCGAGTCGAGACGATCAACGGCGATCCGCCCGAAGCGTCCAAGAACAAGATGCTGTTCGAGAACCTCACCCCGTTGTTCCCGCGCAAGGCCTACAAGCTGGAACGCGGCAACGGTTCGAGCGAGGACATCACCGGCCGCATCCTCGATCTCATCGCGCCGATCGGCAAGGGCCAGCGCGGGCTGATCGTCTCGCAGCCGAAGTCCGGCAAGACGATGATGCTGCAGAACATCGCCCAGGCGATCCAGTACAACCATCCCGAATCGCACCTGATCATGCTGCTGATCGACGAGCGTCCGGAGGAAGTCACCGAGATCGCCCGCACCGTGCGCGCCGAGGTCATCAGCTCGACCTTCGACGAGCCGGCGGTGCGCCACGTGCAGGTCGCCGAAATGGTGATCGAGCGGGCCAAGCGTCTGGTCGAGCACAAGAAGGACGTGATCATCCTGCTCGACTCGATCACCCGCCTGGCGCGCGCCTACAACACCGTGATCCCGAGCTCCGGCAAGGTACTCACCGGCGGCGTGGACGCCAACGCCCTGCAACGCCCGAAGCGTTTCTTCGGCGCCGCCCGCAACGTCGAGGAAGGCGGCAGCCTGACCATCATCGCCACCGCGCTGACCGAAACCGGCAGCAAGATGGACGAGGTGATCTACGAGGAGTTCAAGGGCACCGGCAACATGGAAGTGCACCTGTCCCGCCGTATCTCGGAGAAGCGCGTCTATCCGGCCATCGACATCAACCGTTCCGGCACCCGCCGCGAGGATCTGCTGATCGAGCCGGACATGCTTTCCAAGATCTGGATCCTGCGCAAGCTGCTGCATCCGATGGACGAGCTTTCCGCGATGGAGTTCATGCTCGACAAGATGAAGAACACCAAGTCCAACGACGAGTTCTTCAATTCGATGAAGCGCTGAAAAAGCGGCGTCCACGAAGGCGCCAAGCATCAAGGCCGGCATTTTGCCGGCCTTGATGCTTCTGGCCTCAGCCGCCGGGTGCGAAGCTCCATCTGTACCGTTACGTACAATTATTTTCGGTCAACCCCTTTTCGTGGTCGTGCAACAGCCCCATAGTGACTCGCTCACCCAGCGAGGCTTTGCCCGTGTCCATACCCAGTGCCGTCAAGAGCACCCCGATCCAGGATCGCCAGCAACTGGTCGACTACCTCGCCGCTGGTGAAAAGCCGCGCGACGCGTGGCGCATCGGTACCGAACACGAGAAGTTCGGCTTCCGCACCGACGACCTGCGTCCGCCCACCTTCGAGGGTGACCGCGGCATCAAGCTGCTGCTGGAAACCCTGGCGACCCGCCACGGCTGGACCGTGGCGCGCGAGGGTGACAATCCGGTCGCACTTTCCCGCGATGGCGCCTCGATCACGCTGGAGCCGGCCGGCCAGCTCGAACTCTCCGGCGCGCCGCTGGAAACCATCCATCAGACATGCGGCGAGGTGAACTCCCATTTGGAGGAAGTGCGCTCGGTCGCCGACGGCCTCGGGCTTGGCTTCCTCGGCATGGGTTTCCAGCCGAAGTGGCGCCGCGACGAGATGCCGTGGATGCCCAAGGGACGCTACAAGATCATGCGCGAGTACATGCCCAAGGTCGGCTCGCTCGGCCTGGACATGATGACCCGCACTTGCACGGTGCAGGTGAATCTGGATTTCGGCAGCCAGGCGGACATGGTGAAGAAGTTCCGCACCAGTCTCGCGCTGCAGCCGATCGCCACCGCGCTGTTCGCCGATTCACCGTTCACCGAAGGACGTCCAAACGGCTATCTGTCATACCGCTCGCACATCTGGACCGACACCGATCCGCATCGCACCGGCATGCTCGACTTCGTGTTCGAGGACGGTTTCGGCTACGAGCGCTACGTCGATTACATCCTCGACGTGCCGATGTATTTCAGCCTGCAGAACGGCCAGTATCTCGACCTCGCCGGACAGGATTTCAGGAAGTTCATGGCCGGTGAGCTGGCGGCGCTGCCGGGCACGCGCGCCACCATGAAGGATTTCGCCGACCATCTCACCACCGCCTTCCCCGAAGTGCGCCTGAAACAGTATCTGGAGATGCGCGGTGCCGACGGAGGCCCGTGGAACCGGCTGTGTGCGCTGCCCGCTTTCTGGGTCGGCCTGCTGTACGACGACGAGGCACTGGACGCCGCCTGGGATCTGGTCAAGGACTTCAGTCGCGAGGAACGCCACGCCTTGCGCGACGGCGTACCGAAACATGCACTGAAACTGCCGTTCCGCAACGGCAGCGTGCGCGACCTCGCCGAGGAGGCCCTGAAAATCGCCGGCCATGGTCTCAAGCGCCGCGCGAAACTCAACCAGAACGGCGCCGACGAAAGCATCTTCCTCGAACCGATGGTCGAAATCGTGCAGGCCAACCAGACCCCGGCCGAGCGCAAACTGGAGCTGTTTCACGGTGCCTGGAACGGCAGCGTCGATCCGGTGTTCCGCGAGTTCGCCTACTGAATCACGACACGGCCGAACGCAGCTCAGGCGCGGACGCGTCGGCTCCGGGTCGGTGTGGCGGCCAGCGCCCCCTCCAACTCGTGTCGGATGATCGACGCCAGCCGGACTACGGCCGGCGCCGGCTCGGACTCGGCCCGATGCAGTGCCAGGCCCAGGCTACCCAGAGTCGGCAACTTCAGCGACGCGTCGTGCAGCGGCCGCACGTTCGCCGACAAGCCGAGCGGCGTACGCAGCGTGATACCGAGGCCTGCCGCCACCGCCGCCCAGACACCGGCCAGGCTGGCACTGGTGAACGCCATCCGCCAGGCGATGCCGGCGCGATCCAGCGCGTCGATCGCCGCGCTACGCAGCAGGCATGGCGATTCCAGCATCACCAGCGGCAGCGGCTCACCCGCACGGGGCAGGCGCAGGCGATCCGGTGCCGCGCCGATCCAGCACATCGGCACGGCACCGACAGGTTCGACGTGCGCCGAGCGCATGCCCACTTCCCAGACCAGCGCCAGATCGAGCCGGCCAGCATCGAGTCGTTCCAGCAACTGCGCGTTGCGCGCGATGTGCGCCTCGATACGCACCATCGGATGGGCGCGGGCGAAGCGCCCGAGCACGTCGGGTAGCAAGGTTTCGCCAAAATCCTCCTGCAGGCCGAGCCGGATCCCTCCCTCCAGTTCGCCGCCGCGGAGCGCGCTGGCTGCCTCGTCGTTGAGTTCCAGCAGGCGCCGCGCATAGCCGAGCATGACCTCGCCGGCATCGGTCAGCGTCATGCCGCGACCGACCTTGCGCAACAGTGGCCTGCCGGCCTGCTCTTCCAGCTTCTTCAACTGCGCGCTTACCGCGGAAGTCGAACGGCCCAGCCGGTCAGCCGCCCGGGCAAAACTGCCCAGCTCGACACCGGTGACGAAGCTGCGCAGGACGTCGGGATCGAAGCTGATGCGGCGCACGGTAATTGTCCTGTTTTTCGGGATTATCGATTCGATATTTCCTGATTTTCAGTACGATACTGGCGCGCTAAGGTAGTGGCGTCAACCTTCTCGCAGCAGGAGCCACGCATGGATACCAAGCCGGGCATCGGCCAGCAAAGCATGGGCGACATCGCTCCGAAACTCGCCGAACTCACCGACCGCGTGCTTTTCGAAGACGTCTGGCAGCGGCCGCAACTGACGCCGCGGGAGCGCAGCCTTGCCACGGTTGCCGCATTGATCGCATCGAACCGCGGCGAGCAGTTGCCGTTTCATCTGCGCCGCGCCCGGGACAACGGAATCAGTCGCGACGAGCTGGCCGAACTGGCTACCCACCTCGCGTTCTACGCCGGCTGGCCTTGCGCCGCGTCGGCGGTGTCGGCCCTGCGCGCGCTCGATGCGGCGACCACGCCATGATCGCGATGCAGTACAGCTTCACCCTGCCGGCCGACTACGACATGGCGATCGTGCGCCGTCGCATCGCCGAAAAGGGCCATCTGCTCGACGACTTTCCGGGCCTGGTGTTCAAGGCCTACCTCCATGCCGACCGCGACGATGCTCCGCTGACCAGCCACGAGAATCTCTACGCGCCGTTCTACCTGTGGCACGACAGCGAAAGCATGAACGCCTTCCTCGGCGGCGCCGGCTTTGCCGCGCTCACGCAGTCGTTCGGCTGGCCGACGGTGCGTCTGTGGTCCGTGTGGGAGGCGCAACTGGCCACGGATCTTTCCGCGTCCCGCTGCGCCACGCGCGAAATCGTCACGTTGCCACCCTACAGTCCGCTCGATGGCTGCCGCCATGCCGAAGCGGTCGCCGCGCGTGACGACGTCGCCCGCGGCGCACTTGCCGCCGTCAGCGCGTTCGAGCCGACCGGCTGGACCCTGTTGCGCTTGCGCCTCTGGCCCGAGCCGCGCACCGACCTCGTCCGTGACGCTCGGCAGCTGTACCGCGTGGGACATGTCTCGCAACCCCGCCCAGCACCTTGAAACCCCATCACCCGCCTCCCAGGAGTCACCCATGCCTCTCGTCCACATCGCAGTGCGCCGCGGCAAGTCGCCTGCCCACCTTGCCGCCCTGCGCAACGGCATCTATGAAGCGATGCGCGAAACCTTCGACGTGCCGGAGAACGATCGCTTCGTCCTGATCAGCCAGCACGACACCGACGAATTCGACTGCGACCCGGGCTACCTCGGCATCGCCCGCAGCGACGATCTGGTGATCGTGCAGATCACCTGCAGAAGCGGCCGCACGACGGAACAGAAACAGGCGCTCTACCGGACCATCGCCGGGAATCTCGCCGCCGAGCCGGGCCTTCGCCCCGAAGACGTGTTCGTCAACCTGGTCGAGGTGGCGAAAGAGAACTGGTCGTTCGGGAATGGCGTAGCGCAGTACGTGTGAGGATCGTGGGGATTGGCGCGACATGCCGACATGCAACTGCGGCAGGCATGGGTCCAGCGCCTTCCCGATTCGTGCCGGTCACTGCTGTCAGGCGCTGTCAGCAGTGACATCGGCGGGATGGTCCGCATGGTGGGTTTCGTCCGGGCGTATGGGCATGATGAGCGGACTGTTCTCCCGCCGCGGCCGCATCCATGTCACCACGTTCCACCGTTGCTCCCGTCGCGTTCGCGGTCGGCATGCTGCTGATCAGCATGGTCTCCTACCAGTGCGGCGCGTCGCTGGCCGAGCACCTGTTCCCGCAGGTCGGCGCCCAGGGGGCCACCGCCTATCGGCTGGGCATCAGCGCGCTGATCCTGCTGCTGTGGCGGAGGCCCTGGCGCAGGTCGGGCAGCGGGCGCGACTGGCGTGCGCTGTGGGGATACGGCCTCTCGATGGGCGCGATGAACCTGGTGTTCTACATGTCGCTGCGCACGATCCCGCTGGGTATCGCGGTAGCGCTTGAATTCACCGGCCCGCTGGCACTGGCGCTGTTCGGCTCGCGCCGCTGGCTCGACTTCGTGTGGATCGCGCTGGTGGTGGCCGGACTGGCCCTGTTGCTGCCGCTGCGCGGATCGATGCAGGCGCTCGATCCGCTGGGCGTGATGTATGCGCTGGCTGCCGGCATGGGCTGGGCCTTGTACATCGTGCTGGGCAAGAAGGCCGGAGCAGCCTACGGCGCGGACGCGGTGACGCTGGGCACGTCGATCGGCGCGTTGCTGGCCATCCCGTTCGGCATCGCCCACGCCGGCAGCGCGCTGCTGTCGCCGACGCTGCTGCCGTATGCGCTGGGCGTGGCCGTGCTCAGCTCGGCCCTGCCCTATTCGCTGGAAATGGTCGCACTGACCCGGTTGCCGGCGCGCACGTTCAGCACCTTGTTGAGCCTGGAACCGGCCATCGCGGCCATGGCCGGCGTGGCGTTGCTGGGCGAACGACTCAGCCTGCTGCAATGGCTGGCCATCGCGACAATCATCGTGGCGGCAGCCGGCACGGCGTTGAGCGTGCGCCGGCCCATGCTGGCCGAGCCGCTGGCGAACTGAGTACGGCGGGCAAAAACGACAGGCGTCGATCGGCCGGCAAGGAGGATCGCGTCGGCACAGCTGGGACCTGCCGGATCGTACGAAAGCTGTCCGCTGTCCGTGCCGTGTCCGGACGCCGTCGGCAGCGTCCGCGGACAGTTGGCCGCCGTCGGGGCTAGCGCCGGAATGGCGCAGGAATGCGGCTTTCCAAGAGAAACAGGCGTTGGCACGCAGCTTGCCATACCTCTCTTGAAAGCTTCATTCCCACTCAAGGAGAACCGCCATGAAATTCGAAACCCTGATGCTGCAGAGCCTGTTCACCGCCTGCCTGCTGATCTGCCTGCTGACCCTGGGCTCCATGCTCATCGCGCCCGCGAACGTGGCGAAAGTCGCGACGAGCCAGGTGGCGGTGGCGGCCGTGGCGAGCGTGGCAGACTGAGCACGCCCGGCACGGCCGGGAAGCTGCCCCTGCCATGCCAGAGTCACGCGCGCGATTATTCCCCGCGCAACCAGCGCGCCGCAGCGATGGCGTAGTAGGTGAGGATGGCGTCGGCACCGGCACGCTTGCATGCGGTGAGCGATTCCAGCACCACCGCCTTCTCGTCCAGCCAGCCGTTCTGCGAGGCCGCTTTCAGCATCGCGTACTCGCCGCTGACCTGGTACACGAAAGTCGGCACGCCGAAGGTCTCCTTCACTCGGCGCACGATATCCAGATACGGCAGGCCTGGCTTGACCATCACCGCATCGGCGCCTTCCTGGATGTCGAGTTCGACCTCGCGCAGGGCTTCGTCGCTGTTGCCCACGTCCATCTGGTAAGTGTGCTTGTCGCCCTTGCCGAGATTCGCCGACGATCCCACCGCGTCGCGGAACGGGCCGTAGAACGCGGAGGCATATTTCGCCGAGTAGGCGAGGATGCGGGTGTGGATGTGGCCGGCGTCTTCCAGCGCTTCGCGGATGGAGCCGATGCGGCCATCCATCATGTCCGACGGTGCCACGAAATCCATGCCGGCTTCGGCCTGCGCCAGCGACATCTTGATCAGCGCCTCGACGGTCGGCTCGTTCATCACGTAGCCGGTGTCGTCGATCAGGCCGTCCTGGCCGTGCGTGGTGTACGGGTCCAGCGCGACATCGCCGATCAGGCCCAGCTCGGGATACTTCGCCTTCAGTGCGCGGGTGGCGCGATGCATCAGGTTGTCGGAGTTCCACGCCTCCGCGGCATCGAGCGATTTCACCTCGGCGCCGGGCGACGGGAACAGCGCCAGCGCCGGGATGCCGAGCCGCACGCATTCGTCGGCCAGCTTCAGCAACTCGTCGATCGACAGCCGATCCACGCCCGGCATCGACGGCACCGGCTCGCGCTGGCCTTCACCCTCGATCACGAACGCGACCATGATCAGGTCGCTGGGCAGCAAGGTGTGCTCGCGCATCAGTGCGCGGGAGAACGCGTCGCGGCGCATGCGGCGCATGCGGATGGCGGGGAAGCTCATGGCGAGTACTCATGGGGCGAATGCCGGGATTTTACGCTGCTGCGCGACGCGCCCGTCGGTCGCGGACACTTTGCCGCGGCTTGCGCGCGGGTCCTCTGCCGGAAGCCATCGTACATTCCGCGCCGTACGGTCAGCAAAACACTGGACTAACCGTCGTGACGTCGGCAGGCTTGTCGCTTCACGCCGTCAGGAAGTTCCATGAGCCAGCCCAGCAGCGCCCCCACCTTGCTCGTCGATCTCGGCGGCACCAATGTCCGTTTCGGGGTGGCCGATCCGGCGCGTGACACACCGCTGCTCAACGACAGCATCCGGCGCTACCGCGTGGCCGAACACGATTCGCTGGTCTCGACCGCGAAGCAGTACCTTGCCGACACCGGCCTGGAGGTGCACCGCGCCATCGTGGCCGCCGCCGGCCGCATCGTCGATGGCGAGACGGTCAAGGTGACCAACAATCCGTGGGCGATCTCCGCGCACCAGACGGCCAGCGCGCTCGGCCTGGAATACGTGCACCTGGTGAACGATTTCGCGGCGCAAAGCATGGCCGTGACCTTGCTGCAGGGCGACGATCTGGTCGACGTGGGCACGGCGCCGCGGCCGGTGATCGGTGCCGAGGACGAACAGACCTTCGCCATCGTCGGACCGGGCACCGGCCTGGGCGTCGGCGGCCTGCTCGTACGTGGCGGCCACTGCAGCGTGCTGCAGACCGAAGGCGGCCACGCCGGCTTCGCCGCGCACACGCCGGAAGACATCGCCATCCTCGACTACCTCAACCACAAATACGGACGCGTCTCCAACGAGCGGCTGATCTGCGGCCAGGGCCTGGTGAATCTGTACGACGCGATCTGCCACATCGTCGGCGCGCAGCCCGACGACCTCAAGCCCGAGGACATCACCGCCCGCGCCAAGGACGACAGCTGCCCGCTGTGCACGCGCACGGTGGAGACCTTCGCCGGCATCTTCGGCAGCGTCGCCGGCGACCTCGTGCTGACTTTGGGTGCGTGGGACGGCGTCTACCTCACCGGCGGGCTGATTCCGGTCCTGCTGCCATGGCTGGAGCGTGGCCGCTTCCGCGAGCGCTTCGAGGCCAAGGGCCGCTTCCGCGACATCATGGAAAAAGTGCCGACCCAGGCGATCATGAATCCCGAGCCGGGCCTGCTCGGTGCAGCCGCGCTGGCGGTGCTGGAATCCGGCAGGTCGCTGCTCGGGCGCTGAGGCAATCCCGCGCATCCGATTGCCGCTCCGTTGAAGTCGAGCGTCATGCCTCGCCCTCCGAGCTGCGTGAATACTCCGCCTGCACCGCGGATGCGGCATCATCGAGCCGACAAAGGAGAACCCCATGCCCCGCCGCGATACCGCCTTCCTGTTCGACCTCGACGGCACCCTCGTCGACAGCGTCTACCAGCACGTGCTGGCGTGGAAGGAGGCGCTGGACAGGGAGGGAGTGGAGCTGTCGGTATGGCGCATCCATCGCAAGATCGGCATGAGCGGCGGGCTGTTCGCGAATATCCTGCTGCGAGAGACCGGGCTGGAAATCACCGCGGAGCGTCTGGATCGCCTGCGCGTCCGGCATGCCGAAGCGTTCAACCGGCAGCACACGCAGGGTTCGGTGCGGCCGTTGCCGGGGGCGCGCGAACTGCTGGCTTACCTCACCGAACAGGACATTCCGTGGGCGATCGCCACCAGCGGGCGCATGCAGACGGCAGCACCCAATCTGCAGGCGCTCGGCGTCGATCCGTCGAAGGTACCGGTGGTGACGCGTGACCAGGTTCGCCACGCCAAGCCCGATCCGGACCTGTTCCTTGCCGCTGCCGAGCGTCTGGGCGTGGACATCCGGCAGTCGCTGGTGATCGGCGACAGCGTGTGGGACATGCTCGCCGCGCAGCGTGCCCGCGCCCTCGGTGTGGGCGTGCTGTCCGGCGGCTATGGCCAGGCCGAACTGCAGCAGTCCGGCGCGTTTCGCGTGTACGACGACCCGGCCGATCTGTTGCGTCACATCGACGAAGTCGCGGCACGCGATTGAGTGGGCTTCATGCGCCTGAATGGTGTTGTCGGCGTCATGAAAATTTAATCCCCGGCACGAATCGAGCGGTTAGGCTGTCCACGTCAACCGCCTTCGGAGCCGCCCATGCGCCGACTCGCCGCCAGCCTGCCTCTCGCCCTGCTGCTTGCCGCCTGCTCGCCTTCGTCGCCGACGTCACCGCAGCAGCAACCGCCACAACCGGAGGCCGGCCAGTCCGCGCCGGCCAATGCCACGCTCGGCTCGGCCGAGTGGTACGCGTGGGTCAACCACACGCTGGGCATCGACGACAGCAACGGCCACGGCCCGGACCCCGGCTCAACCGAATGGAACCAGACAGTGCAGCGCAAGCTGGGCCAGGAAGCGCCGCAATCCCAGCCCGGCTCGCCGGAGTGGCAGCAATCGGTGGATGCCTTGCTGCGCACGCGCGTGTCGCCGCCGCGCTGAAAAAAATCCATTCGGCCGTCCAGCCGTCCATTCGCCGTGGATAGTGGCGAGGGCCATGACGGGCGGCGGGTTATTCACGCCGGCGCGAGCAAGGTATCCAGATCGACCTGATCGAAGCTGAGCTTTTCGCGGCTGCCGCCGCCTTCCAGCACCGCCGCGGCGAGTTCGGCCTTGCGCGCCTTCAGTTCCTCGATGCGCTCTTCCACGGTTCCCGAGGTGATCAGGCGGAACACGAAGACGGGCTTGTCCTGGCCGATGCGGTGCGCACGATCGCTGGCCTGCGCTTCGGCGGCGGGGTTCCACCAAGGGTCGTAGTGGATCACGGTGTCGGCGGCGGTGAGGTTGAGGCCCACGCCGCCGGCTTTGAGTGACAGCAGGAACAACGGCACCTCGCCGTTCTGGAAACGCTGCACCGGTTCGGCGCGGTCGCGGGTGTCGCCGGTGAGGGTGACGTAGCGGATGCGGCGGCGGTCGAGTTCGGCGGCGATCAGTTTCAACATGCCGGTGAACTGCGAGAACAGCAGCACCTTGCGGCCTTCGTCGAGCAACGCCGGCAGCATGTCCATCAGCAGCTCGAACTTGGCCGACTCGTGCACGCCACGCGCGGCTTCGAGTTTGACCAGGCGCGGATCGCAGCAGACCTGGCGCAATTTCAACAAGGCATCCAGCACAACGATGCCGGAGTGGGCGATGCCGCGCTGGGCGATGACCTCGCGCAGTTCCTCCGCGAGCGAGAGGCGCAGGCCTTCGTACAACTCGCGCTGGCGGCCTTCCAGCACCACGCGGCGGGTGATCTCGGTTTTCGGCGGCAGTTCCTTCGCCACCTGTGCCTTGGTCCGGCGCAGGATGAACGGGGCAAGCCGCAGGTTGAGCCGCTGTTGGCATTCCTCGTCGTGCTGCTTTTCGATCGGCACGCGGTAGAAGCGGCGAAACGCGCCTTCGTCGCCGAGCAGGCCGGGCACGGCCAGGTCGATCTGCGACCACAACTCGCCGAGGTGGTTTTCCAGCGGCGTGCCGGTGAGGCAGACGTAGCGCGGCGTGCGCAGGCTGAGCAGGGCACGGCGCGCCTGTGTGCGCGGGTTCTTCACCTGCTGTGCCTCGTCCAGCACGATCAGCGCGAAGGGTTGTTTTCTCAAGGTGACCACGTCGCGCGGCAGCAAGGCATAGCTGGTCAGCACGATGTCCTGCGCGCCGAGCTGGACGAATTCCTCGGCACGCTGCGGCCCATGCAGGGTCAACACCTGCAGCATCGGCGCGAAGCGCGCGATTTCCGACTGCCAGTTCGGGATCAGGCTGGTCGGCACCACGATCAGGGCCGGCTGGGTCAGTGTGCCCCCCTGCTTCAGCGCCAGCAGGTGGGTGATCAGCTGCAGCGTTTTCCCCAGGCCCATGTCGTCGGCCAGCACGCCGCCGACACCGGCCTCGGCAAGCGCGTTCAACCAGCGCAGGCCTTCGCGCTGGTATGGCCGCAACTCGACCGTCAGGCCTTCCGGCACTGCGTCGCTGGCGCGCTCGGCCGCATCGCGCAGGCGCGCGGCGAAACCGATCAGCGGCTCGGCGGCCTCCAGCGTGCCGCCGCCGGGCATCGCCGCGACGAGCTCCTCCAGCCGCCCGGCCTGCACACGCGGCAGATGCAGTTTCTTGCGCGGCTTCTCCAGGTATTCGGCCAGCGGTGCCAGCAGGCCGCGCAGCTCCTTCAGGCGCACCGGCACGCGGCGGCGCGCATCGACCGGCGCGTACCATACCGCGTCTTCCGGCTCGTTCGGCGCCGGGCTCAGGTTCAGCTGATGCTCGGCCAGTGCCTGCGCCACGGCAGGCAGCAGGTTGTGGCGCTGGCCATCGAGTTCGATGCCGATTTCCAGATCGAACGCGTGGTCGTCGTTGTCTTCCACCGCATGGCCGTACCAGCGCACCGGGCCTTCCAGCACCTCGAACGGAAAGCTCGGTGCGTATTCGACCTGGAAATTCTCCGTCTCGAGTTTTGGCCGCAGCGCCAGCCAGCGGGCCGGGGTGTTGACCTCCAGCGCACCGGCGTAACCGGTGCCGGGAAAGAGCCAGGCATCGTCGGGCAGGGTTTCGGCCACATCCCACGGCAGGCCTTCGGTGTCCACGCCCGGGGTGAGGCCGGTGCGTTCGAGTTGCTCCATCGCGGCCAGTTCCTCGGCGCGGCGGCGGGTGATCTCGACCAGTTGATCGTTGCGCACGCGACGCACCAGTGGCTCACCGCCGCGACCGGGCAATCGTTCGCCGGCATAGTCGAAGGCCAGCCGCGCGTAGCCGAGCGGCGGCGTACCGGCAGCCAGCCGCGCATGGCGGGTCAATGCGTGCAAGGTGAGCACCGGCTTGGGCGCCAGCTGGGAACGGCGTACCTCGCCGAACACCTGCGGCAGCGGCACCCGCGTGGCCAGCCGACTGCCCGGCAGGCGGCTGCGCAACCGACGGCCATGCTCGTGTTTGAGCGGCGGCAACTCCAGCCACGAGGTTTCCTCGGCGGCGGCATCCAGCAGGCCCACGGTGGCGCGCTCGACATCGAGATACCACAGGCTGTCGACGCGCAACAGGCGCTGGCTGTGCGGCAACAGCGGCAGCAGGCGCTGACTGCCGTCCGGCTCCATCTGCCAATGCCAGTTGAGCTGGTGCGACTTGCCGCGCGACAGCCGCAGGCCGGCCAGGCCACCGAGAAAGCTCGGCGCGGTATCGAGGATCTCGGCCAGCAAAGTGTCACCGACATGGCCACCAAGACGCGCGTAGTTGCGGCTCTTGCGCGCGGTTTGCGGCAGGCCGAGCAGGGTGGCGGCGAGGCGTTGTTCGTGCGGCTGCAGCGGCGATTGCGCCAGATGCCGGCTGTCCAGCGGTACCGGACGCGCGTAACGGCCGTGTTCGGCCACCGCCAGCAGCACCGGGGCCACGTCGAGACGGGCAAACGCCGCGCCCTCCTCCGGCATCACTTCCAGAAAGAAACCGAGCACACCGTGATCGTCGGGGATGGCAGGTTTCGGCGCAGCCAGCAGCCGCCGCCATGCCTGCGGCAAGGCTTCGTCGTCGCCGGGTGATGGAGCGGCGACGCGCTGTTTCTCGTCCGGTTGCTGCATCCGCATGCGATCCGTGGCGACAATCAAAACATTGAGCTTAGCAGGCCTCGCGACAGATGCTCGCCCCTTTGTCGCGACCGCGCATGGCCCGGCAGGCAGGTCAAATGGTGCCGAACATGCCCTGCGGATATTCCGGCTTCTGTTCACGCGCCATCAAGGCCTTGAGCGCCTCGACCGGAGTGACTTCGCCATGCAGCACGGCGTGTACGCCAGCACTGATGGGCAGGTCCAGCCCATGCTTGTCGGCCAGTCGCGTGACTTCGTCGGCGGTGAAGATGCTCTCCACCACCTGGCCGATCCGGCGCACGGCGTCGTCGATCGCCACGCCCTGCCCCAGCGCCAGACCGAGCCGCCGATTGCGCGAGAGGTCGCCGGTACAGGTCAATACCAGGTCGCCCAGGCCGGACAGGCCGATCAGGGTCTCCGGCCGCGCACCGAGCGCCACGCCCAGGCGCAGCATCTCGTTCATGCCGCGGGTGATCAGACCGGCGCGGGCGTTCAGCCCCAGCTCCATGCCGTCGGCGATACCGGTGGCGACGGCCAGAACGTTCTTCATCGCACCACCAAGCTCGGCGCCGAGCACGTCGCCGCCGGAGTACGCACGCAGGTTGGGCGCATGCAGCAAGCTGGCCAGTTGCTGCGCAAACGCATCGTCATCGGAGTGTACGGTGACGGCACTGGGCAGACCGGTCGCCACCTCGCGTGCGAACGATGGACCGGTGACCACCGCCGCGGCATGGCCCGGCAACCGTTCGGCGACCAGCTCATGCAGGAAGCGCCCGGTACCCGGTTCGAAGCCCTTGGTCGCCCAGGCGATCGCGGTGTCCGCATCGAGCAGTGGTGCCAGTTCGGTCAGCATCGCGGCGAAGGCGTGGCTGGGCACCACGATCAAGACGATGTCGGCACCATGAACGGCCGTGGCCAGGTCGCCTTCGTAGCCCAGTTCCGCCGGCAGTTCGATCTGCGGCAGGTAACGCTCGTTGCGATGGCTTGCCGCCATCGCCGCCAGCGCGGCACGGTCACGGCCCCACAATCGGGTCGGCACGCCGTTGCGCGCCGTCAGCGCCGCCAGCGCGGTACCCCAGGAGCCGGCCCCGAGAACGGTCAGCATTGGATGTTCCGTCATGCCCTCGGCTCAGCTGTTGAGCGTGGCCGGGGCGTCGTCACCGCCCATCGCGCGACGCTGCTGTTCGGCGAACAGTGCATCGAAATTGATCGGCTGCAGCAGGAACGGCGGAAAACCACCCTCCAGCACCAGCGAAGAAATCACCTGGCGAGCGTACGGGAACAACAGATTCGGGCAATAGCTGCCGATCACGCCGGCATGATCGGCGTCGTTGAAGCCGGCAATGCCGAACAGGCCAGCCTGCTTCACCTCGGCCAGGTACGCGGTACGCGATCCGATCGTGCAGGTCAGGGTCAGCGTAAGCACCACTTCGTACAGACTGTTGCCGAGATCCGAAGCCGTGTGTCCCAGGTTCAGTTGTACCTGCGGCTGGTCGGCCTCGTCGATCTCCTGGAAGATCTGCGGCGCGTTCGGCGCCTCGAAGGAAACGTCCTTCACATAGATCTTCTGCAACGCCAGCTGGGGCTGAATGGCTTGACCGTTGGCCTGGTCGTGGGTGATCTCTTGTGCCATCGGGAATCCCTCAAGTTCTGTCGGTCAAAAGAGGTCAATTGTTCCATACATCCCCGCGACGCGCACGCCACGGACTCTCCAACGACTCCGGG
This sequence comes from uncultured Gammaproteobacteria bacterium, assembly GCA_963828675.1. Lineage (GTDB taxonomy): Bacteria > Pseudomonadota > Gammaproteobacteria > Xanthomonadales > Rhodanobacteraceae > Rhodanobacter. The sequence goes on from CAWHFQ010000001.1 coordinate 1,503,537, forward strand.
AAAGATTGCGCACACCCTTGTTTTTCTGCGAGAATACGCGGCTCGCCTCTGTCGACCCGATGTCTTCGGGCGGTCCGCCACGCGGTACGGACCTCACGATCATGCGTTGCAACAACCTCCAGCATCGCGTGGCGCATGGCGCCGCTGGGCCGATCACACCCTGGCCAACGGGTGTCAGAAAATAATTACGGAGGTCGTCATGGCCCGTGTATGTCAAGTCACCGGTAAGGGTGTGCAGAGCGGCAACAACGTTTCGCACGCCAACAACCGTACCCGTCGCCGCTGGTTGCCGAACCTGCATGAGCGTCGTTTCTGGGTGGCCAGCGAGAACCGCTGGATCAAGCTGCGCGTTTCCAACAACGCCCTGCGCACCATCGACAAGAATGGCATCGAGGCCGTGATTGCCGACATGCGCGCCCGCGGCGAAAAGGTCTGAGGATCAAACCATGGCTAACAAGACCCAAGACAAGATCCGCATGATCTCCTCGGCCGGCACCGGCCACTTCTACACCACGCAGAAGAACAAGAAGAACACGCCGGAAAAGTTCGAGTTCAAGAAGTACGATCCGGTAGTTCGCAAGCACGTGATGTACAAGGAAGGCAAGATCAAGTGACGATCTGGCGCGTACGCGCTTGGAGCGTACGCCTTCCAGATCGTCATCCCTGCGAAGGCAGGGATCGCTCCTGCTCTTGCTCTCTCTAACAGCATCCGCAACAGCGATCTTGATTCCTCCAGGAAACCCGCCAACCGGCGGGTTTTCTTTTTGCCCGAAGCCTGTCTATCCCGCATCATCCCCGGATGACCTCCACCGCCCTGTTTCCCACCCTGCTTGGCGACGCCGTCTGGCGCTCGCGCAACGCCAGCAGGCGGGTCAGCTGCCGCCCCGCCATCGTCGTCAGATGGAACCGCGGGTCGCCAGCCAGTTGACGAGCGATGCGCGAACCGAACACACCACCGGCACCGATCAGCAACACACGCAACGTCATCGCCACTCCCGCGATCGAACCCCTCAAAAGCAAAACCCGCCGGACGGCGGGTTCTGCTGGAACACGACTCTGTGAACGTGGCCGCTGCGATCAGGCCGCCGCAGCCACGGTGTAACCCTTCAGCCGCTGGGCGAAATCCTGCAGCGCGCGGATGCCGCTTTCCTCGGCTTCGTGGATCCACTGCTGCAAACCCTTCAAGGCCTGCTCTGCACCGCGCTGCTCCATCAGGGCGGCGAGGCGGCTGCGGAAATCGACCACGACCGCCAGGGTCGGCCGCTTGGCCAGCACCGCCTGCATGCGCTCGCGGCCCTCGCTGTCCAGCCAGCGCCCACCGTCGGCCATGGCCAGGCGCATGCGGCGCGGGATCGACTTGATGCTCTCGCCGGCATGCTGCGCCTCGTCGCCGATGGTCGGCAGGATCACGCCGCGGTAGTAATCCGTCATCGCCTGGAAGCGGTGGGTGAGCACGGCTTTCAGTGTGTCGGCGTCGGGCAGGCGCACGTTCGGACGCACGTCCAGCGACGGCGCCACGCGCAGCACCTTGGCCAGGCCCACCGCGCGCAAGCCGCAGATCGCAGCCCAGCCGATGTCGAATTCCCACTTGCGCAGCGCGAACTTGGCCGAGCTGGGGAACGCGTGATGATTGTTGTGCAGCTCCTCACCACCGATCCAGAACCCCCACGGGATCAGGTTGCGCGCGGTGTCGGCGCTCTCGAAATTGCGGTAGCCGGCCCAGTGGCCGATGCCGTTGACGAAGCCGGCGGCCCAGAACGGGATCCAGATCATCTGCACGGCCCACAGCGCCGCACCGATCACGCCGAACAGCGCGAGGCTGATCAGCAGCATCAGGGTCGGGCCCCAGTACGGGTGCGCGCCATAGACGTTGTGTTCGACCCAGTCATCCGGGGTGCCGCGGCCGTACTGCTCCATGTCCTGTTTCGACTCGCAGGCGTCGCGGTACAGCGAGACGCCGTCCCAGAACACCTTCTTGATGCCGTAGATCATCGGGCTGTGCGGATCTTCCTCGGTCTCGACCTTGGCGTGGTGCTTGCGATGCACCGCCACCCACTCGCGCGTGACCATGCCGGTGGTGAGCCAGCCCCAGAAACGGAAGAAGTGCGCCAGCACCGGGTGGAAATCCACGCCGCGATGGGTCTGGCTGCGATGCAGATACAGCGTCACCGTGAAGATGGTGAGCTGGGTCACGATCAGCATGTAAACGGCGATCTGGCCCCAACTCGCGTGGGCAAGACCGTTGTTCAGGAAATTGAGCACTGCATCGAGCATGGAAGGCACCGGGTGAGGGACAAGTCAGTGTAAATCAGGGGTTTCCGTACCCGCCAGCATGGTGTGAATCACGAATCATAACAGCCCGTCAAGAGCCGGGCGTCAAGCTGACGTTATTCGCGGAGCTGGCATCGGCCTGTTGTTTAACAATGGGGGCGCCATGACAATCACGCAATGACTTCGATCATCCCAGCCTCGCCAAAGACCGTACTGCAACTGGATCGGCTCAGCCGCCGCCGCGCCGGCCGACAGGCCGTGCAGAACCTCGGCCTGTCCCTGCAGAGCGGCCAGGTCATGGGCCTGCTCGGCGTGAACGGGGCTGGCAAGTCGACCACGTTGTCGATGATTGCCGGCGCGCTGCGCCCCGACAGCGGCGCCATCCGGCTGAATGGCGAGGATTTCCTGGAACATCCCGAACTGGCGCGCACGCAGATCGGCTGGCTGCCCGAACGCGCGCCGGTATGGGCGGAACTCAGCGTCAACGAGCATCTCGACGCGCACGGCCGCCTGCGCGGCATGCATGGCACTGCGCTGCGCGCTGCGCGCACGGCGATCATCGAGCGGCTGGAACTGCAGCCGCTGGCCCGCCGCCTGGCCGGCGTGCTGTCGCAAGGCCAGCGCCAGCGGCTGGGGCTGGCCTGCGCGCTGCTGCATCGCCCCGCCCTGCTGGTCCTGGACGAACCGGCCAATGCGCTCGACCCGGTGCAGGTCGCCGGCCTGCGCACGTTGATCCGCGAGCAGGCCGCCGCCGGCACCGCGGTGATCCTGTCCACCCACCTGCTCGCCGAAGTGACTGCGGTATGCGATCGCGTGGCGATCCTGCACGAGGGCACGCTGAGGCATGACGGCGCGGTGCATGCCGACGATCATGCGGCGCTCGAAAAAACCTTCTTCGAGATCGCGATGAACGGCAGCCAGCAACCGGCGCAGGCCGCATGAGCCTCCTGGCCGTGACACGGCTCGAATGGCGCCGATTGCTGGTACGCCCGCTGGCCTGGGTGCTGGCAGCGCTGACACTGGGATGGCTGGGCTGGAACTTCACCCTGTTGCTGGGCAGCTTCCTGGCTGGACAGATCCAGCGCGCGGCGTTGCCCGACGGTCCGGGCTTCACCGACCTGGTCGCCGTGCCACTGCTGGGCCAGCTGGCGCAGCTGGCATTCCTGGTGGTGCCGCTGCTTAGCATGTCGGTGATCGCCGGCGAACGTCGCAACGGCACCTTGCCGCTGCTTTTCGGCGCCGGCGTGCCGGCCTCGCGCATCGTGCTGGGCAAGTATCTGGCGGTGCTGGGCTGGTTGCTGCTGTGGCTGGCGTTGACCCTGACGATGCCACTGGCACTGGCGCATGCCACCCACCTGGACTGGGGCAAGCTGGCCGCCGCCGCGCTGGGGCTGGTGCTGATGCTGGCCGCATTGGCCGCCATCGGCGTGGCCTGTTCAAGCTTTGCCTCGCACCCGGCGATCGCCGCCGCCGCCGCGCTGATCGTCACGCTGGCGCTGTGGGAGGTGAACCTGGGTGCGCAGATGGCCGGCATGAACGGCGGCGCGATCAACTGGCTGGCGATGAGTACCCATCTGCAACCGCTGCTGCGCGGACTGGTATCGAGCGCCGACATCGTGTGGTTCGTTTTGCTGATCGTGCTGGTGCTGGCACTGGCCACGCGCCGACTGGGCGCCGACAGGGAGCGTGGCTGATGCGTCATCTTTTCAGACGTCTGGACGGCTGGTTGTTCGCCGCGCTGCTGTTGCTGGCGTTCGCTGCCATCGGCTATCTGAGCACCCGCTACGGCTATCGGGCGGACTGGACCGCGAATGGCCGCACCAGCCTGTCGGCGGAAAGTCGCGCCGTGCTGGCGAAACTCGACGGTCCGGTGCAGATCGTCAGCTACGCCAATCCGCAGGGCAACCTTCGCCAGACCATTGCCGGCTTCCTGCAGCGCTACCAGACAGTGAAGCCCGACCTCAGCCTGAGTTTCGTCGACCCGCAACTGGACCCGGCAAAAATGCGCGAGCTGGGCATCACCGTCGATGGTGCGTTGATCCTGCACTACAAGGACCGCGAGCAGCGGCTGGATGAACTGTCCGAGCGCAGCCTCACCAACGCACTGGAGAGACTGCTGCGCGGCAGCGACCGCATCGTTGCGTTCGTCACCGGCGATGGCGAGCGGCGAGCCGATGGCCAGGCCAACGCCGACGTCGGCACGTTCATGAGTTCACTGGAATCGCGCGGCATGCGCGCGGTGCCGCTGAACTTTGCCCAGGTCGCCGCGGTCCCGGCGCACACCGACCTGGTGGTGCTGGCCAGTCCCACCATGACGCTGCCTCCGGGTGCCGTGCAGGCGCTGGTTGGCTACGTTCAAAACGGCGGCAACCTGCTGTGGCTGACCGAGCCGGCGAACGACGATCTCGGCCTCGCCCCGCTGGCCGTTGCGCTCGGCGTGCGCGTGTTGCCCGGCGTGCTGGTCGACGGTTCCGGCACCGCGCTGGGTCTGCACGATCCACGCATGATTGCGCTGGGCGACTACCCGCCGCAGGCGATCACCCGCGGCTTCACGCTGACCACGCTGTTCCCGCAGGCGTCCGCGCTGGCGCAGGTGGCGCAGACCGGTTGGGCGGTCACGCCGCTGCTGCGTTCGGCGGCGCAGAGCTGGACCGAATTCCAGCCGATCGACAACACCAAGGCTTCCGACATCCGCTTCGATGCCGCCGCCGGCGAACTGAAAGGCCCGCTGGACTTCGGCTTCGCGCTGAGCCGGCTGTCGCCGAGCCCGGACAAGAGCGAACAGCGCGTGGTGGTGATCGGCGACGGCGACTTCCTGTCCAACACCTTCCTCGGCAACGGCGGCAATCGTGCGCTGGGCGAGCGCGTGTTCGACTGGCTGCTCGGCGACGACAAACTGGTCGAACTGCCGCCGCGCGGCGCGCCGGATCGGCTGCTCGACATTTCGCAGCACGAGCTCAATGCACTGAGCTTCGGCTTCCTGATCGCACTGCCATTGCTGCTGCTGCTGACGGGCGGCCTGATCGCATGGCGCCGGCGGCGACGCTGAGCGATGAAACGTGCCCTCCGCCAACGCATGGTCCTGCTGCTCACCGTCGTCGTCCTGCTCGGGCTTGCCGGCTGGCAATGGCAGCGCGATGCACGTCAGCAGACCGGCCCGCTCACCCTGCTCGACCCGGCCAGCATCACTCACATCGCGTTGAGCCTGCCGGACGCCCCGCCCTTGCACTACGAAAAGCGCCACGGCCACTGGTGGCGTACCGACGGCACGCCGGCTCGCGTCGCCGATGCCCGCCTCAGCGACCTCACCGACACGGCCGCGGCACACGTGCTCAGCTGGCGGCCGGCCAGTGATTTCGATCTGGCGAAGATCGGGCTGGCGCCGCCCCGGGCCGTGCTCGATCTGGACGGCCAGTCGCTGGAGTTCGGCGAGATGTCGGTGACCGGCCCACAGCACTATGTACGCGTCGGGCAGCGGATTGCGCTGGTGTCGGCTCGCTACATGCCGCGCTCCCCGGCCACCCGGACCACCGACCTGCACTGATCCGCGAGAGCCGCCCTTGCCAGAACTGCCCGAAGTGGAAACCACCCGCCGCGGCATCGCTCCGTACCTGATCGGTCGGCGCGTCACCGGGGTGATCCTGCGCCGGCCCGATTTGCGCTGGCCGATCCCGCGCGAGGTCAGCGAGCTGCTGCCGGGCCAGCGCATCGACGCGGTGGAGCGGCGGGCAAAGTACCTGTTGCTGCATACCCAGGCCGGCAGTGCGCTGCTGCATCTGGGCATGTCCGGAGTGCTGCGCGTATTGCCGCCGGATGCGCCGGTGGGCACGCATGATCACGTCGATATCGCACTGGAGCGCACGAGCGCCCAGGCACCGCGCATCCTGCGTTTCACCGACCCGCGTCGGTTCGGCTGCCTGCTGTGGCAGGCACCGGGCACCACGCACGAACTGCTGGCCAGGCTCGGCCCGGAGCCACTGACCGACGCGTTCGATGGCGACGTGTTGTGGCACCTGTCGCGCGGCCGCAAGGCGGCGGTGAAACTGTTCCTGATGGACAACGCGATCGTCGTCGGCGTGGGCAACATCTACGCCAGCGAAGCGCTGTTCGCCGCCGGCATCGATCCGCGCCGCGCCGCCGGCGCCGTCTCGCGGGCGCGGTATGCGCGGCTGGCCGGCGAAGTGAAGCGCATCCTGGCGTGGGCGATCGAACGCGGCGGCACGACCTTGCGCGACTTCATCAGCCCCGACGGCCTGCCCGGTTATTTCTTCCGTGAGTTGAACGTGTACGGTCGCGCGGGCGCGCCTTGCCATGCATGCGGCACGCCGATCAAGCAGGTGGTACTGGGGCAGCGCTCGACATTCTGGTGCCCGCACTGCCAGCACTGAAGTTTGCCTGTAGGAGCGCACCCTGTGCGCGATGCTTTCCGTTACGCCACGAAAAGCCATCGCGCACAGGGTGCGCTCCTACACGGGCCAATCGAACTCGACGCAGGTGTTGTTGAATTGAGGGTCGTCCAGTCCGCCACCCAGGCGCACCAGGACACCACTGGGAACGCCCTCGATATCCAGTCTCTGGCCGTCGCTGAAGTGCGCGCCCAGTGCCTGCAGTTCCACCAGTTTTTCGCACAGCAAACCGGCACGGTCGACGGCGCGATCCGGCACCTTGCGGATGCTGATGTCGGGACGGCCGAACTTGCGCATGCCGCGCGTGTGGATCCATGAATGATCCGGCACGGACTCGCCGTCGCGCAGGATCAGCAGGTGATTGCGAATCGGCGCGCCGTCGCGCACCAGGTATTTCCGACGCCACGCATCGGCGTCAAGCAGGCTCAGGGTCTGCGGGTCGAGGATCGCGGTGCCCCCGATGTCGAGCATGCCGGCCAGCACGCCCAGGGTGTCGCGCAGATAGCCGGTGGCCGGGTTGTCCCTGAGCGTGCCGCGCACGACCATCACTTCGGGCGCCTCAAAGGCACGCTGGTATGCCTCCGGCGCATCGTCCTTGAACATGCGGCCCGTCGCGCCTTTCAGTGGGTAGCCTTCCCACTGGCGCAAGGCGCTGTGATAGTGGCTGACCGCCTCGACGCCCGACGGCAGGCCTGCGCTGCCGTAATCGGCGGAAGGCACGCGTACCGCGTCGAACTTGCCGAACACGTAGAACTGCAACAGGATCTCCTCGTCGCTGGGCTGCCAGTGCGGGCGCTGCCAGGCGGGGATGGCGATCGGATGATTCATGACATTCCTTGGGTGAATCGAGCCTTGGGTGAATCGAGCCCAGCGGATTTCGATCAGCGCTTCTCGCCGAGCGGCAACACCGACTGCTGCAATTCGATGCGTCCGTGGCCCTCGCTGATCTTCTTGAACTCGGCGCGACTTACCGAGACATAGCGATCGTTGCCGCCGATCTCAACCTGCGGCCCCTCGGTGACGGCGCGGCCGTGCTCGTCCACGCGCACCACCATGGTCGCCTTGCGACCGGTGTGGCAGATCGTCTTGATTTCTTCCAGATTGTCCGCCCAGGCCAGCAGGTAGCGGCTGCCCTCGAACAGTTCCCCGCGGAAATCGGTGCGCAGGCCAAATGCCAGCACCGGGACGTTGAGCTTGTCGACCACGTCGCTGATCTGCCACACCTGCGCCTTGGTCAGGAACTGCGCCTCGTCGACGAATACGCAGTGCAGCGCTCCATGCGCGGCAATGTCGGCCTCGACCAGCGTCAGCAGGTTTTCCTCACCACCGAAGCGGCGCGCGTTCGCCTTCAAACCGATGCGCGAGGCCACCACGCCCTCGCCGTAGCGGTTATCCAGCGCCGGCGTGAGGATCAGCGTGCGCATGCCGCGCTCGTGGTAGTTGTACGCGCTCTGCAGCAGCGTGGTGGTCTTGCCGGCGTTCATCGCCGAGTAATAGAAATAGAGTTTGGCCATGGTGCCGGGAATCGGGATTCGGGAATGGTCAGCGCGGCGCCGTGGCCGGCCCCGCTCCCCAGTTTCTCACACGCGCCCGAACGCGAGGGCTTCGTCGCTTCCTGTTCCCGATTCCCTATTCGCTGTCCAAAGGCGTGTTGCCGCCGGTGAACTGCGTGCGGGCCTGGGCCAGGCGGTACTTGTGCTCCACGCGGCTGCGACGCCAGTCGCGCAGCACGTTGACCGCGTAGACCAGCTTGAACAGGCGCAATTTGCGCAGCACCAGCGGCGTGTCGAACAGGTCGCCGGCGAGCATCGAGATCACGCCCTGTTCCAGTTGCCAGGTGTTGCGCGGCGAGCGGAACATCGTCTGCATCACCGGGCCGTTGAAGCGGTAGATGAAGAACGAGAAACGGGCCATCGCCGCGCGCTGGCGTTTTTCCAGCTTGCGCAGCAAGCCCGGTTCGCGCTTCGGCTCGCGCAGCGCGGCATCGACCACCTCGACCGCCTTCTCCGCGCCGCTGGTGGCCAGGTACACGCCGGAGGAAAACACCGGATCGAGGAAGGCGAACGCGTCGCCGACCAGGATCCAGCCCACGCCGCCCATGCAGGTCGAATCGTAGGAATAGTTGCCGGTGACGCGCACCTCCCCGTCGATCAGCTCGGCATGCGCCAGGCGCTGCCACAACGCCGGGCACAGTTTCAGCGTGTCGGTCAGGAAATCGACATTGCTGCGGCCCTTGCGCTGCTTGAAGTACTCCGGCCGGGCCACCGCGCCCACGCTCATCACGCCGTTCGGCAGCGGAATCATCCACATCCAGCCGTAGTCGAAGTTGTAGATGCTGATGTTGCCGGCGTCCTCGCCCGTGCGCAGTTCGGCGCCGCGGAAATGGCCGAATACGGCCGCGCTCTGGTGCTTGTCGTTCTTGCGCCGCAGCTTGTTCTTCGATGCCAGCAACGCATCGCGGCCACTGGCATCGACCACGTAACGCGCCTGGATGCGGTAGCTGCGGCCGTCGTCGGTGCGTACATCGAGCCACGTCTCGCGCGCGCCAACCTGCTCGACCTTCACCACCTCGTGCCCCTCGCGCGCGTCCGCGCCGGATTCGCGCGCATGCTCGTAGAGCATCTTGTCGAAATCCTGACGCCACACCTGATAGGCATGCGGCGGGCTGTTGCCGATCGCGCGGGCAAACGCGAAGTTGTTGTAGCCGCGCTCGTTGTCCGCCTCGAAATCCGCGGCCGCCTTGAAAACCCCCATCGCGCGCACCTTGTCGAGCACACCGAGGCGCTCCAGCACGGGCAGGTTCATCGGCAGCAGGGATTCGCCGATATGGAAGCGCGGGTGATGCGCCTTCTCCAGCGCGATCACCTTGTAGCCGCGCCGCGCCAGAAACGTCGCCGCCGTGCTTCCCCCCGGACCGCCACCAATCACCGCCACGTCGCACTGCTCTGTCGCCATGTCCTGATCGTGCATGTTCCCTTCCTTTGGCCGCACCACGTCGGCGGGCTCCCCAACGGGAGATTATGACGCAGACCGGGCGGGCGCCTGAAGCGGCTCTGTTACCATCGACCGCCGCCCCACGCCCTTGCTTCGACCCATGCTCAATCCGCAACAACTGGCCGCCGTCGAACATTGCGACAGCCCGCTGCTGGTGCTCGCCGGTGCCGGTTCCGGCAAGACCAGCGTGATCACGCAGAAGATCGCGTACCTGATCCAGCGCCGCAAACTGGCCCCGTCGAAGATCGCCGCGATCACCTTCACCAACAAGGCGGCGAAGGAGATGCGCGAGCGCGTGGCCAAGCTGGTCAGCGCGGAGGACGCCGCCGCGCTCACGGTCAGCACCTTCCACGCGCTGGGGCTGAAGTTCCTGCAGATCGAGCACGCCCGCGCCGGCCTGCGTCGCGGCTTCTCGGTACTGGATGCGGACGACAGCGCCGGCATCGTCAAGGAGCTGTCGCCCAAGGGTGCCAAGAACGACGTGTTGTTCGGCATCCGCAACCTGCTCAGCCGCGCCAAGAACGGCGGACTGTCGCCGGAGGAAGCACTGGCCGCGGCGCGCAGCCCGCGCGAGCTGGAAGCGGCGACCATCTACGACATGTACCAGCAGCGCCTGGCCGCGTTCAACGCGGTCGATTTCGACGACCTGATCCGGCTGCCGCTGCGCATCCTCGAAGCCGACGCCGAATGCCGCGACGCCTGGCGCGAGCGCCTGCGCTACCTGCTGGTCGACGAATACCAGGACACCAACGATGCGCAGTACCGCCTCCTGAAAGTGCTGACCGGCGAGCGCGGCGGGATCACCTGCGTGGGCGACGACGACCAGTCGATCTACGCCTGGCGCGGCGCCAACCCGGAGAACATCGACCAACTCGGCCGCGACTGGCCCAACCTGCGCGTGATCAAGCTGGAACAGAACTACCGCTGCGGCAAGCGCATCCTGCGCGCGGCCAACCAGCTCATCGCCAACAACCCGCACCTGCACGAAAAGAAGTTGTGGAGCGAGCATCCGGAAGGCCTGCCGATCCGCGTGCTGGAATGCAAGGAGGCCGAGCACGAAGCCGAACGCGTCGCCGCGATCGCCACCACGCTGGCGGAAAAACACAAGGCCCGCTGGCACGACATGGCGATCCTCTACCGCGGCAACTTCCAGGCGCGGCCGCTGGAGAAGGCGCTGCGCCTCGCGCGGATTCCGTATCACCTCACCGGCGCGCTGAGTTTCCTCGATCGTGCCGAGGTGAAGGATCTGCTGTGTTATCTGCGCCTGCTGACCAATCCCAGCGACGACGCCGCGTTTCTGCGCGTGGTCAACGTGCCCAAGCGCGAGATCGGCGCGACCACACTGGAGAAACTGGGCCAGATGGCGCAATCGCGTCACTCGTCCCTGCTCGACGCGACGCGCAGCGACGGCGTGCTGCGCCAGCTCACCCCGCGCCCGGCCGCTGCACTTGCCTCGTTCGCGAACCTGCTCGATGAACTGCGCAGCGCGTCGCTGCACGAGAACGCGGCCGACCTGGTCGAGTTGATCCTGAAACGCACGGGCTACGCCGCGCAGATCGCCGCCAGCACGCCCGACGCCAGCACTCGCGAGCGCAAGCTGGGCAACCTCAAGGAGCTCGCCGACTGGTTCCGCGCCATGCAGAAAGGCGGCAACACGGCCGGCGACCTCGCCTCGCAACTGGCGCTGCTCAGCCACGCCGATCGCGACGAGCCGGGCAATGCCGTGCGCATGATGACCCTGCACGCGGCCAAGGGACTGGAATTCCGCTTCGTCTTCATCGTCGGCTGCGAGGACGGCACCCTGCCGCACGAGGGCGCGCTGGACGAAGGCCGCATCGACGAGGAGCGCCGCCTGATGTACGTCGGCATCACCCGCGCCAAGGAATTGCTGACGCTGTCGTGGTCGACGCAGACAAAGCGCTACGGCGAAATCCACCGCAACCAGCCCAGCCGCTTCCTGCATGAACTGCCGCAGGCCGACCTGCACTGGCAAGGCAAGGATCCGGAAGCGGACAAGGAAGTCACCCGCGAGACCGCGCAGTCGCACATGGCCAGGATCGCCGCGATGCTGGCGGGTGGTTGAGCGGCCCTGCCTGGCGAAACCTGAGTGCCAGTTCTCCAGCGCCCCGCATCAACTCCATCCGTTGATGAAAACCGTGATGACGATGGCGTTGGTGAAGTCGATGAGGAAGGCACCCACGATGGGCGCCACCAGGAAGGCACGCGGCGCGGGGCCGAAACGTTCGGTCAGCGAACTCATCACCGCCACTGCATTCGCCGTCGTGCCCAGCATGAAGCCGACGAAACCGCTGGCGATGACGGCGGCATCGTAGTCGCGCCCCATCAGGCGCAACAATGGCCAGCAGCAGAACGCGACGACCACGATCGCTTGTGCCGCGAGGATCACCAGCAGCGGCGTGGCCAGCCCGGCCAGATCCCACAGGTGCAGGTCCATCAACGCAACGACCAGAAACAGCGAGAGCGCGGCGTTGCCGATCGTCTCGATGCTGCGCGGTGACAGGCCGAACCAGCCGAGGCGATCGTCGACGTTGCGGATCAGCGCGCCCACCAGCATCGCGCCGATGTAACTGGGCAGGGTCAGCCCCAACGCACCCAGCCCACCGCTGATCCAGGCACCGATGCCCATGGCCAGCAGGATGAACACGAAACTCTTGAGGCCGGCGTACGCCTGCGCCTCGGCGCTCTGGACCGTCGTCGCGACGGGAAGCGGCAGCGGTTGGCCCTCCTGGATGCCATCGGCGCTGGCCGACGCGCGCGGCGTGGGCAGCCTGAGGCGTTCGATCAGCATCGTCGCCAGCGGCGCGCCGATCACCGAGGCCAGGACGATGCCGGCCATGGCGTTGGCCAAGGCCACGCTTGGCGCGCCCTGCACGCCGGCGGCGGTGAACAGCGGCGCAAACGCCAGGCCGGTGGCGGGCCCGCCGGTCAGCGTGACCGAACCGGTGATCACGCCGAACAGCGGCGGCAAGCCGAAGGCCGTGGCCAATGCCATGCCCACCAGGTTCTGCACCACCGCCAGGCCGGTGGCGAGGGCGAGCAGCAAAACGATCTGGCGGCCGCCGACTTTCAGCAACGAGGTGCTCGCGTTGAAGCCGATGCCGGTGAAGAACGCGATCATCAGCGGCTGCTTGAACGCCGTGTCGAAGTGCACCGGGGTGACATTCCACTGGCGGCACGCGAGCAGCGCCAGCGCCACCAGCAAGCCGCCGATCACCGGTGCCGGGATGCTGAAGCGCGACAGCAGCGGCACGCGCGCGCGGATCGCGTAGCCGACGATCAGGAACAGGCCGCCGCAGGCCACGGTCTGGACCGGATCGAGTGTCAGCACGCGGATGTCCTCCCTCTGCCGTGGCGGTCTGCCGTCGGTCCGCAACCACCACGGAGCGCGTGCGTGCGGGCGGCGATCATCTTCATCCGCCCCAGAATGCCGGCGAAGGCGGCAGCAGGAAACCGTCCCGCATGCGCACGCCGTCAGGGTAATCGTCCTGCAGCCAGAGTGGGCCGTCCAGGTCGATGAATTCCGCTTCGCGCGCGATCTCCAGCGCTGGCGTGATGCCGAGCGAGGAACACACCATGCAGCCGACCATGATCCTGAAGCCGTCCGCGCGGGCGGCCCGCAACAGGCGCCATGCTTCGGTCAGGCCACCGGTCTTGTCCAGCTTGATGTTGATGGCCTGGTAGCGGTCGCGCAGCCGAGGCAGGTCCGAGGTCACGTGACAGGCCTCGTCGGCACAGATCGGGATGCGGCCGGTGAAACCCAGCAGGTCATCGTCGGCGTCGGCCGGTAGCGGTTGCTCCAGCAATTCGACGCGGGCGTGCTCCAGCGCCGGCTGCATGTCGCGCAACAATCCGATGGTCCAGCTTTCGTTCGGATCGACGATGAGTCGCGACAGCGGTGCCGCCCGCCGCACGGCCTCGATCCGCGCTGCGGGGTTGTCGGCGTCGACCTTGATCTTGATCAGCCCGGCATCGGCGATGCCGCGGGCCGCCTCGCCCATCCGCTCCGGCGTGTCGATGCCGAGGGTCATCGCGCTGACCAGGGTGGACCGTGGCGGGCGTCCGAGCTGCACCCACACGGGCACCGAAGTGAGTTGCGATTCGAGATCCCACAATGCCGCATCCAGCGCATTGCGCGCGGCGCCGGGCGGCAGCCGCGCCTGCAGTTCGTCCCGCCCCATGCCGGCGACGAGTTCGCTGCGCAACGCCTCCACCTGGTCGAGCACCGAGGCCATGGTTTCGCCGTAGCGGCCGTAAGGTACCGATTCGCCACGCCCGGTCCGCCCGGCCTGGCGCAGCTCGACCGTCACCACATCGGCGGCGTACTTGACGCCGCGCGCGATGCGGAACGGTGCCACCAGCGGAAAACTGCGTTGCGTGATACTCAGTTCGCGAAGCATGCGAGCAGGTTGTCCACGATGGATTCGACGCCCATGGTGACCGGGTCCTGACAGGGCAGCTGGAGCAGATCGCCGATCCGCCGGCAGGTCGCCAGCGCTTCGGGCGCTGACAGGCCGGAGGTGTTGAGCGCGACACCCACCGCCTTGACCGCCGGATTGGTCAGACGCGCCGCGGTGAGGTTGGCCTCCAGGCAAAGCGTCAGGTCGGGCACCGGATAACCGGGCAGGCCGCGCATGTGGCGGCGGGTCGGTTCATGACACAGCACCAGCGCATCGGGCTGGGCACCGTGCAGCAGGCCAAGCGATACCCCGGCGTAGGACGGATGGAACAGCGACCCCTGGCCTTCGATCAGGTCCCAGCCGTTGCCGCTGCGGGCTGGCGAAATCCATTCGACGGCGCCGGAAATGAAATCGGCAACTACCGCATCGACCGGTACGCCCGCGCCGGCGACAAAGATGCCGGTCTGGCCGGTGGCGCGGAAATCCGCGGCGCAACCACGCTGGCGCAGGGCGCGCTCCAGGGCGAGCGTGGTGTACATCTTGCCGACCGAGCAGTCCGTACCCACGGTGAGCAGCCGTCGACCCGCGCGCGGACGGCCGCTGCCCACGGGTATGCCCGGCGCCGGCTCGCGGGCATCGAACAACACGCGGCCATTGCGCCGCGCGGCCGCCACGATCTCCGGATTCGCGCCCAGCTTCTGGTGCAAACCGGCCGCGACGTTGAGGCCGGCATCAAGGGCCGCGATGGCGTCGGCAACGATCTCCGGCGCCATCGTGCCGCCAGCGTTTGCGGTCCCGATCATCATCGTGTTCGCGCCGCTGGCGCGGGCCTCGGCCATGGTGATGTCGGGCAAGTCCAGCGTCAGCTTGCAGTCGGGATGACGGTACTGGCCCACGCACCATTGCGGGCGCCAGTGGGCCACGCCCCTGGCCGTCTTGATGGCCAGATCGTCAGCCGGGTTGCCCAGGTACAACAGGTAAGGCGGGCCCCAGGTGGCAGGCAGGGTCGCATCGCCATGGTTTGACATGAAAGGGTTACTCCACTTGACGGCCACGCCGTCGACCATTGAGAGGTGAATCACGTTGCCGTCGGGCGAAGGGAGCTCGACTTGCGGTGCCGCTGAAACGTGCAGACGCTGTCGGATGAACGCGCGGCTGATGCTTCCGCGCACGGGTCGCCGACAGCTCCCGGCTTGTTCCGGCCTCGCCCTTCCCGCGCGGCCGGCCGACCATTCAATGCATGATTTCGACCTTGCCGAGACCGGCGGGATTGCGTGGATCGCTGGCGGCTGCCTTGACGTTGGTGGTCTTGTCCCAGGTCACCACATTCATGTTGCCCCACGTGTCGTCGTCCTTGATTTCGTAGCCCATGGCCTTGAGCTTGTCGACGACGTCGGCGGAAAAACTGTTTGGCTCGATGTCCACGCGGTCGGGCAGGTATTGATGGTGAAAGCGTTTCTGCGCCGTGATTTCAGCGGCGGTCCTGCCATCGACGAACGCAAGAATGCCCTCCAGCACCTGGGTGATGATGGTGGAGCCGCCGGGCGAGCCGATGACCAGCAGGCGGTCCTTGCCGATGACGAAACTCGGCGACATCGACGACAGCATGCGCTTGCCGCCGACGGGTGCATTGGCCGATCCGCCGATGAGGCCGAACGCGTTGGGCTTGCCGGCGACGAGGGCGAAGTCGTCCATCTCGTCGTTCAACAGCACGCCGGTCTTGCCGGCGACGAATTTGGAACCCAGGGTGGTGTTGACCGTGCAGGTCATGGACACCATGTTGCCGTCCTTGTCGATGATGGAAAAATGCATGGTGTGCATGCCCGGCTGCGGCGCATGTGCAGCCGGCAACCAGGATGATCTGGTGGCGCGCTCGGGCAGGATGCTCTGGCGCAGGCCGTCGGCGTAATACGGCGAAAGCAGCATGTCCAGCGGCATTTTCACGAAGTCCGGATCGCCCAGGTATTCGTTGTGATCGCGGAACGCGCGGCGCATCGCCTCCACGATGTAATGGATCCGGTGCGCCTGATCCATGTTTTTCAGATCGATCCCGGCAAGGATGTTCAGCATCTCGGCGATCGCCACGCCGCCGGAGGACGGCGGCGGCGCGGTGACGATCTTGTAGCCGGCATACTGCAACTCGATCGGGGTCCGCTCCCTGGCCTTGTAGCTGGCCAGATCGCTCATGCTCCAGGTGCCTCCGGCGGCCTTGACCGCGGCAACCATCTCCGCCGCGACCGGACCGGTATAGAAGCCCTTGGCGCCGTGTTCGGCGAACGCCTTCAATGTGCGTGCCTGGTCCGGGTCGCGAAACAGGTCGGCGACCCGCGGCAGCTTGCCACCGGGCAGGAACTTGGCCGACGATGCCGGATAGCGTCGAAGCACGTCGCTGGTATGCTCGATCGAACGGACCAGCGCCGCGGTCGGATGAAAGCCGCTCTCGGCGAGCCGGATCGCCGGACGCACGGACACGGTGAGCGGCACTTTCCCGTACTTCCCCGCCATGTAGGCGAGCCCGGCAGGCAAACCGGGGATGCCTGCCGCCAACGGGCCATTGAGCGAGGTGTCGCGATTGGGGCTGCCGTCCCTGTTGACGTAGTCCGCACTGCTGACGGCCGCCGGCGCCATCTCGCGCGCGTCGATGAACGTGTCTTTCCCGGTGGCCGCGTCGTGGATCAGTGCGAGAAAGCCGCCGCCCATCCCCGAGGCTTCCGGCTGCACGACGGACAGCGATGTCGCCACCGCCACCGCCGCGTCGACCGCGTTGCCACCCTTGGCCATCACCTCGAAGCCGGCATCGGTAGCCAGCGCGTTGGCACTGGCGATTGCCGCGGTGTTCGTCGCCACGGTGTCCCGCGCATGCGCCAGCACGCTGAACATGGCGATCGCCAGCAGCAGAACCGGTCGGTATCGGCGCGACGCGGAATGCGAAGGGGGCGCGAAAAGCGATGGCATTGCGGGGAACCGTGACGTGGTCCGGTCGGACATTCGTGCATCCTCCATGGGTGGTCGAGGATAGTCACAGGCACACGAGCGCCACCAATGAAAAGACCGCGGCAATGCATAACTGAAGGTTGTGGATGGCATGTGAGAAACGCGAAAGCCCCGGCACGAACCGGGGCTTTCGCTTTCACTCGGTGCGACGGCGGTCTACCAGTGATACATGACTTTCCCGTACACGTATGCGCCCTGGAAACCGAACGGCGAACTGGACGAATAGGGGAACACGCCATTCGTGTCCGAATCTTCCGGCGCCCTCTTCGGATAGGTGTCGAGCACGTTGTCGCCACCGACGGTGAACGTCCAGTTGTCCAGGTTGTAGCTCGCCGCCAGATCGAGGAGCCATTTGTGCGGATACACGTCGTCGTCCAGATAGCTCGTCGAACCGTACGAGGTGATGCGGCCGTAGCGGGTCAACGTTCCGTTGAAAGCCCAGTTGCCCACGCTGTAGGTCTCGTTGAGTATCAGCTTGCTGCGCGGAGCCGTATCGGCCAGAAGGCCCTTGATGGCACTGCGGTTGAGGCGCTGGAACAGCAGGCCCAGCGAGTCGAGCACCGGCGGGTTCGGCTTGACGTCCAGGACCTTGTTCTTGTGGTAGCCATAGCTCAGCGTGGATTGCAGCACGCCGCTGGCACCGACATTGTTGCGATAGCTGGTCACCAGATCGATGCCCTGGGTACGCACGGTTCCGGCATTGGTGAAGTACGACAGGCCCCGGTACTGCAGATTGGTCACGCCGTTGTCGGCCAGATAGGCGATGACCTCCGGGGTCGAGAGCGACAGCGAACTGGACAGCGCGATGCGGTCACGCACGGTGATCTGGTAGGCGTCGAGCGACATGCTCAGCGCGTTGGTCGGATTCCACACTGCACCAAGGGTGAAGTTGCGGGACTTTTCCGCCTTCAACGGCTCGCTGCCAAGCAGCATGGCGATCGGGTTGTCCACCGGTACCAGTCCGCGCAGGTAGATGCCCGGCGGCAGCCCCAGCGAGTTGCCGGGACCTACTGCCGCCGAGGTGGTTTCCGAATAGTGCTGCTGGCCCAGGCCAGGCGCACGGAACCCGGTCGACGCGCTGCCGCGCAGCGCGAAGGAGTCGGTGAAGTCGAAGCGGCCCGACAAGGCCGCGGACGTCGTGGTGCCGAAGTCGGAATAGTCCTCGTGGCGCGCGGCCGCGGAAAAGCTGAATTTGTCGGTGAGGTTTCCTTCCAGTTGCACATACTCGGCAACGTCATGCCGCGCCACCGAGATTTCGTCCTGCGGACCCCAGCCGGCAAAACCCTGGGCGCCACCGCTGACGCCGGACGTGCCGACGTAGTACGAGCCCGGGTCGCCGGCGGTGACTTCGTACGCCTGACGCAGCCATTGCGCACCAAAGGAAAGCGTCAGCGGATTGGGCAGCCAGCCGAACGACATGTCCTTGGAAATGTCGATGTCCACGGTTTGCTGGGTGGCCGACAGGATGCCGTCATGGAAACTGGTGGGACTGCTGCCGAAGTCGTTCAGCAGGGCAAAGTTCGTGGTGTTCTGGGTGGCGTAGGACACCCGGTTGTTGCCGTAGTTGCCGCTGAGGTCCCAACGCCAGCCGTTCGCTTCGCCGCGCAAACCGGCCACCAGGGTGCGGTCCATCGAATCGCCGTGCTCCCGCGGCAGGAAGCCGTCCGGATAGACCAGCCCGATCAGCGGGTCGCGCGGATACGGCGTGTTGCTGCCGTAGCGGAAGAATCCTCTCGGCTCGCCGATGCGGCGCCCGTAATGGCCAAACGCATAGAACTGCACGCCGGGAGTGATGTCGTACTGCGTGTTGAGGAAGAGATTCTTGTTCTTGAACGCCACGGTGCCGTAGTGGAACTTCACCCCCAGCTCGGTCAGGCCCGGCCGGCGATCGACTCCGGCGCGATTGCTGGGACTCTGGTTGCTGTCCTCCGCCGTGATCCGCAGCCAGCCCTTGTCGCCACTGAGCGGAATGCCGAAATTGGCTGCGCCCTGCCACTGCCGGCCATCGCCGGCCGAATACTGTCCGCCGGAGAGCTGCACGTCGCCGCCCTTGGCACCTTTTTTCAGGATGATGTTGACCACGCCCGATAGCGCGTCCGAACCGTACTGCGCGGAGGCGCCGTCACGCATCACCTCGATATGGTCGATCGCGGACATCGGAATCGTGTTGAGATCGATGCCCTGCGAGCCCTGGCCGATCTGGCCGAGACTGAGTACCAGCGCACCGGGATGCCAGCGCTTGCCGTCGACCAGCACCAGCACCTGGTCCGGCGACAGGCCACGCAATTCGAAGGGCCGCTGGAAGGCGAACGTGTCCGAGGCCGGTGCAAACGGGAAATTCAGCGACGGAATGGCACGCTCGAGGGCCTGGGTCAGATCAATCGTGCCGGTCTGCCTCAGCACATCGCCGGAGATCACGTCGATCGGCGTCAACGACGAGCTTTCCGTGCGATTTCCGGCGCGGGTACCGGTCACCACCACCGTCTCCAGGTTTTTCGCCCTGGCCCGCGTCTGGGCCGGCGTCGTGGCAGGTGCATCGGCCGGTGTGGCTGGCGGGGTGGCATTCTGCGCCGCCGCCGCGTGGGTGAGTGCAAGCAGTATCGCAGCAGCCAGCGAAGTCGACGTGATCCGCCCGGGACGCTTGTTCATGAAATTCCCCTCAAGTGTGTTGCCCCAATAAGGTCACCGCAGGCCAGGGCGCTCGCATGACGCTGGCCGTCGACGGATGGACCTCGATAGATGTTCCTGAAGCCTGCCTTGACCGCCAACCGGCCCCCGCCGGGATTCGCGGCATCACCGTTCTGCGTGGCTGGCATTACCGAAAGAAGGCCTCGCCATGACAGCCGCCGGGAGAAGCTCGCCCCGCAAGCTGGATCTGCACATGGTTGCGGCGTGATTCGATGGAACATTCGCTCACCCTTCGCAGTACGGGTTGAGCATAGGCACAGGCATGCGAAAGCCACCAATGAAAAGACGGGCAGTTTGCATAACTGGTGGTTGTGGACGCTTCAGCTTCGAAGGGACGGCGATGCGGTCGCTTCAGTCCGGTGCCAGCATCCGCCCGGCAAGCTGACGCACGAGGTCGATGAAATGCTTCTGCACCGGATTCAGCGGGCTGTCCATCCGGTAGACCGCGTAAAGCACGACATCCAGTTGCAGCTTCAGCGGCCGCGTCTGCACGGTTTCCACGCAGTCTTGCGACGCCGTGAAGGGATCGACCAGGGCCAGGCCTTCGCCTTGCGCGACGAACGAATGAGCGAGCTGGTAGGTCTGCACCCAGACCGAGGTGTGCGGCGGCGGAACGACCTGTGTCAGGTGGCTTTGCAACATGCGCCCGAGCGCATCCTGCACGGCGATGCCGATCATGGGCTGATCGGCCAGTTCGGTCACCGGCAGCGGCAACGCCAGTTCCGCCGCTGACCACCAGCCGGGCGGCGCGATGACCATGACATGTCCATGGCACAGCGGCTCCTGGCGCAATCCCGGATGGCTGGTTTCCTGAAGCGTAAGCCCGATGTCGGCCTCGTGCAGCATCAGCGACTCGCACATCTCCGCCGAATGCTGGGTAAACAGTTCCGCGGTCGTGCCCGGACACGCCTTGCGCAGCAGCGTGGTCGCGTCGGGCACCAGCGCCTGCGCCAGTGTCGGCGTGCAGGTCACCCGCAACGGATAGCTTTCGGCGCGGCCGATGTTCGCGGTGAGGCGCTGCAGGCCGTGCAGATCCTGGATGATCTTCTCCACGCGGTGGCGCAGCAAGAGTGCTTCCTGGGTCGGCTGCAGGCGTCCGCGCACGCGACTGAACAAGGCGAAGCCGAGCTGATGTTCCGCATGCTGCAGAGCCTTGCTGGCGGCCGGCTGCGAAATGTTCAACAGATCGGCCGCACCGGTCAGGCTACCGGTGGTCAGCACGGCGTGAAACAGTTCGATATGACGCAGACGCATGCCGGTTTTCGTCTCTCTCGCCGCGACGGCGATGGCTGTCGAGTGCAGCATAGGCGCCGTTGCGAAGCAAGCTTTTGCGAAGACGCACGAAGCGCTTCGTTCCTCCACCGGTCGGCGATATTCAGTGCGCGGATAGCGACGGCAGCGACCGGTGCCTGAAACGCGGCAAGGCATGCCCGTCGGCATGTTACCGTCACCTGTTTCAGCGCAGCTCGTTTTCCAATGGTCCACCCGGAACAACTCTACGCAGAGCTCGTCGATGCCTACCGCCAGGCACGCTGGCGCGACGCGCAGCGGATCGCCGAGTGCCTGCTCCCGCACGCTCCGAATCATCCCGGCGTCTACAGTATTGCCGGCGTGGTCTGCATGGAGTTGGGACAGCTCGGCCCAGCCGTCGACCATCTCCGGCGCGCGACAGAACTTGACCCCGCCCGTGCGGATTTTGCGACGCTGCTGGCCAAGGCGCTTTCCGTGGCCGGCTTGCACGGGAAGGCTCTGGACGCGGTCGATCGCGCGCTCTTGCTCGATCCCGGCGACCCGATGGCGCTGGATACGCTGGGCATGATCTGCATCCGCGCGCAGGCGCATGCGAAAGCCGCGATCGTGTTCCGGCGTGCCGTGTCACTCGCCCCGGACAGCGCGCCGTGCCGCTTCAACCTGGCGACGGCGCTGACCGGCCTCGGCGAATGGGACGCCGCCGAAGCCGAGCTCGAGGCATGCATCGCGCTCGCTCCGGGTTACTGGAACCCGCATTTGTCGGTGGCGCAGCTGCGTCGGCAGACGCCGGCGCGAAATCACCTGGATCGGTTGCTGCCTCTGCTCTCGCACAACACCGAAGACATCGACGCACGCACGTACCTCAACATGGCTTTGGCGAAGGAATACGAGGACCTTGCCGAGTATCCCCGGGCGTTCGACCACCTGGTGCAGGCCAAGACGGCGGCCCGCCAGCGCGTTCGCTATTCGACCGGCGAGGATGAACGCTTGTTCGAGCTGATCATGCGCAGCTTCCCGCAGGCGCATCCCGAACCGGCCGGCGACCCCAGCGACGAACCCGTTTTCGTCGTGGGAATGCCGCGTTCAGGCACCACCCTGGTGGAACGCATCCTATCCAGCCATCCGGACGTGCATGGCGCGGGCGAGTTGCAGAATTTCGCCGCGGCCCTTCAGCGCGTCTCCGGCCACCGGGGCTCGTTCATTGCCGACCCCTCGGCCATGGCAACACTGCACCGTCTGGACTGGAAACAACTGGGCGCCGATTACATCGCCAGCACACGTCCGGCCACCGGACATACGCCGAGATTTGTCGACAAGTTGCCGCACAACTTCCTTTTCATCGGTTTCATCGTCCACGCGCTGCCCAACGCCAGGATCGTCTGCCTGCGGCGCGATCCCGTGGATACCTGCCTGAGCAATTTCCGGCAGTTGTTCGAGCCCGATTCGCCGCATTTCGGCTACTCGTTCGACTTGCTGGACACGGGCCGCTATTACCTGCTGTTCGATCGGTTGATGGCACATTGGAAGCGCGTCGCTCCCAGACGCGTTCTCGAAGTGAGCTACGAGAGTCTGATCGAGTCGCAGGAGTCGACGACGCGGGATCTGCTTGAATTTTGCGGCCTACCCTGGCACGAGGCATGCCTGCACTTTGAGCATCACGCCGCGCCGGTGGGCACCCTGAGTGCAACCCAGGTTCGATTGCCGGTCTATCGTTCTGCGATCGGTCGCTGGAAAAGATACGCTCCGCAACTCAAGCCATTGCTCGACCTGCTCGGCTCGGCGGGAGTCAAGGTCGACGACCCTGTATAGCCGCCGGATGCGATGCGGTGCGAGCTCACCTCAGTAGCCAGAATCGGTATCGTTTCCGTTCGAGCTGCCGGAGGTCGCATGCCACTCTTTTCCCGCAAGTCCGACTCTGCCTTTTCGATAACGGAATGACATGCCTGACCCCGCCCAGCTCTACGACCAACTCACCAAGGCCTTCGACCAGCGTGCCTGGCCGGAGGTGAGGGAGCAAGCGGCACGGCTGTTGCCGTTGGCGCCGCGCCATCCTGGTGTCTACTACATGCTCGGCGTCGCGAACATGGAATCGGGGCAGGCGCCAGCAGCGGTCGAAGCGCTTCGCCGGGCAAGCTTGCTCGAACCTCAACGGGTCGGCTTCATCGTTCAATATGCCAAGGCACTGATGATGGCTCGCAGAAGCCGCGAGGCCAAAGAGGCGGCGGACAAGGCCATGGCATTGGCGCCGACCGATCCGGCGACAGTGGACATGCTGGGCGTGATTTTCAGCCATGTCGGCGACTTCATCTCGGCGGCGGCGGCCTTCAGACGAGCCACGACGCTGGCACCGGAGGTTGCCGCCTTTCGCTACAACTGGGCGACGTCGTTGATAGCCTCTGGCGATCATCCGGCGGCCGAAACGGAACTCGAGGCCTGTATCGGGCTCAATCCACAGCACTGGCTGGCGCACGTCACTCTCGCGCAGTTGCGTCGGCAGACTCCGCAGGACAATCACGTTGAACGGTTGGAACATTTGCTGCAGCAGCTTGATGAAGCGCGCGATCCCGAGGCTTCCACCTGCCTCAACATGGCCTTGGCCAAGGAGCATGAGGATCTCGCAAACTACCCGGAAGCTTACCGTCACCTGGTTCGCGGCAAGGCGGCAAATGCGTCCAATCGGGGTTATTCGTCCCGGCGCGACCAGGAACTGTTTGCCGCGATCATGGACAGTTTTCCGAGCACTCAGACCATGCTCGGCAACTGCCCGTCGAACGAACCCATTTTCATTGTCGGCATGCCGCGTTCAGGCACGACGCTGGTCGAGCGCATCGTCTCCAGTCATCCCGACGTGCAGTCAGCCGGCGAGCTGCTGAATTTCGCCATGTCCGTGAAGCGTTTGTCGGGCAGTCATACCGCGGCACTGATGGACGCCGATGTGGTGATGCGCGCGCGCGACGCCGATCTGGGTCGTCTTGGTGAGATGTATCTCGCCGGAACGCGACCGCTGACCGGAGGGAAACCTCGATTCATCGACAAGCTGCCGCACAACTTCCTTTACGCGGGATATATTGCCAACGCATTGCCGAACGCCAGAATCATCTGCCTGCGGCGCGATCCGATGGATACCTGCCTCAGCAATTTCCGCCAGCTTTTCGGCGAAAAATCGCCCTTCTTCGATTACTCGTTCGACCTGCTCGATACGGGCAGATACTACGTCCTGTTCGACCGCTTGATGGCGCACTGGCAACGTGTGCTGCCGGGCCGGATCCTCGAGATCAATTATGAGGATCTGGTGAAGTCGCAGGAACCCAGCTCCCGCCGCTTACTGGAATTCTGCGGCCTGCCGTGGCACGACGGATGTTTGCGCTTCGAGACCAACCCCGCCCCCGTGGCAACGGCGAGCGCCGTGCAGGTTCGAGCCCCGATATATCGAAGCTCCCTCAAGCGATGGAAGAAGTACGGCGAGCAACTCGACGACTTGCGCGATCTTCTGCTTGAGGCAGGCATCGAGCTCGACCTGAACTGACGCAGCAGGCCCGCAGCGTTATTTGGAGCTTCCTTGTTGAATGCCCAAAAAAACGGCCCCGTCGAGACGGGGCCGTTTTCTTGCATGCCCGACTACTTAGCGGGCGCCGCCAAACTTGTAGTTCGCCTCGAGGTACATCGCGCGTCCATACGCATTGTAGTTGTCGGTGAAGTAAGGCGTACCGGTCGTTCCCGGATTGCTGCGGTCCAGCGGCGGCATCTTGTTGAAGACGTTGTTGACCAGGAGCGACAAGCCGAGGTTCTTGATCGGGTTGAAAGTCACGCTGGCGTTGTACAGCGTCCAGGCACCCAGCTTGCCGGTACCCTCGGCCGTGTAGTTGTCGTTGGCATACGCCAGGTAGTTCGGCGTCCGGCCATAGCGGTTGGCATAAACGGTGGCACTCCACTTGTCCAGGCTCCAGGTCAGCGAAGCATTGACCTTGGTCTTGAAGTCCTGGCTGTTGTACGGACTGCGCAGGAGATCCAGCTGCGGATCCCCCGGGTAGTCCTGCCGGACATGCTTCAGCACGTCGCTGTAGGAGGTCCTGAACCCAACTGGCCGAGACGGCCGATGTCCTGCACGTAGCTGAATTCGGCGGTGAGCGCGTTGACCTGCTCGTTGGACACGTTGACCTTCGGCGTATGGATCTGCAGGATCTGCCCGAGCAGGCCAGGCACGGTCGCGGTTCCGCGGGTGATCTTGTCGAACGCGTTCTGGCAGGTCGGCGAACTCGGATCGAGCGTGCCGATATCGCACAGATACTCGTTCCTGGACAGGGTGTCCGCGTTTTCGATATTGACCTCGTTGCTGATGTTCCAGTGCAGGTAATCCACGCTCACCGACAACTTCGGAATCGGCGCCCAGACAAAGCCGTAGCTCCATACCTTGGCGGTGATCGGCTCCAGCGCGGTGCTGCCGGACTGCTGGCCGAAGAACTGCGTGCTGTCGTACGGCGTTTTGCAATTGGCGACGTGTCATCCGGGCCGAACCCCATGCGGGCGCAGTTGAGATAGTCGGGTACGATGTCGTAGTAGCCGCTCAGACCCTGATACTCGTCGGCCAGGGTCGGCACCTTGAACGCCGTACCGTACCTGCCCCGCAGCAACAGGGATTCGAACGGACGGTACTCGAGGCCCAGGTTGTAGGTCCCGTGATGAATGTTTTCGCCGGAGACTTTGTAGTTGTCGAAGCGGCCGGAAACATCCAGGGTCAACTGGCTCAGCAGCGGAAACTTGAGCTCGGTGGTGGCCGCGTAACGGGAGCGGTGACCCGCGCCCTGCACGTCGGTGGTGCCCCAGATCTCGCCAGTGAGCAGACGCGGATCGGGCACATAGGACCAGCCCTGGTTGCCGCCTTCCAGCACCACCGCGATACCGGCATCGCCGCCGGGCAACGAGAACAGCGAGGCATTGGTCAGCTGACCACGCAACATGTTGTCCCAGGTCTTGGCCCGAGTATCGGTGAAGGTCGTCATGGCAGCCATGTCGCTGGGCGAAATGGGCTGATAGAACGCGGCGTAATTCGGGGTAAACACCGGATAAGCGCCGTAATACGGATCCAGACCTTGTTGCGGGCCGAGCACACGCGATTCGAAGTACGCGTCCATCGGACCGGCAAGGCGGTTCCAGTTATGGCTGAGCAGATGGTCATCGGAGTGGGTGAAGCCGAGGTCGTAATCCCAGTTCGACTGGCCGAAGGTACCCTTGCCGCCCAAGGTCAGCATGTACGAACTTTCGTACTGCTTGTTCATGATGTTCTGGTATCCGCCGACATCCTCCGGCGCAAATGCGCGCTGCAGATTCACGAAGTCGTCAAGGTTCGGATCGTAGTACGCGCCATAGTCAACCCGGTACCCCACCAGGTGTAGCCGGAGCCGACGTGGTACTTCTGCTCCTCGTAGTTGTACAGCACGTCGCCATACAACTGCAGGTTGTCACTGACGTCGAAAGTGGTGTGCGTGTAGAGGTTCGCGGTCTTGTCGTCGTTCGTGATCGTCTTGTAACCCGGGGTTTCGAACGAGCCGCAATAGGTGCGCCCGCCGCTGCGGGTGCGCAGGCCTTCGGTACCGTTGAACAGGCCGGTCACGTTCGAGCAATTGGCGGGATCCGAGAAGTAGTACTGGCCCGAGAACGGGCTGTAGACCAGGAAATCACGGCTCGCCACCGGCGGGCTGTCCGGGTTCTTGTCGAAATAGTGGCTGGTGAGGCCGCGGTCGTAGCCCCAGATCGGCTGGGTCTTCTCGAACTGCACGCCGACCAGCGCATTGAACCTGCCCGCGCTGAAACTGTCGGCCAGGCTGATGCGGCGATTGGCGCCACCGCCATCCTTGTGCCAGCCGTAGCGAACATCGATCGTCGGGGCATCGATGTGCTTCTTGAGCACGATGTTGATCACGCCGGCGATCGCGTCCGAGCCGTACAGCGAGGATTGGCCGCCCGGCAGCACGTCGATGTGATCGACCATGTCCATGGGTATGCCGCTGAGATTGTTGAACGCGTCGCTGCCGTTGTACAGGCCGGGGAAATTGCCCATCGGACGACCGTCGATCAGGTACTTCACGAAGCCGACCGGCAGGCCGAACATGCTGAGCGTCTGCGCGCCCTGGGTGAACGAAGCCGATGACTGCGCACCCTGCACGGAGCCGGTGGCGAACGAGGACTGCTGCAGCGCCTCGGCGACGGTGGTGAAGCCGCGCGCCTTCATGTCCTGCGCGGTGATGGTGATGATCGGTGTGGCCGTTTCGATCTCGGTCTGCGGGATCAGCGAGCCGGTCACGGTGACCGCCTCGAGCTTCTTGGCCTTGGTGCTGTCCGGCGCACTCTGCTGGGACGCATCCGTCTGGGCCGACTGCGCGTACGCAGAGGTGTAGCCGAACGCCAATGCCGCTACGACGGCAACTGCAATTTTTGACTTGATCATTGGTACGGAACTCCCCTCAGAGTTTTTTCGCAACTTTTTTATTGAACCCGCCACTTGCCATGGCTGGACGATCGCCACGAACCGGCATCCGGGATGCGCGGACCAGCACTTGTCCCTGCTGGTCTGGTCGATTCATGGCCGGGTCAGTTCTAACATGGCCTGCAAAAAGCGTGCAACGATTTCTTTACATGAATCGTATGTTTTTGCAACGCCATACCCTTACGTATCGCGCTGTGATTGGCGGTCAGATCAGGTTTTCGGCGTCCAGCTCTCGTTTGAGGTAGGCGTAATAGATGGGCGCGGCAATCACGCCGGGAAGGCCGAAAGCGGCCTCCATCAGCAACATGGCGATCAGCAGCTCCCACGCGCGGGCTTGAATCTGAACCCCGACGATGCGCGCGTTGAGAAAATATTCGAGCTTGTGGATCAGCACCAGAAAGCCGAGCGCGGCGATGCCGACACCGAGCGACACCGACAACGCGGAGATGGTCACGGCGGTGTTGGAGAGCAGATTGCCGACCACCGGCAGCAGGCCGACGACGAAGGTCAGCACCACCAGCGTCTTCGCCAGCGGAACGTGAATACCCAGCAGCGGCAGCACCCCGAGCAGGAAGATGGCGGTGAACAGGGTATTGATCAGCGAGATCTTGATCTGCGCGAACACGATGTTGTGGAACGCTTCGGCCAGACGCTGGCAGCGCAGACCCAGCGCCGCGGCCAGCGGCCCGACCTGGTGCGCCGGGCGGGTGCGGCTCAGCGCGACGATCGCTCCCAGCACCAGGCCGATGATGATGTGGACGAACACCCGTACGGCGCCCTTGCCGGCCACTTGCAGGGTTTCGGCATGCTTGCGCGCCAGTTCGATCGTGCCCACGCGCAGGTCATTGACGCTGTCGGGCAGGTTGTTGACCAGGATCGCCGGCAGCTGTTCGCGCGCCTTTTCCACCAGCGGCATCAATTGCTGCTGCCAGAGCAGTTCGGGGTTGCCGATTTCACTGCGGAACAGGCTGATGGCGCCCAGCACCAGCGCGAGCAACAGGCCCACCACGATGGCACCGAGCAGGGCCACCACCACCACGCGCGCACGCTCGCCGGAAATGCGCTTGCCAAGCAGCGGCGTCATTGCCTGCACCAGTTCGTAAACCAGCAAGCCGGCCAGCAGCGCCGGCAGCAGGTGGGCGTCGATGACCAGCCACAAGGCTGCCGCCGCCAGCAGGTAGCTCACGTAGCGAATGGCCGGCGAGGAGGCGCGCGGAACGAGCGGGGATGAATCCATGCGGACGAAACCGTGGCGGCAGGGTCGCCAGTCTGTCAGACGGCCGGCGCCGGCGACCAGCCCCGCCGGCCCGGACTTTGCGCTGTCGTAAACTCCGGCCATCGTTTCGATTCATCTTGTCCGGGGATTTCCTGCATGCCACTTCGCCTGTCCACGAGCTTGCTCGCGTTCGCCCTGCTCGCCGGTTGTGCCGGCGCACCCTCCCGACCCGTGGCGGTGACTGCCGCCGCGCCGACCATCGCCCCGCCATCGCCGGGTGTCGCCGCAGACGACAACCTGAATGCCGTCGCATGGAGCCAGACCGCGATCGAGCACGACCTGATCTATCTGCAGACCTATCGTGACGCCAAGGCGCGCCTGCTGGCCGCAGTGAAGGATCGCAACTGGAACGCCCTGCCGACGGACGACCGCGTCGTACCGGGCCGCGGCCTGCCGCCGGCGGTGGTGCTGGATATCGACGAAACCGTGCTGGACAACTCGCCCTATCAGGCCCGCCTGGTCCGCAGCGGTGGCCAATACAACGAGGCCGATTGGGCGGCCTGGTGCAAGGAGGAAACTGCGCGGGCGCTGCCGGGCGCAGTCGAGTTCACCCGGTTCGCCGCCAGGCATGGCATCGCAGTGATCTACATCTCCAACCGCGCCAGGGATCTGGATCAGGCCACCCTGGCAAACCTGCGCAAGGTCGGCCTGCCGGTGTCCGGCCCGGAAGCCTTGCTCGGCCTGGGTACCTTGGTCGAAGGCTGCGAGCAGATCGGCACGGGGAAAGGTTGCCGGCGCCAGCGGATCAGCCGCAAGTACCGCGTGTTGATGCAGTTCGGCGACCAGATCGGCGATTTCGTGACGGTCCTGGCGAACAACACCGTCGGGCGCCGCAAGGCGATCGCTCCTTATATGAGCTGGATTGGCTCGCGCTGGTTCGTGCTGCCGAACACGACCTATGGCTCGTGGGAACCGGCGTTGTTCAACAATGACTGGAGCGCGCCGCCCGAATTGCGGCGCCAGCAAAAAATCGACGCGTTGCATTATCAGTAATAATTAGCAAAAACAATGTGCTAGAACGTACAACAAAGGTATTGCCTCAGCTTTAACGAACAAGTAATATTTCATCTGCCGACACCTGCTGACCAACATCCTGCAGACAAGGCCATTTCCTTCCGGCTCCGCCGGATTTCCCCGTGAGGCGCAAGCCCGCGGGGTTTTCTTTTTTGGCCCCGCAAAAACTTGCACCCCGCCCTTGTTTCGATGTTGCCGCGGCCCTTACGCTGCGCGATCACCCTGGCGATGCGGCGCGCTTTCGCCCGCCGTCGCCCAGCACGAGAGCCTTTCCCATGCGTCCATCCTCCCTTCGCCACGCCTTGTTGCCGTTGTTCGCCGCGCTGCTGTTGAGCGCCTGCCATGGCAAGGACGACCCCACCCAGCCAGGCGGGAGTACGCCCGAAGCGGCGCTGCAGAGTTCGGTCGAACTGCTCAAGGCCGGCGACCTCGACGGTCTCTGGAAACATGCGCTGCCACCGGCCGACTACGCCAACATGCGCGCCGACTGGAACCGGCACGACCCGAACCGGCCACCGGTCAGCACCGCAGACCGCGCCACATTCGACGAGCAAGTGCGAAAATTCACCGCGCCGGATGCGGAGAACAAGCTGTACGCCGAGCTCCAACCCCAGCTGGCGGCGATGAAACAGAAGTACTCGGACCAGCTGCCGGTATTGATCGGCGTGGGCGAGGCGCTGGTGAAGAACAGCCTGGCCCGGAACCGCAAGCTGACCGATGCACAAAAGGCCCAGGCCGGCGGTGTGCTCGACGTCCTCGCGCCGTGGGCGCAGCAGGCACCGTGGTTCGACCAGGCCAAGGCCCGCCAGGCGATCGGCGTGGCGGTGGCCACAGCACGCAAGCTGGATCTGAAGAGCCCGGAACAGCTGCGCGCGATGGATTTCGACGCCGCGATGGGCAAGTACTCGACTGGCTACATCGGCCTCAAGCAGTTGCTGGCGATCTACGGGCTGTCACTCGACGACACGTTCGATTCGATCAAGTTCACCCCCGTTTCCAGCAGCGGCGGTCGCGCCGTGGTGAAGATCGACTACACCCTGCTCGGCAAGCCGCTGTCGGCCGAATCGACGCTGGTACGGCAGGATGGCCGCTGGTACGGCGAGGACATGCTGGCCAACGTGCGCCGCTCTCACCGGCAATTGAGCCAGCCGGCCGGCAGCGCCAGTGTCGCGGTCGCCGCCAGCGCCGCCAAAGACTGAACGCCGCAAACGCTAGAATAGGCAGATGCCCACTCATTCCACCACGAACCCCAGCGCCCGCTCACGTGCGCCCTGGTGGTTCAATCTGGCCGGCCAGCTGCTGCAGCCCTGGGTACGCATCCGCCGCGATCCGGCCGAACCGGCAACCCTGCTTCAGGCCGGCGTGCCGGTCTGCTACGTGATCGAGCGCGACGGTTTCTCCGACGCATTGATCCTGCAGCGCGCCTGTCGCGAAGCCGGCCTGCCCAACCCGATGCAGCCACTGGCCGGCACCCGGCGCCGACGATCGGTGTTTGCGCTGGCCCGCCGCGATGGCCGGCTGCTCGGGCGCAGTCGCAAGCGCACGCCGAATGAACCGTTGCGGCAACTGGTGCGCTCGCTTGAAGGCATGCCCGACCGCGACATCCAGATCGTGCCGGTGTCGATCTATGTCGGCCGCGCGCCGACACGCGACAGCGGCTGGTTCCGCGTGCTGTTCTCGGAAAACTGGGTGATGGTCGGCCGCTTCCGCCGGTTGCTGGCGCTGCTGCTGAACGGACGCGACACGGTCGTGCATTTCTCCGCACCGGTGTCGCTGCGCAGCGTGCTGGACGAATCGGGCCAGATCACTCCCGAACGCTTCGCGCGCAAGATCGCGCGGGTCCTGCGCACCCATTTCCACCGCATCCGCGCCGCGGTGGTCGGGCCGGATCTGTCGCATCGACGCACCGTGGTCGATGCCGTGCTGAACGCCGAGCCGGTGCGTGCGGCCATCGCCGCCAGCGCCGCCAAGGAAAAGATCAGCCACGCCAAGGCCTGGCGCAAGGCGCAAAAGATGGTGCTGGAGATCGCCGCCGACTATTCGCACCCGGTGGTGCGCTCGGTGTCGTTCCTGCTGTCGAACTTCTGGAACAAGCTGTACGACGGCATCACCATGCACCACTTCGACAAGGCCCGCGCCGCCGCGCCGGGCTACGAAGTCGTCTACGTGCCCAGCCACCGCAGCCACGCGGACTACCTGCTGATGAGCTATCAGCTGCACGTTTCCGGCGTGGTGGTGCCGCACATCGCCGCGGGCGTGAATCTCGACCTGCCGTTGATCGGTCCGATCCTGCGCCGCGGCGGCGCGTTCTTCATGCGTCGCAGCTTCACCGGCACGCCGCTGTATTCGGTGGTGTTCAAGGAATACCTGGCCCAGCTGATCGACCGCGGCGTGCCGATCGAATACTTCATCGAAGGCACCCGCTCGCGCACCGGCCGCCTGCTGGCGCCGCGCACCGGCATCCTGGCGATGACCGTGCGCGCGTTCCTGCGCGCGCCGCGCCGGCCGGTGCTGTTCCAGCCGGTCTACATCGGCTACGAAAAGCTGATGGAAGGCAAGAGCTACATCGGCGAGCTGTCCGGCAAGCCGAAGGAAAAGGAATCCCTGTTCGGCCTGCTGCGCGGCCTGAAGGTGCTGCGCCAGCACTACGGCCATGTGGCGCTGAACTTCGGCGAGCCGATCGAACTGAACCCGCTGCTGGATGCGGCCAGCGCCGACTGGCGCAGCACCAGCACCGATCCGGACGCCAAGCCGGAATGGCTGCGCGGCATGGTCGATGACCTGGCCGAACGCATCAACATCAACATCAATCGCGCCGCCGACGTCAATCCGATCAACCTGCTCGCGCTGGCCCTGCTGGCCACGCCCAAGCACGCAATGGCCGAGAGCGACCTGCTGGCCCAGCTCGAGCTGGACAAGGCGCTGCTGGAAGAACTGCCGTATTCGGACCGCGTCACGCTGACCCCGATGAATCCGGCATCGATCATCGCCTATGGCGAGCAGATGGGCTGGATCCAGCGCGTGCAGCATCCGCTCGGCGACGTGCTCACCGCCAGCGGCGAACAGGCCGTGCTGTTGAGCTATTTCCGCAACAACGTGCTGCACCTCACCGCCACCGCCGCGTGGGTGGCGTGCTGCTTCCTCAACAACCGGCGCATGTCGCGCGCGTCGATCCTGCGGCTGGGTCGGATCATCTACCCGTTCATCCAGGGCGAGCTGTTCCTGCCATGGGACGACGACGGCTTCGTCGAACAGATGCAGGCGACCATCGACTTCTTCGTCCAGCGCGGCCTGCTCGAATCGATCAACGACGGCCGCACGCTGGAGCGCAGCGCCGGCCAGGAAGACAGCGCGTTCCAGCTCAAGGTGATCGCGCGCAGCCTGATCCAGGCGTTCGAGCGCTACTACATCACCATCGCCGCGCTCGCCAAGAACGGCCCGCACACGCTGACCGGCGCCGAACTGGAAAATGCCTGCACGCTGACCGCGCAACGGCTCAGCCTGCTCAACGAGCTGTCCGCACCGGAATTCTTCGACAAGGCCTTGTTCCGCGGCTTCATCCAGAAGTTGCGCGAGCGTCGCGTCGTGTGGACCGACGAGGCCGGCAAGCTCGATTACGACACCGCGCTGGAAGGCATGGTGCGCGACGCGCGCGTGATTCTCTCGCGCGAAGTGCGTCACTCGATCCTCAAGATCACGCCCGGCGGCGGCGACAAGGAATCAGGCGCCGGCGACGACTCGCCGGATGCGCTCACCAGCGCGAGCGGGGAGGCGCAGCTCCCGGGCATGGATACACATGTCGCGTATCACCTGCCGGCCGACGCCTCCAGTTCGGACCTGCACCGGCGCCACGTCGATGCCGAACGACACGCGCATGCCCATGAGGCAGCGCCCGCCGATGCGGATGGCCCGCCGCAATCCTGACCGCCGAGACACCGCTCGCATGATCCCCGCGCTGTGCCATACGTCACGGTGACGCTACCGGCAGGGCTGCCTATGATGAACGACCTGCCTGCCGGAAGCTTCCCGATGATTGTTCGTCGCGCACTTGCCCTCGCCCTCGCCTTGTCGCTGCCCGTCGCCGCTCTGGCCACCGACGCACCGGCCCGCCACGACGTCAGCGTGCTGCATTGCGCGCGCCTGCTCGATACGGCAGCGGGCAAGATGCTCGGCGAGACCACGGTGGTCGTCGACGCCGGCCGCATCAAGGAACTTCACGCCGGCAGCGTGGACATCGCGCCGTACAAGGACGCCGCGGCCAGGGCCGGCGGCTCGTTCCAGTACGTCGACCTGCCCGACGCCACCTGCCTGCCCGGCCTGATCGACAGCCACACCCATCTCACCTTCGAAACCAGCCCGACCGGCTACACCGACCAGTTCCACTGGAACACCGCCGACTACGCGATCCGCTCCACCGTCTACGCCCGGCGCACCCTGCTGGCCGGCTTCACCACGGTGCGCAACCTGGCCGATGGCAACAACGAGTCGATCGCGCTGCGCAACGCGATCAATGCCGGCATCGTGCCGGGCCCGCGCATTTTCACCGCCGGCAAGGCGATCGGGACGACCGGCGGCCACGCCGATCCCACCGACGGCTACCGCATGGACCTGGCCGGCGATCCGGGCCCGAAGGATGGCATCATCGACAGCCCGCAGGATGCGTGGAAAGCCGTGCGCCAGCACTACAAGGACGGTGCCGACGTGATCAAGATCATGCCCTCCGGCGGCGTGCTCGATGAAAGCGCGAGCGCGGACAACCCGCAGATGACGCTCGACGAAATCAAGGCGATCGTCGCCGCCGCGCACGACTACGGCTTCACCGTTGCCGCGCATGCGCACGGGGCCGAAGCGATCCGCCGCGCCGTCATCGGCGGTGTCGACTCGATCGAACACGGTACGTTCATGAACGCCGAAGACATGAAACTGATGAAGGAGCACGGTACCTGGTACGTGCCCACCATCATCGCCGGCAAGTACGTCGAACAGATGGCCGCCACCCCCGGCTACTACCCGCCGCAGGTTGCGCGCAAGGCAAAGGAAGTCGGCCCGATCATCCAGGCCACCGCCGGCCGCGCCTACAAGGCCGGCGTCAAGATCGCCTTCGGCACCGACGCGGCGGTCTATCCGCACGGCCAGAACGCGAAGGAATTCGAGTACATGGTTCAGGCCGGCATGCCGCCGATGTTCGTGCTGCAGGCCGCCACCACGCACGCCGCCGAACTGCTGCACAAGCAGGACCAGCTCGGCCGGATCGCGGTCGGCCGCGGCGCCGACGTGATCGCCGTGCCCGGCAACCCGCTGGACGACATCACCACCATGCAGCACGTCGGCTTCGTGATGAAAGACGGCGTGATCTACAAGGAAGCCGGCAAAGCCACGTTGCAGTGAAAGCCTGTGGGAGCGGCTTCAGCCGAGATGCCTTTGATCGGTTTGAAGCGTCGCGGCTGAAGCCGCTCCCACAGGGACCCGCGAAGCGTGACGGGCGCTCGATCCTGTAGCATTGCATCCATGAACGAGCAGCCCAAGACCCCTCCGGATTCGACCACGCCGGCTCCAATCACGCATTTCGGTTTCCGCGACGTGCCGGTCGGCGACAAGCAGAAGCTGGTCGGCGAGGTGTTCACCTCGGTCGCGCGCAGCTACGACCTGATGAACGACCTGATGTCGTTCGGCATCCACCGCTTGTGGAAGCGGCACTTCGTGGCGGTCAGCGGCGTGCGCCGCGGCGATCGCGTGCTGGATCTGGCCGGCGGCACCGGTGACATCGCCGCGCTGCTCAAGCCGGTGGTGGGCGAAGCAGGCGAGGTGGTGGTCGGCGACATCAACGCCGCCATGCTCGGTGTCGGCCGCGATCGCATGATCGACCGCGGCCTGGTCTCCGGCCTGCGCTGGGCCCAGCTCAATGCCGAATGCCTGCCGTTTCCGGACAACAGTTTCGATGCCGTGACGATGGCCTTCGGCCTGCGCAACGTCACCGACAAGGACACCGCGCTGGCCGACATCTGCCGCGTGCTCAAGCCCGGCGGGCGGGCGCTGGTGCTGGAATTCTCCAAAGTGCGCAGCGAGCTGTTCAGCAAACTTTACGATTTCCATTCGTTCAAGATCCTGCCCAGGCTTGGCCAGCTGTTCGCCGGCGATGCCGACAGCTACCAGTACCTGGCCGAATCGATCCGCAAGCATCCCGATCAGGAAACCCTGAAGGGCATGATGGAACACGCCGGCTTCGGTCGCGTCGAAGTGCGCAATCTCAGCAACGGCATCGTGGCGATTCACCGCGCATACAAGCTCTGACCTGCAAGCTGGGTTCTCTTTCCGGTAACTGTCGCTCGCCCGCTCACGGCCATGCGACCGCCGCTGCGGTGCAACCGCCGGCCTTGTACCCACCTCGCGGCCGATGACCGGAAGCCCTCCTTGCCGGGTGCACAGGGCCTTCATGAGCATTTCTTCCCCGCCACAAGTCATCGACCCACCCTTCATCAAATCACCCGCCCTGCGTACGAGAAACCCGCAGGTCGACAACGCCAAGTTCGTGCTGATTGCGCTGGTCGTGATTGGCCATGGCATGGGCGCGCTGCGCGGCCACTCGCCGCTGCTGAAGGCGGCGTACCACTTCATCTACCTGTTCCACATTCCCGCCTTCGTCTACCTGTCCGGCTCGCTCGCGCGTGCCCAGTTCGACACCCGGCAGGGGCTGCGCTGGCTGTGCACGCTGGTCGTTCCGTTGCTGGTGTTTCAGGCGATCTACCAGGCATGGAACGCGTGGCTGCTGCACGATGCGTTCACGTACCACATCTCCGTGCCGTACTGGCTGCTCTGGTACCTGGCCAGCCTCGCCTGCTGGCGCGTGATGCTGCCGCCGATGCTGGCGCTGGGCCGGCCACTGCTGGTCGCGTGCGCGATCGCGCTGCTGGCCGGCTACGCCGGCGACATCGGTTACCCGTTCAGCCTGTCGCGCACCCTGGTTTTCCTGCCGTTCTTCATCGCCGGCCATCGCTTCGGCCTCGAGGATCTTCGCGGCCCGCGCGTCGCCGCCGTGGCCGCCTTGTTCCTGCTGGCCGCGCTGGCGTGGCTGATCCGGGATCTCGATCCGGTCTGGCTGTATGGCAGCGCTGCCTATCCCGGCGCGTGGGGCGGTTTTCGGCGCGCCGGCTTGCTGACCGCGTCGGCGTTCGGCGTGTGGGCGGTGCTGCGGCTGGTGCCGCGCCGGACCAGCGCGCTGACCACGATGGGACGACAAAGCCTCGTCGTGTATCTGCTGCACGGCCTGTTGATCAATGCCGCGACGGCATGGGGTTTGTGGGGGGGCCTGCGGCAGCTTCCGCCAACGTGGCGGCTGGGTATCGCGATCGCCGGCGGCACGGCGCTGGCTTGCCTGCTGACGCGGGCCGCGCCGCTCATCCGCCCGTTGCTGGATTTCGATTGGCTGCTGTCTCCGGCCGCCAACCACCGCGAACGCCATCCACCACGGCGTCGGAAGGCCGGGCATGCGGGTACGGTACGACGCACGTCGCGCCCATCCTCGCGGCTGACCCGCTGGATTCTCGACTGATCCCATCGAATGATCCAGATCAATGGGTGCCGGCGATGCGCGGCGTATCTTGAATCGTCTTTCGCCACGAGCCCCCGCACATGTCCATCGAAGTCGCCACCGAACCGAACGTCCACACCTTCGACGCGCGCGGGGTGGCACGGCGCTTCCGTCATTCGGCGATCTTCGGCGCGATCGGCGTGCTGCGTTCGGGCGAGACGATGCGCTTCGTCAACGACCACGATCCGGTCCCGCTGATCGCCCAGTTGCGCGAGCGCCTCGGCGACCACCTCACGGTGACCTACCGCCAGCGCGATCCCGGCGCGATCGTGATCGACTTCGGCATCAGCGGCCTGCCGGTCGAGTGAGTCGACGGCACTGACCGTTCAGGCGTCGACGATCAGCAGGGTTCCGCTGCTGCCCGGCCGCACCGCATGCGGCAGGCCGGCGGGCACCATGTAGAGCTGGCCCGCAGCCACCGTGACTGCCTCGCCCGCCACATCCAGATGCAGTTCGCCCTCGAGTACCAGGAGGCCCTCCGCGTAGGCATGCGTCTCCTCGGGATAGGCTTGCGCATCCATGCGCATCAGCTTGAGGCTGGCGCCATCCACGTGTGCCAGCCGCGTCGACCGCCAAGCCTGTTCCATCTGCGCAGCCTGCTGTATCAGGTCGAAAAGATGACCCATCACGCTTCCCTCAGCACTGCTCGCATGCCTCGACCGAGGCTACCGGCGCGACCGGCATTGGCACGACACGCCGCCGCGCGTTCGCCAGCACCACGCCGCCGATGGTGATCGCGCCGCCGACCAGGATCAGTGCGTTCGGCACCTCGTGCAGCCACAGCCAGCCGATCAGCAACGCGATCGGCGGCGACAGGTAGATGAAACTGCTGACCCGTGACGCCGACGCCCGGTTCACCGCCATGTTCCAGGCGAGGTAACCGACGAAGGTCGGCGCGATGCCCAGCCACGCCAGCGCGCCGATGCGCGACCATGGCGCCAGCGCGAGCGCTTGCGGCAGGTGCCAGCCGAACGGGAGTGCCGCGAGCGTGCCGGAGAAAAACGCGAATGCGGTGACGCCGAGCATGCTGTTGCGTGCGAACAGCGCCTTCTGGCCGACAAAGAAGATTGCCGACACCGCCACGCAGACCAGCACCAGCAGCGCCTTCGGATCGACCTCCACCCGCTGCCCGCTGGCCAGTACCACCAGCACGGTGCCGACCAGTGCCATCGCCAGCCCGACCCAGGTGCGCAGCGTCAGCCGCTCGCCGATCCAGAACGCGGACACCGCCGCGGTCGCCGCCGGCACCAGCGAAATCAGGATCGAAGCGGTGCCGCTGGCGATCCGCGTCTCCGCGTAATTCAGGCACAGGTGGTACACGGTCAGGCCGAGCACGCCCAGCAGCGCCAGTAACGGCCAGTCGCGCCGCGCCGGCAGCGGTACCCTCTTCACCATCAACAGCACGGCGAAACACAGCGAACCGATCAGCAATCGGGCGCAGGCGACCTCGCCGGGCGTGAACGACGGCAAGGCATAGGCAATCGCGGCATACGCCGACGACCAGGTGATCAGGGCAATCGCGATGGCGATGAGGGCGCGGCCATCGAGACGTTCAACGGTATCCATGGGGACGGATTCCAAGACGGGGAAGTGCGCATCCTAGTCTTGCCGCGCGCACCGGTGAATAATGCACCGTATCGTTTTCATGATGTTTCGCCGACGATCGAAACAAACAACGAGTGATCCTGCCTTGGAATCGAAAGCGCACGAGCAACCCGAACTGGACGGCAAGGACTGGCAGCTGCTGGAGGCGCTGCAACGCGACGCGCGTCTTGGCTACGCCGAGCTCGGCCGCAAGGTGCGCCTGTCCGCGCCGGCGGTCGCCGAGCGCGTGAAACGGCTGGAAGAGGCCGGCGTGATCACCGGTTACCGCGCCACCGTCAACCCGAAGCGGCTCGGCTACGGCATCAGCGCGATGGTGCGGCTGCGCTGCGACGGGATCACCTGCACGCGCATCGGCGCGCTGGTGGAGGACATTCCCGAAGTGCTCGAATGCCGTCGCCTGGCCGGCGAGGATTCCGCCCTGCTGCACGTGGTGTCGATGTCGATCAGCCACCTGGAGTCGGTGCTCGACCGCATACAGAAGATCGGCGCCAGCAACAGCACCACCACCCAGATCGTGTTCCAGACCCCGCACGAGCACCGCCCGCTGACCCGCGCGATGTGGAATGCGGCGACCGCGATGTCGCGCGATTGAGCAACACCGCAATGCCGTTGCGGGACGCAAGCATGCGCCCGCGTATTTGGACGTCCAAATTCCGCCCAGTACTTTTGTCACGGTCGCGGCTGCGCCCGCGCCCGCATACTCCGGTACTGGTTCGTCGAAAGGGGCTACCCATGCGTCACCTGATTTCCCTGCTGCTGGTCGGCACGTTCGCGCTTGCACCGCTGCTTCCCGCCCATGCCGGCAAGGCCCCCGCGGCCAGCAAGACCGACAAGCATGCCGGTGCGACCGATGCCAAGCCGCCGGCCACCGAAAAGACCGTACGAACCGAACACAGCGCCAGCATCAACGGCCACACGCTCAAGTACACCGCCACCGCCGGCACGCTGATCATCCGCGACGACAAGAACCAGCCCCAGGCCAGCGTGTTCTATGTGGCCTATACGCTGGACGGCGCCGCCGCCAGCCACCGGCCGGTGACTTTCCTGTACAACGGCGGCCCCGGCTCCTCCAGCGTGTGGCTGCACATGGGCTCGTTCGCGCCGCTGCGGATCAAGACCGCCAGCCCCGCCGCGACCGGGCCGGCTCCCTACCAGTTGGTGCCGAACGACGACAGCCTGCTCGACAAGACCGACCTGGTCTTCGTCGATGCCGTGGGTGCCGGTTACTCGCGCCCCATCGGCAAGGCCACCGGCAAGGATTTCTGGGGGGTCGACCAGGACGTCTCCGCGTTTGCCCGCGCCATCGAGCGCTATGTCAGTGTCAACCACCGCTGGAACTCGCCGAAGTTCCTGTACGGCGAAAGCTACGGCACCACCCGCTCCGCCGCGCTGGTCGATGCGCTGCAGGACAAGGGCATGGCGTTCAACGGCGTGATCCTGATGTCCTCGATCCTCAACTACGGTATCCGCATCCCCGGCTACGACGAGAGTTCGATCGGCTACCTGCCCAGCTACGCCGCTGCCGCGTGGTATCACGGCAAGATCGCGAACAAGCCGGCCGATCTGAAGAGCTTCCTCGACCAGGTGCGCGCCTGGGCGTCCGGCCCGTATGCCGCCGCGCTGGCGCAGGGACAGAATCTCCCGGCCAGCCAGTTCGATGCGATCGCCACGCAGATGGCCGCCTACACCGGCCTGTCAGTGCAATACATCAAGGACGCCGACCTGCGCGTCAATCCGAGCCGCTTCCGCAAGGAACTGCTGCGCGACCAGCGTCTCACCCTCGGCCGCTACGACGCCCGCTTCACCGGCACCGATCCCGACGCGGCCGGCGAGCGCCCCGACTACGATCCCTCCGACACCGGCATCAGCGGTGCCTTCGTCAGCGCGTTCCACGATTACCTCGACAAGCAGCTCGACTATCACAGCGACCTGGACTACCGCCCGACCTACGGCGAGATCAACAAGAACTGGGACTGGAAACACAAGGCGCCCGACTCGCGCCGGCCGCTGCCGCTGGCGTACGTGGCCGGCGACCTGGCCCACGCGATGCGCACCAACCCGAACCTCAAGGTGCTCTCGGTCAACGGCTACTACGACTTCGCCACGCCGTTCTTCATCACCGAATACGATCTGGCGCACATGAACCTCGACCCGTCACTGCGCGGCAACCTGCAGTTCGTCTACTACCCGTCCGGGCACATGATCTATCTCAACACCGAGGCGCTGGATCACCTCAAGACCGACCTCTCCACGTTTTACGACCACGCCGCCCCACAGCGCTGACACGGAGCCCACCGACATGCGTACCTCATCCCTGCTCGCACCGTTCGCGCTCGCCCTGCTGCTGGTAGTCGGCAGCCCCGTCCACGCCGACGACGACACCCCGAAAGACGCCGCCAAGACCGCGCAGGCGGACAAGGACAGCAAGAAGGACGAGTTGCCGATCCCGCCCGAACGCAGCGTGGTCAGCAAGCACAGCGTGCGTATCGACGGCCGCGCGATCGCCTACAAGGCCACTGCCGGCACCTTGCTGATCAGGGACGACAAGGGCAAGCCGACCGTCAGCATGTTCTACGTCGCGTACACGGTCGACGACGGCAAGCCCGGCAAGCGCCCGGTGACCTTCATGTACAACGGCGGCCCCGGCTCCTCCTCGATGTGGCTGCACATGGGCTCGTTCGGCCCGGTACGGGTGGCCAACCGCGGCGACCAGCCGATCCCGCCGCCGCCGTACGACACCGTGCCGAACGAATACAGCCTGCTCGACAAGACCGACCTGGTCTTCATCGACGCACCCGGCACCGGCTGGTCGCAACTGGTCGGCGCGGCCAAGGGCAAGGACTACTACGGCGTCGACCAGGATGCCGCCGCGTTCGCGAAGTTCATCACCCGCTACGTCGGCGACAACCATCGCTGGAACTCGCCGAAGTTCCTGTTCGGCGAGAGCTACGGCACCACCCGCTCGGCGGTGCTGGCCAAGGTGCTGCAGGAACAGGGCATGGAGCTCAACGGCATCGTGCTGATGTCCTCGATCCTCGACTTCAACGTGTGGGCCAGCACCGGCGTCGACCACGCCTACATCGTCAACCTGCCCAGCGAGGCGGCGATCGCCTGGTACCATGACAAGGTTCCCAACAAGCCGGCCGACATCGCCGGCTTCCTGGCCAGGGTGCGCCAGTTCGCCAGCACCGACTACACGCTCGCGCTGGCCAAGGGCGACGCGATCACGCCGGCCGAGGCCGACCGCGTCGCCAACCAGCTCAGCCAGTACATCGGCCTGTCGCCGCGCTACATCAAGGACGCCAACCTGCGCATCGATCCCAGCCGCTTCCGCAAGGAACTGCTGCGCGACCAGCGCCGCACGGTTGGCCGTCTGGACGGCCGTTTCGAGGGCATCGATCCGGATGCCGCCGGCGAGACGCCCGATGGCGATGCCGCCAGCGACGCCGCCACCGGCGCCTACCTGGCCGCGTTCAATCAGTACGCCGACACCGAGTTGAAATTCGACGAGGACCGCGCCTACCTGCCCAACAACTACGGCGTGATCAACCGCGGCTGGGACTGGAAGCGCAAGGATTCCCACGGTTTCCTGTCCAGCCCGTACGTCGGCACCGACCTGGCCGAGACGATGCGCCACAACCCGCATCTGAAAGTGTTCTCCGCCAACGGCTACTACGACCTGGCCACGCCGTTCTACGCAACCGAGTTCGACCTCGGCCACCTCGGCCTGGACCCGGCGATCAGCAAGAACATCGAATACGGTTTCTATCCGTCCGGGCATATGATCTATTTCGACGTGGACGCCCTGAAACAGGTCAAGGCGGACCTCGCCCGTTTCTACGACGAGGCGACCCCACGCTCCTGATCCCCGCCCGCCCACGACAACGCCTCCGATGACCGACAAGAAACCGACCGATCTGCCGCCCGGCGCCGACGACGGGGCACCGAGCAATCCCGAACGGCGGCGTCTGCTCGGCGGCATCGTGGCGGCCGGCGCGGCGCTGGGCCTGGGCAGCTGTCGTCCGCTGCCCGGATCGCGCGCAGGCGCGACCGGCGCGAACGCCCTGCCGGACGCCGCGCTCGACGCCTTGCTGCGCGAGCACATTCAGCAGGTGGTGGTGCTGTACGCGGAGAATCGCAGCTTCAACAACCTGTTCAGCGACTTCCCCGGCCTGGCGCAGCCGCTCGATCGACTGCAGCCGGAGGATTATCTGCAGCGCGATCGCGACGGCTCGGTGCTGACCCAATTGCCGCCGATCTGGGGCGGCCTGGTGCCGCGTGCGCAGACGATCGGGCAACGCAGCTACCACATCGGCGAGAAGGCGATCAGCGGCCTGCCGAACCGTCCGTTCGCACTGGCCACACCCGACGGCTCGCCACTGCCGCACGGCGTGGTCACGCGCGATCTCGTGCACCGCTTCTACGAGAACCAGTTGCAGATCAACGGCGGCCGCAACGACGGCTTCGTCGCCTGGGGCAACAGTGGCGCGCTGGTGATGGGCCATTACACCGACAACGCCGCGAACCTGCGGCTGTGGCGGCTGGCCCGCCAGTACACCTTGTGCGACAACTTCTTCATGGGCGCGTTCGGCGGTTCGTTCCTCAACCACCAGTACCTGGTGGCAGCGCAACCGCCGTTCTATCCGCACGCCGACCAGGGCCCGATGAAGTTCCACCTCGCCTCGCTGGAAGGCGACGACCCGACCGGCACGCG
Source organism: uncultured Gammaproteobacteria bacterium (assembly GCA_963828675.1). Classification (GTDB taxonomy): domain Bacteria; phylum Pseudomonadota; class Gammaproteobacteria; order Xanthomonadales; family Rhodanobacteraceae; genus Rhodanobacter. Next base: position 1,547,240 of record CAWHFQ010000001.1, read on the forward strand.
CCCACGACTGGCCGACGATTCGCCGGCCAGCGCGATGCAGGGGCGCGCGAAATTCGCCGTGCCCGACACGCTGACGCCCGACTTCCACGCGGTCAACACGATGGGCCCGGCCTATGCCCCCGGCTTCACCCGCGACCCGCACGATCCCGCGCTGGCCGACGCCAGTGACGCGTACACGCTGCCGCCGCAGACCCACCTGACCATCGGCGACGCGCTATCGGCCAAGGGCGTCGACTGGGCGTGGTACGCCGGCGGCTGGGAAGCGGCACTGCAAGGCCATGGCGGCGAAGAGCCCGACAACGGCCCGCCGACCAGCCCGAACTTCCAGCCGCATCACCAGCCGCTGAACTACTTTCGCCAGTTCGCGCCTGGCACCGCGGCACGCGCGACGCACCTGCGCGACGCGGGCCTCGGTGCCGACGCCGGCAGCAACCATTTCATCGCCGCGATCGAGGCCGGCACACTGCCGGCGGTGTCGTTCTACAAGCCGCAGGGCGATCTCAACATGCACGCCGGTTATTCCAGCGTGGAAGCCGGCGACCGGCACCTGAGCCAGGTGATCGAGGCGCTGCAGAGAAGTCCGCAGTGGCCGCACATGCTGGTGCTGATCACGGTCGACGAGAACGGCGGCTGGTGGGATCACGTGGCTCCGCCCAGGGGTGATCGCTGGGGCCCCGGCACGCGCATTCCAGCACTGGTGGTATCGCCGCACGCGAAGCGGGGCTTCGTCGACCACACCATCTACGATACCGGCTCGATCCTGCGCTTCCTCACCCGCCGTTTCGGGCTCGAAAAACTGCCCGGCCTGAAGCTGCGCGACGAGGCGATGATCGCCGCCGGGGGCCCGCCACCGGGCGACCTCACCGCCGCGCTGCAATTCGGTTGATCGTGACTGCTCTCCCTGCTCGGATGCAGAGGGCGAGCCCATTCTCGCCGTAGAGATTTTCGCCATGCGCCAGCTGTACCCCGAGATCGAGCCATACCTGACCCGTCGCATCGCCGTCGACGCGATCCACACCTTGCACGTCGAGGAATGCGGCAACCCCGACGGCTTGCCGGCGATTTTCCTGCATGGCGGCCCGGGTGCCGGCCTGTCGACCTACCACCGCCGCTTCTTCGATCCGACGCGCTATCGCATCGTGCTGTTCGACCAGCGCGGCGCCGGCCAATCCACCCCGTTCGCCGAACTCATCGACAACACCACCTGGCATCTGGTCGCCGACATCGAGGCGATTCGCGAACAACTCGGCATCGAACGCTGGGTGGTGTTTGGCGGCTCGTGGGGATCGACGCTGGCGCTGACCTATGCCCAGACGCATCCCGAACGCGTGCTGGCGCTGGTGCTGCGCGGCATCTTCCTGGGCCGGCCGCCGGAGCTGAGCTGGTTCAACGAAGTGGGCGGCGGCGCGGCGCAGATCTTCCCGGAACGCTGGGCGCGCTTCCTCGATTTCATCCCGCCCGAGGAACGCGACTCGATGCTGGACGCCTACTGGCGTCGCCTGACCGGCAACGACGAAGCGATGCGCATCGCCGCCGCGAAGGCCTGGAGCGCTTGGGAAGGCGGCAGCACCACGCTGCTGCATGAGCCCGACAGTGGCGGCGACTTCGAGGATCCGCACAAGGCGGTCAGCCTGGCCGTCATGGAAGCGCACTATTTCCGCCACGCGATCTTCCTCGAACCGGACCAGCTGCTGCGCAACATCGATCGCATCCGGCACATCCCCGCCACCATCGTGCACGGCCGCTACGACATCATCTGCCCGATGAAGAGCGCATACGACCTGAGCCAGGCATGGCCGGAGGCGACGCTGCACGTCGTGCTGGCCGGCCACAGCGCCGCCGATCCGGCGATCGTCGACCAACTGGTGCAGGCCACCGACCGCCTGGCCGACCGCTACGTCTGAACCATCCGTCACCAACCGCAGGAGCCGCTTCAGCCGCCGCAAGAAACGGATGTCGCCCGACGGCGGCGCGCGCCATCATCGGTATTCCTCCTCCGGCGGAATGCCACCCATGCTCACCTTGTTCGACTACCTGCCCTCGCAGAACGCCTGGAAAGTGCGCCTGCTGCTGAATCATCTCGGCCGCCCGTACCACTCGGTGCCCGTCAGCATCTTCGAGGGTGAAGGCCGCAGCGAAACCTACCTGCGCATCAGCCCGACCGGCACCGTGCCGGCAATCCGGCTCGACGACGGCCGCGTGCTGGCCGAGTCGAACGCGATCCTCGCCTATCTGGCCGAGGGCACGCCGTACCTGCCGAACGATCCGTTCGACCGCGCCAAGGTGCAGCAATGGCTGCATTTCGAGCAGGAGCGGGTCGAGTCGGTGATCGGGACACTGCGCCACTGGACGATGACCGGCAAGCTGGCGCGTCGTTCACCGCAGTTGATCGAGGCCAAGCGCGGTGCCGCCCTGCGGTCGCTGGGCATCCTGGAAAGCGAATTGGCAACACGGCCATTCATCGCCGGCGACCGCTACGGCATCGCCGACATGGCGATATTCGCCTATGCCAGCCGCGCGGAGGAAGCCGGCCTGTCGCTGGACATGTATCCGCACTTTCGCACATGGATCGCACGCGTCGAGGCCCAGCCGGGCTTTCTGGCCACCATGCATCCGTACGCGATCGACCCGCATTCGGCGCGAGACTTGCCCTGACCCAGCTTTCGTCACGGGCGGTCGCCACGGCGGCAATGGCATACTCGGCGCTTTCTTGCCCGGGAATCCTTCATGCGCCTTCTGCCCGCCCTCGCCTTTGGCACGCTGATGCTGCCACTGGCCGCCCACGCCGCCGACCCGCACTCCTACGCGCAGCCCGACCAGGTCGTGGTGACCCACCTGGATCTCGACCTGAAGGTCGACTTCCCGCACAAGCAGCTCGATGGCCAGGCCACGTTGAAGCTGGACTGGAAGAACCCGCAGGCGGCCTCGCTGGTACTGGACACGCGCGACCTGAAGATCGCGAAGATCGACGCGCTTGCCGCCGATGGCAAGGCCACGCCGCTGAAGTACATTCTCGCGCCGCGCGACAAGGAACTGGGCAGCAAGCTGACCATCGCCGCGCCGAAGCACCCGGCGCAGGTGCGCATCGTCTACACCACCTCGCCCGAGGCTTCCGGCCTGCAGTGGTTGACGCCGGCGCAGACGGCGGACAAGAAATTCCCGTTCATGTTCTCGCAGTCCGAATCGATCCATGCGCGCTCGTGGGTGCCGCTGCAGGATTCGCCGGCGATCCGCTTCACCTACGATGCCCACGTCACGGCACCGAAGGACGTGCGCGTGGTGATGAGCGCGCTCAACGACGCAAAGCATCCGTTGAACGGCGACTTCAGCTTCGACCAGCCGCATCCGATCCCGTCCTATCTGCTGGCGATCGCCGCCGGCGACATTGCCGTGCAGGAAACCGGCCCGCGTTCGGCCGTCTATGCGGAGCCCTCGGTGGTCGGCAAGGCCGCGCACGAGTTCGAGGACACCGAGAAGATGATCGCCACCACGGAACGGTTGTACGGCCCGTATCGCTGGGGCCGTTACGACATCCTGGTGCTGCCGCCGTCGTTCCCGTTCGGCGGCATGGAAAACCCGAACATGACCTTCGCCACGCCGACGATCATTGTCGGCGACAAGAGCCTGGTCAGCGTGATCTCGCATGAGCTGGCGCATTCGTGGTCGGGCAACCTGATCACCGCCGCGTCGTGGCGCGACATCTGGCTCAACGAGGGCATCACCACCTACGTGCAGGGCCGCATCACCGAAGCGCTGTACGGCAAGTCGCTGGCCGACGAGGAGGCGCTGCTGTCGGCGCGTGCGTTGCAGAAGGGCATCGGCAAGATGCCCGCCAACTCGCAGAAGCTGGCACCGGACCCGCGCGGCGTCGGCGCCGACGATTCGCTGTCCGACGTGGCCTACGACAAGGGCTCGTGGTTCCTGCGCACGCTCGAACAACGCTACGGCCGCGAACACTTCGATGCCTACCTGAAAAGCTACTTCGACCACTTCGCGTTCCAGAGCATCACCACCGAGCAGATGCTCGCCTTCCTCAAGCCGAATCTGATCGAGAAGTATCCCGGCAAGATGAGCTGGGACGAGGTGAAGGCCTGGGTCTACGGCGAAGGCATTCCTAAGGACGCGCCACTGCCTGACTCGCCGCGCTTCAACGCGATCGACAAGGAGCGCACGGATTTTCTCGCCGGCTCGCTCGCAGCCGCGAAGCTCGACGCAAAGGGCTGGAATACCCAGGAGTGGATGTACTTCCTCGACCGCCTGCCCGATGTGGCGCCGCTGGACAAGCTGCAGCAGCTCGACGCCACCTGGCACCTCACCGGCACGCCGAACGCGGAGATCGGCATGCGCTGGTACAGTCACGCGATTGCCGCCGGCGACAAGGCGGTGTGGAAGGCAGCCGCCGAGCACATGACGCGGATCGGCCGGCTCTACCTGACCACGCCGCTGTACAAGGCCTTCGTGAAAACACCGGAAGGCCTGGCTTATGCCGAGCAGGTCTACGCCAAGGCCAAGTCCGGTTATCACCCGCTGACGCAGCAGGTGGTGGAGTCGGTTTTTGCCTCGGCAAAAACTGCACCGAAGCACTAGGCAAGCCTGATCCCTCCCCTGCCGAGCAGGGGGAGGAAGTGTTTCATGCCACGACCTCACCAAGAAACCATCATGCCTCCATCAACAAACCCCACCACCCCGCTCTGGAAACGCATGCTGCTGCGCCGGCTGAAATTCCTCGCGTGGCTGGTCGCGCTGCTGGTGATCGTGCTGGGCGGCAGTTACCTGGTCGCGCCGCAGTGGCTGCTGCAGGCGAACGTGAAGCGCGAAGCGATGGCGGCGCATCTGGACAAGCACTCGGTACAGGCGGGCGACACGCGCTGGGTCTATTACGAGGGCGGCGAGGGTCCGACCATCGTATTGCTGCACGGTTTCGCCGCGGACAAGGAGATCTGGCTGAAAGTGGCGAAGCTGCTGACGCCGCATTTCCACCTGATCATCCCCGACCTGCCCGGCTGGGGCGAGTCGTCACGCGTACCGGCCGCCAGCTACAACATCGACACCCAGGCCGCGCGTTTGGACACCTTCGTGCAGACCTTGCGCTTGCAGCGTTTCGTGCTGGTCGGCCATTCGACCGGCGGTGCCATTGCCGGCGTCTATGCCAGCGAACACCCCGGGCATGTCGCCGAACTGGCCCTGGTCGACGCGACCGGCCTGAAGAGCAAGCCGAGCGCATTCGATCGCGAGCTGGCGGCGGGCAAGGATCCGTTCGTGTTCCACGATCGCGCCGGTTTCGCGCAAGCCACTGCGCTGGCCTTCGAAAAGCCGCTCGACTTGCCCGGCCGCTTCGTCGACGTGCTGATCAAGCGCAACCAGCACGATCACGATTTCATCGAACGCGGCCTGGACGAACTGCGCGATCCCTCGCAGACGCTTGCCGTGCAGAACCGGCTCGGCCAGCTGGGCATGCCGGTGCTCGGGCTGTGGTGCCACGACGACAGGATCGTCGATATCTCGGCACTGGACAGCCTGCGCAACGGCCTGACTGCCGCCAGCGCAATCAGCGCCAGCACCGTCAGCGGCTGCAACCACATGCCGATGCTGGAAAAGCCGGAGCAAACCGCGCAGATCCTCACCGGTTTCGCCTTGTCGCATTGAATCCCGGCCGCGCGATGGGCGTTCGTGATCGCAACGGGATGTGAATGGACCCGTGCGTCCCTGCCACGCCATTGTGAATTGCGCATGACAACATGGGAGAATGCGGGCCTGCTCCATGGTCTGGGGTGTCCATCTGCATGAAAAACGGAACCATGCAACAACCGATGAAGCGAAGTTTTCCGCGCACCGTGGTGGATGCGATCGTGCGCATGTCCGCCACGCGCACGAACTACTGGGCCGAGGTCGGCGTGGATGCCGCCCTGGCTTTGCTGCTGGCGATCGAGGGCTGGCGACGCCATGTCGGTGGTCCGCTGGCCGCGCTGCTGGCGTTCGGACTGGGCCTGCTCGCCTTCAGTTTCATCGAATATTTCTTTCACCGCTGGATGTTCCACACGCGGGTGCCGTTGTTCGAACAGGGCCACCGCACGCATCACGAGCAACCGCTCGGCTACGACTCGCTGCCGTTCTTCCTGCCGGCGGCGGTGCTGCTCGCGCTGGCGGGCCTGTTCGTGCTGATCATGCCGACCGGCTTCGCGCTGATGCTGTCCGCGTCGATCACGCTCGGTTACATCATCTACGGGCTCAGCCACTTCATCATCCACCACGTCCGCTTCAAGCAGCCGCTGCTGCGACGCTGGGCGGGTGCGCACCACGTCCATCACTATCATCCGGACAGCAATTTCGGGCTCACCACGCCGCTGTGGGACGTGTTGCTGGGCACGCGCTACGTGCGCCGGCCCCGGGATCTCTGAAAGGCTTTCGCGCGGCCGGGCGCCGTTGCGGCATGCCGCCCGCCACCCCGGATCCGGGGTTTCCATTCGTTATCGCGGGAAGCCGCGCGGGGACGGCCTCAGTCGGCGACGTCGGCGATCAGTCGGTCGAGCTCCGCCTTGAGGATCGCACCGTGCACGCGCAGCCAGTCGCGTTGCTCGCGCCAGTTGGGCAGCAGGCTTTCCACCTGGCTCCAGAATCGGGGTGAGTGGTTGCGCACCTTCAGATGACACAGCTCGTGCACCAGCACGTAACGCAGCGCGGCCGGCGGCGCCAGCGCCAGCGCCAGGTCGAGGTTGATGCGGTCGCGGGTGTCGAGGCTGCCCCACAGGCTTTTCATCGGGCGGATCTTCAACGCCGTCGGCGCCAGCCCGAGTTGCGGCACGTAGCCGGCGAGCCAGCGCGAGACGTCGCGACGGATCAGCGATTCGAGGTGCGAGGCGAGCAGGCCGCGGGCGATCGGCAGTGCGCGGGTATGCGGGCGCGGGATCACCAGGGTCAGCCCGTCGGCATGGGCGTCGATCTTCGGGTAGGTGCCTTCGGCCCAGTCCAGTTCGACCAGTTCGCCGCGCAGCGGAAAGGTGCACGGAGAGCCGACCCGCAGCGGCGGCAGCGGCTTGGCGATCAGGTTCAACTCGTCCAGCTTCTGCTCCAGCCAGTCGGCGTGACTGCGCAGGAAGGCACTGACCTGGGCCGGATGGGTGCCCTGCGGATAGGACACCCGCGCGCCCTTGGGCGTGACGGTGAGGCGCAGCCGGCGCGCGCGCGGATGGGCGGCCTTCAGCACCCGGATGATGCTGCCGCCCATCGTCGCCAGTTCCAGCCAATCGCCTTCCAGATGCTGCGCCATGATCCTGCCTGTTCTTGCCGGGCGGTTCCGATCAATCGGGAAATCCGGACGCCGACAGGCGACCGGACGCCCAGTATGGCGCGCCGGTCGGTGAAACGGGAATGGATTTTTCGTTCAGCTATCGGCCGGCCGCGGCAGCCCGAACCATTCCTCCAGCTTGCCCAGCAGCCGCTCCAGTTCCAGCGTCAGCAGGGCGAAACTGGCGTCCAGCTCGGCCTGGGCGTCCTGCTGGCTGTCGCCCAGCTCGTCCATCACCACGTCGAGGAATTTCAGCTTGCGGATGATCAGGTCCTCGCCCAGCACGAAGCTGATGCGATCGTCGAAGGTCAACCCCAGCATGAACACCTGCTTGCCGTTGCGCAGGTGTTCCTTGACCTCCTCCGCATCCAGATCCTGCCGGCGGCAACGGGCGATCGCGCCGGTGGCGGTGGCCGGGTCGCGCAGCTCGCACTCGTCGCCCAGCGCCAGGCCGGCCGGCAGGTTGCCGGTGGAGAGCCAGTCGGTCATCAGCACGCGCGGGCCTTCCTCCGGCGCCAACGGCACCGCCGGGAAGCTGCCCAGTGCCTCGCGCACCTGGCTCAGCGCGTTCTCGGCCGACTTGCGGCTGGAGGTGTCCAGCACCAGCCAGCCGTTCTTCTTGTCGACATAGGCGGACATGCGAGAGTTGCGCACGAATGCGCGCGGCAGCAGTTCGGTCAGCAGATCCTCCTTGATCCGCTTGCGCTCGCGGCCACCGACCTTGCGGCCTTCCTCTTCGGCGATCTTCTGCACCTTGCGATGCAACTCGTCGTTGATCACGGCGGCCGGCAGCAGCTTGTCCTCGCCGCCGACGGTGAGCAGGGTGCACTGCTTCACGGCATGCGTGAGCGGCTCGTTCTCGCCGCGCCCGACCGGCGGCACGAAACCCTTGGTGAACATCTCCAGCGGCCCGCACGGGCGCAGGCGATGCTCGGCCAAGGCCTCGTCGAGGCGGTCGAGATCGGTGGCGACGGTGGGGGAAAAACGAAACAGCGTGAGGTTGCGAAAGAACATTCGATATCCGGATATGAGTACAGCCCGAAGGCGGAGTTTTCATGATTTCCCCCGTTCACCCTGAACGCAGGCCGAGAGGCCGAAGTCGAAGGGCACGATGCGATGCCCTTCGACTTCGCTGCGCTACGCTCAGGGTGAACGGTGCGTGGAATGGCAGAACATCAGCGGCTGACAGCCGCCACCGCCGCGGCCACGGTGTCCAGGTTCGCCTGGTTCAGCGCCGCCACGCAGATGCGCCCGCTGTCGAGCGCGTAGATCGCGTGCTCGTCGCGCAGCCGATGCACTTGCGTCTTGCTCAGGCCGGAATAGGAGAACATGCCGGCCTGCTTGTTGATGAAGCCGAAGTCGGGCGCACCGAGTGCCGCCAGTTTTTCGACGAAACCGGCGCGCATCGTGTGGATGCGCCCGCGCATGCCGCCCAGTTCCTGCTCCCAGCGCGCGCGCAACTCGGTGCTGCCGAGCACGCCGGCGACCAGTGCCGCGCCGTGGGTGGACGGGCTGGAATAGATCGTGCGGATGATCTGCTTGATCTTCGACTGCAAGCGCGCGGCCTCGTCGCGGTCGACGCCGACCATCGACAGCGCGCCGACCCGCTCGCCGTACAGCGAGAACGACTTCGAGTACGAGTTGACGACCACGAACGCCCCGATTCCCGAAGCCTCCAGCAGACGCACGGCGGTGGCATCGGCATCGGTGCCCTTGTCGAAACCCTGATAGGCCATGTCGATGAACGGCAGCAGGCGCCGATCCTTCAGCAGTTCGATCAATTGCTGCCACTGCGCCGCCTCCAGGTCGACGCCGGTGGGGTTGTGGCAGCACGCATGCAGCAGCACGACGGTGCCCGGTTCCAGCCTGCCCAGGTCCTCCAGCATGCCGGTGAAATCCAGCCCGTGTGTGGCGGCGTCGTAATAGCGATAGTCCAGCAGTTCGAAGCCGGCCGTGCGGAACACCACGTGATGATTGCCCCAACTCGGACTGCTGATCGCGATCTTCGTGCCCGCGCCATTCACTTGCTTCAGCAGATCGGCTGCCACGCGCAGCGCCGCGCTGCCGCCGATGGTCTGCGCGGTGGCCACGCGACCGGCAGCCAGCAACTGCGACTGCGCGCCGAACACCAGTTCCCGGGTCAGTCGGTTGTACGCGGCCAGGCCGTCGATCGGCAGATAGCCGCGCGGGTTCGCCGCGGCGGCCAGCGCCAGCTCCACTTCGTGCACGGTCGGCAGCAGCGGAATGCGTCCCTGCTCGTCGACATAGATGCCCACGCCGAGGTTGATCTTGCCCGGGCGCGGATCGGCAACGTAGGTTTCGGTGAGGCCCAGGATCGGATCGCCAGGCGCCATTTCAACGGATGCAAAGTAGGACACGGCAGTTACTCGAAGGTGAAAGGGATGAACGGCTCAAGCGTGGGTGGCGGCGGTCTCACCCGCTGCGTCGGCGGCCGGCCAGGCGCTCTGCACGCCCAGCGAGAAATCGAACAACTGGCGGTCGGCCAGATGCGAGGGTGATACGCGGGTCAGCGCGCGGAAAATGTTCTCGCTGCGGCCGGGCTGCTGCCGTTCCCAGTCGGCCAGCATGCGCTGCACAGCCTGGCGCTGCAGGTTGTCCTGCGAGCCGCACAGGTTGCACGGGATGATCGGGAACTCGCGCATCGCCGCGTACTCGGCGATGTCGCTCTCGCGGCAATACGCCAGCGGGCGGATCACCACGTGCCGGCCATCGTCCGAGCGCAGCTTCGGCGGCATCGCCTTCAGCTGCGCCTGGTAGAACATGTTGAGGAAGAACGTCGCGAGGATGTCGTCGCGATGATGGCCAAGCGCGATCTTGGTGATGCCGTTGACCGCGGCCCACGTGTACAACGCGCCGCGACGCAGCCGCGAGCACAGGCTGCACATCGTCTTGCCGGCGGGAATCACCCGGGTCACCGTGCTGTAGGTGTCCTGCTCGATGATGTGGAACGGCACGCCGCGTGTCCCGAGATAATCCGGCAACAGGTGCTCGGGGAAGTCCGGCTGCTTCTGGTCCAGGTTCACCGCGATCAGCTCGAAGCGCACCGGCGCCTTCGCCTGCAATTGCAGCAGCATGTCCAGCAAGGTGTACGAATCCTTGCCGCCGGAAAGGCACACCATCACCTTGTCACCGGCTTCGATCATGCCGAAGTCGCCGATCGCCTGGCCGACCTGGCGACGCAGACGCGCGGCCAGTCTGGTGGCCTCGTCGGCAGGCGTGCGGGTGGCTTCGGGCTGGGCGGACATGGCTGCCAATCGAACGGAAAGAATCCCCATTGTAGCGGCTGGCCGCTCACCTTCCGTCGATGCCAAACGGCGCTAAACTAGGGAACTTGCCCTAACCGACGTTTGTTGCCATGCAGGTTCAGGATCACGCCGAAATCGTTCATTTGCTCGCGGAGCTCCGGATGGAGCATCGCGACCTCGACGCGGCGATCGATCAGCTGGCCACCTCCATCGGCCGCGACGAGCTGCAACTGACCCGGCTGAAGAAGCGCAAGCTGCTGTTGAAAGACAACATCGCGCGACTCGAGAGCAAGCTGATTCCCGACCTCGACGCCTGAACCCCGCCGCCCGGACCTCCGATGAACCCAGTCACCCCGACCCGCCTGCACGACGACCACGTCGCGCTGGAACCGCTGGACCCGGAGCACGTGCCGGCGCTGGAGGCGGCCGCCGCCGATGGTGAACTGTGGAACCTCATGGTCACCAGCGTGCCGCCGCCGGGGCAGGCACACGGCTACGTCGAGAAGGCGCTGCAGGGCCGGGCCGAGGGACACATGCTCCCGTTCGCCATCCGCGAGCGGCACAGCGGCGAGATCGTCGGCAGCACCCGCTACTACGAAATCGACGCCGCGGTCCCACGCCTCGCCATCGGCTACACCTGGTACGCGAAACGCTGGCAGAAAACCCATCTCAACACCGCCTGCAAGCGGCTCTTGCTGGAACACGCGTTCGAGACACTGGGCTGCGTGGCGGTTGCCTTCCACACCGACGTGCTGAACGAGGATTCGCAGCGTGCGATCGAACGCCTCGGTGCGCAGCGCGAGGGACTGTTGCGTGCGCACCGACGGCGCACCGACGGCAGCCTGCGCGACACCGTGTGCTTCAGCATTCTGGCCGAGGAGTGGCCGAACGTCGCTAGCTGGCTGGAGATGCGCCTGAGTCGGCTCGCTCCTACAGCAAGCGGTTGACCAGACGATCGAGGCGGGTGCGATTGAGCCGCCTGAGCAGTTTGCGCACCTCGGCCGGGTAGCGCCGCGGACTTTCCAGCGCGTGGTAGTCGGCCAGCCGCACCGCGTGCCGGCGCAGCGCCGCCCATTCCGCCTGGTGCGCCGCATGCAGCAGTTTCGACGGATCGCGCAGCAGCAAGCCGTTTTCCAGGTCCAGCGCCCACGCGCGCGGGTTGAGGTTGTGGCCGGTCAGCACGGCGATGTCGTCGTCGACGAACAGACCCTTCAGGTGATAGCTGTTGTCGCCATCGCGCCACAAATGCAGGTTCAGCTGGCCGCTGTCGATGTGGCGGCGATGCGCGCGCGCGAAGCGGCGCAGGTTGTTTTCGTACAGGTAGGGCAGCAGGCCGATCGTCTTGAACGGTTGCCCCGGCGGGATGTAGAAATCATTGGCGGTCTTGTCGCCGACCATGACGTCGATGACGCAACCACGTCGCAGCAACTGGCCCAACACGACGCGCATCGGTCGCGGCAGGTTGAAATACGGGGTGAGCAGGATCAGCCGCTCGCGCGTGCCGCGCAGCAAGGCCAGCAACACCTCGTTGAGCGTGTTGTCGGTGCGGCCAAATCCCAGCAGCGGCGTCACCGCCACTTCGCCGGCATCCAGTGCACTGATTGGCACCTGATAGGCGGCAGCTTGCAGGTCCTGGCGAAAATCGCGGATCGCCGGCTGCAGTGTTTTCGTGGATGGCACGTCGGCCACGTTCAGCCGACGCACCGCGTCACTGCCGATCAGATGCCGCTGCACGAACGCCGCCATCGCATCCGCCAAGCCACGGTGTTGCAACAGGTGATAGCGATCAAGCCGATAACGCTTGTGCCGCGCCAGGTAGACATCGTTGAGGCTGGCGCCGCTGTAGAGCACCGCGTCGTCGATCACGAAACCCTTCAGGTGCAGCACCCCGAAAAGTTCGCGGTTCTGCACCGGCACGCCGTAGATGTCGACACCCGGACCGAGTCGATTCGCGTACTCGCGATACATCCCCGCGTTGCCGGCGCTCTTCTGTTTGCCGATCAGGCCGCGCTGCGCACGGTGCCAGTCGACGAATATTGTTATCTCCAGGGTTGGGTGACGCGCCCTGGCCGCGTACAGCGCGTCAAGCACCTCCCGTCCGGCATCGTCGTCCTGCAAATACAGCGTCACCAACACGATGCGTTGATGAGCCAGCGCAATGCGCTGCAGCAGCTCGCGCCGGAACGCCGCCGGATCGGACAACGGGGCGATGGCGTCGGCCGGTACAGCGAAAAATGGCAGGCCATTTAGGGAAGCGGATGTCTTCGGCTTGCGTCGGAAAGGCATCATGCGACGGGCCAGGCGAGCGGGTGTGCTGATCAACTTGTTCATGGCGACATCGGCGATGCAAGCACGCCCATCATTGCAAAGCCGAACCGAGGCGCCTGACAGCGCGCCTGAACCAGCGAGAAAACACGGCCAGCCGCACGCCTGCGCGCGGCGACCTCAATTGCCATGCACGGGAAACGTTTGCGCGCCGCCGGGTGCCGATTGCGAGGACGGCAGCGTTGACCGCCGGGCCGCGGGCTGGCGACTGGCGCCGCACTGGTAGGCGCCCCACGGCTGCGAGCCGTCGGCGGGCTCGGCCAGCGGCTTGATGGTATCGGCGTGCATCTTGGCCGCTTCGTTGCGGGCCATGACTTCCAGCTCGTCGCGTACCTTGATGTCGTTGCGATCGACCGGACCGACGTGATCCATCACCGACACGGTGACCTTGCCCAGGTCACGGCAGCCGGCGACGTCGCCGTTCCACGCCGTGCGCACGCCCTTGCCGGCACTGTCCAGGGTGATTCCCCAACTGCAGCCGCCGAGGACCAGGACAGGAACGAGTAACAACAGGGTCTTGCGCATGATGACTCCGTGGCAATGCGGTGGAAGGGCAGAGAGGCCAGGCCGTTGCCGGCCCGGCCTCCATCCTAACGCGAGGATGTGCCGGCGCGCTGTACGCACGCTGGCTGCACCGAACGCTTACTTACTTCACCGGTTTGCCGTCGGCGTCGATCACCTGCACCTCGCCAAGGTTCAGCGCGCGCACCGGTGCCTCGATCTTGCCCAGGTCGCCCACGATCACCCAGGTCATCGCATCGGGCTTGACGATTTCCCTGATTGCCGTCTCGGCCGCAGCGGGGGTGACGGCCTCGAGGCGCGACTTCAACGTCTGCACGTAGTCGTCCGGCCGGTGGTACTGCACGATGCCGCTGATCGCGTCCAGTACCGCGCCAGTGGTTTCGTAGCTGCCCGGCAGGGCACGGATGCGCTGGTCCTTGATCTTGGCGACCTCGTCGGCGGTCAGCGGCTTGTCGCCGATCACCGCGCGCGCCTCCTTCAGCACCTCGGCGGCCGACTGCGCGGTCTTGTCGGTCTGCACCGGCGCGTAGAACAGAAACGGCCGTTGCCCCTGTGCATTCATCAGGAAACTCTGCGCACCGTAAGCCCAGCGCTTGTCCTCGCGCAGGTTCATGTTGAGACGCGAAGTGAAGGTGCCGCCGAACGCACCGTTGGCGGCCAGGATGGCCAGGTTGTTCTCGGCCAGCGTCGACGGGGCCAGCAGGCCGGCGAGGATCAGCGATTGCGGCGCATCCGCCCGGTTGATCAGGAACACGCGCGGTTTGGCCTGTGCCGCGACCGTGGCGATGTTCTTGGTCGGGAGGGCGCTGGCCGGGGCCTTCCAGTCGCCGAAGACCGCGTTCAACTGCGGAATGATCCGGGCCAGCGTGGTGTCTCCGGCAACCAGGATCCTGACGTTGTCCGGCCGCAGCCAGTCGTGCTGGAAGGCACGCAGGTCGGCGGCGGTCAGCGCCTTGATCTCGTCTTCGCTGCCCGAACCGGTGAACGGAATGCCGTAGGCGTGCCGGCTGCCGTACAGCAACGGCGGCAACGTGCGCAGGGCCAGGCCCATCGGCTGGGTCTTCTCCTGGGCGATGCCCGCCAGCCACTGGCCGCGCACGCGATCGATGTCCGCCGCCTTGAACGCGGGGTTGCGCACCACGTCGGCGAACAGCGCCAGCGAAGGTTGCAACTGGTCGTTCAACGCATTCAGCGAGGCCTCGCAAACGTCCAGGTCACAGCCGGTGCCGATGATGGCGCCAAGCCGCTGCCGGCGCTTGGCGACTTCGACCGAATCCAGGTCACGCGTGCTCTCGCTCATCATCGCGCCGGTGAAGCTGGCGGTGCCCAGCTTGTGGCCCTGGTCGGCGGCGTAGCCCGAATCGAACAGCAGCTCGACCTGGGTCACCGGAATGGTGTGACGCTCGGCCAGGATCACCTCGATGCCGTTGGCCAGCTTGCCGCGCTCGAGTTTCGGAAAGCTCAGCTCGGGGAAGCTGGTCACCTGCGGCACGCCGCTGCTGCGATCGAGCACGGACTTGCCAGTGATATAGGCGTGCGCCGCGGGCATGACCGGCGGCGGACGCTTCGGCGCCGCCCCCAGGGCCACGGCTTTCGCATCCTCGGCCGCGGGGTCGAAACCCTTGCCCGCGGGCAACACGGTGAGCAGATAGTCGCCCTTTTCCAGCCACTTGTCGGCCGCCGCCTTGACGCTGGCGACGGTGGCATCGCCGGAACGCTGCAGGTCTTTCCTGTACGCGCCCGGATCACCCCGGTAGACCTGGCCCTCGGCCAGGATCACGGCCTTGCCGCCAAACCCGCCGACCTTCTCCAGCCCGCGCACGAAGCCGGCGCGATTGGCCACCTTGGCGCGCTCCAGTTCATCCGCGGTCGGGCCGCCGGCGAGGAATTTCTTCAGCTCCTCGTTGATCACCGCCTCGACCCTGGCCGGGTCGACGCCCTGCTTCACGTCGGCCTGGATCTGGAACTGGCTGGCCAGCGCGAACTCGCCGATGCTGGCGGAAACGTCATCGACCAGCTTGTCCCGGTAGACCAGGCGCTGGTAGAGCCGCGACGTCTTGCCGCCGCCGAGCACGGTGGAGGCGAGGTCGAGCTGGATGGCGTCATCGCTGCCCAGCTGCGGTACCACCCAGGTGCGGATGATGCGCGGCTGCGCCACGTGATCATGCTGCACGCCGCGCGTGGATGTCGCCAGCGGGGTGATCCAGGGCTGTTGGCGCGCCACCGCCGGGCCGGCAGGGATGTCGCCGAAATACTTCGCGGCCTTCGCGCGCGCCTGCGCCAGGGTGATGTCGCCCGCAAGCACCAGGGTGGTGTTGGCGGCGCCGTAATTGCTGTTGAACCAGTGCTTCACGTCGCCGAGCGAGGCCGCGTTCAAGTCGGCCATCGAACCGATCGTGTCGTGCTGGTACGGATGATTGGCCGGGTAGGTGTGCGCCAGGATGTTTTCGTCGACACGGCCGTACGGGCGGTTTTCGCCCTGGCGCTTCTCGTTCTGCACGACGCCGCGCTGGGTGTCCAGCTCCTTCTGCCCGATCGCGCCGAGCAGGTGGCCCATGCGGTCGGACTCCATCCACAACGCCATGTCCAGCGCCGTGGTCGGTACCGTCTCGAAATAATTGGTGCGATCGAACCAGGTGGTGCCGTTCATGTCGGTGGCACCGGCTTTCTCGAACGGGCCGAAATAGGTGCCCTTGCGATTCTCCGAACCGGAGAACATCAGGTGCTCGAACAAGTGCGCGAAACCGGTCTTGCCCTTCGGCTCGTCGGCCGAGCCGATGTGGTACCAGATGCTCACGGCGACTACCGGCGCCTTGTGGTCCTCGTGCACCACCACGGTCAGTCCGTTGGCCAGGGTGAAGCGGGTGTAGGCGATATCCGGGATCTGGCTCGTGGCCGTCGCGGTCGACGGCGCCGGCGGCTGCCAGTGCGGGGATGCCGCCCGCGCCGAAAGCAAGAAGGCCTGCGACCAGCAGGGCGAGCGGTTTCTTTGTCACGGTGAACCTCCTGTTTCACGATTGAGTCCGCGCAGGCTAGCCGGCGCCCTCTGCGTTTCGCAAATGACTGGCAGCACGGGCGGGCGCGCCGCGTCCATGTCATGTCCGGCTGTCCGGCAGCGGGCGCCCGACTGTCCGCGGACAGTCGGGGAGATACCCGCCGTGCCTTGGCCGACCGAGGAAAATCGCGGTTTCAACGCATTTCCCGAGGCTGGCACGCCGCTTGCACTCCCGCAATCACAGGGACTTCCATCCTTTCATCGGAGACGTGATCATGAAATTCGAAACCTTGATGTTGCGCGGCTTGTTCATCGCCTGCCTGGCCGTTTGCGGCCTGATCCTCGGCGCCATGGTGACGACCAGTCCGGCTTCCGTGCAGCTCGCGGCCAGCCACAGCGTCGGCGCGATCCTGCTGGCCGCCCCCAGCAGCTGCGCGCTCCCGCCGGACGGCGTGGTCTGCCCGCAGACCGGTAGCTGAGCATTCGACGAAATACCGTGCGGACACGCGATAATGGCCGGATGCTCCACGTCATCCTGTTCAATCCCGAGATTCCGCCCAACACCGGAAACGTGATTCGCCTGTGCGCGAACACCGGCACCGCACTGCACCTGATCCGGCCGCTCGGCTTCGAGCTCGACGATGCCCGCCTGCGCCGCGCCGGTCTGGACTACCACGAGTACGCCAGCGTCGCCGTGCATGACGACCTGACCGGCTGCCTTGAAGCGATCGGCATGCCGCGCGTTTTCGCCTTCACCACACGCGGCCGCGTCGCTCACGTCGATGCCCGCTTCGCCGATGGCGATGCATTGCTGTTCGGCTGCGAAACGGCCGGCCTGCCGGGCGACGTACTGGAGTCGATTCCCGCCGGACAACGCCTGCGCCTGCCGATGTGCCCGAACAGCCGGAGCCTGAACCTGTCGAACACGGTCGCCGTGGCCGTCTACGAAGCCTGGCGCCAGCTCGGCTTTCCCGGTGCGGCACCGAATTCGTAGGAACCAGCCGGCGGGCTACAATCGGCGGATGAATGCCGCCACTCCCAACTCCTGGTTGCCGCAACCGCTGCGCAAGCTCGCCGGCCGCGCGCTGGAAACCGCGCTGAATCACACCCTGTCGCTGGATCCGGACACGCAGCAGAAGCTGGCCGCGCTGAACGGTCGCAGCGTGCAGTTGCACCTGCGCGGGCCGGAAATTGCGCTGGCCGTCACCGTCGACGATTCCCGTTTGAAAGTCGGCCCGCCCGAAGAAAATGGCGCGCGGCGCGACAGCCAGCTGAAAGTGGCGGCCACTCCGGGCAGCCTGCTGGCGATGATGTTCCGCCGCGACGACGACGGCATCGCGCCGGGCAAGGTGGAGATCGCCGGCGACGCCGAACTGGCGCGTCGACTGGAGAAACTGGCCGGCAAGTTCACTCCGGATTTCGAGGAAGCGTTCGCCCGCACCTTCGGCGACGTGATCGGCGTGCCGCTGGCCAGGGCCGTGCGCAAGGGCCTGGCCCACGCCCGCGATACCGCCAGCCATCTCACCGAAGACGGCGCCGACTGGCTGCGCGACGAGGTACGCGTGGCGATGGCACCGGGCGAGGTCGAGGGTTTCCTCGATGGCGTGGACGACGTGCGCGAGCGCAGCGAGCGGCTGGCAGCGCGCGTGCAACGACTCGCCCAGCGCCTGCAAGGCAACGCCGCGTGACGCCGCTGAAGGTGGTGCCGCGCCTGCTGCGGGTGGCCTCGGTGCTGCTGGCGTACCGGCTCGACGAACTGGTCGATGCCGCCCACCTGTATCGCCCGCTGAAACTGCTGCGGCCGCTGGTGGCGCGTCCACGCGTCGACATCGCCGGCCTGCCGCGCGGTGCGCGCCTGCGCCATGCGCTGACCGAACTGGGGCCGATCTTCGTCAAGGCCGGCCAGGTGCTGTCCACCCGCCGCGACCTGGTGCCGGCCGACATCGCCGACGAGCTCGCCCTGCTGCAGGACCAGGTCGCGCCATTCCCCGGCAGCGAGGCGCGCACCATCGTCGAGCAGGAGTTGAAACTTCCGATTGGCCGTCTATACGCCCAATTCGACGAAAGCCCGCTGGCCTCCGCCTCGATCGCCCAGGTGCATGCCGCCACGTTGCATGACGGCCGCGAGGTGGTGGTGAAGGTGCTGCGTCCCGGCATCGACGCACAGATCGCCCGCGACGTGAAACTGCTGCGATCGCTTGGCGAGCTGGCGCAGCGCTGGCATCCGAACGCCGACAAGATCCGCCCGCTGGACGTGGTCGCCGAAGTCGAGAAGATGCTGGAGAACGAGCTGGACCTGCAGCGCGAAGGCGCCAGCGCCAGCCTGCTCAAGCGCAACTTCGCCAGCGGCGTGGACTTGCATGTGCCGGCGGTGCATTGGGAGCTGACCAGCGCGCGCGTACTGACGCTGGAGCGCGTGCACGGCATCAGCTCGGACGACATCGCCGCGATCGATGCCGCCGGTCTCGACCGCAAGGCTCTCGCCGTCAAGGGCGTGCGGGTGTTCTACGAGCAGGTGTTTCGCGACAACTTCTTCCACGCCGACGCCCACCCCGGCAACATCTGGGTCGATCCATCACGCACCGGCGAGCCGCGCTTCATCGCGCTGGATTTCGGCATCATGGGTTCGCTGCCCGAGGCCGACCAGTACTGGCTGGCGCAGAATTTCATCGCGCTGTTCGAACGCGACTACGCGCGCATCGCCAAGCTGCACGTGGACGCCGGCTGGATGCCTGCCAACGTGCGGTTGGACGAACTGGAGGCGGCCGTACGCACGGTATGCGAGCCGTACTTCACCCGCCCGCTGTCGCAGATCTCGCTGGCCGAGCTGGTGGTGAAGCTGTTCCAGACCGCGCGCCGCTTCGAGCTGACCCTGCAGCCGCAGCTGATCCTGCTGCAGAAGACCCTGCTCAACATCGAAGGCGTGGGCCGCATGCTCGACCCGGAGATCGACATCTGGGCGGTGGCGCATCCCGTGCTGAAACGCATCCTGCGCGAGCGCTACAGCCCGCTACGCACCCTGCGCGAGGTGCGCAGGCGGCTGCCCGAATGGCTGCACGAGGCTCCGCAATTCCCCCAGCTCGTCCGCGACGCGCTGCGCCAGATCGGCCGCGGTGAACAGCGCACACTGAGCGATCCATTGGCCCTGAAGCTGCAACTGGACAACGCCCGTCGCCAGCACAGGCTGATCGCGTGCAGCCTGCTCGGCAGCACGCTGCTGATCGCGGCGGTGCTGCTCGGCACCCTGTCGCCGCAGCACGGCATCTGGCCATCCGCATGTTCGGGTGTCGCCGGCCTGCTCGCGTTCGCGCTCGGCTGGCCACGCTCACGCTGACCGCCCGCTCCACTGTGGGAGCGACTTCAGTCGCGATGCCTTTGCTCGACTCGCATGGCGAGGCATCACGGCTGAAGCCGCCCCCAAAGTCCGCGCCGCCACTGCCTGACAGACAAGAATGATCGACATCCTCTACCAGGACGACGCCATGATCGCGGTGAACAAGCCCGCGAACCTCGCCGTGCACCGCTCGAAGATGGTCGGCAACGCCGAGGAATTCCTGATCGACCTGCTGCGCGAGCAGATCGGCGACAGCGTGTACCTGGCCCATCGACTCGATCGCGCGACCAGTGGCGTGCTGCTGGTCGCGCGCAGCAAGGAGGTCGCCGCCGCGCTGGGCGAGCAGTTCATGGGGCGATCGGTGCACAAGCAATATCTGGTGGTGGTCCGCGGCTGGCCCGACCCGGATGAAGGCCTGATCGACTACCCGCTGCCCGGCTCGCGCGAAACCGGTCCGCGTCGCGAGGCGCGCACGCACTACCGGCAACTGGCCACGATCGAGGTACCGATCGAACTCGGCCGCTACCCGCAACAGCGCTACGCCCTGCTGCTGGCCGAGCCGGAGAGCGGCCGTTTCCGCCAGATCCGCAAGCACCTGGCGCATATCCACCACCCGGTGATCGGCGATTGTCAGCACGGCCGCGGCGACCACAACCGGCTGTACAAGCAGCACTTCGGTTGCCACCGGATGCTGCTGCACGCTTGGCGTGTGCGCTTCGCGCATCCGCTGACGGGAGCCGCCATGGAGGTCGAGGCACCGCTGGACGATGCGTATGTCGGGTTGCTTCTACGCTTCGGCTGGACCTTGCCGAAGCCGCTCCCATGTAGGAGCGGCTTCGGCCGCGATGCTTTTGACTGATGGATCGGAGAGCATCGCGGCTGAGGCCGCTCCTACGGATTCGTGCCATCCCCTACACTTCCCCGCATGCTGACGATCAGCCGCACCCTCTCCCTGCCCGAATCCGAACTGGTCGAACGCTTCCTGCGCGCCGACGGCCCCGGCGGACAGCACGTGAACCGCACCGAGAGTGCGGTGGAGTTGCGTTTCGACGTGATCAGCTCGCCGTCGCTGCCGGAGGAAATCCGCGCACGCCTGCTGGCGCGGCGCGATCGGCGGCTCACCGCCGAAGGCGTACTGGTGATCCAGGGCCGCCGCTTCCGCGATCAGGTGCGTAATCGCGATGACGTGCGCGAGCGGCTGGTCGAGATCATCCGCGGCGTACTGGTGCCACCGAAGAAACGCGTCGCCACCAAACCCACCCGTGCCTCGAAGGAGCGCCGCCTGGTCGGCAAGCAGCAACGCGGCAAGATCAAGCAAACGCGGTCGCGCAAACCGGACTTCGAATGAAGGGACGTCTGTTCACTCCCACCCAGTTGCCGACGCGGATGCCCCATCTGCGCGACGGCTGGCAGCGCCGTACTTGTCGCAGCGTGCTGCGCCTGTGCGGCTGGAGTCTCACCGGTGAATTCCCGAATACGGCGAAACTTGTGCTGATCGCCGCGCCGCATTCGTCCTGGTGGGACGGCGTGTGGGGCCTGCTGATCAAGGTGGCGATCGGTGCCGACGTGCACTTCATGGCCAAGCAGGAGCTGTTCCGCGGGGCGCTCGGCGGCCTGCTGCGCCGGCTCGGCGGCATGGCGATCGATCGCGGCGCCGCCAAGGGCGTGGTCGAGCAGATGGCCGACCAGTTTCGCCGGCGCGATACCTTCTGGCTCGGCATCGCGCCGGAAGGCACGCGCAAACCGGTGGCACGCTGGAAGAGCGGCTTCTGGCACATCGCCCACGATGCCGGTGTACCGGTGTTCCCGGTCGCCTTCCACTACCCAGACAAGACCATCCAGCTCGGCCCGCTGTTCGACACCAGCACGGACATGGAGGCGGACATCGCCCGTCTGCGCGCGTGGTACGCGCCGTTCAAGGGCAAGCATCGCGACGTGGATTAGACTGCTCCCGGCATCGACTGATGCACGGGGGAAAACTCATGAGAACGGTACTGCTGCTTGTCTTGATGCTCCTGGTGGTACCCGCCTGCATGGCCAGACAGGGCTGGAAGACGGTTGGGTCACCGATTACCGCTGCGCTGGACGTTGATGCGCAGGGACATGTCGTGCACGCGCAACTCTTGGGCAAAAACGTACTGCCGCAGTTGCAGTCGTTGACGGAGAAGACCACGCACAACTGGCGATTCGTGCCTGCGACGGTAGACGGCAAGCCTGCGTCAGCGCGTACTTACGCCATGTTTGGTGTGGAGATGCATGAGATCGATGGCAATCAGCAATTGCGGTTGCACTACATGCTTCATGGCCCGGGCCGAGACTTCGCACAATCGCCCGCATATCCCCCGGAAATGCTGAGGCAGCTAGTCGCGGCATCTGTCGTAATGGCATTCAACGTCAACGGCGATGGCAGCGTATCCAATGTCCACGTTGTCACCGCCAAGACCAGTGGCAGTGCAAGAGGTGCCGCCTTCTACGAGGCATCGATCGAAGCAATCGAGAAAGACCGGTTCCTGCCTGAACTGGTCGATGGCCGGCCTGTGGTCACGCACATGCGCATGTCGATCAGCTTTGACATCGATGGATATGTAGCAGGCCAACTGCATCATGCGCTGGATGCCCCTCATGACAAGGCTGGCAGCGATAGTGTCGACGTAACCCGTTTCGCCGACATTCCGGTCGCCTTCGACAGCCCCTTGCATCTGGTGTCCACCCAACCCTGACCGGGCGATGCCCGCATCGCCGTCGCGGCACTCGGGATTTCAGCGCCCCGAATGCCCGGGCTCGTCGTAGTCCCGCGCAAGCAACCCCGGGCGGACCAGGTCGATGAAAGCACGCGCCTCGGCGCTCAGGAACTTGCCCTTGCGCATCACCACACCGTAGCTGCGCTGCGGGAAGTACCGCTTCATGTTGCGCACGGCCAGACGCATGTGGTCGGCCTCGGTGATGCAGATGCCGGTGACGATCGAGATGCCCATGCCCATCGCCACGTATTCCTTGATCACGTCCCAGCCGCCGACCTCGATCGCCACGCGGTAGGGCACCTGGCGCTGCTGGAACACCAGGTCGACCAGCCTATAGGTGGACAGGCGCTGCGGCGGCAGGATCAGGCCATACGGCGAAAGGTCCTCCAGGGCGATCTTCTCCTTCGCCGCCAGCGGATGGTCCAGCGGCATGATCAGCATCGGATCGTAGTGGCGCACCGGCGCCCAGGCGATGTCATTGGGCACGTCCAGCATCGAGCCGACCGCGAAATCGGCGGCATCCGCGCGCAGCAGCGCCAGGCCATCCTTGCCGGTGACGTTGGCCAGCTGCAGTTGCACGGCGGGAAAGCGTTCGCGGTAGCGGCGCACCAGATCCGGCAGCAGGTACTGGATGGTGGAGGTGCCCGCGGCGATGACCAGGCGGCCCGCTTGCAGGCCCTTCACCTTCGCCTGGAAATCGCGATCAAGGGTATCCCAGCCTTCAACGAGCGGCCGCGCCAGTTCGTAGAGTGCCTCGCCGGCATCGGTGAGGTTGACGCGGCGGCGGCGGCGTTCGAGCAGGGTTGCCCCCAGCTCCCGCTCCAGCGCCTGCAACTGCAGGCTGATGGTGGGCTGCGACAGATAAAGCGCCTCGGCGGCACGGGTCAGCGTGCCCAGTTTCACCACGCTGACGAAGGCCCGAAGCTGCTTGTGACGGTTGCCCTTGTAGTAGAAACGGCCGCCCGCATCGTCGGCGCGCTCACCGGCTTCGCGCTTTTTTGTTGCGCTGCTACGCAATTTTCTGGGCTTGTTCATCGCACCAGTCGGGATTTTCATTGAGTATTTTCAGATGGTTGGATATTACATTGACTATGCTCATAGTAATGATTGAAACATTCACTTTGTCAAATACATGATTTCCAGCCTAGCTTCGAGTCACCTCGACCCGGAGCGAACGCATGGCAGTCCCGCAAGAAAAACTCGGTATCGGCAGCCTCGAGGTCCATGCCAGCCACGCTGGCTACGAAGTCATCCTGAGCCCCGCGGCACTGGCCTTCCTGGCACGGTTGCACCGTCAATTCGACGCCACCCGGCAACAATTGCTGCAGGCCCGCCGCGAACGCCAGGCAGGCTACGACGCCGGCGGCCTGCCGGATTTTCGCGCCGACACGCGGGCGATCCGCGAGTCCGACTGGACGGTGGCGCCGATCCCGGCCGCGCTGCGCGACCGCCGCGTGGAGATCACCGGCCCGGTCGAGCGCAAGATGCTCATCAACGCGCTGAATTCCGGCGCCAAGGTGTTCATGGCCGACTTCGAGGATTCCTCGGCACCGACCTTCGCGAACCAGCTCGATGGCCAGGTGAATTTGCGCGACGCGGTGAACGGCGTCATCGAGTTCCGCTCGCCCGAGGGCAAAAGCTATCGCGTCAACGACAACCCGGCGGTGCTGATGGTGCGCCCGCGCGGCTGGCACCTGCACGACAAGTTCTTCAGTGTGGACGGCGAGCCGATGGCCGGCGCACTGGTGGACTTCGGCCTGTTCGTGTTCCACAACGCCCGCACGCTGCACAGCCGCGATCGCGGCCCCTACTTCTACCTGCCGAAACTCGAAGCGATGGAGGAAGCCGCACTGTGGGAGAGGGTCATGGCCGCGGCGGAGGACGAGTTGCAACTGCCGGTCGGCACGATGAAGGCCACCGTACTGATCGAGACGCTGCCGGCGGCGTTCCAGATGCACGAAATCCTGCATGCACTGCGCCGCCGCGCGGTCGGCCTCAACTGCGGTCGCTGGGATTACATTTTTTCGTACCTGAAAACCCTGCGCGGCCATCGCGACCGCCTGCTGCCGGAACGCGGCCAGGTACAGATGACCGCGCCGTTCCTGAAGGCGTACTCCGAGCTGCTGATCCAGACGTGCCATCGCCGCGGTGCATTCGCGATGGGCGGCATGGCTGCGCAGATCCCGATCAAGGGCGACGAGGCGGCAAACGAGGCGGCGCTGGCCAAGGTGCGCGCCGACAAGCTGCGCGAAGTGCAGGCCGGCCATGACGGCACCTGGGTGGCACACCCGGCACTGGTACCGGTGGCGCAGCAGATTTTCGACGAGTACATGCCGGCACCAAATCAGCTGAGCGTGTTGCGCAACGACGTGCAGGCGAGCCGCGAGCAACTGCTCGCCGCTCCGAACGGCACCATCACCCGCGCCGGTTTCGACAACAACGTCGAGGTCTGCCTGCGCTACACCGCCGCGTGGCTGGACGGCCTCGGCTGCGTGCCCATCCATCACCTCATGGAAGACGCTGCCACTGCCGAGATCGCCCGCGCGCAGTTATGGCAGTGGCTGCATCACGGAGATCTCGAATTCCCCGATCACGCACCGATCGATTTTGCCCTGTTCGACCATGCCGTGACCGCACACACCCATCGCCTGCGCGGCAGCCATCATCCCGGCGCCAACCGCGCCGACGATGCCGCCGCCCTGCTTGCGTCGATGACCCATGCCGACCAGCTCGGCGACTTCCTCACCCTGCCCGCCTACGACCAACTCGCCTGACCACCGCCACTGTGCGGGAGCGCACCTGTGCGCGATTGCCCCGAGATGGATGGCGCAAAGGCTGTCGCGCACAGGGTGCGCTCCCGCAACGACCCACAACCGGAGCCACACCATGAAGACCACCACGCTGCCGACCGCCGAACAGATCACGCTGGACTGGAACAACAATCCCCGTTGGGCCGGCGTCCAGCGCAATTACTCCGCCGATGACGTGGCGCGCCTGCGCGGCACGGTGACGGTCGAACACTCGCTGGCCCGCCGCGGTGCCGAGCGCTTGTGGAAGGCGCTGCACAAGGAGGACTTCGTCAACGCACTCGGCGCACTCACCGGCAACCAGGCGATGCAGCAGGTCAAGGCCGGCCTGCAGGCAATCTACCTCAGTGGCTGGCAGGTTGCCGCCGATGCCAACGTGGCCGGCGAGATGTATCCCGACCAGTCGTTGTACCCGGCCAACTCGGTGCCGCTGGTGGTCAAGCGCATCAACAACACCCTGCTGCGCGCCGACCAGCTGCATCATGCCGAAGGCAACGACGACTGCGACTGGCTGGTGCCGATCGTGGCTGACGCCGAAGCCGGCTTCGGCGGCGTGCTGAACGCGTTCGAGCTGATGAAGGCGATGATCGAGGCCGGTGCCGCCGGCGTGCATTTCGAAGACCAGCTCGCATCGGTGAAGAAGTGCGGGCACATGGGCGGCAAGGTGCTGGTGCCCACGCGCGAGGCGGTCGACAAGTTGAACGCCGCGCGCCTGGCCGCCGATGTCGCCGGCGTGCCGACCCTGATCGTGGCACGCACCGACGCCGATGCCGCCGATCTGCTTACCTCGGACATCGATGACAACGACAAGGCGTTCATCACTGGCGAGCGCACCGTCGAAGGCTTTTACCGCGTGCGCCCGGGCCTGGATCAGGCGATCAGCCGGGGGCTCGCCTATGCGCCGTACGCCGACCTGGTCTGGTGCGAAACCAGCAAGCCGAACCTCGACGACGCGCGCCGCTTCGCCGAGGCGATCCACGCGAAGTTCCCGTGCAAGATGCTGGCGTACAACTGCTCACCCAGCTTCAACTGGAAGAAGAACCTCGACGACGCCACGATCGCCAATTTCCAGAAGGAACTGGGCGCGATGGGCTACAAGTTCCAGTTCATCACCCTTGCCGGCTTCCACAGCCTGAACTACGGCATGTTCGACCTGGCGCACGACTACGCCCGCCGCCAGATGAGCGCCTTCGTCGAATTGCAGGAAAAGGAGTTCGCCGCCGCCGATCGCGGCTTCACTGCAGTGAAGCACCAGCGTGAAGTGGGCACGGGCTATTTCGATGCGGTGACCCAGGCGATCCAGCAGGGACAGTCCTCGATCACTGCGTTGACGGGCTCCACCGAGGAAGCGCAATTCAAGCAAGCGTCAGCGGCTTGAGCTTGCAACGGCTTGCCGGTTCGGGGCCGGGGTCGCTCGATCTGCTCGCACGATCACTGCAACAGACGAGGGTTGTCACATCGCAGATGTGACCGGAATACCCGACCGGGCAGTGACTGGCGCATCCGCATCGGTGGTCGCAACCAGCCGGTTGCGACCACCCTCCTTGGCCCGATAGAGCGCGGCATCGGCATCACCAAACAGCTGATGCAGCTGGTGGCCGGAGGCGTCGCTGCAGGCAAGGCCAAAGCTGGCGGAGACCGTGATCGTGTTCTGTCCGTCGAGAGTCAACGGATTCTCGATCAGATGGCGACGGATGCGGCTGGCGACTTCGATGCCGTGGTCGCGCGAGCAAGCCGGCATCAGGATCCCGAACTCCTCGCCACCGAGGCGGCCGAATACGTCCGATTCGCGCAACTCGCTCCGGCAGATGGTTACCGCATGACGCAGCACTTCGTCGCCCGCCGGGTGCCCATGCGTGTCGTTGACGCGCTTGAAGTGATCCATATCCAGCACCACCAGGCAGACCTCCACGTTGGCCTTGTGCAATCGTCGCACGACCCTTCCGGCTTCATCGAAGAAATATCCGCGATTGAACGCTCCGGTCAGACCGTCATGCCGTGCCATCCGCCGAAAGCGCAGCTGCGAGCGCCTGAGCCAGAACATGGCGCCCATGATGAAGGCGAGCATCACTAGCAGCAGTGCAATGAGCAGGTGGCTGGTTTCCTGTGCCTGACTCGCCAGTGCCTGGCGCAGTTCGAGAATCCGGTTCTGCTTGCCCAAGGCGTCCAGCTTCATTTTCTTGGACAAGACATCCTGCTTGACCATCTGGTAAGCCAGGGCGCGTGTCTTGGCATCGTCCATGCCGGCCTTGTATTGGACTAGATACTTTTCGTAGTAACTCAGCGCCAGATGATCATTACCGGCCCGCTTCTCGATCTCGTAAAGCAGTTCATATGCCGTCTGCGCGGGCCAGGTGAAGTTGCCAGGATGGCTGGCCGCCACAACGGCCAGCGCTGCCTGTCTCGCATCAACGTCGTTGCCCTTGCTCACATAGGCCTGTGCGAGCGTGATGCCGAAGTCGGCAATATGCACCTGGTAACCGCCCCGCCGGATGCTCGGCTCGATGCTTTTCAACAGGGCAATCGCCTGATCCGGGTGATCTTCCTCGTTTAGCAAATCCGAACGAATGAGACGCAGCGTGTTGGCGTACACCATCTGATTGTCGGCAAGACACACAGCGATCGCCCGAAGAAGCATGGGATCTTTCGAGGAAAGCGTGACGGAATAGCTTATCGCATTGATCTTGTACTGGTAGTTCCCGCAGCGATTTTCGGGAGATGCCTCTTCAAGCTTCAACTGTTGGGCGTATTTCAGGGCTTGATCGGATTCGCCGGCCACATCAAGCATCTGGACGATCGAACGCAGGGCCTGGGCATGCGCCTTATCGTCAGTGACATGGGGCAGATCGACCATCAACGTATTGGCCAACTGGAAGGCTTCTTCGTACTGATGATTGATCGCCAGGCTAGTGATCAGCTTCGCGGTTGCCAAGGTCGCCAATGCCGGATCGCCCGAATGGTTGATCACGTCGCGCAGGATGGGTGCAGCCTTGGCAAAATCCCCCACCATGCCTGGTTCATACGCATCCAGATATCGCAGATGCCATCGCTGTACCGGAGAAAGCCGGCTTTCTTCTTGATGAAGCTGCTTGAGAGTGGCGAGGAAGCGTGCGTGGTCGGTCAGATGGAATTTTTCAGCCTGCTCAAGCAAGATGACTGGCTCGGTCATGTCAGGTGTCGCCACGTGTGCGTTGCCACTGGCAGCCACCAAGAGCGCCCCCGTGAAGAGGACGCATCTCGCGAAGCAACCTGACGCGAAACACTTCATGCATTTACCGGAAAGTTGTGGTGGCTGCGCCACCTATCCAGATTTAACCCAGATCTTCGTCACCCTTCTCGCTGGCGTCATCGTCAGTCTCGTGACTACTGTCATGGCCACCCTCAGGCTCGTCCTCATGCCCGCTGCCGGCAGCATTGGTCACGTGGTTGGGGTTCTTGATGTCCCTATGGCCAAGTTCCTTTGTCAGGTGGCTGTCATCCCCAGAGATAGCCGCCTGCTTGAGTGCCTCACTAGCCTGCAGTCCAGTGAGTATTTGCGACAGGCTCTCTCCGGAAGCATGCCGCAATGAAGCGTCCCGCCCGATGGCCTCCAGCAGCTCAATGGTATTGCTCATATTGTCCCCTAGTTTCGTTGTGAATGACTTGCCGGCCGAATCACGGGAGATGAGATCGCCCATGACGGGAAGCTGCGTGTCTCGGACGAAGCTCCACCGCTCTCGCGACCTCTACCCTGATATCGCCCTGAGCCTATCACGGTCCCAAAGATGCGAGCATCTCCGATTAGCCTGACGCTGTCCCAGGCTGCATCCAATGCCGCCACCGCCAACCGCTCGCGTACCGCCTGATTGGGGCACAACGGAGCGGCGGGCGGAAGGATCACGGTCTCCTCGGCGGTTACCTCCGTCGCAGGCAAATCCGTCAGGGATACCCGGCGTACGCGCGGCTGCTGGATCGGCAGCGTCGTGCCGCGATAGATGATCAGCTCGTGATCCAGTGGGTAGTCTTTCTCAAGCACGTCCACCAGCACCTGCCGATATTCGGAACCGGTGGAAAAGTGTTTCAACGATCGGTCGCCCACCAGGCCCACTTGCCAGTGACCTTTGAAACTTTGTTTCGAACTCTTCAAGCGGCAGCGTGCAATCGCGGTGAAGAATTAAAAGCCGAAGTCACGATAACCGCGACTTCGGCTTTAGGGAAAGCAAACCACAAGTTTTGTGTTCGGTCCAACTTCTTAGCTCGAATCACCGCACTAATCAGCGTGCAATGATTAGTCAATTAGTCGCCAAACGGCTCGACCATATGCCGTTCGCCAATCCGGCTCCTCTCAGCAGGAACTTGCCCTGATTGACAGTGACGATCGAAGTGGCCGGTTACGCCCCTTCTTCAAATATGAAATTGTTGACATGGTTAGGAGTGTCGCAATTCACGCTGCCGAGCTCCTCCGACAAATGTGTGCCATCGCCGGTGGCGGCAGCGTGCTTCAAGCCTATCGTGGCGTTGGCGCGGACCAACGCCTCCAGCAAGGCTTCGGGTGAGGCGCGACGGAGCGATGCATCCGCCCCGATGGTTTCCAGCAGGGCAATGGTGTCCGTCGGGGGCATTACGTTATGTACGATGATCGGCATGAGATTCTCCTGGTGCTTGTTGACAAATAGACCCGTCGAAACCGAAATGGCTTCTACAGGCTCTTTCCAGCGCCTCAAGTGCGCCCATTGCTAATTGCATGACGCAGCGATCAGTGCAGACGCATCCAGCGCTGCCAACCGCTCCCTGACCGCCTGATTGGGGCGCAACGCGGACGCGGGCGGCAGGATCACGGTTTCCTCGGCGGTCACGTCCGTCGCAGACAGATCGCGCAGAGCCACGCGACGGATGCGCGGCAGCTCGATCGGCAGGGTGGCCCCGCGATAGATAATCACCTCATGATCAAGCGGGTAGTCTTTTTCGAGTACGTCGACCAGCACTTGCCGGTATTCGGGCCCGGTGGAAAATCGTTTCAACGAGCGGTCGCCCACCAGCCCCACCTGCCACAGCACCAAGTAGGCACCGGGATTGAGGGGCGTCTCGCAGAACAGTAACTGGCTCGCTTCGTAATGCTGACAACCGTAGCGACCCGGATCGATGCCGAGGTCGGCATACAGGCAATCCTCGGCGGAGATGCCCGGCTCCATGTGCGCGCGGTAGCCTTCCGCTCGCGCCACCTTGATCACTTCGTGCGGCGACCAGGCAAATATGCCGGGATGGCCGTAGAACACGGCGCAGACTTTCCTGCCCGCGCGCACCTCGGCCATCATCACCTCGACCCACTCGCGGTAGGTAAGCAGGCGTGACTTGTCACCCTTGCCGTAATACGGCTGCAGGCTGCGTACATCCGGGTGCATGCTTTCCAGCCACATCTCCACGATGCCATCGGAGAGCGCAGCGAACACTACGTCCGCCTGTTCGATATGACTGCGTGCCAGTGGGCTGAGATGCGAGCCGAGAGTCATGCCCAAGCCGACGCAGGCAATGCTTCCGCGTTGCTCGACGTTTTCGGGTATGGCTGTGATCGGTATATTCATATTCATCAAATATAGGTGGCCTTGGTGGAAATGTGAATGCCCAGACCGTATACACGCTTCGTGAGAGCGTAGATCTGCCTGCACGCCTATTTCAGAACTCTCCCAGCCCATCCGAGCGTTACTCGATCCAGCTTGAACAATCACCTTGGAGACCGTAAGCCGGATCGACGAAAAAGGCAGCGGGCTTCATTCCCTCTTCGAAAACTCCTGACTGGGAATTGAGTGTCTACTCGGCGCAGGCGGCACCAGAGCGATCACCGTCCAGCCCGGCTTCGGCTCCAGCTCGCGCTTGGTCGAAGCAACCCGCAAGGCGCCCTTTTCTTCCACACCGAACATCAGCACCGTATGCGAGCCGTATTGCTCGATGAAGTGCGGCCAGTCGAACGTGGTGCTGAGTTTGGTCGACTTGATCCGCCAGCCTTGCGCGAGCATGTCGGCAAAGCGGCCGTGGGTCATCTCCTCGTCGAACAGCGGCGGCGCCAGCAGACTGCCGGCGAGCGCGGCGCGAGCGGTGTTTTCCTGCGGGGTCAGGTTGCGCAGCCGATACACCCGCTCGCGCCCGAACTCCTGGCGATAGTGCACGCAGGCCAGCGAATTGCGTTCGCGATGCGTCGAGACCGCCAGCAGGCGACCGATTCCCGTGAGATCCAGATGGCGCTCGGCATGCGGAGAAGCCGGGTTGCCGAAAAACGTGCTCAGGCCATCCATTCGCGCCTGGCGTATACCGTCCCAGTCGTCATCGGCCAGCACCACGCGGAAACCGGCCTCGTGCAGCGACTTGCCGATCGCGCGGGCCACCTGGTCGGAACCGAAGATCAGCACGCCGCGCGGCTCCGGTTCGGCCACCTTCAGCCAGATCGCCAGCGGCCGCGCGGTGGCGCTTTGCAGGATCACCGTACCGATGATCAGGGTGAACACCAGCGGCACCAGCGCGTCGGCACCGGCCACGCCGAGCTGGTCCAGACGCAGCGCGAACAATGCCGACACCGACGCCGCCACGATGCCGCGCGGCGCCACCCAGCCGATCAGCGCGCGCTCGCGCCAACTGAGGCTGCTGCGAAAACTGGCAATGGCCACCGTCACCGGCCGCACCACCAGCTGCGCGATCACGAACAGCGCGATGCCCGCGCCCAGCATGCCATCCGGCAGCGGCCAGTGCAGCCGTGCCGCGAGCAGGATGAACAGCAACGACACCAGCACCGTGGTGAGGCTTTCCTTGAAGTCGAGGATGTCGTCGATGTGCACGCCGCGCAGGTTGCCCAGCGCAATGCCCATGATCGTCACCGTCAGCAGGCCCGATTCGTGGGTGAGCGTGTTCGAGATACTGAAGGCGAACAGCACGGCGGCCAGCACCGCGTAGTTCTGCAGGTATTCCGGGATCATCTGGTGACGCAGGAAGAACGCCATCAGCCATGCCGACAGCGCGCCGGTCACCACGCCGCAGCCCACCGTCGCGACGAAGATGCCGAGGGTGTGGCCCTCCTGATGCGAGACGATCGCCTCGTAGATCAGGACGGCGAACAGCGCGCCCAGCGGGTCGATCACGATGCCTTCCCAGCGCAGCGTGTTGGCGATGCGCGCATTCGGCCGCAAGGTGCGCAGCATCGGCGCGATCACCGTCGGCCCGGTCACGCAGGCCAGTGCGCCGAACAGCAGCGCGATCGGCCACGCCAGGCCGGCGACGATGTGGGCGGCCCATGCCAGCAGCAGCAGCGAAGCGACAGCGCCATAGCTGACCAACCCGCGCACCGCCTTGCCGATCCCGGGCAAATCATGAAAGCGCAAGGTCAGGCTGCCCTCGAACAGGATCAGCGCCACCGCCAGCGACACGATCGGGAACAGCAAATCGCCCAGCAGCTTGTCCGGATCGAGCAGCCCGGTGACCGGTCCGAGCACGATGCCGGCCAGCAGAAGAAAGACGATCGCCGGCAGTTTGACCCGCCACGCCAGCCATTGCGCCAGAAAACCGATCATCAACATGCCGGCGAGCATCAGGCCGAGCTCGATAGTCATCACAGTCCCTGGAAATACAAGACCGCTATCGGAGCATGTGTCGACGCGGCCGTCCAGCCGGCGCGCGGATACCTCAACGTCGTCGGTACTGCAGCGCCTCGGCCAGATGCTCGCGCTCCAGCAACGCGGCACCGCCATCGATATCCGCGATCGTTCGGGCGACCCGCAGCACGCGGTGATAGGCCCGTGCGGAGAGGCCCAGCCGCTCCAGCGCATGCTCGAAC
This sequence comes from uncultured Gammaproteobacteria bacterium, assembly GCA_963828675.1. Taxonomy (GTDB): domain Bacteria; phylum Pseudomonadota; class Gammaproteobacteria; order Xanthomonadales; family Rhodanobacteraceae; genus Rhodanobacter. The sequence continues at coordinate 1,580,313 of CAWHFQ010000001.1, forward strand.
CAGCGCCGCTCGGACGGTCCCAGTGCACAGTCGCGCTCCAGTTCGCGCGTGCTTATTTCGGCGTTCGGTCGTCCGGCGCGCATCAGCGCATGGCGCCGCGCACCCAGTACGCGCGCGCGCACCGTCGCCGAATCCTCGTCGCGCCCGCTGCGCGGCGATCCGAGCTCGGCCAGGGGCATCGGCGGCACTTCCACACAAAGGTCGATGCGATCGAGCAACGGACCGGAAATGCGCGCGCGGTAGCGCTGGATCTGATCGGGCGTGCACTGGCAGCGCTGGCGCGGATCACCGGCGTAACCGCAGGGACACGGATTCATTGCCGCCACCAGCTGGAATTGCGCCGGAAAGGTCGATTGCCGCGCCGCCCGCGAAATCAGGATCTGGCCCGATTCCATCGGTTCGCGCAGCACTTCCAGCACGTGCCGGCTGAACTCGGGCAATTCATCGAGGAACAGCACGCCGTTGTGGGCCAGCGAAATTTCGCCCGGGCGCGGATACGATCCGCCGCCGACCAGCGCCACCGCCGATGCCGTGTGATGCGGCGAACGAAACGGCCGCCGCCGCCAGCGCGCCAGATCGGTTACCTGGCCGGCCACCGACAGCACCGCGCAGGTCTCCAGCGCCTCCGACTCCGACATCGGCGGCAGAATCCCGGGCAGGCGTTCGGCGAGCATGGTCTTGCCTGTCCCCGGCGGCCCGATCAGCAAAAGGTGATGACCACCGACCGAGGTGATCTCCAGCGCACGACGCGCCTGCAATTGTCCACGCACATCGCTCAGGTCCGGCCCGTCGTCCGCGCCACCGTCACCGGGCAGGCCGACCGGCGCGGAAAGTTCGTCTGCTCCGCGCAGCCATCCGCACACCTCGGCCAGCGTATCGGCCACCCGCACATCCACATCCGAAACCAGCGCGGCCTCCGCGGCATTCTCGCGAGGCACCACCACCCGCCGGCCGCGCGCACGCGCGCGCAGCAACGCCGGCACCACGCCGGATACGCGGCGCAGCGCACCGGTCAGCGCCAGCTCGCCCAGAAATTCACAATCGTCGAGCTTCTCGCGCGGCACCTGGCCGCTGGCGGCAAGAATGCCCAGCGCGATCGAGAGATCAAAACGCCCCCCGTCCTTGGGCAGCTCGGCCGGCGCCAGGTTCACCGTGACGCGGCGACCGGGATATTCGAAGGCCGTGTTCTGGATCGCCACTCGCACACGATCGCGCGCCTCGCGCACCGCGGCCTCGGGCAGGCCAACGATATTGGTGCACGGCAAGCCGCCGGACAGATGCACCTCGACCATGACCTGCGGTGCGGCGATCCCTTCCTGGGCACGACTGAGGATGACCGCAAGACTCATGCGGCGTCAGGGCGATGGCGCATGGTGGATGGGGCGCTGACAGGCACGGACATCGAGCAGCTCCATCAGCAACGCTGAATAAATAACCGCCTCCGATCGTTCTCGGGGTGAGGGTGACGGATCGGAGGCGGCTCCCGGGAGGTGGTTGTCACGAGCCCGTACGGGCAGACACTGCGGCTTCAAGCTCGGCCACGCGTCGCTCCAAGTCGTCGACCTTGGCACGGGTACGTGCCAGTACCTGGGTCTGGACTTCGAATTCTTCGCGGGTGACCAGTTCGAGGCGGCGCAATCCTTGCGCCAGAACATCCTGGAAGTTGGTTCGCAAATCCTGATGCGCCTGTGCCACCCCTGGCGGTACCAACGACACAAGTCGCAGGGCAATCTGATCGATATCCTGCCTATCCATCATGGATAGCGCCTCGCACTCGTCGAGGTAAATACTAGGTGAAGGTAAATCGGGCGCGCCATCGGTATGCTCCGTCAGAATTTGTAAGGATTGTCCTACACGGGTTGCGCTCAGGCGACAACACCCGTCCACACAGGCAAAATGCGGCTTTGGCCCAGGCCGATGCCTTCCAAGGAACAACCCATGAAGCTGGTCGTGGCGATCATCAAGCCGTTCAAGCTGGACGATGTGCGCGAGGCGCTGGCCGAAGTCGGCGTGCAGGGCATCACGGTAACCGAAGTGAAGGGTTTTGGCCGCCAGAAGGGTCACACCGAGCTGTACCGTGGTGCCGAGTACGTGGTCGACTTCCTGCCCAAGATCAAACTGGAGGTGGCGGTGGCCGACGACCAGCTTGACCGTGTGCTGGAAGCGATCCAGCACTCCGCCCGCACCGGCAAGATCGGCGACGGCAAGATCTTCGTCAGCACGCTGGAACAGGTGATCCGCATCCGCACCGGCGAACTGGATCACGACGCGCTGTAACGTCGCCGCAACCCGAGCCGTCGCCGCCGCAAGCGGCTTTCATTGCGACTTGTACACAACTTGTTGGGTTGACCCTGCCCGGGCCACCCGATATGTTGTGTGCGTCGGTGCCCGACCAGATGCGACATCGGTCGGGCTTAAAAGGGAATCCGGTGTGACTCCGGAACTGCCCCGCAGCGGTAGAGCGGAAACGAAAGCACCCACATTGCACTGGCCCTCCGCGGCTGGGAAGCGGGAGCAAGTAGGCGGATCGCCTTGATCCACGTCCGCAAGTCCGAAGACCTGCCGGCACATCGGGACGAACGTGTCCCGGTGCGTAGTGACGGCTTCCGCGGGGAAGTGCGTCGTGAAGCCGGTCGCCGCAAGGCGTCCGCTTGCGCGCCGCCTCCGGAATCCATCGCTATCAGGCCCTGCTCGAGGGAAGCAGGCGTTTGATGTCCAAGCCGGAGCCACCAAGCCATGCAGCCCCTCGATACCGTTGAGCGCGAGCGCACCGTCGCGCGCGCCGATTCCCCCACCCTTCCCGCCGACGACACCGCGTTCGCACTGACCCCGCCGCACAGCCCCGCGCAGATGCACGTCACCAAACGCAACGGCGGCCAGGAAATCGTCGACGTCAACAAGATCGTGCGCGCCGTGACGCGCAGCGCCGAAGGTCTGCACGGCGTCGACCCGCTGCGGGTGGCGCTGAAGACCATCGGTGGCCTGTACGACGGCGCCACCACCCAGGAGCTGGACCAGCTCTCGATCCGCACCGCCGCCGGCCTCACCGCCGAAGAACCCGAGTACGGCCAGCTCGCCGCGCGCCTGCTCGGCGCCTACATCGACAAGGAAGTCAGCGGCCAGGAAATCCAGAGCTTCTCGCAATCGATCGCGCGCGGCGCCGAGCTCGGCATCCTCAACGACCGCCTGCGCGACTTCGTCGCCACCAACGCGCGCAAGCTCAATGACGCGATCGAACCGCTGGCCACCCGCCGCTTCGAATACTTCGGCCTGCGCACCGTGTACGACCGCTACCTGCTGCGCCACCCGCAGCAGCGGCTGGTGATCGAGACGCCGCAGCACTTCTTCATGCGCATCGCCTGCGCACTCGGTGGCAACGAGATCGGGGAAACGCTGGAGCTGTACCGGCTGCTGTCCTCGCTGGAATACATCGCCAGCTCGCCCACCCTGTTCAACGCCGGCACCGCGCATGAGCAGCTCAGCTCGTGCTACCTGCTCGACTCGCCGGTCGATTCGCTGGAGTCGATCTACGACAAGTACGCCGACGTGGCCAAACTATCCAAATTCGCCGGCGGCATCGGCCTGGCGTATTCGCGCGTGCGTTCGCGCGGCTCGCTGATCAAGGGCACCAATGGCCACTCCAACGGCCTGCTGCCATGGTTGAAGACACTGGACGCCTCGGTCGCCGCGGTGAACCAGGGAGGCAAGCGCAAGGGTGCGGCCTGCGTGTATCTCGAATCGTGGCACGCCGACATCGAGGACTTCCTGGAACTGCGCGACAACACCGGCGATGACGCGCGACGCGCGCACAACCTCAACATTGCCAACTGGATCCCCGACGAGTTCATGCGCCGCGTCGAGAGCGATGGCGACTGGTCGTTGTTCGATCCGAAGGTGGTACCGCACTTCGTCGACAGTTGGGGCGCGGCATTCGACGCCGGGTACCGCCAGGCCGAGGCCGACGGTCTGGCGGTGAAAACCGTCAATGCGCGCGAACTGTACGCCCGCATGATGCGCACGCTGGCGCAGACCGGCAACGGCTGGATGACGTTCAAGGATCGCTGCAACGCCACCAGCAATCAGACGGCCAAACCGGAAAACGTGATTCATCTGTCCAACCTTTGCACCGAGATCCTCGAAGTGAGCTCGGTAGACGAGACCGCCGTGTGCAACCTGGGCTCGGTCAACCTGGCGCGGCACGTCAGCGATGGCGTGTTCGATTTCGAACAGCTCGCGTCGACCGTGCGCACCGCGGTACGCCAGCTCAACCGGGTGATCGACCTCAACTTCTATCCGATCGAAACCGCACGTACCGCGAACATGAAGTGGCGCCCGGTCGGGCTGGGCGTGATGGGCCTGCAGGACGTGCTCTTCAAGCTGCGCCTGCCGTTCGACTCGGCCGAAGCGCTGGCGCTGTCCACCCGCATCGCCGAGGAGATCTACTTCCACGCGCTGTCCCAATCGTGCAGCCTAGCCGAGACCGAGGGTGCGCACCCGGGTTTTGCGGAAAGCCGCGCCGCGAACGGCGAGTTGCAATTCGACCACTGGCCGAACGCCACCCCGCACGACAGCGCACGCTGGGATGCCCTGCGCGAGAAGATCAAGCTGCACGGCCTGCGCAACTCGCTGCTGATCGCGATTGCCCCGACCGCCACCATCGCTTCGATCGCCGGCTGCTACGAATGCATCGAGCCGCAAGTGAGCAACCTGTTCAAGCGCGAGACGCTGTCTGGCGATTTTCTGCAGGTGAACCGCTACCTGGCCGACGAGTTGAAGGTGCTGGGGTTGTGGACGTCCGACATCCGCGATGCGATCAAGCTGGCGGAGGGTTCGATCCAGCGCATCACCGCGATCCCCGAGCGCCTGCGCGAAATCTACCGCACCGTGTGGGAATTGCCGCAGAAGGCGCTGATCGAACTGGCGGCTTCGCGTGGCGCTTACATCGATCAGAGCCAATCACTGAACCTTTTCATGGAGAACCCGAACATCGGCCAGCTGAGCTCGATGTACATGTACGCGTGGAAGGCCGGGATCAAGACCACGTACTACCTGCGTTCGCGGCCGGCGACGCGGATCGCCAAGACCACGGTGTCCGACCAGGCCGAAGCCACCGCCGCGGTGTTCTGTTCGCTGGAGAACCCGGAATGCTGCGAGGCCTGCCAATAACGCAAGGGGTGTCGTGATGAAGCGTTACCGGAATCTCGACGGCCACTCCGGCGTCAGCGCCTACGAATCCGGTGAAGGCTTCATCCGCATCCGTTTCGTCAACGGCGATGCGTACGAATACACCGACGAGGCCACTGGCCGCGAGCACGTCGCGAACATGCGGCAACTCGCGCAAGCCGGCCTCGGCCTCGCCACCTACGTCAGCCGCTTCGTGCATGACGCCTATGCGCGCAAGCTTTGAATGAAGGAATTCCATGTCCGCGCAACCCCCGCACAACGCCCACATCCTCGATCCCGGCTTCGAACTGACCCTGCGGCCGATGCGCTACCCCGGCTTCTACGAGATGTATCGCAACGCGATCAAGAACACCTGGACCGTCGAGGAGGTGGATTTCTCGATGGACACCAGCGACCTGAACAACAAGATGTCCGCCGCCGATCGCCACCTGATCCAGCGGCTGGTGGCGTTCTTCGCCACCGGCGACACCATCGTGTCGAACAACCTGGTGTTGAATCTCTACCAGCACATCAACGCGCCCGAAGCGCGCATGTACCTGTCGCGCCAGCTGTACGAGGAAGCGCTCCACGTGCAGTTCTACCTCACGCTGCTGGATACCTACATCCCCGATCCGGCCGAACGCAACGGCGCGTTCGCGGCGATCGAGACGATCCCGTCGATCCGGCAGAAGGCAGCGTTCTGCTTCAAGTGGATCGACTCGATCCAGGGCCTGCGCCGGCTGGAAACACGCGAGCACCGGCGCCGGTTTCTGCTCAACCTGATCTGCTTCGCCGCCTGCATCGAAGGGCTGTTCTTCTTCGCCGCGTTCGCCTACGTCTACTACCTGCGCTCGCGCGGACTGCTGCATGGGCTGGCCGCCGGCACCAACTGGGTGTTCCGCGACGAGAGCGGGCACATGGCGTTCGCGTTCGAGGTGGTGCGCACCGTTCGCGCGCAAGAGCCCGAGTTGTTCGACGATGAAATGCGTGCACAAGTCGCAGAGATGATGGAAGAGGCGATCGCCTGCGAGACGCAGTTCGCCGAAGACGTGCTGTCCGGCGGCGTGGCCGGCATGTCGGTTAAGGACATGCGCCAGTACCTCGAATACTGCGCCGACCAGCGCCTTGCCCAGCTCGACATGCCGAAGAAATACGGTGCAAGGAACCCGTTCGACTTCATGGATCTGCAGGACGTGCAGGAGCTGGCCAACTTCTTCGAACGGCGCGTCTCGGCCTACCAGGTCGGCGTGCAGGGCGAGGTGGCGTTCGACATGGCATTTTGAAGGAGCGACGGGACGGTTCCTGACGGCCTGGTCGCGTGGAGCTTATGGTCCCAATAGGTGCGCCACTCCCCCGAGCATGGAACCCGGCGGTGCCGGCTCTTTCATCCCTGACCAGGCTGCAGGGACGAGGTTACCGGCGACCTATTGACTACAGGTGTAGTCAAGGCGTACGGTGACTACACCTGTAGTCAAGAAGTGCTCCGGTCATGTCCAAACCCTCCATCGGCGATCAGGAGCTTGCGCTCCTGCACTACCTGTCCGAGAACGGCGGCGCTTCCGTCGGCGAAGTCGCCGGCGGTTTCGGCGAGCCGCGCGGGCTCGCCCGCTCGACCGTGCTGACCATGATGGAACGCCTGCGTGGCAAGGGCTACCTGAGACGCCGCCAGTTGCGCGGCATGTTCCGCTACAGCACCGCGACCGGACCGAAAGAGGCCATGCGCAGCGCGGTGGGCAGCTTCGTCGAGAAGACACTCAGTGGGTCGGTCTCGCCGTTCGTGGCGTGGATGTCGGAGCGTGCCGAGGTCAGCGAGACGGAGCTGGCCGAACTCGAGGCGCTGGTCGCGCAATTGCAGACTCGGCGCAAGGAGTCGTGAGATGGAATCGCTGAACGTCCTGCTCGATACCCTGCTGATTCGGCTGGCCTGGACATCGGCCCAGGCCGTGCTGCTGATCGGTGCCGTCTGGCTGATCGGCCGCCTGCTGCCGCGACTGCCTTCCGCACTGCGCTGCACGCTGTGGTGGCTGGTCGGCCTGCAGCTGATCCTCGGGCTGTGCTGGAGCTCGCCACTGCAACTTCGTGTGCTGAGAATGCCACCGCCGATCGCGGCCGCTGTGCACGATCGCGCCGTCATGCCGGCAGCAGCCATCAAGGCTGGCGGGCCCATGGTTCACGTGATGGCCGAAACGCCCCAGCCGACGCCAGTTGCGTGGCACGCGCACTGGCGGCTGATCCTGGTTTCGCTGTGGCTGGCCGCCGTGCTCATGCAATTGCTCATCGCAGCCAGACAGTGGCGCGAGTCGCACCGTGTGCTGCGCGACTCGCATCTGTTGACCGATGATGCGTTGCGCGCCGTGTGCGCGGCACAGGTGCAAAAGCTGGGTTTGCGCCGCCAACCGCAGCTGCGCGTTTCCGCCGCGATCCGTTCGCCCCAGGTCACCGGCGTGTGGCGCGCGACCGTGCTGCTGCCCGCCGATCAGCAACTGACCCTGACCGAGTCGGCGATGGCGATGGCCCACGAGCTGGCGCACCTGCGTCGCGGCGACCTGTGGCTGGGCTGGATACCGGCCGTCGCGCAGCGACTGTTCTTCTTTCATCCACTGGTGGCGTGGGCGGTGCGCGAGTACGCGCTGAGCCGCGAGGCTGCCTGCGATGCGCAGGTGCTGCAGCAGACCGGCACGATGCCGCAGGCCTACGGCCATCTGCTGCTGCGTCTGGGCATCGCCCATCCGATGCATTCCGGTCTGGCCGGGGCTTCACCATCGTTCCATAACCTCAAGAGGCGACTGATCATGCTGCAGCAGTCCGAGAATCCAGCGCGCAGCCGCGCCCGCGCCTGGCCGCTGATCATGCTGGTCGTGCTGGCCGGCGTATTGCCCTATCGCGTCACCGCGAGCGCACCGCGGAGCACGCCGGCAACGACGTCCGCAACGCTTGCGCGCGCCGACACCGCCAGCTCCGCCGCCAGCTCCGCCCGCGCCGCCGGCCCCGCCGCCGCCGACCGCGCCCTTGCCGCCTCCGCCGCCGCCTCGCACCCACAGCTTTTCGGCACGCCACGTCGAGCATCGATACCTCGTCCGATGCCGCCTACGGTTTCGCGTTGCTCGATGGCGATTCGGTCACCGTCAACGGTTCGGACGCCGACGTCGACGCGGTGAACCGGCTGCGCAAGGGCAAACGAGCCGATCCTGTGGTTCCGTCGCGGCAACAAGTCCTACGTGGTCCGCGACAGCGCCTACATCCAGCGTGCCAAGGCCATCTATGCGCCCGTGAGCGAGCTGGGAAGACAGCAGGGTGAGCTGGGTGGCGAACAGGGACGCCTCGGCGGCGAGCAAGGCGGGCTCGGCGCACGACAGGGTTCGCTGGGCATGCGCCAGGGGCAGCTGGCCGCCGAACAGGCCAGGCTGGCAGGCGCCCAGGCGGCGCTGGACATGGATCCACACAACGACAAGCGCCGGGCCGAAGTCGAGGCAACGCAAACACCGCCTGCAAGCCAGCCAGGACGAACTCGCCCGGCAGCAGGACGAACTGGGGCGGCGGCAGGACGCGTTGGGCAAACAGCAGGATGCGCTCGGCGCAAAACAGGATGCCCTGGGCAAACGCCAGGAACAGGCCACCAGTGAAGCCAACCGGCAGATCGGGGCCTTGATCGACGAAGCGCTGGCCAAGGGTGTCGCGAAGCCGACGAACCTGCGCTGAGAGGTGTGCGTTGTTCAAGCTCGAAGCCCGGCCGCGGCGAGAAGAAAGCCACGGGAAGCGGTTTTCTCCACAAGCTCTGAGCGAACCTCCGCGACCGGCGCAACACGCAGGAAGCGCTCCGCCCTCGCCGGCAAGGCAGCGGGAGGGCGAAGCGCTGGTTGCTCACGCTCTCGGAGGAGCGCGGCGAGTCAACGCCAGGGCCACGCCTTCAGCCTGTACTCCATCGGCGGCGTGTTGCCGGCCAGGTACCGCACGAAGTAGTCCCAGCGGCGGCGGGTGATGTACGGCGTGGCGTCGGCATAGCCATGATGCACGTTGGGGATCGCGATCATGTCGAAGTCGCGGTTGGCCTTGATCAGTGCCTCGACCACCAGCAGCGTGTTGGACGGCGGCACGTTGTCGTCGAGCGTGCCGTAGGTCAGCATCAGGTGGCCCTTGAGGTTCCTGGCGAAACTCTGGTTGGCCTGCGCGTCGTAGTTGGTCTTGCCGTCCTTGTCGGTGACCAGCAGACCCTGCCACTTCTCGGCCCAGTCGTCCTCGTAGTTGCGGTTGTCGTGGTTGCCGCTTTCGGCCCAGCCGACCTTGAAGAAGTCGGGGTAGTGGAACATCGCGCCGGCGCTGGCGTTGCCGCCGCCGGAGTGGCCCCAGATGCCGACGCGGCCGAGGTCGATCCACGGATAGCGTTTGCCGAGTTCCTTCAGGCCGGCCACCTGGTCGGGCAGCGTGTTGTCCTCGACGTGCTCGAAGTAGGCGTCGTGGAACGCCTTGGAGCGCCACGGCGTGCCCATGCCGTCGATCGCCACCACGATGAAACCCAGCTCGGCCATCGACTGGTGGTCGACGCGCGCGGACGAGGAAGCTGCGGCCACGCACCGAACCGGTCTGCGGGCCCGGATAGATGTAGTCGATGATCGGGTACTTCTTCGACGGGTCGAAGTGGCTCGGCTTGAACATCATGCCGTACAGATCGGTCTTGCCGTCGCGCGCCTTCACCGTGAACGGGATCGGCGGCACCCAGCCGGCGGCCTTCAGGCGCGAGATGTCGGCGTTGGCCACGCTGGCCAGCTTGCGGTCATCGTTCGCGCTGCGCAGCACGGTGACCGGCGGCACGGTCGGGGTGGAATAGGCATCGACGAATGACTTGCCGTCCGGCGACAGCGTCACCGTGTGGTCGGCCGCTTCCGGCGTCAGCAGCACCGGCTTGCCGCCGTCGAGGCCGACCTTGAAGAACTGCTGGTAGTACGGGTTCACGCCCGCCGTGCGGCCGACGCCGCGGAACCACACGGTGCGCGTCTTCGGATCGACCTTCAGCACCTCGGTGACGTTGCCCTCGCCGGTGGTGATCGCGTGCTTGAGCTTGCCGGTGCCGAGGTCGTACAGGTACAGGTTGCCCCAGTTGTTGCGCTCGCTGAACCAGATCGCCTCGTTCGTCTCGGGCAGGTAGCGCCAGTTGACCGCGCCGTTGCCGCTCTCGTAATACGTCGGCACCGTTTCCTCGAACACCGTGCGCACCTTGCCGGTGCCCGCGTCGGCGATGCGGAACCACTCGTGCTTGTGGTCGCGCGAGGTGGAGACGAAGGCCAGGGTCTTGCCGTCGGCTGCCCACTTCACGTCGTCCCAGCCGCCGTCGGGGCCGCAGCTGACGTCGTCGCACAGGCTGGAGCGGTGCTGGTCCGGCGGCATCTTCAGGCGCACGACCTTGTGCGTGGGCACGTCGATGATGACGCGCTCGATCATCGTCACGTCCTTGTCGCCGACCAGCGGGTACTTCCACTTCTCCAGTTCCGGATGACCGACCCTGGTCCTGATCAGGTACATCTCGCCGGTCTTGCGCTGGTCCTGCTGGAACGTGGCGATCCGCTTCGAATCCGGCGACCACTCCACGATGGCCTTGTCGGTGTGCTTCCAGCCGGCGTTGTCGGTGGCGTAGCCGAAATTCTCCACTCCATCGGTGGTGAGCTGGATTTCCTTGCCGCTGGCGACGTCGCGCAGCCACAGGTTCCAGTCGCGGATGAACGCCTCGCTCTTCTTGTCCGGCGACAGCGCGCCCGGCTCCTTGCCGGTCTTCACCACCGTGGCCCGGTCGACGCAGCTCGCCTCGGCGGCAGCGAGGTCGCACAGATAATGTTTGCCGTGCAGCGTGACATCGATGCGGCCGTCCGGCTTCGCCGCGTAGCCGGTCACCGGCAATGTCTTCGCATCGACCGGCTTGCCGCTGGCCTTGCCCAGCGCCGCGGCGAGCTTGACCTGATCGAACAGCGGCGTGATTTTGCCACTGGCCGCATCCATCTGCACGAAGTGGTCGCCGCTGGCGTCGTGATCGACGTACCAGAAATGGCCGTCATCCAGCCAGTCGACCTTCGTCACCGCGTGATCGACCAGCGGCACCGTGTTGTAACTCATGAAGCGCGCCGCCTGCGCATAGTCGCCTGCGCTCAGCGCGCGCCCCTGCGCGACGCCGCCGCATAGCAGCCCCATCACCACCGCGCCGAACAGGCGCGATTTGCCGATCATCGAATGCATGACGCTCTCCCCATGAAAACCGGATGACGCGCGACCGTCGTCGCGTCGAAACGCACGATGCTAACGCGATATCGCGCCGCAGCCACGTGCCGGAAGGTCGATCTCATTGCCCTGGCGCCTCGGGACCGCAAACCACGTCTCTGCGCGCAACCTGAATGCCCTCGCCCGCCACCGCTTGACGCGCATCCGCGACCTCGCTCACGCTGCGCCAACGTGATGCGCGGAGCCTTCCGGTGCCTGCCCAGCTGAAGATCATCGGCAACTACATTTCGCCCTACGTGCGCAAGGTACTGGTGTGCCTCGAGCTGAAAGGCCTGGAGTACGAGATCGATCCGATCGTGCCGTTCACCGGCAACGACCAGTTCGCACGACTCAGCCCGCTGCGACGGGTGCCGGTGCTGATCGACGACGGCTTCGTGCTCAACGACTCCTCGGTGATCTGCCAGTACCTGGAGGATCGCCATCCCACGCCCGCGCTCTATCCCGCCGACATCGCCGATCGCGCCCAGGCGCGCTGGCTGGAGGAATATGCCGACACGCGCCTGGCCGACGGCCTGATCTGGCGGCTGTTCCATCAGCTGGCGATCAAGCGCCATGTCTTCCACGAACCGGTCAACGAGGCAGTGGTGCAGCATGCGCGCGAAGTGGAAATTCCCGCCGCGCTCGACTACCTGGAAACGATGCTGCCGGACGACGGCTTCGTGTTCGGCACGCTTTCCATCGCCGACATCAGCATCGCCAGCTTCTTCCGCACCGCCTCGTTCGTGCGCCACGACATCGACGCCGAACGCTGGCCGCTGATGGCCGCCCTGGTGGCGCAGGTGCAGGCGCTGCCCGCGTTCCAGAAACTGGCCCGCTTCGAAGACTGCATGCTGCGCCTGCCGCTCGCCGAGCAACGCGGCGCGCTGATCAGCGCCGGTGCACCGCTGACCAGCGACACGTTCGGCACCAGCGCACCACGCCCCGGCCCGCCGCGCGCGTCGTAGGCATTCAGCGCTGCTCCGCCGTCAGCTCCACCAGCCAGTCGACGAACACGCGCAGTCGCGCCGGCATCTGCCGCTGCTGCGGGTACAGGATGGTCATCGGCAGTGACGGCGGGGAATGTGCCGGCAGGATTTCGCACAGCCTGCCGCTCTTCAACTTCTCGGCGATGCGATAGCGCGGCATCTGCGCGATGCCCAGGCCGGCTTCGCAACAGCCAAGGTAGGCATCGACGCCGCTGACACTGACGCGACCGGGCAGCGCGACTTCGCGCCGCCTGCGGCCGACCATGAATTCCATTGGCTCGGCACGATGGGTGGTCGGCGAGACCCAGTTCACTGCCAGATGGCCGTCCTGCAGCGCAGCCAGCGAATCGGGCAGACCGTGCCGACGCACGTACGCGGCGCTGGCCACGGTGACTTGCTCCAGCACGCCCACGCGACGACCGACCATGCCCGAATCGCCCAGCTCGCCGATGCGCAGAACGCAGTCCACGCCCTCGCGCACCATGTCGACGAAGCGGTCGCCGGTGCCGATGTCGAGCTGGATCTGCGGGTAGCGCGCGAAGAAATCCCGCAGCGCCGGAATCACCAGCAGCCGCGCCAGCGTTGCCGGCAGGTCGACACGCAGACGGCCTTTCGGCTGCACCAGCGCCTCGCGGAAATCGGTCTCGACCTCGTCCATGTCGGCCAGCAAGCGCAAGCAATGTCCGTAATAGGTTTCGCCATCGCGGGTGGCGCGCACGCGACGGGTGGTCCGCTGCAACAGCTGCGCGCCGAGCCGGGCCTCCAGCCGCTTGATCGCGTGGGTGACGGTGGCACGCGGCAGGCTCAAGTCGTTCGCCGCGGCGGTGAAGCTGCCCAGTTCGACGATCCGCGTGTACAGCCGCATGGCTTCGAGGCGGTCCATGGCGATTGTTTCTCAGTGTTGAATGGTGATGGCCATTATTGAGTATTTATCCGATCGACTCCACGGCGCACCATGCACCCACCTTCACCCAACGGAGCGACACCATGCAGACTCGCACTCTCGGCCGGAACGAAACGGCCCCGAGGTCTCCGCCCTCGGCCTCGGCTGCATGGGCATGAGCGCGTTCTACGGCCAGCACGACGACGCCGAATCGATCGCCACCATCCACCACGCGCTGGACCGCGGGCTCAACCTGCTCGACACCGCCGACATGTACGGACCGCACACCAATGAAGTGCTGGTGGGCAAGGCGATCAGGGGCCGCCGCGAGCAGGCCTTCATCGCCACCAAGTTCGGCATCGTGCTCGACCCGGACAACCCGCAGGCGCGCGGCGTCAACGGTCGCCCCGAGTACGTGCGTGCCGCCTGCGACGCCAGCCTGCAGCGACTCGGCATCGACACCATCGACCTGTACTACCAGCACCGCGTCGACTCGACCGTGCCGATCGAGGAAACCGTCGGCGCCATGGCCGAGCTTGTTGCCGCCGGCAAGGTGCGTCATCTCGGCCTGAGCGAGGCGTCCGGTGCCACGCTGGAACGCGCGTGCAAGGTGCACCCGATCGCTGCGTTGCAAAGCGAGTTCTCGCTGTGGACACGCGACCCGCAAACGAACGGCATGCTCGCCGCCTGTCGCAAGCTCGGCGTCAGCCTGGTCGCCTACTCGCCGCTGGGCCGCGGCTTCCTCACCGGCGCGATCCGCTCGCCGGACGACTTCGACGCCGACGACTACCGCCGCACCAGCCCGCGTTTCATCGGCGAGAACTTCGCCCGCAACCTGCAGCTGGTCGAGCAGGTGAAGTCGCTGGCCGCCGACAAGGGCTGTTCGCCGGCACAGCTGGCGCTGGCCTGGGTGTTGGCGCAGGATGACGATGTGCTGGCCATCCCCGGCACACGCAAGCGCAGCCGCCTGGACGAAAACCTCGGCGCGCTCGACGTACAGCTGAGCGCCGCCGAACTCGCGGCGATCGACGCGGTGTTTCCATCGGATGCCGCTGCCGGCAACCGCTACGTCGATTCGATGATGCACATGGTGAACATGTAGATCCGTCGCACCTGCGCGATGCTCTTGGCACGATGGACACCAGCGCATCGCGCACTCGGGATGCCCCCGAGTCGATCCGGGACGCTCCTGCGGATTCGGGCAAGCGAAGCGAAGCAGCTAAACTGCACCGCATGAGCACCCCCGAACATTCCCCGCTCGGCAAGGACACCGTCTACGCCGATCGCTACGATCCGAGCCAGCTGTTCCCGATCCCGCGCGCCGACAAGCGCGCGGAGATCGGCGTGGCCGAACCACTGCCGTTCCACGGCCTCGACATCTGGAATGCGTACGAGCTTTCGTGGCTCGACTTGCGCGGAAAACCCATGGTGGCGCTGGCCGAATTCCACGTACCGGCGGCATCCCCGAACATTATCGAGTCGAAGTCGTTCAAGCTGTATCTCAACGGCTTCGCGCAGGAGCGCATCGCCGACGCCGACGCGCTGACCACGACGCTGATGCACGACCTGTCCGCCGCCGCCGGCGCGGTGGTCAACGTGCAACTGCGACACGCGAACGCCGCGGCACTTCCCGCTGTCGATCTGGACGGCCATCTGCTGGACGATCAGGACATCGCCATCGATCATTACGGTCCGCCCGACGACGCTTTCCTGCAGGCCGATGCCACCGCCATGCCGGTCGCCGAAACCCTGGTCTCGCACCTGCTGCGTTCGAACTGCCCGGTCACCGGCCAGCCCGACTGGGGCAGCGTGCAGATCGCCTACCGCGGCGCGCCGATCGACCATGCCGGCCTGCTGCGCTACCTGGTCTCGTTCCGCACCCACAACGAATTCCACGAGCAGTGCGTGGAGCGCATCTTCGTCGACCTGATGCAACGCTGCGCACCGCAGCAACTCAGTGTCTATGCGCGCTACACCCGCCGCGGCGGCCTCGACATCAACCCGTTCCGCAGCAGCACCCCGGCCACACCCGGCAATCCACGCACCGTGCGCCAGTGATGCCATGGCATCGGCTTCACCGTCGGAAGCCGGCGAACCGGACCGGAAGACAAGTCAGCGCCGCGTGAAAGTTCAGCTCACGCGAAATCTCCGCTAATCGGCGCTTCATTTGCGCAGCGCTAGCCTTGGCAACCTGACCAAG
Source organism: uncultured Gammaproteobacteria bacterium (assembly GCA_963828675.1). Lineage (GTDB taxonomy): Bacteria > Pseudomonadota > Gammaproteobacteria > Xanthomonadales > Rhodanobacteraceae > Rhodanobacter. Next base: position 1,595,788 of record CAWHFQ010000001.1, read on the forward strand.
GCGTCCGGACGACGCTGCGGCAGCCGCCATGGATCGGCATCCGCCACGTCATGGCCACTGTGGAGCTCCGATGAACCGTTCGATCCGAACCACCACGCTGTACAGCGCCACCCTCGCCGCCGTGCTGCTGCTCGGTGCCTGCGGCAAGCACGAGACCCCCGCGCCCGCCAATCCACCCGCCAGTGCCAGCAGCGTCGCGACGCCGACAACCGCACCGGCAGCGGCCACCACTACAGCCGATGCACCCGCCACCACCGGCAGCGCCGTCAGCCCGGCGATGGCAGCCAGCGCCACCGCTCCGGCACCTGTCGCCGCCGCACCGCTGAGCGTGGCCAAACTGAGCGTCGGCGATGCGGTCGATGCCAAACACCAGATCACCCATCCCGGCAACAGCTTCGCCGCCAGCGACAACACCCTCTACGCCAGCGTCGCCACCGTGGGCAGCTCCAGCGGCGCCACGCTGAATGCGAAATGGAGTTACCTGGAAGGCCCCGGGCAACTGGTCAGCAGCATCAGCCAGGCGATCGCCACCGAAGGCCCGGCCATCACCACGTTCAAGGTGCAAAATCCCGACCTTTGGCCCGAAGGCAAGTACCGGGTGGAAATTTCCCTCGACGGCAAGTCCGTGGCAAAACAGGATTTCGAGATCGGCAAGAGCTGACGCGCACCGGCCCCTTGCGCATGGAAGGGCACCTGCGGGTGCCCTTCTCGTATCCGTCGCCCGGCGTGACCAATGGTGCAGGCGAAGCCGATGGCAGCCGCTTGCACTCGGCGTCTGATCGTTGCCAGGGGAAATCCGTATGCGCCTGCGTTCCGCCATGTGGATGCTGTGGGGTCTGGCGGCACTGCCGCTTTATGCGGCCAGCCCGGTCGCCGCGCCGCGGGTGGCGCTGTCGCAACCGTCGGTGTCGGCGGACGGGCGTGCCATCGCCTTCGTTGCCGACGGCGGGATCTGGACAGTGTCCAGCAGCGGCGGCAAGGCACACTTGCTGGTGGCCGACGACGGCGGCATGGGCGACTGGCAATGGTGGCGGCACGGTCGCAGCCATCTGGACGAAGGCGCGATCTGGCTGCTGCGCGACGACGGCAGCCACCAGTACACCCGGCTGACCGCGGATGACGCGCGCGCCGAATGGCCGATGTGGGCGGCCAACGGCCACACCCTGTACTACATGAGTGATCGCAGCGGCGCGGAGAACATCTGGCGCGTGGTGCCGGGCGGCGGCGAGTCGGCGCTGACCCGTTTCAGCGATGGCCGCGTGCTGTGGCCCGGCCTGTCGGCCGATGGCCGGCTGCTCAGATCAGCCCGGACGGCAAGACCTTGCTGCTGACCGCCGAGGTCGCCGACACGTCCAACCTCTACACCTGGTCGCTGGATCCGCTGGCCAAGGAGCCGCCGGTCGCCAGGCAGATCACCAGCACTTCCGGCGAGAAGCAGGACGCGCAGTTCCCTCCGCCGGCAAGCTGATCGACGGCGGCAGCGTGCGCCTGCACTTCATCACCATCACCGACCATCACGGCCAGCCGATGGAAGGCCATCCGCGCCCGGTCGACGTGCCGGTCACCCGCCCGCTGGGCGAGTCGTACCACGGCAAGGACGGCGAGCTCGATGCCGCGATCCGGGTGCTGCTGCCGGATGGCGCGAACGTGGGCCAGCCATGATCGAGGACATCGACAAACGCCGGATACCCGCGCGATCCACTCTCGGCGCAGAGCCGTGTTGTTCAGATCGACAAGCATCATGGTGATGCGAAGCGTCACGTCGTGCGCCGGGGGAACTCCGGCGCCGATTCCTCAGTCGGGCTCCCAGGGATCGAGTTCGCCGTTGGTATCAAACGCGCCGTCGTCGTATTCCTCCAGCAGCAAGATCGACCGGTCGGCAAGCCACTTCTCGCGTTGATGCGGAGACATGCCTTCGAGGTGATCCGAGAAATCTTCATCGAAAATCATCTCCGACCCCTTGTGCAGCCGAATGACCGGATCGGCTATATCGGCTGTCACTGCCATGCGTTTCCTGGCCATGCTGCAGATCTCGACGGATGGTTCGCCACTAGTTCCCGGAAGACGCGTCCTGCAACCTCGCTTCCAGCCGGGCAATCGTTTCGAGTAGACGTTCGCGTTCTTCCTCATGGGAAGTCGCCAGCATGGCGCGTGCGTGCGCGGTGGCCCGCAACCAAAGCGTCGCGGCAATTTGCCGGACCTCCGGAGGTGGCGTCCAGGGATCAGCCGACGGGGCGACGATGCGTCGCCCCAGGTCTTCCCACCAGACGTCCAGAAATCCGGCGATGAGGTCATGCGAGCCTGTGCCGATCAACGCCCGCACACGGTCGGGAGTCGGCCGTTCGCCACCGACGAGCAGCATGTCTGCCGCCTCGGCAACGGCAGCCTGGGTCACTCCGGCTGGCTCGTATGGACTCTTCACCTTTGCCGCGCTTTTGCGTTGAGCTCGTCCACGGTGAAGATCGCCTCGGGCACGGCTTCCAGATGCGCACGACCGATGGGTTCTCCATTGCCGTCGGACAGGCCATACGTGTGCTGTCGTATTTTCTCAAGCGCGCGGTCGATGGCCGCGATCCGCTCCAGATTGTGCGCCAGCAGCGCCTCGTCGTTGGCCTGCTGCTCGAGGCGGTTGCCATCGTCAACGGTATCCTGGGGCTCGTCACCGGCAGCCATCTGCAAGGTGTCTTCCTCGGCGCCGGCTGCGTCTCCGCCAGCAATGAGTTGCGCCCGTAGTTTGAGCAGGCGCTCGCGCTGGCGCGCAATGAAGGTTTCATCGAGGTTTTCATGAACAGGCTGTTTCATGGTCGCTTCCGATTGGCATGGTAGTGAGGGGCCCGAACCTGCCTCTTCCGTTGCAGGTGCCGGTGGGCGACGGGCCATGTATCGCGGGTTCCATCCATTTGAAGCCGGCGGCGATAGGGTTGGAAAAACATCAAGGCAAAAGCTGTTCAGACAGGCAGAACGTCGCCGCCCGAAACGGCGAGACGATATTGCACAAGTCGTTCCGCTTCCGGATTTGCGGTGTAAACCTGCACCCGGTCGCCTTCGACAATCCGCAGGGTCGTTGCGCCGGATGCAAAATGGAATTGGCCGGTCCACTTGCGCTCCACGAGCAGGGTCAGGAGCGCCACCGCGTCCTGGCGATCGGACTTGCCCAGGATCAACCCGGGCGCTTCGTTCAATGGGCGGACTTCTTTCTGCGCCTCGCGGTACGGCGCCGTTGGATCGCCTTCGTATTCGTCGTCCCAGATCCAGTCGCTCAGCAGCAACAGCCCGCCCTCGAATTCGCCGAGATCCTCCAGCAACGAACCGATCAGGCCGGACAGCCTTACCGGAAGCGGCAGCAGATCGAACTGGAAATGGCCGTTGCCGGGTTCGTCAGTCGCCGGAAGTTCCCGCAGGCCGCGTCCCGCGAGCCATTCGAGGCTTTCCGCCCGGGTCAGAAATCGGACCGGAGGGCCATCCATGGAAGAAGCCAGCGCCTTGGAGCCGGGAAGTACGCCGAGATAGTCGCTCTTGCCCAGCCGGATACCCTGGTGGCGCAAGATCGAGTGTGCGACTGCGATATGGAAGTAGAAGTTGGGCAGCAGCAAGGCGCGCAAATAGTCTTCCCCCGCCATGGCGTCACCCACGCGCCGATACGACTGGTCGATCATGCGCGCGTCGCTCCCGTCAAAGTTCTCAGGCGTCAACGTCCGCAAGTATGCGATCGTCTTTTCGACCCGGTGGCGGTATTCCCCTATCGTCTGTTCGTTGTCGGCAAACCAGGGTGCTTCCTGGCCGGTCAACCGGGCCGGACCGTTCTTGGCGTTGTCGCAGGCGATCTGGAACTGACGACCCAGTGGCAGCATGTCGTCCGCCAGGCGCGCCTGAAGCAGTGCTTCGTCGGTGGCTTGCCCGGCGTCCACCGCCGCCTGCATCTTGTCCAGATACGACCGGAGGACGCCAAGCCCTCGCAACAGCGCGGGAATCGTGTAGTCGTACATGTTGGCTGGCATTGGAAGTCTTCCTGTTGGATGGCCGGAACGCTCGGTCGCCGGCCAGGGGGTATGGGGCGCTGTTCAAGAGGAACGGGCGCGCTGTATTTCGATCACCCGCTTCCAAGCTCATACGGCCCTCCGCGCCGGATGGCGGCCTGGTACGCCTGCCGGCGCTGGAATCGGCGGACCCACGCATCGAGGTTCGGGAAGCGGCTCGTGTCGGTCCGGACCGCCGCCAGTTCGCCGATGAAACTCATCTGCACGTCCGCGGCGGAGAACGCGTTTCCCACGAGATAGTCGCGTCCCTCCAGGCTCTGGTCGATGTAGCCCAAATGGGTGTCAAGCTCGATGTCGACGCGCTGCTTGAGCGGGCGCCACATGTTGCCCAGGTACGAGACCAGCCCTTTCATGATCAAGGGCAGCGCCGCCGAGCCTTCGGCGTAGTGGAGCCACTGCACGTACTGGTCGTAGAGCCAGCTGTCCGGCGACGGCGCGAGCCTGCCTTCGCCGTGGCGACGCACGATGTAATCGACGATCGCGCCCGACTCGGCCACGGTGCGGCCGTCGTCGGTGATCGCCGGGGATTTCCCCAGTGGATGGATCGCCTTCAATGCCTCCGGAGCCAGATGGCTCCTGCCTTCGCGCTCGTAGAACCTGATCTCGTAAGGCACGTCCAGTTCTTCCAGAAGCCAGAGGATGCGTTGGGATCTCGAATGGCTGAGATGGTGGACAACGAGCATGGCTCAACCGGTGGCGAGTTCGTCGCAGGCCTGTTCCATGGCGCGCATGTAAGTCTCGTCCCCGGCGCGTCGGCCGGTGGCGATCGCCGTCTGACTGTGGGTCGAGACGATGTCCGCGCCGGCGCCCAACGTCCGGCTCACCGGGCAGCGATCCGCCGCGGCGAGCAGCTGTTTCATCTCGTCCCCGGTTACCGCTGCGTCGATGAAAATCGAGCGTTCGAACACGTCGCGTTGCGATTCGGGATCGCGCTGGTGCGTGATCATGACCTGCACGTGGGACACGGCGATCGACTTGCGCCTGGCATAGAGCTTCACGGTCATGACCGTGCATGCGCCGAGCGCGGCACCTAGAAGGTCGAACGGTCCCGGGCCGGAAGCCAGGCCGCCCGAGGAAATCGGTTCGTCGGAAAGAAACGACGTTCCCTGGGCGCGTACTTCCACCTGGAACAGTCCGAGCCCCGTATCTTCGATGATCACTGGATGTTTGTTCATGCGGACGACCTCGTGGCCTGGGGAAGTCATGATGGATAGTCGCCGACGAGCGTCGTCGACGAGCCGTTGACGGTCGGGTCCGCTTCCTGCCGGGTTCGCCTGCGATACGCCGTCGGATCTTCGCCGTAGCGCTGGCGGAATCGCGAACTGAAATGACTGCGGCTGGCGAAACCCACGGCCGTCGCGATCGATGCAATGGAAGTCTCGGTCGCTGCAATCAGGTCACGCGCCTTGGCCAGGCGTGCACGCGCCACGAATTCGATCGGTGTCGCGCCCGTGGTTTCCACGAAGGCTTTTGCGAACGCAGACCGGCTCATGCAGGCGGCTTTGGCCAACGAGGCCACGGTATGCATCGCCGACGGCTGCGAGAGGATGGCAATGACCGACCGGCCCACGCCGGGCCTCAGCAGGATCGACGGCGAACCGCCGGGATTGTGCAACTGATCGAGATCGTGGCGTAGCAGTTCGACCAGACAGGCCTTCATCAGGGTGTTGGCGAGGGTCTGGGAGCCGGCCGTGCGGAACCGGCTTTCGTCGAGCATGGTTTCAAATGCGCTTCTGACAAAGGCATTGTTGTCAGGTCTGGCGCTTATCGGCTGGACGAGCCCATCGAACGCGTCGAAATCGTTCGCAAAGCCGATCTGGATCCGCCCGCACAGCACGCGGATATCGTGTTCGTCGCCCTCGAACGCGTCGACGTACATGAGGTTGTGTATCCCCATGTGGATGACGTCCTGGGCGTTGTACGTCCGGCTGAAGGTTTCCTGGCCCGTCAGCGTGCGTGCCAGATTCTTGGGCAGCAGGACGACACTGCCCGCGGGCGATACCAGTGGCTCGTTGCCGTCGACGCGCAGATGCAGCGTGCCCTTGAGCACGTACATGATCTTCAGGTCGGAAATGGCCGGGATGACGAGCGCCGCATCCCGGGCGATCCGGCATATCGCGAAGGCCTCGACCCGGACATCCATGGAATCGAGGATCCGTTCCGCCAGCGACGTTGGCGAGCAGGACGATGCCGCGGTCGAGTCCCGCCTGAACAATTGGTCGAAATCGGAGCTTCTCATGGGAGCACAATCATGTCGTGGGTTTCATCGAGTTCCATTGGGCTGCCGCCAACCAAGGCACGACGCGGCACCCTTGCCGCGCCAGGAAAGAGGATGCTCCCCGGCGCACAACCGCGCCATCGACGCGGACGCCTCGTTCGACATGGAGCCCGAGTCCTCACGGGCGAACGCGGATGATCGTCTTCCCATGAAGACGCTCCGTCGCGTTGAAGGTCGCGACGGCGTCGTCGAGGGTTGAGACTTTGCCGATGTTCGTCCGCAACCGCCCGTCCCTCACCCGCTGGACGATCTCACCCAGTTGGGCACGATCGGACTCGACCACGAAGTCGATTGCCAGGCCATCGGCCGGGCGCGCTTCGGGCGGCGCGACGACGGTCACCAGCACCCCTCCGGCCCGGATCAGGCGTGCGGACCGTTTCTGGATGTCGCCGCCGATGACATCGAACACCAGGTCGACTCCGCGGACGTCTTCCAGGGTGTCGTTCTCGAGGTCGACGAATTCGTTCGCGCCGAAGTCGAGCACCTTCTGGCGGTCGGCAGCGCGTCCGGTACCGATGACGTAGGCGCCGGCCTCTCGCGCGAGCTGCGTCACCATCGAACCGACGGCGCCGGCCGCGCCGTGCGCGATGACGCTCTGCCCTGCCCGAAGGCGCCCGTGCTCGAACAGTCCCTGCCACGCGGTCAGGCCCGAGATCGGCAGGCTCGCGCCCACCGTGAAGTCGACGTCGCCAGGCAGCGGCGCGAGGTTGCGTGCCTCGATCGCCACGTACTCGGCCAAGGTGCCGTCGCGATACCAGTCCGCGAGGCCGAACACCCGCTGTCCCACCGACAGACCTGTCGTGCCATAGCCGAGAGCGGTGACCACTCCGGCCAGCTCGTGCCCCGGGATCGACGGTGTTCGGTCACGGTCGCGACGATCGGTCCAGGTCGAGGGCCACTCCAGCTCGGTCCCGATCCATCCTGACGCGTGAATTTGGACGACGACGTCATTTATCGCTGCCTGCGGCTCGGGCCGATCCACCAGCTTCATCCCGGCCGTTCCCGCAGCCTGGTCCGTCACCACGATCGCTTTCATTCGAGTTGTCTCCTCGGTCATTTGTCTCTTTGGTGGAAATGTTGCGGGGATGGGAGGCTGGACGTCTGATGTCGGAAACAGGACAAATCGATACGCATGAGTCTCACCGATCAGCCTTCCACCGCGCTCGGGAAAAGGATGCTCCCCAGCGCGTTACCACATCATCAACGCGGATGGCTCGTTCGGCCGAGAGCCTCCAGGAGCGACCGTTCGTATCCGCGATGCACGAACGGAAAGGCGCGCGCTCGAAGCGAGGCGTTGCGCATGACGGCGCACGTCTGAAAGCCATCGGGCGGGCAAGCGGAGATATTCAACATGGGTAGTTTCTCGTGGCGTCGGCCGCCAGACAACCCGACTCGATCGCGTGCGCGTACTGCTTCGTCCAATTGCCGTGCGTCCCCGTCCAAAATTGCGCCCAAGGCACCGTAAATCGCTAGAAACGGACCAGCCAGCCGAACACACTGTCGATGTTCTTCACCAGCACGCAAGCGCTTCGATGAGCGCCGCGCGTGGCAGATTCCAATGTCAGAGACTCGATGAGGAGAAAGGCCATGAATGAGCTAAAAGGTGATCGGCGGAAGTTCCTCGCGCGAGCAGGCGTTGCGACACTCAGCATCGGTACCGCGAGCCTGTTCGCCGGCAGAGTGATGTCGGCCACGGTGGTTCGTCCGAACGACGTCGGTGTAATCCAGACCGCGCTTGCCCTCGAACATGAAGGCATCGCCGCCTACCGCATCGCGGGCAAGAGCGGATTGCTTTCGCCTGGAACGCTCAAGCTCGCGCTCATCTTCATGGGCCATCACAAGGCGCATCGCGATTCGCTGGAGAAACTCGTCTTAGGGGCCGGTGGCAAGCCGGTCGAGCCCAAGACGGACTCCCAGTACATCGCGGAGCTCAAGATTGCCTCCCTCAAGTCCGAGGCTGATGTGGTTGCGCTGGCAACCATGCTCGAGCGTGGTGCCGCCAGTGCGTACATCGGCCAGATCACGGCGCTCAAGGATCCTGGGCTCGCGAAGTTGTTCGCGTCGATTTCCGCCGACGAGGCCATCCATTGGACCACGCTCAACAACGCAGCGGGAACGCCGATTCCGGCGGCGGCTTACGTCTTCGGTTGAGCAGTCGGGACATGAGGGTATCGCTGTTTCGCACATCGATCCGGTCGGGCAGCCTGTTGTTTGCCGGCTTGCTGAGCATGGCCGCCTGGGCAGGGAAAACGCCGGACGATGCCGCTGCCGGGCAGACGCTGTATCTGAACACCTGTGGCGGGTGCCACTCGGTGGATACGGACCGCATCGGCCCGCGCCACCGCAATGTCGTCGGACGGGCGGTGGCCAGCGTCCAGGGATACGACTACTCGCCCGCCTTGAAGAAACTCGGTGGCGTCTGGACCCCTGCCAGGCTCGACCAGTGGCTTAGCGGTACGCAGAAAATGGCGCCCGGCAGCAAGATGTATCTCGAACTGGACGATCCCGACGTACGCCGATCGATCATCGACTATCTGCAATCCGTTTCGCTGCCCGCGACGCCAAAGGATCCGGGCATGGCCAACCCGTAGAGGCACTGGAGAAAACGGCAACGAATCACCATGTCGAACGAACAGCCTGAGATCCACGAAGTTCGACCCATCAGGAATTCCCCATGCAGCATTTCCCGCAACCCGTTTTCGTCGCCGCCGGACTCCGCACGCCGTTCGGGCGTGGCGGCGGTGCGCTGGCCAACCATGACGCGATCAGCCTGTCGGTCCCGGTCGTGAAAGCGATGGCGGCGCGCGCCGAGCCGGATCTGGTCGTTTGGGGGTCGGTGATCCCGAACCTCGGCTGGAGCAACATCGCGCGGGAAATCTGGCTCGACGCAGGGCTCAACCCGAACGTCCCCGCCTTCTCCGTCGTGCTGGCCTGCTCGACCAGCATGACCGCCGCGTTCGCGGCGGCCGGGATGCTCGGCGGGGGCATCGACCTTGCCATGGTCGGTGGCGGCGAAGTCATGAGCCGCCCGCCGATCGCACTGACGGCCGAGGCGTCGAAACGCCTGACCGACCTGTTCGGCAGCGATCCCTCCGCGGCGCTGGCCGCCCTGCAGGCGCTGACACCACAGGACTACGTTCTCCCGACCAAGGGCTGGGCCAACCGGATTACCGGGCGCACCATGGGAGACCACATGGAGGAGACCGCGAAGGCGTGGCACATCAGTCGCCAGGCGCAGGACGACTGGGCGCTGCTGAGCCACCAGCGTGCGGTGGCGAGCTGGAACAGCGGCTTCTTCGACGATCTGGTCATCAAGCTTCCCGAGCTCGAGCGCGACAGCAATCCGCGCGCCGATACCTCGTCCGAAAAGCTTGCGGCGCTCAAGCCCGCGTTCGACCGGACGAGCGGCCAGGGCAGCCTGACCGCCGGCAATTCCTCGCCGATCACCGACGGCGCCGCCGGCTGCTGGATCGCGAACGAGGCAGGGCTCGCCCGGCTGCCGGACGGCACCCCGCATTTGCGCCTGGTCGACTACGAAGTGGCGGCGGTCGACCACCATACGGAAGGCCTGCTGATGGCGCCGTCCTACGCGATCCCGCGGCTGCTTGCGCGCCATGGCCTCGGCTACGCGGACATCGACCTGTGGGAAATCCACGAGGCGTTCGCGGCCCAGGTGCTGGCGAACGTCGCGGCCATCGAGCGACCCGACTGGGTGCGAACCAAGGCCGGCGTGCAGGCCGACCTCGGGACCTTTCCGTGGGAGCGCGTGAATCCCAATGGCGGATCGGTCGCGATCGGTCATCCGTTCGGGGCGACCGGTGCACGCGACCTGAGCCAGGCGGTGAAGGAGCTGTGGTCACATCCCGTGGGTTCGCGCGCCATCGTCAGCGTCTGCGCCGACGGCGGACAGGGAACGGTGACCTTGCTTGAACGGGTCTGATACGCGGGGCGTGATCGTCCCGGTCGGCGACCTGCACGACGTAACCAACAACGCTGACAGAACGAATTTGGAGATGACGCTGGATGCTCATCCGGCGACCTAAGGATGAATTCGATGACGATCCTGCCAGGATCGAAGGAGGACCCATGACCGACTACCACAAGAACCCGGAGGCGATCGCCAAGCTGTCGCCCGAGCAGTTCCGTGTCACCCAGGAGAGCGCGACGGAGCGTCCGGGAACCGGCGCTTATCTCAACAACAAGGAGCCGGGCATCTACGTGGACGTGGTGTCCGGTGAGCCGTTGTTCGCGTCGTCCGACAAGTTCGAGTCCGGTTGCGGCTGGCCGAGCTTCACCAAGCCGATCGAACCCGCACACGTCAACGAACTGCGCGATACCACCTACGGCATGATCCGGACCGAAGTGCGTTCGGCGCACGGCGACAGCCACCTCGGCCATGTCTTTCCGGATGGTCCGCGCGACAGGGGCGGCTTGCGCTACTGCATCAATTCGGCCTCGCTCCGCTTCGTGCCTCGCGCCGAGATGGAAGCACAAGGCTACGCCGCCTATCTCGATCAAGTGGAGGACATCCAGTGACTACCGAACGCGCTATTCTCGCCGGCGGCTGCTTCTGGGGCATGCAGGATCTGATCCGCAAGCTTCCCGGGGTCGTGTCGACCCGCGTCGGCTACACCGGTGGCGACGTGCCGCACGCCACCTATCGCCACCACGGCACCCACGCCGAGGCCATCGAGATCAACTTCGATCCTGCGCAGACCACCTACCGCCGCCTGCTCGAGTTCTTTTTCCAGATCCACGATCCGACCACGCTCGACCGCCAGGGAAACGATCGCGGCACCAGCTATCGCTCGGCCATTTTTTTCACCAGCGACGAACAGAAGGCCGTCGCCCTGGACACGATCGCCGACGTCGAGGCTTCAGGCCTGTGGCCCGGAAAGGTGGTGACCGAAGTCGCGCCGGCCGGCGATTTCTGGGAAGCGGAGCCCGAGCACCAGGACTACCTCGAACGGATCCCGCACGGCTATACCTGTCATTTCGTGCGCCCGGGCTGGGTGCTGCCTCGCCGTGCAGAGGCGAAGGCCTAGCCCGTCGGGACTTTCCGAGCGCGCGTAACCGAAAGAGGCGCATGGGCCTGAGGGAAGAGCGAGCATGAGCATCGTCGCAGCCATTCATGGCGGGCAGGACGCGCCAACCTGGATTCCATGGGATGGCACGACGCTTTGCCTGGCCGGGAGCGCTTTTGCCTGGATCGATGTGGTCGATGCGTGCGGCGAGGAAATCGCGGCGCTCCAGCGCGTGTTCGGCCTGCATGAGCTCGCCGTCGAGGATTCGATGAGCGACGCACAGGTCGCCAAGCTCAACCTCTACGCGGACCACGTCTTCATCATCGCGAAGGCGGCCGAACTGGGCCCCAGCGAAATCCAGTATGCCGACGTGGGCATTTTCCTCGCCGAGCGGCGGGTCATCACCGTCTGCCGGATGGAAACCACGTTCGGCCATCGGCTGAGGGAAAGCATCCACCGGATCGCGCGGCGCAACGTGAAGGGGCCGGAGTTCGTGGTGCACGAGGTGCTCGATCTCATCGTGGACGACTACTTTCCGGTCGTGCAGATGATCGCCGACGAAATCCTGCTCATCGAAAAGCGGCTCCTGTGCGACTCGCTCGGCAGCGCCGAGATCGCGCGCATCTTCCAGCTCCGGCGCGAAGCGGTCCACTTCCAGCATGCCATCACCCGGATGATGGAGGTATGCAACAAGCTGGCGACGCTCGACGTGCCTTGTGTTTCCGAGGCGTCCCGGCCGTATTTCCGGGATGTTCTGGACAACCTCGTGCGCATCGAGGGCATGACCACGGGGCTCATCGATGTCATCCGCACGGCGCTGGAAGCCAGCAGCCTGCTCGAGCAGCAACGGCAGTCGGCCATCACCCGGCAACTCGCCGCATGGGCGGGCATCCTCGGCGTTCCGACCGCGATCGCGGGCATCTACGGGATGAACTTCGTCAACATGCCCGGAACGCGCACCGGCTGGGGCTATTTCGCCGTCCTGGGCGTCATGGGCTCGCTTTGTGTATTGCTCTACTGGCGTTTCCGCCGGCTCGGATGGCTGCCATAGCCCGCTGCTTTGCGTTTCATCACCCGGACAGACAGACATCTGCCTCCATCGCTAACCACCGACGGTCGACCAGCGTCGGCCTTGAGACTGACATGAATCTTGTTTGCGCCACACGCGGCCCGGTATTGAACACTGCCGCCAAGCCCGACCCGGCATTTCTGGCTGACGTGCTCGCCGGCCTGTCTGCCCGCCAGAAAGTCGCGCCGGCGCGATGGCTCTACGACCATCGCGGTTCCGAGCTTTTCGAAGCCATCACGGCGTTGCCGGAGTACTACCCGACGCGGACGGAACATTCCATTCTGGAACGGCACGCGAAGAACATCGCCGAAGGGGTGGGCCGTGGCCGGGTGGTGATCGAATTCGGTTCGGGTTCTTCGACGAAGACGCCCTTGCTGCTCTCGGCCATCGAGCCGGAAGCGTATGTACCCATCGACGTCTCCGGGGAATTTCTCCACGAGTCCCTGCAGGTACTTTCGCGTTCGTTTCCGGCCTTGCCGATACATCCCGTCGTCGGCGACTTCACCAAGCCGATGCAGCTTCCCCGGCTGGGGCGCTCGCCGCGGCTGGGATTCTTCCCCGGCTCGACCATCGGCAACTTCGTGGCTCCCGAAGCCGTGGATCTGCTGCGGACGATGGCCACCACGCTCGGAGATGCCGCACAGTTGCTGATCGGCGTGGACCGGATAAAAGACCCGCAGATTCTCGTTCCCGCGTATGACGATGCGGCCGGCGTGACGGCGCAGTTCAACCTCAATCTGCTCGAGCGGATCAACCGTGAGCTGAGCGGGACGATTCCGGTCGGCGCGTTTCGCCACCGTGCCATCTGGAATGACGACGAAGCGCGCATCGAGATGCATCTGCTGGCAACCCGCGACCTGAGCTTCGAAGTGGCGGACCGCATGTTTCGCATGCGTGCAGGCGAAACGATCCATACCGAGAACAGCATCAAGTACGGCGCGCGCGACGTTCGCGTCCTGTTGCGCGCCGGCGGCTGGACACCGATCGCCGAGTGGACCGACGCGCAGCAGCACTTCAGTGTCGTGCTGGCGGAAGTCACGCCTGGAAGTGTCGGACCCTGAAGGCCGCGGCTTGAAATTGGGCGACCTCTCCGGGTTTGACCACTCCGGTCAAACCTCGTGAGAACGCGCAAAGGTGTCGAAAGTGGTGCGCCCGGCGGGATTCGAACCCACGACCCCTGCCTTCGGAGGGCAGTACTCTATCCAGCTGAGCTACGGGCGCATGTATGGCCGCGCGGTGGGTGGCACAGCCGGCACCGCGGGAGCGCAGTATAGCCGGGGCGGCGAGCGCTGTGGGAGCGGCTTCAGCCGCGATGCTCTCCGGTGACCCCAGAGGCGTCGCGACTGAAGCCGCTCCCGCAAGGCGACTCAGCGGGCCTTGAGCAGGGTGCCCAGGGTGTCGGGCTTGGCGCTGTCGCGGACCAGGTGCGGGTACTTCAGGCCGTCGTGGTAGTCGATACGAATGGTCTTGTACTCGTCGAAGTTCTTCACCAGCAGTTCGACCGCCTGGCTCTTGTCTTTCGCGGCGGCGCTGACGGCATCCTTGAGTGCATCGGCGTCATAGTCGTGGCCGTTGACCGCGATCACCGTCATGCCGGGCGAGATGCCGGCCTTGAACGCCGGGCCATCCCACAGCACGTCCCCGATGGCGCCGGCCTTGCCGATGGAGAGGCCGAGCGAATAGGTGAGGTCGGCGGAATGCCGGCGTGCCTCGATCGCCTTCACCGCGTCGGACGGCTTGTCGTTGTAGACCAGCTTCCAGCCATGCGATTCGATGCCGCCGATCAGCGGGCCGTGGCCGTCCAGCCGCGTGCGCAGGTACTTCGCCCAGTCGTACGGCGCGATGTCGTTGAGCGTCCTGACCACGTCCTCGAAGGTGTAGGTGTTGACGTCCCACTTGCCGTTCTCCATGCCGAAGAACGCCTTGCCGAAATCGTCGATGCTCTTCTTGCCGTGGCTGAGCTCGCGCAGCTTGCCGTCGACGTCGAGCCAGATCATCTGGCCGGCCGAGTAGTAGTCCTCGCTGGCCTGGTAGTTGCGGTACGGCAACGGCGCACGCTGCGCGATGACCGGGTCGTTGGTGGTGTCCTGCACGTTGCGGAAACTGGCCAGGCCCGGACGGCCCTTGTCGTAGGTGGCGGCCACGAAGGCCAGCATGTCGTGGCTCTGGTCGGTGTCCCACAAGCCCGAACGCGCGGCCATCACGTGGCCCCAGAACTGGGTCTGGCCTTCGTACACCCACAGCAGAGTGTCGCTCATCGGCACGTTGAAGTTCGGCGTGGTGAGATCGGCGCCGCGGCGGTACTTGCCGTCCCAGGAATGGTTGAGCTCGTGCGAGAACAGGTCGCGGCTCAGCGCGTTCTTCTTCCACTCGGTGAAGAAGTCGGCCGAGGTGCCGTCCTCGCTGGAACGGTGGTGCTCCAGGCCGTTGCCGCTCATCTTGTCGCTGAGCGAAACCAGGAAGTCGTAATGGTCGTAGTGGTGCGCGCCGTACATCTTGTACATCTGCTGCACGAGTTCGCGGAATGGCTTGATCTGCTCCGGCGTGATGTCCAGGTACTTCGCGGCGTCGGCGACGATGTCCATGTGCACCGGCGTCTTCGCGCCCGGGTCGAGATCGATGCGCTTGAAGTACTTGCCGGCGTAGATCGGCGAATCGACCAGGTCGTTGTAGTCGATCGGCTTGAAGTGGATCGTGTCGCCGTCCTTCGAGGCCACTTCGAGTGCCGTCCCGGCCTGCCAGCCCGCGGGCAGTTTCACGCTGGGCTGGGCCTGGATCTGGCGGGCGTAGTGGCCGGCCGGATACATCGTCACCGCGTTCCATTGCAGGTTGAGCATCTCCGGGGTCATCACCACGCGGCCCTGGCTGCGATCCTGCGGCGAGAGGAACTGGAACGTCACGTCCACGCTGCCCGCACCCTGCGGCACGTCGACGTGGAAGGCGTAGACGTTGAGCGGGTCGCGCGTCCACGGCAGCACCTGGCCATTGGCCTTGATCACCAGCCCGGCCATCTTGTCGATCGGACCGGTCGGCGAGTGGTTGCCGGGAAGCCACTGCGGATACAGCAAGGTGAGCGGGCCGGCGCTCGCGACCGGCACGGTCTCGTGTACGCGGAAGATCCGGTGCGCCACGTCGGTGGCGTCGACGCTGACTTTCAAGGTGCCCTGATACGGCACATCCTGCGGTGCGGGAACATCGGCAAGTGCCGTGAAACTGGCCAACCCGAGGGCGGTTGCGGCGAGGGCGGTAGCGAGACGGGTGGCTTTCAATGTGTTCTCCGGGTGGGTTGGGGGAAGCTCGGCGACGCATGCCGATCACGCCGGGAAGTCACGGCGCGAACGGAAAAAGCCAGGCGGGCTCCGGGAATCCGTGCCACGTGACGTGGTCGCCATCAGGAATCCCGAGCGTCGATGCTAGACCGCTAGCGGCGGACTTACCCCCTGCCGAAGGTCACGACCGTCATCGCCGAAGGAGCCGGTCCTTGCCAACTGGTACGATCTGGCATCCATCTTGCTCGGTTCGTGCGGACATCCGCTCGCGTTCGACCCCCGGAGCCCGCATGCCCGCATTGCCCAACCGCCATCGGTGCGCCGATGACGCGACCCAGCGCGACGAATATCGCCACTATCTGGCGTGCCGGATGGGTCCGATGATCCACGCGCTGATGCTGGTGGCCGTGTTCTCGTACCTGGCGGCGATCGGCGCCAGCGTCTGGGTCCACAGTTCGCCGCTGCCGTTGTGGTTGCGTCTGGCGCCCGCGTTGCCGCTGCTGCTGGTGGCGATGGCGGCCGGTCGCGCACGGCAGCCGCGACTGCTCAGTCTGCTGACCCTGCTGTGCGTACTGCTGCTGGAGATCGGCATCAACCTCGGCAGCCTCGGTCATCCGCAGCGGTCGTGGGTGCCGCCGGGTCTGCTGCTGCCGCTGGCGACGTCGGTGCTCTGGATGGGTCGCTGGGATTTCATCGCGGCCATGACACTGTGCGCGCTGGGGCCGCTGCCGGTTCTGCTGATCGGCCCCGGCGACACCCCCCTGTTCGTGCAGTACGGGGTGTACATGGCGATCGCGATCTCGCTGGCGACGGTGCTGCGCGCCTTCATGGCACGCACGCTTTTCGAGCAGTTCCGGCTGGAGCGGCAACTGCGCGAGCAAGCCAACACCGACGGCCTGACCGGCCTGCTGCAGCGCAACCGCTTCCTCGAACTGGCCCGCGTCGCACTGGACGACATCCATCGCCGGCAGCAGCCGGCGTGCGTGCTGTATCTGGATGCCGACCACTTCAAGCCGCTCAATGACGACTACGGCCACGCCGCGGGCGACGCCGCGCTGATCGCGCTGGCCGCGGCAATGCGCCAACAGTTGCGTCAGAACGATTTGATTGGTCGCATCGGCGGCGAGGAATTCGCGGTGTTGCTGCCTGGCCTGGACCTGCGCCAGGCCGGCCAACGCGCCGAGCGACTGCGCGTGGCGGTACACATGATCCGGCGCCCGGACGGCCCGCTGACCGTCAGCATCGGCATCGCCGAATGCAGCCATGCCCAGGAGGAGATCGAAACCATGCTGGCCCGCGCCGACCACGCCATGCGCCGCGCCAAGGCCGCAGGCCGCGACCGTACCGTGGCGGCGTGATCGCGGGATCCGGCGATCACACTCCTTCCGACGACGCCATCTTGCTGTGGCGGATGCCGTAGGCGAAGTAGATCACGCAGCCGATCGCCATCCAGATGATGAAGCGCTCGTAGGTGATCCACGGCAGGCCGTAGATCAGCACGGCGGAGAACACGATGCCCAGTGGTGCGGTGAACCACACCGCCGGCGTGCGGAAGTTGCGTTGCAGGTCGGGCCGGCGCACGCGCAGCAGCATGATCGAGCCGCAGATGATGATGAAGGCGCTGAGCGTGCCGATGTTGACCAGTTCGGCGACTTCGCCGATCGGCAGCAGGCCGGCGACCAGCGCGGTGAACAGGCCCAGGATGATGGTCGGCCGCGCCGGCGTGCCGAAGCGCGGGCTGACTTTCGCGAACCAGGCCGGCAGCAAGCCGTCGCGCGCCAGCGCAAACCAGATGCGCGCCGCGCCCAGCATGAACGCGAACAGCACGCTGGTGACGCCGACCACCGCCGCCACCGCGATCGCGATGCTGACCCAGTGCAGCCCGATCGACTCGAACGCGTCGGATACCGAGGCCTCGCCGCCGAGGTTGCTGAACGGGGTGATGCCGGTCAGCACCAGCGACACCGCCACATACAGCACCATCGCGATCGCCAGCGACAGCAGCACCGCGCGCGGCAGGTCGCGCTGCGGATGCTTTGATTCCTCCGCCGCGGTGGTCAGCGTGTCGTAGCCGAACACCGCGAAGAACACCACGCTGGCCCCGGTCAGCACGCCCTGCCAGCCGAAGTGGCCGACGCCGGTCGCGTCGACGATGCGCGCGGGGATGAACGGGTGCCAGTTTGCGGTATCGATGTAGAACACGCCCACGCCGATCACCAGCAACACGCCAACCACCTTGATCGCCACGATCAGCGTGTTGAAGCGCGCGCCCCACTCCATGCGCACGGTCAGCAGCACCGCCACGGCCACCGAGACCGCCGCGGCGATCAGGTTGAAACGATGGCCATCGCTGGGACCGGCGATCGCCGCCGAACCGTGCAAGCCGAAGATCTGCTGCAGGTAATACTGCATGGTCTGCGCGCTCATGCTCTGCTGCGCCCACTCCGGCAGGTGCACGCCGGCGGAATTGAGCAGCACCTGCACGTAGCCGGACCAGCCGATCGCCACCACCGCGACCACCAGCGCGTATTCCAGCAAGAGATCCCAGCCGATGATCCAGGCGACGAACTCGCCCAGCACCGCGTAGCCGTAGGTGTACGCACTGCCGGTGACCGGAATCAATCCGGCGAACTCGGCGTAGCACAGCGCGGCGCAGGCACTGCCCATGCCGGCGATGAGAAAACTGAGCGCCACTGCCGGGCCGGCGTTCGCTGCCGCCTGCTGGCCGGCCAGCACGAAGATGCCGACGCCGATGATGCCGCCGATGCCGATGGCGGTCAGTTGCCACAACCCCAGCACCCGTCGGAAATCGCCACGCGTGCCGACCTCCGCCTGCAACTGTTCGACTGTCTTGTGGCGCACCAGCTTGCTGAAGAAACTCATCGCATTACCCCTGAAAGCAAGCACCGATCATAACGAATATGACCGGTCATGCCTGCATGTCGGGGGTCATGGTGGCTGCGGCTCAGCCCGACGCGGGCTTGCCCGGCAGTGCAGACTCGCGCGAACGAACAGACAGCCAGCCCAGTGCGAGCGCGCTGGCGCCGAACACTGCCGCAATGGCCAAACCGAAATGGCCGTCCAGATGGTCGATGCCGAACCAGCGTCCGCTCGCCAGCGGCAGCAACGCCGTCGCCACCACGCGAAGCGCCTCCAGCCACGGCGCGCTGCGCCGCGCTTCCATCAAGGCACCGAGCACGCACAGGCTGGCCACCAGATATGCCGCGTATGCCAGCAGAGCCGGCAGGCTGGCGGTTCCGGCCATGCCCAGGAATTGGGTCGCCATGCCCAGCAGCAGCGCGAATTGCAGCAGCACGTAAATCGTCAGCCCGCGCGACAGTGGCGGGTTGAAGCGCTCGGTCGGCATCACGAAGGCCGGCTTCGGATAGCGCGCCGCCACGTCCGTCGGCCGCCAGCCTGGCGGCTTGACCCAGACCAGCAATTTGTCGCGCCAGCGCCGCGCGTGCCACGCGTCCACCGCCGAGCTCCAGTACACCTCGGCGTTCGCCCACAGCGGGTTCCAGCTGCGCAGCGGCGAACGCGTGCCGTAGACCGGCCGGTCGCTGTCGTTCTCCTCGACGAAGGTGCCGAACAGCCGATCCCACACGATCAGCACGCCGCCGTAATTGCGATCGAGATAGCGATCGTTCACCGCGTGATGCGCGCGATGGTTGGACGGCGAGCAGAACACCCGGTCGAACCAGCCGAGCCGGCCGATCTGCTCGGTGTGTACCCAGAACTGGTACAGCAGGTCGATCAGCGCGACCACCACGAACACCTTCAGTGGCACGCCGAGCAGCGCCAGCGGCAGGTAGAACAGCCAGCCCAGCAACACGCCGGTGCCGGTCTGGCGCAGCGCGGTGGACAGGTTGTAGTGCTCGCTCTGGTGATGCACCACGTGCGCGGCCCACAGGATGTTCACCCGATGCCCGCCGCGATGCAGCCAGTAGTAGCAGAAGTCGTACAGCAGCAAGGCACCGGCCCAGACCCACAGGCTGTCCGCCGGCAGCGTGAACAACGCCAGGTGCTCGACGCACCACGCGTAGATGCCGATCGTCAGCAGCTTGCCGAACACGCCCACGATCTGCGAGATCACCCCCAGCCCGATACTGTTGACCGCATCGCTGCTGGCATACGCCGGCCTTCCGCGCAGCTTCGCCACCAGCAACTCCAGTGCGATCAGCACGAAGAACACCGGCGTGGCCCAGGTGATGATGGTTTCCTGCATGTTCACTGCGACGCACCCGCCTCGACGATGCTGCCCTCACGCGCCACCGAGCGCGCGATCCACCACAGCGACAGATAATACGTCGCCAGCACCCACAGCGCGGCCAGCGGCATCGGTCCGTCGAAACGGTTCCACGCCAGCAGGCTGTCGCTGAGCATGAACAGCAACGCGCCGACCGCCGCCCGCCGGGCACTGCGGGCCTGCGCATCGCCGCGTTGCGCAAACTGCCGCGCACGCACCAGCGCCTGCCCGGCCATGCTGGCCAGCACCAGCACGTAGACGATCACCGGCAATCGCAGCGGCGCGGCGATCGCCGGCCATAACAGGTACAGATTGATCGCGCCGTATGCCAGGCAGGCAAGCAGCAGCGGCCGGCGCAGGCCGAAGCGACTGTCGCCGAGCAGCGCGACGAGAAAGCACAGATGACCGCCGAGGAAGGCCAGCAGGCCCGCCACGAACAAGTCCTGCGGCAGCATCAGCATGATGTCGCCGAGCAGCGAGCAGACGATGCCGGCCAGGATCCAGCGTCGATAACGCCGCGACAGCGACGGCACGCTGAGCCAGGCCAGCAGGAAGATCAGCGCCGTGGCCAGCGGCTTGCAGATCCAGTGCAGCCACGGCCAGACTCCGCCGGGATCGCCGCCAGCCAGCAGCGCGCCAACGATGGCGGCAAGCCCCGCACCCAGGATGGCCAGGACGAGCCGGCGTGGTGGTGGACTTGGGGCGCCAGCGACGGACATGCGCGGAATCATAGGCGGCGACGACTGGGCGGAATGTTGGTCCAGCGCCTTGCGTCCCAACGCCGGCGCGTCGGTGAAGAACGCATCGATACCGGTATCGAGCGCCGCGCGGATCTCGGCGATGGAGCCGGTTTCGTTGAAGGTGGCCGGGTCGTCGCCCTGCCACAGTGCCGGTGGCAGGAAATGGTTCTCCGGGCGGAAGGTATAGGTGTGCACTTCCAGTCCCGCTTTGTGCGCATCGCGCACCAGCGGACTCGGCGAACCCGACCGGCCGGCAGCATCCAGCGGCAGGATCGCGCGGATGGGCGGGCCGATCGCGTCGGCGTAGTCGGCGATGTCGCGCAGGCCGGCCGGAGTCATCATCGCCGCGTAATTCAGGATGTCGCCGTCGGCGCAGCGGTCCCACGGTCGTTCGTGCGGGTCGCCGAGCAGTTGCAGCAAGCGGATGTTGGGATGGTGCTTGCCGAGCCGGCGGCGCAGGTAGCGCAGGTTGCCGACCTCGAACGACTGGATCACCACCGGCGCCGTGCGCGTCCAGGCGTGTCCGGCCAGCGTGGCCAGCAGGCGGTCTTCCATCGCCAGGCCGATGCCGGCGAAATAGCTGCCGTGCTTGATCTCCGGGATGATGCCGAGCGGTTGCGCGCGCCCGGCCGATGCGCTGGCTGCCAGCTCGATGATTTCCTCCAGCGTGGCGATCTCGAACTGGCCGTCGTACTGCGTGCTGCGCCATTGCGGCAGGCGTTCGCGCGCACGCAGGGTTTTCAGTTCGGCCAGCGTGAAGTCCTCGCTGAACCAGCCGCTGACGGTTTCGCCGTCGATCTGCTTGCACGTTCGCCGCGCGGCAAATTCCGGATGGTCGGCGATGTCGGTGGTGCCGCCGATCTCGTTCTCGTGGCGCGCCAGCAGCACGCCGTCGCGGCTCATCACCAGGTCCGGCTCGATGAAATCCGCGCCGTCGGCGATCGCCTGCGCATACGCGGCCAGCGTGTGTTCCGGACGCAGCGCGCTCGCGCCGCGATGGGCGATCACCTGCACCGCGCGGGCGAGCGGCGACTCGGTGGCGGTAATGGGCATCGGCACGTACACTCTCCGCTACGGCTCAATGGTAGACATGCAGCCGCCCGATCGTCCACGCGTGGTAGGACGCCAGCAGTCCCGGCACGGCGCAATCGTCGTACAGGCCGTTGCAGCGAGTGCGCAAGCCGGTCGCGGCAGAGAAGTAGGAGTCCTCCGGCAAACCGGCCGCCTGCAGCACCATGCTGGGCAGGAACGCGATATCGAGCGCGGGATAGTTCGGCAGCGGCTCGCCGGCGAAGTTGCTTTTCAGCATGTAGTAGGTGAGGTAGTCGCGATTTGGTCGCAGGGCCGCCGGCAGCGTGCGCGCCAGGTCGCGAATGCGCCCGCTGAAGGATGGCTGATGATCGCCGAAATGCATCAGCACGGTTGGCTGCGGACGATCGAGGAACAGGTGCTCCAGCCCGCGCATGGCGCTGTCGGAGTCGCGCAGGCGCGCCAGATAGGTATCGAAATTCAGCGCGGCGTCCCCGGACAGGTCACGCAGCAGGTTGCGGTACGACGGCGGCAACGCCGACATCGGCTCGTCGTCGTGCGGGCCGTGCTGGTGCAGGGTCAGGATCATCACGAACACCGGCTGGCCCGGCTTCTTCAGCTTGTCGTAGATGCGCCTGGCGGCGGCGAACATCTGCGCATCGCTCTCTTCCCACTCCGCCAGGCCCAGATCGCTGGCGCCGTACAGGTGATCGAATCCGTATGCGCGGTAGGCGTTGTCGCCGTTGATGAAGCTCGCTTCGGTCGGATAGATGCCGATGGTCAGATAGCCGAGCCGGCGCAGTTGCAGCGCCAGCGCATCGTGCACGTGCGGTGCCAGCACGTACGGCGCGTACATGCCGCCGGGACCGAAGATGTCCTGCGGCATGCCGGTCAGCGCGGCGAACTCGCTGACCCAGGTGCCGCCGCCGAAGGTGTGCACGCGCAACACTCCATGGGCGCGGGTGCGCGCGTCGGCCTGGAACATCGCCGCACGGCACTGCGGCACGTTGCAGGCGTCGTAGAAGGACGGATCGAAGGTGCTTTCCTCCAGCACCTGCACGATGTCCGGATACGGCGCATGCGCGATGGCCGGGGTGCCCCGCGCGGTCGCGCTCCATTGCTGCTCGGCGAGGGCATCGCTGGCCATCGGCGGCAGATGCACGTCGGCATCGCGCAGGTTGACGAAGAAGTTGGTCAGCTGCGCGTCATCGGACAATTTTTCCCACACATTGCGCGAATGCACCCGTGCGAATGGCCCGGTAGGCAACATGCACACCCAGAACGCCAACGCGCCGAGCGCCATTCCGCCGAAGCGCAACGCCGCCGCGGGACGTGTCCCGCGCCGCGCCGGCAGCCGCCAGTCCCAGCGCCAGACCAGGTACAGCAGCGGCGGCAGCAGCACGCAGAGGCTGATCCCCAGCGCGTACAGATGCGGGTAGTGGCGCAAGGTGTCGAGCAGGCTGGTGCTGGCGTAGTAGATGAAATCGGACGGCATCAGTTGCGCGTCCAGGTAGCGCAATTTCAGCACCGAAACGAACTTCAACAGCACGAACAAGCCACCGCTGACCACCAGCGCGGTGGCCAGCCGCGCAAACGCGAACAGCAGCACGATGAACGTGCACAGCATCAGGCCCAGGATGAAGCCGCGCTGCATCGCCAGCGGTTCGCGCAGCGCGGTGAGCGCCACGC
Source organism: uncultured Gammaproteobacteria bacterium (assembly GCA_963828675.1). Classification (GTDB taxonomy): domain Bacteria; phylum Pseudomonadota; class Gammaproteobacteria; order Xanthomonadales; family Rhodanobacteraceae; genus Rhodanobacter. The sequence goes on from CAWHFQ010000001.1 coordinate 1,619,172, forward strand.
AGCCGGCGAAGAAGGCCAACGCGCACAACGACACCACGCGGGTGCGTGCAAGCAAGCGGATTCGATACATCGGTGGAAAGTCCCCCTGCAGGACCCCGTTGTCGGCGGATGCCATCTTACGTCTTCGCCGGGCAAGCCGTCGGCATGCAGCCTCGGGACATTCCACCGGCGCTGAATCAAGGTGTGCCGATGGGCGGATCGGCGGCCGCCGGCAAGGGCGGCTATCATCGTGCCCATGAACCCCATCGCGCTCCCCGCCAACCCCGCCAGTTTTCCCGAAGGGGCCGCCAGCTTCATGCTGGGCGGCCCCGCCGGCAATCTCGAGACGATCAGCGACAACGCCGACCCGGCCTGCGCGCGCGGTGCCGTGGCGGTGATCTGCCACCCGCTGACACCCGAAGGCGGCACCATGCACAACAAGGTGGTGACGATGGCCGAGCGCGCGCTGCGCGAATCGGGGATCGACACGTTGCGTTTCAACTTCCGCGGGGCCGGCGAGTCGCAGGGCGTCTACGACAAGGGCGTTGGCGAGAGCGACGACCTGGCGGCGGTGGTCGCGTGGGTACGCCGGGTGCGTCCGCACGATGCGCTGTGGCTGGCCGGCTTCTCGTTTGGCAGCTACGTGACCATCCGCAATGCCGTGTCGCTGCATGCCGATGCGCTGATCAGCATCGCGCCTCCGGTCGGCCGCTGGGAGTTCGAGAACGTGGCCTTGCCGACTTGTCCGTGGCTGATCGTGCAAGGCGAAGCCGACGAGGTGGTCGAGCCACAGGCCGTGTTCGACTGGGTCGCCGCGCTGGAATACCAGCCCGAGCTGGTGCGCATGCCCGACACCAGCCATTTCTTCCACCGCCGGCTGATGGATTTGCGCGGCGCGATCAAGCACGCCGTGCGTCGCTGGTTGCCGCCGCCGCGGCAGCGCTGAACCGCGTCGCGCATCGCGCCTGACCTCCACCACTCCTCGAAGACCTGCACGCTCCATGAGTGAACCCCCCACGCTCGCCCCCAGCGCGCGCTATCACGAAGGTGTCGCCGCGCATCGCTGGGAGTCCGACCCGACCCAGTTGGCGTTGCTGCCCGAGTTCGACCGCATGCATGCGGCGCTGTGCCGCGAACCGGCCGCCGACGACGGTCTGTTGGGACGGCTGAAATCCCTGCTCGGCACGGAGCCGACCGCGTCGCCGGCAGCCGGCCTGTACCTGTGGGGCACGGTCGGCCGCGGCAAGACCTTTCTGATGGACCTGTTCGCCGCCAGCCTGCCGCACGGCGTGGTGCTGCGGCGGCACTTCCACCGCTTCATGGGCGAGGTGCACGACAGCCTGCGCGCGCTGGGTGAGCGGCAGAGCCCGCTGGTCGAGGTTGCCGGCGGCATCGCCGCGCGTTGCCGCGTGTTGTGCCTGGACGAATTCCTGGTCAACGACATCGGCGACGCGATGATCCTGGCGAACCTGCTCGATGCGCTGTTCGCGCGCGGCGTGACCCTGGTCACCACCTCCAACACCGCGCCGGCAAACCTGTACAAGGACGGCCTGCAACGCGCGCGCTTCCTGCCCGCGATCGCGCTGATCGAACAGCGCTGCCACGTGGTCGAGATGGCCTCGTCGCGTGACTGGCGCCTGCGCGCACTGACCCAGGCGCCGGTCTACCTGACCCCGCCCGGTGCCGAGGCGCATCGTGCGCTGGAACGCATCTTCGCCAACCAGGCCAGCGGCCGCGTGAGCGAGGGCGGCGTGCTGCACGTCAACGGCCGCGACATCCCGCTGCACAAGCGCGCCGACACCATCCTGTGGTTCGACTTCGCCGCCTTGTGCGAAGGCCCGCGCGCCGTCGCCGACTACATCGCACTGGCCAAGGCCGGCCCGACGATCATCGTCTCCAACGTGCCGCAGTTCACCATCTACAGCGAGGATGCCGCCAAGCGCTTCGTGCAATTGATCGACGAGTTCTACGACCACCACGTCAAGCTGGTGCTGTCCGCGGCCGCGCCGGTTACCGAGCTCTATGACGGAGAACGCCTGCGCGCCGAATTCGGCCGCACCGAGTCGCGCCTGATCGAGATGCAGAGCGAGGAGTACCTGGCGCTGCCGCATCGGGCGGAGTGAGTTCGCCTATGGCGCCGTCGCAACGCCCGGATACGCCTGCTGGAAACGCCGGTGGTGGATCAGCAGGCCGCTGAAGTACGCGATGTAGTAGCCGATCAACAGGCCGATCACCAGCATGGTCAACGGGCTGGAGGCGTAACCCATCGGCTGCATCGGGTAGACCCCGGTCTGCGCCGCCGCGGTGGCGTGCTGCATCTGCGGCCACACCACCAGGAAGCGCCAGGCCAGCCGGCCCAGCAGCACAGCGGTGAGCAGCGCACCGATCCACGGGTTCGGCACGTAGCAGTCGCCCTTGACCGGATCGACCTCGAAACGGGTCAGGCGCAGGCCGAGCAGGCCGATCGCGCCGCCGAGCAGCACGCCGGCCAGCAGGCCTTCGGCCAGTGCCAGTTTGTGCAGACCGCTGAGCGCGAGCATGCCGCCCAGGAATGAGAACACCACGATGCGGAAGATCATCCGCTTGCGTCGGATCGGTTGGCGGCCGAACTGGCGGCTGACGCGACGCCACATGATCCAGGCGAGGATCGGCAGCATGACGAGGTAGTTGGTCAGGTGCGCGGGCATGACGTGATCCGGTGGAGAGCCGGTCGACAGCTTAGTGCGACAGACCCGTGCGGGGCGACTGACGATTGTCACCCTTGGGAGGCGGGGATGGGTAAAGGCAAAAGCCTGCCAGCGAGCGGTGCTTCCGTGTTTTTGCGAATCCCGGATCCCCAATCCCGGCCAAAAACTACTTCGCCTTGCCCTGGTTCGCCACCGCGGCCATCTTCGCTGCGATCGCCTCAGCGTCGCCGAGGTAATAGTGGCGCAGCGGCTTGAGCTCGTCGTCGAACTCGTAGACCAGGGGCACGCCGTTGGGGATGTTCAGCTCGACGATCGCCTCGTCGGAGATGCCGTCGAGGTATTTCACCAGCGCGCGCAGCGAGTTGCCGTGCGCGGCCACCAGCACGCGCTGGCCGGCGGCGATCGCCGGCGCCAGCACGTCGTGCCAGTACGGCAGCACGCGGGCCACGGTGTCCTTCAGGCACTCGGTATCGGGAATCTGTTCCGGCGCGAGCGTGGCGTAGCGCGGGTCGTGCACCGACTCGTTGGCGGCCCGGTCCAGCGGCGGCGGCGGGATGTCGTAGCTGCGGCGCCAGATCTTGACCTGGTCCTCGCCGTACTTCGCCGCGGTCTCGGCCTTGTTGAGGCCGGTCAGGCTGCCGTAATGGCGCTCGTTGAGACGCCAGTCGGTGATCACCGGCAGCCACATCAGGTCCATCGCGTCCTGCACGCCCCACAGCGTACGCACCGCGCGCTTGAGCACCGAGGTATGCGCCACGTCGAAGCTGAAGCCGTCTGCCTGCAGCAACCGGCCGGCCTCGCGCGCCTCGACCATGCCCTGCTCGGTGAGATCGACGTCGGCCCAGCCACTGAAACGGTTGTCGAGGTTCCACTGCGATTGGCCGTGGCGGATCAGGACGAGCTTGTGCATGGGGTGTCCGACAGGATGGCTGAGCCGGGAATGGTGCCGGCCAGCCCCGGCATCGTCAAATGCGGCCCCTGCCACAGGTCATGCTAAACCCGCACCGCTTACGGGGCATCCTATGTCCACTACCCACCTACGGAGACTGCCATGCGTCGCTTTTCGACGGTTCTCATCCTCGCCGCGCTCGCGCTGACCCTGCCACTCGTGGCGGCCGCGCAGGACGGCGATATCGACAAGGTCAACGGTGCCGCCCAGGTCGATGCCGGCCAGAAGGCCGGTGACGTCAGCACGGTGAACGGCGCGGTACGTGTTGCCGCCGGAGCCAGCGTGCACAAGGCCAGCACCGTCAACGGCGCGGTCGAACTGGGCGACAAGGCGCAGGCGACCTCGCTGGGCACGGTCAACGGTGCGATCAGCATGGGCCGCGGCAGCCGGGTCACGGGCGAAGTGGATGCCGTCAACGGCCACATCGAACTGGCCGAAGGCGCCGATGTCGGTGGCAAGCTCGGCAACGTCAACGGCGCCATCGTGCTCAACGCCGCGCACGTCGCCGGCGGCATCCACACGGTCGGCGGCGACATCACGATCGGTGCGAACTCGCATGTCGAGGGCGGCATCCTGGTCGAGAAGCCGAGCGGCTGGTTCAATTTCAACAACCGCACGCCGCTGATCGTGATCGGCCCGCACGCGGTGGTGCAGGGCACCCTGGAGTTTCGTCGCGACGTCGAGCTGAAGGTCAGCGACAGCGCGCAGATCGGCCCGGTGAAGGGCGCCACCGTGGTGAAGTTCAGCGGCGCCACGCCGTAAGCGGATGGCTCCATCTGCGTGAGCAACTGATTGTTGTGGGAGTGATCTCCCACATCCGGCTCATCTACAACCAGTCGCGCGGCTTCAGGTAGTCGGCCAGCTCCGCTTCGGCGGAGCCGGCTTCCGGCGTGTACGCATATTCGAAACGCACGCGCGGCGGCAGGCTCATCAGGATCGACTCGGTGCGGCCGCCGGACTGCAGACCGAACAGCGTGCCGCGGTCGTAGACCAGATTGAATTCCACATAGCGACCACGCCGGTACAACTGGAATTCGCGTTCGCGCTCGCCGTACGGGGTGTCCTTGCGGCGCTCGACGATCGGCAGGTAGGCGTCGAGAAAGCCCTGGCCCACCGCCCGGGTGAACGCGAAGCAGCGCTCGAAGCCGCCCTCGTTCAAGTCGTCGTAGAACAATCCGCCGACGCCGCGGGTTTCGTCGCGGTGCTTGAGGTAGAAATATTCGTCGCACCATTTCTTGTAGCGCGGATAGACGTCTGCGCCATACGGCTCGCAAAGCTCGCGCGCCACCGTGTGCCAATGTCGCACGTCATCATCCACCGGATAAAACGGGGTGAGGTCGAAGCCGCCGCCGAACCACCACACCGGTTCCACGCCATCCTTGCTCGCCTCGAAATAGCGCACGTTGGCATGGGTGGCCGGCACATGCGGGTTGTTCGGATGCAGCACCAGCGACACGCCGGTGGCGATGAAGCTGCCGCCGGCCAGTTCGGGCCGGTGCGCGGTGGCGCTGGGTGGCAACTGGTGACCGGACACGCGCGAAAAATTCACGCCCGCCTGCTCGAACACCGCGCCGTCACGCAGCACGCGGGTGCGCCCGCCACCACCGGCGGCGCGCTGCCAGGCGTCCTGTTCGAATCGCGCGCGGCCGTCGACCTGTTCGATGGCAGCGCAGATGCGGTCCTGCAGCTCGCGCAGGAAGGTTTCGGCAAGATCGGCTTGCTGGCTCATCGTCTGACTCGTCGTTTCGATGGCGCGAGCTTAACAAGAGCTTCCCGTCGGCGGCTGCGACGCGTCGTCGCGCAGTGGCCGTCAGGAGGATTCCGGATCGCCGTGTTCGCTCGAACCCGAGCGGCGCGCTTGCAGGAACGTTCGCAGCGCCTTCATGCAACGCTGGCGACGATGTCCGCTCCTGCTCAACGAGCCGGCCGCCGCATAGCAAGTTGCGGGAGGGACAGCTAGGCTTTCACGATGCCCACTTTCATGACACCTCTCGCGGTCACCGCGTACACCGCCACCTCCGCCATGGGTTGCGGCCTTGCCGCGCAGCTCGACGCCTTGCGGCACGCGCGCAGCGGCCTGCGCCCGAACGACATCAGCACCGAACCGCTGGCGTGCTGGATCGGTCGCGTCGACGGCGTGGAAGCGGCCGCCCTGCCCGCCGCACTCCAGGCGTGGGACTGCCGCAACAACCGACTGGCCTGGCTGGGTTTGAACCAGGACGATTTTCTCCAGCGCGTACGTGCCGCCCGCGCGCGTTATGGCGCCGGGCGCATCGCCCTGCTGCTGGGTACCTCGACGGCCAGCATCGACGCCACCGAGGAGGCGTACCGCCGACTCGATCCCGACGGGGCTTTTCCGGACGACATGCGCCAGGCGGAGATCCACGCGCCGCATTCGCTGGCCGCCTTCGTCGCGACGGCGCTGGAGCTGGACGGCCCGTGTCTGACGATTTCCACGGCATGCTCGTCCAGCGCCAAGGTCTTCGCCAGCGCCGAGCGGTTGATCCAGCTCGGCCTGGTCGACGCGGCCGTGGTCGGCGGCGTCGATACGTTGTGCAACAGCGTACTGTTCGGCTTCAACGCGCTGGAGCTGGTATCCAGCGAGCCCTGCCGGCCATTCGATGCCGCGCGCAGTGGCATCTCGATCGGCGAGGCGGCCGGCTTCGCCCTGCTCGAACGCATCGAGTCCGCGCCCGACGCGCCGCAACTGCTCGGCTACGGCGAGGCCAGCGACGCGCACCACATGTCCACGCCGCACCCCGATGGCCTCGGCGCCGAGCTGGCACTGAACGATGCGCTGGCGCGCGCCGGTCTCGACGCAGGCCGGGTCGACTACATCAACCTGCACGGCACCGCCAGCCGGAAGAACGACGAGGTGGAGGCGGCCCTGGTCGGACGCGCCTTTCCGGCCACCACAAGGGCCAGTTCCACCAAGGGCTTCACCGGCCACACGCTGGGCGCCGCGGGGATCGTCGAGGCGACCGTCGCCTTGCAGGCGATCGAGCACGGCCTGATCCCGGGCAACCTCGGCGGCCACACGCCCGATCCCGGTTGCGGCCCGCAATTCGCCTGGCGCAACGAACAGCAGCGCGTCGATGTGGCGCTCAGCAACTCGTTCGGTTTCGGTGGCAACAACGCCTGCCTCGCATTCGCCCGCGCGGGGTTTGCCGCATGAGCGTGTTGCGCGTCTACGTGGAAGGCATCGGCCTGTGGTCACCGCAGCTGGCCGACTTCACCGCCCTGCAGGATGTGCTGGCCGGCGTCATGCCGCAGCCCCCGGCAGCGCGGCCCGCCGCCGCCACGCTGCCGGCCAACGAGCGACGGCGGGCACCGGAAAGCGTGCTGCTGGCGGTCGAGGCCGCCGGACAGGCCGTGGCGATGAGCAACCGCGACGCCGCCACGCTGGCTTGCGTGTTCGCTTCCGCGTACGGCGACCAGGCGATCACCGACTACATGTGCGCGACGCTGGCGCGCGCACCGACCGAGCTGTCGCCGATCCGCTTCCACAACTCGGTGCACAACGCCGCGGTCGGTTACTGGACCATCGCCACGGGCTGCCACGCACCATCCACCTCGGTATGCGCGCAATCCGCCAGTTTCGGCGCGGCACTGCTGGAAGCGGCCAGCCAGGCCGTGGCCGAACAGCATCCGGTGTTGCTGGTGTGCAGCGATATCGCCTGCCATGGTCCGCTGGGCGACGTCATCGGCAGTACCCAGCCGTTCGGCAGCGCGCTGGTACTGGCGCCACAGGCCGGTGCGTCGGCACGGGCCAGGCTCGACCTGGCCGTGACCGCCGGCAGCACGGTCGATCCGCTGATCGAGCCATTGGCCGGCTGGCGTGCCGCCACGCCTTCGGCGGCCGGCTTGCCGTTGCTGGCATTGCTGGCCGGCAACAAGGATGGTTGTTGCCAGTTGGCCGCCGCCGCGTCACTTGGAGTGCAGGTCGACGTGGTGCACGTCGCTTGAACACCGCCGCCGACCGCTGGTGCGTGCTGATCCCCTGCCTCAACGAGGAGGCGGCCATCCAGTCGGTGGTCGAATCGGTGCTGGCACTCGGCGCAGCGGTGATCGTGGTCGACGATGGCTCGGACGACCGCACGCCACAGATCGTCGCCGCCCTGCCGGTCACGTTGCTGCGCCAGGACCGGCGCCGCGGCAAGGGCGAGGCACTTCGGCGCGGCATTCGCGAAGCGCGGCGGCAAGGCTGCGACGCGGTGCTGACGATGGATGGCGACGGCCAGCATCAGGCCAGCGACATCCCGCGCATCGTGGCCGCCGCCAGGCGCTACCCCGGCCACATCGTGATCGGCGCCCGCCTGCTCGAACGCGAACAGCAACCGCCGGGCCGCCGCCGCGCCAACGCAGTGGCCGACTGGGGCATCTCCATCGCCTGCGCGCAGCCCATCGCGGACACCCAGAGCGGCCAGCGCTGGTACCCGCGAGCGGCGCTGGACCTGGTCGAACTGCCGGCGCAGAACTTCGTCTTCGAGGCGGCAATCCTCATCGCCGCCTCGCGCGAGAAACAGCTCGGCGTGGTCTCGGTGCCGATCCCGTCGCGCTATCACGGCTCGTTCCGGCCCAGCCATTTCAAGCCGGTGCACGATGTCACGCGCATCACCGTCTACACGATCGGTCGCGTGTTCCACTACGGCCACATCATGGCCAGCTATCGCCGCTCGCGCGGCACGCCCATCGTCGTCGACATCGCGGCTGACTGACCTCCGTGTCCGCGCGGCAGGCGACCGCGATCGGCGATGCCGGATCACCTCACGCTATGATGGTCAGCGGGGTGAGGGGCCATCCCTGCGCGGTACACCCGATCACCCGATACATCCCACAGCAGCGGACGGAAATCTCATCATGGAAAGATTGTGGCCAGTGATCGCCGCACACGCCGTGCACCGGATACCGACGACGGCCCCGCTGTCGTGAGCGCCAAACACGTCACCACGGACACCTCCGCGGAAGTGCATGCGTCGACCCACGACCTCGTCATCCTCGGTGGCGGCCTGGCCGGACTCACGCTGGCGCTGCAACTGCACGACGCCTTCCCCGATCTCGACATCGTGGTGCTGGAGCGCGGCACGCATCCGCTGCCGACCGCGGCGCACAAGGTCGGGGAATCGACGGTGGACGTGGGCGCGCACTATTTCGGCGAGGTACTCGGCCTGCGCGACTACCTGCGGCGCGAGCACATCCTGAAGTTCGGCCTGCGCTATTTCTTCTCCGACGGCCGCAGCGACATCGACCAGGTCACCGAGCTGGGCGTGAGCGAGGTGTTCCCGGCACCCAGCTACCAGCTCGATCGCGGCATCTTCGAGAATTTCCTGGGCGCCGAAGTGCGTCGCCGCGGCATCGATTTCCGCGAAGGCACTCGCGTGCGCGGCTTCGATCTCGGCAAGGGCGGCGAGCAGCACCGCGTGCGCTGCAGCGGTCCGGACGGCGACCATCAACTCGACGCGCGCTGGCTGGTCGATGCCTCCGGCCGCGCCGGCCTGATCCGCCGTCGGCTCGAACTTACCGTCGACAACGGCCATCGCGTCAATGCCGCATGGTTCCGCATCGACGACCGCCTCGAACTCGACGACTGGGTCGACAATCCCGCCTGGCGCGCGCGCTGCAAGCCGCCCGAGCGCTGGCGCTCCACCAACCATCTGTGCGGTCACGGCTACTGGGTGTGGCTGATCCCGCTGGCGTCCGGCGCGCACTCGGTCGGCATCGTCGCCGATGCCGACATCCATCCGCTGGAGACGTTCAACGATTTCGAGCGCGCCCTGGCCTGGCTTGAGCAACACCAGCCGGCGGTGGCGCGAGAGGTGGCAAAGCGGCGCGACAAGCTGCTGGATTTCCGCTTCCTCAAGAACTATTCCCACGGTTGCAGCAAGGTATTCAGCGCCGACCGCTGGGCACTGACCGGCGAGGCGGGCGCCTTCCTCGATCCGTTCTATTCGCCCGGCAGCGACTTCATCGGGATTGCCAACACCTACATCTGCCAGCTGATCGGCGACGACCGCGACGGCACCGCGCTGGCACCGCGCGTGCGGCTCTACGAACGGCTGTACCAATCGTTCTACGACAGCATGCTGGCGATCTTTCGCGGCCAGTACCCGCTGTTCGGCAACGTGCGCGTGATGGCGGCCAAGATCATCTGGGACCACACGTTCTATTGGGGCGTGCTGTGCCAACTGGTGTTCCAGCGCCGGCTTGGCGACGCCGCACTGTTCGCCGACATGGGACCGCAACTGGCGCAAGCGCAACACCTCAACGGACGCATGCAACTGCTGTTCCGCGACTGGCACGCGTTTGCGCCGCCGACCAACCAGCCGGTGATGCTGGACCAGCGCGAACTGCCCTGGTTCACCGCGCTGAACGTGGCCATGCACGACACGCTCGACGATGCAGGCGTGCGCGTCCGCCTGCATGAAAACGTGCGGCTGCTGCAGGGTCTGGCGGCGAGCATCGTCGAGCGTGCCGTGCTCGATGGCGGCGAAGGCTTGCGCGAGGGCCGCGAGGATCTGGTGGCTGCAACGGGGCAACCTGCGCTGTTCGTCACACCTTGATGCCCAGGCCCGCGAGGCTTCGCGGCGATATGACATACTCCGTGGACACATCCAACAAGGGAACTGTTTCATGCGTATTCTGATTGCCGTATTGCTGCTCGCTCTGGCCATGCCCGCTTTTGCCGGCGACACGCTCGACAACAAGGCCGTGGTGGAGATGGTCAAACTGGGCCTGGACCAGCAGATCATCAGCGCCAAGATCGACGCCTCGCCGAACCACTTCGACACCAGCCCGAAAGCGCTGTCCCACCTCAAGCACGCTGGCGTGTCGTCCGCGCTTATCAGCAAGATGATCCAGGCCTCCGGCACCGTGCACGCCGGCAATGACGGCGGCAGCCAGGCCGGCCACGCCGGTGGCGGGGAGTTCCGCTTTGTCGATGCCGGCGGCCACGCCAGCGCGATGACGCCGGTGCGGGTGACCGCCGAACTGTCCAATCGCAAGGCGTGGATCCCGTTCCACACCGGCGGTCCGGAAACCTTCATGTTCATCAAGAACCATCACGCGCCGCTGCGCACCTCCACGACACCGGCGTTCACCACCGACATCGATCCGTTGACGGTGCGACTGGTCCACCTCGGCCAGCACAAGGACCGCGACGCGCGCTACGTGGTTTTCAGCGGCAGCACCACCGATCGCGAAGTCGAAGTCACCACCACCGATCTCGGCAACGGCAACTACAGCATCAAGCCGGCCAAGCCGCTGCAGGCCGGCGAAGAATACGCCTACCTGGTGCTGGCGCAGATGCCGGCAGGCTACGGCTTCTGGACCTACTTCGCGCAGAACGCCGCAGCCGCCAAGGCTTTCGATTTCGGCGTCGACTGAGGTTTCTCCACGTTGCAAACGAACAAGGCACCGCGGCGACGCGGTGCCTTGTTCGTTTGCGGGTATCGTGGCCGTCGCTGCCGCGTATCGCCCGGTCAACGATCCGCCGACGGATGAATCACCGCGGCACGTCCGTTGGCGAGCAGGCGGCCGCGATGTTCGACCCGGAACGCATATTGCGCGCCGCCTTCGCTGGCGTAAAGACATTCGGCATGGACGTCCAGACGTCCATCCAGCTGGTCGACGAATTCCGCAAACAGCTGCACCTCGCGCAGGCTGACCAGCATGCCGGCGCGCACCGCGCTGTTGCCGCGCGAGCGGGCCAGCAAGGCGCCGTGCACGGCCATCGCCTGCGCACCGTATTCGGCCAGGTGCACGGCGTGCAGGCCGTGCGGGCCGCGCAGCGGATTGTCCGCGCGTGCATGCCCTTCGCTGGTCGCGTGGATGGCCTGGTCGTCCCACGCCTGCACCGCATCGAGCAGGCACATCGCGCCGGCGTGCGGGATCAGGTGGGCCCAGTCAGTCTTCGGCAACATGCGCATGCGGCGCCATCAGGATCGAGAGACAGAAATGGAATGCCACGCCGAGACTCACGGTGAGCCCGATCGCGCGAAGCACCGGAATGCTCGCCCACGCCAGCATGCCGAACACCAGCAACGCGGACAGCACGCAGACGATGGTGGCATGCAGGGTGCGCCGCTGCTCGGCCGGATCGCCGGTGTCGCGCTCGAAAAACAGCGCGTAATGCAGGCCGAGGCCACCGGCGAGGATCAGCGCCACCAGGTGGAACAGCGAGACCTCGATGCCGGCCGCCCGTTCGACCGCCAGCACCAGGAAGGTGGCCAGCGTCATCGGCGCCAGCACGTGCCAGGCGCGCCGCACGCTGCGCAACGCGAAGCTGATGGTCAGCACCAGCAGCACCGCCGCGGCCAGCAGCGCCTGCAGGATGCGCGTGCGGTAGTCGACCACCAGCGATTCGGAGGCCGCCTTCAGATCGAGCAGCCTGACCGTGCCGTTGCTGTTTTCGCCCAATGCCTGCAATGCCGCGACGTCGTGCACGCCGCTGACCGTGCCCAGCCCCAGCCAGTGCCCGTCGCGCTGCACCAGCGTGGCGGCCAAGCGCTGGCCCAATGGCGACTGCGCGTAGCGCTCCGGCGTCAGTGGTGGCAACCGGCGCGCGGCGGTCACGTCGTCGAGAAACGGCTGGAACAGGTCGGCGCGAAACGGCATGCCCCGCAGCGCTTCGTCCAGGGCGTGCTGCAAGGTCGGCTGATCCGGCAGCTTCCGCTGTCGCGCAAGCTGCAGCGCCACCGTCGGCAGATAGCGCGAGGGCAGGTCCAGCGCATCGACCGCGTGCTTCGCCACCAGGGCGTCGACCTTCGGCTGCAGCGTTTCCGACAGCGCCAGCACGCCCTGCTCGGTCGGCGCCTGCAGGATCAGCAGATAGCGTACGTCCGGTGCGCCCAGTGCCTCGCGCAGGCGCGCATCGTGCAGCAGCATGTCCTGCGGCAGCGGCGTCAGCGCGGCGAGATTGTTCTGCCAGAACGGACCGGGCGCGAGCGCCAGCATCACCACGATCGCCGCGGCCACCATCACGGGAATCCAGCGCGGCCGCGGCAGCCGGTCGACGAAATGGCGCGCACGCATCAGCCAGCGCATGTCGGCCACGTCGCGCACGCGCCGCGGCAACAGGTGCGGCAGCAGATACCGCGTGCTGAAACCTGCCACCAGCAGACCGACGATGGTGAACACGGCGAGTTGCTTCAGCCCGTTCACGCCGGACGCGTAGAAGGCCAGGTACGCGATGCAGGCCGAGGCGATCGCGGTAAGCAGCAGCGGCCACAGCGCGCGCACGCTCTGCACCGCATCCTCGCCGGCGCGACGGTGACTGAGCACGCGGATCGGGTACTCCTGCGCCACCCCGAGCAGGGTGAAGCCGAACGCCAGGGTCAGGCCATGCACGTCGGGGAACGCGACAGTCAGCGCCGCAATGCCGGCCAGCCCGGCGCTGGCGATCGGCAAGGCCGACAACAGCAGCGAACTGAAGCTGCGATACGCCAGCAGCAACAAGGCGATGAAACCGATGGTGGAAACGCGCCCGATCCAGTCGGCCTGGTGCCGTGTCTGCGCGCCGATCACCACACTGAAATAGCCCGGCCCGCTCAGTTCGAGCTTCGCGCCGGCGCTGCCCGGCAGCGCATGGAAGGCCTGCCGGATGCCGTCGATCGCCTGCTGCTGCGCGCCCGGATCGAAACCGGCCGCGACCGTCTGCACCAGCAACAACGCTTCGTCCTGCGGCGAAAACCATGTGCCCTCGCGCACTTCGGGCGATTTCGCCGGCGCCCACAATTCGGCCAGCTTCAGCGTCTCCAGGGTGGGATCGCGCGGCAACAGGCCTTTGAGCAAACTCGCCGCCGGCGAGGACAGGTCGTCCAGCCGCTGTTGCAGCTGGTCGGACAGGTACGCCTCGTCCAGCGGCTGCGTGTCCAGCGTCGGCGACAGCAGGTAGCGATAGGGCAGCAGGCTGGCGTCCAGCGCGCCCAGGTCGAAATTGCCGTTGATGACCTGGCTGTAGCGCTTGTCGTGTTTCAGTGCGGTCACCAGGCCCTGGCTCAACGCGGCCAGTTGTCTGTCGGGCGCCCCGCTGATCGACAACAGCAGCAGACGCGAGCCCGGTCCGTCGCCGACCTGCTCCATCAGCAGGCGCTGGTCGGGCGTGGTCGGCGCCGGCATGAAACTGCGCAGGTCGGTGCTGATTTTCAAGCGCTGGCCGACCATCCAGCCGAGTCCGGCCAGCGCCAGCAACCACAGCACCAGCAGGATCCCCCGTGAACGCCCACGCATGCTCAGTGCGCGTCCCGGCACAGCATCTGCAGCGCCTCGCGCGTGGGCTCGGCCGGCATCCGGCTGGCCAGCGCACCGAGCAGGTCGACGGTGAAGTCACCATCGGCTTCCTGCATGACCATGCAACGCGATTCCCTGGCGTGGCCTTCGACGGTAATGCTGGCGATGGTCTTGGCCACGCGCGCATCCAGCGGCGTCAGCATCAGCGTCCAGGCGCCGTCGATGTCGCCGGTCTGGCGGATCTCGAACGCCTGCCGCAGGCGGCCGGTATCGCCGCTGAGCAAGGCCACGAAACTGTCCAGCAACACCTGCAGCTGCGGCGCGCGTTTCAGCGAGAAGTGACGCGGGCGCTTGCCGGCGCGTTCCTGGGTGACCTCGCCATCGGCGATGGTGGCGGTCTCCGCCTGCGGCTTGTCGACCCGACGCTGCAACGTGTCGCCACCGAGCCACGAGAGTTCGCCAGACACCACCAGGGGACGATCCAGCACCTGCATGAAGCGCGCTTCGGCAAACGCGGTATGCGCCGGCGCCGGATGACCCAGCGCGGCCATCAGGGCGTGTGCCGAGGACGGCGCCGCCGGCTCAGACGCCGAGGCGCTCGCCCACAGTGGCAGGGTCAGACTCAGCAACAGCAGGCGCGTCTTGCCAGAAATCATAGAAATTGAACCAGTTGTAGGGAGCCACGTGCATGTAGTGTTCCAGCCGCTGCGCGTAGCGGCTGATCAGTGCGTCCAGGGTGGGCCCGCGCTGCTGCCGCGGCACGGTCACGCGCTCGCTGAAGTCTTCGAAGATCAGGCGGTAGCGGTTGCCGCCCAGGTACAGCCCGAAACACAGTACCACTGGCGCCTGCAGGGTATGCGCCAGCAACCACGGACTGACCGGAAACGGCGCCGGCGAACCGAGCAGCTCGACGCGCCGCAATACCTCATGGCCGCGGCCGCGATCGGCCAGCATCGCAACCACCGCGCCAGCCTGGCAGGCCTCGGACATCGCCAGCACGATCGAGGCGCCATCCTGCGTCGCGTCGATCACGCTGGCCCCCACGTCCGGTGCCAGCGCTTCGAGCAGCGAGGTCATCGCCGGTGTTTTCTGCTTGTCCAGCACCACACGCATCGACAGGTCGGGCCGGCGCGTATGCAGTGCGCGCAATGCCTCGAAACTGCCCTGGTGCGAGCCGAACAGCAGCACGCCGCGGCCTTCCGCGATGCGCCGTTCCAGCAAGTCCAGGCCTTGTGCTTCGATCTTGAACGGCTTTTCGCCGTGGGCCAGCAGGAAGATCCGGTCCAGGCAGGTGGCAGCGAAACAGTGGATGTGTTTCATCACCTGCCACGCCGTGGCCGGACGCCCGAACACGCGTTGCAGATACTGCTTCGAGGCCAGCCGCTCGGGTGCGCGGCGCAGGTAGAAATACAGCGTGATCGGATACAGCAACAGCCGGCCCAGCGGACGCCCGCCGTGCAGCGCGATGTTGAGGATCAGCCAGAGCGCGAAACGCCCGCCGCCCTCGGGCCGGCTTTGCCAATGCTCGTTCGTGCTCATGCCGCGCCCTCGACCACGCCGCGCGCCAGCAGCACGTCATCGCAGCGGATCTCGAAGCGCAACCGCGCGCCGCCCGGGATCATTTCCGTCAGCTGCAGCCGCGCGGTCTGCTCCGGCAACAGCGGCGCCACGAACTTCGCTTCCAGCACGCGGCCCAGCCGCTGGTCACGCCATGCACGCAGGGCCAGCGCCACCTGCTCCAGCAGGATCACGCCGGGCACCAGCGGCTGCCCGGGGAAATGACCGGGCAACGCCGGATGGCTGGCGGCAATGCGCACGCTCCGCTCGAACACGGGACTGCTCATGGCGTTGCCGCCCCTTTGCCTTGCCGCAATCGCGGCCAGCACAACGCCATCTGCTTCAGCATGACGGGCAAGGCGAGGTGATCGAGATGGCGCAGCCGCCAGCGACGATAGCCATATTCCAGCAGGAACGCGGCACCGAGCACGGCGTAACAACCCACGTGCAGCCAGATCGCGGCCCAGCGCTCGGGTATCGGCCACGGTGCGGCCCACCCGACGCGCGCCAGCAAGCCACTGCGATTGGCGCCCAGCCACAAGACCGCCAGCAGCAGCGCCTGCGTGCCCAGCAGGATCGCCCAGAACGCGGTGACCTGTCGCGCGTAGCGGGCGACACCGGGCTGGCGCAACCGGGCGACGCCTTCGATCGCGACGATGAATCGCGCCACCAGCGGCTCGTCCGTGACCAGCGTATGGCCGAAACCCCAGGCCAGCACCGCGCTGATCAACACCGGCACCGCCTCCAGCACCAAATCGGCCAGGCCGTTCAGCCACACGCCGAGCAAGGCGGCGAGCATCGCCAGCCAACCGAGCCAGGGCACGAGCCGGCGGGTACGCAGACGCGGCAGCATCGGCAGGGTCAGCAACACGGCCAGCGCCAGCAGGGCGAAGACCTGGCGATGGGAGATCGCACCGGCCAGTGCCAGCACCGGATAGGCCGCCAGCAACAACAGCAGCGCGTGATGCCCTGGCGCGTTTGCAGGTGAGTGGGACGTCATGCCGGGATCCGCGTGGACTCCGCCGAAACCGTGAGCCTGCCACCGACAGCGGAATGCCGCGTGAGCACAGGACGAAGCATGGGCGCCAGGGTTTCCCCGGCTTCAGCCGGCGCGATTCTGTTCAACATGCGCGGACAGCGTGCGCAGGCTGGTGAAGATCTGCCGGTTGTCCGGGTTGTCCGAACGCAACTGGAAACCATAGCGCTTGGACACGGCCAGCGCGATTTCCAGCGCGTCGATCGAATCCAGCCCCAGGTCGCCGCCGAACAACGGTGCGTCGGGGTCGATCTGCTCCGGGGTGACGGTTTCGAGATTGAGGCATTCCACGACCAGGATGGCCAATTCGTGCTGCGCCGCTGTCTGTTCCGCCATGCTCGATTCCGTACTCGTGATTCATTGCCTCCCCCCGGTGGCAGTGGGCGCGGAGTGTAACATAGCGCCCTTGTCGTTCTCGGTTGCACGCAATGATTCAGGGATGTGAAAACACGCAGTTCGACCCGCTGCCGCGCCGCGCGCCGCGGGTGTCCTACCGCACCGGCACCGCGGCCGGCGCGCTTGCAGAAACCGGCACGCTGGCCGTGTTCGGTTTCGGCCGCGGCAACCCGGCGGCCGATGACCCGCGCTTCCTGCAGGTGGCCCTGGAAAGCTTCGATGCACCCGTGCCAATGGAAGTCTGGCAAGTCGATGCGCCGGTGAACTGCGGTACGCAGGGTGCTCTGCAATGGTCGTCCGGCGGCGGCTGGCTGTTCGCGGCGATCGACCTTGACGAGCGCGAACACGGCGGTCCCAGCGCCACCGCCCGGCTCGCCTACGAGCAGTTGCACCGCTTCGTGACGGCGCGCGACATGCAACACGTGCTGCGCATCTGGAACTACCTCGGCGCTATCAATCGCGGCGAAGGCGATGCGGAACGCTACAAGCATTTCTGCGACGGTCGCGCCGCCGGCATGGGCGATTTCTTCGCCGAAGGGTTCCCGGCGGCTACCGCGATCGGCCATCACGGCGACGAACATCGAATGCAGGTCTACCTGCTGGCCTGCGACCAACCCGGCCAGCGGGTGGAGAACCCGCGCCAGGTCAGCGCGTGGCGCTATCCACGCCAGTACGGCCGCACTCCGCCGAGTTTCGCACGCGCGATGGGCCTGCCAGGGCGGGACGCGCTGGCCATCTCCGGCACCGCCGCCGTGGTCGGCCATGCCTCGGCCCATCACGACGACCTCGATGCCCAGCTCGAAGAGACCCTGATCAACCTCGAAGCCCTGTTGGCCAGCGCCGGGCTGACCGCGGGCTTCGATACCCACTCGCCCCTGAAAACCTACGTGCGCCACGCCGCCGACGCCCCACGCGTACGCGACTTCCTGCAACATCGCCTGCCCGGCGTGCCGGTGCTGCTGTTGCACGGCGACATCTGCCGCAGCGAGTTGCTGGTGGAGATCGATGGCTGGCGTTACACCTGATCACATCGGCTGGGGCCTGGCTCCGGCAGGCGGCCTTGTCCAAGGCGGCAAATCACAACCCGTTGGTCTCGACGGGACAGATCGCCGCTGCGCAGCACAGGCCGACTTCCGCAAGCACCCTCATCCGCAACGCTCGCCGCGACCCATGGCGGCACCCCGAACTCAATTTCGCTGGTACGTGGGGTCCAGGCTGGCGATGAAGTTCTTCACCTCGGCGCGAAGGTAGCCACCTGCATCCGCCTTGAAATCCGCGGTGCGCTGTTCGTGAAAGGGAACCTGTTGCACCAGCTTGCCGGTGCCGGCATCAAACACGTACAAGGTCGCGGTATAGCCGACCTTGGGCGGCTTGTAATCGCCACTCAACGAGCTTCCATTCACATTGATCTTGTTGAAGCTGGCAATCACCAGCGGGGCGAAATGCACCGCCAGACGATAAGGCGCGGTTGCCACCTGTGGGGTCGATGGATGACCGGGCCGAAGCGAGGCATCGTCGGATTCAACCGAGCGCATGTCGATATGCCGATCCTGCGCCCAGCCGGAAAAGGTGCGTTCGACGGTGGCACAGCTGGCATCTTCGCTGGTACAAGCCAGATCGAACGTGAAACGGGGACCGCCATCCGGACCGAACAACTGCAGTGACTGCAAAGACTGCTGCTGCGCCCGGTCGATCACCGCCGGGGTGCCGGCGCAGCCCTGCAGCGCCAGTGCAACGACGACGCTCGCCGCCATGTTTCGAAGCTGCATCGAAAGCTCTCCCTGTCTCATTGACCGATGCCGCGGCGCGAACACGCGGGCCTCCGACGATCGTAGCCCGATTGCAAGGACTCGGGCCAGCAGCTATTTCCTGACCGGCCGCTTCCAACCCTCGAATGTCTGCTGCCTGCCGCGCGCCAGGGTGAGTTCGCCGTCCGGCGCGTCGCGGGTGATCACCGAGCCGGCGCCGATGGTGGCCTGCGCGCCGATCGTCACCGGTGCCACCAGCGCACTGTTGGAACCGATGAAGGCGCCGTCGCCGATGTGGGTCGCGAACTTGTTCACGCCGTCGTAGTTGCAGGTGATGGTGCCGGCACCGATGTTGACCCCGCGGCCGACCACCGTATCACCGAGATAGGTGAGGTGGTTCGCCTTGCTGCCCTCGCCGATGCGGGTTTTCTTGGTCTCGACGAAGTTGCCCACGTGCACGCCGGCATCGAGTTCGGTGCCGGGGCGCAACCGCGCGAACGGGCCGATCGTGCAGGGGCCGCGGGTCACCACGCCGTCCAGGTCGCAGTGCGACAGCACCACGGTGCCGGCGGCCAGCTGCACGTCTTTCACGCGGGTGAACGCGCCGATGCGCACGTCGTCGCCGAGCACCACGCGACCTTCCAGGATCACGTCGATGTCGAGCTCGACATCACGACCCGCCTCGACCGTGCCGCGCACGTCCAGGCGCGCAGGGTCGGCCAGTCGCACGCCGTCGAACAGCAGCGCGTGGGCGGCGCGCCGTCGATACGCCGCTTCCAGCTCGGTCAGCTGCAGCGGGTTGTTGGCGCCGGCGGCCTCGACCGGGTCGGCACATTCGACGCTGAGGGCCGGACGGTTTTCCGCGGCGGCCATGTGAAAGATGTCGGTGAGGTAGTACTCGCCCTGCGCATTGTTGCACTCGAGCCGGTCGATCCAGCCGCGCAGAGCCTGCGCGTCGGCGAGCAGGATGCCGGTATTGACCAGGTTGACCGCCCGCTGATCCGCGTCGGCGTCCTTCTCCTCGACCACCGCACGCACGCGGCCGGTGCCGTCGCACAGCACGCGGCCATAGCCATGTGGATCGGCGAGCCGGGTGGTCAACAAGGTGAAGCCGCCCTCCGCGTCGACCAGTTGCTGCAGCGTGGCGACACGGGTCAGCGGCACGTCGCCGTACAGGATCAGCACGCGCGCGCCGTCGGGCACGTCGACCAGCGCCTGTTCCACGGCATGCCCGGTGCCGAGACGCTCGGCCTGCAGGGCCCAGCGCAGGTCGGGTTGATCGGCGAAGGCAGCCTGCACCTGTTCGCCGCAGTGACCGTGAACGATGTGGATTTCCGCCGGCTGCAGCGCGCGCGCGGCATCGACCACGTGCGCCAGCAGGGGACGGCCGGCCAGCGGCATCAGTACCTTCGGACGCGCGGATTTCATCCGCGTGCCGGCGCCGGCGGCCAGGACTATGACGTGCAGCGGCGGTGTAGCCATCGGTTCACCTGACGGTTCAAAGTCTCAGGATACCAGCGACGTCGACAGCGGCCGGCGCGTCACTTTTCAGCGCCCGGTTTCGGGGTCGGTTCGAGGTGTTCGAGCTGCGGCGTATAGGCCTTGACGAAGGCGTTGTGCAACACCCCGATGATCGCGCCCCAGGTACCCAGTCGCTTGTCGTCGATACGCCCGCTGATGGGCACCCGGGTGGCGAACTGATCATGCTCGTGGTTCTTGAACAGCGAGGTCACGCCCTGTGCCACGGCCTCCCACGCGAGGCGCAACGGGTTCTTGCGATCCTGCTCGACATCCTGCTTCCAGCTGAAGATCTGCACACCGTGCAGTAGCGGCTTGGCATAGCCTTCGAGCTGGCCATTGCGCGCTTCGAGCTGCATCACGAAGTCGCCGTTGCCTCCCGCGAAATCGAGACCGGCGTACGCGCGCGCGAGATCGTTGAGCCGCGTCAGCCGGATGCCTGTGACGCGCAATTCGATGGCGAAATCGCCGCTTCTCTCCAACGGGTCGACGCTGGCCTTGACCTGCAGCGGCGCATCCCGGAGCACCTTTGCCGTGGCCTCGACGGTGGCCACCCGACGGCCCTCACGTCGATCGGCATTGGTGAGATTGGTGACCGTGCCCTCGACGTCGGTCATCTTCAGGTCAACCCGCGGCCGCGACACGAAGTTGTGAAAAGTCACCGTGCTGTCGTGCACGATCACCTCGTCCACCCGCATCGGCACCATCATCTGCAGTTGCGCGCGCCAGTTCACGCCCTTGCCGGACTGGCCGCCGCCAGCATCGCCACCGTCGACGAAATTCAGCGCCGCGTGGGTGAATTCCACCTTGCCGCGCAAGCGACCATGGCTCAGCGCGCTCCAACTCACCGCGATGTCGGTGTGCCCGGCGGCGAACAACGGCACCGGCACCTTGTCGCTTGCCTTGACCACGCGCAGCCCTTCGATGCTGTACGCGCCGCGCCACAAGTGGATGCCGACGTCGTCGAGCTGGCCGTGGTAGTCGCCCATCCGGTCCATGTGCCGGTTGAGATAGTCCTTGACCAGATACGGCAGCGCCAGTCGTGCCAGCACCAGCAGCACCACGATGGCGAGCAGCCAGGCGAAATGGCGACGATAGGCGAATGTCATGGGCGATCCTCGACGGCGATCCTCGACGGCGATCCTCGATGATCGCCAAAAATTCTAGCTTCGTGGATGTGGGCGTGGCGTCACGTGCCATGCGCAGGCGAGGAAAACTGGCGGCGGCCGGCGCCACATTCGACGAAGCGGAACACGCAGCTCAGGCTGGACGGCCATGCTGACACGAAAATGCCGGCACGCGGCCGGCATCGGTTTCCATCGGTTGTCGCGCGGAGGAACCTGTTCAGTGCTTGAGGTTCTTGCGCAGCCGCTCGAGCGCCTGCAACTGCGTCATTGCCTCGACCAGCTTGGCCTGCGCCTCGGCAAGCTCCATCGCGTCGGTGCGGTTGGCCAGGGCGTCCTCGGCTTCCTTCTTGGCGCGCTGGGCGGAAGCTTCGTCCAGATCGGTGGCGCGCGCGGCGGTGTCGGCCAGCACGGTGACGACCTGCGGCTGCACTTCCAGGATGCCGCCGGAAACCCAGAACTGCTGGCGCTCGCCGCCGGCCAGCAACACGTCGACGTGGCCGGGCTTGAGGCGCGTGATCAGCGGCGCGTGGCGGGGCGTGATGCCCAGCTCGCCCAGCTCGCCGGTGGCGACGACCATCGTCGCGTCGCCGGAGAAGATCTCGGCTTCGGCACTGACGATGTCGACGCGAATGGTGTTGGTCATTTCAGTGTCTCGCTGTGCTCGACGGGAACGGGGAACGGGGAACAGGGAACGGGGAGATCAAGAGCGCGGGCGCCGAGGCAACTTTGCTTTTGTTCCCCGTTCCCTGTTTCCCGTTCCCGCTTGTACCGACTCAGGCCGCCTTCTTGGCGCCCATTTCCTCGGCCTTCTTGATCGCTTCGTCGATCGTGCCGACCATGTAGAACGCCTGCTCCGGCAGGTGGTCGACGTCGCCGTCGATGATCATCTTGAAGCCGCGGATGGTTTCCTTCAGCGGCACGTACTTGCCCGGCGAACCGGTGAACACTTCGGCCACGTGGAACGGCTGCGAGAAGAAGCGCTCGATCTTGCGCGCGCGCGTCACCGACTGCTTGTCTTCCTCGGACAGCTCGTCCATGCCGAGGATCGCGATGATGTCCTTCAGTTCCTTGTAACGCTGCAGCGTGCCCTGCACCTTGCGGGCGACGTCGTAGTGCTCCTGGCCGATCACCAGCGGATCGAGCTGGCGGCTGGTCGAGGCCAGCGGATCCACCGCCGGGTAGATGCCCAGGCTGGCGATGTCGCGCGACAGCGCCACGGTGGAATCCAGATGCACGAAGGTGGTCGCCGGCGACGGATCGGTGTAGTCATCCGCGGGCACGTAGACGGCCTGGATCGAGGTGATCGAGCCGGTCTTGGTCGAGGTGATGCGCTCCTGCAGCACGCCCATTTCCTCGGCCAGGGTCGGCTGGTAACCCACCGCGGACGGCATGCGGCCGAGCAGTGCGGACACTTCCGTGCCGGCCAGCGTGTAGCGGTAGATATTGTCGACGAACAGCAGCACGTCCTTGCCCTTGCCGTGCTCGTCCTTCTCGTCGCGGAAGTACTCGGCCATGGTCAGGCCGGTCAGCGCCACGCGCAGGCGGTTGCCCGGCGGCTCGTTCATCTGGCCGTAGACCATCGCGACCTTGTCGAGCACGTTGGAATCTTTCATCTCGTGGTAGAAGTCGTTGCCCTCGCGGGTACGCTCGCCCACGCCGGCGAACACGGACAGACCCGAGTGCGCCTTGGCGATGTTGTTGATCAATTCCATCATGTTGACGGTCTTGCCGACGCCGGCACCGCCGAACAGGCCGACCTTGCCGCCCTTGGCGAACGGGCAGACCAGGTCGATCACCTTGATGCCGGTCTCCAGCAGGTCGGTGGCCGCGGCCTGATCGTCGTAGCTCGGCGCTTCGCGGTGAATCACCCACTGCTCCTGCTCGCCGATCGGACCAGCCTCGTCGATCGGGTTGCCGAGCACGTCCATGATGCGGCCGAGCGTCTGCTTGCCGACCGGCACCTTGATGCCTTCGCCGGTGTTGCGCGCATCGAGGCCACGCTTCAGGCCTTCGGTGGAACCCAGCGCGATCGTGCGCACGATGCCGTCGCCGAGCTGCTGCTGTACTTCGAGCGTGATGTCGGTGCCGTCGATTTTCAGTGCGTCATACACCTGCGGCACCTGGTCGCGCGGAAATTCCACGTCGACGACCGCGCCGATGATCTGAACAACTTTGCCCTGGCTCATGCTGATAGCTCCGGATGAATCTCTTTAGGTTTATTGCGGCGCCGCTTCGCGTCGCCATGACTTTTTCGAGAGCAGTCGCGGTTACACCGCAGCCGCTCCTCCCACGATCTCGGAAATTTCCTGCGTGATCGCAGCCTGACGCGCCTTGTTGTAGACCAGCGTCAGCTCGTCGATCACCTTGTTCGCGTTGTCCGACGCACTCTTCATCGCCACCATGCGCGCCGCGTGTTCGCTGGCCAGGCTTTCCAGCGTCGCCTGGTACACCACCGATTCGATGTAGCGGCCCAGCACATGCTCCAGCACGGCCTGCGCATCGGGCTCGTAGATGTAGTCCCAGTCGTGGCTCGCTTCCAGCTTGACGCCGGCATAGGCCGACTCGCCCGCCGCCTGGTGCGCTTGCATCTCCGCCGCCACCATCGGCAAGGGCAGCAGCGCGTCGATGGTCGGCTTCTGCGTCATCGTGTTGACGAAATCGTTGTAGGCCAGGAACACGCGATCCAGTGCGTTGGCCGTATAGGCGTCCATCATCACCTTGATCACGCCAACCAACTGCTCCAGCTTGGGCTTCTCGCCCAGATGGGTGACGCTGCCGACCAGGTTGACGCCCTTGATGCGGCGGAAGAACGCCACCGCCTTCTGCCCGATCGCCACCACGTCGACCTGCACGCCCTGCTTCTGCCACTCGGCGATCGCCGGCAGCA
The DNA here is from genome assembly GCA_963828675.1 of uncultured Gammaproteobacteria bacterium. GTDB lineage: Bacteria > Pseudomonadota > Gammaproteobacteria > Xanthomonadales > Rhodanobacteraceae > Rhodanobacter. The sequence continues at coordinate 1,643,283 of CAWHFQ010000001.1, forward strand.
GGCGGCGGAACAGGTTGGAGTTGAGGCCGCCGCACAGGCCGCGATCGGTCGACACCACGATGTAGCCGACCCGTGCAACGTTGTCGCGCTGGACCAGGAACGGATGGCTGAAGTCGGTGCTGGCCTGAGCCACGTGCGCGATCACCTTGCGCATCGAACGGGCATACGGACGCGAGGCCTTCATCAGGTCCTGCGCCTTGCGGATCTTCGCGGCAGAGACCATTTCGAGCGCGCGCGTCACCTTGCGCATGTTCTGCGTGCTCTTGATCTTGGTTTTGATTTCGCGTCCGCTTGCCATTTGGTACTCGCTCGCTGTGCTCGCTGTGGGAATGGGGAGTGGGGAATCGGGAATGGTTAGAGCGGGGTGCGCGCCGGTTTTTGGCTTTTACGATTCCCGATTCTCAATTCTCGATTCCCAGCTTCTCACCAACTACCGGTTTTCTTGTACTCGTCCAGCGAAGTCTTGAAGGTGGCCTCGATGTCCTTGTCCCAGTTGCCGGTGGCGACGATGGTCGTCATCAGGTCGGCATGGTTCTGGTGCATGAACGCGTGCAGGCCCTTCTCGAACGCCAGCACCTTGTTCACCGGCAGGTCGTCGAGATAGCCCTTCTCCGCGGCATACACCGACAGCGCCAGCTCAACGATCGACAGCGGCGCGTACTGGCCCTGCTTCATCAGCTCCACGACGCGCTGACCGCGGTCCAGCTGGGCGCGGGTGGCCGGGTCCAGGTCCGAGGCGAACTGCGCGAACGCGGCCAGCTCGCGGTACTGGGCCAGCGCCAGCTTCACGCCGCCGGACAGCTTCTTGACGATCTTGGTCTGCGCGGCACCGCCGACGCGGGACACCGAGACACCGGCGTTCACGGCGGGCCGGATGCCGGCGTTGAACAGGTCGGTTTCCAGGAAGATCTGGCCGTCGGTGATCGAGATCACGTTGGTCGGCACGAAGGCCGACACGTCGCCACCCTGGGTTTCGATGATCGGCAGCGCCGTCAGCGAACCGGTCTTGCCCTTCACTTCACCGTTGGTGAACTTCTCGACGTACTCCTCGGACACACGCGAGGCACGCTCGAGCAGACGGCTGTGGAGATAGAACACGTCGCCCGGATACGCTTCGCGGCCCGGCGGACGCTTCAGCAGCAGCGAGATCTGGCGATACGCCACCGCCTGCTTGGAAAGATCGTCGTACACGATCAGCGCGTCTTCGCCGCGATCGCGGAAGTACTCGCCCATTGCGCAACCCGAATACGGGGCCACATATTGCAGCGCGGCCGACTCCGACGCCGAGGCCACCACCACGATGGTGTGCGCCATCGCGCCGTGCGCTTCCAGCTTGCGCACCACGTTGGCCACCGACGAACGCTTCTGGCCGATGGCGACGTAGATGCACTTAACGCCCGAATCCTTCTGCGCGATGATCGCGTCGATCGCCAGCGCGGTCTTGCCGGTCTGGCGGTCGCCGATGATCAGCTCGCGCTGGCCGCGGCCGACCGGAATCATCGCGTCGACCGACTTGTAGCCAGTCTGCAGCGGCTGGTCGACCGACTTGCGCCAGATCACGCCCGGCGCGACTTTCTCGACCTCGGCGTGGAGCTTGGCATTGATCGGACCCTTGCCGTCGATCGGATTGCCCAGCGCATCAACGACGCGGCCGAGCATTTCCGGGCCGACCGGCACTTCGAGAATGCGGCCGGTGGTCTTGGCGGTGTCGCCTTCGCGCAGGTGCTGGTATTCACCGAGCACCACGGCGCCGACCGAGTCGCGCTCCAGGTTCAGCGCCAGCGCAAACGCGTTGCCCGGCAGCTCGATCATTTCGCCTTGCATCACATCGGCCAGGCCGTGGATGCGCACGATGCCGTCGGACACGCTGATGATCGTGCCCTCGTTACGCGCTTCGGCACCAAGCTTGAACTGCTCGATGCGGCTCTTGATCAGTTCGCTGATCTCGGACGGATTCAGTGTGGTGCTGGACATGGTCATCTATCCTGGAAATTAAATTCTTCTCTGAAGAGTCCGGCCATGGATGGCCGGTTTTTGCTCTTCGCGAAAGGACTTCGCGTAAAACCAAATTGTCCGGCCTGGACGGCCGGTCTTGCTCTTCGCGAAATGGACTTCGCGTGAAACTAATGTGCCAATGCGCTGGCCAGCTGCGCGAGACGTCCGCGCGCCGAACCGTCGATCACTTCCGTGCCGGTATCGATTACCGCGCCGGCCAGCAGCGACGCATCGACCCGGGTGTCCAGTTCGATCTCGCGCTTGAAGCGGCGCTTCAGCGATGCCTTGAGCTGCTCGGCCTGCGCCGCGTCCAGGGTCATAGCGCTGGTCACCTTGACCAGCAGCTGCGACTCGGACTCGCGCTTGAACGCCTCATACAGTTCAGCCACTTCCGGCAGCAGCGCCATGCGGCGCTGCTCGGCCATCTCGGCAAGGAACTGCCCGAACGGCGCATCGGCGGCGACACCCGAGGGCAGATGCAAGGCCACCAGTTGCGCCGGCAATACCCGTGGATCGCTGCCGAGGCCGGCCACGCACGGATCGTTTGCCACCGCCGCGGCGAAAGCCAGCGACTGAGACCATGCATCCAGCGTACCGGCGGCATGCGCCACTTCGAACGCGGCGCGCGCGTACGGACGAGCGAGAGTGATTGCCTGGGCCATCGATCAGATCTCGGCCGCGAGCTGGTCGAGCAGCGCCTTGTGTGTCGAGGCATCGACTTCGCGCTGCACGATCTTGCTGGCGCCCTGCACCGCCAGCGCGCCGACCTGCTCGCGCAGCTGGTCACGCGCGCGCTGCGCCATCGAGGCAATGTCGTCCTGCGCCGCCGCCTTCAGCCGGTTGATCTCGCTGACCGCTTCGCCACGGGCCTTCTCGATGATCTGGTTGGCCTGCTGCTGGGCCTTGTCGATGATCTCCGAAGCCTGCAGCCGGGCCTGCTTGATCTCGCCGGCCACCTTCACGTCCGCGCTTTTCAGCTCGGCATGGGCGCGCTCGGCGGCGTTCAGGCCTTCGGCGATCTTTACCTGGCGCTCTTCAATGGCCTTGTTGATATGCGGCCAGATGAAGTGGACGCAGAACCAGATCAGGATGGCGAACGAAATCATTTCGCCAATCAAGGTCGCGTTGAAATCCATCGCTGCGTTACCTGCAAATACGGGTTGAAACGAGCCCGGATGTCACGACACCCGGACCGAGCCGGCGACGCCGCGGCGTCGCCAGGAAGTGCTTACGCGCCAGCCAGCTTCGACAGCAGCGGGTTCGCCACGGCGAAGTACATCGCCAGCGCCACGCCGATCAGGAACGCGGCGTCGATCAGGCCGGCCAGCAGGAACATGCGGCCCTGCAGCAGCGGCACCAGCTCAGGCTGACGGGCAGCGGCTTCGAGGAACTTCGAACCCATGACGCCGATACCGATACAGGCACCAAGCGCGCCGAGGCCGATGATCAGGCCCAGTGCAATGGCGGTGAAGGACTGGACTTGAGCAATGTGAGCGATGAGTTCCACGACGATCTCCTGAGAAATTCAAACTGAAATGGACAAAAGGATGAAACGAATGCTTCGAGGTACGCGAGTCAGTGGTGATCGTGCGCCATCGAGATGTACACGATCGTCAGCACCATGAAGATGAATGCCTGGATCGAAATGATCAGGATGTGGAAGATGCCCCACACCGTGTAACCGATGATGCCCGCACCGTACAGCGCCCAGCCCGCGACGCCCGCACCGGCGCTGAACAACCCGGCAATCAGCATGAACACCAGCTCGCCGGCGTACATGTTGCCGAACAGTCGCATCGCCAGGCTCACCGGCTTGGACGCCAGTTCGACGAGGTTGAGCAGGAAGTTGGGAATCCACAACGCGGGGTGCTTGCCGAACGGAGCGGTGAACAGCTCATGCATGTAGCCGCCCGCACCCTTGGCCTTGAAGCTGTAGAAGATGATCAGGACGAACACGGTCAACGACATCGCGAACGTCATGTTGATGTCGGCCGTGGGTACCGCGCGGAAGTGACCGATGCCGAACTTCTCGGTGATCCACGGCAACAGGTCGACCGGCAGCAGATCCATCGCATTCATCAGGAAGACCCAGAGGAACACGGTCAGCGCCAGCGGACCCAACACGCGACGATCGCCGTGAAACACATCCTTGACCTGGCCATCGACGAACTCGAGGATGATCTCGACGAACGCCTGACCACGACCCGGTACGCCAGCGGTGGCCTTGCGCGCCTTCAGCCAGAACCACAGGCAGAACAGCACGCCCAGTACCAGCGACACGGTGACCGAGTCGATGTGCACCGCCCAGAACCCGCCCTTGCTCGCATGCGGAGTGAGGTGGGTCAGGTGATGCTGGATGTATTCGGTGAGGCCGCCTGACTCGCTTGCCATGTCTCAACCCTTGAATCTGAACGCCAACAGATAAACCGCGTAGGCAGCCACCAGCCCCGCGATGGCGGCCAGTGGCGGCAACTTGTATTGGAACAGGATCACGACCAGCCCCCCGACGATCACGATCCACTTAAGGAACATGCCCGTCAGCAGGCGACCCAACGCCACGCCTGCGCCGCCCATGCCGCTGAAGAATCGCGCCGACATCAGCGCGGTACCCAGAGCCACCAGTACTGCACCAACCGCGGCAGCCACCGCTTCACGACGCCCCAGCGCCAGAAATGCGAGGCCGGCCAGCAACGCCACAGCAAGCTGCAGCAACACGATGCGCAAGGCGAGACGTCGACCAGAGGCAAGACTATTGAGCATGTAGCGTCTCCGCGCGGCCTGCACCAGGCGGCACCGATACAGCTACGGGCCACAATCCAATCCGCAAAAGTATATCAGTGCGGTGATTGCAGCGACAAGCCGTGTGACCTGCGACATCGTGTCCCCGTCCACAGAAAATCCGGTGCGGAGCGCGGCTCGTCGCCACTTTTGCTTGACCGCACGTTCTTGCGTGCACACATGCGAACGGGGCCGGACCCGAAGTCCGACCCCGTCCTGTCGCCATGCGGCACGACGATGCGGTTGTTACTTGACGGCAGCCTTCTTGGCGGCAACCGGCGCAACGACGGCATCGTTGGCAGCCTGACGCTGCTCCTGCACGAGCGCATTCAGCGACTCGGCAGTCTTCTGGGTGATCGCCAGCACTTCCTGCGAGACCGCCACCGCACGTTCGGCGTTGTCGCGGCTCAGGCTGGTGCCCTTCTCCCACAGGCTGCGCAGGCCGTTGGCGTCACGCGTTTCCATCGCCTCGGCGACGAACTCGGCGGAGACCTTGCTCTGCTCCTCGAGCGCCTTGAGCTGCAGCGCGGCGACCGTCTCCAGACCCTTCAGGGCCAGCGACTGGGCCTTGAAAGCACTGTCGGTGAACTGCTTGGTGAAAGCGAAAAGCTGGTTGTTGAGTTGCTGCGTCATGGCATTGCCCTCGTTGAGGATGGGGTAGTGGCAGACACTTTAGCAACGTTTTTTGTGCAGTGCAATATATATTTTGGCGAACAACCAGGCCGATCAAGAAATATTCATGAAAAACGATCGGTTATGACTCTCTGAAAACTGCCGCGCCGCGTCAAAAACTATCGCGACTGCAGCTGGCCCCGGCCGTGCACGTCTCATGCACCACTACCTTGTCCAGCCCGGCCAACCGTGGCTGCAGACGTTGCCAGATCCAGCGCGCCAGCATCTCGCTGGTCGGATTCTCCAGCCCTTCGATGTCGTTGAGGTAGTGGTGATCAAGTTGCTCGTACAGCGGCGCAAAGGCCGACTTCACGTCGGCAAAATCCATCACCCAACCCAAGTGCGGATCGGGTTCGCCAGCCACATGAAGCTCGATCCGGAACGAATGCCCGTGCAGCCGCGCACACTTGTGTCCCTCCGGCACATTCGGCAGCCGATGCGCTGCCTCAAGCTGAAACACTTTGAAGATATGCATGGCGGACGCCTGCGCGGAAATCGATCCGTCGGCGGGAAAAACACGCGCGACGCGTTTGGTGGCTATGGGTGGACTCGAACCACCGACCCCAGCATTATGAGTGCTGTGCTCTAACCAGCTGAGCTACATAGCCTTGAGGAGACCCGCCTTGCCGGATCGGAACGATACGGGCGGGGCGCGGCAGTGTAGTCGCGTAGCCCGGCGGGTTCAAGTCTGCAGCTTGCCGCTGCTTCACGCGCTGTGGTTGAATCGGTGACATTACTGGATCCGGTCTTGTGTGGCGAAGTGCGCCGCACGACCCCAGGAGGCGACATGATTGATGTAGATGGCTACCGTCCGAACGTCGGCATCGTGCTGCTTAATGCAGACGGCCGGCTGTTCTGGGCGCGCCGGGTCAATCGTGACGGCTGGCAGTTTCCGCAAGGCGGCATGCGCTCGGACGAGACGCCGCTGGAAGCGATGTACCGCGAGCTGGAGGAGGAAACCGGGCTGGCCGCACATCATGTCGAGGTCATCACGGCCACCCACGGCTGGTTGCGTTACCGGCTGCCGAACCGCTACGTGCGCCATCATCAGCGACCAACCTGCATCGGCCAGAAGCAGGTGTGGTTCCTGCTCAAGCTGGTCGGCGGCGAGGAGGCATTGAAGCTCGATGCCTGCGACAAGCCGGAGTTCGACCTGTGGCGCTGGGTGGATTTCTGGTATCCGGCCGCGCATGTCGTCAACTTCAAGCGGCAGGTGTACGAGCGCGCCCTGCGCCATTTCGCGCCACTGGTGGAAGAACTGTTCAGCGTCGAGCTGGGCACGTTGCCGCCGCGCCCGGCAGCCGGCACGCCGCCGAACGGGCCGGACGATGGTCGCGAGGCGGCCTGAACGGATTCTGCCGCCAGCCGGCACTGATTGTTGACAATCATTCGCATTCGCGTTCTTATACGCGCCATGTACATCTGCCTGTGCAATGCCGTCACCGATCATGACATCCGCCGTGAAGCGGCCGATGGCGTGCAGTCGTTTGCCGAGTTGCAGGCACGCACCGGCTGCTCGGATTGCTGCGGCTGCTGCGAATCCGAAGCGCGCGCCACGCTCGACCAGGCGGTTTCGCAGGTGCTTTGCCAGCTCCCGCTTGCCTCCGCCTGACCCCTTCCGTTCCACCTCTTCGCCGCCCAGCGGCCGATACGACGTGCCTTGCGCACAGGCAAACCATTGCCATTCTCATTTCGTCAGCCGCCGCGTGGAATTCATATAGTCGACGTTGTCCGCCGACGGGAGAAAGGCCGTGAAAGGTGATGCCAAGGTCATCGAGTTCCTCAACAAGGTGCTCTACAACGAACTGACCGCGATCAACCAGTATTTTCTGCACTACCGCATGCTCAAGGACTGGGGCTACGCCGAGCTGGCCGAGCACGAATACAAGGAGTCGATCGAGGAGATGAAGCACGCCGATCACCTGATCGAGCGCATCCTGTTCCTCGATGGCCTGCCGAACCTGCAACACCTGGGCAAGCTGCGCATCGGCGAAAACGTGCTGGAGTCCATGCAGGGCGATCTCGATCTGGAGCTGGCCGCCGTGGTCGACCTGCGCGCGGCGATCGCGCACAGCGAGGGCATCGCCGATTACATCAGCCGCGACCTGTTCAAGGACATCCTGCACGACGAGGAAGAACACATCGACTGGCTGGAAACCCAGTTCAGCCTGGTCAAGGACATCGGCGCGGAGCGCTACCTGCAAAGCAAGATGCAGGGCTGATCGCGCAGCGCGAGGCGTCGGCGAGGAGGTGAAGCGTGCGCTCGTTCCTTGACGCGCTCGTCGCCCCGGGGCTATATCTTTCCTTTTCCCCGGATCGCCCCATGGGTTCACGGCCGCCACCGCGCTTCATCGTGCGCCGGCACGATGACACCGGCCATCGCCAGCGATGGCTGTGGCTGGGTCTGGCGTGGCTGGGCAGCTTGCTGGTGGTGGGCCTGGTCGTCGGCGCGTTGAGCCGGCACACCGCTCCGATAGCGGTCGATCACCGCCAGCAGCGCGTGCTGCTCGGCCAGATCGAGGATCTGAAACAGCAAGTCGCCAACCTGCAACGCGCCGCACAGGTCAATGATGTCGCCACGCGCTCCTTGCGTGGCACGTTGGCCCAGCGCGAGGAGGAGCTGAGCGGATTGCGTGCCGATCTGGGCTTTTATTCGCGCCTGGTCGGCGGCGACGCCCAGCGACAGGGGCTGAAACTTCAGGAAGTGAAGCTGCAGCCGATCGCGAATTCGCGCGGCTGGAATCTCGCGCTCAGCCTTACCCAGAACGCGAAACGCGGCGACGAGGTCAGCGGCAATGCCACCGTCAGCGTGGAAGGCCTGCGTCACGACAAGGTGGTGACGCTGGACTGGCCGGCACTCGGCGACGCCAAACAGAAGGACGGCTTGCCGTTTCGTTTCGCCTATTTCCAGCAGTTGCACGGCACCATCGTGCTGCCTGCGGATTTCCGCCCGACGCGACTGCGCATCCGCATTCAGCCCGCCAGTGGCGAGCCGGTCAACCGTGCCGTTGCATGGGGTGCCGCGCTGAGCGGCAACATCACCACGACCCAGGGGGATCACGATGCTCAACCGTAAACGCCACGATCGTCGCGCCAGCGACAGCCACGAAACCAGTCTGATCGCCCGCGGCACCGTGATCCGCGGCGACCTGCGCTTCAGCGGTGCGTTGCACCTGGATGGCAGCATCGAAGGCACCGTTCTGGCCGAAGGCGACGATGCCATGTTCACGCTCAGCGAGCACGGACAGGTGCATGGCGAGATCCGCGTACCGCATGCGGTGATCAACGGTCACGTCACCGGCGACGTACATGTCAGCGCTCGCCTGGAACTGGCACCGAACGCGCGCATCGACGGCGACCTGCGCTATCACACGCTGGAAATGGCCGCCGGTGCGCAGGTCAACGGGCGCATCTCGCGCCAGGCCGAGGAAAGCCAGCGCGAACTGCCGGCTCCGGACGCCGAACTGGACGAGGCCGTACCGGCCTGAAGCGGTATGCTTGGCTACCGTCCGGCACGCCCCCATCTGGATGACCATGGAAACCATTGTCGCTATCCCCGATTACCGCAGCAGCGGTGCACCGTTGCTGTTCACCGCCGCCGCCGCGCACAAGGTGCATGAGCTGATTGCCGAAGAGGGAAATCCGGCACTGAAGCTGCGCGTGTACATCTCCGGTGGCGGTTGCTCGGGATTCCAGTACGGCTTCACCTTCGACGAAGCTCAGGCCGAGGATGATTTCGCGGTCGAGCGCGAGGGTGTGACCCTGCTGTGTGACCCGCTGTCGCTGCAGTACCTCACCGGTGCGCAGATCGACTACGCCGAAAACCTCAGCGGCTCGCAGTTCGTGATCAGCAATCCGAATGCCAAGACCACCTGCGGCTGTGGCTCCTCATTTTCGACCTGAAGGGCTGCCGATGGATCGGGCCACATTGCCACGTCCCAATACTTTCGCCGGGCTCAGCCTGGTGCTCGACCGGATCGCCGAACGGCGCGACGAATCGCAATGGATTGCCGAACAGGCCCGCTCGGCCGAGGCACGCTACCTGGTGCTGGACGCGGCCGGGGAAGCGTTTCTGCGCCGCGATAGCGAGGTGTTGCGTTGGCTCGACAATCGCGAGCGCGAGCAATGGCTCGGCGACCGCGACACCACCCTGCTCGGCATGGCCGGGCAACGTCCGCACTTCCTGGTGGTACTGGACGAGCCGGGTGCGGCCAGCAACCTCGAGGCCGCACTCGACGCACGCCGCATGAGCCTGCGCAGCGCGGGCCTGCAATTGGCGGCGGAAGAAGCCGGATTGTTCGCCTATGCCAAGGGCTTGTCGCACTGGCAACGCGAGACGCGTTATTGCGCCGGTTGCGGCGCACCGCTGCAGCTGATCTCCGCCGGTCATCGCGCGCAGTGCACCAATCCGGACTGCGGGCGACTGCATTTTCCGCGCACCGACGCCGCGGTAATCATGCTGGTCGAACACGAAGGTGCCTGCCTGCTCGGTCGCCAGGCGGGCTGGCCACCCGGCCGCTACTCGACATTGGCCGGCTTTGTCGAACCGGGTGAATCGCTGGAGGACGCCGTGCGCCGCGAAGTCGCCGAGGAATCCGGCGTCATCGTCGATGAGGTGCGCTACCACTCCTCGCAACCGTGGCCGATGCCCGCCTCGTTGATGGTCGGTTTCATTGCCCGCGCGGTCTCGCGGCGGATCGCGATGCGCGACCATGAACTGGAGGACGCACGCTGGTTCACGCCCGCACAGATCGCCGACGGCATCGCCGACGGCAGTTTCGTCCCCTCGACGGCCCTGTCGGTGTCGTACCAGTTGCTGGCACATTGGCTGCGGCAAGGCGCAGGGCTCGAGCTGGAAGATCTTGTCGCACAGGCGCCCACGCGTTGAATCCGCCGGCGGAACGTCGCCGCGCGCCCGGATGATCAAGCAGTACACAAGCCTCCTGCGCGGCATCTGGATCGATTGCGCGGCGGAAATGGCGTTCGCCCGGGGAAGTCCAGGTGGCGACCTGCGGAGGCGCCGGCGGCTCGCTTACAATGCGGGCATCGTTCGCGAGTCTGATCATCATGGCCATCCGTCTGCTTGTCACCCTCATCGCCCTCGGCTTGCTGCACTTCCTGCCGCAACTGGCGCGCTGGCGCGGCGACGGGTTGTTTCGACGCTGGGTGGCGCAGCTGGCCGACACCGGGGGCAGCGGCCGCGTGATTCTGGCCCTGCTGCCGCCGCTGGCATTGTGTCTGTTGATTTCATGGCTGCTGGGGCGGACTCCGCCTGGCGATCTGCTGCAGTTGTTGTTCGCGCTGGCGGTACTGCTCTACTGCCTCGGCCCGCGCGAGTTCGAGGTCGACCTTGAGGCGATCCTGAATGCTCCGGATGAGTCCAGCCGCGAGAGCGCCGCGCAGGCACTCGCCGATGATGGTTCGCCGATCCCGTGGAGCGCGCCTGCCTTGGGCGAAGCCATTGTCTATGCCGCGCTGCGCCGACGCTTTGCCGTGCTGCTGTGGTTTTTCCTGCTCGGCCCGGTCGGCGCACTGCTGTATCGGCTGGCGCAGATACTCGGACGCCACGAGTCACTGCGGCTGGATCCGGCCGCGCGGCGCGCCGCCGGCTACGTCGCCAACGCACTGGATTGGCTGCCCGCGCAATTGCTGACCTTCACCCTCGCCGTGGTCGGTCACTGGGATGCGGTGATCGGGGCATGGCGCCGTTGGCACGCGCAGGCCGCTCCGACCAGTTGGTATGTGGCGGGTCCGGGGTTTCTCGGCGCGGCGGCGCAGGCCGACGTGCTCATCGACATCGAAGCCGCTGACGGTTATGCCGAGGAGCACAGCGACCCGCTGGCCGAGCTGCTGCGCCTGCGCAGCGCGTTGCTGCGTGCCTTGCTGGCGTGGTTGAGCGTGGTGGCGCTGATCGTGATCGGCGGCTGGCTGGCCTAGCTCGCTTGGAAAGTCGATACGGGCCGCGACGGGCGGCTACGCCGCTTAGGCCAGATCGCCGCGCAACTCGCGCACCCGTGCTTCCAGCCCCATCGCGCTGACCTGCTCCGGCGTCTGCGGCGCATCGACTACCAGCTCCACCCGCGCACGAAAGCGTCGCGGCAGGCGGGCGCGGTGCAGTTTCGAGTCGCGCCGGCTCCACACGCTGCCCCACACGCCGCGCAATGCCATCGCCACGACCGGCACCGGTCGGCGCGCCAGAATCTTCTCCACCCCGGGACGGAACGGTGCGATCTCGCCATCACCGGTCAGGGCACCCTCGGGGAAGATGCACACCATCTCGCCCGCCGCCAGCGCGGCGTCGATCGCGTCATAGGCCCGCTGCAACACGGTCGGATCTTCCTTGTGGCCGGCGATCGGAATTGCCTTGGCCGTGCGAAACACGAAGCTCAGCAGCGGGGTGTTGAAGATCTTGTAATACATCACGAAGCGGGCTGGCCGGCGCAGGTTCGCCATCAGCAGCAGCGGGTCCATGAAACTGACGTGGTTGCACACCAGCAACACCGGTCCTTCCGCGGGAATCTGCTGCGCGCCGTCGGTGCGCACCCGGTACAACGTATTGACCAGCACCCAGGTGATGAAACGCATCACGAATTCGGGCACCAGGGTAAAAATGTACGCGGCCACCACCGCATTGAGCACCGCGGTGGCGAGGAAGATCTGCGGCACGCCGAGCCCCAGCATGCCCAATCCCAGGCCGAACCCGGACGCACAGCAGATCAGCAAGGCATTGAGGATGTTGTTGCCGGCGATCACCCGCGACAACTGCTCCCGCGGCGTACGGCTCTGGATGAACGCGAACAGCGGCACCACATAGAAACCGGCGAACACGCCGATCAGGGTCAGATCCAGCACGATCCGCCAGCTGCCGGTCGAATGCAGGAAGGCCAGCCAGTCCAGTCCATGCGTCAGCGCCGCACCCGGCCGCGCGAAAAACAGGTCGAGACCGAATGCCGTCAGTCCGAAGGCGCCCAGCGGTACCAGGCCAACCTCGACCCGACGACCGGACATCCGCTCGCACAGCAACGAACCGATGCCGGTGCCGATCGAGAACAGGGTCAGCACCAGGATATTGACCGAGCCGTCGCCGCCGAGATTGATGCGCGTGTAGTTCGGCAGCTGGGCGATCAGCACGGTGCCGAAGAACCAGAACCACGAGATGCCAAGCACCGCGTTGAACACCGCCCGATCCTGCCGGGTCAGCCGGAGCACGCGCGCGGTTTCGCTGAGCGGATTCCAGTTGAACTTCAGCTCCGGCGCGGTGGCCGGGGCCAGCGGAATGCCCCGGCTTGCCAGATAACCGGCGATCGCGACGGCAATGGTGACGCCGCCAGCCAGCAGCGTTCCGAGTCCGGCGATTTCCATCAGCGCACTGCCGACGATCATGCCGATCAGCATCGCCAGCTGGGTACCGGTTTCGATCAGGCCGTTGCCGCCGACCAGCTCGCCCGGCTTCAACGCCTGCGGCAGGATCGCATACTTGATCGGCCCGAACGTAGCCGAGTGAAGTCCCATCAGGAACAACACGACCAGCAGCAATGACGTGTGGTGCGTGTAGAAACCGATCGCGGCCAGCGCCATCGCGCCCATCTCGAACAGCTTCACGTAGCGGATGATCCTGCTCTTTTCGTATTTTTCGGCCAACTGGCCGGCTGTCGCGGAAAACAGGAAGAACGGGATGATGAACAAGGCCGGCGCGAGATTGGTGTAAAGCGACACCGTGTGGGCGTCCAGCCCCATCTGGAACGCCACCAGCATCACCAGCGCGTTGCGGAACGCATTGTCGTTGAAGGCACCCAGGGCCTGGGTCCAGAAGAACGGCGCAAAGCGCCGCTTGCCCAGCAATGCGAATTGGCTCATGCGGTGACCTTGTCGGGAAAAGCCTGAAGGAAAAAACGGTGCTCGCCGGCTGCTCCCGTGACCGCAGCGTGCGTCAGAGCGGGTCCTCGCTTCCATCCGTGAAACTTTCTGCGCGCCATCGCATCCAAGGGTGCGATGGCGACGGACGGCGCATGCAGTGAAGATCCGGGAGGTGGAGCTTTTTCGCAATATTTTGCGAAGACCGTCATCGGTAACCCCTCCCCCCGGCATTGACGATAAACTTTCCGCGCAATCCTGCGCAAGCTGCCACTCCCTTGCTGTCTCATTCGCTGCGGCCACTGTCATGAGCATTTCCAAGTCGACCCAATCCGCTCCCGCGGGCACCTTCTCCGACCGCATCAAGTTGCTGATCCAGCGGGTCGGCAGTGCGACGGAAATTGCGCGCATGTGCGGGTTTTCCGAAGGGGTGGTGCGCAGCTGGCGCGATGGCAATACGGACCCGTCGCGCGCGCGCTGCGTCACGCTGGCGCGAACCCTGGGTATCTCGCTGGTCTGGCTGGTGGCGGGGGAAGGTGCCATCCAGGTCGACCCCACCTCGAACGCGCGGGACGACCAATACAGCAGCGAAGTCGTCTCGACGCCACGGCCACGAGCACGCTTGAACTCGACACCCCATCGTTCGCCGCCCCTGTCGGAAGCTGGTGTGGATGCGCAGCGGCTGAACACCGCCATGCAGATCCTGCAATCCGAATTCGCCCTGGCCGACAGCCCGCTCAACCTGGGCGACCATACCGACCTGCTCGCCGAGCTGTATGAAATGCTTGGGCCAGGCGGCACCGTGGTCAACACCAGCGCCATGCTGACGTTCAACCGCCGCTTGAACGAACGGATTCGACGCGAACGCATCACGGCCTGAGCGTCGTCTGGACGAAACAAAAAGCAGCCCGATGGCTGCTTTTTGTTTCGTGAGATCAGGCCATCAGAGCAGCGCGATATCGGCGATGGCACTGAACTGGGCCTTCAACTGGCCAAGCAAGGCCAGCCGGTTGGCCCGCACGGCCGGATCGTCGGCATTGACCAGCACGCTGTCGAAGAACGTATCCACCGGCACCTGCAGTTGCGACAACCGGGCCAGCACCGCGGTGTAGTCGCCTGCCGCCAGTGCTTCGGCGGTCTCACTTTGCGCCGAGGCGAGCGCGTCTGCCAGTTCGCGCTCCGCGTCCGCTTCAAAGTGCACCGGGTCGACGACGCGGCCAACGGCTGGCGCACCAACCTCCTCGGCCTGCTTGCGCAGGATGTTGGCGACGCGCTTGTTGGCGGCAGCCAGACTGATTGCTTCGGGACGACGACCGAACTCTGCCACCGCGCGCAGGCGCCGATCGAAATCGGCGAGGCTGGCCGGCTGCACCGCAAGCACCGCCTCGAACTGTGCGTTGTCGAAACCCTGGTCGGCGTAGTAGCCGCGCAGGCGATCGAGCACGAAGTCATACAGCTCGTCGAGCAGGATCGCCCGTCGCTGACCGGCGTTCAACGCCGGTGGCTTGCCATCCTTGGCCGACTTCAGGCCCGCGGCCAGCGCCGCGTCCGGCAGCAACTCCAGCGCTTCGACGAAACTCCCACGCAGGTCCAGTTCGAGACCACCTTCGATCAAGGTACGCGCCAGGCCCAGCGCGGCACGGCGCAATGCAAACGGGTCCTTGTTGCCGCCGGGCTTCATGCCGACGGCGAAGATGCCGGCCAATGTATCCAGCCGTTCGGCGACGGCGAGCACCTGGCCTAGCCGATCGGCGGCGATCGCGTCGCCACCGAAGCGCGGCTGGTAATAGCTGTCCAGCGCCGCCGCCACGTCCGCCGGTTCGCCGTCATGGGCAGCGCAGTAGCGCCCCATCACGCCCTGCAGTTCGGGAAATTCACCGACCATCCGGGTCAGCAGATCGCATTTGCCCAACGCGGCGGCACGGGTTGCCGAGGCGGCATCGGCGCCGACCCGATTGGCGATGATCCGCGCCAGTTCAGCCACACGCACGCTCTTGTCCCACAGACTGCCCAGCGCCTGCTGGTAGGTGACGCTCTTGAGCTGTTCCTGGTAGCTGGCCAGCGGCGTCTTAAGGTCCTCGTCCCAGAAAAACTTGGCGTCGGCGAAGCGCGGCCGGATCACGCGTTCGTAGCCCTTGCGAATCTCCGCGGGGTCCTTGCTCTGGATGTTTGCGATGCCGATGAAATGCTCGGTCAGCTTGCCGTCGGCATCGAACACCGGCACGAACTTCTGGTTGGCCACCATGGTGGTGACCAGTGCTTCGGGCGGCACGTCAAGGAATTCGCGCTCGAACGTGCAGGCGATGGCCACCGGCCATTCGGTAAGGTTGGCCAATTCATCCAGCAAGGCGTCGTCCAGCTGTGGCACACCGCCGGTCGACTCGGCCAATTGTTCGATCTGATCGCGGATGCGCTCACGCCGCTCGGCGGGATCGGCGAGCACGTTGGCGGCACGCATCGCATCCAGCCACCCGTCCGCATCGGCCACGTGCACCGGTTGCGGATGCATGAACCGATGGCCGCGCGACTTGCGCCCGCTGTGCAGACCCAGCACTTCGCCATCGACGATCTCGGCGCCGTGCAGGATCACCAGCCAGTGCGCCGGACGCACGAAACTGTAGTCATGGTCGGCCCAGCGCATCGGCCGCGGGATCGGCAGCGCCTTCAGCGCCTCGTCGATGATTTCCGGCAGCAGTGCCGCCACCGGCTGGCCGGGCTTGCGTGCGCGCCAGACGAACCACGCACCCTTGTCGGTTTCCAGTTTCTCCAGCTGTTCGACATCAACCCCGCAAGACTGTGCAAAGCCACGCAACGCCCTGGATGGCTGACCATCGGCCTCGAACGCGGCGGCCAGCGCCGGACCCCGACGTTCGATCGCCTGCTCGGGCTGGGCGGCGCTCACGCCGGGAACATGCACGGCAAGCCGGCGCGGCGATGCATAGGCGCGGGCTTCGTCCAGTGCGGCGTCGATGCCGCGTCTGGCCAGACCATCGCAAATGCCGCGCAGGAAGGCCGCAGCCAGTTCGTCCAGCGCTTTCGGTGGCAGTTCCTCGGTACCCAGCTCGATCAAGAGTGGCTTGGCGGCGCTCATGCGGCCTGCTCCGTGACGTTCTTCAGGCCCGGAAAACCGAGCTTCTCACGCTGCGCCACATAGGTTTCGGCCACGCCGCGCGACAGCGTGCGCACGCGCAGGATGTAGCGCTGGCGCTCGGTCACGCTGATGGCGCGGCGCGCGTCGAGCAGGTTGAAGGTGTGGCTGGCCTTCATCACCTGCTCGTAGGCCGGCAAGGGCAGGTTGGCGGCGATCAGCTGATTGGCAGTGGCTTCGCACACGTCGAACCAGCGCAGCAGTTCCGGCACGTTGGCGTGCTCGAAGTTGTAGGTGCTCTGTTCGATCTCGTTCTGCAGGAATACGTCGCCGTAAGTCACGGTGCCGCGCGGGCCGTCGGTCCAGATCAGGTCGTAGACGTTGTCCACGTTCTGCAGATACATGGCCAGCCGCTCCAGGCCGTAGGTGATCTCGCCGGTGACCGGGCGGCACTCGAGCCCGCCAGCCTGCTGGAAGTAGGTGAACTGGGTCACTTCCATGCCGTTCAGCCAGACTTCCCAGCCGAGGCCCCAGGCGCCCAGCGTCGGCGATTCCCAGTTGTCCTCGACGAAGCGCAGGTCGTGTACCAGCGGATCGAGACCGAGCTCCTTCAGCGAGCCGATGTAGAGGTCGAGAATGTTCTCCGGATTCGGCTTCATCACCACCTGGTACTGGTAGTAATGCTGCAGCCGATTCGGGTTCGCACCATAGCGGCCGTCGGTGGGCCGACGCGACGGCTGCACGTAGGCGGCGGCCCAGGGTTCGGGGCCGAGCGCGCGCAGAAAGGTGGCGGGATGGAACGTACCGGCGCCGACCTCGGTATCGAGCGATTGCAACAGTACACAGCCCTGCGCCGCCCAGTAGCGGTTGAGGGTCTGGATCACATCCTGGAAGGTACGCGCGGACATGGCTTTCCGTGACCTTGGGTAAAGCGCGTTAGTATAGCTGCAGCTTGCTTTTCCACCGGTTTTCGGACGACAGAAGGCACGACGGGGGATATATCCGGATGGCCGCCTCACCACAAATCGCATCGCTGCTTGGCCGCCGTGGCCGGTTGGAACTGGACGACCTGCTGGCCGCGCTGGTGGTCGACGGCTACCTGCTTGCGGAGGATGCCAGGCAAGTCCGCATGGGCTCGCGCGCCGGGCGCAGCACGGTGGAGTTGCACCCGCTGGTGCTGATCGCCAATGCCAAGCTGGCCAATCAGCGCGAGCCTGGACGACCACTGAAACTGGAGGCACTGACCGAATGGCTGGCCCAGCATGCCGGACTGCCCTATCTGAAAATTGATCCGATGAAGATCAACGCCGCCTCGGTCACCCAGGTGGTAAGCCAGGCCTATGCCAAGCGCCACCGGATCCTTCCGGTGGCCTCCAGCCCCGGGGAAGTGACCTTCGCTACCTGCGAACCCTTCGAAGCGGACTGGGCCAGCGATCTGGCGCAGATGCTGCGACGCGATGTGCGACGTGTGGTCTCCAGTCCGATCGATATCAACCGTTATCTGCAGGAGTTCTACGGCGTCCAGCGCTCGATCCAGTTGGCCCAGGATGCGAAGACCGGCAACGACAGCTCGTCGGCCATCCTCAACTTCGAGCAGTTGGTGGAGCTGGGCAAGAGCGGTGAGGTCGGTGCCGACGATCGTCACGTGGTGCATATCGTCGACTGGCTGCTGCAATATGCGTTCGAGCAGCGCGCCTCGGACATTCATCTGGAGCCCCGTCGCGAAACCGGCCATATCCGCTTTCGCATCGACGGCGTCATGCACAAGGTGTTCGAGCTGCCGACACCGGTGATGACGGCCGTGACCGCCCGCATCAAGATCCTGGCGCGCATGGATGTGGCCGAGAAGCGCCGGCCTCAGGACGGCCGCATCAAGACACGCTCGTCCTCCGGCCGCGAGGTGGAGCTGCGCATCTCCAACATGCCCACCGCGTTCGGCGAAAAGGTGGTGATGCGCATCTTCGACCCGGACCTGGTGGTCAAGGATTTCGCCCAGCTCGGCTTTTCCCCCGGCGAAACGGCGAACTGGCGCGGCATGGTCGAGCGTCCGCACGGCATCGTGCTGGTCACCGGCCCGACCGGCTCGGGCAAGACGACCACGCTGTATTCAACACTGAAACATCTGGCCACGCCGGAACTCAACGTGTGCACGGTGGAAGACCCGATCGAGATGGTCTCGCCCGAGTTCAACCAGATGCAGGTGCATGCGGCAATCGATCTGGATTTCGCCGCCGGCGTGAGAACGCTGCTGCGCCAGGATCCCGACATCATCATGGTCGGCGAGATCCGTGATCTGGAAACCGCGCAGATGGCGGTACAGGCGTCGCTCACCGGTCACCTGGTGCTTTCCACCCTGCATACCAACGATGCGCCCAGCGCGGTCACGCGCCTGCTGGATCTGGGCGTGCCGCATTACCTGATCCAGTCAACGCTGACCGGCGTGGTCGCACAGCGCCTGGTGCGCACACTGTGCCCGCATTGCAAGCAGGCGACGACGCAGGATCCGCAGGAATGGATGGTTCTGACCCATGGCTGGGACCTTCCGCTGCCGACCGAAGTGTTCCAGCCGCTGGGTTGTCTGGAGTGTCGCAACACCGGCTTCATGGGCCGCACCGGCATTTACGAAATGATGAAACTGTCGCCGCGCTTGCGCGGACTGATCTCCGCCCAGCTCGATCTCGGCGGGTTCGGCCAGGCGGCACTGTCAGAAGGCATGCGTCCTCTGCGCATCTCCGCCGCCGACCAGGTGGCTGCCGGCTTGACCACCGTGCAGGAGATCCTCACCGTGTTGCCCCCGATCGAGGCATTCGACGATACTCGGCCGTAAAGACGTCCATTCCGCACGAAACCATTTCGCATGAAACCCGTACTGATCATACGCACCGGTCGTGCGCCGGACGCCATCCGCGCCCGCCACGGCGACTTTCCCCACTGGTTCAGACTCGGCGCGGGATTGTTGCCGCAGCAACTGCGGGTCATCGATGTCGCGGCGGGCGACGAACTACCGCCACCGCATGAAGTTGCCGGCGCGATGATCACGGGCTCGGCGGCCATGGTTACCGAGCGGATTCCGTGGAGCGAGCGCACTGCCGGGTGGATTCGCAACGCGATGGATGCCGAGTTGCCGCTGTTCGGCGTCTGCTACGGCCACCAATTGATGGCGCATGCGCTGGGCGGACGCGTCGACTACCTGCATGGGGGACGCGAAATCGGCACGTTGCCCATCGAGGTGCTGGAGGCAGGATCGCGTGACCCGTTGCTGCAATCGTTGGCCGGCAGCTTTCGCGCCCATACCACGCACGAACAGTCCGTGCTCGAGGCTCCGCCGGGCTCCGCCGTGTTGGCGCGTTCTGCGCGTGACCCGCATCAGCTCTTGCGATACGGCGCGGCCGCCGTGAGCACGCAATTCCATCCGGAGTTCAACGCCGAGGTCATGCGTGGCTACATCAGGCGCAAGCACGTCGACATGCAACGGGAGGGCAGCGATCCGCGGGAGGTTTTCCGTGCCGTGGCAGCGACGCCCTTTGCACGTCGCCTGCTGCACCAATTTTCGCGGCGCCATGGCTGGCACCTGCTCGCCGGCTGAGCCTCTGCATACTCAGCCACGCAGGCGGCGGGCAATTGCCCCGCGCGAAAACAGCGCAAATATCAGGCCGAACAGGAATCCACCGATGTGCGCCCACCACACGTAGGCGCCGTAACTCGGTCCCGCATAACTGAACAGCAACTGCAGCAAGACCCAGATGCCGATAAGCAGGAACGCCGGCACCCGCACGAACTCGAGATACAGCCCAAGCGGAAGCACCAGGCCAAGTCTGGCGCGAGGAAACAACGCCACATAAGTGCCCACCACGGCTGACACGGCGCCACTGCAACCGATGATCGGCAAGCGAACGCCTGTCAGCGACAACGCGCCGATCAGGTTCGCCACGATTCCTCCGATGACGAACAGCAACAGGAAGCGCAGCGAACCCAGAGCCCGCTCCCCCGGCAATCCGAAGATCACCAGGAACAACAGATTGCTGAGCAGGTGCAGCCAGGTGACATGGATGAACAGCGCCGTGAACAAGCGCAGCACCGCCGCATCGGTCAGTTGCGGAAGCAATGGTGCGTGCGGATCGAAAATGTTTGCCGGAACAGTTCCCCATTCCAGCAAAAAAGAAATTCGTTGGGGTGGCGGCGTGAGTGCCAAACCAACAAAGCACAGCACACATAACGTTACCACCAGCAAGGTGGCCCAGTGCCAGCGGGGGCGGCGACGTGTCTCGACATGCACAAACAAGAGCTGCTCCCCTCAGACGCCATCCGAGGGCGCAAACGACATCATAGGCGATGATTGCGTACTGGCGCCGAATGCCGCCCGTGCCTGTCCGGGAGCAAACGCGAGACCCGGAAGCTGCTGCCCATCAATCGCCAGTATGTAACGCTCCACGAGATAACCCTTCGCACACCTTGGTCAGCGAAGAGTAGCAACAGGGCCACGGGCCGAGGGGGTGTTGGGCCGGTTCGGTCTCGGCGCTTGCGGAGGGGCTCGATCGCCGTGGCGAGGGTCGAGGCCGATCGGGATACGCTTTGCGACCGCCAGAGCCACGGCGATCGCCAACGCCGCGAAGACGAAGGCCTCCCGTTGGGGGAGGCCTTCTGGGATAAAGCCGCTGGCGGTGACCGGTGGGGGGGGCGCGACCTACGGTCGCCCGAGCGATAGCCAAAGAAACACCCCCACCGTTGCCGGTGAGGGTGTTTCGGGATAAAGCCGCCCTGGCGGTGACCTGTTGCAGCCTGCGATCCGCGACCGCAGCAGCAACCACGCCACAAAGACGAAGGCCTCCCCGATGGGGAGGCCTTCTGGGATAAAGCCCCTGGCGGTGACCTACTCTTGCATGGCAAAGCCACACTACCATCGGCGCATGCGCGTTTCACTTCTGAGTTCGGGATGGGATCAGGTGGTACCACGCCGCTATGGCCGCCAGGGAAGGGGTTGAAGCAGCGCAACGTGCGCCGGCTTCAATCTGGTTGGAAGCCCTTTTGAAGAGTCCGCCACGGATGGCGGGTTTTGCTCTTCGCGAAAAGGACTTCGCGTCAAATAAAACATAAACGAGTGACAAGCGTCGAGGTGAATTCGAATCAGAACGTTGACTTGCGCCAAGGACACACGAAGCGTCTTGGGGTTATATGGTCAAGCCGCACGGCTCATTAGTATCAGTTAGCTCCATGCATTGCTGCACTTCCACACCTGACCTATCAACCACCTGGTCTTGATGGTGCCTTAAGGAGAGTCAAGCTCTCGGGAGATCTCATCTTGGGGCGTGCTTCCCGCTTAGATGCTTTCAGCGGTTATCACTTCCGTTCGTAGCTACCGGGCAATGCCATGGGCATGACAACCCGAACACCAGCGGAACGTCCACTCCGGTCCTCTCGTACTAGGAGCAGCCCCCCTCAAATCTCCAACGCCCACGACAGATAGGGACCGAACTGTCTCACGACGTTCTGAACCCAGCTCGCGTACCACTTTAAATGGCGAACAGCCATACCCTTGGGACCGGCTACAGCCCCAGGATGTGATGAGCCGACATCGAGGTGCCAAACACCGCCGTCGATATGAACTCTTGGGCGGTATCAGCCTGTTATCCCCGGAGTACCTTTTATCCGTTGAGCGATGGCCCTTCCATACAGAACCACCGGATCACTATGACCTACTTTCGTACCTGCTTGATCCGTCGATCTCGCAGTCAAGCACGCTTATGCCATTGCACACAGTGCGCGATGTCCGACCGCGCTGAGCGTACCTTCGTGCTCCTCCGTTACTCTTTGGGAGGAGACCGCCCCAGTCAAACTACCCACCATACATGGTCCCTGACCCGGATGACGGGTCGAGGTTAGAACGTCAAGCACTTCAGGGTGGTATTTCAAGGATGGCTCCACGCAAACTGGCGTCTGCGCTTCAAAGCCTCCCACCTATCCTACACAGAAGAACTCAACGTTCAATGTAAAGCTATAGTAAAGGTTCACGGGGTCTTTCCGTCTTGCCGCGGGAACGCTGCATCTTCACAGCGAATTCAATTTCACTGAGTCTCGGGTGGAGACAGCGCCGCTGTCGTTACGCCATTCGTGCAGGTCGGAACTTACCCGACAAGGAATTTCGCTACCTTAGGACCGTTATAGTTACGGCCGCCGTTTACTGGGGCTTCGATCAAGAGCTTCGCCTTGCGGCTGACCCCATCAATTAACCTTCCAGCACCGGGCAGGCGTCACACCCTATACGTCCACTTTCGTGTTTGCAGAGTGCTGTGTTTTTGATAAACAGTCGCAGCGGCCAGGTTACTGCGACCCATCGACGCTCAGTCACGCACGTGACCACGTCAATGGGCGCACCTTCTCCCGAAGTTACGGTGCCATTTTGCCTAGTTCCTTCACCCGAGTTCTCTCAAGCGCCTTGGGATTCTCACCCTGCCTACCAGTGTCGGTTTACGGTACGGTTTTTCTTAAGCTGAAGCTTAGTGGCTTTTCCTGGAAGCGTGGTGTCAGTCACTTCGCCCAATAGGGCTCGTCTCGGTGCTCGGCATAAAGGGTCCCGGATTTGCCTAAGACCCATGCCTACCGCCTTTCCCCGGGACAACCAACGCCCGGTAGACCTAACCTTCTCCGTCCCCACATCGCACTTAAGAAAAGTGCAGGAATATTAACCTGCTTCCCATCGACTACGCATTTCTGCCTCGCCTTAGGGGCCGACTCACCCTGCGCCGATGAACGTTGCGCGAGGAAACCTTGGGCTTTCGGCGTGGGGGCTTTTCACCCCCATTATCGTTACTCATGTCAGCATTCGCACTTCCGATACCTCCAGCAGACTTTACAATCCACCTTCACAGGCTTACGGAACGCTCCTCTACCGCGTACACACAAGTGTGCACACCCCGAGCTTCGGTGCATCGCTTAGCCCCGTTAAATCTTCCGCGCAGACCGACTCGACCAGTGAGCTATTACGCTTTCTTTAAAGGGTGGCTGCTTCTAAGCCAACCTCCTGGCTGTCTATGCCTTTCCACATCGTTTTCCACTTAGCGATGACTTTGGGACCTTAGCTGCGGGTCTGGGTTGTTTCCCTTTTCACGACGGACGTTAGCACCCGCCGTGTGTCTCCCGGATAGTCTGTCCTGGTATTCGGAGTTTGCCATGGTTTGGTAAGTCGCGATGACCCCCTAGCCATAACAGTGCTCTACCCCCAGGAAGATTCGTCCGAGGCGCTACCTAAATAGCTTTCGAGGAGAACCAGCTATCTCCGAGTTTGTTTAGCCTTTCACTCCTATCCTCAGCTCATCCCCATCTATTGCAACAGATGTGGGTTCGGTCCTCCAGTGCGTGTTACCGCACCTTCAACCTGGCCAAGGATAGATCACTCGGTTTCGGGTCTACTGCCTGAGACTATGCGCCCTATTCAGACTCGATTTCTCTTCGCCTCCCCTATACGGTTAAGCTTGCCACAGACAGTAAGTCGCTGACCCATTATACAAAAGGTACGCAGTTACCCTTGCGGGCTTCCACTGCTTGTACGTATACGGTTTCAGGGTCTATTTCACTCCCCTCTCCGGGGTTCTTTTCGCCTTTCCCTCACGGTACTAGTTCGCTATCGGTCAGTCAGTAGTATTTAGCCTTGGAGGATGGTCCCCCCATGTTCAGACAAGGTTTCACGTGCCCCGCCTTACTCAATTTCACACACAATGCCCTTTCGTCGACTGGGCTATCACCATCTATGGCCGGGCTTTCCATCCCGTTTGACTAAAACATAATGTGCTTTTGGGCTAGTCCCCGTTCGCTCGTCGCTACTCAGGGAATCTCGGTTGATTTCTTTTCCTCCGGGTACTTAGATATTTCAGTTCCCCGGGTTCGCCCTGCATGGCTATGTATTCACCATGCAGTACTGCTTGCGCAGTGGGTTTCCCCATTCGGACATTGCCGGATCAAAGCTTGTTGCCAGCTCCCCGACACTTTTCGCAGGCTGCCACGTCCTTCATCGCCTCTGACTGCCAAGGCATCCACCGTATACGCTTAGTCGCTTGACCATATAACCCCAAGTCGCCTCGGGGCATGCACCCTCATCAGGTGCAGCCAAGTTACTTCGTTTTCGTGCCTTAACACTTGCCTCGGTTCGGTTTCGAACCAAGACGCTTGTCACTCGTTTATGTATTTTCAAAGAACATCATACCGGCCTCAATGCCGGATGATTTCAAAAATCTTTTGTGTGCTGACACATCCACGCGTGCCGTACCCACCATGGTGGAGCCTATCGGGATCGAACCGATGACCCCCTGCTTGCAAAGCAGGTGCTCTCCCAGCTGAGCTAAGGCCCCAAGGTATCCTTGGAATGGTGGGTCTGGGTGGACTCGAACCACCGGCCTCACCCTTATCAGGGGTGCGCTCTAACCACCTGAGCTACAGACCCATAAAGCTTGGGCCGTCAAGGCCAGCATGCTTGGTTTGCATGCGGATGTGCAGGTGTCTTGTGTGGACGTCTTGCGTGATGATTCACGCCGTCATTTCTTGAAAGGAGGTGATCCAGCCGCACCTTCCGATACGGCTACCTTGTTACGACTTCACCCCAGTCATGGACCACTCCGTGGGCGTCGTCCTCCTTGCGGTTAGACTAACGCCTTCTGGAGCAACCCACTCCCATGGTGTGACGGGCGGTGTGTACAAGGCCCGGGAACGTATTCACCGCGGCATAGCTGATCCGCGATTACTAGCGATTCCGACTTCACGGAGTCGAGTTGCAGACTCCGATCCGGACTGGGATCGGCTTTCTGGGATTGGCTCCACCTCGCGGTATTGCAACCCTCTGTACCGACCATTGTAGTACGTGTGTAGCCCTGGCCGTAAGGGCCATGATGACTTGACGTCATCCCCACCTTCCTCCGGTTTGTCACCGGCAGTCTCCTTAGAGTTCCCGACATTACTCGCTGGCAACTAAGGACAAGGGTTGCGCTCGTTGCGGGACTTAACCCAACATCTCACGACACGAGCTGACGACAGCCATGCAGCACCTGTGTTCCGATTCCCGAAGGCACTCCTGCATCTCTGCTGGATTCCGGACATGTCAAGGCCAGGTAAGGTTCTTCGCGTTGCATCGAATTAAACCACATACTCCACCGCTTGTGCGGGCCCCCGTCAATTCCTTTGAGTTTCAGTCTTGCGACCGTACTCCCCAGGCGGCGAACTTAACGCGTTAGCTTCGACACTGATCTCCGAGTTGAGACCAACATCCAGTTCGCATCGTTTAGGGCGTGGACTACCAGGGTATCTAATCCTGTTTGCTCCCCACGCTTTCGTGCTTCAGCGTCAGTGTTGTCCCAGATGGCCGCCTTCGCCACTGATGTTCCTCCCGATCTCTACGCATTTCACCGCTACACCGGGAATTCCACCATCCTCTGACACACTCTAGCTCGCCAGTATCCATCGCCATTCCCAGGTTGAGCCCGGGGATTTCACGACAGACTTAACGAACCGCCTACGCACCCTTTACGCCCAGTAATTCCGATTAACGCTTGCACCCTTCGTATTACCGCGGCTGCTGGCACGAAGTTAGCCGGTGCTTATTCCTCAGGTACCGTCAGCCCCATAGGGTATTAACCCGTGGTATTTCGTTCCTGATAAAAGTGCTTTACAACCCGAAGGCCTTCTTCACACACGCGGCATTGCTGGATCAGGCTTGCGCCCATTGTCCAATATTCCCCACTGCTGCCTCCCGTAGGAGTCTGGGCCGTGTCTCAGTCCCAGTGTGGCTGATCATCCTCTCAGACCAGCTATCGATCGTCGCCTTGGTAGAGCCATTACCTCACCAACTAGCTAATCGAACATCGGTCCGTCTCAACCGCGCAAGGCCCGAAGGTCCCCTGCTTTCTCCCGTAGGACGTATGCGGTATTAGCGTAAGTTTCCCTACGTTATCCCCCACGTCTGAGGTAGGTCCCGATGCATTACTCACCCGTCCGCCACTCGCCACCCACAGAGCAAGCTCTGCTGTGCTGCCGTTCGACTTGCATGTGTTAGGCATGCCGCCAGCGTTCAATCTGAGCCAGGATCAAACTCTTCACTTAAGTTGTCGACAACCTCACCCTTGCGGGCTCGGCCATCTATCTTTCTGAAGCGTTAGTCCCAACAAAATCAAAACTCATTACTGACTTTTTCTTTCATTGGACGCTTGCATTGCTTGGACAGGTCGTGACCCATTCAACACAAGACGTCCACACAATTCACCTGCGCACACTGTCAAAGATCGTTCGCTTGGTACCGGTTTTCCCGGTACCGCCCCAGGACGTTTCGTCCTAGGTGAGCCGCCCATTCTACATCGCTTTTTGCGACCGTCAACACCCTCGATGAAGCTTTTTTCGAGGTCCCGGCGGTCCGTCTTGCGACGTTGGGCGACTGCGGGCCGCGAATAATACGACCTTTGCTTTTTTTGGCAAGCGTTTCTTCAGATCAATTTTGCAGATGTGCTGCAAAACGTTGTGCAGACGAGCAATTTTTGTTCTTTACGGCGGCTGCACTTCGACCCACCGATCTCGGAATTCCGCTCGACTCAGGCGTTCACCAGTCTTATGCGGGCAAAATTCCGCTTGCCCACCTGCAATACGCCCTCGAAGCCTGCGCTGAACACGCGTTGCGCGTCCTCCACGACTTCGGCGTCGATGCGCACGGCTCGCTCCTTCAGCTTGCGATTCGCTTCGGAGTTGCTGGCGGTAAGCCCGGCCGCCGTCAGCAAGGCGGCCAGACGCAGGCCTTCGGTGGGTACGATGATGTCCGTCTGCGGCAGGAGCGAGGTGTCGCCGTCGCCGCGTACCACTGCATGCCAACCGGCGATGGCCTGTTCGGCTGCTGCCGCGCCGTGGAATCGCGCGGTCAATTCCCGCGCGAGGCGCAGCTTCGTATCGCGAGGATTGAGCGTTCCGCTGGCGATGCCCTCTTTCATCTGCGCCAATTCGTCCAGCGACACCTCGAAGCTGAGCAGCTCGAACCAGCGCCACATCAGTTCGTCGCCGATCTTCATGGTCTTGGTCACCATGTCGATCGCCGGCTCGTTGATGCCGATGTAGTTGCCCAGCGACTTGGACATCTTGTTGACGCCGTCCAACCCTTCCAGCAGCGGCATGGTCAATACGATTTGCGGCGCCTGGCCGTGATGTTCCTGCAGCGCGCGCCCCATCAGCAGGTTGAACTTCTGGTCGGTGCCACCGAGTTCGACATCACACTTCAAGGCGACGGAGTCGTAGCCCTGCACGAGCGGATACAGGAATTCGTGGATGGCGATCGGCTGCTGCGCCGCGTAGCGCTTGGTGAAGTCGTCGCGCTCGAGCATCCGCGCCACGGTGTGCTGGGCGGCAAGCCGGATCATGTCGGCCGCGCTCATCTGGCCGAACCACTCGGAATTGAAGCGAAGCTCGGTCTTCTCTCTGTCCAGTACCTTGTACACCTGTTCGGCATAGGTCTCGGCATTGGCCAGCACGTCTTCGCGGGTCAGCGGCTTGCGGGTAACGTTCTTGCCGGTGGGATCACCGATCATTCCGGTGAAGTCGCCGATAAGGAAGATCACCGTGTGGCCCAGGTCCTGGAACTGGCGCATCTTGTTGAGCAGCACGGTGTGGCCCAGGTGCAAGTCGGGCGCCGTTGGGTCGAAGCCAGCCTTGACCCGCAGCGGCCGACCGCATTTCAGCCGTTCGGCAAGATCTTCACGCTTGATGATTTCATCGGCGCCACGCGCAATCGTGACCAGCGCCCGCTCAAGCTCGCTCATGTATTTCTCTCTGGAATGACGGTGATGGGCAGCAGTCGGAACCGCGTCCGCGCTGTCCGCGTTAATTGTGTGTTAACCAGGAATGTCTTGCAAACCCTTGATGGAAAAGGCGTTGACGCCATTTACACATGGCCGTTATGGTACGCGGAGTTTGTTGTTTTGTACCGCAGGGCATACGCAGATGGCTGAAGAGAATCAGGGGGCGCGGCAAGCGCGCAAGCAGGCGATTTGCCGCAAGGCACAGCGCAGGCACTCGCATTTCTACGAGCGCTGCTCGCACTGGTCGTTCAACCGTTCCGGCGAAGTCGAGCCGATTCACTGGCATCGCGAACGACTGGTACTCGTCGGCACCGCCTTGCTGATCACCCTGCTTTCCGGCTTCATCATGCCTGCCTGGGCCAGTGCGATGCGTCCGGCTCCCGCTCCGGCAGCGCATTCGCTGTTGCCGTTGGCGTTGCCCAAGGTCGAGCCGGCCAGGACCATCGCGGCCACCGTGGACGATTGGCAGGTGGTCCGGGTACAGCCCGGTCAAACGTTGTCCGACATCTTCAACGCGCGCGGCCTGGGCATGAGCGATTTGCAGAAGGTGCTGGACGCCGCCGGCAGCGCAAAGTCTGCGCTGCACAACATTCGTCCGGGCGAGGAGTTCGACTTCCTGCTTGACAGTGACGGCAGCCTCAAGGGCTTTCGCTTCGATCGGGACCAGGCCAGTCGCGCGATCGTCCGTTTCGACGGCGCACAACCCACTGTCGCCATCCAGCAGCGCGACATGGACCTGCGCGAACAGGTCGCGCACGGCGTCATCCGCAGCAGCCTGTATGCCGCGGGCGACCAGGCCGGGATGAACGCGGCGATGGTTGGCAAGCTCGCCGACCTGTTCAAGTACGACGTCGATTTCGTGCAGGACATCCGCGTTGGCGACAGCTTCACCGTGATCTATGACGACATCTATCGCGACGGCGTGCGCTACGGCGAAGGCAATATCATTGCCGCCGAATTCATCAACCAGGGGACGCGTTACACGGCCTATCGTTTCAAGAAGGCCAATGGCGACTACGGCTGGTTCAGCGAGGACGGGCGGCCGATCGAAAAGTCGTTCTTGCGCATTCCGGTGGACTTTACCCGGATCTCCTCGAAATTCACCACGGCACGCATGCACCCGATTCTCGGTCGCATGCGTGCGCACAAGGGCGTGGACTATGCCGCCCCCAAGGGCACGCCGATCCATGCTGCCGGCGATGGCGTGATCAAGTATCACGGCTGGGAGCGCGGCTACGGCAACTTCGTGGTGATCCAGCACAATACGCACATCAGCACCGCCTACGGCCACATGTCGCGCTTCGTCAAGGGGCAACACGTGGGCGAACATGTGCGGCAGGGCGAAGTGATCGGCTATGTCGGCATGACCGGCCTGGCAACGGGGCCGCACCTGCACTACGAATTCCGCGTCAACGGCGTGCAGCGCAACCCGCAAACCGTCACCCTGCCGAAGCCCGAACTCCTGCCTCCGGCCCAGCTGGCGCGTTTCAAGTCGCAGGTGGTGAAACCGCAACTGGCCCGACTGACCGAACTGGATTCGCGCATCAAGCTGGCGCAAGCGAACGCTCCTGCCAATCACGACAACTGAGCGTCCGATGAGCGCGGAAGACGACGCTTCGTCGCTCTATCTCGGGCTGATCTCCGGCACCAGCGCAGACAGTATCGACGCCGTGCTGGTCAGCTTCAGTCGCGGTACTCCGCAGTTGCAGGCCAGCCTTGCCCATCCATGGCCGAGCGACTTGCGCGAGCGTCTGCTGGCGCTGGCCCAGGGCGGAGCCGTGCCGGACCTGGACGCATTTGGACGGCTGGACGTCGAAATCGGCCAGAGCTTCGCCGACGCCGCTGTGCACCTGCTCGAACGCAGCCGCACACCGGCGCAAGCGGTACGGGCGATCGGATCACACGGCCAGACCTTGCGCCACCGGCCCGGCGGTGACTACCCCTTCACGCTGCAGCTGGGCGACCCGACGGTGATCGCCGAACGTTGCCGCATCGACGTGGTCGCGGACTTCCGGCGTGCCGACATCGCCGCGGGCGGGCAGGGCGCGCCGTTGTTGCCGGCATTGCACGCCATGCTGCTGGCCCGACCCGGTCACGCGCGGGTGGTGCTCAATCTGGGCGGCATCGCCAACATCACCGTGCTCGGCGCCAATGGCAGCGTGCTCGGTTTCGACACCGGCCCGGCCAACGGCCTGCTCGACGCATGGTGCCAGCACCATCGCGGCGAGCCGTTCGATCGCGGCGGCGCATTTGCCTTGAGCGGCCAGCCTGACCCAGGCCTGCTCGATGCCTTGCTGGCCGATCCCTACTTCGCGTTGCCACCGCCCAAAAGTACCGGTCGCGAATATTTTCATCTGGACTGGCTGGCCGCCCACGCATCGCCGGGCGCTTTGCGGCCAGCCGACGTACAGGCAACCCTGCTCGAACTCACCGCACGCAGCATCGCCGCGGCGATCGCGCAACAGGCGCCCACGGCAGAAGAAGTACTGGTTTGCGGTGGCGGCGTGCACAACGATGCGCTGATGCGGCGACTGGGTGAACTGTTGTCTCCCCGCGTCCTGCAGAGCACGTCGCGCCACGGCGTTGATCCGGATTTCCTCGAGGCCACGGCGTTCGCATGGCTGGCACGTCAGCGCCTGCTCGGCCTGCCCGGCAACCTGCCCGCCGTAACCGGTGCGCGCGGCCCGAGGGTATTGGGCGCGATCTACTCCGCGCCGCCGCGGAGAGTTCCCGTAGCGGATGTTTTCCGGTGCCAATTGAGTGGGGCACGTCCGCGCCAAAGCTTGCAGCGCTTCGTCGAAGACGCCTCTTTCGGCCGCTTCCCAGTGGCCGTCCAGCACCGCCGACGCCTCCGGATCGCGCTGCGTTTCGCTGAACTGCTGTGCCGCCGAGATGCCCAGGCCATTGCGCAGGGCGTGCAGAAGTACGTCGTTCACCGAGCACTGACGCTCTTTCGCCAGCGCCCTGATGCGATCGGCCAGCAAGCTGTCGACGTATTGCAGGATCATGTCCGGCACCGGCGTCACTCCATGTTGCGGCTGCCCCTGTAGCACCGGATGTTTGCACAACCGAGCCGGCGCCGGGCGGCGCGCCTGCGATTCCGTGGAGGATTTGGCAATCCCATTGTGAACACCGCCACGCCAGACATGGCTTCCATCCGGCGCCATGAGCAGAAGTCGGACGGGAGGACCTAGCCGGCTTCCACCGACGCTCGCTCGATGCCCCGGAAGCGTGGCCACAGGTAGGCGAAGATCATCATCGCCGGCAGCACGGCCAGCACCGTGATGATGAAGTAACCACCGTAACCGGTCGTCATCGCGATGCCACCCGCGAAAAAGCCGAGCAATTTGCCCGGCAGATTGACCAGTGAACTCAGCAACGCATATTGGGTTGCGGTGTGCTGGCGGTTCACCAGTGAAGAGAGGAAAGCCACCGTCGGCGGCCCCAGCATTCCCAGAGTGAGGTTCTCTCCCGAGATCACCAGGGTCAGCGCCACCAGGTTTCCCGGATGGGCGATCAGCACCAGATAGAGCAGGTTGCTGCATCCGCACAGCACGATGGTCACACCCAGCGGACGCCACGCACCCCAACGGGCGACCGCCGCACCGCCGATGAACACGCCGACGATGCCGATCCAGATCCCGTAGATCTTGGTGATCGCGCCGATCTCGGTCTTGGAAAAACCCATGTCGCGATAGAACGGACTCATGATGCCGCCGATCGTCGCCTGTTCGGGCATCTTGAACAGCAGCAGGAACAGCAACGTCACGCCGGCCAGCGCCCAGCCATATCGCCGGAAGAAATCGGCGAACGGATCGATCACGCCTTCGCGCATCGCATCGCGCCAGCGGGCAGGCCGACGCCGCAAGACATCCGGTTCGCGCGCCATCAGCGTGGCCGCCAGTGGTATCGCCATCGCCGCTGCCATCGATGCGTAAACCACCCGCCACGGTGCGTGATCCGCCAGAATCAGAGCCACTGCGCCGGCCAGCAGCAAACCGATCCGATAGCCCAGCGAATAGGTGGCGACCAGCGCGCCCTGCGCCTCGATCGGCGCGATTTCGATGCGATATGCATCGACGGCAATGTCCTGGGTTGCGCCGAAGATCGCCACCATCAGCGTGGCGACAACGAACGGCACCAGTTGCACCGGTGTCAGCAACGCCATCGCAAGCAGGCCGACCATGACACCGAGTTGCGCGAACAACAGCCATCCGCGGCGTTGCCCCAGTCGAGTGAAGACGGGGATCCGCCAGTGGTCGAGCAGCGGTGCCCACAGAAACTTGAGTGCGTACGCCATGCCGGCGCTGGCAATCATCGTGATGTCCTTCAGCACGATGCCGTTTTCCTTCAGCCAGTACGCCAGCGTGCCGGCCACCAGCAGGAACGGCAGACCGGAGGAAAAGCCGAACAGGAACATCGTGCGCGCCGCCGGCTGGGCGAACGCGCGCCAGACCGGGGGCTTCGTCGACCTGCGCGCCAGCGGATCAGTCGGCATAGTCGACGATGTAGGGCGCGTGGTCGGAGAACCGCTCGTCACGGTAGATCGAGCACTCCTTCAGGCGCTCGCGCAACGACGGCGTGCAGACCTGGTAGTCGATGCGCCAACCGACGTTGTTGGCACGAGCCTGGCCGCGGTTCGACCACCACGTGTACTCGATCGCGTCGGGCTTGATCGCGCGAAAGCTGTCGACCCAGCCGCGTTGCCCGAACAGCAGGTCCAGCCAGGCGCGTTCCTCCGGCAGGCAGCCGGAATTCTTCTGGTTCGAACTCCAGTTCTTGATGTCGTCTTTGGTGTGCACGATGTTCCAGTCGCCGCAGATGATGTAATCGCGACCGCTTTTCAGCCATGCGTCGAAGATCGGCGTGATCCATTCCATCGCCCTGAACTTGAACTGCTGGCGCTCGTCACCGGAAGATCCTGACGGAAAATACAGCGATACCACCGACAGGTTGCCGAAGCGCGCCTCGATGTAGCGCCCCTCGTTGTCGAACTCGTCCCAGCCGAGCTCGGTCAGCACCTGGTCGGGCTCGCGTTTCGCATAGATCGCCACGCCGCTGTAGCCCTTCTTGCTGCTGGCATCGCGATAAAAGCAGTGATGACCATCCGGGCGGAACATCGCATCGGTGAGCTGGTGTTCCTGCGCCTTGGTTTCCTGCAGGCAGACGACGTCGGCGTGCTGCCCACGCAGCCAGTCGAACACACCCTTGCTGGCGGCCGAGCGGATGCCGTTGGCGTTCAAACTGATGATGCGCATGGACTCTCCCGATCTCGTGATGGGTGATCATAACAACCCGTCATTCAAGTTGATCCGGCGGGATGCTGTTTACGGTGATCAACCGACACCGGGCGGCACGGCAATGATCCTTGCGCGCCGACTCGGTGATGGTGGCGAGCTGTACCATGATGGTCGCCGAGTCCGCTGCGGTTACTGTGCGGGCCATCCCTGATTCCACCTGTTTGCGAGACGAGCCGTGCAAGACTACCAACGCGATTTCATCGAGCTCACCCTGCAGCGCGAGGTGCTGCGTTTCGGCGATTTCACCCTGAAATCCGGCCGTCAGAGTCCCTACTTCTTCAATATGGGCCGGATCGATTCGGGCGCTGCGCTGGCGCAACTCGGACGCGCCTATGCCGCTGCCGTGGTCAACTCCGGCATTGCCGTCGACATGCTGTTCGGCCCCGCCTACAAGGGCATCGCGCTGGCCGCGGCCACCGCCATCGCATTGGCCGAGCAGCATCGGCGCGACCTGCCTTGGGCGTACAACCGCAAGGAGGCGAAGGATCATGGTGAGGGCGGCGCTCTTGTCGGCGCGCCGCTGAAGGGCCGCGTGCTGATCGTCGACGACGTGATGACCGCCGGCACCGCAGTACGCGAATCGCTGGCGCTGATCCGCGCGCACGGCGCCGAGCCGGCCGGCGTATTGATTGCGCTGGACCGGCAGGAGCGCGGCCAGGGCGAACGCTCCGCCGCGCAGGAAGTGGCCGCCGATCATGGCATCCCGGTAATCGCGATCACCGGCCTTGCCGATGTGCTGGCCTACGCTGGCGAGCGTGCCGAGCTGGCCGCCGAACACGCGCGCTTGCTGGCCTATCGCGAACGCTACGGTGTGCACGAGTGAGCATGCTGGCGCGGACTGTTCATGCCAACCTGGTCACAATGACCGCAGCCTTGACCCAGCGGAGCTAGGCACGACGATGGCGATGGATATACTGCAGGGCCAGGGGGATTCCATGCGCAAGTCCAGGTTACTGTTTGCCTTTGCCACCGCGATGCTGATCGCCGGCGTGCCGGTGCACGCGCAGGACAACGGCAGCGTCCGCTATCGATGGCATGACGCGCAGGGTCTGCCGCATTACAGCGACAGTCTCAGCAGCGAGGCGATGAAGTATGGCTACGACCTGGTCAATGACCGGGGCCTGGTCATTCAGCGTGTGCCGCGTCAATTGAACCCCGCCGAGCGCGCCGCCGCGA
The DNA here is from genome assembly GCA_963828675.1 of uncultured Gammaproteobacteria bacterium. Lineage (GTDB taxonomy): Bacteria > Pseudomonadota > Gammaproteobacteria > Xanthomonadales > Rhodanobacteraceae > Rhodanobacter. The sequence continues at coordinate 1,677,962 of CAWHFQ010000001.1, forward strand.
AGAAGCTGGCCGACCAGCAGGCCGAGCAACAACGGATCGAGCGCGACCGCGCCAATGCCGAGGCACAGATGATGTCGGCCTATCCGGACGAGAAATCATTCCTGATTTCGCAGCAGCAGTCCCTGGATACCATCGACCAGCAGATCCATACCACCCAGATCAACCTGCGCAGCCAGGAAAAGGCGCTGACCGACCTGCTCGGTCGCGCCGCCGATATCGAACGCAACAAGGACCCCATCCCGAAGTTCCTGGTCGACGGTATCGCCAGGCAGCGCGACGTGATCGCCGGGCAACGCCGTGCGCTGCAACGGCAACAGCAGGTGCGCGCGCAAACCGTGCAATTGCAGGCCCAACAGCTGGCCCGTTATCGGGAACTCAAGGCGGCGCAGGAGCAACCGGCGGACTGACCGGGACGCCTCCAAGGCGGCGTGAGTTCCCTCATCTGCCCTCCGGGCAGCTTCTCCCCACGGGCGAGAAGCTATTTGGAGTGGGCCTCAACCTTGTCGAGGTCCACTGCTGTCAGAAGGGCATTTTCAGCGTGTAATCGACCGCCAGCAGCTGCTTGCGGAAAACCTGCTGGATGCGCTTGAGCGCCGCCGCATTGTCCGCTTCGAAACGCAGCACCAGCACCGGCGTGGTGTTGGACGCGCGCACCAGGCCCCAGCCATCCGGCCAGTCCGCACGCACGCCATCGATGGTGATCAGGGTGGCGTCGCCGAAGTCGGCCTGCTGACGGAACTTGTCCATGAGCTGGTACTGCTCGCCTTCGGCCAGCTCGATCTTCAGTTCCGGCGTGGACACGCTCTTCGGCAACGTGGCGAAGATTTCCTCCGGCGTGCGCCCGTGCAGGTCGCCGGCCAGGATCTCCAGCAATCGCGCCGCTGCGTAAATGCCGTCATCGAAACCGTACCAGCGCTCCTTGAAGAAGAAATGACCGCTCATCTCGCCGGCCAGTTCGGCTGCCGTTTCGCGCATCTTCGCCTTGATCAGCGAATGCCCGGTGCGCCACATCAGCGGGCTGCCGCCCGCGTCGAGGATCTGGCTCTTCAGGTGGTTGCTGCACTTGACGTCATAGATGATCGTGGCGCCCGGCTGGCGCGACAGCACATCGCGCGCGAACAGCATCAGCAGGCGGTCCGGATAGACGATCTCGCCACTTCGGGTGACTACACCGAGACGGTCGCCATCGCCGTCGAAGGCCATCCCCAGGTCGGCACCGGTCTGCCTGACCGCGAGGATCAGGTCCTCCAGATTCTTCGGGTCGGACGGATCGGGGTGATGATTGGGGAACGTGCCATCGACGTCGCAATACAGCGGGACCACTTCGCAACCCACGCCCTCCAGCACCTGTGGCGCCAGCTCGCCCGGAATGCCGTTGCCGCAGTCGACCACGATCTTCAGGCGCCGCTCGGCCAGCACATCGGAGACGATCTTCTCGATGTAATCCGGTGCCACATCGACCTGCCGCAGGCTGCCTTGGCCGTCACTGGCCAGCTCGCCGCCGGCAATGCGCCGGTACAGGTCCTGGATCGCGCCCTCGGACAGCGTCTCGCCGCCAACCACGATCTTGAAGCCGTTGTAGTCAGGCGGGTTGTGGCTGCCGGTGACCGCCACCCCGCAACCGGTATTGAACCGGAAGGCGGCGTAGTAGACCACCGGCGTCGGCACCGCACCGATGTCGATCACGTCGATGCCGGCCGCGCGCAGGCCGTCGGCCAGCGCCGCCGCCAACTCCGGCCCCGACAGTCGGCCATCGCGACCGACCACGATTTCGCGCAGACCCTGTTCCGCCATCAGCGTGCCGATCGACTGACCGAGCAGGCGCGCCACGTCGCCGTTCAAGGTCTTGCCGACCACACCACGCACGTCGTATGCGCGGAAGATGCTCGCATCCACCTTGATCGCCGGCGCGGGCGGCGCAACAGGCGGCGGCCTCGGCTTCGTTCGCGGCGTCGCTGCCACCGGTTCGGTGGCGGGCATGGGAGTTTCCGCTTGTGCGGGAAATGGCGATTCCCCGGATTCGGATTCGAAACCACGCGCTCCGTGCAGACGCCGGCGCAACCACAACAGGTACACGCCGCCACCCAGCGCGAGCAAACTCAACAGCGCACCCAGCAACGAGGAACGCGGCAGCACGATGAAAGCGCCCGGCAACCCCGCCACCACGCTGAACACGCTGCCGACAACCGGCTTGCCTGTCGCTTCGGCTTGCGCAGAAGCAGGGCCATGCGACAGCAGCTGGATGCTGCCGCTATCGTCACCCTGGCGCAAAACAAGACGTCCGCCGGCCGGCGAGACCGACTCGAAGCGCTGTTGCAACGGCGCAAACGGCATCTCGATCCAGGCCCAGGCCTGAGCCTGCTGCAAGGAACCCAGCGGAATGACCAGGCTCAGTCGGCGGTCGCCGTTGCCGTAGGAAACACTTTGCACCGGCGGCGCGCCGTCTTCGCTCTGCGCCTCCATCAACTGGGCTGCCTTGGCGTAGCCGAATTCGCGGTAGTTCGCGCGCAGCACCTCCTTGAGGTCGCCGCTGTACAACTCCAACTTGCTCGCCTGCGGCAAGTGTTGGCGCAGGCTCGCAGCGGACTGGGCCGGGTCGTTCATCAGCGTGGCAGGATCCACCTTGCCCAGGACCTTCTCGATCTCGCTGCGCTGGCTGGCAAGTTGCGCGGCCAGCAACTTGACGGCCTCGTCCCGGGCGGCGTGCACTTGCTGGTTGGCGTGATCCTCGCCGGCAATCAGCCACGTCTGCCAGGCGCAGAACAGCCCCAGCAGCAGCAGCAATGTGCCACCGGCCAGAGGCAGCAGCGCCCGCCAATCGATACGCACGCCCCGCAGCCGTTCGTTTGCCATCTTCAACGCCATGTCCCGCCCCCGCGGCTGTACCTGTGGATTGACCCGGCCTGGCCGGGCCAACACGCGTATCTACCGGATCCCGGTCGAGCCAAACCCTCCGCTGCCGCGCTCGCTCGGTGCAAAGTCGCTTACCACCGTCAGCCTCGCCTGCGCCACCGGCACCAACAGCAGCTGCGCGATCCGGTCGCCCACCGCGATGGTGTACGACTGGCTGCCGCGATTCCAGCACGAAATCATCAGTGGCCCCTGATAGTCGGCATCGATCACGCCCACCAGGTTGCCCATCACCAGACCGTGTTTGTGCCCCAACCCCGAGCGCGGCACGATCAGCGCACACCAGCCCGGATCGCCGATGTGGATCGCGAGGCCGCTCGGTACCAGGGTGCTTTCGCCCGGCGCCAGCGTCAGCGGCTGTTCCAGCGCGGCACGCAGATCCATGCCGGCGCTGCCGGGCGTGGCGGCCTGCGGCAACGGAATGCTGTCACCGAGGCGGGGATCGAGAATCTTCAGCTCGACATCGATCGTCATCCGCGCATCGCCCGGTAACGTTCCGCCACGCGGGTGATCAGCTGACGCGCCAACTCGGCTTTCGCCGCCCGCGGCAACTCGACCGAGCCATCGGCCCAATACAGGGTCAGCGCATTGTCGGCCGCCTCGAAACCGAGACCACCGCCCACCTGATTCGCCGCGATCATGTCCAGCCTCTTGTGGCGCAGTTTGCCCTGCGCATAGCTCGCCACATCATGCGTCTCGGCGGCGAATCCGACCAGGAACGGGTGCGCGGTTTGCGCCGACAGACTGGCCAGGATGTCCGGGTTCTCGCTCAGTTGCAGAACCAGATCGGAACCATCGCGTTTCTTCAGCTTCTGCGCGGACACTTCCTGCGGACGATAATCGCCAACCGCCGCCGCGCCGATATAGATGTCGGCCTGCGTCGCCGCGGCGAGCACCGCCTCGTGCATCTGCACCGCGCTGCGCACGTCGATGCGCCTTGCGACACCCGATGGCGTGGCCAGACTCACCGGCCCGGCCACCAGGGTCACCACCGCACCCGCTTGTGCCGCTGCCGCGGCCACCGCAAAACCCATCCGACCCGAGCTGCGGTTGCCGATGAAACGCACCGGGTCGATGTCCTCATGGGTCGGTCCGGCGCTGACCAGCACCTTCAATCCGGCCAGCGAACGATCGCCGAACGAAGCGACCAGCGCATCGCGCAATTCATGCGGCTCAAGCATGCGGCCACTGCCGACATCGCCGCAGGCCTGGTCGCCCGACGCCGGTCCCAGCAACTGCGCGCCATGCTGGCGCAGCGTGGCGATGTTTGCCTGTACCGCCGGGTGCGCCCACATCTGCTGGTTCATCGCCGGCGCCAGATACAAAGGTGCGGCGCTGGCCAGGCACACCGTGGTCAGCAGGTCGTCGGCCATGCCATGTGCCAACCGCGCCAACAGGTCGGCACTGGCCGGCGCCACCAGAATGCGTTCTGCCCAGCGCGCCAGTTCGATGTGGCCCATCGCCGCCTCGGCCTGCGCGTCCCACAGGCTGACCCGCACGGGCTGGCCGGAAAGTGCCTGGAACGTGGTCGGGCTGACGAAGTGGGTGGCGCCCTCGGTCATCACCACGCGCACCTCGGCATCGAGATCACGCAGGCGGCGGACCAGTTCGCAGGACTTGTAGGCGGCAATGCCGCCGGACACTCCCAGCAGGATGCGACGTTGGGCGAGACTCATGTAAGGCGGGCCTGACAATCGGGCAGAGCGCGTAGCTTACCGGATTCAATCACCCCGGCCGCTGCCGCGACGGGAGGTTGTGCGGCAAGTTGAGGGCATGAGCATCCGCGACTGGCCCGAGGGGGAACGCCCCCGCGAAAAACTGCTGGCGCGCGGCAGCGCTGCCTTGTCCGACGCCGAACTGCTGGCCGTGCTGCTGGGCAGCGGCAGCCGCGGCAAGGACGCGCTGGCGCTGGGCCGCGACCTGCTGAACGCCGCCGGCAGCCTCGGCGCCTTGCTCGGCCGGCCCGACCGGCAGATACGCATCGGCGGGCTGGGGCCGGCCAAGCGCGCGCGCATCGCTGCCGCGCTGGAACTGGCGCGACGCAGCCTGCGCGAAGAGTTGCAGGATCGCCCGAGCCTGGGCAATCCGCGCGACAGCGGCGATTACCTGCGCGCACGCCTGCGCCACCTTCCTTACGAAGTGTTCGGCTGCCTGTACCTGGACAATCGCCATCGCGTGCTGGCGTTCGAGGAGTTGTTTCGCGGTACCGTCGATGGTGCCAGCGTGCACCCGCGCGAGGTGGTGCGGGCATGCCTTCAGCACAATGCCTGCGCAGTGATTTTCGCCCACAACCACCCTTCGGGCGTAGCCGAGCCCAGTGCCGCCGACCGCGCCATCACCCATGAGCTGCGCGACGCGCTGCAGCTGGTCGGCGTGCGTGTGCTCGATCATCTGGTGATCGGCAGCGGCGAACCGGTGTCGATGGCATCCCGCGGTCTACTCTGACCATCCGGCAAAAGAACGGCGTGGCACCGAGGCCACGCCGCGAGCCGATTGAGGGGAGAGGAGAGAGCGGCGTCTCCAGCACCGATGCATGGAGGGGAATCATGTCGGCAAGAACAGTGTCGCAGTGCCGCATGACGAATCCATGACAGCTATTTGCCTCGAAACGACATCGCCAAGTCGCCGAAACTTATGCACAAAGTGCGGTTACCGGCACTTGCCGGGGTGATTGACTGTTTCGCTACACATGAACGTTGTAACTATTTGATATATATCACTTGATCGACCCGTTCACTTGCTTTTCATCGAACTTGGCTCGATCCACGCCATCGGCGGGCCGCGTTCTTCACAGACTTATCCACAAGGGTGCCGCGGCAGTGCATCAATACGCTGAGCGCGCCGGGCGCCGCGTTCGCCGCGCCTTCAGCCGTCGACCCTCTGTTAGGATTGGCGGTTCCATTCCGAAACCGATCCTCTCCGTGAAAGAACAGCTGCGCGAACTGGTGCTGCGGGCGATTCAGGGCCTGCAAGACGACCTCACCCTGCCTGCCGACTTGAGCCTGCCCGGGTTCGTGATCGAGCGAGCGCGCAACCGCGACCACGGCGATTTCGCCTGCAACGTGGCGATGCTGCTGGCCAAGCCGGCACGCGCCAAGCCGCGCGAGCTGGCCGAGAAACTGGTCGCCGCGCTGCCGGCAAACACGCTGGTGGAAAAGGTCGAGATCGCCGGCCCCGGCTTCATCAACTTCTTCCTCGCTGCCGGTGCCTATCACGCCGAAGTGCGCCACATCATGGCCCAGGGCGACGCCTACGGCCGCAATGCCAACGGCGCTGGCAAGACCGTGGGCGTGGAATTCGTCTCGGCCAATCCGACCGGCCCGCTGCACGTGGGCCACGGCCGCAATGCCGTCATCGGCGACTGCCTGAGCCGCCTGCTCGATGCCAGCGGCTGGAACGTGAGGCGCGAGTTCTACTACAACGATGCCGGCGTGCAGATCGCCAACCTGGCCATCTCGGTGCAGGCGCGCGCGCGCGGCATCACCCCGGAAGACAGCAACTGGCCGGAGAACGGCTATCGGGGCGACTACATCGCCGACGTGGCACGCGCCTACCTCGACCGCGAGTCGGTGGTCGCCGATGGCGAAACGGTCATCGCTGCCGGCGACGTCGACGACCTCGACGCGATCCGCCACTTTGCCGTAGCCAGCCTGCGTCGGGAGCAGGATCTGGACCTGCAGGCATTCGGGGTTGGCTTCGACACCTATTTCCTGGAGTCCTCGCTGTACAGCGACGGCAAGGTCGAGGAGACCGTGCGTGAACTGGTCGCCCATGGCCACACCTACGAGGAAGGCGGCGCGCTGTGGCTGCGCACCACTGATTTCGGTGACGACAAGGACCGCGTTATGCGCAAGTCCGACGGCACCTACACCTATTTCGTGCCCGACGTGGCCTACCACCTGAGCAAATGGCAGCGCGGCTACGGTCACGCCGTGACCGTGCTGGGCTCCGACCATCACGGCTCGCTGGCCCGCGTGAAGGCCGGCCTGCAGGCGCTCGACTGCGGCATCCCCAAGGGCTGGCCCGACTACATGCTCTACCAGATGGTGACGGTGATGAAGGGCGGCGAGGAGGTGAAGATCTCCAAGCGCGCCGGCAGCTACGTCACCCTGCGCGACCTGATCGACGAGGTCGGCCGCGATGCCACGCGCTACTTCCTGATTGCGCGCAAGAGCGATTCGCAGCTGGTGTTCGATATCGACCTGGCCCGCTCGCAGTCGAACGACAACCCGGTCTACTACATCCAGTACGCGCATGCCCGCGTCTGCAGCGTGCTGCGGCAGGCGCCGGAGAAGGGCTTCACGTTCGATCTCGCCGACGGCCTCGCCAACCTGGCCCGGCTGGACAACGAACACGAACAGATCCTGCTCACGGAACTGTCGAAATACCCCGAACTGGTCGAAGCGGCCGCGGCCAGTCTGGAGCCGCACCTGGTCGCCGCCTGGCTGCGCGAACTGGCCAACGCGTTCCACACCTACTACAACTCGCACCAATTCCTGGTCGAGGACGCGAGCTTGCGCAACGCACGTCTGGCGCTGGTGGTGGCGACGCGTCAAGTGTTGAAGAATGGTCTGGATTTGTTGGGCCTCGGCGCCCCGGAGAGGATGTAATGGCAGCACGCAAGGGCAAGGGCCGGCAGGCCGTGCGCAACGGCAGCAACGGCTTTCCGGGCTGGGGCTACGTCGTCATCGGCCTCGTCGCCGGTGCCGTCCTGATGGCGGTGATGATGCGCGGCAGCCTGCTGACCAGCCTGCGCAAAGCCGACGGCCCGCAGGCCAATCCGCAGGCCACCGCCGAGCGCGGCAGCGCACCGGGCGTGCTGGAGTCGGCCACCGGCGACAACACAGCAAAGAAGCCGCAATTCGACTTCTACTCGGTGCTGTCGGAGAAGGAGGTTCGCATCCCCGACGCCGAGATCAGCGCGCAGGCGCGCGTCGAGCAGCAGCAGAAGCAGCAGGCCGCGCAGATGCAGGCCCAGCAGGCAGCGGCCCGGCAGCAGGCGGCGCAGGCAGCGGCAGCCAACAACCAGCCGCGTGCCGTCAGTGAAAACATCACCGCGGCGCCGGCCACGGCCGTACCGCAACCGGCCGCCGGCAGCGGCTACCTGCTGCAGGTTGGCGCCTTCCCGAACGCCGGCGACGCGGAATCCCTGAAGGCCAAACTTGCACTGCAGGGCTTCGTGGCGAACGTGCAGTCGGTCAACATCAGCGGCCAGACATACCACCGCGTCCGCCTTGGGCCGTTCCGCTCGGCCACCGATCTGGAATCGACCAAACAACGCCTGGCCGGTGCCGGCATCAACGCGATCGCACTGAAAGAAGGCAGGTAACGCACCCTGCGCGTTACTCACCGGCCGCGCGGGATTTGCCCGGCCGCAGCGTCACCCATCCGTCGAGCGATACTTGCCCATGACCACCCGAACCGTCTGGATCACCGGTGCCACCTCCGGATTCGGCGCCGCCACCGTGGAACGTTTTGTGGCCGGGGGCTGGCGGGTAATCGCCAGTGGCCGTCGCGCCGATCGGCTGCAGCCATTGGTGGAACGCCACGGCGCCGCAGCACGTGCATGCCGCGGCGTTCGATGTCCGCGACGAAGCGGCGATGCACGCCGCGCATGCAAGCCTGCCGCCGGCCTTCGCCGGCATCGACCTGCTGGTCAACAATGCCGGCCTGGCGCTGGGCACCGCACCGGCGCAACAGGCCGATCTGGCGCAGTGGAAACAGATGATCGACACCAACGTCACCGCGCTGGTATCGCTGACCCATCTGCTGCTGCCGCAACTGATCGAGCGCCGCGGCGCAATCGTCAACATCAGCTCGATCGCCGGCAGCTACGCCTACCGCGGCGGCAACGTGTACGGCGCCAGCAAGGCCTTCGTCACCCAGTTCTCGCAGAACCTGCGCACCGACCTGCACGGCACCGGCGTGCGGGTGAGCTCGATCGAACCGGGCATGGCCGAGACCGAATTCACCCTGGTGCGCACCGGCGGCGACCGGACCGCGTCGGACAACCTCTACGCCGGTGTCCACCCGATCACTGCCAGTGACATCGCCGACACCATCTGGTGGATCGCCAACCTGCCGCCACACCTCAATATCAATCGTCTCGAGGTAATGCCGGTCAGCCAGTCGGCGGCCGGTTTGCAGGTACACCGCGACTGAGAGCTGCAGGAGCCACTTCAATCGCGATGCTTTCGGCTTGAAGCAGGAGCATCGCGACTGAAGTGGCTCGCTCCCACAGGGCCTGCCTTGCTTACTGCATGAACCAGCCGTGGCTGACCACGATCGACTGGCCAGTCAGCGCGGCGGACGGGAAGGTGGCCAGGTACAGCGCCGTCTGCGCGATGTCGTCGACCGTGGTGAACACACCGTCGACGGTGTCTTTCAGCATCACGTTGCCGATCACCTCGTCTTCGCTGATGCCCAGTTCCTTCGCCTGCTCGGGAATCTGTTTCTCGACCAGCGGCGTGCGCACGAAGCCGGGGCAGATCACGTGCGAGCGCACATTGTGCGGTGCGCCTTCCTTGGCCAGCGTCCGGGCCAGGCCGAGCAGCCCGTGCTTGGCGGTGACATACGCCGATTTCAGCTTCGACGCCTCATGCGAGTGCACCGAACCCATGTAGATCACGATGCCGCCGCGATCGCCCTTGTACATGTGCTTCAGCGCGGCCTTGGTGGTGAGAAAGCCACCGTCCAGATGGATCGCCAGCATCTTCTTCCAGTCGGCGAAGGCGAACTGGTCGATCGGGTTGATGATCTGCACACCCGCATTGGAGATCAGGATGTCCAGAGGGCCAAACGCGGCGACCACCTTGTCGGTGCCCGCGTTGACCGCGTCCTCGTCGGTGACATCCATCGCCACGCCGATCGCCTTGCCGCCGGCCGCATTGATCTCCGCCGCGGTGGCGTCGGCGGCCTGCTGGTTGATGTCGGCAATCGCCACGCTGGCGCCGTTCTGCGCATACAACTCGGCAATCGCCTTGCCGAGGCCGCTGGCCGCGCCGGTAATCAGGGCGACCTTGCCGTTGAGACTTGTCATGCGTTGCTCCTTCGGGGATCGAGAGGATTGGGGGGTTCCTTCTCCCCGCGGGAGAAGGTGGTGCGAAGCGACGGATGAGGGTTCGGGGCCGAGGCAGACAGTGCGCTTCGATCGAACCCTCGCCCCAGCCCCTCTCCCAAGGGGAGCGGGGCTTTCAATCAGTGGCTGTCTTCGGCGAGATAGGTGTACGCGGTCAGGCCGCCATCGAGGGCGTCGTACATCTGCCCGGCTTCGTCGCCGGTCACGCCTGCATTGGCGATGCGCTCGCGATAGCTCCGCCGCAACGCCTCCAGGTCGTAGCCGACGTAGTCGAGCATCAGGTCGGTGGTGTCGCCACGGCGCACATGGGCGAAGGTGTAGCCGTCGCCATCCACGCGCACGTTGACCGCGTCGGTGTCGCCGAACAGGTTGTGGATGTCGCCCAGGGTCTCCTGGTAGGCGCCCACCATGAAGATGCCGAGGCGGTAGCTTTCGCCGTCCACAAGCCGGTGCAGCGGCAGGCTGACATCGACGCCCTCGGCATCGACGTAGTGGTCGATGCGACCGTCCGAATCGCAGGTGAGGTCGACGATCACGCCGCGCCGGGTCGGCTTCTCGTCGAGCCGGGCGATCGGTGCGATCGGGAAGATCTGCCCGATCGCCCAGACGTCGGGGATCGACTCGAACACCGAGAAGTTGGCGAAGTACTTGTCGACCAGCTTTTCGTCCAGCTCGTCCAGCGCTTGTCGATGCGAACGCTCGGCCGGCAGCAGGCGCTGACGCACGGCATTCGCGATGGCGTAATACATCTCGTCCAGCCGTGCACGATCGGCCAGCGCCAGCTGGCCCAGCGCGTACAGCGTCTGGCCTTCGCTGAGGTGGTGCTGGGCCTCGTGGAACAGTTCCAGCGCCGGACGCCGGTCCAGTTCCTCCCAGGTTTCGCGCAGGCGACGCAGCACCGCCGGCTCGTCCGCGCACGGCGGCGGGATCGCGCCGGCCGGCACTTCCTCGACTTCGGTCACGTTGACCACCATCACCGCGTGGTGCGCGGTCATCGCGCGGCCGGCCTCGGTGAGGATGTGCGGTGCAGGCAGGCCTTCTTCTGCCACCGCTTCGGCCAACGACTGCACGATGGTCGAGGCGTACTGTTCCATCGAATAGTTGATCGAGTTGTGGCTGCGAGAGCGCGAGCCCTCGTAGTCCACGCCGAGGCCGCCGCCGACGTCGACGATTTCCAGCGGCACGCCCATCCGCTTCAGTTCGACGAAATAGCGCGTCGCCTCGCGCATGCCGTTGGCGATGTCGCGCACGTTGGAGATCTGCGAGCCCATGTGGAAGTGCTGCAGCTTCAACGTGTGCTTGAGGCCGGCCGCGTCGAGCCGCTCGATCAGCGTGAGCACCTGGCTCGGCGACAGCCCGAACTTGCCCTTGTCGCCGCCGGTGTTCTGCCACTTTCCGGCGCCGATGGAGGCCAGCCGCACGCGCACGCCAAGCAGCGGTTCGACGTCCAGCACGCGGGCCTCGTTGAACACATGGTCCAGCTCGGACAGCTTCTCGATCACGATGTGCACGCGCAGGCCGAGCTTGCGACCGATCAGCGCCAGGCGGATGTATTCGCGGTCCTTGTAGCCATTGCAGATCACGATGGAACCGGGCCGCGCCATCGCCAGCACCGCCATCAGCTCGGGCTTGGAGCCGGCTTCCAGACCGAAGCCGTGGGTGCCGGCGGCAACCAGCTCGCCAGCCACGCCGCGCTGCTGGTTGACCTTGATCGGATAGATGGCCGTGTAGCCGCCGGCATACGCATGGTCGGCAATCGCGCGGGCGAACGCGCCCTGCAGCCGCGCCAGGCGATCGGCCAGGATGTCGGGAAAGCGCACCAGCAGCGGCAGCCGCAAACCTTCGGCGCGGGCGCGGTCGACGATCTGCGGCAACGACAGGGCAGGGCCGCTCGCCCCGCGCGGGCGCATCACGATCTCGCCGCTGAAGTCCACGTCGACGTAGCCGTCGCCCCAGTGCGGCACGGCGTAGGTGTGGCGGGCGGCGTCGGTATTCCAGGGGTTCGACATCAACTGGCTCCTTTTGACAACGGATGATGTCGTCGCAGCGGCGAGCCTTGACGGTACTGCTCCGAGAGAGAGCACGAAGCCCGAGCGACCGGAAGCCTCGCACGCCGCGGGGCCGATCGGGCTTGTCGGCCGCCGACGCGCGGCGCCGGCCGTGCCAGAACGCCATTGTAATGGGCGGCCGTGACGATATGCGCAAGACCGGCGCATTGCGCTGGCAGGACGTTCACCACCGTTGCCGCTACAATTGCCGGTCTTTGTCCTTCCACCCGGTTCGCCAGGAACACCCGCCATGTCGCAGCAGTCCACTCCGAATGAAACCAGCTGGTTCACCGAAGCCCACCAGGCATCCGGTTCCTCCATCGGTTTTCGCACCGAGCAACTGCTGCACGCGGAGAAGACGCCGTTCCAGACCATCGAGATCCACAAGACCACCGACTGGGGCAACCTGATGGTGATCGACGGCTGCGTGATGCTGACCACGCGCGACAATTTCTTCTACCACGAGATGATGACCCATCCGGCGCTGTTCACCCATGCGCGCGCCAAGCGCGTGGTGATCATCGGCGGCGGCGACTGCGGCACGCTGCGCGAAGTGCTCAAGCATGAGGAGGTCGAGTCCGCGGTGCAGGTGGAGATCGACGAGCGTGTGACGCGGCTGGCCGAGGAATATTTCCCGGAATTGTGCGAATCGAACGGCGACCCGCGCGCGGAGCTGCTGTTCATCGACGGCATCAAGTACATGGCCGAGTGCGAGCCGGATTCGCTGGATCTGGTCATCGTCGACTCGACCGATCCGGTCGGCCCGGCCGAAGGCCTGTTCAACGCCGCGTTCTACGCCAGCTGCTACAAGGCGCTGCGCCACGGTGGCCTGCTGGTCCAGCAGAGCGAGTCGCCGCTGGCCCACCTGGACCTGATCAAGTCCATGCGCTCGGCGATGCGCACCACCGGCTTCAGCGCGGTGAAGACGCTGCCGTTCCCGCAGCCGTGCTATCCCACCGGCTGGTGGAGCTGCACCATGGCGCGCAAGGGCGGCGACCTGTCCGGGTTCCGCGAACGCGGTGCGCTGAGCAAGAACTTTCCCACCCGCTACTACAACGCCGACATTCACAAGGGCGCGCTGGCACAGCCGGAATTCATGCGCGAGGCGCTGGGGGAATAAGTCGGGAATGAGCAACTAGGGAGCAGGGGTCGGAAGAGCAGCATTGGCGTGTCTTTTTTGCGGTTCCCCATTCTCCATTCCCGGTTCCCCGCCCTCAAAACATCTTCGAGCGCACCTTCGGCAACAGCACCAGCAGCAAGGTGGCCAGCGGTCCGAACAGCAGTGACAGCACGAACCACAACAGGCCGCTGCGGTTCTTGCCCTGGGCCAGGGCGGCGTTGATCAAGGCCAGCGTGCCCCAGCCGACAAACCAGGGTGCGCCGTCGGCGAATGTCCACAGATGGTTCACTACGCGTCTCCCGAAACATTGAGGCGGCGCGGCCCTGCGCCAAAACGGACATCCTAGCAAGGCTTGCGGTGGCTGCCTGCCCCCTCGCGCAGGCGGATCAGCCACCCTTAATCCGTGCAGGGTATGCTGGGCGCTTTGATTGCGGACCCAAGCTCATGATGCGCGGATTGCGTTGTCTTGCCCTGACTTGCGCGTTGTCGCTCGTCGCCACGTCGGCTTTCGCCACCCAGAAGGTCGCCGCCGGCAAAAGCCCCGGGCCCGGGAAAGCGGCCAAGGCGCGCGACCAGGCCCAACTGGCGTTCCAGCGCGACCTGGTCAGCGTGCTGGCACCGCGTGCCGATGCGCTGCCGCTGCTCGGCGCCGCGCTGCTCGCCCGACCGCTGTTCAACCAACCGCCAGGCAACAGCTTTCACTCGCTGATCGCGCGCGCCACGCAGACCGAAGGCGCCGACGTCGCGATCAACTGGGTCAGGCTGGCGGACTGCGACGAGAAGGCCGACGCCTGCCCGAACACTGCCGCACTGGATCAGTTGCTCACCGAAGCGCCGGACAATGCCGCGGTGTGGATGATCAAGCTCGGCGTGGATGCCCGCAACATGAGGCATGAAGCCGCGCGCGACGATCTGCGCAAGGCCGCCGCGGCGAAAATGTACGACGACTACACCGGTACCAGCCTCAAGGCGCTGGCCACCTCGGTAGGCGTGCTGCCGCCGCCGTCCGATACGCTCGATCCGGCACGCGCGGGCGGTGCGGTCGGCATGCAGACCGTACTCGCCTATGGCCTGGCCAGCACCCAGCCGCAACCGAGCCTGCAGCTGGTTGCCAAGCTGTGCGAAAACTCGGCCGAGGATGCTTCGATCAAGTCCGATTGCCTGAAGCTGGGCAAGGCTCTCGAATGGGGGTCCAGCCCGCTGGCGCGGTCGCTCGGCCTGCATCTGCGCGAAGTGCTGGCGGACGATCCGGCACAGAAGGAAGACGCGCAGCACGCGAGGCTCAATCTGATCTGGCAGGTACGCAGCTTCGCCACGTTGCTGGCGCGCGCCCAGGACGACGCGTCGCAGGCGCAGCATCTGCTGGCACTGGCGCGCAACGGCGGCACGGAAATGAGCCTGATGCTGGCCGCCCTGCGCGACAACAACATTCCCGTCGACGCGCCGAGCGACTGGAAGCCGCACCAGGCCGAGTGAATCAGCGGGCGGCACCGCAGGTTCCCCTGTTTCCCTTTTCCCCGGTCCGGGCCAGGAGTCTGGGCGGTGGAAACCGAGCGAGCGAGGCAAGGCGCATTTGAGTCGGGTTTTTCTGCTCGTTTGAGGCGAATAGCCGTAGCCATTCAACGAAAACGAGCGGAAAACCTGGTCAAAAGAGCGAAGCCGCAGCCGCTTGCGTTTCTACCGCCCGGACTCCTAGGCTTGAGCCACCTTCCGCGCAAGGGGTCAGTCGATGCTTACGACGCTGGTGGCAAGCAGCAAGGGTGGTTGCGGCAAGAGCACGCTGGTCACCCAGCTGGCTGCCCAATGGGCACAGGCCGGGCAGCACACCGCCATCGTCGACGCCGACCGCCAGGGCTCCAGCTTTCGCTGGGCCGCGCTCAGGCCGGACAACGTTCCCGGCGTTCTGGCCTTCGAAGGCGGCCGCCGATCGCTGCAGAAACTGCCGCCGGATACCCGGCACCTGTTGATCGACACACCGGCCGGATCGCGCGAGCGCGACCTCGAACCGTACCTGGAGCAGGCCGACGTGCTGTTGGTACCGGTGCTGCCGTCGTCGTTCGACCTGCATGCCACGCTCGGCTTCCTCGACGAGTTGCGCTCGATCAATCGCATCCATCGCGGCAAGCTGCCGGTGGGGCTGGTCGCCAACCGGCTCAAGCCGTGGACCCACGCCAGCCAGGATGCCGTGGCCCAGCTCGCCGAGCAGTCTCCGTTCCCGGTCGTCGCGCAGTTGCGCGACAGCCAGGCCTATGTCCTGCTCAGTGCGCTGGGCAAGGGCATTTTCGACTACCAGTCCGAACAGGTGCGCAATCACCAGCAGGACTGGAAGCCACTGCTGCGCTGGATCAAGCGCCAGCACTGAAGTGGACGTCCATTGATGCAGCGCTGGCGCACCCTGCGCCGGCACAATCCGCCGGAGTTCCCCATGCACGAAATGATCCTGTTGCGACACGCCGAAGCCGTACCGATAGAGACCGCCGGCGATGACCTGCAACGCCCGCTCAGCCCGCGCGGCGAACAGGAGGCGCAGGCCGCCGGACTTTGGTTGACCGCGCATGGCATACGGCCCGACCGCGTGCTGTGCTCACCGACCCGACGCACCGACGAAACCACCCGCCTGGCGCTGGCCGCGATGGCCAACGCGCCCGTGCCGCAAATCGCCCGCGAGATTTACGACGCTTCGCCGGGTGAGTTGCTGGCCCTGCTCGATCAGCATGCCGACGCCGGCACGGTCCTGCTGGTCGGCCATAATCCCGGCATCGAAAGGCTGGTCGCGTTGCTGGTCGAAGGCCGCTCCGACGAGTTCCGCGGCATGCCGCCGGGCGCGCTGGCGGTACTGCATCTGGATGGCGTGCTGGAGCCGGGCAATGCCCGGCTGGACGCGTTCTGGTCGCCTTGACGCCGCTTTGAACGTCGCGGCGCGACGGCAGCGCATCGCCATCACGGACATGGCACGCTTCCCCCGTATCATTCACGCATGAGCTTGCGTCGAGTCGTCCTCCCCTTCCTGCTGGTGTCCGTGTTGCTGCAAGGCTGCGCGCTGTCGCGGGCGCAGATCCGCCGCGCCGACACGGTGGCCGCCGCCAGCACCAGTCATGCCACGACCTGTACCCGCAGCGATCACTGCGCGATCGCCTCGCCACTGCTCACCGCTGCCGACCAGGCGCTCGCCGCATCCACCCCGGCCGCGCCGCACCACGTGGTCGCCCTGCTTGGCGAGAGCGAGGCGGCGCTGGCGGCGCGGATCAACCTGATCCGCGCCGCTCACCGTTCGGTCGACGTGCAGACCTACATCTGGGACGAGGACGACGCCGGTTCGCTGATGCTGGACGAACTGGTGCAGGCGGCGCGGCGCGGCGTCGCGGTGCGCATCCTGGCCGACCAGTTGTCCTCGTTCGACGACATGACGCTGCTCAGCCGTCTGGCCCGGGTCAGCCCGCACCTGCAGGTGCGCCTGTACAACCCGACCTTCCACGACGCCCATACCTCGCCACTGCAATGGGCCGCCGGCATCGCCTGCTGCTTCTTCAAGTTCAACCAGCGCATGCACAACAAGGTGCTGGTGGTGGACGGCAGCGTCGGCATCACCGGCGGCCGCAACTACCAGAACCGCTATTTCGACTGGGACGACGACTTCGACTACGTCGATCGCGACGTGCTGGTCGGCGGTCCGGCGGCACGGGCCATGGCCGACAGCTTCACGCTGTTCTGGCAACACCGGCGGTCGGTGCCGCTGACCCACCTGCGCGACGTCAACCATTACATCATCGCGCATCCGGACGCGCCAGGCTGGCCGTCGCCGCAATACGTTCACCCGCAACGCGTCTATCGCGTGCAGCAGGAGGCCACCGACGCCGACTGGCTGCGCGCGCACGTGCTCGACCACAGCATCCAGACCGGCAAGGTGGAGTTCTTCAGCGACCTTCCGGCCAAGACCGACGAACCGAAACGCCGCGATGCACGCCAATTCACCCGGCACGTGATGAAGATGGTCGGCGATGCGCAGCGCGAAGTGGTGTTGCAGACGCCCTACCTGGTGATGAGCAAACGCGCCCGGCGGATCTTCAAGCGACTGCACCGGCAGACGCCGGAACCGCGCATCGTGGTGTCGACCAATTCGCTGGCCTCCACCGACGCGTTCGCGGTGTACGCCATGTCGTACAAGCATCGCAAGCGCTACCTCAAGGACTACGGCTTCGAGATCTACGAACTCAAGCCGCACGCGATCGGCCCGACCGAGGCCAACGCGTATGCCAGCGTGGAGTGGAACGACAGCAACGACACCCACGACACCGGCGGCCCGGCTGGCCGGCCATCGCGTCACTTCGTCGATACCGAAAGCCACGGCCTGCTCGGCAGCCACGGCAGCAGCCGGCGTCCGGCGCCGCTGGTCAGCGAGGGGCGCCGGTTCGGCCTGCATGCAAAGTCGATTGTGGTCGACGACAGCTTCGCGATGGTCGGTTCGCACAACTTCGACCCGCGCTCGGATCACTACAACACCGAAGCGGGGGTGATCGTTTACGACCACCGCTTCGCCGACCAGCTGCGCTCGGCGATCATGCGCGACACCGAGCCGCAGAATGCGTGGGTGATTGCGCCACGACGGCCGACGGTTCCGCTGTTGAGCAGCGTCAACGAGGTCATCGGCGACATTTCCGAAAGCCTGCCGTTGTTCGATTTCTGGCCGTACCGATACGCCACCAGCTTCCAGCTCAAACCCGGCTGCCAGCCGTTGCGCGTCAGCAACCCGGCGTTCCACTCATGCTACGAACCGGTCGGTGATTTCCCGGACGTGGCGCTGTCGCCGAAACTGATCTACACCCGCCTGATCACCGCGTTCGGCGTGGGCGCGGCTGGCATCCTCTAGGAGCTGGGGCGCCGATCCGGGGACTCACGGCGAGGCGGCCTGCGAGGCGAACCGCATCGGCAGTTCGCCGCTGAAGCCATCGGGGTAATCGGCAGGCACCGCGAACCGCCAACTGCGCGCGCTGCGCAAGGCATGCTCGTCCAGCACCGGATCACCGCTGGATACGGCGAGGTGCGCGGCACGGACCCGGCCGCTGCCGTCGACATCGACATGCAGCAGCACCTGGCCATCCAGATGGCCGCGCAACGTATCCCAGGGTTGCGAGGTATCGCTCGGTGTTGCCAGCGGCACCAGTTCGGGTTCGGGCGGGTAGGCGGGCGTGGCCGCCAGCGCAGCCGGTGTCGTGCGGTGCGCCTGCACGACGCTTACGGAGCCATGCCAACGCGTTCGCCCGGGCGGTGCGTGCCGCGCCGGCGCGGCCGTCGCCACGCGTGAAGACGGCCCGTGCCAATCCGCCGTCAACGTGCTGAGCCATCCGGTACCGGCGATCCCGATCGCCAGCGCCAGCAAGCTCAGGCCGGTGGTGGTGCGCAGACGCGGCATGCCGACACCGAGCGCGCGCTCACGGCCGTTCGAGGATGGCGGTGACGCCCATGCCGCCGGCAGTGCAGATCGAGATCAGGCCGCGACCGGAGCCTTTCTGCTCCAGCATTTTCGCCAGCGTGGCGAGCAGTCGCGCACCGGTGGCCGCAAACGGATGACCGACCGCGAGGCTGGAGCCGTGCACGTTGAGCCGGGCCGGGTCGATCGTGCCGAACGGCGCGTCCAGGCCGAGCCGGTTCTTGCAGTAGTCAGCCGACTCCCAGGCGCGCAGCGTGCACAGCACCTGCGCCGCAAACGCCTCGTGGATTTCGTAGTAATCGAAATCCTGCAGGCTCAGTCCGTTGCGCGCCAGCATCCGCGGCACGGCGATGGTCGGCGCCATCAGCAGGCCTTCGCCATGGACGAAGTCCACCGCGGCGACTTCGGCATCGCGCAGGTAGGCCTGGATTTTCAGGCCGCGCTGCGCGGCCCAGTCGTCACTGGCAAGCAGTACTGCGGCCGCGCCATCGGACAACCCGGTGGAGTTGCCGGCGGTCAGCGTGCCGTGGCCGGAGGTCTTGTCGAACGCCGGCTTCAGCGCGGCCAGTTTTTCCAGCGTCGAATCAGGGCGCAGGAAGCCGTCGCGCTTCACGCCGCGGAACGCTACCAGCAGATCCTCGAAGAAACCGGCGTCATAAGCGGCGGCGAGCTTGCGGTGGCTGTCCAGCGCGAGCTGGTCCTGCGCCTCGCGGCCGATCTTCCATTCCTTGGCCATCTGCTCGCAGTGCTGGCCCATCGACTTGCCGGTGCGCGGCTCGGCCACGCCCGGAAACGACGGCTTCAGCTCGCCGAGGGAGAATCCGCGCAGTGCCACCCTCATCTTGTCCAGCGGCGTTCTGGCCCGGTTCATCGCCAGCAGCCGCTTGCGCAGCCGCGTGCCGTAGACGATCGGTACGTCGCTGGTGGTGTCCGACCCGGCCGCGATGCCGGCGTCGATCTGGCCGACGGCAATCTTGTTGGCGACGATGATCGCGTTGTCCAGCGAGGTGCCGCAGGCACGCGCGGTGGTGATGCCGGGCGTGGTCGGTGCCAGCCCGGAACTGAGCAGCGCCTCGCGCGCCAGGTTCCAGTCGGATGGATGCTTGATCACCGCACCCAGCGCCACTTCACCCAGTTCCACCCCATGCAAACCGAACCGTTCGACCAGCGCGCCGAGCACCTTGACCGACATGCCGAAATTGCCGACGTCGGCATACGCGGTGTTGTTGCGGCAGAACGGAATGCGAACCCCGCCGATCACCCCAACGCGCCTTTGCATCTTTTCCATGCTCGGAACAGTCCACGACTCAAGTCGCTCAAGGCTAACCCGCCCTGCCGCGCGGCGAAAGCCCAAAACGCTGAATGATAGAATCGATACTCTTTGTCGTTGGGAAGTGCCGCCCGTGGAAGCGCAAACGCTGCTCGCCCTGCCTGTCGTGCTGGCGCTGGAACCGGTCGCCGGCGCACCGCCGCCGCGGCTGACGCTCACGCGCGAGGAAGCTGCCGACCTGGTCGAACGGGTGGCGGCGGATCTGCACACGCTGGTACCGCAGGTCGACGCCGCGCGGATGGCACTGGCCGGCGCGTTGTTCGACCAGGTCGAGCTGCTGCGGCCGGGCTTTCCGGTGTGGGCGACGCTGGACGAACTGGCCCGGCGCGTACCGCGTGGCCAGCTGGACAACGTGGTTGCCTTCGGCAGCCATGACGGCCACATGCCGGCGCCGGCATTGGAACCGTCCGCCATCTTTGCCGACGGCCCGATGCGTTTGCTGCCGCTGAGCCTGCTGGCGCCGGCGCCACTGGCCGAGGAGCTTTCCGATCAACTGGAGATCCAGCTGGTCGGTCGCGGCGAAGCCAGCACGCTGACCGCGGACTGGCTGATGCGCACGCTAGGCATCCGCCTGGAACATGTGCGCTACCTCAGTCGCAACGACCTGATGGCTCTCACCTGCGTGCAGTACGAGCACGTCAACCTGGCACCATTGTGGACCTTGCTGGAAGCGGCGCTGCTGACCCCGGCCCGCAGCGAATCGTGCATGAGTGCGCGCGGTCTGCCATTGCTGTACGCCGACGGCAAGGTGCTGGCGCAGTCGCCAGGCGAATGGCTGGCGACGCAGACTGGCGATCCGGCGCAGCGCGCGCATGCCTTTGCCGGCGTCATGTTCGAACTGCGCCAGTACGCCGCGCTGCTCGACGCCCATCAGCTGCCGCTGCTGCTGCAGCCGTCCGGTCGGCACACGGTTGCCGCCGGCGCCGGCTATCTGCTGGAAACCCTGGCCACGGCCGCGCCGGAACACGGCCCGGTCACGCTGCTGGCGCACGAGGCTCCCGGCCTGGGCGTGGTCGCGATCAGCGTGGCCCAACGCGGGGAGCACGGCAAGGCGCGCATGCTGGCGCACGCCTATCCGTTGCAGCCGCAGGCGCTGGGGCCGCTATTGGCACTGCTGGCCGAGCGCCATGGCGTAACCGGCGAACTGCATGCGCTGGGGCGGGTCGTGCTGGACGACAACGGCGAACTCGGCGCCCCGATCGCCCTGCTGCATTGACGCGCTGATCCGTCCGCCCGTGGATTGACACGGATCTGTGCAGCGGCCGAAACTCGGCGCATGCTGGGGCGGCGCCGAGGGGGGCGCCAAGCTGACGGAACGATCATGCGCCCGCACAAGTCTGCCGAGTTGCCACCATCGCCCCTGCCCTCGCCGGACTGGCCGGCGCGGATACTGGAAGGTGCGCCGGTACTGCTTGCCTACCTCGACAATGAGCAATGCTTTCGCTACGCCAACCAGACGCATCGCGCGTGGCTCGGCGTCGAGCCGCAGGCGCTGCTCGGCCAGCGCCTGATCGACGTGGTCGGCCATCGCAATTACGAGCGCGCGCGGCCGTCGCTGGAAAAGGCCTATGCGGGGCATGCGTCCAGCTACGAGGGCGAGTTGTACAACGGTGACGAGCGGCGCTACGCGCACGGCAATTTCCAGCCCGACCTCGACTCCGACGGTCGCGTGCGCGGCGTATTCACCGCACTGGTCGACATCACCGAGCGGCGCACCCTGGAGTTGCAGCTGCACGAGAGCGAACAACGCTTCTTCGGCGCGTTCCAGCATGCCGCCATCGGCATGGCGCTGATCCATCCCGATGGTCGCTTCCTGCGCGTCAATGCGGCGGTTTGCCGGATGCTCGGCTATCGCGAGAGCGAGTTGCTCGAGCTGGACATCACCGCGATCACCCATCCCGACGATCTGGCCATCGACATGGAGTTGATGGCACAGATGCTCGGCGGCAGGCGCGACTCCTATCAGCTGGAGAAGCGCAATTTCCACAAGGACGGCCACGCCGTGCACCTGCAGCTGAGCGTGTCGGTGGTGCGCGACGAAGACGGCGCGCCGCGCTACTTCGTGTCGCAGGCGCAGGACATCAGCGAGCGCAAGGCGTTCGAGGACGCGCTGCACCGCGAGCGCGAACTCGCCGAAGTGACCCTGCGCTCGATCGGCGACGCGGTGATCACCACCGATCCGCAACTGCGCATCACCTCGCTCAACCCGATCGCCGAGGCGATGACCGGCTGGACCGGCGGCGAAGCGCAGGGCCGTGCGATCGAGGAGATCTTCCAGCTCTTCGACGCCCAGACCGGCAACCCCGTCGCCAACCCGCTGCGCGTGGCGATCGAACACAACACCATCGTCGATCTGGCCGGCAAGACCCTGTTGCGGCATCGCCACGGCTTCGACACCCCGGTGGAGGATTCGTCGGCGCCGATCCACGACCACGCCGACAATGTCATCGGTGGCGTCCTGGTGTTCCACGACGTCAGCGAAACCCGCGCGCTGGCGCTGAAGATGATCCACCTGACCCAGCACGACACGCTCACCGGGCTGCCCAATCGCAGCCAGCTGCAAGGGCACATCGAGCAGGCACTGGCGACCGCGACGCGACGCCAGCAGCGTGCCGCCGTGCTCTACATCGACATCGACAACTTCAAGCAGGTCAACGAACTGTACGGTCACGCCGCCGGCGACCGCGTGCTGTGTGCGTTCACCACGCAGATCCGCAATTGCCTCGCCCCCGACGAGTTGTTCAGCCGGCATGGCGGCGACGAGTTCGTGGTGGTGCTGACGCATGCCGGAAAGCGTCGGGGAAATCGCCAGCACGTGCCAGAAGCTGGTGGCCCACTGCGAACAGACCAGCGTGGCCGGACTGCCGGAGCTGAGCCTGCGGGTGAGCATCGGCGTCAGCATCTTTCCCGACGACGCGGTCGAGCCGGAAAGCCTGCTGCAACATGCGGAAACCGCCACCTACGCGGCCAAGGCGCAGGGCCAGCATGGCTACCGCTTTTTCACCGCCTCGATGAACGAACGCGCGATCGCGCGGCGACGGATCGAGGTGGCGCTGCGGCAGGCGTTGCCCCGGCACGAACTGAGCCTGCATTACCAGCCCAAGGTGGATGCGCGGAACCTGCGCGTCGTGGGAGCGGAGGCGTTGCTGCGCTGGTTCGTCAACGGTCGCCAGCTGCACGTCCCGGATCAGTTCATTCCCGTCGCCGAGGACAGCGGCCTGATCCTTCCGATCGGTGCGTGGGTACTGCGCCAGGCCTGCAAGCAGGGTCGCCTGTGGCAGCAACAGGGGCGGCCCATGCCGATCTCGGTGAACGTTTCGCCGCTGCAGTTCCAGCACGCGGATTTCTACACCTGGCTCGACGACGTATTGAACGAGAGCCAGCTCGATCCCGGCCTGCTCGAACTGGAATTGACCGAGCGCATGGTGATGTCGGGCGGCGACGCCACCACCAGCCTGCTGCGACGAATCAAGCACCGCGGCGTACGCCTGTCGCTGGACGACTTCGGCACCGGTTACTGCAGCCTGTCCTACCTGAAGCATTTCCCCATCGATGCGCTGAAGATCGATCGCACGTTCGTGCGCGACGTGATCAACGATGCCGACACCGCCACCATCACCAGCGCGATCATCGCGATGGCCCGCAGCCTCAACAAGGAAGTCGTCGCCGAAGGCGTGGAGACGATCGAGCAAAGCGACTTCCTGCGCGCCGCCGGTTGCTCGCAATTGCAGGGTTTCCTGTACGGCGCGGCCATGCCGGCGGCGGAGGTCGAGCTGCTGGCCGCGCCGGCCTGATGCGTCAGTCGGCGGCGCTGGCCGGCGCTCCGCTTTCATACATCCAATAGTGGCAACGCTGCATGCCCAGGTCGGCGTAGGTCGACTGCGCACGCCGGTTTTCCGTTTCCACGTAGAGCCGGATACCCACCGCGCCCGCGGCTGCCGCACGGCGACCGACCTCGGCGTGCAGCGCGCGGAACACGCCGGCGCGCCGCGCGGCGGGATCCACGTAGACGCTCTGGATCCACCAGAAATCGCCGGCGCGCCAGTCGCTCCATTCGTAGGTCACCAGCAGACCGCCGAGCGGCACGCCGGCGCGCTCCGCCATCAGGTAGAAGCCACGCCGCGGCTGTTCGAACACGCCGGCGATACCACGCTCCAGTACCGCCGGATCGAGCCGCTTGCGCTCGGTTTCCCACGCCATCGCCACGTTCCATGCGAGCAGGTCGGGCAAGTCGGCGATGACGGCTTGGCGTATCAGCAATGGGGACACGGCGCGATCCTCGATGGGCAGGCTCGCATCGTAACGTGTACATCGCATGAGCCGGTCGCTGCGGTGCTCCCGCGCAAGATAATGCGCTGTTCACCTCACCCGCGCGACATGCTCTTATGCATCGACTTAACCTGGATGCGTGCAGTCTGAAAGGGACAACCCGATGCCCGCAACGCCGATGCCGCTCTCTGCTTTCGGCGGATCACCGCGCTCTTGCGTGATACCCGCCGACATCTGCCAACCCAAGGAGAAAACAAGCGCCATGCCGATATCCCGCTCGGATGCCCTGGTCTTTTTCGGCGCCACCGGCGACCTGGCGTACAAGAAGATCTTCCCCGCGTTGCAGGCCATGATCCTGCGTGACGGACTGGACCTGCCGATCATCGGCGTGGCGCATTCGGGCTGGACGGTGGAGCAGTTGCGCCAGCGCGCACACGACAGCCTGGCGCAGGCGGCGAAGGAGCAGGGCGGCGAGGTCGACGAGGCCGCCTTTGCGCAGCTCTCCGCACGCATGCAATACGTCGATGGCGATTACAACGACCCGGCCACGTTCCAGAAGCTGAAACGGGCGCTGGGCACGGCCGCCCACCCGCTGCATTACCTGGCGATACCGCCGAACCTGTTCGACGTGGTGGCCACCGGCCTGAAACAGGCCGGCTGCGCCGCCGACGCACGCATCGTGGTGGAAAAGCCGTTCGGCCGCGACCTGGCCTCGGCGCAGCAACTCAATCACACGCTGCACCAGGTGTTTCCCGAATCGGCGATCTTCCGCATCGACCACTACCTGGGCAAGGAGCCGGTGCAGAACCTGCTGTATTTCCGCTTCGCCAACACGGTGCTGGAGCCGGTCTGGAACAACCGCTACGTCGACAGCGTGCAGATCACCATGGCCGAGGCGTTCGGCGTGGACGGTCGCGGTTCGTTCTACGAGGGCGTGGGCGCGATCCGCGACGTGCTGCAGAACCACCTGCTGCAGGTGACCTCGCTGCTGGCGATGGATGCGCCGATCGGCAACGACCCGCAAGCGCTGCGCGCGGAAAAGCTGCGGCTGTTCCGCGCGATGCGCCCGCTGGATCCGGCCGAGGTGGTGCGCGGGCAGTTCAAGGGCTATCGCGAGGTCAAGGGCGTGGCCGCCGACTCGAACGTGGAGACCTTCGTGGCGTTGTGCCTGCATATCGATACCTGGCGCTGGGCCGGCGTGCCGTTCTACATCCGCGCCGGCAAGAACCTGCCGATCACCACCACCCAGGTGATCGTGGACATGAAGACGCCGCCGCTGTCGATCTTCGACGAGATCACCCCGTCGCGGTCGAATTACTTCCGTTTCCGGCTCAGCCCCGAGGTGGTGATCGCCGAGGGTGCGCGGGTCAAGAAGCCGGGCGAGGCGATGCACGGCGAGCCGGTCGAGCTGGTGGCGCGGCATGCGTCGGTTCCGGAGAAGGCGCCGTACGAGCGGCTGCTCGGCGACGCGATCCAGGGCGACAACGCGCTGTTCACCAGCGACGAATGCGTCGAGGCGGCGTGGGCGGTGGTCGATCGGGTGCTGAGCCACGAACATACGGTGAGCAGCTACGAACCGGGCAGCTGGGGTCCGGCGGCGGCGGCCGGCGTGGTCCGCAGCAGCGAGGGCTGGCACGACCCGAAAGCCGAGGCAAGCGCGCCATGTTGAACACTTCGACATCCGCCACCGCGTCGATCGTCTTCCTGCTGGACGTGGACAATACCCTGCTCGACAACGATCGTTTCAGCGCCGACCTGGGCGACACCCTGGAACAGGCATTCGGCACGGCCGAGCGGGAGCGCTACTGGGCGATCCATGCGCGGCTGCGCGACGAACTGGGCTACGCCGATTACCTCGGCACGCTGCAGCTTTTCCGCAACGGCCTGGACAACGACCCGTCGTTGCTGCAGATGTCGAAGTATCTGCTGGAGTATCCGTTTGCCGACCGGCTGTACCCGCACGCGCTGGACACCATCGCGCACCTGCGCTCGCTGGGCCCGGCGGCGATCCTGTCCGATGGTGACGTGGTGTTCCAGCCGCGCAAGATCCAGCGCGCCGGGCTGTGGGATGCGCTGCGCGGGGAGGTGCTGATCTACGTGCACAAGCAGCAGATGCTGGTGGCGATGCAGCAGCGCTATCCGGCCGCGCACTACGTGATGGTTGACGACAAGCCGCAGCTTCTCGCCGAGATGAAACAGCATCTCGGCCACAAGCTGAGCACGGTGTTCGTACGCCAGGGACATTACGCGGCGGCGGCTGGCGAGACGATCGATCCGGCGCCGGACCTCACGATCGCGTGCATCGGCGATCTGCGCGAGCGTAAGCTTGCGGATTTCGTCCCGACGGCGCCCACCATCAACCTTCCGGCAGATTGAAACCACCATGGAGTCACGCATGAAAGCGACCCGCCAACTGCATCAACTCGGCCAGAGCCTCTGGCTGGACAACATCACCCGCACGCTGCTCGACGACGGCACGCTGGCGCGCTACATCGCCGAGGACTCGATCACCGGGCTGACCTCCAACCCGAGCATCTTCGACGCCGCGATCGGCGACGGCGACGCCTACGACGCCGGCGTGCACGCCAAGACCCTGGCCGGGTTGTCCGGCGAGGCGCTTTTCACCGAGCTGGCGCTGGAAGACCTGCGTCGCGCCGCCGACCTGTTCCAACCGGTATTCGATGCCACCAGCCAGGTCGATGGCTGGGTCTCGATGGAGGTGTCGCCGCTGCTCGCCGCCGACACCGCCGGTTCGATCGCGGCGGCCCGCCACATCCATCACAAGGCGCAGCGCGACAATCTGTTCGTGAAGATTCCCGGCACCGCCGAAGGCGTGCCGGCGATCGAGGAGGCGATCTTCCTCGGCATCCCGATCAACGTCACCCTGCTGTTCTCCCGTGACCATTACCAGGCCGTCGCCGAGGCGTACATGCGCGGCATCGAGCGCCGCCTGGCGGCCGGGCTGGATCCGAAAGTCGGCTCGGTCGCCTCGCTGTTCATCAGCCGCTGGGACGTGGCCGCCAACAAGCAGCTGCCGGACGAGCTGCACAACAAGCTGGGCATCGCGGTGGGCCAGCAGACCTATCGCGCCTATCGCGAACTGCTCGCCTCGCCCCGTTGGCAGAAACTGGCCGCGGCCGGCGCGTCGCCGCAGCGCCTGCTGTGGGCCAGCACCGGCACCAAGGATCCCGCCGCGTCCGACACGCTGTACATCAGCGCCTTCGCCGCGCCCGACACCATCAACACGATGCCGGAGAAAACCCTGCACGCGTTCGCCGACCACGGCCAGCTGCACGGCGTGATGGCGACCGACGGCGGTGACGCCGACGCCACGCTGGCGCAGATACGCAAGGCCGGGGTCGACATCGACGCCCTGGCGCTGAAGCTGCAGCAGGACGGAGCCGCGGCGTTCGTCAAATCCTGGAACCAGCTGCTGCAACGGATCGCCGACAAGGCCGCCACGCTGGCCGACAAGTCGAAGGGACCCGCGCTGCCATGAGCCAACCGCAACTCACCCGCCTGCCGCAGTGGCAGGCCCTGCAGCAGCACTTCGCCACGATCGGCCCGAAACACCTGCGTGAGCTGTTCGCCGCCAACCCGCAGCGCGGCGAGCTGCTCGCCATCGAGGACGTCGGCCTGTACCTCGACTACTCCAAGCAGCGCGTCGACACGAAACCCTGCAGCTGCTGCGCGAGCTGGCCGAAGCGCGCGGCCTGCCGCAGCGGATCGAGGCGATGTTCCGCGGCGACAAGATCAACACCACCGAGGATCGCGCCGTGCTGCACGTGGCATTGCGCGCACCGGCCGGCGAGAAGATCCTGGTCGACGGCCGCGACGTGGTGCCGGAAGTACACGAGGTGCTCGACCGCATGGCCGCGTTCTCGGACAAGGTGCGCAGCGGCGCCTGGCTCGGCCACGACGGCAAGCGTATCCGCAACATCATCAGCATCGGCATCGGCGGCTCCGACCTCGGCCCGGTGATGGCGTACGAGGCACTGCGCGACTACAGCCGGCGCGACATGACGTTCCGCTTCGTCTCCAATGTCGACGGCACCGATTTCGCCGAGGCGGTGCGCGACCTCGACGCCGCCGAGACCCTGTTCATCATCTGCTCGAAAACCTTCACCACGCTGGAAACGCTGACCAACGCGCATGCGGCGCGCGCGTGGAGCGTGGCGGCGCTGGGCGACGAGAGCGCCGTGGCGAAACATTTCGTCGCGGTCTCCACCAACGCCGACGGCGTGGCGAAGTTCGGCATCGACACCGCCAACATGTTCGGCTTCTGGGACTGGGTCGGCGGGCGCTACTCGATGGATTCGGCGATCGGCCTGTCGACCATGCTGGCGATCGGACCGGACCAGTTCCGCGAGATGCTGGCCGGCTTCCATGCGATGGACGAACACTTCCGCCACACGCCGCTGGAGCGCAACCTGCCGGCACTGATGGGCCTGCTGGCAGTATGGAACGCGAACTTCCTCGGCGCGGCCACCGTGGCGGTGCTGCCGTACGAGCAATACCTGAAACGCTTCCCGGCCTACCTGCAGCAGCTGACGATGGAGAGCAACGGCAAGCACGTCACCCTCGACGGCAGCCGCGTCGACTACGCCACCGGGCCGATCTACTGGGGCGAGCCGGGCACCAACGGCCAGCATTCGTTCTACCAGCTGATCCACCAGGGCACGCGGCTGGTGCCATGCGACTTCATCGGCTTCGGCCAGACGCTGAATCCGCTCGGCCAGCAGCACGACCTGCTGATCGCCAACCTGATCGCCCAGGGCGAAGCGCTGGCGTTCGGCAAGACCGCCGACGAAGTGCGCGCCGAAGGCACGCCCGAAGCGCTGGTGCCGCACCGCACGTTCGAGGGCAACCGGCCGAGCACGACGATCCTCGCCGCGCGGCTGACCCCGCACGTGCTCGGCACGCTGGTCGCGCTGTACGAGCACAGCGTGTTCGTGCAGGGCGTGATCTGGGACATCGACTCGTTCGATCAGTGGGGCGTGGAACTGGGCAAGCAGCTGGCGAAGACCACCATCGCCGAACTGACTGCGACGGGCGAACCGAAGCTCGCCCACGACAGCTCCACCAACACCTTGATCCGCCGCTATCGCCAGCTGCGCGATGACGCGACCCCGGGAAAAGCATGAGCCAGAAGATCAGCCCACTCGCCGGCAAGCCGGCACCGAAGTCGATCCTGGTCGATGTGCCCAAACTGCTGGCCGCGTACGTCGATCTCAAGCCCGACCCGTCGGTGCCGGCGCAGCGCGTCGCGTTCGGCACATCCGGCCATCGCGGCAGCTCGTTCGAGCGCAGTTTCAACGAGTGGCACATCCTGGCGATCAGCCAGGCGATCTGCGAATACCGCCAGTCGAAGGGCATCGACGGCCCGCTGTTCATCGGCGTCGACACGCACGCGCTGTCGCAACCGGCGTTCGAGAGTGCGCTGGAGGTGCTGGCCGCCAACGGCGTGCGCACGATGATCTCCACCGGCGGCGAGTTCACGCCCACGCCGGCGATCTCGCACGCGATCCTGGTCTACAACAAGGGGCGCACCGGCGGCCTCGCCGATGGCATCGTGATCACGCCGTCGCACAATCCGCCCGACAACGGCGGCTTCAAGTACAACCCGCCCAACGGCGGCCCGGCCGACACCGACATCACCGGCTGGGTGGAGAACCGCGCCAACGCGCTGCTCGAAGGCGGCCTGAAAGGCGTGAAGCGGATGCCGTTACGCGCAGGCCCGACATGCCGGCACCACGCACGAGCACGACTACCTCAACACCTACGTCGCCGATCTCGCCAGCATCGTGGACTTCGACGCTCATCCGCAGTGCCGGCGTGCACATGGGCGTCGATCCGCTGGGCGGCGCCGGCGTGCATTACTGGGCGCCGATCGCCGAGCGCTACAAGCTCGACCTCACCGTGGTCAGCAACGAAGTCGATCCCCAGTTCGCCTTCATGAGCGTGGACTGGGACGGCAAGATCCGCATGGATCCGTCCTCGACGTACGCGATGCAGCGGCTGATCGGACTGAAGGACCGGTACGACGTGGCGTTCGCCTGCGATACCGACCACGACCGCCACGGCATCGTCACGCGCAGCGGCGGCCTGATGGAGCCGAACCATTATCTGTCGGTGCTGATCGATTACCTGTTCCGGCACCGGCCGCAATGGAGCGCACACGCCGCGGTGGGCAAGACCGTGGTCAGCACCGCGCTGATCGATCGCGTCGTGCAGCGGCTCGGCCGCACGCTGTACGAGGTGCCGGTCGGCTTCAAGTGGTTTGCCGAAGGCCTGTTCGACGGATCGCTGGGCTTCGGCTGCGAGGAGAGCGCGGGCGCTTCGTTGCTGCGCCGCGACGGTTCGGCATGGACCACCGACAAGGACGGCCTGGTGCCGGCGCTGCTGTCCGCCGAGATCACCGCGCGCGAAGGCAGGGACCCGGGCGAACTGTATCGCGCGGCTGACCGACGAGCTCGGCAAGCCGTACGCCGATCGCGTCGAGGCCGCGGCCACGCCGGCACAGAAGGCCAAGCTGGCGAAGCTGTCGCCCGACCAGCTGAAAAGCGACCAGCTCGCCGGCGAAAAGATCGAACAGGTGCTGGACAAGGCGCCGGGCAACGGCGCAGCGATCGGCGGCATCAAGGCGATCGCCGCCAACGGCTGGTTCGCGGCGCGCCCGTCCGGCACCGAGGCGATCTACAAGATCTATGCCGAAAGCTTCAGGAGCGAGGAGCACCTGCAGAGCCTGCTGGCCGAAGCGCAGAAGATCGTCGACAGCGCGATCGCCTGAGCGCCGGCAGCACCCACCGTGGGCGACTGCAGTCGCGACGCTCGTGCTGACGTCTCAGTCAACCCGCAACAAGCATCGCGGCTAGCCGTTCCCAATCATCCCCACCGGAGAAGTCACCATGTCCAACGACCTCGACCAGCAATGCATCGACACGCTCCGCTTCCTGTCGGTGGACATGGTGCAGAAGGCCGACAGCGGCCACCCCGGCCTGCCGCTGGGCGCCGCGCCGATGGCCTACGCGTTGTGGACGCGGCACATGAAGTACAACCCGGCCGATCCGCACTGGGTCGACCGCGACCGCTTCGTGCTGTCCGCCGGGCACGGTTCGGCGCTGCTGTACAGCCTGCTGTTCGCCACCGGCTATGACCTGTCGCTGGACGACATCAAGCAGTTTCGCCAGTGGGGCAGCAAGGCACCGGGACATCCCGAGTACGGCCACACGCCGGGCGTCGAGGTCACCACCGGCCCGCTTGGCCAGGGCCTGGCCAACGCGGTCGGCATGGCGATCGGCGAGGCGCAGCTGGCCGCGCAGCTACAACCGCGACGGCCACACCGTCATCGACCACCATACCTGGGCGATCGTCAGCGATGGCGACCTGATGGAGGGCGTGGCCAGCGAAGCGGCGTCGCTGGCCGGGCACCTGAAACTCGGCAAGTTGATCTGCCTGTACGACGACAACTACGTCACCCTGTCCGCCGGCACCGACATGACGTTTTCCGAGGATCGCGCCAGGCGTTTCGAGGCGTATGGCTGGCAGACCCTCAGCATCGCCGACGGCAACGACCTTGACGCGATCAACGCCGCGCTCGATGCCGCCCGCGCCGACACCGCGCGGCCGTCGCTGATCCTGGTGCGCACGCATATCGGCTACGGCTCGCCCGAGCAGGACAGCTACAAGGCGCATGGCTCGCCGCTGGGCGTCGAGGATGTGAAGAAGACCAAGCAGAACCTCGGCTGGCCGACCGAACCCGACTTCCTCGTGCCCGACGCGGCGCTGGCGCATCTGCGCGAAGCACCGGCCCGCGGCGCGAAAGCACAGGACGAGTGGAATACCCGGATGGACGCCTATGCGAAGGCATTTCCGGAACCGGCGAAGGAGCTGCAGGCCCGTCTGCGCGGCGAGATCCCCGCCGGTTGGGATGCCGACATCCCGGTCTTCCCCGCCGATGCCAAGGGCATGGCCACCCGCGTCGCCGGCGGCAAGGTGATGAATGCCTTCGCGCCCAGGCTGCCCGCGCTGTGCGGCGGCTCGGCCGACCTCGATCCATCGACCCACACTGCGCTGAAAGGTCTGGGCGACTTCAATCCGGCGATCGAGCCAAGGGACGAGGACGAACAGGGCTCCGACGGCGGCGGCTGGAGCCGTGCCGGCCGCAACTTCCACTTCGGCGTGCGCGAACACGCGATGGGCGCGATCAGCAACGGCCTGGCCGCGCACGGCGGCTTCATCCCGTTCGACGCCACCTTCCTGATCTTCTCCGACTACATGCGCCCGGCGATCCGCCTGGCCGCGCTGATGGGCCTGCACGTCGTGCACGTGTTCACCCACGACAGCGTGGCGCTGGGCGAGGACGGCCCCACCCACCAGCCGGTGGAACAGCTGGCCAGCCTGCGCGCGATCCCCAACCTCACCGTGATCCGCCCCGCCGACGCCAACGAGACCGCGGAAGCGTGGAAGGTGGCGGTGGAATCGACCAGGCATCCGGTGCTGCTGGCGCTGACCCGGCAGAACGTGGCGACGCTGGACCGCAACCGCTATGCCAGCGCCGACGGCCTGCGCAAGGGCGCCTATGTACTGAGCGATGCGAAGGATGGGAAGCCGTCGCTGATCCTGATCGCCAGCGGCTCGGAAGTCGGACTGATCGTCGAAGCGGCGGAGAAACTGCAAGCTGACGGCATCGCCGTGCGCTGCGTGTCGATGCCGAGCTGGGAACTGTTCGATGCGCAGCCGCAGGCCTATCGCGACGACGTGCTGCCGCCTGCCGTGACGGCGCGGCTGGCGGTGGAGCTGGGGGTATCGCAGGGATGGGGGCGTTACGTCGGCCCGAACGGCGACATGCTCGGCATCAACCATTTCGGCGCTTCCGCGCCCGCCGACGTGCTGCTGCGCGAATTCGGGTTCACGGTCGCCAACGTAGTGGCGCGCGCGCACGCCTTGCTGGCCGGGTGACACTTCGGGCGAGGGCATCAGCCCTGCCTTGTCGTGGGGTGTCTGCGCGACCCGGCGGGGTCGCGATTGCCTGACTGATCGCGCGGATCTGCTGACCGGGTCGACGGAATCGTCACAAATGCGAAGTTTGTGACCGTTGCCCTATATATATGTACTCGTCAGTCTGTTATTTTGCCGACCCGGTGCTCCCTTGCCCAGGTCATCCCTTTGTACTCTTCTCTGTCTGACGCAAAACCCGTCTCGTTCGCCGGCTGCGCTTTCACGCTGCTGGCCGGTCTGGCGCTGGCCGGTTGCGCGGTGGGTCCCGACTACCGACGCCCCGACGCCCCGCCGGTGGATCGCTTCACGGCACAGGCCTTGCCGGCCGGCACCGCAGCGACGAACAAGGCCGGTGACGATGCCCAGCGCTTCCTGCAAGGGCGCGACGTACCGGCGCGCTGGTGGACCACGTTCGGCAACGCCGAGCTGACCCGCCGAGTGGCCACGGCGCTGGAGCACAGTCCCAGCGTGGCATCGGCGCAGGCGGCGCTGCGCCAGGCGCAGGAAAATGCCAATGCGGCACACGGCGGGTTGTTCCCGTCGCTGGACGCCGGCGCCGGCGCCACCCGCCAGAAGCAGTCTGCCGCGGAATCGGCGGGTCCCGGTGGGCGCGGTCCGTTCACCGTCTACAACGCCTCGGTCAGCATCGGCTACACGCTCGATCTGTTCGGCGGCGTGCGCCGCGGGATCGAGGCACAGCTGGCCCTGGCCGACTATCAGCGTGCCCAGCTCGATACCACGTACCTGACCCTGGCCGCCAACGTGGTCACCGCGTCGCTGCAGGAGGCCTCGCTGCGCGAGCAGTTGCGGGCGACCGAACAGATTCTCGACCTCCAGGGCAAGAGTCTGCGGATCGCGCGCCAGCAACAGGAGATCGGCTCGAAGTCGCTGTCCGACACGCTGGCCGTACGCTCGCAACTGGCCGCCACCGAGGCCACCCTGCCGCCACTGCGCGCGCAACTCGCCGCGACGCGGAACCAGCTGGCGACCTATCTGGGCACCACGCCGGCGCAACTGGAGCTGTCGCCACTGACGCTGGATGCGATCGGCCTGCCGCGCGACATCCCGGTCAGCCTGCCTTCGGGCCTGGTCGAGCAGCGCCCGGATATCCGTGCCGCTTCGGCACAGCTGCACGCCGCCTCGGCCCAGGTCGGCGTGGCCACCGCGGCGATGTTGCCGCAGATCACGCTCTCCGGCAGCGCCGGTTCGCAGGCGTTGCGCGCAGGCGACCTGTTTTCCGCCGGCACCGGCGCCTGGTCGCTGGGCCTGGGTCTGACCCAGCCGCTGTTCCACGGCGGCGAATTGCTGCACCGGAAGCGCGCCGCGCAGGCCGGCCTGGACAAGGCCGTGGCGGACTGGCAGCAGACCGTGCTGGTCGCGTTCCAGAACGTCGCCGATGCGCTGCAGGCGCTGCAATACGACGCCGAAGGACTGGCCGCGCAAACCGCCGCCGAGAGCGCGGCATCGCAGCAGCTCGCGCTCACCGAACGTCAGTTCCAGCTCGGTTCGACCGGCTATCTCAACCTGCTCGATGCGCAGCGCAGCTACCAGCAGGCACGCATCGCCCTGATCCAGGCGCGCGTCGCGCGACTGGCCGACACCGCCGCGCTGTACGCCGCCCTCGGTGGCGGCTGGCGCGGCGATGCCCAGGTGGCCAGTCAGAAGCCATAGCTCCATTCACGAGGGTGGGCAGGATGTCCGCCTTTCGACTTTCGCCATCACGGACGATCGCCTTGACCTATCGCCAACCTAAGGAGTTCGCGCATGCCCACGCGCGTCGACAAGAAGCCCAGCACCACCAAGCGCATGATCTGGATGATCGTTGGCGTGCTGCTGCTGATCGCGCTGATCGCCGGCATCAAGGTGCTGCTGGTCATGCGCATGATCCACGGCATGCCGAAGCCGGCGCCGTTCACCGTCAGCACCACCACCGCCCGCGCACAGCCATGGCAACCCGCGCTGAGTGCCGTCGGCACCCTGCGTGCGGCCAACGGCGCCGACCTGGCGATGGACGTGGCCGGCCTGGTCACCGGGGTGAACCTGAAATCCGGCCAGGACGTGAAGCAGGGCCAGCTGCTGCTGCAGCTGCGCGACGGTGACGACGCGGCCCAGCTGCAACAGCTGGAAGCCGCGACCCAGCTGTCCCGGCTCACCTTCGAACGGGCACGCAAGCAGCTTGCGGCGCAGGCGATCAGCAAGGCCGATTACGACACTGCCGCCGCCGATCTCAAGGGCCGGCAGGCCGCGGTGGCGCAGCAGAAAGTGGTGGTGGCCAAGAAGCAGCTGCGCGCACCGTTTGCCGGCCGCGCCGGCATCATCACCACCAGCCCCGGCGACTACCTCAGCGCCGGCACCACGGTAGTGACGGTGCAGCAGCTCGATCCGCTGTTCGTCGATTTCTACGTGCCGCAAAGCGAACTGGGCCGCCTGCAGGTGGGCCAGGCGGTGAACCTGAAGCTGGATGCGTATGCCGGCCGCGGTTTCACCGGCAAGCTCAGCGCGATCAGCCCCAAGGTCGACCTTGGCACGCGCAACGTGCAGGTCGAGGCGACCGTACCCAACCACGACAAGGCGCTCACTCCCGGCATGTTCGCCAAGGTCAGCGTCGACGTCGGCAACGAGCGGCCCCGGCTGACCCTGCCGCAGGCGGCGATCGTCTACAACCCGTATGGCGACACCGTGTACGTGGTGCAGCCGTCCAAGGGCAAGGACGACAAGGGCAAGCCGCTGCCGCCGACGGTGAAGCAGACCTTCGTCACGCTCGGCGAGACTCGCGGCGACCAGGTGGCGATCCTCACCGGCATCGAGCCGGGCACCGTGGTCGTGACCAGCGGCCAGATCAAGCTGAAGAATGACGCGCCGATCGCGATCGACAACAGCGTGAAGCCGGCCGACAGCGCCCATCCCGCGCCGCAGGAGCACTGAGCGAACGCCATGAAATTCACCGACCTGTTCATCAACAAGCCGGTGCTGGCGGTGGTCGTCAGCCTGCTGATCCTGGTGCTTGGCGTGCGCGCCGTCAGCGGCCTGACCGTGCGCCAGTACCCCAAGACCGAGAACGCGACCGTCACCGTCAGCACCGCCTACTACGGCGCCGATGCGCAGACCATGGCCGGCTTCATCACCCAGCCGCTGGAGCAGGCGATCTCGCAGGCGCAGGGCATCGACTACCTGTCCTCCAGCAGCGTGCAGGGCGTGTCCACCATCACCGCGACCCTGCGCCTGAACTACGACGCCAACCGCGCCCTGACCGAGATCACCACCCAGGTGAACTCGGTGAAGAACCAGCTGCCGCCGCAAGCGCAGCAGCCGGTGCTCAACGTGCAGACCGGCGAGACGATCGATGCGATGTACATGGGCTTCTACAGCGATGTGCTGCCCACCAACAACATCACCGACTACCTCGCGCGGGTGGTCAAGCCCAAGCTCGACTCGATCGATGGCGTGCAGACCGCCGAGCTGCTCGGCGCACGCCAGTTCGCCCTGCGCGCCTGGCTCGACCCGGCCAAGATGGCGGCGCACGGGATCACCGCCAGCGACGTGAACACGGCACTGGCCTCCAACAACTACCTCGCCGCGGTCGGCTCCAGCAAGGGCCAGGCCGTGACGGTCGACCTGACCGCCAACAGCAACCTGCACTCGGTCGATGAGTTCAAGCAACTGGCGATCAAGCAGGTCAACGGTGCGATCGTCCGCCTGCAGGATGTGGCCACGGTTTCGCTGGGCTCGGAAAACTACGACTTCAACGTGGCCTTCAGCGGCAAGCGTTCAGTGTTCATCGGCATCAAGGTCGCACCCGACGCGAACGTGCTGGACGTGGCCAAGCGCGTGCGCGAGGCGTTCCCGGACATCCAGAGCCAGTTGCCCAGCGGGCTGACCGGGCAGATCGTCTACGACGGCACCGAGTTCGTGAACAGCTCGATCAACGAGGTGGTCAAGACGCTGGCCGAGGCGTTGCTGATCGTCACCCTGGTGATCTTCCTGTTCCTCGGCAGCCTGCGCGCGGTGATCATCCCGGTGATCGCGATGCCGCTGTCCCTGATCGGCACCTTCTTCGTGATGCTGGCGCTGGGTTACTCGATCAACCTGCTGACCCTGCTGGCGCTGGTGCTGGCGATCGGCCTGGTGGTGGACGACGCGATCATCGTGGTGGAGAACGTCGACCGGCACATGAAGGATGAAGGCAAGACGCCGCTGCAGGCCGCATTGTTGGCGGCACGCGAGCTCGGCGGCCCGATCCTGGCGATGACCGTGGTGCTGATCGCGGTGTATGTGCCGATCGGTTTCCAGAAGGGCCTGACCGGCGCGCTGTTCAGCGAGTTCGCCTTTACTCTGGCCGGCGCGGTGACCGTGTCGGCGGTGATCGCGTTGACGCTGTCGCCGATGATGGCCTCGAAGTTCTTCCGCAGCGAGCAGGAGAGCGGCCGTTTCGTGCAGTTCATCGACCGCCAGTTCGACCGCGTGCACCACGGCTACCAGCGCGTGCTGCACAACACGCTGTCGACCAAGTCGGTCGTCATCGTGATGAGCGCGCTGCTGCTGCTGGCGACCATCGCGCTGGGCATCACGGCGCAGTCCGAGCTCGCCCCGGAGGAAGACCAGGGCATCGTGGTCGGCCAGATCGTGGGGGCACCGAACACGACGGCGCAGCAGATGAATGTCTATGCGACGCAGATGTTCGATCTGTCCAGGCAGTTGCCCGAATACGAGCAGATGTTCCAGCTGACCGGCGTACCCACCATCAACCAGGGCATCGGCGGCGTGCTGTTCAAGCCGTGGGGCCAGCGCCACCGCAGCGCGCACGAATTGCAGCAGGTCCTGCAGGAGAAGTGGAACGGCATCGCCGGCGGCCGGGTGGCCGCGTTCCAGTTTCCGCCGCTGCCCGGCGCATCGGGCCTGCCGATCCAGGTGGTGATCACCACCACCGAGCCGTTCGAGAACCTCAACGAGGTGGCGTCCCAGGTGCTGCAGAAGGCGCAGGCCAGCGGCAAGTTCTACTTCGTCGACTCCGACCTCAAGGTCGACAAGCCGCAGAGCACGGTCAGCCTCGATCGCGACATGATCACCACGCTCGGGCTGACCCAGCAGGACGTGGGTGCGGCGCTCGGCTCGGCGCTGGGCGGCGGCTACGTCAATTACTTCTCGATCTCCGGCCGCTCGTACAGGGTGATCCCGCAGGTGTTGCAGGCCGACCGGCTCAACCCCAGCCAGGTACTGGACTACTACATCCGCGTGCCGGACGGCTCGGTGATCCCGGCCTCGACCGTGGCCAAAATCACCCACCAGGTGGTGCCGCAATCGCTGAACCGTTTCCAGCAGTTGAACTCGGCCACGATCTCCGGCGTCAGCGGCATGTCGCAGGGCGATGCGCTGACCTACCTGCGCGATCTTGTGAAGCAGGTGGCGCCGAGCGGCTACAACGTCGACTACGCCGGCCAGTCGCGCCAGTTCACGCAGGAGTCCGGCGGTTTCGGCAACACGCTGCTGTTCGCCGTGATCATCGTGTTCCTGGCCCTGGCCGCGCAGTTCAACAGCCTGCGCGATCCGATCGTGATCCTGGTCTCGGTGCCGCTGGCACTGTTCGGCGCGCTGATCTTCGTCAACCTGTTCACCAGCCTCAACATCTACACCGAGGTCGGCCTGGTGACCCTGATGGGCCTGATCAGCAAGCACGGCATCCTGATCGTGCAGTTCGCCAACCACTCGCAACTGGAGGGCATGTCCAAGCGCGAGGCGATCGAACATGCCGCCGCGGTGCGCCTGCGGCCGATCCTGATGACCACCGCGGCGATGGTGCTGGGCGTGCTGCCGCTGGTGATCGCCTCCGGCGCCGGCGCGGCGGGCCGCTTCAACATGGGCCTGGTGATCTCCACCGGCCTGGCGATCGGCACCGTGTTCACCCTGTTCGTGGTGCCGGCGTTCTATTTGCTGCTGGCCGCCGACCGCCATGGCGGCCAGCCGTCGGATGATCCGCGATTGTTGGAACCCGGCTCGACGGCGCCGGCCTGAGCAACAGACAGAAGAAAGGCGCGGTCACCCGCGCCTTTCTTCTTGCGGTGGCCGGCCTCGCCGGACCGGGCAACCCCTAGTTGCGCGACTGCAGCTTCGACAACAGCCGCAGCATCTCCAGATATAGCCACACCAGGGTCACCACCAGCGCGAACGCGCCATACCATTCCATGTACTTCGGTGCGCCCTGCTGCGCGCCCGTCTCGATCATGTCGAAGTCGAGGATCAGGTTGAGCGCCGCGATCACCACCACGACGGCGCTGAACGCGATGCCGATGCCGCTGCTGCCGTTGATGAAGCCCATCGAATGGCCGAAGAAGCCCATCGCGAAGTTGGCCAGATACAGCAGCATGATGCCGCCGGTGGCCGCGACGATGCCGAGCTTGAACTTCTCGGTGGCGCGGATCAGGCCGCTGCGGTAGGCCAGCAGCAGCGCGGCCATGGTGCCGAAGGTCAGCCCCACCGCCTGCATCACGATGCCGGGATAGCGCAGCTCGAAGATCGCCGACAGCGCGCCGATGAAGACGCCTTCCGCGAGCGCATATAGCGGCGCGGTGACCGGTGCCCAGGTCTTCTTGAACGCGGTGACCAGACCCAGCACCAGGCCGCCGATCGCGCCGCCGAGCACCAGCGGGGCCATCGCCGGCATGCTGGCCACACCGCTGAACTGGCTCCAGCTGTACATCGCGCCGACCAGCACCAGGATCAGCAGGAAGCCGGTCCGGTTGATCGTGCCGTTGATCGTCATGATCTGTTCGCCGTGCGCGACGACCGAACCGCTGGCGGCGTCGAGGAAGGTGTTCTTGTTGAGTGCCGGGTTGCCGCTTTGCATGAGATGAACTCCGGTGAGATGCCGACCATCGTAGCCGTCCCGGCGCGGGCTTGACAGTTGCCCTGCGCCGATACGCCACATGTCGCCGCGCGCATGCCTGCGCTCGCGCGCGGAAACTACGCGACAATGGGACCTTGCCGAATCCCGCGGAGTTCCGATGAACCCTTCCACCCTGCGTATCGCTACCCGCAAGAGCGCGCTGGCGCTGTGGCAGGCCGAGCACGTCGCCACGCTGCTGCGCGCCGCCCATCCGGGTCTGGCGGTGGAACTGGTGCCGATGAGCACGCGCGGCGACGAGATCCTCGACCAGCCGCTGGCCACGATCGGCGGCAAGGGGCTGTTCCTGAAGGAACTGGAGGTGGCGATGCTGGAAGGCCGCGCCGATCTGGCCGTGCACTCGCTGAAGGATGTGCCGGCCGAGCTGGAACCGGGCTTCGTGCTGGCGGCGATCCTGCCGCGCGCGGATGCGGCCGATGCGTTCGTCAGCAACGATCACGCCGACCTGGCCGCGCTGCCGCGGGGCGCACGCGTCGGCACCTCGTCATTGCGCCGACAGGCGCAGTTGCGCGCGCTGCGTCCGGATCTGGAATTGCTTGACCTGCGCGGCAACGTCGGCACCCGCCTGGGCAAGCTCGACGCCGGTCATTACGACGCGATCGTGCTGGCTTGCGCCGGTCTGGAGCGGCTCGGCCTGGCATCGCGCATACGCTCACGGCTGGCGGCACCGGATTGGCTGCCGGCACCGGGCCAGGCGGCCATCGCGATCGAGTCACGCGCAGACGCGACGGCCGTAGCGACCTTGCTGGCGGCGCTCGACGATCCTGATACACGGCTCACGGTCAGCGCCGAGCGCGCCATGAACCAGGCGCTCGGCGGCAGCTGCACGGTGCCCGTCGGTGCGTGGTGTGTGCGGGGCGAACACGGCTTGCACCTGCGCGGGCTGGTCGGCGACGCGGCCAGCGGCCGCCTGCTGCACGCCGAGGCCGGCGCGCCCGGCGACCAGGCAATCGCGCTGGGTCGCCGTGTCGCCGCGGCATTGCTGGAGCAGGGTGCCGGCGACTTGCTCGGTTCCTGACGCGCGGTGCGGGTAGCGACTTTTGCGGGAGCGGCTTCAGCCGCGACGCCTCTGCGCCAAAGCAGGCAGAGCCAAGGGCATCGCGACTGAACTCGCTCCCGCCGCAGGGAAAGGCTGACGATTCACCGATTCACCGATTCCCGACTCCAGCGACTAGAAGCTGTAAACCAGATTCGTCGTGGTCAGCGTATCGGTCTTCTTCACGCCCGGTAGCACATCGCTGTTATGGCGGACCTGGAAGCCGACCTTCAGCGCCAGCTTCTTGGTCATGCTGACCGCCAGACCCGCATCATTCTGCAGATAGCTGTTCTTCGAGCCCGCTTCCACCAGCAGCGTGTCCTCGAACGCGGTGTTGGTGGTGAGCTTGTACTTGTAATTGATCAGGCCGCGGGCGACCAGCTCGCTCTCGGTCGGCTGCTGCTGCGGCACCAGCACGCCGCCGACGACCACGTCGACGTCGGCCGGGCGGTAGCGTTTGTAACCGGGACCGATTTCGAACGACAGCTCGTTGCGCTCGTCCTTCAGTGCGATATAGCCGTAACCAAGCGAGACGATGCCCTGCCACAGGTTGGCGCCGAAGTCGTCATGCTCGTAACGGGCCGCACCGACGATGTAGCTGCGCGGGTCCAGCTTGTAGCCGACCGAGGCGCCGCCGTCATAACGGTTGGCGGTGGTATTGAACTGATCGACCGTATTGCCGGCCGCGTCCACCACTTTCTGCTGGCTCTTCGAGCGCAGCGCGTCAACGAAGAAGCTGTTCTTCCACTGCTCGTTTTCCTGATTCAGGCCGAGCTTGGCGTTGACGTTCTGCGAACGCGAGTTGCCCGTGGCCGAGGCAAAACCGAACTCGCCCGAGCCGCTCCAGCCGCCATGATTGCTGGACGTGTCGGTGGTGGAGTCCTGCGCCTGCGCAGCGAAGCTGGCACACGCCGCCAGCAGCAATCCGGCGATCAAGGTCTTTTTCATCGGAGAACAATCCATGATGTTAAGTAA
This sequence comes from uncultured Gammaproteobacteria bacterium, assembly GCA_963828675.1. Taxonomy (GTDB): domain Bacteria; phylum Pseudomonadota; class Gammaproteobacteria; order Xanthomonadales; family Rhodanobacteraceae; genus Rhodanobacter. The sequence continues at coordinate 1,720,054 of CAWHFQ010000001.1, forward strand.
TAGTAAGTTGGCTACCTTAACGGGAAGCGTTGAACTCGCAATGAACGTGCCGCACGAAACCGGCGATCAGGACGATGGTTGTCCGGGCGACTTGCGGCCCCCACAAGCCGCCGCCATGCTAGGCAATGCCCCCCTGACCGATGCCGACGAAACCATGGATCGCTACGAACGCATACTGACCCTGCACCGTCTGTTGAAGTCGGCGCACTACCCGGTTCCACTGTCGCGCCTGCTCGCCGAACTGGAGTGTTCGCGCGCCACCTTGTACCGCGACGTGGCTTTCCTGCGCGACGCGCTGGGCGCTCCGATCGAAAGCGCCGGCACTGACCAGGCGGCCTTTCGCTATGAGGTGGGTGAGGGCGAGAAGTTCGAATTGCCCGGCCTCTGGCTGACCTCCGATGAGCTGGCGGCGTTGCTGGCCCTGAACGAACTGATCAGTCGCTCCGGCCCCGGTGTGCTCGCGGGCTCGCTGGCGCCGTTCAAGGCGCGCATCGAAGGCCTGCTGACGGACCAGGGCAGCGGCAAGGCGTTGCCGATCGAGCGCATCCGGGTGATCCCGTGGGGCGAACGCAAACTCGACCAGCAGGTGTTCCGCATCGTCGCCGGTGCGGTGCTGGAGCGCAGACAGCTGCGTTTCCGTTATCGCGCCCGCACCACCAATGCGGACAGCCACCGCACCGTATCGCCGCAGCGGCTGACCCATTACCGCGACAACTGGTACCTCGACGTCTGGGATCACGACCGCGAGGCGCTGCGCAGTTTCGCGGTCGACCGCATCGCCGATGCACACGCCGTGGACGCCGAAGCCACCAATGTCGGCGAGAGCGACCTCAACGATCTGCTCGCCTCCAGCTACGGCATCTTCGCCGGCAAGCCGAAGGCATGGGCGACCATCCGCTTCTCGTCCCACGCCTCCCGCTGGGTCGCCGACGAACACTGGCATTCGCAGCAGAAGGGCGAGTGGTTGCCCGATGGCAAGTACGAACTGAAAGTGCCCTACTCCAACTCGAAAGAGCTGCTGATGGACGTGCTCAAATACGGCCCGGACGCGGAAGTGATCGCGCCGCTGTCACTGCGCGAGGAGATGAAGATCCTGCTGCAGCTGGCGCGGGACAGCTATGCCTGAGAACAAACAATGGTCCTCCACCGACACCATGGCGTTCCCGACGTCCTGATGCATGAAGGCTCGTGGAGAGGTTTCAACCGAGCCTGCTTCACCCATGAGCACCGCTGGATCCGTGAACCCTCTCCCGGAGGGAGAGCGAGCAAACGCGAATAGCGCGTTGCTTTATTGAAGCGGATGAAACGGCCAGAGCACCGGGATCAGCCACATCGACAGCGCGCAGAAGATCAGGATCAGCGGTATGCCGACTTTCATGAAGTCGGTGAAACGGTAGCCGCCGGCGTAATAGACCATGGTGTTGGTGGGGTAGCCCACCGGGGTGGCGAACGAGGTCGCCGCGGCGAACGCCACCGCCACCACGAAAGGGCGCGGATCCACGTGTATTGCGTGCGCCACCGAGGCGGCGATGCCGACCATCAGCACCACCGACGGGTTGTGCCCCATCAGCTCGGTGAGCAGGGCGGTCAGCAGGTAGACCATCAGCAGCGCGGCCAACGGGCCATGCTGGCCGACCGCGTCCAGGCCAAGGTGGACCAGGATCTGCGACAGGCCGCTCTTCTCGATCGCGATTCCCAGTGGCAGGATCGCGCCGAGGAGGATGATGATCTTCCAGTCGATGCCTTCATAGACGTCTTTGCGTCCAAAGCATCCGGTCAGCGCCATCGCGACGGCACCGCAAATAGCGGCCACCGGGATTGGCAGCCAGTGCAGGCCGGAGACCACCACCACCGCGGCCATGATCGTGGCTGCGTACCAGGCCTTGCGCGAGGTGCGGTGCGCCTCTTCGCGCTCGCTCAGCACGACGAACGCCTCGTCGTTGCGCAGGTTGGACAACGCTTCTTCGTCGACCAGCACCAACAGCACGTCGCCGATGGCGAGGCTGACGTCGCTGAGTTTGTCGCGCAGCAACTGGCCACGACGATGGATTGCCAGCGCCACCGCGTCGTAACGCCAGCGCAGGCCGGTCTCGCCCAGCCGATGGCTTTCCACCGGGCTGGCCGGTGCGATCATCAGTTCCACCATCACGCGCGGACGATCGCCGACCGGCGCGTAGCGGCTGTCCGGCGCGCTGCGCAGCCCGGCGTGGCGCTGGAAGTCCTCGATCTTCTCCCAGTCGCCGCGCACCAGCAGCACGTCGCCGGCGGCGATCTCCTGGCTGCGCGGCGACCACATCCGCTTCTTGCCACGCAGCAGTTCCAGCGGGAAGACGCCGAAGCGTTCGCCGAGCCGGGCGTCGGCGATGCTGCCGCCGAGCAGCGACGACTGCTCCGTCACTTCGAGCTCGGTGACGTATTTGCCGATGTTCTCCTGCTCGGGTTCCTCGGCACCCACATGGCGCGGCAGCAGCCAGCGGCCGACCAGCATCAGGTAGACGATGCCGACCACGGCGAGCACGACACCCATGCGGGTGAATTCGAACACGCCGAAAGCCGGCATGCCGTGCCTCTGCGCCAGGCTGTCGGCCAACAGGTTGGACGAAGTACCGATCAGCGTGCATACGCCGCCCATCTGGGCGGCATATGCCATCGGCATCAGCACCCGCGCCGGCGAAGTGTGCGTGCGCTGGCATACGCGCAGCGCCAGCGGCAGGAAGGTGGCCACCAGCGCGATGTTCTTGATGAAGGCACCCAGCGGCGCGATCGCCAGCATCAGCGCCAGGGTCAGCATCCACGGCCGCTTGATCCGCATCAGCTGCCGGGTCAGCGGGTCCAGCGCGCCGGAACGCTCGATGCCGAGGCTCAGCGCGAACATTGCCGCCACCGTCACCGTGGCTTCGTTGCTGAAGCCGCTCAGCGCCTCGACCGGGCTGACGATGCCAAGGATCACCAGCGCTGCCAGCACCAGCAACGCGACCAGATCGACGCGCAGCTTCTCGCTGGCGAACAGGCCTATCGCCGCGACGATCACCCCCACCGTGGCCCACGCCTGCCAGCTCACCCGCCGGCTCCCGCGAAGATCGGTGCAAGTGACAGGCAGCGAGGCAGGTCAGTCGAAGGCATCCGTGGCTCCAGAGTATGTGCCGGTAGAGTGGGAAACTTGGTTTCTGCGGTCGAGGCTCCTGGAGCCTGGGCGGTGGAAACAAAGCTAGCGAGGCAAAGCGTTTTCGAGTCAGGTTTTTCGATCATTTGAGGCGAATAGCTGTAGCTATTCGATGAAAGGAGCGGAAAAGCTGGCCAAAAGGGCGAAGCCGCAGCCGCTTGTGTTTCTGCCGCCCGGACTCCTAGGCTTCATCCTAACCGGCCACCGCGTCCCGGGGCGACGTCCGGCACGACTCGCACGGCGCGCCCCGCTGCGATGAATGGCAATGCAGGCACTTGTGATCGAAGGTTCGCCATGACAGCTCGCGACATCCCCCTTCCGTCGACGCCGCCGCAGCCGGCCGCCGAAACGCGCCGGCCTACCGTGGCGCTGGCACTCGGCGCCGGCGGCGCGAAGGGTCTGGCGCATATCGGTGCGATCGAGGAGATCGAGGCGCAGGGCTTCGAGATCACCGCCATCGCCGGCACCTCGATGGGAGCGCTGATTGGCGGCGTGTACGCGATGGGCAAGCTCGATGTCTATCGCGACTGGGTCTGCACGCTGGCCCGGCTCGACGTGTTCAAGCTGCTCGACTGGACGTTTTCCGGCGGCGGCCTGATCAAGGGCGAGCGGATCATCGGTACGTTGCGCGAACTGATCGGCGATACCCGCATCGAGGAATTGCCGCTGGCCTTCACCGCGGTCGCCACCGACCTCGATCGCGAACGCGAGGTCTGGCTGACGCGCGGCGCGCTGTTCGACGCGATCCGTGCCTCGATAGGGATACCGACGGTATTCCGCCCCTACCACGTCGACGGCCGTCGGCTGGTCGACGGCGCGCTGCTGAATCCGGTGCCGGTGACGCCGCTGATCCGCGACCCGTCCGACTATCTGATCGCGATCAGCATGGACGGCCCGGCACAGATGACGCGCGTCGCGGTCGAGGCTGATGAGGGCGGGGAGGGTGAAAGCGGCTTTCGCCAGCGTGTCGGCGATTTCTTCGGGCGCGTGCTGCCGCACAGCGAAGGCAAGCCGCGCGAACCCGGCGCGTGGAACCTGCTCAACCAGTCGATGGACCTGATGCAGGCGAACCTGTCGCGCCTGCGGCTGGCCGCATACGAACCGGATCTGCTGATTCAGCTGCCACGCAACATGTCGACCGCGTACGAGTTCTACCGCGCGCGCGAACTGATCGAACGCGGGCGAGAGCAGGCGCGCGAGGCGCTGGCCAACTGGCCCAAGGCCAATACACCGGTGCGTCAGTCCTGAGAGGTTGCCCGGCCTCAACGCGGACCGTGTGTGTGCAGCCAGTTGTCCAGATACGCCTTCAGCACGACGGCATTGTTGTGTTCCTCGTCGCGCGCGCCATAGAGCAGGGTGACCGTGTGCCGAGCCGCCCGTTCGGCCAGCGGCTGCCAGTGTTCGGCCAGGCCATCCAGTTCGCTGGCGTAGCGATGGCGGAAGCCGTCCCACAGCGCGGGGTCATGCCCGAACCACCGGCGCAAGGCGCTGGACGGGGCGAGTTCCTTCGCCCACAGGTCCAGCGGCACCGCCTCCTTCTTCAGCCCGCGCGGCCATAACCGGTCGATCAGCACGCGATAGCCGTCGGCCTTCGCGGCCGGTTCGTAGACGCGTTTGATGGCGATGCCCATGAGAATCTCCCGGAAGGGAAGACCCCAGCATACGACCGCGGCGCCGGAACCGGCTACCTCCGGACGCTGCTCCCACAGGAAGGGGTTACAGCTCTTCGACCCTGGTGACCTTGCCGCGACGCATCAGCCAGGCCACGCCGCGCAAATCGGCCAGGCCGACCCACAGGCGATCGAGCATGCCGTATTTGGATACGCCGGCGGTACGCGGGCGATGGCTGACCGGCACGCTCTGGCTGGCGAAACCGGCGCGCTTGACCAGCGCCGGCAGGTAGCGATGCATGTGGTCGAAGTAGGGCAGGCGAAGGAATACTTCACGCTCGAACAGTTTCAGGCCGCAGCCGGTGTCCGGGGTGGCGTCCTTCAGCATGCGCGAGCGCACCGCGTTGGCGACCTTCGAGGAAATGCGCTTGTTGAAACTGTCGCGGCGAGTGGTGCGCCAGCCGGCGAACAGCCGCGTTTCGGCGGGCGCCGCATCGCGCGCGGTTAGCAGTTTCGGGATGTCGGCCGGATCGTTCTGGCCGTCGCCGTCGAGCGTGGCGATCCACGGCGACTTCGCCGCGCGCACGCCGTTCCATACCGCCGTGCTCTGGCCGCTGCGGGTGACGTGGTGCAGCACGCGCAGTTCCGGATGGCTGGCCTTTTCCGTCGCCAGCACATTACGGCTGTCGTCGCTGGAATCGTCGTCGATGTAGATGACTTCGTAGTCGACCTGGCCGCGCAGGGCGGCGGCGATCTCGGCCAGCAGCGGCGGGATGTTGTCGCGCTCGTTGAAGACGGGGACGACGACGGAGAGTTGCGGCATGGGCAAAGCCTTTCAGCGTGGGCAACGGCTGCACTCGACGCAGCAGGGACGCAGTTTAATGCTTGACGGCGCGGTGTGCTTCCGCGCTTGTTCGAACCATGCGGCTGTTGCTGATGCAAAGAGCGTGACAGAACACCGTTCACCCTGAGCGCAGGCCCGCAGGGCCGAAGTCGAAGGGCCGTCGCAACATGTCCTTCGACTTCGCTACGCTCAGGGTGAACGATAAGGCGAGATGCGTATACCCGCTCAGCGGAGCTTGCCGAGGATGCCGTCGAGTTCGTCGTTGCTGTGGTAATGGATCACCAGCTTGCCGCGGCCGCCTCGGCTCTGTGCCAATTCGACGCGAGTAGCGAAGCGTTCGGCCAGTTCGCGCTCCAGCGCGGCGATATTCGGGTCGTGCGGCGCGGCGCTCTTGGCCTTGCCTTTCGGCGCGGTCTGCGCGCGGCGCGCGGCCTCCTCCAGCTCGCGCACCGACCAGCCCAGGGTCGCGGCCTGGCGCGCCAGCGGCACGGCGATGGATTCCTCCAGGGTCAGCAGGCAGCGGGCGTGACCCATTTCCAGCTTGCCGTCGTCGAGCAATCGCTTGATCGACTCCGGCATCTCGGTGAGCCGCAGCATGTTCGACACGGAGGCGCGCGAGCGGCCGACCGCGTCGGCGGCCTGCTGGTGGGTGAGCTCGAAGTCGTCGATCAGGCGCTTCAGCGCATCGGCTTCTTCCAGCGGGGTGAGGTCCTGGCGCTGGATGTTCTCGATCAGCGCCATTGCCGGCACGGCTTCTTCGGACACTTTCTTGATCAGCGCCGGAATCTCGCCGAGCTGCGCGCGCTGGGCGGCGCGCCAGCGGCGTTCGCCGGCGATCAGCTCGTAGCTGTGCTTGCCGATCTCGCGCACCACCACCGGCTGGATCAGGCCCTGCGCCTTGATCGAGGCGGCCAGTTCGTCCAGCGCCTCATCATTCCAGTGCCGACGCGGCTGGTATTTGCCCGCCTGGATCTGCTGGATCGGCAGCATGCGCAGCTCGCCCTCCTGGGTCAGTACCGACGGTGCGGCATCGCCGTCACCGCCGAGCAGGGCGTCGAGCCCGCGTCCCAATCCACGTTTTTTCGCAGCAGCCATGTCTCAATCCTGATGGTTCGCGGCCGGCGCCTTGAGCGTCGGGCCGCTGTCGCCGTGCGCGGGTGCTGCCGCAGGCGGTTCGATGTCTTCGACCGGATCGACGTGATCGGCACGGGTCAGCGCGCGTTCGCGCCGGATGATCTCGCCCGCCAGGCCGATGTAGGCGATCGCGCCACGCGAGCTGCGATCGTACAAGTGGATCGGCTGGCCATGACTGGGCGCTTCGGCAAGACGCACGTTGCGCGGGATGATCGAGCGCAGCACCTTGTCGCCGAAATGCTGGGTGAGCTGGGCGGAGACCTCGTTGCCGAGGTTGTTGCGCACGTCGTACATGGTGCGCAGCAGGCCCTCGATCTCCAGCTTCGGGTTGAGCCGGTGGCGCACCGCCTTGACCGTATCGAGCAGGCTGGACAGGCCTTCCAGCGCGAAGTACTCGCACTGCACCGGGATCAGCACGCCATCGGCCGCGGTCAGCGCATTGAGCGTGAGCAGGTTCAGCGAGGGCGGGCAGTCGATCAGGATGGTGTGGTACTTGTCTGCGACCTTCGCCAGCAGCTCCTTCAGCCGGTGCTCCCGCGCCAGCGCATCCATCAGCTTCAGCTCGGCCGCGGTGAGGTCACCGTTGCCCGGCAGCAGATCGTAGTGCGCGTCGGTGGGCACGATCGCCGCGGCGATTTCCACTTCTTCCAGCAACACCTCGCAGCCGCTCGACGTGATGTCGCGCTTGTTGATGCCCGAAGCCATCGTGGCGTTGCCCTGCGGATCCAGGTCGATCAGCAATACCTTGCGCTTCGCTGCGGCCAGCGCAGCGGCGAGATTGACGGCAGTGGTGGTCTTGCCGACGCCGCCTTTCTGGTTGGCGACAGCGATGATGCGGGCCATGGATGGATAGCTACCGTACGCGTGGAGAGGGTTAGTGTAATGCCTCACTCCGCCGCGTGCTTCCAGCCTCAGGCGCCGATGCGGCCGCCGGCGGCCGCATCGAACAAGTGCAGTCGTTCGGCCACCAGGCTCAATGTCACGCTGCTGCCGGCCTCGGGCAGCGGGCGCGGCGAGACCCGCGAAACCAGGGCCTGGTCGCCGTAGCGCAGGTTCAGAAAAACCTCGTTGCCGACCGGCTCCGGCACTTCCAGCCGGGCGCTGAGGGCGGCGGCACCGAACTCGCGCGGCTGCAGATCCTCCGGGCGAATGCCCAGCACCACCGCGCGATCGCGCCACGGATGCCAGGCGGCGGCCTGCGGCGGATCGCCCAGCACGATGTCACCGTGCGGAGTGGCCAGTACCCAGCCGTCGTCGTGCCTGAGCGTGCCGTGCAGCAGATTCATCGCCGGGCTGCCGATGAAGCCGGCGACGAACAGGTTGGCCGGTTTCTCGTACAGCGTCATCGGCGCGTCGATCTGCTGGATCACCCCGCCGTCGAGCACCACGATGCGCTGGCCCAGCGTCATCGCCTCGATCTGGTCATGGGTCACGTAGATCATGGTGGCCGCGAGCTGGCGATGCAGTCGGGCGATCTCCACCCGCATCGACAGCCGCAGCTTGGCGTCCAGGTTGGACAGCGGCTCGTCCAGCAGGAATACCCTGGGATCGCGCACCAGCGCCCGGCCCAGCGCCACGCGCTGGCGCTGGCCGCCAGACAACGCGCCCGGACGCGAAGCCAGCCGCGAATCCAGCTCCAGCGTCTTCGCGGCGGCGGCCACGCGCCGATCGATGTCGGCCTGTTTGTGGCCACGCAGCTTCAGGCCGAAACCGAGGTTCTCGGCCACCGTCATGTGCGGGTACAGCGCATAGTTCTGGAACACCATCGCGATGTCGCGATCCTTCGGCGCAACCGCGTTGACGACGCGGCCGCCGATGCTCAGGGTTCCGTCGCTGATCGCTTCCAGCCCCGCGATCATCCGCAGCAAGGTGGTCTTGCCGCAGCCCGATGGCCCCACCAGCACCAGCAGCTCGCCGTCGGCGACCGCGAAGCTGGCCCCGACAACCGCAACGTGACCGTTCGGATAGACCTTGCGCACCTGATCCAGTTGTACGGCAGCCATCGACAACTCCGGTGCGGTTGGCCTTCGGTCGTTCTGCCGAAGCATGCGCTGGTCCGCGCATGGGGCGGGGCATTCGGCTATTCTGCCGATGTAATCGTTTACATCAAGCACTTGGTTTGCAGGGAGCCCGATGACCCGCCGCAGTTTCCGCTTTCCCGACGGTTTCCATTGGGGTGCCGCCACCTCGGCCTATCAGATCGAGGGCTCGCCACTGGCCGATGGCGCCGGCCCCAGCATCTGGCAGCGCTTCGCGCATACGCCGGGAATGATGGCCAACGGCGACACCGGCGATATCGCCTGCGACCACTACCGTCGCTACAAGGACGACGTGCAGCTGATGAAGGCGCTCGGCCTCGAGGGTTACCGCTTCAGCATCAATTGGGCACGCGTGCTGCCCGGGGGTACCGGCCCGGTCAATCCGAAGGGGCTGGATTTCTATTCGCGGCTGGTGGATCAATTGCTGGAGAACGGCATCGCGCCGAACGCCACCCTGTTTCACTGGGACTTGCCGGCCGCGCTGGACGATCGCGGCGGCTGGCTCAACCGCGACATCGCGCACTGGTTCGCCGAGTACGCCGAAGTGATGTTCAAGGCACTGGACGACCGCGTGCCGCGCTGGTCCACGCTCAACGAACCCTGGGTGGTCACCGATGGCGGCTACCTGCACGGCGCGCTGGCGCCGGGGCATCGCAACAAGTTCGAGGCGCCGATCGCCGCGCACAACCTGATGCGCGCCAGCGGCGCCGGCATCCAGGCGTATCGTGCGCATGGCCGGCACGAGATCGGTGTGGTGTTCAACATCGAGCCGAAGTACCCGCACTCGGACAGCGCCGAAGACCTCGCCGCCACTCGCCGCGCACATGCCTACATGAACCAGCAGTTCGCCGACCCGGCCTTGCTCGGCAGCTACCCGCCCGAGCTGAAGGAGATCTTCGGCGAGGCGTGGCCCGACTTTCCGGCAGACGATTTCAAGCTGACGCAGCAGAAGGTCGATTTCGTCGGCATCAACTACTACACCCGCGCCGTGATGAAGCACGACGCCAACGCCTATCCGTTGCAGGCGGTGTCGGTTCGCCAGCCGAACCGCACCCACACCGAGACCGGCTGGGAAGTGTTCGAGCAGGGCCTCATCGACACGCTGATCTGGTTCAAGGATCGCTACGGCGACATCCCGCTGTACATCACCGAAAACGGCTCCGCCTTCTACGATCCGCCGGTGGCGGAGAACGGCGTGCTCGACGACCCGCTGCGCACGGACTATCTGCGCCGGCACCTCAAGGCGCTGCACCGCGCGATCGGAGCCGGCGTCAACCTGAAGGGTTACTACGCCTGGTCACTGATGGACAACCTGGAATGGTCGCTGGGTTTCTCCAAGCGCTTCGGCCTGTACCACGTCGACTTCGCCACCCAGCAGCGTACGCCCAAGGCCAGCGCGAAGTTGTATGCACAGGTGATTGCGAGCAACGGCGACGTGCTGGACGAATGAATGGACCGGCCTTCCATGGACCGTTCGGGCTGAGCGTAGCGCCAGCGCCCTTCGACTTCGTCGCCACGTGATTGCGCTCAGAGCCTGCCCCGGACTCGATCCGGGGGTGGACAACGAAACAGATCGCCATTTGGGCGCTTGGCTCAGGCGCGCCCGAGCACCAGCAGATGCCGCTCGGCCGGCAGCCCAGGCACGACCAGCTCATGCGTGTCGCGCACTTCGAAGCCGGCCGGAATTCCCGGCAACTCGTCGTCCGGCCGCTTGCCTTTCATGGCCAGCCAGACGCCATCCGGGGCCAGCAGATGGCCGCCCCAACCGAGCATGTCGGCCATGCTGGCGAAGGCGCGTGCGGTGATGCAGTCGTACTGGCCCTCGACGTCTTCCACGCGCGACTGCAGTGCGCGCACGCCGTCCAGCTTCAGCGCGCGGATCGCCTCGCGCAGGAAGCGCACCTTCTTGCCGTTGGAATCGACCAGCAGGATCTCGCGTCCCGGCGCGGCGATCGCCAGCACGATGCCGGGCAGGCCGGGGCCGGTGCCGAGGTCGGCCAGGGTCCGGCCTTGCACATACGGCAGGATCGCCAGCGAATCGAGCAGATGGCGAGTGACCATCTCCGCCGGATCGCGCACGGCGGTGAGGTTGTAGGCCGCGTTCCAGCGTTCCAGCAACACCTGGTAATCGAGCAGCCGCGGCACCGCGTCGGCCGGCAGGCTCAGGCCCAGTGCGGCGATGCCTTGTTCGAGTCGTGCCTGCAAGGCATCGCGAGTGGTCATGGGGTTGCTCGAAGTGCGGGGCGCAAAGTATCCGCGGCCTTGCGGACAAAAGAAAACCCGCCGAAGCGGGTCGAAGGCTTTCAAATCCCCTGCCGCGTGGGCGCTCTCGGGCGCCATGACGCGATTTCGTGGTCAGGCCGCGTCCAGATCGACCCGGGTCACCATCATGCCGCGCTCGCGCAGCGCACTGTTCAAGGCCTGCTTGACCCGCGCACCCAGATCGCGGCGATCGGCCTGGGACTCGCCACGCAAGGCTTCCTGCGCACCGCGACGGATCAATTGGTCGACCTGTTCGAACACCGGGTCGGCGCGCTCCGGCTCCAGCACCTGCCAGTACACCGTGCCGCGCATGTCGCTCGCATCGGCTTGCGACCCTTCGAGCCGAAGGGTCTGGCCGGCCAGGTTGATCTTGTGCGCGACACGGTCCAGCAGCGGCAGTACCAGGTGGGTGCCGGTCTGCAACAGGCGCACCAGCTTGCCGCGGCGGTAAACACTGTAGACCTGACCGGCGGGCACGTACCGCACGGCACTGGCGATCAGCGCGGTGGCGATGGATGGCGAGCAGCAAGGTCAACAGAGTCATCATGATATGTAGAAACAGCAACTTGGCCGTAAGTGCTTCAAGGTAGCGAGAGCTTGAGCATACAGTTGCCTGAGCCCGCGAAGATTAACGCTGATTTAACGACAAAACGAAAATTTAAACAATGGCGCCGACTCGGCTCCGGTCAATGGTTGTCGGCTGAACGGCCGGTGGCTTTAAGGTGGCCGCAGCGGTCGAGGTTGGAATGCGTTTTACAGGCACTTTACAAATTGCCATGAAAACGTTTACGTTGGTGCAGCGACAGGGTTTTCAACGCATTCGCCCATTGCAGGTGACGATAACCACATGACGTCAGCAACCATCAAGGATGTCGCGCGTGCGGCCAAGGTGTCGGTCGCTTCGGTGTCGCGTGCCATGAACGGGGGCAGCGGGGTGACGGCCGAGACCAGCCAGCGCATCCGTGCCGCCGCCGAGCGCCTGCAATACATTCCGCACGCGGCCGCGCGCATGCTGATCACCCGGCGCACGCGAACCATCGGCGCCTTGCTGCCGGATCTGTACGGCGAGTTTTTTTCCGAACTGATCCGCGGCATCGACCTGGCCGCCCGAGCGCGCGGTTTGCATCTGCTCGTGTCCAGCTCGCACGACGGCGTTGCGGAGGCGGCCGCGGCGGTGCGCTCGATGCAGGGCCGGGTGGACGGCCTGCTGATCCTGTCGGCACGTGTCGATGCGCCATTCCTGCGCGCCAACCTCCCGGTCGGGTTGCCCGCCGTGCTGCTGAACAGTTCGGTGAAGAGCGCCGAGTACAGCGTACTCAACGTCGACAATTACACCGGCGCGTGCGCCATGGTCCGGCACTTGCTCAAGGCCGGTCATGCCAGCGTGGCCTTCATCGCCGGACCGGAAAACAATTTCGATGCGCAGCAGCGCGAGCTGGGCTACCGGGCCGCGATGAAGAAGTACGCGCCGAAGGCGCCGCTCATCATCGTGCCGGGCGATTTCACCGAGGAATCGGGTTGTCGGGCCGGCCGCGAACTGCTGGCCCGCAAGGTTCGCCCGCGTGCGGTGTTCGCGGCGAACGACATGATGGCGGTCGGTTGCCTGTATGCGTTCAAGGAAGCGGGCCTGGAAGTGCCGCGCGACATGGCGCTGGCCGGCTTCGACGACATCCCGATCGCCCGTTACGTGACGCCCGCGCTGACCACGGTGCGCGTGCGCATCGTGGATCTTGGCCGCAGTGCCCTCGAACAGTTGGCCGACCGGATCGAAAAGGCCGACCCGTCGCCCGCATCCGCGCAGACGCTCGGTTGCGAAATCGTCGTCCGCGATTCCTGCGGCGCGAACTTCACCTGAACATCATCCACAGGGGGCAATCGTCGCATCGCGTTTTTGCCGGGGAGGGTAGTCATGAAAATGTCTCTGCATCTCAGAAAGAAGCTGCTGGCGGGCCTGGTCAGCACATCGGTGGCGGCGATGGCCTGCGCACCGGCGGTGTCATGGTCGCAGACGGCCAACGCCACCCTGCGCGGCAGCGCACCGGCGAATACGGACATCACCGCCAGAAACGTCGCCACTGGCAGCACCCGCCGCACCAGGTCGGCGGCCAACGGAAGCTACGCGCTGGTCGGGCTGCCGCCGGGCACCTACCAGGTCGACGCCGGCCCGGGCACCGGCAAGGTCGTCACCTTGAGCGTCGCCTCCACCGCAACGCTCAATCTCGCCGCAGGCGCGGCCACTGCACCCACCGGACCGGCCACCACCTTGGCCGGGGTCACCGTCACCGGGGTGAATCTGGTGGAAGTAAAGACATCCGAGGTGGGCGCGACTATTTCGCAGCACCAGATAGAGACGATCCCGCAGGTCTCGCGCAACTTCCTGGAGTTCGCCGACACCGTGCCGGGCATGGTCTTCAGCGTGGACTCGTCCGGCCACACATCCTTGAAAGGCGGTGCTCAGAACGCCAATGCTGTAAACGTTTACATCGATGGCGTCGGCCAGAAGAGCTACGTCAAGGAAGGCGGCGTCAGCGGCCAGTTCAGCAGCCAGGGCAACCCGTTCCCGCAGTTGGCGATCGGCCAGTACAAGGTGATTACCTCCAACTACAAGGCCGAGTACGACCAGATCTCCAGCGCCGCGGTGACCGCCGAGACCAAGTCCGGCACCAACGAGTTCCACGGCGAGGTCTTCGGCACTTATACCAACGACTCGCTGCGCGCACGCACGCCATCGGAGAACGACGCGGGCAGGAAGACCAAGTCGCACGAGAAGGAATACGGCTTCGCGATCGGCGGCCCGATCATCCAGGACAAGATGCATTTCTTCTTCACCTACGAGGCGAAGAAGTTCGACACGCCGATCACGGTGACGCCGAACGGGGAGATACCGGACGCGGCCTCGCTGCTGCCCGCCGACATCGCAGCGCAACTCGGCCCCGCCGACCTGCCGTTCAAGGAGGACCTGTATTTCGGCAAGATCGACTGGGAGCCGACCGACCGCGACCGCTTCGAACTGAGCGGGCAGCTGCGCAAGGAAGACCAGTACGACAACATCGGCGACCAGACCACCTCATCCGCCGGCATCGACACCATAAACAACGACACCCGTTTCGCACTGCGCTGGCAGCACAGTGGCGACGCCTATTTCAACGAGCTGCTGTTCACGCACGAGAAGGCCTACAACAACCCGACGCCGCTGACCTTCGGCAACGGTGCCGTGTATACCTTCGGCCCGCAGAACGACGCGACGATCCTGATCGCCGGGCCGGCCAACACGCTTGCGACGCAGAAGAAGGGCCAGAAAGGTCCGGCGCTGCAGGACGACCTCACCCTCAACGATCTTGAATGGCATGGCGATCACGTCGTCAAGATGGGCGTCAAGTACAAGCTGGTCGACCTGAACGCGCAGGATGCCGGCGACATCAACCCGCAGTTCTTCTACGACGTCGAGCCGGGTACCGGCGCGCAGGCACAACCGTGGAAGGTGTTCTTCCCCAACCCCGTGCCCGGCCTGAATCCGGTGGCCAAATCGAGCGACCGGCAATTCGGCGCCTATATCCAGGATGACTGGGCGGTCAACGACAAGCTCACCTTGAACCTCGGTGTCCGCTGGGACTACGAGAAAAATCCGTCGTACCTCAACTACGTCACGCCGGCCAACGTGGTGGCCGCGTTCGGCAGCCCGAACCCGGACCCTGCCGCCCCGCCCGGACAAACGTACGCGCAAGCGCTCGCGCTGGGCGGCGTCGATGTCAACGACTACATCAGCAATGGCCACAACCGCCACGCCTACAAGGGCGAGATACAACCGCGCCTGGGCTTCTCCTACGACCTCCATGGCGACGAAGCGCACGTGATCTTCGGCGGTGCCGGCCGCGCCTATGACCGAGACCTGTACGACTACCTGCAGGTGGAACAGACCAAGGCCGCGCTGCCGCAGTCCACGGTGTATTTCAGCGATCCTTCGACGGGTCTCTGCCGCGGCAACAACGCCACGCCGTGCATCGCCTTCGATCCGGCCTACATGAGCGGACTGGGCAACCTGCAGGCACTGCTGTCGAGCACGAACGCGGGCAATGAAGTCGATGCCATCAACAACCGCCTGCGGGTGCCCTACTCCGACCAGTTCAGTCTCGGCATGCGCAACAAGCTCGGCGACTGGAGCACCAGCATTGCGGTGTCGCGCATCCTCAGTCACGACGGCTTCGTGTTCACCCTCGGCAACCGCTACCCGAACGGGGACTTCTACCAGAACTGCGGCGATAACTGCTACAGCCAGCCCTGGGGCAACGGCATTCCCGGCTTCGGAAGTCTCATCATAGGCAACAACGGCATCGAGACACGAACCACCCAACTGCTGTTGTCGGCGGAAAAGCCGTACACCCAGGAGTCCGGTTGGGGTGCCACGTTCGCGTACACCTATACCCGGGCGACGCAGAACCGCGACATCAACGAGCATTACGCGTTCGACGAGGCGACGATCCACCAGTACCCGTTCATCGACTCCAACGCCGCCTCAAGGCATCGTTTCGTCGCCACCGGCGTCATGGACATTCCGTGGGGCATCACGCTGTCGGCCAAGCTCACCCTGGCCACGCCGATCCCGGGCAACACCATCTCCTGCTATGCCGACGTGGTGTTCGACACCGGCACCAATTGCACGCCCGCCGCGGCGATCCCGGGCGGTACCGGCAAATTCCTGGTCGGTGGCAAGGTGTTCGGTTACCGCGACGTCGACCTGCAGGCCACCAAGAACTTCGATCTTGGCCACGGCATCTCGATCTACGGCCGCTTCGACGTGCTGAACCTGTTCAACTGGAACAACTACAACGACCTGATCTACACCGTCAGCTCGAGCGGCGGCGTCGGTCGGACCACCGCGATGTACAACCCGATCGGCAACATCACCTTCGTGCCGCGCACGCTCAAGTTCACCGTGGGCATGAAGTTCTGACGCGGCGGCGTCGAATGGAATCCGGCAGCTGATCCAGATACACGCAAAGCCCGCTTCCCTCGGCGGGCTTTGCTTTGACCCGCCTTGCCGGACCGCGATCCGCGGGACCTCGCACTTGTGAAGAACACTTCATGTCCAACAAGTTTTCCCGAATCCTGTCGTTCACCTTGCTCACCTTCGTGCTGGCGTTCGGCACGAACTGGTCGCCGCCGGCCACCGCGCGTACGCCCGATATCGGCCATGCCGTCCTGCCCCACCAGCAGCAGGCGCTGGTCGACGATCTCCAGCAGCGCACATTCCGGTTCTTCTGGGACAGTGCGAATCCCGCCAATGGTCTGATCCCCGACCACTACCCGGGCGAGTCGTTCTCCAGCATCGCCGCGGTCGGCTTCGGCCTGACCGCCTACGGCGTGGGCGTGGAGCGCGGCTACATCACGCGCGAGCAGGCGATCGAGCGCACCCTGGCCACGCTGCGTTTCTTCGACACCGCGCCGCAGGGCGACCGCGAGGACGGCGACAGCGGCTACCAGGGCTTCTTCTATCACTTCCTCGACATGAAGAACGGCAAGCGCTTTGCGCGCTGGACCGAAGTGTCCACGGTGGATACCACGTTGTTGCTCGGCGGCGTGTTGTTTGCGCAGTCTTATTACGACCGCGACACGCCGCGCGAGCACGAGATCCGTACCCGCGCCGACCGCATCTACCGTCGCGTCGACTGGAACTGGGCACAGGTGCGCGCGCCCCTGATCAGCATGGGCTGGACCCCGGGCGGCAAATTCATCCCGCACGACTGGGAGGGCTACAACGAGGGCATGCTGGTGTACATCCTCGCGCTAGGCTCGCCGACCCATCCGGTCGACCCCGATGCATGGACCGCGTGGACCAGCACCTACGCGCCCGACTGGGGCAGGTTCGAAGGCCAGCAGCTGCTGAACTTCGGACCGCTGTTCGGCCACCAGTACAGCCACGTGTGGATCGACTTTCGCGGCATCCGCGACGCCTGGAACCGCGCGCACGACCTGGACTATTTCGAGAACAGCCGCCGCGCGGTGATCGCCCAGCGCAACTACGCGATCGCCAACCCGGGCGGCTGGACCGGCTACGGCAAGAACGTGTGGGGACTGACCGCCAGCAACGGCCCCGGCGGCTTCATCGTGGAAGGCCACGGCCATCGCGAACAGTTCCAGGGCTATACCGCGCGCGGCGCCGGGCTCGGCTATATCGTCGACGACGGTACCATCGCGCCGACGGCGGCAGGTGGCTCGATCGCCTTCGCGCCGGAGCTGGTGGTTCCCGCGCTGCAGGAGATGAAGCGTCGCTACGGCAAGGACATCTACAACCGGTACGGCTTCGTCGATGCGTTCAACCCCAGTTTTCACATGCAGGTGCCATTGCGTACGGGCAAGCTGTTGCCGATGGGCTGGGTCGACACCGTGCAGTTGGGTATCGACCAGGGTCCGATCGTGCTGATGATCGCGAACTGGCGTCGCGATTTCGTATGGAAGGTGATGAAGAAGAATCCGTACATCCGCAAGGGGCTCGAGCGCGCCGGTTTCAAAGGCGGCTGGCTGGGCACTCGATGAGCTTTCGCCGATCACGACGCTGGCGTTTCGCCGCGTTGCTGATCGGCGCCCTGGCCGGCCTGTGCGCCTGCAGTCCCCCGCATGACGACGGCCAGACACTGACACTGTGGGCGATGGGCCGCGAGGGCGAAGTGGTGGCGCAGCTGGTGCCCGCGTTCGAGCGCGTGCATCCGGGCATCCATGTCGAGGTGCAGCAGCTGCCTTGGAAGGTGGCGCATCAGAAACTGCTCACCGCGTTCGCCGGCCACACCACACCGGACCTGGCCCAGCTCGGCAACACCTGGATCGCCGAACTCGACGCGCTGCACGCGCTGGAACCGCTGCAGCCGTACGTCGCCCATTCGCCCGTGGTGCAGCCGGCCGATTATTTCCCCGGCATCTGGGCCACCAATGTGGTCGACGGCAGCCTGTACGGCGTGCCGTGGTACGTCGACACGCGGCTGCTGTTCTATCGCCGCGACCTGCTGCGCGCCGCCGGCTTCGATGCACCGCCGCGCGACTGGGCCGGATGGTCGCGGCAGATGGCCGCGCTGCAGGCGCATGACGGTGCCGGCCGTTACGCGATCCTGCTGCCGACCAACGAATTCGAGCAGTTGCTGTCGCTGGCGCTGCAACAGGACGAGCCGTTGCTGCGCGACGGTGGCCGCCATGGCAATTTCGAGAGCGCCGGGTTCAAGCGCGCGCTGGCGTTCTATGTCGGCATGTTCCGGCAACATCAGGCACCGCTGCTGGCCAACACCGAAGTGTCCAATCCATGGACCGAGTTCGGTCGCGGCGTGTATGCGTTCTATCTGTCCGGCGGGTGGAACATCGGCGAGTTCCGCCGCCGCCTGCCGGCAGCGCAACAGGGCGACTGGGCCACCGCGCCGCTGCCCGGCCCGCACGGTACCGGCGCCGGCATCGCCGGCGGTTCCAGCCTGGTGATCTTCCGCGCCTCGCCGCACAAGGCGCAGGCGTGGCTGCTGATCGAGTATCTGTCGCAACCGAAGGTGCAACAACAGTTCTACGAACTGCTCGGCGACATGCCTCCGCGGCGGGCGTCGTGGCAAGGCAAGGCGTTGCGCGACGACCCGGCGGCGCAGGCGTTCCGCGAGCAGCTGGAGCGGGTAAAGCCCACGCCGGCGGTGCCGGAGTGGGAGCGCATCGTCACCGAGATGCAACTGGTGGCCGCGCGCACCGCGCACGGCGAACTGACCGTGGACCAGGCCGCCGCCGAGATCGACCGGCGCACCGATACGATCCTCGAAAAACGGCGCTGGATGCTCGACCATCATCGGGGCAACCCGTGAACCGGCCGCACATCGCCTGGTGGTTCCTGACCCCGGCCCTGCTGGTGCTGGGGCTGTTCTTCGTGCTGCCGGTGATCGCGGCGCTGGCGTTGAGCCTGACCGATTACGATCTCTATGCGCTGGCCGACATCCGCAACCTGCGCTTCGTCGCCCTGCAGAACTATTGGAGTCTGCTGCATCGCCCGCTGTTCTGGTCGGCGCTGGGCAACACGTTCTACTTCGTGGCGGTGGGCGTGCCGCTGTCGATCGGCGCGTCGCTGGCCAGCGCGCTGCTGCTGAACTCGCCGCTGGCGCGGTTCAAGCCGTTCTTCCGCACCGCGCTGTTCGCGCCGGTGGTGACGACGGTGGTGGCGGTGGCGGTGATCTGGCGCTACCTGTTCAACACCAAGTACGGCCTGGTCAATTACGGCCTGGCCGAGCTGGGCATTCACCCGATCGACTGGCTCGGCGATCCGCACTGGGCGATGCCGACGATCATCGCGTTCGCGGTGTGGAAGAACTTCGGCTACAACATGATCATCATCCTGGCCGGGCTGCAGGCGATCCCGCCGGAGCTGTACGAAGCAGCGCGCATCGACGGCGCAACCGCGCCGCGGCAGTTCTGGCACATCACCCTGCCGATGCTGAAACCGACCATGCTGATGGTGACGATCCTCACCGTGGCCGGCTATTTCCAGCTGTTCGCCGAACCCTACGTGATGACCGAGGGCGGCCCGTTGCAGAGCACGGTGAGCGTGCTGTACCTGATGTACGAGGACGGCTTCAAGTGGTGGAACCTCGGCGTCGCCTCGGCGGTGGCATTCGCGCTGTTCGTGATCATTTTCGTGGTGACGATGTTGCTGCTGAAGCTGGCACGGCGCCGCGAACAATCCGATGGAGCGTCGCCATGAACACGCGGCTGGCGAAGCTTCTGGTCAACGTACTGCTGTGCGGCGCGGCGCTGATCGCCTTGCTACCACTGCTGTGGATGCTTTCGGTGTCGCTGATGGCCCCGGGCGAAGCCAGCTCGCTGCCGCCGCCACTGCTGCCCGCACACGCCACCTGGCACAACTACCGCGAGCTGTTCGCGCATGCCGGCATGGGCCGCTACCTGCTCAACAGCCTGCTGGTCTCCAGTGCGATCACCGCGCTGTCGCTGGCCTGCAACCTGATGGCCGGCTACGCCTTCGCCAAGCTGCGCTTCGCCGGCCGCGAGCGCTTGTTCCAGGTGCTGATCGGCGCGCTGGTGATCCCGGCACAGGTGGCGATGCTGCCGCTGTTTCTGCTGCTCAAATACATCGGCCTGGTGAACAGCTATGCGGGGGTGATCGTGCCGGGCATGGCGACCATCTTCGGCATCTACCTGGTGCGCCAGTACGCACGCGGCATCCCCGACGAATTGCTGGAAGCGGCGCGCATCGATGGCGCCGGCGAGTGGCGCATCTTTGCGCTGATCGTGCTGCCGCTGCTGAAGCCGATCATCGTGACGCTGGCGATCTTCAGCTTCCTTGCCGCGTGGAACGACTTCATGTGGCCGCTGATCGTGCTGACCGGACAGGAGCATTACACCCTGCCGATCGCGCTGGCCTCGCTGGCGCGCGAGCATGCCCAGGACAGCGAGCTGATGATGGCCGGCTCGGTGGTGACCGTACTGCCGGTGCTGCTGCTGTTCCTGTCGCTGCAGCGGCATTACCTGCAGGGGTTGCTGCTGGGGAGCTTGAAAGGGTGAGCCGTCTTGTCAGGCTTTCCCGCGAACACCTATCTGTTATCTCGATTTTCCCCCAAGGGGAATCCGATTGGCGCCGAATTTCAGCGTTGTCGTTCGACCGAGACGCACCACCACGCACAAGAATTGCGATGGCCGTGAAGGGAAAGGGCGGCCCGGCTGGCGATTGGGCTCGCCCAATCACATCCATGAAACGCCAGCCTGCTGGCAGCGATGTTTTGAGGTTGCGCAAGAGCATCGCCCGCCACCGGGCTCCGTCGTGGCTTCAACACTTGCCGGCGCGGAAGTCGGCATTGGCTTCGCGGATCTTTCTATTGGAGATCCGCGGTCAACGACGGGGCACCGAAGGCTTCAAGCGTCGCATTGGAATGCTCGAAATAGCCAGTCCAAAACTGTCGCAAGGCCTCGACCGCCATTCCGGAGCGATAGCTGCTTTTGCTGTCCGCAGGGACCAGTGCAGCCGCATGCACGTAGACCCGTGCCCCGCCAAAGTCAGTGAACAGACGATTGGCTTCAGCTTTCTTCAATTCCGCCTGGGGATTGATCGTACGCAAGGCATTGCGCGCATAAAAACTGCCGAAATCGCTGTTCTCCAGCAAATCGGACACCAACAGCACCACGCGATGCGAAGCCGGTCGCTTGGATAGATCGTCGGCGATCTGCCGCAGGCTGAACATGATCTCGCTCTTGGCGATGCGGGTAGATGGGGTGCCGACGCTTGCATCGAACTTGCTGGTGAACAGCTTGGCGAAAAAGGCCTGTTGTTGCCCTAGGCAACGATCCAGTTTGCGTAACGAATCCATTCCGATTTCGTCGCGCCGGGATCCCTTGATGGGAGCCTCCATGCGTCCTTCGAAAGGCAAACGCATGTAACTGTCGGCCATATAGGCCGAAAACTGGTAGATCAGCACCTCATCGCCCGGCTGGACAAAACGCAATGCCGCGTTGAGCGCGGTGCGGCGCAGATCGGCGGTCAATGGCGTGGTCTGGTCGATGACAACCACCAGCTCACGCCCGGTCGGCGCAGGCTGGTAGGCCGACATATCGGCATAACCGTAGCAACTGGGAACATCGTTGCGCTGCGCGGCATGTGCATGGCCCGACAAGCCAAGGCACGCCAGTGCAAACAGGAAGCTGACGGGGCGCATCACTCAGGTTTCCGCACGAGCCGATTGCTGGGCATGCTTTGCCTGGGCAATCTGCCGTTGCATACGCTGCTTGCGCTGCAGGCGTTCGAGCGGCAGGCGAAGTTCAGCAGCCATATCGGCCAGTTCGTCGTCGGCCCAGCCGGTGAGATCGCCCAACCCCGCGATCACGCTGGCTTCGTCGCCGACCGTCGATGCGGGAGCCGCTTCGGCGATGGTGGCAACCGGTAACGGAATGGAGACCGGGGACTCAACCACGATAGAGGCGGGCGGCCGCGCTGCCGGAGCAGGCGCTGATGCCACATCAGCTTCCCCCATCTCCCTTTCGGAGCGTTGACGGGCCAACTGTGCGGCTTGTTCGCGCTGCAGCTTGAGCGTTTGCTCCTGCTCGCTCGCGATTGCTTTCTCGATTCTTTCCTGGCTCTCCTGCTCGCGTTTTTCCTGCAGGTACAGCGCGAAGGTTGCCCGTGCCTTGCCCGCCTGCTCACTGCCTGAGGTGTCGTGACGCTCCTCGACAAGAGATTGCAACATGGCCAGGCGGGCCTGGGCATCGCGCGCCACCTTGTCGCGCAGCGCCTGGTAGTGGTTGGAAAACTCGCGGGCATTGTTGAATCCACGGATATAGCGCGACGCCTTGGCCGATTCCTCGCCCGCCAACGAGTAGAAAAAGCCGAACAGGATGCCAAACACCTGAACACCAATAAAAATCACCGACAAGATCACGAAGGTGGTCTTGTAGGCCACGATCTGCGAATCCACCCGCTCGCTGGCGGCACGCTCATCGGCCTTGTCGTTGTCGCTCTTGGCCACACCCGGCAAATCGAACGGCGTAGCTGCGCTGCTCTCTGCCGTCAGAGCAGCAAACGGCGATGCATTGACTTGTTCGGTTTCCAGGCCGTCCAACGTATGGCTGCGGATGATGTATGCACCGACGGCTATCGCGGCAATCACCAACACGGTGATGAAGGATATTTTCCAGCCCGGCGTTGGGCGCGCTTCGGCATCGACCCGGTTGAGTATCTTTATATAGTTGGGTTTGTCGTTGTCCAGATGGGTAGTATCTATCTTGATCCTGGTGTCCGGCTCAAGCTTCTCGGCGTGTCCATTCTTGCGTGCGTCCGCATGCCAAACCCGTATCTTCTTGAGCAACGTGTTCTTGTGCAGTTGCTGCCCCATCTTGTCGGTCAGCGGCACCAGGATGATCGACAGCATGAAGGCAATCATCCAGGCCAGCATGCCCGCTGCGTTGGCAGAGACGTTGCGCGCCATGAAAGGTGCCAGCACGTAGGCAAAACCCACCGCCTCGAAAATGACCAGTGCAAAGGTCGCCAGCCACAGCAGCACACCTTTTTCCTTGCGTCCCAACTGGCCGGTCTTGTTGAGATAGTCCTCGCAACGCTCGAAGAAAACCGGATCGCAGCAGTCGTCCAGGTTGCGGTAGTGCGGGTGATAGTCAGCGCACACCATGCGCTCGCTGGCGTACCAGGTGACGCCCCGATAGCTGACATCCGGCGACTGCGGTTTGCGCGCAGCACTGGCCACGCGACCGAGCCAGGGAAACCCGTAGCGGACATTGAGCATGAAATAGCGGACCTGGTCCCACCACTTCTTGACGATTACCGTAAGCACCATCAGGGTCAGCAGCGGCCAGACCACCATGCGATGCAGCGACAGCCAGTTGAAGATTTCCGAAAAGCTCATGTGTTCCATATTCCGTCCTTCAACTGCGTGTCGGTTTGAAATCAGCAACGTAGGCATTGCCGCTACGGTCGTAATAAAGCTTCCCGCCGGCCGCGCCGTCTCCGGTTTTTCGCAACACCAGATCCATGCAGTTCACCGGTGCGTCGCCCGACTGCATGAACACCCGGTAGAGGATGCTGTTCTCGCCTTCGTAGGCGTTCGCCACGGCATCGATGCTGGTGGCCTTGCGATGGCCAGTGATGTAATCACGCGTGACATAGGCCACCGGGTTTTTCACCACGTCGGCGCCATCGCGCAATACGGCCACGGGCGACAGCGTCACCAGATTGCCGTTGACCAGCCCCGCCCATGCCCGCCCGTTCATGCCTGGCAGGTACTCGCGCGTGGCATGGGTATCAAGAGCCTGTCCGGACGCCAGGTTTTTTACGTTTCCTGACACACGCGGCCGATCCGCCTCACAGTTGCGCATGGGCACGTCAGCCGCGTAGGCGGTGCTGATCAGTGAAAAGCCGCCGTGGCGCGGCGTCACCAGGCTCGCCAGGTTCGCATGATCGGTCGAGGCCGGGACTCCGCCGAAGTCGACATAGCCTGCCGGCGGACCGCTATTCGCGTGAGCCGTTTCATGCCTGCCCGGCTTGGACGCTGCCATTTCTTCGCCGGTACGAGGCGCCACACGCGAGACTGAATGCGCGGGCTGCTTTTTTGTGGGAGAGGCGGAACGGAATGGTGTTGTCGACGCGGCAATTGCGACACCGCGAGTGCCGTGTGCGAGATAGCGGGGGTTGGCGCGCTCCTGCTCGATGCGCTGAACCAGCAGGTCCGAGGAAGACAGTTCCACCAACTCGACCCGCCGGTTGCGGCTGCGTCCGTCCTCTGTGGTGTTGTCTGCGATCGGCCGCGAGGCGCCTGCGCCCTGAAAATAGATATTCCGCGGGTCGATGCCCGCCTGGGCCAATACGCGCCCCATGGCCTGTGCCCTGCGCTCCGAAAGCGCCTGGTTGTAATCCGCCGCCCCGGTAGCGTCGGTGTGCCCCACGACCAGCAACACCGGATGCACGCCGGACGTGGATGCTTGTTCGGAAGGATCAGGCCGATAGATCTGCGCAAGCGCCTTCGCCTGGCGCAAGCCCGATACCGTAAGCTGGTCGCTGTCGGTGGCAAACATGCCTTGGTTCTGGACGTTGGCAACCAACCCGGCTTCCTGTGACGACGACGGGCCACCTGTCGGCCGAGATGAAGGTGTGACGGTAACGGCAAGGGTCTGCGTCTCGATTCGCATGTGTTCGCGAGCGGCCAAGTCTTGGAGGGCCCGCTCGCGCTTTTGCCATCGGTTGCCCGCATAACAGCCGATGGCAGTTCCCACCGCCGCACCTGCCACGGTAGCCAGCTTCCGGTTGCCGGTCTTCTGTCCGATCACGTTCCCGAGCAACCCACCGACCACTGCGCCGACGCCACATCCGATGGCTGTCCCATGTCGGGCACCTGCTTGGTCAAGCGTCGCGCAACTCGTCGCCAGATAGCACGCTGAAACGAGCAGTGAGCTGCGCAAAATCCACCGATTACCTCTCAAATCCGATCCCCTTCCATTCCATAGAAATCCACGATGACGCCGGGGCATGCATGTCCAACCTCAGGCAGCATTACTTATCCGAAAAATACCCGGCTATGGATACGCATCGACCAAGGCAGCGAATACTTGAGGGAAGCGGGGCAATTTCCTTGGACTATTGGGTTTGCCGGCTCGGCAAGGGTTTGGCCGCGCAGGGATCAGATCGGTGCTGAGCCAGCCCTCGCTTGCGCCACAGCCTGCCTCTCGGCTGTTGCATGGATTCGACCCTTGTCAGGGTCGCATCTAGAATCGACCGGCCCGAAAATCGGCGATCGCTTCGTGGATCTGCTCGGGCGTGTTCATCACGAACGGGCCGTAGCGCGCCACTGGTTCGTTCAGTGGTTTGCCGGCGACCAC
Organism: uncultured Gammaproteobacteria bacterium; assembly: GCA_963828675.1. GTDB lineage: Bacteria > Pseudomonadota > Gammaproteobacteria > Xanthomonadales > Rhodanobacteraceae > Rhodanobacter. Next base: position 1,745,446 of record CAWHFQ010000001.1, read on the forward strand.
TAGCAGGCGCGACGACTTGTCGCCGCCGGCCAGTTGCAGTCGATCGCCTTCGGACAGCACGCCCAGCTCGCTGCGCTGCAGTTGTTCGCCGCCGACCAGCGCCGACTCGCCTTCGAACACGTAGGCGAAACCGTGATGGCCGACGGGCAGGTCCAGGGTCAGTGTCGCGCCCGGCTGCAGGCCGATGTCCAGGTACACCGGCGCGGTGACGATGCCTTCGACCGGGCCGCTGACGCCGGCCAGTTCGCCGGCGATCAGCTTCACTTCGACGCCGTCGGACGGGTGCACCACCGGAATCCGCTCCGGGCCGATGTCCTGGTAGCGCGGCGCGGTCATCTTGTCGGCCGCCGGCAGGTTCACCCACAGCTGGAAGCCCCACATCAGGCCGTCTTCCTGCTGCGGCATTTCCGAATGCAGGATGCCGCGGCCGGCGGTCATCCACTGCACGCTGCCCGGGGTGAGGTCGCCGCGATTGCCGTGGTTGTCCTGATGCTGCATGTGCCCGGCCAGCATGTAGGTGACCGTCTCGAAGCCGCGGTGCGGGTGTTCCGGGAAACCGGCGATGTAGTCGCCGGCCTGGTCGGAGCGGAATTCATCCAGCAGCAGGAACGGGTCGAGCATGTCCAGCCCGGCGTGGCCGATCACGCGCTTCAGCTTCACGCCGGCACCGTCGGAGGTGTCCATGCCGCGGATGCGGCGGATGATGTGGCGGTCGTTCATGACTTGCTCCCAGTGAGGAATCCCTGAGCGCCAAGATGGCCCCGTTCGCGCGCATAGCCAAGCTTCCGGGCGGGAACGGACCGTTCCCCTCGCGCAACGCCCGGGCTCAGTCGAGCCAGCGGAATGCGCGGTCCAGTTCGGCGGTGGCGTTGTCCAGGTAGCAGCGTCCATGCGCCAGGATCACTCGCCGCGGTTGCCATGCCTTCATCCGCGCGAGGCAGGCGCGGGCTTCGGCCTTGTGGCCGAGATAGGTCATGCGCATGTCGAGCGGGGCCTTGCCGTCGGGGTCGATCACGCCGCCGAGCCGCGCGATCCAGCGCATTGTTGTCGGCAGTTTCGCCGCTTCGAAATTTTCGATCAGGTCGGCGAGGATCAGCGTGGCGCTGGCGCGATGCAGGAACACGATCTCCTCCAAGACCCGGCTGCCGCGAAAGCGCAGCTGGTCGATCGCGTCGGACCAGTTCACTGGCGGCGCGTCGTCGAGATCGGCATCGAAGTGCACCTCGATGCGCTGGCTCGCCGCGCGCTCGCGCACGCCGGGCGAGGCCCAGGCGGTCGCCTGCGGATAGCGTTGTTTCCACGCGGCGATGTGCGCGTAATGCAGCGGGTTCGGCGAGACCAGGTGGCGGACCGGGCCGAGCGCGTCGATCGCCGCGAACAGTGCCTGATCCGGTGCGATCGGGGAGTGGCACCACAACCCGCCGTCGGCCAGTCGAATCACCGTCATGCGGGTGGGGAATGGCGCGCGCAGACCGAGCGCCGCCATGTGCACGAGCGGGCCATCGACGGTCCATATCCCGGAGTCCAGCGGCTTGAGCGTGTTGAGCGGTGTGTACAGGCCGATCTCTGACACGAATGACCTCACCTGATTGCGCGGAAGTCCGCTGGCGAACGGTGGCTTTTGCGCCGTATCCCGAATCCCGCCGAAAACTGGACCGCCTGTCAGCGGGCTCCTTGCCCGAAAAGGATTTCAGTGCACCCAGTGGCCGCTGCGCTGGCGCGGCGGCGAATTGTCGTCGTCGCTGCCCGGGCGCTGCTGCAGCACCATGGTTTCCACTTCCGCCTCGGTGGCGGGTCGGGTCTGCCAGTACTGGTTGACCGCGCCGAGCACGGCCGGCACCTGGGCCAGGCACTCGTCGTATTCGTCCTCGCTGAGTTTCTCGAATTCGGTATCGGCACTGAGGATGCCTTCGTCGACGGCCAGCGCCATCACCGGTCCGAGCAGTTCCATCAGCTGCGGATCTTCGGCCAGGCGGTTTTCCCACAGTGCGGCGCGCAGGTCGATGCCGCGGCTGAAGCCTTCGCACCAGCCCGCGGCGGACAGCATCGGGCCGCCTTCCATCTCGACCTCGCCGAGGATGGGCTCGTAGGCGTCGACATCGAGTTCGGCGCTGATCGAATCGTTGAGCTTGGCCAGCAGCGCCAGCACACGATTGCCCTCGTTCTCGTCGGCGAAAGGTTCGTGCAGCACTTCGTGCAGCCATTCGTCGGGCAGCACGAGCAGCGGGCCGACCGCCAGCGCGCTGAGCAGGCCGTGCACGCCATCCAGCAGCAGGTCGCCTTCGCCGGTGTGCGCACGCAGGTAGCGGTCCAGTTCATCCAGTTCGTTGTCATCCAGCGAGCTGGGCCATTCGGTCTTTGCAGTCATATATCCAGTTCCAGCGTCACCGGGGTATGGTCGGAGGGTCGTTCCCAGCGCCGCGGTTCGCGGTCGATCGCCGCCGCGGTGGCGGCTGGTTTCAGGGCCTCGCCAATCAGGATCAGGTCGATGCGCAGGCCCATGTTGCGACGGAACGCGGCTTGCCGGTAGTCCCACCAGCTGAAATGCTCGTGGCCTGTTTCGAACAAGCGGAAGCTGTCGTGCAGGCCCAGCTCGGTGATCGCCTTGAGCGCCGCGCGCTCCGGCGGCGAGCACAGGATGTCCTCGCCCCAGGCGACCGGGTCGTAGACATCGCGATCGTCCGGGCAGATGTTGAAGTCGCCCAGCACGACCAGGTTCGGGTGGCGTTCCTGTTCGCGCGCCAGGAACTCGCGCACTTTCGCCAACCAGTCCAGCTTGTACGCGTACTTCTCGTCGCCGACCGCCTTGCCGTTGACCACGTAGAGGTCCACCACGCGCAAACCGCCGATCGTGGCGGCGAGGATCCGTCGCTGCGGATCGTCCAGTCCCGGGATGTCGGTGACGATGTCGGTGGGCTCGTCGCGGGCCAGGATCGCCACCCCGTTGTAAGTCTTCTGACCCGAGTACACCGCCCGATAACCCGCAGCGGCCAGTTCATCGACCGGAAATTTCGCGTCCTCCAGCTTGGTTTCCTGCAACGCCACGACGTCCGGTTGCGCGTCGGCCAGCCACTGGGTCAGATGCGGCAGGCGCACCTTCAGCGAATTGACATTCCACGAAGCAATTTTCATCGCCGCATTGTAAGGGATGCGCTGGCGCGGGCTGGCGGAGCAGGGAAAAGGGCGTGGCGCCGGGCGCTCGGATGGGTCGAAAGCGGGTGGCCAGGACATCGCAAAATCGCCCGAATGGCTTTGCAGCACCGTTTGCAGCCCAAAAACAGGCTGACGACGGCTTCGGCGATCCCTGCTGCACGAATTTTCACGGGAAAACCGACAAATACCCGCATTCCAGTGTATGCTTACAAAGCAAGAGTCCGAGGCAACTCCGATTTCCTGCTCTCATTGCGGTCAAGTGCACTACGCTCCGAGCCGCAAACCATCACTGCTTCAAAGGTAATGTTACATGTCGGATCGTCAGAGCGGTACAGTCAAGTGGTTCAACGACGCCAAAGGTTTTGGCTTCATCACCCCGGAAAGCGGTGACGACCTGTTCGTGCATTTCCGCGCGATCCAGGGCACGGGCTTCAAGTCCCTGCAGGAAGGCCAGCGCGTCACGTTCGTCGTCACCAAGGGCCAGAAAGGCCTGCAGGCTGAGGAAGTCCAGGTTGCCTGATTCCCTCGGGAATTGAGCGATCTTGAAAAGCCCGCTTCGGCGGGCTTTTTTTATTTCAATACTCGCCAAGGCCCTCCCGCTTCGATGGGCTTTTTTCGTCCGGACTTTACACCCGTTCACGCTGAGCGTAGCCGTCCGCAGGACTGCAAGGTCGACGTGCTGCCGACTAGCTTCCGGCGACGCGCCTTGCCTCGCCTCTGGCTGCGGTGCGGTCGACGCTCAGGATGCGAAACCAGATCGCGCAACCGACAAGGGAGTTCAGGCCAGTCCGTGGCTGCGCAGCAAGGCCTCAGGCTCCGGTTTGCGGCCACGGAACGCGATGAAGCTTTCCAGCGCCGGGCGACTGGCGCCGACCGACAGGAACTCGCGGCGGAAGCGTTCGCCGGTGACGGGATCGATCACGCTGCAGCCGTTTTCGGCGGCCTCCTCGAAGGCGCCAAACGCATCGGTGGACAGCAGCTCGGCCCACAGGTAGCTGTAATAACCGGCCGCGTAACCGCCGGCGAAAATGTGGCTGAAGCCGTGCGGAAAGCGCTGCCAGGCCGGCGGATGCAGCACGGCAACCTGCTTGCGCACCTGCTCCAGCACCGCCAGCGTACGTGCGCCCTGCGCCGGGTCGTATTCCAGGTGGAGCCGGAAATCGAACAGCGCGAATTCCAGCTGGCGCACCAGGAAAAGTCCGGCGTGGAAGTGGCGTGCGGCCAGCATGCGCTCGAACAATTCGTCCGGCAGCCGCGCATCGGTTTCGTAGTGGCGGGCGAACAGGTCCAGCGCCTGGCGGTTCCAGCCGAAGTTCTCCATGAACTGACTCGGCAGTTCCACCGCGTCCCATTCCACGCCGTCGATGCCGCCGATCGAGGGCAGCGCGATCTCGGTGAGCAAATGGTGCAAACCGTGGCCGAATTCGTGGAACAGGGTCAGCACGTCGTCGTGGGTGAGCAGGGCGGGCTTGCCCTCGGTCGGCGGCGCGAAGTTGCAGGTGAGGAAGGCCACCGGCAACTGCAGCTGTGCACCGTCGTCGAAACGGGCGCGGCAGACGTCCATCCACGCGCCGCCACGCTTGCCGTTGCGCGCATACAGGTCGACGTAGGCGCCGGCGAACACGCGGCCATCCGCATCGCGCACGTCGTAATAACGCACGTCCGGATGCCACACATCGACACCTTCACGCTGGGCCAGGGTGATGCCGTAAAGTTTTTCGGTGAGCCCGAACAGACCCTCGATCACCGCCGGCAGCGGGAAATACGGCTTCAGTTGCTCCTCGTCCAGCGCATAACGCTGCTGGCGCAATTTTTCCGAGGCGTAGCCGACGTCCCACGACTCGAGGTTGTCGAGCTTCAGTTCGCTGCGCGCGAATTCACGCAGCGTGGCCAGCTCCTGCTGCGCGACCGGCCGCGCGCGCGCGGCAAGATCATGCAGGAACTCCATCACCTCGGTCGGCGAGCCGGCCATCTTGGTCGCCAGCGATTCCTCGGCGGCATTGGCGAAGCCGAGCAGCTGGGCCGCTTCGTGGCGCAAGGCCAGGATCTTCTCGATACGCGCACTGTTGTCGAACTTGCCCGCGTTCGGGCCCTGGTCGGAGGCGCGGGTCTGATAGGCCCAGTACACCCGCTCGCGCAGGCCGCGGTTGTCGGCGTAGCTCAACACGGCCTGCACGCTGGGCTGTTTCAGGGTGACCAGGTAGCCGTCCAGGCTTTGATCCTCGGCGTACTGGCGCAGCACCGCGCGACCGGATTCGGGAATGCCGGCGAGATCGCGCTCGTCGGTGATGTGCTCGTGCCACGCCTCGCTGGCGTCGAGCACCGCGTTGGAGAATTCGGTGGAAAGTTTCGACAGCTCCACGCCGATCTCGCGAAAGCGCGAGCGGGCCGGTTCCTCCAGCGCCACGCCGGAGAGCCTGAAGTCACGCAGCGCGTGTTCGACCAGGGCGCGCTCCGGGCGCGGCAAGCCGGCAAAGTCCGGCGCGTCGGCGAGTGCCTGCACGGCGGCGTAAAGGTCGCGATTCTGCCCCAGCTCGATCGCATGGTCGGTAAGTTGTTCCTCGGCCGGGCCATACACCTTGCGCAAGGCGTCATTGTCGGCCACCGAATGCAGATGGGAAACCGGCGCCCAGGCTCGCGTCAGGCGCTGCTCCAGTCGTTCCTGCGTCAGCATCACCGTGGCAAAGTCGCGCGGCGCACCGGGCATGAGCAACGCGTCGATGCCGGCGCGGTACTCGGCCAGGATCGTCTCGATCGCCGGCGTCACATGCTCCGGACGGATCTGCGAGAACGCCGGCAGGATGTCGTCGGCCAGCAGGGGGTTGTCGTGACTCATGAACGCTCCTATTCCAGACCGCCAGCGTGGCGATGGCGCGGGGCGAAATCAAGCGCCGGCATGTGACGGACGCGGCAGATGCCCCGCGTCCCGCCACCGCAAAGCCACTACCATGCGCGGATGAATACCCTGCGCAGCTTCAAGGGCGCCGCGCCCGTCCTCGGCGAACGCGTCTACGTCGACCCGGCCGCCTGCGTGATCGGCGAGGTCGTGCTTGGCGACGACGTCTCGATCTGGCCCGGCACGGTGTTGCGCGGCGACGTGAACCATATTCGCGTCGGCGCACGCACCAGCATCCAGGACGGCAGCATCGTGCACGTCGCCCACGCCGGTCCTTACGGCCCGGGCTTCCCGTGCCTGATCGGCGAGGGCGTCACCATCGGTCACGCCGCCGTGGTGCACGCCTGCACGATCGGCGACTATTGCCTGATCGGCATGCACGCGACCGTAATGGACGGCGCGACGGTGATGAAGCACGGCTTCGTCGGCGCCGGTGCGCTGATTCCGCCGGGCAAGGTAGTCGGCGAGGGCGAGCTGTGGCTGGGCAATCCGGCGAAGTTCGTGCGCCTGCTCAGCGATCGTCAGATCGAGCAGTTGCACTACTCGGCCGACCATTACGTGCGCCTGAAAGACGAGTACCTGGCCTTGATCCAATGACGCGGCTGCGCCGGTGCGAGCGCGCCGTCACATCCCTGCGGCAGTCGTCTGTCGGATGCGTGCAGCTTCCGCCTCGTGCTGCTTCATCACGATGTTGCGCGCGGCGGAGAGCTTGCCGCCGAGCAGGGCCAGCGTGAAGTTGTCGCTGTCGAATTCGCGCAGCAGATCGATCTCGCGGCGCGCCTCCTCCAGCTGCTTCTGGTTGATGGCGCGTTCGATCTCCGCCGCGGCGCGCGGGAAGGATTCCCGCAACGCCTCCCGGGCGCTGCGGTTTTCCGGTTCCAGTTGCAGCACGCTGAGGTAGAACTCGTACGCATTGCTGCCGGCCGGCGCCACCAGGCGTCCGTCGTGCATCGCGTCGCGGGCCAACCCAAGCAGGATGTCGGTACCGCTTTGCACGTCGTCGACTGGCGTTGCCGCCGGTGCGATCGACGCCGAGCCGGCACCTTCGGGCGGATACGCCGCCGCACGGCCATGGCGGTAGATCCCGGCGGCGGCCAGTGCCAGCAAGGACACAAAAACGAGCACGTACCGTTGCGATACGGCAAAACGGATTCGGGGCATGACACCTGCTGCACAAGGATGGCCGCGCACTGGAATGCCGTCATCGACGTTCCCGGCGGATTTCCCTCACGTTAGCGATGTCGTGTTGCAGCCAGATGGCGGCGCCTCAGCGTGTCGCCGCCTCCAGCGCACTGAGCCAGGCCATCGCCTGCACCCGATCGCTGCCGCACATCGCCGGCTCGGCGCGCAGGCTGGCACACACCGCCGGTCGTTCGGGCCGACCGAAGATCGCGCAGCGGTTGTCGGCGGTCAGTTGCACACAGCGCACGCCGGCCGGCTTGCCATCGGGCATGCCGGGAATCGGCGAACTGATCGACGGCGCAATGCAACACGCGCCGCAGCCGCTCCGGCACGCCAGCGCGCTCACGCAGTTTGCCGACGCAATGACTGATACACCGGTTCGGTATCCGGCCGCTGGCCATGCCACAACTCGAATGCATCGGCGGCGGTTTCCAGCAGCATCCCCAGCCCGTCGAACGCGTAGCGCGCGCCGGCCGCTTTCGCCCAGGCCAGGAAGCTGCCGGCCGCGCTGCCGTAGGACAGGTCGTAGCACAACGCGCGTGCGCCGATCAGCGAAAACGGCAGCTGCAACGCCACGCCCAGCACGCCGGCCGAGGTGGCATTGACGATCAGGTCGTAGCTGCCGATGTCGGCCAGGTCCTCCCAATAGCGCGTGTGCGCCCGCGCCGGATCGCCGATCGCATCGGCGAGTTCATCGGCCGCCTCAGGCGAACGGTTGACGATGGTCAGCGTTTCCACGCCGGCGTCGAGCAGGTTCCAGGCCACCCCGCGCGCCGCGCCGCCGGCACCGAGCAACAAGGCTGTGTGTCCACGCAGGTCGACGTCGTGGCGTTCGGTGAGATCGCGCACCAGGCCGTCGCCATCGGTGTTGTGTGCAGCCAGCCGGCCCTCGGCGAGCCGGGTCAGCACGTTGGCGCTGCCCACCCGCGTGGCCGCTTCGCTGCGCTGGTTGGCCAGCGCGAACGCGGCGGCCTTGTGCGGCAGGGTGACATTCGCGCCGCTACCGCCCTCGGCGAAGAAGCGTTGCACCGCGGCGGCGAAGTCGGCCGGGGCCGCGTCGATCGCACGGTAGTGAAGTTCGATGCCTGACTGCTGCGCGAACGCGTGATGGATCCGCGGCGACAGCGAATGGCCGATCGGATGGCCGAACACGGCGAACTGGGCGGGCTGCATGGGAATTCCTGGTGATGGCCGGCAATGATTCTACAAGCCGCATCTGCGCGACGCGCCGGCGTCGGCCTTCAGACCGGAGCTGTCGCGGCGGAAGCCACTGCGAACGGCTGACGACAGCCAAGGGTCGCAATCGGTGAGATGAGAACACGGCAACCTCCCGCTACCTCTCGGAGATCGCTCATGCACGCACGAATCTCGTCCTCCCTGCACCACCAGCGCCTGATGGGTGCGGCCATGCTGTGGTTGCTTGGCGGCAGTGTGTCGCTGCTGACCACCCTGGTACCGGTGCATACCGAACTGCTCGGCTGGACGCCGGCGTTCTGGCTGCTCGGCGCACCGCTGGTCACGCTGCTGGCGCTGGAACCGACCTTGCCGCGGCAGTTGCTGGCGTTGTGCCGGCCGCGGCGGCGGATCGTTCGCAGCACGATCTGGCACTGACCGGCGCCGCGCCCGTGCGGCGAATCCCGATCGGTCAGTGCGCGCCGCCGCCCTGGCGCTTGCGCTCCATCCGGCGCAGGAACTCCTTCATGACGCGCAGGTACAGCTCATCGCCGAGATGGGCGTCCTCGACGCCGGCGTCGATCGACGGGTTGTCGTTGACCTCGATCACCACCGGTTTGCTGCCGACCTGTTTCAGGTCGACGCCGTAGAGACCGTCGCCGATCGGCTGGGTGGCTTTCAGCGCCAGCCTGACCACCTCGGCCGGCGCGTCCTTCACCGCGATCGTCTCGAAGCCACCGGATTTCGCGGTGCCCTTGGCGCCATGGTTGTAGATCTGCCAGTGACCGCGCGACATGTAGTACTTGCAGGCGAACAGCGGCTCGCGGTTGAGCACGCCGACGCGCCAGTCGAATTCGGTGTAGACGTACTCCTGCGCCAGCAGCAGTGCGCTGTGCTGGAACAGCCCGCTGGCCGCCTGCGCCAGCGCCGCCTCGTCCTCCACCTTGACCACGCCGCGCGAGAACGAACCGTCGGGAATCTTCAGCACCAGCGGAAAGCCGAGCTTGGCGACGACTTCCTTCATGCCCTTGCTGTCGTCGCGGTAGAGGATTTCCGTGCGCGGCACCGCCAGCTTGCGCGAGACCATCAGGTCGTTGAGGAAGATCTTGTTGGTACAGCGCAGGATCGAGGTCGGGTCGTCGATCACCACCATGCCTTCCTTCTCCGCGCGATGGGCGAAGCGGTAGGTGTGATTGTCCGACGCGGTGGTCTCGCGGATGAACAGGCCGTCGTACTCGGCCAGTCGCTGGTAGTCGTTCTTGCCAATCGGGTCGACTTCGATGCCGAGCTCCTTGCCGGCGCCGATGAAAGCCTTCAGGGCCTTCTTGTTCGACGGCGGCATCTGCTCGGCCGGATCGACCAGCATCGCCAGGTCGTAACGGAACTGGCGGCGCGCGCGCGGCTTGCGCCACAGCTTGCGCGAGAAGCGATCGAGCTCCTCGGCAAACGCGTCTTCCTGCGCATCGTCCAGCGTATGCAGCCCGACCGGCTTGATCGAGCTGACCTGCCACACGCGATCGCGCTCGAACTCGATGCGCAGCAGCGGGCAGGGGAACATTTCGAACACCTGCCGGGCCAGATCCTGCAGCGCCGGATAGGCGGTCTCGCCGAAGTAGACCAGGATGCCGAAGTCGGTGGTGTCGCGGCCGCCGGCGGGCAGGAAGTGGGTCAGCTTGGCGTTGAGATCCTCGATATCCAGGCCATACAGCGAGCGCCGGCGCAGGTCGTTCACGGTGCGCACCGACGGCATCACCTTGTGCCCGCGCGCCTCCGCCAGCAACGACACGTAATAGCCGGTGCCGAGGTATTTGTAGCTGCGGCACAGGTTGATCACGTGGGTGCGTTCGTCGTCGTCGCCGCCGACCGGCTTGCGCAGGTAATCCATCGCGCTCATGACGTCGACGGACGGATAGTACGAGCCCCAGTCGGAGGCTTTTTCGACAACGATGACCAGACGGGTCATGACACCACTCGGGCGATGCGGTTAGGCGGAAGGCCCGGCAAAGGGCGGCTGGAAGGCACAAGGCGCGCAGTTTGGCACAGGGCCGGCGCTGCACAAGGGAAAGCGCTGAAGCGCGAGTAAACGCACCGCGGCACGACGAATTCCGCGCGAACACTGCACCCGTGGCAGCGCGTCGACTGCTAGAGTCCGCGCGTGCCGACCATCCGTTCCCAGCGATCGCCCGACTACGCGCGCCGCGTCGCGGCGAAACCCGCCGACGCCCGGCCCGTTCCCGACCGGCCGCGCGTCCGGCGTGCCGCGGCGTCCGATCTGGACGACCTGGTGGCGCTGGAGCAATCCAGCTTCAGCAGCGACCGGCTGAGCCGCGCGCAATACCGCCGCCACCTGGACAGCGATTCCGCACTGGTGCTGGTGGCCGGCAGCGGCGACCGCCACTGCCTCGGCAGCGCGGTGCTGTTCTTCCGCAAAGGCAGCATAGTGGCGAGGTTGTACTCGCTGGCGACGCTGCCTGCGGCCCGCGGGCAGGGCGTGGGCGCGGCCTTGCTGGAGGCTGTTGCGGCCGCCGCGCGTCGCCGTGGCAGCCATGCGTTGCGACTGGAGGTACGCACCGACAACGCCGCCGCGATAGCCCTGTACGAACGTCAGGGCTTTCATCGCATTGGCCGCTATGCGCAGTACTACCAGGACGGTGCGGATGCGTGGCGTTACGAGAAAGCGCTGGATTGAGCGGCGGCGCCTCGCTGCCGCGGCGGGCGTTCAGCCACCCAGCGGCTGGCTGATGCGGCGCTCGGTGGCCTCGTCCGGCCGCGCCACCAGGGCGCCGGTGCGCATCAGGCTGACGCTGTAGTGGCCCTGATCGACCAGCGGCAGGAAGGCGCCGCTGCCGTAGACAGTGTCCACCTCGGGCAGCCACTGCGGATACTGCCTGTGAAGGTTGAGCAGGTCGAACGCGCCGGCTTCGGCGAAGCTGACGACCGTGCGCGGCGCTTCGGCTTCCTGTGCAGGATCGTCGTAGCGGCCGGACAACCGATCCAGCCGGTACAGCGGCGGCAGGCCGGCCAGCACGGCGGGCAGTTTCCACTTCAACACGATCGCCTCGACCCGCCAGTCGTCGCCGGACAATGGCAGCTGCCGCGTGCTGCCGTCGGGCCAGGTCAGGGTCAGTGCCCAGCGCTGCGGCGACAGGATGCGCGCGTCGATGTCGACCACCGGGGCTTCCTCGCCGAGCAGCCGATAACCACGCAGCGCGTAACCGGTACCGGCCAGCAGCAGGGTCAGCGCGAAGCAGACCAGGCACAGCAGCGCGCGCCAGCTGGCGGCGAAGCGGCGGCCGGCGTGCAGATGCCCGCGCAAGACGACCAGTTGCACCAGGGTGACCAGCAGCAGGATTCCCGCCAGCACCAGCAGCACGGTCATCGGCATGCGCAACAGGGTGTTCCACTCCATCAGGGTGTCCTTCACCGCATCGACGCGCGGTTTGTACACGCATCATAACGGGCCTGCCCCGATGGCGCGGTCCACGTCGCGTGCGTCGCTATACTGCGATGGTCTTGAGGATCTCTGCCATGCGTCGAACACTCTTGCTGCTGCCATTCTGCCTCGCCTTCGCCACCCTTGCCGGCTGCGGCAACAAGGGTCCGCTGGTGCGGCCGCCAAGCCGGCCGGCCCCGGCAACCAGCGCGCCGGTACCGGTGGTTCCGGCCACGGCGGCCAGCAGCGCGATGCCAGCCGCCAGCCAGCCCTGAGCGCCCGCCACATGCAGTTGCGCTTCTCGAAGATGCACGGCATCGGCAACGACTTTGTCGTGCTGGATTGCCGGCAGCGCGCATTCCCGCTGGATGCAGCGCAGATCCGCGCGCTGGCCGATCGTCACGCCGGCGTCGGTTTCGACCAGCTGTTGAGCGTGGAACCGGCACGCGATCCATCGTGCGCTTTCTACTACGGTATCTGGAACGCCGACGGTTCGCCGTCCGGCCAGTGCGGCAACGGCGTGCGCTGCGTGGCGGCATGGCTGCATCGCGCCGGCGCGCTGGCATTGGGCGACGACGTGATGATCCAGAGCCCGTCCGGCCCGGTGACGGTACGCGTGCTGGACCCGAACGAAGTCACGGTGGACATGGGCGAGCCGATGTTCGAGCCGGCGCGGATTCCGTTCGTCGCGGCCGCCACGGCCGACCATTACGCGATCGACGTGGCTGGCGAGATGCTGGACATCGGCGCCGTGTCGATGGGCAATCCCCACGCCGTGGTGATGGTCGACGACCTGGCCGATCCGGCGCTGCAGGTGCTCGGCCCCCGGCTGACGAACCACGAACGCTTCGCCGAAAGCACCAATGCCGGCTTCGTGCAGCAACTCGATCGCAGCCATCTGCGATTGCGCGTGCACGAGCGTGGCGCCGGCTGGACGCTGGCCTGCGGCACCGGCGCCTGCGCGGCGATGGCGGTGCTGCATCGACGCGGCGTGGTCGACGACAGCGTGGCGGTCGAGCTGCCCGGCGGCACGCTGCGGATCGACTGGGCCGGTCCCGGCCACGCGTTGTGGATGACCGGTCCGGCCGCGTTCGCTTTCGAAGGCGAATGGCCGGTTCCGGACGACGCCGCCTGACGCGGCGGTTGAAGCGCGCCGGCGTCCATCGCACACTCAAGCCGGATGGCGTGCCTCTTCGCGCGCCGCAATGGTTCGAGGACACCCGGCATGACCGCAACACTGCTCGACGACGCCACCCAGGCCCGCGTAGTCGCCGCCTACCTGAAACGCCACCCGGAATTTCTCAGCGAATACCCCGAACTGGCCGCGAAACTGACCATGCCGCGCGAACAGGGCGCCGTGTCGTCGCTGGCGGTGTACCAGTTGCAGAGCCTGCGCGACAAGAATGCCGAGCTGGAGCGGCGGCTGGCCGAGCTGATCGAGATCGCCGCGCAGAACGAACAGCTGATGGAGCGCGTGCACGCGCTTACCGTGGCCTTGCTGCGCGCAAACACGATGGAGGTCACCGCCCGCACGGTGATCGCCCGCCTCAGCGCGGATTTCCACACCGAACAGGTGCGCTTGCTGCTGTTCGGCGACCAGCCGCGCCTGCCGCGTGCCGACTGGCTGCAGCAGGTGGCCGGCGGCGCCGAGGCACTGCCGGAGTTCGCCGAATTCCTGCAGAAGAACGAGCCGGTCTCCGGCCGCCTGTCGACCGAAAAACTTCAGCGCCTGTTTGGCGGCGAAGCCGAAAAGATCCGTTCGGTGGCGATGATGCGGTTGGGCGACAGCGGCATCCTGGCAATCGGCAGCGCCGACCCCGATCGCTTCCAGCCCGGCATGGGCACCCTGTTCCTGAAGATGATCTCGGCCACCATCACCGCCGCGCTGGCACGCTCGCGCGACGTCGCCTGAGCCGGCGGTGACACCCGAACAGCAGATCGATCGCTGGCTCGGCCGTCTCGCCGACGAGCGGCACGCCTCGCCGCACACGGTCGCCGGCTATCGCCGCGACCTGTCCAAGCTGTTGCGCTTCATGCAGGCGCAGCAGCTGGCCTCGTTCGACGCACTGGATGCGAACCGGATGCGAACCTTCGTGGCCGGCGAACACCGTGGCGGCCTGGCGCCGAAAAGCCTGCAACGACTGCTGTCGTCCTGCCGCAGCCTGTTCCGCCAGCTCAACCGCGAAGGCCAGCTCGCCGGCGATCCGCTGCTCGGCGTGCGCGGCCCGAAGGTTCGCCGCAAGCTGCCGCAGGTGCTCGACGTGGACGAAGCCGGCGCGCTGGTCGAAACCGACAGCGGCGGCAAGCTGGCGGTGCGCGACCGGGCGATGCTGGAGCTGTTCTATTCCAGCGGGCTGCGTCTGTCCGAACTGTGTGGCCTGCGCTGGCTCGATCTCGACCTCGACGACGGCGAGGTGCGTGTGCTCGGCAAGGGCAGCAAGACCCGCATCGTGCCGGTCGGCCGCCACGCCGTCGCCGCGTTGCGCGCGCTGGGCGCGGAAGAAGGCATGGCGACGGACAGCCCGATCTTCCGCGGCCGCGGCGGTGCGCCGATCAACCCGCGCACGGTGCAACTGCGCATGAAGACGCTCGCGCTGCAACAGGGCATCCCGAAGCATATCCACCCGCATCTGCTGCGCCACACCTTCGCCAGCCACATGCTGGAATCCTCCGGCGACCTGCGCGCGGTACAGGAGCTGCTCGGTCACGCCGACATCGCCACCACCCAGATCTATACCCATCTGGATTTCCAGCACCTGGCCAAGGTCTACGACGCCGCGCATCCCCGCGCCAGGCGAAAGCCGTAGGAGCGCATTGAAGCCCGCCAACCCATCCCCATCTCGTTCGCTCAACCTTTGGAGCTTCGTATGGAATCCTTCCACGCCACCACCATCGTCTGCGTGCGCCGCGACGGCAAGGTCGTGATCGGCAGCGATGGCCAGGTCACGCTGGGCAACACGGTGATGAAGGGCAATGCGCGCAAGGTGCGCCGGCTGGGCAAGACCGGCGAGGTGGTGGCCGGGTTCGCCGGCGCCACCGCCGACGCGTTCACCCTGTTCGAGCTGTTCGAACAGAAGCTCGAAAAACACAACAACAACCTCACCCGCGCCGCGGTGGAAATGGCCAAGGAATGGCGCACCGACCGCCGCTTCGGCAAGCTCGAGGCGATGCTGGCAGTGGCCGACAAGGAGGTGTCGCTGCTGATCTCCGGCAACGGCGACGTGGTGGAACCCGAATACGGCCTGATCGCGATCGGCTCCGGCGGGCCGTTCGCCCAATCCGCCGCGATGGCCCTGCTGGAAAACACCGAACTGGACGCGCGCACCGTCGTCGAGAAGGCGCTGAAGATCGCCGGCGACATCTGCATCTATACCAACCACAACGTGTCGATCGAAGAGCTGTGAATGGAGCGGGGAACAGGGAACGGGGAACATGACGTTCGCCGCGATCTTTCACTTTCTGCCTTGTTTCTGCTTCTTACTGCTCACTTCATGTGAGTCTTCCAGCGTTCCGGCAAGCACACAGTCCCCGTTCCCCATTCCCCGTTCCCGCTTTCAAAGAAGCAAGCCATGTCCGAATTGACCCCCCGCGAAATCGTCAACGAACTCGACCGCTACATCATCGGCCAGCACAACGCCAAGCGTGCGGTGGCGGTGGCGCTGCGCAGCCGCTGGCGGCGCATGCAGTTGCCGGCGGAGATGCGCAACGAGATCACGCCGAAGAACATCCTGATGATCGGCCCTACCGGCGTGGGCAAGACCGAGATCGCCCGGCGTCTGGCGACGCTGGCGAATGCGCCGTTCGTGAAAGTCGAGGCAACCAAGTTCACTGAAGTCGGCTACGTCGGCAAGGATGTCGAATCGATCATCCGCGACCTCGCCGACGTGGCGTACAAACTCACCCGCGAGCTGGCGATCAAGCGCGTGCGCACGCAGGCCGAGGATCGCGCCGAAGACCGCATGCTCGACGCCTTGCTGCCGCGCCGGCAACAGCCGACCGACTGGACCCACGACGCGCCCGCACCGGCGATCGAGAACGATACGCGCCAGAAACTGCGCAAGCAGTTGCGCGAGGGCGTCCTGGACGAACGCGAGATCGAACTGGATTTCGCCATGAACGTGGGCGTGGAGATCATGTCGCCGCCGGGCATGGAGGAGATGGGTGCGCAGTTGCGCCAGATGTTCCAGAACATCGGCGGCGCCAAGACGCAAAGCCGCAAGCTGGCGATCAAGCTGGCGCGCCCGCTGCTGATCGACGAAGAGGCCGGCAAGCTGCTCAATGACGAGGAATTGCGTGCCCAGGCGATGGAATCGGCCGAGCAGAACGGCATCGTGTTCATCGACGAGATCGACAAGGTCGCCCAGCGCGGCGACCACGGCCATGCCGGAGTCAGCCGCGAAGGCGTGCAGCGCGACCTGCTGCCGCTGGTGGAAGGCTCCACCGTGTCGACCAAGTACGGCCCGATCAAGACCGACCACATGCTGTTCATCGCCTCCGGCGCGTTCTCGCTGGCCAAGCCGTCCGACCTGATCCCCGAGTTGCAGGGCCGGTTGCCGATCCGCGTCGAGCTGTCCGCGCTCAGCGTGGACGACTTCAAGCGGATCCTGCGCGAGCCGCACAACGCACTGACCAAACAGTACGTGGCCCTGCTCGGCACCGAGGGCGTCACCATCGAGTTCACCGACTCGGGCGTGGACCGGCTGGCCGAAGTGGCGTTCCAGGTGAACGAGCGCACCGAGAACATCGGCGCGCGCCGGCTGCACACCGTGATGGAACGCCTGCTGGAGACGATATCCTTCGAGGCAGCCGACAAGTCCGGCGAAAACTACAAGATCGACGCCGAACAGGTCGACAAAAGTCTCGATAGCCTGGTCCAGAACGAAGACCTCAGCCGCTACATCCTCTGAACAAGCCCATCAGGCCGGTCTGCTAAAATGGACACCGTGAACAACGTTATCGAACTGAAAAATACCGGCCAGCGCGCCCAGTTGCGCGAAGCGCAGCAGAAGCAGACCTTGGTGCGGTTGTGGCGCGAAGAGCTTGAACACGGCAGCTTCTGCGGTTACGTGGGCGGCGTCGGCCGCGAGTTCTTCCTGCTCTGGGTGGTCGGCGACGGCATCACCTACGACGGCATGTACGTGATGCGCCACCGCGACATCTCCGAACTGGAGGCACCGGACAAGCACCATGCCTTCTTCGAGAAGGCGCTGGCGCTGAAACACATCCTGCCGCGTCCGCCGCGCGGCTTCCCGCTGGACAACATCCGCGAAGTCATCCAGGCCGCCGGTGCGCAGGCACCGGTGATCGGCGTGCACGTGGACAGCGAGGACGAATCCGAAGTCTGCTACATCGGCCGCCTGGTCGGCGTCGAGGAAGACGGCTTCAACATGCAGGAACTCAGCCCCGACGCGGAGTGGATGCGCGAAGCCTCGTTCTTCAGCTGGGACGAAGTCTCCACCGTCAGCATCGAGGACAGCTACGCGCAATCGCTGCTTGCCGTGGCCGGCCCGGCTCCAGAGCTGCTGGTACCCGGCGACGCCGGTTTCGGCCTGGCCCCGTCTCCTTAGAGAGCGCACTCGCTGTGTGAGCGGTTCGCCCCGATGCTTCGGGCCATGCCAGCGGAAGCCGCTCCCACATGCCGCCCCAGCGGGTAAGCTTTCGGATTCACTCTGAAAGTCCGCAACCGGGGAGCACCCATGACTCGCATCGTCGTCGTCGGCAGCATCAACATGGATCTCGTCACCCAGGCGTCGCGCTTCGTCGGCCCCGGCGAGACCATCCTCGGCGAACGCTTCCTCACCGTACCCGGCGGCAAGGGCGCCAACCAGGCCGTGGCCGCGGCCCGACTCGGTGCCGACGTGGCGCTGGTTGGCGCCACCGGCAACGATGCCTTCGGCCAGCAGCTGCGCGCCGGTCTTGCCGCCGAAGGCATCGACGTCGGCCACGTCGCGCAACTCGACGACAGCGCCAGCGGCACCGCCTCGATCACGGTCGCCGACGGCGAAAACCAGATCATCGTGGTGCCCGCCGCCAACGCTCGCGTCACGCCGGCGCAGGTCGAGGGCGCCCGATCGTTGATCGAGCGCGCCGACGCCGTGCTGGTGCAGATGGAAATCCCGCTGGAAACCGTCGAAGCCACCCTGCGCCTGAGCCACCGCCTCGGCGTACCAGTGATCCTCAACCCCGCCCCCGCGCAGCAGCTGCCGACCGACTGGTTGCAACTCGCCCGCTACGTCACCCCGAACCAGCACGAACTGGCAATCCTGCTCGGCGCCGATCCAAGTGAAGATTTCCGCGCATTGATGCAACGCGCGCCGTGCCCCGTCGTGCTCACCCGCGGCGGCGAAGGCGCCTGGTACCGCGAGCAGGGCGAGCCCATCCATCAAGGCGGCTTTGCGGTCGACGTCGTCGACAGCACTGGCGCCGGCGACACCTTCAACGCCGCGCTGGCCGTGTTCCTGCACGAAGGCCTGCCCGAAGCCGTGCGCAAGGCCTGCGCCGCCGCCGCGCTGTCAGTCACCAGGCTCGGTGCGCAGGGCGGCATGCCGCGGCTGGCCGAAGTGCGGGCCTTGCTGGCACAACAGACCAGCTAAGCGCACCAACCTCTCCGTTTTGCCCAGCCTTGGCATATTCCCTAATGCGTCGATCCAGGGATGTCAGCTCGCGGGTCCGATTCGGCCGGCGCGTTGCGTTCCAGCATCATTTGCCGATGCAGAACGAGCCGAAGATCGCCCCGAGCAAATCGTCACTGCTGTAGTCGCCGGTAATTTCGCCGAGTGCGTGCTGGGCGTGGCGCAGTTCTTCGGCGGCGAGTTCGCCGGCACGGGCAGCGGCGAGTACCGCGGCGGTCTGATCGAGGTGGGTTGCGACCTGTTGCAATGCCAACACGTGGCGGCGGCGGGCGCTGAAGGCGCCTTCGCCGCTGCCGGCGCCGGCCAGATGCTTGAGGTGATCGCGCAGGGGGCCGAGGCCTTCGCCGGTTTTGGCGGAGACCCAGAGCCAGTGTGCGTGGTCGCGTTGTTCGGCGTGCGGGGCAAGGTTGTCGCGGTCGATCTTGTTGATCAGCACGATGCGTTCGACGTTCGGCGGCAGTGGCACGAAGAAGGCCAGGTCGGCGGTGGCATGTTCGATATCGGTGACCAGCAGGGCGACGTCGGCGCGTTGCAGTTCGCCGTGGGCGCGGCGCACGCCTTCGCGTTCGACTTCGTCGTCCGTTTCGCGCAGGCCGGCGGTATCGGCCAGTTCCAGCGCGATGCCGTCGAGGCTCAAGCTTTCGCGCAACACGTCGCGGGTGGTGCCGGCGGCGGCGTTGACGATGGCGCGGTCGCTGCCGGCCAGCGCGTTCAACAGGCTGGACTTGCCGGCGTTGGGGCGGCCGATGATGACCACGCGCAGGCCGTCGTTGAGGCGCAGGCCGCGCTGCGCTTCGCGCAGCAGGTCGGCCAGTTCGGCGCGCACGGCGTCGAGTTGGCGGGTGATGGCGGGGTCGGCGAGGAAGTCGATTTCCTCCTCGGGGAAGTCGATCGCCGCCTCGATGTGCACGCGCAGGGCGATCAGCGATTGCAGCAACGCCTCGACCTTGCGCGAGAACACGCCTTCCATTGACTGCAGCGCGGCGCGCGCGCCGGCTTGCGAGCGGGCGGCGATGAGGTCGGCGACGGCTTCGGCCTGGGCGAGGTCGAGCTTGCCGTTCAAGAACGCGCGTTCGGTGAATTCGCCGGGGCGGGCCAGCCGCGCGCCAAGTTCGCAGACGCGGCGCAGCAGCAGGTCGAGCAGCACGACGCTGCCGTGGCCTTGCAGTTCCAGCACGTGCTCGCCGGTGTAGGAGGCGGGAGCGGGGAAGTGCAGCAGCAGGCCGCGGTCGATCAGTTCACCGCCGGCGTCGCGGAAGGCGGCGAAGTGGGCGTGACGCGGTTGCGGTGCGCGGCCGAGCAGGGTTTGTGCAATCGCCGGTGCCGCCGGTCCGGACACACGCAGCACGCCGACGCCGGCGACGCCGGGAGCACTGGCGATGGCGGCGATGGTGTCGGTGGTGGTCGCGGTGGTCATGGATGGGACTTTACAGGGCGTGTCCGGATTGGGATGAAGACGTGGCCGCGCCGTGTCCCGTCGATGCCGGGATCCGCAAACGAAAACAGCTGCGACGGTTGCCCGGTCGCAGCTGTCGGTTCGAGCCGGCGAACGCTTCAGGCCGCCTTCGGCCTGGCCACGTCTTCGCGGTCGACGTGATGGGTGATCCACCACTGCTGGCCGAGGCCGACGATGCCGTTGACGGCGTAGTACAGACACAGGCCGGCGGGGAAGAAGGCGAACATCACCGTGAACAGCAGCGGCATCACCTTCATCATCTTCGCCTGGGTCGGGTCCATGCCCGCGGCGACGGGGTTCAGCCATTGCGTGCCCAGCATCACGATCGCGTAGAGGATCGGCAGGATGTAGAACGGGTCGGGCGCGCTGAGGTCGGGGATCCACAGGAAAGCGGCGTGGCGCAGCTCCAGGCTGTACTCGAGCACATAGAACAGGCCGTAGAACACCGGCATGGTGATCAGCACCGGCAGGCAGCCGCCCATCGGGTTGACCTTTTCCTTCTTGTACAGCTCCATGGTGGCCTGCTGCATCTTGACCTTGTCGTCGCCGTAACGCTCCTTCAGCGCCTGGATGCGCGGCGCCAGCTTGCGCATCTTGGCGCTGGAGCGGTACTGCACCGCGGTCAGCTTCCAGGTCAGCCCCTTGATCGCGAGCACCAGCAGGATGATCGCCAGGCCCCAGTTCTTGACGATGCCGTGGAAGAACGACAGCACCGCGTGCATAGGCACGGCGATGATCTTGAGCATGCCGTAGTCGATGCTGAGGTCCAGCCCCGGCGCGATCGCGTCGAGCGTACCCTGCACGTTCGGCCCCACGTACAGGCGTGCCTGGCTGTCGATGCTCTGGCCCGGGGCCACGTTCAGTGCGGGGCCGACCGTGCGGATCAGGTAGCGCGGATGGGCGCTGTCCGGATTGATCACCTGGGTGACGTAGTGGTCGGTCTGGTTCGCCGGCGGTATCCAGGCGGCGAAGAAGTACAACCGCAACATCGCCGCCCAGCCGCCCTTGATCTGGCTGTCGAGCGCGTCCTTCTTTTCCGTGAAATTCTTGAAGGCGAGCTTCTCGAATTTGTCGCCGGTGTACCAGCCGGCACCCTGGAAGCTGCGCGCCTCCGGATCGGTGTAATTTTTCAGCCAGCTGCCCGGTTTCGGCGGCTCGACTCGCAGCAGCTGCCGATAGGCGTTGCCCTGCCATGCCTGGGCGGTGCCGTTGTCGATGTGCTGGTTCAGGCCGATCACGTAACTGTTGCGCTTGAAGCTGTAGGTCTTGGTGACCTTGAGGCCGGCGCCGTCCTGCCAGGTCAGTGCGACGTTCAGTTCGTTCTGACCATCAGCCAGCCGGTATGCCGTCTGCTCGCTGTGGAACAGCGCCTGGTGATTGGGTTGATCCTGCGATGCGGTATCGCTGCTGCTGACCAGGCCATTCTGGGCCACGAAATAGTGCGTGTCGTCGTTGGCGAGCAACACGGTCGGCGGTGGATTGGGCGACTTGTGTGTGCGCGGTGCCTGCGGATAGTTGAGCAGGTCGGCGTGCACCAGGCTGCCGCCGCGCGTGTCGATCACCAGGTGCAACACGTCGGTGTCAATGGTGATCAGCTGCGACGGTGCCTGTCCGGCGCGTCCGGCATCGGCCGCGATTGCCGCGCCGGCGCTGGCGGTCGTGCTCGCCGCGGTCGGCACCGCACTGGGCACGCTGCCGTCGGCCGCCGGGATCGCCGCGCTGGAGGCGCTGGCTACCGTGGCCGGAGGTGGTGGTGGTGCGTAATCCTTTTCCCAGGCCAGGAACAGAAAGTAGCTGACGGCCAGCAGGGCGAACATGAGGAAGGTGCGCGTTTGATTCATCGCGTAGCAGATCCGGGTAACGCCACGACACGTGTCAACGCCGCGGAGACAGAAGAGGAAAAGGTCAACGCACGATTGTGGTGGTGTCGTCAGCCCGCTTCAATGGTTCGGACGTTGCCGGCCGGCTGGCCAGCAGCTTTTTCCACAGGCCATCGATCTCGGCGAGCAATTGCGGACCGGGTACACCGGCAGCCTGTTCGCGTGCCATCACCATCAGGTCGACCGGCGGCAGCTGGTGCCGCACGCGGCGGAACGATTCGCGCAGCAGACGCTTGATCCGGTTGCGCTCGACCGCGCGCTTGGAGACCCGCTTGGAAATGGCCAGGCCAAGCCGGGCGTAGCCCAGCTCGTTGTCACGATAACGCATATGAAAACAGCGGCCGCCTGCGCGTCCGCTGCTTGTCCGCAAGGCGGCAAAGTCACCCGGCCGACGTAGCCGCGCATCGCGCGGCAGCCCGGCGGCAGACATCGCTCCCGCCCTGATTACGGGATCAGGCGCTTGCGGCCCTTGGCGCGACGGGCATTGATGATCTTGCGACCGTCGGCAGTTGCCATACGGGCACGGAAACCGTGCGTGCGTGCGCGCTTGAGCTTGCTGGGCTGGAAGGTCCGCTTCATGGCTTACTCCGAAGGGAATGTGGATAAAAAGGTTGGAGAGTATGTCCGGTATTTCTTGCCGCTGTCAAATCGCGCTTGGCGGAAACCTGTGGATACCCGTGTGGATATGTCGACCCGACGGCGCAGAGGCTGCTGCTAGACTAGTCCATCCCACGCGCGCAAGCGCCCAAGCTGTGGTTGATTTATTCATGAGTGATTTGTGGCGGCGCTGCCTTGAGCGTCTCGAAGGCGATGTGAGCGCCGAAGACCTGCATACCTGGCTGATGCCATTGCAGGCACGCGACGATGCCGGTGGTCTGCAGCTGCTTGCACCCAATTCCTACACGTTGGACACCGTCCGCGAACGCTATCTCCCACAGATCGAGACCGTGCTGCAGCAGCTGACCGGCAAGGGCTGGCCGGTGCGGCTTGATGTGGGTTCCAATTCCGCACGACCGACACCCGCTGCCAAGTTGCCTGCGAAAGCACCGATCAGGGTCGCGGCGGCCGCCCCGGCGCCGGCGTTCCTGCACAATCTGGATCCGCACTACACGTTCGAAACCTTCGTGGAGGGCAAGTCGAACCAGCTTGGCAAGGCCGCCGCCATGCAGGTGGCGACGAACCCCGGCCGCGCCTACAACCCGTTGCTGTTGTACGGCGGCACCGGTCTGGGCAAGACGCATCTGATGCATGCCGCGGGCAACCTGATGCTTGAACACAACCCGACGTTCAAGGTGATGTATCTGCGTTCGGAGCAGTTCGTCGGATCGATGATCGAAGCGTTGCGCGCCAAGAGCATGGACGAGTTCAAGCGGCGTTTCCGCTCGGTCGATGCGCTGCTCATCGACGATATCCAGTTTTTTGCGGGCAAGGACACGACGCAGGAGGAATTTTTCCATACTTTCAATGCGTTGTTTGAATCCAAGCAGCAAATCATTTTGACCTGCGACCGCTATCCGAAGGAAGTGGACAAGCTCGAGCCGCGGCTGAAGTCTCGTCTGGGCTGGGGCCTTTCCGTTGCCATCGAACCACCGGACTTCGAGACGCGCGCGGCGATCCTGCTGGCCAAGGCGCACGAAAAAGGCGTGGCAGTGGACGAAAGCGTGGCGATGCTGCTGGCCAAGCGCATCCGCTCCAATGTGCGCGACCTCGAAGGCGCGCTGAATACGCTGGCGGCAAGGGCCAACTTCTACGGCAAGCCGATCACGACCGATTTCGCCGAGGAAACCCTGCGCGACCTGCTCGCCACGCACGCCCAGGCGATCACGATCGCGAACATCCAGAAGATCACCGCCGAATACTTCAACGTGCGCCTGCAGGACCTGCTCTCCAAACGTCGCGTGCGTTCGCTGGCGCGACCACGACAGATCGCGATGACCCTGTCCAAGGAACTGACCGAGCACAGCCTGCCGGAGATCGGCGAGGCGTTCGGCGGGCGCGATCACACCACGGTCATGCATGCGTGCAAGACGATCCGGAAATTCATCGAAACCGATCCGAGGATGCGCCAGGACTGGGAGCAGTTGATTCGCACGCTGACCGGCTGAGACGGCGGTCGATGATGAAAGCCAAGTCAGGGATAAGTGGTGTTCAAGCTGTGGATAATGGGTGGACGAAATGCCAGCTGAAGTTATCCACAAATGGCGCACAGCCTGAGCACCCTTTCAAGCACAGCCATGAAAATGTTCAAACATTTGATTTAAAAGCAGAAATAGCGATATAAAAGTTACCCACAGCACCAACAACAACCACTAAACTTCTTTTAAAGACAGAACAGCAGGTATAGGGGAAGCAAAGCCATGCAATTCAGCATCCAACGAGAAGCTCTGCTCAAACCACTGCAGCAGGTGGTCGGTGTTGTGGAACGCCGCCAGACACTGCCCGTGCTGGCCAACCTGCTGGTCAAGGTGGCAGGTAACAGGTTGTCGCTGACGGGAACCGACCTGGAAGTCGAGATGGTCGCTACCGCCGAAGCGGAGAAGCTGGTCGACGGCGAGATCACGATCCCGGCGCGCAAACTGTTCGACATCATTCGCGCCTTGCCGGATGGCGCACGGGTCGAGCTCAAGCTCAACGGCGATCGCGTTGCGCTCAATGCGGGGCGCAGCCGCTTCACGCTGACGACGCTGCCCGCGAGCGAGTTTCCGACCATCGACGAAATCGAACTGGTGGAAAAAGTAAGCCTGCCCGAGGAAGTGCTGCGGGACTTGATGGAACGCACCTCGTTCGCGATGGCGAACCAGGACGTGCGCTATTACCTCAACGGTATGCTGCTGGATCTGCAGGAACACACGCTGCGCTGCGTGGCTACCGATGGCCATCGGCTGGCCATGAAGGAAACCGAACTGCAGAGTTCGGTGAGCACCCGTCGGCAAATCATCATTCCGCGCAAGGGCGTCAACGAACTGGTCGGTTTGCTGGAGACCGGCGACGGCCAGGTCGAGCTGGAATTCGGACGCAATCACCTGCGTGTTCGCCGCGGCGACGTGGTGTTCACCTCGAAATTGATCGACGGCCGCTTCCCGGATTACGAGGCGGTGATTCCGCTGGGTGCGGACAAGACCGCCACGCTGGATCGTGAAGTACTTCGCGGCGCCCTGCAGCGCGCAGCCATCCTGTCGAACGAAAAATACCGAGGGGTGCGACTGGAGCTGTCGCCCGGAAAGTTGCGCATCGTGGCGCACAATCCGGAACAGGAGGAGGCGGTTGAGGAGGTTGAGGCCGAGACACACGTGTCGGATCTCGCGGTCGGCTTCAACGTGGGCTATCTGCTTGATGCCTTGGCAGCCCTGCGTGGCGACAAGGCCCGGCTCAGCCTGCGTGACGCGCAGTCCAGCTGCCTGGTGCAAGAGCACGACAGCGAGCATGCTCGTCACGTGATCATGCCGTTGCGGCTCTGACGTTTTCCGCATGGTATTGGCCGTGTGTGGCAGAAACCGCCAACGCCGGGCGTCCCAGCAGGGATCCCGGCGTTGCTGTTTGTGGAGCGGTTTCGCGTGAGGCTGGAGCAGCTGCGCATACGCGGCCTGCGTTGCCTGACCGATGTCGAGATCGGGTTGGATCCGGGCATCAACGTTTTTGTGGGCGCAAACGGGGCAGGCAAGACCAGTGTGCTGGAGGCCGCATTTTTGCTGTCGCATGCCCGCTCCTTTCGCAGCGGAGCAAAGGAGGCCCTGCTGGCACGGGGGGAGACGCGGTTGTCTGTCTTCGCGGAGCTGCGTCACCTGGACGAGCGTGTATGCCGACTCGGTTTGGGCCGTGGCGGCGCTCGTTGGGAGGCCAAAGCGGATGGCGCGAACGTGCCCCTCGGACAGCTCGTACGCGAATGTGCGGTGACCTGCTTCGAGCCCGGTTCTCACGCGCTGATCGCTGGGGCGGCGGAAGAACGGCGTCGTTACCTTGACTGGGGCGTGTTCCACGTGGAACACGATTTTCTTTCCGTGTGGCGCCGCTACCAGCGAGCGCTGAAGCAACGCAACAGCTTGCTGCGTGCGTCAGTGGCGGCAGCAGACGACCTGTTTGTTCCCTGGGAAACGGAGTTGGCCCAAGCCGCGCGGCAACTCGATGGGCAGCGCAGCGCCTACCTGGATCTGCTGCGACCGAAGCTGGCCGCAAGCATCGCCGGCCTCCTGCCCGAACTGGGCTCGCTGGATCTGCGCTATCGCCGAGGCTGGTCAGACGAACATGAGCTGGCGCAGCAGTTGCGCGAGCAGCGGTTCAAGGATTTGGCCCGAGGTCATACGACGCTCGGCGCGCACCGAGCGGACTGGTCCATCGCCTTCGAAAAAGCTCCCCTGCGCGAGCACCTCTCCCGCGGGCAGGAGAAACTTACCGCCTTGGCCTGCATGCTCGCGCAGGCCGAGCTCTATGCCGAGCATCGGGGCGAATGGCCGATTGTCTGTCTCGACGATCTGGCCTCCGAACTCGACCAAGCCCATCAGGCCGCAGTGGTCGCCCAACTTTTGTCGGCGAAGGCTCAAGTGCTGTTGACCGGCACCGAGCTTCCACAGGCCCTGCAATCCCTATCTTCCCGAGTGTTCCACGTGGAACAAGGTCAACTGGCGCGCCTGCTATAATCGAAGGGTTGCATCATTCAAAGATTGCATAACCCTTTCCGACCTTTCACGGTGCCGAGTCGGACGGGTCGCTGGCGCCAGGAAACGGTCAACGCATGAACGACTCCATCAACGAATCGCACTACGACTCAAGCAACATCAAGGTGCTGAAGGGCCTGGAAGCGGTACGCAAGCGCCCGGGCATGTACATCGGCGATACCGATGATGGCACCGGCCTGCATCACATGGTGTTCGAGGTCGTCGACAACGCGATCGACGAAGCGCTGGCCGGTTACTGCGACAAGGTCGTGGTCACCATCCTCGAGGACGGCTCGGTCAGCGTCAGCGACAATGGCCGCGGTATTCCCGTGGACATCCATCCGGAAGAGGGCCGCTCCGCCGCCGAGGTGGTGATGACGGTCCTGCACGCGGGCGGCAAGTTCGACGCCAACTCGTACAAGGTGTCCGGCGGTCTGCACGGTGTGGGCGTGTCTGTGGTGAACGCGCTCAGCGATCACCTGTGGCTGACGATCTACAGCGGCGGCCAGGAGCACCAGCAGGAATACTCGTTGGGCGAGCCGTTGTATCCGCTCAAGGTGGTCGGCCCGACGACCAAGCGCGGCACCCTGGTGCGATTCCTGCCGAGCCCGGCCACGTTCACCAACAACATCGAGTTCCACTACGAGATCCTGGCCAAGCGCCTGCGCGAACTGGCGTTCCTGAACTCCGGCGTCACCATCGAGCTGAAGGACGAGCGTGGCGAAGGGCGCCAGGACACCTTCGCCTACGAGGGCGGTATCCGCTCGTTCGTGCAGCACCTTGCGCAACTGAAAACCGCGCTGCATCCGAACGTGATCAGCCTGACCGCCGAGCAGGACGGCATCGTGGTGGAAGTGGCGATGCAGTGGACCGACTCGTACCAGGAAACGATGTTCTGCTTCACCAACAATATTCCCCAGCGCGACGGCGGCACCCATCTCACCGGTTTCCGCGCCGCGTTGACCCGCTCGCTGCAGAACTACATCGAGAAGGAAGGCCTGGCCAAGACCGCCAAGGTCGCGCTGTCCGGCGACGACATGCGTGAAGGCATGATCGCGGTGCTGTCGGTGAAAGTACCCGATCCGAAATTCTCCTCGCAGACCAAGGACAAGCTGGTTTCCTCCGAGGTGAAGACTGCGGTGGAGCAGGCGGTCAACGAAAAGCTCGGCGAGTTCCTGCTGGAGCACCCGAACGAGGCCAAGGCGATCGCCTCCAAGGTGGTCGACGCCGCACGTGCGCGCGAAGCCGCCCGCAAGGCGCGCGAGATGACCCGGCGCAAGGGCGCTCTGGACATCGCCGGGCTACCCGGCAAACTGGCTGATTGCCAGGAGAAGGATCCGGCGCTGTGCGAACTGTTCCTGGTCGAGGGCGACTCCGCCGGCGGTTCGGCCAAGCAGGGTCGCAACCGCAAGACCCAGGCCGTGCTGCCGCTGAAAGGCAAGATCCTCAATGTCGAGAAGGCGCGTTTCGACCGCATGCTGGCCTCCGCCGAGGTTGGCACGCTGATCACCGCGCTCGGTACCGGTATCGGCAAGGACGAGTACAACCCCGACAAGCTGCGCTATCACCGCATCATCCTGATGACCGACGCGGACGTCGACGGCTCGCACATCCGTACGCTGCTGCTGACCTTCTTCTATCGCCAGATGCCGGAATTGATCGAGCGCGGCCACATCTACATCGGTCTGCCGCCGCTGTACAAGGTGAAACAGGGCAAGCAGGAGTTGTATATCAAGGACGACACCGCGCTGAACGACTACCTGATCTCCAGCGCGGTCGACAATGCCTCGTTGACCTACAGCCCCGATGCACCGCCGATCACCGGCGAGGCGCTGGAGAAACTATTGCGTGGCTATCAGCATGCGCTCGACCAGATTGCCAAGCTGGCCCATCGTTTCGATGCCATGGTGTTGAATTCGTTGCTCGAACACGCTCCGCTGGAACCTGCGCTGTGGACCGATCCGGCAGCGATGCAACGCTGGCTCGACGCGGCCACCGAGCGTCTGGCCGCCAGCGGCTTGGGCAAGCCACACTACCGAATGTCCCTGCGCCCGGCGCATGACGAACAGCCCGCCGCGATCGAGGTCGTGAAAGAACAACACGGCCTCAGCCACACCTGGTTCTTGCCGCAGCCGTTTTTCAGCAGCAACGAATTCCGCCCGATCCTGGCCATCAGCCAGCAGATTGCCGGCATGATCCAGCCCGAGGCCGTCGCGCGTCGCGGCAATGCCTCGCGGGGCGTGCTCAGTTTCGTCGAGGCGCGCAACTGGCTGCTGGATGAGGCCAAGAAGGGCCGCAGCATCCAGCGCTTCAAGGGTCTGGGCGAAATGAATCCGGAACAGCTGTGGGACACCACGGTGAATCCGGATACCCGGCGCATGCTGCAGGTCGGCATCGAGGACGCGATCGCTGCCGACCAGATGTTTTCCATGCTGATGGGCGAGGCCGTGGAGCCGCGCCGCGACTTCATCGAGGCGAATGCGCTGAAAGTCGCGAACCTGGACGTCTGAATTCGATGCGGGATCGACGGCGGTTCCATGCCGTCGTCGATTCGCTTCCTGAGCACCTGCCCGGTTCGATCGGCCGCGGATGGTCCCTGTATGCTGCTCCGCCGTGCTGGCCGAGCAGCTCGCCTGGTTTCAAACAGCTAATAACCCATTGATTTTAAACGATCTTCCATGCGGCACTGCGACTTGTTATCGCTTGCCCACTCGGGTTACGCTCCCAGATCCCCCCGCGACGTTCAATGCGCGCGACCCATAGACGAGGAACATCATGAAGCATGCCCGAAGGTTCACGATGCTGGCGAGCGCGGCCTTGCTGCTCGGTTTGGCCAGCAGCCCGTTGCTGGCGCGCGCCAACCACGCCGACAAGGACAAGAAGGAAGCGCTCTACCCGAACGCCACGCGCGAGGAGCCGAAGCTCGATCTGACCAGCGAGAAGGAATCGAAAACCCTCAACGAGGGGCTGGACGCGGTCAATGCTGGCGACAAGGCCAAGGCGGAGCAGATACTCCAACCCATCATCGATGGCAGCAAGAGCAAGTACGCCCAGGCCCTGGCGCTGCAGGGGCTGGCCTCGGTCCATTTCAACGATGGCGATTACAAGGGGGCGATCACATTCCTGCAGCGGGCGCTGACCAATGGCGTGCTGCCGAACGACACCTACTTCCAGCTCGAATACATGTTGGCCCAGTTCCAGCTTGCCGACGAGCAATACCAGGCGTCGCTGAACACCCTGGCCAAGTGGCGCGCCGAGGGCAAGAAGGAAACCGCCGACTCCTACGCTCTCGAAGGCAATGCCGACTATCGCCTTGGCAAGTACCCCGAGGCGATCGCCGCGATCGAGAAGGCGAAATCGCTGACCGACAAGCCGAAAGACAACTGGAACCAGATCCTGATGGCCAGCTATTCGGAATCCGGCCAGACCGAGAAGGCAGCGGCGCTCGCCCAGCAGCAAGTGACTGCCAATCCGAATGATCCGAATGCGCTCAACAATGCCGTCGCCGTATTGATGCAGGCACAGAAGTACTCCGAAGCGATCCAGTTGCTGGAGAAAGCTCGCGCTGCCGGATCGCTGACGAAAGAGGCGGATTACGTGAATCTGTCCAAGCTGTATCTGATCACGGCCCAGTCCAGCGACGATCCCAAGCCAAACGCCAGCAAGGCCGTCCAGGTGCTGGAGGAGGGCATGGGCAAGGGAGTCGTCAGCACCAGTTCCGAGAACTACATGCTGCTCGGCGAGGGCGCCGAAATGATGGACGACGTCAAGAAGGCCGTCGCCTCCTACGGCAAGGCGCTGCCGAATGCGAAGGATGGCGAGGCGGGCATACGCGGAGGCCATCTGCTGCTGATCGATCGCAAGTTCAGCCAGGCCAAGAGCATGATCCAGCAAGGCATCGACAAGGGCGTCAAGCACAAGGGCTCGGCCTACATGTTGCTGGCCGAGGCGGAGCGCGGGTTGAAGAACAAGCCCGCGGCCGTGGCTGCCATGAAACTCGCCGCCAAGCAGCCGGAGACCGCCGAGAAAGCCAAGGCGTGGCTCAAGAAGGCCGGAGCCGGCAAGTAACCGGATTCATTCTCCCCGCGGAGCAGATGGACGTCCATTCTTCTGCCCCGCGGGTGCTATACAAAAGTCATGCGCTGTTGTAACGTTGAAGATCTTTCCCCGCGTCTCCCCAGCGGCAAGCTTCATCCGGTTC
This sequence comes from uncultured Gammaproteobacteria bacterium, assembly GCA_963828675.1. GTDB lineage: Bacteria > Pseudomonadota > Gammaproteobacteria > Xanthomonadales > Rhodanobacteraceae > Rhodanobacter. The sequence continues at coordinate 1,776,104 of CAWHFQ010000001.1, forward strand.
CGTCCAGACAACCAGACGGTTTCGGGGATGCCCCTGCGGCAACGTCCTCTTCCGATTGACTAGCTTCAGATAGTGACAGATGGCCTCAAGTAACGAAGAAAATGGGCGCGAGCCGTTCAGTTGGAAACGCACCTGGGCATTGGCAGTTGCCATCGGGCTGCACGCCTTTGCGTTTCTGCTCCTGGTGTCGCCGATGGCGCCGCCGGGGCAGAAGCATGCAGAGAAAGAGCATATCGTCCAGGTGAACTTCATCGAGCCGCCGCCGCCGCCGCCCCCGCCCCCGCCGCCGCCGCCGGAGCCGCCAAAGCAGCCGCCGCCGAAGATCATCAAGCAGATCAAGCCGCCACCGACACCTCCGCCGCCCACGCCACCGCCACCGGTGGAAGAGGTTTCGCAGAACGCGGTGCAGGCTCCGCCACCGGCTCCTCCGGCTCCGCCAGCGCCACCGTCCGACATCACGGCGGCACAGGATCTCAGCTACAACAGCAAGATCACCCCCCGATATCCGCCGCAGGCACTACGGCAGCATGAGGAGGGCACGGTCATACTGATGATTCTGGTTGGCGTCGATGGTTCGCCGAAGGACATCAAGGTGGAGAAGTCCAGCGGACACCGCGATCTCGATCGCTCGGCCATGGAGGCGGTAAGAAAGTATCGTTTCAATCCAGAAATCAGAAACGGAAAGAAGGTCGAAGGTTACGCACGCGTTCCCATCACCTTCAGTCTCAGCGGCCTCTGATGTAATCCGGCCTATCAATCAGCTGTAACCCGGGTCCAGTCGGGTTACAGTTACAGTTCACGCTTGACTTCCCTAGGGTAGCGTTATGTTCCTACAGACTCCTGCAACGACCGATGCCGCACAGGCCATGGGTGGCAATACCAACGCCGAAGCCATGAAACAGATGGGCTTCGCCAACCTGATGCAAAACTTCGACTGGCTCGGCTGGGTCGTCTTCGTCACGCTGGTCGTGATGTCGTTCCTGTCGTGGTACTTCATCATCGCCAACGGCATTCGCAATGCCACGGTGAAGGGACGCGCCGACAAGGTCATCGACGGCTTCTGGGGCAATGCATCGACCCAGGACGCGATTCGTGAACTGGAAGCGCAGCCCAAGGGCGAACCGTTCTCCAAGATCGCGCTCGACGCCGCCTCCGCGGTAGCCCATCACCAGCAGGCCACCAGTGGAACGACTGGCCGTCTGGCCGAGTCGCTGAGCCGTTCGGAGTTCATCGACCGCGCCCTGCGCCAGGCCGTGGCTCGCGAGAGCCTGCGCATGGAAGGCGGCATGACCCTGCTCGCCACGGTCGGTTCCGCCGCGCCGTTCGTCGGTCTGCTCGGTACGGTGTGGGGCATCTACCATGCCCTGATCGGCATCGCCGCCACGGGTAACGCGTCGATGAATGCGGTCGCCGGCCCGGTGGGCGAGGCGCTGATCATGACCGCCTTTGGTCTGTTCGCCGCCATCCCTGCGCTGTTCGCGTACAACTTCTTCAGCCGCTCGAACCGCCTGACCTACGCCCGTTTCGACGAATTCGCGCATGACCTGCACGACTTCTTCGCCACCGGTTCGCGCGTCGAAAGCCAGAAGTGAGGGATTGACCCATGGCAGTCAGCCTAGGTGGCAAATCCGGCGGCCCGATGTCGGAAATCAACGTCACGCCGCTGGTCGACGTGATGCTGGTGCTCTTGATCATCTTCATGATCACCGCGCCACTGATGTCGCACTCCATCACGATCGATCTGCCTACCGCGAATCCCAAGACCAAGGATGAGGAAGTGAAGGTTCCGCCGCTCGATCTGGCGGTCAAGGAAGACGGCAGCCTGTACTTCAATGACCATCAGGTCACCGCGGCCGAGTTGCGGGCACAGTTTGCAGTCAACGCGCAAAAGGTGCCGCAGCCGGAACTGGAGATCCGGGCGGACAAGGCGACCCAGTTCAAGATCGTGAAGAAGATCATTGGCGATGCCAAGGATTCGGGCATGGTGCATGTCGCCTTCATGACCACTGACGCGCCGAAGGGGTGATTTGACATGTCTTTTTCGACCAACACCAGTGGACCGATGTCGGAGATCAACGTCACGCCGCTGGTCGACGTGATGCTGGTGCTGCTGATCATTTTCATGATCACGGCGCCGGTGCTGGCACACAAGATCAAGGTGGATCTGCCGCAGCCGAACCCGAACGTGGTCAACCCGCCGACGCCGCTGGAACCGATCCATCTGAAGATCGACTCGAGCGGATCGTTCTACTGGAACGACACGCCGGTCGACGAGTTGGGCCTCAAGGCGCAGCTCGCGGTGGTCGCCCAGCAGAGCGATCAGCCGGAGATTCAGATCGCTGCCGACGACGCGGTCGCCTACCAGTACGTGGCGCGCGTGCTTGCTGACGCGAAAAGCTACAACCTGGTCAAGATCGGGTTCACCGAGAACTTCTGATCCGGTGCCTTTCGGGCCGTAGCACATGCCATGCAAAAAACCCCGCCAACGCGGGGTTTTTTGTTTGCAGCATCGCCATGCCGCAAAACAGTCCCGGAGCCGATGAAAATCCGGCGGACTGGTCCAGGGCCGCTTTCCTTCACCCAGTCCAGCGAGGCAAAGTGCCGAAGGCGGATGGGTGCTATCGATCCCGCTTCAGCGTGGGAAAGCGCCCCCTCGGCCCTCCTGGTTGCATTTCCCGCTGCGCCGGAAGGAACAAAAGCGCTACTCAGAACCCTCAGCGCAGAATCTGCAGATAGTTGCGCACCGTCGTGGCCAGGCCGTGATACAACGCCTCGCCGATCAGCGCATGCCCGATCGATACCTCGGCCAAGCCAGGGATCGCTGCCTTGAACGTACCCAGGTTGGCCTGACTCAGGTCATGGCCTGCGTTCACCGCCAGTCCCGCCTGTTGTGCGCGTCGTGCAGTGTCGGCGCATGCGGCCAGCGCCGCCGCAGGCTGACCGGCCGCGAACGCCTGCGCGTAGGGGCCGGTATAGATCTCGATGCGCTGCGCGCCGATCGCCGCGGCGAGCTCGAGTTCCTGCACCTCCGCGTCCACGAACAGGCTGACTCGGCAGCCAAGCTCGCACAGCTCAGCCACCAGCGGCCGCAGCCGCTCCTGGTCGCGCCGCAGGTCGAAGCCGTGATCGGAGGTGATCTGGCCGTCGCTGTCGGGTACCAGGGTCACCTGGGTCGGGCGTACTTCCCGCGCCAGCGCGATCAGGCCGGGGTACGCGTCCCGGGCAGCGGCAAACGGGTTGCCCTCGATGTTGTATTCCACCCGACCGCGCAGCATGGTGGCCAGCGCACGCACGTCGTCGGGCCGGACATGACGCTGATCCGGTCGCGGATGCACGGTGATGCCGCCACAGCCGGCATCGATGCAGGTCTGCGCCGCCTGGCAGATGTCCGGTTCGTGGCCGCCGCGGGAATTCCGCAGCACGGCGATCTTGTTGAGGTTGACGCTGAGCACGGTCATGTCGGGCTGGCGATCCGGGCAGTTGAGGTCACCGGCAGCAGCGCGGACGAGCGCCGGTGGGCCGGAAACAGTGCACCGATCAGGCGTCGCTGGCAAGCGTCCCCATGCGCAACCGACGCGCGTCGCCGCGCCAGGCCATGGCGGCGAGCAGCTGCGGCCCCACCGGCAGTCGATGCAATTGCCATGCGCGCGCGTCGTCGCCCGCCAACCGCTGCAGAATCAGCTGATCGGCGACACGCGCGATGCTCAGGCGATCAAGGCCAAACGCCAGGCCGCGACCGAGTGCCTTGAGCACCGCCTCCTTGGCTGTCCACAGTTCGAGAAATCCGGCATCGCGATCGGCCAGCGGGAGCGCCGCCAGCGCCGCCGCCTCGTCGGCACTGAAGTAGCGCTGCGCGATCTCCAGTGATCGCGGTCGCCGGCGCAATCGTTCGATATCGACGCCAGGCGCGATCCCGCGAGCGATCGCGATCAACGCCTGGTCGCCGCTGTGCGACCAGTTGAAACCCAGTGACGGATCGTGCGTCGCCGCGAGCACCGGACGCCCGTGTTCGCCCGCCGTGAGCGTGACCCGATCCGGATCGGTACCCAGATAGGCGGCCAGCACCCGATGCAGCGGCGCGCGTCCATGTTGCGGGCGGTAGACCAGCTGCCACACGTGAATCTCGTCTTCGAGCAGATGCTCTGCTACGTTGGCAAGCGTCGGTGCATGCGCGGCAATCATCGGTGCATGGTGGCGCCGGCGCCGATGTCGCACAAGATGTGCGGCCATGCGAACGGCGCCGACCGCCACGGATCGGGACCCTCCGTTGGTCCGGGAGACAAGACGTGATCCAGGGTTGGCTGCTGTTGCTGGTCTCACTGATGTATGTCGGGCTGCTGTTCGTGGTCGCCTATGCCGGCGATCGCCGACCGCTGTATCCCCGCCAGCCGCGCTTGCGTCCGATCGTCTACAGCCTGGCGCTGGCGGTGTACTGCTCGTCGTGGACGTTCTACGGCGCGGTCGGCACGGCGGCGCGCGACGGCCTGGCGTATCTGCCGATCTATCTGGGTCCGATTTTGCTGTTCGTGTTCGGCTTTGGGCTGCTGCGCCGGCTGGTGCAGGTGGTGAGGCAACGCAACATCACTTCGATAGCGGACTTCATCGGCGCGCGTTTCGGCAAGTCGCACGGACTGGCCGCGCTGGTGGCGGTGATTGCGGTGATCGCGGTGGTGCCGTACATCGCGCTGCAATTCAAGGCCGTGGCGATGTCCTTCGGCGTGCTTGGCGGTGCCGGCCAAGGCGCCGCGTCGGCCGGTGGTGTCGACAGCGCGTTGTGGTGTGCGCTGCTGCTGGCCGTGTTCGCCATCCTGTTCGGCACGCGCAGCATCGACGCAACCGAACACCATCACGGCTTGATGCTGGCGATCGCGCTGGAATCCCTGATCAAGCTGCTCGCCTTCGTCGCGCTGGCCGGCTACGCGCTGTGGCGGGGGCCGGGGTGGCTGGCCACGGTGCAATTGCCGGTCACGCAACTGAGGCATGGGCTGTCGCCGGGATTTCTGGCCCAGACGATGCTGGCGTTCTGCGCGATGTTCTGCCTGCCCCGGCAATTCCAGATCGGCATGGTCGAATGCGAGGACGCCAGCGACCTGACACGTGCGCGCTGGATGGTGCCGCTGTACCTGGTCATCGTCAGCCTGGCGGTGCTGCCGATCGTGGCGGCCGGCGCGGACGTGCCGCTGCTGCACGAGAGCTCCGCCGACGCATGGGTACTTACCCTGCCGATGATCCATGGCGATGGCGGCATGGCCCTGCTGGCCTTCATCGGCGGATTCTCGGCCGCGACGGGCATGGTGATCGTGGCCTCGGTGGCGCTTTCGACGATGATCAGCAACGACCTGGTGATGCCGGCGCTGCTGCGCATTCCCCGACTGCGGCTGGAGCAGCGCAGCGACCTGTCGAAGTTGGTGCTTCGTGTGCGCCGGGTGGCGATCATCGCGCTGGCTGCCATGGCTTACGGCTATTACCGGATCGCCGCCAACGCGGAGAATCTTGCGGCCACCGGTCTGCTGGCGTTTGCCGCGGTGGCGCAGTTCGCCCCGGCATTGCTGGCCGCGTTGTACTGGAGCGGCGCCAGCCGTCGCGGCGTGATGGTGGGCCTGGCCGGTGGCTTCGTGGTGTGGTCGTATACCTTGTTGCTGCCGGCGGTGATCCGTTCCGATCCATGGCTGCAGAACGGCCCGTTCGGATGGCACTGGCTGCGCCCGCAGGCGCTGTTCCATCTCGGTGGCTGGGATCCGGTCATGCACGGCACCTTCTGGTCGCTGCTGGTCAACGTCGGTTGCCTGGTGTTCGTCTCGCTGCGCTTGCGGCCGAGCCTGGAGGAACGCCTGCACGCGGCGATGTTCATCGATGCCTATCCGGCCGGGCGCAACGGCGCCGGTGACTGGCGTGGCCGCGTGGCGGTGGCGGACCTGCGTACGCTTGCCGAACGCATCGTCGGCGAACGCGGCAGCGCGCGGGCATTCGACGACTATGCCGTGCGCCGCGGGCGGCCCTTGCTGGCCGGCGAGTCGGCCGATCGCGCACTGATCCAGCACACCGAGCGCCTGCTGGCATCGGCGGTGGGCGCCGCCAACGCGCGACGGATCCTGATCAGCGCGTTGTCCGGAAGCGGCCTGGATCTGGCCGAGGCGATGGCGCTGATGGACGAGGCCTCGCAGGAGCTGCGCTTCAACCGCGAACTGCTGTCCACCACGCTGGAAAACGTGTCGCAGGGCATCAGCGTGGTCGATGCGCAGATGCGCCTGGTGGCATGGAACCGGCGCTACCTGGAGCTGTTCGATTATCCCGACGGCATGGTGCACGTCGGCGTGCCGGTGGCCGACCTGATTCGCTGGAACGCCAGTCACGGCGAATGCGGGCCTGGCGAATTGGAAGGCCATGTGGCCAGACGCATCGACCACATGCAGGCCGGTTCGGCGCACCTGTTCCAGCGTGTCCGTCCGGACGGCACCGTGATCGAGTTGCGCGGTCGCGCGCTGCCCGCCGGCGGCTACGTCACGACCTACAGCGATGTCACGGCGTACAAGCACGCCGAAGAGGCGCTGATCGAGGTGAACGAGACTCTGGAGCAACGGGTCGAGCAGCGTACTGCGGAACTGTCCGAGGCACTGGTCGCCACGGCAAACGCGCGGCGGGCCGCCGAGGCAGCGAACATTTCGAAGACGCGCTTTCTCGCCGCCGCCAGCCACGACCTGCTGCAGCCGTTGAACGCGGCGCGGCTGTTCACCTCGGCGCTGCGCCAGCACCCGGGACTGGACGCCGAGGCAAGCGGCCTGGCCGAGCGCATCGACGCGTCGTTCCGGTCGGCCGAGGATCTGCTCGATGCACTGCTGGATACCTCGCGGCTGGATGCCGGCAGCTACCATCCGGAAGTCGGCGGCTTCGCCCTGGCCGAACTGTTCGATTCGTTGAAGGCGCAGTTCGCGGTGGTCGCCGAACAGCGCGGCCTGCGCCTGCGCGTGGCGCCGACCACGCTGGCAGTGCTCAGCGACCCGCAGCTGCTGCGTCGGATCCTGCAGAACTTCGTCTCCAATGCCCTGCGCTACACCAGCAAGGGCGGCGCCTTGCTGGGTGCGCGGCGCATCGGCGAGGAGGTGCGCATCGAGGTATGGGACTCCGGCCCCGGCATCGCCGCCGAACAGCGCGCGCGGATCTTCGACGAATTCCAGCGGCTCGAACAACCGTCGCCGTGGGGCGAGAAGGGCCTCGGCCTGGGCCTGTCGATCTGCGACCGCCTGGCCGGCATCCTCGGCCATCGGCTGGATCTTCATTCGCAGATCAACCGCGGCAGCTGCTTTGCAGTCGTCGTGCCACGTGGTGAAGCAGTGCCGGCTCGCCGCCAGCGAGTCCAGCGTGCGGGTGCGGACAAGCAACTGCCATTGACCGTGCTGTGCCTGGACAACGACGCCACCATCCTCGACGGCATGCGCGCCCTGCTCAGCCGCTGGGGCGTCGATTGTCGTCTGGCGCTTGATCTGCAACAGGCCCGTCGCGAACTGGCGCATGGCCCGATCGACCTGATCCTGGCCGACTACCATCTGGCCGACGGCGTCGATGGCCTGCAGGCATTGCAACGGTTGCGCGAAATGGCCGGCCAGCTTCCACCTGTGGCGATGATCACCGCCGACGGCAGCAGCGAGTTGAAACAGCGTGCGCGTGCATCGGGATATCCGGTGTTGCACAAGCCGGTGCGGCCGGCCGCGCTGCGCGCGTTGCTGAGCTCATTGCTGCGAATGCAGCCGGACAGATCCGCGGTCAATGATCCGATGAAGACCGAAGGCGACCTCGAAGACGCCGGATGACCAGCTCCGCTGTCGCGAAGCGCTTCCTGCCTGCGCGGGAATGACGGGAAGCGAGGCGTTGGGCCCAGGCAGGACCGTTCAGTCCGGCGGGCCGATCGCCGTCTTTGGCAGCGTCGGCATGCTCTCCTGCTCGACCGCCAGCTGGCTGGCGATCAGCGCGACCTGGGTGCGGTTGTTGACGCCGAGCTTGCGCATGATCGCGGTCATGTGCGCCTTGACGGTGGCCTCGGAGACGCCGAGGTCGTAGGCGATCTGCTTGTTGAGCAGGCCCTCGGCGATCATCGTCATCACGCGGAACTGCTGCGGCGTCAAGGTGGCGATCTGTGCGGCGGCGGCTGCTTCGTCAGGCCTGAGTTCGGCCGGGTTGCCGAGCAGGGCCGGCGGCAGCCAGATGTCGCCGTCGAGCACGGCGCGGATCGCCGCCACGATGCTATCGCCGGAACTGGATTTCGGAATGTAGCCCGAGGCACCGTGCGCCAGCGCGCGGCGCGCCACCTGCGCCTCTTCGTGGCCGGACACCACGATGGTCGGTAGCCCCGGGTACTGACCGCGGATATGCGCCAGCGCCGAGTAGCCGCGCGCGCCGGGCATGTGCAGGTCCAGCAGCAGCAATTCGGCGTCGGGGAACTGCTCGATCAGGCCGAGCAACGCGTGCACGCCATCGGCACTGTGCACCCGCGCCTGCGGCACCGCCACCAGCACCGCGCGCTGCAGGGCGTCGCGGAACAGCGGATGGTCGTCGGCGATCAGGATGTCAGGCATGAGGTGTTGGAGCGGGGAACGGGGAACAGGGAACGGGAAACGAAAGCGGGGCATGCCGCAGCGCTTGTGGCGAAGCGAACCCTCCATGTTCCCTGTTCCCCGTTCCCCAGTTCGTCATTTGATCAACCGCTCATCGACCAGATTCTTCACTACGCCGGGATCGGCCAGCGTGGTGATGTCGCCGAGCTGGTCGGGCTGGTTTTCGCCGATCTTGCGCAGGATGCGGCGCATGATCTTGCCCGAGCGGGTCTTCGGCAGGCCGGGCGCCCACTGCAGGTAATCCGGGGTGGCGATGGGGCCGATCTCCTTGCGCACCCAGACGATCAGTTCCTTGCGCAGTTCGTCGCTGCCGGTTTCGCCGGCGACCAGGGTGACATAGGCGTAGATGCCCTGGCCCTTGATCTCGTGCGGGCAGCCGACCACGGCGGCCTCGGCGACCTTCGGGTGCGCCACCAGCGCGCTTTCCACTTCGGCGGTACCGAGGCGGTGGCCGGACACGTTGATCACGTCATCGACGCGGCCGGTGATCCAGTAGTAGCCGTCTTCATCGCGGCGGGCGCCGTCGCCGCTGAAATAATGGCCGGGATAGGCGCTGAAATACGTGTCGATGAAGCGCTGGTGGTCGCCGTAGATGGTGCGCACCTGGCCGGGCCAGGAGTCGGTGATCAGCAGGTTGCCCTCGGCCACGCCTTCCTGCACGGTGCCCTCGGCATCGACGATGGCCGGCTTGATGCCGAAAAACGGCAAGGTGGCCGAACCCGGCTTGGTGGCGATGGCGCCGGGCAGCGGCGAGATCATGATGCCGCCGGTCTCGGTCTGCCACCACGTGTCGACGATCGGGCAGCGTTCGTCGCCGACCACGCGGTGATACCACTCCCACGCTTCCGGGTTGATCGGCTCGCCGACCGAGCCGAGCAGGCGCAGCGATGCGCGCGAGGTCTTCTTCACCGGCGCCTCGCCCTCGCGCATCAGCGCGCGGATCGCGGTGGGCGCGGTGTAGAAGAGGCTGACCTTGTGCTTGTCGATCACCTGCCAGAAGCGGCTGAAGTCCGGGTAATTGGGCACGCCTTCGAACATCACCGTGGTCGCGCCATTGGCCAGCGGCCCGTACACCACGTAGCTGTGGCCGGTGACCCAGCCCACATCGGCGGTGCACCAGTAGACGTCGTCCTCGCGCAGGTCGAACACCAGTTCGTGCGTGTAGCTGGTGTACACCAGATAGCCGCCGGTGGTGTGCAGCACGCCCTTCGGCTTGCCGGTGGAGCCGGAGGTGTACAGCACGAACAGCGGATGTTCGGCTTCGACCGGGGTCGGCGGGCAGTCGGCCGACTGGCCTTCCATCAGCGTGTGCCAGTAGCGGTCGCGTGGCGATTGCATGTTGATCGCGCTGCCGGTGTGGCGCACCACGATCACGGTTTCCACGCTGTTGGTACCGGGACGTTCCAGTGCCGCGTCCACATTGATCTTGAGCGGGATGCGCTTGCCGGCGCGCAGGCCCTCGTCGGCGGTGATCACCACCTTGGCCTGCGAATCGGCGATGCGCCCGGCCAGCGAATCGGGCGAAAAGCCGCCGAACACCACCGAGTGGATCGCGCCGAGCCGGGCGCAGGCCAGCATCGCCACCGCCGCTTCGGGAATCATCGGCAGGTAGATCGCGATGCGGTCGCCCTTGACCACGCCGAGATGCTTCAGCGTGTTGGCGAACTTGCACACTTCGGCGTGCAGTTCGCGATAGGTGATCCTGCGCGAGTCGTTCGGGTCGTCGCCCTCGAAGATGATCGCCACCTTGTCGCCGCGCTTTTCCAGCTGGCGGTCGAGGCAGTTGGCCGAGACGTTGAGTTCGCCGTCCTCGTACCAGCGGATGTGCAGGTCGTTCCGGTCGAACGAGACGTCCTTGATCTTCGTCGGCGCCCGGCTCCAGTCCAGCCGTTGGGCGATGCGAGCCCAGAAGCCCTCCGGGTCGCCGATCGATTCGGCGTACAGGCGCGTGTAGTCGTCGTGGCGCAGACGTGCCGCGGCGGCAAACGAGGGATCGACCGGGTAGAGCTTGGACATGGCTGGGGTCCTGCTGGCTGGCGCCGGAACTGGCGACGGGGATACCGCGGCAGGCGTCGACGCCCCGCGGTGTGCGGAATTCGAGTGTAGCCCGATCGTCGCGGAGGTGGCGGCGAGGCGGCGCATCGACTTTGGTCGAACTTCGACCAATGGCGAATAGTCGCCCGCGCCGCAGCATGGCCATGCTCGGCGCGACATTGGCATCGGGGAGACGCACGCATGAAGACGCGATATCCAAACGGCTGCAAAGTGCTCGTCCTCAGCATGGCCTGTGCGCTGGCATTGCCGCTGGCCGCGCACGCGCAGAGCGACACACGCGAACAGCAACTCGAACAACGCGTGGCGCAGCTGGAGCAGCAGTTGAACGAACTGAAGGCGATGATCCAGGCGCAGAAGACGGCGCCCGCAGCGCCGCCGGCACCGGCGCGCAACGTGGCCGCCGCCCCCGCACCGGCGGCGCCCGTGTTCAGCAGTGCCCCCGGCGTGTCGGTCGCCCTGCACGGCTTCGTCAACGCCAGCGCGTTCAGCCAGAACAAGAGCTTCACCTACGGCAACGGCCAGAATGCCCTGCTCCCGGTGCCCGGCGCGAAGGGCTCGCTCAGCGGCGTCGACGTGCGCAACACGCGCTTCTGGCTCGATTTCAAGGGTGCCCAATTTGCCGGCAACTGGAACGGTGGCGGCCGCATCGAAATGGATTTCTTCGGCGGCTTCAACGGCACCGGCGCCTACAGCCAGCAGCAGCCGACGCCGCGACTGCGCCAGGCCTACATGGATCTGATCAATCCCGAGAGCGGCACCACGGTGCGCATCGGCCAGCAGTGGGAGTTGATGTTCCCGATCGACAATTCACCGACCTCGCTGTCGCACATTGCATTCCCGCTCGGCTATGGAACCGGCTACGGCGGTTGGCGCTTCCCCGGCGTGGTGGTCATGCAGGATCTCAATCACGGCAGCACGGGTGCGCAGTGGCGGCTGGATCTGGGCGTATTCGAAGGCGCCTGGAACGGGCCCGGCAACAACGTCAACTACCAGACCGCCGGCAGTGCCGGCTTCCGTCCGCAAATCGAGGCGCGCCTGCACGTGCAGGACAGGAATTGGCTGGCGTATTTCGCCGCGCATTACAGCAAGGTCGATCTGCGTGGCGTGGACGGTACCGCGCCAACGCCGATCCGCTCCGACGTGAAAAGCGTGGGCTACGAAATCGGCGGCCAGTGGAAACCCGGACCGTGGACGTTCAAGGGGCTGGTCTACACCGGCAAGGGCCTCGGCGAGATCTTCGGCGCGATGTCGCAGTTCGGCGACATCAAGGAAACCGGCGCCTTCGTGCAGGCCGGCTACAGCTTCACGCCGAACTGGAGCGCCTATGTGTTCTACGCCTACAACAAGCCGGACAGCGCTGACGTGATCACCTGGCTGGGCAATGGCTCGACCGGCCTGCTTCGCAACCGGCAAGCCGCGTTCAGCCTGCAATACACGGCCGGTGCCTACGACCTCAGTGTCGAATGGCTGCACGACAAGCTCGACTCCACCGGTAACGGCCTGGATCGTCAGACCACCAGCGGCAATCAACTCAGCCTCAACGCGTTGTATCGCTTCTAGCGCGCATGGCGGCGTACACGCGTACGCCGTTGTCGAATACCTCCCGTCTGCGGGAAGGGTGACGAGGTGCGGCCCCGAGCAACGGCCTGCACTTTCCGGCTTCTCTCCGCCATGGCGGAGAGGGAAAACTGATTTTCTTGGGAGGGGAACACATGGCCACCACTGCGATCGACGGGCGTCCGGGGCTCGACGTCAGCCACAAGCGGATCATCCTGGCATCCAGTCTGGGTACCGTGTTCGAGTGGTACGACTTCTACTTGTACGGCTCGTTGGCCGTGATCATCGGCAAGCAGTTCTTCTCCGGCCTGAACGAGGCCAGCCAGCTGGTGTTCGCCCTGCTCGCCTTCGCCGCGGGTTTCGCGGTGCGGCCGTTCGGCGCGCTGGTGTTCGGCCGTGTCGGCGACCTGGTCGGGCGCAAGTACACGTTCCTGATCACCATCGTGATCATGGGCCTGTCCACGTTCTTCGTCGGCCTGCTGCCGAGCTACGGCTCGATCGGCATCGCGGCGCCGGTGATCCTGATCCTGCTGCGCATGCTGCAGGGTCTGGCGCTGGGCGGCGAGTACGGCGGCGCGGCGACTTACGTTGCCGAACACGCGCCGAAGGGCAAGCGTGGCCTGTACACCAGCTTCATCCAGATCACGGCCACGTTCGGCCTGTTCCTGTCGCTGCTGGTGATCCTGGGCTGCAAGTGGATGATGGGCGACACGTTCGACGACTGGGGCTGGCGCGTGCCGTTCCTGCTCTCGTCGCTGCTGCTGGCGGTGTCGGTGTACATCCGCCTGCAACTGGCCGAGTCACCGGTGTTCAAGCAGATGAAAGCGGAGGGCAAGCAATCGAAGGCGCCGCTGACCGAGTCGTTCGCGCGCTGGGGCAACCTCAGGCTGGTGATCCTGGCCCTGTTCGGCGCCACCGCCGGCCAGGCCGTGGTGTGGTACTGCGGTCAGTTCTACGCGATGTACTTCCTCGGCAGCACCTTGCGGATCGACGCCACCACCACGCAGTTGCTGATTGCCGCGGCACTGCTGATCGGCACGCCGTTCTTCGTGGTGTTCGGCTGGCTGTCGGACAAGATCGGCCGCAAGCCCGTCGTGCTGGCCGGCTGCCTGCTCGCCTCGCTGACCTACTTTCCGATCTTCAAGGGCATCACCCACTACGGCAACCCGGGCATCGAGGCCGCGCGCACCGGCGCACCGGTTACCGTCATAGCCGATCCGGCTACTTGCCATCTGCAGATCAACCTCACCGGCACGTCGACCTTCACCAGTTCGTGCGACATCGCCAAGAGCACCCTGGCCAAGCGCGGCGTGCCTTATGACAACCAGGCGGCACCGGCCGGTACGCTGGCGAAGGTGACCGTGGGCAGTGTCGGTGTCGACGCGTTCGAGGGCAGCGGGCTGGCCAAGGCGGATTTCGCGGAACGGAACAAGGCGTTCGGCATGAGCCTCGGCGGCGTGCTGGATCAGGCCGGCTATCCGGCCAAGGCCGATCCCGCGCGCAGCAACTACCCGATGCTGATCGTGCTTCTGTTCCTGCTGGTGCTGTACGTGACGATGGTCTACGGCCCGATCGCGGCGTGGCTGGTGGAGATGTTCCCCACCAGGATCCGCTACACCTCGATGAGCCTGCCGTATCACATCGGCAACGGCTGGTTCGGCGGCTTCCTGCCATCGGTGTCGTTCGGCATCGTGGCACTCACCGGCAACATCTACTCCGGCCTGTGGTATCCGGTGGCGATTGCGCTGATGACCTTCGTGATCGGCCTGTTCTTCGTGCGCGAGACCAAGGACGTCGACATCACCGCCTGAGATGCTTCGGCAAGCCAAAAAAACGCAGCGGCGCGAGCCGCTGCGTCTTTCCTTGTCCGGCTTCGATCAGGCGCGCTTGATCAAACCGATGATCACCAGCAACACGATCGCGCCGATCATCGCGTAGACGATGCTGGTGACGATCGGGCTGCCAAGGCTGAAGCCGACGCCCAGCATCGGCAACAACCAGCCGGCGAGGAACGCGCCGATGATGCCGATCACGATGTTGCCGAGCAGGCCGAAGCCGAAACCGCGAACGATCAGGCCGGCAAGCCAGCCGGCGATGGCACCAATGAGCAGGAAAATGATCAGGCCAGTGAGTGTCATCGAATAGCTCCTGTGGATGGTCAGCGGCAAGCGTCATCGCTGCCGCGTGCAGCGACCGTGATGACGCCATGGCGGCGTCTTCACGCGCCGAGAGCGTGTAGCCGTTCGCTCCTGCTTCGTGGACACGCAGCCAGCGCATGAGCGAGTCCGGGATACGTCGTGCAATGCCGGTTGCGCCAGCATCTTGTTACTCGCCCTCCGAAGGAGGGTGAAATGCTTCGAAACCTGTATCAGAGTGAACTTTCTCAGTAGCGGCTTCGGGAAAGCCGACGCTGCCCAGGGTTCCAGGCATGGAAGCGAGCGCGATGGATATCGACGTCGAACGTGCACGCCGACCCTGGGATTTTGATTGTCCGCAGCCGTGCTCAGGCCGGCGTTGCCGCCGCCGCGCACTGCTGCAGACGCAACCTCTCCAACGCCAGGTACGGTGGTTGCGCCCAGCGTTCCACCTGCGTGCGGGTGGCCTCGTCCGCGGCCTGCCGCTTGCGCTCGCGGTCGGGCTCGAACAGCTCGCCACGGCGCTTGGCGTGTTCTCTCGAGCCGGCCAGTGCAGCGATTGCGTCGCCCGCGCCCAGCCCGAGCACGTCGGCCAGTCGACCACCGACAGCGTGCGGCAACTCGGTGTAATTGAGCGCCAGCCCGCCGTGAGCGATGCAGTGATCGAAGCCGGCGGCGAGCACGCGGCCGAGCGTGCGGGCGATGAATTCGGGGCGCGACAGTGCCGCCGCCTGCTCGGCCGGCATGGCCAGCGGCGAGGCACCAATCAGGCCCGGCACCATGTGCCGACCGGGCGAGTGCAACTGAGAGACGGCGATCTCCAGCGGATCGCGGTAGAGAAAGATCCACGGTGTCGCGGGAAAGCACTGACGCAGCAGCGGCAACTCGAAAATGTTCCAGGCATCGAGCTTGACCACCAGCGCGCGCTCGCCACCTTGCCGGGGCTGCGCCAGCGCCGACAGCAGCGCGCGAATCTGCGCCGGTTGCCACGCGGCAGCCGCGGGATCGTGATGGTGGGCACGCAGCAGCGTGTCGAGCGGCGGCGGCTCGGACAACACGACATGGCTGTCGAGCCGGGCCAGCATCTGCGCCAGCAGGGTGGAGCCGCAGCGCGACGCGTGCAGGATGAAGGCCGTGGGCGGCAGGCCCGGACTGCGCTGTTGCCATTCGAGCAAGGCGTCCATTCCGGTGTGCTGGCGGAACGCCAGGTTGAACGGCCGCCGCAGGGCCAGCTCGACGCTGTCGCCGAAGAACGCCTCGTGCAACGGCCGCCTGCCGAAATGGCACCAGTCGACCGACCAGGCCCCCGCGTCCTGCCAGACCCGGATCGGCAACCAGTCGCGCCAGTC
This sequence comes from uncultured Gammaproteobacteria bacterium, assembly GCA_963828675.1. GTDB lineage: Bacteria > Pseudomonadota > Gammaproteobacteria > Xanthomonadales > Rhodanobacteraceae > Rhodanobacter. The sequence continues at coordinate 1,791,809 of CAWHFQ010000001.1, forward strand.
GTCGTGGCGATTCAGATCCGCCATTGCGCGTTCCAGTCGCTGCGGCCACGGCTCATGGCCGCGCGCAGGTCGTCGTGACTGAAGCGATAGCCGCGGGCTGTCGCCACGGCCAGCACGGCGGCGATGAACGCGGTGCTGTCTTCATGCGCGGCAAGTTCGGCCTGCAGCGCCGGATCGGCATGCATGTGCGCGCTGAAAGCGGTGAACGCCTCGCTGCCGCGGCTGGGCCGGCTCGCCGGCGTGTCGGCCAGGCCCGCCACGATCCGGGCCTCCAGCCATGGCGCGCGGCAACAGTCGATCACCAGGTGGATCCGGCTCGAACCACCGTGGTTTTCGACCCGGTGCGGCCGGCTCAGGTCGAGGAACCAGCATTCGCCGGCCTGCATCGGTACCCTGCGGCCGTCCAGCAGAAAATCCACCTGCGCGTCGGTGACGATGGGTATGTGCAGGCGCAGGTTGCCGTCCGACGCGCCGAGATCGTAGTCGCGGTGTTCACGGATGCTGCCGCCGGGGCCCAGCCGCAACAGGCGCGCGCTGCGCAGTTCGACCTCGAACCTGGCCAGCTGGGCCCGCCAGAACGCATCGCAGTAGGCGGTGGCCCGCGTTTCACCCTGGCCTGGTGCCAACGGCGTCGTCGCGTCCTCGTACGCACGCAGGGCGACGCCGCTCCAGTCGCCTTCGTAATAGCCGGTGTTGAAATGCGGTTGCCACGCCTCCGACGGCAAGGCCTCGACGGCCGCGCCGAGAGCCCCGCTGTCGAAGCGCATGGGCAGCCGCGCGCACGCTGGCGGAATGAAGCTCATGCAGGGTCCTGAAGAGGCATGCGTGGGTCGCGCCGAAGGCCGCTCGGGCACCGAATAACGGGCCGGCCGGAGTGTACATCCGCGCGTCGGCGCTCGCGATCGCGGCGGATGTCGCGACGGTTGAGACCTGTCCGCGGCAAACTGCCGCGATGGATGATTTCCCACCATCGCCCGAACCGCCTGCCGACATCCGCGTCGCGACGATCAAGGGCCGCGGTGCCGCCTCCAACCCGGAAGGCCGCTTCGAGAGCATCCGCCACCACGCCGAGGACGACGGCTGGCAAAGCATGCTGCTGGACGAGGACGCGCCGCGCCCGCGCACGGAAGTCACGGACGAGCGCGCGCGCAGCGTGATCAGCCGCAACGACTCGCCCGACATCGCGTTCAGCCAGGCGATCAATCCCTACCGTGGTTGCGAACACGGCTGCATCTATTGTTTCGCGCGGCCCTCGCACAGCTACCTCAACCTCTCGCCCGGCCTCGACTTCGAAACGAAGATCCGCGCCAAGGGCAACTTCGCCGATGTGCTGCGCGCGGAACTGGCGAAACCCGGCTACGCGATCAGCCCGATCAACATTGGCAGCAACACCGACCCGTACCAGCCGGTCGAGAAGCGCTGGCGGCTGACCCGCGCCGCACTGGAGCTGCTCGCCGAATGCCATCACCCGTGCACCATCGTGACCAAGAACGCGCTGGTCGAACGCGACCTCGACATCCTGGTGCCGATGGCGCGCGAGCAGCTGGTGCAGGTGTTGGTTTCGATCAACTCGCTGGACAACCATCTCGCCGCGAAACTCGAACCCCGCGCCAGCGCGCCGCATCGGCGGATCAAGGCGATCCGCCGCCTGGCCGAAGCCGGCGTGCCGGTCGGCGTGCTGGTGGCGCCGATCATCCCGGCCCTGAACGACCGCGACATGGAGGCGGTGATGGCGCAAGCCGCCGAAGCCGGCGCGCGTTGTGCCGGCTACACCACGCTGCGGCTGCCGTACGAACTGAAGCAACTGTTCCGCGAATGGCTCGCCCTGCACGCGCCGCAACGCGCCGAACACGTGATGAGCCTGGTCCGGCAGATGAACGGCGGCCGCGACTACGACAGCAACTTCGCCACCCGCATGCGCGGCCACGGCGTGTTCGCCGACCTGCTGCGCCGTCGCTTCGACGTGGCGTGTCGCAAACTCGGCTTCGGCCGCGCCCGCGAACTCGTCCTCGACACGTCGCGCTTCGTGCCGCCGCGCAAGCCGTCGCCGCAAGGCGAGTTGTTCTAGCGCTGAGGACGGGACGCCCCGAACGCCACGCCGATCGCCACGCCAAGACTGATGCCCAGGACAAGATTGTGGAAGACGATGCCGAGCGCCGAGCCGATGGCAAGGCCCAGCCCGAGGCCGAGATATTGCTGCGGATGGTTGCCGCGGACTTTACACATGGGATTCTCGGGTGACGATCGGGTTGGCAATGGCGGGCATGGCTGCGCTCAGCCCGGCAGAAATGGATGCGGCCGCTGCACCAGCTCGCGCCAGCCGCGCCGCGCCAGCCAGATCATCCCGGCGGCGAGCAGCATCCATGCGACAACCAGCGGCAGCAGGGCGGACTGGGCACCGGCGACCGGATCGCGGCCCCAGCTCATCGCCGGCAGCAGCAGGCTCAGCAGGGTCAGCATGAAACTCGCGGCCAGCACCGAGCCGTTTGTCCAGATCGAAAGACGGCGCCCGCCGAACAGGTTGAGCAACAGCGCCACGGTGACCGCCGCGGCACCCAGCTGCGCCAGCAGCAGGAACGACAGCATCACGCCATGGCCGTGCCAGCACAGCATGGCGATGCCAACCAGCAACAGCAGCAGGGCGTGCAGGGCGAGCGGCAGGCCGAGGCCGGCGCGCACCACCTGTCGTCTGGCCTGCGCTGGGTCGCCCAGGCCAGGCAGCAGCGCCAGCAACGGCAGTTCGGCATGGGTCCCTTGCCAGCGTTTGCTCAGCCACAGCAGGCTGAGCACGCCGACCATCGGTCCCGCGCAGACACTCGTCATGCCGAGGCTGCCGATCAGCAAGCCCCGCAGTATGTCGGCGATCTGATTGTCGTTCTGGCCCCAATGGATCAGCAGCGCGACGGCGAGCAACGGCAGCACGGCAAAGACGAACAGCAGCCCCAGTTGCCGGGCATAACTGCGCGCGGTCTGCGGCAGGTACCAGCCACCCAGCGCCACCCGCAGCGCCTTGCGCGGCGCCGTCGGACCCACGCCGTCGAGGCTCACCGCGAGCTGCAGCCAGTCCGGTCGCCGACGCAGCTGGCCCAGGTCGCCAATGGTGTTCCAGTGGCCCCAGCTGCCGTTGCGGTATTGCAGCACCATCGGCGAGCTCCAGCCCTGTGCGCGGCTGGAGCCGGCCCGCAGCAACCGCCGCCAATAGACCACGATCGCCAGCAGCAACAGCAAGGTCACCGGCAATGCCGCATGGACGAAGCGCGGGTCGCCGACGCCGGGCAGGTGCATGCGAGACCACAGCGTGTTGGCCAGCGCGGGGGTCAGGCCGATGAAGACGGCGAAATAGCGCGGCATCAACGCGAAGGCAAGCCCGCCGGTACCGAGCAGTGCCAGCACGACCGCGGCATTGAAGACGGGCGCGCCGATCACGCCCAGCAGAAGGGTCGGCAGCGCAATGCTGAGCACCGCGTAGAGCAGCAGACTCGCCACGATCTGTCGCTGGATGTGTGGCACGCGCAGTCGCCGCGCGTCGATCGCCAGCAGCAGGCTGGTCGACAGGAAGAACGCCCAGAGGAACAGCACGCCGAAGCCGAATAGCGCAATCGCCACCTCGAAACGGTCGGAGCGGCCGCCGAACAAGCCGATGCCGATGGCGGCGCCTCCGCACAGCGTCAGCACGCTCAGCGCCAGCCAGCGCAACGATCGATAGGTCGCATGCCAGGGAATCTGGAGCAGATGCAGCAGGTTCATTCGGCCACCTCCACGAACAGATCCTCCAGGCCCAGCGCGTCGACGCGCGCACCGGTCAGGCTGGCCGCCTCGGGCCAGGCGCCGCGCTCGTCGCGTTCGACCACCAGGCTGAGGCTGCCATCGTCGTGCCGGCGCCGGCTCAGGCTGTGGACAGGCGCGGCCGCGCTCATCCGTGCCGGAAGCCAAAGTCGCGCGTAGCGCTCCTTGGTCTCGTCGACACTGCAGCGCATCAGCAGTTTGCCCTGATGCAGAAACGCGACTTCCGAGGCGACTCGTTCGAGGTCCGACACGATGTGGGTGGAAAACAGCACGGTGGTGCCGGATTCCCCCGCGCGCAGCGCCACCTCGCGCAGCAACTCGCGGCGGGCGACCGGGTCGAGTGCGGCGGCCGGTTCGTCCAGCACCAGCAGCTGCGGCTGCGAGGCCAGCGCGCGGATCAGGTCGACGCGCTGGCGCTCGCCCGGCGAGAGCTTCGCCAGCAGCTTGTTCGGCTTGATCTGCCAGCGCTCCAGCGTGTGGGCGACAAATGTCTTGTCCCAGCCGGGGTAGAAACGGCCGACGAAATCGAGCATCTGCTGCGCGGTAAGCCAGGCCAGCGCCTCCGGTTGCTGCGGCACGTAGGCGATGCGCGCCTTGGCCGCATCGGACAGCCGCAGCGCCGGCTCGCCAAACACGCGCGCTTCGCCGGCCAGCGGTTCGAGCAGGCCGAGCATGGCGCGGATCAAGGTGGATTTGCCGGCACCGTTGCGCCCGATCAGGCCCAGTACGCTGCCCGGCTCCAGTACCAGGTCGACGCCGTTCAGCGCGTTGCTGTCTTCGTAGCAATGGGCCAGGCCGCTCACGGCGAGCGGGACGATGGCGGATTCCGTTTCACGCAGCATGGCGTTCATCTCATTCTCCCAGCAATTTGGTCAGCCGCCGCAGCACCGGCGCGGCAGGCAATTCGAGTTCATTGGCATGGCGCGCCAGTGCCTGCAGTTGCGGCTCCAGCAGGGTCAGCCGATGGCTTTCGCTCTGTGCGGCCTTGCGCATCGCGATCACGGCCATGCCCTTGCCGCGCAGCCGCTCGACCAGTCCTTCACTCTCGGCGATGCCGTAGGCACGCGACACGGTCATCGGGTTGACCGCGTGAAAGCCGGCAACATCGCGCACCGATGGCAGCAGCTCGCCGTGCACCAGCTGACCACCGGCAATCAGCCGGCGCAGCTGCTCGACGATCTGCCGGTAGATCGGCTCGCTGGCGGTGGGTTGTATGTTGAGCAGGGATGCATCCATGTGTATCAGTACAGCAATACACGTGAGTGGTGTCAAGCATGACCCTTGGGACATGTGCGTCAATCCACAGGTTGCGCCCCGGCACCTTCACACGCCTCTGATGGCGACACGTGTCTGCTTGTAGCCCGCGCCGGGTTGGATGTGAACCCGCGCAACCGCAAACCACACGGAGGCAACGATGTCCTCATTCGCGCTCTACCTGATCGGCATGATCATCGTGATCGGTGGTCTCGCCTACGGCGCTTATCTGCTGCACGCACCTGGGCAGTGGATCGGCGTTGGCGTGGTGGTGCTGCTGGGTATCGGCATCGTCGGTGCGGTCACGCACACGCGCCGACGCGACCCGCCCGAGTCATGATCGTCAATCCATTCCGGCATGACGCCGGAATGGATTGCATGGCGTCAGTTGCTGGCCGGCAGGTATTTGCCGAACCACTCCAGCGCCCGCTGCAGCACGTCGCGCTGGTGGGCGGGATCGACGAAGTGGTGGCCTTCGTTCGGGTACACCACCAGCGAGGTCGGCACGCCCTGGGCGCGCAGCGCATGCCACATCTCGAACGACTGCGGCGCGGGGCATTCGGCGTCACGGTCGCCGACGACGATCAGCATCGGTGTCTTCACCTGCTTGATGAAGTTGATCGCCGAACTTTTCGCATACACCGCCGGGTCGTCGTAGACGCTGGCGCCGAAGAAAGGCGGCATCCACTGGTCGATCAGGTTCTGGCCGTAGTAGCTCTGCCAGTTGGCGATGCCGGCGCCGGCGACGACGGCGCGAAAGCGCTTGGTCTGGGTCGGCGCGAACATGCTCATGAAGCCGCCATAGCTCCAGCCGGTGAGGCCGAGCCGCTTGTCGTCCACCGGGACCTTCTTCTCCACCGCGTCGATCCCGGCGAGGCTGTCGCGCAGGTCGCCGTAGCCGAAGTCCTTGCGGTTGGCCTGCACGTAGGTCTCGCCCTGGCCGAAGCTGCCGCGCGGGTTCGGCATGAACACGAAATAGCCCAGCGCGGAAAACGGCACGGCGCCGTAGCCCACGCCGGGCCAGCGCGGAATCACCGCGCTCGACGGGCCACCATGCACCACCACGACCATCGGGTAGGTTTTCTTCGCGTCGTATTTGGCCGGGTACAACAGCCAGCCCTGCACGTGGAAACCTTCGTTGTTCCATTCGACCGATTCGGCCTTGCCCCAGGCCGGCTTGAGCCCGGCGTTGATCGAGGTGACTGCGGCCGGTGCGACGTTGCCCAAAGCGCCGGCGTGCACCTCGGCAGCGGCCGCGTACGAGCTCTGCACGAAGGCGATGCGGCGGTGATCACGCGAGGTCGCCATCGCCATCGCGGCGCTGCCGTCACCAATGCTGGCCGCGAGCGTGAAGTGCACGCGCTGCTGCTGCGCGCGCGTGGCAGACACCGCGTAATCCGCCAGCTGGCTCTGGCCGTTGCTGATCTGGCCGACCAGCATCGACTGCGGCCCGGTCCAATCGAGCCACGACGGCGTGACGTGGATGCCCGGGGTGAGGTCGACCAGTGTGCCGCCGCCGGCCGGCACCGCGTAGATGTCGCCGCCGGTGGCGCCCTGGTCGCTCATCAGCCCGCCGATGAAGGCGATCCGCGTGGCGTCCGGCGACCAGCGCGGCAAGGCGATCTGCAGGTGTTGCAGCGAGCCACTGCTCTTGTCGCCCGGATCAACCAGCATGGTCGCGGCCGCGCCGGGCTGCGCCGGCTGCACGTAGAGTCTGGCGATCCACCAGTTGTTGTCGCCCGGCGGCAGCGCCGCGGTGTAGGCGATGCGCGAGCCGTCCGGCGACCAGTTGAATTCGTAGGCGTACATGCCGGCCGGGGTCAGCTCATGCAGCGCGCCGCTGGCGACGTCGAGGCTGGCCACGCGCTGCACTTCCACGCCGGTTACGCCGACTTCGCCGGCTGCCGGCTTGGCCGCCGCCACCGCGCTGGCATGGCGGGTCGCGCCCGCCACGTAGAGGAAACCGAGCGACTTGCCGTCGGCCGTCCATTGCAGCGCGCGCACGTAGCCTTTCAGCTGGGCCAGCCGTGCCGGTGCGGCATGGCTGGCGGTGTCGGCCAGGTAGATGTCGTTCTGCATCACCCGGGTACTGGTGAGGTCGACGTTGCAGTTGGATACGAACGCGAGGTGGCGCGAATCCGGCTCCCACGCGACGCCGGACTCGGCGCAGCTGCCGGGCCTGGCAGCCGCCGTCACCGCATGGACGTGACGGCCGTCGGCGTCGGCGACCTCGATCGCCGGTTTGCCCTGGCGCTCGATCACCCAGGCCAGCTGCTTGCCATCGGGGGACATCGCCACCGCCTGGATCGACTGCGCCTTGCCCAGCTGGGTCAGCAGTTGCTCGATGCGCGGGTCGACCGTGGGCGATGCGGCGAATGCGTCGGGGGCCAGTGCGATGGCCAGCAACAGCAGCGGGGCGGAAAGCAGCGAGCGTTTCGGCATGGCGGTATCCGGCACGGGAAATCGCCACGCTACAACCGCAGGCAACGACGCGTCATGTGCAGGACGGCACGGACGCACGGTCGACGACCGGGTCAGTGTGCGGCGACGGCCGCCGCCTGTCGCGCCGCTGCCATCGCCGCGAGCTTCGCGCGAATGGTCGGGATCGCGGCCAGCGTCGCCTTCTCGCCCTCCAGGATGGCCTGGTTCTTCTGCTCGAAATCGGTCGGCCCGATACCCACGAGGCGAGGGCGGATCACCACGTCCGCGCGCGCGGTCTCCTGCGCGGCCAGTTGCTGGCCCATGATGTCGATCGACTGGCTGACGATGTTCATCATGCCCTGCGGGTTGCTGCCGTCCGGCTGGGCCGAGATGTCCACTGCGATCACGAAATCGGCGCCGAGCTGGCGTGCCGCGTCGACCGGCACCGGGGCGACGACACCGCCGTCGACGTAATGCCGGCCGCGGATTTCGGTGGGCTCGAATACCCCGGGGATGCTCGACGACGCGCGCACTGCCTGGCCGGTGTTGCCGCGCACGAACACCGTGCGCTTGCCGGTTTCCAGTTCGGTGGCGACGGCGGCGAACGGGATCTTCAACTGCTCGATCGGCTGCTTGTGCACCAGCCGGTCGACGTAATCCTGCAGCGCCTGGCCCTGCACCAGACCGCCGGAAAACAGCCGCACGTCGCGGATCTTCGCTTCATCCAGGCCGAACGCGGTTTCCTGCAGCGCGAACGCATCCATGCCGCTGGCGTACAGCGCGCCGACGACACTGCCGGCACTGGTGCCGGCGACCACGTCCGGATGGATGCCGCTGGCTTCCAGCATCTTGATCACGCCGATATGCGCGAAGCCTTTCGCCGCGCCGCCACCGAGCGCGAGGCCGATCTTCAATTTCACCGCTGCCATCGGCGGCACCACGACAGGCGTGGGAGTGGGTTTGCCGGCACTGAAACAGGCGCTCAGCAGGAGCGTGGCGAAGAGCGGCAGCAGGTGGCGGAAGGGCATGCGGTGATCGCGTCGGAAGGAGGAATGGCTGGCAGTCTAGGGTTGAAAAATGGCGCGGACCGGGGCAGCAGGTCTGACACCATCATTGCTCTTGTCTGGTTCCATCCCGGAAGGCAGGCGACCGGATACCTCAAAGCCCACCGTTCGCCCTGAGCGTAGCGCAGAGGAGTCGAAGGGAAGCCCTTCGACTTCGGCCCTTTGGGCCTATGCTCAGGGCGAACGGTAGGCGTTGGGCGACACGATTCGTTCTCTTCAACCCAGCGCGCCGTCGGCTTCCCGGTGGTAATGCGTGGCCAGTTCGACTTCCTGTTTCGAGCCGAGGAACACCGGCACGCGCTGATGCAGTCCGGACGGCTGGACGTCCATGATGCGTTCGCGGCCGGTGGTCGCCGCGCCGCCGGCCTGCTCGACGATGAAAGCCATCGGGTTGGCCTCGTACATCAGCCGCAGCTTGCCGCCCTGCCGGGCGATCTTCGCGTCCAGCGGGTAATAGAACACCCCGCCGCGGGTCACGATGCGATGCACGTCGGCGACCATGGAGGCGACCCAGCGCATGTTGAAGTCCTTGCCGCGCGGACCGGTGGTGCCGGCCAGCAGTTCGCCGATGTAGCGCTGCATCGGTGCCTGCCAGTGGCGCTGGTTGGACATGTTGATGGCGAACTCGGCGGTCTGCTCCGGGATGCGGATGCCGCGCCGGCTCAACACGAAGCTGCCCACTTCACGATCCAGCGTGAACTCGTGCGTGCCGTGGCCGAAGGTCAGCACCAGCACGGTGGCCGGGCCGTACACCACGTAGCCGGCAGCCAGCTGTTCGGTGCCCGGTTGCATGAAATGCTCGATCTTCGGTTCGGTGACGTCGTCCGGGCAGCGCAGCACCGAGAAGATGGTGCCGACCGAGATGTTGACGTCGATGTTCGAGCTGCCGTCGAGCGGATCGAACAGCAGCAGGTGGTTGCCCTTCGGATAGCCGTCCGGAATCTGCTGCGGGTCTTCCATTTCTTCCGAGGCGCAGGCGGCGAGATGGCCGCCCCAGGCGTTGGCTTCCAGCAGGATCTCGTTGGAGATCACGTCGAGCTTCTTCTGCGCCTCGCCCTGGATGTTCATGCTCAGCGTGCCCTCATTGCCGGCCATGCCGAGCACGCCGCCGAGTGCGCCCTTGTTGGTGGCGACCGCGATGCGCTTGCAGGCGCGCGCGACCACCTCGATCAGCAGCGAAAGTTCGGCGTTGATGTGGCCGGCGCGGCGTTCCTCGATCAGGAACTGGATCAGCGAGATGGGCTTCATGTCGGGTCCGTGGCAGAAGGAACGCGTATTGTCCCGGCTCCGGCTGAACCGCGCCAGCGGCGGCAAGTCCCGTCCTTGAAAATGTCGTCCTTCCGGCCATCGCCGGAGTACCGGGCCGGCTGGTCGACTGCTGACATCACGTTGGCAGCAGGGGGAGACCACGATGCACCTCCATAGCGGAGGGACACGACATGCGCGACACGGTTCATTTCCTGGTATTCGACGGCTTTGCCGACTGGCAGGCCGCGCTGGCACTGTGCGAGGTCCGTCGCCCCGGCGATTGGCGGGTGCAGACGGTGGGCTTCTCGGCCGCGCCGGTGACCTCGATGGGCGGCCTCGTGGTGCAGCCGGATTCGACACTCGCCCGGTTCGATTTCCAGCGCGCGGCGCTGCTGATCGTGCCGGGCGGCCACCTGTGGCAACGCGGCGAGGGCGAGGTGGCAGTCGCCGCGATTCGCCACCTGCACGCAGCCGGCGCACCGGTGGCCGCGATCGACAGCGGCGTGCTGGCGCTGGCCCGCGCCGGCCTGCTCGACCATTGCCGCCATACCGGCAACTGGCCCGGCCAGATCGCCGCTCAGGTGCCGGGCTACGGCGGTATCGACCAATACGACAGCGAGGTGCTGGCGGTCAGCGATGGCGGCGTGATCAGCGCCAGCCACCTTGGCAGCGTGGAGTTCGCCCGCGAGGTGATCCGCACGCTCGACCTGTACAGCCCGGCTGACCGCGAACACTGGTATCGCCTGTTCAAACACGCCCAGCCGCCGCCGTGGTGCGTCGGCGAAACCCTGGCCGCATGAGGAGATCGCCATGCATGTCACCCTGCAACGCATCCTGATGGCGTATCGACCGCTTTACCTCAGCGGTCTGCTTCGGGACGGGCAATACCGGTTGCCGAAGGCCGACCCCGAGTACCCGGCGACCTCCGCCAACCCCCGGCGGACGCGTCAGCGCACTCTGCTGGCCGCGCTGATTCACACCGTCTCGCATCCCCGGAACAAAACATGACAAGGACCTTTCACGGCAGCTGTCACTGCGGCGCCGTCCGCTATGAAGCCGACATCGACCTCGCCGCCGGCACCGGCCGCTGCAACTGCTCGATCTGTACCAAGTCGCGCCACTGGGGCACGCTCGTGAAGCCCGGTGCGTTCCGCCTGCTGGCCGGCGCGGAGGCGTTGTCCGACTACCAGTTCAACACCCGCAGCGCGCACCACTTGTTCTGCCGGCACTGCGGCGTGCGTTCATTCGGACGCGGCTACATCGAGGCGATCGGCGGCGAGTACGTGTCGATCAACCTGGCCTGCCTCGACGATATCGAACCGCAGGCGCTGATCGACGCACCGCTGCGCTTCTCCGACGGCCGCCACGACAACTGGATGGCGGCACCCGCCGAGACAAGGCATCTTTGACGGCCCCCGCCGCAACCCAGGGAAACTCCTCATGAACCAGCCACGCGTCACCTTCTTCCATGCCCCGCAAAGCCGCTCCGGCGGCACCCGCGCGTTGCTCGAGGAGCTCGGCGTCGACTACGACCTGCACGTGTTCGACCTCAAAGCGGGCGACACGCGCAAGCCCGGTTACCTGGCGATCAACCCGATGGGCAAGGTGCCGGCGATCCGTCATGGCGACGCGTTGATCACCGAGCAGCCGGCGGTCTTCCTGTATCTGGCCGACCTCTACCCCGAGGCGAAGCTGGCGCCGCCGATCGGCGATCCTTTGCGTGGGCCGTACCTGCGCTGGCTGGTGTACTACGGCTCATGCTTCGAGCCGGCGATGGTCGACAAGTCGATGCAGCGCGAACCAGCGCCGCCCTCGACCTGCGGCTACGGCGATTACGACACCATGCTGAAGACGCTCGTCGACCAGCTGGAAAAAGGCCCCTGGCTGCTCGGCGACACGTTCACCGCCGCCGACGTGCTGTGGGGAACCGCGTTGAACTGGACGACGATGTTCAAGCTGGTGCCGGAACTGCCGGTGATCCGCGCCTACGTCGATCGCGTGCTGGCGCGCCCGGCGATGCAGCGCGCGGCGGCGAAGGATGCCGAACTGGTCGCCGCGCAGTCGGGCTGATCGCAGGCGGCCTGACGGGATGAGCCGTGACGTTCGACGCTGTTCGCCATCGCCGATCCCGGCGATGATGCGCGGATGCGTCGAGCCGATCGCCTGTTCCTCATCATTCACGCCCTGCGCGGCCGGCGCACCGCGCTGCAGGCGCGCTCGCTGGCGCAGACCCTCGGCGTGTCGCTGCGCACGGTCTATCGCGACGTCGCCGACCTGCAGTTGTCCGGCGTGCCGATCGAAGGCGAGGCCGGTGTCGGCTACATGCTGCGCAAGGGTTCGGACATCCCGCCGCTGATGTTCACCGCGAACGAACTGGAAGCCCTGGTGGTCGGATCACGCTTCGTGCGCGCGTTCGCCGGTACGCGTGTGGCCGAAAGCGCGCAGTCGGCGTTGCTGAAGATCGAGGCCGTGCTGCCGCCGGAATTGCGCGAACGCGCCACCCGCACGCGGATCTTCGCGCCGGTCTGGCGCGACCAGCATCGTGATGATTTCACCGCGCTGATCGACCGGCTGCATGCCGCCATCGTCGACAACCAGGTGCTGCGGCTGGACTATCGCGACGAAAACGGCAGCGCCAGTGAGCGCGAGATCGAGCCGCTGTGCCTGTCGTTCTGGGGCGGCAAGTGGACGCTGGGTGCGTGGTGCCGGCTGCGCGGGGACTTCCGCAACTTTCGCCCCGATCGGATGAATGCCGACGTGCCGACCGGCGAGGTCTTCGTCGAAGTGGCCGAGCGCAACCTGTCCGCCTACCTGCGAGCGGTCGGCGTGGACACGCTCGACCTGGGTTAGCCGTCCATATCCCCGGAGCCGCCGCGTTCGACCGGATGTGTTCAAGCAGGCGCGGGCGCGGTACGCTCGAAGACCCTGCCCGGACGATGGTCACATCGCGCAAGCGCGATTTTCGTGTGCCCCTGCCCGTGCCTCCCCGCCATGCAAGGAGTACGCGTGAACACGACCAAGACCCTTAAGTTCGTCCAGATGGCCGGCCTCGTGTTTGCCGTCGGCCTGCTGCCCGTTGCACACGCGGAGCCTCCAGCACCGGCCGCTGGCAGCAGCGCCAGTGCGGATGCGCGCTTCAAGACCCTTTACAGCACCGAATGGGCCTGGCGCACCGGCAAGGCCGGGGTCAGCGCGTCGGGCGAGTCGCAGCCCAACAACGGTCGCCTCGACGATGTCGATGCGGCCAGCCAGCAATTGCGGCTGGACTACTGGAAGCACGTGCGCACGCAACTGGACCGCATCGACGTGGCGCAGCTGTCGCCGGCCAACCAGGTCAACTATGCGGTGTACCGCGAGCAGATCGGCAACTTCATCGCCGACCAGCAATTCCGCAACTGGCAGATGCCGTTCAACAGCGACTCGGCGTTCTGGTCCGACATCGGCTACGAATTGGGCGGAGGCAAGTTGCGCACGAGCGCGGACTACGACAAGTACCTCGATCGCCTTGGCCAGATCCCGGCCTACTTCGACCAGCAGATCGCGAACATGCGCGCCGGCCTCAAGCGCGGTTTCAGCGTGCCGCGCGAAGTGCTCAAGGGTCGCGACGCATCGATCGCCGCCGTCGCCGACCTGAAGGACCCGACCCTGAGCAGCTTCTACGAACCGTTCAAGCAGCTGCCAGCATCGATCCCGGACGACCGCGCGCAGGCCCTGCGCGGCCAGGCGGTACAGCGCATCCGCGACCAGGTGATCCCGGCCTATGCGAAGTTGCTGAAATTCTTCCACGACGAGTACGTGCCGCAGGCACGCGCCACGCTGGCGGCCGAGGCGATGCCGGACGGCAAGGCCTTCTACCGCCAGCAGATCCACGAGTACACCACGCTCGACCTGAGCCCCGACGCGATCCACAAGATCGGGCTGGACCAGGTCGCGAAGATCCATGCGCAGATGCTGCAGGTGATGCAGGACTCGGGCTTCAAGGGCAGCTTCCCCGAGTTCCTGAAGTTCCTGCGCACCGATCCGCAGTTCTACGCGAAGACTCCGCAGGAGCTGCTCGACAAGAGCGCCTGGGTCGCCAAGGAAGTGGACGGCCAGATGGCCAGATACTTCGGCCACCTGCCGCGCGCGCGTTTCACCATCGTGCCGGTGCCGGCCGCCATCGCGCCGTACTACACCTCCGGCCGCGGCGGCCCCGGCGAATACATGGTCAACACCTTCGACCTGCCGTCGCGGCCGCTGTACAACATGCCGGCGCTGACCCTGCACGAATCGTATCCGGGCCACGCGCTGCAACTGGAACTGGCCGACGAACGGCACGACCAGCCGGCGTTCCGCCGCAACGGCTACATCTCCGCCTACGGCGAGGGCTGGGGCCTGTACTCGGAATACCTCGGCAACGAGATGGGCATCTACAAGACGCCCTACCAGCGCTTCGGCTACCTCACCTACCAGATGTGGCGCGCCTGCCGGCTGGTGGTCGACACCGGCATCCACCACCTCGGCTGGACCCGTCAGCAAGGCATCGACTTTCTCACCGTCAACACCGCGCTGTCCGCGCGCGAGATCGCCAACGAAGTCGACCGCTACATCAGCTGGCCGGGCCAGGCGCTGTCGTACGAACTGGGCTACCTGAAGATCCGCGAGCTGCGCGCGAAAGCGGAAAAGGCACTCGGCGAAAAATTCGACGTGCGTCACTTCCACGATACCGTGCTGTCCACCGGCTCGGTGCCGCTGCCGGTGCTGGAGAAGCGCATCGACCGGTTCATCGCCGAAGGTGGCCCGGAGCCGGACTTCGGCTGCGATTGCTCCAAGGACGACAAGGACGCTTCACCGGCACCCTGAAGCCTGGCTGGTCAAAAATTGACCAAACTTCCTCTGTGTAGTAGATTGGATCACGACTTCACAAAGGGAGTTTTCGCATGTTGGCCCGGTCGCTACCCGAAAGCGTTCCTGCCGGCGAACTCGGCGGTCCGGCGTTGCGTGCCTTCTTCCGCCTCGCCGACCAGTGGAAATTGCGCATGGTCGAGCAGCGCAAGCTGCTCGGCGATCCGCCGGAGTCGACGTTCTACAAGTGGAAACGTCAGCGGGATGGTGCACCGGGCCGCGACACGATCGAGCGGATCAGCTACCTGCTCGGCATCTGGAAGTCGCTGCAGATCCTGTTCCCCGATCCGGCCCAGGCCGATGCCTGGCTGCACAAGCCGAACACCGCGGCGCTGTTCGGCGGTCACTCTGCGCTTGAACGCATGCTCTCGGGCAACGTCGCCGACCTCTACGTGGTGCGCCAGTATCTGGATGCGCAGCGCGGCTGAGCAAGTTGCGCTTGCGCTCGTCGCGGTGGACGAGACAACGGCTTGCGACGCTGTCGTGGGAGCGGCTTCAGCCGCGATGCTTTCCGATCAGCGAAATCCAGAGCCCGAAGCATCGCGACTGAAGCCGCTCCCACCAGAGCCGAGTTCCCCGGACTTCACATGCCGCCCAACCCGCCACCCGTCAAACGCATCCGCTGGGCCCATGCCTACCGCATCGTCCCCAGCCGTTTCCCGCCGGTCGGCGTGTACGACCGCATCGCCGATCCGGCCGACCTCGACGCGGTGTTCGCGATCGAGGCACTGACCAATCCGCGCCTGCGCGAGGAAGCCGGTCTGCTGAAACAGGTACCCAGGGAGCACCGCATCAGCGGCCCCGGTTCCACCCCGGTGATGGCCGCATTCACGCATTTGAATCCGGAAGGCAGCCGCTTCTCCGACGGTACGTGGGGCGTGTTCTACGCCGCACACAGCGTGGCCACCGCGGTCGAGGAAACCGTCTACCACCGCGAACGCTTCCTCGCCGCCACCGCCGAACCGGCGTGCGACATCCAGATGCGCTGCTACCGCACCAGCATCGACAGCAAGCTGCACGACATCCGCGGCGGCTGGGCCGCGGCACACGACCCGGACAGCTACGTCGCCAGCGTGGCACTGGCACACGAACTGCGCGCCGCCGATTCCAACGGCATCGTCTACGACAGCGCCCGCCATCACGGCGGCGAATGCCTCGCCGCGTTCCATCCCGACGTGGTCGCGCCATGCGTGCAGGCGCAGCACCTGGTCTATCGCTGGGACGGCACACGTATTTCGCAGGTGCTGGAAGTGAGTGAGCTCAAGCGGTCGAAGCGGGAGAAATCGTAGTCGTGGATTCTCATCGACGCGCGCGTATGGTGCGCTACTCTGGCAAACGGCAATGACCGCTATCGACCCGTTTCGGCCGGTCGCGGCGTCGACGAGCGACGCACAAGGAGCTTGGTGCCTCCCACATCGTCACGGCATACATCGGACGCGGCTGGCCAGATTACGTAGACAGCAATGCTCTAAAGTCCATTGTTTTGTCGCCAACGCTCGACTCCAGTTGTGCTGTCATTTGGGATCTTGTTGAAGCACTGGGCGGGTTGCTGCGGCCTGCTGGACGGGTGAAGACCTCGGCGTCGTGCGCCTCATGGGCGAACGCGGATGACCGTCTTTCCCGTGCGTCGCTCGGTCGAACGGAAGGTTGCGATGGCGTCGTCGAGCGATGACACCTTGCCGATGTTCGTCCGCAGCCTTCCGTCCCGCACCCGCTGAACGATCTCGGACAGTTGGGCCGGGTCGGCCTCGACGACGAAATCGATGGTGCGGCCGTCGGCGGGGCGAACATCCGTCGGTCCGACGACGGTCACGAGCGTTCCCCGGTTCGGACGAGCATGGCGGACCGCTTCTGTATGTCGCCGCCGATGACGTCGAATACCAGGTCGACGCCGCCGATGTCTTCCAGCGTGTCGCTGTCGAGATCGACGAATTCATTGGCGCCGAAGTCGAGGGCCTTCTGACGGTCCGCGGCACGTCCGGTGCCAATGACATAGGCGCCGGCTTCCCGCGCAAGCTGCGTCACGACCGAACCGACGGCACCGGCCGCGCCATGCGCGAGGACGCTCCGGCCTGCCTGGAGACGGCCATGCTGAAATAGGCCCTGCCACGCGGTCAGGCCCGAAATCGGCAGGCTCGCGCCCACCGTGAAGTCGACGTCGCCGGGTAGCGGCGCGAGGTTGCGCGCCTCCATGGCGACGTACTCGGCAAGCGTGCCGTCGCGATGCCAGTCCGACAGGCCAACGACCCGCTGGCCGATGGAGAGCCCGGTGGTCCCGTAGCCGAGCGCGGTGACCACGCCGGCCAGCTCGTGGCCGAGGACCGACGGCGTCCGTTCACGGAAGGCCCGGTCGGCCCAGGTCGAGGGCCACTCCAGTTCGGTGTTGACGAATCCCGCCGCGTGAACCTCGACGACGACATCGTTGATCGCCGCCTGCGGCTCGGGCCGATCTACCAGTTTCATTCCAGCCGTACCTGCCGCCGGGTCTGTAACAACGATCGCTTTCATGGGAAGTATCTCCTCGATATGGGTGGGTTCCGGATTACTGGCGGGAGTGAAGGTCGCTTCGATTGCCCGCGACGGGTCACCGGCCCGACGTCTTCCGCGACGTCGCCGGTTTAGGATGGCCAGGCGAAGGTGGCGGCCGCTTCATGGCCAGGAGTTCCATCACCTCATCCAGGTCATCCGTCGATGCGATGGTCACCGTCAGCCATTTCCCGTCGGTGTACGCCTTGGCTTCGTCGTAGAGCTTCACCAAAGGCGGGCGCCAGGCATAACGCCGTTCCTCGAACTTCTCTCGTTCCGCCCGACCCAGGACCACGACCGCCGAAAACCGCCCGTATTCCGGTACCAGGGTGCAGAACGCCTTGGTCTTCTTGTAGCGCAAGGACCAGCCGCGGTTCTTGCCGCCGTAGAGCCAGTCCGGTTCGAAAACCCGCGGGTAGGACTCGTCGATCCAGTTCGCCAATGCGGTCCAGTGGGCGAACGCCCGGGTCCGATCCACTGGCGGACTGCGCGGTCATCGGGTGGCGCCGATTTGTCGGTGATCCTGCTGCCGATCCGGGGCAGCATTCCGCCATCGGTGTTTGTTGCTTTCGTATCTATGCGTGACATCGTCAGGGACCTCGCGTTCATGCTCCGGCCAAGGCCGGAAGATTGTGATGCGGACTTGCAAAAGGCTTGCGGTGCGCCCTCCGGGATCTCCCGTTGCGACGCTCCTCCAATACCGTCAGGTCGATCGCCGCGAGCGCTTTCTCCCTCGCCGATGCCGCTTGGTCCTGGTCGAGGAAGGCCGTGGCCTGGAGGGGCAGGAATTGGAGCGTCTTCAGTCCAATGGAGTTGAGCGCCAACGACAGGTATGGCGTGAGGAAATCGGGCTGGTTGGCCCGTTCGCCGGCAAACACACCACCGGAAGCGACGCCGATGTACACCGGGCGATCCCGCAGCATTCCTACCTTCCCGGCAGGCGTCGACTTCATCGTGCGCCCGACGCGCAGGATCTGGTCGATCCAGGCCTTGAGGACCGAAGGAATCGTGTAGTTGTGCATGGGCGTTCCGATGACGATCACATCGGCTACTTCGACCTCCCGGACGAGCATCTCGGAGACATCCAGGGACCCCTTCGGCGGGGCGGCCAGCGTGGCCGGCGTCGATAGCGCGGCCGCATAGTCGGCCACGGCGTGCGGCAGCGGTTCGGTGCCCAAGTCACGCCGGCGGATGCTGGCGCCGGGCGCAACCTCTAGAAGCCGTCCGACGATCGCCGCCGAAAGCCCACGGCTATGTGATTCCCGGCGCGGACTGCAATCAATGTGGAGAATATGCATGTGGGCGATTCCCGTGGCTTTCGGAGGTTGCGAGGGATCAGAGCTCAGATCGAGCCGGCCGGGGCTACAGCGGGGAAGTCCCTGCTCGGGATCGAACACGTTGTTGAAGAAGTTCGTCAGCGAGTACATGGCGACCAACGCGACGATCTCCATCACGTTCGCATCCGTGTAGCCGGCATCGCGGACAGCATTCAGATCGGCGTCGCCGACCTTGCCACGCGTCTCGATCACCTTGCGTGCGAACTGGACGGCGGCGTCGCGTTTCGGATCGCTGGCGTGGCCCTTCCGGGCAAGAACGATCTCGTCCGCCGGCAGCTTGGCCATGTGTTCGGCCGTGAAGCTGTGCACCGTCAGGCAGTAGTCGCAGCCGTTCACTTCGGAAACGGCGAGGCCGATGCTGTCACGCGTTTTCACGTCCAGCGCCTTGCTCAGTGAGCCCAGCAGGGCGGCCCAAGCGTTGAACGCGATCGGGCTTGCCGCGAAGGTCGCCATCATGTTCGGGGTGAACCCGATATTCTTGGTGAACGCCTCGAGGGTCGGTTTCGAAGTGGCAGGGACCTGTTCCGGCAACAGGACAGTAGTTCGTGACATGGTGTACTCCTTGGATGGTGCGTTGGTGGGTTGATGGGGAATCAGGCGAAATCCAGCACGTCGGCCACCGGCATGCGTGGCTTCTGCGGCCAGTTGCCGGCGCGCTCCGGCCCGACGGTCAGCAGCATCACCGGGATCTTCGTCGTCGGCCAGGCCGAACTCGCGGTGCACGGCTTCGGCGTCGAAACCGATCATCGGCGTCGAACCCAGGCCGAGCGAGTGCGCTGTATAGATGATCGCTGCGGCACCGAAGGTGGCCGTGCGCACCGCCTCGTCGCGCTGCCGCTGGGGCTGGTCGTCATACAGGCCGCGAGCGGGTGCTTCCCACTCCGGTACCAGGTGCGCAGGCATGATCCCGGCCTCCACCACTGGCGCCAGGCGCGCGGGGATGGTGCTGGCGTCGGCCAGCTGGCCGATGACGATGAAGGTCACGGCGGCATCGGTGATCGCGGGCTGGTTCCAGGCGATCGGACGCAATCGGGCCTTGGCCTCGAGGCGTGCGCACGGCGATGAACCGCCAGTTCTGCAGGTGGAAGGAGGTCGGCGCGGAAGTACCGATTCGCACGAGGTGGCGGATCTGGTCGTCGTCCAGGGTGGCGGCAGGATCGTAGTACTTGGCGGCGCTCCGACTCAGAATAGTTTCGATGACGGCGTTCGTTGGCGCTGGATTGGCGGCGGACTGAAACGGTTGCGGCGCAAGCGTGTCCGCGTCGCGTTCGGCCGATGCGCAAAAGTCCGCGATGGCGCGGCTTACGGAATCGTTGGCGGTGTGGCGGTGCAGTTCATCGGGTGGCTCCCTCGTCAGTGACTACGGAGCTCACTTTACCGTCTGGTAGTGAAAATTTCGAGACTGAATTAGCTCAATTTGATCCTCGAAAAGATCATGTTGAGGCGCGGTCCGGCGTGGCCCGGATCTATGCGCGATGCTTCACCTGCTGGCGCCATTCCCCCGGGGTCATCCCCATCCGTTCGGTAAACACACGGCGGAACGCCGACACGGATTGGTAGCCGACGGTCTCGGCCGCGGCCTCGGTACTGATCCCCGGTTTTTTCAACTCGTTGGCGGCCAGGCTCATGCGCAGATCGGTCAACAGATCGAGGGCAGAGCAACCGAGTTTGTCTTGGAAGTGCCGCATGAACGTAGCGCGCGACATGCCGCACAAGCTTGCCAGGTCGGGCAGTTTCCAAGATCGCGCCGGATCGGCAAACAGCGTCGCGATCGCCGGAGCCAGCCGGGGATGGCCCGCCAGGGCCAACAAGCCTTGGGGAGCCTGCTCGCCTTCGCTCGACGCGCGCAGTACCAGGGTGAACAGGGCCGAGGAAAGCGCGTCGAGAATGGCGCGCCCTCCGGCCCGGTCGCCGGAGGATTCCATGCGCATCAACCTCACCAGGCTGGCCAGTTGGTCAGAGGCGGAGTCGTGCGTCTTCTCCATGCCCGTTCCTGGCCCGCGTCACCAGATTCGCGGGCATGTAATTGCGGATCAGCCGATCATGCGGCGGCGTGATGAAAAATCGCCCGCACATCAGGTCCAATTTTTCGCCCTGGCCGTCGTTCTCGCTCAACACCCATCCGGCGGAACCCTGGTGTTCTTGGGTACGGACAGGTGCCTGCCCGCTACCGTCGTGCAGCACGTGCGCCGCACCGTGTGGCAGCAGAACGATATCCCCGCCCATCAGTTCCCGCGTCGTTCGCGTCTGCGGATCTTCGAGGATACCGCGGCCGCTGACGATGACGTGGTAGGGAATTTCGTTTGCCGCTGCCTGGTCCCAAGTCAAGCGCCACGGCGCGCCATAGGCGCAACGGAACTCGAGCTGCCCGGTGACGGTGACGATTCGCAGGAGATGGCTTAGCCAGTCGACTTCGGACATGAGACGTGGAACCCGGGGACGTTCGAACACCTTATCGCAACGGTCGTCGCCGGCCCACCGGTCGTTCCGCCTCCCACGCCGACGAAAGCGTGCGCAGCTGGCCGTAGCCGCGATGGCAGTCGATCACGGGCCGGATCCCTCAGCCACGCGGAAGTTCGCGACCTGTTGACCGCGTGGGAATAGCCACCAGCGGCTGGACGGTGGGTAGCGTTCGGCAGGGAGCGCGTTTCGGAAGTTCGGAAAATGGCCTGCTGCGCGCAAGGCCAAAGAAGAACGTCCGCTTCTGGCCGGAAGCTGACACCTGACATCGAAGCGTTCGCTATCTTCTCTGGTTCTCGATGCTCCGAATAGCACGAAACAAAGAAGGGCCGGCATGACGCCGACCTCGTGCATCGGTGTGACGCAGACGAATCACGTATCCGCGTTGGTCGCCCAGCCCACGCGATCGCCGCGAGTGAACACGCGATCGCCGTCCAGCACATCGCCGGCGGCATGCGCGGGCAGCTCGCCCAGCTTCGCGTAGATCGGCGTGAAGTCCGGATGCGTCGCCTCGAACAATTGTTCGAAGCTGTCGATCACGAAGTAGGTCTGCTGGTAGGTATCGATGCGGTAGCGCGTGCTCATGACGCGTTCCAGGTCGAAGCCGATGCGGTTCGGCGACGGCGAATCGAGCGAGTAGATCGACTCGCCCTTGGAGCTGACGATGCCGGCGCCGTAGATGCGCATGCCTTCGTCGGTGTTGATCAGGCCGAATTCCACCGTGTACCAATACAGGCGCGTGAGATTCATCAGCGCGTCGGGTCCGATCGCGAACGCCTTCATGCCGCCGCGGCCGTAGGCCTGCATGTAGTCGGCGAACACCGGGTTGAGCAGCAGCGGCACGTGGCCGAACAGGTCGTGGAACAGGTCCGGTTCGCTGAGGTAGTCGAGCTGGTCGGGCTTCCGGATCCACCAACTGACCGGAAAGCGGCGGTTGGCCAGGTGATCGAAGAACACCTCGTCCGGCAGCAGGCCTTCCACCGCCACGACGTTCCAGCCGGTGGCCGCGCCAAGCACCTCGTTCAAGTCGGCGAACTTCGGGATGCCGCCGTCGCCCAGGCCGAAACGTTCCACGCCGGCCATGAACTCCTCGCATGCGCGGCCGGGCAGCATCTCGCGCTGGCGCTTGAACAAGGTGTCCCACACCTCGTGATCGGTCTTGCTGTAGCTGCTCCACGGTTGCTCGACCACGCCGGTGGCGTACACCGGCACGTAACCGCGGTCGGTTTGCTGGTGTTCGACCTTGCGGGGCGTGGTGTTTTCCATGGCGTACTCCGGTGCGGCGCGGGCAGACTGACAGCTTACGGCGATTTGGCCGCACGGAAGTTGCTTTCTTGCCGAAAAGAGCGGGACAGGCGCACTATCCTTGCGTCAATGCCAAGACGGAACGGAATTTATTGCGCATGAACACTCTTGATCGCACCGACCTGCGCATGCTCGCCGTGTTGCAGGGCGAGGGCCGCATCAGCAATGCCGAGCTGGCCGAGCGGGTCAGCCTGTCGCCGTCGGCATGCCTGCGCCGGCTGCAGCGACTGGAGGCGGACGAGATCATCACCGGTTACGCCGCACAGATCGATCCCCAGGCGATCGGCCTGGGCCTGCAGGCGTTCGTGCGGGTGCAGTTGAGCAAGCACGAAAGCGCGGCGATCGAGAGCTTCGTCGAACGCGTGAACGGCTGGGACGAGGTGGTCGCCTGCCACGCGCTGACCGGCGACATGGACTACCTGCTGCACGTGTATGTGGCCGACCTCAAGGATTTCTCGCGCTTCCTGCTCGACCATCTGTTGAACGCGAGCGGGGTCGCCGATGTCAATTCCAGCTTCGTGCTGCGCACGGTGAAGCGCTCGCCGTCATTGCCGCTGGCCCAACTCGAGCGTTGAGCCTCGCGAGCGCATCAACTAACGCTAAACTAATCGACTGATGAGCCTCGACACCACCACCGCGCCCGAAAGCGACCTGCTGCGCCCGCTGCGTTACCTGTGGCGGGTACCGCTGCTGCTGCTGCACATCGTGCTGGGCATCTTGCTGTGCTCGCTGATCCTCAGCTGGAACCAGCACGCGGTGATGAAGAACGGCCGCGAACCGTTCGTGCACCGGATGATCCGCTGGTGGTCGACGCAGCTGCTGCGCATCTTCGGCATGCGTTCGGTACGTTTCGGCGAGCCGCTGGCCGATCCGGTCCTGTTCATCGCCAATCACACCTCGTGGACCGACATCGAGCTGCTGCACAGCCAGCGGGCGACCTGTTTCGTGGCCAAGGCGGAGATCGCGCGCTGGCCGCTGGTCGGCTGGATGGCGGCCACCGGCGGCACCATCTTCCATCGGCGCGGCAACAACCATTCGCTGTCCACGGTGATGCAGGCGATGGTCGAGCGGCTGCGCAGCGGCCGTTCGGTGGGCGTGTTCCCGGAAGGGGGCACCGGCTACAACGGTGTACTGAAAGTGTTCCACGCGCGCATCTTCCAGGCCGGGCTGGATGCCGAGGTGCCGGTGCAGCCGGTCGCGCTGCGTTTCGCGCGCGGCGGGCGGCGGTTCATCGACGCCGGTTTCCGCGAGGGCGAGAGTTTCGTGCACAACATCGTGCGTTTGCTCGGCGAGGCGCCGATGGACGCCGAGGTGCATTTTCTGGTGCCGGTGCCGGCCAGCCCGGATGCGCGTCGACGCATGGCCGAGCTGGCGCGCGAGCGCATTGCCGCGGCGCTGGAAGATCGCGCTGCATGAGCCTGCCGCACGGAAAGGATTTCCGTCCGGCCTGGCCGCTGCGCAGCGGCCACATCCAGACCATGCTTTCGTCCAGCGGTGTGCGCCGCGTGCTGTTGCCGCGTGCGGCCAGGAGCGTGGTGCAGGATGCCGAGGCCGTGGTGGTCGATGGCGGCGGCGGCGTGCGGCTCACCGGTGCGTACACCGCGCAGAAGATTCGGCCGCATTCACGCGGCCTGGCCGTGCTGTTCCACGGCTGGGAAGGCAGTGTCGATTCCACCTACGTGCTGCAGACCGGCAGCCGCCTGCTCGCCGACGGCTGGGACATCTTCCGGCTGAACTTCCGCGACCACGGCGACAGCCACGGACTCAACGAGGCGCTGTTCCACTCCTGCCGCATCGACGAGGTGGTGCACGCGCTGGGCGACATCGCGCAGCGCTGGCCGGCCCGGCCGATGGCGCTGGCCGGTTTCTCGCTGGGCGGCAACTTCGCGCTGCGTGCGGCGCTGCAGACCTCGCGCGTCGGCATCCCGCTGAGCTACGTGCTGGCGGTGTGCCCGATCATCGATCCCGGCGAAGGCCTGTTCTCGCTGGAGGAATCCGCGCCGTGGTTCTACCAGGCGTACTTCATGCGCAAGTGGCGGCACTCGCTGCTGGCCAAGCAGAAGGCGTTCCCGCAACACCAGTATTTCGAGATGTCCGAGTTGAACCAGCATCTGCGCGGGCTGACCGAGTCGATGGTGCGGCGGCACACCGACTTCAAGTCGCTGCAACAGTATCTGGACGGCTATTCGGTGGCCGGCGACATCATGCAGGCGATGCAGCTCCCTGCCACGATACTCACCGCGAAGGATGATCCGGTGATCCCGGTCAGCAGTTTCGAGAAGCTCGAATTGCCGGCGAATGTGGAACTGGACATCGCGCCCTACGGTGGCCACTGCGGCTTCATCCGCGACTGGGGCATGACCAGCTACACCGACGACTACATCGCCGCGCGCTTCAACGCGGTGGCGGACGCGGCAACGCCGACGAGCTGAGCATCGGCGCGGCCACGGGAGCACGGGTGCCACGGATGAAGCGCACCATCACCGTGAGCAGGCGCGAGGTGGCAGGATGACGGAAACATGTAAAACGATCAGCCGGCGCGCGACCCGCTGCCTGCGCCCTGGCCTGTCGCTGGCCTGCCTGCTGCCATGCCTGGCGCTGGCGGCCGCACCGGCAACCACCTTCCTGCGCTCGTTCGAACCGGCCGAGCAGGCACCGTTGGCGTCACCCGCCGACGCGCGCTTCAGCGTTGCCGTCGATGGCGGCCCAAGCCAGGCAGCGGCGCTCACGGCCAAGCCCGGCGTCGGCTTCACTGGATTGCATTCCCTGCACTACCGCGGCAACGCGGGCGGCCAGCAGCAGGTCGAACTGTACGCGGTGGACCTTCCGGTGCACGCGGACACGCAACTGTCCTGGCTGCTGTTCCCCGTCTCCAACGCGGGCGACCTGCGCAACCCGGCCAACTACATGGCGGTCGACCTGCTGTTCGACGATGGCAGCCGGCTGTCCACCCGTGGCGCACTGGACCAGCACCGGATCGGCGCGTCGGCGCGCGCGCAGGGCGAAGGCCGCACGTTGTATCCGGACCAGTGGAACTACCTGTCGGTCGACGTGGGCGCTGTCGCGGCCGGGCGCACGATCAAGCGCATCATGCTGAGCCACGACGGCCCGGCGGCCACGTTCGAAGGCTACCTGGACGACCTGCGCATCGGTGCCACGCCTGCCGACACGCGTCGACGGCCCAGCGACGTCGTCGACACCCGCCGCGGCACGAATTCCAACGGCCGCTTCTCGCGCGGCAACAACTTCCCCGCCGTCGCCGTGCCGCACGGTTTCAACTTCTGGACGCCGGTGACCGACGCCGGTTCCAACTGGATCTATCAGTACCAGCAGCGCAACGGCGCGGACAACCGCCCGCGGCTGGAGGCATTCGCGCTGTCGCACGAGCCGAGCCCGTGGATGGGCGACCGGCAGACCTTCCAGCTGATGCCGCAAGCGGTGGCGCATGGCGCGCCGAGCGCGAACCGTGCGGCGCGTGCGCTGAGCTTCAGCCACGCGAACGAGATCGCGCACGCACACACTTATCGCGTCGCCTTCGACGACGGCATCGTCACCGAGATGGCGCCGACCGATCACGCCGCGATGTTCCGTTTCACCTTCACCGGCGACCGTTCGCAGCTGGTGTTCGACAACCGCGACGATCATGGCGGCATCACGCTCGATCCGGCCACGCGCAGCTTCAGCGGCTGGTCGGACATGAAGAGCCGGCTGTCCGCCGGTGCCACCCGGCTGTTCTTCTACGGCGTGGTCGACCAGCCGGTCAGCGAGAGCGGGCGACTTGCCGGCGAAGGCCGCGACCATGTCGCCGCGTGGTTCGGCTTCGACACCGCGAAGACGAAAGTGGTGAACCTGCGCATCGCCACCTCGCTGATCGGCGTGGCGCAGGCGCGACACAATCTGGCGCTGGAGATGGCGCCGGGCGACAGCTTCGACGACGTGCGCGAACAAGCGCAGCGGCAATGGGATGCGCAACTCGGCATCGTCAAGGTGGCCGGTGCCAGCCGCGACGAGCTGACCACGCTGTACTCGAGCCTCTACCGCCTGTTCCTGTACCCGAACGAGGCCTACGAGAACACCGGCAGCGCCGCGCAGCCGCACTGGCAGTACGCCAGCCCGTTCTCCGCCGCGGTCGGCAAGGACACGCCCACGCACACCGGCGCGCGTGTCGTCGATGGCAAGCCGTTCGTCAACAACGGCTTCTGGGATACCTACCGCACCGCGTGGCCGGCCTATGTGCTGCTGGCGCCGGGCAAGGCCGGCGAGATGATCGACGGCTTCGTGCAGCAGTACCGCGACGGCGGCTGGATCGCGCGCTGGTCCTCGCCCGGCTACGCCGACCTGATGGTCGGCACCAGTGCCGACGTGGCGTTCGCCGACGCGTGGCTGAAGGGCGTGCGCCAGTTCGACGTGCGCGGGTTCTACCAGTCCGCGTTGAAGGACGCGACCGTGGTCAGCCCGCTCGCCGGCACTGGCCGCAAGGGGCTCGAACGCTCGATCTTCAACGGCTACACCGACACCGGCGTCGACGAGGGGCTGTCGTGGTCGATGGACGGCTATATCAACGACTTCGCCATCGGCAACCTTGCCGCCGCGCTGGCGGGTCAGCCGTCAGCGGATGATGCATACGCCGCGCACTACGCCGACGATGCGGCGTATTTTCACAGCCGTGCACTCGGCTACGTCAACCTGTTCGATCCCGCCGTCGGTTTCTTCGTCGGCCGCGATGCGGCCGGCCATTGGCGCTACGACGCGAAACATTTCGACCCGCTGCGCTGGGGCGGCGACTATACCGAGACCGACGCGTGGAACATGGCCTTCCACGCACCGCAGGACGGGGCCGGACTCGCCGCGCTGTACGGCGGTCGTGCCGCTCTGGCGGCCAAGCTCGATGCGTTCTTCGCCACGCCGGGCGCGTTCCACGTTGGCAGCTACGGCGAGCCGATCCACGAAATGCTCGAGGCGCGCGACGTGCGCATGGGCCAGTACGGCCACAGCAACCAGCCCTCGCACCACATCCTCTACATGTACGACTACGCGGGGCAGCCGTGGAAGACGCAGGACAAGGTGCGCGACGTGCTGTCGCGCCTCTATGTCGGCAGCGAGATCGGCCAGGGCTATCCCGGCGACGAGGACAACGGCGAGATGTCCGCCTGGTACCTGTTCAGCGCCGCCGGTTTCTATCCGTTGCGCATGGGCACGCCGGCCTACGTGATCGGCGCGCCGTACTTCCCGCACATGGACATCGCGCTGGAGAACGGCAAGCGCATCGTGATCGATGCGCCGGCCGTCAGCGACACCAATCGCTACATCCAGAGCCTGCGCGTCAACGGCCAGCCATGGAACAAGCTGACCCTGCCGCACGCGTTGCTGGCGCAGGGCGCCACGCTGGAGTTCACGATGGGGCCGAAACCTTCGCGCTGGGCCAGCGACGACGCGGCGTTGCCGCCGTCGCTGACCGTGCAGGGTGCGCCATCGCCCTTGCGCGACATCACCGATGGCGCCGAGCCCGTGGCCACACCCACGCTTGCGCAGCCGGCCGCGCTGTCCGACAACGACAGCAGCACCGAGGCCGCGTTGCCCACCGGCACCACCACGATCAGCTGGCACTTCGCGCAGCCACGACTGGTGGCCATGCTGACACTCACCTCCGGTGCCATGGCGACGGCCCCGGACGGTTGGCAACTGCAAGGCTCCGCCGATGGCCGGCGCTGGCACACGCTGGACACCCGTCGGCACGAACGCTTCGCCTGGCCGCGCCAGACCCGTGCGTTCGCGGTGCGCGCGCCGGGCGCCTATGCGTACTACCGGCTGCGTCTGGACGCCGGCGACACGAGGCGCGCGCTCGCCGAAATCGAACTGCTGGGGCCGCCGCGCTAGCCACGCGCGCTCCCCACGCTGCGCTGCTAGGCCACCGGTCCGCGCGTTCGTTGCCGCATCCAGCACGCAATGCTCATGCGGTCGCGCGTGGCCGGCAGCACCTCGTGTTCGAACTGCGCCGAAAGAAACAACAGCAAAGTGCCGGCATGCGGATAGATGTCGCGCGCCGAACCATCGGCCAGATACAGCCGCAACGCGCCACCCTCGGCTTCCTGCCACGCGTCGTTGAGGTAGAACACCGCCGACACCACCCGTGCGTCGCTGTCGCGCAGACGATCGAGATGGCGCGCGTAACCGGCGCCGGGCCGATACACCGCGTAATGCGATTCGGCATCGACCAGCCCCAGCATCAGCTCGCGGCTCAGCGCCACGCGCAACGCGTCGATGCGATCGGTGAACGCCTGTTGCGGTGCGCTCATCGCGCCGCTCAGAAACCAGTGAGTGCTGTCACCGCGCAGGGCTGAAGCGGTGCGCGCCGCACCGGTGCGGGCCGGCACCAGCAGCTTCGCGTCGTGCATCGCCGTGCACTCGCCCGCCAGTGCCCGTGTTTGCGCGGCGGACATCAAGCCCGGCTGCACGCACCAGCCGTCGACGGCGAGGGCGCTCGCTGCGGCGTGGAAATCGAACCACTCGGTGGACATCGGGCGCCTTGGGATGCACGGGACAGCGGAGTTGCCGATCCGGTGCGGGCCAGCTGCGGCCAGCGCGGAAAAGGGGGAAGTTGCGGGCCGCAGCATACGCTGAAAGCGGCGCGGCTTGATGCCTCAGCGCGGCGGCGGGCGCAACGGATCGAGCAGGCCCGACAAGCCGTTGTGGTCGATCTCCAGTGCCAGCGCCAGCAGCCGGCCCAGCTGGCCGGGCGGGAAACCCTTGCGCGCGAACCACGCAAGGTATGCACCGGGCAGGTCGGCGATCGGCCGACCCTGGTATTTGCCGTAGGGCATGCGCGTGGTTACCAGAAGCTGCAGGTCCTGCGCCTCCATGCTCACTTGGCGAACAACATGGCGCGATCAGCGAACGCCTTGAACTCCAGCGCATTGCCGCAGGGGTCGAGCAGGAACATCGTGGCCTGCTCGCCGGGCTGGCCCTTGAAGCGCACATGCGGCTCGACCACGAAACGCGTGCCCGCTGCCCGCAAGCGTTCGGCCAGTGCCCGCCAGGCATCCATCTCGAGCACCAGGCCGAAATGCCGCACCGGGACGTCGTCACCATCCACGTCGTGAGCTGCCGCCGCGCGTGCTTCTTCCGGTGCCAGGTGCGCCACGATCTGGTGGCCGTGGAAATCGAAGTCGACCCAATCCGCGCTGCAACGGCCTTCGGGGCAGCCGAGCAGGTCGCCGTAGAACGCGCGGGCGTTGGCCAGCGAGGTTACCGGGAAGGCGAGATGGAACGGTGGCAGTTCGTGCATGGGGGAAACCGGTAGTGAGGAGTGCGGCGCTTCGCGTTCGGCCACGATGGCGTCACGACGTTGTGGTCGGCCGAACAGGGTTGGCAGCTCTGACGGGCGTTGCAGGATCAATGCCCCGCATGGTCCACCTTGCGCACGAGCGTCTTGAATGCCGCAGCGGTCTGCATGTCGGTGAAGTTGCAGTGCCCGTCGCCGGCCGGTGCGAGGACAGTCAGCAATTTGCCATTACCTGCCGCACGCACCTGGGCGGGATAGACGGGGTGAAGTCGCGAGGGGATGGTTTGATCGAAGACGTTCCACTGCATCACCAGCGGGACATCGATGTCGCCGGTCAAGGTGACGTTGCGCCGGGCATAGGCCATGGCAGCGGGCGAGCCGGCATAGCGACGCGCCTGGCGGTTGAAGGCCGCATCGTCGCCGAAGCCGTGATAAACGGTCTGGCGGTTGTCCGTCGGCATGCCACCGGCACGCTGTTCGAGTTCACGCAGCGCCATGTAATAGAGCATCAGCGCACCGGGCAGCCTTTGGGGTGTTTCCTGCAGACGCTTTTCCAGCAGGCTGGCCTGCGTGGGGTGCGCTTGCAGCGCCTCGGCGAAGACGGCGGGGGGGACAAACGGGGGCGAGTCGGAAGCGACCAGGTCCGGCAGGACGCCGGGGATCAGCGCATCAAACGCGACCAAAGCGGTGACGGCGGCACGCGACATGAGTTCGGGCGTCGAGACGGTTGCGCCGCACATGACCAGCGCGCCAGCGTAGACGTGCCGGTAGCGCTCGATGCTTGCCACGGTCTCCAGACCGCCCAGAGAGAAACCGTAAATCCAGGTGTGGGCTGGGCGGGTGAGGGTGCGAACAAAATGTTGGCGAAGGCGTTCGTTGTCGACGATGGCGTCACCCACGGCCCAGCCTTGCGATGCGTATTGGCTCTGTGCGACGGCATAGCCCCGTTCGAGAAAGACGGACGTGGCGTCGGCGGCCTTCATCGGTGCCGTTCGCGGCCCGCCCACAGGCTGGTAGCCGTGCAGCAGCATGACCAGATCGCCGTTCCAGTGGGCCGGGATGTCGATGCGATAGGCAGCGCCCTGCAGCACGCCGGCATGGAATCCCGGCTTCAGATCCGCGGCGAGCGCTGGCGCAGAAGCGATGCCGATACAAGCGGCCAGCACAAGCCAGGCGTTGATCCGTCGAACCTTCCGCAGCGGCCTCTGCATGATCCCGTCCTCATGGGTGATGGGCGCAGGCAAGTTAGCACGCGGAAAAGATCGCGTTCACGCGGCCCAATCAATCCGCCGCCACGCAGCGACCCTGCGCCCACGTGCGCAACGCCTCCACCTGCTCGCGCATCAGTACCGACAACGACCGCGTCTGTTTCAATGCGTTGAGCAGGGTCGGCTGATCCGGCGGCACGCCGCTGCCTGCCGCGTCGTACAGCGCGCTGACGATGGTCTGTTCGATTTCGGCGCCGGAGAAGCCGTCGCTGGCGGCGGCCAGCGCGGGCAGGTCGAAGCTGGCGGGGTCGAGTTTGCGGCGGGCGAGGTGCATCGCGAAGATTTCGCCGCGCACGGACTCGCTCGGCAGGTCGACGAAGAAGATCTCGTCGAAGCGGCCCTTGCGCAGCAATTCGGCGGGCAGCTCGTTGACCGCATTCGCGGTGGCGACGACGAACACCTTGGCCTTGCGTTCGGCCATCCAGGTCAGCAGGTAGCCGAGCACGCGGCGCGAGACGCCGCCGTCGTCGCCACCCCCGGCCAGGCCCTTCTCGATCTCGTCGATCCACAGCACGCAGGGGCTCAGCAACTCGGTGCTGGCCAGCGCCTCGCGCAGGTTCTTCTCGGTCTCGCCCTGGTACTTGTTGTACAGCGTGCCGAAGTCCAGCCGCACCAGCGGCACGCCGAAGCCGCCGGCGATCGCCTTCGCCGCGAGGCTCTTGCCGCAGCCCTGCACGCCGAGCAGCAGCACGCCCTTGGGCGGGTCGAACGCGGGATCGGGCGTGGCGGCGAGGAACACCGCGCGCCGCCGCTGTACCCATTCGCGCACGCGGCTGACGCCGGCGATGTCGGCGAAGCTGGCGGTGGCGTATTCGTAGTGCAGCAGGCCAGAGCGGTTGAGCAGATCGAATTTCGACTGCATCAGCACCGGCAAGTCATTCGCGCCGAGCGCGCCGTCGGCGTAGATCAGCTTGCGCACGATCCGCCGTGCGTCCGGCGCGGACAATCCGAGCAGGTTGCGCACGATGGTACGCGCAGCGTCGTTGTCCACCTCGACCCTGCGATTCTGTTCGCGTTGCCAGGCCACCGCTTCCCCGCGCAGGATGCCGGCCAGCTCCTTGAGGTCGGGCAGCGACAGCGGTACGCGCAGCGCCAGGGCCTCCAGTTCCTCGGGCAGTTCGACCCTGGCACCGACCAGCACGATGGTGTGCGCGGCCGAGCGCTGCCGCTGCACGATCTCGCGCATCTGGCGCAGGCTCATCGCGTAGCGCAACAGGCCGTGGAAATCGAACATCAGGTAGATGCCGCGCTCGCCCTGGGCACGGATCGCCTCGAGCGTGGCGGTGGCGTCGGGCGCCATCTCGCCATCGGCCTGGGCGAAGTCGAGCCGGCTCAGTCCGTCGGTCAGCGTCCAGCGCCACAGCGGATGCAGTGCCTGTGCGATCACGTGGCGGAAGCACTCGATCACGCGCTGCTCGTCCACCGTCTCGATCACCAGCAGCGGCGTGGCAGCGCGCACCAGCGTGGTGAGGTCGTCCAACTCGCTCATGTCGTCCCCTTGCGAAGGCCGACACGTTAGCAGAGCGCCAAGGCTTCTGGCTTCGCGCCGTCCGGTATACGCTGGGCGTTCTTCGTCACCGGAGTACCGCCATGCGTCTGTTGCTGTCGTTGTTGCTGGCCGTCGTGTCGCTGCCACTGCTGGCCGCGCCGCAGCTGGACAAGCTGACTCTGCCGAAGGGTTTCCACATTGCGCTGTATGCCGGCCAGGTGCCGGATGCGCGCGAGATCACGCTGGGCGCGAAGGGCACCGTGTTCGTCGGCTCCAACAGCGCCGGCAAGGTCTACGCGCTGACCGACGCAAACGGCGATGGCGTGGCGGACAAGGTGCGCGTGATCGCCAGCGGGCTGAAGCTGCCGGTCGGCGTGGCGTTCAGGGATGGCGACCTGTACGTGTCCGCAGTGAGCCGGATCCTGGTGCTGCGCGACATCGAGAACCATCTGGACGATCCACCCAAGCCCGAGGTGGTCACCGACAAGCTGCCTACCGAAACGCATCACGGCTGGAAGTTCATCGCGTTCGGCCCCGACGGCAAGCTTTACGTGCCGATCGGCGCGCCCTGCAACATCTGCGACCCCGGCCCGGATCACGCCAAGCTGATCCGCATGAACGCCGACGGCAGCGGCTGGCAGGACGTGGCCCACGGCATCCGCAACACGGTCGGCTTCGACTGGCAGCCGGGCACGCAGCACCTGTGGTTCACCGACAACGGCCGCGACCTGCTCGGCGACGACATTCCCAGCGACGAATTGAACGAGATCACCCGCGCCGGCGAGCACTTCGGCTATCCGTACTGCCACCAGGGCGACACGCTCGATCCGGAATTCGGCAAGGGCAAGAGCTGCAAGGATTACGCGCCGCCCGTGCTGAAGCTCGGTGCGCATGTCGCGTCGCTCGGCATGCGCTTCTACGAAGGCCGCCAGTTTCCGGCCAGCTACAAGGGCGCGATCATCGTGGCCGAGCACGGCTCGTGGAACCGCACGCAAAAATCCGGCTACCGGGTGATGACGGTGCGCCTGAAGGGCAGCAAGGTGCTGTCGTACGAACCGCTGATCACCGGCTTCGAACACGACGAAAGCGCCTGGGGCCGCCCCGCCGACGTGCAACCGCTGCCCGATGGCAGCCTGCTGGTCAGCGATGACCTGGCCGGAGCGGTGTATCGGGTGACTTACAAGCCGTGAGGTCCGCGTCGTTCCTGCACTTCAAACGCACCATGCAACCCGAGCGGAGACACGTCATGCAATTGCGCAG
The DNA here is from genome assembly GCA_963828675.1 of uncultured Gammaproteobacteria bacterium. Lineage (GTDB taxonomy): Bacteria > Pseudomonadota > Gammaproteobacteria > Xanthomonadales > Rhodanobacteraceae > Rhodanobacter. The sequence continues at coordinate 1,825,393 of CAWHFQ010000001.1, forward strand.
CGACAATTTCGAGAACGACCAGCCGATCCCCGCCACGTTCACCTTCGGCAAGCGCGCCGATCCGTTCGCGCTGTCCGACAACCACAGCCCGCATCTGGCGTGGAAAAACGCACCGTCCGCCACGCGCTCGTTCGTGCTGACCTGCATCGATACCGACGTGCCCAGCCGCGGCGACGACGTGAACAAGCAGGGGCGCACGGTGCCGGCGGACTTGCCGCGGGTCGAGTTCGTGCACTGGCTGATGGCGAACATCCCGGCCGAGTGCGGCGAGCTGGGCGCCGGTGCCTGCAGCGACGAAGTCACGCCGCGCGGCAAGCGCGAGCCGTTCGGGCCGCCGGGCAGCGTGCAGGGGGTCAACGACTTCACCGGCTGGTTTGCCGGTGATTCGGAGATGAGCGGTGAATATCTCGGCTATGACGGCCCGTGCCCGCCATGGAACGACGCGCTGCTGCACCACTACCACTTCAGGATTCACGCGCTCGACGTGGCGTCGCTGCCCTTGATCAAGGGCTTTTCGCTGGCGGAATTGCGTGCGGCGATGGTCGGCCATGTGCTGGACGAGGCCGAGCTGATCGGCACCTTCAGCCTCAACCCCGCCGTCGCCGCCTGAACGAACGCCGGCGCAAACGTCGGTGCCGCGTGCACGCAGGCACCGACTCTCTTCACGCTCGCATGGCGCGCGCTATGGGTGAATGACCGCACGCGGCTGACCGGCCGCCGCCGTCACCACTACATGGAGGAAGCACCATGCTTCACTACGCGCTGGTTTTCCTGGTCATCGCGATCATCGCGGCCGTACTCGGTTTTGGCGGTATCGCCGGCGCCGCGGCCGGCATTGCGAAGATCCTTTTCGTGGTATTCCTGATCCTCGCGATCATTGCGTTCTTTCGCCGTGCCAGGTAACGAACGGCTCTGCAGACACGGCGGCGCCAACTGAGATTTTTCCGGAGTTGAGTAATGAACAAGCCCATCGAAAGCCCCGAACAGCCCCTCGGCAGTCACATCGACGAGCGTGCCGAGCGGATCAAGCAGGCCACTTCCAGTGCGGTGGCCAGCACCAAGGAAACGGTGGATCGCGCGGCCGACACCGTCGAGGAAGGGCTGCATCGCGCCACCGACAAGGCTGCCGGCGCCGCCCACAAGGCCAGCGACAAGGCCGCCCACGTCAGCGAACGCAGCCGCGAGGTCTATGACGAAACGATGGATCGCGCCGATGCATGGCTGGAGCAGGCACGCGATTACGTCCGCGAGAAACCGGTACAGTCGGTGGCCATCGCGCTGGGTGCCGGCTGGTTGCTCGGCCGCATCCTGCGGCGTTGAGCCATACGACGCGGGAGCCGGGGATGCACAATCAGGGCGAGCCACCTCGCGAAGCGACGGCGCCGGATCCGGCGCCGTCTTCGTCTGGGTTGCTGATGGAGATCGGCCAGCTTGGCCGGGCGGTCAAGCGACTGTTCGGCGCGCAGTTGCATCTGCTGGCGGCGGAACTGGGACTGGCGCGCAGCGCGATCTCATGGATGCTGCTGGCGGGACTGGCCGCCACGGTGGCCGGGGTTGGCTTCGGGCTTACCGTGCTCGGCCTGATCGGCGTGTTGCTGGCCTCGTGGCTCGGTTCGTGGACGTGGGCCCTGCTGGCGCTGGCCGTGCTGCAGGTGCTGTTTCTGCTCGGTGCGATCGCGCTGTTCCGACGCTGCATGCACTGGATGAGCCTGCCCGCCACGCGCGGCGAATGGCATGCCATGATGCGTGACACCTTGCACAAAGCCGAAGCCGACGTCGAAGCTTCAGTCGCTCGGCGCACCGAAGGGGAGCATCGCCCATGAGCGTGAGGAAACAGGTCGCCAACGTGCAGGAAGCGCAACGGCGTGTGCGCGCCGTGCGCCGCGAATTGAGCATCCCGGCTGCAGCCCTGCTGGCACGCGGCCGCGACTATCCGCTGACCACGGTGGGTACGGCGGCTGGCGCGGGCTTCGTGCTGGGCAGCCTCAACGTGCACCCGTTGCGGGTTCCGGGATTGGGCAGTCTCCTTGGCGGCGGCCTGGCCGAAGCGGTCGCCTGGGGTACGCGACTGGTGGCCGAGCTGGGAGTGGCCGGTGTCGACCGTCACCCCGGCGCCGACGAACGGGACGACGGCGACCTGGCATGAGCGAATCCGAGAAAGACCCGGCGCCCGTGGACGCCGTGGCGGACGACAGCGTGGCGGCGGTCCTGCTCGGTGAAGCGTCGCCGCCATCGACCGCATCCGAAGAGTCGCCGCAGCCGATGGCAACGCGCCGGTTGAACACCGGCCGCGCAACGCGCCGTCACTTGCGCGCGATTCGCATGGTGCTGAATGCGCTGATACTGCTGGCGCTGATGTACACCATCACCCTGACCAAGGCCTTGCTCATCCCGCTGGTGCTGGCCGCGTTCATCGGGCTGGCGCTGAATCCGATCGTCGCCTTCGGCACACGCATCCGCCTGCCGCGATGGCTGACCGCCAGTGTGCTGATGATCGGCCTGATCGTGGGCATCGGCGGTGGCGTGGGCCTGCTGGCGCAACCGGCGATCGGCTGGTTCCATGGCGCACCCACCGCGATCCGCAGCTTCGTGCCGAAACTGCGCAGCTTCACCAGGCCGCTGGAGGCGGCCAACCGCGCCACCCAGACCCTGGTCAGCGGTACCAGCCGCGCGACCACGCCACAATCCACGCCGATCTCGATCAGCGCCTGGGATGTGGTCTCGACCGCGCCGAAGGTGCTCGCCGCGGTGCTCAGCGTGCTGCTGCTGGTGTTCTTCTTCCTGATCTACGGCGACTCGATGCTGCGCCGGCTGGTGGAGATCACCCCGAGCTTCGCCTACAAGCGACATGCGGTGACCATCGTGCGCGGCATCCAGACCGAGGTGTCGCGCTACCTGCTCACCGCGCTGCTGATCAACGCCAGCCTTGGCGCGATCACCGCCTGCATGCTGTGGTTGTACAAGGTGCCCGACCCGCTGCTGTGGGGCGCGGTGGCGATGTTCGCCAACTTCATTCCCTACGTCGGCGCGATCGTCACCACCACCGTGCTGGCGGTGGTGTGCATGCTCTATGCGAACGACGCCACTCTCGAGGTGTTTTTGCCGGTGCTCACCTTCGCCGGCATCACGGCGGTGGAAGGCAACCTGATCACCCCGTTCATCCAGGGCGCCAGCATGCGCCTGAGCCCGATCGCGATCCTGTTGTGGCTGTTGATCTGGGGCTGGCTGTGGGGCATCCCCGGCGCGCTGCTGGCGGTGCCGATGCTGACCTGCACCAAGCTGATCACCGAACGCGTGCGTGGCTGGGAGTGGTTCGCGCACATCGTGCAGCGCTGATAGAAGAAGCCACGGAACGTGGGTTCCCTTCGCGAGGCTCCAGCCTCATTCGCTGGACAGCGGCGGCTGGCCCAGGGCGATCTCGCGAAATGCCGACCACGCCATCTTCGGGGTGTGTATCGCCACGTAATCGCGCACCGGCAGGTGCAGCGCATCGACCCGCGATACCAGTTCGAATGCGTTGAACGTGGCCCGTGGTGGTTGGCCCGTGCCGATGTCGTTCGAACTGCCGTACAGCAGCTGCGCGCCGGGCAGGTAGACCATCACCATGCGCTCGTCGCCATGGCCCCGGATCGGATACAGCTCGATGCGGTTGCTCCCGCTGCCGATCCGGACCCGCCCGGAGACACCCGTCAGTCTTGCGCGGCGCGGGTGCTGCGCCAGTTCGTCGGGATCGCGCCGATGTGGTGCGGTGATTTCCTGGCGTAGCCGAGCCAGGTTCGCATCCAGCGCATAGATCGGAATGCCGTGCGCCACATAGGTGCGGATGCCGGCAATGTGCCACAGCGAATCCGTGCTCGACACCAGCGCCTTCACCGGCACCGCCGGAAAACGCCGGGCCAGCAGCTCAAGCACACGCGCCGAATGCGCGGATGATTCGGGTGCCTCGATCACCACCAGGCCGTCGCTCTGGCGTACCACCAGCACATTCCACGATCCCGCGATCAGCCAGACGTTCTTCGCCAGCGGCTGCAGCACATCGCGCTGTGCCGGCGCGGTGAGCGGTGCGCTGCCATAGCTTCCGGCGTGGAGAATCGCGGTCGTGTCGAGCGCGGCGGCGGGTATCCGGTAGCCGGCCGCCGGCGCGGCCGCGTTTTCCGCCAGCGCAGTGACCACGGTGGTCAGGTACGGCTGGCCGTTGCGCGACAGGTTCCACTGGAACGGATAGACCAGGCCATCGGGCTGGCGCTTGTAGAACAGGTAGTCGGTGCGCCACGCGATATCGCCCAGCATGACGCCGCTGCGGCTGCCGCTGGCGGCGCCGTCCAACTCGAGCCGCGACGGCAGGTGCAGGTTGGCATCGAGATAGAGGCGCAGCGCGTGACCGCGCCAGTGAAAGCCGAGCACCTGCTGCATTTGCGCGTGCAGCTTCCGGTCGGGCAGGCGCACCAGGTCGGTCGCGGCAGTCGCGGTCAGCAGCAGGCGCTCCGGTGCCAGCGCCAACGCGTCGCGCAGCGAAGGCTTGTTGCCCGACCAGTACCAGTCGCCGCGCCAGCGGCTGCCGCGCGCGACCATCCGACCGTCGTTGACGGTGATGCTGTGTAGCGGCCACTGCGCCGACGCTTCGTCCGACTCGCGGCGCCAGCGGCCGCCGCTTTCGTCGCGCCATTCCTGATCCAGGCCGACGGTCAGCCAGTAAGGTCCGTCGGCACGCTCCGAATCGTCGATGCGATAAGCCACCGTGCGCAGCGTCAGCCGCATGCTGTGCAGTCCGGTCAGCAGCGGGCGGCCGCCCATCGCGGCGAGCGCGTCGGCCAGCACCACGCGCGGGCCGGACGATCGCGACGGCGGGGCCATCGTCCGGTTCGCGCTGTCGGCATGCACCGGGCCAGAGCCGGCCGCGGCCAGCATCAGCCATGCAGGCCATCCTCGCAACACACTCAGCGCCCCGCTTCGCGATCCGCCCGCGCGGCCTGCGGCAGCACCGGCATCGCGTTGAGCAGGATGTATTCGCGCTGGCTGGCGGCGATGTGCCCGAGCTTGTCCGAAACCAGGGTCACCGGTCGCTCGACCATCAGCTCGTCGCCGACCACCACGCCGGCGCGGAAGGTGGTGTAGCCGTACCAGTGCGAGCGCCCGGGCTGCACGGTGACCGGCCAGGTCTGGCCGTCGCGGGTCAGCGTGGTCTGCAGCTTGTCGTCGAGGTAGGCACCGTCACCGCTGCCTTCGCGCCGCAGGGTGACGCGTCGGCTGGACGGGTCGAGTGCGATCACCGTGACCTTCTGCGTGCCGGCCGGACCGAGTTCCCACGGCGCGGCGATCTCCACGTTCCAGCTCTGGCCGACCCGCAGCGTCGCCGGCGGCGTGCCCCACAGGCGCGGGTTCCAGGCCAGCCCGCTGGCGTCGGTGTTCGGCGTGCACTTGCCGTTGAAGCAGGAGGTCGCACCGTGATCGCGAAATTCGACCGTGCCGCTGCCCTGCTGCAGGCCGTCGTAGCGGTAGTCGATGCGCAAGCGCGGCGTCGCCGTGGATCCATCGAGCACCTGATAGCTGGCGCTGCCGCTGACCCGTCGCACGTTCTCGTCGTAGCCGGCGGCGCGGTAGGCAATGGTGCGCGAAAACACGTTGTCGAGCTGCGCACCCTTGTGGAAAACCGGTGTCAGGTACGCGTCGGTCGCGCTGGCGATGGCGAGCGTCGGCGCGGCGGCCAGCAAGATCGCAAGCAGGGACTTCATGCCGGCTTTCCCGCGGAAGCGTCATGGCGCGCCAACGGCAGGATGCCGTGCGCGCGCAGCACGGCGGAGATGTCGAAGCGCCAGAGATTGCGCGAGCCGTTCAGCGGCGACTGCAGGCGTTGCTGCAAGCTGGCCGCGTCGTCGCGGGTTTTTGGAAAGGACACCTCGTCGCGGCGTGCGCTCGACACGAACAATTCGCCGAACGCCGGACCCAGCGACGGCGCGTTCTCCAGCACACGGCTGTTGACGTCGCCGCCCAGGTGCTCGGGTTTGCCCCAGCCGCCGTCCGGCTGGCGGAACGCGATGTAGATGTCGGCACTGCCCAGCGCGTCGCCCTCGTTGCCGGCGTAGAGCAGGAAGCGCCCGGCCGGATCCACCGCCGGGTCCATGCGGTTGCGCGCCATGTCGCCCAGCGGCAGCCGCTCGGGCACGGCATGGCCGTGATCGCGCGCCACGTAGATCTGGTACGCCTTGCCGGAATCCGCGCGATGCGCCGAAAAATAGATGTCGCCGTTCGCCGCCACCGAAGGGTTGTAGATCATTGCGCCGTCGTTGAGTGCGCCATCGACGTGGACCGGCGCACCCCATCTGCCATCCGGTTGCCGCGCGACGTACCAGAGGTTGGTGCCGGTGAAACGCCGCCCGTTCATCTCGGCCGTCACCGGCGCCGCGCCCGCGCGCGGTGGACGGTTGGAGACGAAGTACAGGCGCTTGCCGTCGGGCGACAGCGTCGGTTCGGAGTCGTGCCATTGACCGGAGAACGCGGCTACCTGTGGTGCCGACCAGCGACTGCCTTCGCGTCGTGAAACCAGGATGGTGTCGTCGGCCTCGGCGAAATCCGAGCGCATGAAGTAAAGCGTCTGGCCGTCCGGCGTCAGCGCGACCGAGGTTTCCTGCAGGCCGGTGGAAACGATGCCCGGCCCGAGCAGGTCACCGGCTCGGGCCGTCGACGCGGCGAGCGTGATCGCGAGGCTGGCGGCCAGCGCGAGGTGGCGTGGTGTCATGGGTTCTCCTGATGGAAGAGTGGGGGTCTGGCCCTGCGGTCACCGCGGGCGATGCGCATCCAGCCATGGCGCCAGCGACACGCGCCAGATGTGGTCGGTGCCGTTGTCCCACGCGCGCATGCGCGCCAGATCCGCGCGCGCCTGCGCCGGCGTGCGCGGGTAGTTGACCCTGGCCGTGAAGTTGCTGGTGAAGTAAAGCGTGCGGCCGTCCGGACCCAGGTGCGAACCCCAGGGCTCGTAGTGGTTCACCGCATCGCCGAGGTCGATCGGCGCGCTCCAGCCGTCGCCATCGCGGAAGGCGATGTACAGGCGGTCGGGCTGGTCCTTGCCGGCATAGTTGGCGTCGAACACGATGAACGACTGATCCGGCGCGATCGCCGGGTCCAGCTGGTGTGCCGAAGGATCGCCCAGCACCAGCCGTTGCGGTGCCTGGTAATGGCCACCGCGCCAGGCCGTGCGGTAGAGATGGAACTCGTGCGTGGCTTCGTCGCGCCGCTGGTAGTACACGTCGCCATTGGCCGCCACGCTGGGCGCATAGATGCCCGGCGCATCGTTCACCACCTCGGGCAGCCGCACCGGCTCGCCCCAGCCGTCACCGCGCCGGTCGACCCGCCACAGGTGGCCGCCGTGCAGCGCCGGCCCGGCGGCCACGTCGGCGCGGTTGGAGGTGTACACCAGGAACGAACCGTCCGGCGCCATCGCCGGATCGTGATCCTGCCATTGGCCGGAGAACGGCGCGATTTGCGGTGCGCTCCAGCTGTTGCCGACCCGGTGCGATTCCATGATGAAACCGTTCCAGCGCGCCTGCTGGTCGAAGTAGACGGTGTTGCCGTCGGGGGCAAAGGTCAGGCAGTCCACGCCGGACGGGCCGGAGATGACGCCGGGCGCGAAGACCTCCGGCGCGGCGGGCGCCATGTCGGCGGCGTGGACACTGCCGATGCCGCACAGGAGCAACGCGGCGAGACTGCAGGAGAGCAGGTTGATCGAACGGGGGGCCATGCATGTTCTCGACGCGACGATGGTGGCCGAGTCTGCGCAGCGGCGTCGGGGCATCGCCGCCGCTTTGTGATGAGCGGAGACTCGCTGTGACCAGCGGTCGTCGATGCGGGGCAAGCGGTTAGCCGTTTGCGAAAATCGAGGCGCCCGACGTCGCCGCTAAGGCTTTGCAGATCGAGAAGCCTCGCCGCCAGCCGAACCGGCACCCGCGCGTTGCTTCGCCAGCTGTGCCTCGAAGCTTTTGCGTGCGGCCTCGGCGTAGGCATGGCAGCCGTTGGAATCGATCAGCGCATCCGCATCGCCTTGCTCGCGCCTGGCCACGCGTTCCCAGAAGTCCACCGCTTCCGGGTGCGGGTTGAGTGCGATGTCGCAAGGCAGCGCGCCGACCATGGCGAAGCTGTGTTCGAAATCCTCGACGATGTCCGGGTACTTCGGGTTGCCGATCAGTTTGTAATCAGGCGCCGACAGGCTCCCGATATCGACCATGTGCAGACAACGTGTGCCCTCGCAGGACGTCCACGTCCAGGTCGTGTTGCCCTTGGTATGCCCGGGCGTCAAGTGCGCAGTGAATACCAGATCGCCCAGGTGCAGGCTTTCCCCATCGGCCACCTTGCGCGCCACGTGTACCGGCGAAAACGGAAAGCTGTCGCCGTATTGCGGATCGCCCCGACCGCCGCGGGCCAGCAAAGGGGCGTCCGCCGCGCTGGTGATCACCCGGGCGCCGGTGTCACGCGCGATCTGCGCCAGTCCGCCAGCGTGGTCGAAGTGGGCATGCGAATTGAGGATCCATTTGATATCGCGCAAATCGAAGCCGAGCTTGCGGATGTTTGCTTCGATCAGGGCCGCATCTGCCGGCACGCCGCCATCGATCAGCACATGGCCGGTGGGTGACGTGACAAGCAACACGGAGAGGCCGTGAGGGCCGACATACCAGGTATTCCCATGGATGCGAAACGGTTGTTGTGGAGCAGTCCACGAGGAATGACGCGCAATGGTTGCCTGCTCCGAAGATTGCAGTTGCGCAAAGGCGGTCGGCGCGATCAGGCATGAAGCCAGGGTCGCTGCTATCAATAGACGCATGGGGAAATCCTTCTGGTGGGACGCGTCAGAGTGAGCCGTTCGCGTGTCGCGCAACGGGCACGAAGCTGACGTTTTGCGGGCAAAGGCGAACGGCGTCCAGGCCCATGCCGGCCGCACGCGCGAGCCGGGGGAACATTCGATCGACTGGGCGCTCGCTTCAGGCACAGCCCGAAACGGCATCGTTCGACGGAGCAACCAGGCACTCTCGGCGGAGCAGGGCAAACAACAGCAGGTCGTGATGCTGGCCGTGCCAGAACCCGGCCTCGCGCAAGCGCCCTTCCTGGACGAAGCCGAGATTGCGGACCAGTCTGATGGACGCCGCATTCTCCGGATGAATCTGCGCTTCGACGCGATGAAGTTCCATGTGCATGAAGCCCCACGCCAGGGCGGCCGATAGCGCCTCGGTCATGAACCCGCTGCCCCACGCGGCCGCGGCAAGCTCGTACCCGATGATGCAATTCTTCCAGCCCCGATTCCATTTGAACAACCCGCACGTCCCGACAAGTGCGCCGTCGAGCTTGCTCTGGATACCCCAGCGCACCCCCGGGTTTGGCAGGTGACGCCAACTTGCAAACGTCTCGATCAGCTTCTCCGCCTGCTCCAGCTTCGTGAGCGGGTCGCTGCCGAACCAGCGCATGGCCTGCGCATCACCGTGAATCGCAAGCAGCGCGGGTGCATCGGAGGCAACGATCTCGCGCAGGAGCAACCGGTCGGTGTCGATCGTGGGGAAGTCGGTCATCGAATACCTGGCGTCTGGATTCAGCCATTCCGCGAAGCGGCGTCGGCCTGGATGGATGGCTGGATGGCGGCGCCGGTGCCGCGAAACATGAGCAACACCGGTTCCGGGTAATGCGAGTTGCACCACGCATGTTTGTGCGCGATGCGCTCGGGAACACCCTCTCCACCAGGATGAAGCGAAAATCCCGACGAGGCGTAAAGATGCAGCAACGGCTCGAAGGGCAGGCAGAATAAAGTGTCGATGCCGCACTCTGCAACGAGATGGTCGACCAGGCGCTTGGCAATCCCGAGGCCCCTGAATCTCGGGAAGACGTACATGCCGCCAAGCTCGCCGACCTCGTTTCCGAGGCCGGTCACCCGTCCCAGCGCAGCACGCTCGCCGTCAATGACGACGACCGCCACGAAGTCGGCGGCCGTCGACGGCAGAAAATCGACCTCGGCATAGCGCTCGTTCGCCCATGCCAGCTCGGCCTGCTCCAGCTTTCGTATGTGCAGCGACTTGGGTTCCATCTGCAGATGTCCTGATCTTGAAGGCGCGGGAACGCCGGAGATCTGCATTGACCTTCAGATGGAGAGAAAGTGCAGCACCTTTGACCTGCGGTTCCCGAGCTTGGGTCAGGCAATCCGCATCCACCGGACCGGAGGTCGCACCGGCCCCGGGATCTCCGGCGCCCGCCATCGCATGGCAGGCGGTTCGTGCGCGTCAGCCGCCTGCCCGGTGACGGCATGGCCGCTGGTGATCGAGACTAGCTCACACGTCTCGCTGCCATGGCCGTGCCGCAGGTCCCGCGCATGCTGCGACTGCGGTGCCGATGCTGACCGCTGCGACCCCAGAACGTTGCAGACTTGCGCGACACGTCCCGTTGAACTGCTATGGCTGGCCGTCTGACGCAGATCCGCTGCCGCGACTCCGTCGACGATTACGGCTACACCGACCAGATCGCCGAGACCCATCGGCCGCCAGCGGGTAGCCAGCCGTTCGAACTCGACGACGGGGCTTCGCGCACCACTTCCGCAAGGCGCTGCTGAGATCTACCCCAACCTCCGGCCCGACGCGCGCCCTGGCGCAGGGTAGTTCAGCGAGTCTGCTCGCGGCTCTTCAAGGCAAGCCAAGAACGCTGCGCGCCCCGGCACGGAAGCGCCGACTCAGATCGAGTCTGGTGCCGTCGTGCAGCACGATTTCCGCACCGCCCTTGAACAGCGGATGCACTTCGCGCACGCGCGCCAGGTTGACCAGGGTGCCGCGGTGGATGCGCAGGAAGCGCGTCGGGTCGAGTTGCGCCAGCACGTGGCGCAGGGTGTCGCGGTGCAGGTAGCGCACCGGGCCGACGTGGATGTGCAGGTAGTTGCCGTCGGCGCGGATCCAGTCGATGTCGTCGACGGCGAGTACGCGGATGTGCTCGCCGTGGCGCACGCTGAGGCGCTGCACGCAGCCATTGGCGGGTGCCACGGCGGTCGCTGCGTCGGTGCCGGCGTGCAGGCCCAGCCAGTGCTGGTTCACCCGCGCCATCGCCTGGTCGAAGCGGCTCTGCTCGATCGGTTTGAGCACGTAGTCCAGCGCCATGGCGTCGAACGCCTGCAGCGCGTGTTCGGCGAAGGCGGTGGCGAAGACCACCAGGGGCAGGCGGTCGGGGGCCAGTTCGTGCAGCAGTTCGAAGCCGTCCATGCCGGGCATCTGGATGTCCAGGAACAGCAGGTCGGGGCGCAATGCGCGCACGGCCTGCATCGCCTCGGCGGCGTTGCCGCATTCGCCGACGATGTCCACTTCGGGGTGGCTGGCCAGTGCCTGGCGCAGCGCGAGGCGTGCGAGCACTTCGTCGTCGACCAGCACGGTGCGCAGGCGCGGGGCGTTCATGCGACGTGCTCGGCGAACGGCAGGCGCACTTCGGCGCGCGTGCCGCCGCCGGGGATCGGGCTGAGTTCGAGTTGTGCCGCGTCGCCGAACAGCATGCGCAGGCGCGAGCGCGTATTGCCCAGGCCGATGCCTTCGGCGGTGCCGGCGCTCGGCAGGCCGAGGCCGTCGTCGTCCACGCGCAGCTGCAGGTGGTCACCATCGCGGCGCGTGGAAATGCGCAGTGTGCCGGCGCCGGGCTTGTCCTGCAGGCCGTGGCGCAGCGCGTTCTCCACCAGCGGCTGCAGGATCAGGTTCGGCACGGTCGCGGCCAGCGTGTCGTCGTCCACATCGAGTTGCGTGCTGAGCCGGTCCTGGAAGCGCACCTGCTGGATGCCGAGATAGCAGGTGAGAAATTCCAGTTCGCGCGACAGCGGCACCTGCGGCGCGTGGCGTTCTTCCAGCGTCAATCGCAGGAAGTCGCTGAGCCGCGCGATCATCAGCCGCGCCTGCAGCGGGTCGGCCAGCGCCAGTGCCGAGATCGCGTTGAGCGTGTTGAACAGGAAGTGCGGCTGCAGCTGCATGCGCAGCGCCTGCAGTTGCGACTGCGCCAGTTGCGTCTCCAGCTGCGTGCTGCGCAGGCGCTCGTCGCGCAGGTGCCGGCGCGATTCCATCCCGCGCAGCACGGTCAGGATCACCCAGTAGGTGAGTACGGCGAGGTGGTAGCTGTAGGCGAACTCCATGCGCAGGTACTGGCCAAGCGTGTGCACCGGCATGCGCCCGGGCCCGCTCAGGTACCAGAACACCACCAGGTGCGCCAGCATCTGCAGCAGCGCCACCGCCAGCGCGCCCGGTATGTGCACCAGACAGAAGCGACGCCAGCCGCCGCCCGCGCCCTCGCGGCCCAGCCAGCCCACCAGCGGCACCAGCGCCATCCACAACCAGAAGTTGCCGAGGTTCCAGCTGAGCGCGCGCAACCAGCCGGGCGGGTAACCCTCGCTGATCGCGGCCAGTCCGCTGCTCAGCGCATAGGACAATGCCAGCAGCGTCCAGAAGCCGAACGCCAGGGCAAGTCGTTGCCGGTGCGGGACGTCTTGGTCGGTCATGCGGTGCTCCCGTGCCGGCGGTGGGGTTTCCGACCGGCCAACCCTTGCGATCAGCGGCGGCCCGCCGGAGGCCTTTCGCTGCATGGAGTCAGACCGAGGCGCCAGCATGAGCAGTCTCGGCCAGCTTTTTGAACGTCTGACATTCGGTGGCCATGTACCGTCGGGTCAAGGCATCGGCGAAATGCGCGACAAGCCCGCTCAGGATTCCCGAGAACGTGAACTCGAGGGTGAGCGTGCAGTTCGACGCATCAAGCGGCTCGATGGCGTGGCTTGCCAGCATGGCGAGGCCCCATGAGCTGGATCGCCATGCGAAGCTGCGTCCTGGCTCGATGGAAGTGACTTCCCACGTAGCCGGGCGAAGTCCGGGCTGCACGACACGGAACCGCGCACCGACCCCGAACGCGTTTCCGCTGACGGGCTCGACGACCGAGAAGGTCGACAACCACGCCGGCCATGAAGACACGGCGCACAGGAATGGCCAAACGGACTTCGCCGGGGCCGCTATATGTGCGTTGGTGCTGAAAGTACGCATTCGGTGGTCTGGACGTTGGAATCGAGCGGCAGCGTAGCCGTTCGCTTGAATGAAATGACAGACCGCGCCCTATGCACGGCTCTGCATGAAGCGTTGTGCGGATTGTTCCCAGTTCTGGCCGTCAAACGCATGAATCTTCAGCGATGGAAGGTCGATGCCATCCACGCAGCGAACATTGACGACCCAGGAGCCTGGGGCAATACGAGGACGACTGAACGTACTGATGCCGCAATGACGGCATGAGTAGTGCTTCGCCGTCATGGTGCCGAACTGATAGAGAACCAGATCATCCTCGCCGGTCAGGATCTCGAAGTGCGCATCATCGGTGCCGAACCAGAGGGCTCCCTTCCGACTGCAGACGGAGCAATTGCACTCGACGACGGCTGCGGGAATGGCTCCGGCCTCCGCCCGAAGTGCGAATGTGACGCGGCCACAGTGACACGAGCCTTTGTACGTGTTCTGCATGCGGAAATCCTCTGACTTCGGTGTTCAACTGCAAGGCGTGCCATGAGGAATCGATTCCGGCGTGAGCGACCGGTCAGGCATTGCCGTCGATCTTTGCGTGGGAAGACAGGAAACTCATGTAATCGGCTTTGCCCAGCGGCACGCCGAGCTTGCGCAAGATGGCGTATGTGGTGGTGACGTGGAAGTACAGGTTCGGCAAAAGGTAATCGCTCACGTATTGTCGGCCGGGCAGCTCGCAGTATCTGCCGGGGCCAAGCCCGATGCGCTTGATCTCGTCGAGCTTTTCGTCGCCGGCACGAATACCGGAAACGAGTTCCCCGGTCTGGCGGATATGCGAGCGTGCCAGTGCCACGGAGTCGACCTCCGTCGCCAGATTCTCCACCGGCTCGCCGGCGCACCATTGCGAGAAGCCGCGTGGCTGGTTGCACGCAAAGGCGATCTGGGTGCCGAGCGGGAACATGTCCGGCGCAAGGCGTTCCTGCAGCGCGGCGCCGAGATCGGCGAGGTGTTTTTCACCGACGTCGAGGATGTGATCGAGGGTGTCGAGTCGCGACAGGAAGATACGCTGAAGCTCGACGATTTCCCGAGTGGCCATGTGGACTCCTGGAGAGTTGGCGGTGACGTGTGACGTCACAGTGTGCGGCCGAGTCGCGGCGCGCAACAGTGCTGGAGGCCATGTTTCGACGCTCGCATCCCCGAACCGTTTCGGCAGCTTTTCTCCATCGCAAGTCCGGCGCAACCGCCCCCGCGTTGCCTCGACGCTCGGCGCCGGTGCCCGCGCCGTGGGCGGCTTGAGGCGCTGAACAGTCACCATCCTTCAGCGCGCCGGTCGATGCTGCAGCCAGGGCGCCAGCGACACGCGATGGATGCGGTGATCGGGAGCGGTGTAGTACAACGTCGTGCGATCCGCGCCCAGCCGCGCCTCGTTGCCGGCCAGGCCCAGATCCAACGGTGCGCTCCAGCCGCCGGGCACGGCGAAGGCGATGAACAGGTCGTTGCCGTTCGCGGGCGTCGGCGGGCGGTCCGAGCTGAACACCAGGAAGGACTGGTCCGGCGCCACGGCGGGGTCGAAGTCCGACAGGCCCGCGCCGGTGCCCAGCGCCAGCGCCTGCGCCGGCTGGTAATGGCCGTGCGCGAGGCTGCTGCGGTAGAGGCGGAAGCTGCCGTCGGCGGGATTCGCGCGCATGAAATAGATGCTGCCATCCTGTGCCACGGCGGGCGAGAAGGTCGTGCTGCTGGTGTTCGCGCTATCGGGCAGGCGCACCGGCGTACCCCAACCGTCGCCCACGCGATCCACCCGCCACAGGTTGCCGCCGCGGCCCGGCCACGCCTGCCCGCCCCAGTTGCCGTCCAGTGCCTTGCCCCCGTCGCTCGCCGGTCGGTTGGAGATGAACACCAGGTAGCGGCCGTCCGGTGCCATGGCCGGTTCCAGATCCATCCAGCGATTCGAGAGTGCCATGCGCTGCGCCGCCGACCAGGCATGGCCGTGGCGATGCGCTGTATACAGCCGCCGCGTCGCGCCACTGCCGCGGGCAAACACCACTGTGTTCCCGTCCGGGGTGAATGCGGGCGAGGCGTCATGCGCCATCGTCCACGGTCCGGCGGCAGGGGGTGACGGGATGGCTGCGGCCGTCTGCGCCGTTGCGGCGCCGATGGAGCTGCCCAGGATCAGGGTGAGGATCGGTAAAAGGAAAGGGCAACGCATCGAAGTGCTCCTGTCAGGAAATGGGAAGCGAATCGGCAGATCGTCAGTGGCGCGGGCCGGCGTGCGCATCCAGCCACGGTGCCAGCGACACCTGCCAGATGTGGTCGTCGCCGTTGTTCCACGCCGCCGCCGCGCGTGGATCGGATGGCGGCAGGCGGCGGTCGCTGTAGAAATACAGCGTGCGATGGTCGGGGCCGAGCTGGGCGCCCATGCTGTGCTTGCCGCCGTTGACGCTGTCGCCGAGATCGCGCAGCGCGCTCCAGCCGGCAGCCGTGTGGAACGCGATCGCGAGGCGATACGGCTGCTGCGCCGCGCGCTTCGTCGCCACCACGATGAAGGAGCGGTCGGGCGCGATCGCCGGGTCGCGGATCGGCGCGTCCGCATCGCCCAGCTTCACCACGTACGGTGCCTGGTAGTGGCCGTCGCGGTACGTCGCGCGCATCAGCCGCAGGCTGTCGTCCGGCGCGGCGCAGCCGATGAAATAGACGCTGCCGTCGGCGGCGACGCTCGGCGCGAACGTCATCGAGCAGTGGTTGACGATGCCGGGCAGGCGCACCGGCGTGCCCCAGCCGTCGCCGCGGCGATCCACCCGCCACAGGTTCATGCCCTGGCCGGCGCGGCGCTGGCCGGCATGGACCGCATCGATCGGCTGACCGCCGGGTACGGCCGGCCGGTTCGAGACGAACATCAGGAACGAACCATCCGGTGCCATCGCCGGATCGAGATCGCGCCACCGCCCCGAGAACGATGCGGCCTTCGGCGTCGACCAGCGACTGCCCCGGCGATGCGATTCCACCAGGGTGAAACTGTCGGTGCCGCGCATGAAAACCACCGTCGCGCCGTCCGGGGTGAACGCGGCCGCGCCATCATCGGCGTCGCCGGCAATGCTGTCCGGCGCGAAGATCGCCGGTGCAGGCGGCGTGGCGCGCGCGGCGGCAGCGAACAGATACGCGGCGATCATGACGGTGGTCGACAAGCGCATGGCACGGTCCTCGCCGCCGGCGCGGCGGCATCGCGGTGGATGGTCGGCGCAGGATCGCGCGCCACCGCGGCGTCGTCGCGGATCGTGTGACGACCGGCGCAAAGCGGGTGACGAACGGCATCCGCATCCACGCAGCCGGCCGGGACGCGATGCGGCACCGATAACGCGTGATCCGACGTGGCAGGGCCGCCACTGCCGCGGCCGGTCCGGGCGCCGCCGGTCGCGGTATTCCGCCCGCTTGTCACGCCGCCACGGACGCTTGTCACCGGAACGATGCGGCCGTCCGTCCGGCCCGGCAACGTGGATCGGCGGCAAACCCGCCGATCACGAGGGCAGCGACATGCGCAGGCAACACATCTTTCAAGTCGGCATGGCGTGTCTCGCCGTGCTGGTGCTGGCGGCCGAGACGATCATCGCGGCGACCTCCGCCGCGAATGCGGCCGGCGTCGACGAAACCGGCAAGACCGAGGCGGCCGTGATCGCGGTCGACCAGCACTGGATGGAGGCCGAACTCGCCGGCGATACGGCCTGGCTCGACAACATGCTGCTGCCCGAGTACCGCTCCGTCGGTGCCGACGGCGCGGTGCATCCGAAGGCCGCGATCATGGCGCACGCGGCGATGAACCGCGGCAACGACGCCGAGCGACGCAAGGTCGAGGCATGGTTGAAAACGCACAAGTCCGGCAAGTCGGTGGTGATCCACGGCGACACCGCGATCCTGTCGTTCTACGACCCGGCCAGGGGCGCGGCCAAAGATGTGCGCTCGTCGGACATCTTCGTCTACGTCGACGGCGGCTGGCACGCGCTGTACTCGCAGCACAGCGGCGCCGGCCAGCGATGATCAGCTCCCGGGCGCGGGAAACAACACGGTCGGATCACCATCGAACCACACCATGTCGATCTGCATCCGCTCGACCTGCCACTGTGTATCGTGCTGCGACAGTTCCATCGTGTAGATGTGCTTGAGCAGCAGGTGACGGGAGTGGTCCTTGCGGGGCAGGTGCTGCGCCTCGACCAGTGCGAACAGCGTCGCGTGCGTGCCATCGAACGCAGTCACCCGCGGATTGGTGACGGTGTGGGTGGTGTCGAGCTCGCCGATCGCCGCGAAGATGGTGTCGGCGATCGCCCGACGGCCCTTGAACACGGGAATCTCAGCGCCAAGACGACTTGCCGGCGCGGTGAAGTCGAGCGTGGCGTGCTCGGCGAAGGCCGATTCGAACAGTGTGCGATCGCGCAGATCCTGGCCGGCGCCGAAGCGATAGAGCGCATCGACGATGGCGAGTTGTTGTTCGGCGTCGGGAAGAAGTTTCACGTGGATTTGCTCCGAGGACGGAAACGCGGTGATCACCAGGCGATGCGCTGGCCGTCGCGGAAGAAGCCGCCGGTGACCGCTTCCGGCAGGCAGGCGGCCCAGACGATGCCTGCCGCGCCAGCGGGGACCGGACGGCCGCCGGGGCCGCCCATGTCGGTGGCGACCCAGCCGGGGCACACCGCGTTGACCTGGATGCCGCTGCCTTCGAGTTCGCTCGCCAGCGCGCGGGTGTAGGTGTTCAGCGCCGACTTGGAAACGCGATACGCCGGGCAGCTGCCGCTGTCGTTGCTGCTTGCGCCGCAGCCGCTGGAAACGTTGACGATGCGGCCGTAGCGGTGCCGGCGCATGAGCGGCAGCATCGCGCTGCACAGGCGCCAGCTGCCGAACAGGTGCGTTTCCATCGCATCGCGCACCAGTGCGATGTCGGTATCGGAGGGATGCGCGGCGGGGTCGTAGAAAGCGCCGGCGTTGTTGACCAGCACGTCGAGCCGGCCGTAGGTGATCTCGATCCAGCGCACCAGCGTGTCGACCTGATCCTGGCGGGTGACATCGAGCTGCACCGCGATCACCTCGCCGGGCGCGCCGGCGAGCTGACGTGCCGCATGCAGGCCGTTGTCGAGATCGCGCGCGCCCAGCAGCACGGTCATGCCGCGCTCGCTGAGCTGGCGCGCCACCTCGAAGCCGAGGCCGCGGTTGGCGCCGCTGACCAGTGCCACGCGATAGACCGGCGTGGTGGCCGTCGCCGGTACGCGTCGGGCCGACCGGCTCATGGCGCGATGGCGGTATCGGCGTGGGCGACGGCGCTGCAGTGTTCATCGCCACACGCCTGCCAGCCGCCCCCGAGCGCCTTGTACAGCGCGACGGCGCGGGTGTCGATCGCCGCCTCGGCCTGGGCCAGGTCGTCCTCGGCGGCGAGCTGGGTACGTTCGGCGTCGAGCAGTTCGAGGAAGCCGGTGGCACCTTCCTGATAGCGGACGCGGGCAAGGTCGGCCGCGCGCTTGCTCTGCGTGCCCTGCTCGATCAGATGGTCGACCCGGATGCGCTGCTGGTTGAAGCCGTTGACCGCGTTGTCGATGTCCTCGATCGCCTCCAGCACGCTGCGCTGGTAGTTGGCTTGCGCCGCATCGGCACGCGCCTCGCTGGCGTGCAGGTTCGCGCGCACGCGTTTCACGTTGAGACCGGGCCAGCTGATGCTCGGCGCGAGCGACCATGCGCGCGTCGACGGGCTGCCGAAATCATTGCTGCGGCCGGACAGGAAACCGAGGAAGCCGCCCAGCGTGATGTGCGGGAAGAAATCCGCCTTGGCCACGCCGATGCGCGCGGTGGCGGCGGCGTATTCGCGTTCGGCCATCTGGACGTCCGGACGGCGCGACAATACGTCACCGGCATCGCCGATCGGCAGGTTCGCCGCGATCGGGGTGAAACTCTTCGGCGACACGTCGATGTCGAGCTCGCCGGGACGTTCGCCGAGCAGCACCGCCAGGCGGTATTCGCTGGCGCTGGCCTGGGTCTGCAGCAGCGGCAGTTGCGCCTGCACGGCGGCCAGACGTGCCCTGGCGCTGGCCACGTCCTGTTCCGAGCCGGAGCCGAGCTGCTGGCGCACTTCGGTGAGGTGCACGGTCTGGCGCTGGTTGTCGATGTCGCGCTGGGCGATGTCCAGTCGCAGCTGACTGCCGCGCAGCTCGAAATAGTTGCGCGCGACCTCGGCCAGCAGGCTGACCTGGGCGTCGCGCAACGCGGCTTCGCTGGCGCCCAGATCGGCACCGGCCGCCTCCACCGAACGGCGCACGCCGCCGAACAGATCCAGTTCCCACGAGGCATCGAAGCCGGCCTGGTAGGTTGTCGTGGTGCTGCGTTGGTCGCTGAAGCCCGGCTGCTGGCCGCGGCTGCGGGTGTAGTTCACGTCCGTGTCGATCGTCGGCAACTGGTCGGCCTTGCTGCCGCTGAGCAGCGCCCGCGACTCATGCAGGCGCGCCACCGCGATGCGCAGGTCCAGGTTGTTCGCCGCCGCACGCTGGATCAACGCGTCCAGCACGGGGTCGTTGAACTGCTTCCACCACGCGGCCTGGAACTGCGCGTTGTTCTCCTGCGCCGCCTCCAGTCCCTGCAGTTGCGGCGCGGCGATCTTCGCTGCGTGATAGTTCGGTCCCACGCTGGCACAGCCGGCGAGGATCAGGGCCGCGCTGAGCGCGGCGATTTTCAGTAGCGTTTTCATCAGTGGTTCTCCAGCGCCGGCAGCGCATGCGCGGCGGCGCGTTCGGCCGCGCGCGCCTCGCGGCGTTCGACCAGGGCGCGAATCAGGACGTAGAACAGCGGCGTGTAGATCAGCCCGAAGATGGTCACGCCGAGCATGCCGGAGAACACCGCCACGCCCATCGCGTGACGCATCTCGGCACCGGCGCCATGCGAGGTCACCAGCGGCACCACGCCCATGATGAAGGCGAACGAGGTCATCAGGATCGGCCGCAATCGCAGCTGGCCGCCTCCAGCACCGCGTCATGGCGACTCATGCCCTCATGCTGGCGTTCGCGGGCGAACTCGACGATCAGGATCGCGTTCTTGCACGCCAGCCCGACCAGCACGATCAAGCCGATCTGGGTGAAGATGTTGTTGTCGCCGCCGGACAACCACACGCCGGCGATCGCGGACAGCAGCACCATCGGCACGATCAGGATCACCGCCAGCGGCAGCGACCAGCTTTCGTACAGCGACGACAGCACCAGGAACACCAGCAGCACGCACAGCGGGAACACCAGGATCGCGGTGTTGCCGGCGAGGATCTGCTGGTAGGTCAGCTCGGTCCATTCGAAGCTCATGCCGTTGGGCAGGTTGTCCTTGGCCAGCTTCTCCATCGCCGCCTGCGCCTGGCCGGAACTGAAGCCGGGCGCGGGGCCGCCGTTGATCTCGGCGGTCGGATAGCCGTTGTAGTGCTGCACGCGGTCCGGGCCGGCACCTTGCTGCACGGTGACGAACGAGCCCAGCGGCACCATCTGCCCCTGCGCGTTGCGCGTCTTCAGCTGCAGGATGTCCTCGGGCGTGTGGCGGAACGCCGGATCGGCCGAGACATTCACCTGGTAGGTGCGTCCGAAACGGTTGAAGTCGTTGACGTAGAGCGAGCCCATGTAAGCCTGCATGGTCTGGTACACGTCACCGAGGTTCACGCCTTCGGCCTTGGCCTTCTCGCGATCCACGTCGGCGTCCACCTGCGGCACGCTGACCTGGAAGCTGGAGAACAGCCCGGCCAGTGCGGGCTCCTTGCGGCTGGCCGCGATCAGGTTCTGGGTCTGCTTGTAGAGCTCGTCGAAGCCGCGGTCGCTGCGATCCTCGATCTGCAGGCGGAAGCCGCCGATCGTGCCCAGCCCCATCACCGGCGGCGGCGGGAACACCGCGATGTAGGCATCCTGGATCGCGCCGAACTTCTGGTTCAGCGCACCGGCAATCGCGCCGGCCGAAAGATCCGCGCTGCGACGTTCCTCGAACGGCTTCAGGGTAACGAACACGATGCCGGAGTTGGTCGAGTTGGTGAAGCCGTTGATCGACAGCCCGGGGAACGCGACGGCATGTTCCACGCCCGGCTGCTTCAGCGCGATCGAGCTCATCCGCTGGATCACGCCCTCGGAACGATCGAGCGAGGCCGCATCGGGCAGCTGCGCGAACGCCACCAGGTACTGCTTGTCCTGGCCGGGCACGAAGCCGGTCGGCACGTGCGAGAAGCCGAACCAGGTCAGCGCGATCAGGCCGGCGTACACCACCAGCGCCAGCTTGCCCTTGCCGACGATGCGCTTGACGCCGCCGACGTAGCGCTCCGAACCGCGATGGAACATCCGGTTGAACGGGCGGAACAGCCAGCCGAAGGCGCGATCGATGCCGCGGGTGAGGCGGTCCTTCGGCGCGTCGTGGCCCTTCAGCAGCACGGCGGCGAGCGCCGGGCTCAGGGTCAGCGAGTTGAACGCGGAGATCACCGTGGAGATCGCGATGGTCAGCGCGAACTGGCGATAGAACTGGCCGGTGAGGCCGCTGACGAAGGCGGTCGGGATGAACACCGCGCACAGCACCAGCGCGGTCGCCACGATCGGGCCGGTGACCTCGTGCATCGCCTTGCGCGTGGCGTTGCGTGGCGACTCGCCCAGTTCGATATGCCGCTCGACGTTTTCCACCACCACGATCGCGTCATCGACCACGATGCCGATCGCCAGCACCAGTCCGAACAGGCTCAAGGCATTGAGCGAGAAGCCGGCCAGGTACATCACCGCGAACGTGCCGATCAGCGACACCGGCACCGCCACCAGCGGGATGATCGAGGCGCGCCAGGTCTGCAGGAACAGGATCACCACCAGCACGACCAGCAGGATCGCTTCCAGCAGCGTATGCGCCACCGCCTCGATCGAGCCGCGCACGAAGACCGTGGGGTCGTAGACGATGGAGTAATCCACACCTTGCGGGAAATCCTTCTTCAGCTGCGCCATGGTGCTGCGCACTTCATCGGAAATCTGGATCGCGTTGGAGCCCGGCCGCGCGAAGATCGGCAGTGCCACCGCCGGCTTGTTGTCGAGCAGGCTGCGCAGTGCATAGTTGTTCGAGCCGAGGTCGACCTTGGCGACATCGCCCAGATGCGTCACGCCGCCGCTCGCGTCGGTGCGCACGATGATGTTGCGGAAGTCATCCTCGCTGACCAGCCGCCCGCGCGTGTTGATGTTGAGCTGGAACGCCGAGTTGGTCGGTCCGGGCGGCGCATTCAGCGCGCCGGCGGCGACCTGCACGTTCTGCTCTCGGATCGCGTTGATCACGTCGCCGGTGGTAAGCGAGCGCTGCGCGAGCTTCTGCGGATCCAGCCACACGCGCATCGAGTATTCACCGGCACCGAAGATCTGCACGTCGCCGACGCCGTTGAGCCGGCCCAGCACATCCTTCACGTGCAGGCGCGCGTAGTTCGACAGGTACAGCATGTCGTAACGCTGATCGGGCGAGGTGAGATGCACCACCATGGTCAGGTCGGGCGAGCTCTTCTGCGTGGTCACGCCGAGCCGCTGCACTTCCTCGGGCAGTTTCGGCAAGGCCTGCGCCACGCGGTTCTGCACGTCGACCTGGGCGTTGTTGAGATCGGTGCCGAGCGCGAACGTCACGGTGAGGGCGAGCCCACCGTCGCTGGTTGCCTGCGAAGAGGTGTACAGCATGCCTTCGGCGCCGTTGATCTGTTCCTCCAGCGGCGTGGCGACGGTTTCGGCGATCACCTTCGGGTTGGCGCCGGGATAGCTGGCGTGCACCACCACGGTGGGCGGCACCACTTCGGGGTACTCGCTGATCGGCAGCTGGAACACCGCGATCGAGCCGGTGATCACGAACAGCAGCGACAGCACGGCGGCCATGATCGGCCGGTCGACGAAGAATTGGGCGATATTTTTCATGCAATGAATCCTCGACGAGGCTCTTGCGAAGCCCCGGTCTTGTTGCTCCTAACCCTGCGGGTCCCAATGGACACGCAGGGGCAGGGAGCGGGTTCTTCAGCCTTGCGGGCGACTCTGCGGTGCGGTCGTGCTGGTTTGCGCCGTGCGCTTGTCTGCGTTCGGTGCATCGCCCCGCTCGACCAGCGCCTTGTCCGCGCTATCCAGCCGATAGCTCATCGCCACCTTCTGCGGGTTCACCTCGACCCCGGGGCGCACGCGCTGCAGCCCGTTCACCACCACCAGGTCGTTGGCGGTCAGTCCGCTGTCGACCACGCGCAGGCCATGCACCAGCGCGCCGGTGTCGACCTTGCGGTATTGCACCTTGTGCTCCTTGTCGACCACGTAGACGAACTGGTTGCCGAGGTCCGTGCCGATCGCGCGGTCATCGACCAGCACGCGCGACTTGACCTGGCCGCTCTGCAACTGCACGCGGGCGTACAGCCCGGGTGTGTACAGGCCATCGGTGTTGTCGAACACCGCGCGCAGACGCATCGTGCCGGAGCCGGTGTGCAGCTGGTTGTCGACGAAGTCGAGACGACCCTCGTGCGGATAACCGGACTCGTCGGCCAGGCCCATCGCGGCCTCGATCCGCGCACTGCGGCCGGCGTGCTTCGCGCTGGCGCGCAGGTGGTCGAGCTTGAGCCAGGTCTGTTCGTCGACGTCGAAATAGACGTAGACCGGATTGACCGACACCACACTGGTCAGCACGTCGCTGCTGGTGACCAGGTTGCCGGGGGTGACCCGGGCATTGCTGACGCGGCCGTCGATCGGCGAGCGCACCTGGGTGAAATCCAGGTTCAGCCGCGCGGCGGCCAATGCCGCGGCGGCGGCGCCGAGCTGGGCGCGCGCGCTCTGTGCGGTGGTGGCCTGGCGATCGGCTTCCTGCTGCGCGATCGCGTGCTGGGCCAGCAGCATCTCGGCACGGCGCTGGTTGGTCTCGGCCAGGCTCAGTTCGGCCTTGGCCTGCGCCTGGTTGGCGACCAGCCGGTCGACCTCGGCCTGGTACGGGCGGGCGTCGAGCTGGAACAGCACGTCGCCCTTGTGCACCAGCGCGCCTTCCTGGAAATGCACCGACTCCACGAAGCCGCCGACCCGCGGCTGCACCTGCACCGTGTTGACCGCCTGCAGCCGGCCGGTGAACTCGGCACTGTCGCTGACCTTGCGGCTCAACGCCTGGGCCACGGTCACCTCGGGCGGCGGCCCGCCGGCGGGGCTTTGCGCATGGCTGTCGTCGCCATGCAACAGAACCCAGCTGCCCAGTACGGCGACGGCGATCAAGGG
Organism: uncultured Gammaproteobacteria bacterium; assembly: GCA_963828675.1. Lineage (GTDB taxonomy): Bacteria > Pseudomonadota > Gammaproteobacteria > Xanthomonadales > Rhodanobacteraceae > Rhodanobacter. The sequence continues at coordinate 1,849,601 of CAWHFQ010000001.1, forward strand.
GATCAGCATCCATTGTTTTTTCATTTTTTGCTCCCAACACCTTTTTGGCCGGGCAGGGGATTCCCGGCGAGGGTCGAGAGAATAGGTGTACCTCCCGGTATAGAAAATCCGTTTCTTGCGCATTACACTCGTGCGCCGCAGTCACGAATCGACGAGGAATTGAAACAATGGAAGACTTTTCCGCCATTTCGACCTTCGTTCGCGTGGTCGAGGCCAAGAGTTTCGCCGCTGCCGCCAGCCAGCTGGGGATGACCCCGTCCGGGGTCAGCCGGGCCGTTTCCCGGCTCGAAACCCAGCTCGGTGCGCGGCTGCTGTTCCGCTCCACCCGGTCATTGCGTCTGACCGACGACGGGGCTTCGTTCCACGCGCGTTGCAAGGAAATCCTCGCCGACCTGGCCGAGGCGACCGAGGCGCTGAACTTCGCCAACAGCAAGCCGACCGGCAAGTTGCGCGTGGGTATTTCGCTGTCGGTAGGTCGCGCCGCGGTGATCCCCCGTCTGACCGAGTTCGAGCAGCGCTACCCGGATATCCGGCTGGAACTGTCGATGAGCGACACCCCGACGGACCTCAACGGCGAAGGCCTGGATTGCGCGATCCGCGTCGGTCAGCTGGAGGATTCCAGCCTGATCGCACGCAAGATCGGCTACCTCAGCAACGTGGTGTGCGCCTCGCCCGAGTACCTGCGCAAGCACGGCGCGCCGCGCAGCATCGAGGACCTGAAGGATCACCGCTGCATCAACTACGTCCATCCCAACGGCCGTCCGCGCCAATGGCAGTTCGACACGCCGGGAGGGCAGGTGAGCGTGGACATCGACGCGCACATGCTGATCAACGACGGCGAGTCGGTGCTGCAGGCGGTGGCGGCGGGTCTGGGCATCACCCAGGTGCCGCGCATGCTGGCCGCGTGCATGCTGGAAAAGGGCATGCTCGAACTGGTGATGACCGACACCAAGTCGACCGGCAAGCCGGTGTGGATCGTCTACCCGCAGAAGAAGCACCTGTCGGCCCGCGTGCAGGCCTTCATCGAATGGGTGCGCGAACTGTTCGACCGCACCAACCAGCCGTGCCCTTGCGTGACCGATACGAAGAAAGCCACGCCGAAACCGGTGCCTCGGCAGACGCTGGCCGAAGTGGCGTAAACGCGCGCCGCCGGATCAGGCGCCGGCCGGCACCAGCAACAACAGCGCCACGCCGAACACGATCCGGTAGATCGCGAACGGCGTGTAGTCGTGGCTGCGGATATAGCCGAGCAGCCACTTCACCGCGATGAAGGCGACGATCGCCGAGACCACGAAGCCGACCACCAGCGCCGTCCAGTCCTCGTGCGCCGCGCCGCCGTCCCTGACCACCTTCAGCAACTCGTAGCCGGTCGCCGCGTACATGGTCGGAATGCCGACCAGGAACGCGAACTCGGTTGCCGCTGCGCGGTTGCTGGTACCGAACAGCATCGCCGCGAAAATCGTCGCCGCCGAGCGCGAGGTGCCGGGGAAGATGCCGGCGATCATCTGCGCGATGCCGACCAGGATCGCCACTTTCCAGGTCACGGCGCTGCGATCGGGCTGGCGCGCGGCCAGGCGCTCGGCCGCGATCATCCACAGGCCGCCGATCACCAGCGCCCACGCCACCGGCGTCACCGTCTCGGGCAACTTGAAGCCCAGCTTCACCGCGACGAAACCCAGCACGGCGGTGATCGCGAACGCCACGATCAGCTTCAGCAGGTAGTCGCGGTTGGCCGGATCGCGCCACTGCGTCAGCAGTTGCCAGATGCGTTTCCAGTAGATCAGCGTGACCGCCAGGATCGCGCCGGCCTGGATGCCGATGTTGAACAGGTCCGAGCGCGCGCCCAGCCCGAACTTCTCGGCGATGAGCAAATGGCCGGTCGAGGAAATCGGCAGAAATTCGGTGATGCCCTCGATGATGCCGAGCAGGATGACGTGGAACAGGTCGGTCACGAGCGGGTCCGTTGCAAGGTGGGAGGGCGCCGGCGAACAGGTCGCCGACATGAAGCGCCATAGCTTACGGGTTTTGCCGTCGAGCCGGATGACCGCGGAGCCGGCCGCGCGCACTGGAACAGTGCAAACCGCCCGCAGCGACGGCCGTGGATGGTGCTAACGCCGAGGCGGCCGGGCGATCGTGTCGCCAGCCATGCCGTGGCGGCAACGGTTTTCGCCGATGGCACGCGGCTTGCTGGAGCCATCGGAGGTCATGCGACCGGCTGGCGATGTCACGCCGCATGGACGTCTGGACGTCTGGATGGCCATCGGTACGACAGCATCACACCGAGTGCACGGCCGATGAGACGAGGGCGGATATCCGCAAGGCAAGTACCCCATGCACGCGACGTTCCGGTCGTTCCGGACACACTCCAGCGGGAACTCCGATGAAAACGATCACCAGCATCATCCGCCGCGGCAAGCTCGACGGGGCTCGCGATGCGCTCGCGCGTACCGGCGTTCCGGCCCTCGCGGCGACGGGAGTCCGCGGCATCCGCAGGTGGTTGCCGCTGCCGGTACTGGGCCTTGCCGCGCCGATGCTGCATGCCGAAACCGTCGCGCCGGCGGTCGACAAGGGCGACGTGGCGTGGATGCTCACCTCGACCCTGCTGGTGCTGCTGATGACGGTGCCTGGGCTGGCGCTGTTCTACGGTGGACTGGTGCGTTCGAAGAACGTGCTGTCGGTGCTGATGCAGGTGATGACGGTGTTCTCGCTGCTGCTGCTGTTGTGGGTGGCGTATGGCTACAGCCTCGCGTTCAGCGGCGGCGGCGCGGTCATCGGCAACATCGACAAGGTGTTCCTGCACGGGGTGACGAAGGACACGCTGGCGGCCACGTTCACCCCCGGGGTCGCCTTGCCGGAATACGTGTTCGTGGCGTTCCAGGCGACCTTCGCCGGCATCGCCGGCGCGCTGATCGTGGGCGCGTTCGCCGAGCGCATGCGTTTTCGCGCGGTGCTGCTGTTCGCGGCGATCTGGTTCACCTTCGCCTACCTGCCGATCGCGCACATGGTCTGGTCGGGGCCGAACGGATACCTGTTCGCGAAAGGCGCGCTGGATTTTGCCGGCGGCACCGTGGTGCACATCAACGCCGGCGTCGCCGGCCTGGTCGGTGCGTACCTGGTCGGGCCGCGGATGGGTTTCGGCCGCGAGCCGATGAAGCCGCACAACGTCACCTTCACCATGGTTGGCGCGGCGCTGCTGTGGGTGGGCTGGTTCGGTTTCAACGCCGGTTCCAACCTGGAGGCGAACGCGGGTGCGGCGCTGGCCTTCATCAATACCTTGCTGGCCGCGGCGGCGGCGGTGCTGGCGTGGCTGGCGGTGGAAGCGAGCTTGCGCGGTCATGCCTCGATGCTGGGCGGTGCCTCCGGCGCGGTCGCCGGCCTGGTCGGGATCACCCCGGCCTGCGGCACGGTGGGGCCGCAGGGCGCGATCGTGATCGGCGCGCTGGCCAGCGTCTGCTGCGTCTGGGGGGTCGCCGGCTTGAAGAAGTTGCTACGCGCGGACGATGCGCTGGACGTGTTCGGCGTGCACGGCATCGGCGGCATCGTCGGCGCCTTGCTGACCGGCGTGTTCAGTGCGCCGGGTCTGGGCGGTACGGGTGCCGAGGGGTTTTCGATCGGCCACCAGCTGGGCGTGCAGGTGCTGGGCGTCGGCATCACCGTGGCGTGGAGCGCGCTGGTTTCGGTGCTGGCCTGTCTGGTGGTCAGGGTGGTGTTCGGCCTGCGCGTGCCGCACGAGGCCGAGCGTGAAGGGCTGGACATTACCTCGCATGGCGAAAGCGCCTACGATGGGTGAGTGGGTGATCGGACCCGCCATGCAATGACTCATGATGGTGCAATTGCGCTTTGCGGGTTGCACTATCATGGGTTGATCATCGCACCGACCTTGCCCCCGCAAGCTCTTCAGCCGTTGCCACGCCACGGGTTCGCCCGCTGGCATGGGCCTTGCTCAGGTCCCCCAGTTCACCCATCCCAACGAGGTTGCTCCATGTCCGCCGCCAACACCGTGCTCGACCTTATCCAGGAACACGAGGTCGAGTTTGTCGACTTCCGTTTCGCCGACATGCTCGGCGTGCATCACCACGTCACCTTCCCGGCCCATGCGATCGACGAGTCGACGTTCGAGGACGGCAAGATGTTCGACGGCTCCTCGATCACCGGCTGGAAGGGCATCAACGAGTCGGACATGATCCTGCTGCCCGACCCGGACACCGCCCACCTCGACCCGTTCAGCGCGCACGTGCAGTTGATCCTGCATTGCGACGTGCTCGAGCCGAGCACCATGCAGGCCTACGGCCGCGACCCGCGCTCGATCGCCAAGCGCGGCGAGGCGTTCCTGAAATCCACCGGCATCGCCGACACCGCGTTCTTCGGGCCGGAACCCGAATTCTTCATCTTCGACTCGGTGCGCTGGCAGAACGATCCGGGCCGGGTGTTCTACGAGATCGGCTCCGAAGAGGCGGCATGGTCGTCGCGCTACAAGTACGAAGGCAGCAACACCGGCCATCGCCCCGGCGTGAAGGGCGGCTATTTCCCGGTCAGCCCGGTCGACTCGCTGGGCGACCTGCGCGCGGACATGTGCAAGGTGCTCGAATCGCTCGGCCAGACCGTTGAGGTGCATCACCACGAAGTGGCGAATGCCGGCCAGTGCGAAATCGGCGTCAAGTTCAACACGCTGGTGAAGAAGGCCGACGAGCTGATGACGATGAAGTACGTCATCAAGAACGTGGCGCACCAGAACGGCAAGACCGTCACCTTCATGCCCAAGCCGCTGGTCGGCGACAACGGCAGTGGCATGCACGTGCACCAGTCGCTGGCCAAGAACGGCGAGAACCTGTTCGCCGGCGACCTCTACGGCGGCCTGTCGCAGACGGCGCTGTGGTACATCGGCGGCATCTTCAAGCACGCCCGCGCGATCAACGCGTTTGCCAACTCCACCACCAACAGCTACAAGCGCCTGGTGCCGGGTTTCGAGGCGCCGGTGATGCTGGCCTACTCGGCGCGCAATCGTTCCGCGAGCTGCCGCATCCCGTACGTGGCCAGCCCGAAGGGCCGCCGCATCGAGGTGCGCTTTCCCGACCCGATGAACTCCGGCTACCTGGTGTTCACCGCGCTGATGATGGCCGGCCTGGACGGCATCCTCAACAAGATCGACCCGGGCGCGCCGGCCGACAAGGACCTGTACGACCTGCCGCCGGAAGAAGAGAAGAACATCCCGCAGGTCTGCTCCAGCCTCGACGCCGCGCTGGAAGCGCTGGACAAGGACCGCGAGTTCCTGAAAGCCGGCGGTGTGTTCACCGACGACTTCATCGACGCCTACATCGAGGTGAAGATGAAGGAAGTCACCAGGTACCGCGCCAGCACGCATCCACTGGAATTCCAGATGTACTACTCGCTGTGATCGGATGGTTCATGCGGTGAGAGCAACGGGCGCCTCGGCGCCCGTTGTCTTTGCGCGGTCCCTGGCCGCCCTGCATTGCGGCAGCCAGCACGTGGAGTTGGCACGCGAGAACGCGACGGATCGCCGACACGGCGACCGCCCCTGGCGCGCTCGCGTGTCGAGCAGCATCGTCCGAGCTCGTGACGCGGGCGCCGCTCCGGTCAACGCAACCCGGCGGCGCTGCCGTCTGTCTGCGGCGGCCATTGGGCCGCGCGGTATTTCGCCGCGACGCCCTTGAGCAGGGTCGCCAGGTCATCAGCGTCATGCCAGTGACCGGCTGCCATGACCCCGAGCGGATGTTCCAGGGTCGAGAGGTCGTCCAGCGGATTGGCCGACGAGAGCACCAGGTCGGCGCGACTGCCTACCGCGACGGTGCCGAAATGCTGCGCGTGTGGTTTGGCTGTCGCGATCAACTGTCCCGGCACGCGGGTGGCCGCGGACAAGACCTCGAAGCGGCTCAGGCCAGCCTGTTCCAGTGCATGCAGGTCCTGATGCAGCGAAAAGCCCGGCACCAGCCCCGGCAGCGAGGGCGTATCCGTGCCCGTGATCAGGGGCACGCCGGCGTCGTCCAGCGCCTTGACGAACTTTCCGAGGAACGCCAGCCTGGCATCGAGGCTGCCCGAGCGCGTCTCGTAGCCGCCCGCTCGCCATGCAATGCGATCGTCAGGGTCCAGATAGCGTGTCGTCGGCATGTTCATGAACGCCTTCACCACTTCGGGCTTGCCCCATTGCCGCGCAATCGTTGCGTAGGTGTTGAGGTCGGCCGTGACGAAAGCACCATCGTGTTTCGTGAACGCGACCGCCGCCGGAATCTGGTCCAGTCGCGGCGCCCGGTTGCCGACATCGGCGTCGGCCGGAAAGAACACGCTGTAGAGGTACTCCTCGGCGTGGGCGACCATCAGCTGCCCTTCGGCGAGCTGGCGTTCGATGCCGACGCGGCTCACGCTGTGGCCGACCACCGGCAGGCCCTGCTTTTTCCCTTCGTCGATGAAGGCACGAAAGACCTCCGGTGTCAGGTTGTCGTAAGCCTTGATGAAATCGTAGCCATTGGTCCTGGCAAGGCCGACCACGGCGCGCGCCTGGGCCGGTGTGGTAACCACGAGCTGGCCGAACTCCGGCGTGCTGTCGACGCGAAGGGCCAGGTAGGTATGGGGACCGGGCAGCGTACCGCTGTTGAGTCGGGGAACCACCTGGTCGACAAACGCGTACGTCGCACCACCCATGTTCAGCACGGTGGTGACGCCGTTGGCGAGGAACAGCACCATGTCGCGGCTGGTCGTGGAATGCACGTGCATGTCCGCCAGGCCGGGCGAAAGGTAGTCGGTTCCATGCCCGTCGATCACCTGCGCGCCGCTTGGCGCATCCAGGTGCGGGCCGATCCCGCGGATGGTGTCGCCTTCGACCAGTACCGACTGATTCCGCAGCAGGCGTTCGCGATCCATGGGCACGACGTTGACGTGCTCGAACAGGGTGATTCGTTGCTTCGCCTTTGCGGAAGGCGTGGCCGCCGCGCCGACGGCGGGCAGGCCGACGGCGAGCATCACCAGGGCAGCCATCCACCGGATCGGCAGCCGGCAATGCGGAAGCCGCCGCCATGCCACGGGAGAAATGCGCAGGGCTGCAAGCAGCGAGAAGGTCGCCGGGTTCATTGGGTATCCTTGGGATCGTGATTTCGGAAAATGCTTGCTGATGCGGGACGCTGTGTCCAGCGTGTCGGTGGGATGCAACTGCTCGCCGAATGGTTGAACCGAGGCTTCATGAAGGCCTTTGCCCGCACTCTCCGGGGGCCTCCCGGGTTCTGCTGCGACGACGCTCGCCATCCCTGGCGATCATGGCGCGACGCCGACGATCAGGTCAAACTGGCACGGTGAGTGTTTGTCATGCCTGGACATGATCCATCCACTTTGCAGAATTCTTTCGACGGTTGGGCAAGACACTCCCGCGCGTCGCTTGCCGACGATCTTCTTCGGTCATGGCAATCCGATGAACGCGCCGCACGACAACGCCTGGAGCCGCGGCTGGTCGCGATCGGCCAGCGCTTGCCGCCCCGCGTGGGTGCATCGCTTGCGTGACTTGCTGAATCCGCTGGAAGTACGCGGGGATCTGTCGTGGGGGTTGGATCACGGCACCTGGTCCGTGCTGCGCCACGTCTATCCCGACGCCGACGAGCCGATGGTGCAGTTGTCCATCGGCAAGTCGCAGTCGCCGGCGTTCCACCAGGACCCCGGCCGCCTGCTGCGGCCGCTGCGCGACGAGGGCATCCTGTTGATCGTCAGCGGCGACGTGGTGCACAACCTGCACAGCTTTCCCGGCTGTCGTCGATGGCGCGTCAGCGACGGGTTTCGCGCTGACGTTCCTCCTCTACGGTGAGGATCGCCTCCGGCGTGGTCTCGAGACGGTTCAGCGGGATCGGCTCGCCGCTGAGGTCGGACAGGCCATAGCTGCCTTCCTCGATCTTCTGCAGCGCGCGCTCGATGTTCGCGACGCGGCGATCGTTCACGTCGTGCAGCGCCTGGTCGACTTCCCGCTGCGCCATGTCCTGCGCGTCCTCTTCTTCCTCCGCGGCCTCATCACCATGCTCCAGCCGGAACGCCCGCTCCCGCACCAGGTTGTCTTCCTCGCCGCCCAGCAACTGGTTGCGCAGCGCGATCAGCTGCTGGCGCTGGCGCTCGATGAATTCCCGGCTCAGGCCGGCATGCTGCTCCGAGGACATGGGATGCTTCCGGTCGCGGCGGGCTGTTCGCCAATGCCGGGCCACAATGAAATTGCACGGGTGAACGCGCCGTAAAAAGCTTGTTCGCGTGCAGGGCGGGAAATCCGCACTGATCGCGGTCGCCAGTCGAGCGATCGACGGGAACCAGGCATGCGCACATGTCCGATCGTCTCGCTGCGACGTGCCCAGGCAGCGCTTCGCGATCGTGCCCCGCTCATCGGTCGTCGTGATACCTGCATTGAGCGATCTGGATCACCGTGATTTTTTCAGGCTTGATCTGTCCTTTCGATGGCTTGTCCATAGCGAAAAGCCGATAGACCAGGCGATGCTCCAACGTCATCCTGCGGGACCACCAGCCCTTCCAGTTGCTCTTCAGGGGTTCAGGGCTGCCCTTTCCCTTCCATGGATCGCGCCGAATCTCCTTGATGAGGTCGTTGATCGTCTCGACCATCGCGGGATCCGCTTTCTGCCAGTGGAGGTAATCCTCCCAGCCCTGGCCCATCCACCAAAGGTCATCCCTTTCCTTCTGCACGGCCATTCAGGCCTTCCTTTTCACTTTGGAAGCGGTGGGCGAGATCACGGGTTCCTTGGTTGCTTTGGCAGCCAGGCGCGCCTTCAGCGCGTTTCGCTTCAAGAGTCTCGCCCGAGTGGCCGCTCCACGTATTGCCTCGGATGCGGCAATGCCTGCGGTGTTGTGCTTCCGCGGTTCCAGGATGAGCGCACCTTCGGGCAGAGAGTCGTCAGCCTCGGACATGGCCGTGTGCAGGCGCTGAGAATTGGTCCGGGTGGCGAACAGATAGAGGGTCTCTTGCAGGGAGTTGTAGTCGCTCATGGACATGATCACGGCGTCCTCGGAATCGCGACGGGTCACGATGGTGATCACGTGATCGGCAGCGACCGTGTCGAGTACTTCCTTGAGGTTGCCTCTGGCTTCGCTGAAATTGATGGTTCGCATGGGATTTGTCCCTTGTTTGTACGTGTATGCGTACAAGTCAAGTGTAGCCCATCCTTGGTGAACCATCATTTGCACCAAGCCGGCGCATTGCCCATCATGGTGCAATGAATGCACGGGCGTGGCGGACGTGGGCGGAGCAGATGGCGACCGGGCTGGCCCTGGTCGACGCCCGGTTGCGCCTGCGCTGGCTGAATCCCGCCCTGATCGAATGCCTCGAACTGGGCTTTCGCGGTGTGCTGGGGCAGCCGCTGGGGTTGTTGCTGGACGATGCCGAAGAGGGCATGGCGCAGGCCGCGAAGGCGCTGGCGGAACAGCGCCCGGCGCAATGGCGCGCCGTGGCGCTGGTGGCCGCCAGCGGCCGCGAAATCGTCGCGGATATCGCGCTGCAGCCATTCGACGGCGGTCTGCTGCTGGAGGTGCATGCACTGGCCGAGCCGCTGGCGAACAGCTCGCCGCTGTCGGCCACCCTGCGCGGCTTCGCGCACGAGGTGAAGAATCCGCTGGCCGGCCTGCGCGGCGCCGCGCAGTTGTTGCAACGGCGGGTCGACAACGAAGACCTGCGCTCGCTCGCGGGCCTGATCATCGACGAGGCGGATCGGCTCGGCGCGCTGGCGAACCGGCTGCTGCACCACGGCGGCGCCGCGCAGATCGGGCCGGTGAACATCCATCAATTGCTGGAGCGGCTTGCCGACATTCTGCAGGCCGAGCCGGCGCCGCCGCATGTGCGCCACGACTACGACCCCAGCGTGCCGGATCTGATCGGCGATGCGGATCGGCTGCAACAGGTATTGCTCAATCTCGCGCGCAACGCACTGGAGGCCGGTGCGCGTACGCTGACCTTGCGCACGCGGGTCGAGCATGGCTTGCGCCTGGGCGAGCGCGTGCGCATGGCCTTGCGGGTGGACGTGATCGACGACGGCGCCGGCGTGCCCGCCGCGCTGCGCGACACGCTGTTCCAGCCGCTGGTGTCCGGCCGCGCCGACGGCACCGGTCTGGGCCTGGCGCTGTCGCGCGAGATCGTGCACGAGCACGGCGGCGAATTGCGCTGCGCGAGTCGACCGGGCGCGACGATGTTTTCGCTGTACCTGCCGCTGGAGCGTGCGCATGACTGATCGAGCCAAATCTTCTGCTGCAGGAACGCATCCCCGGATCAGGTCCGCGGGAGTGCTCGTGCAGGAAATCTGGATCGTCGACGACGACCGCGGCGTGCGCTTCGTGCTGGCCGAAGCCTTGCGCGATGCCGGACTCGTGGTGCGCGAGTTCGGCGATGTGGTTGGCGCGCGTGAGGCGTTGCAGGAAGCACGCCCGGCACTCCTGCTCACCGACGTGCGCATGCCCGGCGAGGATGGCCTGGCCCTGCTCGGCGAACTGCAGGCGCGTGCCATCGGCCCGGTGATCGTGATGAGCGCCTACACCGACGTCGCCACCACCGCCGCGGCGTATCGTGCCGGCGCAGTGGATTACCTGGCCAAGCCGTTCGACCTCGACCAGGCGGTGGCAGCGGTGCAGCGCGCACTGGCCAGCGTGGCGGCGCCGACGGCGGCCGGCAGCCAGGCGATCGCACCGAACCATGCGCTGCTCGGCGAGAGTGCGCCGATGCGCGAGGTGTTCCGATTGATCGGCCGCGTTGCGGCCAGCGATCTCAACGTGCTGGTCACCGGCGAAACCGGCACCGGCAAGGAACTGGTGGCGCGCGCGCTGCACGAGGAAAGCGCGCGCCGCGACAAGCCCTTCGTGGCGCTGAACACCGCGGCGATCCCCAGCGAACTGCTGGAGAGCGAGCTGTTCGGCCATGAGGCCGGTGCATTTACCGGCGCCACCCGTCGCGTCGCCGGCCGCTTCGAACAGGCCGAGGGCGGCACGCTGTTCCTCGACGAGATCGGCGACATGCCGCTGGCGTTGCAGACGCGCCTGCTGCGCGTGCTGGCCGGCGGCGAGTTCTACCGCGTCGGCGGACGCGAGTTGATCCGCGGCAACGTGCGCATCGTCGCCGCCACCCATCAGGATCTGGCCGCGCGCGTGACGGCCGGGCAGTTCCGCGCCGACCTGATGCACCGCCTCGACGTCGTGCGCATCGAGTTGCCGCCACTGCGCGCACGCCGCGGCGACATTCCGCTGCTGGCGCAGAACTTTCTGACAGCAACCGCGCAGGATCTCAAGCTGCCACCGAAGCACTTCTCCCGCGCTGCACTGAAACTGATCGCGCAGCGTGATTTCCCCGGCAACGTGCGCGAACTGGAAAACCTGTGCCGCCGGTTGGCAGTGATCGCGCCGGGCACCGAAATCCTGCCGGCCGATCTCGGCAGCAGCAGTGGCGGCCCGACCAGTGGCGAGTGGACCGACAGCTTGCGCGAGTGGGCGGTCACTGCATTGGCCAGTGGCGAATCCGATATCCATGCGCGGGCGCGCGAGGCGCTCGACCAGGTTCTGCTGCAGGCTGCCCTGCAGGCCAGTGCGGGGCATCGTCAGCAAGCGGCCAGCGCTCTCGGCGTGGGGCGCAATACGCTCACCCGCAAGCTCGGTGCATCGCGCACGCGACGGCGTTGATCCACGCCGCTTCCTTCGTCTGATCAAGTAGGCGCAGCGGTCGGCTGAGGAAGACGTTCGCGCCGACTACACCCCTTGCGTCATCCGTCGATGCTCGGCAGTAGTGAAAGAACGTGCTGATCGGCGCATCAGCATTCCGTCAACTTCACGCACAACGGAGCAGTCTGCTCAACGGGCGGACGGCATTCGCGCGCGCTGAGGCCGACTTTTCTACCGTGACGATCGGGATCAACGCATGAGCAACAGCGCAACCCCCATGGGCGAGACCTGGCTGGATCGGATGCAATGCGCGGCGTTCGGCTACTTCGCGCAACTGGTCAACCCGCACAACGGGTTGGTGCCCGATACCTCGCGCGCCAACTCGCCGGTCAGCATCGCGGTGGTCGGTTTTGCGCTGTCGTCCTATCCGGTAGCGGTCGAACGGGGCTGGATGCCACGCGCCGACGCGGTCCGGCACAGCCTTGCGGCCCTGCGCTTCTTCCACGGCAGCGATCAGAGCGGCAGCCCCACGGCAACCGGCTTCAAGGGCTTCTACTACCATTTTCTCGACATCCATACCGGTGTGCGCGTCTGGCAATCGGAGCTGTCGATGATCGACAGCGCGCTGCTGATCGTCGGCGCGCTCACCGCCTGCATGTACTTCACGGCCGATGTGCCCGACGAAGCCGAGCTGCGCGACCTCGCCGATGTCCTCTATCGGCGCGTCGACTGGCGCTGGGCGCAAGGGGGCGGTAACACCATCAAGCAGGGCTGGAAACCGGAAAGCGGCTTCCTGAACTACGGCTGGGAAGGCTACAGCGAGGCGATCGTGCTCTACGTGCTGGCTCTGGGCTCGCCGACGCACCCCATCCGGGGCGACTGCTATGCCTCGTGGACAGCCACCTATCAGTGGGAAAACCTGTACGGTCACGACTACCTGTACGCCGGTCCGCTGTTCATCCATCAGTTCTCGCATGCGTGGCTTGACCTGCGCGGCATTCGCGACAGCTTCATGCGCGAGAAGAACTTCGACTATTTCCGGAACAGCCGCCATGCCGTACTGATCCAGCGCATGTATACCCAGTTCAATCCCCACGGATTCGTGGGTTACGACGAGAACGGCTGGGGGCTTTCCGCCGGCGATGGTCCCACCGACGAGCAGCTGGGCGCCTTCAACGAAGATCGTCGCCTGTTCGGCTACACCGCACGCGGCGTGCCGTACGGCCCCGACGACGGCACGCTGTCACCCTCGGCGGTGCTGGCGTCGTTGCCATTTGCACCGGAGCAGGTGCTTGGAGCCATGCGCAACTTGTTGACCCGCTATCCGCAGGTGCTGGCCGATGGTCGACTGTGCAGCGGCTTCAACCCCAGCGTCGTCACCAGCGGCGGGCAGCCATGGATGTCGCGTGGCGAGTACGGCCTCGACCAGGGCATCGTCGTGATGATGATCGAGAACCACCGCAGCGAGCTGATCTGGCGATTGACGAGTGCCTGCCCCTACATCGGAAACGGCTTGCAGAGCGCCGGATTCGAGGGCGGCTGGTTGCGGCAATGCCCACCCCGGAGCGCGAAATGATGTCGCCTTTCAACGCCTCGATGACCACGCCGCAGGATGCTCATGAGCAGAAGCGACTAGCGGACCTGCATCCGCAGGCATGGGACAATCCACAACCGGCCGAGCGCTATGCGCTGATCATCGTCGGCGCCGGATCGGCCGGTATAGCCGCCGCGGAACTGGCCATCGCGATGGGCGTCAGGGTCGCGATGGTCGAACGACACCTGATCGGTGGAACCTGCCTCAACACCGGCTGCGTGCCGTCCAAGGCATTGATCCGCACCGCGCGGCTGTATGCCGACATGCGTGATGCGGGCCGTTACGGTGCGAAGGTGGCGGGCAGTATTGAAGTCGACTTTGCAGCGGTGATGGAGCGTGTGCGGCGCATTCGCAGCCATCTCGGCGGTCGCTCGTCGGTGCGCCACCTCGCCGCGCTCGGCATCGACATGTTCTTCGGCAACGCGCGTTTCGCCGGACCGGACACGCTGATGGTGAACGACCGGAAGCTGCGCTTCAGCAAGGCGATGATCGCGACCGGCGCACGTCCGGAAATACCTGCCATACCAGGGCTGCGCGAAGCCGGCTTCATGACCAGTGCCAATGTCTTCAACCTCACCGAACTGCCCAGGCGTCTGGTGATGATCGGCGGCGGCCCGCTGGGCTGCGAGCTTGCCCAGGCGTTTCAACATCTGGGCGCAAAGGTCACCATCGTGCAGGACAAACCCCTGTTTCTCGAAAAGGAGGAACGCGACGCCGCGCAGATTCTCTCCGATGCGTTCGCGCGCGACGGCCTTGAGGTACGGCTCAATACGCAGGTCACCGGCGTGCGCGTGGAAAATGGCCGCAAGCTGGTCGACCTGATCAGCGCCGACTATCGCAGCACCATCGAAGTCGACGCTATCGGTGTTGGTACCGGTCGTGCACCGAACGTGCAGGGGCTGGCTCTGGAGGCAGCCGGCGTCGACTACGACGCCGTGGACGGCATCACCGTCGACGATTTCCTGTGCACCAGCAACCCGCGCATCTATGCCGCCGGCGATGTGTGCCTGAAGGATCAGTACACCGATACCGCAGTCGCCTCTGCACGCATCGTCGTTCACAACGCATTGATGCGCGGCCGCAAGCGCTACAGCAAGCTGGTCATCCCGTGGTGCACCTATACCGATCCGGAAATCGCCCATGTCGGCATGTACGTGCGCGAGGCCAACGGCAGGGGTATTCCGGTCAAGACGTTCACCGTGCCGATGCATCAGATCGATCGCGCCGTGACCGACAGTGCAGAGGTCGGTTTCGTGAAAATCCACATCCGGGATGGTACCGACACCATCCTTGGCGCCACCATCGTGGCCGGCCATGCCGGCGACATGATCAACGAGATCACCCTGGCGATGGTCGCCGGCATCGGCCTGCGCACGCTGGCGAAAGTCATCCACGCCTATCCGACCCAGGCTGAGGCGATCCGTGAAGCTGCCAAGGCCTACACCCGTACACGCATTACGCCGCGGCTGCGCGCAAGGTTGCAGCGCTGGCTGGCACGCTGATCGTCGCACCCATCAAAACCGTAGTGCTCACGCTGATTTACCGGTGGTCGGCGTAACATGTTCAGCTCGTTTTCGTCATCAATCCAAGGACACCTTATGGAACTGGGCATGATCGGCCTCGGCAAGATGGGCGCCAACATGGTGGAACGTCTGCATCAGGGCGGCCACAAGGTCACCGGCTTCGATCCCAGCAAGGAGGCGCGCGAGGCGGTGCAGGCCTTCGGCGCCGGCGCGGCCGACTCGCTGGCCGCGCTGGTCGAGGCACTGCCGACACCACGCGTGCTGTGGATGATGGTGCCGTCCGGCAAGATCACCGACGACACCGTCGACGCCTTGCTGCCGCTGCTGGCCAGGGGCGACACCGTGATCGACGGTGGCAACTCCAACTACAAGGACACGCTGCGTCGCGCCGCGTCGTACGCCGAACACGGCCTGGGCTACATCGACTGCGGCACCAGTGGCGGCGTGTGGGGTTTGAAAGAGGGCTACAGCATGATGATCGGCGGCGACAAGAAGACCGTCGACGCGCTGAATCCGATCTTCGAGACACTGGCGCCGGCGAAGGACCAGGGCTGGGGCCACGTCGGCCCGGTCGGCTCGGGCCACTACACCAAGATGGTCCACAACGGCATCGAATACGGAATGATGCAGGCCTATGCCGAGGGCTTCAACATCCTCAAGCACAAACAGGATTTCAACCTCGACCTGCATCAGGTCGGCGAGATCTGGCGCTATGGCAGCGTGGTGCGCTCATGGCTGCTCGACCTCACCACCGACGCCCTCGGCAAGAATCCCAACATGGATGGCATCGCGCCCTACGTGGTCGATTCCGGCGAAGGCCGCTGGACCGTCGACGCCGCGCTCGAACTCAGCGTGTCCGCCCCGGTGATCACCCTGTCGCTGATGGAACGCTTCCGCTCGCGCGACGACGATTCGTTCGCCGACAAGCTGCTGTCCTCGATGCGCAACGAGTTTGGCGGGCATGCGATCAAGAAGGAGTAGGGCGCGGGGAGGGACTCTTGTTCCTGTGGGAGCGACTTCTGTCGCGATGCTCCTCGCGCTTGTTTTGTATCCATCGGAGCAAGAGCGTTAGGGCAAGAACATTCGTCCGCCTGCGGCAGCCGAGGCACTTCTCTTTTTGTTTGTCCAAAAGGGGAATACCCAAGAGAAACGACACCCCGCTTGGCGCTTGCCGCTCATGCATGGGCGGCAAAGTCGTGAGCCGAGGACGAGCGAAAAGGAGCCGACACCCCTGTCGACTCCTGCTGCGCGGCCAGTCGTCCCGACTCATCGCCGCACAGGACCCCGTGCCCGCACCCGGTGCGCAACCGCTGCGCGGTTGCGGGAGCGGAAGAGTCGAGATGCCGAACGTCAGGTCGGGAGCGTGGCCATGTACTGTTATGAAGTCTGCTACCGGCCAAGAACGGACGGTCAGCCAGACGGGCCTTTCGAGGTCAGTTGTTGAAACAAGTCGCGCGATCGGCAAATCGCGGCTCCTCAGGTTTCAAGCGAGGATTGTGCAAAAACGCGATCAGCTGCCTGGGTCGCTGCCGCAAGCTGGTCAAGAATGCCTACTTGAGGTTAGGCCTAGTTCGATAAAAGCAGCGGTATCGAGGTTGTAGCTAGCAACTCCCGGGTGACGCCACCCAAAATCCATTCTAGAAGTCTGGAGTGACCATAGCCGCCAGCGACGATCAGATCGGCTCCGGTCTTGTTGGCGTGGGACAAGATGAGGCTGCCGATGTCGATGCCGGACGATTCTTGTGAATGGATTTTCGCTTTCACGCCATGGTGGTCCAAGTGACCCACCAGCGCCTCCATGTGTTCGTCAGCAGAGGTATCTGATTCACCATCGTAGATCAGGATGTCGACGAATTTAGCCGTGCGAAGAAAAGGTAAGGCATCATGAACTGCGCGCGCCGCCTCACGAGTGGGTCGCCAGGCGATGATGGCTCGCGTCAGCGGCATGACAAGCAACGCCTTCTCGGGAACGACTAGCACTGGGCGACCGACTTGTAGCAGGAGCGAGGCGATTCCACGTGGTTGCCCTTGCTCATCTACTCGGCCCACGCCTGCTAGTGACACAACCACCAGGTCGGAATAGAGCGCTTCGCGCGCCGCCACTTTCCAGGCATTGGTATAGAGCGCCTCCACAACGCGCACATCGCGGTGGCCGTTGTGCTCGGCTTTCAGGCGCGCCCGGGCTCTGTCAGCGAGCATTGCGGCAGCGGCACGAAACCTGTCGTGAAACTCGTTTATGCCGGGATCGGGGATGAACGCCCAAGCGTTGTAAGGCGGCTCGGGGAGCTCGACGATCTGCAAAGGCGACAAACACGCGCCGAAGTATCGAGCCAGGGAAAGCGAGACCTCCAAGACGTGCTCGTCGCCACCGTCACCCGTCATGGGCACCGCAATGTCCTTCAACATGACCAGCCTCCCCCCGAATAGACGAGAAATTGACCGCGCCACCAATCGCTCAAAGCTCCATAAGCCCCTGCTGAAGCGAATGTCACCCATAGCAGAGCGCCAGCGGAGATGATCAGGCCAACCCACAAAGCCACACCATCGCGCTCAAGGAGTCCAAGCGACAGCATCGAAATGGCTGTGCCTGGCACCACGTGACCAAGAGGGATCGGCAAAGTGATGATCAACGCCAAGACCAGACATATCAGCCCGACGGGAAGCGACACCCATTTCCCAGCGAGCCATTTTCCCCGCGGCCTCACGAATCGTTCAAGGCGGCGCAATAGAGGAATCGCATGCTCGATAAACCTCCTGAAGGCAACAGTGCCAAGGGGTCGACGAGCAAGAATACCCGGCAACCAGGCCTGTCGACGACCTGCTGCAAGTTGAGCGGCAACGATTATCATCGATGCGCCGAATGGCACCGACAGGCCGGGAACAGGAACGGGCAATGCCATCGGAAGCGAGAGCAGAAGAAGCATCCCTCCTATGGAACGCTCCCCTAGCAGCTCCAGCATGTCGGCGACAAGAACCTTGTCGTGAGCAATAGTCAGGGCGCGACGCTCCAAGAGGTCCGACAGACACTCAGGGGGCGCTTGAAATGAAGTCCGAGCATGCTTGCGCATTTCGCACCTACCGATGCAAGAAGGCGTAAGGGGATCCTAGCCTCCCGCAGTCCGATACTTCTCCTATACGCAGTCAAACTGGAGCTTGTAGGCAGCATCCAGCAGTCATATTGATATGGATCAACTAAATGCCGTGATGGCTGCGCGATCATTCAACGGCATGAGGCGTACATCGCGCTCCCAAGAGTGGTTGTCGATGCCAACGCGTCACCGTCCGCGCCCACAACTTGCCTAGGCAGGCAGATTGAAATTGATCTTGTGGCAGATAGGTGATGCTGGATCGCCACGGATGAGTCATGTGCAGGTACGACATTCACGGATACCACACGCACCTTTTCTGGGCAGTCGTGCGAAAAGAAGGAGATCATCTCAATGCACTCGAAAGCGATCGCATCCTTAGTTGCTCTTGGTTGCTGCGCATCAAGCGCGGCTTGGTCGCAGGCTGACTTGATGAAACAAGCACAGGGTCTGTTCAAGCCGATACCCATCAGTGCGCCGTCGCTGCCGGGTAATCCTTCGACCCCGGCCAAGGTGGCCCTTGGCAAGATGCTCTACTTCGAGCCACGGCTCTCTGAAAGCCATTCGATCAGCTGCAACTCCTGCCACATGATCGGCATGGGTGGCGTCGATCTGCAGGAGACCTCACTGGGCCACCGTTGGCAGCATGGCGGGCGCAACGCACCAACCGTCTACAACGCCGTGTTCGATGTCGCCCAGTTCTGGGATGGAAGGGCGAAGGATCTCGAACAACAGGCCGGCGGGCCACTGGTCAACCCGGTCGAAATGGGCACCACGGAAACGCATGTCGTTGAGCAGCTCAAAGGCATTCCAGGTTATGCGGCTGCATTTGCCAAAGCCTATCCCGGTGAATCCGCCCCGATCACGCTCGACAATGTGCGCAAGGCCATTGCGGTATTCGAGGCGACATTGATCACGCCCCATGCTCCGTTCGATCGCTACCTCACGGGTAACGACAAGGCGCTCGACGCCGCTCAGAAAGAGGGGTTGGCGCTGTTCATCGACAAGGGCTGCGTCGCCTGCCACAAAGGCATCAACGTAGGCGGCGACATGTACGCCCCGTTCGGGGTAGTCGAGCGTCCCGGTGCCGATATTCTGCCGCCGGGCGACAAGGGGCGTTTCGCAGTCACAAAGACCGTCAGCGACGAGTATGTATTTCGGGTGCCGTCCCTGCGCAACATTGCGCTCACCGCTCCCTATTTCCATACCGGCAAAGTCTGGGATCTGCGACAGGCCATTGCGATCATGGGTAACAGTCAGCTTGGCGCCAAGCTGACTGACGATGAGGTCGGAAAAATCGAAGTCTTCCTGGGCACGCTGACCGGCGACCAGCCCATTGTCACGCTACCGATTCTGCCGCCGAGTGTGACAACGACTCCACGACCCAAGCCATAGAAGTTTGAGGAAAATGCGCATGAATCCGAATGCGACCCGCTACAGCGCGATCGTTCGCTGGATGCACTGGCTGACTGTGCTGGCTATCGTGGCGGCCTACTTGTCTGTCGATCTCGGTGACGATGAAGGCGCCAACGGAGCAGCGCCTTCGCTGATGATGCAAGGGCACTATCTGGCGGGGCTTGCAGTATTGGTGCTGTTGATACCTCGCATTCTTTCCCGACTCACCACCACGGCGCCTCCTATCGTTCCTGCGCCGAAAGCCATCGTCACCATTGCCGCTCGCGTGTTGCATCTGGCTCTGTATGCGTTCCTGCTGGTACAACCGATTCTCGGCATATTTCAGGTCAACTACGCGGGCGATCTTGTCAGCCTACCATGGGTGGGCTGGAGTCTTCCTGCTCTGGTCGGTCCCGATCATGCCGCTGACGAATCCATAGGCGAAATTCACGAGACGCTCGGTGAAATCTTCTACTGGGTGATTGGCGCGCATATTGCCGCCTCGCTATGGCATCACTTTCTTCTTCGCGACAATACGTTGCGACGAATGCTTTGAGATGGCCATGCAGCACGTCACTCATACGCATGAGTGTATCGGCCAGCAATACACCTTGGCGTCAAAAAAAGACGTTCCGATTGGCTCAGGTCAAGTCGGCCAGAAGGTCGCGGATGGCTAATGATCATTGATCGTGCGGTACGAACCTGAGGCGCTCGGAGAGGCATGTATGCTCGAATTCACCGTCAATATCGATAATCGCGAGATCGATTCAACGCTCATTCGGTTCGCCTTTGGCTTGGCTCGCCAATATGACGCCCATCTCACGGGGCTTCAGATCGTCTCGCTGGATACCACGTCGTTGGTGCTCCCCGATGCTTTGATCGCCCTTGACGAGGAGGCACAAGATGCGAGCGAACGGCGCGACTGGTGGCGCGAACTCTGCCGTGGACACGGTGTGGATGGAAGCTGGGAAGTCGTTCGCGGCCATTGGCAAAGTGTCATCGCACGACAGGCCAGCCTGTCCGACCTGATGATCGGCCGTCTCTCCGCCAACGACACCCTCCCACTATGGGGCCTCAATCCACTGAGCCGGTCTTTGTTCGAAGGAAGCATTCCCATGCTGCTGGTGCCCGAGGCGTGGGCAAACCACCCTGGAGTGCACAAGGTGACGATCGCATGGAATGGCTCCGTGGAGGCAGCGCGCGCGGTCAAGGCGGCACTGCCGCTGCTGCGCAAAGCGGAGAAAGTTACGGTCCTGGATGGAGAGGATGTGTCGGATGTCGGCAGGCATCGTCCCTCCCTGCCACTGCGGAAATGGCTGGAACGTCAGCATCTCCCGGTGCAATGGCAATCGTTTGACTCGGCTCAAGGGGATGGAAGGGCGATCCACGAACGGGCGAAGGCCATGGAGGCCGACTTGCTTGTCATGGGAGCCTGGGGACATACGCGCATGAGCGAATGGATATTGGGCGGCATCACCCGCCATATGCTTCAGCACAGCGACATCCCTCTGCTGCTGGCTCACTGAGCATGCAATCCGTGATGATTGAAGCGGAGTGCCGTCGTGAATGTCATTGATCCGTCGCCTTCCGATAGTGGCTTGAACCAGGCCGAAGCCAAGGCAAGACTGGATCAATACGGGCCCAATACCCTGCCTGGCAGCAAGCCGAAATCGCTATGGTTGATCGCGCGCGATGTGTTGATCGAGCCGATGTTCCTGATGTTGCTCATCGCGGCCGGCCTCTATCTGGTGCTCGGCGATCTTGCCGAGGCGATATTCCTGTTGATGTCGGTGCTGTTGGTCATTGGCATCACTTTGATGCAGGAGCACAAGACGCAACGGGCACTGGAAGGGTTACGCGACCTGTCGGCACCACAGGCGCGCGTCATTCGCGATGGACATGAAATCCACATTCCATCTGCCGATGTGGTCGTGGGCGACGTACTCTCGCTGCGCGAAGGCGATCGCATTGCCGCCGATGCGACGCTTGTCAGCGGTCATCTGGAGGCGGATGAGTCCTTGCTGACCGGAGAATCGGTGCCCGTTCGCAAAGTTCCCCAACCCGGCGATGGGAACGTCTTTGCCGGCACGGTGGTGACCAAAGGCCGTGGCCTGGCGCGGGTCACCGCGATAGCCACCGCCACGGCGCTTGGTCGCATCGGGCAGGCCCTGATCTCCACGATAGAGGTAACGTCGGAGCTCCAACGCGCTTCACGGCGCCTCATACGCCTGTTTGCGACGGCCGCGATGGTCTGTTCCGTCAGTCTTTGGCTGATGAACTGGCTATGGCATCGGCATGATCTGGTGGACAGCTTGCTGTCGGGCATCGCATTGGCGATGGCGATATTGCCCGAGGAATTTCCCGTCATCATGACGGTGTTCCTTGCGCTCGGCGCGTGGCGCATTGCCAAGCAAAAAGTGCTGACACGCCGCATCTCGGCCGTCGAAGCCTTGGGCACCATCACCGTTCTTGCGGTGGACAAGACCGGCACCTTGACGCAGAACCGGATGCGGGTCGCCGAACTGTACGTTGATCGGCAAAGCCTTCGTGCCGATGCGCCAAGCCTGCCACCTGAGTTTCATGCACTCATGCGGTTTGCGCTACTGGCGACACCCATCGACTCAAGCGATCCGATGGAGCAGGCCATTCGCTCGTTCGGTGCAAACCGGCTCGAAGCGGGGGCGTATTCACTGACGAAGACTACGCCAGTGAAAGAGTACGGGCTGGATCCAGAGCTTCTCGCCATGACGCGGGCATTCCAGGAAGCGTCGAACGAACCGTATCTGCTTGGCGCCAAGGGAGCGCCGGAAGCGATCATTGAGCTTTGCGGCCTCACCGCCGCTGAGCAGAGCATACTGACCAGCCAGGTACATGCCATGGCGGAGCGCGGCCTGCGGGTAATTGGCATCGCGGCCGGAGTTTGGGGCGATGGCGATTGGCCGGCAACTCAGCGTGGATTCCGTTACCGCTTTATCGGGCTGGTCGGCTTGATCGATCCACCAAGGCCTGAGGCCGCCGCGGCTATCGCCGAATGCCACACCGCAGGCATCAGGATCATCATGATGACCGGCGATCATCAAGCCACAGCGCGGGCCATCGCCACTCAGGTAGGAGTGAGCCTTGCGCCAAAGGTGATCACCGGCGCGGAAATGGAAGCGCTGACCGACGAACAGCTCGGTGAACGGTTGCGCCATGTCGACGTCTGCGCGCGTGTGCAGCCAACCCAGAAACTGCGCTTGGTGAAAACTCTTCAGCAGCAGGGCGAGGTCGTCGGCATGACCGGCGATGGCGTCAACGATGCGCCCGCGCTCAAAGCGGCAAATGTGGGTGTCGCCATGGGCGAGCGTGGTACCGACGTAGCGCGCGAGGCGGCGGCCCTGGTATTGCTCGACGACAACTTCGCCAGCCTGGTCGTGGCAGTTCGCCAAGGAAGACGAATTTACGACAACATCACCAAGGCGACCCGCTTTGTCGTCGCGGTGCACATTCCCATCGTTGCGCTCGCCTTGGTGCCCAGCCTGCTGCAATGGTCTAATCTACTGATGCCGGTGCAGATCGTGCTGCTGCAGCTATTAATCGATCCGGCCTGCTCCATCGTCTTTGCATCGGCAAAGGCTTCGCCAACCATCATGCAGCGCCCGCCGCGACCTATCGGCGAATCGCCTTTTCGTGGCATCAACCTAGGCTTTGGCATGGCGCAGGGCATTGGCCCCGCTGTGGTCCTGCTAGTTGGTTACGCATTCACACTGGGGCGCGGCATCGGTGTCGAGCAAGGACGCGCCGCCGTTTTCGTCGGCCTGATCGTGACAGTGTTCCTGTTGACGCTCGCCAACCACGATCTCAATCATGCCCTGTGGCGAGGAAGGCTGGCGGACAACCCCTGGCTACTACGCATGCTCGGTGGGGTCGGTTTGATGCTGGCCGGCATCATGAGCATCCCGGCGCTACGTACCATGCTGGGCTTTGGCGCACCCAGCGCGATCACGCTGATCTTCGGGTTATCCCTACTGGCGGGGTGCGTCATCTGGCTCGAAGCTGTGCGCTACCTGACGCGCCATACACCACTGGCCATCATCGAGTGATGATGGAGGCACCGACATCTCGCGTTGACGTGGATCAAGATCGCTGGAGGGGTTTGCCGGTTTCATGGGAGCGTACCCGGGGCTGATAGCGCCGAGGTAGACACCGCTACTTGGGAGACAGTGTATGAAAGTGCTCTTGCCCGTGGATGGAAGTGCCATCAACACCCGTGCGGCCCGATACCTGGTGAAACACTGGCCCGAAGGCGCGCAAGTAACCCTGCTCAATGTGGATGTACCGCTGAGCGAGCACATCGCTGGCTACGTCGATGCGCAGAGCTTGGCCAAGTTTCACGCCGACCGGGGCCATGCGGCCTTGAGGCGGGCGCGTCGTGTCCTGACAGAAGCGGGCCATCTTCACGACGAAAAGCTGCTTATCGGCGACCCTGGCTTCGAGATCATCGACATGGCCAAGCGAGGCAAGTACGACCTCATCGTCATGGGCTCGCACGGACGCGGGGTATTGAAGAGCCTTTTTCTGGGCTCGGTTGTGGTCAAGGTGCTTGCGAACTCCACGGTGCCGGTCCTGGTGATTCGCTGAAAGGAGGCGCCATGTTCCACCAATTGCTGGTTTCCCTCGACGGAACAGACGCTTCGCTGGAGGCGCTGGAGGCGCTGCGGATGTCGCGATCGCCCTTGCCTGCGCCTTGAAAGCGAAAATTCACGTCTTTCACGCGATACCTTCGTAAACAGCGCGAGCCTATCTTGCGGCATTGATCCATTCCACCAAGGCGCTCTACGAAGAGGAGGCCGCCGCTCATGCGGGAACATTCCTCGGCGAAGCGCGTGACTGCGCTACTGCCGCGGGTATTGCGTGCTCCAGCAGCATCACCTTTGCCCCTCACGCTGATGAAGCCATTGTCGCAGTGGCAGCGGAATATCGGTGCGACCTGATCGTGATGGCGTCCTTGCGCCGCGGAGGAATCAATCGGCACTTGCTTGGCAGCGATACGTACGGGGTGCTCATTCACTCGGATATTCCCGTGATGGTCTGCAGTTAATGAGTAAACCGCCAGCCAGTTGTCCATTGCTGGCACCGAACGCGACCACCATCCCCAGCGAATCTGGCCAAGCTCGCCGAGAGCACTGACCATCTCAGTCAACTGGCCGACTCGGCCATGACCTGCCCACGGAGCCTCTCTTCCTGCTCCAAACCAGCCATTCAGTTGGGCCGCGAAATGTCGGCGATTCGGCGTTAATCCCTCTCCATCGAATAGTAGTGGCCGCTGATGGTGAGGAAGAGTTTAATGAGCCATGGTAACGCTGATGTCATATGAACTTATGCCGGTGAAGCGGAGATCTCAGAAAATGGTCGACTTTTCAGGACTGAAGAAATTCTAAGCTTGGCAGATCAAACTACGCTGCTCGGCCTGTGTGTCGCACTCGGCATTGGTCTGCTCGTCGGAGCCGAGCGCGAACGACGCAAGCAAGCCGGCCCGACAAGAGGTGCTGCGGGCATTCGTACCTTTGTTGTGTGCGCTTTGCTCGGCTCGGTTAGTGTCATCCTGGGCGGCGGCTTGGTGTTAGCCGTGACGGCGTTGATCGTAGGCGCGGGCGCGCTGGTTGCGTACCAGCGCACTCAGCATCAGGACCCTGGCATGACAACAGAGTCCGCGCTGCTGCTGACCTGCCTGTTGGGCGGGTTGGCGATCCACGATTCGATGTTGGCTGCAGGCGTGGGGGCAGTCCTGGCCTTGCTGTTGGCATCGCGCGGTCGCTTGCACCACTTCGTTCGCAGCGT
Source organism: uncultured Gammaproteobacteria bacterium (assembly GCA_963828675.1). Taxonomy (GTDB): domain Bacteria; phylum Pseudomonadota; class Gammaproteobacteria; order Xanthomonadales; family Rhodanobacteraceae; genus Rhodanobacter. The sequence continues at coordinate 1,874,647 of CAWHFQ010000001.1, forward strand.
GCTCAGGACACAGGAGTTGAACGACATCATTTTATTCTCGGCCATGGCCTTGATTGTGTTGCCGCTGGCTCCCGACCGATTCATGGGGCCATTCGATGCACTCAATCCCCGTGCCATTGCCCGCTTGATCGTGGCGGTGATGGCGATCAGTGCGCTGGGCTACGTGGCCATGCGCTCCCTGGGGCCGCGTTATGGCCTGCCGCTGGCAGGGTTCGCAGCAGGCTTTGTTTCAAGCACCGCCACCATTTATTCCATGGGCGAACGCGTATCACGCCAGCCAGCTCTCATGAGCGAAGCAGTGGCAGGTGCAGTGCTTTCATCCATCGCGACCATCATTCAAATGACGGTGGTCATTGGGCTGATACAGACATCGTTATTGACCGCGCTGGTGTTGCCCTTGTCATTTGGCGGTGTTGCCGCCTGCTTGTATGGGCTCGTGTTCTTTTTTCGCAGAGAGCCTGTCAGCAACACAGAAAGTCCAGTTGAAGAAATGGGCCGCGCTTTCAATCTGAAAACAGCGGCGGTATTCGCCACGCTTGTCAGTCTGATAGTGCTAGTGTCAGCGGGACTGAACGCATGGTTGGGGGCGCACGGAATGTTGCTGGGCGCCGCACTGACAGGCTTGGCCGATGCACATGCAACAGCCGCATCAGCTGCTTCTCTGATGGCCGCCAACAAGATTTCGAGCGCGCAAGCCGTTGGGCCGATTCTGATTGGCCTCACTACCAACACTTTGATGAAAGCGGTGGTTGCCTTCAAGGCCGGCGGCGCGCACTACGCCACGCGTATCGTGCCGGGTCTGGCCTTGATGACTACAGCTGTCTGGCTGGGAGCCTGGCTCGGGTGATGGTCTGATTTCTACAAGTGGAATGCTACCGGCCCCGTAGACACCATTCAAAGTGATTTCCCTACGCTGGATCGGGCGAAGGACTCAGCGCGCCGCCACCGGCAGCTTCGGGTCGCAAGCGGACCTCAAGCATTGCACCTCCATCGAATCGACCGGTATTGATTCGAATCTCCCAGTTCGACCCCATGAGCATCGTGGAACAAGGCGCTACAACAACTCCCCCTGCGCCCCCGCATAACTCAACCTCCCATCCACGACGCGTGCCGGCGACGTATACGGATGCACCGTCGCGTGCTTGGCGTCGATGATGTGGATCACCTCGATCCCGCGCAGCTTCAGCACATCGGAAACGATCGAGCGGTGGCAGCGCCACCACAGCACTTCGGCGCACATCATCGCGGTGCGCTTGCTGGCGGCCAGCTTCAGAAGCTCGGCGAGGCCTTCGGCGAATTCCGCGGTGGCGGTGTAGTCGGCGTAGCCCTGGAACGACGCATTGCGCCACGCGGTGTTCGGTGAGCCCGGTTGCACCTTGCGCCGCCCACCCAGTTTCGGGATCCATTGGTAGGCGATGCCGTGGGCGGGCAGCGACCTGGCCATCGCTTCGCTGGCGAAGTGCGGATGACGGCGCGAGCCGGGGAAGCGGCGCACGTCGGCGATCGCCTCGATGCGGCATTCGGCTAGCAGGCCGAGGAACTCATCGAGCGTGCGGGTGGAGTGGCCGATCGTCCAGATCGTGGCGGGTTCGGCGCGCATCGCTCAGTCGATCCTGTGCAGCGCCGCGCCCTTGTGCATGGCGACGTGGTCGGTCTTGTCGCTCTTGATCTCGTACTGCGGATCGTCTTCGCTGCAGCGGTGCGTGTGACCCTTGTAGTCGGTGTCGCGCGTGTGCACCTTGATGATCTTGCCGCTGACATGGCCGGCTTCCGAATTCCAGCGCACGTGGTCGCCGACCTTGAATGGATGGCTCATGGTGGTGCTCGCGAGGTTGCCCAAAGAACCCCATTGCAACGCATCGCGCGTCGACGCAAGGTGCAGCCGGCGATGGCAGGCGCGGCGAACTCAGCCCAGTCGCAGCAGCTTGCGTACGGCCGGAAGGTTGCGGCGGCTGATCTCGGGGCCGAGTTCGGTGCCGTCCAGCCGCGCCAGCACGCGGCCGTCGGCGAGCGTTTTCACGCCCAGCAGGCGCAGCGGCGGTACCAGGCAATTGCGATGCAGGCGGATCAGCTGCTCGGGGTAGGCATCCTCCAGCTGGCGTAGCGATTCCTCGATCAGCAGTTCGCCGTGGCGATGATGCACGACGACGTATTTCTCGTCGGCGAGCAGGCAGATCACCTCGTCCAGCGCGATGCGGATTTCCTCGCCGCGCATCCTGCCGTGCAGGTAGGCCATCGGTTCGCGCGGTGTGTCGGCGAGCCGGCGTTGCGCGCGCTGCAGCGCATCGCGCAGCCGTTCGAGTCGCACCGGCTTGAGCAGGTAATCGACGGCGCCCAGCTCGAACGCCTTCAGCGCATGTGCCTCGTAGGCGGTGCAGAAGATCACCTGCAGTCGCGCGTGGCCGGCCAGTCGCTGCGCCAGCGTGACGCCGTCGATGCCGGGCATGTTGATGTCCAGCAGCAGGGCATCCACTGGCGACTCGCCCAACGCGGCAAGCGCCGCCTCGCCGTCGCCGACGCTGCCGGCGATTTCCACCCCGGCGCAATCGCCCAGCAGCGCGGCCAGTCGTGCCCGCGCCAGCGGCTCGTCGTCGACGATCAATACCCGCATCACGCAGCCGTACCCGGCAATTGCAGCAGCACCACGAAGCGATCGTCCTGCGCGCCGGCGTGCACTTTCGCCAGCGGTCCGTAGCGGTAGGCGATGCGCTGCCGCACGCTGTCCAGTCCATGCCCGTTGCCGGGTTTGGCCGGGGTGTCCGGTAGCGGATTGACGATCTCGATGCGGACGCCATTGCCCTCGCGCTGGCCGCGCACGATCACTTCACCGCCCTCGCGCAGCGGCTGGATGCCATGGCGCACGGCGTTCTCCACCAGCGGCTGCAGCAACAGGCGCGGCAGCGGAAAGTCGGCCGGCAGGTCATCCAGTTCGCGTCGCACACGCAGGCGCGCGCCCAGGCGCAATTGCTCGATGGCAAGGTAGCGCTCGACCAGCGCCAGCTCCTCCGCCAGCGTGCCGTCGCCGATGTCGTGCGGGCCGAGTGCGGCGCGAAACAGTTCGCTCAAATCCTCGACCGTGCGCTCGGCGGCCGCCGGATCGACCCGGATCAGCGCCGCCACCGTATTCATGCTGTTGAACAGAAAGTGCGGGCGGATGCGCGCCTGCAGCGCCTCGACCTGCGCCCGCGTGACCGCGGCCAGGCGCGCCTGCCACTGAGCCAGCACGTAGAAGTAGCGCAGCATCGCCGCGCCGAGCAACGCCGCGATCACCACGTTGTCGCGCACGAACACGTGCATGCTGCCGTTGATCAGGCCCATCTGCAGCGCGTTGTCGAGCCAGCGTGCCAGCGTGCTGGCCAGCAGCACGACCAGCACGATCAGCAGCCATACGCCGACATACGGGCTGCGCCCCGGCAGTCGCTGCAGCAGCGGGCGCAACTTGCACAGCATCACCGCTACCACCAGCGCCAGCCAGGTCACGAACAGCATGCTGACGCTGTAGGCGGACCAGTCGCGCCGGGCATCGCCGGCCAGCCACATCACCGTCACCGTCAGCGCGCCGACGACGAACAGGGCGAACAAGGCCGGCAGCCGGCAGAAGTCCGGCAGCGGGCTTTGTTCGGTGCGGCGCAGCGGGCCGCTGTGAGGCGTGGGTTCGCGCATGCCGGCAAGTATGCCGCAGCGCGGGCGTGACGCGTGGCTATCCCAGGCGCTGGCCCAGCCACAGGCGCAGGTCGGTGATCTCTTCGGCGCACACCGCATGCGCCATCGGATAAGTGTGCCACTCCACTGCGTAGCCGAGTGCCTGCAGCGTGTCGCGCGAGGCAACGCCGCGCTGCAAGACCACCACCGGGTCGGCGGTGCCGTGGCCCCAGAAGATCGGCGTGGCGGCGTTGGCCGCGCTGCGTTCGGCGGCCAGCGTGGCATGCAGTGGCAGGTAGGCCGACAGCGCGATGATCCCGGCCAGCTTGTCCGCATGGCGCAGGCCGGCGGCGAGCGCCATCGCGCCGCCTTGCGAGAAACCGGCCAGCACGATCCGCTCGCTCGGCACCCCGCGTTGATGCTCGCGCGCGATCAGGGTTTCCACCTCGGCGATCGAGGCGCGCATGCCGGCTTCATCCTGGCGCGCGTTGAGGTCGAACGCGGCGATGTCGTACCACGCGCGCATCGACATGCCGTTGTTGATCGTCACCGGGCGCACCGGCGCATGCGGAAACACGAAACGCAGCGGCGGCCATGCCGGGTCGACCAGCTCCGGCACGATCGGCGCGAAGTCGTTGCCGTCGGCGCCGAGGCCGTGCAGCCAGATGATGCTGTGGGCAGGTTTCGCGGCGGTCTCGCGTTCGATGGTGGGCAGGGTCATGGGCACGCGAACCGTGATGGAAAACGACGAGCTTAGCGTGAGGCCGCCGGAGTTGCCGAGGACCGTGCCCGATGTGTGCTTGGGTACCTTCACCCCGGTCCGGTTGCAGCCCTGACTTCTGGCAGGGGTGGCCGCGGCAAACGGTCGTGCTCGGGTATGCTGAAATTTTTTCGGGGAACCAGAGCCATGCGTCGATTGCTGCTCGCCGGTGTCGTTGCCTTCGCCGTCCTGCCGGTGGCGGCCGCGACGTTGCCCACGTCCAAACCGCTGGACATGGAAACCATCATGGCCAATCCCGACTGGATCGGGCAGGCGGTGGAAAACCCGTACTGGAGCGTGGACGGGCGCAGCCTGTACTACTCGCTCAAGCGCGATGGCAGCCCGGTGCTCGATCTGTACCGGGTCGATCCGGCCAGCGGCCACAGTGTGAAACTGGATCCGGCGGCGATGGCGCAGGCCGAGGGTCCGGCAGTGTTCGACCGTGCACATCGGCATGCCGCGTTCATCCTGCATGGCGACGTTTTCCTGGTGGACCTGGGCGCGGGTCGCCGCGTGCAGGTCACGCGCACGCCGCAGAAGGAGGCCGCGCCGCAGTTTTCCAGCGACGGCCGCGCCCTGCAGTTTCGCGACGGCAACGACTGGTACAGCTATGACCTGGCCAGCGCAGTCACCGCGCCGGCCGCCGTGCTGAAATTCGCCGACGACCCGCAGGCGAAGAAGCCCGATGCCCTCGGCCAGCAGCAGCTCGACCTGTTCAAGACCCTGCGCGAGATCAAGGCCGACAAGCAGGCCATGCGCGATGCCGACAAGGCGCTCGACGCCGCCGATCCCGGCCGCGCACCGGCGCCGTTCTGGCTCGGCGACGGCATCGAGCCGGTCGACACCGAACTGTCGCCGGACGGTCGCTGGATGCTGGTGGTGACCACGCCGAAAAACTGCAAGGCCGGCAAGGCGCCGCAGGTCACCCACTACGTCACCGACAGCGGTTACGCCGAGCAGCAGGATGCGCGCGTCTATGTCGGCCACAACGATCCGGCGCCGCAGTCGCTGCTGCTGCTGGACCTGACGAACCACAAGCAATACCCGCTGAAGACCGACGCGTTGCCGGGGATCAAGGAGGACCCGCTGAAGGCGATCCGCGCGCATACCGTTGCCGCGCTGGAGAAGGCCGGCAAGACCGACCAGGCCAAGGCGCTGAAGGCGCCGGATGTGCGCCCGCTTACCGTGTTCAGTCAGGACAACGGTGGCGGCGGCATCGTGTGGAGCGACGATGGCAGCCAGGCGGCCGTGCAGCTGCGCGCGATCGACAACAAGGATCGCTGGATCGCCAGCGTCGACTTCGGCAAGCACGCGCTGGTGACCCAGCAGCGCCTGACCGACAACGCGTGGATCAACTGGAACTTCAACGATTTCGGCTGGCTCAGGAACAGCCACACGCTGTGGTACCTGAGCGAGCAGACCGGCTTTTCGCAGCTCTACAGCAAGCCGCTCGACGGCAAGGCAAAAGCCCTGACGAGCGGGCACTACGAGGTCAGCCATCCGCAGTTGAGCGAGGACGGCAAGTGGTTCTACCTGCGCACCAACCAGGTGGCGCCGTACAGCTACGACGTCTACCGCGTGCCGGTCGGCGGCGGCGCGCTGGCCCGTGTCACGCACTATCAGGGCATGGACGATTTCGCATTGTCGCCCGACGGCAGCCAGCTTGCGGTGCTGCATTCCTCGGCGTACATGCTGTCGCAATTGGCCGTCCAGCCATCCGCCGGCGGTACGCCGCGCGAACTGACCGACACCATGAAGCCGGCGTTCACCGCGCACGACTGGATCGCACCGAAGATCGTCGAGGTGAAATCCAGCCACGGTGCCGGCACCATCTACGCCAAGTACTACGGCCCGGCCAACGAGGATGGCGAGTCGAAACCTGCGGTGATCTTCGTGCACGGCGCCGGCTACCTGCAGAACGTCACATTGTCGTGGGGCCACTACTTCCGCGAGCAGATGTTCCACAACCTGCTGGTGCAGCAGGGCTACGTCGTGCTGGACATGGATTACCGCGCCTCCGAAGGCTACGGCCGTGCGTGGCGCACCGCGATCTACCGCCAGATGGGTCACCCGGAGCTGGAAGACCTGCTCGACGGCAAGGCGTGGCTGGTCAGGAACCACCACGTCGATCCCGCGCGCGTGGGCATCTACGGCGGCAGCTATGGCGGCTTCATGACCGAGATGGCGCTGTTGCGCGCACCGGGCGAATTCGCCGCCGGCGCCGCGCTGCGCCCGGTCAGCGACTGGACGCTGTACAACCACGAGTACACCGCCAACATCCTCAACGACCCGCAGCTCGACCCGGAAGCGTTCAAGACCAGCTCGCCGATCGAGTACGCCGACCAGCTGCGCGACCCGCTGCTGATCGAACACGGCCTGATCGACGACAACGTGCTCACCGAAGACTCGATCCGCATGTACCAGCGCCTGGTCGAACTGCACAAGAAGAACTTCTGGATGTCGCTGTACCCGCTGGAGCGCCACGGTTTCGTGCACGCCGATTCCTGGTACGACGAGTACCGCCGGATCGACGAGTTGTTCGGCACGTACGTGAAGCCGGTAAAGGCCGCGGCCGCCGGCGGTTGATCGATGCCTCGCCGTCCAACGGCGAGGCCATGCCGGCGACCGTCAGCAGCGTTGCGGCGCCGCATGAGGGCACGGCGCCGCAACCTCCGGAGCGCGTCCGGAGTCCTTGCCGGGTTACTTGACCACGACGGTGGCGGTCATGGTCGGGTGGAACTTGCAGAAGAACGCGAGCGTGCCGGCCGTGGCGGTGATGCGTCCGCTGGCGCCGGGTTTCAGGTCGACATCGAAGCGGCCATCGCGTGCGGTGGCGCTGTGTTCGAGGATGTCCTTGTTGGTCCATTCGATGATGTCGCCGGCGCGCACGTCGGTCGGCATCGGGCCGTACTGCATCTTGTCGACCACGATCACATGCACGCGCGCCCCTGCCGCGCTGGCGGCCGAGGCCGGCGGGAAGCCGCCGGTTGCCGCCAGCAGGCCGAGCAGAAGAATCATTCTGCGCAACATGAGCGTTCCCTACTTCAGGTTCTGCGCCAGATGCTCGGCGTGCATCTGGTGCGACTGGAACAGTTTCAGGCCGGTTTCCAGCAGCGACTTCAGTTCGGCGTTCTGCGCCGACGGAATCAGCGTGCCGCTCAGCGCGCCGTTGACCGTCTTGTGGAAAGCGACTTCGTTCGCCGCGTACGCCTTGTCGTACGCGGCGCCACTGAGCGCGGCGAGCCTGGTCTGCTCGGCGGCGGCAGCGCTGGCCAGCGACTGGCTGGTCGGATTGTCCTGAGGCGTCACGCCCAGCTTCTTCACCAGCGCCAGCGCCTGATCGTTGACCGCGGTGTGGTCGCGCGCCATTTCCTCGGCAAACGCGCGCACGGCCTTGTTGTGCGATTTCTGCAGTGCCTGCTTCGCCGCGGTGACATCGATCACGCCGGCGGTATAGGCAATGTGCGCGATCTGCGCGTCGTTGATGGCGGGCGCCTGCTGGGCATGCACGCTGGCGATCGAACCGATGCCGAGCGCGAGTACGAGGGCAAACAGCGGTTTGTTCATGGTGTGGTCTCCTTGGAATGGGTGAAGTGGCGGGCAGCTTGCCCGCCGGCTTCCATGTGATGCAGCAGCGTCGCGCAGGTTCCGGCGCACGCGTTGCGATCGGCAGGAACCTTGGCGGCAGTCGCCGCATCGAATCAGCCGTTCCCCCGACGAAGCCATCACCATGCTCGAATTCGACCAGGACCTTTCTTCAGCCGCTGCCGCCACGCGGACGTCGGCCGGCGAAACCGCACGGCCGTCCCGCGACGAGGCGGAAGCCGCCGTGCGCACGCTGATCCGCTGGGCCGGCGACGAGCCCGCGCGCGAAGGCCTGCAGGCCACGCCGGCGCGGGTAGTGCGCGCGTACGAGGAATGGTTCGCCGGCTACCGGCAGGACCCGGCCGGCCTGCTCAGCCGCACGTTCGAGGACGTCGGCGGCTACGACGGGATGGTCGTCCTTCGCGACATCCCGGTGCAGTCCACCTGCGAGCACCACATGGCGGCGATCCGCGGCGTGGTGCACATCGCCTATCTGCCGAACCAGCGCGTGGTCGGCATCTCCAAGCTGGCGCGGCTGGTCGAGGCGTTCGGCCGGCGGCTGCAGATCCAGGAGCGGTTGACCGTGGAGATCGCCGACACGCTGGCCCGGGTGCTGCAGCCGCGCGGCGTGGCGGTGATCGTCGAGGCCAGCCACGAGTGCCTGTCCTCGCGCGGGGTGCGCCTGCACGGGGTGTCGATGCAGACCCGGCGCCTGCTCGGCGAGCTCGCGCGGGAGCCGCGGCGGCAGGAGATTCTGGCGGCTTTGGCCGGCTGAACGGGAACCTGCGCAGATGCCGTTGCATCCCATCAGGAGTACAAGGAGAACACCATGTCAGCCCATGCCCATCTTGCATCCGTCGATTACGCCGCGCTGGACGACCACGCGCTGGTGGAACTGGTCCGTGGCGGCCGGCGCGAGGCGTTCCGCCACATCATGCAGCGCTGCAACCAGCGGCTGTTCCGCGTGGCGCGCGCGGTGCTCGGCGAAGACTCCGAGGCGGAAGACGTGCTGCAGGAATCGTACATGAGCGCCTATCGCAAACTGGATACCTTCCGCGGCGATTCGACCTTGCCGACCTGGCTGACCAGCATCGTGCTGAACGAGGCGCGCGGCCGCTTGCGCAAGCGTCACCCCATGGTCGGCCTGGAGCAGATCGACGCGGCGCCGGACGACACCCACCAGGTCATCCGGTTTCCGTCGAAGTTCGGCAGCGAAGACCCGGCCGTGTCCGCCGCCCGCGCGCAGATCCGCCACCTGCTCGAGCACGCCATCGACGAACTGCCGCCGGCCTTCCGCACCGTCTACATGATGCGCGACGTCGAGGAGTGTTCGGTCGAGGAAACCGCCAGCCTGCTCGACATCAAGCCGGAAACGGTGAAGACCCGCCTGCACCGCGCGCGCCGGCAGCTGCGTGCATCGCTGCAGGGAACGCTGGCCGCCACCATGAGCGAAGCGTTTCCGTTCATGGGCGTGCGCTGTGCCCGCGTCACCGATGCGGTGATGGCGCGGCTGGACGCTGAACAAATCTCGTAACCCCGTGTAGGAGTGCACCCTGTGCGCGATGGCTCTTCGTCACGTCACGAAAAGCATCGCGCACAGGGTGCGCTCCTACAAGGTGTCGTCGCCGGGTTGCTTCACCAGCCAGCCGGCGGCCAGCAGCAGCCACGCCAGGATCAGCGCGATCACCAATCGCTGCTCCAGACCGCGCGGCATGCCGCGCCACAACACATCCACCCAGAGCGCCACGAAGCACAACCAGGCCAGCGCGAACGCCACGGGAAAGCGTGTGCGCCAGCGTGCGTGCGCGCGCAGCCACCACGACTGCAGAAGCATCGCCACCGTGACGCACAGGAACGCCGCTTGCGCCGCGGTGCCATGCACCCAGCCTTCCAGCGCAGGCGCGTGCCCGGGCAGGTTGCTGTGCGCCAGCGCGGTCACGCACAGGCCGATGCCGGCGCAGGCAAACAGCAGCCATGGCGCCGCGCTGCGACGTCCTCCACGCAGGGCGGCGTAGTAGCCCGCGCCGAGTGCGTACAGCGCGGCGGCGAGCACGAAGTAGGCGGCCTGCAGCCAGTGGCTCCAGGCACCGAGCAGATAGAAGCTCAGCGGTGCATCCTGCCAGCGCAGGTCCGTGCGCAGGCATTGCACGGCGACGGCGGCGACGATGAACAGCCCGACCCCGATCAGCGCCAGGGTGCCGAACCGGTCCGGACGTGCTGCGGTGTGCCGTGGAACGTGACGGGTCATCCCGCTTGCCCTTTGCTCAGCCAGAGCAGCGCATGGTACCCGCGGTGCGGTTCAAGCGGGCTGGCGCAACGCGGCGGCCTCGCGCGCCAGCCATTCGATGCCGGCCCAGTCGCCGGCACCCAGCTTGTCGGCCGGGGTCAGCCATGAGCCGCCCACGCAGATCACATTGGGCAGGGCGAGAAAGTCGACCGCGTTGACCAGGTTGATGCCGCCGGTGGGACAGAAGCGCAACTGCGGCAGCGGACTGGCCCACGCACCGAGCAGCTTGTGCCCGCCGGCCGGCACCGCCGGGAAGAATTTCAGGTGGCGATAGCCACGCTCGAGCAGGGCCATCGCTTCGCTGGCGCTGGCGACGCCGGGCAGCAACGGCAGCTCGCTGTCGTCGGCGGCGTCGAGCAGGCGCGGCGATGTGCCGGGCGATACGGCGAAGCGGGCGCCAGCCTGAAGCGCGGCGTGCAGGTCGCGCGCGCTCAGCGCGGTGCCGCAGCCGACCACGGCGCCTTCCACTTCGGCGGCGATCGCGCGGATCGCGTCGAGTGCCGCCGGTGTGCGCAAGGTGACTTCGATCGTCGGGATGCCGCCGGCGACCAGTGCGCGCGCCATCGGCACCGCGGCCCTGGCATCGTCGATCACCACCACCGGGATCACCGGGGCGAGCCGCATGAGCGCTTCGACTTGCTGTTGTTTTTGTTCGATGGGGTTCATGGACGTTGCTCATGGTGAAAGAGGGAAACGCCAGGCTTCTGTGGGAGCGCACTTCAGTGCGCGATAGCTACACCGTCTGCAGTGCCGAGGAGCATCGCGACTGAAGTCGCTCCCACAGGTTCAGCAGCACGCCGGCACCGAGGTCGGCGTTGGCGGCGGCCTGGCGGAACAGGCCGAACAGTTCGCGGCCCATGCCGCTGTGCTCGCGCGACAGGTCGGCGACATGCGGCAGGCGGGCGTCCAGTTCGTGCGCTTCCATCAGGACGTCCAGACGGCCATTCGTCGCGTCCAGACGAATCATGTCGCCGTCGCGGATCTTGGCGATGTTGCCGCCGGCCACCGCTTCGGGGGTCACGTGGATCGCCGCCGGCACGCGGCCGGAAGCGCCGGACATGCGCCCGTCGGTGAGCAGGGCGATGCGGTGGCCGCGGTCCTGCAGCAGCGCCAGCGTGGGGGTGAGCTTGTGCAGCTCGGGCATGCCGTTCGCACGCGGGCCCTGGAAGCGCACCACCGCCACGAAGTCGCGGTTGAGCTCGCCGCGCCTGAACGCACCGGCCACTTCATCCTGGTCGTCGAACACGATCGCCGGTGCCTCGATCAGCAGCCGGTCGTCCGGCACCGACGACACCTTGATCACCGCGCGGCCGAGATTGCCCTCGAGCATGCGCAGGCCGCCGTCGGCGCGGAACGGTTCGTCGATGCCGCGCAGCACGCCGCGGTTGCCGCTTTGTTTCGACACCGGCGTCCAGTGCAATGCACCGGCGTCGTCGAGTTGCGGAATCTGCGCATAGCCATCGAGGCCGGTGCCGAAGATCGTCTGCACGTCGCCGTGCAGCAGGCCGGCACCGAGCAACTGATCGATCAGGAAGGCCATGCCGCCGGCGTCGTGGAACTGGTTCACGTCGGCGTAGCCGTTCGGGTACACGCGTGCCAGCAGCGGGATCACGCCGGACAGCGCGTCGAAATCGTCCCAGCGCAACGCGATGCCGGCGGCGTGCGCGATCGCCACCAGGTGCAGCAGGTGGTTGGTCGAGCCGCCGGTGGCGTGCAGGCCGATCACGCCGTTGATGATCGCGCGCTCGTCGATGATGTGGCCGAGCGGCAGGAACGCCTCGCCCAGCGCGCTGTGCGCGGCGACCCGGCGCACGATGTCGGCGGTGAGTGCGTCGCGCAACGGCGTGTCCGGCGCGGTGAAGCTGGCGCCGGGCAGGTGCAGACCCATGATCTCCATCAGCATCTGGTTGGAGTTGGCGGTGCCGTAGAAGGTGCAGGTGCCGGCGGTGTGGTACGAGGCGGCCTCGGCCTCCAGCAGCTCGGCCTTGCTGGCCTTGCCGTCGGCGTAGGCCTGGCGCACCTTGGACTTTTCTTCGTTCGGAATGCCGCTGGGCATCGGCCCCGACGGCACGAACGCGCCGGGCAGGTGGCCGAAGCTCAGCGCGCCGATCAGCAGGCCGGGCACGATCTTGTCGCAGATGCCCAGGAACAGCGCGCCGTCGAACATGTCGTGCGACAACGACACCGCGGTGGCCATCGCGATCAGGTCGCGCGAGAACAGCGACAGCTGCATGCCCGGTCGGCCCTGGGTGACGCCGTCGCACATCGCCGGCACGCCGCCGGCGACCTGGGCGGTGAAGCCGGCATCGCGGGCGATCTGGCGGATCAGCGCCGGGTAGCGCTCGTACGGCTGGTGCGCCGACAGCATGTCGTTGTACGCGGTGACGATGGCGAGGTTGGCGCGCCGGCCGCTGCGCAACGCGGCCTTGTCGTCACTGCCGCAGGCGGCGAAGCCATGCGCGAGATTGCCGCAGGACAGGTGCTCGCGTTGCGGCCCGCTGCGGTCGATCGCGTCGATCCGCTTCAGGTATGCCGCGCGCGTTTCGCGGCTGCGCTCGCGCAGGCGTTCGGTGACTTCGGCGACGACGGGGTGCAGCGTGGTCATGGCAGGTTCCAACAGTTGCAGGGCGATGGGAGCGCGACTGCAGCCGCGATGCTTTTGGCCTCGAGGAGGCCAGGAAAAGCATCGCGGCTGAAGCCGCCCCGCGGGTTCGGATCGGTGGCTTCACGGGCACCAGTACACCACCACCGGCACACGTTGCTGGGTCAGCACCGCACGCACCGGGTAATCACGCGCGGCACCGAGTCCGAGCCGCGCATCGGCGAGCAGGTCGCGCTTCTTTTCGCCGGTGACCAGCAGGTACAGCGCGCGGGTTTGCAGCAGGGTCGACAAGGTCAGGGTGATGCGCGGCTCGCCGGCATCCGGCGCGTGCATCGGCAACACGCGGGCGCGGTTGTCCAGGTCCAGTGCTTCGGCCAGGTGGTCGCCACCGGGGAAGAACGAGGCGGTGTGACCGTCGTCGCCCATGCCCAGCACCACCGCGTCGAACGGCAGCGGCAGTGCGGCAATGCGCGCGTCGGCCGTGGCCAGGCCGGCTTCGGGAGTGGCGTCGCCGGTGTAGAGCGGGATGAATTGCGCGGCCGCGGCGGCATGCTGCAACAGCGTGGCCTGCACCAGCCGCGCGTTCGAACGCTCGTCGGTGTCCGCCACCCAGCGTTCGTCGACCAGGGTGATCTGCACCCTTGCCCAGTCGAGCGTCTCGCGCGACAGGCGGCCGAAGAAATCCTTCGGCGTGCTGCCGCCGGAGACGGCCAGCACGGCCGTGCCGCGTTCGGCCAGCGCCGCGCGCAGCCGTTCGGCGACGCGTTCGGCCAGTGCCGCGGCCTGCGCATGGCATTCGGTGAAACTGTGGGTGGTGACGTTCAGATGGCTGGTCATGGCTGATGGTGGCGCGCGGGGTGCATCAGGGGATGCAGGCGCATGTCGCGTGGGCAGGGAAGGCAAAGTCTGCCGCATGCGTCGGCACGAAGAAGTGAAGCGGCGTGGTGAATGGCCGTCTATTCACTGTCTTCGTTCCAGGTGCGGCCGTCGCGCTCGATCAGCGCCACCGCCGCGCTCGGCCCCCAGCTGCCGGAGGTATACGGCCGCGGCGCTTCGCCGCTGTCGCCCCAGGCGGCCAGGATCGGGCCGGCCCAGCGCCATGCCGCCTCGACTTCGTCGCGGCGCATGAACAAGGTGGGATTGCCGCGCACCACATCGAGCAGCAGGCGTTCATAGGCATCGGGCTGCGACACGCCGAACGCCTCGGCGAAGCTCATGTCCAGCGGCACGTGGCGCAGGCGCAAGCCGCCGGGGCCGGGGTGCTTGATGGTCAGCCACAGCTTCACGCCCTCGTCCGGCTGCAGCCGCAGCACCAGCCGGTTCTGCGACAAGGTGCCGGCATCGGGGTTGAAGATCGAATGCGGCACCGGCTTGAAGGTGACCACGATCTCCGACACCCGGCTCGGCAGCCGCTTGCCGGTGCGCAGGTAGAACGGCACGCCGGCCCAGCGCCAGTTCGCGATTTCCGCCTTCAATGCCACGAAGGTCTCGGTGTTCGACTTGTTGTTGCCCAGTTCCTCCGGGTAACCCGGCACGCTGGCGCCTTCGGCGACGCCGGCGCGGTACTGGCCGCGCACGGTGAGCTGGGCGGCGTTGCCGTCGTCGATGGGCTTCAGCGAATGCAGCACCTTCAGCTTCTCGTCGCGCACCGCGTCGGGCGCCAGCGAGGAGGGCGGCTCCATCGCCACCATGCACAGCAGCTGCAGCATGTGGTTCTGCACCATGTCGCGCAGCGCGCCGGCGCGGTCGTAATACGCGCCGCGATGGCCGACACCGAGCGTTTCGGCCACGGTGATCTGCACGTGGTCGATGTGCGCGGAGTTCCACAACGGCTCGAACAGCGCGTTGCCGAAGCGCAGCACCAGCAGGTTCTGCACGGTCTCCTTGCCGAGGTAGTGGTCGATGCGGAACGTCTGCGATTCGTCGAATACCTTGCCGACCGCGTCGTTGATCTGGTTCGCGCTGGCCAGGTCGCGGCCGATCGGCTTTTCCAGCACCACGCGCGAGGCACCTTCGTTGAGCTTGTACTGGCCCAGCCGGTTGCAGATGTCGACAAAGAGCTCGGGCGAGGTCGAGAGATAGAAAACCCGTATATGTCCGGGTTGTGCTCCGATGAAGCTGGCGAAATCGTCCCAGCCGTCGTCCTTGCGCGCATCCAGCGGGCGGTAGAACACCTGCTGCAGGAACACGTCGAGCTGGCGCGCGTCGCAGATGCCGACCAGCGCCTCGCGCAACTGCGCACGATAGCCGGCGTCGTCCAGCGCCTCGCGGGCGATGCCGACGATGCGGCTGCTGGCCGGGATCTGGCCGTCCAGAAAACGGTGGAACAGGGCCGGCAGCAGCTTGCGCACGGCGAGGTCGCCGGTGCCGCCGAAAATCACCAGATCGAACGGGTCGACCGATTGGGAGGAAGGAGTCACGTGGTCACCTCGACACATGCCGGATGGCGGGCAGGGGCCGAATGGCACGATAACCCGGGTTGTCGCTGATGGTACCAGTGAAATACCAGACAGGCCACGGGTATGCATACGAATTCATGGAATCATTTTGATGGCCAGTCCATCTCCTCGAATTCCGTTCCCCCTGAGCGTAGGCCGCAGGCCGAAGTCGAAGGGTCGCCGCGATACACTTCGACTTCGCCCGCTGGCGCGGGCTACGCTCAGTGCGAACGGGTTCCTTGGGCAGGCTTGCTTCCAGTGGTGCGCTATTGGTATCGTTGCCCGATGGAAGCTGCCCTCACCAACGAATACCGCCGGATCTGCCACGACCCGGCCACGCACCAGCCGCTGGCCTATCTGCGCCTGCGCCGGGCGATCCGCAACATCGTCGAGCATCGCGACATCGAGCCGGGCCAGGCGCTGCCCAGCGAGCGCGACCTGTCGCAGGCGCTGAAGCTGTCGCGGGTGACCGTGCGCAAGGCGATCGCCGGGCTGGTCGAGGAAGGCCTGCTCACGCAACGTCACGGTGCCGGCACCTTCATCGCCGAACGCATCGTCAAGCCGATGTCGCGGCTGACCAGCTTCACCGAGGATCTGCGCGAGCGCGGCCTGCATCCGCGCTCGGAATTCTTCGAACGCGGCATCGGCGAGGTGACCCCGGAGGAGGCGATGGCGATGAACCTGTCGCCCGGCTCGCTGGTGGTGCGCCTGCATCGCGTGCGCTACGGCCAGGACGAACCGCTGGCGATCGAGCGCAGCGTGGTGCCGGCCAGCGTGCTGCCCGATCCGCTGCTGGTGCGCGACTCGCTGTACGAGGCGCTGGAAAAGCTCAATGCGCGCCCGCGCCGCGCGCTGCAGCGCTTGCGCGCCGTGTCGCTGAACGCGCAGCAGGCGCGGCTGCTGCACGTCAACGTCGGCAGCGCGGGACTGAGCATCGAGCGGCGCAGCTTTCTCGACGACGGCCGCGTGGTCGAGTTCACCTGTTCCTGGTATCGCGGCGACATCTACGACTTCGTCGCCGAACTGCAGACTGACTGAAGGACCGCCATGGATGCCCGCGACACCCTGATGTACCGCGAAGCGCATGAGTCGGCCGACGTGGTCGCGCGCCAGTTCGCCGCCAACGAGGCGGTGGTCAGTGCGCTGGCGCAATCGCTGCGCGCGCAGCCGCCGCGGTTCATCGTCACCTGCGCACGCGGCAGTTCCGATCATGCCGCGGCGTACGCGAAATACGTGTTCGAGACCCAGCTCGGTATCGCCACCGCGTCCGCGTCGCCGTCGGTGACCTCGGTCTATGCGGCCGAGCAGCAGTGGCAGGGCGCGCTGTTCATCGCGATCTCGCAGTCGGGCAAGAGCCCCGACCTGCTGCGCAACGCGCAGGCCGCGAAGGTGGCCGGCGCGCGCGTGGTGGCGCTGGTGAACGTCGAGGATTCGCCGCTGGCGGCGCTGGCCGACACGGTGATCCCGCTGCACGCCGGCCCCGAGCGCAGCGTGGCGGCAACCAAGAGCTATATCGCCGCGCTGGCCGCGGTGCTGCACCTGTGCGCGCGCTGGCGCGGCGACGACGAGCTGAGCACGGCGTTGCAGGAACTGCCCGATGCGCTGCGCGCCGGCTGGGAGGCGGATTGGTCGGCGTTGAGCGAAGGCCTGGTCGGCGCGCACAACCTGTTCGTGGTCGGTCGCGGATTCGGCCTCGGCATCGCGCTGGAGGCGGCACTGAAGTTCAAGGAAACCTGCGGCCTGCACGCCGAGGCGTTCAGCGCGGCCGAGGTGAAGCACGGCCCGATGGCCCTGGTCGGCCCCGATTTCCCGGTGCTGTGCTTCGGCCAGGACGACGACACGCTGGACAGCACGCTGGCCGTGGCGCGCGACTTCCGCGCGCGCGGTGCGCAGGTGTTCGTGGCTGCGCCGGGCCTGCAAGGCGCCGGCAGCTTGCCGGTGGTCGGCGGCCTGCCGGCGCTGTGCACGCCGCTGTTGATCATCCAGAGTTTCTACCGCGCGGCCAGCGAGCTGTCGCTGCGGCGCGGCTTCAACCCCGACGTGCCGCCGCACCTCAACAAGGTCACCGAAACGGTTTGAATCCCATGTGGGAGCGACTTCAGTCGCGATGCTCTTTGGCGCGTGCAGGGAGGGCATCGCGACTGAAGTCGCTCCCACAGGTCTTCGTGCATCGTGGAAATCCGCCATGACCATCGCCCTTGTCAATGCCCGCGTACTCACCCCCGACGGCTGGCACGACGACCTCGCCGTGCTGCTCGACGGCGAGCGCATCGCCGGCCTGCTGCCGTCGTCCGATCCGCGCGTGCGCGATGCGCACCCACACGACCTGCGCGGCGCGATGCTCGTGCCGGGTTTCATCGACGTGCAGGTCAACGGCGGCGGTGGTGTGCTGTTCAACGAGGCGCCGACGGTCGAGGCGTTGCGCCGGATCGGTGCCGCCCATCGGCGTTTCGGTACCACCGGCTTCCTGCCGACCCTGATCAGCGATCGCGTGGACGTGATGCACGCGGCGCTCGCTGCGGTGGAGCAGGCGCTGGCCGAGAACGTGCCGGGCGTGCTCGGCATCCATCTGGAAGGCCCGTACCTGGCGCCGGCGCGCAAGGGTGTGCACGACTCGAAATACTTCCACGTGCCTGGCAACGACGAACTGGCGCTGTTGTGCGCGCCGCATCGCGGCGTGCGCCTGGTCACGCTGGCACCGGACCAGGTGCCGCTGGCGAGCATCGGCGCCATGGTGGACGCCGGCGTGATCGTCTGCGCCGGCCATACCGCGGCCGACTACGCGACGACGCGTGCCGCGCTGGATGCCGGCGTACGCGGATTCACCCACCTGTTCAACGCGATGACTCCGTTCGGCAGCCGCGAACCCGGCGTGGTCGGCGCGGCGCTGGAGGATGCCGGCAGCTGGTGCGGCATCATCGTCGACGGCCACCACGTGCATCCGGCCAGCCTGCGCGTGGCGATCGCGGCCAAGCCGCGCGGCAAGATGCTGCTGGTCACCGATGCGATGCCGCCGGTCGGTTCGGACGACCCGGACTATGTGCTCAACGGCGAAACGATCATCGCGAAGGACGGCATCTGCCAGACCGCGCAAGGCGTGCTGGCCGGTTCCGCGCTGGACATGGCCACGGCCGTGCGCAACACCGTGCAACTGCTCGGTCTGCCGCTGGACGAAGCAGTGCGCATGGCCAGCACCTATCCGGCCGATTTCCTCGGCCTGGGAGAAAGCCACGGCCGCATCGCGGCGGGCTGTCGCGCCGATCTGGTGGTGCTGGACGACGAGTACCGCGTGCAGCAGAGCTGGATCGGCGGCGAAATGACGTGTAGGAGCGCACCCTGTGCGCGAAGCTGTTGCGGCTACCTGGATCAAGAGCATTCGCGCACAGGGTGCGCTCCTACGCCGGCGCGCATTGCCCAAATGGACGTCCGAAGCTAAAGTGGCGCGGTTCAGGTGTCCCGAAGGCTTCATGCCGGAGGGATGAAACGGGAAGCCGGTGCGTGGTGTGCGAACACACTGCAAGGCCGGCGCTGCCCCCGCAACGGTAAGCGAGATCCACGAACGGCGAATGCCACTGTGCGATGCACGGGAAGGCGCCGGTCGCGGCCTGCGGATCACCGCAGGCCACTCGCCAGCCCGGAGACCGGCCCGAACGATTCCTGGTGGCTCGCGGTGGGCGAGGCCGAACCACGTGTCGGTCGATCCTGCCTGCCCCGTCGTTCCGTCCTTCCTCGCGTCTGCTGCCAGCTCATTGAACGATGGAGCCGTGCGCGGGTGCGCGGCCGAGGAACCAACATGAAGAAGACCTTGCTGGCAGCGGCGCTGCTCAGTGTCACGATGGCCGCGCAGGCCGCCGATCAGAATGATGCGAGTACGCTCGACCCGGTGATCGTCACCGCCACGCGTACTGCGATCACTGCCGACAACGCGCTGTCGTCGGTGACGGTGATCACCCGCGCCGACATCGAGCGGCTGCAGCCGCTGTCGGTGCCGGACCTGCTGACCGGCCTGCCCGGCGTGAGCTTCGCCAACTCCGGCGGCTACGGCCAGCAGACGTCGCTGTTCCTGCGCGGCACCAATTCGTCGCACACGCTGGTGCTGATCGACGGCGTGCGGATCGGCTCGGTCGGCAATGGACTGGCCGCATTCGAGCAGTTGCCGGTGGAACAGATCGAGCGCGTCGAGATCGTGCGCGGGCCGCGTTCGAGCCTGTACGGTGCCGACGCGATCGGCGGGGTGATCCAGATCTTCACCCGGCACGGTTCGCGCGACGGCGGCCTGCAACCGTCGTTCAACCTGACCACCGGCAGCAACCACCTGTTGCGCGGCCAGGCCGGCGTGTCCGGCGGCAGCGAGCACGCCTGGTACAACCTCGCCCTCGGCGCGCAGTACACCCGCGGCATCAACTCGTGTCGCGTCGGCGCGGGCGAGGTGTTCGCCGGCTGCTACACCGACGAGCCCGATCGCGACGCCTACCGCAACCAGAACCTCAGCGCCAACGGCGGCTACCACTGGGACAACGGGGCCGAGGTGAGCGGTACCTGGTTGCGCAGTCTCGGCGAGATCCACTTCGACGGCAGCTACCAGAATCGCAGCCGCACCGTGCAGCAGACCGCCGGTGCCGCACTCGGCTTCAACCCGCTGCAGGCATGGAAGACCACGCTGAGCGTGGGCCAGAACCTGGATCGCTACGACAACTACGAGAACCAGACTTTCGTCGGCTACATCTACTCGCGGCGCAACCAGGCTTCGTGGCAGAACGACATCAGCGTCGCCGACAACCAGCTGCTGACGCTGGGCATTGACTGGCAAGGCGAACACATCGACAGCGACACCGGATTCCTCGCCAGCCGGCGCAACAACACCGGCGGCTACGCGCAGTACCAGGGCACGTTCGGACGCAACGAAGTGCAGCTGTCGGCGCGGCGCGACCACAACGGCCAGTTCGGCAACCACAACACCGGCGCGGCTGCGTGGGGCTATCACTTCGACGGCGGCCTGAAGCTTTCGGCCAGCTACGGCAGTGCGTTCCACGCGCCGACCTTCAACGACCTGTACTACCCGTACGGCAGCGGCAACCCGGCGCTGAAACCGGAAAAATCGCGCAGCGCCGAACTCGGCCTGAGCCAGCAACGCGATACGTGGAACTGGGCGCTGAACGCGTACCAGACCCGCATCGATCAGCTGATCACGCTGGACGGCAACTTCGTGCCGCAGAACCTCAGCAAGGCGCGCATCCGCGGACTGGAAGGCCAGCTCGGTGTCAACCTCGCCGGTTGGCAATTGCAGGGTTACCTGACCTGGCTGCAGCCGCGCAACGAGGATGGCGGACCGAACGACGGCAACGTCTTGCCGCGCCGGCCCGGGCGCACGGCGCGGGTGGATCTGGATCGCCGCTTCGGCGCGTTCGGGGTGGGCACCACCATCAACGTGGCCGGGCGCAGCTACGACGATGCGGCGAACCGGCATCCGCTCGGCGGCTACTCGACCACCGACCTGCGCGCCAGCTGGCACTTCCATGCCGACTGGCAAGTCGAGGCCCGGCTGAGCAACGTGTTCGATCGCGATTACGAGACGGTGTACTACTTCAACCAGCCCGGCCGCAGCGCCTTCCTGACCCTGCGCTACAGCCCCGCCAGCCGCTGAGCGACGGCCTTGCTTCCCCTGCAAATTGGGGAAGAAAGTTTCGCAGGGCGGGCGGGATCTTTGCCGCTTCATGGTGTCGCCAAGTCCGCACCTGGCCTCCGGACACGGGGCGGACTTCAGGCACATACGCCGGAGCGCGGCAGCTGGCATAACGTCGGGATGAATGGAACTCTCGCGCTGGCCTCATCCCGACCGCGTCTGTCGGTGGCACCACCTCTGCCGTTATGCTTGCGCGCCGGGGAGGTCCATTGAATATCTTCGCACCACTGATCCGCCGGCCCGCCGGCACGTCATTGCTCGCGATCGGCCTGATGCTGGCCGGTTTGTGGGCGTATCTGCTGCTCGGCGTGGCGGCGTTGCCGACGCTGGAATTTCCCGGCGTGTTCGTCGCCGCGCAGATGCCCGGCGCGAATGCGCAGACCATGGCCAGCACGGTGATGGCGCCGCTGGAGCGCCACCTCGGGCGAATTCCCGGCATCCGCATGATGAATGGCCAGGCCAGCGAGGGCAGCGCCCAGGTCATGGTGATGTTCGACTTCGGCATCAGCACCGACGCTGCGGCGCGCGAAGTGCAGGCGGCGATCAACGCGGCGATGCCGGACCTGCCCTCGGGCATGCCCGGGCCGCCGCAGTACTTCAAGTTCGATACCTCGCAGATCCCGGTGCTGCTGGTCGCCCTGACTTCCACCAGCCTGCCGCCGGACAAGCTGTTCGACCTCACCGACACCTTGCTGAAGCCGGCCGTGGCGCAGGTGCCGGGGGTGGCGCGGGTGCAGGTGTTCGGCGCGTCGCCGCATGCGGTGCGGATCGAGCTGGACACGGCGGCGCTGGCGGCCAAGGGGATCACCGCGAACGACGTCAGCAACGCGTTGCGCGCGGCCAACGTCACCTCGCCGCAAGGCACGCTGAGCGACGGCCTCACGCAGATGACGGTGACCGCCAGCGACAGCCTGCACGACCCGGCCGAATTCGCCCGGCTGATCATCGCGGTGAAGAACGGCACGCCGGTGCGGCTGTCCGACGTGGCCACCGTCAGCAGCGGACAGGAGGACCAGTACCAGGCGGCGTGGTTCAACGGCCAGCGCTCGGTGACGATGCAGATCAGCAAGCGCGCCGAGGCGAACGCGGTGGCCACCGCCGACGCGGTGCGCGCGAAATTGCCGCAGTTGCGCGGGCTGTTGCCGGCCGACGTGCAGATCACCCCGATCTTCGACCTGACCCAGACCACCAAGTCCGCCCTGCATGAGGTCGAAGTGGCGCTGCTGCTCAGCATCGTGATGGTGGCGCTGGTGATGCTGGTGTTCCTGCGCCGGCTGCGGCCCACGCTCATCGCGATGCTCAGCGTGCCGCTGTCGCTGGCCGGCGCGTTCGTGGTGATGTGGACGCTCGGCTTCTCGCTCAATACCTTGTCGCTGATCGCGCTGGTGCTGTGCATCGGCTTCGTGGTGGACGACGCGATCGTGGTGATCGAGAACATCGTGCGCCACATGGAACAGGGCAAGCCGCCGCTGGAGGCCGCGCTGACCGGGGTCAGGGAGATCGGCTTCACGGTGGTCTCGATCACGTTGTCGCTGATCGCGGTGTTCGCGCCGATGCTGTTCGGCAACAACATGTTCACCATGCTGATGCGCGAATTCTCGGTCACCCTGACCGCGGCGGTGGTGATTTCCGCGCTGGTTTCGCTGACCCTGACGCCGGCGTTGTGCGGACGCTACCTGAAGCTGGAGCACAGCGTCGGCCAGCGCGAGCCGAACCGGCTGCAGCGCGCACTGGAACGTTTCGACCGCAGCCTGCACGGCACCTACGAGCGCGCGCTGGATTGGGCCATGCACCATCGCCGGGTGATGCGCTGGCAGCCGGCGATCCTGCTGGTGCTGACCGCCGTGCTGGCGGTGGCGGTGGCGATGACCGCCGGCGGTGGCGTGATGCCGGACGAGGATATCGGCCTGATGCAGGCCAACGTCACTGCCGAGGCAAACATCTCGCCGACCCGGATGGCCGAGCGCACGCAGCAGGTGGCCGCCGTGATCCAGGCCGATCCGGCGGTGCTGGACGTCTCCGCCGTGCTCGGCGGCAACGGTGGCGCGGTCGGCAACCAGGCCAGCCTGTTCATCGATCTCAAGCCTTACGGCCATGGTCCGGACGATCGCCGCGATACCGTCAAGCAGGTGATCGAACGGCTCGACAAGCACTACAAGCTGTTGCCTGATGTCGATGTCACGCTGGCCCCGGTGCAATTCTTCGGCGGTGGCGGCGGCAGTGGTGGCGGCGGCCAGGGCCAATACCAGTTCCAGCTCACCAGCAACAACGGCGCCAGCCTGCAGCAGCCGACTCTCAAGCTGGCGCAGCGGATGCGCGGCATGAAGGAATTCCGCGACGTCGGCACCAGTTTCGACAGCATCGGCAAGCAGCAACTGCTGTCGGTCGATCGCGAGGCGGCCGCGCGCCTGCACGTCAGCATGGCGATGGTCGACACCGCACTGCACGACGCATTCGGCGAGCATGCGGTGTCCACCATCTATTCGGACATCAACCAGTATCGCGTCGTGCTGACCTCCTCCGGCACGAAATCGCTGAGCCCGGCGGCATTGCTGAACACCTACGTGCGCAGCAGCCAGGGCACGATGGTGCCGCTGTCCGCGCTGGCACACATCGCGCCGAGCATTGCGCCGGTCAGCATCAGCCACTTCGATCAGCTCGAATCGGCCTCGATCAGCTACAACCTGGCCAAGGACGTGAACCAGCTGCAGGGGATGAAGCTGGTGGACAAGGTGATCGCCCAAACGCCGCTGCCGTCCGGCGTGCAGAAAAAGTACGCCGGCAACAACCAGAAGCTGGTGGAGGCGGCCACCGGCGCGGGGCTGATGCTGCTGGCAGTGATCCTGGTGATGTACGTGGTGCTCGGCATCCTCTACGAGAGCCTGATCCATCCGCTGACCATCCTGTCCACCCTGCCGGCCGCCGGCATGGGCGCGTACCTGGCGATGCTGGTCACGCAGACCCAGCTCACCCTGATGTCGATCATCGCGATCCTGATGCTGATAGGCATCGTCAAGAAGAATGCGATCCTGATGGTCGACTTCGCCCTGGTCGCGCAGCGCGAACGCGGCCTGTCCGCGCCGGAGGCAATCCGCGAGGCCGCGCTGGTGCGCTTCCGCCCGATCACCATGACCACCCTGGTCGCGATGGGCGCGGCACTGCCGCTGGCGATCGGCTTCGGCGTCGGCTCGGAAATGCGCCAGCCGCTCGGCATCGCGATTTTCGGCGGCCTGCTGGTGTCGCAGCTGCTGACCCTGCTGAGCACGCCGGCGATCTACCTGTGGCAATACGACCATCAGCAGCGCAAGGCCGCGCGGCAGCAGCTGCGCGCCGAGATCCAGCGCCAGCGGGCGTTGCAGCAGCAGATGCCGACCTTGCCGAAGATGCCTCCGCTGCCGCGCTAGGAGCGCACCCTGTGCGCGACGTCTCTTCGTCACGTCAAAGGCATGAAAGGCATCGCGCCCGGGATGCGCTCCTGCAACGATCGGCTTGAGGCCCCTGCCTTCCGACACGGGGTAGACTTCAGGCACATACGCCGGCGCACGATGAAAGGCATAAAGTCGGCATGAAAGGACCCCTCGCCCTGCCTGCCGCGTCCCCGCGCACACCATGAACGTCTTCGCGCCACTGATCCGTCGCCCCGTCGGCACGTCGTTGCTCGGCATCGGCCTGATGCTGGCCGGCCTGTGGGCGTACCTGCTGCTCGGCGTGGCCGCGCTGCCGTCGCTGGATTTCCCCGGTGTCTACGTCGCCGCCAGCCAGCCCGGCGCCAGCGCGCAGACCATGGCGAACACGGTGCTGGCCCCGCTGGAACGGCACCTGGGCCGCATCCCCGGCGTCGACGAGATGTACGGCAATGCCAACGAGGGCTCCGCCTCGGTGATGGTGCGCTTCAACATGAGCCGCACCGCCGACAGCGCCGCGCGCGACGTGCAGGCGGCCATCAATGCGGCCGCGGTCGACCTGCCGACCGGGATGCCGTCGCCACCGCAGTACTTCAAGTTCGACACCGCGCAGATCCCGATCCTGTTCATCACGCTGACCTCCGACGGCATGCCGCAGGACCAGCTGTTCGATCTCGCCGACACCCTGCTCAAACCGGCGGTGGCGCAGATCGACGGTGTCGCCCAGGTGCAGGTGTTCGGCGGCACCCCGCACGCGGTGCGCATCGAGCTGGACAACAGCGCGCTGGCGGCCAAGGGACTCACCGCGAACGACGTCGCCAACGCCTTGCGCGCGGCCAACGTCACCTCGCCGCAAGGCACCTTGAGCGACGGCCTCACGCAGATGACGGTGACCGCCAGCGACAGCCTGCGCGATCCGGCCGAGTTCGCCCGCCTGCTGATCTCGGTGAAGGACGGCACGCCGGTGCGTCTGTCCGACGTGGCGAAGGTCTACGGTGGCCAGCAGGACCAGTACCAGGCGGCGTGGTTCAACGACGCGCGCACAGTCGGCCTGCAGATCACCAAGCGGCCGGAGGCGAACGCGGTGGCCACGGTGGAGGCGATCCGCGCCAGGCTGCCGCAGCTGCGCGCCTCGCTGCCGTCGAACATCGTCATGACGCCGGTGTTCGACCTCACCCAGACCACCAAATCGGCACTGCACGAAGTGCAGGTGGCGCTGCTGATCTCGATCGCCATGGTGGTGATGGTGATGCTGGTGTTCCTGCGCCGGCTGCGGCCGACCCTGATCGCCACGCTCAGCGTGCCGCTGTCGCTGGCCGGCGCGTTCGTGGTCATGTGGACGCTCGGCTACACGCTCAACACCCTGTCGCTGGTGGCGCTGGTGCTGTGCATCGGCTTCGTGGTGGACGACGCGATCGTGGTGATCGAGAACATCGTGCGCCACATGGAAAACGGCCAGACCCCGCTGCAGGCTGCGCTGACCGGCGTCGGCGAGATCGGCTTCACGGTGGTCTCGATCACGCTGTCGCTGGTGGCCGTGTTCGCGCCGCTGCTGTTCGGCAACAACATGCTGGTGATGCTGCTGCGCGAATTCTCGGTGACGCTGACCGCCGCGGTGGTGATCTCCGCCCTGGTCTCGCTGACGCTGACCCCGGCGCTGTGCGCGTACCTGCTCAAGCACGAGCCGGCAGAGCGCAAGCCGCCGGGGCGGATCGAGCAGGCGGTGGAGAACTTCGACCGCAGCCTGCTGCGCATCTACGCGCACGCGCTGGACTGGGCCATGCACCACCGCCGGATCATGCGCTGGCAGCCGCTGACCTTGCTGATCCTCACCGTCGTGCTCGGCTTCGCCGTGGCCAAGACCGCCGGCGGCACCTTCATGCCGGACGAGGACACCGGCCAGCTGCAGGTCGACATCAGTGCCGACGCGAACATTTCGCCGGCGCAGATGACCGCGCGCTCACTCCAGGTGGCGAAGATCATGCAAGCCGATCCCGCCGTACTCGACCAGCTGACCATGCTCGGGCGCGATGGCGGCGGCGGTGGCGCGGTCGGCAACAACGCGCAGATGTTCGTCGACCTGAAACCGCGCGGCAGCGGCCCGGGCCAGCGTGACGAGGGCATCAAGCAGGTGGTCGAGCGCCTGTCGAAGAAATACGACGTGCTGCCCGACGTGAAAGTGGTGGTCAGTGCCGCGCAGTTCCTCGGCGGTGGCGGCAGCGGCGATGGCGGCGCGCAATACGAGTTCCAGCTGGTCAGCAGCAACGGCGGCGACCTGCAGCCGTGGGCGTTGAAGATGGTGCGCCAGCTGCGCACCAAAAAGGAATTCCGCGACGTCGGCAGCGACTTCGACCAGGTCGGCCGCCAGCAGCTGCTGAAGATCGACCGCGAGGCCGCCGGACGCCTGCACGTCGGCGTCGGCACAATCGACTCGGCGTTGTACAACGCGTTCGGCCAGCGCCAGGTCTCGCAGATCTACTCCGACATCAACCAGTACGCGGTGGTGCTCAGCACCGGTGCGGAGCAAAGCGTCAGCCCGGCGATGCTGCTGAACCTGCACGTGCGCAACGAGCAGGGCCGCATGATCCCGCTCTCGGCGCTGGCGACCATCGAGCCGAACAGCAGCCCGATCCGGGTGCGCCACCACAACCAGCTCGAGGCGGCCACGGTCAGCTACAACCTGGCCAAGGACGTGCCGCAGGATCGCGGCGTCAAGCTGGTCGAGCAGGCGGCCTACGCCATCGGCCTGCCGGCCGGCATGCGGGTCGATTTCACCGGCGCCAACCAGCGCCTGCAGCAGGCCCAGTCCAACGGCATGGTCCTGCTGCTCGGCTCGATCCTGGCGATGTACATCGTGCTCGGCATCCTCTACGAGAGCCTCGGCCATCCGCTGACCATCCTGTCGACCTTGCCGGCAGCCGGCGCCGGCGCGTTCCTGGCGATGCTGGTGACGCAGACGCAGATCTCGATGATGGCGATCATCGCGATCCTGATGCTGATCGGCATCGTCAAGAAAAACGCGATCCTGATGGTCGACTTCGCCCTCGTCGCCGAACGCGAACGCGGCCTGTCCGCCCCCGAGGCGATCCGCGAAGCCGCGCTGGTGCGCTTCCGCCCGATCACCATGACCACTCTCGTCGCGATGGGCGCCGCGCTGCCGCTGGCGATCGGCTTCGGCATCGGCTCGGAAATGCGCCAGCCACTTGGTATCGCCATCGTCGGCGGGTTGCTGGTCTCGCAACTGCTGACTTTGCTGAGCACTCCGGCGATCTATCTGTGGAACTACGACCGCAAGATCCGCAAGGCGGCGCGCAAGCTGCGCAAGGCGGAGAAGAAGCGGCTCAAGGCGTTGGGTGGCGTGCAGACGGCAGGGTGAGTCTGCGCTTGCGAACGCGGTCCATCCATGACCGAGCACCTTCTACCCGCAGCCCTCAGTGCTCGAATGCGCCGATGTCTGCCGAGGAGCCCTTCACGCGCACGAAGCCCGGCCCGCGCTGGTCATATTGGCGATGGCGGAAATTGTTGCCGCGATCGATGGCGGGACTGCCATTGAGCAGGGCATGCGTTTTCGTGGGCCCGCCGTTGTTCGCCAGCGGCCCGAGCAGGGGATTGACTGACAGGGTGCCGGCAGGCAGCGGGCTGGCGGACCTCTCGATGAGGTTGTTGGCGCCGCGCAAGGAAATTCCCTCGCCGACGTCGTTTCCCGCACCCGTGCCCAGCCGGTTGCGCGCGATGATCGAGCTATTGACGTAGATATTCCTTGCGGTCACTGCACCGAAGCTTTCTGTCTCGATTTCGCCCGGGCTTTCCTGATTGAAGGCGATGGTGCTGTTGGAAATCCGAATGTCGCCCCCGCCTCCGTATATGGCCGTTCCCTTGGAGGCCGCGTTGCCGGAAAACGTGCTGTCGTAGACATACGCGAGAGACCCTACCGCCGCGCCGCCGCCATCCGGATTGTGGCCGAGGGCCTTGTTGTTGGAAACGGTCGATTTATTGACCACCAGTACGTTGCTATAGATTCCGCCGCCCTCTGCATTCAGGTCTTCCCGAGTTGTAGTGTTGTTGTCGACGGTCGAATACGACAGCGAAACCTTACTTGCCAGCAGGCCGCCGCCCAGTTGCGCACTGTTGTTGCAGATACGGCTGCGGTAGACGACGAGATCGCCTTGAGCGTACGCACCGCCGCCAAAGCCGCCCGGAGCGGCGTTCGAGAATATGTTGCTGAAGATTATTCGCAAACTGCCATTGGCGAACACACCGCCGCCGATAGACCCCAAACTGGATTCATAGTCGACAAGGCAATCGTGCAGATCCACGCCATTCAATTCGACGTTGTGGTTGGAGTTGATGCAACCACCCGTCGGCGGTGGGTCGCTGAAGCCTGGTGGCAGGGGAACGTGGCCGTTGGCGAGAGTGATCGATTTGATCACCAGGTTGCCTGGCATCGTGTCTCCACCGTTGTGCAGGAAAATCCGGCTCGCGTGATTGCCGTCAATGGCAAGCCGCGAGCGACCGGGACCGACCAGGGTCAAGTCGTGTTGCGTAATGCCTATCTCCCCGCTGGTGAGCACGATCCGACTGCACCTCAGCCTGGTCAGGTCGATCGTGTCGCCGTTGAGCGCACTGGCTACCGAGCCGCGCAGGCTGCCGACACCGCTGTCGTTGCAGTTCATCACGTGGATGGTGGCTGCGCTGGCGGTGTACACAGGCAACGCCGCGCTCGCCATCAACGCCACGGATACCAGGGAAGCCAGCGACCCACCGCCGGCAACGGAGCGGGACAGGATCTTATGCATGGCGCACCCCTCCAGGAAAGAGGCATCGTCTGCGGCGACGCCTGTGGCCCCCTGCAATTCGCGAACTATCGGCCCAAGCGGGTTACCGACCGGTGAAACCGGAGCGACATCTCAAGCGATCTCGTGACCAACGGGGTCATGGAGCCATTTCGCCGCGTCTACTATCGCCATGACGGTCAACGGCTCTTCGTTCCGCATGCGACCCGTATCGAAACACCTGCTTCGAAAGAGCCGGCTCGCGGCGTGCGCCAGGGCACCAAAGAACCTGACTTCGTCAGCTTACCCCGGGGCTTCGTCGAAATTTCCGCCGCGGGCGTGCTCAACGCTGATGCCGGCGCGCCCAGTCCGGTGCTCGGTGCCTGTTGCGTGGTGCCCGTGAGCCAGCAGGCGCGCCTTGCGCCAGCCGCCCCAGCGGTAATACGCGGCGGCCAGCAATACCGATACCAGCGAGCCCAGCGGGAAGCTCCACCATACGGCGTCGGCGCCGAATCGGGTTTGCAGCATCCAGGCGAACGGCACGCGCACGCACCACAGCGAGATGAACAGGATCACCAGCGGCGGCATCACCGCGCCGGTGGAGCGGACCACGCCGAACAGCACGAAGCTGAGGCCGAAGAACAGGAATGACCACACCACGATCGCGTTGAGGTGCTGCGCGATCGCGATCGCCACGCCGTCGCCGGGCAGGAAGATGCCGAGCGCACCGCGGTTGAACAGGTAGACGATCGCGACCAGGGTGCCGGTCAGCAGCAGGTTGAAGCCCAGGCCGGCCACGGTGATCCGCGGGATCCGGTCCCAGCGCTGCGCGCCCACGTTCTGCGCGGCCATCGACGACACCGCCGCACCGATCGCCAGCGACGGCATCTGGATGTACGTCCACAACTGCAGCGCGGCACCGTACGCGGCGGTGGTCTGCGAGCCGTAGGCGTTGACCAGGCTGATCATCACCAGCGCCGAGGACGAGATCACCACCATCTGCAGGCCCATCGGCAGACCCTTCACCACCAGCGCGCGCACGATCGCGAAATCCGGCTTCAGGTAATGCAGTTCACCGCGATGCAGGCAGAGGAAATGCTTGCGCCGATACAGGTGCGCGACCAGCGCCAGCAGCGCCACGCTCTGCGCGATCAGGGTGGCGGTGGCCGAGCCGGCGATGCCCATCTTCGGGAACGGTCCGATGCCGAAGATCAGCAGCGGGTTCAACCCGATGTCGAGCCCCACCGACAGCAGCATGAACAGGAACGGCGTGTGCGAATCGCCGGCGCCGCGCAGGGTCATCATCAGGAAGCTGTAGAAATACATCGACGGCAACGCCAGGAAGATGATCCGCAGGTAGGCGATCGCGAACGGCTGCGCATCGGCCGGCGTGTGCATCGCGGCGAGGATCTGCGGCGTGAACACGAAACCCAGGATGGCCACCGACACCGACAACGCGATGAAGAAACCCACGCTGGTGCCCACCACACGCTTGGCCTGCTCGATGTTCTTGGCGCCGACCGACTGCCCGACCAGCAGCGTGTTGGCCATGCTGATGCCGAACACCAGCCCGAGCAGCAGGAACAGCACCAGGTTCGCGTTGGCGCTGGCGGTCAATGCCGCTTCGCCGAGGTAGTGGCCGATCCACACCATGTTGACCGACGCGTTCAACGACTGCAGCACGTTCGCGCCGAGGATCGGCAGCGAGAACAGCAGCAGGGTGCGGGCGATCGGGCCTTCGGTCAGCGAGGGCCGGCTGCGGGTGATGGGTGGCATGGGTGGTTCCGGGGAATGGGTAGGGCGGACGAGTCGCAAGGCGGGTTTGTGTTGTCCGATGCAGGCATGGTGTGAAAGCGTGCCTGGATGGCGATGGCACATTCTTTAGAACGCGAAACTTCATTTTTCGTCATTCGGCTCAGCCAACATCCGCCTGCTCGTCCCACGCGATGGCGGCCAGGCGTTGCAGATGCGTGCGCACATCTTCGGGCCACGCCGCGATCAGCTTGGCGAAGCGTTCGCGCTCGCCGCGATAGAACGCCCGCGACGCCTCCTCGTAATGGGCCAGGTCGCCGCCCATCACCCGCATGAAGCGGTCGACCGATTCGACCGCCTGCCGCGCGCGGTCCCTGGCATCGTTGCCGCGCAGCGCCTGCTCGACCAGTCGCCGCAGCACCGCCGAGGCGCCGCCGGGTTGCTGGCCCAGCCAGTCCCAGTGGCGCGGCAGCAAGGTGACTTCGCGTGGCACCACGCCCAGCTTCGGGCGGCCGGGGCCGCGGGCGGCCGGTGTCGGCGCGGTCTGATCGTGTGGCAACCGCGCCAGCACGTCCTGCGCGCTGCCGCGGAAATCCACTTCAATCGGGCGGCTGCTGCGATCGTCGAAAATCAACAACGGCCCGCTCGCGCCGGCGTCGAGCGCGTGTTTGGCCGCCAGCGCCACATCGGCCAGCGGGCCGGTCGCCAGCAGACGGTGATGATCGAACGCACTGCAGCTGGCATCGTCATTCGCAAGCACGGGATGTCGTCCGAGGGTGAGGAGGGGCGCAGGTTATACCCGGATCAAATGGGCGTCAATAAAATCCGGGTGAAATGTCGGCATATGGCCCGGAAGTCATGCTCGCGCGCCAGCGCCCGCTTGCTATGGTGGATGCTTTCCACCGGAAGGGAATCATCATGCGCCTGCGCCCGGCCAGCTTGCTGGCCTCTCTCACCTTGCTGGTCACGGCGTCGCCGCTGGCCGCCACCGAACTGGTCATTCCACCGATCCCGTACCACCAGCGCACGCTGCCGAACGGCATGCAGGTACTCAGCGTGGAGGACCACGCCAGCCCGAACGTGGCGGTGCAGATGTGGTACCACGTCGGCTCCAAGGACGACCCGCAGGGCCGCTCCGGCTTCGCGCACCTGTTCGAACACCTGATGTTCAAGAGCACGAAGCACATGCATGCCGAGCAGATGGACCGGCTCACCGAGGATGTCGGCGGCGCCAACAATGCCTCCACCGGCGACGACGTCACCAACTATTTCGAGGTGGTGCCGAGCAACCATCTGCAGACCCTGCTGTGGGCGGAGGCCGATCGCCTGTCCGGCCTCAACGTGGACGAGAAGAACTTCAAGTCCGAGCGCGCGGTGGTGGAAGAGGAATACCGCCAGAGCGTGCTGGCCAATCCTTACGGCAAACTGTTCAACGCGATCGACCCGCATTCGTACACGGTGCACCCGTACAGGCGCCCGACCATCGGCAGCATCGAGGACCTGGAAGCGGCGTCGCTGCAGAACGTGATCGACTTCCACAACACGTTCTACCGCCCGGACAACGTCACCCTGATCGTCACCGGCGACTTCGATCCGAAGCAGCTCGACGCCTGGGTCGACCAGTATTTCAGCTGGATCCCGAAACCGGCCACGCCGATCCCGCAGGTCACCGCGAAGGAACCGGCGCGCAAGAAGAACCTGAGCTACACCGTCACCAGCGAGACCGCGCCGCTGCCCGCGGTGGCGATGACCTGGCTGATCCCGCCGGCCTCCGACAGCGCCGACAGCATCGCGCTGAAGGTCGCCGCGGCATTGCTGTCGCAGGGCGATTCGTCGCGCCTGTACCAGTCGCTGGTGTATCGCCACCAGGTGGCCCAGCAGGCCGGTGCCGACGCCGACGGCCGGGTCGGTCCGGGCCTGTTCACCGCCTACGCGATCCTTGCCAGCGGCCACCAGCCGGCCGAGGCCGAGAAGCTGCTGCGCGAGGAAATCATCTGGCTGGCGACCCAGCCGATCCCCGCCGCCGAGCTCGACAAGGTCAAGACCCAGTTGCTGACCGGCGAACTGAAGCAGCGCCAGACCGCGCAGGGCATCGCGTTCGCGCTGGGCCAGGCGAGCCTGATCGAGGGCAGCCCGGAACGCGCCAACACCGACCTGGTCGCGCTGCAGAAGGTCACCGAGCAGGACGTGCACCGGGTGCTGCAGAAATACGTCACCGGCGCGCACAGCGTCACCATCGACTACCTGCCGCAGGCCGCCAAGGCCGCGCCGGCGACCGGCAAGGGAGCTGCGAAATGAACCGCCGCAAGCACGCATTTCATCTGGCCGTCTTTACGGCCGCTTTCATCGCCTGCGGCAGTGCCTTGGCCAGCGATGCCGCGACGCAACCCGGCGCCTTCCCCGCCACACCGCCGTCGCCGGGTCCGGCGCCGCGGCTGGTGGTGCCGACGCCGTCGACGCAGACGCTGGCGAACGGCCTGCAGGTGATCAGCGTACGCCGCGCCGACCTGCCGCTGGTCACCGCGCAGCTGGTGCTGCGCAGTGGCGGCGAGATGGATCCGTCGCCGCTGGCCGGGCTGGCCGACCTCACCGCGAACCTGCTGAGCAAGGGCGCGGCGGGCAAGACCGCGCCGCAGATCGCCGCCGCCGCCGAAGCGCTGGGCGGCTCGTTGAACGCGGCGGCCGGTTGGGACGAAAGCGCGGTGGGCATCACCGTGACCACGCCGAAACTGCCGCAGGCACTGGGCCTGCTGGCCGAGGTGGTGCGCCAGCCCGATTTCGCCGCGGCCGAGGTCAAGCGCGCCAAGGTGCAGGCAGTGGACGACCTGCACCTGCTGCTGAGCCGGCCGACCACGCTGGCCTCGTTCGCGGCCAGTCGCGCCGTGTTCGGTGCCGGCGCCTACGGGCACTCGCGCAGCGGTACGCCAGCCTCGATCGCACGCATCACCCGCGCCGACGTGCAGAAGCTGCATGCCGACTTGTACCGGCCGGACAACGCGATCCTGATCCTCACCGGCGACGTCACCCCGGCACAGGCGCAGCAACTGGCGCAGGCCAGCTTCGGCGACTGGTCCAAGCCGGCCACGCCGCTGCCGGCGCGGCCGGCCGGCAAGGCCGCCAGCCAGCTGCCGACGCTTCTGCTGATCGACCAGCACGGCGCCGGCCAGGCCGGCGTGGTCGCGGCGCATGCGGCACCGCCGCGCAACGATGACGACTACTACATCGGCACGGTCGCCAACGCGGTGCTCGGCGGTTCGTATTCGGCGCGGTTGAACGAGGAGATCCGGATCAAGCGCGGCCTGTCCTACGGGGCCGGCAGCAGGCTGCAGCCGCTGGCCGATGCGGGCATGTGGCTGGCATCGGCACAGACCAAGAACCCCTCGGCCGCACAGGTGGTCGACCTGATGCTGGCCGAGTTCAAGCGGCTCGGCAGCACCCGCGTATCCGCCGACGAGCTGGCCGCGCGCAAGGCGACCCTGATCGGCGACTACGGCCGCAGTCTGGAAACCACTGCCGGCCTCGCCGATCAGGTCGGCGATCTGGCGATCTACGGCGTGAAGCTGGACGAAATCGGCAAGTACGTCGAACAGGTGCAGGCGGTGACGCCGAGGCAGATCGAGAAGTACGCCGACAAACACCTGGATGCCGGCAACAGCACCGTGGTGGTGGCCGGCGACGCCGGCCAGTTTGCCGCGGCGATCCGCAAGGCGCATCCGAAGGCGGTATTGCTCGAGTCCAGTGCGCTGGATCTGGACAGCCCGAGCCTGCAATCGGCGAAGGCCGCAACCGTCACGCCGTAACTGCGCCGAGTTCGCTAAAACCGAAACCCCCGGCATGCGTGCCGGGGGTTTTTCGTGTCGGCAGTCAGTTCACGACGCTCGCCGCAGCGACTGCGCGTGGAAACGCTGTGTATCCGAAAGGGGATTGGCGCGGGCTCGGCGACATTTAGTAAACTAACAGGTACACAAAAAATCCCCCACTGCCCACGGGTACCGTCATGCGTCGAATCCACAAGCTTCCCGCCCTCGGCCTGGTCCTTGGCGCTGGCCTCGATCAGCCTCCCCGCCGCTGCGGCCCGCCTGGAATTCCAGGCGGGCCGCAGCTACATGGACAGCTACGCGGCCAACACAGCCTTCGTCGAAGGCGTGTTCGACGAGCACCGTATCGGCGCCAGCCGTTTCAGCTGGTCGCCGGACGTTTCGCTGGGCTGGATCAACGGCCGCGACGTCGCGCGTTACCGCGACAGCCGGTACAGCACCAGCGACGATATCTGGCTGCTGGCCGGCGGCGCGCGTTTCCACTACGGCGACGCGGGCGACTGGTACCGGCCGTTGTTCTTCAGCCTGCAGCCGGCGCTGCACACCGGCCGTACCCAGGCACTGAGCAGCGCCTACGAGTTCGTCACCAGCCTGGGCTGGCAGGGACGGCGTTTCAGTGTCCAGATTCGCCACGTGTCCAACGCCGGTCTGCACAACCCCAATCGTGGCGAGACGATGGCGCTGATCGGTCTGGGCTTCGACCTGTAGATGCCGTCGCCGTCAGTGTCCGCCCGCGGCGGGGCCGGCCTTCGCCGTGAACGGCGGCTTCGCCAGCCAGATCACCAGCACCAGGCCGATGAAGATCCAGCCCAGCGCATGGAACACCTCGTTGAACGAGATCTGATAGCCCTGCTGGGTGATCATGTTGTTGATCACGCTCGCGCCGACCTGCGTATTGCCATGGCCGATCTGCTCGATCGCCGCCTGTGAGGTCGGACTGTAGGCGGTGATGTGCTCGGCCAGCTGTTCGTGGTGGCTGACCGCACGGCGCTCCCACAGCAAGGTGGTGATGGAGGCGGAGAAACTGCCGCCCAGCGTGCGCAGGAAGGTGGCCAGGCCGGAACCGGACGCAATCTCGTTCTGCTTCAGGTCTGACAGCAGGATGGTCAGGATCGGCATGAAGAACAAGGCCACGCCCAGGCCCTGCCACAGCTGCACCATCGCCACGTGGTAGAAGTCGATGCCGATGAAAAAGTCCGCGCGCATGAAGCAGGTCAGGCCCATGACCACGAACGCCGCCGCCGCCAGCAGTCGCAGATCCATGCGGGGCCCGTACTTGCCGACGACGAAGGTCAGCAGCACCGGGATGATGCCCAGCGGTGCGCTGGCGTAGCCGGCCCACGTCGAGGTGTAACCGAGCACGCGCTGCAACCATAGCGGCACCATCAGGGCGATCGCGAAAAACGCCGCGTAACCGAGCACCAGTGCAATCGTGCCGACGGTGAAGTTGCGGTGGCGGAACAGCTTCAGGTCGACGATCGGATCCTTGTCGGTCAGCTCCCAGATCAGGAAGATCGCGATGTTGACCGCCGAGACGATGCTGGTGACGATGATGAAAGTGGAGTTGAACCAGTCCTCGTCGTTGCCCTTGTCCAGCACGATCTGCAGCGCGCCGACGCCGATGATCAGGGTGATCAGGCCGACGTAGTCGATCTTCGGCCGCTCGGTCTTCTCGACCTTGCCGCGCAGCTGGTTGGCCACCACCATGCTGGCGAAAATGCCGATCGGCACGTTGATGAAGAAGATCCAGGGCCACGAATAGTTGTCAGTGATCAGGCCACCGAGGATCGGCCCGGCGATCGGCGCGACCACCGTCACCATCGCCAGCAGCGCCAGCGCCATGCCGCGTTTGGCTGGCGGGTAGATGCCGATCAGCAGGCTCTGGGTGATCGGATACATCGGCCCGGCCACCGCGCCCTGCACCGCGCGGAACACGATCAGCATGCCCATGCTCTGCGATACGCCGCACAGGAACGAGGTCAGCGCGAACAGCAGCGTGCAGGCGGTGAACAGCTTCACCTCGCCGAAGCGGCGGGTGAGAAAGCCGGTCAGCGGCAGCGAGATCGCCATGCTCACCGCGAACGAGGTGATCACCCAGGTGCTCTGGTTGTTGCTGACGCCGAGGTTGCCGGCGATCGTCGGCAGCGACACGTTCGCGATCGTGGTGTCGAGCACCTGCATGAACGTGGCCAGCGACAGACCGATCGTGCTCAGTGCCAGATTGGGTGGACGGAAATGAGTGGTCATCGGGTTCGATCAATGGTGTAGGAGCGCACCCTGTGCGCGATGCCCTTGCGGTATGTGTCGAAAAGCATCGCGCACAGGGTGCGCTCCTACAGGGGTTATTTGCCGCGAGCCATGTTGGCGTGAATGATCTGCGTGATCACCTGGTCGGCCTTGGCCAGCTGCTGCTTGTACACGTCGGTGCTGAAAGCGGGCTGGGTCGGCGACTGCTGCGCCAGGGTCGGGCCGTTCTGGTCGTGCAGGCTCACGTCCACGGTCAGCGACATGCCCAGCCGCAGCGGGTGCTGATCCAGCTGTTTCGGGTCGTCGAACACGATCCGCACCGGGATGCGCTGCACGATCTTGATCCAGTTGCCGGTGGCGTTCTGCGCCGGCAGCAGCGAGAACGCGCTGCCGGTGCCGACGCCCAGGCTCTCGACCTTGCCCTTGTACTGGACTGCGCCGCCGTAGACGTCCGACTCGATCGTCACCGGCTGGCCGAGGCGCATTTTGGTGAGCTGGGTTTCCTTGAAGTTCGCGTCCACCCACACGCCGTGCAAGGGCACCACCGCCATCAACGCGGCGCCGGGCAGCACGCGCTGGCCGACCTGCACCGAGCGTTTGGCCACATAGCCGTCCACCGGCGCGACCAGGGTGGCGCGCGCGTCGTCGAGGAAGGCCGCACGCAAGCGTGCCGCAGCGGCCTGCACGTCCGGATGCGAGGCGACCACGGTGTCGTCGACCAGCACCTTGCTGGTCTGGTACTGCTGCTGCGCGGTGATCAGGTTGCTCTCGGCGCTGGTCAGCGCATCGCTGGCGTGGGCCAGTTCCTCGGCCGAGATCGCGCCGGATTTCGCCAGCGCCACGCGCCGCTTGTAGTCCGCGCGTGCCTTGTCCACCGCCGTCTTGCGCGCGGCCACGTCGGCCTGGGCGCCGTTGACGCTGGAGTACAGGCCGCGCACCTTGCGCACGGTGTTGGCGAGGTCCGCCTTCGCACCGGCCAGCGCCACGTCGGCGTCGCTGGGGTCGAGTTTCACCAGCACGTCGCCGGCGTGCACCAGGTCGCCGTCATCGGCGCCGATGCTGATGACGGTGCCGGGCACCTGCGGGGTGATCTGCACCACGTTGCCGTTGACGTAGGCATCGTCGGTACCTTCGTACCAGCGGCCGTCGAGGAAGTACCACGCCGCCCAGGCGATGACGCCGAGCAGAACCACGATGCCGAGCACGCGCAGCATCAGGCCGCGCGATGCCTTCTTTGGCGCGGGCGGGTTCGGCGCGGTCGTGGTCGATGATGAGGCGACCGGCGTGTTCTCGGCCGCGGTGGGAGTCTGGCTGGACATGGGGTTGCCTCAGGAACGTGATGGGGTGGAGGAAAGAGGGGTGACGGCCGGCGCATCAGGCTGCGGCTGGAAACCGCCGCCGAGGGCCTGGATCAACTGCACCGACAGGTCGACCTGCTGCGCCTGCAGCGCGGCCATGCCGGTGTTGGCGACGAGCAGTTGCTGGCGCACGACGAGCGCCTCCAGATAACTGCCGATGCCGGCCTGGTAGCGCTGCAGCGCCAGATCCCACGCCTGCTGCGCGGCGGCCTGGGCGCGCCCCTGCGCGGCGAGCTGATCGCGCAGCGATTGCAGCGCGGACAGGTCATCGGCGACCTGGTTGAGCGCCCCGACCAGGGTCTGGTTGTACTGCGCGACCGCGATGTCGTACTGCGCGTCCTTGCCGGACAGGTTCGCGCGCAACTTGCCGCCGTCGAAGATCGGCAGGCTCAGCGACGGCCCGAACTGGTAGAACCGCCCCGGCAGGCTGAACGGGTTTCCGCCGCCCATGCTGACTACGCCGGCCATCGCGCCGATGCTGATGTTCGGCATGAACTCGGTCTTCGCCACCTTGATGTCCTTGCTCGCCGCCTCGACGCGCCAGCGCGCGGCGACCAGGTCGGCGCGATGGCCGAGCAGATCCAGCGGCAGGTTGGACGGCACTGCCAGCTCGGCCGGGTTCAGCAACTGCGGCCGGCTGATCTGCAATCCGCGGTCCGGCCCCTTGCCCAGCAGCACCGAGAGCGACGACCGCGCCGCATCGACCGCACGTGCCGCCAGCGCCACGTCCTGCTCGGCGGTGGCCACCTCGGCGTCGCCCTGCTTCAGCGCGATCTGGTTGTCGATGCCGGCAGCGACGCGCTGGCGGGTCAGTTCGCGCGACTGCCTGGCGCGCTTCAATTCGCCGGTCGCCAGATCCTGCTGGGTGAACGCGTAGCCAAGCTGCGCATAGGCACGGGCGACATTGCCGGAAAGCTCGATGCGCGCGGCGCGGGCATCGACCTCGGCGGCGCGCGCCTGGCCCACCGCCGCTTCCCACGCGGCACGCTTGCCGCCCCATAGATCCAGATCCCACTTGAAGCTGGCATAACCGTATTTGGCCACCGCGAAATGTGCCTTGTCGCCCAGCAGTGCAGCCGGCGGCCGCGCACCGGCGACCGCCGCACCACCATTCACGCTGGGCTTGCGCGCGGCCTCGGCCACGCCTGCTTCGGCCTGCGCGGCGCGGGCGCGTGCATCGGCGACGCCGAGGCCGGGGTTGTTCTTGAGCGCTTCGGCGATCAGCGCGTCGAGCTGCGGATCGCCCAGCCCGGTCCACCAGTCCGTGGTCGGCCAGGCGGCGGCGGAGAGGTGGGCGAGGCTACGGTCGATCTTCAGCGAGGAAGGGTCGATCGGCGTGCCGTCCGGGTGCAGGCCGCCGCTGCTGGCGCAGCCGGCCAGTGCGAGAGTCAGTGCGGTCGCAGCCGCAAGAAGATGCAGACGCATGGGGAATGGTCCAGGAATTGGAGGTCAGTTCTTGTTGCGCAGCGCGTACAGCACGCGCTCCAGGTAATCGTGCAGTTGTGCCTGTTCGGCGTTGTCCAGCGAGCGTTGTGCGGCGGACAGCACGCGCTCGTTGCAGTCAGTCAGCTCCTGCCACATGGCGTTGCCGGCGGCGGTCAGCTCGATCCGCAGTGCGCGGCGATCCTGCTCATGCGGACAGCGGCGCAGGTAGCCCTTGCGCTCCAGCTGGTCGAGCTGGCGGGTCATCGCGCCGCCATCGAGTTCCACCGAACGGGCCAGCTCGCTGGCCGACATCGGGCCGAGCCGGGCCAGCCGCTTGAGGATCAGGAACTGGGTAAAGCGCAGGTCCAGGTTCTTGGCGGCCAGCTCCGCCTCCATCGCGCGGACGATTTCGGCGCGCACGAGGCCAAGCAGGATGCCCAGGCTCTCCTTGGGGGCCGCGAAAGCGAGCGATTCGGTGTTCATGGACGGGCATTCTATTGCCTCAAGTATATTTGTCAAGGCAAATATGTGTTGGTTTATGTTTGCTCCGGCAAGATGCGTTCCGGATGGCGTTCATGCATGGCCAGTTCGTCACGCACGAGGTGGCGCAGGGCCGGGTTGCGGATGTGAAACAGGTCGAACACACCCAGCGCGCGCAATGCCGGCAACAGCGCCAGCAGTCGGGGTTCCATGGCGCGACGCACCACTTCGGGCGTGGCCGGATCGAGCATCTGGTGAGCGCTGGCCACGAACGTGGCCAGCGGCGAAACGGCGGCGGCGGGTTTCACGGAGCAAAGGGAGATCGTGGACATGGGCGGTCATCCGTAGATTCAGGGCGCGCATCGGATTGAGGCGGTAACCAGCGCGTGGCCAGTGGCGGGGCGGCGCTGGAACGGACGGGCGATGCGGCGTCAGCAGCCGCGAGCGATGGCAGCGGCGTCGATGACCGGATCGCGACAGATCCGGGTGCCGCACAGCATAGGCAGGGTGGCAGGCAAGCTGATATCGTCATTTGGTCAAATATTGTCGAGAACTGGCCATGACGTCCTCCAGTGAGCAGGTCCACACGCTGATCGAACGGGCCGACGGCCCCGCGCTGATTGCCTACCGTATCGAGCGCGAGGCCGCCAGCGAATATGGCGAGGACACCCAGACCTACGACTGGCACCGCCATCTGCGCGGGCAGTTCTTCTGCGTCGAGAGCGGTTTCGTCCATGTGCACACCGAACACGGTTCGTGGATGCTGCCGCCACATCGCGCCGGCTGGAT
The DNA here is from genome assembly GCA_963828675.1 of uncultured Gammaproteobacteria bacterium. Classification (GTDB taxonomy): domain Bacteria; phylum Pseudomonadota; class Gammaproteobacteria; order Xanthomonadales; family Rhodanobacteraceae; genus Rhodanobacter. The sequence goes on from CAWHFQ010000001.1 coordinate 1,915,689, forward strand.
GCCGCCGGGCGAGCTGCATACCGTCAGCATCAGCGGCGCGATGGGCGGCTGGGGCGTCTTCATCACGCCCGACATCGAGCATGGCCTGCCCGAACGTCCCTGCGTGATCGGCGTCACCGAACTGATGCGCGCGCTGGTGCAACGCGCCAGCTCGTGGACCTGGCACGAGCGGCTGGACGAGGAGCAGGAGCGGGTGATGGCGGTGCTGCTGGACGAGATGCGCCGTGCCCCGCACGAATCGCTGCATCTGCCGATGCCGCTCGACCGCCGGTTGGTGCGGGTTGCCCAGGCCGTGTTCGAGCAGCCGCACGACAACCGCAGCCTGGAAGACTGGGCGGCGTGGGCCGGCCTGTCCGCACGCAGCCTGAGCCGGCTGTTTCGCGCCGAGACCGCGCTGACTTTCGCGCAGTGGCGTCAGCAGGCCAGATTGAGCCGGGCGCTGGAACAACTGGCCGAGGGCGAGCCGGTCGCCAGCGTCGCCGATGCGCTGGGGTACGCCAGCGTCAGCGCCTTCGTGGCGATGTTCCGGCGCAGCTTCGGGCAGTCGCCGGGGCGCTATTTCGCGCTGCATCCTTCGTCGGCCTGAAGCATCACGCCATTTGGCCGGATCAGCGGCCCGCCACGACGGACAGGCGGCAGCCGGATTTCTGCGCGGCCAGTTCATCGAGCACCAGCGCTTGCAGCGCCGGATCGCGAATCGTGAACAGCTCGAACACGCCCAGCGCGTGCATCGTGGGCAATTGCGCCAGCAGGCGCGGCTCGGTCTCACGCCGGACCGATTCCGGCGTGGCCGGATCGAGCATCAGCCGGGCATCCGCCACGAAATCGGTGAGCGCGTCGGTGGATGGCAGGGCGGCGGGGATGGGAAGTAACGACATGTCGACCTCCTGGGGGAGATGATGCAAGGACGGCTGTGCTTGGCCCGGTGTGACAGGTGGCCTGGCGCGAATGATCCGGCGCGATCCCCGCGTGGACATCGCGGGTCACGTGCCTGCACATGACTTGGGGGACAGGCGACGATAGGTCGCGGCGGCTAGCATGGGAAGGCAGTCCCCACTGCTGGTACTCCCACTACCACCTTCGGATCGCCCATGAACGCATCCATCCAACGTACCGAATTGAAGGCTTTCCTGCGCGCACGCCGCGCCGCACTCACGCCCGAGGCAGCAGGGTTGCCGCGCGGGCTGCGCCGGCTGACGCCGGGGTTGCGCCGCGAGGAAGTGGCGGCGCTGGCCGAGGTCGGCGTCACCTGGTACACGTGGCTGGAGCAGGGCCGCGCGATCAACGTATCTGCCGCGGCGCTGACCCGGATCGCCCGCGCGCTGTCGCTGTCGCCGACCGACGAGGCCTACCTGTTCGCCTTGATGGGCCTGACGCGCACCGACGTGCCGGAACATCATTTCGACCTGCCGCCAGTCATGCACGAGGTGCTGGATCTGTACCAGGCGCCGGCCTTCGTGCTGGACACGGCGTTCAACGTGCTGGCCTGGAACCGCATGGCCGAATGCCTCTACGACTTCGGCGAATTCACCGGACCGTTCGCCGACAACCACCTGTGGAACGCGTTCATGAACCCGGCGCGGCGGCGGCTGTATCCGGATTTCGAGGACGGCGCGCTGAACCTGCTGGGCATGTTTCGCATGAACCAGGCCGCGCATCCGGAAGACCCGCGTTTCCAGCAGCTGATCGAGGCGCTGAACGCGGCCAGCGAGGAGTTCGTCGCGCTATGGCAGCGCTGCCACACCGCGCCGCTGAGCGCGATCATCGTGCCGTTCTTCCACCCCGAGTTCGGCGACCTCAGCATCCACTCGATGCGCCTGCCGATCCGCGACAGTGATCACGTCGATCGCGCCACCGCATTCTTCTTCGCCCCGGCGAACGCCGAGACGGCTGCCAGCTTCGCGCGCGTGGCCCGGCAGCTGCAGGAGACTGCGCAGCAACCGGCGTGAACCGCGAGCCGGTTGCCTTGTTGCGCGATGGCTGCGGATAAGCAAGCTTTATCGTCACGATCACTAAAACAACCTTGGCTTATCGCGCGGCGCGGATCTAGCATGCGAAAAAACACACTGCGAGGTCGCCATGTATCGCCCCATCGTTTCCATGCTGCTTGTGCTCAGCCTGCTGCCCGCCGCTGCCAATGCCAATGACGCTTTCTGGCAGACGCCAACGATTGCCGGGGCGGGCAGGATCCATCCGCTGCCGCATGCGGCCTATCAACCCGACCCCAGCGCCACCTACAAGGTGGTGTTCTCCCTGGGCAAGGCCGGCGACAAGCCGACCGCGGTGAGCCCTTCGCTGGAGCGGGTTGCACGCACCGTGAACCTTTACGTCCAGGCTGGCGTTCCGCTCGAACACCTGAAGTTCGTGGCGGTTGCCTCGGGCGCGGCCACGCCCATCGTGCTGAATGACACGCAGTATCGGAAGAAGTACGGCGTCGCCAATCCGAACCTGCCGTTGATCGCGCAACTGCGCAAGGCGGGCGTCGATGTGGCCGTGTGCGGACAGGCTGTGGCCGAGCATGATTTCCAGTACGACTGGGTGGACAGGCAGGTCACTCTGGCGCTGTCGGCGCTGACCACGATCACCGAACTCGAACAGCAGGGCTACGCATTCCTGCCACTGTAAGTCCATCGCGCAAAGGGCGACTCATGCATCATCATTCGATCCCGCGCCTGCTGCTGGCGGTTGCCGCATGCACGCTGGCCTTCGCCGCCTCCGCGGCGGACCAGACCCGATTCCTGCCGCCATGGAATCCGCCGCCGGCCGGTCTGCAATTCAGCGCGCCGCCAGTGGATGCGATCGCCGACCTGCACGGCGACATCGTCGATCCGCAACTCACGGTGTTCTTCGCCGGCAACCAGTTCATGGTGGTACACGATCTGGTGGACGCGTTCAAGCAGGCTCATCCGGCGTATCAGCGCGTCTTCGTCGAAACGCTGCCGCCGGGCATCCTGGCCAAACAGATCGAGAGCGGCTCGCTGGTGATGGGCAATCTGCGCATCACGCTAAAGCCGGACGTCTATACGGCTGGAAAGGGCGGCATCGCCGAGAAGCAGAAGCAGCACGGCTGGTTCGCCGACACCTGCGACTACGCGCGCAACCCGCTGGCGATCCTGGTTGCCAGGGGCAATCCGAAGCACATCACCGGGCTGGCCGACCTCGGCCGCGGCGACGTGCGGGTGAGCATGCCGAACCCGGCGTGGGAAGGCATCGCCCGGCAGATCGAGGCCAGCTACCGCAAAGTCGGCGGTGATGCGCTGGACCACGCCATCATGCAGACCAAGGTCGCCGACGGCAGCACCTATCTCACCCACATCCATCACCGGCAGTCGCCGCTGCGGGTGCTGCAGGGTGAGTCGGATGCGGCGCCGGTATGGTCGACCGAGGCCTATTTCCAGCAGCAGATCCTGCACCACCCGGTCGAGACCGTGGCGATCCCCGACGCACAGAATGTCGTGGCGACCTATACCGCCGCGCGCATGAAGAACGCGCCGCACCAGCAGGCAGCGAAGGACTTCATGGCCTTCATGCAGAGTCCCGCCGCAGCGGCGATCTACCGCAAGTACGGTTTCCTTCCCGCCCACTGAGGTTTCCGCGATGCGCCAGACCAGGCCACGTCATCTAACCGCACGCCGATGGATCCCCGCCTTGTGGCTGGCCGGACTCGCCTTGCCCTCGGGCGCAGCGCTGGCGGTGGATGCCGCCGCGATTGCCCGGTCCGGCAACGGCAAGGGCGCGGTGCCGTGCATGGCTTGTCATGGAGCCGACGGCGCGGGCCAGGCCGCGGCCGGCTATCCCCGGCTGGCCGGCCTCGATGCCGCCTATCTGCGCAAGCAACTCGATGATTTCGCCAGTGGCGCGCGCGGCAATCCGGTGATGCAACCGACCGCCACCGCACTCGGTGACGACGAGCGCCAGGCGCTGGCGAGCTACTACGGCAAGTTGCCGTTGCCGTCCGCGTTGGCCAAGCCAGCCAGTGCCATGCCCGCGGCGGACAGCGTCGGTGCGTTGCTGGCCACGCGCGGCGACTGGAGCCGCAACGTACCTGGTTGCGTGCAATGCCACGGTCCGGGCGGCGTCGGCGTGGGTGCGGGCTTTCCACCCCTGGCCGGACAGCCGGCGGTGTATATCGAGTCACAGCTGAAGGCCTGGCAGAGCGGCACGCGGCACAACGATCCGTTGCAGTTGATGCAGCATCTTTCCAGTGCGCTGACCGCGCCGGAGATCCAGGCGGTGGCATCGTGGTTCGCCGCGCAACCGTTGCCTGCGCCGGAGACCGCACCATGAGGCACCTGCCCGAACTGCTGGTTGTCGTGATCGCGATGGCCGTGGCTGGCTGTTCGCAAAAGCCGGCAGAAGCCAGCTCGACTGCACCTGTTGCCACCGTTCCGGCGTCCAGGCCGGCGACGGTCGCGAAGCCGTCGCAAGCCACGTTCCATCCGCCGGCCGAATCGGCCATTCCCGCCGGGCCACTGGGCGACGTGATCCGCCAGGGCCGCGACATCTTCACCGACACGCCCGGCCACGCGAAGGCGTATGTCGGCAACGGCCTGAGCTGCAGCAACTGCCATCTGGATGCCGGGCGGCAGGCCAACTCGGCGCCGCTGTGGGGCGCCTATGGCGTGTATCCGCAATACCGCAAGAAGAACGGCAAGGTGAACACCTTCGGCGAGCGCCTGCAGGGCTGCTTCCGTTTCAGCATGAACGGCAAGGCACCGCCGCTGGACAGTGCCGAAATGGTCGCGCTGGAAACCTATGCGTGGTGGATGGCCACGGGTGCACCGGTGGGCGGGAAGTTGCCCGGCGCTGGCTACCCGAAGGACAGCTTCAAGCCGCCGCAGCCGCCGGACTACGCGCGCGGCGAGGCGATCTTCAAGCAGAGCTGCGCGTTGTGCCATGGCAACGACGGCCACGGCCAGCAGGTTGCCGGCCGCAATGTATTTCCGCCGCTGTGGGGGCCGCAATCATTCAACTGGGGCGCCGGCATGCATCAGCTCGACAACGCGGCCGCCTTCATCAAGGCGAACATGCCGTTCAGTCGCGGCAACACGTTGAGCGACCAGGACGCGTGGGACGTGGCGATGTTCATGGATGCCCATGAGCGCCCGCAGGATCCGCGCTTCGACGGCAATGTGAGCGAGACGCGCAAGAAGTATCACGACACGCCGATGTCGTTGTACGGCACCGACGTGAACGGTCACGTGCTGGGCGCCGGGCCGGCCAGCCGCTGAGGGAACGACTCAGCCCGGCGCCGCCATGCGATGGAAGGCGCGCTGCGCAAGCGCCTGGCCATACCGTTCCTGCGCCTGCGCCTGCGCAGCGCTCATGCCGCCTCGGTCGTGGAGCGATGCCGATCGCCGTTGCGGGCCAGCCAGGTGTAGTAAAGCAGCGGAATCACCAGCAGGGTCAGCACGGTGGATACCAGCACGCCGAACACCAGCGACACCGCCAGCCCCTGGAAGATCGGATCGCCGAGGATGAAGAACGCACCGAGCATGGCCGCCAGCGCGGTGAGGATGATTGGTTTGGCGCGCACGGCGCCGGCCTCGACCACCGCATCCTCCAGGCTCAGTCCGGCGGCGAGTGAGTGGTTGATGAAATCCACCAGCAGGATCGAGTTGCGCACGATGATGCCGGCCAGCGCGATCATGCCGATCATCGAGGTGGCGGTGAACGGTGCGCCGAACAACCAATGTCCCGGCATCACGCCAATCACGGTCAGCGGGATCGGCGCCATGATGATCAGCGGTACCAGGTAACTCTTGAACTGCCCCACGACCAGCAGATAGATCAGCAGCAGGCCCATCGAATAGGCGATGCCCATGTCGCGGAACGTCTCGTAGGTGATCTCCCACTCGCCACTCCAGCGCACCGAGAAGTCGCTGTCGCTGCTTGGCGCGCCGGTAAATTCCTGCGTCAGTTCATGCCCGGCGATGCGCGTGTCACTGATCTTGCTGACCAGGCTGAACATGCCGTAGACGGGGCTGTCCTCGCGGCCGGCGTCATCGCCGGTGACGAAGGTGTAGGGCAGCAGATCCTTGTGGTAGACCGCGTCCGCCCACGGCTTCTCGATCACCTTGACCACTTCGGAGATCGGTACCAGCTGCCCTGCGCGCGAGCGCACGCGCAAATCCAGCACCGCATCGATCGAGCCCAGCGCGGCCTGCGGCAGGCGCAGCAGGATCGGCACTGCGTATTTGGCCTGTTCGTCCGCGACGTAGCTGGCCGGATCGCCGCCCATGGCGGCACGCAGGGCGGCGACGATCTCCGCCTGGCTGATGCCCAGCGCGGCCGCGCGGGCGCGATCGATCTCGACCAGTTGCCGGGTGGCCTGCGGGTTCTCCACGCTGAGGTTGACATCGACAATGCCCGGCGCCTGCCTGAACACCTGCTCCAGCGCCAGCGCGATCTTGCGTTGGTCGGCGTAGTCCGGCCCGTAGATCTCCGCCGCGATCGGCGCCATCACCGGCGGCCCGGGCGGCACCTCGGCCACCACCAGGTGCGCGTGGAAACGTTGCGCCACCGCCGCCAGTGCCGGGCGCACCGCCAGCGCGATCTGGTGGCTCTGGCGCTTGCGCGCGCCCTTGTCGACCAGGTTGACCTGGATGTCACCCTGATACGGCTGGTTGCGCAGGTAGTACTGGCGCACCAGGCCGTTGAAATTCATCGGCGCCGAGGTGCCTGCGTAAAGCTGGTAATCCTTGACCTCGGGCACGCCGTTCAATACCTGGCTCATGTCCACCAGTGCCCGCTGGGTCTGCTGCAGGGTCGCGCCCTCGGGCATGTTCAACACCACCTGGAACTCGGACTTGTTGTCGAACGGCAGCATTTTCAGGATCACCAGCTTGACCCCGGCCAGGCCCGCGGCCAGCAGCACCAGCATGCCCATGCCGAGGAACAGCCGGTGGCGATTGCGCGCTGCTTTCGGCGTGCCGAGGAACGGGCGCATCACGCGGATGAACAGGCGCTGCAGGAAGCTGTCGATCCGCGACTTCTCGACCACGCCCACCGCCGGAACATCGCCAGCGTCATGCGCCTCGTGTCGCAGCAATCGTCGCGCCAGCCACGGCGCCACGATGAAGGCCACCGCCAGCGAGATCAGCATGCCGATCGAGGCGTTGATCGGGATCGGCCGCATGTACGGGCCCATCAGGCCGCCGACGAAGGCCATCGGCAGCAGTGCGGCGATTACCGTGAAGGTGGCCAGGATGGTCGGCCCGCCCACTTCATCCACCGCCGCCGGAATGGACTCGAGCAGGCGCTTGCCGCCAAGCGCCATGTGTCGATGGATGTTCTCCACCACCACGATCGCGTCGTCGACCAGGATGCCGATCGAGAAGATCAACGCGAACAGCGACACGCGGTTGATGGTGAAGCCGATCGCCCACGAGGCAAACAGGGTCAGCGACAGCGTCACCACCACCGCCGAACCGACCACGATGGCTTCGCGCCAGCCCAGCGCAAACAGCACCAGCAAGACTACCGCCAGGGCGGCCAGTCCCAGATGCAGCAGCAGTTCGTCGGCCTTGTCGTTGGCCGTCTGCCCGTAGTCGCGAGTCACCGTGGCGTGCACGCCGTCGGGAATGTCGATACCGCGCAAGGCGTCCAGTCGGTCGCGGATGCTGCCGGCAATGGTGTGGGCATTGCTGCCACTTTTCTTGGCGATCGCCAGGGTGACTGCGGGAGTCAGTCCGGTGAGCGGCCCGGCCGTACCGGGAGGAGTACCGAACGAGGCCAGTCGCGTCGCGTAATTGGTGCCGGCATCGACGTGCGCCACATCGGCCAGATAGACCGGATGGCCGCCGGCCACGCCGATCACCAACTGCGCCACCTCGCCGGCGTTCATCAGCAAGCTGCCGGCCTTCACCGGTTGCTCGCGGTTGCCCTGCACTTCACTGCCCACGTCGGCCGCCACGTTGGCCGCCTTCAGGCTGTTGGCCAGGTCGCCAACACCCAGATCGTAGGTCGCCAGCCTGGCCGGATCGATCTCGACCATCACCGCGCGATCCGGCGCGCCGAGGGTATAGACATCACGCGTGCCGGGCACGCGCTTCAGATCGGTCTCCAGCGTGTGGGCCACCTTGGCCAGCTGTTCGGGACCGATCTCCGCGCGGTCCGACCACAGCGTGACGGCCATCATCGGCACATCATCAATGCCGTAGGGTTTCACCAGCGGCTGGCCCACGCCCAGCCCTGCGGGTACCCAGTCGCCATTGGAATAGATCTTGTTGTACAGGTTCACCAGCGCCTGCTGGCGCGGCACGCCCACGTCGAACTCCACCGTGACCACCGCCATGCCCGCGCGACTCATCGAGTAGACGTGCTTGACGCCCTTGATCTCGGACAGCTTCTGCTCCAGCGGAAAACTCACCAGGTTCTCGACGCTGTGCACGCTGGCGCCAGGATACGGCACCAGCACATTGGCCATGGTCACTTCGATCTGCGGGTCTTCCTCCTTCGGCGTGATGATTGCCGCGGCCAAGCCGAGCAACAACCCGGCGACCGCCAGCAACGGCGTGATCTGCGAGGTCAGGAACGCACGCGCGACACGCCCGGAAATGCCCAGCCTGGCCTGCTCACTCATGGCGGGGTGCGTCGTTGGCACGGTGCTTGATCAACCACGCCACGGCCGCCTGCGGATCGCTGGCCACGTGCTCGCCGTCATCCAGTCCGGCCAGCACTTCGATCTCGCTGCCGTCGTGCTTGCCGAGGCGCAGCTGGCGCAGCGCGACCTGGTTGGCGTCCACCACATACACACCAACCAGCTCGCCGCGCCGGATCAGCGCCGATGCCGGCACCAGCAGGCGCTTCGCCGCACCGGTGGCAAACGCCACCTTCACCGTCATGCCCGGATACAGGCCGCCGGTGTCCGGCGGCAGTGGCAGGCGCACGTTGAACGCATGGGTTTGCGGATCGGCGTAGGGGAACACCTCGACTGCGCTGGCCGGAATGCGCCGGTCGCCACTCAGTATCGCGGCAGCATGGAACTGGCGGATCGCCGCGACCGCACTCTGTGGCACCGTCACGTTGACCCGCAGGCTGTCCAGCGCCTGCAGCTGGATCAACGGCTGCGGTGAAGGCGGCCCGGCTTGCACGGCCTCGCCCACATGCACGAAGCGACGCGTGATGATGCCGGCGAACGGCGCCCGCAGCACGGTGTAGTCCAGTTGCTGGCCCACATTCGCCAGCTCCGCACGAGCGGCATCCAGCGCGGCCCTGGCGCCATCGCGCGCGGCGCGCTGCTGATCCATCTGCGCGGTGGACACATAGCCCTTGGCGTACACCGCGGCGATGCGTTCGTAGGAAGCCTGCGCATCCTTGTACGCCGCCTGTGCCGAAGCGATCTGCGCTTGCGCGGCCTGCCGCGCAGACTGTTGCTCCACATCGCTGAAGCGCACCAGCACATCACCCTTGGCGACCACGTCGTTGACGTCATGCGGCAGTTCGCGCACACGCGCATTGGTCTGCGCGGTGATCGTCACCTGATTGACCGCCTCGACCACGCCGTCCCAGACCTGCTCGCGTGGTGCATTCTCCGCATGCGCGACGAAGGTCACCAGGGCCGGCGGCCTGGACGAAGCATCGCCGGGAACCGAATTCCCGCCGCACCCGGCGAGCAAGCCGATCGCGACGACCAGGGCGAGCGCCCGGTGCAGGCGAACGATCATGCCGCTTCGTCGATCATCTGCATCGTGGCGCTCTCGACCTCGTGCGCGATGGTGGTCAGTTCCGCATCCTGCGAAAGCATGCCCAGCATCGGTACCGGCTTGATCATGCCGATGCGCGTGTTGCCGTTCTCGGTGTACACCGAGATGCGACACGGCAGCGCCATGTTCATGCGCATGTCGGTGGCCAGCACGCTCGCGGCCTGACGCGGGCTGCAGACTTCAAACACCTTGCACTGCTCGGCAAACTCGAAGCCCTTGCCGCGCAGCGTGGCACCAAGATCGTGCACGTGAAGCACGCCGAACTCGTGCTTCCTGACCGCGGCATCGAGATCGCTGGTGGCCTGTTCGAAGGATTTTTCCGACTCGACGATGTAATACATGGTGACCTCACTGGGTGATGGAGTCGTGTTCATGGTCCGACCGCGCAACCCGGCTTCATGCCCAGCTTGCGCAGAATTCTCGCCAGCGGACAGAAACCCGTGAAAGCCGACTGGAACAGGTTCAAGCCCACGAACGCCGTCAGCCACAACCAGCCCGGCGACACAACGTGCGCAAGGGCCAGGCTGAGCAGAATGACCGCGCCGGCAAACGCCGGTACCGCACGTTCAATCGTCATGATGTTCTCCGTTGGTTCATGAATCGGGATGGTCCATCAAGCAAGTCCGGTCAGGCCCGCCGTCGCCACGGCAGCATGCGTGACAGCGTGTCGTCGTGAGCGAAATACCGGTGATACAGCGCCGCGGCCGCGTGCAGTCCGATCAGGTAATAGCCGATCGTTCCGATCGTGGCGTGGATGTCTTCGAGCGATTCGGCCCGTGCCTTGTCCGCACCGAGCAGTGCCGGCAACTCCAGGCCAAAGAACGGGATGACCCCGCCCTTGGCGCTGAGCGTGAGCCAGCCCAGCAACGGCATCACGACCAGGAACGCGTAAAGCAGCAGATGCATCACGGCAGCCAGCCGGTGCTGCCACTGCCGCAGTGGCGGCTGGATGCGGGGTGCGGGTCCGCTGAACGCGCGGATCGCCAGCCGCAGCAGGACCAGTGCGAACACGCTCAGCCCCAGCATGAAGTGCCAGGTCTTCATGGCATCGTGCGCTGCGCTGCCCTTGGGGTAGATGCCGCGCAATTCGATGCACGCGTACACCGCGATCAGCAAGGCCAGCATCAGCCAGTGCATCAGGATCGACAGTGAGCCATAGCGATCGGTCGTGTTCTTCCAGTTCATTTCAGGCACTCCGCTTGATTGCGCCCATCGGCAGGCGGCTCATTTCGCCTGGACGTCAGGCTTGAGGCGTTCGATGCCAAATGCCTTCATGATCATCTTCTCGTACACCGGATCGGCCTGACCCTTGCGCATCTTGCGCAGGAAGTATTTTTCGTAGGCAACCTTGGCCAGGTGCACCCACTTGCCCTTCATCGATCTGGTCACGTTGCGCGGCGGAATCTGTGGCAACGCGATGAAGGCAAAGCCGTGGTCGCCCATGTCGGCCAGACACATCGCGTTCCAGGTGGCCCGCGCGTGTATCGGCTGGCCGGCGAGGGTGTCGCGCAGGTTGTGCGCGATCGCGGTGACCATCGACTCGATCATCAGTCCGGTCTTGGGCGCACCGGTGGGCACCGGGGTGACCTCGACCGGCGGGATGGCGACGCAGACGCCGGCCGCGTAGACGTTGGGGTACTTCGGGTTGCGCTGGTATTCGTCGATCAGCACGAACCCGGCTGGATTGACCAGCCCTTCGATACCCTGCACGGCGTCGACACCGGCGAAGGATGGCAGCAGCATGGAGTAGGCGAAGGGCAGGGTGTGCTGCTGGTGCACGGCGCCCTGTTCGTCCAGCTGCTCGACATGCATCTGGCCCGCCTCGACCGAGGTGACGCGTGCGCTGGTGATCCACTTGATATGCCGCTGGCGCAGCTCGGATTCGAGCAGACCCTTGGAGTCTCCGATGCCGCCCAGGCCCATGTGGCCGATGTACGGTTCCGAACTGACGTAGGTCATCGGCACGCGGTCACGCAGCTTGCGCTTGCGCAAGTCGGCATCCACGATCAGCGCGAACTCATAGGCCGGGCCGAAGCAGCTGGCGCCCTGCGCCGCGCCGATCACGATCGGTCCCGGATTCTTCAGGAACTCCTGATAGGCCAGCCACGCCTGGTGCGCGTGCGGGCCGGTGCATACCGACTGCGTGAAACCGTCCGGTCCGGAGCCCGGCACCCGTTCGAAGGCCAGCCGCGGCCCGGTGCAGATGACCAGATAGTCATAGTCCAGCCTGCGGCCGTCGCCCAACTCGATCTGGTTCTCCGCCGGCAGCACCTTTTTTGCCGTCGCGTCGATGAATTGGATATTGCGTCGAGCCAGTGGCTCGGCTACATCGACCCGGATATCGTCTTGCCCGCGCCAGCCCACGGCGACCCAGGGATTGGACGGGGTGAAATTGAACTGCGGCCCCTCCCCGATCACGGTGATCGCATGCGCATCGCCCACCGTATCGCGGATTTCATAGGCGGCCGACATGCCGCCCAGTCCTGCACCAAGAACGATGATCTTTGCCATGGCTCGATACTCCTCAGGGAGGATTCAAGATGGAGCTCTACGCGATGCGGCGTCGTGATCGAAATCAACTGGACAGAAAAGTAGTCATATCTACTTTAGCGTTATCTTATTTAGATGTATGTGCTAAAGTCAAACCCCAGCCCGTCGCAGCCAGGGTCGAGCCTGGAGTTTGAGCCGATGTCGTTACCAGCCAACGCTGACCTGAGTGCAATGCGCGCTTGCGCCGAAGAGGCTTCACGCCTGCTGAAGACGCTTGGCAATCCGCAGCGGCTGCGAGTGCTCTGCCTGCTGTTCGATCGCGAGATGTCGGTGGGGCAGATCAACGAACAACTGCCCGATCTCGCTCAATCCGCTCTCTCGCAACACCTGGCCAAGCTGCGCGAGGAAGGTGTGGTTCGCACGCGACGGGAGTCACAGACCATCTGGTATGCGCTTGAACACGGGCCTGCCGAGCGGATCATCGATTCGCTTTACAGTATCTATTGCGCCGCTGACGAAAAACCGCAGGGGCGCAAATCCCGGACCTCGACAGCAAGAACCAGGTCCTGAGCCGGCGAACCTTGGGAGACTCCCATGTCCCGTCCCGAAGTAAAGGCGTTCTTCCACGAACCCAGCAACACCTTCAGCTACGTGGTCTGGGAAGCGGCCACGCGGAAGGCGGCCGTGCTCGATGCGGTGCTCGACTACGATGCTGCCTCCGGCCGCACCAGTCACACGTCGGCTGATGCGCTGATCGCCTTCGTGCGCACGCAAGGTTTGAGCGTGGAGTGGGTAATCGACACCCACGCGCACGCCGACCACCTGTCGGCGGCACCCCATATAAAGGCGCAGCTTGGCGGCACGCTGGCCATCGGCGAGCACATTCGCACCGTGCAGGAAACCTTCGGCGCGCTGTTCAACGCGGGCAGCGCTTTCGCCACGGACGGAAGCCAGTTCGATCATCTGTTCGTCGATGGCGAGCAGTACATGCTGGGCAGCATCCCGGCTATGGCGATGCATACTCCCGGCCACACGCCGGCGTGCATGACCCACGTGATCGGCGACGCCGCTTTCGTGGGAGATACCTTGTTCATGCCCGACTACGGCACCGCCCGGTGCGACTTCCCCGGTGGCGACGCGGCCACGCTGTATCGATCGATCCGCCGAATCTTCGCGTTGCCCGACGCCACGCGCGTGTTCCTGTGCCACGACTACAAGGCGCCAGGCCGTGATGAGTTTGCCCACGAAACCACGGTGGCAGCGCAGCGTGCCGGCAACATCCATGTCCGCGACGGCATCGGCGAGGCCGAGTTTGTCGCCCTGCGCACCGCGCGGGATGCCACCTTGAAGGTGCCGCAGTTGCTGCTGCCGGCCGTACAGGTGAACATGCGCGCCGGCGGATTGCCGCCGGCCGAGGACAACGGCGTGCGCTACCTGAAAATTCCGCTGGATGCGCTCTGAGCACCAGCGACGATCGATCAACCAGGAACACTCATGCAGATCCACGCACTCACCGACAAGCTCAGCGTCGCCGCCCAGATCGAGGTGGACGACATCGTCGCGCTGGCCGCGCGGGGATTTCGCAGCATCGTCAACAACCGTCCGGATGACGAGGCTCCCGGTCAGCCGGGCAATGCCGAATTGGAAGCCGCCGCGCAGCGGGCCGGGCTGCAGTGGCGATACCTGCCGGTGATCTCCGGGCAGTTCACCCAGGCACAGGTGGCCGCGTTCTCCGAGGCGCTGGACGACCTGCCGGGGCCGGTGCTGGCGTTCTGTCGCAGCGGCACGCGTTGCAGTGCATTGTGGGCACTGCAGGCGGAGGGTTCGCCCGATGCGGTCCTGGCCACCGCGCGCGACGCCGGCTACGACCTCTCGATGCTGCGACCCCGGCTGGAACGATCGGGGCGCGCTTGACGACCACCCGGCGCATGCCCGTTTGCGCCCACGCCACCCGGGAATCCCAATGACCCATCTGCTGACCCTGCAAGCCCTGCTCGCCGCCGTGTGCGGCTCGGCGGTGGGCTTCTCCCTTGCATTGATCGGCGGCGGCGGATCGATCCTGGCCGTGCCGCTGCTGCTGTACGTGGTCGGCCTGCAGGATCCGCACCTGGCGATCGGCACCAGCGCGCTGGTGGTGTCGTTCAACGCCTTCGCCAACCTGATCCCCCATGCGCGCGCCGGTCATGTGCGCTGGAAGGTGGCCTTCACCTTCGCAGCGGCCGGCGTGCTGGGTGCGTTCGTGGGTTCCACCATCGGCAAGTCGATCAACGGACATCACCTGCTGGTGCTGTTTGCGCTTCTCATGCTGGTGGTTGCCGGCTTCATGCTGCGCGGCCGCCGCGGCGGAGCAGATCGCTACCCGCTGCCCGGCATGTATCCGCGCCTGGGCGCCGTGGGTCTGGGTACCGGAAGTCTCGCGGGCTTCTTCGGTATCGGCGGTGGCTTCCTGGTCGTGCCCGGGCTGATGTTTGCCAGCGGCATGGAGATCATTCAAGCGATCGGCACCTCGCTGTTCGCGGTCGGCGCGTTCGGCCTTACCGCAGCGATCAACTACGCGGTTTCCGGGCTGGTCGACTGGCCGGTCGCCGCCGAGTTCATCGTCGGCGGCATCGTCGGCGGCTGGCTTGGCGCGCTGGGCGCGCAGAGGCTGGCAAAGACGCGCGGCGCGCTGAACCTGATTTTCGCGGTGGCCATCGTCGGGGTGGCGATCCTGATGCTGGTGAAGAGTCTGCGCGGATGATGCCTGCGCGCAGGAACACATCCAGCGGTCGGGGCGGCAGCATGCCAACTGGCGGCCACGGGAGTGCCGCATGATCTTCGTGGGCTTGAGCGTGCTGTGCAGCGTGCTGGTGTCGGTCCTGCTGAAGCTCGCGCGGCGCCTGGACATCGACATCGGCCAGGCGATCGGCTGGAACTATGTGGTGGCCGGCGCACTCACCGCGCTGCTGCTGCAGCCGTCGCTGGCGACGCTTCGCGCGCCGTCGGTGCCCTGGTGGGCGTTGGCCGGACTGGGCGTGCTGCTGCCCACCATCTTTCTGGCGCTGGGCGCGTCGGTACGGCATGCCGGCATCGTGCGCAGCGACGCGGCGCAACGGCTGTCGTTGCTGCTCTCGCTGCTCGCCGCGTTCTTGCTGTTCGGTGAGCAGCTCACCGCGCTCAAGGCGGTCGGCATCGCACTCGGCCTGCTGGCCCTGCTGGCCATGGTCTGGCGCGGCGGTCGTGGCAACCGTGACGGCGCGATCACCGGCTGGCTGTATCCGTTGCTGGTGTTCCTCGGTTTCGGCCTGATCGATATCCTTTTCAAGCGCGTGGCACAGGCCGGCGTGTCGCTGGGCGCTTCCCTTCAGGCGATGTTTGCACTGGCGCTGCTGGTTGCCTTCACCTTGCAACTGTGGCGTCGCCTGCGCGGAAGCACCCGCTTCACCTTGCGCAGCGCACTGGGTGGCGTGGCGCTCGGCCTGGCCAACTTCGGCAACATCCTGTTTTACCTGCGCGCGCACCGGGCCTTGCCACACGACCCCGCACTGGTCTTCACCAGCATGAACATCGGCGTGGTCGCGCTGGGCGCACTGGTCGGCACACTGGGTTTTCGCGAACGGCTGAGCTGGCTCAACCTCGCTGGCGTCGCGCTGGCCGTGCTGGCGATCGGCGTGATTGCGCAGGCTTGAGGCGAACTCAGGGATCCAGCTCGCGCTTGCGGATCGCCGGCGCGCCGGCGTAAAGGCCGTTCGGCGCGCAATCGGCGGTGACGATGGAGCCCGAGGCGATGACGCAGCCCGGGCCGATGGTGATGCCGGGGTGGACGACCACGTTCGCGCCCAGCCAGCAGCCGTCTCCGATCACCACCGGCTGGAAGTGCGGAGGGCTCACCGCCCGGCGCGCTGCCGGGCCGATGTCGTGCGTGCCGGTGAAGATGGAAACGCCCGGCCCCAGCGCCACGTTGGTGCCGATCGAGATGCCGCCGGTGGGATGGAGTGAGACGCCGGTGTTGATGTAGGTGCCGTCGCCGATGCGCAGCCCGGACAGGCTGCCGCCATAGGTGCCGCCGTGCATGATGCCGGCCTTGCCGATGTGCGCGCCCGCGCAGTTGAGCAGCAACCGCCGCAGCCTGGGATGTATCAGCGCCAACGGTGCCAGATCGTTCGCGAGCCATGCGCGCAGACCCATGTGTTCCCCCTCTTTCGGCCATCGTCGAACCTTGCGTTGGCCGCGGTCTATTTCCTGTGAAAGGCGATGGAGCGCGAAGGGCGGATGCCCTTGGGAAATCCCGTCAAGCCGTCCGGACGATGCGCGATACCGACGCGCACCGCAAGGCGAGCCACGCCGGCCAATGACTTCTGGGATATGAAAGGCTGCCGCCCCGGCGCCTATGCTGCGGTTCCCCCGGGGCGGGCTGCGCCTCAGCCATCGAGGACGTCTACCCATGCGCAAACTTTCCCTCGCGGCGGCGCTTGCCGCTGCCCTGCTGCTCAGCACCGCCGCCGTCGCCGGTTCCGGCAAGAAGGACGACAAGGCGAAGGCGAAGCCCGACGCCAGCCTGGTCGAGCCGCAGGCGTCGACCACCGACGGCTCGGTGTCGGTCGAGGGACATCGGGTGGATTACAAGGCCGTGGCCGGCACGCTGATCCTGCATGGCACCGGCGACAAGGAGGACGAGCCGCAGGTCAGCATGTTCTATGTGGCGTACATGAAGAAGGGTGTCGACGCGAGCAAGCGGCCGGTGACCTTCATCTACAACGGCGGTCCCGGCTCGGCCACGGTGTGGCTGCACATGGGCGCGTTCGGCCCGAAGCGGGTGGTCACCAACGACGACAGCCACACGCCGGCCGCGCCATATGGGCTGATCAACAACGACTACAGCCTGCTCGACGCTTCCGACGTGGTGTTCATCGATGCGCCGGGCGCGGGTTTCAGCCGGCTGATCGCGAACGACGAGGACAAGAGCAAGCGCGCCGAGCAGATGAAGGATCGGCGCAAGGCGATCTACGGCGTCGACGGCGATGCCCACGCCTTCGCGCAATTCGTCACCCAGTTCCTGTCGAAGTACGACCGCTGGAACTCGCCGAAGTACCTGTTCGGCGAAAGCTACGGCACCACCCGTTCGGCGGTGCTGGCGAACATTCTGGAGAACGAGGACAGCGTCGATCTGAACGGCGTGATCCTGCTCTCGCAGATCCTCAGTTTCGACACCAGCATCGACGGGCCGGATTTCAATCCGGGCATCGACCTGCCGTACGAGCTGGGCCTGCCGACCTACGCCGCCACCGCGTTCTATCACCACAAGCTGCCGCAGCAGCCGGCCGCGCTGGAGCCGTTCCTGCAGGAAGTGGAACAGTACGCGCTGGGCGAATACACGCAGGCCCTGATGGCCGGCTCGCGGCTTCCCGCGGCGCGGAAGCAGGCGGTGGCCGAGAAGCTGCATCAGTACACCGGTCTGCCGGTCGCCTATCTGCTGAAGGCGAACCTGCGCGTCACCGGCGGCATGTACGAGCATGAATTGCAGGCCGACAGCGACATCACCACCGGCCGGCTGGACACCCGTTTCTCCGGTCCGGCGATCGATCCACTGGGCAAGAGCTCCGAATACGACCCGCAGTCCTCGGCGATCAGCTCGGCCTATGTCGCCGCGTTCAACAACTACGTGCGCACCGATCTGAAATTCGGCAAGAATCGGCAGTACCGGTTGTTTGCCGACATTGATCACTGGGATTTCTCGCACAAGGCGCCGGGCGCGCACGGCGAGGCGCTGCAGTCCTCGACCAACGTGATGCCGGACCTGGCCACGGCGATGAAGACCAACCCCAACCTGAAGGTGTACTTGAACGGCGGCTACTACGACCTGGCCACGCCATACTTCGCCGCCGACTACGAGATGCAACACCTGCCAATCCCGGCCAGCCTCGAAAGCAATATCAGCTATTCGTGGTACCCGTCCGGGCACATGGTGTACGCGCATGAGCCGTCGCTGAAACTGCTGCACGACAACGTGGCCCGTTTCATCGAGCAGACCGACAACGTCAAGTAAGCCGCTAAAGAGTGTCGTCCCGCTCTTGCCGGAGCGACTTAGTCGCAAGCTCGGTGAGTACAGGCAAAAGCATCGTGGCTGAAGCCGCTACAGAGCGGATTCAACGTCGAGACGGAACCGTGTGCCGTGGCGCGGTGGAGCCGCGCACCACCAGTTCCGGGCTGAAGCCTTCGTTGTGGCTGTCGATCGGCTCGCCGTTGGCGGCGCGCTGCAGGTCGTCGATCAACCGCTGCGCGGCGTGCCGCGCGATCTCCTCGGTGGCCTGGCGCGCGGTGGTCAGCGCCGGCCACGATTGCTTGGAGAACGGGCTGTCCTCGAAGCCGGCGATCGACAATTCGTACGGCACGTTGATGCCGTCCGAATGCGCCGCCGCCAGCACGCCGGCGGCAATCTCGTCGTTCGAACCGAACACCGCACTGGGCCGGTCCTTCAGCGCAAGCAGCTTGCGCGCGCCGCGAAAGCCGTCATCGAAGGTGTAGTCGCCTGGCACGATCAGCTTGCGGTCGAGCGCGATGCCGTAATCCTTCAACGCATCCTCGTAGCCCTGGTAGCGCTCCTGGCTGGAACGATGCTCGCGGCCGCCCCACAGGAACCCGATGCGCTGGTGGCCGAGCTGGATCAGGTGCTCGGTGATCGCGTAGGCGGCATCGCGGTCGTCGACGTAGACGCAGGGCACGCCATCGGCCGGATCCTTGCGCGCGGAGATGATGCGGATGAACGCGATCCCTGCCTCGCCCAGCGCGCGGATCAGCGCGGGCTGTTCGGACATCGGCGGGGCCAGCACCAGACCGGCCAGGCGCGAGCGGCGCACCAGCTCGCACAACTCGTCGGCCAGTTTCGGCGAGGTCGCGTCGCACGGATGGATCTGCAGGCCGAAGCCGCTGCTTCGGCATGCCGACAGCACGCCGCGCTGCAGGTTGATGATGTAGTGCGCGTTCGGGTTGTCGTACACCAGCCCCAGCGCGTAGGCGCGGGTGCTGCGCAGGCTGCGCGCCGAAGGATCGGGCTGGTAGCCGAGCGCATCGATTTCGCGCTGCACTTTTTCGCGCGTGCGCGCATGCACCGAAGGCTCGTTGTTGATGACCCGCGAAACCGTCTTCAGCGAGACGCCGGCACGTTCTGCTACATCCTTGATGGTGGCGCTGCGCAACCGCTGAACCTCGTGTATCGAAAGTGTCGGGCGCCGGTCGCGCCGTCGTGCCGACCACGCCGCACGGGCGTGTGCGGCGTCGTGCGCATCCTAGCTGATGGCCTGTCCCCGGGCGAATCCGCGATTCATCGCGCCCGCTGTTGGCCGACCCGGTGGCCGGCCAGCCCGTAGTAGAGGATGTACAGGTAGCACGGGACCATCAACAACGCGAAGGCGAGCTGGAAATCGACGTGCTGTTTCAGGTGCACGAACAGTTGCGGCACCACGGCGCCGCCGGCGATCGCCATGATCAGCAAGGCCGAGCCGCGCTCGGTGAGATCGCCCAGGCCCTTGATCGCCAGCGGGAAGATCGCCGGCCACATCATCGCATTGGCGAAGCCGAGCGCGGCCACGAAGCCGACCGAGACGTAATCGCGGGTGAGATAGGCGCCGACCGAGAACAGCACGCCGAGCACGGCCGAGATCGCCAGGTAACGCTGCTGCGAGACGACGCGCGGAATCAGCAGCAGGCCGGCGACGTAGCCGATCAGCATGCCCGTCAGGGTGAACGCGGTGAAGATCTTGGTGCGGTCCAGCGGAAGGTGGAAGCCGGCACCATAGGTGCCGATCGCGTCGCCGGCCATCACCTCCACGCCGACGTAGAGAAACAGGCACAGCACGCCGAGCCACAGGTGCGGAAAGCTGAAGATGCTGCCGTGCTGGTGGCCGATCGCCTTCTCGCTGTTGGCGCCCTCGGGCTTGATCTCCGGCAGCGACGATCGCGCCACCCAGATCGCCAGCACCACCAGCAGCCCGGCCATGATCATGTACGGCAGGTGCACCTTGCCGGCGAAGGCATTGAGCAGGGCATCGCGCGCCTCGGCCGTGGGTGCCGCGGCGACCCGTTCGCCGAAACTGCCGATGCCGCTCAGTACCAGTGCGCCGAACACGAACGGCGCCAGCACGCCGGCGATCTTGTTGCAGATGCCCATGAACGCGATGCGCTGCGCGGCGCTGTCGATCGGGCCGAGGATGCTGATGTACGGATTCGATGCGGTCTGCAGCAGCGACAAGCCGGCACCGATCACGAACAGTCCGGTCAGCGCGCCGGCAAACACCCGCCAGCTGACAAACTGGCCGAACAGCACGGCGCCGATCGCCATCACGAACAGCCCCAGCGCCATGCCTTTCTTCATGCCGGTGCGGCGCAGGAGCATCGACGCCGGCAGCGAAAACACCAGGTACGAAATGTAGAACGCGAACGGCACCAGGAACGCGTAGGCATCCTCGACCTGGAAGGCCAGCTTGACGAAGGTGATCAGCGGCCCGTTGAGCCAGGTGACGAAGCCGAAGATGAAAAACAGCAGGCCGATGATCAGCATCGGGCCAAGGTTGCTGCGTTCGGACGGTGCCGCCGCCATCGTCGTTGCCATGAATGGTTCTCCCCGAAGTCACGCCGTGCCGCGCCGGCCGAATGACCGGGACAAGACGGGAATGTCTCTCTATTCGCCAGAAAGTGCAACGTTGTCAAACATTGCCCCTCCGGTCGCTGTCGCCAGGCTTGCCAAAGCAGCCGTCCAGATGGCTATACGAAACGACTTGTGCGGCGCTGCGGCAGGCCAGGGTGTGACCGGTATTTCGAGTCGTAGCGCTATATGCAAGCCATGCGCGCGAGATGTTGAGGCGATCCGAAGATATGCCATGACAGTTATGTTGCGGTGCCATATCGAAACATCGCAAAATCGCCCGGGCTGTGGTTGACAACGTTGTCATTTTGACAGCAGACTCCGCCGGAATCGGGCCGGACCCGGCGTTCGGCGATCCATCGCCGGGCCGGGCGGGCGGGGCGGATACGGGAGAATGCAGTGGGGGAAGTCGCCAAACAGCGTCATGCCGCGGAGTCGTCGATGACGACGGCCGCGGCGGCTGGCGGTTCGGCGGTATCCGGGCCGGCTTCGCGGCAGCCTTTCCTGGCGGCCGATGTCGGCGGCACGCATGCGCGCATCGGGCTGGTCGTGGACAACCCCGGCGGCGCGCGCCCGGTCAGCGTGCTGCACTACCACCGCTACAGCTGCGCCGACTGGTCCGGCCTCGCCGCGATGCTGCAGGATTTCGTCGAGCAGCTGGCGAACACGCCGCATGCCGGTGCATGCAAGCAGCTGCGCCATTGCGCGGTGGCCTGCGCCGGCTATGTGCTGGACGACGCTATCGTCAACGAGAACCTGCCCTGGCCAGTGTCGATCCGCGACATCCGCGACGGTCTGGGCATCGAGCGGCTGGCGGTGATCAACGATTTCGAGGCGGTCGCCTACGCCACCCAGTTCATCACGGCCGACGAGACGCGGCCGATCATCGACACGGCGCAGCCCGCCGCCAGCGGGCCGGTGCTGGTGATGGGCCCGGGTACCGGACTGGGCTCGGCGGTGCTGCTGCCGGGTCAGCCGCGCGCGCAGGTGCTGGCCACCGAAGCCGGGCAGATTTCGCTGGCACCGGGCAACGAGCGCGAGATCGAGATCCTGCGTCTGCTTGGCCGCGAACGTCCGCACGTCTCCTTCGAAGACGCGTTGTCCGGCCCGGGCCTGCTCAAACTCTACGGTGCGTTGTGCGAGTTGCGCGGCAGCGCGCCCCGCCTGCTCACTCCGGCCGAGGTCACTGGCGCCGCGCTGGCCGCCAGCGACGTGGCCGCGGTGGAGGCGCTGCATGTTTTCTGCGGCCTGCTCGGCAGTTTCGTCGGCGACCTGGTGTTGCTGTACGGCGCCCGCGGCGGGGTCTACCTGGCCGGCGGCATCCTGCCGCAGATCCAGCCGTTCCTGCTGGCCAGCACGTTCGCCGAACGCTATTTCAACAAGGGCGTGATGCGCGCCTATCTGCAACAGGTTCCGGTTCGACTGATCGAGCACGGCCAGCTTGGCGTCATTGGTGCCGCAGGCTGGTTTCTGGATGAACGGCAAAAGGTGACATGACCGACATCCGCCATCCAGTGACACGGCACCAAGCCAGCCACAACACAACGTCCGCGACCGTCGCCATGCCGGTCCTGATTCAAGCCAGCCTCTGAGGGGAGGAGATCATGAATTACCGCAAGTCATTGCTAGCCGCGAGCATCATCACCGGTCTGTGCGTATCCGGCGCGTTGTATGCGCAGGACGCCTCGCAGGCCGACCCGGCCACCCAGAACAGCAGCACGGCGAACAAGCACGAGGTGAAGCAGCTGTCGACGGTCGTCGTCACCGGCATCCGCGGCGCCGTCGAGAAGTCGCTGGACATCAAGCGCGACGCCGTCTCCAACATCGAGGTGGTCACCGCCGAGGACGTCGGCAAGCTGCCGGCCCACAACGTGGCCGACACGCTGCAGCGCCTGCCGGGCGTGAACATCAGCTCATCCAGCGCCGACGAAGGCGGCTTCGACGAAGCCGATCGCGTCAGCCTGCGCGGCACCAGCCCCAGCCTCACGCAGACCCTGATCGACGGCCATACCGTCGGAACGGCCGACTGGTTCGTGCTCAGCCAGGGCAGCAACATGGGCCGCAGCGTCAGCTATACCCTGCTGCCGTCCGAGCTGGTCAGCCGCGTGGAAGTGCACAAGTCGTCCGAGGCCCGCTTCGTGGACGGCGGCACCACCGGCAACGTCGACATCATCACGCGCAAGCCGCTCGACTTCGAGAAGCAGTTCACCACCAATCTCAGCATCGGCGCCGTCAACGCCAGCCTGCCTGACACGACCGACCCGCAGCTGTCGGGCCTGTTCAACTACAAGAACGACGGCGGCACCTTCGGCGTGATGGTGCAGGTGTTCAAGCAGAAGCGTCACCTGCGCCGCGAGGCGCAGGAGATCCCGGGCGGCTTTGCCACGATCGCGCCCGATTCCGCGCTGGCGCAGAGCAACCCCGACCTCGCCGGCGTGAAAGTCCCCGGCCTGCTCGGTTCGACGCTGTTCGAGCAGACCCGCGACCGCAAGGGCGGCCTGGTCGAAGTGCAGTTCAAGCCCACCGACAACCTGACCCTGGGTGCGAGCGGCTTCCGTTCGGACATGGACGCGAACAACTACAACCGCAACTTCATGTTGTGGGGCGGCAACTTCGGCACCAGCCAGGCGCCCGAGCCGGGCTACACGGTCCAGAACGGCGTGCTGACGAATGCCACCTACGCGGGCGTGCCGGGCACGAAGTACGTCGTGTACGACATGATCTACCGGGAAGCCTCGTCGAAGACGACCTACTACACCCTGGATGCGGACTGGCAGGCGTCGGACAGCATCTCGGCGAAATTCCAGGCCGGCACCACCAAGGGCGTGGGCCAGACGCCGCGCCAGTTCATCGCCGAAGTGACGGCGGCCGACGGCGGCGGTGCCAGCTGGACCACGCACGGCAACAGTGCGCCGGTCGACTGGAGCGTGGGCGGCGACATCGGCCCCACGGGCGTGTGTGGCGCCGCCTGCTTCGGCACGTGGGGCAACCAGACGGTCAAGGCGATCGACAAGGAAAACTGGGGCACGGCGGACTTCACCCAGTACTTCGATAGCGGCGTGCTGAGTTCGTTCAACTACGGCCTGCGCTACGCCAAGCACGATCGTGAGGCGCAGTCGCCGGAAGGCGCTTCGCCGGGGGACATCTGGTCTGCGCTGCAGAACGGTGCCACCGCCAGTTACCCGGGCAACTTTGCCGATGGCATCGGCGGCAACTTCCCGCGCAACCTGTGGTACTTCACGCCGGGCGCGCTGCAAAGCGCCATCCTCGCCAACTCCACCTGGCTGTCCAACAACGACGGTCCCACCGGCCGCCACAACTACGGCGCCGAGTACTCCGTCGACGAGAAGAACCTCGCGGCCTACTTCCAGGCCAACTTCGAGGGTGAGAACTGGAGCGGCAACGTCGGCCTGCGTTACGTCAATATCGACCAGAACATCGACAGCTACTTCGCCGTCACCAACCTGGCCGATGCCGACGTGAGCAGCCTGTTCGGCCAGTGGCAGCGCGTGCAGACCGACAACAAGTATCACCGCTTCCTGCCGAGCGCGAACATCAAGTTCAACATGGCCGAGAACCTGGTGTTCCGCTTCGCCGCCTCGCAGACGCAGACCCTGCCGGATTACTCCGCGCTGGGCGCGGCCGCGTGGGGTTCGGATCTGAACAAGACCGGCGGCGGCGGCAACCCGAACCTGAAACCGGTGCTGTCCACCAACTTCGATGCCGGGCTCGAGTGGTACTTCATGCCGCGCGGCCTGCTGTCGGCGACCGGCTATTCGATGAACATGAAGGACTATGTCGCCTATGGCGTGCAGACCCAGATGCTGTTCAGCGAACTCACGCATCAGCTCGAGCCATATCAGGTCGCCATGCCGATCAACGCCGACGCGCAGGTCACCGGCGTGGAGCTGGCCTATCAGCAGCCGATCGGCAAGTACTTCGGCATCAACGCCAACTACACCTATGCCGATGGGTCGACCGACCATACCTGGGCCGACGGCAGCAACCACCTGCTGGGCACCTCGAAGAACACCTACAACGTGGGTGCCTACTTCGAGAACGACACCTTCGGTGCACGGGTGAGCTACACCCGCCGCTCGGCGTTCCTGATCGGCCTGTCCGGTGCCAATCCGTACTACCAGGGCAACTTCGGCACGCTGGCGGCGTCGTTCAGCTACAAGGCGACGGACTGGTTGAGCTTCAGCCTGGATGCGCTGAACCTCAACAACCCGACCTACAAGTACTACCAGAGCACGCAGATCCCGACGGCGTTCTACGAGAACGGCCGCCAGTACTACCTGAACGCGCATCTCTCGTTCTGATCGCTGCAACCCAATCGCGGCCAGGGACGGCCTGCACTCTCCCCAAGCGGGCCCGGCTTCGACTTGCGGGTCCGCCTTTTTGTGACCACCATCCTCGGTGGTCACCCTCCGGGCGACCAACGCCGCGATGTCATGGTCGCTCCCGTCGACGTCGGGTCCGGACCGGCCGCGACGAGTGCGTTCGGGACCCGCCGTACAGGAGATACCGATGAATCGCCGTTCGATCCTGTCCGCCTGCGCCTGCCTGCTGTTTGCATTTGCCGTGTGGCCGCCGCGCGCCGCTCTTGCGAGCGAGGCGACACCACCTTCCCTGATTCCGCTGCCGGCACAGCTTCAATCGCAGTCCGGCCACTTCACCGTGGATGCGGGCACGCCGATCGTGCTGGCCGACCACGACGCCGCGACGAAGCAGACCGCGGCCTATCTGACCGACCTGCTGGCCCGTACGCGCGGCCTGCACCTGCGCGTCGCCGATGGCGGCAAGACCGCGCGCGCCATCGTGCTGCAACGCGACCCGCAGGCCTCGGTCGCCCGGGCCGAAGGCTACATGCTGACGGTGACGCCACAAGGCATCCGCATCGCCGCACGCGACGATGCCGGCTTGTTCCACGGCGCGATCACGCTGTACCAGTTGCTGACGCCCGACGCGAAGCACGGTGCGGTGGAGGTGCCTGCATTGTCCATCCGCGACTGGCCGCGTTTTCGCTGGCGCGGGCTGATGCTGGATTCCGCGCGCCATTTCCAGAGCGTGGCCGAGGTGGAGACGCTGATCGACCAGATGGCCCAGCACAAGCTCAGCGTGCTGCACTGGCACCTCACCGATGACCAGGGCTGGCGCATCCAGATCAAACGCTACCCCGAGCTGACCCGCATCGGCGCGTGGCGCACGCCGCCGGATGCCGGCCATGACGGCGAGCCGCAACGCTACGGCGGCTTCTACACGCAGGACGATATCCGTCGCGTGGTGGCCTACGCCGGCGCACGCCACATCACCATCGTGCCGGAGATCGACATGCCCGGTCACGCGCAGGCAGCGGTCGCCGCGTATCCGCAACTCGGCGTCACCGGCCAGCGGCCCGCTGTCTCGACCGACTCGGGTGTGAATCCGTGGCTCTACAACGTCGACGACGACACCTTCACCTTCATCGACAACGTGCTCGACGAAGTGATGGCGTTGTTCCCGTCGACGTACATCCACGTCGGCGGCGACGAGGCGATCAAGGACCAGTGGCAGGCCTCGCCCGCGGTGCAGGCGAAGATGCATGCGCTGGGCCTGGAGAACGAGGACGCGCTGCAGGGCTGGTTCATCGACCGCATCGGCCAGTACCTCGCTCGGCACGGCCGCAAGCTGATCGGCTGGGACGAGATCCTCGAAGGCGACCACCTGCCGGCCGACGCCACCGTGATGTCGTGGCGCGGCATCGATGGCGCGATCAAGGCCGCGCTGCTCGGTCACGACGTGGTGATGTCGCCCTCGCCCGGGCTCTACTTCGATCACGTGCAGGGCGATCTCGCCGACGAATATGCCGGCCGCCTCGGCGTGGAAGCGCTGAAGAACGTGTACGCCTTCCAGGCCGTGCCCGGCGTGCTGAACGCGACGCAGGCGAAGCACGTGCTGGGCGTGCAGGCCAATCTCTGGACCGAGCACATGCCCACGTTCACCCACGTGGAACACGCCGCCTTCCCGCGGCTGGACGCGCTCAGCGAAGTGGCCTGGTCGCCGCCCGCCACGAACCATTGGCCCGGCTTCCTCGCCCGCCTGCCGGCGCAGTTCAAGCGCTACCGTGCGCAGCACGTCAACGTCGCCGACAGCGCCTTCGCGGTGGACATCGCCACCGATCGCAACCTGGCGCTGGTCACCGGCAAGGCCACCGTGACGCTGGCCAGCCAGGCCGGTTTCGGCGCCATCCGCTACACCCTGGATGGGAGTGCACCCACGCTCGCATCGGCACGCTACGACGTGCCGTTCAACGTAACCTTGCCGATCACCGTGCGTGCCGCCAGCTTCGCCGCCGACGGCAGCCAGCTCGCCGCGCCGCGCGCGCGCGTGCTGGATCGCGCCGCCCTGCTCAGCCTTGCCGGCGATACGTTGCCGAACTGCCCCGGCAGCGATTTCCGCCTGCGCCTGCAGCCCATGCCCGACGCGAAGAGCACCCGGCCGGTGTACGCGGTGAACCTGTTCGACACTTGCCAGCTGTTTCCTGCCACATGGATGGATGGCGTCGCCGCGATCCATGTCGAGGCGGTACGCCTGCCACGCAACTTCGTGCTGGCGCACGAGCAGAGGCTGGTGGTGTCGCGCCCGCACGCCACGCCGTTCGGCGAACTGGTGGTGCACGCCGACCGGTGCGACGGACCGGTGCTGGCCAGCATGCCGTTGCCCGATCCCGCGCACAGTGCGCATAACTTCACGCTGGACGCGCAGCTGCCGGCGCAGCAGGGCGAGCATGCGCTGTGCCTGATCTACACCGCACCGATCGATGGTCCGCTGTATGCGCTGGAACGAGTGTCGCTGGAACTCAAGCCGTGAGCACCGCGCCGGTCGTACCCGGCTTCTTGTGGGAGCGGCTTCAGCCGCGATGCTCTTGCCTCTCCGATTCCAAAAGCGAAAAGCTTCGCGGCTGAAGCCGCTCCCACAAGGCGCTCAGCGGCGGCTGCGCAGCGCCTTGACGAGCAGGGCCATCAGCAGCAAGCCCAGCACCAGGCCGATCCCCGCACCGCCCAAGGCGCCCGGGTTGCCGCCGATCAGATAACCGAGGGCGAAGCCCAGCGGAAGCAGCAGCAGGACCGGCAGGCAACCCACGGCGTCAGCGTGCCGCTGCTGCAGCTTCCGGCTGCGACGGCGGATAGCGCAGCAAGGACTGCTTCGCCAGCTGTGCGTCGGCACCCGACAACTCGATCAACGGCAGCACCTTGCCGCCGACCAGTGCGGCGATCGGCACGCCGTCGCGGTAGAGCACGCGTGCGCTGGCCAGCGCCGGCACCTTGTCGCCAACCAGTACGGTGCCGGCCAGATTCAGCGGATCGCTGCCGCTCACGCAGACCAGCTCGCCGTCATCGGCGCGCTGGCGTATCGCGCGCAGTGGTGCGATGGCCTCGGGCAGGGCGAACTGCTCACCGACCAGGCCTTCGACGAAGCGCCCGCCGCGGATTTCGCCACGCGCTTCCAGACGGTGATAAACGCGCAGCAGTTCGCGCCAGGAGGGCAACCACGATGCCTCGCGTTCCAGCAGTTTCCAGAACACCACGCCGTAGCGGCGAAGCAGGACCCGCGCGACGTGTTCTGTTTCAATCGAATCAACTCGGCGCGAAGCGCCACCATCGCCTCCTCTCCCCTTGGGGGAGAGGATTGAGGTGAGGGGTCGCTCTTGCCGCGAACCTTCACAGGACTTCCCCGCGAGCGCTCGCCCCTCATCTGTCCTTGCGGACATCTTCTCCCCGGAGGGGAGAAGAGAACTGCTGCGCGCCAGCGCCCAGCGCCCGGCATCCTCGATCCCGCCGAACGCATGCCGTCGTGCGCGCCGATGCCGCGCGCCATCGCGCTTCGCCGCCGGCAGCAACAAGGCGCGCAGGCCGGCAAAGCTGTCCGCGCTTGCCACGCCGGCAGCGACCAGTTCGCCAAGCGCGTCCTCCAGTTCGGTGCGCAGCAGGCGGGTCTCGGTGAGCAGTTCGTCGAAGAACAGCGCGCCGCGTTCGCGCAAGGCATCGGCGACGGCCTGCGCGCGCGACGACAGCAGGATCTCCTGCGGATCGTTGCCGGCCACGGACGTCCAGACGGCCATTTCCCGTCGCGGCAGCAGCACGATCGGCGTGCTGCGTACCGGTCCGCCACCACCGCCGTTGCCGGTGCGAAGTCGACTCCAGGTGATACGCCCGGCCCGGCACAGCTCGTCCAGCCAGCTGATCGAGTAGTCGTCGACGCGCGCCGGGAGAATTTCCGACTCCCACGCCCCGGCCGCGGCTTCGTAGCCTTCCAGCTGCGCCAGCGTGGCCACCAGCGCGTCCGGCCCGTTCAGCCGGGTCGCCGCCGTCACATGCTGCCACTCGAACAGGAAACGCATCAGCGCGCGGCGGCTCACCGGCTCGATCTCGCGGCGCAGCCGCCCGATGGTGTAGCGGTGGATGCGTGCCAGCAGATGCCGCTCGCACCATTCGGTGTCGCCCGCGTCAGCGCTGAAACGTCCCTGCATCACGTAGCCTTCGGACTGCAGCCGCAGCAGTGCCTGCTCCACCTCGCCGGCATCGACAGTGAGGGATGACGCCAGTGCGTTCACGGTGACCGGGCCGAGTCCGCCGAGGCGGTGGCGCACCAGTTCCAGCAGCGCGTCCTCGCGCGTCCAGGTTTGC
Source organism: uncultured Gammaproteobacteria bacterium (assembly GCA_963828675.1). Taxonomy (GTDB): domain Bacteria; phylum Pseudomonadota; class Gammaproteobacteria; order Xanthomonadales; family Rhodanobacteraceae; genus Rhodanobacter. The sequence goes on from CAWHFQ010000001.1 coordinate 1,945,175, forward strand.
GCGGCGTATTCGGCGGGGACGGCGAGCGGTGGCTGCATCGAGGCGGCGGAATGCAGCGCACGCCATTGCGGCAATTGCTCGGCAGATGTCCACACGGCGCGCTCGGGAGTTCCCGTGGGTGCCGCTCCCGCAGAAGCCGGCCCCACGGGTATCGCCGTGGTGAGCAGGGTGGCGCGCTTCGCCGTGGCCAACACCTGCAGCCACTCGCTCCAGCCGGGATGGGAAGCGACTTCCGCGGTCGTGACAAACCCCAGCAGGGTCAGCGCCTCGTGCATTTCGTCGGCATCGCGCACCTGCGGCCAGGCTTCCTCGCGCACGGCGGCGATCGCATCGGGGTCGAGCCGGCCGAGGTCGTCGGTGCTGTCGGCATTCCAGCGGCGCGTCTGCACCGCCTGCGTGCGGCGCTCTTCCAGCGGCGCGTCGTCGAGGAAGGCATACGGCGCGGCGTTCAGGACTTCGGCGGCGAGCGGGCTGGGTGCGGTGAGATCGCGCGCCACGATCGCGATCTTGCCGGCTTCGAGCTGGCGCAGGATCGCCAGCAGGCCGTCCACGTCCATCGCCTCGCGCAGGCAGTCGTGCATGGTCTGGTTGACCAGCGGGTGATCCGGCACCTCGCGCTCGCCCACGATGTTTTCCAGGCAGGCGACCTGATCGGGGAAGACCGCGGCGAGCAGGTCCTCGCTCTTCATGCGCTGCAGCGGCGGCGGTGTCTTCTTGCCGCCGGTGAAGCGCGGCAGCGCCAGCGCGGTGACCGCATTCCAGCGCCAGCGCGCCGGGAACAGCGGCGCGTCGAGCAAGGCCTGGATCAGCACGTGTTCGGCAGTGTTGGAGTGCAGGTAATGCGCGACTTCCTCCAGCGGAAAGCTGTGGCTGGTGGACAGCGACAGCACGATCGCATCCTCGGTCGCCGCCGCCTGCAGTTCGAAGTTGAACTGGCGGCAGAACCGCTTGCGCAGCGCGAGTCCCCACGCGCGGTTGATGCGGCTTCCCCACGGTGTGTGGATCACCAGCTGGGTACCGCCGGATTCGTCGAAGAAGCGTTCCAGCACCAGCGTGCGCTGGCTCGGCAGCACGCCGAGCGCGGCCTTGGCGCGGGCCAGGTAGTCGACGAGTTGCTGCGCGGCCGCTTCGTCCAGGCCCAGTTCGTCGCGAAGCCATTCGAGCGCGCGCGCTTGGCTCCCCTCTCCCCCCGGCGACCGCCAGGGAGTCCCCTTGTGGGTGAGAGGGGCTGGGGGAGAGGGTTCGGGCGTGCCGGAGTGCTGGGCAAAAATCGAACCCTCACCCCCACCCCTCTCCCCCAGGGAGAGGGGCTCAAGCAAGGCGGAAATTTCTTCGCGCAACCGCGACACGCCGAACGACAACTCGTTGCTGCGCCCCGGCGCCTCGCCCAGCCAGAACGGGATGCTCGGCGGCGCCCCATGCGCATCCTCGACACGCAACCGGTCGCGCTCGACGCGCTGGATGCGGTAGCTGGCGTTGCCGAGCTGGAAAATGTCGCCGGCCATGCTCTCGACCGCGAAGTCCTCGTTCACCGTGCCCACGATGATCGCCTGCGGCTCCAGCACCACCTTGTAATCGGCGGTGTCGGGGATGGTGCCGCCGGAGGTCAGCGCGGTGAGCCGCGCGCTGCGCCGCGGGCGCAGTTGCCGGTTCACCGCGTCGCGATGGATATAGGCCGCACGCGGCCCCTGGCGGGTGGTGAAACCGTCGGCCAGCATGCGCACCACCGCGTCGAACTCGGCGCGCGACAGATCGCGATACGGATACGCGCGACGCACCAGCGCGTACAGCGCGTCCTCGTCCCATTCGGCGCAGGCGACCTCGGCGACGATCTGCTGTGCCAGCACGTCGAGCGGTTGCGGGGGCAGGATCAGCGCGTCCAGCTCGCCGCGGCGCACGCAGTCGAGCAGGGCGGTGCACTCGATCAGGTCGTCGCGGGTGGCCGGGAACAGCCGTGCCTTCGGCGTGCCGTCGATGCTGTGACCGGAGCGGCCGGCGCGCTGCAGGAACGCGGCGATCGAGCGCGGCGAACCAAGCTGGCAGACCAGGTCGACCTCGCCGATGTCGATGCCCAGCTCCAGCGACGCGGTGGCCACCAGCACCTGGAGTTCACCGCGCTTGAGCCTCTGCTCCGCATCCAGCCGCAGTTCTTTCGCCAGGCTGCCGTGGTGTGCGGCCACGTGTTCCTTGCCGAGCCGCTCGGACAAGTGCCGCGCGGCGCGTTCGGCCATGCGCCGGGTGTTCACGAATACCAGGGTGGTCCGATGCGCTTGCACCAGTTGGGCGAGGCGGTTGTAGACCAGCTCCCAGCTGTCGTTGGACATCACCGCTTCGAGCGGTACGGGTGGGACTTCGATGGCAAGGTCGCGTGGACGGGTGTGGCCCGTATTTATGATGGTGACATCGCTTCTTGCGTTCGCCTCCTCTCCCCCTCGGGGAGAGGATCGAGGTGAGGGGGCGGTGTGCGTCGGAGCATCATTTTTGACGGCCGCTTTGTTGTGACTCTTTCGCGACCCCGGCCCCTCACCCCGCCCCTCTCCCCGAGGTGGAGAGGGAGAAGGAGCGCCGACCAAAAAGTCGGCGACCATGCCTATGGGCTTCTGCGTTGCCGACAAACCGATCCGCAACAACCGCCGCTGGCACAGCGACTCCAGCCGTTCCAGCGACAACGCCAGATGCGAACCGCGCTTGCTGCCGGCGATGGCGTGGATCTCGTCGACGATCACCGAGCGCACGCCCGACAACATCGCGCGACCCGAGGCTGAGCCGAGCAGTACGTACAGCGACTCCGGCGTGGTCACCAGGATGTGCGGCGGCACCTTGCGCAGCAGGTTGCGCTCGGCTTGCGGCGTGTCGCCCGTGCGCACGGCGGTGCGGATCGCGACGTCGGGCAGGCCGAGCTTTTCGAGTTCGGTGCGGATGCCCTCCAGCGGCGCTTCCAGGTTGATGTGGATGTCGTTCGACAACGCCTTCAGCGGCGACACGTAGACCACCGTGGTCGCATCGGCCAGCACGCCGCCGTGCGCTGCCCCCTCGCGCACCAGTGCGTCGATCGCGGCGAGGAAGGCGGTGAGCGTCTTGCCCGAGCCGGTCGGCGCGGCGACCAGGGTGTGCCTGCCCGCGCGGATCGACGGCCATGCCGCCGCCTGCGCCGTCGTTGGCGCAGGAAACGCATGGCGAAACCAGGCAGCGACGGCCGGGTGGAAATCGTCCAGCGGATCAGGCGTCTCGCGCATCGGCAGGGTTCCGTGCGGCGGTGGGAATGGCGTCATCCGATCATATATGGGGGGCTTCGGCGCACGCTCAATCCGGCGCGCCAGCCGGGTGCGTCGTGGCGGGTTGCCATGTCAGTATTCAGCTTCCACCGGCACGCGTCGACAATGAGGAGGATCGGGTGCAACAGCGGCTGCAAGCGATGGATCACGACGCCAGCGGCGGGAATTCGGGCTGGCTGACGATGGCCGACGGGCAGCGGTTGTTCCTGCGCGGCTGGCCGCTGCGGCAGCCACGCGGAGCGGTGCTGATCGTGCATGGGCTGGGCGAACACGGCGGCCGATACGAACGCCTCGCGCAGTGGTTCAACCAGCGCGGTTACGCGGTGCGCAGCTACGACCAGCGCGGCCATGGACAGACGCCGGGTCCGCGCGGTGCGCTGCGCCACGGCGACGATCTGCTGGAAGACCTGGCCACGGTCTATCTCGACTACGCCGCCGGCCTGGCGTACCCGCCGCTGCTGCTCGGTCACAGCATGGGTGGGCTGGTCGCCGCGCGCACGGTGCTCGATGGCCGCATCACGCCGCCGGCGTTGCTGTTGTCCTCGCCCGCGCTGCGCAGCTGGGAGCCGGCATGGTTGCGCCGGCTGGCGGGGGTGCTGGCGCGGGTCACGCCATGGCTGCCGCTGCGCAACGGCCTGGACTTCGACAAGCTTTCGCACGATGACCGCGTGGTCGCCGCCTACCGTGACGATCCGCTGCGCACCGGCTGGATCACGCCGCGGCTGGCGGATTTCATCTTCCGCGCCGGGGCCGCCTGCATCGCCGACGCCGCCGGCCTTTCCGTGCCGACCCTGCTGCTGGTGGCGGACAGCGACGCCCTGGTCGATCCCGCCGGCAGCCGCGCCTTTGCACGAAAGGCGGCGTCGACCGGGCTGCTGACCACCCGTTTCTTCTCGACGCTGTATCACGAGCTGTTCAACGAGAATGACCCCGGTCGCGCGCAGGTGCTGATGCAGCTCGCCGACTGGCTCGGCCGGCACGCGATCCCGCCGCGCAACTAGCCGCGGGTGACCCATGTCCGGCGACGAAGCGAGGGGTTGTCGGCACTGCGTCACATGGCAACGGGTGCGCGCCCGATCCGCGCCAGCAAGTTGCCATGAATTGCAGCGATACTTGGGTCAGACTCAGGGAGAGACTCATGTCACGTCGATCGATCGTGTGCATTTCGCGCGCTGTGCTCTTGCGCGTCGCTGCTTCGTTGTTGCTGTGCCTGTCCGTGGGCGCCTGTCACCGCGGCAGCGACACCGGCAAACCCGCCTTGCAGGGAGCGCCGGCTGCGGCGGCGTCGACCCGGCATGCCGTCGCGAAGCAGGCGTTCGGACTCGTGTCGGCCAGCTCGGAAACCGCCGATTCGCGCACCGCGCTGGTGCTGCGCTTCAGCGCCACGCTGGCCTCGGCGCAGGCGTTCGACACGCTGATCGCGGTGACCGGTCCGAACGGCGAAATGGTCAGCGGCAGCTGGAGTCTGCGCGACGACGGCAAGACGCTGGCTTTTCCGTTCGTGCAGTCGAACACGCATTACGCCGTGCAGCTGAAATCCGGCCTGCTCGCCGCCGATGGCCGCACGCTGGGCCGCGAGGTGAAGCACGACGTGTACTCCGGCAACCTGCCGGCGGCGGTCGGTTTCGCCTCGCACGGCAGCGTGCTGCCGGCGCGCGGCACCCGTGGCCTGCCGCTGGTGTCGATGAACGTGCACGACGCGGACGTGGAGTTCTTCCGCGTGCATGACGACGCGCTGTCGGACCTGTTCTGCGCCTACCCGCGCAACGGCCACCGCAACAATTACGAACTCGACCACGACGCCAGCTACTACAACGACTGCGGCGAAGGCGACAACCGGCGCAGCCGCATGCCGATCACCGAGATCGCCGATTCGGTCTACGCCAACCACTACACCCTGGGTGGCGAACCGAACGAACGCACCGTCACCTACCTGCCGGTGCAGAACATCAGGGAGCTGTCACAGCCGGGCGTGTACATGGCCGTGGTCAAGGCCGGCGGCACCTTCAGGGACGGCTATGACACCGCCACCTTCTTCATCAGCGACCTCGGCCTGCACCTGCGCGTGTACCGCGACAACGTGCTGCTGCACGTGGCCTCGCTGCGCGACGGCACGCCGGTGAACGCGGTCGACATCGAGATCCGCGACGCGGCCGGCCGCAGCAAGCTCAAGGCCGGCACCGACGCCGACGGCAACGCGCTGCTGGCATACAAGGTCAAGGCTTCCGACGTGCTGGTGGCGCGCCACGGCAAGGACGTCTCGGTGCTGCCGTTCAACAAGCCGGCGCTGGACGTATCCAACTTCGACATCAGCGGCCGCAAACAGGCGCCGTTCGAGGTCTATGCATGGTCCGGCCGCGACCTGTACCGGCCCGGCGAGACGCTGCACGCCTCGGCACTGTTGCGCGATTTCGACGGCAAGCCGATGAAGCCGCAGTCGCTGTTCGTGCGGGTGAAGCAGCCGGATGGCCGCACCCTGGTGGAAAAGCGGCTGGAGCCGCAGCAGTTGAACTACTTCGACCTCAGCCAGGCGATTCCGGCCGATGCACCGACCGGGCTGTGGCAACTGGAATTCCGCCTCGATCCGGCGAGCAAGGACACCGTGCAGGCGTTCCCGTTCCACGTCGAGGAGTTCCTGCCCGAGCGGCTCAAGGTCGAGTTGTCCAGTCCGCAAGAACGGCTGGCGCCGGACGAGCCGCTGAAGCTGAAGGTCGCCTCCAGCTATCTGTACGGCGCACCGGCCGACGGCAACCGCTTCACCGCGAAACTGCTGGTCGCGCCGGAAGTGCATCCGCTGGAGAAGATGAAGGACACCTTCTTCGGCAACCCGCTGGTCGAGTTGCCGAAGAGCGCCGACGACGTGGTCGACGCGAAGCTCGACGCGCAAGGCGTGCTGGAGCAGGACGTGGCGCTGCCCGACGACGTCAAGCCGGTTGCGCCGTTGGCGGTGACGCTGTCCGGCAGCGTGTACGAAAGCGGTGGCCGCGCGGTCACGCGCCTGCTCAAGCGCACCTGCTGGCCGGCCGACGCGCTGGTCGGCGTGCGCCCGCTGTTCGATCCGAAGCAGGGCGCCGAGAGCGAGGCGCCGGCCGGCTTCGAGATCGTGCGCGCGAACGTCGACGGCCAGCTGGTCGCCGGCAGCCACCTGAAGGTGCGTCTGCAGCGCGAGCTGCGCGACTTCTACTGGTTGTACGAGCGCAACGGCGGCTGGCAGTCGAACGCGAACCAGCGTCTGGAATTGATCGATGAAAAGGACATCGACGTCGCCGCCGGCCAGTCGGCCCACGTCGAGTTCCCGGTGCAATGGGGCAGCTACCGCGTCGAGGTGTACGACCCGGCCACGAAGCTCACCACGGTATTCCCGTTCTTCGCCGGCTACAGCTGGGACGACGAGAACCTCGGCAAGGAGGCGCGCCCGGACAAGGTCAAGCTGCAGCTGGACAAGGCGCGCTACCGCGCCGGCGACACCATGAAGGTCACCGTGACGCCACCGCACGACGGCCCCGGCGTGCTGCTGGTGGAATCGGACCATCTGCTGTACACGAAGAACATCGATGCGAAAGCCGGCAGCACCTTCGAGATCCCGGTGACGAAAGACTGGGAGCGCCACGACGTCTACGTGACCGCACTGGTGTTTCGCGGCGGCGAGGCGGCCGAACACAGCACACCGGCGCGCGCGATGGGCGTGGAATACGTGGCGATGGATCGCAACGACCGGCGCATCCCGCTCAAGCTCGACGCACCCGCGCTGATGCGCCCGGGCAATCCGCTCGAGGTCGGCGTGCAGGCGACCGGACTGGCGGGGCAGAAGGCGTTCGTCACGTTGTCCGCGGTCGACCAGGGCGTGCTCAACATCACCAACTACCCGGTACCCGATGCGTGGACGTGGCTGTTCGCCAAGCGCGCGCTCGGCGTCGAGGCGTACGACCTTTACAGCCGCATCATCGAGGCGATGGACGGCGCCGAGGCCAGGCTGCGCTACGGCGGCGACATGAGCGGCGCGGCGCTGCCCAAGGCCGCCCGGCTCAACCCGAAGGTGCAGATCGTCGACCTGTTCAGCGGCCCGGTGGCATTCGATGCACACGGCAAGGCCACGCTGCGTGTCGACGTGCCCGACTTCAACGGCAGCCTGCGCCTCGCTGCGCTGGCATATACCGACAGCCGCTACGGCAACGCCGACGGCAACGTCACCGTGCGCGCGCCGCTGGTGGTCGAACCGAGCACGCCGCGGGTGATGGCGGCCGGCGACAAGGCGATGATCAGCCTCGACCTGAAGAATCTCTCGGGCAAGGACGGCACCGCGAAAGTGAGCGTGAAGGGCGGCGGCCCGATCGCGGTGGACAAGGCCACGCAAAGCGTGCCGCTGAAGGACGGCGCCGGCACCACGCTGCACATGCCGGTGACGGCGCAGGCGGGTGCGGCGGTGGCGACGGTGGACATCCACGCCGAACTCAACGACTACCGCGTGGACCGCCACTTCGAGTTCGCGGTGCGCCCGGCCTGGCCGGAAACCGTCACCACCACGCCGCTGGCGCTGGAAGCGGGCAAGCCCGAGCGCTTCGGTGCTGCCGCGATCACCGGCCTGCTGCCGGCGACGGTGAAGGCGCGGCTTACCTTGAGCACCTTGCCGCCGCTGCCGTACGCCGCGGCGCTGCGCGACATGTTGCGCTATCCGTACGGCTGCATCGAGCAGACCACCAGCAAGGGCTACGCGGCGTTGATTCTGGACGGCCAGACGGCCAAGGCGCTGGGCGCTTCGGTGATGAGCGACGACGTGCGCAAGGCCGCGGTGGACAGCGCGCTGTCGCGGATCGCCTCGTTCCAGGCCAGCAACGGCCACTTCAGCTTCTGGGGCGGCACCAGCCCGATCGTCACCTTCACCACGCCGTACGTGGTCGACTTCATGCTCGACGCGCGCGATGCCGGTTTCGCCGTGCCGCAGGACGTGCTGCAGAAGTCGCTGCAGCGGCTCAACGACGACCTGCTCGCCGGCGGCCATCCGTACTACGGCTACGAGCACCACGACCACATGCGGATTGCCGACGAGGCCTACTCCGGCTTTGTGCTGGCGCGGGTCAACCGCGCCCCGCTGGGTACTCTGCGCGCGATCTTCGACAACGACCGCAGCAAGCTGGTCGCGCCGCTGCCGCTGGTGCATCTCGGCATCGCGCTGAAGCTGATGGGCGACAACGAGCGCGCGCAGAAGGCGATCGACGAGGCGTTCGCGTGGAGCAAGGAACGTCCGTGGTACGTCGGCGACTACGGCTCGGACCTGCGCGACCTCGCCCTGATGGTCGCGCTCACCCACACCTATGGCATGAACAGGCCCGCCTACGACGCCAAGCTGGTCGACTGGGCGCGCAACGCCACCGCCAACGTGCGCGTGCGCCAGCAGCAGGACAAGAACTACCGCTGGTCGTGGTCGTATCTGAGCACGCAGGAGCAGGCCGCGATCGCTCGCGTGGCCGCGGCGTTCGACGCCAAGAGCAACGCCCCGCTGGCCGCCACGATGACGGTGGCCGGCAAGGCCGAGACCGCACCGGACAGCCGCGTGTGGAGCCGTGAGTTGAGCGCCGCCGACCTCGATGCCGGCGTCAGCGTGCAGCCGACCAGCGACGCGGCGATCTTCGCCACGCTCGACGTGGCCGGCATTCCGCAGAAGGCACCGCCGGCCGACGGCAGCCAGATCGACGTGCGCCGCAGCTACTTCACCACCGATGGCAAGCCGTGGACCGGCGACAAGCTGAAGGAGGGCGACACGCTGATCGTCGAACTGGACATCGAGGCGCGCATGGATGTCCCCGACGCCCTGGTCACCGACCTGCTTCCCGGCGGCCTCGAAGTGGAAAACCTCAACCTCGGCGGCGCGCAGCAGTGGGAGGGCGTGGTGATCGACGGCATCGACCTGGACCAGCACGCCGCGGCCGCCGAGGTCCAGCACGAGGAGTACCGCGACGACCGCTACGCCGCCGCCCTCAACCTCAGCCGCGGCGACAAGGCACGCGTGTTCTACCTGGTGCGCGCGGTGACGCCGGGCACCTACACCGTGCCGCCGCCGCTGGTCGAGGACATGTACCGTCCTGCCGTGCGCGGCATCGGCAAGGTCGCGCAAGCAAAGATCACCGTGGTGGAACCCTAGGAGTCCGCTTTCGGGCGATGTTGTCTAGAGGCTTTTGAAAAAGAGCTATGGTCAGTTGAAGTCGCGGCATGCCCTTCGACTTCGGCCTGCGGCCTACGCTCAGGGCGAACGGTGTAGAGAGACCGTTCACCCTGAGCGTAGCTCGCGTCAGCGAGCGAAGTCGAAGGGCTCTCCAAGATGACCGATACCAAGCCACCACGCCTTCAGCTCCGCGTCAAACTTGGAGTGCGCATCTTCGCGCTCATCGTTGTCGTCGTTCTGCTCGCCGCCGTCATCCTCGACCGCCTGTTCCCGCTCCACCTTCCTGCGCCCGACACCGGCAGCACCGTGGTGCTGGCGCGCGACGGCACGCCGCTGCGCGCGTTCGCCGACAGCGATGGCGTATGGCGCTACCCGACCACGGCGAAGCAGGTGTCGCCGCTGTACCTGAAAGCGCTGCTGAGCTACGAGGACCGCTGGTTCTATCGTCACCCCGGCGTCAATCCGTACGCGCTGCTGCGTGGCCTCGCCGGCGGCATCGTGCACGGGCGCATCGTGTCGGGCGGTTCCACGCTGACCATGCAGGTGGCGCGGATCATCGAGCCCGGCTCCGGCGGATTCCGACCGCACACGTTCCGCGGCAAGCTGGTGCAGATCTTCCGCGCGCTGCAACTGGAAGCGCATCTGTCGAAGGCGCAAATCCTCGACCTGTACCTCAACCACGCACCGTTCGGCGGCCCGATCGAAGGTGTCGAGGCGGCCTCGTGGGCGTACCTCGGCAAGCCGGCGACGCGGCTGTCGCACGCCGAAGCCGCGTTGCTCGCGGTGCTGCCGCAGTCGCCCAGCCGGCTGCGCCCCGACCGCCATCCCGAGGCGGCACGCGCCGCGCGCGACAAGGTGCTCAGGCGCATGCGCGATCTCGGCGTGTGGAGCGATGCCGAAGTGCGCGACGCGGCGATCGAACCGGTGGTGGCGCGTTCGCTGCGCGCGCCGCTGTCCGCCGCCTTGCTGGCCGAACGACTGCATCGGCAGCAGCCGAAGGCGCGACGCATCACCAGCACCATCGACGCGAACCTGCAGCGCGCCGCCGAGGATCGGGTCGGTGCGTACCTGTCGCGCCTGCCGGCACACAGCTCGGCCGCCTTGCTGGTGGTGGACAACGCCACGCTGGAAGCGCGCATCTACGTCGGCACCAGCGACTTCGCCAATCCGCAGCGGCACGGCTACATCGACATGGTGACCGCGCCGCGCTCGCCCGGTTCGACGCTCAAGCCGTTCCTTTACGGACTGGCGCTGGACGACGGGCTGATCCATTCCGAAAGCCTGCTGGTCGACGCGCCGCAGGATTTCGGCGGCTACAAGCCGGGCAATTTCGACGAAGCGTTTTCCGGTCCGGTCAGTGCGGCCGAGGCGCTGCAGCGCTCGCTCAACGTGCCGGCGGTGGACGTGCTGGATCGGGTCGGGCCGAACCGTTTCGTGGCACGGCTGGCCGCCGGCGGCGTCGACCTCGGCCTGCCGGCGGGCGCGCAACCGAACCTGTCGATCATCCTCGGCGGCGCCTCCACGCGGCTGGAAAACCTGGTCGGCGCGTACACCGCGTTCGCCAACGGCGGCGTCGCCGGCACGCCGCGTTACACGCCGGAACAAGCCGCGCGTCCGCGCCGGCTGCTGTCGCCCGGCGCGGCGTGGATCATCCGCGACATCCTGGCCAGCAACCCGGCCGATGTCGAAGGCGGGCCCTTGGTCGGCACCATCAACCGCCACGCCACGGTAGCGTGGAAAACCGGCACCAGTTACGGCTACCGCGACGCCTGGTCGATCGGCGTCACCGACCGCTGGACCATCGGCGTGTGGATCGGCCGCCCGGACGGTACGCCGTCGCCCGGCCAGTACGGCGCGGTGACCGCGCTGCCGCTGCTGTTCCAGATCGTCGACATGCTGCCCTCGCGCGGCGGCCACCGGAGCACCCAGCCGGCCAGCGTGACCTCGGCCGAGGTCTGCTGGCCGCTCGGCGGTGCGGCCGCCACCACTGACCCGGCGCTGTGCCGCCAGCAGCGCACCGCGTGGGTGCTCGACGACGCACTGCCGCCGACGTTTGCCGAGCGCGATCTCGGTGCGTGGTCGTCCGGCCTGCTCACCCTGCGCGTGAACGAAAAAGGCCAGCGCCTCAGCGGCGCCTGCCACGCGGCGCGTGAACACACGATCCGGCTGGCGCGCTGGCCCGCATTGGCCACGCCGTGGCTCGGTCACGACGACCGGCAAAGCGCCGCGCTGCCGCCGCTGGCCCCCGGCTGCGCTGCCGATTCGCTCGATCGCGCCACGCCGATCCGCATTGCCGGCGTGGCCAACGGCGTGACCTTGCGCAAGGCGCCGAACAGCGACCGCCCGCTGCGCGTGACCCTGCGCGCGCTGGGCGCGCAAGGCAACGTGCAATGGTTGCTGGACGGCCGGCTGCAGGGCGACAGCGAAGGCGCGGCGGCGCTGACCTTGACCCTGCAGCAGCCGGGTCGTCACACGGTGACCGCGCTGGCGCGCAATGGCGCCTTCGGTTCATTGCAGCTCAACATCGCCGATTGACGGCCTGCGCCGGCCGCGACACGACAGTCGGCGTTGAACACTCTCCGCGGCAGATGAGTGAATCGACGGCCGCGAACTGCCGGCGACCTGTGTTGTCTCAAGCGCGCGGAGCCGGAATCATCCGGGCTTGCCTGCTTCCCACCCATGGAACGTGCTCGGCGAAACCAGCCCGGCAGGTTCATGATGTGGCCCATACACGCGTCATCGGAAACCCCTATGCGCATCCTGCTGGCCGAAGACGATCCTTCCATCGCCGAGGGCATCCGTGCCTCGCTGCGCCAGGGCGGCCATGCGGTGGATCACGTGGCCACCGGCGGCCTTGCCGACGTGGCCCTGCATGATCACTGCTACGACCTGCTGGTGCTGGACCTCGGCCTGCCCGTGCTGGATGGCAGCGAGGTCCTGCAGCGCCTGCGCCAGCGCGGCAAGGGTCTGCTGGTATTGGTGGTGACCGCGCGCGACGGCCTGGCCGAACGCATCCGGATTCTCGATCTGGGCGCCGACGATTATCTGGTCAAGCCGTTTGCGCTGAGCGAATTCGAGGCGCGCGTGCGGGCGTTGTTGCGGCGGATCGGCAGCCAGGGCAAGCCGGAATTCCAGCTGGGCCGGTTGCGGCTCGATCTTCCCGGCCACCGCGCCTGGACCGGTCAGGTGCCGCTCGAGCTGACGGCGCGGGAATTCGGTCTGCTGGAGGCCTTGGCGATGCGCGCCGACCGGGTGACCAGTCGCGCGCAGTTGATCGAGGCGCTGTGCGACTGGGATCAGGAGCTGACCGACAACGGGCTGGACATCGCCATCCATCGCCTGCGCCGCAAGCTCGAAGGCAGCGGTACCGGCGTGCGCACCATCCGCGGCCTTGGCTACCTGCTGGAAGAAGTGGCCGATTCCGCCAGCGGTTCGGCATGAAACCGTTGTACTCGCCGCCCGCGCGCCCGAGCCTGCGCCGCCGCCTGCTGGGCTTCCTGCTGATCCCGATGGCGGCCTTGCTGATGCTCGACGCCTTGCTTACCTATGGCGTGGCCCTGGCCTATGCCAACCGCGTGCACGACCGCGACCTGGGCGATGACGCGCTGACGCTGGCCAAGATGCTCAGCAACGGCCAGCCTGGCGGTGTGCTGTCGCAACAGGCGCGCTTCCTGCTCGAATACGATCCGGATGGTCGCAGCTACTTCAGCGTGAGCAGCTCGCGCTACGGATTGGTGGCCGGCAGTGTCGGCTTGTCGAACCTCGCGCAGGTACCCAGGCCCGGTGCCGCGCCGGGGCTGTACGACGTCCAGCTCGACGGCCATGCCCTGCGCGCCGCCACCGTGCGCACGGCCTCGCTGCGCGATCCGGCCGGCAGCCTGACCGTCACCGTGGCCGAAACCTTGCGCGATCGTCGCCAGCAGGCGCGGGAAATCCTGCTGCTGGCGATCCTGATGCAGACGCTGCTGATCGTCTGCGTGTTGTCGCTGGTCTGGTTCGGGGTCAGTCGCGGCCTGCGCGTGCTCGATCCATTGACCGCACGGCTGGCCGCGCGCTCGCACGAGCTGACCCCGATCGACGGTGCCGACGTGCCGCAGGAAATCCAGCCGCTGACGCGCACCATCGATGCGCTGTTCGGTCGCCTGCGCGGCATGCTGGCCCTGCACGACCGCTTCATCGCCGATGCCGCGCACCAGTTGCGCACGCCGCTGACCGGCCTGAGCCTGCACGTGGATCGCGCGCTTGCCGATCCGCGCCCGGAAACCGTCACCGACGCATTGACCCACATCCAGCGGCTGACCCAGCGCGCCGCGCGCACGTCCTCGCAACTGCTGGCCCTGACCCGCGCACAGGCGGTGCCGGGGGAAACCGGAGAACTGCGCCTGCTCGACCTGGGCCAACTGATTCCCGAAGCGGTGACGCAGCGCGTGCACGAAGCGATCCGCGCCGGAGTCGACCTCGGCTTCGAGGGCAGTCGGCGCCCGCTGCGCATCCTCGGCGATGCGGCCAGCGTGCAGGACCTGCTGGACAACCTGATCGACAACGCCGTGCGCTATGCCGGCCGTGGCAGCACCGTCACTGTCCATCTGCAGGCGCTCGACGATGGTGGCGCCGCGCTCAGCGTCGAGGACGACGGCCCTGGCGTGCCGCCGGCACTGCTGCCGCGGCTCAGCGAGCGCTTTTTTCGCGTCGCCGACAACAGCGAAGGCGGCAGCGGGCTGGGGTTGGCGATCGTCCAGCGGATCGTCGAACGACATCATGCCCAGGTGATCTACCGGCTCGGCGAAGTACACGGATTGCGTGTGGAGGTGCGCTTCCCGCCGCCGCCCCCGACGGCAGCATGAGAAGTGCATGATGTGCCGGGTATCCGCGACGAGTCGAGCGTCCGTGTTTCTGCGTTTCATCACCATCGTTAGACTAAACAAAGATTCCGCCACGACAATGACGCAGATGATCATCCTCGAATCCCGGCAAAGGCATCCACGCCGCATCGTCGCCACGGAAGAGTCCGCGCCGTGACACGTCGATTGAGCGAGGCCACAACCGGCAACCGGCGGCGCGCATGCCTGCTCGGCATCTTGCTGTGCGGGCTGGCCGGTTGCGCCGCACCGCTGCCCAGGCTGGCACCACCCGTACCGGCGCAATGGCAGCATGCGATGGCCTCCAATCCGGCCAGGCCGACCGACCTGCACGGCTGGTGGCATGCCTTCGCCGACCCCGAACTCGACGCACTCGTCGATCGCGCCCTGGCCGACAATCTCGACGTGGCGCAGGCCATCGAGCGACTGCGTGCCGTGCGCGCACTGCATGACCGCGCGCACGCCCGCTATCTGCCGGCGCTGCGCGCCAGCACCAATGATGTGGTCGATCCGGATGCGAGCGCCTCGTACCTCCTCGTCGGCTTCGACGCCAGTTGGGAACTGGGCCTGTTCGGCCGCGCCGAAGGCAGCCGGCGCGAAGCGCAAGGGGCATTGGATGCCGGCATCGCCGATCTGCGCAGCGCCCGGGTGTCGCTGGTCGCCGAAGTCGTACGCGAATGGATCGAGTTGCGCACCGCGCAGCAGCAGGAGCAACTGCTGTCGAAAATCAGCAAGGCCCGCCAGCACGAATGGCAGCGGCTGCAGGTGCGCCGACGACTGCAACTGGTGGCGTCCGATGCGGTGGATCAGGCAGAGGCAGCTTTCGCACAATCCGAAGCGGCGATGACCGCGCCACGACAGGCGATCAACGTCAGCGCACAGCGACTGGCGGTGTTGCTCGGCCGCAACCGGCCCGATCCGGCGTGGTTGCAACCGGGCACGCCACCCGAACTGGGCGTATGGAAACTCGACAGTGCGCCGGCCGACCTGCTGCGCACGCGCCCCGAGATTGCCCGCGCCGAAGCGGACGTATTGCAGGCCGCCGGTGCGCAGGCGCTGGCCCATGCCGATCTGTTCCCCCGCATCGGCCTCGGTGGCTCGATCGACTGGTCCACCGACATCGACAACAACCACAAAAGATCCAGCACACCCAATGCGATCGACTCGTTCGGGCCGGAAATCAATATTCCGCTGTTCGACTGGGGCATCCGGCAGGCCGCGCTGCAAGCGAAGGATCACGAATTGAAGGCCAGCGTACTGGCGTATCGGCAAGCCGTGCTGCAAGGCGTGACCGAGGTGGAAACCGCGCTCGGCAACCTGCAGCAGCAACAGCAGCGCGAACAGCACAGCACGCTGGCGTGGCAGGCACTGCAGCGCGCCGATCGCGCGATGCACACCCGCGTCGGCTTGCATCTGGACAGCCCGTCCGACCGCAGCGACAGCCAGATCGCCGTCGCCCAGGCCGCGATCGAACTGGCCGATGCCCGCGCCGGACACAACCTCGCTTACGTGGCGTTGTTCAAGGCACTCGGCGGCGCGCCCCTGCCGCCGGTCGACGACACGGCAACCTCGTCAGCCGCCTCCGCCACGCCCGACGGAACGCGCCGCTGATGGTCGCCCTCGCACGCAAGACGTTGATCTACGAATGGCGCCGCTTCCTGCCGGCGATGCTGGCGGTGGGCTTCGCCGGCCTGCTGCAACTTCTGCAGATCGCACTGGTGCTGGGCATCTTCGGCAGCACCAGCCTGTACATCACCGGTTCGTCGGCCGACGTCTGGGTGGGTTATCCCGGTACCCAGAGCGTGGGTTCGGGCCGCACGATCAGTGCCGACGTGGAATCGCGTGTCCTGATGGATCCGGCGGTGCAGCGGGTCGAGCCGTACATCTGGGTCGACGGCGACTGGCGTGGCGTCGGCGAAACCGGCGGCGTCTCGGTGTTCGTCTCCGGTATCGATCCGGGCGCCCATGGCCTGATGTTCTCCAAGGCGTTGCCGGCCAGCCTGCGCGCGCGCCTGGTCGAACCGGACGCGGTCGTCGTCGATCGTTCCGCGCTGGATCAACTGGGCGTCGGCATCGGCCAGACCGCCACCATCAACGGGCATCCGGTGCGGGTGGTCGGCATCAGCAGCGGCCTGCGGGCGCTGGGCGGCGTGAACGTGCTGTGCTCGCTGGATACCGCGCGGCGGCTGAATGACGATCCGGCCGACGATGGCCCGACCTATCTGGTCGCCAAATTGCGCGACCCGGGCAACGCCGATGCGGTTGCAGCGCGCCTGCGCGGCGCCACCGCGTTCGGTCCCTACACGACCTGGAGCGCCGCGGATTTCGCCCGCCTCTCGGTGCTCTACTGGCTGTTCGATACCGGCGCCGGCGCGGGCGTGCTGTTCCTGGCCGGCATCGTGTTCCTGGTCGGCGCGGCCATCACCAGCCAGACCCTGATCGCCGCCGTCAACGGCTCGGTGCGCGAATATGCCACCCTCAATGCGCTCGGCGTGGGCGTGGCGGCCTTGCGCCGGGTCGTGCTGGAGCAGGCATTCTGGGTCGGTGCGCTGGGCCTGCTCGGCGCCAGCGTGCTCGGCCTGCTGTTGCTGATGCTGGCGCGCAGCCAGGACGTGCCGGTGGTGCTGAACGTGCCGGCCGCGCTGGCCTGCATCGTGCTGGTGATGGGGCTGGCCGCGGTCTCCGGGCTGGCCGCCATGCGCAGCCTGCGCCGCGCCGATCCCGCCACGTTGCTGAGGTAGTCGCGATGCATCCGGCCACGGCCAGCCAACAGATTTCCGGACCCGCCCTGCTCGCCGAAGGGGTCAGCAAGGCGTTCGTCTCCGGCCAGCAGCGTACGCAGGTGCTCGACGGCCTCACGCTGGGCATCGAGGCCGCCGAGCTGACCCTGATTTCCGGGCCGTCCGGCTGCGGCAAGAGCACCTTGCTGGCGATCCTCAGCGGCCTGCAGAAAGTCGACAGCGGCCGCGTGCACGCGCTCGGCAGCGAGCTGGGCCAGCTCGACCTGCGTGCGCTGGAACGCTTCCGCCTGCAGCACACCGGTTTCGTGTTCCAGGGCTTCAACCTGTTCCCGGCGCTGAGTGCGTTCGAGCAGGTCGAGTTGCCGCTCAACCACATGGGCCTCTCGCGCGACGAGGCGCGTCGTCGCGCCCGGGTCTCGCTGGAGGAGGTCGGCCTGGCGCATCGCATGCGCTTGCGGCCTTCCGAATTGTCCGGCGGCGAGAAGCAGCGGGTGGCGATCGCCCGCGCGCTGGCGAAGGAGCCGGAGCTGTTGTTCGCCGACGAGCCGACCAGTGCGCTGGATGCCGCCAACGGCCAGATGATCATCGACATCCTGCATCGCATCGCACACACCCACGGCACCACGGTGTTGTGCGTGAGCCACGATCCGCGCCTGGTGGTGCACGCCGATCGGGTGCTGGCGATGGAGGACGGTCGCATTCTCAGCGACCGACGCACGCATGCGGCGGTCACGCAAGCCAAGGAAAATCCCTCATGACCTTTCGTCCACTTCGCCGCGCCGGCAGCGTGCGCCTGCTCCGGCTTGGTTGCCTTGCGCTGTCTGCCGCGTGGTTGCTGGCGGCCTGCTCCCGCTCGGACGCTCCGCCGAGCGACACTGGCGCCGCCGCGACGTCGTACGCCGCCGTGGCGCGCGGTCGGGTCGATATCGAAGGCGGCCTGCTGGCGCTGTCGATGCCGCGCGAGGGCACGCTGGCCAAGCTTGCCGTGCATGAAGGCGATCACGTCAGGCGAGGTCAGTTGCTGGCCGAACTGGACACCGAACCGGCCAGCCTGGCGGTGGAGGCGGCGCAGGCGCAATCGGAGCAGGCACAGGCACAGCTGAAGTTGCTGGGCATCAAGCGGGTCGCGGCGAAACAGCGCGCACAACGCCTGGTCGCCGCGGTCGCCGCCGGTGCCGGCGACGGCCAGAGCGCGGACGACGCCAGCGAGGCGGTCGCCCAGCTCGATGCCGAACAGGCGGCCGCACGTGCCGCCGTGAGCATGGCCGGCCAGAAGCTGGACGAGGCGCGCTACGAGCTGAAGCAACGCAGCCTGCGCGCACCGTTCGACGCCGACGTGGTGCAGGTGTCGGCTCAGCCCGGTGCCACCGTATCGCCCTCCTCCGGAGCGCTGTTCACCCTGCTGCCGCAAAAGCCGCGGATCGTTCGCGCCGAGCTCAACGAGAGTTTCGTCGGCACCGTCCACCCGGGCATGCCGGCCGACGTGGCTGCCAGTGGCGATGCCGACAGCGCGCATTGGGGTGCCCACGTGCTGCGCGTCGGCCAGGTGTATGGGCCGGCGACGCTGGAAAACGATCCGCAGGTGCGCGCCAATGCCCGCACGGTGGAATGCGTGCTGGCGTTCGATCAGCCCGGACCCGGGGCGGGTCGTCCCGACCTGCGGATCGGCCAGCGCGTGCTGGTGCGCTTCGGCACGGCGAAGGCCGCGCCCCCGGCCGTCCCGAAAGACTGAGGAAACCGCGATCTGCCAAGCTCGATCTTGGCAAGGGCTGCTCCCGATCATGCGATCGGGATCCCGCATGTACAGGTCAAGCGCGTGATCCAGCAAACCGACTTTTTCTTCGAGGGTGGCCGCAGCGGCGTGTTGCTGATCCACGGCCTCACCGGCACGCCGATGGAGATGCGCCTGCTCGGCAAGGGGCTGAACCGCGCCGGTTTCACCGTGCACGGCATGCAACTGGCCGGGCACTGCGGCAGCGTCGAGGATCTGCTCGCCACCGGTTGGCGCGACTGGTACGCCAGCGTGGAACAGGCCGCGGACGAGCTGTTGGGCAAGGTCGACCATCTGTTCGTCGCCGGCCTCTCGATGGGCGCCCTGCTGGCGCTCAAGCTGGCCGCCGATCGGCCAGGGCAGGTGGCCGGCGTCGGTGTCTACGGCGCCACCTTCCGCTACGACGGCTGGAGCATCCCGTGGCTGGCGCGGCTGTCGTTCCTGTTGCCGCTGCTGAAGAAACTCGGCATCGGCCGGGCTCGCAGCTTCATGGAGCAGCCACCTTACGGCATCCGCGACGAACGCCTGCGTGCCCAGGTCAGCACGGCCATGCTCGGCGGCGACAGCGCCGCCGCCGGCCTGCCCGGCAACCCGTGGTATTCGCTGGCCGAAATGCACGGGCTGGCCGCCGACGTGCGCCGGCAGCTGTCGCAGGTGAGTGCGCCGTGCCTGGTCGCGCATGCCAGCGAAGACGACGTCGCCAGCCTGAAGAACGCCGAACTGGTGATGCGTGGCGTGAGCGCGCCGACCGAGCTGCTGCTGCTCGATGACAGCTACCACATGATCACCATCGACAAGGAACGACGCACCCTGATCGATCGATCGGCCGCGTTCTTCGACAGCATCGCCGCGTCGAACGGCGCGCAACGCGTCGCCGCCTGATGATGCCGGCGGCGGGCGCCATCTCCAGCGTGGTCGTCGGCCTGTGGCTGCTCAACATCGTGCTCGACACCGGCGGCCAGCTGGCCTTCAAGGCCGCGGCCGGCGACGAGCATGCCGGCGACGGCCTGGCGCGCTGGAAACACATGGCGGCGCGGCCATGGCTGTGGCTCGGCATCGGCTGCTACGTCATCGAGTTCCTGGTGTGGATCGCGTTCCTGTCGCTGATCCCGCTCTCCGAAGGCGTGCTGCTGGGGTCGATCAACATCGTCGCGATCATGCTCGCCGGACGCTTCCTGTTCGGCGAAGAACTCACCCGGTTGCGGGTGCTCGGCATCGCGCTGGTCACGCTGGGCGTGGCGATCGTGGGGATCGGCGGATGAAACGTTTCTACCTGTTCGGCTTCCTGTTGCTGATGGGGTTCGACACGCTGGCGCAGATCAGTTTCAAATACGCCGGCACGCAGGCGCTGCCGGTGGAGGCGAGCCTGGCATGGCTGCTGCGCGTGTTCGGCCAGCCGTGGGTCTACGGGGCGGTGATCGGCTACGTCGGCGCATTCTTCACCTGGATGGCGCTGCTCAAGCACGCGCCGATCGGCCCCGCCTTTGCCGCTTCGCATCTCGAAGTGGTGTCGGTGATGCTGCTGTCGGTGTGGCTGTTCGACGAACACCTCAACCTGGCCCGCGTGCTGGGCGCGACCGCGATCATCGCCGGCATCGTGTGCCTCGGCCTGGCCGAAAGCCGCGAGCAGGCGCCCGGCGCGACGTCCGCTCCGGCACAAGCCTGAGCGTCGGCTACGCTGCGCGCATGCTGCCCCGTCGCCGCCACGAACTGCCGCCCACTGCCGGACTGCCGCTGCGGCTTGCCGACCTGCGACCGGGTGCGCCGACGCTGGCCGCCGACATGGCCGCGCAACTGGGCACGCCGCCGCTGCAGCTGGAATGTTCCGGCACGGCGTGCCTGCTGATCGCCCTGGTCACGCTGAGCGAGTTGCAACCTGCGCGCCGCCGCGTCGTGGTGCCCGCGTTCACCTGCCCGCTGGTCGCCATCGCGGTGCATCAGGCCGGCCTCGAACTGCAGCTGTGCGACCTGCGCCCCGGCCACTACGACATGGATCCGGACGCACTGCGCGCGGTCTGCGACGAACGCACGCTGGCGATCATCCCGACCCACCTGGCCGGTCGCGTCGCCGACGTCGCCGATGCCGTCGCGGTCGCGCAAGGCGTGGGTGCCTATGTAATCGAGGACGCCGCACAGGCGCTCGGCGCGCGCCGCGACAACATCAGCGTGGGATCTGGCCGGCGACATCGGTTTTTTCAGCCTCGCCGCCGGCAAGGGCCTGTCGATCTACGAAGGCGGCCTGCTGCTGGCGCGCGATCCACTGCTGCGCGAACACCTCGCGCGCACCGCCGCGCGCATCGTGCCACGCCGCCTCGGCTGGGAATGGAAGCGCAGCCTCGAACTGCTCGGCTACGCCGCGCTGTACCGCCCCCGCGGACTGCGACTGGGCTACGGCAACCCGCTGCGCCGCGCCTTGCGCCGCGGCGATCCGGTGGCCGCCGTGGGTGACGATTTTCCGCTGACCATCCCGCTGCACAACGTCGCGCGCTGGCGCCAGGGCGTCGGCGCGCACGCCGCCGCCCGCCTGCCGGCGTTTCTCGATCAGCTCGCCGTGCAGGCAACGCGACGATTGCCGCGCCTGCGCCGGATCGATGGCGTCGAGGTCTTCGACGATCCCGTCGGCGCGCGCGGAACCTGGCCGTTTCTGCTGGTGCTGCTGCCCAGTCCGGAACGCCGCGACGCCGCACTGGCCGAGCTTTGGCAGACCGGCTACGGCGTCAGCCGCCTGTTCATCCATGCACTGCCCGACTACGCCTATCTCGAAGGCGTGGTTCCCGTGCAGGCCGTGCCGCATGCCCGCGATTTCGCCGCGCGCAGCCTCACCATCAGCAACAGCCCGTGGCTGGATGACGACGACTTCGAGCTGATTTGCCGCACGCTGGAGGCGGTGCTGGCCTGAATCAGGCGGACCGCGCCGCGATGGCGTCCAGCAGTCGCAGGTTCAACGCATGCTGCTGGGCCTGCCAGCCGGCCAGCTGCGCCGGATCGATCGCCGGCTGATCGTCCATCGCGGAAAGTTTGCGCTTCCACCAGCTGCGGTAGCGGTAATGCGAGACTTCACCGTTGATGTCGCTGCCGAGCAGGCCGTGACGAAGGCCGTCGATCAATGCCAGCGCGTGGGAAACCTGCAATCGTCCCTGGTCCCAGTTGGTGCGGGCCACTTCGGGCGCGAACGCATCCTTGTCGATGGAGAGGTAGCTCGGTGCGTGCTGCGTGCGTTGCGCTTCGGCGAACGCGTCGACCATCGCGTCGGCGCTGTCGAAACCATGGAAGGCGTGCGCCAGACCCAGGCGCGCGGACCAGCCGGTATCCACCCCGATGCTCCAGTAGCTCAACTTCCCGCGGCGCAGCGGGGCCAGGTAATTTTCCCACGCATGCCCGGCGCCGATGTCGCCGGAGGTGATGCCGAGCACGTGCACATGGCTGACCTGCGGCAACAGCGCCACCTTGCGCACCCACGAGCCGCAATGCACGCCGAACGGAAAACGCATGTTGTCCGGATGGTTGTCCAGCACCACGACCTGGAAAGGCGCGTCGCTGCGCACGCGCTCGATCAGCGGCCAGCTCAGATGGTGGAAATCGCCGCTGCCGGTGAACACCGTGCCGTAGGCGGGAGGCAGCAACTCATCCAGCCGCTTGCCGAAGCGCCGCAGGGTTGCCAGCGAGCAGCCGAAGCGGATCGACTCCTGCCAATGCTCCAGCGGCAGCACCAGGCGACCGGGCAGGGGGCCGACCGAGCGGTCGATGTCGAGCACCACGGGGCGCTGCACGAGATCAGTCATGGCCGGTCTCCGCCGCCACCTGCCAGCTGCGATCGCTCTCGAAATGGCTGCCGAGTCGGCGCAGCAACGCGCGCAGCAGCGGGTTGCGCGCATACACGGCGTGGCGGGTGAAGGTCATGCGCGCACCGAGAAAGGATTTCACTTCGGGATCGGTCCAGCCGGCGACGTAGTGGCTGAGGCCGCGCTGCCGTGCATAGTCGAGGTTGTGCATCCAGCTGACAAAGTACAGGTTGTGCTCGCGCGCCTGCGGATAGGCGAAGCCGACGTACTTGTCGATCAGCTTGCCGCCGTGTTCGTAGCAGAGGTTCCAGCCGATCATCCGGCCGGCATGGCGGTAGACGAACACCACGCCGCCGCTGTCGGCGTCCTGCAGCAGGGCGCGAAAGAACGGGGCCGTCGGCCGGTCGAAATGGATCTCGCTTTGCGCGTACACGTTGTCGAACAGTGCGTAAAACGTGGCCAGCGTGGCGGCGTCGTCGAAACGCGCGTCGCCGGTGGCCACCGCCTCGATCTCCAGCCCGGCCAGCGAGCGCAACTTGCGCCGGATGTTCTTCCGCCGGCCGGAAGACAGTCGCGCCAGATAATCGTCGGTCGAGGCGAAATCGATCGGCACCCACGCCAGCGCCTGTCCCTCCAGCAGCACATAGCCCTCGTCTTCGCAGGCGCTGGCGAAGGCGCGCGCGTACGCGTTGTCGGCGTCGTCGAGCAGCGGCGAATCCTGCGCGATGTCCTTGACGACCAACAGCCGGCATTCGCGCCCGTAGGCGGCCTTGAGGCCGTGCGCCAGCGAGGCCGGCGACACGTCCGCCGGCAACGGCGCGTATTCGGAGACGGTGGTACCGGCAAAGCGCGTGCGCCAGCGCAGCAGGCGGCTCCATCGACGATACAGCGGCAGAGCCGCCACCCGCCGGCGCAGCGCGTCGTCCGCCGTGGTCAGCAGGTCGAACGGCGCCACGAAGCTCGGCATGCCCTGCGGCGAATGATCCACCACAAAGCCGGCCGGCGGCTGCGCCATGAATGCCGCGAGCAGCGCGTCCGGTTCCAGTTGCGAAATGAAAGGCATGAGTAAGCGAGTGTGCCTAGACTGTACGGGCCAGCTTGCGCGAGGCACCTTGCGTGAGCCTTCCATTGTCGCCTGTCACCAAGGACCCTGTCATGACCGCAACGATCCAGCAACAAGTGTTCGAGATCATCGCCAAGCAGGCCAAGATCGAAGTGGCGACGATCCGGCCCGAATCCACGCTGAAGGATCTGGGCGTTGCCTCGCTGGAGGCGATCGAGATGATCTTCGACATCGAGGAGCACTTCGATATCAACTTCCCGGAGCAGCAGGGCGCCAACTTCGATACCGACACCGCGCAGAGCCTGGTGGACGCGGTGCAGAAGGCGCTGGACGACAAGGCCGCGGCGGGCGAAGGAAGCAAGTAATGCCCACCGTGTCGACGCGCCGGGTAGTGATCACCGGCATGGGCGCGATCAGCCCGCAGGGCGTGGGCGCCGCGGCGCTGTGGCAGGGCCTTTGCGCGGGTCGCAGTGCGATCGGCCCGCTGCGGCATCCGGATGCCGGGCGCCTGCGCGTGAAGGTCGCCGCCCAGGTGCCGGCGGACTTCGACCCCGCCGCGCACATCGATGAACGCATCCTGCCCCTGCTCGACCGCACCTCGGAATTCGCGCTGCACGCGGCGCGCGAGGCGGTGGCGCAGTCCGGCGTGGACTTCGCCCGCGACGGGCTGGGCCTGCGCACCGCGGTGATCGTGGGCACCGGCGTCGGCGGCGAAACCACCCAGGACGAACAGAGCCGGCGCCTGTACGCCGAGAACGCCCAGCGCGCGCACCCGCTCACCATCGTGCGGCTGATGACCAACGCCTCGGCCAGCCAGATCAGCATCGCCTGGGGTCTGCGCGGGGCCACCTACGCCGTGGCCAGCGCCTGCGCCTCGGCCAACCACGCGATCATCCAGGCCGCGCAGCAGATCCGCTACGGTCTGGCCGACGCCGCGGTCACCGGTGGCACCGAAGCCTGCATCACCTACGGCGCGCTGAAGGCGTGGGAAGCGATGCGCGTGCTGGCCGACGACACCTGCCGGCCGTTCAGCGCGAACCGGCGCGGCCTGGTGCTGGGCGAGGGCGCCGGCATCTTCGTGCTGGAATCGCTGGAACACGCCCAGGCACGCGGCGCCACCATCCTCGCCGAACTCGCCGGCACCGGCATGAGCGCCGATGCCAGCGACATCGTGATGCCCAGCGCCGAAGGCGCCGCCTCCGCGATGCGCCAGGCGCTGGCCGAAGCCGGACTGAACCCGCAAGACGTCGACTACATCAACGCCCACGGCACCGGCACATCGGCCAACGATGCCACCGAAACCCGCGCGATCCGCCTCGCCTTCGGTATCCATGCCGATCGCCTCGCGGTGTCCTCCACCAAGTCCATGCACGGCCATGCCCTGGGCGCCTCCGGCGCGCTGGAACTGGTCGCCGCCATCGGCGCGCTGCGCGAAGGCGTGGTGCCGCCGACCGCGAACCTGGACAAGCCCGATCCGGCCTGCGATCTCGATTACGTGCCGAACGTGGCGCGCGAGATGCCGGTGCGGGCGGTGCTCAGCAATTCGTTTGCGTTCGGGGGGTTCAATGCGGTGCTGGCGTTGAAGCGGGCGCCGTGAGCCGGGAAGCCTCAAGCGATCTTGCCCTCGCTCGTCATTCCTGCGAAGGCAGGAATCGCACTTCAGTCGTCGCGCGAGATGACGCATGCCTTGTGGGAGCGACTTCAGTCGCGATGCTTTTGCTCTTGAATGTGGCCCTGGAGCAAGAGCTTTCGTCTGCCTTCGGCAGCCGAGTTACTTTCTCTTTGCGTGGCCACGCGCACGCAAGATGCGTGCGCGAACAGCGAAGCTGGCCCGAAGGGCGAAGGGCAGGATGCCCGGAGTAAAGAGAAAGGTAACCAAAGAGAAAGGCCACCCCGCTTGGCGCTTGCCGGGCATCGGGCAACCGCTCCTGCATTGCCTCAACTCCGGCATCCATGCCGTCGCCTGCCCGGCAAGTCCGTGATCCGGTGCCGGGCTTTTCGACAGCACATCCATGTGCTGGCGAAAAGGCATCGGCATCCATGCCGATGTCCGCTACGCGGCCTGTCGTCCCCGCCTCACCGCCGCACAGGGGCCCCGGTAGAGCAGCGGGCCATCGTGGCCCGCACTTTCAGAAAAAGCCGGAGCAAAGCCAGAGCACGGCGCGCGGCCTGTTATGTTCATTCACAAGGGCAAGAGTTGCGGAGCCAATTGCTGAGCGACCGCTTGCGACCCGTTTGAGCCGGTCGCGAACGACTGCTTTGCGGCGAGCATTTGCAGCAGTCGGTACCCGTTGTTGACCGATGAGAGCCCTTGCGGGCTCGGCGACGGCCGGGCAATCTTCGACGGCAATAGAGCGACGGCGGATTCAGCCGTTCGGCGCGAGTCTCCTGCGTGTGGAACATTTCAAGAAAGTGCCTGTGCCCGCATGACGAAACCCCTGGGCCGCATCCAACCGGCGCGCACCTGATCCAGCAAGCGCGGCATTAACGCTCCCGTTTCACCCGCACTTTTGCCTGCGTAATACGCACGCTCAAATCCAGCCCCCGGATGACCGCCGTCGAAGCCCAAGTCAGTCAACTGACTGGTGGAAAGCTCACGTACTGTTGGAAACTCAATTTCATGACTCACGCTCGCTTGTGAGACGGTGACTTCATTGAGGATTCTGTTTCAGGCGAGTAAGTGCTGTTACAGCCGCTCGGGAATCAAACCAGGAGACCGCCGCCCGCAACGACCACTTGGCCAGAGATGTAATCGGATTCAGGTGTGCAGAAGAGATAAACCGCGCCGGCAGCTTCTTCCGGCGTACCTGCTCGGCCCAGTGGAATGAGCGCCTCGAAAGTGTTCAGTAACTGCGGCTGGATGCCGACCTTGATCGCATTGCCCACCACGGACACGGTCGCGGGATTTTCAGGATCGATCACCTGCGTCAGGCGGGTCTGGATCCACCCGAACGCGACGCAATTGACATTGACGTGGTAGCGACCCCATTCCTTGGCCAATGTACGCGTCATCCCCACCACGGCGGCCTTGGCGGATGCATAGCCGACCTGGCCGGCATTGCCGTATAGACCCGCAATGGAGGAGATATTCACCACTTTTCGATGAATGGAACGACCCTCCAGCGCCTCTTGTTTCGCCATTGCCCGAATCGGTGTGGCGGCGGCGCGCAGGATATTGAACGGTGCCTTGACGTGAACATCCATCATCGCCGCGAACTGATCGTCGCTCGTCTTTTGGATGACGTTGTCCCATGTATAGCCGGCATTGTTGACGATAATATCGAGGCCACCGAAGTTTTCCATGGCCGATCCGGCGAACCTCTCTCCAAACGCTGTCGCCGTGACATCGCCGCAATGGGCAACTGCGGCGCCGCCGAGTGCCCGGATTTCTTCCACCACGGCAAGCGCGGGGCCTTCATCGAGATCATTGACCACGACTTTCGCGCCTTCTCCTGCCAGCTTGAGCGCGATGGATCGACCGATACCACGGCCGGACCCGGAGATGATGGCGACTTTTCCGTCGAGTTTGGGCATCTTCTGCTTTTCCGAAGGGGCGTGTCACAGCGAATGCGCTGCGTGAACGATGACGACAATGCGTGCGCGGGGAAGACTGTCTTTGTGCGCCTGATTGATCAGAGCTAGGGCCTGACCCAGTAGGGCGTCCGCAACTCGCGTTTAAGCAGCTTGCCGGTGGCGTTCCTGGGCAGGCCGCTGCGAATCTCGACAGCCACCACGCGTTGCTGTTTGCCCACACGTTGATTCAGCCATTGGCGAATCTCGTCCGCGCTGATGTCGGCGTTTTGTCGCAACGTCACCAGTGCTAGCGGCAACTCACCCCAGACCTCACTCGGCACACCGATCACCGCACACTCGAAGCACGCCAGGATGCTGCACCAGCACCGCCTGCGGGTCCGCCGGGTAAATGTTCTGGCCACCGGAAACGATCATGTTCTTCTTTGGATCGACGATGTAGAGATGAGCGCTGCTGGTCAACACGGCCGATGTCTCCGCTGCGCAGCCAAAGGCGGCCATCGTCGTCCGCCCACATGGCCGCGGCTGTTGCTTCCGGCTTCCTCCAATAGCCCGCCATGACGAAGCGGCTGCGACCGACGACTTCCCCAGCCTCGCCATTGCCGACTGGGTGATCATCGGGACCGAGAATGAGGATGTCTGAGCCAGGCAAGGGGCGACCCACGGACGCGAGACGGCCGTCCACTTCCTCGGGGGCGAGCGTCGTGATCACGCCCTCGGTCGAGCCGTACAGCTCGATGACGCCACAACGGAATGTTTCAAAAAGCCGCGCCTTGATCGGCGCTGCCAAGAGGGGAACCGCAGCACATCATTGCCTGCATCGAGCTACGGTCCGTACTCTCGAACATCGGATGTTCGAGCAGCCGCTGGAATTGCACGGGGACCATGCCGAGATGGGTGATCCGCTCGTGCGCGATGGTGGACAGCGTATCTGCGGGATCGAATGCATGGCGCAATACGATCGTGCCTCCGGCAAGTAGTGTGCTGAGTACGACACCCCAGGTGATATTCGAATACAGCCCGGTAACCACCAAGGTCCGGGGCACCCGAGTGATAGCGCAGTGCCAGCGCCAGATCGTGTGCCCAGTCCAGCCGCATCTGGTGCGTATGCACGATGCCTTTCGGGTCCCCCGTCGTGCCTGATGAGTAGATGATATTGCAGAAGTCGTGCGGACCAATCTCCACACTCGGCGCGGATCTCCGATATCACCCAGCCAGACCAGGTAAGGCTGCCAGCCGTCAAGCGTGTCGGTCGGCTGCGTTGGGCAACGACATGGGTCACGCCGTTCGCAGGAGGCGATGCGCGGCGCATGGTCCGGTGTGGCGAAGACGAAAGTGGCACCAGCATCGGCCAGCATGGCATGGATGGACGCTATCGGCACTGGACGGATTGAGAGGAACCACCACGCAGCCCGCCTTCATGATCCCGACCATGATCTCCATCATCGCCAGACCGTTGGACATGACCAGTGCCACGCGATCGCCTCGATGCCCTCCAGCCGCTATCAGCTTGTTGGCGATGCGATTGGTTTGTCTGTCGAACGCAGCCCAGCTCAGTGTCCCGTCCTGGCTGACAATGGCGGGCCAGTCGCGACGCCAGCGACCGTGCAGTGCCACCACGTCAGGTATCAACGGTGCGTACCGGTCGAACATGCAGGAAAACCTCAACCCATGATGTGGAAGTGTGGCGACAGGAAGTCATGCGATGTGCTGCCAGTGGATATGGCCTGGCCCCTTCACCAACGCCGCTGGCGAAGCAGGTGACGCCAGCGCGCCGCCGTACGTCGTGCCGAGCGTGAGCCAGGATCCGACTCACGCTCGACGGACCGGTCGAGAAGGTGTATCGCGCGCTCAAGGTCACCATGCGCGGGGCGCCGTAGAACCCGGTTAATGATGCCGAGTGCCCCGACGTTGTAGCCGGTAGTGCGATACGACTTGTTGGCCAAGTTGGTGCCCTGCAGGCTCAGCGTCCACGGCTGGCTGATCTTCCAGACCACGCCGGCATTCCACAGGCCGTAGGCCGGCTGCGCGATGAGCGGCGACAGCGAAGTCTCCGGATACACCATGCCCTGATAGGTGTAGTTGAGCCGCGCGGTGAGGCTGCCGCCGTTGCCCAGTTGGCTGAGTGTTCTCCAGCGACAGGCCGCCGGACCACTTTGGCGCATTGGTGAATTTCTGCTGGTCGGCGACGTTGACGCCGCTGGTGATGAACTGCGTGTACTTGGTGTGGAGATAGGCAAACTGCCCGCTGAGCGTCCAGTTTTCCGACGGCTTCCAGGCAAACTCCTCTTCCAGTGCCGTCGATATGGCCCTTGCCTGCGTTGGTGAAGTCGCCGAAGAAGCCCTGGCTGCCGTTGGGCAGCATGTACGACGTGAATACCGACAGCTGGATGTTCGAGTACACGTTGTGAAACAACGCGGTGTTCATCATCAGCGCGTCGTCGAAGAAGGTCATCTTGCTGCCCAGCTCGAACGACTGCACCTTCTCGTCATTGATTGGCCGGCAGGAAGTCGGAATCGCAACGCAATTCGCGCGGATGTTGTATCCGCCGGAATGGAAGCCTTCGCTGTAGCTCCCGTAAAGGTTCACATGGTCGTTCGCGCTCCACGCCAGCGAGACTTTCGGCGAGACGTTGTTGGAGACATGCGATCCGGTGAAGTCGGCCAGAGTCGCAATCGGTGTCTGGAATGTTGCATCGGCGTAGGCAAAATTCTGTATGACGGCGGTCTTGGTTTCGTGGGTGTAGCGCATGCCCACATCCAGGCTCCACTGCGGACTGAGGTCCCAGGTGAAATCGCCGTAACCGGCATAACTCTCCGTACCCATGCTGCCGCCGGTACCTCCGTACAGCGAGTAGCCCAGCGTGCTGTACGGCGGCGAGCCAAGGAAGATGTTGTGGATAGCGCCGGCGGCCGACCCGTTGAAGTAGAACAGCCCGAACACGCCGTGCAGGGTACCGCCGGAGTCGTAGTTGGCCTGCAGCTCCTGGGTGAATTGGTGATCGTTGTAGGTCCCGGTTACGTCGGCGATCTTCTCCGGCAGGGTATCGAAGTCGATATAGGTGTCGGTCGAGGACTCACGGTAAGCGGTGACCGACTTCAGCGACCAGTCCGCGCTGGCGATCCAGTTGAGAGTCAGCGCCGCGCCGCTCATGTCGGTGTGGTTGACCTGCGCCAGTCCGCCGCGGGTGTCGAAATCGCTGGACAGCGGCGCATAAGTCGGGTCGAAGTGATTGGCGATCAGCATCTTCGCGCCGCGTGGGTTGGAATTGTCGCGCAGCCCGTCAACCGACAATTGCACGTTGAACGTGTTGGAGGGGAAGAAGCCCAGCGTGGCGCGTGCCGCGTTGGTGTTCTTGTTGCCGTTGCGGCTGTCGCTGGTGCGGTTCCTGCCGAAGCCGTCGTTGTGCTCGCTGGCCACCGCCACGCGGCCGCGCCACACCCCGTCGGCGCTGGCACCGCCGACACTTGCTTTGACGTCCTTCTCGCCATGCGTACCGACGGTAGCTTCCACCGAGCCTTCGATCTTCGTCGGCAGCGGATTGGACACATACTTGATCGCGCCGCCGATGGTATTTTTGCCGTACAGGCTGCCCTGCGGACCGCGAAGCACCTCGATCCGGTTGACGTCGAACACGTCCAGCAACGTGCCTTGCGGTCGCGCCATGTAGACGTCATCGAGATAGATCCCCACGCCAGGATCGAAGCCCCAGGTCGGATCAGCCTGGCCCACGCCACGGATATAGGCGGTCAAGGTGGTGTTGGAACCACGCGCGGCGTAGACCTGCAGCGATGGCACCTTGCCCTGCAGGTCGCCAAGATTCTGCACGTTTTGCTTGAACAGCGACTCGCTGGTGAAGGCACTCACCGCGATCGGAACGTCCTGCAGGGTTTCCTCGCGCTTGCGAGCAGTGACCGTGACGGTGCCAAGTTGTTTCGTAGTGGTCGTATTGGTCTTCGTGCCGGTCGCTCCAGCACCAGTGTCGTCGGCCTGTTGCGCGTGCAACGACGTGGCAGCCATCAACCCCAAGGCCAAGCCAATGGCCAGATTCACTGAGCGCTTTTTCATCTGCTCCCCCCTCAAGAAATGGCGGCCCCGCACCGCCGAACGAAAGCACAGGATTGTGTTTCATTCATTAATGAGTGAAACTTAGCAACACGAGAAAGCGTGAGCACGCTGCGATGCAGCATCAGAAATCGCGATCTACAGGGAACGGAGGCGGCGCTCGACACGCCTCTGCGCCGACTACGGGGCGGCTCTCAGGGGTGTTCGCAGACTTTGCGAAACCCGGCGGCGCAGTACGCAACCATCCGTGGCTCTATCGCTTCGAGATCACTCGATCGGCAGGCGTTCTTCGAAAGGCGGTCGATTCGACCGGTTTCCGACAGCGTGAGAGTCAGTGCGCCAGACAACAGGTGATAGCACCAGAAGAGGTCCTCATCGCGCGCCTTCGGCATCGCGCGGCGAAGCACGGCGACCAGACGCTGCACGACGGGATCGAAGTAACGCGCCATGGATTCGCCGCCCCACGCTGGTGTGTTGTTCACTTGAGCAACAAGGGAACAGTAATTCTTCCAGCCGCGTCCACCGCTATTCGACCATTCGAACACCGGATGAAGAAAGGCAGCGATTGCCCCCTCGACCGTTGCCTTCTTGCCGGCAGCGGCCTCGTAGGCATCCATTGCATCCATCCGGTCCCTGTTCAGGATTTCCGCGCGCCGCAGAAGCACCGCGTCGAATATTCCGTTCTTCGTTCCGAAGTAATAGTGCAACAACGCGGTGTCGACGCCCGCGCCCTTGGCGATTTCACGAATGGTGACTCCATACAGGCCATGCTGGGAGAACAGTTCTTCGGCAACGTCCAGGATGCGCTCACTGGTCTTGAGGCTCCGCTCGGTTTTCTTGGATCTCTTTTTCCCGTCGCTTGCCGACGCACGCGCAGAGCGTCTCACTGCAGGAGCAACCGCATTTCGCGACTTGGCAGATGTGCTTTCCACGTGCGGCATGACCACAAATCCTGTCTTTTGGGACCAACGAGCCGCACTTGGCGGGGAATCCATTGTGTTCGAGGTCGACACAACTTTGCCAGCGGGTACGCCTGCTGGAATATCACCGACTGGCTCCGCTCACAGACGATGCTTCGATGAAGGCAACAGCTAAAGATGCCGTGACGCGGGCAGCGACTGGTACAACGGGCGGATCGCCAAACCTTACCAACCTCTGGAGACAGTATGCATTACGCCGACGTTCTCTATCGTACGCAAGACGGGCTGCGTCTTTACGCGCGCGACTATGCGGGTCCGCGGAGCGACGCACCCGCGGTCATGTGTCTTCCAGGCTTGACGCGTAACGGGAAAGACTTCGCGTCACTCGCAGATCATCTTCGGCAGAAGTACCGCGTGATTTGTCCCGATCAACGCGGTCGCGGCCGTTCAGAGCGCGACCCGGACCCGGCAAACTATCGCCCTGACGTTTACGTTGGCGACATGTGGCGTCTCGCCGATCTGCTTCAGTTGCGATCCTTCAGCATCATCGGAACGTCGCTCGGTGGCCTGATGGCGATCCTGATGACGGCACAATTCCCGGGTCGGGTTTCCTGCGTTGTGCTCAACGACATCGGTCCTGAGATTGATCCTGCAGGCATGGCGCGCATCGCCGGCTATGTCGGCAAATCAGCATCCATTTCCACTTGGGCCGAGGCCGCAGAGCAAACCGCCGCGATCAATGGGCTTGCTTTCCCCGACTACACGCAAGCCGATTGGCTGGAGATGGCGCACGACGTGTATGTTCAGGAGGGTGAAAGCCCAATCCTGGACTATGACCCGATGATTTCGCGAGGTGTCGCTGGTGGATCCGCTACGCCGAACCTCTGGCCACTGTTTGACTCGCTGAGTGCAAAGCCGGTGTTGGCATGCCGGGGAGAATTTTCCGACATTCTTTCCGCAGCCACGTTTGCCGAGATGGCGCGCCGACTCCCCAACCTCAAGCCGGCGTTGATTCCCAACCGGGGGCATGCGCCGACGCTGAAAGAGGGAGCCGCCCTGAAAGCAATCGACGAATTTCTCTCGTTGCGAGGCACTTGACGATGGCCGCGTGCCATACCCAGGGGCCCGCGCGGACTTTTGATCGTGCGCGGGCCCACGAAATTCGGTTGGTGAAATGACCGGAACAGCTCGTGAAGTCCATGAACCTCGGTCAGTCTCAGATTAGGAACAAGGCCGAATCGATCTGAAAGCCCCATACCAAGGACCGCTTTGTGCTTTGGAGTTGAGCGAAGCGAACGGCAGAAAGTGGCCGAAAGAGGACGTTCCCTTTGCCGCCGCGCCCCGCTCTCGCAACCGCGCAGCGGTTGCGCACCGAGTGCGGGCCAGGATGGCCCGCTGCTTTACCCGGGGCCCCTGTGCGGCGGTGAGTCGGGGACGACAGGCCGCGCAGCGGGCATCGGCAGGGATGCCGATGCCTTTTCGCCAGCACAGGAGTGCTGTCGAAAGGCCCGGCCCCGGCTCACGGACTTGCCGGGCAGGCGAGGGCATGGATGCCCGAGTTGAGGCAACGCAGGAGCGGTTGCCCGATGCCCGGCAAGCGCCAAGCGGGGTGGCCTTTCTCTTTGGTTATCTTTCTCTTTACTCCGGGCATCCTGCCCTTCGCCCTGCGGGCCAGCTTCGCTGTTCGCGCACGCATCCTGCGTGCGCGTGGCCACGCAAAGAGAAAGTAACTCGGCTGCCGAAGGCAGACGAAAGCTCTTGCTCTAGGGCCACATTCAAGAGCAAAAGCATCGCGACTGAAGTGCGCTCCCACAAGGCATGCGTCGTCTCGCGCGACGGCTGAAGTGCGATGCCTGTCTCCGCAGGCATGACGGGGAGAGGGAGAAAGTCGCGGGCATGAAAAAGGCCCGGCAGTCACTTGCCGGGCCTTTGATCTACACCAGCGGGTATCAACCCTTCTTCGCCTTGGTCAGCAACTGATCCAGCAGGCTGATCGCCAGATCGATCTCCTCATGCGTGATGTCGAGTGACGGCGCGAAGGTGATCACGTTCTTGTACCAGCCGCCCACGTCGAGCACGAGGCCGATCTTCTTGCCGTTGTGCTCGAGGTCGCCGGCCAGGCCGATGTCGACCATCCTGTCGAGCAGCGCCTTGTTCGGCGTGAAGCCGTCGTCGGTGCAGATCTCGGCGCGCAGCGCTAGCCCAGGCCGTCGACGTCGCCGATTTCCTTGTGGCGCTTCTGCAGGTCGCGCAGGCCGTCGAGGAAGTGCGCGCCCTTCTTCGGCACGCTGGTCTCGTAGTCCAGCTCGTAACCCATCTTGATCACTTCCAGGCCCAGCGAGGTGCCCAGCGGGTTGGAGTTGAACGTGCTGTGGGTCGAGCCGGGCGGGAACACGGTCGGGTTGATCAGTTCCTCGCGCGCCCACAATCCGGACAGCGGGTTGAGGCCGTTGGTGAGCGCCTTGCCGAACACGATCACGTCGGGCGTCACGCCGAAGTTCTCGATCGACCACAGCTTGCCGGTGCGCCAGAAACCCATCTGGATTTCGTCGGAGACCATCAGGATGCCGTACTGGTCGAGCACCTTCTTCAGGCCCTTGAAGAAGCCCGCCGGCGGGATCACGTAGCCGCCGGTGCCCTGGATCGGCTCGACGTAGAACGCGGCGTACTCGCACTGGTTCGTCTTCGGATCCCACACGCCGTTGTATTCGGTCTCGAACAGGCGCGCGAACTGATTCACGCAGCTATCGGAATACTCCTCGGGCGTCATGCCCTTCGGGCGGCGGAACGGATACGGGAACGGCAGGAACATCGCGCGTTCGCCGAAGTGGCCGAACCGGCGGCGATAGCGGTAGCTGGAGGTGATCGACGAGGCACCCAGGGTGCGACCGTGGTAGCCGCCCTCGAAGGCGAACATCAGGCTCTTGCCGTTGCTGGCGTTGCGCACGATCTTCAGCGAATCCTCGATCGCCTGCGCGCCGCCCACGTTGAAGTGCACGCGGCCGTCGAGGCCGAACTTCTTCTTCGCGTCCAGCGCCACCGTCTTGGCCAGTTCGATGCGGGTCTGGTGCAGGTACTGGCTGGCTACCTGCGGCAACAGGTCGATCTGGTTCTTCAGCACGTTGTTGAGGCGCGGGTTGGCGTAGCCGAAATTCACCGCCGAGTACCACATCTGCAGATCGAGAAACGGCGTGCCGGCCGTGTCGTACATGTAGCTGCCTTCGCAGGTGCGGAAGATCTTCGGCGGGTCCACGTAGTGCACGGTGTCGCCGAACGAGCTGTACTTCGCCTCGTCGGCGAGCAGCTGGGCGTCATCGATCACCACGGAGGTGTTCTTGTCGAAAGCATTCATCGGAAGTCCGGAATCGGGAAGTGGAAAACAGGAAGAGCGTGCAAAACAGTGCCGGTCAGGGCGTCGTCGCCGACACGGGCATCGCGGGGTGATCGAGCAGGCTGCCGTCGAGCAGCTGCGGCAGGAACTCGAGCGCATCCTCGAAACCGGTGATCGGCACGTAGGGAATGCCGGCGGCACGGCAATGCTCGATCAGCCGATGTTTGGCAAACACGAAATCGACGGTATCGGCGGCGCAGAAATCCGACGCGCCATCGCCGATCAGCAGCGTCTTCGCGCCGCCCTCGCGGGCCTGCGCCACGCAGGCGCACTTGCAGGTGCCGCTGCGGCAGCCGTCAGCCTGGAATGGCGAGGTCAGCCGCCATTGTTTCGGCGGCTCGGCCGGCGCCAGGTGATTGGCCGCCAGCGGCAGGTCGTCCAGGCCGTAACGGCCGAGGATCCGGTGGATCGCGTAGTCGAGGCCGTCGCTGACCACCCGGATCGGCACGTGCAGTTCGCGCGCCCTGGCGACGAAACCGGGAAACGCGTGGTCGATCCACACCTCGCCCAGATGCGTGTCCAGTTCCGCGCGGGTCATCTGCAAAAGGTCGACCTGGCCGGCCATGCATTCGCGCGAGCCGATGCGGCCGGCGCGCCAGTCCTGCTCCAGCACTTCCCAGCCCGGGCGACCGAAGCGGTCGAGCAGCGAGTCGATCACGTCCTCGACGGAAATGGTGCCGTCGAAGTCACACAGGATGGTCC
Organism: uncultured Gammaproteobacteria bacterium; assembly: GCA_963828675.1. Lineage (GTDB taxonomy): Bacteria > Pseudomonadota > Gammaproteobacteria > Xanthomonadales > Rhodanobacteraceae > Rhodanobacter. The sequence goes on from CAWHFQ010000001.1 coordinate 1,981,436, forward strand.
AGCCAGGCACGGGCATCGCGAACTCGGGTCGATAATGGTCAAACCCAGCTTAGGAAGGCTGCCTTTCCAGCTCCTTTCCGGCAGGTTGCGCGCGCCATTGCGCCGGCCACACCCGCGTCTAAGCAAACCGAAAGCTGACATGCGTAGCTTCAGACGGTATCCGCCGGCCACTCGGGAGAGACAGACATGCGCGCGCTGTCGTCACTGTTGCTTTGCATTGCCATCCTCGCACCGGCTGACGCGCTTGCGTCGGGCGGACCGCTGGGCATCGACCATCGCATCCACTACGACAACAGCGGCATCTGGAAGCGCTCAAACCAGACCGTTCTGATCTACGGCACGATCACCACGGTGGTCGGCGGTGCGCTGGCCTTCGGCGACCAGGACAAGCTGGGCGACACGTTCTGGCGCTCGGTGGACGCCCTCGCGGTGACCAGCATCGGCACGGAGGGCCTGAAGCTCGCCTTCCAGCGCGAGCGTCCCTCGCAGACCGCCAACCCCAACCATTTCTTTGCCGGCACCCACGCGCAAAGTTTTCCCAGTGGCGAGGTCGCGGCGATGTCGGCGGCGGTCACGCCGTTCATCGTGAACTACGGGCCTGACCACCCGGCCGTCTACGCGCTGGCGCTGCTGCCGGTCTACGACGCCATCGCGAGGGTCAAAACCCGCGGCCACTGGCAAAGCGATGTCCTGGTGGGCGCGGCGATCGGAACCGGAGTGGGCTTGTGGGCGACGCATCGAAATTCCCCGCTGATCATCGGCTGGCTGCCAGGCGGCTTCCAGGTCGGCTTCATCCACCATTTCAAGTGATGCGAGGCAAGCGTCCGGCCAGCGATCATCCGGCTCCGTTCCCGCGTCGCGGCCTTGCGTCCTGCATGCTTGCCGCGATCGTCAGCCTGACCGGCTGCGCCACCTGGACCGACCTGCCGCTGGACACCGGTGCCGGCGCCGCCGGCGTGTCGCAGCTCACCGCGCCGACATCGGTCATGCCGCTGCCGGCGCTGTCCACGCATCGCTTCGATCCTGCCGATGGCCTGGACGTCACCGAGGTGGCGATGCTGGCCGTGGCCAACAGTCCCGATCTGCGACTGAAGCGCGACGAGCTCGGCATCGCCCGGGCGCAGGCGTTTGCCGCCGGCTTGCTGCCCGATCCGCAACTGGGCTTGTCGGCGGATTTTCCGCGCCGGTCCGGCGCCGGTCTCGTCACCGGCTACAGCCTCGGCCTCAGCGAAGACATCAGCGCCTTGCTGACGCGTTCCTCGCGCCGGGCGGCAGCGCGCAGCCAGGCCAGCGAGGTCAACCTCGACCTGCTGTGGGCCGAGTGGCAGACGGTGGCGCAGGCGCGGCTGCTGTTCGACCACGTAGTGAACCTGCACGCGCAGCAGGCCCGGCTCGCGCGCGAGAAGGACGCCCTGGCCACGGTCAGCGGCTACATCCATGCCGCGCTGCAGGCGGGCAACCTCACCTACGACAGCGCCAGTGCCGGCTTGAACGCCGAGGCCGACGTGCACAAGCGGTTGGCCGATACCGCGATCGCACTGCATCAGGCGCAGAGCGAGCTGCACCGCCTGCTGGGCCTGGCGCCGACGGCCCGGCTCGACCTGGTCGGTGCGCCCTATGCCAGCCAGCCCACGCCGGCGCAGGTGCAGACGGCGCTCGATGACCTGCCGCGGCGGCGCCCGGATCTGCTCGCCCTGCAGGCCGGCTACCAGTCGCAGCAGGCCAAGCTGCGCAGCGCGATCCTGGCGCAATTCCCGGCGCTGAACATCGGCTTCAACACCGCACGCGACACCAGCGCGGTGTATACCAACGGCCTCGACATCGGCATCACCCTGCCGCTGTTCGGCCGCAATCGCGGCAATATCGCGATCGAACGGGCGACCCGCCAGCAGTTGCATGACGACTATGCGGCACGAGTGCTGAGCACGCGCAGTGACATGCAGCGGATCACCCGCGATCTGGCCACGCTGGACGTTCAACTCGCCACGCTGACCGCACACGCGCAGCAACTGGATCAGGCGCGTGCTTCCGCCGAGCGTGCCTGGCAGGCCGGCACGCTGGACTGGCCCACGTATCTGGCGATACGCAGCAATGCACTTGGCGCCGATCTCGACCTGCGCGGCGTGCAACTGGAGCGCGCCAAACAGTCGATCGCGCTGGAAGCGCTGCTGGGCAACACCGATCTGGCCGCCACCCATTCCGCCTCCACGCAAGCCTCCCCACCATGAATCGTTTCATCACCTTTTCCCTGCCATGCATGGCCCTGCTGTGCGGCTTGTTGCTCGGCTGCAGCAAGGCCGAGCCGAACGAGGACGACGCCGCAGCAGCGGCGGGCGAAGTCGTGGTGACCACCGCCATGCCGACACAGCAGACCTTCCACGACAGCATCGAAGCCTGGGGCAGCGCGGCGGGCGATCCGCAACATGCGCGCTCGATCAGTCTCGCCCACGGCGGCCAGGTCACCGCGTTGCAGGTGGCGGCGGGACAGACCGTGAAGCGCGGCCAGCCACTGCTGACGATCGCCCCGGACCCGGCCGCGCGCAATTCGTATCGGCAGGCGCAGACTGCGCTGACCCTCGCCGCCGGCGAACTCAAGCGCACCGAACAACTGGCATCGCAGCGGCTGGCCACGCAATCGCAACTGGCAGCGGCGCGCAAGGGGTTGACCGATGCGCAGTCGGCGCTCGAGGCACAGCGTGCGCTGGGCGGTGGCGCGGCCAGCGAAATCATCGACGCGCCGGCCGACGGGTTGGTCACCGGTTTGCAGGTCGGCCTGGGTGATCGGGTGGCGGCGAATGCGCCCTTGCTCAGCTTCACGCCCACGCAGGCCCTGCTCGCCCTGCTCGGCGTGCAACCTGAAGATGGCGCGCGCCTGCGTCCGGGCATGCCGGTGCAGTTGCAGCCGGTGTATGGATCACGGCAGACCTTTGCCGGCACGCTGCGCATGGTCGGCCAGTCGATCGATCCGCAGACCCATCTGCTCGACGCCCAGGTCGAGTTGCCGGCCGCCGCCAGCGCCAGCCTGATCGCGGGCGCGCCGCTGGATGCGCAGATCCACGCCGCGGATTTCACCGCATGGGCGGTACCGCGAGGCGCCGTGTTGCATGACGAGCACGGCGACTATCTGTTCCAGGTCGAACAAGGCCATGCCAAACGGGTCGACGTGAAACTGCGCAGCGCGCAGGGCGATCCGGTCGGCGTGGACGGTCCGCTCGCCGCGAAGGCGAAGGTCGTCGTGCTCGGCGTGTACGAACTCAACGATGGCGATGCGGTGCGGGAGTCGGCCAAGTGAGCCTCACCGCATGGATGCAACGGCATCGTCGCTCGCTGCTGTTCCTGGCCCTGATGCTGGCGATCGGCGGCATCGCCAGCGCGTTCCTGATGCCGGTGGCGCTGTTCCCCAACGTGTCGTTCCCGCGCGTGCAGCTGACCCTCGACGCGGGCGACCGGCCGGCCGACCAGATGGCGATCGCGGTGACCACGCCGGTCGAGGAAGCGGTGCGCCGGGTGCGCGGCGTGCGCGACGTGCGTTCCACCACGAGCCGCGGCAGCGCGGACATCGCGATCACCTTCGACTGGGGCGCGGACATGGCCGCCGCGCTGCAGGAGGTCAACGGCGCGGCCAGCCAGGTGCTGCCGCAACTGCCGCCCGATACCCGGCTGTCGACCCGGCGCATGGATCCGACCACCTTTCCCGTGCTGGCCTACAGTCTGCGTTCGCACACGCTGTCGCCGAGCGCGCTGCACGACCTTGCCGAATACCAGCTGCGCCCGCTGCTGAGCGGCATCGACGGCGTCGCCCACGTCGACGTGCAGGGCGGCGAAGTCGGCGAATTCCACGCCGACGTCGACCCGGGCAAGCTGCGCGCGCTCGACCTGAGCCTGGCCGAGGTGGCGGCCGCGGTCAGCCATGCCGCCACGATCCAGGCGATGGGCCGGGTCTCCGATCACTACAAGCTCTACCTGCTGCTGGCCGACAACCAGCCGAAGACCGTCGCCACCCTGCGCAACATCGTGTTGCGCGCCGGCCCGGCCGGCGTGGTGCGACTGGGTGACGTGGCGCGCGTCAGCCTGAGCCACGTGCCGCAATGGATCCGGGTCAACGCCGACGGCCAGGACGCGGTGCTGCTGCAGGTCTACCAGCAGCCGGCCGGCAACAGCGTGCAGATCGCCAGGGATGTGAAGCAGCGCCTCGCCGATTTCGCACCGCAGATGCCGGCGGGGGTGAAGGTCGCCAACTGGTACGACCAGACCCAGCTGGTCACCGGCGCGGCCAGCAGCGTGCGCGACGCGATCCTGATCGGCATCGTGCTCGCCGGCCTGGTGCTGTTCGCGTTCCTGCGCAACACGCGGGTGATCCTGATCGCGCTGATCGTGGTGCCGGCGGTGCTGGCGATCACCGTGCTGCTGCTGCGCGTGCTCGGGATGAGCTTCAACATGATGACGCTGGGCGGCATGGCCGCGGCGGTCGGGTTGATCATCGACGACGTGATCGTGATGCTCGAGCACATCATGCGCCGGCTGCATCAGGGCGAGGGCCACGTGCATGAACGCATCGCCGCGGCGGCGTGGGAGTTCACCCGTCCGCTGACCGGCTCCAGCGCCGCCACCGTGGTGATCTTCCTGCCGCTGGCGTTCCTGTCCGGCGTCACCGGCGCGTTCTTCAAGGCGCTGTCGCTGACCATGGCCAGCGCGCTGATCATTTCCTACCTGCTGACCTGGGTGGCCGTGCCGCTGCTGGGCGAGCGCTTCCTCGATCGGCGTCACCTCGTCGAACATCCGCCCTCGCGCTTCACCACGCGCATGATGGACGGCTATCAGCGCGTGCTCGATCGCTGGCTCAAGCGCCCCGTGCTGGCGCTGCTGCTGGTGTTGCCGCTGCTGCTGGTTGGCGGCTTTGCGTATACCCGGGTCGCCACCGGCTTCATGCCGAAAATGGACGAGGGCGGTTTCATCCTCGACTACCTGTCCAAACCCGGCACCTCGCTGGAGGAAACCAATCGCCTGCTCAGCCAGGTCGAGACGATCATCCGCGCCAATCCCTACGTCGACACCTATTCGCGGCGCACCGGCCTGCAGCTCGGCGGCGGTCTCACCGAGGCGAACCAGGGTGACTTCTTCGTGCGCCTGAAAAGCGGTTCGCGACCCTCGACCGAAGAAGTGATGGCCCAGGTGCGCACGGCGGTGGAGCAACAGGTGCCGGGACTGGACATCGACCTGGCGCAGTTGATGGAGGACCTGATCGGCGACCTGGTGGCGGTACCGCAGCCGATCGAGGTGCAGCTGTACGGCGATGACCCGGAACAACTGAATGCCATCGCCACCAAGGTTGCCGCGACGATCGGCAAGATCACCGGCGTGGTCGGCGTGCTCGATGGCATCAACCCGGCGGGCGATGCGCTGACCGTGCAGGTCGACCCGGCCAAGGCCGCGTTGCAGGGGCTTGATCCAACCGCGGTCACCGACCAGGTTGCCGCCGCGATCGATGGCACCGTCGCCGCGCAATTGCCGCTCGACGGCAAGGTGGTCGGCGTGCGGGTGCGTCTGCCGGATGGCGCGCGCCAGCGGCTCGACCAGGTTTCGGCACTGCCGATCCGCGCTGCGGACGGCCATCTGTTTCCGCTGTCGCAAGTGGCCACGCTGCGGCAGGTGCAGGGCCAGCCGGAAATCACCCGCGACAATCTCAAGCGCATGGTGGCAGTAACCGGCCGCATCAGCGGGCGCAGCCTCGGCTCGGTGATCGGCGACGTGAAGAAGGCGCTGGCGCAGCCCGGCCTGCTGCCGAAGGGCATGTTCTACCAGCTCGGCGGCGTCTATCAGCAGCAGCAGCAGGCCTTCCGGGGCTTGACCATCGTGATGCTGGCGGCGATCGCGCTGGTGTTCACCTTGCTGCTGTTCCTGTACGAAAGCTTCCGCGTGGCGCTGGCGATCCTGGCGATGCCGCTGCTGGCGTTGCCCGGGGTGTTCACCGGGCTGTGGCTGACCGGCATCGAATTGAACATCTCCTCGATGATGGGCATGACGATGATCGTGGGCATCGTCACCGAGGTGGCGATCTTCTACTTCTCGGAACTCCAGCAGACCGAACTGGAGCAGGCCGAGCAGAACGTCGCACTGCACGACGCCCTGCACGAGGCCGGCAAGCACCGCACCCGCCCGATCCTGATGTCCACCCTCGCCGCGATCCTGACCCTGCTGCCGTTGGCGCTGGCACTCGGCCAGGGCTCGCAGATGCAGCAGCCGCTGGCGGTGGCGATCATCTCCGGCATGTTGCTGCAGTTGCCGCTGGTGCTGCTGGTGATGCCGGTGCTGTACGCGCTGTTGCGTCGTCGCGACAAGGCGACTGCGAGTCAAAGTTCAACCGGACCTGCGTCCGCAGTCTGATCCCCCGTTGTTCCCTCCATCCAAGGTGACCGCCATGCAAAGACTGCTTCGTTTCCTCCTGCCGGCCTCGCTGTTGCTGTTGACCATTCCGATTGTCGCCAACGCCGCGTCGCCCGGCGCCCCTGCACCACGGCTCTTGTCGACCCTGCCGCTCGGCGGTCCCGGCGGCTGGGACTACCTCAGCTTCGACGCGCCGCATCGGCACCTGTTCGTCAGCCATGGCGATCGCGTGCTGGTGATCGATATCGATCGACACAAGCAGGTCGGCACGATTGCCGATACGCAGGGTGTGCATGGCGTTGCGATCGCCGACGATCTGCAGCGCGGCTTCACCAGCAACGGCAAGAGTGCATCGGTGACCGAATTCGACCTGGGCAGTTTCAAGACGGTGGCGACCATCGGTGGCACCGGCGAAAACCCCGATGCCATCGTCTACGACAAACCCTCGCACCACGTATTGACGTTCAACGGCAAGAGCCACTCGGCCAGCGTGATCGACCCGGCCAAGGCCGCGGTGGTCGCCACGATCGACCTGCCCGGCAAGCCCGAATTCGCGGTGTCCGACGGTGCCGGCCACGTCTATACCAACATCGAAGACAAATCCGAGCTGGTCGAGATCGACACCGCCAGCAACAAGGTGCTGCACGTGTGGCCACTGGCCCCTTGCCAGTCGCCGAGCGGGCTGGCCATCGATACCCGTCACCATCGCCTGTTCTCGGTCTGCGACAACCGGCGGATGGTCGTCACCGATGCCATCGATGGCCACCAGGTCGCCAGCGTGCCGATCGGTGACGGTCCGGATGCGGTGGTGTTCGACGCCGCCGACTCGACGATCTACAGCTCCAACGGCGAAAGCGGCACGATCACCGCCGTGCACCAGGACGATGCCGATCACTACCGGGTCAGCGCCACCATCCCCACCCGGGTCAGCGCCCGCACCGAGGCACTGGATCCGAAGCTGCACCGGCTCTACCTCTCCGCCGCGCGCTTCGGTGCCACCCGCCAGCCGAATGGCCGACACACGATCGTGCCGGACAGCTTCGGCATCCTCACCGTGGGGCGTCACTGATCTCGCGCTGCCCGTGCAGGTTCCGGGAGGTGTGGATTTTTCAATCCCGGGCCGGCCATGCCTCAAGCGTCGCGCGGAAGGGTCACCTTCACCCGCAGTCCGTGGCCGAACGGCGAATCAAGCAGTTCGATGCTGGCGCCGTGCAGTTCGGCCGCCCGTTGCACGATCGACAGGCCCAGGCCATAGCCGTCGCCGCGCGCGGCGGATTCGCGATGGAAGCGGGTAAACACCGCGGCACGTCGTTCCGGCGGGATGCCCGGGCCGTCGTCGGCCACCTCGATGACGGTGGCCTTCGCGTCTTGCGACAAGGCAAGTTGCACCTGGCCGCCGGCCGGCACATGGCGCATCGCGTTCTCGACGAGATTGCGCAGCAAGGCTCCGAGCGCCGGCCTCGTGGCCGCGCACCCGTACCGCCTGGTTGTCGTGGATGAAGCCCAGCTCCGCACCGCAATCGGCAAGCACCGGCGTCAGTTCCTCGATCACGTCGATGGCCACGTCGACCAGGTCGATCGACTGGCGCTGTTCCGACGCCATGCCCGATTCCAGCCGCGCCAGCGCCAGCAACTGTTCGACCCGCCGCGCCAGCGCGGCCACGTTGTGTCGCGCACCGGCCAGGCTTGTCGTCGCCTCGGCGGTATCGCGGGTGGCGGTGGCGCTTTCGATGTTCAGCATGATCGAGGCCAGCGGCGTGCGCAGCTCGTGCGCGACGTCGGCGCTGAAGCGGTGCTCGCGTTCCAGCGCGTCGGCGAGACGTTGCAGCTGCCCGTTCAGCGCATCGAGCACGGGCCGCAGCTCCATCGGCGCATCGGCCAGCACGATCGGCTCGCGGCTGCCCAGCGGACGCGAGGCCAGCGCCCCGGTCAGCGACTCCAGCGGGCGCAGCCCGCGCCGCACCGCCCAGCCCACCAGCAGGCCCAGCAACGGCAAGCCGATCAGCAACGGCAGGGCATGGTCGAACCACAACGCGCGCAGGATGTCGTGGCGGCTGTCGTAGCGCTCGCCGGTGCGGATCACCACGCCATCGGCGGTGTCCTGGAGGGTGAACAGGCGCCAGCGATAACCGCCGGCCTCGATGTCGCGGAATTCGGCAGCGCCGGCCTGCGGTGCCGGCAACGCCGCCAGGTTGGTGGTGGCCATGACCAGCCGACCGGCGGCGTCGAACACCTGGAAGCCGACCTCGGACTCGAATGAATGACCGCGTCGCCGCATGGCCGGCACTTCCGGTGCCTCGATCGGCACCAGCTTGTCTTGCCGGTCGCGACCGCGCAGTGCGGGTGCCCCCTGCTGCCCGATGATGACCTGCAGCGTGCGTGCGGACTGCGCCAGCCTTCCATCCGACAGTTCATTGACCTCCTGCATGGTGCGCCGGAAGCTGAGCACCGCCAGCGGCAACAGCACCGCGATCATCACCAGGATGATCAGCCAGCGCAGCCGGCCGCGCAGGCTCGACCGGATCATTCGGCTCCCGCGGGATCATGTAGCCGAATCCGCGCACCGTGCGGACGGTGTCGTAACTGAGTTTTCTGCGCAGCGTATGCACCAGCACCTCCAGCGCGTTGTCGCCGACCACGTTGTCCAGACCATACAGCGAGTTGATCAGGCTTTCGCGACGCACCAGTTTTCCGGCGCGTTCCATCAGGATCTGCAGCAGCGAGAACTCGCGCTTGGTCAGTTCGATCCGCTCGCCGCGAAACAGCACTTCGGACGTGCCCAGGTCGAGACTCAGCGCGCCGATTTCGATGCGGTTCGCGGCCAGGCCCTGCGCGCGGCGGGTCAGCGAGCGGATGCGCGCGCCAAGTTCCTCCAGGTGGAACGGCTTGATCAGGTAATCATCGGCCCCCGCATCGAGCCCTCGCACGCGCGCATCCAGCCCGTCGCGCGCGGTCATCACGATCACCGGCGTCCTGACGTGGGTGCGTCGCGCCTCGACCAGCACCTCGAGCCCGTCCTTGCCGGGCAGGCCCAGGTCCAGCAGCACCAGGTCGGCGGTCTCGTCGCGCAGGGCGATCAGCGCCTCGCGGCCGTCGCGCAGCCAGCTGACCGTATAGGCGAGGCGCTCCAGTGCGCGCTGGATGGCCGCGCCGAGTTGCGGATCGTCTTCGACCAGGATGATGTGCACGGGCGGTTTCCCTCGATCATGGATACAACAACGTGGGGCCCGAATGGCCATAACCTCTCGGCGTGCCGGGATTATCCATTCCTCCGCTTACGAAGTGCTTAAGCCCGTCGGAGTCGAAATGCACGCGATGGCTTGCCCGGAATCATGGCGCATCCGGCGCGCGCACCACCAGGATGTCGCCGGGCACGGCCTGCACGATGCGCGGCGCGGTGCCGCCGGGCTCAGGCCGCGCCGCGATTCGGCGGTGAAACCGAGGTGATCGAATGAACCACCTCGACGCACTGCCGCCGTGAGCGGCGATCCTGGTGGCGATCTTCGTGCTGCTGGGCGCGCCGCCCGCCTTCGTCGGCTCGCTCGGCCTGCTGCGCCCGAAGAACTTCTGTTGGTGCGTGCATGCACCCACCCTCGGCGCCACGCTGGGCACGTTCTTCATGCTGGCCGGCTCGATCACCTGCTTCTCGGCCGACCGGTCTTCTACGAGATCCTGATCGTCGTGTTCCCCACCCTGACCACCCCGATCATCCTGATGCTCTGGTGCGGAGGGCGTTGTATCGGGATCGCGAAGAAGGTTCGGAGGATGTGCCGCAGGCGACGCTGCACGAGTGAACAATGCGAATCGACGTTATTGCTGCCTGCGAATCCGGATCTGGGCGATGATCGAAAAGGTGCGACGGCTACAACTTTACTACGCGTTGAGAATGATCTCGGCGAGTTCGTTCAGGCGGGTTTTCTTCTCACGCCACGGCGGCATGTGCTTCTCTAGGAGCCTGAAGAACCGCGGGCCGTGGTTATGCTCCTTGAGGTGACAGAGCTCATGCAGGATGACGTAGTCGATGCATTCCCGCGGGGCTTTCACCAGCCAGGGATGAGCGTCAATCGCCCGGTCGGAGACCAGCTCCCCCGATGAACTTTCATGGCTTGAAGCCGTGTGGGTGGCAACGGCCGCCTCCAGCGGAGTTCCGACAACATGGACTCCATCCGTTCTGCAAAGACCATCCGGGCTCGTGCTCTAAACCACCTTTCCATCACATCGCGGATCCCGGTGCCCCGAACCGGTCGACCGAATTTCCAGATAACCGCCACGCAATTTCACGCCTTTTTCTGCAGCATCAGCCGGAATGACTTTAAGCCGGTAGCGCCGACCGAGGTACATGACGGACTCGCCGCTCACGTACTCCTGCGGAAGTATGTGAGCGCGACGGGGGATGAATCCGCCCAGATGTCCCTGAATCCAACGGCCCCGCTTGCGCACGGCCGCGAGAATGGCGGCGCGCGATGCCTCGACGGGAGCATCCACCACGACGGTACCCTCGGGCTCGACATGGATGATGATGCTGTTGCTCCGGCGTCGGGTCTGGCGGCGCACGGCGAAATGGACGATTTCCGAGCCGTAATGGAAGCTCCAGCCGGTTTCCGGCACGACAGGCTTATTCATGCACGACTCAACCCCACGCGCAGGATCTGGATGACCTGATCGATCACGGCTTTGGCCTGGTCCAAGCCAACCAGCGCAAACAGGTTCGGCAGCAGCGCCTTGCGCACGGCCGCTTCGATGTTCTGCGGACTGAGTGAATTCTCGGCAATCGCATGATGGACGATCGCGTCGATGGCCAGCGCCAATTCGACATACTCCTGGCGTGTCGAATCCCCCATTGCGGCAAAGGCCGCGTCGCCCAACACCAGTCTTAGCGCGCCGTAATACGCTGCGGCATGTCGATTCTGATCGAGAACGGAAGGTAAGCCTGGCGTCTCACGCGCTTCGACCTTCTGTTCAAACTCCTTGAACAGCGCGTATTGCTTGAGAGGGTGATCGAACATCGCCTCTGCCTCGGCGATGGCTTGCCGCAGCAACTGTCCGAAGACCTTCTGGGCGTAGGGATCCTCAGCCAGTTCCTGTTCGATGGTCTTGCGCACGCGCGTCTTGATCAGGTCGGTTTCGTTGCGTGTCTTCTCTTCGGACCATTCCTGCGGATCCTCGACCTTGCCCAGTTCGTGCACCAGGTACACGCCTTGTGGGTCGCGCACTTCCCGGCCGATCACCTGCTTGTCCACCAGCTTGCGGATCTGCTCCTCGTAGACGCTGTAGTCAACCGTCTCCATCGCGTCCACGCGGGCGATCTGGCGCAGGCTGGAAAAGAAACGCAGATCGTCCTTGTAACGGCGGATCAGCTCCTCGGAAAAGCTTTGATCCTCGAAGAAGCTGCGGGACGAAAGCGCCGTCTGCAAACACAGGCCAAACTCGGTCAGTGCCGCCGAAAAATCGTCACGCAGCTTCTGATGCTCGTCGAATTCCTGTCGTCATCGACCCCCTTGACGAAATGCGGTTTCAGGATCTGCCGGTATTGCTCGGTATCTTTGCGGTTGGCTACGCTCTTGAAGAAGGACCAGAGGCGCTCGTGCAACGCCGGCAGGCGCTTGTACTCGGTGCTGAACGCCTGATACAGGCCATCAAGATCGGCCAGATCGAAGCCACCCTGCGTGCGTTCTTCCAGCTCCTGGTACGCGCGTACTGCGATATCCAGTTCCTTCAGGATGCCGCGGTAGTCCACCAGCACCCCGTAACGCTTGGCATCGTGCAGGCGATTGACGCGGGCCAGGCCTGGATCAGGTTGTGGCCCTTCAGCGGCTTGTCGATATACAGCACGGTGTTGCGCGGCTCGTCAAAGCCGGTGAGCAGCTTGTCGACCACGATCAGCAGGTCGGGAGAGCCGTCGCTGGCGAAGTCCTGCAGCACCTGTTTCTCGTACTCCTCCGCATCGAGCTCTGTCGACAATGTTCTGCTTCCACCACTTCTGCACTTCCGGCATCGCGTCTTCGTCGATCTCGCTATTGCCTTCGCGCGTGTCCGGGGCGGAGATCACGACGGCGCTGGTCACCAGGCCGGTGTCATCCAGCGCCCGCTTGTAGCGGATCGCGTCGAGCTTGCTGTCGGTGGCGACCTGGCCTTTGAGGCCGATATCCAGCTGCTTGATGTTTTCGTTGAAGTGGGTGGCGATATCCCAGGCGATCAGCTCGATGCGGTTGGCCGCGCCGTAGACGGCGCCTTTCCCGGCGAACTTCCTCTTGAGGTCGGAACTTTGCGCGGCCGACAAGCCCGCAGTGATCTTGTCGAACCAGCGGTTGACCGCTCCTCGTTGATGTCCAGCTCGGGCACGCGCTCCTCGTACAGCAGCGGCGTCACCGTTTCGTCTTCCACCGCGCGCTGCATCGTGTAGGCATGCACGATGGGGCCGAACTTGTTTGCCGTCTTTTCGTCCTTCAGCAACGGTGTACCGGTGAAGGCGATATAGGCCGCGTTCGGCAGCGCCTTGCGCATGCGCTCGTGGGTTTCGCCGCCATGGCTGCGATGGCCCTCATCCACCAGCACGATCAGGTCGGGTGAATCGTTGCGGCATTCCGGCAGCTTGGAAGCGGTGTTGAACTTGCTGCACCAGCGAAAAGGTGATGCGCTCCGTGCCATGGCCGATGCGCTTGGCCAGTTCCCGCCCGGATGTCACCTTGCGCCTTCGCCCTCCTTGCGGGTGGCGATCGCCGAGCCAAAGGCGCCGCCGGTAATGAAGTTGCGCGCCAGCTGGGTCTCCAGGTCGATGCGGTCGGTCACCACCACCACGCGGCATTCCTGCAGCGCTTGGTGCAGCAGCAGCGCCTTGGTCAGGAACACCATGGTGAAGCTCTTGCCCGAGCCGGTGGTATGCCACAGACGCCGCCTTCGCGCCCGCCGTCCGGGCGCTTCATCGATGCGGTTGAGCAGGGCGCGGATGCCGAAGAACTGCTGGTAGCGCGCCACCAGCTTGCCGACCTTGCGGTCGAACAGCACGAAACCGCGCAGGAATTCCAGCAACCGCGCGGGCGTGAGCAGGCCCGCCAGCAGGCGGTCCTGGTCGGTGGGCAGCATCGGCTGCGACCACAGGGCCTCGATGTAGCCGCGCAACTTCGCCGGCTTGCCCTCGAACAACGCGTGCTGCGTATCCAGGGGCACGGTACGGTTCTTGATTGCGAAGTGCTTTTCGTCGAACTCCTCCTCGCGCCAGCCCGCCCAGAACTTGGTCGCCGTATGCGTGGTGCCGTAGCGGCCATCGGTCTGGCTGATTGACAGCAGCAGCTGGGCATAGGCGAACAGCTGCGGGATCTCGTCCTGGCGCTGGTTGCGCAGGTGCTGGCTGATCCCTCGGTGACCATCGCCTTGCCGGTATGGCCGGACTCCGGCCGCTTCGCCTCGATCACCACCAGCGGCAGGCCGTTGACGTAGCACACGAAATCCGGCGTGCGGTGATGCGTGCCCTGCGTGGAAAGCAGCTCGCATTCCTCGGTCACGTCCCAGCAAATTCGCGGCCGGGTCGGTCCAGTCGATGATGGGGATGGTCGGCTGGTGCTTCCTGCCGTCCGGCATGAACTCGGTCACGGTGATGCCCAGCGCCAGCTTGTTGTAGAGCCGCTCGTTGGCCGCCAGCAATCCTTCCGCCATCGACAGCGCGGACAGCTCGCGCACGATCTGGTCAATCGCGCTGGGCGAGAGCGGAAAGCGCTCGCCCCTGTAGTCGAAACGGCGACTCTGCAGCACCTCGATCAGGCGCGGCTTCAACAGCACTTCGCGGGTGCTGCCGCGCAACGCCAAGCACTCGGCGACGGTCAGGTAGCGCCAGCCGAGATTCGCCAGTAGGTGCAGGGCCGGAAAGTGGGCGCTGTATTGCTCGCGGGTGTCGGGGGCGCTGTCGTTCATGCGTTGGTCGCCTCTGCAGGTTCGGGAAGATGCACGCGGCGCTTGCCCGTTAGCAGTTGCTGCATCAATGCCTGCTTTTCATCGCGCAGGATTCGGATCTGCTCAGATACCAATCGCTCCTCCAATTCGGCTGCGTTGAGAATCGATGCAACACGTCGCTGTTCTTCCACCACAGGGATGTGCAAGCGAAGTTTGAAAAAGTCGCCTACACCGACATTCAGAAGACCGTGATTCCGCGCACCCTCTTGGGCGATGCCGGTCAGCTCATCGTTCAGCAGTCCGGCTTCGAAGTAATGACGGAAGAAATCACGATCGGCCTCGATTCCGTCGCGGAAACGGAAGCACACGTAGAGACTGGATACAACGCCAGCGTCGTACCGCGTCAGCGGTTTAATCGCGCCCATCGGGTAGCCTGCGGAATAGCTCTTGTTGTAGGCAAACTCGCCCTGCAGCAAAAGGGTGTAACCGGAGAGATTAGCGCTCGCCACATTCTTCTTGAAATAGTCACGTTGGCTGATCAAGCCGTGTTCGCCGGATATCGTCAGTACATTGCTATTCCCAGAAGCATTCTTGCGAGTGACGCGTTCAAACACATGATCAAAGTCGACGTATCCCCAAGAGACATGGGCCGAGTCATTGTTACGGCGGCGCTTGAATAGCCTTCGCAACAGCGCATCCTTCTGACGCCGAAGATTGGTCAGGACGCTCTCGGTTGTAGCGATGGCTTCGTCCCAGGTGCCAAGTACGAGGCTTATTTGCCTTTGCTCTTCTATGGAAGGAAGCCAGATGTCAAGCTCTTCTAACCCGGCCTTGGTCAATTTGTACCGTGCAACACCTTGGCGGGAGAGCACGGCAGTCAGGTCGCGATGCATGAACCAGTAGTGGAACCACCGTGCGGTGCATGCCTCGGAATCGCAGATGATATGTGCATGGTTATTGACGTTAGCTTTGCCGCTGAATATCAGCGTCATTGGGCGATCGCGAAACTTCAGAAAATGATCGCCATCTTCGCCAACGAGTGCGAACTCTTCATCGATTCGATAGTGGTCGATATAACCGAGCACCCCCGTCGGTCCGAAGTAAGGATACGAACCGGGCATGCTTGCACGCTCCTCGCTACTCAAAGGCATGGCAAATGTTCTTGATCGTGCAGGCATCGCGGACTGTTGAACGTTTCCATCCCTTAGGAAGCATCTTTGCCACCCTTGCGGCCACGCTTCTCCACCGCCTCCAGCTCCTTGATATCTTCTACATCCGCCGCCAACGCCTCGGCCAGCCGCCGCTTCGCATCGAACTCGGCATACCGCTCATGCGCCACCTGCTGCATGCGCCCGTGGCTGATCCGTCCTGCACCTTTCAGCAGCGGCCGCTCGTTGAACGCGATGAAGTTGTCCACGTACTGACGCCAGTCGGCCATGCGGATGTCCTGCCGCTTCCTGGCACGATCTTCCGCGTAGTCGAGGAACATCGCCGCGATGCGGTTGAGCTCCTCCACCTCCGCCGCGGCGAGGTAGTTCTTGGCCACGATCACGTCGGTCTTGCGCACCCGGCTGGCCTTCCAGCTGGTGAGCGCCATATTCGGCTGACTGGGGTCGGCACGCATGAACACGATTTCTGCTGCCGTCTGTTGGGTGACGGCGAACAGCATCTTGTTCTGCACCGACGGCGAAGAACTGGCCGGCTGCGGCGGGGTCGTCGCCGTAGTCCACGACAGTCGCGTAAAGGTCGCGGACCTTCTGGTAGAAGCGCTTCTCCGACGCGCGGATGTCGCGGATGCGTTCCAGCAGCTCGTCGAAGTAGTCCCGGACCGGCGGGATTCTTCAGCCGCTCGTCGTCCATGTGAAGCCCTTGACCAGGTATTCCTGAGGCGCGTGGTGGCCCACTGGCGAAACTGCGTGCCGCGCGGGGATTTCACCCGATAGCCCACGGCCAGGATCATGTCGAGGTTGTAGAGCTTGAGCGGGCGCCGCACCTGCCGGCCGCCCTCGGTGCGAACTATTAAGTCATCTTTAATAGTTGCCTCGCCCTGCAGCTCGCCTTCGGCCAGCACGTTCTTGATGTGGATGTTGATGTTGGGCACCGAGGTCTGGAACAACTCGGCCAGCTCCGCCTGGCTCAGCCAAACGGTGCCGTGTTCGGCGCGCAGGTAGAACCGGGCGCTGCCGTCTTCGGTGGGGTAGAGCACCAATTCGCCGCGTTGGCCTGGGGTGGCTCCGGGATCGCCGGGCGGCAGCGGGTGGGACGGGTCGCGCGCGCTCATGGCTTGTCCTTGCCGATGTGCTTGCGTTTTTCGCGCTCGATCTGCTGGATGCTTTTGCCGGGGACCGGCAGGTGCTCAGGCATGGTGCCGCCGATTTCCGCAATGGTCTGGCGAACTTTCTCGCCCACGTCATAGTGGGTGTGGTTGGCCGCCGACTTCCCCTTGATACCGTCGCGCTTGAGCTTGTCTTCGGTCTGGGTGGCCCGAAACAGGTTGGCGGCCAGTTCGGTGCTACCCATGTGATCAAGGATCTTGTGACTCTTCTTCAGCCCTTTGAGCGCGTGCAGTTCCTTGTTGCCCAGCCCGCCATACAGTCCCTTGTAACCGTGGTTCTGGAATACGGCGTAGTCGACCGGCGTTTCGACGCCGGCTTGCTGTGCAGCTGCTGCCAGATGCTTGTTGTGCTGAGAGAGTTCATCCCGCAGCATCAGTCGTCGCTGATCCTCGTTCAGCGCAGCGAAAGAATTGGCTGAATCGACCTCCTGGATGCGCTCATAGCCGACCTGCGCCAACCAGCGCTTGAATGGCTCCGCCTTGGGCGAGGGGATCGATTGGATGACCCGCAGCACGCCCTGCATGTTGGCGCAGTTGAGCAGTTGCGCACCGCCCGGCGTGGTCAGCCGAAGGGGGGAGGCAATTTGCCCCCACCCTTCGGCTAAACCCGCGTCCCGCTTGCGTAAATCCTTGAGATAGCCCTCTGGCTGAACGGAATCGGTCAAGGCCGCCACCACATCGACGATGGCAAACCACCATTCGCCCTCGTGCCAGGTGCGGCGGACGACTTGGCTTTCGAAGGCGGCAAGCGCATCGCCAGTCGAGGTTGTTGATACTTGATCCTTCTTACTCATAGCCAAGCTCCTTCAGATAGTGCGCCATCTGTTCTTCCAGCCTGGCCAACTCGGCCTTCAGCTCCAGCCGCTCCTTGCGCACGGCCATCAGGTCGATCTCCTCCTCTTCCTCGAAGGTATCGACGTAGCGGGGAATGTTGAGGTTGTAGTCGTTCTCGGCGATTTCCGCCGGGCTGGCCAGGTAGGCGTATTTGTCGACGTTGGTACGTGCCTTGGCGGTGTCGAGGATGTTTCAAGGTCGGTCATCGCGCAAGGAGGTTCTGGTTCTTGCCGTCCTCGTAGTCGCGGCTGGCGTCGATGAACAGCACCTTGTCGTCCGCCTTCTTCTTGCGGAAGACCAGGATGGCGGCCGGGATGCCGGTGCCGTAGAACAGCTTCTCCGGCAGGCCGATGACGGCGTCGAGCAGGTTTTCCTCGATCAGTTTCTTGCGGATCCGCCCTTCGGCCGCTCCGCGGAACAGCACGCCGTGCGGCACCACGACGGCCATGCGGCCGGTGCGTCGGCTTCATCGTTTCGATCATGTGCAGGATGAAGGCGTAGTCGCCCTTGGTACGCGGCGGCACGCCGCGGCGGAAGCGGCTGAACTTGTCGGCGTCGGCGCCTTCGTGGCCCCATTTTTCGAGGCGAGAACGGCGGATTGGCGACGACGATGTCGAAGTGCTTGAGCTGGCTGTCCTTCGCCATCGAGCAGCTTCGGGGTTGCGGATGGTGTCGCCCCACTCGATGCGATGGTTGTCCTCGCCGTGCAGGAACATGTTCATCTTGGCCAGCGCCCAGGTGCTGCCGATGGCTTCCTGGCCGTACAGCGCGTATTTGCGTGAACCTGAGCGCTTGCGGATCAGGCGGCCGAACTTGATCAGCAGGGAGCCGGAGCCGCAGGTGGGGTCGCAGATCTCGTCGCCCTCCTGCGGATCCATCAGCTGCGCCATCAGGGCGGAGACTTCCGGCGGCGTATAGAACTCGCCCGCCTTCTTGCCGCTGCTGGAGGCGAAATTCTTGATCAGGAATTCGTAGGCGTTGCCGATGATGTCGAGCGTACCCACGCGACTAGGGCGTAGATTGAGTTCCGGCTTGGCGAAGTCTTCCAGCAGGTGGCGCAGGATGTCGTTCTTCTGCTGCTCGTCGCCGAGTTTGGTGGAGTTGAAGCTGATGTCCTGGAAGACATCGCGCAGCTTGCCGATATTGGCCTCTTCGATGGCATGCAGTGCCTTGTCGATGCGTTCGCCATTGCCGGGCTCATGCCGCTGCTCATGGAGCGCGTAGAAGCTGGCGCTCGGGCGGCAGAACGAAACGCTCGTTCTTGAGCATTTCCTCGATCAGTTCGGGATGTCGCCGTACTGCTTCTTGTAGTCGTCGTAGTGGTCTTGCCAGACATCGGAGACGTATTTCAGGAACAGCATGGTCAGGACGTAGTCCTTGTAGATGCTGGGATCGACGGTGCCACGGAAGGTGTCGCAGGCGGCCCAGACCGCGGTGTTGATTTCTTTCTGATCCATATTGGCCATGTTCGTTACGACTCCAAAAGTTTGCTGTAGATGCCGTCGAGCATCTTCTGGCGGTTGGCAAGCAGTTGCTGGCTCAGGCTCTGTTCCCGACCGCCACAGTTGCGCCAAATCGAGAATTTTCTGCTGTATTTCCAGCGAGGGCATCGTGACCTGAAGGTCGCCAAGGGCCGCTCGGCTCAGCGAGGGGATGCTGCTGCCGGCGCGATTCTTGAGCATGTATGTCCTCGACTCGGGCTGATTGAGAAACCAGCACAGGTAACCAGGGTGCAGCGCTGCCGATCTGGGCTCGATCACGAACAACTGGCCGGATGCCACCATGGGCTCATTACTCTCTATGACGAGTGCTTCGTAATGATCCCCACGTGCGGGCATGACCAGGTCGCCACGTCGCAAGAGCGGTGGCTGGCTGGCGACGGTCCACCGCACCAACGGCAATGCATGGGGATCAAGGGTGGTCGTGTTTCGGATATCGCTGATCTGAAGAACTCGAACGTCACCTTGCGCGTCGTTCTCGATCTTTGTTCTGAAGCTGTAGCCGACGCGGATATCGGCGAGTGTGCGTAGAGGCTGGCGCATCCGTTTCATCCCATCTCTTTTGTTGGTAACGGCGCCATCCCTGGCGCCAGGTCGATTACGCCGCAGCGCCTTCGAGTTGCGTCTTGAGCCAGGATCTGATGGTCTCGCCGAGGCCATACCATGCGGCTTCGCCCGAGAGGCGGGCAACGAGCAAGCCGTCGTCTCCATCCATGGCTTGAAGCAGGTTGTCGCGGATCTGAACCGCCGACTGGGACGTGGAGATGACCGAACTGGACTCCAGCGCGTGGCACCAACTGCCATACGCCTTGATGCGCTCGAAGAGCGCCTCGTAGTTGCGCTGCTTACGGAGGTCGTAACTGATTTGGTACAGTGCCATCGGTTTGGTCCTTCTATTGGTTAGCGTCAATCGGGTATTGAGCCGGTGCGGCAGGGTGCAACCTGCCGCACAACTCCTACAACAGTAGATCGACTACTTGCATAGCCACGAGTGATATTGCTGCGACAAAATGGCGATGTCAATGCGCAGATGATCTACTGCTTTAACTGTGGGAACAGTGAATGTGGCGTTTCGCCGTTCGCTGCCGCCAAACTCGAGAGCGGATGTACTGTCCGCCGAGCTGGCCCCCTGCGGCATCCGCGTGGTCAGCCTGCGCCCCCATGGCATTCCGGAAACGGCCACGATGAAAAGCGTCCACGCGCTCAAGGCATCGACGATGACCTACGAGCAATTCCAGGCGTATCTCGCCGGCACGACCCATCCGCGACGGGTCATGATGCTCGCCGAGGTGGCCAGCATGGCGGCGTTCATGGCGTCGGACGGTGCCAGCGGGATGACGGGAACCACCGTGAACCTGACGATGGGCAGCCTGGCCGATTAGCGGGCCGGCGCGGGCGCGCTTCGCTATCCTTGGCGAGCGGCGGCATCGTCCGCCCTTTCCTGACTGATCCGGGTGCCGGCACATGAACACGAATCCCTCGAAAATCGACATCGCGGAAAAATTCGCGCTGTTCGACGAACACTGGCGGCCCAAGACGATTGCCGCCATGAACGGCCAGGAGCTCAAGCTGGTCAAGGTGCAGGGCGTCTTTCCCTGGCATGTCCACGAGCAGGAAGAGGAGATGTTCCTGGTCTGGCGCGGGAGATTTCGCGTCGAGTTCCGCGACCACGTGGTCGAGCTCGGCCCCGGCCAGTTGGTCGTGGTGCCGCGCGGGCAGGAGCACCGCACGGCCGCCGACGAGGAAGCGGAGGTGCTGATCTTCGAACCCGACGCGACTCGCAACACCGGCGACGTCGAGGACGCGCACTTCACCGCACCGCTGCACGCGCGGATCTGAGTACAGCGACAACACGACCGCGATCGCGCCAGCGGGGAGCCAGTCTCGTTGGCGCGGCCGGATCCATCGACGGCGCACTGATTTCTTCCTGCACCCGCGCCGACCTGGCGCCGCGCGTCAGTCCGCTGCACGCGCGCAGGCACGAATCATCGCGCGGCGGCGGACGTGCCTTGCGGCACCTTGCGCACCTTTTCCATCGGGTAGCCGAGCGCCTTCACCCGATTCAGCAAGGCGTCGTAATCCGTCTGCGCAATGGTTGGCGTACGCGCCATCACCCACATGTAGTCGCGCGCATCGCGCGCCACGATCACCTGGCTGTAGTCGTCGTTCAGATACGCCACGACGTACTGCGCCTTCATCGGCCAGAACACCTGCACGCCCCATACCGCGTTGCCGGTGCCGTCCTTGACGATGCCGGTGGAGTGGATGTTCTTCTTCTCGCCGTCGAAGCTGCCGTCGCGGTAATGGAACGAGGTAGCGATGTCGCCATCGGGCTTGAGCGAGTAGACCTCGATCGCATCGTAGGCGTTCTTCTCGAAGCGGGTCGGGATGGTGGCGATCACGTACCAGTTGCCCATGAAACGCGGCAGGTCGACCTGCGCCACGGGCTTGATCGGCGGCAGGTCGCTGGCGCAGGCGGTGGTGTTGATCAGCACGGCACAGGCCATCAGCAGGATCTTGGGAAGGTTCATGAGGCTTTCCGGGAAGCAGGTGAGGAATGAGTCGTGGACTCAGGGCCGCACGAAGCGGTAGTGGGCGACCAGCCATTCCTGGCCATCGGCGTAGCCGAACAGTTCGGCGCAGGACATCCAGAACATGCGCCAGCGCTGGAACCACAGCGGCGCAGCCTTCGCGCCGTAGGCCTGGCCGAGCACGGTCATGCACCTGTTCGCGGCGGGCGTCCTGGTTGGCCAGCCAGTGGTTGGCAGTGCGCTGGTAGTGCGTGCCGTCGACATGCCAGCGCTGCTCGATGTTCAGCGCCGACTGGAACCACAGCAGGGTGTCCGAGGCCGGCATCAGGCCGCCGGTGAAGAAGTGCCGGCCCATCCAGTTGTCGTCGCCTTCGGTCTCGAACGGATACATCGCGGTCTTGTGCGCGAAGATGTGCACGAACAATTTGCCGCCCGGCCGCAGCCAGCTGGCGATGCGCTGCAGCAGGATCTCGTAGTTGCGCATGTGCTCGAACATCTCGATCGACACGCAGCGGTCGAACTGCGCGGCGTCCAGTTCCAGCGCGTTGACGTCGCAGGTGAGCACGCGCACGTTGAACAGTCCGCGCTTGCGGCACTGCGCCTGGATGTGCTCGCGCTGCGGATGGGAGTTGGATACGGCGGTGATCCGCGCGTCGGGATAGCGTTCGGCCATCCACAAGGTCAGCGAACCCCAGCCGCAACCCAGTTCCAGGATCGACTGGCCGTCGGCCAGTTCGGCGCGCTCGCCATACAGACGCAGCATGGCCTCCTCGGCCTGCGCCAGCGACTCGTCGCCGCGCGGGTAATAGCAGCCGGAATACTTCAGCCGCCTGCCCAGGCACAGTTCGAAGAACGCCGGCGGCAGCTCGTAGTGTTGTGCGTTGGCCGCATCGGTGTGGATCGCCACCGGGCTGTGCCGCAGCATCGCGATGCGCTTGGCGTAACGCGCGGCCTGCGCGTCGAGGCCGCCGGCCTGTTCTTCGCGCAGGCGTTGTGCGCACAGCCGGCGGATACCCTGGCGCAGCAGGGCGTCGGGAAGGTGGCCGCGCTCGGCCATGCCCAGCAGGCCCGGCGCCGGGCGCCCGACCGGCAGTTCGGTGGTGGCGGCGTTCATCGCTTCGACCCTCTTCGGAAACCATGGAATCAGCATCGACGTGGTGCGCTGGTAGTCGCGATAGTCCCCGCCGCGACTGCGCAGGGCTTGCGCCTCGGTGTACGGCATGCCGCTGATCCAGCGCAGGAACACGAACATCACGATCGGGCCGGACCATGCCAGCCAGCTGATCGGCGAGCCGACGCGCAAGGCAGACGTAGGCAAACCAGTGCAGCCATTCGAAGAAATAGTTCGGATGACGCGAGTAGCGCCACAGGCCGTCGCGGCAGGTGCGGCCCTTGTTGGCGGAGTCGTTGCGGAACCGTGCCAGTTGCGCATCGGCGATCGCCTCGCCGATCGACGCTGAGCAGCCAGACTGCGCCCGCCACCGGCAGCCACAGGCCGGATGCCTGCGGGTTGCGCGACACGGCCACGAACGGCAGCGCGAACAACACGATCAGCAAGGCCTGGAACTGGAAGAAGGCGAAGAACTTCCATTGCGCACCGTGCCAGTGCGCGCGCAGGCTCTGGTAGCGGCCGTCCTCCGGCTCGCCGCGCATCCGTCGCCACAAATGGACGGCCAGACGCACACCCCATGCGCCGCCGAGCAGCGCCAGCACGGCCCGGGTCCACGGTGCGCCGCTGCCGATGAGCGCCAGCAGCACGGCGCCGCCGCCCACGCCGGCCGCCCACAGCACGTCGACGATGCCAGCGTTGGCGTGGCTGCGCTGCCATTGCCAGCCCAGCGTCATCATGGCCGCCGCCAGCAGCCAGACGATCAACAAGGGCCACCAGACACTCATGCGGACGCTCCTCGTGTCGGTCGGTGGGAGACGCTTGCATGCGGCGCGGCCGTGCCGCGGCGTGCCAGCCAGGCCAGCGCCGGCGTCGCCAGTGCCCAGCCGATCGCCAGCGCCAGCAGCGGCGCGCCACGTCGGCTCGGCGAAGCTCACCACGTGCCAGCCGCGCGCCGCGCCGAGATACGCCAGCGGACCGCCGACCAGTCCCAGCAACGCGGCCAGCCACAAGCGCTGCTGCAGATGGCGCAGCGACTGGCTGAAGGTCAGCGCGAAGGTGATCCACAACGCCAGGATCCACGCGGGCGCCAGCTGCAGATCCGGCCAGCCGCTGGCGTAGCTGGCCAGGCCGGCGCGGATGATCGCGCCGTCCAGCAGGAAGCCGAACACCAGTCCCGCCGACATCAGGCCGAGGTCGACGCGGAGGTTCCTTGCCAACACCAGTTGCGCCAGCGCGTAGGTCAGCATGCCGAGCACGCCCGGCCAGACCAGGCCGTGGCCGGCACCGATCACCGCGGCGAACCAGACCGCCTGGTAGCCGAGCAGGCTGAGCCAGAAACTCACGCGGTCAGCTCCACGTGGCGGCTGATCTCCGGCAGCAGGGTGGCGCGACGATTGCCGGGCCTGGCCATCAACAGGTGCGCCACGCCGATCGAGCGTTCGCGGAAGCCGCCTTCGCAATAGGCCAGGTAGAACTCCCACATCCGGATGAAGCGCTCGTCGAAACCTTGCCCGCGCACCTGCGGCAGCTTCGCCATGAAGCGCTCGCGCCACGCCTTCAGGGTCAGCGCGTAGGAGCTGCCGAAATCCTCCAGTTGGGTCAGGGCCAGGTCGCTGGCGCGGGTCTTCGCCGCCAGCAGCGCGTTGATCGACGGGATGAAGCTGCCGGGAAACACGTGGCGCTTGATGAAGTCGACCGATTTCAGCGCCTGCGCGTAGCGGTGGTCCTCGATGGTGATCGCCTGCACCAGCGCCAGGCCATCGGGCTTGCAGCAGGCTGCCGAGCTTGCCGAAATAGACGTCCAGATACGGCGCGCCGATCGCCTCGACCATCTCGATCGAGACCAGCTTGTCGTACTGGCCGTCGAGGTCGCGATAGTCCTTCAGCAGCAGCTCGACGCGCGCGCCCATGCCGGCCGCGGCGACGCCGTTCGCTGGCCAGCGCATGCTGCTCGCGCGAGATCGTGGTGGTGGTGACATGGCAGCCGTAATGCTGCGCGGCATGCAGCGCGAAGCCGCCCCAGCCGGTGCCGATCTCGATCACGCGGTCGGTCGGCTTGAGGTCCAGCTTGCGGCAGATCCGCTCCAGCTTGCGTGCGGACGCATCCTCCAGCGTGTCGCGTCGGTTCGGCCCAGATCGCCGAGGAATACATCAGGTCCGGCGACAGGAACAGGCTGAAGAAGTCGTTGCCGAGATCGTAATGCGCCGCGATATTGCGCCGGCTGCCGTCACGCGTATTGCGGCGCAGCGCATGCCAGCCTCGCATCGCCATGCCGCCGAGCCGGGCCAGTCCGCTTTCCATGCCGTCGAGCAGGTCGCGGTTGCGAACCAGCAGCGGATCAGGCCGACCAGGTTGTCGCAACGCCACTGACCATCCATGTACGACTCGCCGGCGCCGACGCTGCCGTGGCGCGCCACCGCGCGATAGAAATCTGCGTCCAGCACCTGCAGGTGGACCTGCAGCTGGGGATGCGCGCTGGCCGGCTCGCCCAGTTCGACCGCACCGAAGGCATCCTGGAGCACCAGCCGGCCATGGCGCAGGCCGCGCATCCGGGTGAGCAGCTGCTGGCGCAGGAAGCGGTCGACGGCACCGGGCGAGGCGTGCTGGCCCGTGATGGTGGTGGCGATGTCGTTCATGGCGGACCTCGGGGGATGTCTTCAATCAGAGTGCGGCGAAGGATGGTCGTGCACCGGGTTGCGCTTCAGCCACAGGCGCAGCGCCTGCCAGTGGATCGCGCCGACCACCTGGGCCGTCATCAGCGGGTAGCGCCACAGCACGCGTGCCAGCGAGCCGCCGGTCAGCGCACGGCGCTGCAGATCGAGTGTGGCGTCGAACGTGTGCACGCCGTCGTGGAGCACGTTCATGTGCACCCGCAGGTCATCGCCAGGGACGGTGAAGCGCCAGTCGTAGGCGCAATCCATCGGCATGAAGGGCGAGACGTGGAAGGTCTTGGCAAACGCCCAGTGCAGCGCGCGGCCGTGGACTTGCGCGCCCTCGATCGGCAGCACGTAGGCGTGGCGTTCCTTCCACGGTGTGTTGGTGATCTCGGCGAGCACGGCGACCAGGGTCTGTCCGTCTTCGGCGTAGCAGTAGTAGAAGCTGACCGGGTTGAACACCAGGCCGAAGTAGCGCAGGTGAGTAAGCAGGCGTACCGGGCCGACGGGGCGCTGGCCGGTGGCCTGCTCGACGCGGCGGCGCACGGCTTCGGACAAAGATATGTCGGCGGGACCGAGATAGTCGCTGCGACGGAACTGCGCCACGTTGCCGTGCGTGGTCGACCACAGCCAGCGCTTGCTGAACACCTGTTCGACCTCGTCCAGGTCCAGGTACAGCTGCGCCATGCGGTACTCGAATGCGTGCGCATGCGGCGCGTGCCGGCGATGGCGCACCACGCCTTCATACACGGCGCTGTTCAGCAGCAACGTCGCGCTGGCCGGCTTCATCGTCATGCCACCAGCTCCGCGTCGCGCGGTGCCGTGGCCGGCATCGGTTCGGTACCCGGCGACCAGTGCACGCCCAGCGCCGCGGCAACTTCCACCGCGCTGCGCATGCCGTCCTCGTGAAAGCCCCAGCCCCAGTAGGCGCCGGCGAACCAGGTGCGGCGCCGGCCCTGGATTTCCGCCTTGCGCGCCTGCGCCAGCACCGACGCCCGGGTATGGACCGGGTGGTGGTAGCGCATGCGCGCCAGCACCCTGGTCGGATCGATCGCGTCGCTGCGATTGAGCGTGACCACGAACGGCTCGGGCGAGTCGATGCCCTGCAGCAGGTTCATGCAGTAGCTGACCGTGCAGGCCGCGTCCGGATCGCGCGGCAACCAGGCATTCCATGCGGCCCACGCCTTGCGCCGGCGCGGCAGCAGCGCTGGCGTCGGTGTGCAGCACGGTGTCGTTGGCCTGGTAGGTCATCGCGCCGAGGATCGACTGCTCGCGCTCACCGGCATCGACCAGCAGGCGCAGCGCCTGGTCGCTGTGGCAGGCCAGCACGATCTGGTCGAAGTGCTCGACGCCGGCGGCGCTGTCGACCTCGACCTCGTTGCCGCGACGAAGGACCGAATGCACCGCGCAGTTCAGCCGCTCGTGCACCGACCAGTTCGCGCGCAACGCCGCCACATAGCTGGATGAGCCACCCTTCACCACGCGCCATTGCGGCCGGTCGCCGAGCTGCAGCATCTGGTGGTTGGCCATGAACCGGACCAGATAGCGTGCCGGGAACTGCAGGATCTGCGTGGCCGGCGACGACCACAGCGCCGACGCCATCGGAATCAGATGCTCGTCGCGGAACGCTGCGCCGTAACCGTGCTGCTGCAGGTAATCGCCCAGCGTGGTCATGTCGTCGCGTTGCAACAGCAGCGCCGGAGCTTCGCGGTAGAACCGGCTGAGGTCGCGCACCATGCCCAGGAAGCGCGGCGACAGCAGGTTGCGCCGCTGGCAGAACAGCGTGTCCAGCGTCGCCGCGTTGTACTCCAGCCCGCTGGCCTCGCTGTGCACCGAAAAACTCATCGTGGTCGGCTGCGAGGCCACGCCCAGCTGCGCGAACAGCTGCGTCAGCAGCGGGTAGTGCGCCGGGTTGTGCACGATGAAGCCGCTGTCGATGCGATGGCGCTGGCCGGCCTGCTCCACGTCGTGGGTGTGGGTATGCCCGCCGAAATAGCTGTTCGCCTCGAACAGGGTGACCTCGTGCCTGCGCGACAGCAGCCACGCCGAGGCCAGCCCCGCGATGCCCGATCCGACCACGGCGATGCGCATCGCTCAGTGCCTCGCCCTGGCCAGCACCCAGGCCGGTACCGGCTTCAGGCCGCGCACCAGGCCCAGCATCGACATCAGCTTGAGGCCGTACCAGGTCAGGTCCACTTCCCACCAGCGGAAGCCCTGGCGACTGGAGCCGGGGAAGAAATGATGGTTGTTGTGCCAGCCTTCGCCGAACGTGAGCAGGGCCAGCCACAGGTTGTTGCGGCTGTCGTCCCTGGTGTCGAAGCGCTGCCGGCCGAAGCGGTGCGCCAGCGAGTTGATCGTCACCGTGGCGTGGAACAGCACGATGGTGGAAACGAAGAAGCCCCACACCAGCATCTGCCCGCCACTGGTGCCCAGCTGCGGCGCCACGTATTGCAGCAGCACGCCCAGCCCGTACATCGCCACGGCGAGCAGCAGCGGAATCGCGATGTCGAACCGATCCAGCCAGCGCAGTTCCGGATATTTCGCCAGGTCCGGCACCCGCGCCAGGTCGGTGCGGAAATGGCGCGGGGTCAGGAACCAGCCGACGTGACTCCACAGGAAGCCATGCACGCCCGGCGAATGCGGGTCGCGCACGGTGTCCGCGTGGCGATGGTGGTGGCGATGATGCGCGGCCCACCACAGCGGGCCGCGCTGCACGCAGGAGGCGCCGATGGTGGCGAACACGAACTGCACCGCGCGCGAGGTCTGGAACGTGCGATGCGAGAAGTAGCGGTGATAGAAGCCGGTGATCGCGAACATGCGCACCGCGTAGAGCGCCGCTGCCACGATCAGCGCGATCGGCGACACGCCGACCCGGATCACCCCCAGGCAGGCCAGGTGCATGGCGACGAATGGCGCGGCACGCAACCAGTCGATCCGGTCCTCGCGGCGCTCGTCGATCTCCACCGTCGCGCTGGTATCGAACCAGCGGCGCACGCTGCGCATCAGCCAGGACGGCCCGGCGCGATCGGCGACGCCGTCGGTCGATGCCTCGAGCGGCGGAGGCGGCGCCATCGCGGTGAGTCGGGGGGTGTCCATGGAAAACGTGCCTGTCTGCGGTTCAAGGACAGATACGTTGAAAGCCGTGCAGCGGATGCATCGGCGCTGGAACAGCCGGGTTTCACGCCGCGTGGCCCCGGCCTGTGCGAGCAAGGGATCCAGCGTGTCGCACGGTTCGTAACGGATCACGGATATCGGGAGAGTCACATGCCAGGCATGAAACAGGTCATCGGGCTGGTCGGCTGGTTGCTGCTCAGCTTCGCCGCCGCGGCCATCGGTGCGGTGGCGTCGGTTCAGGCGGCCACCTTCTATCAGCAACTGGCACAGCCGTCGTGGGCGCCGCCCGCGTCGGTGTTCGGCCCGGTGTGGTCGGTGTTGTATGCGCTGATGGGCATCGCCGCGTGGCTGGTCTGGCGCGAAGGCGGCTGGCGCCGGCAGCGGGGCGTGTTCGCGCTGTTCGTGATCCAGCTGGCGGCCAATGCGTTGTGGAGCTGGCTGTTCTTCGCCTGGCATCGCGGCGCGCTGGCGTTCGTCGACATCGCGCTGCTGTGGCTGCTGATCGTCGCCACGCTTGTCGGCTTCTGGCGCGCTCGGCCACTGGCGGGCGCACTGTTGCTGCCGTATCTGTGCTGGGTCAGCTTCGCCGCGGCACTGAACTTCGCCGTGTGGCAGCTGAATCCGCAGGCGTTGGGCTGATTTCCGCCGTCTCGTTGCCGCCGCTGCGGACCTGCGCGTGGCTGATCAGCCCGAAGATCAGGCTGCCGCCGACCACGTTGCCGACCAGCGTGGGCAGGCCGAAGTGCAGCACGGCGTCGGCGAAGGAGATCTCGCCGGCAAACACCATGTACATCGCCTCGGCCGAACCCACGATGATGTGCGTGAAGCCGCCGATGGCAATCAGGTAGGTGCAGATCACGATGATCGCCAGCCTCGAGCGCTCGCTCGCCGCCAGCATCCACACCATCATCGCGATGATCCAGCCGGCGAGGATGCCCTTGCTGAACATCTCGAATGGCGTGTTCGCCATCAGCTCGCGGCCGATGGCGACAAACGCGCGCCCGGTCGGCGCGTCGAACTGCTGCATGTGCAGCAGCCCGAAGGCGAACAGCGAGACGCCCACCAGATTGCCGACGAACACCACCGACCACAGCCGCAGCAGGCGGGCGAGGTTGCGCCAGCCCGGCTTGGTCATGAGCGGCAACACCGCGGTCAGCGTGTTCTCGGTGAACAGCTGCTGCCGCGCCAGGATCACCGCGAGGAAGCCGAACGTGTAGCCCAGCGCGTCGATCAGGTGACCGGCGCTCACGCCGGCGAGATGCCGCTGCAGCACGCCGCGCGCCAGCAGCGAGAAACCCATGGTCAATCCCGCCGCCAGCGACGACCATGCCAGCGCGGCAAAGCTGCGCTTGAGCTCCTCATCACCGCTGTGCCGGACGACCTCGTGCAGCACCGCCGCCCGTGGCGGCGATTTCTCCTGCACGTCGCGATGCTCTTCGCGCGACAGCGCAAAACCGCTGCCCGAGCCCTCCTTCAGCGATTCCCTGACCTCCGCCTCGTCGGCGGCAGCGGGCGATCCCGCTTCGGCGTCCTGCCCGGTTTTCTCGATGTCTTTCATCACCCGGCACCTTGCTGAGGGAGCACTTCCCATCGCGGCGGACGCCGGTCGATCCGGCGCCAGGGACGGGGCCAGGCCGTTATCGCATGGGCGGGTGTCGAGGCGGCATGAACAAGGGCGTGTTGGCTTGCGGCTCCTGCTGCCAGCCACCCGCCGGGCCGTCTTGATCAGTCTGGTCGAAGTGCCGCGCTTCGCGCCGTGGCAGCTGCACTGGAAAATGACGCGCTGATTCTGCAGGCCCTGCATGCGCGTCGCGCGTTGGAGAATCGCCGACTCGTGGTCAGCGCTTGCGCGTATTACCGGGCGCGAATGCACTCCCTGCATCGCCCTCGATCGAAGTGATCACGGCGGCGGTGTGTTGTCCCAGCACGGGCGCCGCGAATGGTTGCGGTCCCGGCGTGCGGCCGAACCGGATCGACTGCGCCAC
Source organism: uncultured Gammaproteobacteria bacterium (assembly GCA_963828675.1). Lineage (GTDB taxonomy): Bacteria > Pseudomonadota > Gammaproteobacteria > Xanthomonadales > Rhodanobacteraceae > Rhodanobacter. The sequence goes on from CAWHFQ010000001.1 coordinate 2,011,771, forward strand.
GCCGCGGTAACGGCCCACCACCGGATGTTCGAACGAGTCGATGATGCCCTGTGCCTGCACCTGCGGGTGGTCGAACATGTCCTCGATCTGGCGCGCGGCAGCGCAGGGGACGTCGTCGCCGAACAGCGACTCCCATTCCAGCGCACCGCGGGCGGCAAGCGCCTCGTGCAGCGGCGGCAGGATCTCGGCGAAGTGTTGCGCGCGCTTGCGCACACTGTCGTAGCGCGGATCGTCGGCCAGCGCGTCCAGCCCGGTCTTCGTGCACAGCGCCTTCCAGAAGTGCGGCGTGTTGGCCGAGATGTAGATGTAGCCGTCGCGCGTGGGATGAATGCCGGTGACGCCGCCGGAGCGCATGTCGCGCCCGATGTCGAGCGACTCGCCCTCGGCCCAGATCATCCGTGCCGACTGCATGGTCAGCGCGCTGCGCAGCAGCGAGACGCCGACGAACTGGCCCAGCCCGCTGCGCTCGCGCTCGTACAGCGCCGACGACACGCCGGCGGCCAGCAGCGCCGCGGCGTAGTAGTCGACCACCGAGCCGTAGATGATCTCCGGCGGTCCGCCGCGCTTGCCTTGCAACGCACACATGCCGGTCATCGTCTGCAGCACCTGGTCGTAGCCGGCCTTGTCCTTCAGCGGACCGCTGTCGCCGTAGCCGGTGATTGCGCAGTAGACCAGCCGCGGATTGATCAGGTTCAGCTGCTCGTGGCCGATCTGCAGCCGCTCCGGCACATCCGGGCGGAAGTTGTGCACCAGCACGTCGGCCTCGCGCACCAGCCGGAGCAGGGCGGCATGGTCGTCGGCGCGCTTGAGATCGAGCACGATGCCGCGCTTGCTGCGGTTGACGCCGAGAAACGCGCGGCTCTCGCTGGGCAGCGTCGACGGGTACTGGCGCAGGTTGTCGCCGCCAGGCGGCTCGATCTTGATCACGTCCGCGCCCTGGTCGGCCAGCAACGAGCAGGCGTACGGCCCGGCGATGTAGGCGCTCAGGTCGAGCACGCGCACGCCGGCCAGCGGGCCCTGGCGGACGGCTTGCGACTCAGCGGAGGAGGTTTCCATGTGCGGCGCATCCATGGGGGAGGTCATGTAGGTTGCCGAGTCACTCTGCACCATGCCCCCGGCAGGAAACAGCCGGGGTGACTATGTTCTGGCGCCACAAATTCTTGTGTGACGTCGACGCACCGGCGCAGGACCACGATCATGCGTGCTGCTTCGGCGCCAGCGCCAACCAGCTGAGCCGCCAGCTGCCGTGGTGCCGACCGCCGGCGCTGAAGTACGGAGTGAACACCAGTGGCGCGCGATAGCCGGGATCGAGCGAAATGCGTGGGACGTCGCCGGTCGATCCGGAGTGCAGCACCAGCCACTGCTCTTGCCCGGCGTCGGGCAGGCGCACGGTTTCCTCGATCTTGAAGCCGTCGATCAGTCCGGTGGCATACACCAATGGACCGCAGGTGATCGCGGCGTACTCGAAATGCAGCACTTCCTGCTGCACCGTTTCGCCGTCCGGTGCGCGCGATTCCTGCACGTTGCGGTTGATCGCCCGGTGCAACTGCGGCTGCATCGGAAAGCGCGCCAGCACTTCGTCGCCGTCGTGCCATTCGCGCTCGATCACCGCGTACTGCCCCGGCACCGCGGCGACGGCCGCGTCCGCACCGTTGATCGCCAGCGTCGCGCCCGCGGCCCACGACGGGATGCGCAATTTCAGGGCAAAGCGCATCGGCCGGTCGATGGCGATGCGCAGGCGGACATCGTCGGGATACGGATAGGCCGTGTGCTGTTCGATGCGCAGCTCGCCACCGTCGTCCATCACGAAACTCGCCGCACCGGCACTGTAGAGGTTGACGGTGACCGCGCCGTCGTCGCCACGCGTGCAGGCGATCGCGGGCAGTTCCTCCAGCGCCATCGCGCCGCTGGACTTGCAGCAGCGCCAGTAGGTGGTGTGCACGCGCTTGCCATTGGGGAACACGTAGTAGCACCAGTCCTCGCCATCGGGCGCCTGCGCGCCGAGCAGGTCGTTGTAGGCGGAGCGCTCGATCTCTTCGGCGTAGCGCGCTTCGCCGGTGATCGCCAGCAGTTCGCGGTTCAACTGGATCCACGCCAGCGTCGAGCAGGTTTCGACGTAGCCATACGGACTGAACACACCGGCCGGGTTGAACACCTCGCGCGAGCGATGCGCCACGCCACCCCACGGGCCGCCGCCCAGGGTGAGGTGATGCTCGCGGATGCTTCGCCACGCGTGCTCCGCGGCGTGCCGATACTCGGCGTTGCCGGTGGCGCGGTGCAGCTTGGCCAGGCCGACCAGGTTCCACGCCAGCTGATAGGCCTTGCCGGTGGCGATGGCGGATACGTCCACGCCGGCCAGTGCGCGCGTGAGCAGGGCCAGGTCGCGCTGGCCATCGGCCTGCTGCAGCACGCGTTGCGCGAGTTCGAGGTAGCGCGGCTCGGCGGTGGCGAAGTACAACTCGGTGGCCGGGTCCATCAGCACGGTGGCGGACATCCCGTGGTGGTTGCCCAGTTCGGTGATGTCGATGCCGCCGTCGGTCAGCGTGTGCAGGCACAGATCGCCGATCCGTCGCGCGGCATCGAGATAACGCTGTGTGGGGAAGTGCTTGTGCACCTCGAGCAGGCCGAGGATCAGGTAGGCGTGCGTCCAGATGTCCCAGGTGCGCACGCTCGGCGCACCATCCCAACTGGCCGGCTTGGGCGGCTGCGGACGCATGAAGCGATGATCCGGCGCATAGGTGCCGAGGTAGCCGTCATCCTCCTGGATCGAGACCAGGTAGTCGGCCACGCGCAGCACCTGCGCGCGCAGGCCTTTGTCGTCGCTGCGCGCGGCCGCTTTCGCGGCGGCGACCAGCCACTTGCCGGCATGCTCGCCGTACCAGTCGCCCTCGCGATTTTCGCTGCGCCGCGGCGGTGCGAACAGCGCAATGGCGGGACTGTGTTCGTCGACGATGAAATGGCTGAGCCGGCCGTGCAGGTTGGCGTCCAGCGCGTCGCCGAGCAGGCCGCGCAGTTGCACCCGCGGGGCTGCTCCGACACTCATGCCGCGTCCATCGCGCAGCGGAAGCCGACGCAGCCGGAGCGATCCTTGCACGGCGCCATCAGCAGATATTTCCCGTGCTGGTCGAGCCGGTATGCCTGCGGGAAATACCAGTGCGAGGTTTGCGGCTGGTAGCTGCTGCCGCCGCGCAGGATGGCGGCGCGGGTGTGCTCGTCGACGTATTCGTCGGTCCACTGCCAGACGTTGCCGACCAGGTCGAGCACGCCGAACGGACTGGCCGCGGCAGGATGCGCGTCGACATCGTCCGGTGCCTTCAGCGTGCGGCCACGGTTGACGGCGGGCACCATCGTCGCGTCCCAGCGGTCGCCCCACGGATACAGCCGGCCATCGTGACCCTGGGCGGCGTACTGCCATTCCCATTCGTGCGGCAACCGCTTGCCGGCCCAGGCGGCATAGGCGCGCGCGTCCTCGATCGACACCCAGGTCACCGGCTTGTGGTCCCAGCCCGGAGGCGGCGCGCCATCGCGCCAGTGACGCAGGAAGTTGTGCGGGTCGCGCGGGCGCCAGCCACTGGCCTGGAGGAATTCGCGGTACTGCGCATTGGTCACCGGCGTGCGGTCGATGAAGAACGCCGACATCTGCAGGCGGTGCCGATGGCCGCGTCGCGCGCTGTCTTCCCAGGGATACTGCACGTCGTTGCCTTCCCAGGTCTGCCCTTCGATCTCGACGCCGCCGACTGCAAAGTCGAAGCTGCCGGCGGGAATGGCCAGCATGCCGGCGGGTGCACGGGATGCCGGCGGCACGGCCTCGATCGGCACCAGCTGTTGCGGCAGCGAACGCCACTGGTTCGACAGCGACCGCAGCGGCACGGCCGCGCGTTCGCGCATGCCATCGAGGAAGGCATCGAGCCCGTCGATGACAGCGTCCGGCGCCAGCGCCAGCAAGGCGCCGAAGCCGCGGCCTTCCAGGGCGAAATCGAACACGGTGCGATCGGCGTCGATGCGCGGCTGCAGCTCGACGCCGTGCCAGAGGTCGTAGTAACGCGTGCCATGACGATGCGGAACGGCCATCTGCTCGCCGGCCAGCGGGTATTCGTTGCGGTTGACCACGGTCCACAGCGTATGGCCGTCCGCCGGGAAGCGGCTGGCGAACACGCCGGCCTGCAGCGTGCGTTCGTACGGCCGCCAGTCCTTGCTGACCATCGCGCTGGCGAACCGGCGCTCGATCATGGCGATGCGGCGCAGCGTTTCGGCGTCGCGCGGGGTCAGCTGGTTCCAGATGCCCCAGACGTTTTCCCAGGCGTTGTAGCCGATGCCGTTGAAGAAAATGTATTGCAGGTCGTGGTTGCGATCGCGGCCCCAGCGATTCTCGTAGTTGATCATGTGGCGCGGCTCCAGCCACTTCCACTTGGCCACCGGCGGGATCACCTCGTTCGGCGCCTTCTTGCCCCAGCTCTGCACGTTCCAGATCAGTTGTTCTTCGGAGCTGATGGTGGATTCCGGCTGCAGCACCACCGGACAACCGAGGGCATCGCAGGCATCGAAGAACGCGCGCGGCACGCCGTTGTAGGTATCGCCGTTGATGCCGTCGGCTCCGACGGCGCGGACCAGTTCGGCGATCGCCTGCCAGTCGCTGGCTTCCGGCTCGCGCGTGCCGTGATCCCACGGCATGGTGGGCAGGAACACGCGCACGCCGCGACGGTGGAAATCGGCCACGGCACTCTTGAGACCATCGAGGCCGCCGGGCAGGTCGTGCGCCAGGTCGGTCTTGTTGCGGTCGTCGATGCCGATGTTGGGATAGACGAACCACAGCAGCACGCTGTCGATGCCGCCGAAACGCGCTTCGAGATCGTCCAGGTAACGGTCGACCGTATAGCAGCCGCTGACCGGATCATGGAAGTAGCGATCCTCCACCATCATCTGTGCGTGCACGAAGTTGCGCTGCGCCCATTGCAGCTCGGGGCGACGGTAGTTGGCGTCGTCGTAGCCGATGCGGACGAGATGCTCGCGGCGCCAGTCGGTCAGCTCGGCGATCCAGTCGTCGACGCAGCCGTCGACATCCATCTTCCAGTGGCCGATCTCGGCGAACGGCCAGCCCGGCGCCTTGCCGGGCACGGGCAGGTAGCGGCCGGTGGTGACGTGCGAGAACTTGTATTCGCAGCGCACCGGCGCAGTGGCTGGTGTATCGAGGGAATCGGGGTCGGTGCTCATCGGGTACTCGGTAAAGCCGTGCGTGGCGAAGTCATTGCAGCGCCTGGTAGACAAGATCGTAGAAGTTGCGGCTGATCCGCGGCAGATCCCTGCCGCCATCCTCGCGCGGCAGGTGCTGCAGCATGAGGATCGCCAGCAGGTGTTCGTGCGGGTCGATGCTGTAATACGTCGATGCCGCGCCGGTCCAGCCAAACTGGCCCGGCGAGCCGAGCTGGCCGCGTTTCGCGGCGTCGATCACCACGTAGCCGCCGATGCCGAAACCCTCGGCATCGCTGAACTGGGTGACTGGCGGATCGAGCATGGTGAGGTGGTTGCGCAGCATCAGCTCCACCGTCTTGCGGCCGAGCAGTTCGTGTCCGTCCAGCGTACCGCCATCGAGGAGCATCTGGGCAAAGCGGGCGTAGTCGCCGGCGGTCGAATACAGGCCGCCGGCGCCGCTGTCGTAGGCGTTGAGCGGTTCGCCGGGATGCCGGGCGCTGGGGCCGTCGGCGATGCGCAGGCGGCCATCCTCGTCCATGGTGGTGAGGTCGACCACGCGCGAGCGCTGTGCCGCCGGCACGCTGAAGCCGGTGTCGCGCATCGCCAGCGGATCGAAGATGCGCTGCTGCAGGAAGCGGGCGAACGATTGTCCCGAGGCCACTTCCACTACCCGCGCCAGCAGTTCCAGCGAGGCGCCGTCGTAGCCGAAGCGGGTACCGGGATCGGCGGCCAGCGGTACATGGCTCATGCGCTCGGCAAAGCCGCGCAGGTCGCTCGCACCGTGCGGATCGATGCGCTCCATCAGCCTGACCGCCAGCTTGTCGCCCTTCAGGCCGGCCGGGTAGCCGGCGGTGTGGGTGAGCAGCGCGTGCAGGGTGACCGGCTTGTCGGCCGGCCGCAGCTTCGGCGCCTCGATGCTGCCGCCGATGAGCACCTGCGGTGCGGCGAAGCCGGGCAGGTAGCGCGACAACGGATCTTCCAGCGTGAGCTTGCCTTCCTCCACCAGCATCATCACCGCGACCGAGGTCACTGTCTTGGTCATCGAGTAGATGCGGAAGATCGCGTCCCTGCGCATCGGCTCGCGGCGGGCGAGGTCGGCATGGCCATAGGCCTGCCAGTCCACGATGCGGCCGTTGCGCGCCACCAGCGTGACGCCGCCGAGGTAGCCATCGGCGTTGGTGGCCTTGCGCATGTAGTCGTGCAGCCGCTGCAGGCGCGCGGAGGAAACGCCCTGCGCCCCGGGGCGGGAATCCGGCAGCGGCGTTGCCGCGGCTGCCCACGATGGCGGCGCCGCGCACAGCAACATCGCCGCCAGCAACCTGGACCAGACGGTGTTCCTGCAGACAGGGTTGTTGCGTACGTCGATCATCGGGAGTCCTCGCCGCGGTCGCGACGCCGCGGGGAGGACGGGGCGTCGCGACCGGTATACGTCACGCGGGATCAGAACGTGATCGTATACGTCAGCGAGGTCATGCGGCCACGGCCGGCCCAGTAGTTCTGGTAGCCGGCAAGCTGCGACCAGCTGAGCACGTACTGCTTGTCGAACAGGTTCTCGACGCCGAGCGACAGCTTGCCGTAGCGCGCCATGTCGTAGTTCACGCCGAGGTCGAACAGTGTGTAGCCGTGGGTCTGTTCGTCGTAGCTGTAGGTGGCGCCATCGTAGGAGCGCGTATCGCTGCCGGAGATGTGGCGGCCGAACAGCGAGGTGAAGCCCAGCGTGGCATCCGCGTTGGAGAGGAATTTCCAGGTCAGCGCCGCGGCGAACTTGTCCGGATTGATGTCGAGTACGCCCAGCGGCTTGTTCAGCCCGCCTGCCGGATACCGGCCGGCCGCGTCGGCGGACCAGAACGAGGTCTTGCCGGTGATGTGCGAATACAGCCCGGTGACTTTCCACTGCTCGTCGAAGCGGAATTCGCCGGTGACCTCGGTGCCCTCGATGCGTACCGGCGCGCGCGACAGGATGAAGTCGTTGGTGTCCGGGTTGATCGCCAGCGAGGCGCCGAACGGCGACTTGGAGATGTAGTGCGTGGCGCCGAAGGAGGCGCGATCGCCACGCCAGTTGAAGCCGATTTCATTGTTCTTGTAGATGATCGCGTCCAGATCGCTGATGCGGTCGACGGACTGCCCGGGCACGTTGATGTTGCGCAGCGGGATGCCGATGTTGGGCAGGGTGAAGCCCTCGCTGTAGGCGGCGTACACCGACCACTCGTTGCCGATGCGCCAGATCGCGCCGACGTTCTTCAGGTTCTCCGTGTACTTCACGCCGCCGCCCTGCACGAACACGCGGTTGTTGTAGTAGGTCGAGTTGTAGCTGGCGACGGTGAGCTTGTCGTTCTCGCGGCGATAGCCTCCGCTGATCGTCAACGGGCCGATATCCCACGACAGCTGGGCATAGGGCGCGGTGCTCTTGTAGTTCATCGGCGGCACCCACAGGCGGTTGGTCAGCGCCAGTCGCTGCTGTGCCTGGTCCTTGCCGAAGTCGATGCCGGTGTGCAGCTCCAGGCCCTCCACGTTGAACAGGTCCGAACGGGTCCAGGAGGTGCGGATGCCCTTCTTGTGCGAATCGATCTCCGACTGCTCCCACAGTGTGCCCAACGGCGCGAACAGCGGGTCCTGCTTGGCCGGGTCGAGCTCGGGCAGGTAGCGCATCGCCTGGTCGGCCTTGTACACGTTGATGTCCAGCGAGCCGCCGAAGAAGTCGCTGTGGCTGTACTCCAGGCTGTATTGCTCGAAGTCGTTGAACGCATCCTTGGAGCCGAAGATGTGTCCCTTCTCGGAGGTGTTGGTGCGCGGCACCTCGCACGGCGGATCGTCGTCCGGGCCGCGGCAGCCGAGCACCTGCACGTAGTTGCCCTTGCCCTCGATCTTGAAGTGGCTGTAGGTCGCCTGCAGGCGTTGCGTACCGCCCTCGCCGAAATTGAAGCCGCCCTTGAGGAACAGGTTCTTCGAGGTGGAGTCGGCCAGCGAGCCGCTGGTGTTCATGCCGATGCGGCGGCCGTTGCCGTCGTAGGAGATGCCGCGGTCGATGTACGAGGCGGCCACCAGCAGGTCGTAGGCATCCTGCTTGCGCGCGAAGGTCACGCCGGTCTTCCAGCCTTCGCTGCCGTCGTGGCCCTGGGTCTGGTAGCGCGTGGTGATGGTGGTCTCGTTGCCTTCCTTGGTCGGCACCTTGGAGATGTAGTTGATGATGCCGCCGGCGGCGCCGATGCCTTCGGAGGCGGACGGGCCGTTGATCACCTCGACGCGGCCGATGATGCCCATGTCGGTGAAGGTGCCGTTGCGGGTGCCTTCGCGCAGCGGCGAACCCTGCGGAATGCCGTCGAACAGGCGCAGCGGGATGCGTCCGCGCAGCGTCTCGCCGGTGTTGCTCATCGCCTGCGAGGATTCGGCATAGCCCGGCACCGTGCGTGCCAGCACCGCCGTCGCGTCCTCGGTGACCAGCAGGGTGTGCTGGATTTCCTCCTTGGACACCACGGTGATCGCGCCGGGGATCTCGTCGACCGCCTTCGGGCTGCGCGTGCCGGTAACGATGACGCGGTTCAGGTCGATGACCTTGTTGTCCTTCTTCTTCGCATCCTGTTTGACCGCATCCGGCGCGGCACTGCCGGCGGGCGGAGCGTCCTGCGCCGAGGCGCCGGCCGACAGGGCGGAGAACAACAGGATGCTGCTGATCGCTGCGGCGAGGGGCTTGATCATGGCGTGTCTCATCGTGGTGTTGGTGGGCGCGGACATCCGAACGGACGGGTCCGTGCAGTGCGACTGAAGTCGATCTTCGGTGTGCGTCGTTGGCACGCTCTCCCCGGCGTCCCGGCAGCTTTTTGCTGATTCCCGGCGAGCCTATGCGGTTAGCCGTCCACGAGGAACCAGCGCGCCCTATGTTCAGAGGCTAGTTTTTGTTGCTTACGAGCGAAGCAAATGTTTGTTGCGACGCAACACGGATGTCACGTCAGGCGTACCGAACCGGTTCAGCGCGGACGCGCCTGCATCGCCTCGCGGCTTTCCTGCAGGAACACGGTGACCAGTCGCACGCGCACGCTGGAGCGCGACCACACGATGCCGATGCGCCGCGGCACCGACGGCGCGGGCAGCGGGATGCGCGCCAGTTGCACGCCTTCGGGCCACGGGTGGGCCCAGTCCGGCACCAGGGATACGCCGAGGCCGCGGTCGACCATCACGGCGATCGCGTTGAGCGCATTGAGTTCGAACCGTTCGCGCGGCACGATGCCGTGCGAACGCAGGTATTCGTCGGCCTGGCGACCGCCCCATTGATTGCGGTCGTAGCGGATCAGCGGCTCCGTTGCCAGCAGCTCGTGCGGATCGCGCCTGGCCATGCTCTCCGGCGCCAGCACGATCAGCGGCTCTTCGCGCAGCAGCAGCCACTCGCAGGTCTTGGGCAGGGCAAACGGCGCCTGCAACACCATCGCCGCGTCGAGGTCACCGGCCTCCACCGCACGGTAGAGTTCGGCTGAGTAGCCCGGCTTGATGAACACGTTGATCTGCGGAAACGTCTCGACCAGGCGCGCCAGCACATCGGGCAGCAGGCCGGCCAGCGCGGTGGGGCAGGCGCCCAGGCGCAGCTCGCCGGACACGCCGTTTTCGTTGGCCACGCTGCGCAGGTCGGCCACGTTGCGCAGCAGGTCGCGCGAACGCTGCAGGATCCGCGAGCCCTCTTCGGTGACGCTTACCGTGCGACCGACGCGGGCGATCAGGGTGGTGCCGATCTCGCGCTCCAGTGTGCGGATCTGCTGCGCCACGGCCGCCGGGGTGATGTTCAACACACGCGCGGCGGCGGCCATCGAGCCCTGATCGACGATCGTGATGAAGGTATGCAGGAACTGGGTTTCCACGGCGCCTCGCTATAGGGTTGCAGCCAACTGCATGATGATCCAAAAGCCTCCTGCGGTGATTGCGAACATCACTTTCGGAATGGTTTGAAGATAGCGCCGGATGCTTTGCCCGCCACAGCGACGGGCGAACAATGCGGCGACCGATCAAGCGTCCGGAGCCGCTCATGCATTATCCCGTTGCAAGCGAAGCACAGATCGCCTTTTTCCGCGAACACGGCTATCTGGTCGTGCGCGACGCGATTCCGCAAGCCGCCCTCGACCAGATCGAGGCGCATTGCGACACGCTCATCGCCGAGAAGGATCGCCTGGCCAACGACTGGGCGTGGAACGCCAGCGAGGATCGCGACAAGCGCTCGTTCCGCATCGTCCAGTCCTCCCCGTCGTACGTCTGGGCGGACATCGCCGCGCAGCCGTACCGGCAATGGCTGGCCACGTTCGCCAGCAGCCTGATGAAGCGCGACATGGTGTTCTGGTACGACCAGTTCCTGGGCAAGCCGCCGGGCAAGAGCGCGCCGACCGAATGGCACCAGGACGAAGGCTACTGGGGTCGCAATCTCGACGACCGTGGCATCACCGGCTGGATTCCGCTGCAGGCGGTGGACACGGTCAACGGCTGCATGCATTTCATCGACCGCGGGCATGCCGACGGTGTGATCGTGCATCGTCCGGTGCCTGGCGTGCAGAGCGACCTGCTGGTCTGCGACGTGGACGAAAGCCGCGCGGTGGCATGTCCGATGGGGCGTGGCGACGTGGCCTTTCATCATTCCAAGACCCCGCACATGAGCAATGCCAACAACGGCACGGCGTGGCGCAAGGCGGTCACCAACCATCTGCAGTCGGTCGATGCCGGCGGCGAGGGCGACCATTACCCGTGGCGCGTGAAGGTCAACCAGCGCACCGGTGAACGCCGCACCGCGGCCGAGCTGGAAAAGCCGCAGGGGAATCGCTGACGATCCGCGCCGGCCACCCCTGCCAGACCGGCGACAGGCGGCGGCGCTCGCGAACGCGATTTCAGTCACCACGATCGGCGTACACGGTCAGCCCCTTCAGCGAACGCGCGGACGGCGGGAAGCACAGGCTCGCCAGGTAACCGATCACGATGCACAGCAGGATCGAGATCGCCAGATAGAAATACGGGTGCACCAGCTTGAACCACCACACCACCAGGGTCAGGCAGATGCTGCTGCCGATGCCGATTGCCACGCCCGGCGCATTGGCGCGGCGGGTGAACATGCCCAGGGTATAGGCGCCGGCGAAGCCGCCGCCGAGCAGGCCGGCCAGTTCGATCGATACGTCGAACAGCGAATGGATGTCCAGTCGCGACAGCAGCAACGCCAGCCCGATGGCGAGCAGCCCCACCGCGACGCCGGCGACTTCCGCGAACAGCACGCTGCGCTTGGGTGTGGGGTTCTTTGCGAGCTTTTCATAGAAGTCCACCGACGCGAGCGTGGACACGCTGTTGATGATGCTGGACAACGTCGACATGGCGGCGGCGAAGATGCCGGCGACGATCAGGCCGGTGACGCCCATCGGCAGCTCTGCCGCAATGAACAGCGGGAAGGTGGCGTCGATCGGCAGCGTCGGGTTCATCCGCTCGGGATGCGACTTGTAATACACGAACAGCGCCGTGCCGATCAGGTAGAAGACGAAGCCGCCCGGTATCATCATCGCCGCGAAGGTCCACACCGAACGGCCTGCCTCCTTGTCCGAACGCGTCGACAGGATCCGCTGCATCAGCACCTGATCCTTGGGGAAGGTCAGCACCACGTCGAACAGCACCAGGAAAATGAAGCCCCACACGGTGGCCTTGGTCAGATCGAAGCTGAAATCCAGCAGGTGCATCTTGTGCTCGGCCATGGCGGTGTGCACGAAGCCGGGCACGCCGCCGTGGACGTGGTAGATGATGAAGCCGATCGCGAACAGCGCGCCGCCGAACATCACGAACACCTGCACGAAATCGGTCCAGATCACCGCCTTCATGCCGCCCAGCGTGGTGTACAGGATGGTGAAGCCGCCCATGATCAGCACGCTCCAGGTCACGTCGATGCCGGTGATGGTGGCGATCGCCAGGGCGGGCAGGAACAGGATCACGCTCATCCGGCTGCCGATCTGCATCACGATGCACAGGGCGCTGGCGAGCATGCGGATGGCCGGGTGGAAGCGCGTCTCCAGATAGGAGAACACCGACATCAGGTCGAGCCGGCGCAGCAGCGGCACGACCCACACCGCCACGAACATCAGGCCGATCACGGCGATCAGGTTGTTGGTCAGGTACTGCCAGTTGGTCTCGAACGCCTTCGCCGGGATGGCGATGAAGCTGATCGAGCTGGTGTTGGTGGCGTACAGGCTGATGCCCGCGGCCCAGAACGGAATGCTGCGCCCGCCGACGAAGAAGTTCGCGGTGGAGTTGCGCTTCTCGCGCAGGTAGAAATACAGGCCGATGCCGATCATGCCGATCAGGTAGACGACGATCACGATCCAGTCCAGCCAGCGCAGCAGCAGCTTGCTGGACTGGACACTGGCGTAGCCGACGTCGACATGCGTTTCGTCGGCGGCACCCTGCGCCCAGAGCAGGCCATCCCGCCAGGCGCCAACGGCGATCACCCCGGCGGGTGTCGCGCCAGGCAGGTTGGCCCAGGCGTTGGTGATGGTCTGAAACGTCATCAGCCGAGCCGGCGCATGGGGTTGCCCGTAGTCGCGCAGCAGGTAGACCGCATTGGCCTGGCCCAGTGCGTGTCCGGAGCCGGGCAGCAGCCGGCCGGGTACCTGGCTGCGCTCGCTCCAGCCGGCGTCGAGGGTCCAGCGCCACAGCTTTTCGGTGTCGCCCGAGGCGTCGGGTATGGTGATGAAGACGGCCGAGGCGAGGGCGACCACCGAACTGGGTACGCCGTCGCCCGGCCAACCCGCCCATTCTTCCCAGCGCGCTCCGGCGGTGCTGGTCGACAGCCGCAGCAGTCGGCTCTTGCCATCCGGGCCGATGCCGGCGATCCACAAGCTGTCGTTCGACCACGCGCCGCGTGCATCGCGAAGCGGCGTGGGCAACGCCGGCAGCGCGTGCAGCCGCAGCTTTTCGTCACTGGCACGCAGCCGGGCAACGCCGGTGGTCTCACGGGCGGCTTTCGTGGCGGTCAACAGCCACGCATGCGTGCCGTCATCGATGACGCCCGCCGGCGGCACCACGCCGGCCGGCCATGCCAGGCGGATCCAGGACTTGCCGGCATGATCGAGGTGCCAGGCGGCGCTGTCGGAAATCGCCAGCGGCCGTCCGTCGACCACGGCGATGGCACGCAGCGGCTTGCCGATCTCCAGCGGGGGCAATTTCCCCTCGCGCAGGGGTGCCAGGCTTTGCGCATGCGAAGGCATCAGCACGATGAGCAGGAGCAAACCAAGCCACGCGCGCAGCATCTGCGGGACGAGGCCGGAACGTGATGCCGGACCGACGCGGTCGGGCCGACCCATCAGTCCGTTCGCCGCGCAGTGGCAAGCAGGGCCTGCGCACGCTTCAGGAACGGCGGGTCGATCATGCGGCCATCGACGACGAAGGCGCCGCGCGACTGCGCGCTCGCTGCCCGCGCGGCCTCGACGATCCGGCGCGCCATGGCGAGTTCCGCCGGCGTCGGCGCGAACGCCGCGTTCGCCAACGGCACCTGGCGTGGATGCACACAGCTCTTGCCGACGAAGCCGAGTCGCCGCGCCATCAAGGCTTCCTCGCGGTACCCCGCGTCGTCATCGAGCGCGGCGAAGGCGCCGTCCATGGCAAACACGTCCGCCTGCGCGGCGGCCATGCGCAGGGCGAACATCGCCGCGTGCACATTGCGCGGATCGGTGCGGTCGATGCCATGCGGTTCGAACAGGTCGCCCAGCCCCAGCTGCAGCCCCGCCACCCGCGGGTGGGCCTTGGCGATGTGGGCCGCCTGGGCCAGGGCGCGGGGTGTCTCGATGTTCACCAGCACGCCGATGGGATGCACCACGGCGTTCGCGCGCTCGGCGGCCTCGATCGCCGCCATCGCGGCGAGCAGGGCTTCGGCCGATTCGATTTTCGGCAGGTTGATCAGGGTCACGCCCGGGCGCGTGATCGCCGCGAGGTCAGCCACAAAATGGGGCGAGTCCGGTCCATTGGTGCGCACGATGATCAGCTTGGCCGGCTGGGCCGCCGCCGTGCTGGCGACGAAATCCGCGACCGCGGCACGCGCCTCGACCTTGCGCTCCTCGGCGACGGCATCCTCCAGGTCGAATGAGAGCGCATCGGCGTCGCCGGCCAGCGCCTTGGCGAACAGCTCCGGCCGTGAGCCAGGCACGAAGAGTTTGCTACGCATGGAGTTGTCCGCCGATGGCCGGTCCCGTCATGCCCGCGAGTGTGCGGCATGACACCTCCTGAATCGAGCGGACATGGCATGTTCAAAAGATAGCTTTTCTATCGACGGCACCGACGATCCGCCCATCCGCCGGTGCAGCCGCAGCCCCGCTCAGGGCGGCGTTGCGGTTTCGTTCGCCTCGGCGGCTGGCGGCCCCATCGCCACGGCGGGGGAGGCGGGCTCGCCGCGCGCCATGCTGGCGAAGACTTCATCCCGCCTTGCCCACGCATGAAACAGCGCCGCGGCCAGATGCATCAGCACGGTGGCGAACAACAGCAGGGCCAGCCAGGTGTGGGCGCTGCGCAGCACGGCATAGACGGTGGCGTCGTGCGGCGCGATCGGCGGCAGGTTGAAGCCCTTGAACATCGTCACCGGATAGCCGCCGGCGGAAAGCATCGACCAGCCGACCAGCGGCATCGCGAACATCAACGCGTAAAGCAGCCAGTGCGAGGCCCTGGCCGCGAACACTTGCACGAAGGGCAGGTCGGCCGGCAACGGCGGCGGAGCATGGCGCAGGCGGTTGATCAATCGCACGATCACCAGCAGCAGGATCGCGATGCCGAGCGGCCGATGCAGGCTGACCAGGGTGGGGCGCAGGCTGAGCGACGCGACCATGCCGATACCCACGAACAGCATGGCGAGGATCGCCAGCGCCATGCTCCAGTGCAGCACGCGCGCGACGAGGTTGAAGTGCCTGGTGCCGTTCATGGCCTGGCCTCCTGCATAGCGGACTTGCCGGTGGCGGCATCCGCCTTGCCGCCGGCGATGTCGTGTTCGCGGCGATTGAACGATACCGAATAGACGGCCGAACGCGCGGCCAGGATCGGGTCGTCCGAGCCTTGCACGCCGGTGGGCAGCACCAGCGGGTCGTAGTTGATGTCGCGGCAGGCGCCGTTGGTCTGCGGTGTGCTGCTGTCGATCACCACGGTGCCGACGGTGAGGTGCCGGCGATCCGCGGGCCAGCTTTGCGAGGGGTCGGTGGTCGTGTCACCCGGCTGTGCCAGCGTGACCACCATGTTCCAGCGCAGCGGCCCCTGCGCCAGTCGCGCCTGCAGATCCTCGCTGAGGAAGTTGCCGTCGGCGGCGGCGCGCTGCCCTGCCGTCATCGCCGCGAATGCCGTCTGCGGCTGCATCGACCAGCGCACGTTGTGCGACTGGCCGGCGCGGTTGATGAAGCGGAACGCGTTGACGCCGTTGTACGTGGTGTTGGCCCAGCTGGTCGACCAAGGTGCCGTCTTCGCCCAGTTGGCGAAACGGGCGAATTCCGGATGCGCACTGGCGAAGGCGGATTGCCTGGCCGGGTCGGGCTTGCCGGTGGCGGGGTCGGGCGCATTGGCGCGGGTCTGCTCGTAGAACGCCTGCACCGACGAGACGCCGAAGAACGGGAAGCTGTTCATCGCCATGCGCCACTGCTGACCATCGTCGCTGTTCAATTCCAGCGCCATGCTGCGCACGCGCGCCTTGCCATCCAGACCGTAGGGCGAGCCGCCGGCGACCGACAGGCGCCCCACGAACGGGGTGCGCACCGGCGCAAAGATGCGCGCGCTGGACAGCGCGACACCTTGCCCGTTGCCTTCGAAATAGCCGGCCACGCAAACACCCTTGGCATGCGCGCGGCGGAAGCCGCGGTAGATATGCCCGTTGCCGGTCTCGATGGCGTTGGTGAATCGCTGCGGAGTGAGTCGAGCCGGTGTCAGCCAGCCGGCGATCCAGGCGAAGGCGAGGGCGATGGCGGTCACGATCAGCGCGATGGCGAACAGGGCAGGCCAGGCGCAATGCGAGTCGGGGGGAGTGAGGGCAGGTTCGCTGTCGGGCATGCAGGGTCCGTGTCTTGAAGAGGCGCGTCAGTGAACCCTTCGCCGGACAAGCTGCGGACGTTACCTCGGTGCTGCGCGCAAGGTCTCAGCGGGCGAGCGCCGCGTATGCGTCCAGTGCCTGCTGCCGCGACTGGCCCGGATCGACCATCGGTGCCGGATAGCCGCTGCGTTCTAGCAGGGCCGCGTCCTTCCACGGCTCGTGCAGCAGCGCCACCGGCGCGTCGGCCAGTTCCGGCAGCCAGCGGCGCAGGTAGACGCCGTCGCGATCGAACTTCTTCGACTGCGTGACCGGATTGAATACGCGGAAATACGGCGCGGCATCGGCGCCGCAGCCGGCCACCCATTGCCAGCCCAGCGTGTTGTTGGCGAGGTCGGCATCGACCAGGGTGTCCCAGAACCAGCGTGCGCCGTGCTGCCAGTGCTGCCTCAGGTTCTTGGTCAGGAAGCTGGCCACGATCATGCGCACGCGGTTGTGCATCCAGCCGGTGTGCCACAACTCGCGCATGCCGGCGTCGACCAGCGGAAGGCCGGTGCGGCCCTGCTGCCAGCGCGCCAGCAAGGTCGGATCTGCGGGTGCCCAGCGGAATCCGTCGAAGCGCGGATTGAAGTTGTCGGTGGGCGTTTGCGGGAAGTGATAGAGCAGGTGATGGGCGAATTCGCGCCAGCCGAGTTCGCGCAGATAGGGTTCGATGTCCGGGCGGCGTTTCGCGTCGATGGCGCGGGCGCGACGGTCAAGTTCGTGGTGGATCTGTCGCGGCGAGATCTCGCCGAAGTGCAGATGCGGCGACAGTCGCGAGGTGCCGTGGCGCGCGGGCAGATCGCGCGCACACGCGTAGTCGCCGATCGCATCGTCGGCGAAGATTTCCAGCAATTCCCGCGCCCCGGCCTCGCCCGGCTGCCAGCTCTCGCTCAATCCACGCGTCCAGGCAAAGCGGGGCAGCAGTTCCAGTGCGGCGAGCGGAAGGCCATCGGGCAACTCGCGCCAGCCCGGCACGCGCGGCGGCGGCAGCGGTTCGACCGGCTGCAACTGCGCACGCAGGTTGCGCCAGTACGGCGTGAACACCTTGTACGGCTGGCCCTGCTGCGTGGCGATCTGCCAGGGCTCGCACCACAGCGCGGCATTGTGGCTGTGCACGGCAATACCTTCGTCATGCAGCGCGGATTTGATGCATGTATCGCGGCCGATCGTGGCAGGCTCGTACAGCCGGTTCCAGTACACCGCGCTGGCGCTGCTGCCCGCGATCAGCGCGCGCAGGATTTCCAGCGGCTCGCCGCAACTCAGATGCAGGCCGGCTCCGGCTTCACGCAGCTGACGATCGAGCGAGGCCAGCGAATGGTGCAACCACCAGCGACTGGCGGCGCCGATCGACCACGGGGCGTCGTCGTCGCCAAGGATGAAAACCGGTAGCACTTGCGCGTGCTCCGCGCATGCGGCGCTCCATGCGGGATTGTCGGCCAGGCGCAGGTCGCGCCGAAACACGACCAGCGCCGTGCTCATCGCGATGCGCTGCCGTGAAGCGAGCGAACCACGCTCAGAAACCGAACAGCGGCTGCAGCGTGCGAGCGAACCAGCCGGAGAAGACCAGCGGCGCATCCGTGGCGGCGACGCAGATGCACGGCACGCCCGGCGAAGTCACCGGCTGATGGTTGATCTCGCCATCGAGGTCGGCCACGTCGCCGGGGCCGAAGTGGCCCAGCATGTCGTCGTAGGCGCCGTCCAGGATCATGGTCAGTTCGCTGCCGCCATGACTGTGCAGCGGCAGCTTGCTGCCCGGCGCAATGCGCAACAACATCAGGTCGCCACCGCTGATGCCGCTGGCGCGGATGCGTTGCACGCCGGGCGCCACGCGCTTCCAGCGCAGCGCGCGCATGGAGTTGCCGAACCACGGGTGCAACGCGTCGGGCAGCCGGTCGGGGTCGTTTCGCTCGACGATGTCGGCTGGCGGCATCATCTGCGCGATCGGCGGCTCGTCGTCGAGCAGGGCCAGCATCGCTGCGCGTTGATCGTCGCCCGGCGCATCGGCGCGCTGCTGCTGCAGGAGCACGCCGCCGATCTGGTCGGCGTCGAGCAGGCGTGCGCGGCAATCCGCGCAGCGCTCGAGGTGCGCGGAAGCAACCACCGCCAACGCCGTGGGAAGCGCGCCGGCGGAATAGCCGAGCACAGTGGCGTCGTCGAGGTGGTGATTCGGTTTCATCGTGCAGCCCTCATGCTGCCCTGCAATTTCGCGAACGCGCGCCGGAGTGAAGATTTGACGGTGCCCAGCGGCATGTCCAGTTCGCCGGAAATCTCGCTGTGGCTTTTGCTTTCGAGGTAGCACATGCGTACCAGTTTGGCCTGTACCGGGGGCAGGCGATCGATCGCCTGGCGCAGCAGGTCCTGATCGAAGGACGACTCCGGTTGCGAATCGAGCCGGGCGGATTCGACGTGATCGATGCGGTCCAGCCCTTCCTGGATCGGCAGCCAGTGCGGCTCGCGCCGGACGTGGTCGATGTACAAGTTGCGGGCCACCCGGTACAGCCACGTACCGAGGCTGGCGCGTGCGGGGTCGAACATGGCAGCCTTGCGCCACAAGGTCAGCAGCGCTTCCTGTGCAAGCTCGTCGCCGATCGAAGCGGGCACGCCAAGATTGCGCAGATAACGTTGCAAACGCGGTGCAAAATAATCGTAGATCCGCATGAAACTGGCGCGGTCGCGCTGCATCGATACGGCGGCCATCTGGGCCGACCAGTACTGCGCATCGGGCGCGGCGTTGTTCACGGAAGCAGGCACGGGTCGTATCGCCCGAAAGGGCGCCACCTCGGCGACAGAGTGATCTGAACCCATCATACGCAAATCCCGCCAGCGGCCGGGGCCACATGCCCGGCGATCGGGCATGTTCCATACCGGATGCATACGGCGGGTGCGGG
Organism: uncultured Gammaproteobacteria bacterium; assembly: GCA_963828675.1. Lineage (GTDB taxonomy): Bacteria > Pseudomonadota > Gammaproteobacteria > Xanthomonadales > Rhodanobacteraceae > Rhodanobacter. Next base: position 2,030,887 of record CAWHFQ010000001.1, read on the forward strand.
AATTCGGATTCACTCGCATGGCGAGTGGTGGTGGGCCCACCAGGACTCGAACCTGGAACCAAAGGATTATGAGTCCTCTGCTCTAACCATTGAGCTATAGGCCCGCGCCGGGGCGGAAGTCTACCGTAGCGCGCAGATGCGCACGAGGGCGACACGGTGGCCGGGATTTCGCGCACGGTTCATCGCAACGAAAAAGCCCCGCTTCCGCGGGGCCTTTCGGTCTTGCTGTGCACGCCGGCGCTTACTCGACGTCGAGGAACGAGCGCAGCTGTTCGGAGCGGCTGGGATGACGCAGCTTGCGCAGGGCCTTGGCCTCGATCTGGCGGATGCGCTCGCGGGTGACGTCGAACTGCTTGCCGACCTCTTCCAGCGTGTGATCGGTGTTCATGTCGATGCCGAAACGCATGCGCAGCACCTTGGCCTCACGCGGGGTCAGGCCGGCGAGCACGTCGCGCACGGTTTCCATCAGGCCGGTTTCCGTCGCCGAATCGATCGGCGAGCTGGCGTTGCCGTCCTCGATGAAGTCGCCCAGGTGGGAATCCTCGTCGTCGCCGATCGGGGTCTCCATGGAGATCGGTTCCTTGGCGATCTTCAGCACCTTGCGGATCTTGTCCTCGGGCATCTCCATTTCCTTGGCCAGCTCCTCCGGCGTCGCCTCGCGGCCGAACTGCTGGAGCATCTGGCGGGAAATGCGATTCAGCTTGTTGATCGTCTCGATCATGTGCACCGGGATGCGGATGGTGCGCGCCTGGTCGGCGATCGAGCGGGTGATGGCCTGGCGGATCCACCAGGTGGCGTAGGTCGAGAACTTGTAGCCGCGGCGGTACTCGAACTTGTCCACGGCCTTCATCAGGCCGATGTTGCCTTCCTGGATCAGGTCGAGGAACTGCAGGCCGCGGTTGGTGTACTTCTTGGCGATGGAGATGACCAGGCGCAGGTTGGCCTCGACCATTTCCTTCTTGGCGCGGCGCGCTTTCGCCTCGCCGCTGGCCATGGCGCGGTTGATGTCCTTGATGTCGATCAGCGGCAGGAACAGCTTGCGCTCGATGGTGGCGAGCTTCTCCTGCTCGGCGTCGATCGCCTCGCGATGGGTCTTGATGTTCGGCGACCACTTCTGGCGCTTGCGGCCCAGTTCAGCCGCCCACTCAAGGTTGCCCTCGTTGCTGGGGAAGGTCTTGATGAATTCGGCCTTGGGCATCTTCACCTGCTTGACGAAGATGTCCAGCAGCACACGCTCGTGGTGGCGGATGTCGCCCACGACTTCGCGCAGCTTGCGCACGAAGCCGTCGATCAGCGCGCTGGGCAGCTTGAGCTTGAGGAACTCCTCGGCCATCTGGTCGCGCAGCTTGACGATCTTCTTGTCGGTGATGCTGGCGGCTTTCGGCGCGGCCTTCTGGAACTTCGCGTAGTAGTCGCGCAGCAGTTCCATGCGACGCTTGACCTCTTCCGGGTCGGGACCGGTCGGGCCGGCTTCTTCCTCTTCCTCGGTGGCGTCGTCGTCGTCTTCGTCGCTCTCGTCGTTCGGGTCGGGCTCGGGCAGCAGCGCGGCGGCGGCTTCCTTCTCCTTGCGGGCGAGGTCGGCGGCTTCTTCCAGGTCGAGGAAGCCGGCCAGGATCTCGCTGAGGCGGCGCTTGCCGTCCAGGTGCTGGTCGTATTCCTCCAGCAGCAGCTCGATGGTCAGCGGGAAGCTGGCCAGCGCGGTCTGCACCTGGCCGAGGCCTTCTTCGATGCGCTTGGCGATGGCGATTTCGCCCTCGCGGGTGAGCAGTTCGACCGTGCCCATCTCGCGCATGTACATGCGCACCGGGTCAGTGGTGCGGCCCACTTCGGCGTCCACGGCGGAGAGCAGGGCGACGGCTTCTTCGGCCGCGGCCTCGTCGTCGCCGGAGGTGTTGCCGGGGGCGGCGCCGTCGGCGATGGTGTCGGTGTCGGGCGCAGCATCGTGCACCTCGATGCCGACGCCCTTGAGCACCGCCATGATGTCTTCGATCTGCTCCGGATCGACGACGTCGTCGGGCAGGTGGTCGTTGATTTCGGCGTAGGTCAGGTAGCCCTGCTCCAGACCTTTGGCGATGAGCGCCTTGATTTCCGACTGTTGCTCGTGGGGAGCTTTGCTATTCATTAACCGACCGCCGAGGGGTTCAAGAACCGGACATTATAGCGATGTGCTGCTTTTTTGACCAGTTTTCAAGTGGAAAAAGATTCGAAGGGGCTACGCAAAAATCGCGCCAGATCGCGGTTTTTACCGTATCCGGGCGTTGCCTGCCCGCGCATCGCTGCCGAGGCGCGCTTCAACCGGTGTCGAGCCAGAAAGTGACCGGGCCATCGTTCACCAGATGGACAACCATATGGGCACCGAAGCGGCCGGTTTCCACCCCTGGATGGGCGGCGCGGGCCAGTTCCAGCAGCCGCCCGAACCAACGCCGGCCATGCTCCGGCGTCGCCGCACTGGTGAAGCTGGGGCGCATGCCGGAGCGGGTGTCGGCGGCGAGGGTGAACTGGCTGACCAGCAGCAGGCCGCCGCCGGTGTCGGCCAGCGACCGATTCATGCGGCCGGCGTCATCGGCGAATACGCGATAGCCAAGCAGGCGCTCCAGCATGCGCTTGGCCTGTGTTTCGCCGTCGTCCGGCTGCACCGCCACCAGCGCCAGCAGGCCGGGACCGATGGCGCCGACGGCGGACTGGTCGATGTCGACGCGGGCGGAAAGTACGCGCTGGATCAGGGCAATCATTTGATTCGGGATTCGGGATTGGGCACAGCATAAGACGGGCTGGGTTCGGCGGCGATGCGAGTCCTCTACACTTTCGCCATGCGCATCGACATCTACCTGATTTATCTGTTCCTGCGTCTGCTGGCGCTGTTGCCGTTGCGTTCGTTGCACGGCCTGGGTGCCGCCTTGGGACGGCTGATGCTTTGGCGGCATGGACGTACGGCCCACAACACCACGGTGAATCTGCGGATCGCGCGGCCCGGGCTGGACGACGCGGCGCAGGCGGCGCTGCTGCGCGAGGTGATGGTCGAGGGCGGCAAATCGGTCAGCGAGCTCGTCAAGATATGGGGAGGCGGTGCCGAGCGCGCGCTGGGACTGGTTCGCGAGGTGCGCGGCGAGGCGCTGCTGGACGCCGCGCTGGCTTCGGGGCAGGGGGTGATCATCGCCGCGCCGCACCTGGGTTGCTGGGAGTTGTTGAACTACTGGCTGTGTCGCAGGACGCCGATGGCGATCCTTTACCGGCCGCCGCGGATCGCCGCGATCGAGGGTCTGTTGCGGAAAGTGCGCGGCGCGCTGGCGCCGGTGCAGATACGGGCCGATGGTGCCGGTGTGCGCACCTTGTACAAGCGGCTGGCCGCCGGCGGCACGGTCGGTATCCTGCCGGACCAGAAGCCGCGCGCGGGCGAGGGCCAGTTCGCGCCGTTCTTCGGCCGCGAGGCGCTGACCATGGTGCTGTTGCCGCGGTTGGCCGCACGCACCGGGGCGACGGTGCTGTTCGCGTTCGCCGAGCGGTTGCCGAAAGGTTCCGGCTACCGCATCCACCTGCTTCCGGCGCCGGCCGGGCTGGCCGATGAGGATCTCGGCATCGCATGCAGCGCGCTCAACCGGGGCGTGCAGAACTGCATCGAGCTGGCTTTCGCGCAGTACCAGTGGCAGTACAAGCGCTATTCGGCCCACGGCCGGCCCAGCCCCTACGACCGTGCGGACAAATAGCCGGCTGTGGGAATTCTCCGGCTGGGTCAGGGTTGCGGCTTGTCCAGCCGCCGCAGAAATACCGTCATCTCTTTTTCCGCCTGTTTGTCGCCGCGCTGGCTGGCGGCAGCGATGCCGCGGCGCCAGGCGTCGGCGGCGGCGGCTTCGTCGCCGCTGGCCAGCCAGGCCTTGCCCAGCAGCTTCCACGCCGCCGAGTACGCCGGATCGAAAACGGTCGCGCGGGTGAGCTCACTGATGGCCGCGTCCGGGTCCCCTTCGGCCAGCAGGGCGTTGCCGAGCGAAAAACGCAGCAGGGCGCCATCACGCGGGCCATTGCACTGCTTGCGCAAGCCGGCGATCAGCTCCGCGTTCATGCCTGCGTGCTCATGGTAATGGCTTCACGGTTGGGTGTAGTGGCGCCCGCCGTCGACCGGATAGACCTGTGTTGGCTGAGGCGGCTCGGGCGGGGTCTGGCCGGCGCGCAGCTCGGCCAGCGAGGTGGCCGGCCAGATCACCAGCCATGATGAGCGAAACGGCTGTACCAGCAAGGCATAGCGCAGGTCATCGGCATCGAGCTTTTGCGGATGGACCACGATCACTCCGTCGGGGTGGGCGCGGGCAAAATCCTGCACGGCCTTGTCGCCGAACAGCTCGCTGACGGGTTGGGTCAGCCGTCCCTCGAAATGAAACTGGCCGTCGTAGCTGCCCAGGTAGCCGATCGAATGGTTCGCCCGTTCGGCCGCGCCCAGCAGGCGGGCGCTCGGGCGCAGGTCATAACGCGGCCACAGGGTCAGCGTGAACAGCGTATTGAGGGCGAGCGCTCCGATCAGCCCGGCGAAGGCGAGGCGGCGCAATTCGCCGCGCCCGCGCAGCAACAAGAGGCCGCCAAGCAACAGGAAGACCCCACCGAAATAGCGACTGTAAGGCGCGGCGGAGTCCGCCCATTCGCCATGCAGGTGATTGCCGGCGACCAGCGTCGGCAGGGCGAACAGCAGCAGCCCGAACACGATGCCGCCCACCCCCAACGGCCAGGTGCCGAACCAGGGATTTTCGGCAAGCGCCGGCCGGCGCTCGCGCAACACGGCGATCGCACCAGACATCAACAGCACGATGCCGCCGGCTTCCGGAAACAGGTAATACGGCTGCTTGCCGCTGATCAGCGAGAACACGATGAAACTGGGGATCAGCCAGCACAGCGCAAAGCGCAGGCCCGGGTCCAGCGGCCGCCGCAAGCCGGCGATGGCCACCCACACGCGCGGCCAGCCACTGAACGGAAACAGCAGCGGCAACAGCCACAGCAGGTAGAACCAGAACGGCTTGGCATGGTTCTGCAGGTCCTCGCCTTCTGACAGCTTGTCGACCACACGGCCGGCGGTCTGGGTGAAGAACAGTCGTTGCCGGTACGCCTCGCCGCCGGAGAACCCGGCCGGCAGCGCCCATGCCAACAGCATCGCGGCGCCGAGCAGCAGCGAGAGCGTGCCGCCGCCGTACCAACGTGCGCGATGCTGACGTGCCCAGTCGTTCCACAGCGGACCGAGCAGCCACGGGAAGATGATGTGCAGCAACATCACCGGCCCTTTGGTCAGCAAGCCCAGACCGATGCACAGGCCGAACAGCAACCAGCGCGGTTCGGCGCGCTGCATCTTCGGGGTCAGGCACAGCAGGGCGGCCAGCGTCCACATGGCCAGCAACCCGTCGTACATGATCTGCAAGCCGAACAGGAACGCGCAGCCCAGCGCCAGCAGCATCCATGGTGCCGCCTTGGCCATCCACGGCCGGCTTGGGAACAGCCGCCGCGCCAGCAGCGAAATCAACACCACTTGCGCGCCGCCGATCAGCACCTCGAGCACGCGTGGCCAGACGTCGCTGACGCCGAACACGAACCAGCCGGACTGGATCAGCCAGAACAACAGCGGCGCCTTCTCGCTGTAGGGTTGGCCGTTGATGTGCGGCACCAGCCAGTGGCCCTGCGTCCACATCTCCCACGCCACCGCCAGGGTGCGGGTGGAATACAGCGGCATCGGCCCATGCGAAAAGATCGCCAGCAGCGCCACTGCGGTCCACAGCGGCAGCCACGGCCATACGGCGCGCAAATGTTCGGTACGACTATAAGGACGGAGTGACACAGGCGGACCCTGGACTGATGAAGATTCGATTCTAGCCTGCACGTTGGGTTGGCAAGGCGATTACGCCGGACCCCAGTAGCCGATGCGCCGACGTATCTTCAACTTGCGCCACAGGTTCAGGGGCTTGCGCCGGCGATTGCGTGCGCCGGCGGCGATGAAGGCGTCGATCGCATCCAGCACGCGTTCGCTGGAGCACCCGTCGCGGTAAGGATGGATCGCGTCGGCGTAGTCGCGAATCGCCTGCAGCAGTTCCGGCGGCCGCGCCAGTGCGCGTTCGATCGCGCCCTCGAACTGTGCCGGGTCGTCGATGTCGATCAGCTGCGGGCCGGGACGTCGGTTCTTGAACGTCACCACCGGCTTGCCGGTGAGCAGAAATTCGTTGAGCGCGGACGAGGTGTCCGAGCACATCATGTCAACCTGCGGGAACAGCTCCAGGATGTTGTCGTTCTCGGCGAACGTGAGGTACTCGTTCTGCAGTGCCTTGAACTTCGCCGTGGTCTCGGGATTCATCTTCGGGTGGAAGGTGACGATCCAGCGCCAGCGGCCGTCGCGCGACAGCCGCTTCACTTCTTCGTAGAGCGTCTCGGCGGCGCTCCACGACGGCGAAAAGGTGGAGTGGTACAGGATCACCGGCGGCTGCCGTACCGGCGGCAACGGGCCGGTGATCTCCTTCATGAACGGGTCGATCTTCGGGAAACCGGTCTCGGTCACGCTGAAGTGGCCGAGCTTGTCGGCGATCGCCTGGAACTGCGCGGTATCGCGCGGCCCGGTCGTGCAGTACAGGTCGAAAAAGCCGCGCACGTAGATGTGTCGCGGCTTGCCGGCGTCGAAGCCGTGGAAGGTCTCGACCTTCACACCCGGAAAGAAGTGCGGCACCGCGTTGGACGAGGTGATCACCGCGATCGGATTCCACGCGCGCACTTCGGCCACCGTCAACAGGCGTTCGCCTGCGACCAGATCCTCTGCGCCGGGGCCGTCGAAGAACCAGGCGGTCTCGTCGCCACGGGCACGGATCGCTTCCTGAAGCGGACGCAGGATCGCCAGCGCGTAGCGTTCGGAGCCGTAGAGGAGATAGTGTTTTTTACCAGTCATCAGCGATCGATTTCGTGCTTGTGAAGCAGTGCCGCCGCGCGCGTCACCGACTCCGGGTGGTTGACCATCTCGTAGTAGCGCATGCGTTTGTACAGTGCATAGCTGGCGGCCGTCTGCGCGATGACGAAGCCGCGCCAGCCGTCCATGAAAGCGAGTCGGAACACGTAATCCTTGAGAAAGGCCAGCACGTACACGAACGGCGCCTGCCACATCCGCACCGGCTTGCGCCGGTCCAGCCAGTCGCGGCATTTCAGCTCGGCGTAGCGCAACACCTTGAGCTGCTTGTGCGGCAGGGTCGGGTTGTTGGTGTGGTCGAACGGTGCGTGCAGGGTTGGCGCGACGCCCTCGAAGCGCAGCGATTCGTGTACCCGCACGTCGCTCCAGCGCGCGCGGCCGCGGTGATACAGCCGGGCCAGCTTTTCGCCCACGTTCGGCCGATACCAGTGCATCGGACGGCCCATGTAGATCGTGCGGCGTCGCAGGTACGCTGCCGGCGCGTCGCCGGCCATCAACTCGGGCAGGCGCTGCTGCAGCTCCGCTGCGAGTTCGGGGCTGAGGTATTCATCGGCGTCCAGTACCAGGATCCAGTCATGGCTGCACTGGCTGCTGGCGAAGTTGCGCTGCGCGCCAAAGCCGAGCCAGTGCTGGTGGATCGCGCGGGCGCCATGCGCCTGCGCGATCGCCACCGTGTCATCGTCGCTGCCACTGTCGACCACCAGTTTTTCGGCTGCAAACGGCACGCTGTCCAGGCAGCGGGCGATGTTCCCGGCCTCGTTGTGGGTGATGACGGCGAGGGTCAGCGGCAAGGTCGGCATGAGCGCGATTCTAGCCGATCGTCGCCGTCGGGCCGCGCAGTGAATCGCCGCTACGCCATCTGCTGCAGTGCGTCCTGCAGCAGCCCCGGAAAGTCCCGCTGGTTCGCCACGAACCATGCACGCGCCGCGGCGCCCAGGCTGGCCTGCTGGGCGGAACCCATCGTGCGCAGTCGTTCGATCGCAGCCTCCAGCGCGGATTCGTCGAAGCAGTAACGCATTGCCGCATTGAGCGATCCGATTTCGCTGGCGCTGACCAGCAGGCCGCGCTCCGGCCGCACCAACTCGTTCATCGGCGGCGCATCGCAGGTAACGACCACGGCGCCACAGCTCATCGCCTCGGCAATGTAATGACCCCAGCCCTCGGTCTCGGACAGGCATAGATGAAAAGCGTGGCTGTTCTGCAGCTGGCGGATCTCGTCAATGGAAGACACCGTGGTGATCCGGTGCTCGACGTTGTCGTGGTCCGGTGTGGCCGGCTCGTCGCGTACGGTGTTCGGCGATTGCAGCACCAGCAACGGTGGCCATTCCGGATGACGCCGCCACACCGCCAGCAGGCGCCGCGTGCCCTTCATGTCGCTGGCCCCCGCCAGATGCAGGAACCGGGGTTGCCGGACGACGTTCGCAAGCAGGCAGTCGCTGCTGCGAAAACCGATGTAGATCGTGCGCACGCCGCGCGCCTCGAAGGCGGTGACGGCAACCCTGGTCTTGGCGAGCAGGGCGTCGAACCGGTGCAGGTGACGCTCGTCGCGCGGCGAGAACCATTCCGGATTGGGGATGAACAGGTTCCGTTGCGCCACTCCGAAATAGGCCGGTTGCACATGCTCCAGCATGATGTTGACGTCGAACAGCCGCGCCCCGCGCGCGCCGGCACGCAGCCATTGCCACGACAGCTGCAGATGCAGCAGCAGGGCCCGCATCGTACGCCGACGCCGGCGTGGGCCCACCGCGGTGAAATGCACCCGGTGGCCCAGCGCCTCGAGCGCTTCGCGCAGCAGGCGCAGGTCGTGGCTCAGGCCGCGGCTGTTGTCCCAGCCGATCAGGTTGATGCGCAGCGAGCGTTCAGACACCCGGCGCCTCCCGTGGCGACGGGTTGTGGCTGGCGATCAGCACGGCCAGCCCGAGTACGAGAAAGAAATACAGCGAGTGCGGCATGGCGCGGTAAAACACGTTGTCGGTCAGCGCACACAACGCATACATCAGGATCACGACCACACCCGCGGTCGCCGCGACACGCATGGTCGGATCGTCGCGACGCGCATGCCGGATGAAATAGGCCAACGGAAAGCCGAAGAGCGACAGCAACACCAGCAACCCCGGCACGCCACCGGTGGCCGCCCATTCCAGATATTCGTTGTGCGGGTGATCGTACTTGGCGATCTCGGGGCTGGCGTGGCCTTGCGCCACTTGCTCGCGCACATAGGCACCGAACCGATCGAGGCCCACTCCGGTCAACGGGTGGTCGAGCGTGGCATGACCGGCGATATGCCACATCTCCAGTCGTTCGCCCACGGAGCCGAGGTCGTCGCTGCGCTGGTCATAGCTGGCCACTTCCGCGCCCACCCTTGCGAAACGAGCGAGTACCTCGCCATGTACGCTGATCCCGGCCAATACGCCGCCGCAAACGACCGCGGCCATCAACAGCAGGCTGCGGCGCCAGTGTCCGGTGGCGCGTGAGTAATTCACCAGCACCAGCAGGAACACCGGAACGAAGGCGAGCAGCGGGCCGCGACTCTGGGTCAGCAAGGCACCGTACATGCCGAACACAAGCGCCCCGGCATGCACCAGTTTTTCCAGCCGGCCACTTTGCGAATACAGCAACTGCAACAGCGACATCAGCGCCAGCACCAGCAGAAACATGGCGAACTCGATGGCGCCCCAGTCGCCGCCGTTGAGACCATAGGCACGGGGTGCCCCGAGCACCAGGTGCTGCACGATGCAAACCGAGCCGAGCAGGACGGCCGTCAGGCTGAAGCCGAGCCAGATCAGGCGCATCCGCAAGGGCAGGCTGAACACCGCCGCTATCAACATGTACAGCAGGATATGCGACGGCCGATCGAAGGCCGTCCAGCCCAACCGATGGCCGAAAACGTTCAATGCGGCATAAAACAGGGCCAGCGTGCAGGCGGCGACGACCATCCGTGCGCGCCCATAGTCGTGCCGTGTTCTCGCCCGGCAAGCCAGCAGGCTCAGCCCCGTCAGCATGAGCAGTGCCAGAGGCAGCACCTTGACGCGCCCGGAAATGGCGAACGAAAGTGGCGTCACGGCGACCAGCAACGACAGCACATCGAGTCCAAGAGTGCTCAACCTTCCATATGCACCATCGTCTTTCAATCGAATTGCCTCCCGGGGTGGCTATGGAATACGCGAGGAGCCGCGCTTGTCGAGCCGGCGTGCATGTTACTTTAGGCAGGGTCCGTGGCGCCTCATTCCGGTCGTGCCGTGACGATCACGTTCATGTTGCCCCGCCATGTCGTCGAGGCGTCGTCCGATGCGCAAGTTCTTGCCTTGAAACTTCTGTTCACCAATTTCCATGATGGCGACGGCGGCGGCCATACGACCTACGTCCTGACTCTGGCAGCGGCGCTCGCCGCCCGGCATGCCGTGCATGTGGCGGCGCCTGCGACCAGCCGGCTCTATCGGCAGGCCGCTGTCGTCGCTGGCCTGCATGCCTGGACGCAAACGTTCCCGACGGGTTTCAGGCTGGCCGCGCACTGGCGTGCATGGCGACAGTTGCGCGCGCTGCTGCGCGAACAGGATTTCGATGTGGTGCATGTCAACGGCTCCGCCGACCACCGGCTGGTGATCAGCGCCCTGCGCGGGCGGCGACGGCGACCGCGCATCGTGCTGACCAAACACAACTCCAAACCGATGACCGGCATCGGCCATTGGTGGCGCGCACGTCAAGGGACCGACCAGGTGATCGCGGTTTGCGAATACACGCGCCGCGAGCTGCTGGTTTCGCCGTATCGGCGTTGTCGACTGGCCACCGTCCACAATGGCGTGGACATCAGGCACTTCAGCCCGTGGCTGGACGCGCCGGCCAGACAGGAGCGGCGGAGCTGGACGGGTGACCAGCCGGCGCTGCTGCTCGGCAGCAACGCCGGCACGGCCGACTACAAGGGCTGGATGGACCTGGTCGAGGCGCTTGCGTTGCTGCCTGCGGAGCAGCGCGTGATGGTGCATCTGCTGGTCGCGGGCACGCTGCCTTCGGAGCGCCTGCGGCAACGCATTGCGCAGCTCGGACTGGCCGGGCAGGTGCACTTTCCCGGCTTGCTGGCCGACGTGCGGCCCGCGATCGCCGCGATCGATGCCGGCTTCGTGCTTTCCTGGGGGGTCGAGACGATCTCGTTCGCCTGCCGCGAAATGATGGCCATGGGCAAGCCGGTACTGGTCAGCGAGTACGCCGGCCTGCCCGAGAACATCCGCCCCGGTCGCGATGGCTGGAGCGTGCCGCCACGCGACCGCCCGGCCATGGCGGGCATGCTGCAACGCTTGTTGCAGCGGCGATTCGAACTTCCGGCGATGGGACGCGCGGCGCGCGAGCATGCGGAGGAAGCTTTCGGGGTGGACCATTTCGTCGAACGCACCGAGGAGGTCTATACGGCGCTGCTGGCGAGCGAGGTCGTCGTTCAATCCGACGAATCCTGAGCGCTGTCGCCGCCGCGCGGTACGCAACCGGGCGCCACCGCATCGGCCCTGAACATCCACCATTCGCGGCGATTGGCGTGGCCGACGTGGATGGCGCGCCGGCGATCCACGCAGGCGCCCATCGCTTCGTCGAGGCTGAAGATCCAGCGCCGCGCAGGCGCTTGCTGCAGCCACGCAACCGCATCGGCATATTGTTGTGGCCATGGCTTGAGGAAACCGAATTCGGCGACCGGGCCTTGCGCCATCAGCAGGTTCTGCTCCTTCCAGGCGAGCAGGCCGATGGTTGCCTCGGGCCCGGCGATCGTGCGCGCCTGCAGCATCACGTCGCGCGCCGAGCGGTCGCCGTTGAGCATCGGGTAACCCCACAGCCCGTACATGCCCCACAGCACGCTGGCGAACAGCAGCCAGCCCAGCGGCGCGCGGCGCACCCGGGTGAACGCGACGATGAGCAGGCCGGCCGCGCCGATGCCGAGCAACATCCACCAGATCTGCGGATCCAGGCTTTGTTCGATCCTGATCGCCCAGGCCGGATGCCGATGGATCGCCAGCGCGGCGGCGACGCTGAGTACTCCGGCCAGCAGCAGGGTCAGCGCGAACAGCGCGATGCGCACGCCGCGTCGACGCAGCAGGCCGGGAAGCAAGGGCGCCAGCGCCAGCACGGCCATCGGCAGCGCCGGCAGGATGTAGACGTCGCGCTTGCCGGGGCTGAACGAGAAGAACAGCAACATCAGCACGATCCAGCCCAGCGGCAGCAGGAAGCGCGCGTCGCGCCGCTTCAGCCGTCGCCACCACGCGGGCAGCGCCCACGGCAGCAGCAGCGACAGCGGCAGCCAGTCGACCGCGATGATGCCGAGGAAATAGAACGGCGAATGGATATGTCCGCTCGGGGTCGCGTAACGATGCACGGTCTGCCCGAACAGGATGTTCTGCACATAGGCCGCGTGCTGCGGATCGCCGTCGGCGCGGGCGGTCAGCAGCATCGGCAACAGCCAGCCGAGGATCGGGATCAGGAAACAGGCCAGTCCGCCGGCCCAGCGCCAGCCGCCGGTGGGCAAGGCAAGGTGATGCCAGTGTCCGCGGCGCGCGACCAGGTAGGGAATCAGCATCAGCAGCGCCAGCACGCCGACGCCCTTGGTCACCACGCCGACGCCGGCGAAAAAGCAGCCGACCGCGAACCAGCGCCATGACGGCCCCAGCAGCAGGTGGCGCAGCAGGCCGTAATTGGCCAGGGTGATCCAGCCCAGCAGCAGCGGGTCGATCTGCGCGTTGCGCATCTGGTAGGTGAAGTGAATGGTCAGCAGCAGCGTGGTGGCGGCCAGCAATGCGCTGCGGTGGCTCCACAACCGGCGTGCCAGGTCGTAGACCAGCGCCAGTGCACCGAGCGCGGCGGCCAGCGACGGCAGCAGGAAGGCCACCCGCCAGTTGCCGCAGACCAGGTACGCCAGCGCCTGCAGCCACATGAACACCGGGGGCTTGTCCGGGTACAACTCGTGGCCTCGATGCGGGAACAGCCATTGCCCGTGTTCCACCATCCAGCGCGCGACCAGTGCGAAGCGCGGTTCGTCGGACGGCCAGGGATCGCGCAAGCCGATGCCGATGCCGAGCAGCAGCAGTGCGAACACGCCGAACAGCAGCAGTTCCCGACGGGCGTCGCGCAACCACAACGGCCGCGCCTGGGACAGGGGTACGCAGGGATTCACGGGCGGGGAGTTCCGTCAGTGGCAATCAGTGATGCCGGCATCATAGCCGGGCCGACGGTCATCATCCGCTGCGCGCACCCACGCAACGAGCAGATTCGTCGCCAGTTCATGAGCGCTTCTGCAGCACCGCGTAGTACATGCCGTCCAGATCGCCGTCGCCGGGAAGTATCTGCCACCCGACGGTCGCTGCCTGACCCGCCGGCAGCGTGAACGGCACGGCTTGCGCGTCGTGCTGGGCGGCAAGGAGCTCGCCGATGATCGCCTCGTTCTCGGCCCGCAACACCGAGCAGGTGATGTAGACCAGCCGTCCGCCCGGTGCCAGCAGCGGCCACAAGGCCGCCAGGATGCGTCGTTGCTGCTCGTGCATCGCGGCGATGTCGCTTTCGCGCCGGTGCAGACGCACGTCGGGACGCCGGCGCAACACGCCGGTGGCCGAGCAGGGTGCGTCGATCAGGATGCGCTCGAACGGCTGGCCGTTCCACCAGGTCTTCGGTGCGCCGGCATCGCCGACCACGATTTTCGCGTTCAGGCGCAGCCGCATCAGGTTCTGGCGAATGCGTTCGGCACGCATGGCGTCGAACTCCAGTGCGGTCAGGTCGATGTCGGCGCGTTCGAGCAGGTGACAGGCCTTGCCGCCGGGCGCAGCGCAGGCGTCCAGCACGCGCAGCCCGTCACTCAGGTCGGCCAGGTCGGCGGCGACTTGCGCGGCACCATCCTGCACGGCGAACAACCCGTCGTCGAAGCCGGGCATGCGGGTGACGTCGCTGCTGTGCGGCATCACCAGTGCGTCGCTCAGCCACGGATGGGTTTGCGCGGCATGACCGGCCGCTTGCAGTTGTTCGAGCAAGGCCTGGCGCTCGCCACGCTGGCGATTGACCCGCAGCATCAGCGGTGGCTCCAGGTTGTCGGCGGCCATCACGGCTTCGGCTTGCGCGGGCCAGTCGCGTTGCAGCGCCGCGGCCAGCCACGCCGGGTGTGCGTGGCGGGTCTGCGGCTTGCCGTCGAGTTTCGCCAGCAGACTCTCGCGTTCACGCTGCCAGCGACGCAGCACCGCGTTGACCAGTCCGGCCAGTTGCGGCCGCTTGAGCGCCCGCACCGCTTCGACGGTGGCGGCCACCGCGGCGTAGTCCTGCAGTTCGAGGATTTCCAGCTGGATCAAGCCCAGTACCAGCAGGGCATGCACGGCCGGGTCCTTGTGCCGCAGGGACTTTTCCAGCAAGCCGTCGATGGCGGCGTTGAAGCGCAGCCACCAGCGGGCGCCTTCGCTGAGCAGCGCCATCAGCAGGGCGCGGTCACGCGGATCGGCCAGCCGTGGCGCGCTGCGCTCCATCACGTCGCGCAGCGAGGCGCCGCGCAAGGCGATCTCGGACAATCCCCGGGCAGCGAGCGCGCGGGTGTCGGTTTTCATCGGTCCGGTTTTCATGGACGCTGGCGCAGTTCGGGACGCGCGTTGAGGTAGTCGATCGCGCCGATGCGCTTGCCGCCGGCGCGCTGCAGTGTGGTGACGCGCAGCGCGCCATCGCCACAGGCGAGGTCGATGCCGTCGCGACCGGCCGCGAGCACGCTGCCGGGGACGCCGTGGTGATCGAGCGCGATCGCGTGCGCTGCCCATATCCGCAACGGTTCGCCAGCGATCACGCCTTCGGCCACGGGCCAGGGGTCGAAGGCGCGCACCTGGCGTTCCAGTTCACTTGCCGGGCGGCTGAAATCGAGCTTCGCCTCGGCCTTGTCCAGCTTGTGCGCGTAGCTCACGCCGACTTCCGGCTGGGGCGCGGCGATCAGTGCCTCGCCGGCCATCGTGCGACGCAGGCCTTCGGCGAGCACGTCGGCGCCCAGCGCGGAGAGGCGATCGTGCAGCGCGCCACCGGTGTCGTCGCGGCTGATCGGGGTGCGCCGCTGCAGCAGGACCGGTCCGGTGTCCAGCCCGGCTTCCATCTGCATCAGATCGACGCCGCTCTCGGTGTCGCCGGCGAGGATCGCGCGCTGGATCGGTGCCGCGCCGCGCCAGCGCGGCAACAGGCTGGCATGCACGTTCCAGCAGCCGAGCCGCGGGATCGCGAGCACCTTGCGCGGCAGGATCAGCCCGTAGGCGACCACCACCAGCAGGTCCGGCCGATAGGCAGCCAGCGCTTGCTGCACCTCGGCGGATTTCAGCGATTCGGGCTGCTCGACCGCGATGCCGGCGACCGATGCGGCCTGTTTGACCGGACTGGGCGCGAGCTTGCGGCCGCGGCCGGCGGGGCGATCGGGCTGGGTGTAGACCGCCACCACTTCGGCGCCGCTGGCGCGGCAGGCCTCGAGGCACGGTACGGCGAACTCGGGGGTGCCGGCGAAAACCAGCCGCAGGGGCTGGTTCAAGCGCTCGCCGCCTGCTTGCGCTGCTTGTCGAGCCGTTTCAGCAACAGCGCGCGCTTGAGCGACGACAGGTAGTCGACGAACACCTTGCCTTCCAGATGGTCCATCTCGTGCTGGATGCACACCGCCAGCGGACCCTCGGCCTCCACGACGATGTCCTTGCCGTGCACATCCTGCGCCTTCACCTTCACCCGCAGCGCGCGGGTGACGTCGGCGTACAGGCCGGGGAACGACAGGCAGCCTTCCTGATAGACCTGCGAACCCTCCTTTTCCAGGATCTGCGCGTTGATCAGCGCCAGCGGCTGATTGCGATCGTCGCTCATGTCGGCCACCAGCACGCGCTGGTGCACGTTGACCTGGGTCGCGGCAAGGCCGACGCCGTTGGCGGCATACATGGTTTCGAACATGTCGGCGACCAGCTGTTCGAGCCGGTCGTCGAACACGCTGACCGGCTCGGCACGGGTGCGCAGGCGCGGGTCGGGGAATTCGAGGATGGAGAGTACGGACATGGATGTTTGCCTCGGCGCCGGAATTGCGGGCGATTTGGTAAAAAAGCCACCCCGGTGCGATCTAGAATGTGTCTCATTGTACGTCGGCAAGCATCCGAGTGCAGACGATTTTTGCCAACTCGCGCCTGTTGCGTGCATTAACCATTCGGTTACACTCGACCGAGCATATGGGGAAGGGGGATTCCCACCAATGATCAGAAAAATTATCGTGTTGCTGGCCGGCATGCTGGTAACCGTGGCCGTCTATGCAGCTGGCGCGCAATTGCGGGCCGACCACCCCGACACCTACACCGTGCGCAGGGGCGACACGCTCTGGGACATCTCCGCGAAATTCCTGTCCAAGCCATGGCTGTGGCCCGAGATCTGGCAGGCCAACCCGCAGGTACGCAATCCCCATCTGATCTACCCCGGCGACGTGCTCAACCTGTCCTTCATCAACGGACCGCGCCTGCGCATGGAGCCGAGCGTGCATCGCGAAGGCGAAGCGGTGCCGGCGATCCCGCTGTCCGAACTGAAGATGTTCCTCAAGGACATGCGGGTGATGAATTCCAACGAGGTCAGCTCCGCGCCGTATGTGGTCGGTCTCGAAGAAGCGCGCCTGCGCGGCGCGGTAGGCCAGAACATCTACGTGCGCGGCCTCAAGGGCGAGCCGGGTCAACGCTGGGCGATCGTGCGTCCGACCCACGTTTTCCGCGGGTTCGAGCAGGACGATGCGAACGATGCCGACAACGGCATTGTCAGCCATATGCTCGACAGCAATGCGGCGATGGTCAACTCGCCCTGGCGCGAGGATTCCCGCAACGACGGCCATTACGGCAAGGGCGACGACCTGGGCGTCGAAGTCAGCGTGATCGGCATGGCCGAAACGCTGCGGACGGGTGATCCGGCGACCTTGTTGCTGCTCAATTCGACCCAGGAGATTCGCAGTGGCGATCGCGTCATGCCGGTCGACGACACGCCGTACGATCCCTTCTATTACCCGCACTCGCCGAAATCGGTGGCGGCCAACGCCCGGGTGATCGGTTTTGCCGATGCACTCGATGCCGCCGGTTCGCGCCAGGTCGTGATGTTGTCGGTCGGTGCGCAGGACGGCGTCGACAATGGCCAGACATTCACCATTTACGAGCCGGGCGAAACGATCCATGACGACGTGGCCAGCAACAGCTGGAATCGTGGCGTCGGCAAGAAAGTCACCCTGCCGGACGAATACGTCGGGCACGTGATGGTGTTTCGCACCTTCGACCGGGTCAGTTATGGCCTGGTGATGGACAGTCTGCGTCCGGTGCACATCGGTGGACGTCTGCGCATGCCGGAATAATCCCGGCGCGTCTTCAGCGGCATTCACCTACAGTACGGCGCGGTCATCACCGCGCCGTTTCTGTTTGCGTCGGTTCCGTAAACTGCGGGCATGGAGATGAACGACATGGATGAACTGCGCGCGTGGCTGATCGCCCTGCGTACGCCCGGCCTCGGCCCCGGTGGCCTGCGCGAACGGCTCGACGCGGACAGTGGCGACATTGCCGCCGTACTGGCGCGGCTGCGTCGCCACAGCGCGCCGCTGGGCGACCCGGCGCGCGCATGGCTGCACCAACCCGACGAGACGCAACTGGCGACCGATCTTGCCTGGCTGGCCAGGCCCGGGCATCGTCTTTTGCGCTGCACCGAAGCGGACTTTCCGCCACAGCTCGAAAACATCCCGCAACCGCCCGCCGCACTGTTCGTGGCCGGCGATGCCAGCTTGCTGCTTTACCCGCAGGTGGCAATTGTCGGTGCCCGCGGCGCCAGCGCCGCGGGATTGGCGCATGCACGGGCATTCGCGCGGGAGCTGGCGCTCGCCGGCTTTGCCATCACCAGTGGCATGGCGGACGGCATCGATGGCGCCGCTCATGCGACGGCACTGGAAGTTGGTGCGCCGACGCTGGCGGTGATCGGCACCGGGCCGGATCGCGTCTACCCGCGCAAGCATCACGCACTGGCCCGCCGAATCGCCGCCAGCGGTGCACTGATCAGCGAATTTCCGCCCGGTACGGCGGCCCGGGCCGATCATTTTCCGCGGAGGAACCGGATCATTTCAGGCTTGTCGCTGGGTACGCTGGTGATCGAGGCCGGGTTGCGTTCCGGTTCGCTGATCACCGCCCGCCTGGCCGGCGAGCAAGGGCGTGAGGTGTTCGCATTGCCTGGTTCCATCCACAATCCGCTGGCCCGCGGCTGCCACCGTCTGATCCGTGATGGCGCGCGGCTGGTGGAGGGTGCAGCGGAGATTGTCGAGACATTGGCTCCGGCAGCGCGCATGCTTGGCGGCGAACTGGTGGCTCGTCTGCAGTCGGACAGCGGCAGCGACGCCGTTCGGCCGGGATCGGTCGAGGGTGTGGGTGGCACGGAGACTCAGGCGTCGCGGCGGCTTTTGGCCGAACTTGGCCATGATCCAGCGACATTGGACGAACTTGTTCAACGTACCGGACAGTCGGCCGCCGTGTTGTCCTCGAGCTTGCTGATGCTGGAACTGGAAGCGAGGGTGGAGGCCTTGCCGGGCAATCGCTATCAGCGGTTGCCACTCGGCGCTGGCGATGGCTGACCCGCCGGGACGCTGCCGGCGTCTCGATTTGACCGGGCCGGGCTTGACAGTCGCTGGCGCGGCATGGTTTCAACTATATATATGTCCGGCACGGAAGCGCCGGTGGATCACTTGCGGAATTCAAGCTTCATGGCAAAAAACCTGCTCATCGTCGAATCGCCGGCCAAGGCCAAGACGATCAACAAATACCTTGGCAAGGACTTCCAGGTCCTCGCCTCCTACGGTCACGTGCGCGACCTGAAACCGAAGGAGGGCGCGGTCGACACCGAGCACGGCTTCACCATGGCCTACGAGGTCATCGAGCGAAACGAGAAGCACGTCGACGCGATCGCCAAGGCGGCCAAACTGGCCGACGACATCTATCTCGCGACCGACTTGGATCGCGAAGGCGAGGCGATCAGCTGGCATATCAGCGAGATCCTGAAGGAGCGCGGCCTGACCAAGGGCAAGCAATTGCATCGGGTGGTGTTCTCCGAGATCACCCCGAAGGCGATCAAGGCCGCGGTGGCCGCGCCGCGCCAGCTCTCGCACGACCTGGTGGACGCGCAGCAGGCACGCCGCGCGCTGGATTACCTGGTCGGCTTCAACCTGTCGCCGGTGCTGTGGCGCAAGGTGCAGCGCGGCCTGTCCGCCGGTCGCGTGCAGTCGCCTGCGCTGCGCATGATCGTGGAGCGCGAGGAAGAGATCGAGGCGTTCAAGGCGCGCGAGTACTGGACCATCGAAGCCCAGCTCAAGCACGCCGACGGCGATTTCTCGGCGCGCCTGTCCCGTCTCAACGGCAAGAAATTCGAGCAGTTCGACCTCACCAACGAAGCCGACGCACAGGCCGCCCGCGACGCGCTGAAACAGGCCGCGCGTGGTCGCCTCACCGTCAGCGAAGTCAGCTCGAAAGAGCGCAAGCGTCGTCCGGCCGCACCGTTCACCACCTCCACGTTGCAGCAGGAGGCCGCGCGCAAGCTCGGCTTCACCACCAGCCGCACGATGAAGGTGGCGCAGGGCCTGTACGAGGGCGTGGCGCTGGGCGACGAGGGCAATGTCGGCCTGATCACCTACATGCGTACCGACTCGACCATGCTCGGCGACGATGCGATGGCCGAGCTGCGCCAGCTGATCGCCCGCGACTTCGGCGGCCATGCGCTGCCGGATGCGCCGCAGGTCTACAAGACCAAGTCGAAGAACGCGCAGGAAGCGCATGAGGCGATCCGCCCGACCTCGGCGATGCACACGCCGAAATCGGTGGCCGCCTATCTGAACGACGACCAGCGCAAGCTGTACGAATTGATCTGGAAGCGCACCGTCGCCTGCCAGATGATCCACGCCACGTTGAATACCGTCTCGGTGGAATTTGCATTGCCCGACGTCGCCGGCGGCGATGCCTCGTTCCGCGCCAGCGGCACCACCGTGATCGACCCGGGTTTCCTCGCCGTATACGAGGAGGGCAGCGACCAGAAGAAAGCCGACGACGACGATGAGGGACGTCGCCTGCCGCGGCTGGAAAAGGGCGAGGCTGTGCCGCTGCACGAGATCGCCGCCGACCAGCATTTCACCGAGCCGCCGCCGCGCTATTCGGAAGCCAGCCTGGTCAAGGCACTGGAAGAGCACGGCATCGGCCGTCCGTCGACCTACGCCAGCATCATCCAGGTGCTGCAGAACCGCGAGTACGTGTTTCTCGACAGCCGCCGCTTCAAGCCCAGCGACGTTGGTCGCGCGGTCAGCAAATTCCTCACCGCGCATTTCACCCGCTACGTCGACTACGACTTCACCGCCAAGATGGAAGACGAGCTCGATGCCGTCAGCCGCGGCGAAGAAGCCTGGGTGCCGTTGATGGAACGCTTCTGGCTGCCGTTCAAGCAGCAGGTGGACGAGAAGACCGAATCGGTCGACCGCAGCGAAGCCACCGGCGCGCGCGAACTGGGCAGCGACCCGAAAACCGGCAAGCCGGTGTCGGTGCGGCTGGGCCGATTCGGGCCGTATGCCGCGATCGGCACCAAGGACGACGAGGAGAAGCCCACCTTCGCGTCCCTGCGCCCGGGCCAGAGCATGCACACCATCACCCTGGCCGAAGCGCTGGAACTGTTCAAGCTGCCGCGCAACCTGGGCCAGGCCGATAATGGCGACGAGGTCAGCGTGGCGATCGGCCGCTTCGGCCCGTTCGTGAAGCAGGGCGGCACGTATGCGTCGCTCAAACCCGAGGATGATCCCTACACGATCGAGTTGCCACGCGCGTTGCAGATCGTGGCCGAAAAACTGGAGATGCTGGCGAACCGGCTGATCCTCGACTTCGGCAACGGCGTGCAGGTACTCAACGGCCGCTATGGCGCCTACATCACCGACGGCGAGAAGAACGCGCGCATCCCCAAGGAGCAGGAGCCGAAGGAACTGACCGAGAAGCAGTGTCTCGAACTGCTGGCGGCGGCACCGGTGCGCAAGGGTCGCTTCGGCAAGAAGGGCGCCACGAAGAAAGCTGCCGCGAAGAAGGCCGCGCCGGCCAAGAAGGCGGCGGTGAAGAAGACGGCCGCCAAGAAAGCTGCCAAGACCGCCACCAAGAAAACCGCGACGAAGAAAACCGCCACCAGGAAGACGGCCACGAAGAAGACCGCGGCCAAGAAGGCGGCGGTCGGGAAGGCCGAGGCCTGAATGCTTCGGCGCTTCGCTCCCACCGAGTCCGCTGCCGCCGCGGAACTGCTGCATGCCGGTGGCGTGGTGGCCTATCCGACCGAGGCGGTGTTCGGCCTCGGTTGCGATCCGCGCGATCGCGTCTCGTTCGAGCGGCTGTTCGCGCTGAAGCAGCGTCCGGCGACCCAGGGCGTGTTGCTGATCGCGGCGGACTTCGACCAGGTCGA
The DNA here is from genome assembly GCA_963828675.1 of uncultured Gammaproteobacteria bacterium. Lineage (GTDB taxonomy): Bacteria > Pseudomonadota > Gammaproteobacteria > Xanthomonadales > Rhodanobacteraceae > Rhodanobacter. The sequence goes on from CAWHFQ010000001.1 coordinate 2,052,233, forward strand.
GCGCTATATCGAACTTGCCGCGGTGCCCGGCGAGATCCTGCAGCAGGTCCGTGCCAGCTGGCCCGGGCCGAACACATGGATTTTTCCGCGTTCGGCCGCGGTGCCGGCCTGGATCGCCGGCGCGCATGCCGGTATCGCGTTGCGGGTGACCGCGCACGAGCCCGCCGCGGCGTTGTGCCGGGCGTTCGGTGGCGCGCTGGTGTCGACCAGTGCGAATCCGCATACGCAGCCGCCTGCGCGCTCGGCACAGACCGTCGTGGACTATTTTGGCGACGCGCTGGATGGCCTGCTCGATGCTCCGCTGGGCGGCCAGGTCAGTCCCACGACGATACGTGATGCATTGTCGGGCGCTATCATCCGCGCTTGAGAAATCGAGGGAACGCGTCGTCGCGCAGTCGCCCTGGCGGTCGCGCAAGCCGCGGGACAACGGGATCGGCGATTCACGCGCGGGTGAATCGGTTCGGCCAATGCTGTTCTGCGGCTCGACACATTGAATCTGGAGTATGGCTTGGCGATTGTCTACGACACTTATCGGCACGAAGCGCCCCGGCGCCTGTCGCTGCTGGGCGCGTCCGACCCGGCGCGAATACTGACCTGGCGCAACGGCAAGCCGGTGAGTGCGCGCGATTTTCTGGCGCAGGTGCACGCGGTAGCCGAAGGCCTGCCGATGGCCGCCGCCGCGGTGAATCTGTGCGAAGACCGTTACGCCTTCCTGGTGGCGTTCTGCGCGGTGGTGCTGCGTGGGCAGACCAACCTGCTGCCCTCTTCGCGCGCGCAGCAGGCGATCGACGAAGTGATGGCGGCACATCCGGATTGCTACGCGCTGGGCGAACAGGCGCTCGACCCCGCGCCGCCCGGCTATCGGCGACTCCCGCCGCTGGAAGCTGCCCCTGTGTCCGAGGCGGCCACGGTCTGGCCGTCGATCCCGGCCGAGCAGGTGGTGGCGATCGGCTACACGTCCGGCTCGACCGGCGTACCCGGCGCCAACCAGAAGACCTGGCGCAGTTTTTGCGCGAGCAGCGCCGGCAATCTGGCGATGCTGCATGCATCGCTCGGGCCGCGTTTCGAGATCGTCGCCACCGTGCCGCCGCAGCACATGTACGGACTGGAGATGTCGATACTGCTGCCGCTGCTGGGCGATGCGGGCGTGCACGCCGGGCGGCCGTTCTTTCCGGCCGACGTGGCGGCCGCATTGGCCGAAGTGCCGGCGCCACGGCTGCTGGTGACCACGCCGGTGCATCTGCGGGCACTGGTTGAATCGGGCATTGCGTTGCCGCCGATCGCGGCCATGTTGTCGGCCACCGCGCCGCTGCCGGTCGAGCTGGCGCGGGCGGGCGAGCAGCGTTTCGGTGCGCCGGTGCTCGAGGTATTCGGTTCGACCGAAACCTGTGTGTTCGCCAGCCGCCGCCCCGCCGTGGACGAGGACTGGTCGCTGTATGAGGGCGCCGTATTGCATCCGCAGCCCGATGGCACCGCGGTCGAGGCGCCGCAGTTGGAGGCGCCGGTCACGCTCGCCGATATCGTCAGCCTGTCCGCCGGTGGTCGACACTTCCGCCTGTGCGGTCGGCACGCCGACATGCTGGAGATTGCCGGCAAGCGCGCTTCGCTCGGCGACCTCACCCGTCGCCTGCTGGCGATACCCGGCGTGCGCGATGGCGTGGTGTTCCAGCTCGATGGTGGCGATGCGCTTGGCGTGCACCGCATCGCTGCACTGGTGGTCGCGCCGGGACTGGACGAGCACGTGATCCTCGATGCGCTGCGGCGTGCGGTCGATCCGCTGTTTCTGCCGCGGCCGCTGAAACTTGTGGCGACCTTGCCGCGCAACGAGACAGGCAAGTTGCCGCGTGCGGCGCTGCTGGAAGCGCTGCATCGCCACGACTGATCACGAGGCGCCCGTCGCAACCGCTACAATGCGCGCCTGCGCCGCACGGCGCGCAGGTATCCCCGGAGTGCAGACATGAAGGTTCTCGTCATCGGCAGCGGCGGGCGCGAGCACGCGCTGGCGTGGAAGCTCAGGCAATCGTCGCAGGTCGACGAGGTGATCGTGGCGCCCGGCAACGCCGGTACCGCGCGCGAGCCCGGCGTGCGCAACGCCGACGTTGCGATGAACGATATCGATGGACTGCTCGCGCTGGCGAAGCGCGAAAAGATCGGGCTGACCGTGGTCGGTCCCGAGGTGCCGCTGGTGGCTGGCGTGGTCGACAAGTTTCGCGCCGCCGGTCTGCGCATCTTCGGGCCGCGCGCGGTGGCCGCCCAACTGGAAGGCTCCAAGGCGTTCGCCAAGGATTTCCTGCAGCGACACAACATTCCCACCGCCCATTACGCGGTGTTCACCGACTTGAACCCGGCGCTGGCCCATGTGCGCGAACAAGCCCACCAGAGCGGGGGCGCGCCGATCGTGATCAAGGCCGACGGCCTGGCTGCCGGAAAGGGCGTGGTGGTGGCTTTGACCCTGGCCGACGCCGAGCTGGCGCTGCACGACATGCTCGGCGCGCACAGCTTCGGTGACGCCTCGGCGCGGGTGGTGATCGAGGAATTCCTCGACGGCGAGGAGGCCAGCTACATCGTGATGAGCGACGGCAGCCATGCGTTGCCAATGGCCTCCAGCCAGGACCACAAGCGCCGCGACGAGGGCGACCTCGGTCCCAACACCGGCGGCATGGGCGCCTACTCGCCAGCGCCGGTGGTCACGCCGGACGTCGAGCAGCGCATCCTGAAGGAAGTGATCGAGCCCACCCTGCGCGGCATGGCGGCCGAAGGTGCGCCGTTCATCGGGTTCCTCTACGCCGGACTGATGATCGACAGCAACGGCGCACCCAAGGTGATCGAGTTCAACGTGCGCTTCGGCGATCCGGAAACCCAGCCGATCATGCTGCGCCTGAAGTCCGATCTGGTCGAGCTGATAGACGCGGCGCTGGATGGTCGGCTGGATCAGGCCAGGGCGCGCTGGGACGCGCGGCCGGCGATCGGCGTGGTCATGGCGGCCGAGGGCTATCCCGGCCGCGTGCGCAACGGCCTGGTGATCGATGGCATCGACGAATCGGTCGCCGCCGACGTGAAAGTGTTCCACGCCGGTACTCGACTGGATGCCGAAGGCCGGGCAGTCACCGCCGGTGGCCGGGTGCTGACCGTCTGCGCGCTCGGCAGCGACCTTGCCGCGGCACGAGACCTGGCCTACGGGGAGGCCAGCCGGATCCGCTACGACGGTGCCTTTTATCGCCGGGACATCGCGTACCGGGCGCTGCGGCGTGGGTGAATCGTCGAAAATGCGTACGGCGGCGCATGGAAGGCCTCCAGTCAGGTTGACTTTTGCGCACCGGTACTTTTGGGCTATGCTTGGAACTTCCCCCGCGTAAAACCGCGGCGCACCAGCGCCTGAAAGGTTTCGTGCCTGTTTCATGTCAACGAGGTTTTCCCATGCGCAAGACGGTTTTGTCGCTGATGTCGGTCGCGGCGCTGGCTCTGGCCGGATGCACTCCCCATTCGTCGTCGCAGACGAATGCCGATGCTCCCACTTCCGCCGGCACCGCGGCGGTGGCCAGTGTTCCTGGTGAGGTAAGTGGCACGATTTCCGTGCGTGGCGCCGCTCAGCCGTCCGACAAGGCGCAGCTGGTGATCAACCTGGTCGACGTGTCGTCCACCGCGGTGGGCTCGCCGCCGCTGGCCAGCAAGACGTCGCCCGCGGGCACCTTTCCGCAGCCGTTCAAGTTGACCTTCAACCCGGCCGAGGTGAAGCCCGGTGACCTGTACGTGGTACAGGCGATCCTCACCGACGGCGAGCGCCACTACTCGATGCCGATCCAGGCACCGGTGCTGGGCAAGGGCAGCAAGAACGACGCCGTGGCCATCGAGCTGATCGCCGAGCAGACGCCCGGTGAGAAAGTACTGGCGGATTTCACCGCCGAGCAGAAGCAGCTCGGTGCGATGAAGGTCACCCATGGCACCAAGCTCGAGAAGGACGCCTCGCGTGGCTGGCAGCTGTTCCGCCAGGATCGCGAAGTGAAGTTCATCCGCGAGCTGGTCGACTACGGCGACAAGGGATTCACCAGTACCGACTACGCCTTCAAGGATGGCAAGCCGTGGGCGATCGTGCAGGAGACCAAGTCCAGCCGCGATGCCAAGCCGAACGCGACCGATCGCGCCGGCTGGAGCGACGACGGCAGTCTCGTCCTGAAGCAGCATCAGGTCGGCAGCGACGTGCAGGTGCTGGACGCCGCCGCCGCCGAGGCACTGAAAAAGCAGGCCATGGACATCCTGGGCGTGGCGACTCACGGCAAGAACAAGTAAGCCGCTCCGGACGCTCGCAACCCGAAAAGCCGCCCGTATCCGCGGGCGGCTTTTTTTGTTCTCGCGTTGACGGCGTCATCGCGGGAATGTTCCACGAGTGCCGGACGCGCTGCGAAAAAAAAGGCCACCTGCGCGCGAGCAGGCGGCCTTTTCATTGTGCGGCATGAAACTCAGAACTTGACTCTGAAACCCATGTTGAAGCTGTTGTACTTCTGGGTGCTGTCGCTGAAGCGGCCGTTGTAGCCGATCCAGCTGGTCATGCTCGGGGTCAGTTCGGCGGTCAGTCCCAGGTCGATCGCGCCCCAGTTCTTGTCCGGCGCGAACCCGGTCAGCGCAAACGTGCCGTTCAGACCATTCAGGCCCGCCGTGATCTCGCGCGGGTCGGCCTTGCTGTCGCGGTTCCAGGCCAATTCGGCATACGGCGAAAGCACCGTGTTGCCGACATTCCAATGACCTTGCAAGCGCCAGCCGAGGCTGGCGATCAGCGCGTCGCGCTGTTGCCGGCCGAACCACATCGAGCTGCTGTCGTTGCCGTTTTCGGTATAACCGTTGACCTTGACGGTCTGCCATTCGACCGTGGCGAACGGGCCGGTGCGCATGCTGCTGAAATCGAACCACCAGCCACCGGTGACGCCACCGCCGAGGTGCGAGCCATCGGCCTTGCCGCTCTCGGTCCGGCGCATCGCGCCGAGGTCGATGCGACGCTCGATGTCCTTGAAATTGGACTGGCCGAAATTCGCGTAACCGCCGACGTAACCACCGCCGACGTGATAGGTCAGGTAGCCGAGGCCGCTGATGTCCTGCAGCTTGTAGCCACCGCCGCCGGAGAAGTTGGCGTTGCTCTGCCCGATGCCCAGCGCGATGCCGGCGGAGACGTTGTCCGTCGCATGCGCATCGACGCCGAGGGTGAGGTTGAAGTTGTCGCTGTTGGTCTTGGGCGAACCGTTGCTGGCGTCGAAACGCTGCCGGCCGTAGTCGATGTTGACGAAGGTGCGGGTTTCGCCGCCGGCACTGTCGACCAGCATCTGGTTGCGGATGGCGCGGGTCTGCGTGGCGCTGGCGGCCAGCGGTGCCTCGCCCAGCAGGGAGATTTGCGCTGGTGCCTGCAGGACCGACACCACGTACTGGCTGAGCAGCGCGTGCGCGGCCGTGGTCGGGTGCACGCCGTCGGCAAACACGTAGCTCTGGTCGGTACCCGCGGCATAGGTGTACGGCAAGCCTGAACCCTCGGGGCCGCACTGCACGGAACTGGATCCGGCGCCGCAGGCCGGGGCGACCGCGTTGGTGAAGCCGTAAGCGGTGGGATTGGCGACCACCTCGGACAGCAGACCGTAGGCGTTGATCGGGATGATGCCGACACCGAGCTGGCCGATGCCCGAGTTGAGCTGGCCGTTGAAGATCTGGCTCAGGCCGGTCAGGCCTGCGGCGGCCTCGGCCCCCTGCGCGGCGGCGGAAGGCGTGGTGCCGATGTTGGGCAGGTTGAAGACCAGGATGTTCTTGACCCCGGCGGCCTGCAACTGGCCGATCGATTTCACTTCCTGCTGTGCGGCTGCGGCGATGTTCGCCTGTGCCTGTGCGGAGGTTTCCAACCCTGCCACGCCGGCTTGCGCGGCCACGGCGGCGTTGACCTGCTGGGTGACGATCGGGGTGATCTGCGCGATGAATGCAGGGACCGCGCTGGGCGGCAGGCCGCCGGCTTGGGCCGCCGCCACCTGGCCCGCGATGGTCTGCTGGATCAGCCCCTGCGCTACGGCGCCCGCACCAGTTGCCGTCGCGTGATAGAAAATGTCATTGGCGCCGCCCCAGACCGAATACAGCGCATTGCGGTCCACCGCGCCGCCGGCCAGGTAGGCATTGACCTGGGTGGTCAACGTCGGCACGGCCGCGGGCGTGCCGGGCGAGTTGTTGTTGACGCCCGCGCCACCCCACGCGAAGTCGCTGCCGCCGGCCAACGAAGGGCTGAGAGTCAAACCCAGGTGGTCGGCGACGTTTTCGATCGCGACGTGGCCGGGGTTGGTCGTGAAGCGCAGCGGCGGCTGGATGCCCGGAGCGGTAGCCAGCGAAATGTTGCCGTTGTCGCTGAGGCTGTCGCCGAACACGACAACCTGGCTGAATTCGGTGGCGGCGGCAGCACTGCTGAACAGCAAGGTGGCGGCGATGGCGCCTGCAAGGTGGCGGGTGCGAAGCATGGGTAACACTCCTGGGGCCGAAATGGCCTTGTTATCTGCGCGTTACGTTAATGCACCCCATACGGAAGCGCATGCTGCATCGCAGCGCGCCTTGGCATGAGGGCTGCTGGTCAGATCGGCATGGTTCGTAACCGGCGAGCATGTGGCGAATTCGCGGCCAGAAAAATCCATGACGAACCGGTCCGATTACACCTGCGCGGTTGGCCAGTTGACGTGCGAAATTCGGCGTCACCCTGAGCACGATCCGTCTGGCCGTCTCGTTGATTCATATCGGTTGTCCTGGTCAAGACGCCTAGGCAGAAGTTCAAAGAAGTCCTGCGAGGCAAGACAGTTCTTCGGTAAACGGCCTTGTCGCATTGGGGTGCTGATACGGGGGTCGACCGCGCCCGCAGATTCACTCCAGCGGTTGTGCCAGTGTGCGGGTTCGGCCGAACCAAGTTTGGACGTCCAGATGATTAGTGAAGTTCGTTCCGGATGATCCACCCCTTGCCGCTTCTCGCTGACCTGAGGCTGAGGCCGTCCATGCCTTCGCGGAAACAGTGGCGTGTGTTTGCCGGCCGGGCGCGGCTTCCGGCTGATTCAACCTTCCACGGTAACCAACACTGCAGACGCGATACCCGGCTGTGCCGACAGCTGGCAAGTCATGCCCATCCGCTGTGATTGCATCGTGCGCCTCACTGCCCCGCGCGCTCCTCATCCAGCCCAGGTATCTGGTTGGCTACAGCGAGGCGCGAAGTTCGACTCCCCAACTGCGTGGCGGGGTGACGTATGCCCACGGCGTGCCCAGCACGGCGGTGGTGACGTTGCCGATCGATTCGACGTAGCGCTGGTTGAACAGGTTCGTGGCGTACAACCCCACACCCCAGTGGTTGCCTGCGGACGACCAGTCCAGCCGCAGATCGGTGCGTCGGCGCGCACCGCCGACGGTGAAGGGCGTGCCGGGCGCACAGTTGCCCTGCAGGCGTGAGTCGTCATTGCAGCGGTTGGCGCCGCGGTAGCCATGAATGGCCGTGAGCGAAAGGTTGCCGTCGGCAACGTCAAGCCAGCGATAGCCAGCGTTCAGCGCGTAGGCAAGCATCGGTTCACCGGATGGCTGGCCGGCGAGGTCGAGCCCACTGGCGGTGATCGCGCGGCGGTAGGTCACGTCGGTCCAGGTCGCGGTGAGGCCCAGCTGCAGCTCGCCGAGCGGCCGCCAGCTCGCCTGGAGTTCCAGGCCCCTGGCCTGCTGGTCGGTGTTGCTGACCCGGTACTGCGGCACGCCGGCGCCGGTCGTGGTGGGCATCAGGGTCAGTGCCTGGCGATCGTCGTAGCGGTAGGCGAACGCGGCCACGTTGAAGAGCAGGCGCCAGGCCGGTTGCCGGGTCTTCAGGCCTGCTTCCAGGTTCCACACGTGTTCCGGGGCGAATGCCGAGTTGACCTGTACCGCATTGTAGCCTCCGGCCTTGTAGCCCTTCGCGAGGGAGGCGTACGCCATGGCGCCGGGGGCCAGTCGCCAGTCGAGCGCAAGCCGCGGGCTGGCGTCGCTCCAGCGGTTGTGCCGGAGTACGTCCTGGCCCACCGCGTCGGCGTAGAGCAGGTTGCGCGAGAGTGCCGCGCGCAAGATCTGCGGGGTGGTCTGGGCCAGTTGCGCCGCCAGCGCGAGCACGCCCGCCTGCTCCATCTGGTCAAGGCTGAGGTCCAGGCCAGGCGCGGAACGCACCGGGGTGTACCACGAGAACCGCTTGTCGTCGCGGGTATAGCGCAGGCCCGTGACTAGTTCGAGGCGCTCGGTCAGGTGCCAGGTGGTGTCGGCGAAGACCGCGGCGGCGTGCGTGCGGCCGTGGTTGTCGATCTGTTCGCGGATCGGTTCGCCAAGCAGGCGCCAAGGCAGCCCGGCTTGTCGCAGCATGGCGTCGAAGTAGCCGTACACGCTGCCGTCGGGGGTGCCGGTGGGCAACCCCCGGTTGCGAGCGAGCGTGTCGACGGTGTCGGTATTGGCGCGTGCCAGGCTCGTCTGCGCGGCATTCTCGCGCCAGAGGCTCGTGCCCAGGGTCCAGTCCAGGCGTGATGTCGCGCCGGACAGCCGCAGCTCGCCATAGGCACTGTGGCCGCGGCCTTCCACGCCGGTGTCCAGGTGCGTTGCCACGTGATCGGTGCCGTCGGCATCCTCGGTGTGCGAGAGGGTGTAGCCGGTCCACGCGCCAAGCGCGCGCAACGTGGCGCCGCCGAAGGCGTGGCGGACGTCCAGGGTGAGGCTGTCGTAGCGACGTGCCGAATGACCATCGCCGGTGTCGTCATGCAAGGGTGCATGACGCGGATCGCGATAGTTGGAAGGGTTGGCCGGGAAGGGGGCCGCCTCGCGCGGATCGTCATCCAGCGGCACCAGGCCGATGCCCACGCTGGCCGGTTCGTCCAGTCGGTCGTGCGTCCACGAGGCGAGTACACGGGTAGCCGACGAGATGTCCCAGCGCCATGTCGCACGCGAGCCCCATTCGCCATCCTTGCCGTAGTGGCGACCGCTGCCTGCGTCACGGATCCAGCCGTTGCTGCGGTTGTCCAGCACGCTCAGGCGCAGCGCCTGGGTGGACGACAGCGGCAGGTTGAGCAACGCATCGCCGTAGCGCCGGCCCTGGTTGCCCATGCGCACGCGCGCCTTTGCCTCCATCGTGTCGCCAGGCTCACGGGTGACGATGGTCAGGGCGCCGGCCGCGGTGTTGCGACCGAGCAGCGCGCCCTGTGGCCCTTTCAGCACTTCCACCCGCTCCACATCGTTGAGCGCCAGCAGCGCGCCGCCGGCGCGGGTCTGGTAGACGCCGTCGACATAGACGCCGACGGAAGGATCGGTGCCGATGCCGTAGTCGAGCGTGCCGATGCCGCGGATGCTGAACATCGGTTCCGTGGGCTGGTGTGCGCGGATGTCCAGCCCCGGCACCAGCGGATCCAGGTCGGACAGGTCCACCGCGGCGGAGTCGTCCAGCCGCTCGGCACCGATAACGTCCAGCGTGATCGGAACAACCTGCGAGTCCTGCGCCTTGCCTTGTGCCGTCACCACGACGGGTTGCAGCGCCGTGGCCGCTTGCTGAGCATGGATCGTCGGGGAAAGCAGCGCGATGCACGCCATCGGCAGGAACGGGCGACGCGTCATGGAAGCTCCGGTGGGTAGCGCATGGGAGGGGTTGTCAGGAGGAAGCGGATACACCGCGCGCTTCCATGCCGGCCAGGTGGTTCCGCGCGAACGCGATGAATGCCTGTGCGGCAGAAACTTTCGGCGCAAGCGCGTGCAGCGGCAGCGGTCGGGCTTCGAAGCCTTCGAACAGGGCCTGCAGATGGCCCTCTTGCAGATGCGCGTGGCACGCGTACATCGGCAATTGCACCATGCCCATCCCGGCGCGGGCCGCTGCCAGCAGCGTGGGCAGATGGTCGCTTTCGAGCCGCGGCCGCAGCTTCCGGGGGGCGACGCCGCGCAGGCTCCACGGCGCTCCCGTAAAGGTCAGCCAATGTTCGTCCTCGACCAGCTCCGGCCGGGTCGGACGCTTCAGCCGCGCCAGCAACCCGGGGCTGGCAACGACCACCAGTCGCATGCTGCCCAGTGCGTAAGGCACCACTCCGCCGGCCTGCGTGGGGACGCCCACGCCAAGCAATACGTCCAGACGTTCCCGCAGCAGCCCCGTGACATCACTGCCGGCGGCTTGGCTGGTGAGTCGTTCCGCCGGATGGGCGAGTCCCCAGGCGGCAATGAGTTCGTCCAGCAATGGCCGCAGCAGGCCATGTGCCCCCACCCGCAACAGGCCGGCTCGACCCTGATGCGCGGCGAGCAGCGCGGCCTGCGCGGCCTCGCACATCAGCACGGCGTGGCGATAGACCTCCTCGCCGATGGCGGTGATACTGAGCCCGCGCGCGTTCCGGTGCAGCAGGCGCGCACCGAGGCGGGATTCCAATGCCATAAGGCGGCGGCTGACCAGCGACCGCGTGGTCACCGAGCTTGTGCGCGGCGGCCGCCAGGCTGCCGGCGTCGATCACTTGCACAAGCAGGTGCAGATCGGCCAGATTGTCGGCCTGTTCCATTTGCATCGACGCACCATAGCAGCCGCGGCGGGCGGCTAGAATGACCGCCCGCACAGGGAGAACACATGGCCGGGCCGCAGCCGCCACACATTCTGGTTATCGACGATCAGCCCGACGCGCTCGGCGCGCTGATTCGCCGCCATGCGCGCGAGTGGCTGGCGGGTAAGCCTGGCCGCCGACGGTGCGCAGGGTTGCCGTCGCGCCGAGCTGCTGGCGCCGGACCTGATCCTGCTGGACGTGCGCCTGCCCGGCATGGACGGTTTCGCGGTATGCCGGCGCCTGCGCGAGTCGCCGCGGACCTGCACGATCCCGGTGCTGTTCCTGACCATTGCGGGCGCGCCCGAAGAGCGCCTGGAAGGACTGACCCAGCGGCGCGGTCGATTACGTCATGAAGTCCTGCACGCCGGCCGAGTTGCTGGCGCGCATGCAGATCCATCTCGAACTGGCGCGCCGCCATGCCAAACCGGCGCATGGCGATACGGCCGGCCATGCCCGATGCCGAGGTGATCTTGCGTGCCGCGATGCGGCTGATCAGCGAGGAGCTCGCCGCAATGCCGCCACTGGCCGTGATCGCCGAACGCGTGGGGGTGACCGAGAACCGCCTTTCGGCGATCTTTCGCCAGCAACTGGGCGTCACCGTGTTTGTCTGGATTCGCGAGGAGCGGTTGCGTCAGGGCCGCCGGCTGTTGGCCGATACCGCGCTGGACGTGCAGGAGATCGCCAGCGCCGTCGGCTTTCGCGGCGCGGGCAATTTCAGCACCGCCTTCCGTGAGCGCCACGGCTTCACTCCGAGCCGTTATCGCGAGGAACTGCGCGCCGGCCACGCCGATGCGGAAACGGCCATGACGACCTCTGCTGAGCGAGCGCCGCGCCCGGTGTCGCGCCTGCTGCTCGCCGTGGTCTGGGCCTGCTTCCCCTGCTCGCGCAGGCGGCTACGCGCGACTGCGTAGCGGCAGCCGCGACCTGTCGACGGTGACGCAGGTGCTGGAGGATCCCGGCGGCACGCTCTCGCCCGACGCGGTGCTGCGGCGCGTCCGCTGCGGATTGGCGTGCGGCCACCGTGCGTTCGCTGCAACCAGGCTACAGCGCCTCCGGCTGGTGGTTGCGGATCCGGTTGCGCAATCCAGGTCACTGCCGCCTGCGCCGCCTGGCTGTTGGCGGGGCCGGCGCAATTGCGCGACGTCCAGGCTTTCCTGCCACGCCCGGATGGCAGTTGGACACGCATGGTGGCTGGCGCCGACCATCCGTTGAACGCCTGGCCGGCGCCGGTGCGCCAGCCGGTGTTTCCACTCACCCTGGAGGCCGGCACCGACGCCACCGTGCTGGTGCGCGTCAGCAGCCCGGGGCGGCGCATGGCCTTCACTCCGCAACTTTGGGCCGAGCACGCCTTGAACGCGCGCGCATCTTCGAGAGCCTGGTCGATGGTGCGGTATTCGGGGCGATGCTGTTGCTGGTGTGTTTCGGCGTGGCACTGGGCGGGGTGTTTCGTCGTCCCCGGCTGGTCTACCTCGCGCTGGCGGTGCTGGTTTATTCGTTCTATGTGGGTCTGCTCTACAACTATGGCTACGTCCACCTGTGGCCCGGCAACGGCGTGCTCAACGACTGGCTCACCCGTTTCATGGTGGCCATGACGTTCTTCTCGGGCAACCTCTACTTCTGCGACGTGCTGCGCGTGTCGCGTCTGCATCGTGCCTGGGGCGTCGCCCTGGCGGTGATCCGGTCCGCCTACGTGCTGCTGGCACTGGGAAGCCAGTGGGTCGAGCCGGGATTGTGGCAGGCGACCGTCCATCGGATCGACTCGGTGGCGGTGGCGCTGCTGCGGTCGTGCTGGCCATCCAGATGCGCCAGCGAGCTGTCGGCTGGTTTCCGCCGACATTGCTGGCGCTCGGCTTGATGGAGCCGGCGATGCGTGCAGCCTATCGCGTGGGGCTGCATACCTTCTATACCGCCGACAACCACCTGTTCTCGACTCACGGTGCTGCCCGGCGGCGTGATCCTGATCGCCACGCTGATCAGCCAGATGGCGAAAGCACGGCGCAACGAACTGCGCGCCAAGCAGGCGCTGGACCGCCAGCGCGAGACCGAGCAGCGCCCGTCTCGAGGAACTCGTGGGCCTGCGCACCGACCCAGCTGCAACAGGCCTTGCGCGCGCGCAGCGCGCTGCTGGCGCGGATCGGGCACGACCTCCGTGCGCCGCTGGCGGCGATGCTGGATTCGGCGCGCCAATGGCAGGTCGGCGCCGTCGGAAACGAATTTCCCGCAGCGTGATCGAGCGCAACGCGCGCCACCAGATGGAAATGATTGACGAGCTGGTCGAATTCTCCCGCGACGAGCTGGCGGAACTGGAATTGATCGAGACGCCCGGTTACCTGCATGGCTTCCTGCACGAGGTGGCCGAACAGGCTCAGCTCGATGCGGCGCGGCGCGGCAATACGCTCGAATGCCGCTTCGTGCGAGAGTCTGCCGTCGGTGGTGGTGGCCGACTTCCGTCGCCTGCGCCAGGTGCTGGCGAACCTGCTGGGCAACGCAGCCAAATTCACCCGCGACGGGCGCATCGTGTTCGCGGTGCAGAGTCGACCGGCAACGCCCGGTCAGGTCTGCCTGGCCGTAGCCGTGGAAGACAACGGCATGGGCATTCCGCCGGCCGAGCGCGAGCGCTTGCTGCAGCCGTTCGCCCGCGGCAGCAACGCCGGTAGCCACGAGGGCAGCGGCCTGGGTCTCGCGATCGTGGCGCAGTTGCTGCAGTTGCTGGGCGGCACTTTGCGCATGGACGACGCGCCCGGCGGTGGCAGCCGTTTCGCCTTCGAGCTGGTTCTTTCGATCGCGGGTGAAGAGGCGGTCGAACCGGCTGGCGAGACTCCAGCTGTCACGGTCGACGGGGCAGGACGGACCGTGCTGGTGGTCGACGATCAACTGCAGAACCGCGAGTTGCTGTGCGACCTGCTCGACGGCAGCGGCTTCGTCGCGCTTGCCGCCGCCGACGGGCACGCGGCGCAGCGTCTGCTGCGCGAGCGGAACGTGGACCTGGTACTGACCGATCAACGCATGGATGGCCTGGACGGCTGGGGCCTGCTGGCTGCCGTGCGCGCGCAATGGCCCGGCCTGCCGGTACTGCTCTGCTCCGCCGCGCCGCCTCACCGGCCCGAGGGCGTCGAGCCCGCGCTCGCATTCGATGCCTGCCTCCTCAAGCCGGTGCAGCCCGATGCGCTGCTGGCCCAGATAGCTGCACTGGCCGGGGCTTCGCCTCCCGATCTGCGCTGGAGTCGAATCGCGCCGCATTCCCCGCAGGGACCGGCCCGCGCGTCGTAACGCGATCCCGGACAGGTCAGCGTAAAAAAAATTCGATGTTTCTAGCCCTGGACAAGGCTGTCCACGCAAACATGCCATCCGCAGTAAAGCGCGTGATATCGCCGTTCCTGCCGAGTGGGCTTCTGGATTTCGATATCTTCGTCACGGAATGCGTGACATAAAATCCTGCCCTAACGTCTTCTTGACACCTTGAAAGAAGGCTAGGATGCCGTCGCGCGAAACGGCGCCGGCGATCCAGTCGACGGTGCACGCGCCTCGGGCAAAGCCTTAACAGGGGGCTCCTCCGAAGTCATCCAACCAGCCGCCAAGCGCGGCCGGGCGGGCGTGTTTGCCGATTGCACCGGCACGTCGGAAGGCGTGGCCGGTGTTGCCGTGCCGACGTGCCTGCACCCACGCAGCAGCGAGAGCAGTTCTATGTCCACTCAGGCCCAGGGTCCCTTTCGTCAACACGGCGTGTCGCCGGTCGCTCGCACCCGGCCGCGCCGCGGCTGGCGCGCATGCGTGGCGCTGGCGGCGCTCTTGTGCAGCGCCCAGGCATTCGCGGCGGTGGACCTGGTGCTCAACCACACCGACACCGGCTACGACCCGGTGGCGGCCGGCGGCATCGTCCAGTACACCCTGCGCGTGGACAACAACGGCAGCACCGGCGCCACCGGCGTGGTGCTGACCGACAACCTGCCCGCGGGCACCACCTTTGTCGGCAGCAGCAGCACCCAGGGCAGTTGTGCGGCGCCGGTGGGCGGCGTGCTGACCTGCAACCTGGGGTCGGTGGCGTCGTCGGGGACGGCGACCGTGATCGTGCAGGTCCGCGCGCCGACGCCGGGGCTGATCAGCGAAACCGCCTCGGTCAATGCGAGCGAGGCGGACACCGACACGTCCAACAATCTCAACATCATCCAGCAGACCACGATCACGCAGGGAGCGGATCTGGGCCTCGCGCTGACTGCCAGCCTTCCGAGCGTGCAGGCAGGCAGCACGCTCGCCTACAACTTCAGCGTGACCAACCAGGGTCCGGACACGGCCAGCGCCGTGCGCGTGAGCGGCACGTTGCCGACCGGCTTCAATCCCTCCGGTTCGTTGCCGGCCGGATGCAGCGTCGCCGGGGGCGTACTCACCTGCGATCTGTCCGGCACCATCGCCAGCGGCGCCTCGCGCACGGTGGGCCCGATCAACGGGGTGATCTCCGCCGGCGGCGGCTCGACGGTGACCTTCGCCGCCAGCGTGTCGGTGACATCGGGCGGCGCGCCACAGGATCCGATCAGCACCAACAACACGTCGACCGTAAGCACCGCGGTTATCACGGGCAGCGACGTGCGGTTGACCAAGCAGGCCAGCGTGGCCTCGCCGGTGCTGACCGACACGAGTTTCACCTACACGCTGAGGACGCTGTACACCGGTGACGCGCCGCAGGACATGGTCGTTACCGACGCGGTTCCGGCCAACTTCCAGATTCTCAGCCCGGCCTCGTTCGCCAGCAACGGCTGGGCCTGCACGGTCAGCGGGCAGAACCTGCAATGCACGCGCGCCGCAGGCGGTGGCGCCGCGGGCAACAACGTCAACGTCGGCGACATCGTGCTGCAGGCCAAGGCGGTCACACCCGGCAACGGCGTGATCAATCTCGCGAGCGTCAGCAGCAGTACCCCCGATCCGGATCCCAGCAACAACACCGGACAGGCCACGCTGACCGTGGTGGCCCCCACGGCCGACCTCTACGCCAGCAAGACCGGCCCCAACCCCGCGCTGGCGAGCGCCGGTTCGCACTGGACCTGGACCATCGGCATGGGCGACATCGGCCCCGCCGCCCTGGTCGGCAACGCGGTGATGACCGACACGCTGCCGGTGGGGATCACGCTCAACAGCTACACCCTCAATGGCTGGAGCTGCAGCCCGGCGGCACCCTTCACCGCGAGCGCGGGCAACCAGACGGTCACCTGCACGCGGACCTACAGCGGCGCCGGGCTCGCCGTCGGCGCCAAGACACCGACCGTCAGCTACGACGTCAGCGCCGCCAGCGATGGCAGCTACAACAACACCGTGTGCGCCTCGGCCACCGCCTCGGGCAGCGATACACCCGCGGCAGACGGCAACAGTGCCAACGACTGCGCCAGTTCGGGCGTGGGCGTGCAGCCGCCGACCGAGTCGGCCAACCTGCAGTTCCACAAGAGCGTGAGTCCGGCCACGGTTCCGGCGGGCGACGTGCTCACCTACACGATGGAGATCGTCAACGCCGGCCAGGCCACCGCCGCAGACGTGGTGCTCAGCGACACGCTGGACACGCTGATCAACAACGGCGTGGGGCCGACCGGAAAGGGCTTCATCGACGCCACCATCGTCGCGGGCAACGCGACCGGCGGCAGCTGCTCGAGCACTGCGCCGGTGGCCAATGTGCGCGCGCTGAGCTGCAGTTTCACCAGCGTGCCGGTGTGCACCGCCGGCAGCAATTGTCCGGTGGTGACGGTACACGTGCGTCCGGGCGGCGACGGCGGCACCCGCGTCAACAATGCCGACGCGGTGTCCAACACCACCGCCGATCCGGATTACTCCGACAACGGCGACAGCGCCTCCAACCAGGTCGACGCCCGCGCCGACGTCAGCGTGACCAAGACCGCGACGCCCTCGCCCGCCGTGGCCGGCCAGACGCTTACGTACGTGATCACCGCGCGCAACGCCGGCCCCAGCCGAGCGCAGACGGTGGGCGTCACCGACACGCTGCCACTGGACGTGACATTCGTCTCCGCCGCCCCGAGCGGTGGCGGGAGCTGCACCACCGCGCCGGTGGTCGGCGCCACCATCAACGCCGGCAATCGGACGCTTGCCTGCGGCTGGGGCAGCATTGCCAATGCCGCTCAACAGACCGTCACGGTCAAGGTACGCCCGAACACCGTCACCCGCGGCACCACGTTGACCAACAGCGTGACCGTGAGTACCGCCACCACCGAAACCGACGGCACCAACAACAGCGCCTCGGTCGATACCCCGGTGAGCGTGCCGGCGCTGGACCTGCTCGCCAACATCAGCGACAGCCCCGACCCGGTCGCCGTCGGCGACCTGGTGACCTACACCCTCACGGTCACCAACAACGGGCCGTCGTTCGCGGAAAACGTGCGACTGGTCGATGCCTTGCCGACGAGCAAGCTGAGCTTCGTGTCGCTCTCGTCGCCGGCCGGGGCCAGCTGCACCGCGCCGGCGATCGGCAACATCGGCGGCAATGTCGATTGCCAGCTCGGCGGCCTGGCGGCCAATGCCAGCCTGCAGGTCACCGTTCAGATGAAGGGCGAGGCCAAGGGCACCGACAACAGCATCCTTACCGTCAGTTCCGACGAGACCAATGCCGGCTTCGACGACCAGATGGGCAACAACTCGGTGACCGAGCAGACCACGGTGCGCCCGAAGGCCGACATGGAAGTGGTCAGCAAGACCGCCGTGCCCGGCACGGTCGGCCTGCGCGAAGCGTTCAACTACCAGATCAGCGTGACCAATCACGGGCCCGGTGTCGGCGACAATGTGCAGGTTGCCGACAGCCTGCCCGCCGGCATGGTGCTGGCCGGCACGCCGAGTGTCGTGCCGGGCAGCGGGGCCGATTTCCCCTCGCTGCCGGGTGCGCCGTGCACGGGCAACGCGGGCGCGGGCAGCTTCGTCTGCAGCCTGGGCGATGACGTGGCCTCGGGCGCCAGCGCGCTGATCACGGTACCGGTGATCGTCACGACCGCACCGGCCGGCGCCAGCCCCGGCACGCTGAGCAACACCGCGACCGTCAGCACCAGTTCCAAGGACGAAGTGCCGTCGAACAACAGCAAGACCGGCACGGTGCAGGTGCAGACCGCGACCCTGGCCGGCCACGTTTACAACGACGCCAACGCCAGCGGCGGTCGCGACGGCGGCGAAGCGGGCATCGCGGGCGTGACGGTGAAGATCGCCGGCAGCGCGCCTGACGGCACGCCGGTCAGCTTTACCGCCACCACCGTCGCTGACGGCAGCTACAGTTTCAGCAAACTTCCCGCCGGCACGTACAGCGTGACCGAGACACAGCCTTCCGGCTGGCTCGATGGTGGCGACAGCGCCGGCAGCGCCGGCGGTACGGCCGCGGCGATACCTGGCGACCAGATCAGTGGCGTCACGCTCGCTTCCAGCAGCGCGGCCACGGGCTACGACTTCGGCGAATACACGCAAGGCACGCTGGCCGGCGTGGTCTACCGCGATCTGAACAACGATGGCACGCATGCCGGCGCGGGCGAGACCGGCATCGCCGGCGTGGCGCTGGCGCTCACCGGCACCGACGACCTCGGCCAGGCGGTCAGCCTCACCACCACCAGCGCGGCAGATGGCAGCTACAACTTCGGCCCGCTGCGTCCCGGCACCTACACGGTGACGGAAACGCCGCCGGCCGGCTTCCTGCCCGGCAAGGCGACCCCCGGCACCGGCACCGCCGCTGCCGGCACGGCGGCGGGCGATGGCAACAGCATCGCCGGCGTCACGCTGACCGCCGGGCAGGGCGGCACCGCCTTCAATTTCGGCGAATTGCCGCCGACCGGCCTGGCGGGCTTCGTCTACGTCGACTCCAACCGCAACGGCGCTCGCGACGGCGGCGAGACCGCCGGCATCGCGGGCGTCACCGTGACCCTCACCGGCACTGACGACCAGGGCACGCCGGTCAACCTGACCACCACCACGGATGCCAGCGGCGCCTACCACTTCGACAACCTGCGTCCGGGCACCTACAGCGTCACCGAGACCCAGCCGGCGGCGTGGAACGACGGCGGCGACAGCGTCGGCAGCCTGGGCGGCACGCTGGGCAACGACACCGTCAGCGCGATTACCCTGGCCGCCGGACAGAGCGGCACCGACTACAACTTCGGCGAACTGGGCCAGGGCCTGGCCGGCTTCGTCTACGTCGACAGCAACGGCAACGGCACGCGCGACGCGGGCGAGCCGGGCATTGCGGGCGTGACGCTGACGGCCACCCCGCTGGGCGGCGGTACGCCGGTCAATGCCACCACCGACGCCAGCGGCGCCTACCTGTTCGCCGACCTGCCTGCAGGCAGCTGGCGCATCGACGAAACGCAACCGGCCGACTACGTGGACGGCGGCGACAGCGTCGGTTCGCTCGGCGGCTCGCTGGCCGGCAGCGACACCATCACCTCGATCCCGCTGGGCGTGGCCCAGGTCGGCACCAACTACAACTTCGGCGAAGGCGCCGGCCGCCTGGCGGGCAGCGTCTACATCGACAGCAACGGCAACGGCGTGCGTGATGCCGGCGAGCCGGGCATCGCAGGCGTCACCGTCGCCCTTGGCGGTACCGACGTGCATGGCGCGTCGGTCAACCGCACGGCGGCCACCGACGCCAGCGGCGCCTACCTGTTCAACGACCTGCTGCCGTCCAACGGCGCCGGCTACACCCTCACCGAAACCCAGCCGGGTGCGTATGCCGACGGTGCCGAACACCCGGGCAACCTCGGCGGCAGCGCCGGCGCGACCGGTACCAGCACCATCGGCGGCATCGTCGTCGGTGCGGGCGGCCAGGGCAGTGCCTACGACTTCGGCGAACTGACCGGCGGCATCGCCGGCAGCGCCTACGTCGACGCCGACAACGACGGCGTGCGCGACGCGAGCGAGAAGGGCATCGCGGGCGTCACCGTGCACCTGACCGGCACCGACGTCGACGGCAACCCGGTCGACCGCACGCTGGTCACCGGCGCCGACGGCAATTACGTGTTCGACGGCCTGACCCGCGCCGGCTCCGGCGGCTACACGGTCACCGAAACGCAGCCGGCCGGCTACCTGGACGGCAAGGCCGTGCCGGGCAAGGTCGACGGCTCGCCGTGCGCGGCTTGCGACATCGCCACCGCCAACCGCATCGGCACCATCGCCTTCGATCCGGGCCAGACGTTCTCCGGCTTCGACTTCCCCGAGCTCTCGCCGGGCTCCCTCGCCGGCAGCGTGTATGACGACGTCGATGGCAACGGCGTGCTCGGCAAGGACGAGGCGCTGACGGGCGTCACCCTGACCCTGACCGGCACCGACGACCAGGGCAAGGCGGTCAACCTGACCGCCACCACCGCGGCCGACGGCAGCTACCACTTCGACCATCTGCGCCCGGGCACCTACGTGGTCACCGAGACCCAGCCGGCGGGCCTGGCCGACATCGGCAGCCACGCCGGCAATCTCGGCGGCAGCACCAGCACCAACGCGATCTCCGCCATCGTGCTCACCTCGGGCGCAGCCGGCACCGGCTACGACTTCCTCGAGCAGGGCGGCCTGCTGGCGGGTTCGGTGTTCTTCGACAAGAACGCCAACGGCCAGCGCGATGCCGGCGAGCCGGGCCTGCCCGGCGTCACCGTCGCGCTGTCGGGGGATGCCAGCCGCACGGTGGTCACGGACGCCGATGGACGTTACCGTTTCGTCGGCCTGGTTGGCGGCAAGTACGCCGTCACCGAAACGCAGCCGCCGCTGTACAAGGACGGCGGCGTGCACGTCGGCACTGTCGGCGGCACCGCGGGCACCAACACGATCGCCGCGATCACGCTGCCGGCCGGCGGCAATGCCGCCAGCTACGACTTCCCCGAACTGACCGGCGCCGACGGCAGCATCGCCGGCACGGCCTGGCTCAACCAGCCGGGCGGCAACCCGGAATCGAAGGACCCGGGCGAAACCGGCCTGTCCGGCTGGCAGGTCGAGCTGTACCAGAACGGCAAGCGCGTGCCGGGCGTGGACGCGGTCACCACGGACGCGGCCGGTCACTACCTGATCACCGACGTGCCGGCGGCAGTCGGCTACGAGATCCGCTTCCTCAGTCCCAACGGCGTGCACTACGGCTACCCGGTGTCGCAGGGTCCGGATGCGCAGTGGAACGGCACGGTCGATCATGCCGCGAGCATTCCCGCTATCTCGGGCGTCACCGTGGGCTCCGGCGTGAAAGTGCTGGGCCAGGACCTGCCGGTCGATCCGAGCGGCGTGGTCTACGACAGCGTCACCCGCAAGCCGCTGGCCGGCGCGCGCGTGACCCTGCTCGATCCCTCCGGCCAGCCGGTGGCGCCGCAGTATCTTGCCGGCGGCGCGGGCAATGTCACCCAGACCACCGACACCGACGGCTATTACCAGTTCCTGCTGCTGCCCGGCGCACCCGCCGGGGCCTACAGCCTGCGCATCGAGTCGCCGACCGGTTACTTGCCCGCGCCCTCGGGCATCCATGCGCCGGCAGCGAATGCGCTGACCGTGCCGGCGGGAACCACGCCGTACCACGTCTCGCCGCTGGCCGGTCCGCCGGCCGGAGGGCGAACTGCCGCCGTACTACCTGAGCTTCGTGATCACCGGGATGTCCGCCGGTGTCACCGGCAACCACGTGCCACTCGATCCGGTGCTGCAAGGTGCGTTGCGCGTGCGCAAGACCACGTCCAAGGTCAACGTGACCAAGGCCGACCTGGTGCCCTACACCATCGAGCTCTCCAACACGCTCGCGGTGCCGCTCGGCAGCATCGCCGCGCGGGACCTGGTGCCGGCCGGCTTCAAGTACCGCAGCGGCAGCGCACGCGTCGACGGCGTGGCCCGCGAGCCGGAAATCCGCGGCCGCGAACTTTCCTGGCCGGACCTGAGCTTCGGTCCCAACCAGACGCGCACCGTGCAGCTGGTGCTGATCGTCGGCACCGGTGTGGGCGAGGGCGAGTACACCAACCAGGCCTGGGCGCTCAACACGATCGCGGACCGCGTGGTGTCCAACGTGGGCACGGCCACCGTGCGCATCGTGCCCGACCCGACGTTCGACTGCGCCGACCTGATCGGCAAGGTGTTCGACGACCGCAACGGCAACGGCTACCAGGACCAGGGCGAACCCGGCCTGCCCGCGGTGCGGCTGGTCACGCCGCGCGGCCTGCTGGTCACCACCGATGCCGATGGCCGCTACCACATCCCGTGCGCGGCGGTGCCCGAGCATGACCGCGGCGCCAACTTCGTCATCAAGCTGGACGAACGCACCCTGCCCACCGGCTATCGCCTCACCACCGAAAACCCGGGCGACGTGCGCGTTACTGCCGGCAAGATGGCCAAGATCAACTTCGGCGCCACCATCCATCGCGTGCTGCGCGTCGACGTGAGTGCAGCGGCCTTCGACGGCGAGCACCTGCTGCCGGCGTTCGAGGCGCAACTGTCGAAACTCTACGCGACCCTGCAGGGCAAGCCCTCGCTGGTGCGCATCGCCTACCACCTGACCGGCAGCGAAAGCCGCGACCGCGCACAGCCGCGGATCGACGCGCTGCGCCGGCGCATCACCGACGACTGGAACAGCCAGGGACGCCAGTACCCGCTGCAGGTCGAGCAGGAAATCATCGAGGTGCAGCCATGATCGCGGTTCCCCGCAAGACCCTTGCCGCGCTGGTGTGCCTGGCGCTGGGCACGCCGCTGGACCACGGCTTTGCCGCGCACGCGCAGGACGCGATGCCCGCCTGCGCCGATGGCGATGCCCTGTGCCATGACCGCCTCGATGGCCGCGTGGTGAATGACGCCGGCGTGTTCCGCGCCGACGCGCCACCCTCCAGCGAGG
Source organism: uncultured Gammaproteobacteria bacterium (assembly GCA_963828675.1). Classification (GTDB taxonomy): domain Bacteria; phylum Pseudomonadota; class Gammaproteobacteria; order Xanthomonadales; family Rhodanobacteraceae; genus Rhodanobacter. The sequence goes on from CAWHFQ010000001.1 coordinate 2,074,595, forward strand.
CCGAGCGCGCGACGCTTGCCGCCAGCGGCCTGGCGCCGAGCGAACTGCGTCGCATGCGCGCCGATGCCGGCGCAGCCGGCACCGACCACGCCCAGCCAGGTTTCCGCCCAGTTGGGCGACGACACGCAGGCCAACTTCGTCTCCGGCCGCGCCGAACTCACCGAGGCGGCCAAAGCCGCGCTGGATGCCTTGGCCGCGCGGTTGGACGGCTACGACATCCGGCACGCGATCGTCGTCGGACATACCGACAGCCAGCGCATCAGCGCGCGTTTGCAGCCGGTCTATCCGGACAATCAAGCCTTGTCCGAAGCGCGTGCCGCCGCCGTGGCGGGGTACCTCAAGCAGCGGCTGGGCCTCCCTGCCGACACCTTTGCGATCGCCGGCAAGGGCCCGAGCGCGCCGGTCGCCAGCAACGCCACGCCCGCAGGCATGGCGCGCAACCGCCGTGTCACCATCGAGGTGTGGGGTACCCGCAAGGTCGTCACGGCGACGATGCCGATACCATCCGCACAAAACCTCTGCGGGGCCGCCGACGGCAGCATCACCACGACCCTCGCACAGCCCTTCCAGATCAGCCTCGACGGTGCGCCGCTGGATGGCCAGAAACCGGCCGAAGCCGACCGCCAGCGCTGCGTCGACGTGGCCCTGGCCAGTGACACGCTGCAGGTGCGCTACGACCCGATGGACGTCGCCCCGGCGCTCAACGCGTGGGCCGCCAGTGGCGCCGAGCGCGATCAGCCGGTGGTATTCCGCAGCTGGAGCAACTACGCCGCCTGGGTCAAGCAGGCCGAGATCCGCATCTTCGAACGCGGCCGCAGCACGCAGGACGCGCCATTTGCCGTGCTGCCGATCTCCCTCGGCGGCCAGGCCCGGTGGCAGGCGCCCGCCGATGCACCGGACCAGCTGTTCTACGTATTGCGGGTGAGCGACGCCAAGGGTCGCTTCGACGAGACCACGCCCAAGGCGCTGACCCTGGTCGAGCACCTGAGCGTGCACGACGACCTGCAGAGTGCCGAACGCGAGGCGCTGGTCGGTTACGGCGAGAACACCCGCGAAGTGGCCAACATCCCGGTGCATGGCGGCACCGTGACCATCAACGGCCACGTCGACGATGCCGCCACCGCGGTATCGGCGCTGGGCGAGCAGGTGCCGGTGGGCCGCGATGGCAAATTCGCCATGCAGCAGATCCTGCCTTCGGGCAGCCATGCCGTGGTGCTCTCCACGCGCACGCCCGACGGCGTCGAGGCGAACTACCGCCGCAACATCGTCATCCCCGGCAAGGACTGGTTCTACGTCGCGGTGGCGGACGTCACCGCCGGCCACGGCCGTGCCAGCGCCAATGCGCTGGTAGTCGATCCGAGCCTGAAGGACGAGGCCAAGCACAGCTTCGTCGATGGCCGCCTGGCCTTCTACACCAAGGGCCAGTTCGCCAACGGCTACCAGCTGACGGCCTCGGCCGACACCCGCGAGCAGCCGCTGTCGGACCTGTTCTCCAACTTCGCCAGCAAGGATCCACGCTACCTGTTGCGCCGGATCGACCCGGACCAGTACTACCCGGTCTACGGCGACGACTCCACCGCAGTCGATGACGCGCCCACCCAGGGCAAGTTCTTCGTCAAGCTGAAGAAGAACGACAGCGAAGTGATGTGGGGCAACTTCCTCACCGCCTGGACCGGCAGTGAACTGGTGCAGTACTCGCGCGGCCTTTACGGTGCGAACCTGTTGTGGAAGTCGCCGGACAGCACCAGCCTGGGCGAGCGGCGCAGCAGCCTCAACGCGTTCGCCGCCGACCCCGGCACGATCGCCTCGCGCGAGGAATTCCGCGGTACCGGCGGTTCGCTGTACTACCTGCACCAGCAGGACGTCACGGTCGGTTCGGAGCGCATATGGGTCGAAATCCGTGACCGCGACTCCGGACTGGTGCTTCAGCGCACGCTGCTGGTGCCCGGTTCCGACTACGACCTGAGCTACCTGCAGGGCCGCATCCTGCTGCGCGAGCCGCTGTCCTCGGTCGCCGACGGCAGCGGCCTGGTGCAGACCGGCAGCCTCTCGGGCAATCCGGTCTACCTGGTGGCGAACTACGAGTTCGTGCCCGGCATCACCGCCATCGACCAGCTCGCCACCGGCGCGCGTGGCGAGCACTGGTTCAACGACCATTTCCGCCTGGGCGTCACCAGCTACCACCAGGCCGGCGACGGCACCGACCAGAGCCTGGGCGGACTGGACGCGACGCTGCGCTACAAGCCCGGCACGTTCCTGCGCGCCGAATCCGCACGCTCCAAGGGCAACGGTCTGGGCAGTTACAGTTCGATCGACGGCGGCTTCGGCTTCCAGCCGCAGGCGCCAGGCAGCGACGGCGGCATCGCCTGGGCACAGCGCATCGACGGTGCCTTGTCGCTGGCTGACTTCATCGAGAACTCGCGAGGGCAGATCAGCGCCTACTGGCAGGATCGCGACGCAGGCTTTTCGGGGCCCGGGCAGATCACGCTGGGCGGTGAGGCCACCCGCCAGGCCGGCGCGCGCGCCGAGGTGCCGCTGGGCGAGCGCACCGATGTGTCGCTCAAGGTCGACCGCCGCGATGCACCCAGCCAGGACATCCGCGTCGGCGAAGCCTCGGTGCGCCGGCGGCTGGCCACGCACTGGACCGGCAGCCTGGGCATGCGTTCGGAGAACCGCGGCATTGCCGACACCACGTTGATCCGCAGCGACATCCTGGCCGAGAACGGCACCCGCACCGACGCCATCGCGCGCCTGGACTACGCCTCCGAGGCGCTCGATGCCCACGCCGCGCCGACGAACAAGCCCTCCAGCCTCAATGCGTGGAACGGCTACGGCTTCGTGCAGCAGACACTCGTGCGCAGCGGCACCCGCAGCGACAACGACCGCGTGGGCCTGGGTGGCGGCTGGCAGGCCACCGACCGCGTGCACCTGGATGCCGAAGTCTCCGACGGCGACGGCGGCGTGGGCGGCAAGCTCGGCACCGACTACCGGATCAACGATCGCAGCAACGCGTACGCGCAGTACCTGATGGAAACCGAGCGTCCGGATCTCGCCTATCGCGGCCGCTTCGGCACCCTGCTCGGTGGCGTGCGCAGCAAGCTCAACGACCGCGTCAGCGTCTACCAGGAATCCCGCCAGACCACCGGCAGCGGCCAGGACAGCCTGGTGCACGCCTTCGGCATCGACCTGGCCGCCAGCGACCGCTGGACCACCGGCCTCAAGCTGGAGCAGGGCACGGTCAGCGACCCGTTGTCCGGCGACATGCGCCGCCAGGCCGCTGGCGTCTCGCTGGCGTACAAGGACGAGGTCACCAAGCTTGCCTCCAGCCTGGAGTACCGCTACGAGGACGGCAACCTGTCCGGCCGGCGCACTTCCTGGCTCACGCGCAACACGCTGGGCAACCAGCTCTCGCCGGCCTGGCGCCTGCTTGGCAAGCTGGACATGGCGCGCAGCAGCTCCAGCCAGGGCGTGTTCTTCGACGGCGACTACACCGAGGGCGTGCTGGGCGCGGCCTACCGTCCGGTCGACAACGACCGCTGGAACACGCTGGTCAAATACACCTACATGTACGACCTCCCGTCGCCCGGCCAACTGTCGCCCTCGTCCGGCTACGACCAGGGCTCCGGCCTGTACGCCAGCACCGTGGCCGACTACAGCCAGAAGAGTCAGGTGTTCTCGATCGACACCATCTGGGACGTCAACCCGTGGCTGTCGCTGGGCGCCAAGTACGGCTACCGCTGGGGCAGCCTGAAGCCGACCCGCACGGCGGGCGACTGGTTCGACAGTACCGCCGACCTGATGGTGCTGCGCGGCGAGTGGCATTTCGTGCGCAACTGGAGCGGCCTGGTAGAGGTGCGCCGCCTGCATGCGCGCGAAGCGGGCGACACCAAGAAGGGCATCCTGGTCGGCGTGTATCGCCAGCTGGCCAGGCATGTGAAGCTCGGCGTGGGCTACAACTTCACCGACTTCTCCGACAGCCTCACCGACCTGTCCTACGACCACCGCGGCGTGTTCGTGAACGTGCTCTCCACGTTCTGACGGTGAGTACCCGGGCGCACCACAGAGGTGCGCCCGCGTACTCACCATGGCGTTCTGACTGCGTCAGCGTTTGGCGGCTCGGGCCAAGGCGTCGGCAAAGGCGCTGTTGGCCGGTGCCGGTGCGGGTTTCGGTGCGCTGTTGCCGGCACGCCCGCCGTTGCGGGTGTCGCGCCTGCCGTCCGGATTGCCGCCACTGGCCGGCCTCCCGCCACGCGCCTGTCCGGGCTCGTCGTCCAGTCGCATGCTCAGGCCGATGCGCTGGCGCGGCAGGTCGACCTCCATCACCTTCACCTTGACGATGTCGCCGGCCTTCACCGCGTCGCGCGGGTCCTTGACGAAGCTGTGCGACAGCGCCGAGACGTGCACCAGGCCGTCCTGGTGCACGCCGATGTCGACGAACGCGCCGAACGCCGCCACGTTGGTGACGCGGCCTTCGAGGATCATGCCGGGCTTGAGATCCTTCACGTCCTCGACGCCTTCGGCGAAGCTCGGAGCGACGAATTCGGGGCGCGGGTCGCGGCCGGGCTTTTCCAGTTCCCTGAGGATGTCGCGCACGGTCGGCAAGCCGAACTTGTCGTCGGTGAACTGTTCGGGCTTGAGGCCGCGCAGGAAGCTCGCGTCGCCGATGATGTTGCGCACTTCGCGCCCGCACTGGGCGATGATCCGCTCGACCACAGGGTAGGCCTCCGGGTGCACCGAGCTGGCGTCCAGCGGGTTGTCGCCGCTGGACACGCGCAGGAAGCCGGCGCACTGCTCGAACGCCTTGTCGCCCAGCCGCGGCACTTTCAGCAGCGACTTGCGATTGGCGAACGGGCCATTCGCGTCGCGGTGCTTCACCACGTTCTCGGCCACCGACGCGGACAACCCCGCCACGCGCGACAGCAGCGCGGCGGAGGCGGTGTTCACGTCCACGCCGACGGCGTTGACGCAATCCTCGACGCGGGCATCGAGTGCGCGCGCCAGCTTGATCTGGTTCACGTCGTGCTGGTATTGCCCGACGCCGATCGCCTTCGGTTCGATCTTCACCAGCTCGGCCAGCGGATCCTGCAGGCGACGGGCGATCGATACGGCGCCGCGCAAACTCACGTCGAGGTCGGGAAATTCCCTCGCGGCCGTTTCCGAGGCGGAATACACCGAGGCGCCGGCTTCGCTGACGACGACCTTCGACAGTTTGGCGTCGGGCAGCTTCTTGATCAGTTCGCCGGCCAGCTTGTCGGTTTCACGCGAGGCGGTGCCATTGCCGATCGCGATCAGGTCGACGTTGTGCTGCTTGCACAGCTTCGCCAGCGAGATCAGCGATTCGTTCCATTGCCGCCGCGGTTCCAGCGGATAGATCGTGTCGGTGGCCAGCAGCTTGCCGGTGGCATCGACCACGGCCACCTTGCAGCCGGTGCGGATACCCGGGTCCAGCCCCATCACCGTCTTCGCGCCGGCCGGTGCCGCCAGCATCAGATCCTTGAGGTTGTCGCCGAACACGCGGATCGCCTCGTCCTCGGCACCCTCGCGCACGCGGCCGAACAGGTCCAGGGTGAGATGCAGGTGCAGCTTCACGCGCCAGGTCAGGCGCACGGTTTCGCGCAGCCACGCATCGGCGGCGCGGCCACGGTTGTGGATATCGGCGTGGGCGGCAACTCGGCCTTCGCCTTCGGCATGGCCCTGCTCGCTGTCGGCGGCGGGCGCCAGTTCGAGTTCGATCACGCCTTCGTTGCGGGCGCGCATCAGGGCCAGCAGGCGGTGCGAGGGAATCTTGGCGATCGGTTCGACGTGGTCGAAGTAGTCGCGGAATTTCGCGCCCTCGTTCTCCTTGCCCTCGACAAGCTTGGCGCGGATCTGCCCCTGTGCCCACAACCAGTCGCGCAGCTCGCCGACCAGATGCGCATCTTCGGCGATCGATTCCATCAGGATTGCGCGCGCGCCGTCGAGCGCGGCGCGTACGTCGGCGACGCCTTTGTCCGCGTCCACGAAGGCTTCGGCGAACGCCTCGGGCGACTGCGTGGGATCTTCGCGCAGGCCCAGCGCCAGCGGCTCCAGCCCCGCCTCGCGGGCGATCTGCGCCTTGGTGCGGCGCTTCGGCTTGAACGGCAGGTACAGATCCTCCAGCCGCGCCTTGGTGTCCGCGGCGAGCAGGTCGGCCTTCAATGCATCGCCGAGCTTGCCTTGTTCCTCGACGCTGGCGAGGATCGCCGCGCGACGCTCCTCGAGTTCACGCAGATAGCGCAGCCGCTCTTCCAGCAGGCGCAACTGGGTGTCGTCGAGACCGCCCGTGACTTCCTTGCGGTAGCGCGCGATGAACGGCACGGTGGCGCCGCCATCGAGCAGTTCGACGGCCGCACGAACCTGCGCGGTGCTGGCGGCGATATCGTTGGCGATGCGTTGTTCGATGCTTTGCATGAGCGACTTTCTATTCCTTGCGACGGCCTGGTGATGCGCCGGATTGAACGGGATCGAGCCGCCGATGATAGCAAGTGGTCTTCCTCTCGATGATCGGTGCGCGATGTGATTCGGCCCGACTCGCACGAGCCGCGGCCAGGTCCCCGGCTCCAGCCGATGACACCGATGAACAGGTCATTGCGACGGAGCGCGCCGGGCGTGCGCCCGCCGCTCGGCCGACTGGCGTCGTTCGGTCATCCGCTTGTCGATCAGGGTCGCACCTGTCGAGTCGATGTCCGGCTCGGCAAATGCGGTGGCTGACGCTTCCTGACGGTGCACCGTGCCGATGAAGCGATAGCCCAGACAGTTCACGGTGGCGATATAGCGCGGGGGGCGCGAGGAATCGCCCAGGGCGTGGCGCAGTTGCGAGATGACGCGACTCAACACCCCCGGCGTCACGTTGCGGTGGCCCCACGCCGAATCGAGCAATGCGTTCTTGTCGAGCATCTTGCCGGCGTGTTCGAGCAAGTTGACCAGCACGGCGTAGGCCTTGGGCTCCACCAGCACCGGCTGGCCGGCGCGCTCGAGCCGATGGGCGCGGGGTTCGACGACGATGTCGTCGCATCGGTAAACCCAGCCATTGCGTGGCGCGGACAATATCGCATTCGTGACCATGATCAGGTCCCGTTGTACGGCCCCTGCCACGCAAGCATGCACCCGGGCAACGGACGATGTCACCCCTGTCTGATGGCATGCGCAGGCGGTTTCGTCGCTACCCGAAACGGGTGCCCTCTCCGCCGAAGCGCCTGGCCGATTGGATGGTGCGGGACGCATCATCTGGCCCGGAATTCCGTCGTCAACGGCGCCGGCAATCCTCGAAATCTCCGCGGAGTTTCCCCGCAAATCCCTCAAGCTTCGCGTGCGGCATCGGCCTATGTTTCGCCAACGGACATCGCTCGTCCGTCTGGAGGCTCCCATGAAATACCTGATCGTTGCCGCGACTGTTGCATTCGGCCTGGCTTGCGCCGACAGCGCCCGCGCGGCCTCATACGAGACATACCAGGTCGACTTGCACTTCGGCTACGGCCTGCGTGCCCTGATCGCCCATTCACCGGACGGATACGCGAAGGCGCAGCGGGATGCCGACAGCGCCGAGGGCGCACGGCATGTGGGGCTGGGTCCGCAGTCGATCGTGACGGTGGCGATCGACAACTCCGCCGGTGTGGCGAAGCAACTTCGCTGGGTCGCCCCGGACAACACGGTTGCCGTCGTCAATATCCATTGATCCGGACCAGGCCGGGTCGCGGCAGGGACTGACACACGTGCCGTCAGTCCCCACCGATCCGGCTCAGGCGCTGAACGAGTTGTTGTCGCCCGGTGATGCCTGGTTCGGCTTGAACTCGCTGGCCCGGCCATTCAGCACCAGCGTGCCGACCATCATGTCGTGAAGGCCCTGTTTGCGTCGGGTCCAGGCGACCATCAGCAGGCCGATGAGAAGGATCAGCGCGCTGATGAGCTTGGCGCCATAGCGACCCAGAGCGCGGGGAAAGCTGATCCGCTGCCCCTGCAGATCGGTGACCCGGATGCCCAGTGCGAGCTTGCCGATGGTGGCTTGCCAGGCGGAGCTTTCGCACAGCGCGAAATACACCCAGGCGAGCGCGATGCTGATGACGGTGGCCGGCCACATCACGGACCAGTACTGCATCTGTGCGGCGTGGATGGCCGCCATGTCGCCGGCGGCGTTGCTGACTGCCAGGGTCATCGCTTCCTTCGCGGCGTCCGCGCCGAACATCTTCTCGATCAGCGTGCTGGGAATCCACAGCACGATGGCGTCGAGGATGTACGCCGCGAAGCGTTTCCAGAAACCGGCATAATCCTCCAGCGCAGCGGTGGTCATCTGTGGCAGAGGTGTCGCAGGGGGGACGGTGGCGTTGGCCGATGTCGATGCCGCTGCGCTGCCCGCCTCCCCTGGAAACAGCACCGACAGCGGCTGCCAGTCGGCGAGGCCCTCATACCATGCCAGGTCCGCCGGGCTCACCTGGCCACTGCGCAGCCACTGGCGGACATCGTCTTCCTTGTACGGGCCATGGCGTTCGCCGTCGCGGCCGATCCAGATTTCCATCGTGCACTCCCCATGCTGATCAAAGCCGCATGATGCCATGATCCGCGCAGCGGTCGGGTGCCGGAGGTCCCGGGTGAGTCGGCCCGTCGAATGGCTGTGCCGGACTCGCGATTCAGGCCGCGGCGCGTTTCAGGTGCACCAGCAACAGGGAGATTGCGGCCGGGGTAATGCCGCTGACACGGGCGGCCTGGCCGAGCGTGGCGGGCCGTGCGCGCTTGAGCTTGAGCAGTGCCTCGGCCGAAAGCCCGCGCACCTTGTCGTAATCGAAGCTGGCCGGAATCGCGGTGTGCTCGTGCCGGCGCTGGCGCTCGATCTCCTCGCGCTGCCGCTCGAGGTAGCCGGCGTACTTGACCTGCACCTCGACCTGGGCGGCCACATCGTCGCGCTCGACCGCCGGCCCGAGTTCCGCCACCGACATGAGCCCCGCGTAGTCGAGTTCGGGGCGGCGCAACAGGTCGATGGCGCTGGTCTCGCGGCTGACCACGATGCCGAGATCGCGTTCGACTGCCGCGCCGCGCACGTTGGCCGGCGACACCCACAACCCGCCGAGGCGCTGCAGCTCGCACTCGACCGCATCGCGTTTGGCGCGCAGCGCATCGAACCGTGCCTGCGGCACGACGCCAAGCCCGTGACCTGTCTCGCTCAGTCGCAGGTCGGCGTTGTCCTCGCGCAGATGCAGCCGGTATTCGGCGCGCGAGGTGAACATGCGGTACGGCTCGATCGTGCCGTTGCTGGTGAGGTCGTCGATCAGCACGCCGATGTACGCCTCGTCGCGGCGCGGATACCACGGCGCCTTGCCCTGCACCGACAGCGCCGCGTTGAGGCCGGCGATCAGGCCCTGCGCGGCGGCTTCCTCGTAGCCGGTGGTGCCATTGATCTGGCCGGCGAAATACAGCCCGGGGATCACCTTCGTCTCCAGCCACGGATTGAGGCCGCGCGGGTCGAAATAGTCGTACTCGATGGCGTAGCCGGGGCGGGTGATGTGGGCGTGCTCGAAGCCCTTGATCGACTGCACCAGGGTCAGCTGCACGTCGTAAGGCAGCGAGGTCGAGATGCCGTTCGGGTAGATCTCGAACGTGTCCAGTCCTTCCGGCTCGATGAAGATCTGGTGCGATGACTTCTCGGCGAAGCGCACCACCTTGTCCTCGATCGACGGACAGTAGCGCGGGCCGACGCCTTCGATCTGGCCGGTGTACAGCGGTGAGCGGTCCAGCGCGCCGCGAATGATCTCGTGCGTGCGCTCGGAGGTATGCGTGATCCAGCAGCTGACCTGGCGCGGATGCTCGTCGCGTGAACCGAGATAGGAGAATACCGGCGCCGGCACATCGCCGGGCTGCTCGTCCAGGCCAGTGAAGTCGATGCTGCGCAGGTCGATCCGCGGCGGCGTGCCGGTCTTCAGACGGTCGGCGGCGACCGGCAGCTCGCGCAGCCTCGAGGCCAGCGTGCTGGCCGGCGGGTCGCCGGCGCGGCCGCCGGCGTACTGTGCCGGGCCGATATGGATCTTGCCGGCGAGAAAGGTGCCGGCGGTCAACACCACGCTGCGCGCACGGAACGACAGACCCATCTGGGTGACCACGCCGGTGACGCGGCCACTTTCGATGATCAGGTCGTCGACCGCCTGCTGGAACAACTCCAGATTCGGCTGGGTTTCCACGATCCGGCGGATCGCCGCCTTGTACAGCGCGCGATCGGCCTGGCAACGGGTGGCGCGCACGGCCGGGCCTTTCGAGGCGTTCAGCGTGCGCCACTGGATGCCGGCGCGATCGGCCGCGCGCGCCATGGCGCCGCCGAGCGCGTCGATCTCCTTGACCAGGTGGCCCTTGCCGATGCCGCCGATCGCCGGATTGCAGCTCATCTGCCCGATCGTCTCGATGTTGTGGCTGAGCAGCAGCGTGCGCGCACCGGCGCGGGCGGCGGCCAGCGCGGCCTCGGTGCCGGCGTGACCACCGCCGATCACGATGACGTCGTAGTGGGTCGGGTGGTGCATCGGACTGACCTGGGCGCGCGAAAAGTGACGAAACGGGGCGTCATGGTAACGCCATCGACGGCGTGCCAGCCGCTGTCGCCTTTCATGGCATGTTTCCTGCTTGTTGAATCTTGCACTTTCACGGGCAGACGCAGTGCGGCAACGCACGCCGAGGTCGGACGGACAGGGGTTCGATCGCGTACCAGGAAAGGAAGCATGACGGCACCCTTCGGGGTGCCGTCGCCTTTTGTGGCGCTGCAAAAGACAAGACCCCGCGGCTTGGCGGCCGCGGGGTCTTGTGCTGATAGATCTGGCGCTCGGCGGGTCTCAGGAACAGGGGGAATCCAGGATGACCGTATTGCCGAGCACCAGAAACCGGAAATGTCGGTGCGAAAGCATCTCTGCTGACGCGAAGTGCAGGCCGATATTCGCCGCGAACGCGTGAACACGAGGTGACTAAAAAAGGATTTTGTGTCCTGCCGCAGCAGTAATTGACGTGGCGCGTCAGTCGCGTGATGGAGGTCACAATCGGCATCTGTGACGCACATCACAAATGGCATGCTCGATGCATCGTCCTCCTCACCAAACCACTGAGGGTTGCGTCATGGACATGGGTTTCGATTTTGAACGGGTATATCCGCATCACGATCTGCTGATCGAGCTGGGTCAGGTCGAAATGGCCATCGATGGCTTGAGCACGCGTGAAGACAACGAGCGCGGTGCGCTGCAGCCGGGTCTGGAGTCGCGCATGCAGAGCCTGCTCGAAGCTCTCGACCATCTGGCCGTCTGAATGAAATATCCTGCCGGTGTGCGTGGCGATGCGGCCACGCACACCACGGCGGTGAGGTCGTGCAGGTCCGGTCAGTGACCGCCGAGTACGCTGCCGATGATCTCGGCCAGGTTGCGCGAAAGTCCTTCGTGCTGCTCCAGTCCGGCGATCGCCTCGCGCGCCAGTTCGCGGCGTAGCGGCTCCAGTCGCTGCCAGCCGTTGAAGGCGGTGGCCAGTCGCGCGGCCACCTGCGGGTTCAGTGCATCCAGCGCGACAAGCCTTTCGGCCAGCAGCCGGTAGCCAGCTCCATCGGGGCGGTGGAATCCGCTCGGGTTGCCGCGCACGAAGCTGCCCAGCAACGCCTGCACGCGGTTCGGATTCTTCAACGTGAATGCCGGCTCGGCTTCCAGCGTCAACACGCGGTCCAGCGCGTTCTCGCCCGGCACTTGCGCCTGCACCGCAAACCACTTGTCCAGTGCCAGCGCGTTGCCGGCGTAGCGTTGCCGGTAATCGAGCAGCGCCGCGTCGGCCTGTGCGGCGTGCCCGCGAACCATGAGCGCAAGCGCGGCGAGTCGGTCGGTCATGCCCGGAGCGTCCCGATACTGAACGGCGGCCAGTTCGCAGGCGCCGCGGTTGTCGAGCAGATTCAGCAACTCCAGCACGCGACGCTTGAGCCGACGACGCGCCTGGCTGGATGCATCGAGCTTGATGCTGGTGTGCGCAGCCAGCGCTGCGTAGCGCTGACGCAAGGCGTCGACACCGAGCCGCCCGGCCAGCTGCCGCTGCAGGTCCTGACGCAGGTCGTGGATCCGTTGCGGGTCGATCGCTGTCTCGCGCTCGGCCAGTTCGACCTCGCCCGGCGGCGTCAGCAGGTCGGCCAGCAGCGCGTCGTCGATCGCGGCGTTGCCGAACAGCCGAGCCAGCGCATCGCACCATGCATGCAGCGCTTCGCCCGGGTTGCCGTCGCGCAGCTCCTCGTAGGCGCGGGCAGCCAGTTGCTGGCCGGCCTCCCAGCGGTTGAAGCCGTCGACGTCGTGCGCCAGCAACAAGGCCAGTTCATCCGGCGTGTAATCGCATTCGAGGATGACCGGTGCGGAAAACCCGCGCAGCAGGGACACCACCGGTGCGGCGTCGACCTCACTGAAGACGAAGCTCTGCTCGTTCTGGTCCAGTACCACCACAAGCTCATGATCAACGGACGTCTGGCCGTCCATATGCAGCGGCAGCATGTCGCCGTTGCGCGCAAACAGCGCCAGCTTGACCGGGATCGGCAGCGGCGGACGCGTGCCGGCCCCGGCAATCCCGGGCGCGTGCTGGGTCAGCGTCAGCGTGTACTCGCGCCGGGCGGCATCGTGATGGCCGTGGGCTTTCAGTCGCGGCGTGCCGGCCTGGCCGTACCAGGCAAGGTACGGGCATCAGGTCGGTGTCGTTGGCGTCGCCGAGCGCGGCAAGGAAATCCTCCAGCGTGGCGGCGTGGCCGTCGTTGCGCTCGAAGTAGCGGTCCATGCCACGCCGAAAGCCTTCCCGGCCGAGGGCGCCTGCCAGCATGCGCACCAGCTCCGAACCTTTCTCGTACACGGTGGCGGTATAGAAATTGTTGATCTCGCTGTATTGCGCTGGGCGAACCGGATGCGCCAGCGGGCCGGCGTCTTCGGGAAACTGCGCGCGGCGCAGCAGCGCCACGTCCTCGATCCGCTTCAGCGGCGCCGAGTTCATGTCGGCCGAGAAGCTCTGCTCGCGGAACACGGTGAGCCCTTCCTTCAGCGACAGCTGGAACCAGTCGCGGCAGGTGACGCGGTTGCCGCTCCAGTTGTGGAAATACTCGTGCGCGACCACCGCCTCGACATGGCGGTATTCGTCATCGGTGGTCGAATCCGGATCGGCCAGCAGGCACTTCGCGTTGAAGATGTTGAGGCCCTTGTTCTCCATCGCACCCATGTTGAAATCGTGGGTCGCGACAACGTGGAACACGTCCAGGTCGTAGTTGCGGCCGTAGGTCTGTTCGTCCCAGCGCATCGAGCGCTCCAGCGCGTCCATCGCGTAGTGGCAACGATCGATCGCGTCGGCTTCGGCCCAGATCTTCAGCTGCACCGGGCGGCCGTCGGCGGTGACGTAGTCGCGCTCGATCACTTCCAGATGGCCGGCGACCAGGGCGAACAGGTAGCTCGGCTTCGGGTGCGGATCGACGAAGCGTGCCCAGTGCCGGCCGCCTTCCAGTTCACCGGCGCCATCGGGGTTGCCACCGGCCAGCAACACCGGAAAGCGTGCGCGGTCCGCGCGCAGCGTGACCGTGTAACGCGACTGCACATCGGGCCGGTCGGGGAAGAACGTCATGTGGCGAAAGCCTTCGGCTTCGCACTGCGTCAGCAGGAAGCCGGTCTCGCGCGGGCCCGACAGGTACAGCCCTTCGAGCGCCGTGTTGGCCGCCGGGCGCAGCCGCACGCGGGTCTCCAGCACGCTGCCGTCGCGGACACCGTCCACTTCGAGTACGTTGCCGGCGTAGCGGTACGCGGTGGCTGGCAGCTGCGTGCCGTCCAGTGCGATCGACAACAGCTGCAGGTTCTCGCCGTCCAGCCGCAGCGGGGCCTCCTGCGCGGGGTCGCGGCGCAGCAGCAGGCGCGCGGCCAGCTCGCTGGCGTCGATGCCGAGATCGAAATCCAGCTCGACCGCCTCGACCCGCCAGGCAGGCGCACGGTAATCGGCCAATCGGATCGGCGCGGGGGCTTTTTGCTCGAAAATGGCTTGCATGGGGACACGATGGGGATCGGAGCAGGTCAGGTTAACATGGGGTGTTTCGATCACAGGAGAACCCCATGCCGGAGAACCCCATGGTGGCACCGCAGGCCAGGCGCTACGCCAGCGAGCGATCTCTGCTGGGCGATCAGACGGTCGTGGTGCTGACCGATCGCCTCGCCCACCGGCGCCTGTGCATCGCGCAGCACGGTGCCGCCCTGCTCAATTTCGAAGCGGACGTGAACGGGACCACGGTCGATCTCGCCGACGGCTATCGCGACGCGGCCGAGATCGTCGCCCGGCCCGGTTCGCGCTTCGCGATCATGGCGCCGTTTGCCGGGCGCATCGCTGACGCGCGCTACCGTTTCGATGGCCAGTTGCAGGATCTGCAGCCGGGTGTGGTCGGCAGCGAGCGCGCCAGCCGGCACGGTTTTGTGCGCGGGGTGGACTTCGCCGTCAGCGCCTTGGGCGCGAATGACGACGGCGCGCGGGTGACGCTGGGCAGCGCGGCGATCCGTCCGCAGCCGGGCTATCCGCACGCGATCGACCTCGCCGTGACGTTCTCGCTGGATGCCGGCGGGCTGACCCTGGAGGCACGCATGCGCAACGTCGGGAACGACGCGGCGCCGTGTTTCTTCGGCTGGCATCCGTATTTCCGGCTGGCCGCCAGTCTCGTCGACGGCTGGCAGCTGCAGATTCCCGCGCAGACCCTGATCCGCACCGATGCCACGTTGATCGCACTGCCCGGCGCCGCGGCGTACGTGCCGCTGGATGATGCACCCGCGCTGGACTTCCGCGAACCCCGTTCGATCGGCGACAGCATTCTCGACCAGGGCTATACCGATCTGGAGGCCGATGCCGACGGACGCATCCGCACCCGTTTGCGCGATCCATCCAGCGGGCTCGGCATCGCGGTGTGGCAGGAGCGCGGCGTGATGCATGCATTCACCGCCGACACCGCCAGCCGCGATGCGCGCCGCGCCATCGCGCTGGAGCCGATGGAATGCATGGCCGATGCCTTCAATCGTCCCGAGTGCGCGCAGGCGATCCGCCTGGAGCCGGGGGCAGAACGCAGTTTCCGTTGTGGCGTGGAGATCGAGTTGTCATGAATACCCGGATGGACGAATTGCCCGGCATCGACCAGATTCGCGATGCCGCTGCTCGCATCGCGCCGCATGCGCGGGTGACCCCGGTGTTGCGCAGTGCGGCGCTGGATGCATTGAGCGGCGCTGAACTGCATTTCAAGGGCGAACACCTGCAGCGTGGCGGCGCGTTCAAGTTTCGCGGCGCCTGCAATGCGGTGTGGGCGCTCAGCGACGAGCAGGCCGCGCACGGCGTGGTCACGCATTCCTCCGGCAACCATGGCAACGCGCTGGCATTGGCTGCGGCCACCCGCGGCATCGCCGCGCACGTGGTGGTGCCCGAGGGCGCCGTGCGTGCGAAGGTCGAAGCGATCGAGCGCGCCGGCGCGATCCTGCATCGTTGCGCGCCGAACCAGGCCGCGCGCGAGGCGATGTGCGCCGAGGTGCAGCGGGCCACCGGCGCGTTGCTGATACATCCCTATGCCGACACGCGGGTGATGGCAGGTCAGGGCACCGTCGCGCTGGAACTGCTGCAACAGGCGCCGAACCTGGACGCCCTGATCACCCCGGTCGGTGGCGGCGGCCTCGCCAGCGGCGTGGCGATCGCCGCGCATGCGCTCAAGCCCGAACTGGCCCTGTTCGGCGCCGAGCCGCTGGGCGCCGACGACGCGGCGCGATCGCTGGCGCAAGGCGAGCGCGTCACCACGGTCGTGCCCGACACCGTTTGCGACGGCCTGCGCGCGCTGGTCGGCGAACGCAACCTCGATGCCTTGCGCTTGCACCGGGTCGAGCTGGTCACCGTCAGCGACGCCGAGACCATCGCCGCGATGCAGTGGCTGTGGACCGAGTTGAAACAGGTCGTGGAAGTGTCCAGCGCCACCGTGCTGGCGGCGATCCTCAAGCAGCCGCAGCACTTTGCCGGCAAGCGCGTCGGCGTGGTGCTGACCGGCGGCAATGTGGATTTGCAGGCACTGCCCTGGTAGGAGGTATCGCTCAACCGGGCACGACGTCGGTCATGCCCGGATCGCCGACCGCTCCCGCTTCCGGCACCTCCGCCGCCGGCGAGGCATGCTCGAACGCATGCAGGTCCAACTGGCTGACCGGAATCGGTACGTAGTCCGCGCCGAAAGCCACTTCGCCCGGTTTCCAGCCGGCGGGGCGACGCACGGCACCCCAGAAACGCTTCAACGCGACCCAGTGCAGGCCGATCAGGCCGTGGTCGTTGTCCGCATCGACGATCGGGTCGCCCACGCCGGTCACCCGCGGCGGCTCACCGTAGAGCGCCGTGCCGAACACCACGTCCCAGATCGAGAGGACCTGGCCGTAATTGCAGTTGTGCAGGGTTGGCCGTGACGGATCGACCAGCATGTGGTGCAGGCGATGGAACTTCGGCGCGACGAAGACGCGGTCGAACACGCGACCGAAGCCCAGTCGCACATTCGTGTGCGAGAGGTTCTGCACCAGTTCGCCGATCAGCATCAGCCACGCGAACTCGTCCGGATCGACGCCGATCACCAGCCCCACCGTGGCCAGGATCATCGACTGGATGAAACCGTCGACCAGGCTGCCACGGTCGTTGGTCCAGCAACTCATCTGGCGCTGGCTGTGATGCATGCTGTGCAGCGCCCACCACCACGGGATCGCGTGCTGGGTGCGGTGCATCCAGTAGTACACGAAGTCGTAGACCACATAATAGATCGCGAACAGCAGATAGGGATGCTGGTTGAGCCACGGCATCCAGTGCGTCAGCGCCAGTGGCGAGCCGGTGCCGGGGTCGACGGCATCGCCGCCGCCGCCAAACAGATGGCTGAACGGCATGAGCACCAGGTAGGTGAACAGCGGAAAGATGCCCAGCAGCATCAGCAGCGTGTAGTTGCGATCGACCCGCGTCAGCCGGCGATCGGCCCATCGCTCGGCGGGAAACCAGGTCTCCAGCGGGCGAAAGACGAGGCCGATGATGCCGACCTGCAACGCGGCGATCAGCAGCGCCGCGGCGATGTCGTCGGGGTTGCCGCTCAGCCCGCTCAGGTGCAGCGCCTGCAGCAGCGGCACCACGGCGTGCACGCTCACCCAGCTGGTGAGGTGGGCCCACGATTGCGAAAGATCCAGCATCGACGTTTCTTCAGTTCCGGCAGCGACGCATCATATCGCCGCGGCCAGGCGTGCAGGCTGAACCGGCCGATCAGCCGCGCCGGCGCGCGCCGATGCCACTGACGGCGAGCAACCCCAGCAGCACGAACACGATGCCGAGCAGCTCCATCGCCGATGGCTGCTCATGCAGGATCAGCCACGCCAGCAGCACGCTGACGATCGGCACGCCGAGGCTGGACACGCTGGCCACCGTGGTCGACAGCCGCTGCAGCACGATCGACCACAACCACCAGGCCACGCTCGATGCCAGCACCGCGCTGTACGCCAGTGCACCGATGAATGGCCAGTCCCATTCGATCGAGCGTTGCGGCACCGCCAGCGCGGTGACGCCGAGCGCGACGCCGCCGATCAGCATCTGCCATGCGGTGAGGTTGAGCACCGAAGGGGCATGCCGGCGGAACATGCGCTTGCTCAACACCGTGCCGGCGGCCCAGGCGACGCCGCCGGCGAGCGCCAGCGTGGTGCTCAGCACGCTGCCCAACTCATGCCACGGTTCGATGATGCACAACAGCCCGATCGCGGCCAGCGCCAGCCCCAGCCAGTGCCGCGCGGTCGGCCGATCGCCGAGCAGCAGCCACGCCAGCAGCACCGCCCAGAACGGCATCGTGTAGGCGAGCAGGGCGACATGGCCGGCGCCGCCATCGAGCAGCGCCCATTGCTCCAGTCCCTGGAACGCGGCGGTCTGGCACAGCCCGATCAGGATCGTCGGCAGCAGCGGCGGCGGCCGCAGCGATTGTCGCGCCAGCAGCAGCGCGGCGAACAGCACCGCCGCGCCGATCAGGTAACGCAACGCGGCGAAATCGAACGGTCCGGCATGCGCCAGTACCTGCTTCATCACGATCCAGCTGTAGGCCCAGATCAGAATGGTGGCGAGCAGCGCCAGCAGGGCGCCGCGTGATGACGAAGGTGAGGGCGACATGCTGAGCCAGGCCGGGATGGGGCGACAAGTCTAGCGGCGTGGGTTAGGTTGTGCGGCATCCTGTCACCACCCCGCCAGCCATGACCCATGCCACTGAACCGAAGCGTTGCCATTGGGCGGCCGGCACCGATGCGCTGATGCGCGACTACCACGACACCGAGTGGGGCGTGCCGCTGCACGACGACCGCGCGCTGTTCGAGTTCCTGTGCCTGGAAGGTGCCCAGGCCGGCTTGTCGTGGCGCACCGTGCTGGCCAAACGCGAGAACTACCGCAAGGCTTTCCACGACTTCGAGATCGCCCGCGTCGCGGCCATGACTGATCGCGAACTGGAAAAGCGACTGCTGGATCCGGGCATCATCCGAAATCGCCTGAAGGTTTCCGCCACTCGCGGCAACGCGATCGCCGCACTGAAGGTGATCGACGAGTTCGGCAGCCTGGATGCCTGGCTGTGGTCGTTCGTCGACGGCAAGCCGTTGCGCAACCGCTGGCGCAGCCAGGCCGAAGTGCCGGCCAGCACCGAACTGTCCGACCGCATGAGCAAGGCCATGAAGAAGCGCGGCTTCCGCTTCGTCGGCACGACGATCTGCTACTCGCTGCTGCAGGCCACCGGGATGATCAACGATCATCTGGCCGGGTGTTTTCGCCATCGCCAGGTGTGAAACGCGCCATGCCGTTGTGGCACGATCGCCGGACCGCAACCAGGAAGCGTCCCGCATGTTCGACAATGCAGCATTCGCCAGTTCGTCATTGAGCATGCGCCCGGCCACCGCGATGGACGCGCCCTTCCTGGAGAAGCTGTACCGCTCGGCCCGCCCGGACCTGCAACTGCTGGATGGTTCGCAGGAACAACGCGAGGCGCTGGTCGCGCAGCAGTACGGCGTATTGCACGCCGGCACGGCGGCCAACCATCCGAACGCGATGCATTTCGTGGTCGAGAAGCAGGGCAGTCAGGTCGGCGGGCTGATCGTCGACTTCGGCGCGAACGCGGTCCACCTGGTTTACCTGGCGCTGATCCCGGCAGTACGCGGCCAGGGCCTGGGTCGCGAGCTGGTGCGCGGCTTGCAACAGGCAGCGTCACGCGCGCACGCACCGCTGACGGCGGTGGTCTGGCGCAGCAACCCGCGCGCGCGCCAGCTGTACATCGAGCTGGGCTTCACCGTGGAAAGCACCCAGCCGGCGGCCGAGCAACTGGTGTGGTATCCCGATGCGCGGCCGATGGTCGTCGTGCAATAGCCGCGCAGGATCGCAGGCTCCGCACAGGGAGCGGCTAGTTGAAGGCGATCTGGAAATATGCGCCGGCGTGATCGCGGCCCAGCGCCGCCATGCGGCCGACCCAGATGTCGTCGCACGCGACCAAGATTCGGCAGTCGAGTGCGCACGAGACCATCGATGAAGTCGGTCGGCTCCAGCGCGGTCAGTGTCACCGAGAACGGCTGGCGCCGGTCGGCCGGTGCATCGGCATGCGTGCCAGCGGCTGCTCCCGCACGCTGTCGATGCGCACCGCCAAGGCGCTGCCGTCGGACAGCGTCAGCTGCCGCGGCTGATCGACGAGCGGAGTGAAGTGTTTCGGCTTCGAGGCGGTCGAGCATGAGTAGAGTCCTGAAGAAGGCCGCGGCGGTCAGTTGCCGCCGCGGCGCACTGGTCAGTTGCGCGAGGGGAAGAGGCCTTGCAGCGCAATGCAGAAGTTCAGCACCAGGTAACGGATTGATCAGCGAGAACGGCATGCTGCTGCCGGCCATGCCCACCGTTACCGAACCACTGGTACCGCCCATGTTGACCGGGCTGTTGAGTGCGTCAGACCAGATGACGGCGTTACCCTGGCCGCGCTCCGCTGGCACCCAGGTACTTGTTCGTGTCGCTTGGCGTATTCGCTGGGGTTGGACGTCGTCCCCGCCACCTGCACTCCCACGGTGGCGGTCGCCGGATGGTTGTGCATCGGCATGTTGTCGATGGTCAGCGTGGTGTTTTCCGTGCCGCCGACCTCGCCGATGTGGCGTGCATCGACAGGCCGGGCCCCTGGCCCATGTTCATCGCCGAGCGCCCGCGCAGGTCAGGCAGGCCGAAGGTGGTCTGGCCGTTGCCGCCATAGGTGGTGCCCAGCAGTGAGAACAGCGCGCCGTTCTGCGCGATGGCTCATGATCTGGCCGGCGCAATTGGCCCAGCCGTGCGGTGCGTAAGTTGAAGCCGAAAGCCTGGATGGTGCCGATAAACACTTCCATGGAATTTCCCCTTTTGTTCCTGGATGGGTCGAACGCCTTCCGGTGGGCTACCGGCGGGAGCCGGCGGAAACCGCGGCGCAGCGTCCGCGTGACCGCGTGTGTGGAGCAGCGGTTTTCCATTGTGGCGCGTCGGTGCCGCTCTTGGAGATAACATCCGCGAGCCGTGGTCCGATCGACTTGCCGGTGGTGCCTTGGTGGCCGCAACGGTGCTACCATCCCGCGGTGTGCGGGCTATGCGTTCGCGCACAAACAGGGGAGGGGATCGATGGGGCGCAGCGTTCATTTCATTTCGGGATTGCCGCGGTCGGGCTCGACCCTGCTGGCGGCCTTGCTGCGCCAGAATCCCCGCTTCCACGCCGGCATGACCAGCCCGGTGGGCACGCTGTTCACCGGCATGCTCAACCAGTTCGGCGCGGGCAGCGAATTCGGCCCGGTGCTCGATCGCGACATCGCCGCCGCCTGCTGCGCGGGCTGTTCGACAGCTACTACGCCGCGCAGGCCGACAGGACGGTGGTGTTCGACACCAACCGGCTGTGGTAGCGCCCGGCTGCCGGCGGTGCTGGACCTGTTCCCCGAGGCCAAGGTCATCGCCTGCGTGCGCAACGTGGCCTGGGTGATGGACAGCCTGGAGCGCCTCTATCGCGCCAACCCCTACGAGCAGACCAAGCTCTTCGGCAGCGAAGCCGAACGCAACACGGTCTACAGCCGGCTGGAAACGCTGGCGCAATACAACCGCCTGGTCGGCTTCGCCTGGTCGGCCCTGAAGGAGGCCTATTACGGCGCCCAGGCCGGCTCGCTGCTGGTGGTCGAGTACGAACTGCTGGCGCAGGCGCCCGAGCGAGTGTTGCGGCTGATCTACGAATTTCTCGGTGAACCCTGGTTCGAGCACGATTTTTGCAACGTGTCCTACGATGCGCCGGCATTCGACGAGGCCTTGGGGATTTCGGGCCTGCATCGCGTGCGGCCGCAGGTGGCGGTGGAATCGCGCCGCACCCTGCTGCCGCCGGACTTGTTCGACAAGTACGCGCAACTGTCGTTCTGGCGCGACGGCGAAGGCAGCGCCGCGCATGTGATACGAGCGAAAGCGGATCGATGCAAGCAGATGACGCAAACGGACTGGCCTAAAAAGTCGCTTTCGGACGTGACGAGGGGAAAGACATGGCATGGTTCAAACGGGGCAAGTCCCCTTCTCCGGTCTCAGGTACGCCAGACCTGCCCGCCACGCCGGCCGCTGGTCATGGCCCTGGAGCCGCGCGTCATGTTCGATGGCGCAGGCCGTCGCCACGGTCGCGCATTCCACGCCGAGCCGGCGGCTCACGCACCGCCGGTCGCGCATGGCGATGTCGCGCATGCGCCCGGGATGCATCGCCCCGCCGCGGTGCTGGCCGGCGACGACATGGCGCCGCATGCCCTCGAGTTTGCACGGCACGTGACTTCGCCGACCACGACGCTACGGCAGCGCCGGCCTCCCGCAACGTGTTGTTCGTCGATGCGCGCATCCAGGACTCCGCTTCGCTGCTTGCCCACGTCCGTTCCGGCACCGAGGTGGTCTACCTGCAGCAGGGCCGCGACGGCCTGGCGCAGATGCGCGACTATCTCGACGCCCATCCGGGCGCCGACTCGGTGCAGATCCTCGCCCACGGCAACGACGGCGACCTGTGGCTGGGCAATACCTATCTTTCAGCCGACAACATCGGCCACGCATGCCACCGAACTGCCGCAGATCGGCGCCGACATCAAGGCCGGCGGCGACATCCTGATCTATGCCTGCGATACCGCGGCCGGCGACAAGGGCATGGCCTTCGTCACCTCGCTGGCGCAGCTGACACATCGCGACATCGCGGCCTCCAGCGACCGCACCGGCGCGGGCCACGACTGGGATCTGGAAATCAGCACCGGCCGCATCGAACCGCACCCGTACTGTCGGCCGCCGACGAAGCCGGCTACACGCACGACCTGGCCACGCTCACCGTCACCACCAACGCCGACATCGGCGCCAGGCACCGTTGCGCGCCATCATTGCGATCGGCCACCGCCGGAGACACCATCACCTTCAACGCAGACATGACGATCACGCTGACTTCACCGCGGCACCGGCGATCCTGCTGTTGATCAGCAAGAGCCTGACGATCGAGGGTGACCTCGATGGCGACGGCACCGCCGACGTCACGCTGGATGCCAACTACAACGGGCCGCGTGCTGGAGATCACCGCAGGCACCCGTCCATCTCGACGGCCTGGTGATCGAGCACGGCCTGGTCGTCCGGCAACGGCGGCGGCCTGGCAGCCTCAATGGCGGCGATGCGCTGGGCTGGCGGCGTGCTCGGTGCCGGTGGCGGCACCAAGGTCTACCATCACGCACTCGACCATCACCGGCAACCTCGCCGCCGGCGGCGGCGGCGGCGGCAGTGGCACCGGCTACAGCTACGGCGGCGGCGGCGGCGGCGGTTTTGGCGGCAAAGGCGGCGGCAGGGCGGCGCCTAAACAGCGATACACTCGGCTGGCGCCGCCAGCGGCGGCAATGGGCGGTACGGCGGCAATGCGGGTACTACGGCGACTCAGGCGGGCAAAGGCGGCGCTACCATCGGTGGCGCCGGCGGCACGCGCCATCAGCTGGCTTCGTCAGCGGTGGTCGGGCGGCACGGCGGCGGTAGGCCGGCTTCGGCTGATCGGCGGCGGCGGTGGCGCCGGCGACTTCGGCTAGCGGCGCCCTGGCGGCAGTGGCGGCAAGCGGTCGGCGGCATGTATATCGGCGCCGGTGCCACGGTCTATCTGGCTCAAGCCACGATCTCGCAACAACCTGGGCGCGGGCGGCGGCGGCGGCGGCGGTGCAATGCCGGCGCTGGCGGCAGCGGCGGCATGGGCGTCGGCGGCATCCTTGCCGTCGGCACGCTGCAATTACCAAAGTCGCACCGTCACCTTCAGCGGCAACGTCGGCGGCGCGGGCGGCGGTGGCCGAGCCACTCGACCAGCGGACCGCGGGCAGCGGCACCAACACGACGATGACGGTCCCACCGGCGGCGGCACGGTCGATGGCGCTTACTCGCCCACCTCCATCACCAGCGCCACCTACGACGCCAGCACCGGCGTGCTCGCGGTCACCGGCGCCGGCATGACGGTCGGCGACACGATCGCCGCCAGCAAGCTGACGCTGACCGGCGAAGGCGGCACCACCTACACGCTGACCTCGCGGCAACGTCACGGCCTCCAGCGCCACGACGTTTTCCGATCACGCTGAACGCACCGACAGAGCCGCGCTGAATCAGATCGTCAACAAGAACGGCACCAGCTCCACCGGTGGCACCACCTTCAATCTGGCCGCGGCCGACGACTGGGATGCCACCGCTACCGGTCGGCGACACGTCGGACACAGCCAACGGCATCACCGTCAGCAACGTCGCGGTGCCCGCCATCACCCGCGCCACCTACGATGCCAGCACCGGCGCACTGGTGGTCACCGGCACCGGCTTCACCCATCTCACCGGCGCCACCAACGACATCGTCGCCAACAAGTTCACGCTGACCGGCGAAGGCGGCGCGACCTACACGCTGACCGACACCGCCAACGTCGAGATCACCTCCGGCACCAGCTTCACGCTGACGCTGAGCGCCACCGACAAGGCCGGCGTCAATCTGATCGAGAACAAGAACGGCACCAGCTCGACCGGCGGCGACCACCTACAACCTGGCTGCGGCCGAGGACTGGGCCGCCGGCGCCGATGCGGCCGTGGTCGTCGCCGACACCACCGGCAACGGCGTCACCGTCAGCAATGTCGCGGTGCCGGCCATCACCTCGCGCCACCTACGACGCCAGCACCGGCGCGCTGGTGGTCACCGGCACCGGTTTCCTGTCATTGAGCGGCGCGACCAACGACATCGTCGCCAACAAGTTCACGCTGACCGGCGAAGGCGGCGCGACCTACACGCTGACCGACACGGCCAACGTCGAGATCACCTCCGGCACCAGCTTCACGCTGACGCTGAGCGCCACCGACAAGGCCGGCGTCAACCTGATCGAGAACAAGAACGGCACCAGCTCGACCGGCGGCACCACCTACAACGTGGCTGCCGCCGAAGACTGGGCCGCCGGCGCCGATGCGGCCGTGGTCGTCGCCGACACCACCGGCAACGGCGTCACCGTCAGCAATGTCGCGGTGCCGACCATCACCTCGCGCCACCTACGATGCCAGCACCGGCGCGCTGGTGGTCACCGGCACCGGCTTACCTGTCGTCTCAGCGGCGCGACCAACGACATCGTCGCCAACAAGTTCACCTTGACCGGCGAAGGCGGCGCGACCTACACGCTGACCGATACGGCCAACGTCGAGATCACCTCCGGCACCAGCTTCACGCTGACCTGAGCGCCACCGACAAGGCCGGCGTCAACCTGATCGAGAACAAGAACGGCACCAGCTCCACTGACAGCACCACCTACAACCTGGCCGCCGCGGAAGACTGGGCCGCGGGCGCGGATGCGGCTGTGGTTGTTGCCGATCACGACCGGCAACGGAATCACCGCCAGCAACGTTAATTCCATGCCGACAATCACTAACCTCAATGGCGACAGTGTCGCTTGGGCTGGAGCTGGCAGCACCGTAATACTGGACGCCAGTGCCAACGCATCCCTAACCGACACCGAATTTGGCGGCCTTAACGGTGGCAACGGCGATTGGGCCGGCGGCAGCCTGACCGTGCAACGGTCGGGCACCGCGATTACTGCCGATACCTTCGGTTTCAATACCTCCGGCGCATTGTTCACCGTCAGTGGCAGCAACCTTCAATCCGGCGGGCTGACATTCGCGACCTTCACCAATACCGGTGGTGTGCTGACGATAAACTATACCAGCAGCGGTACTGCCGCGACCACAGCATTAGTCAACGATATTGCACAACGCATTACCTATCGCAACGACACGCCTGCCGGCGATGCCACCGTACATTTCACGCTCAGCGATGGCAACGGTAGTACGGCAGCGGATGTGACCGTAGCCAGCGATACGATTTACGTCACCAACACCGCCGACACCGCCACCATCGACATCACCAACGGCGTGAGCTTCAGCGAAGCTATCGCGATAGCGGCGACTGATGCGACCGGCACCCAAACCATTATTTTTGATAGCTCATTAGCGAACCAA
This sequence comes from uncultured Gammaproteobacteria bacterium, assembly GCA_963828675.1. Lineage (GTDB taxonomy): Bacteria > Pseudomonadota > Gammaproteobacteria > Xanthomonadales > Rhodanobacteraceae > Rhodanobacter. Next base: position 2,100,101 of record CAWHFQ010000001.1, read on the forward strand.
ACCGTTTCTACCTCATCGGCAAGTTCGCTGGGCGAAAGTATCACTGTGGATCTTGACGCCGCCAGCGGTGTGACCTTATCGGGCGGTACGCTTTCAATCGGATCAGGTTTTGATTTAACAGTTACCAATGGCACTGGCGATACCGCAACCATAGCCACCAGTCTGTCGGGCGCGGGCAATTTCATCAAAACGGGCGTCGGTAAGGTCACCCTATCCGGCATCAACAGTTTTGCCGGCAAAACAACGGTTGCCGGGGGCACGCTGGCTATTAGTTCCGACAGCAACCTTGGCTCCGCCGCCGTAGTCCTGAATGCAGGCGTCACGCTCCAAGTGACTGGCTCGACCACCATCGATAATGCTTTCACGCTCGCAGGCAACAGTGCCGTGCAGACGGATGCCAACACGTCGTTTTCCGGTTTGCTGTCCGGTGGTGCCGTCACCCTCACCAAGACAGGCACGGCGCAGCTCACGCTTTCCAACTCCGGCAACTCAGGTGCTTTTTCCGGCGGCGTCACCGTGTCATCCGGCGCGCTACGCGTGACCAGTGACAGCATGCTTTCTGCAGGAACGCTGACCCTCGATGGCGGCAGCTTTGCCAGCAATACCAATGGGCTGAATATCGACAATGCCGTCGTCCTCGGCTCAAGCGGCGGCACCTTCGACATCTTCGGAGGCGGCGGCGCCTTCGTAATCACCTTCTCCGGCAACATCACCGGCAGCGGGGCGTTGACCAAGATCTCCGCATCCCAACTCTCGCCACCGGCACCAACACCTACAGCGGCGGCACAACCGTCTCCGCCGGCACCCTGCGCATCGGCGGCGCCAGCAACCTTGGTAGCGGTACCGTCACGCTGAATAACGGGACTTTGAACGACACCAATGCCAGCACCGAAACAATTACCAACAACTTCACAATTGGAAGCGGCGGCGCGACCTTCAGCAAGGGCAGCGGTACGCTCACCCTGAGCGGCACGCTCAGCGGCAGCGGTTCGGTCACCAACACCGGAGTCGGTGGACTCAACCATACCGGCAGCGGCACATTGACGCTTGACGGTACCAGCGTTACCCGCGCTGCTAGCGCGGCGCCATAACACTGAGCAGCAATATCGTCGTGGGAAACAGCGGCGCCACCTTCGATACCACGGGAGGCGACATTACCCTCAAAGGGGATTTCAGCGGCTCGGGCAATCTCACCAAACAGGGCGGCTCCAGTGGCGCCATCCTGTGGTTGTATGGCGACAACAGCGCCTACAGCGGCGCACAGACAGTCGCGTCAGGTTGGCTGGTGGCGAACTCTGCCACCGCGCTGGGCAGCGGCCAGATCACGCTGGACGCCAGCACCACGCTTGGCTTGCTGGGTGGCATCACCACTTTCAGCAATAACATTGTGCTGGCGGGCGATGCCACGCTGCAGAGCGCTAACACAACCAATACTGTCACAACGTTCAGCGGGGTCATTTCCGAAACGGGCGGTAGCCATAACCTCACGCTCGGCACCGGGACCGGCTCCAATACCGGCATCATTCTCACCGGCGCCAACACCTATACCGGCACGACCACGATCAGCGGCAGCAATGTTCTGCAGATCACCGATGCCAGCAACCTCAGCACCGCGAGAAATTACGCTCGGCGGGGCCACCCTGCAGGTCAACGGCAGCGGCGTCACGCTGGCCAACGCCATCGACCTTACGGGTGGGGCGACGATCAGCAACGCCCATGCCGTCACGCTGTCCGGCGTCATCTCGGGCAGCCAGAATTTCACCAAGGGCGGCGCCGGCACGCTGGTGCTGACGAACACCGAAACCTACACGGGCTCCACCACCGTCAGCGCCGGCACCCTGCAGGTGGACGGCACCCTCGGCGCGACCTCGAGTGTCACCGTTGCGTCCGGCGGCACGCTGGGCGGCACCGGCAGCGTGTTCGCCAGCGCTTCCACGCACACGCTGAGCGTGCAGAGCGGCGGTACCCTGTCGCCGGGCGACAGCGGCGCCGGCACGCTCACCGTCAACGGCAACCTTTCGCTGGCCTCCGGCAGCACGCTCGCGGTCGACATCGCCGGCACCACGGCTGGCACGCAATACGACCAGGTCATCGTCAACGGCGCCACCACCAACTCGGGCGCCACGCTGGCCGTCACCCACAGCTATACCGCGGCTAAGCTGGACAGTTACCAGCTCATCGCCAACGATGGCAGTGACGCCATCACCGGTACCTTTTCGGGCGTGGCCGAGGGCGGCATGCTGGTGGCTGGCGGCGACTCGGGTCTCGCTTCAGGCCAGCTATGCCGGTGGCACAGGCAACGACTTCGTGCTGACAGCAGCCAATATACCGCCGGTGGCCACCAGCAGCGGCGGTACCACCGTGTTCACCGAGGGCAACAACGTTGCCAGCACCCCGGTGGCGATCGATGGCGCTTTCACGGTCAGCGATGTCGACGACACCACGCTGGCCAGCGCCACCGTGTCGGTCACCGGCAATTTCCACGGTGGCGAAGATGTGCTTGCGTTTGCCAACGACGGCAGCACGATGGGCAACCTCACGGCCAGCTACAACGCCGCGACCGGCGTGCTGACGCTCACCTCCGCCGGCGCCACGGCAACCCTCGCGCAGTGGCAGTCGGCGCTGCGCTCGGTGACCTACACCAATGGCTCGGAGCTACCGAATACCGCCACCCGCACGATCAGCTATAGTGGTGAATGACGGCACCGTCGACAGCGGGGCGTCGACCAAAACTGGTCAGCGTCGCCAGCACCAATGACACGCCGATCAATGGCGTGCCCGCCGGCCAGTCGTTGAATCAGGACAGCAGCCTGGCTTTCAACAGCGGCAACGGTAACCTCATTGCGGTCAGCGACGCGGACGCCAACGGTGGCATCGTGCAGGTCACGCTCACCGTCACGCACGGCACCCTGAGCCTGAGCGGCGCCACCGGCCTGAGCTTCCTGCTCGGCTCGGGCAGCGGCGATGCCACCATGACTTTCCAAGGCACGCTGGCGGATATCAACGCGGCGCTTAATGGCATGGTCTACACGCCCACCGCCGGCTACAACGGAGTGGCCAGTCTGCAGATCACCACGAACGACCTGGGCAATACCGGCAGCGGCGGTGCGCAGACCGACACCGATACGGTGGCCATCACGGTCAACTCGGTCAATCCGCGGGTCACCGACGTCAGCTCCACGTCCGCCGACGGCGGCTACAAGGTGGGCGACACGATTTACGAAACGGTGACCTTCGATCAGGTCGTCACCGTCGACGCCGCCGGCGGCGCACCCACGCTGCTATTGGAAACCGGCACGGTCGACCGCAAGGCCAGCTACGTCTCCGGTTCCGGTACCAACACGCTCACGTTCGCGTACACGGTGCAGGCCGGTGATGTCTCGACCGACCTCGACTACGCCTCCACCGCCGCGCTGGCGCTCAACGGCGCCGTGATCCGCAACGGCAGTGGCGACAGCGCCATCCTCACCCTGCCGGCGACGGGCAGCCCGCAGTCCATCGCCGGTCAGAAAGCCATCGTCGTCGACGGCATCGCACCACCGTTACCAGCGTGTCCGCCCCCGCCGACGGCACGTACGTCGCCGGGCAGAAGCTCGACTTCACGGTCAACTTCAGCGAAGCGGTCGTCGTCGATACCGCGGGCGGGACACCGCGCCTGGCGGTGAAGCTGGACACCGGCGGCACCGCCTACGCCGACTACGTCAATGGTTCGGGCAGCACGGCGCTGGTGTTCCGCCTGACCGTGGCCACCGGCGAGAACGACGCCACCGGCATCCAGGTCGGCATGACGCTCGATGCGAATGGCGGCACCGTTCGCGACACCATGGGCAACGAGGCGGCCAGCGCGCTCAACGCGGTCGCCTCGACCGCCGCTGTCAACGTCGACGCAATCGCCCCCTCGCCCACGGCGATCGTACGAGCGAGCCCCAGCCCGACCCATGCCAGTGGCCTCGACTACACCGTCACCTTCTCGGAGAACGTGACCGGGGTGGACGTCACGGACTTCACCCTCACTTCCACTGACACGGCCACAGCCAACATTGCCTCGGTAACCCAGGTGGACGGCCGTACCTACGTGGTGCATCTGCGCGACGTGGGCGGCAGCGGCAGCCTGCGTCTGGATCTGGCGGCGCAGGCCAGCGGCATTGCCGATGGTGCGGGCAACGCCCTGGCGGCTGGCGCGCAGGGCGAGGTCTACACCGTGGGAGGCGTCGCTCCGGTGATCCTCGCCCCTGCTGCGCCTCCGCCAGTGGCTGCAGCACCGGTCTCGACCTTTGTTTCGCGCGCGGAGCCGGCCCCGTTGAGCGAACGAGACCTGCCGACGCTTTTCTTCGCCGATGCGGCCCCGCAACCGTTGCTGGGACCGTTCTCGCCCGGCGCCTTTGGCTACGACGGCGTGGCCACCTTCGCTGTCGAGCGTCCGCAGGCCTTCGGTGACCACATCCGCGACGGGTCCAGATTGCCGCAGTCGGCCTTCATCGACTAGGCGGGTCGGTCATTCGAGATCGCGCTGCCGGCGTCGGCAATGGAGCGCAGCTCCGTGGTGCAGGCAACCCTGGCCGATGGTCGACCTCTGCCCGCGTGGCTGCACTTCGACCCGGTGGCAGGCACACTCGAGGGCACGCCACCGGCCGGCTTCCATGATCGGCTGACGCTGCGGCTTGTGCTGGTCGACGCCGATGGTCGCGTGCAGTTCCTCTCTCTCGACATCGATCCCTCCGATCAGCCGGATGCCCATGCACCGCCTTCGAAAGACGCTTCATCGCAGCCGACGGCATCAGGCAAGCCCGCGTTGCAGGAACAGTTCGGCTCGCGGCGTCACGCCGGCGGTGTCGATCACGCCGTGCTGATGCATCAGCTGGCCGTCGCCCAGCGTCATCAATCCACGCAGGTAGCCCGATGAATCGCTCGTCGATCCGCGTGCGTCGTCCCGCTTCCTTTCTTTCTACTATCCCGGAGGGATCTGTTTTGCAGCCCATCCTGATGCCCCGGAAGCTCCTCGCCGCAACGCTCGCCACCCTCGTGCTCGGCGGCTGCGCCATCCATCCCCGTCCGCTGACGCTCGACCAGCGCAGCGCCACGCTGCAGGCCGACCAGCAGGCGATGTTCGCCGAGCAGACGCCGGTGAGCGGGCCGATCACGCTGGACGAGGCGATGGCGCGGGCACTGAAGTACAACCTGGACAACCGCGTGAAGATGATGGAGGAGGCGCTGGCCCAGCGGCAGCTCGACCTGGCCAACTTCGACCTGCTGCCGAAGCTCACCGCCGCGGCCGGCTACACTTCGCGCGACAACGTGCTGGCGTCGTCGTCGCAGGACATCGTCACCGGCCAGCAGTCGCTGGTGCCGTCGACTTCCAGCGAGCGTCAGGCCGCGCGTGCCGACCTCGGTTTTTCCTGGAACATCCTCGACTTCGGCGTCAGCTACTACGGTGCGCGGCAGCAGGCCGATCGCGTGCTGGCCACGCAGGAGCGTCGTCGCAAGGTGGTGCAGCTGCTGATGCAGCAGACCCGGCAGGCTTACTGGCAAGCCGCCGGCGCCCAGAAACTGCAGGCGCAGATCGAGCCGTTGCTGACGCAGGCGCAGCAGGCACTGGGCGATTCGCGCGCGATCGAGCAGCAGGGCTTGAAGGACCCGCTGCAGTCCCTCGGCTACCAGCGCGAGCTGCTCAGTCTGGTGCTGCAGCTGGAAACGATCCGCGACGAGTTGGCGCAGGCCAAGCCGAAGCTGGCCTCGATCATGAACCTGGAACCGGGCAAGCCCTACCAGTTGGCGCCGCCGGACAGTTTCGACACGCCCGAGTTGTCGATCGCGCCGGAAAAGATGGAAGAAGTGGCGCTGCTGCATCGCCCCGAGCTGATCGAAGCCAGCTACAACGAACGCATCGGCCTGGACGAGACGCACAAGGCGATGGCCAAGCTGTTGCCCGGCGTCGAGCTCAACGTCGGCACGCATTACGACAGCAACGATTTCCTGGTCAACAACGAGTGGCGCGACGCCGGCATCCAGGTCAGCTGGAACCTGCTCAACCTGCTCAATGCCAAGCACATCAAGGCCGCCGCCAGCGCGCAGTACGAGCTGGCGCGTGAGCAGCGGCTGGCACTGAACATGGCGGTGCTGACCCAGGTGCACGTGGCCTATATCGACTACACCAGCCGCAAGCAGCAGTTCGAGCTGACCCGCCAGCTGAGCGACGTGGAGCAGCGCATCCTCGAGCACACGCGCAACGCGACACAGGCCGATGCGCAAGGCAAACTGGCCGAGATTCGTGCCGCCACCAGCGCGTTGATGTCCGAGCTGAAGCTGTACCAGAGCTACGCCGCCTACCAGGGCGCGTATGGCCAGATGGTGGCCACGCTCGGCCTCGACCCGGTGCCGGCGGCGGTTGCCAGCCATGACCTGCCGACGCTGGAGCAGGCCATCCGCGATACCGAAAAACAGTGGGCCGCCCCGGCCACCGGAGATGCCTCGAAGTGAGTGTTCGCCCTGTCGCTGGAGTCCGTTCGCGGACGATGTCGTTGCCTTGTCCCACCATCGACAGGAGTGTCGCCCACCCGCAGGCGGCCAGTGTGGGCGGAGTTGCGCTGGCGCTGGCGCTGCTGTGTTTCGGCAGCAGCGCCAGCGCACAGAATGTCGCCGGTGAGGCGGATACCGCCGGCCGCATCCGCACCCAGCTGGCGGCACAGAACGACGTGGAGGTTTCCAGCGAAGTGGCGGCCAAGATCGCGCGGCTGCCGTTGAAGGAAGGCGATGCATTCGCCAAGGGCGACTTGCTGGTCGCGTTCGACTGCGGCCTGTACCAGGCGCAGCAGCGCAAGGCCGAAGCGACCGCGGCGGCCGCCTCGCGCGAGGCGGAGGTGACCCGCAAGCTGGCCAGCCTGCATTCGGTCGGTGTGCTGGAAGTGGGCCAGACCGAGGCACGCGCCAAGGAGGCGGCGGCCGACGCCGCCTACATGCGCACCACCGTCGGCAAATGCAGTATCCATGCGCCGTTCGCCGGCCGCGTGGCCAAGCGCGAGGCCGCGCCATTCGAATATGTCACTCCCGGCAAGCCGTTGCTGGAGATTCTCGATACCGGCTCGCTGGAAGTGAAGCTGATCGTGCCGTCGCGCTGGCTGGCCACGCTCAAGCCCGGCGTGAGCTTCACCGTGCACGTCGATGATCTCGGCAAGGACTATCCGGCGCAGGTCGTGCGCCTGGGCGCGCGCATCGATCCGGTCAGCCAGACGGTGTCGATCAGCGGCCGCATCGAGGGCCGCCATGACGAGTTGCTGCCCGGCATGAGCGGCTGGGCCAGCTTCCCGAATCACCCATGAGTACGGTGAATGCGTCGGTGCAGGGGCTGATCGGCCTGCTGCAGCTGGGCCAGCGCGTGCGCGCCGCCGCCAGCGTGCAGGAGCTGGGTTTCGTCGCCGTCAACGAGACCCGCGCGGTGTTCGCCTATCGACAGGCGGCGCTGTGGCTGGACGGTGATGCCAGCCACATCGCCGCGCTGTCCGGCGTGCCGCAGGTCGACCCGGAAGCGCCGTACGTGCAATGGCTGGTGCGGCTGTTCCGCAAGCTCGCGCCGGTACCCGCGCCGCGGGTGATCGATGCCGAGGCGCTGCCGGCGTTGCTCGTCGAGGAATGGGGCAGCTGGTTGCCGGTGCACGCGCTGGCGTTGCCGCTGCCGCATGCCGGTGGTGGTCCGCGCGGCGTACTGCTGCTGGCGCGCGACCAACCGTGGACCGACGAGGAGCTGGCGCTGGCCGGCGAATTGGGTGCGCTGCTCGGCCACGGCCTGTTCGCGCTGCGTCCGCGCGAGCGTCTGTGGCGTCAGCTGCTGACCCGTCTGCGCACGCGCCAGTGGTGGTGGCGGCTGGGCCTGGCGCTGCTGCTGATCTGCCTGATCCCGGTGCGCCTGTCCGCGCTGGCGCCGGCCGAGGTCACCCCGGTCGATCCGTTCGTGGTGCGTGCCCCGCTGGATGGCGTCATCGACAGCCTCAAGGTCACGCCGAACCAGCCGGTCCAGGCCGGGGCCATGCTGTTCAACCTGGATGCGACCACCTTGCGCAGCCGCTACGCCAGCGCGCGCAAGGCCTACGAAACCGCGCAGGAGGAATACCGGCAGAGCGCGCAGCAGGCGGTCACCGATGACAAGAGCAAGCTGCAGATGGCCGAGCGCCTGGGCGACCTGCGCCAGAAGCAGGTCGACATGAGCTACACCGCCGACCAGCTCGCGCGCGTGCAGGTAAAGGCCGAACGCGCTGGCGTGGCGGTGTTTGCCGACGTCAACGACTGGACCGGCAAGGCCGTGGTGGTCGGCGAGAAGGTGCTGGTGCTGGCCGATCCGGGCAAGGTGGAACTGACCGGCTACCTGCCGGTCGGCGACCAGATCGCGCTGAAAGCCGGCGCCGACGTGACCTTCTATCCGCGCGCCTCGCCGTTCACCGCGTATCACGCCACGGTCGACAGCGTCGCGTACAAGGCGGCGCCGACCGACGAGAACATCCTTGCGTATCGGGTCAAGGCGCACTTCAGTGCGACCGAGGACCTGCCGCGCCTGGGCCTGATGGGAACGGCACGGCTGTATGCCGGGCGCGTGCCGCTGGTCTATTACGTGCTGCGCCGCCCGCTGGCCACGCTGCGCCAGTGGCTGGGCTGAGCGCGTGCAGACCGATCCATCGACATCGCCGGCGGCAGCGCAAACGCTGCCGCCGCTGCGCCAGGAACTGACCCTCAACCCGGCGCCAGCGGCACCGGACGGCTCGCCGACCTGGACCCTGCACGATCCGGCCGCCAACCGCTTCTACGAACTGGGCTGGCCCGCGTTCGAGATCCTTTCGCGCTGGTCGCTGGGCACGGTCGATGCCGTGGTCGCGGCGGTGAACACGCAGACCACGCTCAGCGTCGACGCCGAGGACGTGGTTGCGCTGGCGCAGTTCCTCGGCGGCCATCACCTGATCCTGGCAGCGACGCCGCAGGACAGCGCGCGGCTGGCGCAGGCCGCCGCGCACCACAAGTTGTCGGTGGCGAGATGGCTGCTGAAGAACTATCTGTTCCTGCGCGTGCCGCTGGTGCGGCCGATGCCGTTCCTGCGTCGCGTCTATCCATGGATCAGTTTCGTCTACCGGCCGGGCTTCTGGTGGCTGACCCTCGGCGTGGTCGTGCTCGGGCTGTATCTGGTGTCGCGCCAGTGGGACAGCTTCGTGCACACGTTCCACGCCTACACCACCTGGCAGGGCCTGCTCGGGCTGGGCATCGCACTGAGTTTCGCCAAGGTGCTGCACGAGCTCGGCCACGCGTTCACCGCGTATCGCCACGGCTGCCGCGTGCCGACCATGGGCATCGCGCTGCTGGTGATGTGGCCGGTGCTGTTCACCGACACCAACGAGGCCTGGAAACTGAAGTCGCGCCGTGCCCGGCTGCAGATCGGCGGTGCCGGCGTGCTGGCCGAGCTGATGCTGGCCGCGTACGCCACGCTGCTGTGGAACTTCCTGCCCGATGGCCCGCTGCGTGCCGGCGTATTCATGCTGGCCACCAGTACGTGGCTGGTGACGCTGGCGATCAACGTCAGCCCGTTCACCCGTTTCGACGGCTATTACCTGCTGTCGGACTGGGTCAACGTGCCGAACCTGCACGAGCGCACATTCGCGCTGGGCCGCTGGTGGCTGCGCGAGCGGCTGTTCGGCTTCGGCGACGCGCCGCCCGAAGCGTTGCCGCCGAAGCACCACCGCTTCCTGGTGGCGTTCGCGCTGGTCACCTGGCTGTACCGCTTCGTGCTGTTCCTGTCGATCGCGCTGCTGGTGTTCCATTTCTTCTTTCGCGCGCTGGGCATCGTGCTGATGTGCGTGGAGATCGGCTGGTTTCTCGCGCTGCCGATCGTGCGCGAGATACAGGTGTGGTGGCGCCGTCGCGCCGAACTGCACTGGAACCGGCATACCGTGCGCACCATGATCGTGGCCGGCTTGCTCGCGCTGGTGCTGTTGCTGCCGTGGCAACGCGAGGTGCATGCGCCGGCGGTGCTTGGCCAGGCGCAGGCGCAGGTCGTGTATGCGCCGAGGGCGGCGCAGGTCGTCACGCTTTCCGTGCGCGAAGGCCAGGCGGTACAGGCCGGCGCCGTGCTGGCGCAGCTCGCCTCGCCGGATCTCGACTACCAGCTGGCCAGCGCGCGCCAGCAGGCCGCGCAATACCAGTGGCAGGTCGAGCAGCAGCCGTTCGACGACGAACTGCGCGCGCTCGGCCCGGCCCTGCGCAAGCGCTGGGACACCGCGCGCCAGACGGTGGCCGGCTACGAAGCGGAGCAGGCGCGGCTGACCTTGCACGCGCCCTTCGGGGGCCGCGTGGTCGACCTCAATCCGACCTTGCGCACGGGCGAGTGGATCAAGGGCGGCGAGGCCCTGCTGGGCGTGGTCGGCAGCGATGGTGGCGTCAAGGGCGACGCGTTTGTCGACGAAGCGGCGTTGTCGCGACTGGCGACGGGACAGCCCGTCAGTTTCCTCGCGGCGCTGCCGGAGTTGCCGATCGTGCACTGCCGCGTCAGCGGCATCGACCGACTCAATCTCGGCGTACTCGACGAGCCTTACGTGGCCAGCGTCTATGGCGGCCAGGTGTCCAGCGTGCACCGTCCCGACGGCACCCTGACACCGCTGGAATCCACGTTCCGGGTGCGCTTCGACGATTGCGACCGGCGCGAGGCGTTGCCGCGCGAGGCCCCGGGCAGCGCGGCGATCGCCGGTGAATCGCGCAGCCTGGTCGGACGTTTCGCGCGCTGGCTGGCCGCGTTGCTGCGACGCGACGTCAGCTTCTGATCATCGTGCCCCGAGTCTGATCAATCGCCACTGGCGGCCCTGGCCTGGTTGGCATCGTGGGCAGGGTCTTCGCGCAACAGCCGGCGGGTGACGCCATTGGTCCAGCCGAACCCGTCCTGCAGCGGGTATTCGCCGCCGCCTCCGCCACCGCCGAGGCCACCATCGCCTCGCCGCACCAGGACATATTTCTCGACCAGCTTGCTGTCGCGCTTGTACAGGCTGCTGACCGTGTGCAGCCAGCGTGTGGCGATCTCGTCGGCGAGCGGATGGTCGTAGTTTCGCAGGCCACCGATGGCCAGCCATTGCAGCGGCGCCCAGCCATTGGGCTGGTCCCATTGCTCGCCGCTGTCGACTTCGCTGGTGCCGGTGCCGCCATCGCGCAGCAGTCGTTGCTGCATGGCCAGCGCGGTCCGCTGCGCCTGCTCGTGGCTGGCAAGATGCATGAAGAGCGGAGTGGCCGTGGCGGTATTGAGCGCCTCGCGCGGCGCGTCGCGTTGCCAGTCGTAGTCAAGATAGGCACCGGCCTGTTCGTTCCACAGCACGCGGTCGATGGCTGCATGGCGCGCCTCGGCGCACCGGCGGAACGTCTGCGCCTGCTCTTGCTTTCCACTGGCCTGGCTGAGCAGGCTGATCTGCCGTTCGAGCTTGTACAGCAGGCAGTTGAGATCCACCGGCAGGATCGAACTGGTGCGGATGCTGGCAAGCTGGCCGTCGTCACACCAGCGCGAGCTGAAGTCCCAGCCCGAGGCGGCGCCCGCGCGCAAGTCGCGGTAGACCTCATGGGCCGGGCGGTTCGAATGCTTCGCCGTGGTCACGTCTTCCAGATACGACTCTTCGCGCGGGGTGTCGCGATCGTCCCAGTAGCGATTGAGCAGACTGCCATCGGCCAGCCGCACGCAGTGGCGCCGCGCCTCGCCCGGGCGCAGTTCGTCGACGCCCTCCATCCACCACGCGTGTTCCTTGCGCAGGCGCGGCAGATATTCCATCGCCTTGCACACGCCGTTGTGCTCGAACAGTTCCACCATCAGTGCGAACACCGGCGGTTGCGAACGGCTCAGGTAATAGGTGCGATTGCCGTTGGGAATGTGGCCGTAGGTGTCGATCAGGTAGGCAAAGTTGTTGGCCATCGCGCGCAGCAGGTCGCGCCGACCGCTTTCGGCGAGGCCGAGCATGACGAAGTAGGAATCCCAGTAATACAGTTCGCCGAATCGGCCGCCGGGGACCACGTAGGCGTGCGGCAGCGGCAGCAGCGAGGAATTGGCCGGGTGCGACTGTGGATGCCGGGTCAGCACCTTCCACAGGCCGTCGATGTGTTCCTTCAGCGACTGCCCTGGTGGCGAGACATAGTGGCTCGCATGTATCGGCGGTGGCGTGAAGTGCTGCGCGACGAAGTCGGCAAGATCGAAGCCGGGCCGATCATGCTGTGCGCGATAGCTGTCGAGGATCTGCTCGGGGTCGCCGACCGGTGCGCAATCGACGAAGGTCTTGCTGTCGGGAAAGACGCGCGAGACCTGCACCGCGACGAACAATTCCTGGTACCTGTCGGCCGGTGTCAGCGTGTCCGCCGGCGCCACGCGGGCGGCTTTCGCCGCGTTGTCGGTACGGTCCAGTTCGCTCATCGGCGTGCTCACTGCTCGGTGTAGTTCCACAGCAGGCCGCCGTCGACGACGATCGTGCTGCCGGTCAGGTAGGAGGCGTCGTCGGAGGCGAGGAAGGCCACCGTGCCGGCGACGTCTTCCGGCGTGCCCAGCCGCTTCAGCGGAATGTTCGCCAGCAACGCCTTGAGCAGGGCCGGGTCACTCATCAGGTGCGCGTTGATCGGCGTCTTCACCGCGCCGGGCGCGACGTTGTTGATGGTGATGCCCAGCGGTGCCAGCTCGATCGCGAGGTCGCGCATCAGCATCTTCAGCCCGCCCTTGCTGGCGCAGTAGCTGGCGAAATGCGGGAACGGCAGTTCCTCGTGCACCGAGCTGATGTTGATCACCCGACCGCCGCCGCCGCGTTCGCGCACGTGGCGGGCGAACGCCTGGGTGAGGAAGAACACGCCCTTCAGATTGACGTTCAGCACCAGGTCGTAATCGGCTTCGCTGGCGTCGAGGAAACCGGCACGTCGTTCGACGCCGGCATTGTTCACGAGGATGTCGATCCGGCCCATTCGCGCGACACCCTCGGTGATCACGTGCTGGTCGTCCTCGGCCTTGCCGACATCGCCGATGAGCAGGCTGGCGTTGGCGCCGGCAGCCAGCAGCTGCTCCAGCGTCTGCTCGGCATGGGCGCTGTCGAGCCGATCCTCGACCAGGATGGTCGCCCCTTCGCTGGCCAGCCGCAGCGCGATGGCGCGCCCGATGCCTTGCGCGCTGCCAGTCACCAGCGCCACCTTGCCATGAAGCTTCATCCACGACCTCCGCGAGCGAGAGGTCTTCGAGTGTAGTGGCCGGTGCCGTGAACGCTGCGCGAGCGGGCACGCCGTGGCCGCGCAAGCGGAGTCATGCCGCGCCGCGAAGCGAACGCTCAGCGGCGCCTTGAGCCACGCAGGGCGTCGATGGAGAAACTGGCGATTTCGGCGCCGCCGACGCGGCGAGGCTGGCCGATCGGCGGGCCCCAGGCGTGCGCGCCGACGACTTCCCAGGTGGCCGGGATGCGACCGTCGATGCGCATCGTTTCGTAGGCCGCCAGCATTCGCCGGTAGCGCGACTTTCCGGTCAGCCCACGTTCGCGGCTGCGATCGGCGTTGGTGGCGCCGAGGCCTTGCAGCTCTTCCAGCAGCTTGCGCGGTTCGCTGTAGGTGAGCGTGTAGCGGAACACGTCCAGCACCGGATCACGCAGGCCGGCGTTGAGCATTGCATCGCCGACGTCATGCATGTCGAGGAAGCGGCTGACGTGCGGCGACTGATCGGCCTCGGCCCAGGCGGCGCGAAGCTCCTTCAAGGTGTCCGGCCCGAAGCTGGAGAACACCAGCAAGCCGCCGGGCTTCAGGACCCGCACGCATTCGCCGAACAACGCCGGCAGGTCGTCGATCCACTGGAAGCACAGATTGGAATGCAGCACGTCGACGCTGTGATCGGACAGCGGCAGCGCCGCCGCTTCGCCGCATACGCGCAGGAACGGCTTGCGCCAGCTGTTGTGCTGCCTGGCCGCGCGCAACATCGGCACGGCCAGATCCAGCGCGATCACCTCGGCCTTCGGGTAACGCTGTTTCAGCAGCGCCGTGCCACGACCGGTGCCTGCGCCGACGTCGACCACGCGTTGCGGTGTTTCCGTATAGAAGTCCAGACGTTCGATCAGCGCGGCTTGCACTTCGCGTTGCAGCACGTCGTGCTTTTCGTAGTTGCCGGCCGCACGGCCGAAATGGCGGCGTACCTGGTGCGGGTCAAGCTGGAAGTCGCTCATCGCGCCTGCTCGGTAGGGATGGATGTCAGCAACGGCTGCAACGCCTCCGCCACGGCGTCGGCATGGCCGAAGAACGGCGCGTGGCCGGCCTGCGGGATGTCGTCGTGGCTTCCACCGCACTGGCTGGCCGACCATGCCATCGCCTGCGGCGGCACCAGCCGGTCGCGGCGGCCGCTGATCCAGGCGCTGGGCACGCGCAAGTCCGGCAAGGCGGCACGACGATCAGTGGTTTCGAGGATGCGGATGCCTTCCTGCAGCACACGCAGATCCGGCTCGCCGTGCGCGAACACCAGCGCGCGCAAATGACGAAGTTCGCCGCGCGCGTCGGCGCTGCCCATCGCCTCCAGCGCCAGAAACCGTTCCAGCGTGGCGTGATAGTCGGTTTCCAGATCGGTCGCCAGCTGATGCACCAATTTGCCGTCGGCGCCATGCGGCCAGCCGGTGTCGCGCACGAATTTCGGAGTGGCGCACAGCATCGCCAGGCCGCGCGCCTGGCGCGGCATTTCCAGCGCGGCGGTCAGCGCGATGATCCCGCCCAGCGACCAGCCCAGCCAGATGGCCGGCGGCGTGACCCTGGCAATCGCGGCGGCGCAGGCGCGCGGCTCCAGCGGCAGGCCGCAATCGCGCGAACGACCGTGGCCGGGCAGGTCGACCAGGTACATCGTGCACTGCTCGTCCAGTGCCTCGACCAGTGGCGCCAGCACGCCGCCATGCATCGCCCAGCCGTGCAGCAGCACCAGCGGGACGGGGCCGTGGCCACGTTTGTCGATGTACAGGCTCATGCGTCGCCGCCCTTACGAAGCATCCCGCTTGTTGCGTTCGCCGCTTCTCCCCCTTGGGCGACCTCCAGGGAGTCCCCTTGCGGGCGAGAAGGTTGGGATGAGGGGGTGCTCGCGAAAGAGTTCGTCGAAGCGTGCTTTGCATCAGCTTCGTCGCCAACGTGTCCCGCCACTTCAATCCTCGGCAATCGCTCCCTGCATTGCTCTACCTCCCGCCATGCAGTCGTCTCCCCAGAGGGGAGAGGAGGCGAAGGTAGAAGCTGTTTGTCTATGGCAACGCGTCCATCGAACACGAAGCAGTCGCCGCGCCAATGCGTGCCGCCGGTCTGTTCCAGATAGTTCAGGATGCCGCCGTCGAGCTGGTAGACATTGGCCATGCCCAGCTCGCGCATGTGCAGCGCGGCCTTCTCGCAGCGGATGCCGCCGGTGCAATACGACACCACGGTCTTGCCGTCGTAGCGCGCGCGATCGGCAGCGATCGCGGCGGGGAAATCGGTGAAGCTGGCAATGCGGTAGTCGACCGCCTGCGGAAACTTGCCGACGTCGGTTTCGTAGTCGTTGCGGGTGTCCAGCAGCACGACTTCGCGGCCATCGTCGTCGTGGCCCTGATCCAGCCAGCGTTGCAGCGTGGGTGGGTCCACTGCGGGCGCACGACCACCTTCGGGACGGATCGTCGGCAGTCGCATGGTGATGATCTCGCGCTTCAGGCGCACGCGCAGGCGGCCGAACGGCACGTCCCCGGACAACGACTCCTTCGGTTCGATGTCGGCGAAACGCGGATCCTCGCACAACGTGGCCATGAAGCCGTCGATCTGCGCGCGGCTGCCGGCGAGAAACAGGTTGATGCCTTCCGGCGCCAGCAGGATCGTGCCCTTCAACGCCAACGCCTCGCAGCGCGCGAGCAACCGTTCGCGCAGCGCGGGCAGGTCGTCCAGGCTGATGAATTTGTAGGCGGAGATGTTGACGATCGACATGGGGGGAATCGATGAAGCAGGTGGCGATTATACGTGGCGCGGGCTGGCGGCTGGTTTTCAGCGGCAGATCGACGGCAGCCGCAGCGACTCCAGCACCGCCAGCAACTGGTCGACCTGATCCTCGTCATGCGCCGCCGACAAGGTGATACGCAGCCGCGCCTTGCCCGCCGGCACGGTGGGTGGACGGATCGCGCCGACCAGCAGGCCGCTTTGTTCGAGCGCCTGCGCCGCTGCCAGGGCCACGTCGACGGAGCCGAGCAGCAGCGGCTGGATGGCGCTGGAGGAGGCCAGCAGCGGCAGGCCGAGTTGCGCCGCGCCGGCGCGGAAACGCTCGATCAGCGCCACCAGCTTTTCGCGCCGCCAGGATTCCGTTTGCGCCAGCCGCACCGCGGCCAGTGCGGCGGCGGCCAGCGCCGGCGGCATCGCGGTGGTGTAGATGTACGGGCGTGCGGTCTGCATCAGGCCCTCGATCAGTGCGGCCGGGCCGGCCACGAACGCGCCGGCGCAACCCAGCGCCTTGCCCAGCGTGGCCATCAGCAGCGGCACCTCGCGCTGACCCAGCCCCGCGGCGCTGACACTGCCGGCACCGTGAGCGCCGAACACGCCCAGGCCGTGCGCGTCGTCGACCATCAGGGTGGCGCCTTCGCGCCGGCACAGTGCCGCCAGTTCGCGCAGCGGCGCGACATCGCCATCCATGCTGAACACGCCATCGGTAGCCAGCAGGGCGGCTGCCTGGCCGCATGTCGCCAGTTGCCGTGCCGCGGCGGCCACGTCGGCGTGCGGGTAGCGCTTCAGCTCGGCGCCGCTCAGGTGGGCGCCATCGAGCAGGCAGGCATGGTTGAGTTTGTCCTGCACGCACACATCGCCGCGCGTCAGCAGACCCTGCAAGGCGCCGAGGTTGGCCATGTATCCGGTCGAGAACAGCAACACCCGCTCGCGCCCGGTCCATTCGGCCAGCGCCTCCTCCAGTGCGGCATGTTCGGCGCGATGGCCGCAGATCAGATGCGCCGAGGTGCTGCCGACTCCCTCGTCGTCGGCCACGCGCTTGAACGCGGCGATCAGCTGCGGGTGCTGCGCGAGGCCGAGGTAGTCGTTGCTGCAGAACGACAGCAGGCGCCGGCCGCCGATTTCCCGCCACGGGCCGTCGGCGTGATCGATCGTGCGCGGGTTTCGCAGGAGTCCCGCTTGCGCGCGTTCGGCCGTCTGGACGGCCAGTCTTTCGATCAGGTCAGGCCGCGGCACTGCAGCCACAGCCTTGCCCGCAGCCCGTGGCATCAGCCTGGGCAATGTCGGCGTGCACCGTGCCGGCGGACGCGTCGACCTCCATCGGATGCAGGTCGAGCCGGCGAAACAGTACGCGGTCGGCTTCCACGTCCGGGTTGCCGGTGGTGAGCAGTTTTTCGCCGTGGAAGATCGAGCCGGCGCCGGCGAAGAAACACAGCGCCTGTACCGCATCGTCCATCTGCTGGCGGCCGGCGGACAAACGCACGATCGACCGTGGCATCAGGATGCGTGCCACCGCGATCGCGCGCACGAACTCGAACGGATCGAGCGGTTCGGTATCGCCCAGCGGCGTGCCCGCCACCGGCACCAGCTGGTTGATCGGCACCGACTGCGGATGTTCCGGCAGATTCGCCAGCGCCTGCAGCAGGCCGGCGCGCTGCTCGCGCGTCTCGCCCATGCCGACGATGCCGCCACAGCAGGTCTTGAGGCCGGCATCGCGTACCTGGTTCAGGGTGCCGAGCCGGTCCTGGTATTCGCGGGTGTGGATGATCTCGCCGTAGAACTCCGGCGCGGTGTCGATGTTGTGGTTGTAGTAATCCAGCCCGGCATCCTTCAGTGCCCGTGCGTGGCCGTCGCCGAGCAGGCCCAGCGTGGCGCAGGTTTCCAGGCCAAGCCCTTTCACCGCGCGGACGATTTCCGCCACCCTGGGGATGTCGCGATCCTTCGGCCCGCGCCATGCCGCGCCCATGCAGAAGCGGCTGGCACCGGCGTCCTTCGCCGCCTGCGCGCGTTCCAGCACGGCTTCCACCGTCATCAACTTCTGCGCCTGCACGCCGGTGTCGTAGCGCGCCGCCTGCGGGCAATAGGCACAGTCCTCCGGACAGCCGCCGGTCTTGATCGACAGCAGGGTCGAGACCTGCACCGCGTTCGGGTCGTGATGTTCGCGGTGCACCGTGTGCGCGCGATACAGCAGTTCGTTGAACGGCAGCGCGAACAGCGCCGATACCTCGGCGCGGGTCCAGTCGTGGCGGGTGGCGATGTCGGCCATGGAACGGCAACTCCGTGACGTGAAGAGAGCCCCGAATCCCCTCGAAGACGAGCAAAAAGGGGATGGGGTCAAGGTTCCCGCAAAGCGGGAAAGTGTGGGTGCCGCCCCCGCAGCATGTCAACTCGACAAGTGAATCTCAAGTTGACGACAACTCGGGCGCCGTCCAGCCGCTACCATCGGCTCATCCATCAATCGATCGGAGTGGATCGGCATGAGCGAAGGACAAGGCAGCAGCGGCAACGTGCTCGCAGCCATCTGCAGTTTCTTCATCCCCGGGTTGGGTCAACTGGTGCAGGGGCGGTTGCTGCTGGCGATCGTGATGTTCGTGCTCGCCGCCGTGTTGTGGATCGTCCTGCTCGGCTGGCTGATCCACCTCTGGTCGATCCTCGACGCCGCCCTGTACAAGCCGGGGCGCTGAGGCGATGGAGGGGCGCACGGACGCGCTGAACGATGCATGGCAGCGGCTGCGGCGCTTCGTGTTGCCGCTGCGCTGCCTGCTGTGCGGTGCCGCCGGTGCCGCCGGCATCGACCTGTGCGCCGACTGCGCCGCCGAGCTGCCACGCAATCGCAGCTGCTGCCGCCGTTGCGCGTTGCCGCTGGCCACGCCGGCGGAACTGTGCGGGCAGTGCCAGCAGCGCGCGCCGCCGTGGGATGCAGCGTGGGCGCCGTTCCGTTATGGCTGGCCGCTGGACCGGCTGGAATCGCGCTACAAATTCGGCGCCGACCTGGCCGCCGGGCGCGTGCTGTCGACACTGTGGCGACGCGAACCTTGCCTGGTCGAATTGCCGCAATTGCTGCTGACGGTACCGCTCCACCGCAGCCGGCTGCGTCAGCGCGGTTACAATCAGGCACTGGAACTGGCTCGTCCGCTGGCGCGCGAATTGGTGCTGCCGCTACGCCACGATGCGCTGCGGCGCGTTCGGCAGACCGCAGCGCAAACCGATCTTGATGCGCTCGGCCGCCGGCGCAATACGCGTGGCGCGTTCGCCCTGCGCGAAGGCGTGACGCTACCTGCCCACATAGCGATTCTCGACGACGTGATGACCACCGGCGCCACCCTGGCCGAGTGCGCCCGTGTGCTCCGCCGCGCCGGCGTGCCTCGGGTCGACGTATGGGCACTGGCGCGGGCGCCTTCGCCGCGCCAGTGACGGCGGCGTCATTGTGGCTTGGCGCGATTGGCCGCCGGCAGGCCGGATGCGGACGGCTCAGGCGTTTGTGCCGCCGTCCACGGTGAACGCCGCGCCATTGGCGGAACGGCCTTCGTCGCTGGCCAGCCAGGCGACCAGGCTGGCGATGTCGTCTGCGCGGCCATAGCGCGGAATCGCCATGCGGGCGCGCTGGGCATCGGCACGGGCGCTGTCGGCCGGGTTCATCTCGGTGTCGGTGGAGCCGGGCTGAACCAGGTTCACGGTGATGCCGCGCGGGCCCAGATCGCGCGCAAGGCCCCGGGTGAACGCGAGTAACGTGGCCTTGCTCATCGCGTACAGCGTCATGCCTGGCGAGGGCACCCGCTCGGCCAGGTTGCTGCCGATGCTGACGATGCGGCCGCCTTCACCCATGTGGCGCACTGCCACCTGGGCGGCGACGAACGTGGCGCGCACGTTGACCGCCATGGTCTGTTCATAGTCCTCGGCGGTGATGTCCTCGAATGGTCCGGCGCGAAAGATGCCTGCGTTGTTGACGAGGATATCGAGGCGCCCGAAATCCGCGGCCACGCGATCTACCGTTCCGCGCAGCGCGCCGTCGTCTGCGCTGTCCGCCGCATAGGCATGCACGCGGCTGCCGGCCGCCACGAGTTCGTCGGCCAGGGCCTGCGCCCGCGCGGTTGAGCTGAGATAGGTGAATGCGACCGCCGCACCCTCGCCGGCCAGCTTGCGCACGATCGCGGCGCCAATGCCGCGCGCACCGCCGGTGACCAAGGCCACTTTGCCCTGCAGACTGTTCATGTCGATTCCTTTATGTGTTGATCGATACATAATTAAAGCCGCGCTTGACGCGAACCGTCAAGCGACTTATGTATGGATCACTACATAAGGCTTGAGTCATGAAGGAACGGGGGCGCCCGCGCAAGTTCGATCGCCAACTGGCCTTGCGCCAGGCCATGCAGGTGTTTCGCGAGCGCGGCTACGACGGCGCCTCGCTCGGCGACCTGACTGCCGTAATGGGCATCAATTCGCCCAGCCTGTACGCCGCCTTTGGTTGCAAGGAGTCGCTTTTTCGCGAGGCGGTGGATCTGTATGTAGCCACCGATGGCGCGATGACGCGCAAGGCGCTGGTGACTGCCGGCACGGCGCGCGAGGCGGTCGCCTGCATGCTGCGCGAGGCTGCCCGGGATTTCAGTGGCGCGCCCGGCCGCGGTTGCCTGGTCGTGCTCGGCGCGCCCCACCGCACACCTGGCAACAATACGGTCTACGACGATCTTGCCAAACGGCGCGCTCAAGCATTGGTGCAATTGCGCCGGCGTCTTAAGAAGGGCATCGTCGATGGCGACGTGCCGCGCGGGACCGACATCGGCTCGATCGCGGCGTTCTATACCACCGTACTGAACGGGCTGTCGCTGCAGGCGCGCGACGGCGCCAGTCGCCGATGCCTGCTGGGCGTCGTCGCTTGCGCGATGTCCGCCTGGGATGCGCTGGTGCAACGGCTCGAAAGGCCGGCCCCCTAGCACCGGCTCAGCGCATTGCGAGCGCCAGCACGATGCCGATCCACACGCTCAGCCCCAGCCAGTTGTTGTGGCGGAACGCAGCGAAACAGGCTTCGCGCAGGCGGTCGCGGATCAGCCAGTGCTGATAGCCGAACAGGCCGGTCGCGACCAGCAGGCCCAGCCAGTACGGCCAGCCCAGGGCGGCGCGCTGGCCGACGAACACCATCGCCAGCAGGAACGTACCCATCAGCACGCCGAGGATCGGCAGGTCGGCATCGCCGAACAGCACGGCAGTGGATTTCGCGCCGGCCCTGATGTCGTCCTCGCGATCGACCATGGCGTATTCGGTGTCGTAGATCACCGACCACAGGATGTTGCCGATGAACAACAGCCAGCCCACCGGCGGCACCGTGCCCATCACCGCCGCGAACGCCATCGGGATCGACCAGCCAAACGCGGCGCCGAGCACTACCTGCGGCATGTACGTGTGGCGCTTGGTGAACGGATACAGCGCGGCCAGTGCCGCACCGGCGAACGACAGTTCAATGGTCAACCTGTTGGTGAACAGCACCAGCACGAACGCGAACGCCAGCAACGCGGCGAACACGATCAGCGCCTCGCGCGGGGTCACCCGTCCGCTCGCGATCGGTCGCCCGGCGGTGCGCGCCACTTGCGGGTCGAGCTTGCGGTCGGCGTAATCGTTGATGGCGCAGCCCGCCGCGCGCATGGCGAACACGCCCACGGTGAAGATGATCAGCGGCTTCCAGGGCGGAAAGTCGCCCGCCGCCAGCCACAACGCCCACCAGGTCGGCCACAGCAGCAGCAGCGCGCCGATCGGGCGGTCCATGCGGGTCAGCACCAGGTAGCCCAGCGCCTTTTCGCGATGACGCGCCGGCAGCTTCTGCAACAGCCAGTTCAACACCCGCGTGGCGCGGGTCGAACTGTCGGCCGGTTGCGGCGGCTTCTTGCCGGCGGGGCGTGTTGCGCCAGGGCGCGCGCGTGGTGCCGGCGTGGCAGCCGGGCGGGATTGCTGGCGTTTGCGGGGAGGGGCCATGAGGCGCAGTTTAGCCCGAGCGGACACGCAGCCAATGCAAGCTGGATCGCGTTACGGCAAGCGCACGCAGCGCCCGGGGCTGAACCGGCCAGCCACGCCTGCCGCAGCAACCAGCTGGAGTGCGTCGTTCACTGCGCGTCCGACGAGCACGGCGGCTGCCACCTGCGGGCATTCGTTCCGGCAGCCAACGATGCGGCGTGGCTCGCGCTGCGTCGTTGCATCGAGCGGCTGGAAGTGCAGACGGCCGTCGGCGACGACGATGCCCATCTGTTGATCGTGCCGATCCTGTGCGAGGGTCGCGCGATCGGCGCGTTGCAACTGGAGAGTGCCGCGCCATCCGGCGCGAGTCGTCCGCTGCTCGACGGCTTCACCGGGATCTACGCCCACTACACCGCGCTGATGCACGAGGGTGAACGCGACAAGCTCACCGGCCTGTACAACCGCCGCACCTTCGAGCGGCACCTGCAACGACTGCGGCAACCGGACGGCCTGTCCGCACGCACACGGACGTCGCCGGACGGTGCGCCGCGGTCGCCGGCGTCGCAAGCCTGGCTGGCGATCCTCGACATCGACCACTTCAAGCGCATCGACGACGCAGGGTCTGCCGGGACAGGCGATGGCATCCGGCAGCATCGATCTGTTCTGATGCTCGCCGCCGCCTTGCCGGTCACTGGCGCAACAGCAGGCGATAGGCGGGGTGTGTGCTTTCGTCGACATGCGGATAGCCGAGTGTGGCGAGGAAGCGCTGCCACAGGGGCCGTTCGGCGGCCGGCACCTGGATGCCGACCAGGATGCGGCCGTGGTCGGCGCCGTGGTTGCGGTAGTGGAACAGGCTGATGTTCCAGTCCGGATGCAGCTGGTCGAGGAAATGGGTGAGTGCGCCGGGTCGTTCGGGGAATTCGAAGCGGTACAGTCGCTCGTCGCGCGCGAGCGGCGAACGGCCGCCGATCATGTGGCGCAGGTGCAGCTTGGCCAGCTCGTCGTCGGTGAGGTCGAGCACGCCGAAACCTTCGGTCTGGAACGCCTGTGCCAGCGCCTCGCGCTCCTCGCTGCCGGCAATTCGCACGCCGATGAAGATGTGCGCGGCATGCGCATCGCCGATGCGGTAGTTGAATTCGGTGATGTCATGCCGGCCCAGTGCGGCGCAGAAGCGGCGGAAGCTGCCGCGTTCCTCCGGTATGGTCACCGCGAACACCGCCTCGCACTGCTCGCCGACTTCGGCGCGCTCGGCGACGAAACGCAGGCGATCGAAGTTCATGTTGGCGCCGGAGACGATCGCCACCAGCGCGCCACTGCCGGCACCATGGCTGGCGACGTACTGCTTCAGCCCGGCCAGCGCCAGCGCGCCGGACGGCTCGGCCACGCTGCGGGTTTCATGGTGGATGTCGCGGATCGCCGCGCAGATCGCATCGGCGTCCACGCGCAGCATCGCATCGACGTGCTGTCGGCACAGCGCGAACGTCAATGCGCCGACCTGCTTCACTGCTGTGCCGTCGGCGAACAGGCCGACGTCATTCAGGACGACGCGCGAGCCGGCTTCCAGCGAACGTGCCATCGCATCCGAATCCGCCGCCTGTACGCCGATCACCTTCACCTCCGGCCGCAGCGCCTTGATGCCGGCCGCGACACCGGCCAGCAGGCCGCCACCGCCGACCGGCACGAACACCGCCGCCAGCGGGCCGGGGTGCTGGCGCAGGATTTCCAGCGCGATCGTGCCCTGGCCGGCGATCACCGCCGGGTCGTCGAACGGATGCACGAACACCGCGCCGCGTTCGGCTTGCAACTGCGCGGCGGCGGCTTGCGCGTCGCTGTACGAATCACCGGCCAACACCACCTCGACCAGCGCGCCGCCGAGGCGGCGCACCGCGTCGATCTTCACCTGCGGCGCGGTCACCGGCATCACGATGGTGGCGCGGATGCCCAGCTTCGCCGCGGCCAGCGCCACACCTTGCGCATGGTTGCCGGCGGAAGCGGCGACCACGCCGCGCGCGCGTTGCGCCGCATCCAGCTGCACCATGCGGTTGTACGCGCCGCGCAGCTTGAACGAGAACACCGGTTGCTGGTCCTCGCGTTTCAGCAGCACCGGCTGGCCGAGTCGCGCGGTCAGCAGTGGCGCCGGCTCGAGCGCGGACTCGCGCGCCACCTCGTAGACGCGTGCCGCACGGATCTGCGTCAGCAATCCGCCATCGTCGTCGATGGCAAGTGGCGCGACGGCATTCATGCAGCGAGCGCGGTGGCCGGATGCGCCACCTGCAATACGTCGACCAGCTTGCGCGTCTGCTGCAGGATCTGCGCCACGCCGGCGTCGTCGCATTGCAGGCTCAGTGTGAGCCGCGACACCGCCGGATCGTGCGTGGCCGCCACGGTCAGCGTGTCGATGTTGTAGCCGCGCGCGGCGAACAGCCCGGCCACGCGCACCAAGGCGCCGGCTTCGTTCTGCAACAGGATGGACAGGGTGTGTTGCATGGCGGGACTCCGATGGTGAGTTCCTCTCCCTTCGGGAGAGGGTGCCGACAGGCGGGTGAGGGTACGGGCGGAGCGAGGTGTCGACGCTCGCCCGTACCCTCATCCGACCCTTCGGGCCACCTTCTCCCAAGGGGGGAAGGAAAAAAGTCAAAAGCTCAGAACATGTGCGACGGTGAATCCTCGCGCGTGACCGGCACCACGCGCGACGCGATGAAATCGCCGGTGATCATCTGCGCATAACTGGCGCCGGGGCCGACCATCGGATACACGCCGGCGTCCGGATCGATCATCACTTCGAGTAGGGCCGGGCCGTCGAAGGCGAGGAAGTCGGCGATGGTCGGCTCGAGAGCGGCCTTGTCCTGCAGCCGCCGCGCCCAGGCGAAACCGTCGGCCTGCGCGGCGAGCACGAAATCCTTCCTGTGCAGGCTCTTGTCGGAAGCGGCGAAGCGGCCCTTGAAGTACAGCTTCTGCCACTGCCGCACCATGCCGTCGCCGACGTTGTTGAGCACCACGACCTTCAGCGGCAGGTTGTAGGTGGTGACGGTTTCCAGCTCGCCGATGTTCATGCGGATGCTGGCGTCGCCATCGATGTCGATCACCAGCGTGTCGCGCCGCGCGAACTGCGCGCCGATCGCCGCCGGCAGGCCGAAACCCATCGTGCCCATCGAGCCGGAGGTGAGCCAATGCCGCGGCGCGCGGAAATCGAAATACTGCGCCGCCCACATCTGGTGCTGGCCGACGCCGGTGCTGACGATCGCGCGGCCCTTCGTGTGGCGATTGATCGCTTCCAGCACCGCGTACGGCTGGATCAACGTGCTGGCGCGGTCGTAGTTCATCGCGTGCACGCGTTTCAGTTCCGCCACGTGCGCATGCCACTGCACGAGCGATGGCCTGAAGCCATGCGCACGACCATAGGCAGTCAGACGCTCCAGTGCGCGAACCAGCGGACCGACGTGATGCCAGTCGACCGGTTTCACCTTGCCGATCTCGGCCGAATCGATGTCGACCTGGGCGATGAACTTCGCCCGCGGCGCGAACTTGTCCGGCACGCCGGCCACGCGATCGTCGAAGCGCGCGCCCAGCGCCAGCACGAAGTCGCAATCCTCCACCGCGTAATTCGCATACGCGGTGCCGTGCATGCCGAGCAGGTGCAGCGCCAGTGGATCGGTGCTGTCGAAGCCGCCCAGGCCCATCAAGGTGGTGGTCACCGGCAAGCCGAATGCGTCGACGAATGCACGCAGCGCCTCGGCCGCCTCGGCGGCGATCACGCCGCCGCCGGCGTAGATCAGCGGGCGTTGCGCCTGCAGCAGTGCCTTGAAGAACGTCGCGCAATCGGCGTCGCTCAGCGCCGACTGTTCGACCGCACGCAGCCGCGCACGATAGCCGCTCAGCGCCAGCTCGCCGCGACCATGCCAGACGAGCGCGGCGTTCTGCACATCCTTCGGCACGTCCACCACCACCGGGCCGGGCCGGCCGCTGCGGGCGAGCGTGAACGCGGTGCGCACGGTCGCTTCCAGTTGCGCCGCGTCGGTGACCAGAAAAACATGCTTGGCGCAGGCACCCATGATGTTGCTGATCGGCGCTTCCTGGAACGCGTCGCTGCCGATCGCCGCCGTGCCGACCTGACCGCAGATCACCACCAGCGGAATCGAATCGGCCATCGAGTCGCGCACCGGCGTGACCATGTTGGTGGCACCGGGTCCGGAGGTGACGATCGCCACGCCGACCTTGCCCGACGCACGTGCATAGCCCGCGGCCATGAAGCCCGCACCTTGTTCGTTGGCCGGCACGATCAACGGCATCGGCTCGCTGCCATCGGCGCGCGGATGCAGTGCGTTGTAGCGGAATACCGCGTCGTACACGGGCAGGATCGCACCGCCGGAATAGCCGAACATCACCTCCACGCTTTCGTCGGCGAGTACCTGCACGATCGCCTCGGCACCGCTGGACGGCACGCGCGCGAGCGGCGATGGTTCGACGGTGGGGGCAGTGGCAGCGCCGGCTGTCAGTGTTGCTGTGGTCACGAGGCATTTCCTGGATGCGGGACGGGCGGAGCGTTGTGGTACGCGGCGTCGGCGGCGATCTAGTTGCGGATCAGTTCGTCCGCCATGGGCGCGTGCACGGGCACGCCATACGTCGAGATGATGCGCAGCTCCTGTGCCACCGGAGAGAAGCTCTCCCACGCAATGCCGTTGACGTCGGCATCGCAGTTGAAACCGTGCGCGTCGTCATCCTCGAAGCCGACGTGACGCAGCTGGCCGGCCCGTTCGGGCTGCTGGTTGATCGAGAAGTTGAGTTGCTCGGTGCGCCACATCGCATAAGTGCCCGCGACCACCGCCTGCGGCGGTTGGCCCAGGCGGATGGTGTAATCGGCGATGGAGGCGCCCAGGTCGGCAACGGCCAGGGCGATATGGAAGCGTTTCATGGCAAACCTCGTGTGTTTCGACAGGTGATGTGGCGGACTGCCGACGACCGGCGCCGGCGGCCCGGGTCGGGCTCAGCCCACTTTCTTCAGCGGCTCGACGGCGGCGGGTGCCGCGTGCGGCTGCAGCCACGGCATCCGTGCGCGCAACTTCGCGCCGACCACTTCGATCGGATGCTCGAGATCCGCCTGCTTCAGTCGCTTGTAGTTCGGCAGGCCGGCCTGGTATTCGGCGATCCAGTTCTTCGCGAAGGTGCCGTCCTGGATGTCGGTGAGCACGTCCTTCATGCGTGCCTTGGTGCCGGCGTCGACCACCCGCGGTCCGCTGACGTAGTCGCCGTATTGCGCGGTCTCGGAGACAAACTGCAGCATCTTGGCCAGGCCGCCCTCGTAGAACAGGTCGACGATCAGCTTCAGCTCGTGCATCACTTCGTAGTAGGCGATCTCCGGCTGGTAGCCGGCTTCCACCAGGGTTTCGAAACCCTTGATCACCAGCTCGCTGGCGCCGCCGCACAACACCGCCTGCTCGCCGAACAGGTCGGTCTCGGTCTCTTCCTTGAAGTCGGTCTTGATGATCATCGCGCGGCCGCCACCGATGCCATCGGCGTAGCCCTTGGTTTTTGCCTCGGCCTGGCCGCTGACGTCCTGGTGCACCGCCCAGATGCACGGCACGCCACGGCCGCGTTCGTACTCGCTGCGCACCAGCGCGCCGGGGCCTTTCGGCGCCACCAGGATCACGTCGATGTCGGCGCGCGGTTCGATCTGCCTGAAGTGCACGTTGAAGCCGTGCGCGAACAGCAGCGCCGCGCCGGGTTTGATGTTCGGCTCGATCGACTCCTTGTACAGCGTCGGCTGCACCATGTCGGGGGTGAGCACGGCGACCAGGTCGGCGCCCTTCACGGCCTCGGCCGGTTCGGCGACCTTGAAGCCGTCGGCCTTGGCCTTGTGCCAGGTCGGGCCGTTCGGGCGCAGGCCGACGACGACGTCGAGGCCGGAGTCGCGCAGGTTCAGCGCGTGTGCGCGGCCCTGGCTGCCGTAGCCGAGCACGGCGATGCGGGATGAAGCGAGGGTGTTGTTGCTGCTCATGCGGTGACTCCCTGGTTGGATTCGGTGCGGATGTGTTTGGGCGTAGAGACGGCTGAATGAATCTGACTGGATCCGGGATGCGTGGTGGCGCCGTCGGAAGCGGAACCGACCAGCAGCGCGTACTTGGCCAGTGCGCCGCGACTGACCTTCGGTGCGGGTGGTTGCCAACTGGCGCGACGTGCGGCGAGATCGGCGTCGGTGGCGATCTCGCGGCGGGCGGCGTCGATCACGATGCGGTCGCCTTCGTGCAGCAGCGCGATCGGTCCGCCGCGCGCGGCTTCGGGTGCGATGTGGCCGACCATGAAGCCGTGCGTGGCGCCGGAGAAACGACCGTCGGTGATCAGCGCCACGTCGTCGCCGAGGCCGCGGCCGATCAGCGCGGCGGTGACGCCGAGCATCTCGCGCATGCCGGGGCCGCCGGCCGGGCCTTCGTTGCGGATCACGATGACGTCGCCCTTGGCGATGTCGCCGGCCTGCACCGCGGCGAACGCCTGCTCCTCGCTTTCGTAGACGCGGGCGCGACCGTCGAAATGCGTGGCGCCCCTGCCGGCAAGCTTGAGGATGCAGCCTTCCGGCGCGAGATTGCCGTAAAGGATCGAATAGCCGCCGCGCGGTTTCAGCGGCGCGCCGACCGGATGCACCACGTCCTGCGTCTCGGCACGCGGTGCGGCTTCGACTTCGGCGAACAGCGAACGGCCGGTAACGGTGGGCGCGTCTTCCAGCATGCCGGCGGCGATCAGCTCCTGCGCCACCCGCGCGCTGCCGCCGGCACCGAACATTTCCACCGCGGTGTAGCGCCCGCCGGGCAGCAGGTCGGCGATCACCGGCGTGTGTGCCGAGGCCGGCTCGAAATCCTCCAGCGACCATGTGACGCCCGCTTCGCGCGCGATCGCCAGCAGATGCAATACCGCATTGGTCGAGCCGGCGGTGGCGGCAACCATGCGTGCGGCATTGCGCATCGAGCTGCGCGTGATCAGCTCGCGCGGCGTGCGGTTCTCGCGCAGGCATTCCATCACCAGTTCGCCGCAGCGGAACGCCGCGGCGCCCTTGGCCGGATGGGTGGCGGGGATGTCGTTGAAACCCAGCGGCGACAGCCCCAGCGTGGACAGCACCATCGCCATCGTGTTGGCGGTGAACTGGCCGCCGCAGGCGCCGGCGCCGGGACAGGCATCGCGTTCCACCGCGGTCAGTTCCGCGTCGCCGATCTTGCCGGCGCCGTGTGCGCCGACCGCCTCGAACACCTGCTGGATGGTGATCGGATGGTTGTCGTGGGTGCCGTGCGCGATCGTGCCGCCGTACAGCGCCACGGCGGGAATGTCCAGCCGCGCCATCGCCATCGCCGCGGCGGGAATGGTCTTGTCGCAGCCGCAAAGCACCACCATCGCGTCGAGGCAGTGGCCGTCCACCGCCAGCTCGATCGAGTCGGTGATCACCTCGCGGCTGATCAGCGAGGCGCGCATGCCCGGCGTGCCCATCGCAATGCCGTCGGTGACGGCGATGGTGTTGAACTCGACCGGCGTGCCGCCGGCGGCGCGGATGCCGGCGGCGGCCTCCACCGCCAGTTCGCGCAGGTTGAGGTTGCACGGACTCACGTTCGACCAGGTATGCACCACCGCCACCAGCGGCCGCGCGATCGCCTCGTCGTCGAGGCCGGTGGCGCGCAGCATGGCGCGGGCGGGAGCGCGGTCGGGGCCGCTCTTGATCAGGTCACTGCGCATGAAGAAAGCTCCGAAGGACAAAATCCCCTTCCACCCTCAGGGGGGAAGGTGCCCCGAAGGGGCGGATGAGGGGCGGGTGCTCGCCGTGAAGTTGATCGAAGCCCTTTTGAGATGGCGCAAAATCGATCGAACCGCTGATGGAAAGAAAAGCGCCCCCTGCGTGCGAGGGAGGTGGCGGGACGGAACGGGGGTCGACGCCATCGCGGCGTGCACGAACCGTCCGGTGCCGGAAGCACGCAGGGGGCGACAAACGTCGCGGACACGTCCGTGTGCCCGCTGGGAAAACCTGGCTCTGGCTCAGCCGCATGCGCGCGCTCCGCCGAGGAGGGCAGCGGTGTTGTCGGCGTGCTCCTCGATCGCGGCGATCACCGCATCGCGCACTTCGCCGGTGCCGGCACTGCCGCCGATGTCGCGGCTGTGCGGGCCGGTGCGCAGCACCTGTGCGACTGCCGATTCGATCGCCAAGGCCTCTGCTTCCAGGCCCAGCGAGTGGCGCAGCAACAGCGCCGCGGACAGGATCGCGCCGACCGGATTGGCCGCGCCTTGCCCGGCGATATCCGGCGCCGAGCCGTGGATCGGTTCGTACAGCCCCCGACGACCGTCGCCCAGTGACGCCGATGGCAGCAGGCCCAGCGAACCGGCCAGCGCAGCGGCCTCGTCGGTGAGGATGTCGCCGAACAGGTTCTCGGTGACCACCACGTCGTAGCGGTTCGGCTGGGTCAGCAGCAGCATCGCCATCGAGTCGACCAGCTGGTGCTCGAGCTTCACGTCGGGATAGTCGGTGGCGACGTGCTGCACGGTGCTGCGCCACAGCCGCGAGGTTTCCAGCACGTTCGCCTTGTCCACCGAGGTGACATGATGACGACGCCCACGCGCCAGCTCGAATGCGCGGCGCACCACGCGCTCGACTTCGGCCACGGTGTACTTGCATTCGTCGGTGGCGGTATCGGCCGTGCGGGTCTTGGCGCCGAAGTAGGCGCCGCCGGTGAGTTCGCGCACGAACAGCACGTCGACGTTTTCCAGTTTCTCGTTCTTCAGCGGCGACAGGTCCGCCAGCGCCGGATGCACCTGCAGCGGGCGCAGGTTCGCGTACACGCCGAGCGCGGCGCGCAGGGCCAGCAAGCCCTGTTCGGGGCGCACCGACGCGTTCGGGTCGGACCACTTCGGGCCGCCCACGGCACCCAGCAGCACCGCATCGGCCTGCTTGCAGGCGGCCAGTGATGCAGCCGGCAACGGCTCACCGATGGCGTCGATCGCCGCGCCGCCGATCAGCTGCTCGTCGAACGCGAACACGTGTTCGTAGCGCGCGGCCACGGTTTTCAGCACGGCCACCGCGGCGGCGGTAACCTCGGGGCCGACGCCATCGCCGGGCAGGGTGACGATGCGTGCCTTCATGCCGCTTGCTCCTGTTGTTCGTATTCGGTGATGGCTTCGTTTTGTTGCAACAGGTAGCCGAGCTGGTCGACGCCGTTGAGCAGGCAGTGGCGCGCGAAGGGTTCCAGCCGGAACGGAATGCGACCACCATCAGGCAGCGCGATGAACTGTTCGCGCACGTCGATTGCCAGCTCGATGCCGGGATGCCTGAGCAGCCAGCGGTGCTCCAGTTTGTCGATGACGATGGCGAGCAAGCCGTTCTTCAGCGCGTTGCCGCGGAAGATGTCCGCGATCTCGCTGCACAGCACGGCCTGGATGCCGTAGTCCAGCAGCGCCCACGGCGCATGCTCGCGCGAGGAGCCGCAGCCGAAGTTGCGCCCGGCGACGAGGATCGAGCAGCCGCGCGCTTCCGGCTGGTTCAGCGGGAAGGCCGGGTTGTCGCTGCCATCGGCCTGGTAGCGCCAGTCGTGGAAGCACAGCTTGCCCAGCCCGTCGCGGGTGGTGGTGGTGAGAAAGCGCGCCGGGATGATGCGATCGGTGTCGATGTTTTCGTCGGCCAGCACGGCGGTGCGGGAGTGGAGGCGGGTGATGGGCTGCATCAATGAAATTCCTCGCTTGTTGCGTTGGCCTCCTCTCCCCTTGGGGAGAGGATTGAGGTGAGGGGGCGGGTGCTCGCGGGGAGGTCGAACAACGCGCGCTCTGATGTGACTTTTGCGCCAGCATGTCCCCTCACCCCAGCCCTCTCCCCAGAGGGGAGAGGGAGCAATACGCGGTCCCGTCGTGCGTTCACGCCGCCACCTCCACCAGGTACTCGCGCGGATCGGCGATGCGCCCGGCGATCGCCGATGCCGCGGCGGTAGCCGGACTGGCCAGCACGGTGCGTGCCCCCTTGCCCTGGCGGCCTTCGAAGTTGCGGTTGGAGGTGCTCACCACCAGCTGGCCCGGCTGCGCCAGGTCGCCGTTCATCGCGATGCACATCGAGCAGCCGGGCACGCGCCACTCGGCGCCGGCGGCGGTGAACAGCTGATGCAGGCCTTCGCGTTCGGCGTCGCGGCGCACCGCTTCGGAACCCGGGACCACCAGCATGCGCACGCCCTCGGCGACGCGCCGTCCGTGCAGCACGCGTGCCGCTTCGCGCAGGTCGGACAGGCGCGAGTTGGTGCAGCTGCCGACGAACACCACGTCGACCGGCGTGCCCTGCATCGGCTGGCCGGGCATGCTCTGCATGTAGTCGAGCGCGCGGCGCTCCTGCGCATTGCTTGCGGCGGGCACGGGCGCGTCCATCGCGATCGCCATGCCCGGATGGGTGCCGTAGGTGACGGTCGGTTTCACCGCGGTCGCGTCGATACGGACTTCGTGGTCGTAGGTGGCGTCGTCGTCGCTGCGCAGTGCGCGCCACGAGGTCACGGCAGCATCCCATGCCGCGCCCTGCGGCACGCGCGGGCGGCCCTTCAGCCATTCGAACGTGGTGCTGTCCGGCGCGATCAGTCCGGCGCGCGCGCCGGCCTCGATCGACATGTTGCAGACGGTCATGCGCTCGTCCATCGTGAGCGCCTCGATCGCTGCGCCGCGATACTCCAGCACGTGGCCGGTGCCGCCATCGACGCCGATCGTGCCGATGATGTGCAGGATCAGATCCTTCGCGCCCACGCCCGGCGGCAACTGGCCGTCGACATGAATCGCCATGGTCTTCGGCTTGCGTTGCAGCAGACACTGGGTCGCCATCACGTGGCCGACCTCGGTGGTGCCGATGCCGAAGGCCAGCGCGCCGAACGCGCCGTGGGTGGAGGTGTGGCTGTCGCCGCAGACGATCGTCATGCCGGGCTGCGTCGCGCCCAGCTCGGGGCCGATCACGTGCACGATGCCGCGGTCGGCGCTATCCCATCCATGCAATTCGACGCCGAACTCGCGGCAGTTTGTTTCCAATTGGGTGACCTGCGCCTGCGCTTCGGCATTTGCATACGGTCGGCTGCCGTCGGCATTGGTCGGCAGGGTCGGCGTGGAATGATCCAGCGTGGCCAGCATGCGGTCGGGACGGCGCAGTTTCAGGCCGCGTTCGCGCAGTTCGCTGAACGCCTGCGGTGAGGTGACCTCGTGCACCAGATGCAGGTCGACGTAGATCACCGCTGGCGTATCGGCGGTCTCGGCGGCGACGACGTGGGCGTCCCAGACTTTTTCGAAGAGGGTTCTGGCCATCACGCGGCCTCCTGCGCAGTGGCTTCGTTGCGCACCGCTGTTAGCCAGCCGTAGCGGTCTTCGGTGCGGCCGTCGAACAGGCCAACGAACACCTGCTGCAACGCCTTGGTCACCGGGCCGGGCGCGCCCTTGCCGATCGCCTTGCGATCGACCGAACGAACCGGCGTGATCTCGGCAGCGGTGCCGGTCATGAACACTTCGTCGGCGGAATACAGCGCCTCGCGCGGCAGGTCGCGTTCCTCCACGGCGACGCCGAGGTCGGCGGCCAGGGTGATCACCGCATCGCGGGTGATACCGGCCAGGATGCCGGCGCTGGACGGTGGGGTGAGCAGCTTGCCGTTTTTCACCAGGAACAGATTCTCGCCGGCCCCTTCGCTGAGCAGGCCGTTGTGGCCCAGCGCGATACCCTCGTCGTAACCGTTGCGGCGCGCCTCCAATCCGATCAACTGGCTGGACAGGTAATTGCCGCCGGCCTTGGCCCAGCCCGGGATGGTGTTGGGTGCCGGACGATGCCATGAGGACACGCATACGTCGGCGCCGCGCTCGGCCGCTTCGCCCAGATAGGCGCCCCAGTTCAGCGCGATGATCGCCACTTCCACCGGCGAGCCATCCTTCGCCAGCACGCCCAGGCCGCCGGCACCGCGAAACACGATCGGCCGCACATAGGCCGACGGCATCGCGTTGGCGCGGATCAGCTCCAGGCAGGCGGCGTTGATCTCGTCTTCGCTGTAGCCCACCTCGATCTCGTAGACGCGCGCCGATTCGAACAGCCGGCGGGTGTGTTCGGCCAGACGAAAATAGGCCGGGCCGCGTGGCGTGGCGTAGACGCGCTCGCCCTCGAACACCGACGAACCGTAATGCAGGGCGTGCGTGCTGACGTGGACATTGGCCTCGGCCGACGGCTTGATCCGGCCGTTGTGCCAGACGAAGGGCGTACTCATGCGGTGGCTCCCAGGGCTTTGGAGTTGCGTGCGGATGGGGCGACGGTCGCTGGCGTGACCGGCGCATGTCGTTCGATCCGGTTGACGATCGCCAGCGCGGCCTGCGCGGTGGCTTCGACGATGTCGGTGCTGACGCCTTCGCCATTCCAGTCGCGGCCGGCATGGCGGGCGACCAGCCGGGCCTGGCCTTGCGCATCGCCGCCTTCACTCACCGCGCGCACCTGGAAATCGGCCAGCCGCAGGTCGCTGTCGGTGGCGCGCTCGATCGCGCGCAGCACCGCGTCGACCGGGCCGTCGCCGATCGCTGCTTCGGCGGTTTCGCGGCCGTCGTCATGGCGCAGCTTCACCGCCGCCGAGGCGCCGGCACCCAGATGGGTGCTGGTGTCCAGCCGCAGCAGCCGCCACGGGCCCAGCGCGTCGGGGTCCTGGCCCAGCGCGAGCGCTTCCAGATCCTCGTCGTGCACTTCGCGCTTCTTGTCAGCCAGTGTCTTGAAGCGCACGAAGATCGCGTCGAGCGCCGCCTCGTCCGGTGCGTGGCCCAGCGTCTGCAGGCGCTGGCGCAGCGCGGCGCGGCCGGAGTGCTTGCCCAGCACCAGTTTCGTTTCGGCCAGGCCCACGTCCTGCGGGCGCATGATTTCGTAGGTGCCGCGATGCTTGAGCATGCCATGCTGGTGGATGCCCGACTCGTGCGCGAACGCGTTCTCGCCCACGATCGCCTTGTTGCGCTGCACGCGCTGCCCGGTGAGCTGGCTCAGCAGCCGCGAGGCCGGGTGCAGCTTGCGGGTGTCGATGCGGGTGTCGACGCCGAAGTACGCGGGGCGCACCTTCAGCGCCATCACGATCTCCTCCAGTGCGGCGTTGCCGGCGCGCTCGCCGATGCCGTTGATGGTGCACTCCACCTGGCGCGCGCCTGCGCCCACCGCGGCCAGGCTGTTGGCCACGGCCAGCCCCAGGTCGTTGTGGCAGTGACTGGAGAACACCACGCGTTCGGCGCCCTGCACGTTGGCGCGCAGGAAGGCGAAACGTTCGGCGATCTCGGTCGGCGTCATGTAGCCCACCGTGTCCGGCGCGTTCAGCGTGGTGGCGCCGGCGGCCACGGCGGCGCTGAACACTTCGGCGAGAAAGTCCGGCTCGGTGCGCATCGCGTCCTCGGCGGAGAACTCCACCTCGTGACACAGCGCGCCGGCGCGCCGCACCGCCGCCACCGCGGCCTCCAGCACCTGCGCCTTGCTCATGCCCAGCTTGTGCTCGCGGTGCAGCGCGCTGGTGGAGATGAACACGTGGATGCGTGAGCGTTGCGCCTGCTCCAGCGCGCGGCCGGCGCTGTCGATGTCGCCGCTCTGGCAACGTGCCAGCGCGCACACGGTGGTGTTTTTCAGCGTGCCGGCGATCTCCGTCACCGCGGCGAAATCGTCCGGCGAGGCCGCCGGAAAGCCCGCTTCGAGCACGTCCACGCCCAGCGTCTCGAGCATCTGCGCCATGCGCAGCTTGGCGCGCCGGTTCATCGAGAAGCCCGGCGTCTGCTCGCCGTCGCGCAGGGTGGTGTCGAAGATCCGCACGCGTTCGGCGACGACGTCGTCGTCGCTGCTCGGGGTGTTTTGCTGGTCGGGGTTTTTCATCATGGCTCCGCTGTGTGGGCGTCGCCGAGGGCACAAAAAAACCCCGCATCCGTTACCGGGTGCGGGGTTCTTTGGGTGTTTTCAGGTTTTTCTCATTTACCTGGACACATGCCCTCAGCCCGCACCTCCGTTGGTAATAAGGAGTACGAGTACGAGGGTAATAAGGAGCGTGCCGCGAGCCTGCAGCAAGCCGGCAACCGTCATGAGACGGCTTCCTTCGGCGATGCTGCGGTGGCTGTTGCGCTGCGACATGCGATCGACCATACGCGAGTTCAAAACCCCGCGTCAACAGTTTTATTTGAAATCATTTGCCGGCGACACACCGGAGGGTATGGACGGCCAGCCGTCCATACGATCTGGCCTCGGCCGGGCGATGGTTGCGGGGGGCTATGGCGACGCCGCTTCGCGCATGGTGATGGTTGGCTGGTCGGAGAGGCAGGGTTACCGATCGATCCGCACCCACTTTTTGTCCATGCGGGCGCACAGGCCGCCGCCTCCGCATGGCACCAGCTTGCCGTTGGCAATGGCTGCATTGATCTGCCCGACCCACTCGGCTCGTGCGATGTCCTGATGCGTGCGCATGCCCATGTAGACCGCCACGCCGATCACCGCCACCGAAGCCAGCGCGCTGGCCACGAAGGCCTTCCAGGCCGTTGCCGTCAAACCCCTGCCGGCAATGCGCACGCGCGCCTCCAGTTCGTTCGTCGCCTTCAGGATGTTCTGCGTGCTGCCCTGCATCGTGCGCGCCGCATCCTCCATCGGCTGACGCATGCCATCGCCCACGGCCCTGGCGGCCGCCTGCCTGAATTGCTCGATAGCCCCGGTGCTCAAGCGCTCCGACAAGGCGGCAGCATTCCTTGTCGTCTCGATGATGTGCAGTGCCGCTTCACGGGTTTGCTGGACCACGTGGTCGCCGCGCTGCTCCAGCAGCTCGGTGAAGGCAGCCAGCTGCAATGCCAGTGCGCGAAGATCGTCGGGCTGAAGGCTGCGCTGTTCCGGGTTCAAGGTTCCGTCCTCATCGTTGCATGACCGGGCCTTGCTGCGCCGATGCCTGCTGTTGTTGTGCGTTTATTGCCGCTTGTTGAGCCTGCTGCTGGTTGAGCTGGTGTCCTTGCTCGAGCCAGGCTTGTCCCCGGTCCGATTGCAGGTAGGCCTGACCCGCCGCGCGCATCGTCTCGACGTCCATGTTCATGGCGGCATGGCTCAATGCATCGAACATGTCGCGAGTGGAGCT
Organism: uncultured Gammaproteobacteria bacterium; assembly: GCA_963828675.1. Taxonomy (GTDB): domain Bacteria; phylum Pseudomonadota; class Gammaproteobacteria; order Xanthomonadales; family Rhodanobacteraceae; genus Rhodanobacter. Next base: position 2,137,060 of record CAWHFQ010000001.1, read on the forward strand.
GTGACGGGTGAGGGGTGCCGCGACGCGTTGGTGCGGATCGCTGGCCTGTGCCGGTGCGATGGTCGGCTCGTGACCGGACTGGTGTCGCCAGGCATCGTTCAGTTCGTCCTTGAGGTTGCCCTGGGCAGGCTGATCTTCGAGTCCGAACCACATTGGTGTGGACCACTGGCCGTGCGCATCGCGGGTGTAGGTGTCGCCGTTCGGTGCCTGCTGTCTGGCGGGCGAATCGCGCAAGGCGTGTGCAACAGGTTCGGGCAAGGGCCCGAATCGATCCCAGCCGAATTGTTCGTAGACCGACTGGTAACGCATCGCCATGCCGTGCGGGGTCTGGGTCGCGTTGTGCGCCAGCACGGCCTCGGATTCCTGGTTCAGCTCGGCCGTACGCCGAGGATCGGCGCGTTCCTCGTGCGCATTGACCATGCCGTGTTCCAGCATTCCCGTCGCCATCATGCGCGACCAGCCATGCGTCTGCGCGTCGCGAACCCATGGGCTCTCGCGGATGCTGGGTGTGTCGTGGTTGCCGGCGGGAAGCGAGTACGCATCCTGCGGTCGAGGTGCGTGGGACAGAGCCAGCTCCACCGCCACGCTGGAGGCTTGATAGTTGAGCTGGTCGGCTAGCGCAGGGGACGCCGTGAAGCGCTGGCCATGTGATGTATCGGGTAAAGGCGGTACGTCACGTGTCCACCCCTGCTGCGGCTGGTCAGGATCGTAATGCCATGCCCTCCCCTGTGCGTCGGGCTGGTTGTAGGTGCGATGGTCGTCATAGGCGTTGGCCAGCTTCTCACCGGCGATCGCGCCGCCAATGGCGCCAGCGCCACCGATCAGCAGATCGAACGGCCCGGTCTCGGCACCCGCCGCGCCGAACACCTCCGCACCCAGCGCCGCGCCACCCAGCGCACCAAGGTTGCGTCCGCCGAAGTGCAGCAATTCCGATCGGGCGCCGACGGTGTTGCCATGCTGAAGCAGGTCGGACGTGCGCGTGGCGGTGGTGGTTGCATCATAGACAACAGCGGCAGCGCCCAAAGCGGTCGCGCCACGAATCAAGCCTGGCGACAGGGCGCCACGCTCGGCCTCGGCGGCAATGCTGGGGATGTTTTCGACGCTCCTGACGTACACCGGTTCGTGAAAGAGCTTGCGATTGGGCACTAGCGCCTGTTCTGCACCACCGCTCTTGGTGACAAGGCCACCCAGTTCGGAAGTGGGCGCTACCGTATTGATGAAAATCTGGGTGGGAACTTTAGCCTCATCTCGTACACGCCGTAGTGGGGTGCTTCGCTGTCAACGGGGAGGCCGAAGTAATCGGAGATGTTCTGCCTTGCGCGATCGCCGCATTGAGCTGAGATTCGCGCATCCAGAAAGATGTGTAACTTGTTGGGGTTGAACCTTCAGCGGCGAGCTTGACGAGGGACTCGTCGGTTCCGATGGTCTCCACACGAGGGAGTTCAAGGCCGGAACGAAGCTGGCCCACAGCACGCGAAGTAATGTCCGGCGACGGAGTGCCCGGATCAGCGAATTCGGCAACCCGCCACCAGTACAGAGCGCCATCATTGGTTTTCAGGTAAGCCAGGGCATCTTGTTCGCTTACTCCCTGTGGCTCAAAGGTGTCGCTTTTCGGAATCACGCTGGCGTGCTGCTGTTTCAGAGCATCAGAAGTAAGGCCATTGCCGTTCACGGCTGCGGACCTTCGTTCATGGCTTTACGCATCACATCCATGCGAGCGTTAATTTCCTTTTCTTCCTCGCTTAACCCTCCACGCATTTCAATCGAAAAAGCAACATACGCGCTATCGACATTTGGCTTGTCGTAAGGAATATAACGCCCATCCGAGAAGTTCCAAGCTCCAGGGATCTTCATGCTGTCCATCGGTTCCCGCAGGCTGCCAGCCTTGGCGTCCTCGATCAACGATGTCAGCGACTGCAACAAGCCCTGCACATCCTCGCTATCCGGATATTGCTTCAGCACCCACTCCAGATGTTCCGCGGCGGCCTTGAGCTTCGTTTTGTCAATTCGTCGGTTTGTCTCCTCGTCAGCATCCGCCTTTCTTATAGCTTCTACGTCTGTGTACAGTTTGCTATCTTGATATCTTGGATCGCCAGCCATCTTTATAGCGAAATCAGCATATGCCTCATCAATGCTCGGGGCTTTGTATGGACTATAAACACCATGCGCGAAATTGCTCACATGGGGGAATTTCTCGGGCAACCCTAGCAGCTTGCCGGCTTTGGCGTCTTCAATGAGTGGTGCGAATGCGCGATATAGGGCTCCGACATTCAAGCTATCTGGATACTGCTTCAGCACCCACTCCAGATGCTCGGCACTCGCTTTGAGCTTGGCGGGATCTATGGCCTGGGTCATGGATGGGCTTCCTGCGCGATGTGGATGGCGATTCTGCGATCAATGCCGATGTTCATTGAGCCCTAACTGCAGTTCGTAAGCTCGATTCGGTGTCACATATTTGTGTCGGCGAATCTCTTCCGGAGAGTTCCGTAAATCGGGAGATGCTTTGCCAGACAAGCTGATCACGCAGCAGCGAGCCTCGTCAATCAGGGTTTGCCCCGATCGAGAAGCAATCGTGCACGCAACGCCTTGTCGTCTGCCGCAATGGGTTTGGCTTCAGCATGGCGCTCCAGCATGGCGGCAAGCGCTGCAGGGACCGGGACCGAATGACCGATCAGCGGCTCCACCACGGCGTCGAACTTGGCCGGGTGGGCGGTGGCGACGATGGCCCAGGGGGCGGCGTCGCCGTCGGCGCGCAGTCGGTCGAGGGTGTGCATCGCCGTGGCGGTATGCGGGCAGAACACTTCACCATGATCGAGGGCGTGGCTCGCGATGGTCTGGCGAATGGCGTCGTCGTCCACGCTGTGGGCCTGCAGCAGATGGCGCAGTCTGCCCTCGTCGGGAAAGGTCCAGCGCAGCCGTTCGAAGTTGCTGGGGGCGCCGACGTCCATCGCGTTGGCAAGGGTGGCGACGGCCTCGCGTGGTTGGTAGTCGTTACCGGAAAAGTAGTCGGGCAGGGTGGTGTTTGCGTTGCAGGCGAGGTGAACTTTGCCGATCGGCAAACCCATTTCGCGGACCCACAGGCAGGCCATGGCGTTGCCGAGGTTGCCGGTGGGTACGATGAAGTTCAGCAGCGTGCCGTGTTCGCGCCACCAGCCCAGTGCGGCGTGTGCGTAATAGCTCATCTGCGGCAGCAGGCGGCCGAGGCTGATGCTGTTGGCCGAGGACATCGGCACTTCTGCCTGCAGTGCCGCGTCGTTGAGCGCGGCCTTGACCATGCGCTGGCAGTCGTCGAAACGGCCGGCCACGCGCAGTGCGGTGACGTTGTCGCCGAAGCAGCCGAGCTGGTGTGCCTGGCGTGGCGAGACCAGTCCATCGGGGTAGAGGATCACCACCTTCAGGCGGGCGCGACGATGAAAGGCCGCGGCCACGGCCGCGCCGGTGTCGCCGGAGGTCGCCACCAGAATCGTCAGCGGCTTTGGATCGGTACGCGGCAGGCGAGTCAGGCAGGCGGCGAGAAAGCGCGCGCCGAAATCCTTGAACGCGGAGGTGGGGCCGTGGAACAGCTCCAGCATCGTGGTATTCGGGTGGGCAGGCAGCGCGCGCAGCGGCGCATCGAAGGTGAATGCCTCGGCGCAGATCGCGGGCAGTTCATCGGCCAGTGCGTCGCCGGCGAAGAACGGTGCCAACAAGGTGGCGGCGGTGTCGGCCAGCGAGCCGTGCGGGTGGAAGGTGGCCGGGTCGAGCGTGGGCAATGCCTCGGGCACGTACAGGCCGCCGTCCGGGGCCAGCCCGGCGGCAATCGCCTGGCTGATCGGCACGGTAGGGCCAGTGCTGCGAGTGCTGTGATAGCGAATTGGCTCGCTCATGGACGCCTCGCATGGAAGGTGCCCGCTGGCGAGAGTCTTGTGGGAGCGGTTTCAGCCGCGACGGGCAGGCGACGTAGTGGGGGAGTGTCGCGACTGAAGTCGCTCCCACAGGTCGGGTTCGGGCTCATGACTGCACCTCGTCGAGCGAGTCGATCAGCGCGGCGGCGGGGCCGTCGATGGGTGATACCCAAGCGTCGCTGTCCAGCCCGGCGTCAGCAAAAGCGGTCTGCATCGCCACGCTCGCTGCTTCGGCATCGCGGCAGTTGTCGTACCAGCCGAACACGCTGGGGCCGGCACCGGAGATGCTGGCGCCCAGCGCGTGATGGTCGAGCGCGGCCTGCTTCACCTTCGCGAAGTTCGGGATCAGCGGGGCGCGGCGTGGTTCCACCAGTACGTCCTTCAGACCTTCGCGCACCAGCGCGGCGTCGCCGCGGTAGCAGCCGGCCAGCACCAGCGCGAGGTTGGTGCTTTGCGCGACGAACTCGCCGAGTTCGTAGTGGCCGGCCAGCGCGGCGCGCGCCTTGCGCGTCTCCAGCACCACGTGCGGATGCACCAGCGCACAGTGCCACGCAGCGGGCACGTCGATGCGCAACAGCCGATCGTGGGTGGCCAGCACCAGGCCGCCGAGCAGCATCGAGCCGAGGTTGTCGCCGTGGCGGCTGCCGCTGGCCACAGCCTCGCCGTCCAGCGCGAAGTCGTACAGCGCTTCGCGCGGCAGCGGTTGCGTCAGCAATGCGTTGGCGGCGACCAGGGCGGCCACGCACGAGGCGGCCGAGCCGCCCATGCCCGAGCCGAGCGCGATGCCCTTGTGCAGCAGCAGCTCGAAGCCGTGCTGCAGGCCGAGCGCCTTGCGCAACGAGAGCAGGGCGGTGCCGGCGGTGTTCTGGCGAGGGTCGACGGGCAGGTCGGTGACGCAGCCGCGGATCGACGCGATGCGTACCACCGGCTCGTCGATGCGGCGCACCCGGGCACGGTCGCCGGCACCGGCCACGCTGTGGCCGAGCAGGTCGAAGCCGACGCCGACGTTGCCGACGCTGGCGGGCGCGAAGGCGCAGGCGACTTGCGGTGCATGGGGGCGACGCGATGAAGCCATGACGGGTTCCAGTAGTGGCGTGTTCATGCGCGCGCCTCCAGCGACTCGGCGATGCGCAGCAGGTCGGCGAACACGCCGGCGGCGGTCACTTCGGGGCCGGCGCCGGGGCCTTGCACCGACAGCGGATTATCGCAGTAGCGGCGCGTGGTGAACTGCACGATGTTGTCGGTCAGCCGGGTATGTGCGAACGCGTGGCTGGCCGGCAATACCATCAGCCGCACGCTGGCACGGCCGTGCCGGTCCAGTTGCGCCACGTGGCGCAGCACGCCGCTTTCGGCGTGTGCCTCGGCCAGCTTCGCCGCCATCGGCGCATCCAGTTCGTCGAGCCGCTGCATGCATTCGTCCAGCGGCAGCGCGGCCAGTGCCGGCGGCACCAGGCCTTGCAGATCCACGTCTTCCAGCGACAGCGGCCAGCCCGCCTCGCGTGCCAGGATCACCAGCTTGCGCGCCACGTCGAGGCCGGACAGGTCGTCGCGCGGATCCGGTTCGGTATAGCCCAGCGCATGCGCCTCGCGCACCAGTGTGGAGAACGGCTGCTGGCCGTCGTGGCGGTTGCACAGCCAGGCCAGCGTGCCGGAGAACATGCCGTCGACCGCGAGCAGTTCGTCGCCGGTGTCGAGCAGGTCGCGCAGGGTCTGCACCACCGGCAGGCCGGCGCAGACGGTGGCCTCGTAGCGGAAGCGCGCGCCGCTGGCGCAGGCTGCGCGGATCGCCTGCCAGCGCGGCAGCGGCCCACTGCCGGCGAGCTTGTTCGGCGTCACCACGTGCAGGCCGGCGGCCAGCCAGTGCGGGTAGTGCGCGGCCACTTCGTCGTTCGCACTGCAGTCGATCAGCACCGCGTGGCGTCCATCGTTGCCGCGCACGTGCTCGGCAAACGCATCGAGATCGTTCGGCCGCCAGATCTGCGCGCCGCCGTGGCGGGCGTTGAGTTCGGCGTCGTCGCAGTCCAGCCACATGCGTTTTCTGGCCACCACGCCGCAGAGTTTCAGCTCCAGCCCGCTGTCGCGGGCCAGTCGCGATTGCGCGGCGCGCAGTTGTTCCAGCAAGGCGCTGCCGACGCGGCCGGGACCGATCACGCCGACCGCCAGCACGCACCGACGCGTCGTGCCGGTGCGATGCATCGACAGCGGCAAGGAGGAATGCTGGACTTGCTCAGGTGCACAGGTGATCACGACAGCCTCTCCGGTGGAGGCCCGTTCTCGCTGGCGTGTCGGTGTGAGCCGGCCCGCCTCGTCGAGGGCGGGCCGTTGCGTGTGGAACCTACCTACGCACGACACTCCGCCCGGAACCCGTGGTACCGGTGGTAATCGTGATGGTGGTCGTCGCAACAATGGCACCAACGCGCACCGAGCCACGACCGGTGCAAACCGGTGCGTCGAACATGCGTGCTGGCGTGGATTGCGGCGACATGGCATCGACCTTAGAGGCAAGCCCGCGCCGCGGTCAACAGGATCATTTGCAACTTTTCGTCATATCGCACGACCCAGTCGGCAGCGAGGACCAGGGCGCCGCCAAGCGGGCAGCGCCCATGCATGCATGCTCAGTCGGCCAGGCCGCCGAGATCGGCACGAAGACGCTCGGCCAGGTACGAACTAGAAAACCATCACATGGTCGACCAGATACCTGCCGTTTTGCCGGACCAGCACGAGTTCCGCGACGAATTCGCCCGGGGTGTTCGTGAACCATTGCCGCCACAGGACGGCAACCGACTCCGGGCGCCTGAAGGTCGCGACGAACTCGCGCTTGGCGAAGAATCCCCGGGTACTTTGATACTGCGCGCAAATGGATTGCAGCGCGTCCCTGGACAGGACGCTTTTTGCACGATCGGTGAAGTCCCGGGTATGCCTCTCGTAGTCGATGGACGTCGAGGCGTCCATCAGGTTGTCCATGATGGGCGTGGCGACGGCCAGGATTTCCGCGTCTGATTTTTGTGCCAGGTCCATGCTGCTTCCCTCGCCGTGCTGACGAATTGGTGGAAGATCGCCGCCGCGGCGTGGCGCCGGTTCGCCCTCTGGCAGGCGTGAGTCAACGCCGCAGATCTATCGCATAGGTTGCCGTGCCGTCGCCGTGATCCTTGACCTGGCGGACGTTGTTCAATCCGGCGGCCTTCGCGACGCCGACCTTGTTGGCGGCGGCGGTGAAGGTGACGAGGCCGCGGGTCTTGAGCGGGGCAAAACGCCACGAGGCGGGTTCGAGGTTGTTCGTGCCGATCTGTTTCTGCCGTTCCAGCCAGCTGGCCAGGATTTCGCGGTTGCCGTCGGGGGCGGCGAGCACGATGTTGTTGCCATCGAGGCCGGGGAAGTGGCCGCCGCCGCTGGCACGGTAGTTGTTGGTGGCGATGATGAAGGGCTGGTCCGGCGCGACCGGTTTGCCGTGGAAGGTCAGTGTGGTGATGCGCTGGCCGACCGGTTTCGACAGGTCGATGACGTAGTGGATGCCGCCCTGGATCTGGTCGAAGTTGTAGCCGACGTAATGACTGTTGATCAGCGCCTGCTCGCCGGTCTTCGCCGGGTCGATGCGGTTGAAGCGTTGCGCGGATTTCTCCAGCCAGGCCTTGAGGCCGGCGCCATCGGTTTTCACCGCCGCCAGCGTGTTCGGATAGAAGTACAGGTCGGCGGCGCTGCGCAGGGTGAGCGGGCCGGCGGCGACGTCGGTGTAGTCGTCCGGGCCACCGAAGCCGGTCCGGAACGCTGCGGCGGCGGACAGCACGGGAACGTCGGCCAGTTCGGGATGCAGGCGCGGCAGTTCGCTGCGAACGTAGTCGGCCTGGGCGGCGTTGACCGGGGCCAGTGCGCTCATGTTGCCTTCGTCGGCGAAGTAGCTGCTCAGGTGCAGCGTGCTCTCGCCGATCGGCGTGTTGACGTAGGCAATCGCCGCTTCGTGTGCCTGCTGCACCAGCGGTGCGATGGCGGGGTCGGCCGGCACGCACGGACCCTTGTTCTTGCCCACGGTGATCGGACAGATCGGGCGCACTTCACTATGCGTGTTGTCGAGGTCGACCATCCAGCGACCGTCCTTGCGATTCAACACCAGCTGGATCACGCCCAGGTCCTTGCCGAAGAACCCGCCCATCACCGCGGGCACGTTGCGGACGAAACCAAGCCGGGCGTCGACGTCCTTCATGCCGGCGTAGTGCGGGCCGGGAAATTCGGTGTGCGAATGGCCGAGCAGCAGCACGTTGATGCCGGGCACGCCGGCCAGGTACCAGCCGGCATTTTCCATCTGCGGGGTGTACGGCGCGGTGTCGAGGCCGCCGTGCAGGATCGCCACGATCAGGTCGGGATGCTGCGCCTGCAGCTCGGGCAGGTACTTCCTGGCGGCTTCGACGACGCCACTGACGGTGACCTTGCCGGCCAGGTTCTGCTTGTCCCATTGCATGATCGGCGGTGGGGTGAAGCCGATGATGCCGACCCTCAGCGGCACGCTGACCTTGCTGCCGTCGGCGGTGTATGCCTCGATCTGCCTGGTCACCACGGTCCATGGCTTGAAGATCGGCTGGCCGTCACGCGCGCTGTAGACATTGGCCAGCACCAGCGGGAAGTGCGGGCCGGCGCAGCGGTTGCTGTGGCCGCCATCCACGTTCATCGGCGTGCCGGTGACCTGCGAGAGAAAGCCCAGGCCGTAGTTGAACTCGTGGTTGCCGGCGGTACCGCCGTCGTAGCCGATCGCGTCCATCGCCTTGTAGATCGCCAGCTCCTGGTCGCAGGCGACCGGTTTCACCAGCGCCTGGTAATCGGCCAGCACGCTGCCCTGGATGGTGTCGCCGCTGTCGAACAGGAAGCTGTTGGGGAATTCCGCGCGGGCGCGGCGGATCAGCGTGGCGGTGCGCTCGTAGCCGAGCGAGTCGTCCGGCTTGAGCTTGTAGTAGTCGTAGCTCAGCACGTTGGAATGGACGTCGGTGGTTTCCAGGATCGCCACTTTTGCGCGCGCGCCGTCCTGCAGCTGGTCGGGGCGATGCAGCAGGCTGGCGCAACCGCCGAGCAGGGTAGTGGCGAGGAGGGCGAGGATGAGTGGGCGTGGGAACATGGAGAGGATCCGGAATCGCGCGGTGTTGAAGAGGGTGAACGCTAGCAGATTGGGGTGGAGGCGGAATGACGAGAAGGGAGGTCTTGCGCTTGATTGAGCCACCCCATCCCAACCCTCCCCTGCCAGCAGGCAAAGGGACAAACGAAAACGCCGCCCCTGCGGGCGGCGTTTGACGAAGGCTTGCCGGATCAGGCGAACTACTTCGCCTGATCGACGATCCAGTGCACGGCGTTCTTCACCTGTTCGTCGGTGAGGGCCGGGTTACCGCCCTTGGGCGGCATGAAGTTGCCGTCGGGGCCGTGGTAGCCCTCGGTGGCGTGCTTGACCAGCACGTCGATGCCCTGGGCGATGCGCGGACCCCACATGCTCTTGTCGCCCAGTTTCGGCGCGCCGGCGACACCGGAGGTGTGGCAACTGGTGCACAGGTGGTCGTAGATCGCCTTGCCGTCGGTGGTGCCGCCGTAGGCGACTTGCGATGCGGCAGCCTTGGCGGCGGCATCGGCGGCGGCCTGCATCGCGGCGCGTCCGGTGTTGCCGGCGTAGACGGCACCGGCTGGCGCGATTCGCTCGGCGATCTGGGCCGGCTGGTTCGGATTGGTTGCCTGCGGCTCGTGATCGTGGATCGCCAGCGCGGTGAAGATCAGCACCACCGTCAGCACGGCCAGGCCGCCGATCATGATGGAAAACTGGCGCAGGACGCTCCGATCGGATTTGCTCATGGGACCGCTCACGCACGTACTCCTGTCAATGGGCAGTCGGAACGCCACGATGGCTGCGCCGGCCTGCCTGAATGCTCTACTGGTTCACCGGGCTGGCGCTACCGGCATGTTTGCCGCGAACGGGATCACGGCGCGATGTCACCGCCCACCCGGTTTGCAGCCGGGCGGGCGGTCAGTCGCGGATTATAAACGAAGCGCGCGGCAAGTTTCAGGCATCCTGGCAACCGTCGGTGCCGCCCGGTGGCCCGCACAGGGCCTGCAGCCCTGCCATCGGTCATGGCCGATCCATGTCAACCGGCATTGTCCAACTTCGTTCAACTGCCCCTATGCTTTCGTTCGAGGCCGGCCGGGTTTTGCTCCGGCGGCGGGTCAGGCCGGGGGCGGCTACAATTCACGGCTGCGCGCGACGTTGTCGCATCGGGTAGCCGCACCAGTTCAGTCCAGGAGTTCTACATGTCGCGTTTTTGGAAGATCGCGTTGATCGTCATTGCGGTGATCGTGGTGGCCGGGGTCGGTTTTCGCCTGTTGCACAAGCCGGCAGGCACCGTCTCGGCGCAGGCCGCTGCGAAAGGCAAGGACGGCAAGGACGCCACGCCGCCGGTTCCGGTGACCGTGGTGCCGGTGGCCAAGCAGAATGTGCCGGTCTACCTGACCGCGCTGGGTACGGTGCAGGCGCTCAATACGGTGACCGTGAATCCGCAGGTGCCAGGCCAGCTGCTCAGCCTGGACTTCACCGAAGGCCAGCCGGTCAAGAAGGGCCAGGTGCTGGCGCAGATCGATCCGCGCACCTACCAGGCCGCATACGACCAGGCCGTGGCGAAACAGCGCCAGGACCAGGCGCTGCTGGCCACCGCGAAAAGCAACCTGACGCGCAGCCAGGATCTGGCCGCCAAGGGTTACATCTCCAAGCAGGATCTGGACACGCTGCGCAACACCTCGGCCCAGTATCAGGCCGCGGTGGCCGCCGACGCGGCGAGCATCCGCGACAGCCAGGTGCAGCTGAACTACACCAAGGTCATCTCCCCGATCGACGGGCTGGCCGGCATCCGCGGGGTCGATCCGGGCAATGTGATCACCACCTCCACCGCGATCGTCACGCTGACCCAGCTGCATCCGATCAACGTGATGTTCACCCTGCCCGAGCAGAACCTCGACCTCGTGCGCACCGCGGCACAGGACGGCGCCGGGCTGGAAGTGGCCGCGCTGGACAAGACCGATGCGCATCCGATCGCGGCCGGCGGCGTGCTCAAGGTGATCGACAACCAGATCGATGCCAGCACCGGCACGTTCCGGCTGAAATCCGAATTTCCGAATACCAGGAACGAATTGTGGCCCGGCCAGTTCGTCAACGTGCGGCTGCTGGTGAACACGGTGTCCGGCGGGTTGGTGATCCCGGCGCAGGCGGTGCAGCGCGGCCCGGATGGCGACTACGTCTATCAGGTGCAGGCCGACAGCACGGTCAAGATGCAGCCGGTCATGGTCGCCGGCGAAGTGGGCGACAGCAAGGTGATGATCGGCACCGGCCTCAAGGTTGGCGACCGCGTGGTCACCGAGGGCCAGTTCCGGCTGAAGCCCGGCAGCAAGGTCAATGCGCTCAAGCCGGGCGAAGTGCCGGCGGCACCGACCGCAGCCGAACTCGACAAGGCAAAGAAGAACACCAAGGGTGGCGGTCGCCGTCATTGATGGCACGCCGCGGCGTCGATCGGCGCCGCGGCATCGTGATCGCGATGAAACCGGCCGTGCGATCCGGCCATGACCGCGACTGAAACCGCACCTGCACGTTACGGATAGCCATGGGATTCTCGACCCTCTTCATTCGCCGACCGATCGCCACCTCGCTGCTGATGGTGGCGGTGCTGCTGCTCGGTATCCTCGGTTACCGCGCGCTGCCGGTGTCGGCCCTGCCGGAGATCGAGGCGCCCAGCCTGGTGGTCAGCACGCAGTATCCGGGGGCCAGCGCCAGCACCATGGCGTCGCTGATCACCACGCCGCTGGAGCGCAACCTGGGGCAGATCTCCGGGCTCACCATGATGAGTTCGGATTCCTCCGCCGGCTTGTCCACGATCATCCTGCAGTTCTCGATGGACCGCGACATCGACATCGCCGCGCAGGACGTGCAGGCCGCGATCAACCAGGCCAAGGGCACGCTGCCCGGCAACCTGCCGTATCCGCCGGTGTACAACCGGGTCAACCCGGCCGATGCGCCGATCCTCACCCTGATGCTCACCTCCGACAGCCGCCAGCTGCGCGAGGTGAACGATCTGGCAGACTCGATCCTGGCGCAGAAACTTTCGCAGGTGCAGGGCGTCGGCCTCGTCTCGATCGCCGGCAACGTGCGCCCGGCCGTGCGCGTGCAGGTCAACCCGGCGCAGCTGTCCAACCTCGGCCTGACCATGGAGGACGTGCGCAGCGCGCTGACCCAGGCCAACGTCAACGCGCCCAAGGGCACGCTCAACGGCAAGACGCAGAGTTACTCGATCGGCACCAACGACCAGTTGGCCACCGCGGCGGAATACAAGGACAGCATCATCAGCTACAAGGGCACCGCGCCGGTGCGCTTGTCCGACGTGGCCAAGGTGGTCGACGGCGTCGAGAACGACCAGCTCGCCGCGTGGGCCAACGGCAAGCCGGCGGTACTGCTGGACGTACGCCGCCAGCCGGGCGCGAACATCGTGCAGACGGTCGAGCAGATCCGCCAGGTGCTGCCGGAACTGCGCAGCGCGCTGCCGGCCGACGTGCACCTGGACGTGTTCGCCGACCGCACGGTGACCATCCGCGCCTCGGTGCACGACGTCGAGTTCACCCTGCTGCTGACCATCTTCCTGGTGGTCGGGGTGATCTTCGTGTTCCTGCGCCGGTTGTGGGCGACGGTGATCCCGTCGGTGGCGGTGCCACTGTCGCTGCTGGGCACGTTCGGGGTGATGTCGTTCACCGGCATGTCGCTGGACAACCTGTCGCTGATGGCGCTCACCGTGGCCACCGGTTTCGTGGTCGACGATGCGATCGTGATGATCGAGAACATCGTGCGCTACATCGAGCAGGGCAAGGGCGGCAAGGAGGCGGCCGAGATCGGCGCGAAGGAAATCGGCTTCACCGTGCTGTCGCTGACCGTCTCGCTGGTCGCGGTGTTCCTGCCGCTGCTGTTGATGCCGGGCGTCACTGGCCGGCTGTTCCACGAGTTCGCCTGGGTGCTGACCATCGCGGTGACCATCTCGATGCTGGTCTCGCTGACGCTGACTCCGATGATGTGCGCCTACCTGCTCAAGCCGGATGCGTTGCCGCCGGGCGACGACACCCACGAGCGCCAGGCCGCCACCGGCAAGCGCGACCTGTGGACGCGCACGGTCGACCTCTACGCCAATACGCTGGACTGGGTGCTCGATCACCGCCAGCTCACCATGATGGTGGCGGCCGCGGCGGTGGTGCTGACCGTGTTCCTGTACGCCGTGATCCCCAAGGGCCTGCTGCCCGAACAGGACACCGGCCTGATCACCGGCGTGGTGCAGGCCGATGACAATGTCGCGTTCCCGCAGATGGAACTGCGCACCAAGGCGGTCGCCGAGGCGCTGCGCCAGGACCCGGCGGTGGCTGGCGTGGCGGCCTTCATCGGCGCCGGCACGATCAACCCCACGCTCAACCAGGGCCAGCTCAGCATCGTGCTGAAGGAACGCGGCGACCGCGACAGCCTGGATGCACTGCTGCCGCGGCTGCAGCATGCGGTGGCAGGTATTCCCGGCGTCGCGCTGTACCTGAAGCCGGTGCAGGACGTGACCCTGGACAGCCGCGTCGCCGCCACCGAATACCAGTACTCGCTGTCCGACGTGAACTCGGCCGAGCTGGCCGGCTACGCGAACCAGATGACCCAGGCGCTGCGCCAGCGGCCGGAGCTCGCCGATGTCGGCAACAACCTGGCCAACAACGGCAACGCGCTGAAACTCGACATCGATCGCGAAAAGGCCAGCCGCCTCGGCGTGCCCGTGCAGAGCATCGACGACACCTTGTACGACGCGTTCGGCCAGCGCCAGATCTCGACCATCTTCACCCAGCTCAACCAGTATCGCGTGGTGCTGGAAGTGGCGCCGGAGTTCCGCAACAGCGACGACCTGATGAACAAGCTGACCGTGCGCGGCAACGGCAACGGCGCGCTCACCGGCAGCAACGCGACCAGCTTCGGCCAGTTGAAGTCGAGCAATTCGGCGACGCCGTCGGGCATCGGCAACGCCGGCAACGTCGGCTTCCAGATCGGCGGTGGCGGCACCATCCCGCTGTCCTCGCTGGTCACCGCGACGGTCACCAGCGCGCCGCTGGTGGTCAGCCACCAGCAGCAGTTGCCGGCGGTGACGCTGGCGTTCAACGTGGCGCCGGGCTACTCGCTGTCCGATGCGGTGTCGGCGATCCACGAGGTGGAAGGGCAGCTGAAATTCCCGCCGCAAGTGCGCGGCGAGTTCGTCGGCAAGGCCGCCGAGTTCGCTTCATCACTTGGCGACGAAGTGCTTCTGCTGCTGGCCGCGATCGTGGTGATCTACATCGTGCTGGGCGTGCTGTACGAGAGCTACATCCATCCGCTGACGATCATCTCGACGCTGCCCCCGGCGGGCGTCGGTGCGCTGCTGGCGCTGATCCTGTGCGGCATGAGCCTGTCGGTGGATGGCATCGTCGGCATCGTGCTCCTGATAGGCATCGTCAAGAAGAACGCGATCATGATGATCGACTTCGCGATCGAGGCGCGGCGCACCGGCATGAACGCGCGCGACGCGATCCGCCGCGCCTGCCTGCTGCGCTTCCGCCCGATCATGATGACCACCGCCGCGGCCATGCTCGGCGCGCTGCCGCTGGCCTTGGGCAACGGCATCGGCGCGGAACTGCGCCGGCCACTGGGCGTATCGATCGTCGGCGGCCTGCTGCTGTCGCAGCTGGTCACGCTGTACACCACGCCGGTGATCTACCTGTACATGGAGCGCTTCTCCGACTGGCTGGCCGTGCGCCGCGAGCAGCGCGCGTTGAAGCATGCGAGGCAGGGCCTCGCGTAATGAATGCCGGTCTGACGGCAGCGCGCGTGCCGGGTTGATTGTGGGAGCGACTTCAGTCGCGATGCCGTTCGCCACGCAATGCAAAAGCATCGCGGCTGAAGCCGCTCCCACAGGGACATGCAGCGGATCAACCTTTCCGCCGTTCGTGCGTTGATGTCGGGATGAAGTCTTCACGCGCCGTCTGTCACCGCCCTCCATCTCCCGGCCACGCTGCTTCCATGAACATCTCCGGCACCTTCATCCGCCGTCCGATCGGCACGTCGCTGCTCGCGATCGGGCTGTTCGTGGTCGGCATGATCAGCTACCTGCTGCTCGGCGTGGCGGCGTTGCCGGACATGCAGTTTCCGGCGATCTTCGTGCAGGCCAGCCAGGCCGGCGCGGACGCCAGCACGATGGCTTCGACCGTGGCCTCGCCACTGGAGCGGCACCTGGGCCAGGTGCCCGGCATCGAGACCATGCGCTCGTCCAGTTCCGAGGGCAGTGCCTTCGTCTTCATGATGTTCCAGAGCGGCACCGACCTGGATGCCGCCGCGCGCGACGTGCAGGCCGCGATCAACGCCGCGGCGCCGGACCTGCCCAGCGGCCTCAACGGCGCGCCCAGCTACGAGAAAGCCAACCCGAACGACGACCCGATCATCGCGCTGGCGCTGACCTCGGACACGCAGTCCGCGGCGGACCTGTACAACGTCTCCGACACCTTGCTGGCGCAGCGCCTGCGCCAGTTGCCGGGGGTGTCATCGGTGGAGATCGCCGGTGCGGCCACGCCGGCAATCCGGGTCGACGTGAACCTGCGCGCATTGAACGCGATGGGCCTGTCGCCGGACCAGCTGCGCAACGCGTTGAGCGCCGCCAACGTGACCTCGCCGGAGGGCTTCCTGTCCGACGGCAAGACCACCATGGCGATCAGCGCCACCACCCAGCTGCACAGCGCGGACGACTTCGCCAAACTGGTGATCGCCAGCCACGACGGCACGCCGGTGCGATTGTCCGACGTCGCCCGTGTCTACGCCGGCCAGCAGGATGCGTACCAGGCGGCCTGGTTCCACGGCAAGCCGGCCGTGTTGATGTACGTCTACAAGAAGGCCGACGCCAACGTCATCGCGACAGTGGATCTGGTCAGGGACCAATTGCCGCTGCTGCGCGACTACCTGCAACCGGGCACCGCACTGACACCGTTCTTCGACGGCACGCCGACCATCCGCGCCTCGCTGCACGAGGTGCAGGCGACCTTGCTGATCTCGCTGGCGATGGTGATCCTGACGATGGCGCTGTTCCTGCGCCGGCTGGCGCCGACCCTGATCGCCGCCGTGGCGGTGCCGCTGTCGCTGGCTGGCGCATTCACGATGATGTACATCCTCGGCTACACGCTCAACAACCTCACCCTGCTCGCGCTGGTGATCGCGATCGGCTTCGTGGTCGACGATGCGATCGTGGTGATCGAAAACATCATCCGCCACATCGACGATGGCATGACGCGGATGCAGGCGACCCTCGCCGGCGCGCGCGAGATCGGTTTCACCATCGTCTCGATCACCGCCTCGCTGGTGGCCGTGTTCATCCCGCTGCTGTTTGCCGGCGGCGTCACCGGCATGTTCATGCACGAGTTCTCGGTGACCCTGGTGGCGGCCATCGTGGTCTCGGCAACGGTGTCGCTGACGCTGACGCCGGCGCTGTGCGGGCACTTCCTCAGCGGCCATCGCGAGCCGGCTGCCCGCGCGAAGCCGCCCTCGAGACTAGGCATGGCGCTTGATCGCTTCCACGCCGGCATGCTGCGCATCTACACCCGCGCGCTGAACTTCTCGCTGCGCCACGCGCTGCTTTTCTCGCTGACGCCGCTGGTGCTGATCGTCGCCACCTTCTTCCTGCTCGGCGTGGTCAAGACCGGCCTGTTCCCGCAGCAGGACACCGGCCTGATCTGGGGCCGTGCCAGTTCCAGCGCGACCGTCTCGTTTGCCGAAAGCAAGCAGCGCCTGCAGCGCATGACCACGATGCTGATGGCCGATCCCGACGTGGCTACCGTGGGCTCGCGCCTGGGCAGCAGCCGGCACGGCACCAGCGGCTCGTTCAACATCGACCTGAAGACCCGCGCCGAGGGACGCAAGGACGACACCTTCGCCGTGCTGGCGCGATTGAGCGCGAAGGCCGCCAACTATCCCGACCTCAACCTGCGTCTGCGCCCGGTGCAGGACCTGCCCAGCGGCGGTGGTGGCGGCACCAGCCAGGGAGCGCAATACCAGGTTTCGCTGCAGGGCAACGACCTGGCCACCCTGCAGGAGTGGCTGCCGAAACTGCAGGCCCAGTTGAAGAAGAATCCAAAACTGCGGGACATCGGCACCGACGTCGACGAAGCCGGCCTGCGCCAGAACATCGTGATCGACCGCGACAAGGCTGCGCGCCTGGGCGTGTCGATCGGCGCCATCGACGGCGCGCTGTACGACGCCTTCGGCCAGCGCCAGGTTTCCACCATCTACTCGGACATCAACCAGTACAAGGTAGTGGTCAACGCCTTGCCCGAGCAGACCGCCACGCCCGATGCACTCAATCGCATCTACGTGCGCTCCAGCAACGGAGCGATGGTCCCGATCACCGCGTTCACCCGGCAGGTGCCGGGACTGGCGCCGTCGCAGATCACCCACGAAAACCAGTACACCACGATGGACCTCAGCTTCAACCTCGCGCCCGGCGTGAGCATGGGCGAGGCGATGGCGATCATCCAGGCCACCGTCCAGGGCATGCGCATGCCCGGCGACATCAAGGTGCAACTGGGCAGCAATTTCCGGCGCTTCCAGCAGTCGCAGAGCGGCATGCTGTGGCTGGTGCTGGCTGCCGTGCTCACCGTCTACATCGTGCTCGGCATGCTCTACGAAAACCTGATCCACCCGATCACCATTCTGTCCACCCTGCCGGCCGCCGGCGCCGGCGCCCTGCTGGCGCTGTGGTTGACCGGCACCGAACTGTCGGTGGTGGCGCAGATCGCGCTCGTGCTGTTGATAGGCATCGTCAAGAAAAACGCGATCATGATGATCGACTTCGCCCTCGTCGCCGAGCGCGAACACGGCAAGGGCCCGCTCGAAGCCGCGCGCGAAGCCTGCATCGTGCGCTTCCGCCCGATCATGATGACCACCATGGTCGCCATCCTCGCCGCCCTGCCGATCGCGATCGGCCTCGGCGAAGGCAGCGAACTGCGCCGCCCGCTCGGCATCGCCCTGATCGGCGGCCTGCTGATCTCGCAAAGCCTCACCCTGCTCAGTACGCCGGCCCTGTACGTCATTTTCTCGTGTCTGGCCGAGCGGAGGAGGGCATGGAGCGCCCGGCGAAACGAGCGCAAGGCGGCGCGGCGCAGGAGGCAGTTGGCGAATATCTGAGCGGGTCTGCACTGCGGATCATCCATCCGGTGCGCGCGATCAAGGGCGGCACCTCGCTGCAATTTCACCGCGTCACGACAGCGGCAGGCAGTGGGCATCGTCGATGCCGACGCTCATCATGCGGCACTCGCGGCGTACAGGAGACGCTGGCTGAACGAACGGGAAAAACACTCACAGGCCGTTAACCCGCGGCTGGCTATCACTGACTTCTCTATCCGAGATGGAGATGCGCGCGATGGCCAGTGATACGAACAAGCCGGATTTCTCCGATGTGCGTGGCGAGGTGCGAAGCCAGGCCGCGGGCATGCCGCCGGCGGCGAAAGCGGATTTCAGCGACGTGCAGTCGCACGTCAGCTCGACCGCCGACGAGGACACGATTTACAGCGTGGCGGCCGGCGACAACCTGTCGAAGATCGCGAAGCACTTCTACGGTGACGCCAACGCGTGGAGTCGGATTTTCGATGCCAATCGCGACCAGCTCACGGATCCGGACCGGATCAGGCCCGGTCAGATGTTGAAGATTCCCGCCAAGTCCTGAAGCAGGAGATGCCTCCATGAAAATGACTCGCCAACCCATGATCCTCGCTGTCTCGCTGGCTGCTGCGCTGGCGTTGAGTGCTTGCGGCAAGAAGGACGAATCGGCCTCCGACGTACCGGCCACGCCACCGCCCGCAGCGACGGCGCCGACGACGATGGCGCCTGCTCCGGCCAGCACGGTCGGAACCGGCATGCCCGGTGGCGATGCGTCCGCCATGGTTACTTTCAGCGCGATGGAGCTCGGCTCTACGGTCGATGCCAGCAACAAGGTCGTCGCCAGCGGTACCAGTTTCGCGCCGAAGGACACGATCTACGCGTCGGTCGATACCAGTGGCAGCGGCAATGCCACGCTGTCGGCGAAGTGGAGCTACCAGGATGGACAGGTCGTGCATGAGGACAGCAAGACCCTCGATGCTGCCGGCCCGCAAACCACGGCCTTCATGATCAGCAAGCCGAGTGGTTTCCCGGCGGGCAACTACAAGGTCGAGGTGTCGTTGAACGGCAGTCAGGTCGCCAGCAAGGACTTTTCGGTCAAGTAGATGATCGGTTGTCGCACGACGAAGGGCGCGGCATGGCCGCGCCCTTCGTCGTTTGAGCGGTATACGAAATGCGCACTGCGGCGCCTCGCGCTTACTGCAGTGCGATGGCTTCGCGCTGCAGCTGGCAGCCGGTGCGGCGGTGGAATTGCTCCATCATCTGTTCGCGCTGCACCAGCGTCTCCTCGGCGGAGCGGCCGTACCCGGTGGACTGCAGGTGACGCCAGATCGCCACGCTGGCCAGTTGGCTGCCGGGCACCTCGGAACAACGGCGACTGTCGCCCTGCCAGAAAACCGCGACCCAGCCCTCTTCCTTCTCGCAGGAAGATTCATCCACCGGCAGGATCAGGGTGCCGTCGATCAGCGACAGCGCGCATTCGTGGCCGTCGGCGAATTGACTGGTGTAAAGCGGGTGCAGCTGCGCGATGAAATCGACGATGGGCTGACTGAGCTGGCTCATTCCTCTTTCCTTGTCCTGCTGGATCGGTGTTCCCCCGACATCGCCGATGGATGCCTGCGCCGCGACGCCATGGGGCACGGTAGGTCGTCGTGACGACCGGTACCAGTGACGGCGCCGCGCCATGGCGGCTGCCTGCTTTCGCCGCTGCGGCGAAAACGCGACAATGGACGGCTTTCGTCAAGGCCGGATTCCGCTTGCCCGCGGCGGTCTTGAGCAATCCGGTCGCCATCGCGCGACGGCCGGGCGGCAGTGCCCGATTCCTGAAATGTGCCAGCAGAGAGGTCCATACCGACAATGTCCACCACGCCCAAGATCATCTACACGCTGACCGACGAAGCCCCGTTTCTGGCCACGCAGTCGCTGCTGCCGATCGTCGCCGCGTTCACCCGTTCGGTCGGCATCCAGGTGGAGACGCGTGACATCTCGCTGGCCGGCCGCATCATCGCGCTGTTCCCCGAAATGCTGAAGGAAGACCAGCGCATTGCCGACGACCTTGCCGAGCTGGGCAAGCTGGCGACCACGCCGGAGGCAAACATCATCAAGCTGCCGAACATCAGCGCCTCGATGCCGCAGCTGAAGGCGGCGATCAAGGAGCTGCAGGGCCAGGGCTACGCGCTGCCGGATTATCCGGATGCGCCTGCCGATGATCGCGAGAAGGACATCAAGGCGCGCTACGACCGGGTCAAGGGCAGTGCGGTGAATCCGGTGCTGCGCGAGGGCAATTCCGATCGCCGTGCGCCGGTGTCGGTGAAGCACTACGCACGCAAGCATCCGCACCGGATGGGTGCGTGGAGCGCGGACTCGAAAACCCATGTGGCGCACATGGAGGGCGGCGATTTCTACGGCAGCGAAAAATCCACGGTGGTCGACAAGGCCGGCAACGTCAGCATCGAATGGTTCGGCAAGAACGGCAGCCACGCCGTGCTGAAGCCGAAGACCGCGCTGCTCGCCGGCGAGATCATCGACGCCGCGGTGATGAGCCGTCGCGCGCTGGCCGCCTTCATCGATACGCAGATCGACGCGGCGAAGCAGCAGGGCGTGCTGTTCTCGCTCCACTTGAAAGCCACCATGATGAAGGTCTCCGACCCGATCATGTTCGGCGTGGTGGTCGGTGAGTTCTACAAGGACGTGCTGGCGAAGCACGCCGATGCGCTGACGCAGATCGGCTTCAACCCCAACAACGGCATCGGCGACCTGTACGCACGCCTCGGCGCGCTGCCGCAAGCGCAGCAATCGGCGATCAAGGCCGACCTCGATGCCGAGTACACGCAGCGTCCGGGCGTGGCGATGGTCAATTCGGACAAGGGCATCACCAACCTGCACGTGCCCAGCGACGTGATCATCGACGCCTCGATGCCGGCGATGATCCGCGACTCCGGCAAGATGTGGAACGCGAAGGGCGAGCTGCAGGACATCGTCGCGGTGATCCCCGACCGCAGCTACGCCGGCGTGTACCAGGCCACCATCGAGGACTGCAAGGCCCACGGCGCGTTCGATCCGGCCAGCATGGGCAGCGTGCCGAACGTGGGCCTGATGGCGCAGGCGGCCGAGGAGTACGGCTCGCACGACAAGACGTTCCAGATCGCCGGCGACGGCGTGGTGAAGGTCCTCGACGAGTCGGGCAACGTGTTGCTGCAGCACGACGTGGAAGCAGGCGACATCTGGCGCATGTGCCAGACGAAAGACGCGCCGATCCAGGACTGGGTGAAGCTGGCGGTGGGCCGTGCGCGGCACACGCCGGCGGTGTTCTGGCTCGATCCGCAGCGCGCGCACGACGCGCAGGTGATCGCCAAGGTCGAGCGCTACCTGAAGGACCACGACACCAGCGGCCTGGACATCCGCATCATGGATCCGGTGGCGGCCACGAAGTTCTCGCTGGAGCGCATCCGCCAGGGCCTGGACACCATCTCGGTCACCGGCAACGTGCTGCGCGACTACCTCACCGACCTGTTCCCGATCATGGAGCTGGGCACCAGCGCGAAGATGCTGTCGATCGTGCCGCTGATGGCCGGCGGCGGCCTGTTCGAGACCGGCGCGGGCGGCTCCGCGCCGAAGCACGTGCAGCAGTTCCTGGAGGAGAACTACCTGCGCTGGGATTCGCTGGGCGAGTTCCTCGCGCTGGCAGCCTCGCTGGAACACCTGGGCAACCGCTACGGCAGCGTCGAGGTCGAGGTGCTGGCCAGGACGCTGGACCAGGCCAACGGCAAGTTCCTCGACACCGACAAGTCGCCCTCGCGCAAGCTCGGCGGCATCGACAACCGCGGCAGCCACTTCTACCTCGCCATGTACTGGGCGCAGGCGCTGGCTTCGCAGGACACGCACGCCGCGCTGAAGGCGAAGTTCGCGCCGCTGGCCAGGGCGCTGACCGAGAACGAGGCGAAGATCGTCGCCGAGCTCAACCAGGTGCAGGGCAAGCCGGTCGACATCGCGGGCTATTACCATCCGGATCTGACGAAGGTCAGCCAGGCGATGCGCCCCAGCGCGACCCTCAACGCCGCACTGGCGGAACTCGCGGCGCACTGACGGTCAGCCTGCGAATGGCCGTCCAGACGGCTGCGCGAAACGGGGTGCCTCGGCACCCCGTTTCCTTTCCGGGAGTCAACGCCTCGACTGTACCGCCATGTGCACCGCCAGGCCCGCCAGCACCGTACCCATCAGCCAGCGCTGTACGGCGAGCCACACCGGGCGGCCGGCGAGAAACCGCGCCATGGAGCCGGCCATCAACACGATCAGCGCATTCACGGTGAGGCTGATCGTCATCTGCGTGGCGCCCAGCGCCACCGACTGCAGCAGCACGCTGCCGTGGCCGGGAACGATGAATTGCGGCAGCAGCGACAGGTACAGCACCGCGGCCTTCGGGTTGAGCAGGTTGGTCAGAAAGCCCATCGCGAACAGCTTGCCTGGACTGTCGCGGTCGAGCTGGCGCAGATGAAACGGCGAACGTCCGCCGGGCCGCACCGCCTGCCAGGCGAGATAGAGCAGGTAGGCCATGCCGGCGAAGCGCAGCGCGTCGTAGGCCAGCGGCACGGTGAGCAGCAGCGCGGTGATGCCCAGTGCCGCGCACAGCATGTACAGGATGAACGCCAGTGCGACGCCACCGAGCGAGACCAAGCCCGCCATGCGGCCCTGGCAGATGGAGCGGGAGATCAGGTAGATCATGTTCGGCCCCGGGGTCAGTACCAGACCCAACGCGATGAGGGCGAACGCGAGCAGCTTGGAAGATTCGGGCATGGCACGCACTTGGCAGGGTGATCGGAAGGTGCCTGGGAACCCAGGCGCGCGGCTCGCTGATGTTCGCGTTCTCCGGTGGTGATCCACCCGAAGCGCCAGTAGCGCGAACGGCGCGAGTATGCCACGGCCACCTCGTCGACCGCTGCCGTCGCGGTCTGCACAGGGCACGAAAGCGCCCATGCGCCGTCAGTCCGGAAATCTCCGGTTCGGAAAGCTCTGCGACAATGGTCGTTTTGAAGTGGGAGCAAGGCGAATGCGCCTGCCGTATGCCATCGTTCTGTTTGCACTGTGCGGCCTTGCGCCGGTTGCCGCGCAGTCGGTGGTGGACAGCACGGCGCCGTCGCCGGTGCATGCGGCGGATCTGCCTGCCGTGGTGGTCAGTGGCGTGCTGCCCGGGCCGGGGTTGTGGAAGGTCTCGAAGGGCGAGCACGTGATGTGGGTGCTCGGCACGCTGTCGCCGTTGCCGCGCGGCATGCAGTGGCGATCGCAGGAGGTGGAACAGGTGATCGGCGCTTCGCAGCAGGTGCTGCTGGCGCCATCGGTCAAGTTGAAAGCCGACGTCGGCTTCTTCGGCAAGCTGTTCCTGTTGCCCTCGGCCTACAGCGCGCGCAAGAACGCCGACGGGCAAACCCTGCAGCAGGTGCTGCCACCGCCGGTGTACGCGCGCTGGCAGGTGCTGAAGCGGAAATACATCGGCGATGATCGTGGCGTCGAGCGCTGGCGGCCGCTGTTCGCGGCGCAGGAGCTGTACAGGAAGGCGCTGAAGGCGAACGGGCTCAGTCGTTCCGGCGGCGTGGGGGCGAATGTCGACGCGCTGGCCAAACGCTACGGTGTGCCTGAAGTGTCGACCGACTATCCCGTGCGGGTCGAGCATCCGCGAGCGGCGATCAAGGCATTCAGGCAGGCCGCACCGCACGACATCACCTGCTTCATCCGCACGCTGGACAGCGTCGGGCACGACCTGACGGCGATGACCGCGCGCGCGAATGCCTGGGCCACCGGCGACCTGCAGGTGCTGCGCGCGCTGCCCGACAGCGACCGCCGCGAAGCCTGCGTGGCGGCGATCACCGGGGCCGGCTTCGCACAGACGCTGGGCCTGGACAACGTGCCGGCGCAGCAGCGCGCCGTGTGGCTGGCTGCCGCGCGCAAGGCGCTGGCCGCAAACGCGCAGACCTTCGCGCTGCTGCCGATGGACGAACTGCTGAAACCGGATGGTTACCTGGCCGCCCTGCAGGCCGAGGGCTATCGGATCGACGCGCCGTAGGAGCGCACCCTGTGCGCGATGCTTTTCGTCACGTGACGAAGGGTTTCGCGCACAGGGTGCGCTCCAACACGCGCGTGCTCAGGCGCTGGCCGAGTCCAGCTGGGCGATTTCGTTGTCGTCGAGTTGCAATGACGTGGCGCCGAGCAGTTCGTGCAACTGTTCCACGCTGGTGGCGCTGACGATCGGTGCGGTAATGCCGGGGCGGGCGATCAGCCAGGCCAGTGCGACTTGCGCCGGCGTGGCTTGATGAGCGGCGGCCACGGCGTCGAGTGTGGCGAGCACCTGCAGGCCGCGCGGGTCGAGGAATTTCTTCACCGCGCCGCCGCGCGCGCTGCTCTTGGCCAGATCCGCGGCGCTGCGGTACTTGCCGCTGAGGAAGCCGCTGGCCAGCGCGTAGTAGCTGATCACACCGATGTGCTCGCGGCGGATCAACGGTTCCAGTTCCTTTTCGTAGCCGGCGCGGCTGACCAGGTTGTATTCCGGCTGCAGGCTTTCGTAGCGCGGCAGGCCATGCTGTTTCGACATGGCCAGCGCGTCGGCGAAGCGCGCGGCGGAGAAGTTGGAAGCACCGATCACGCGGATCTTGCCGGCCTCGATCAGGCGCGCGAATTCGCCCAGCGTGTCTTCCATCAGTACGCTGGCATCGTCCTCATGCGCCTGATAGAGGTCGATGCAGTCGACCTGCAGGCGCTGCAGCGAACCGTCCACCGCCTGCCGGATGTTCACCGGCGACAGGCCCGGCTGCTCGGCCCATTTGCCGACCTTGGTCGAGAGCACCACCTGATCGCGCTTGCCGCTGCGCTTGAGCCACTTGCCGATGATGGTTTCCGACTCGCCGCCACGGTTGCCCGGCACCCACGCCGGATAGACGTCCGCCGTGTCGATCAGGTTGCCGCCGGCGTCGACGAAGGCGTCGAGCAGTTCGAACGATCGCGCCTCGTCCGCGCTCCAGCCGAACACGTTGCCGCCGAAGGCGAGCGGGGCGATCGACAGTGGCGAGTTGCCAAGCGGACGTTTGTGCATGGGAGATCCCGGATAGCGGTCGACGATAAATTCGCGCGCCACCTGATGGTCGGCGCGCGATGTAGTCGAGGTGGTTGCATATCCCTGGTATTCAAGCCCGCGCCATGCTCAACGCGGCCCCATGATTCGGGGCCACACGTTTGCACAGCAGGCCAGGACCGTGCGCATGGTTCCGCGGGCTTCCTTGCACGGGGCCGGCCTGGGCGCTGGGTCCGGACGCCAATCCAGGTCTTCCTTGTGCACAATATGGCCATGCAGAAACAACAGGTCCTTCCAGATCGAGTTCATGGGGGCCTCCTTGGGAAGCCTTTGACTTGGGGAGCGCTCAAGGTACGCGCGCCGCGACCGGCCAAAAAGCGATATATTTGCAAGACTGACTTGAGAAATATTCAAGATGGGAAGATTGCCGCTGGGCTTGCTGCAACAGTTCGTGCTGGTGGCCCGGCTGGGCAATCTCTCGCGTGCCGCGGTGCAGGCAAACCTCACCGTCAGTGCGCTCAGCCACCAGATGCGCCAGCTCGAAGATCGGCTGGAGCGACGCCTGTTCGAGCGCGGGCCGCGCGGCGTGACGCTGACCGTCGAAGGCTGTCGCCTGCTGGAGGCGGTCGGCGAACATTTCGACAGCATCGAACACGCGTTGGCAAGCTATCGCACGCGCCACCACGACGCGCTCACGCTCAGCGCCAGTCCCGGCATCATGTCGAGCTGGCTGGTGCCGCGGCTGCCACGGTTGGTCGCGGCGCATCCGGAACTGGAGCTCAGTCTGCAATCCGGTTCGACGCTGGTGGATTTCGAGCGAGAACCGGTCGATGTGGCCCTGCGTTACGGTCGCGGCGAATGGGACGGTCTGCAGTGCGAACGGTTGTTCGGCGAGTGGATCGCACCGGTCGCCGCGCCCGAGTTGGTCGCGCGGATGGCCGGCGCCGATCCGCACGACCTGTCGCGCTGGCCGCTGCTCGGCGAGCCCAATCCTTCCACGCGTTGGAGCGACTGGTTCGGTCGCACCGGCAGCACGCCACCGAAGCGCTACGTGGCGCAGTTCGACAGCCTCGATGCACTGCGGCATGCGGCGCTGGAGGGCCTTGGCGTGGCGCTGGGGCGGATGGTGACGTC
Organism: uncultured Gammaproteobacteria bacterium; assembly: GCA_963828675.1. Classification (GTDB taxonomy): domain Bacteria; phylum Pseudomonadota; class Gammaproteobacteria; order Xanthomonadales; family Rhodanobacteraceae; genus Rhodanobacter. The sequence continues at coordinate 2,163,323 of CAWHFQ010000001.1, forward strand.
GAAGTCGCTGATCGATGCCGGGCGGTTGCAAGTCCTGGGCGAAAGCTACATGGCGGTGAAGGAGGCGTATTGGCTGGTGTACCCGCCACGCTCGCGAGAGCATCGCGGCTTGCAGCTGTTCCGCGAGTGGCTGCTGGCCGAGGCGGACGACTACTGCCGGCAGATGTCGGCGTTTCGGCCCGATGACACGGCCGTGAACTGAGGCGGTTTCGCAACGCGGCCGGACGCGTCATCATGATGGATTGATGCAGACCGATTGCCGGGAGTTGAACCATGAAGTCACGCGCCGCCGTCGCCTGGGAAGCGGGCAAGCCACTCGCCATCGAACAGGTCGAGGTGGCCGGGCCGAAGGCCGGCGAGGTGCTGGTGCGCATCGTCGCCACCGGCGTCTGCCACACGGATGCGTTCACGCTGTCCGGTGCCGATCCGGAAGGCATGTTCCCGGTGATCCTGGGCCATGAGGGCGGTGGCATCGTCGAGGAAGTCGGCGAAGGCGTCACCTCGCTGAAGGTGGGCGACCACGTGATCCCGCTGTACACGCCCGAGTGCGGCGAGTGCGAATACTGCCGTTCGGGCAAGACCAATCTGTGTCAGAAGATCCGCGTGACCCAGGGCCAGGGCCTGATGCCGGACGGTACTTCGCGCTTCTCTTTGGATGGCAGGCCGCTGCTGCACTACATGGGCACCAGCACGTTCAGCGAATACACCGTACTGCCGGAAATTTCGGTGGCGAAGATCGACAAGGCGGCGCCGCTGGAAAAAGTCTGCCTGCTCGGCTGCGGCATCACCACCGGTATCGGGGCGGTGCTGAATACGGCGAAGGTGGAGCCGGGCGCGTCGGTGGCCGTGTTCGGCATGGGCGGCATCGGTTTGTCGGTGGTGCAGGGCGCGGTGATGGCAAAAGCCGGGCGCATCGTGGTGGTCGATACCAATCCGGCCAAGTTCGAGATGGCGAAATTGCTGGGCGCCACCGACTTCGTCAACCCGAAGGACTATCCGGACACGCCGATCCAGCAGGTAATCGTCGAACTCACCAACGGCGGCGTGGATTATTCGTTCGAGTGCATCGGCAATGTCCAGGTGATGCGTTCGGCGCTGGAGTGCTGCCACAAGGGCTGGGGCGAGTCGATCATCATCGGTGTGGCCGGCGCGGGGCAGGAGATCAGCACGCGGCCGTTCCAGCTGGTCACCGGCCGGGTCTGGCGCGGCTCGGCGTTCGGCGGGGTGAAGGGGCGCTCGCAACTGCCCGGTTACGTCGAGCGCTACATGACCGGCGAGATAAGGATCGACGAGATGATCACCGAGGTGCTGCCGCTGGAGCGCATCAACGAGGCGTTCGAGCTGATGCACGAAGGCAAGGTGATCCGCTCGGTGATCCATTACTGAGCCGCTCCCGCAGTAGAATGGACCCGTGCCGCCGGCCCCATCCTTCCCGGCGGCATTCATTCTTTTTTCAACTCCGTTCGTCCATAAGGTTGTCCAATGAACCGTACCGCCATCCTTGTCGACGGCGCTTTTTTTCTCGCGCGCTACCGCAAGGTCTATGGCGAGCGTGACGCCGGTGACGCGCGTGCGGTGGCGAAAACCGTGTTCGGCATGGCGCTGGAGCACCTGAAGGCGGTCGATCGTCCGCGCGAGCAGCTGTACCGGATCTATTTCTACGATTGCCCGCCGCTGGGAAAAAGTTTCATCAAGCCGATCAGCGGCGACAGCATCGACTTCGGCCGCACCGGCGCGGCGACCTTCCGGCGCGAGTTGCACGACCAGCTGCGCCGCCAGCGCAAGATGGCGTTGCGGCTGGGTCGGCTGGCCGAGCGCGGCGAGTGGCAGCTGAAGCGCCATGCCTACCAGCAGTTGCGCGAAGGCAGCCTGCATTGGGACGACCTGGGCGACGAGCATTTCGAGCCGGACATGCGCCAGACCCAGGTCGACATGAAGATCGGCATCGACATCGCCGCGCTGACCTACAAGAAGCTGGTCGACCAGATCATCCTGATCGCCGGCGATGCGGATTTCATTCCGGCCGCGAAACTGGCCCGCTATGAAGGCATCGATTTCATTCTCGATCCGATGTGGCAGGGCATCGCGCCGGATCTGCACGAACATATCGACGGCCTGCAGTCGGTGTGCCCGCGACCGTTCTGAGGCAGCTGCCGATCCTGCACGGCCTCTTCGTCACAAGCGCAAGTTCGGACGTCCCACGCATGAAGGAGTATTCGATGAACAGCTGGAAAGAAACGCGGGCGACAACGGCCCGTCTCGGCATGGCGCTGGTGTTGGCAGCCTGGCTGAGTCTGCCGGGTTTGGTCGGCGCGCAAGCGACACCGGCCGCATCGACCGAGCCGGACCAGCCGGCCGACATGCTGGTGCCGCCGACCAGTGCCAGCGATTTCACCTCCAGCCAGTTGGACAGCATCCTGGCTGGCGACTGGCGCACGCCGAAGAACCGCGCCCGCGACGTCTATCGTCACCCCAAGGCCACCCTGCAGTTCTTCGGCGTGCGGCCGGACCGGACGGTGATCGAGATCACCCCCGGCGGCGGCTGGTATGCCGAGATCCTGGCACCGCTGCTGCACGACGACGGGCATTACATCGCGGCGGAGAAAATGCCGGTCGCGGGCAGCGAGGCACGCAGCGACGATAGTGCCTTGCGCAAGAAATTCGCCGCCGATCCGGCGCGCTACGGCAATGCCCGCGTTATCGAATTCGATCCCAGGACACCCGCGTTCGGCCCGCCGGACTCGGCCGACCTGGTGCTGACCTTCCGCAACGTGCACAACTGGGTCATGGCCGATACCGCGCCGGCGATGTTCAAGGCGTTCTTCGCGGTGCTGCGGCCCGGCGGCGTACTCGGCGTGGTCGACCATCGCGCCGACGAGGGAGCGTCGCTGGAATCGGTGAAGGGCAGTGGCTACCTGCCCACCCGTTACGTGGTGAGGCTGGCGACCGAGGCAGGTTTCACGCTGGACGAAAGCAGCGAGATCAACGCCAATCCAAAGGACACCAAGGACTACCCGAAGGGCGTCTGGACGCTGCCGCCCACCCTGACCCTGGGTGGGCAGGATCGGTCGAAATACCTGGCGATCGGCGAATCCGACCGGATGACCTTGCGCTTCACCAAGCCGGCGGCGCCGGCACCGGGCGCTCCGGCGACGCCCTGAGCCGACGCGGGGTTTCATGCTGATCGCCCTGAACAAGCCGTACGGCGTGCTGTGCCAGTTCACCGACGTGGACGGCCGCCGCACGCTGGCCGAGTTCGTACGGCAAAAAGACGTCTATGCGGCTGGACGGCTGGACCACGACAGCGAGGGGCTTCTGCTGCTGACCGATGACGGACGGCTGTCGCATCGCCTCACCGATCCCCGTCACAAGCAGCCCAAGACCTATCTGGCGCAGGTCGACGGCGAGATCGACGAGGCGGCATTGCAGGCACTGCGCCATGGCGTGATGTTGAACGACGGGCCGACCCTGCCGGTGGATGCCGCGTTTGCCGACGAACCGGACTGGTTGTGGCCGCGCGATCCGCCGGTGCGCTTCCGCAAGAACATTCCCACCAGCTGGCTCAGCCTGACCCTGCGCGAGGGCCGCAATCGCCAGGTACGACGGATGACCGCCGCGGTGGGTTTTCCGACCCTTCGCCTGATCCGCGTGCGCATCGGCGAGCATGCGCTGGATGGCCTGGCCCCGGGCGAGTCACGCATCGTACCTACGTGAGCGCGGACAAACCAAAAAAAGCCTCGGCCGTTGCCGTGCTGTTCGCCGCCGTGACCTCGACCGGCTCGCCACGATCGCGCGCAACCTCCTCGCAGATGTGCTTGAGGTACATCGGCTCGTTGCGGCGGTGGGCCGGCTGCGGGCGTACCGTGCGCGGCAGCAGGTAGGGTGCATCGGTCTCGATCATCAGGCGGTGGGCCGGGATCTCGCGAACCAGTTCACGCAAATGGGTGCCGCGGCGTTCGTCGCAGATCCAGCCGGTGATGCCGATGTGGCAATCCAGCTCGAGGTAATCGTGCAAGGCTTCCGCGGTGTCGGTGAAGCAGTGCACCACCGCGGCGGGGATGCGATCACGATAGCGCCGCAGCAGCGCCACGAAATCGTGGTGGGCGTCGCGCTGGTGCAGAAACAGCGGCTTGTGCACTTCCACCGCGATTTGCAGCTGGCGCTCGAATGCCTGCAGTTGCACGTCGCGCGGCGAATAGTTGCGGTTGTAGTCGAGCCCGGTCTCGCCGACCGCACGCACTTCCGGCTGCTGCGCGAGCTCGCGCAAGCGAGCATCGGTGGCGTCGTCGTAGTCGATCGCATGATGCGGATGCACGCCGGCGGTAGCGCGAAGTACATCCGGATGATCACGCGCCAGTGCCAATGCATGTTCGCTGCCGGCACGCGATGCGCCGGTCACCAGCATGCGATTGACCCCATGCGCCGCCGCGCGCCGAAGCACGTCGGCCAGGTCGTGCCGAAACGATTCATGACCGAGATTGGCGCCGATATCGATGAGCTGCATGGCGAGCCTGCAAAACGATGATTGTCGCAGGCGCATCGCCATCTTTGAATGGCACATCGGAATTATTCCCATTGACAGCCACTCGCCCGCGTCAGTAGTTTCGATCGCTTGCCGACGCCCCCGGGGAGCGAACGGCAACGTCCATCCTGGGGTGTCGGCGTGCGTGCGAACACCGATGGTGCGGATGATTCGAAAGGGGAACTTGGCAGCCATTCGTGGGCACGGCGTTCACCGTCCCGCGCGTCGGCGCGGTGCCGCTTTGGGTGATGGTCAGGTTGGAAAAAAACGACAGTGTAAGGCACCCCAAGTCCCCGTTTTTGTTAACAGAATGTGTTTTCGGCCGATCGGGGAAAGTTCGTTCAGAATCGTCCTGCGTGGCGCTCGCTTGTGATCGGCGGGATGTGATACCAATAGCTATTGCCAATCTGCGTCGGGGGGCGCCGAACAGGCCCATCAACCCGAGTGAGGTAGGCGAATGTCGGCAGCCATCGAGCCGGTGATCAGCGCGACGCGCGAGGCGGTGAACGATCGCGAGGCGGATGTCTGTGCATGGCTGGTGGCGCGCGGTCGCCTGAAGGACAGCGATCTCGGGCGGGCGCGGCGTCTGCACGAGGAGTCGGTCGAGGGCACGCTGACCACCCTGATGGCGCGGCTCGGCCTGGTGTCCGAGCGTGACCTGGCCGAGGCCTGGGCCGAATTGCTGCAGGTTCCGCTGCTGTCCGCGCGCGATGCGCCGGAGCTGCCGCCGGCCGATCTCGACGTATCGCTGCGTTTTCTCAAGCAACAGCATGTAGTGCCGGTTCAGGACGATGAACACGGCCTGACGCTGATCGTCGCCGATCCCGCCGATCCATACCCGTTGCAGGCGGTCGAATTGGCCGCGGGGCGGCCGGTGGCATTGCGGGTCGGCTTGCGCTCGGAAATCGACGGGCTGATCGAACGTTATTACGGCAGCGGCCGCTCGGCGATGGGCACGATTGTCGAGAACCTCGACGGCAGCGCCACCGAAGAGGACGACGTCGAGCATCTGCGCGATCTTGCGTCCGAGGCTCCGGTCATACGGCTGGTGAACCTCATTCTTCAACGTGCAGTGGAGCAGCGCGCTTCGGACGTGCATGTCGAGCCGTTCGAAAACCGCCTGAAGGTGCGTTACCGCATCGACGGCGTGTTGCACGAAGTGGAGGCGCCGCCATCGTCATCGACAGCGGCGGTGATCTCGCGCGTGAAGATCATGGCGCGGCTCAATATTGCCGAACGCCGGCTGCCGCAGGACGGCCGCATCCAGCTGCGCGTGCAGGGCAAGGAGCTGGATCTTCGCGTATCCACCGTGCCGACCAGCTTCGGCGAATCGGTGGTGATGCGCATCCTGGATCGCGAGTCGGTGGTGTTCGACTTCGCCTCGCTCGGCTTTACCGACAGCTTCCAGCAGCGTTTCATCGACGTGCTGGAAAAGCCGCACGGCATCCTGCTGGTCACCGGCCCGACCGGTTCGGGCAAGACCACCACGCTGTATACCGCGCTGTCGCAGATCAACACCAACGACGTAAAGATCATCACCGTCGAGGACCCGGTCGAATACCAGCTCGAAGGCATCAACCAGATCCAGGTGAAGCCGCAGATCGGGCTGGATTTCTCCGGCGCGCTGCGTTCGATCATGCGCCAGGATCCGGACGTGATCATGATCGGCGAAATGCGCGACCTGGAAACCTGCCGCATCGCGATCCAGTCCGCGCTGACCGGTCACCTGGTGCTGTCCACCCTGCACACCAACTCGGCCGCCGGCGGCATCACCCGCCTGCTCGACATGGGCGTGGAGGATTACCTGCTCGGCTCGACCATCAACGGCATCCTGGCACAGCGACTGGTGCGCCGGCTCGATCCGGAAACGGCGATTCCGTACGAGGCACTGCCCGAAGTGATCGCGCAGTTCGAACTGGAGAAATACACCGACGAGCGTCCGATCCGGCTGTGGAAACCGGGCAGCAGCGCGGCCAATCCCAGCGGTTACCACGGTCGCCGCGCGATCATGGAATTCCTGACCATGAGCGACCCGCTGCGCCGGCTGGTGATGCAACGCGCCGACGCCGGCGAGATCGAGAAGCAGGCGCGCGCCGAAGGCATGCGCACGATGTACGAGGACGGCATCGCCAAGGCGGTCGCCGGTGTCACCACGCTGGAGGAGGTGATGCGTGTCACGCAGGAAGGGTGAACGCCGGAACTCGGGACTCGGCACTCGGGACTCGTCAGGGTGGCCCGTGGTTCACTGTGGGCTCGTGTTCCGGCTAGCGCTCAAGGCGCGGCCCTGGCAGGTTGCCGCGTACGGCTGTTCCCGACGAGTCCCGAGTGCCGAGTCCCGGGTCCCGGCCTCATGACTCAGTTCCGCTACAAGGCGATCAGCGATGTTGGCGAAACGCTGCACGGTCAGATGGAGGCCGCCAGCGCCGAGGAGGTGATTGCGCGCCTGCAGGACCAGGGCCACACGCCGCTGGACGCGCGGCCGGCGGACGCCGCCGGTGGCGGCAGCGGTTTGGCGGCGCTGTTCAAGCGTGGACCGTTCACCGGCGACCAGCTGGCCCAGTTCACCCATCAGCTGGCCACCCTGCTCGGCGCCGGCCAGCCGCTGGATCGCGCGCTCAGCATCCTGCTGGATCTGCCCGAAAGCGAGAGTGCAAAGAAGCTGATCGAGCGCGTGCGTGACCGCGTGCGTGGCGGCAACACGTTGTCCTCCGCGCTGGACGAGGAACATGGCGTGTTCCCCAAGCTGTACGTGAGCCTGGTACGCGCAGGCGAGGCGGGCGGTTCGCTGGAGGAAACCCTGCGCCGGCTCGCCGACTACCTGGAACGTGCGCAGGCGATGCGCGGCAGCATCATCAACGCGCTGATCTATCCGGCCTTCCTGATGGTCGGCGTGCTCGGTTCGCTGGTGCTGCTGCTGGCGTACGTGGTGCCGCAGTTCGTGCCGATCTTCGAGGACATGCAGGTACCGATCCCGTGGATCACGCAAGCGGTGCTGGTGCTCGGCAATACGTTGCAGGCGTGGTGGTGGCTGATCCTGCTGCTTGTCGGTGGCAGCTGGTTCGTCTGGCGCACGCGCCTGCGCGACCCGGCCGCGCGGCTGGCCTGGCACGTCCGGCTGCTGCACCTGCGCCTGATCGGCCCGTTGCTGCTGAAGGTGGAGACCGCGCGCATCGCGCGCACGCTCGGCACCTTGCTGAAGAACGGCGTGCCGCTGCTGAGCGCGCTCGCCATCGCGCGCCAGGTCACCGGCAACCTGGCACTGGACACGGCACTGGATGCGGCGCATGAGCAGGTCAAGGGCGGCGCCGGGCTGAGTTTCGCGCTGGGCCAGTCGAAACTCTTCCCGCGACTGGCGATGCAGATGGTTCAGGTCGGCGAGGAAGCCGGCCAGCTCGACACCATGCTGCTGAAAGTGGCCGACACATTTGAACTTGAGTCCAAACGAGCGATCGACCGTCTGTTGGCCGCGCTGGTTCCGGCGCTGACCATCGTGATGACCGTGATGGTGGCGATCATCATGGCGGCGATCCTGCTGCCGCTGTTGAGCCTGACCAGCAACATTCAATGAGAGGAGTGACGATGACATCCATCTTTATCAGCGGGACTCGGGACTGGGGACTCGGGACTCGGCAGAGCCGGGCCGGTATGCAGCAAGCCGAGTCTCCACCCCGCGACTGTGGGGCGGAAGCTGCCGCCACTTCCACATCGCGAGTTCTTTTTCGAATCCCGAGTCCCGAGTCCCGAGTCCCGCCCGCGCAAACGGGCTTCACCTTGCTGGAAATGCTGGCGGTGATCGTGTTGATCGGCATCATCGGTGCGGTGGTGGTGACCCAGGTCGGCAAGAACGTGGACAAGGGCAAGTACGGTGCCGGCAAGGCGCAGCTGATGACGCTGAGCCAGAAGATCGAGAATTACGCGCTCGACAACGGCTCGCCGCCGCAACAACTGGAAGGGCTGGCGGTGAAGCCGGCGAATGCGCCGAACTGGCAGGGGCCGTATGCGAAGGAGTCCGACCTGAAAGATCCGTGGCGGCACGACTTCGGCTACCAGTATCCGGGCCAGCATGGCAGTTTCGACCTGATCTTCTACGGTCAGGACGGCAAGCCGGGCGGCGACGGTTACAGCAAGGACGTGGGTAACTGGCAATGAAATCGGGATTCGGGATTCGGGATTCGGAATTCGGCAAGGCGCCTCGGCGCCAGCCGTTCGCTTTTGCGAATCCCGGATCCCGAATCCCGAATCGCGCGCGTGCGGCGCGCGCCAGCGGCTTCACCCTGCTGGAAATGCTGGCGGTGATCCTGTTGATCGGCATCGCGGTGGCGGCGGTGTCGGTGTCGGTATCGCAGGGCCTGGCCAGTGCGCGGGTGCGCGCCGCCAGCAGCGAACTGGCCGGCGCGTTGCGCGCCACCCGCGCGCAGGCGATCGTGCGCGGGCAGGAGCAGAACTTCGACGTCGATACCAGTGCAAACAGCTACCGCAACGTGAAGCAGAAGGACGTGCGCCTGCCCAGGGGCCTGCGCGTGAGCATCACCAGCGCGCAGGCGGATCAACCCAACGGGCATACCGGGCGCATCCGGTTTTTCCCCGACGGCAGCTCGACCGGCGGGCGTATCACGCTGCAGAGCGGCAAGCGCCAGTGGCATGTCAACGTGTCATGGCTGACCGGCGAAGTACGCGTGGTCGACACGGTGGCGCAGCGATGAAAGCCGGGAACGGGGAACAGGGAACGGGGAACACGAAAATCTCTCGTGACCTGCGTCCGTACGCTTCGGAACAGGGTTTGCCGCAGTCGGAGCTGCATGCTGACAGGCAACTTTGTGTTCCCCGTTCCCCGCGACCGCATGGAAGTCCCCTTGCGGGATTCCCCATTCCCCGCTCCCAACAGGGCTTCAGCCTGCTCGAAGTGATCGCCGCGGTCATGCTGCTGGCGATCGCGTTCACCGCGCTGATGAAGGTGGCTGGCGCGTCGATCAGCCTGACCCATAACGCGGCCGAGCACAGCGAGGCGGCGATGTGGGCGCGCAGCCTGCTCGACAGCGCGTTCGTCGGTGAACCGGTCAAGCCGGGCAGCAGCTCGGGCCGGTTCGACCGGCAGTTTCGCTGGCAACTCGATGTCACCCCATGGAACGGCGCCGGGGTCGCACCACCGGACGCGCCACTGCATCTGTATCAGCTGGACCTGGACGTACTGTGGGGCCCGACGGCGCATCCGCGTTCGGCGCATTTCCGTACCCTGCGGCTGGCAGGGCCACAGGTCGGCGGGGCCCAGCCCGACGACTCGCAGGCAGCCCGATGAAACGCGCCGCCGGTTTCACCCTGCTGGAGGTACTGGCCTCGCTGGTCTTGCTGGCGTTGCTGCTGGTCGGGGTGTACTCGGGTATCCGCACCGCCTCTCGCAGCGTGCGTTCCGGTACCGCCGCGATCGATCGGATCGACCAGATCCGCGCGGCGCAGCAGTTCATCCGGCGCGAGCTTTCGCAAAGCCTGCTCCAGCCGATCGATCACACGGCCGAGGGCGAGCCGGTCTATTTTGTCGGCACTGCACACGAGATGCGCTACGTCGCGCCGTTGCCCGGCTATCTCGGCAAACTCGGGCCACAATTGCAGCAACTGCAACTGGTCGATGACGGCCACGGCGGCCTGCGCCTGGAGCTGAGCCTGGCCCTGCTGCCGCCGAATGACCAGGACGCTGCCGTCCCGCTGGGCGATCCGCAGGTGCTGCTCGATCACGTCGGCAGCGGCGGCTTCACCTATCGCGGCACCGACACGCAGGGTCGCGCGGTGCCGTGGTCCGCCGCGTGGGCCGATGGCCGACTGCTGCCGCAACTGGTGCGCATCGATCTGCAGGCACGGGGCAACCAGGACTGGCCGCGGATGGAGGTTCCGTTGCGCATGAACCCGGTGAGCAATGCCGGACCGAATGGCCGGTCGCAGATGGGCCTTGGCGCGGGAGGCGTGCGATGAGGCGGCACTTGTCCCGACCGTCCGGACAGCGCGGAGTGGCGTTGCTGCTGGTGTTGTGGGCGTGCACGTTGCTGGCGATCCTGCTGGGCGGCTATGCGGCGCTGGCGCGCACCGAAGGCTTGCAGGCGCGCTATGACTTTGCCCAGACCCAGGCGCATTACGCGGCCGAGGCCGGCGTGATGCGGGCGGTATACGGCTTGCAGGATCCGCAGGCAAGGCAGCGCTGGATCGGCGATGGGCGAACCTATACGTTCCATTACGGCGACGCCACGGTGCGGCTGTCGTCGGTCGACGAAGGCGGCAAGGTCGACCTCAACGCCGCCTCGCCCGAGGTGCTGCAAGCCCTGTTCCAGGCCACCGGGATGCCGCAGGCGCAGGCACAGGTGCTGGCCACGCGCGTGGTGGATTGGCGCAATCCGGTCAACCTGGTGGGCGCGGCCGACAGCGGCCGCGCGGCATATGCCGCCGCCGGGCGCGACTACGGCCCGCGCAACGCGCCGTTTGCCAGCGTCGAGGAGTTGCAGATGGTGCTGGGCATGACGCCGGCGTTGTACCGGCAACTGGCGGGCGTGATCACGATCTGGTCGGGCAGCACGAGTCCGGATCCGGACATGGCGCCGCCGCTGGCGCTGGCCGCGATCCCGGGAATGACGGCCCAGCAGCGCAAGGCGATCGAGGCCGCCCGGCTCAAGCACGCGAACGATCCGAGCCTGATCCTCAATAACGGCACCACGCACAGTATTCGGTCGGAGGCCACGCTGGCCGACGGCACCCGTGCCGTCCTGCGCGTCACGGTTCGCCTGCAGTCGGGACAGGCACAATCCTATGCAGTGCTGCGCTGGCGGGAGGGAACGGCGGAATGAGTACAGTGATGCAGCCATGGCGGCCATGGGTGGACCGTCTGCGTCGCGGTTGGCGTGCTTCGCCACTGCCGGGATTCCTCGACTGGTGGGGCGGCGAACTGCGCAACCTGCTGCCGCTGCGCTGGCGCGGGTGGTTTGGCAGTGGCGCCGATTGGCACCTGCTGCAACATGTCGACGGGCTGTGGCGCTTGCGGCGCAGCGGCCACAGCGAATGGCTGGCGAGCTGGAGCGACCCGGCCGATGCCGCTGGCGGCGACAGTCGCGCACCCGATGGCCAGCCCCAATCGGCGGTGCTGGAAGCCGCGTGGCGCCATGTGGATCGGGAGGATCGGCGGTTGGCGCTGCTGCTGCCGCCCGCGGTGGTGCTGCGGCGAACGCTGGCCTTGCCATTGGCCGCCCGCGACAACCTGTTTCAGGTGGCCGCTTTCGAGATGGATCGGCAGACGCCCTTCGGCGTGGCGCAGGTGTATTACGCCGCGCGTGATCTGGCCACGCCGGCGCCGGCGGGTCGCTTCCATGCGGAGCTGGTGGTGGTGACGCGCGGCACGGTGGATCCGCTGTTGGCCAACCTGCGCTCCCAGGGCATTGCGGTCGATGCGGTGGATCTGGCGGTGGCGGACGCGCGCCTCGGCGTCAACCTGTTGCCGCCGGACCAGATTCCGCGCCGCACGCATCCGCGTCGGCGACTGAACCTGGCGCTGGCCGCCGCCTGCGTGCTGTTGCTCGCGCTGGTGCTGGGCGAATGGCGGCACAACCGGCAACTGGCGCTCGTGCAGATGCAAAGCGAGGTCGCGGCGATGGGTGGCGAGGCGCAGCAGGTCGCTGCGTTGCGCCAGCAATTGCAGGACAACGCCGGCGCGGCCGGCTTCCTGGCCGAGCGCAAGAAAAACACCGTGAGCATGCTCGGCCTGCTGCAGGAGACCACCGCGCGCCTGCCCGACAGTGCCTGGCTGGAACGTTTCAGCGTCGACAATACCGGCCAGATCGGCTTCCAGGGACAAAGCAAACAGGCGGCCAAACTGCTCGATACGCTGAAGGATTCGCGCTTGATCACCGATGCCAGTTTCCAGGGCAGCATCCAGCCTGACCCGAGCACCGGCAAGGAGCGTTTCTACCTCACCGCACGGGTCAACGAGCCGGCCGCCGGCAAGTCGAAACCGCCTGCACCGGCGGCATCGACAGACGACGGGGACACGCCATGAAGCTGGCCGCACTCAATCCGCGCGACAGCCGTATCGCGGCGATCGGGCTGTTGCTGCTGGTGCTGCTGCTGGGCTATTTCGTGTTGCTGCACTGGTGGTTTGTGGCGCCGCTGCAGCGAATCCGCAGCGAGATGGCCGATCTGCGCGATACACACAGCCGCTATGCGGCGGCGATCGCCGAGAAGCCGGCGTTGCAACGGCGCATCGCCGCGCTCGGTGCCGGCCAGGCCGCCAGCAGCGCGTTTCTCGCCGCGGATGATCCGAACACCGCCGCGGCGGACCTGATGCAGCGCGTGGTCGACGTGGTCGCCGCCAACACCGGCGGCGGCAGCTGCGTGGTGAGCCAGAAGATGCCCTTGCCGAGTCCGCCACCCACGCCCGGCGAACCCTACCGCCAGGCGGCGGTGAGCATCAGCCTGAGTTGCGATATCCAGACGCTGGCCGCCGTATTGCAGGCGCTGGAACAAGGCACGCCCTACCTGTTCATCGACGACCTCAGCATTTATCGCAATCCGGTGGCCGCGCAGCAGAACCACGCCGCCTCGCTGGAAGTGCAGTTCACCCTATCCGGCTATGTGCGCCCGCCACGTGCGCGGTCGACGACCGTCGCCGCCGCATCGACCGGTGCCGCCGGAGGCATGCCATGAACGCCGCCAACCAGCGTCAACTGACCCCGGTCCTGGCAGCGATCGCCGTGCTGCTGGGGGCGGTGCTGCTGATGTTGCTGCTCGGCATCGGTGCCACGGCGCGCTGGAATCCGCCGCGAGCGCCGGCCCCGCTGCCGCCGGCCGCCAAGTCCGACGCCCTGCCCAGGCCGGTGCCGTTGCAGGAGTTCGCGCTGGTCTGGCAGAAACCCCTGTTCAATCCCGAACGCAAGCCGGTGGCGCGCGCCGCCGCCGGTGGCAGCAGCCTGGGCGATCTCGATCTGACCGGCATCATCCTCACTCCCGGCCTGCGCATGGCCCTGCTGCATGATCGCAACGGCGACAAGCAGGTGCGCTTGCACGAAGGCGAATCGTTGCCCGACGGCAGCGTGACGCTGGTGGAAGTCCATCCGCGTTCGGCGCTGTTCGATTCGTCGGCAGGGCGCACCGAACTGAAACTGCCTGCCGGCGCACCCATCGACCAGAGCAAACCCGAAGGGCCGCACGCCGACGAACAGCTGAGCAGCGGCGCTGACCAGCCGGAAGCCGACGAGCCGCACAGGCCGCCGGTGTTGTCCGGCGAGAGCGACGTCATCGCGCCGCCCACAGCCTCTTCGCAGCAGCGGGCGAGGCCCGAGCATGCGCGCGAATCGGCTGTCGAGCGGTTGCGCAAGAACATCCAGAAACGTCGGGCCGAACGCGCCGCCGCTGCCCGCAAAGGAGACCATTGAGCCATGTTCAGCACCCTTTCCCAGCAAGTCATGCGCACCGTCACGCTTGCCGTGGTCGTGTGCATGGCCGGTTGCGCCAGCCTGCCGCAGCCGCACGACGACGGCGCATTGCAGCGCGAGGCCATGGCCGGTACCCAAAATCCGGTGCCCACGCCGCTGCCGCTGAACAACAATGCCAGCGCGTCCACCGAGGCGACCGCGAAACCGGAAATCAGTCACGGCAGCGGCCAGTTCATCCGGCCCGGCGCGCTGATCAAGCCGCGCCCGGCGGCCAGCGGCGACGGCGCGGTCACCTTCAATTTCGAGAACCAGCCGGTGCAGGCGGTGGTCAAGGCGATCCTTGGCGATCTGCTCAAGCAGAACTACACGATCGTGCCGGGCGTGCAGGGCAATATCTCCTTCTCCACCTCCGAGCCGGTGGATTCCAGCCAGGCGCTGCCGATCCTGGAAACACTGCTGTCGTGGACCAACAACGCACTGGTGCAGCGCGACGGCGGCTACGTGGTGATGCCGACCAAGGACGCGGTCGCCGGCAACATGGTACCCAGCCTCGGCGCCGTGGCGCCCAAGGGCGGCATGCAGGCGCGACTGTTCCCGCTGCGCTACATCTCCGCCACCGAGATGCAGAAACTGATCAAGCCATTCGCGCGCGCCGATTCGGTGCTGCTGGTGGATCCGGCGCGCAACCTGCTGGTGATGTCCGGCACGCCGCAGGAGCTGGCCAACTACCAGAGCATGGTGCGCACCTTCGACGTCGACTGGCTGCGCGGCATGTCGGTGGGCGTGTTCAACCTGCAGTACGCGAACGTCGGCGAGCTGATGCCGAAACTCGACGGCATGTTCGGCGTGCACGGCGACACGCCGCTGGCCGGCATGCTGCGTTTCATTCCGATCGAGCGGACCAATGCGATCGTGGTGATCAGCACCCAACCGGAATACCTGCAGGAAGTGGGCGACTGGATCACCAAGATCGATCGCGGTGGCGGCAACGAACCGCAACTGTTCGTGTATGACGTGCGCAACATCAAGGCATCGGACCTGGCCAAATACCTGGCGCAGATCTACACCAACGGAGCCGGCAGCGGTGGCGACAACGGCGGCCAGGTCGGACCGGGGCTCAGCGGCGGCACGTTGGGCAGCGCCGACAACGCCAATGGTGCCAGCAGCATGGGCAGTACCGCCGGCAGCTTCGGCAGTTCGGCCGATGCCTCGCGGGACACCGGCGCGCTCGGCGCGGGCAACGGCTCGGGCTTCAACTCGGACCTCGGCAGCAACGGCGCAGGCAGTCGCGATAGCGGTACGGCCGGCGGCTTTGGCAGCGACATGTCCTCGTTCGGTCGCGGCGCCACCGGCAACGGCAACAACGGCAGCAACGCTCCGAACGAGCAGCAATACACCTCCAGCGATGGCAGCGTGCGGATCAGCTCGGTCGACGGCAGCAATCAATTGCTGGTGCGCGCGCGGCCCTCGCAATGGGAGGAGATCAAGGGCGCGATCCACAAGCTCGACAACGTGCCGATGCAGGTGCAGATCGAGACCCGGATCCTCGAAGTCAGGCTCACCGGCGAATTCCAGTTCGGCGTGCAGTGGTACCTGGAGGGGTTGACCGGCAGTACCGGCAGTCCTGCCGACGGCAACTTCGTTCCCGGCGAACCGTACCGGCATCGCCAGGTCGGCCTGGGCCAGGGCGGCAACGCGTATGGCGGCGAGCCGTTCTTCTATTCCTTCCTCAACAGCAACCTGCAGGTCGCCGTGCGCGCGATGGAAACCAGCGGCAACACCAAGACGCTGTCGGCGCCGTCGATGGTGGTGATGAACAACCAGAACGCCCACATCCAGGTGGGCGACCGGATCCCGGTCAACCAGACCAGCGTCAACACCGGCATCGGCAACACCACCAGCTTCAGCCAGGTCGAGTACCTCGACACCGGCGTGATCCTCAACGTGCAACCGCGGATCAATCCCGGCGGCCTGGTCTACATGAACATCAGCCAGCAGGTCAGCCAGCCGAACAATGCGGTACCGCTGGTCAACGGCAACCGGACCATTTCCAAGCGCGAGCTCGCCACCCAGGTGGCCGTGCAGAGTGGCCAGACGGTGCTGCTGGGCGGCCTGATCCAGCAGGACGAAAGCAATACCGACACCGGCATTCCGGGGCTCAACCGCATCCCCGTGCTGGGCCGCCTGTTCGGCAGCACCAACCGCAGCCGCAACCGCACCGAGCTGATCGTGCTGATCACGCCGCGGGTGATCCGCGGCGGCGCGGACGCGAAACAGGTCACCGACGACTACCAGGAGAAGTTCGAATCGCTGGCCCCGCTGCGTGCCGCTGCCGGCAACGGCAAGGCCGCGACGCTGACCCCTGAAACCGCGATGACGCCGGCTGCAACGTCGCCGGCCACACCGAGCTGGCCGGACCAGCTGCACCAGCACGCCGAGATCGCGCTGGCCAGGGCCGACTATGCGACGGCAGAAGATCTGGCGATGCAATCGTGGCAGCAGGGCGAGCGCCACGGCGGCATGTGCGAACGCAACTGGCAGGTCGTCATCGAGGTGCGCAAGCACGCGAACGACACGAAGGGCGTCGAGACGGCGCGCAAGCGGCAAGCCGAATGTCGCCTGCCGGCGAAGTCGCCGTAGCGAAACATTGCCCGGGCGGCCATGGAGGGCCGCCCGGGGACCGGCCGACGCGGCAACCGCTATCATTCGCGCGAATGACTTCAGCCACGCCCGTTTTTCCGATCACGCCGTTGCTTCCGCAGGTTTGCGCGTCGCTCGCCAGCCATCCACGACTGGTGCTGGAGGCGCCGCCGGGTGCCGGCAAGACCACCCAGGTACCGCTGGCGTTGCTCGACGCCGGCTGGCTGGCCGGCCACAAGATCGTGATGCTGGAGCCGCGCCGGATCGCGGCGCGCGCCGCCGCGCAATTCATGGCGCAGCAACTGGGCGAGACGATCGGGCGAGACGGTCGGTTATCGCATCCGCTTCGAGTCGAAAGTGAGCGCGGCGACCCGGATCGAGGTGGTCACCGAAGGCATCCTGACCCGGCTGATCCAGCACGATCCGGAACTGACCGGGATCGGCGCCATCGTGTTCGACGAATTCCACGAGCGCCATCTGGCCGGCGACCTCGGCGCGGCGCTGGCGCTGGACGTGCAGGCCACGCTGCGCCCGGATCTGCGCCTGCTGCTGATGTCGGCCACGCTCGACGGCGAGCGCATCGCGCGATGGCTGGATGCGCCGCGATTGTCCAGCCCGGGGCGCAGCTTCCCGGTGCGCATCGAGCACCCGCCGGCGCGCACGCAGGAAAGCATCGAGCACCAGCTTGCCCGCGTCGTGCGCCAGGCGCTGGACGAAAACGATGGCGACGTGCTGGCCTTTCTTCCCGGTCGGCGCGAGATTGCGCGCGTGCAGGCGGTGCTGACGCAGACCTTGGTCCACGATGACGTCGAGGTGCTGGCGCTGCACGGTGAACTCTCGCTGGCCGAGCAGCAGGCCGCACTGGCACCGGCCGAAGCGGGCATGCGACGAGTCGTGCTGGCGACGAACGTGGCCGAATCCAGTATCACCCTGCCGGGCATTCGCGCCGTGATCGACGCCGGTCTCGCGCGCGAGCCACGGTTCGATCCGAACTCCGGCTTCACCCGGCTGGAGACGGTCGCCATTTCGCAAGCCTCGGCCGACCAGCGTGCCGGCCGTGCCGGTCGCGTGGCGGCAGGCACGGCCTATCGACTATGGCCGCAAAGCAGGCGGCTGGAGTCGGCGCGCACCGCGGAAATCGGCCAGGTCGAACTCTCCGCGCTGGCCCTGGAACTCGCCGCATGGGGTGTCACCGAGGGCAGCGCCGGCGGCATGCGCTGGCTCGATCCGCCCCCGGCTGGCGCTCTGGCGCAGGCGCGCGAATTGCTGGGTCGGCTCGGCGCGCTCGGCAGCGATGGCCGGATCACCGCGCCGGGTCGCCGGATGCTGGAGCTCGGTGCCAGTCCGCGACTGGCTGCCGCGGCCGTGCGTGCACCGACCGAACTGCATGCGCTGATCGCCGACCTGCTGGCGCTGATGGAAGCGCGCTCGCCGCTGCGCGGATCGCAGGCGCGCAGTGACGATTTCCGCGCGCGGGTGATGGCGCTGCATGCATGGCGCGACCGGCGCGGCGCGCTCGTGCGTGGCGAGGTCGACACCGGTGCGCTGGCCGCGATCGAGCAAGCCAGCAAGGGCTGGCGCAGACGTCTGGACGTCCGAACCGGAGCCACCGGCATGCCCCACGGACATGCCGTGGGCGAACTGCTGTTGCACGCATTCCCCGATCGTGCTGCCCGCCGCGATGACAGCAATCCGTTGCGCTACACGCTGGCCAACGGTCGCGGCGCGCGCCTGCACGAGAACACCGCGCTGCACGGCGAGCCGTGGCTGGTCGCGCTGGATCTTCGGCACGAGGCCCGCGACAGTCTGATCGTCGCAGCTGCGCCACTCGATCCGGATGTACTGGAGCGCGATTATCCGGCGCTGTTCATGCGCGAACGCACGTTGCGCTGGAACGATCAGCGCGGCGCGGTGGAGGCGTTCGACGAACGACGCTTCGGCGCGATCGTGCTGGAACGCCGCAGCGTGCCGGTGAACGCGCAGGATGCATTGCCGGCGCTGCTAGCCGCGGTACGGGCCCGTGGCATCGACGTGCTGCCGTGGAGCGGGCATGCGCGGCGATTGCGCGCGCGCATGCAGGCGTTGCGTGCGTGGATGCCGGAGCTCGGGCTGCCGGATGTTTCCGACGCGGCGTTGCTGGCTTCGCTGGACGAGTGGTTGGCACCTTGCATGGACGGCATGCATCGACTCGATGAGCTGGATGCGGACACACTCTCGCAGGCATTGGCGACGCGGTTCGATCATGAGCAACGCCGCACGCTCGACACGCAGGCGCCGGAAAGCCTTGTCGTGCCGAGCGGCCAGCGGCGACAGCTGGAGTATGCGAACGGCGAGCCGCCGGTGCTGGCGGTCAAGCTGCAGGAACTGTTCGGCCTCGCCGACACGCCGCGCCTCGGTGGCGGACGCATTCCGGTCACGTTGCACCTGCTTTCGCCGGCCGGTCGGCCGATCCAGGTCACGCAGGATCTGAAAGGGTTCTGGGAACGGACCTATCCGGACGTTCGGCGCGAATTGAAAGGTCGTTATCCGCGCCATCCATGGCCGGACGATCCGTGGACGGCCACGGCGACGCACCGTGCGAAACCGCGCGAACGACGCTGAAACCGCTGCGCTCGCGCGGCCTGTTTGACCTGGCCGGTGCGGCTGCCGGATAGTGTCCGCATGGCTTGTCGTCCGTGCCGCCGAACTCATCAAGCATGTGGGGAATTTTCTTGCGAGCAACCAAGGACTCCGGCGCTGCACCCCCTGCCGCAGGGGCGGGCCGCCGTGGCATGGATAGCGAGATCCCGTCCTCCTTGCCACGCAAACTGACGGCTTACCTGTGGAGCGTGCTGGCGCTGCTGCTCGGGCTTGCGCTGACCATGATCGTGCATTGGCAGCAACTGCAACGACAGCAGACCGAGCAGGATTTCGTCCGCAATCAGCTGGCCGGCAAGAGCTATGCCGCGGTACAGGCACAGTTGCATTCGGCCGAACTGTTGCTGCGTGCGGCGCAGACGCTGTTCCTTGCATCCGACGAGGTCACTCCGGCGGAATTTCACGACTTCTACGTCAACCTGCGTCCGCGCGCGCAGTTTCCCAGCCTGGTCGCGCTGGCCTATGTGCGGCGCGAGTTGCGCGCGGACGGGGAGCATTACGTCACCCGCTGGGTCGAGCCGCTGGCCGGCAACGAAGCGGTGGTGGGGCTGGAGGTGGAGGCGCAGCCGCACAACCTCGCCGCGCTGACGGCATCGCGCGACAGCGACCGCGCGACGCTGTCGGCACCTTTCCATTTGCTGCAACAGTCCAGTCCGGCGTCGGTCATTGATGGAGTCACCTTTCGACTGGCGGTATACAGCTCCGGCTCGCCACCACCGACGGTCGCCGAGCGTCGGTCGCGGATGCGCGGTTCGCTGGCGTTGTCTTTCCAGGTCAGCGGCCTGATCGGCAGTGCCGTGCCGGACGATGCACGAAGGCTTCTGCACCTGAGGATCAGCGACATCACCGATGGCAAGCCGCTGCCGCTGTACGACTCGCGACCGGATGTGGCGATGCCGGTGAGCGGCTACCGTTTCCAGCACAATCTCGATTACGGCGGACGTGTGTGGCAGATGCGGATGCAGCCATACAGGACCGACCCGGGCGCCATCACGTGGGTCGAGTCGACCCTGCCCGCCGGCCTGCTGGCGAGCTTGCTGCTGGCGCTGCTGGTGTTCTCCGTCGCTTTTACTCGTCAACGTGCGCTGGAACTGGGCTGGCGCATGAGCCGCCAGTATCGCGAAAGCGAGGAGCGCTTCCGCGCATTGAACGAGTTGCTGCCGGCGATGGTGCTGCTGGCCGATGCGGAGGGTGGCCAGATCACCTACGCCAACCAGGCTTCGCGCGAGCGGCTGGGCGCGCGCATCGGCCAGCAGCATTTGCCGGACGTGTTCGAGGATCCGATCCTGCAGATGCGTCTGCACGATCCGGCCGGCCAGAATTACAGCCGTGTGGAGGCGCTGTTGCGCAATGGCGAGGGCGGGAAATTCTGGGCCAGCGCGGCGATTTCGCGAGTCATCCTCGGAGGGCGCGGCAAGTTGCTGATGGTTGCCAGCGACATCACCGAGCAGCGCGAGTTGACCGAGCAGCTGGGCTATCAGGCCAGCCATGATGCGTTGACCGAGCTGTACAACCGGCGCGAATTCGAACGCCGCCTGCAAAGTGCCTTGCAGGCCATCGGCGAGGGGACGCCGTCAGTACTCCTGCTGTACATCGATCTCGATCAATTCAAGCTGATCAACGATACCTCCGGCCATCTCGCCGGCGACCAGCTGCTGGCCCAGCTGGCGATCGTCATGCGCAGGAATCTGGACGGAGCCGACGTGCTGGCGCGGCTGGGAGGCGACGAGTTTGGCGTGCTGGCCGCTGGCGTGGACGACCGTGCCGACGCGCAGTCCATCGCCGAACGGGTACGGTGTTGCATCGACGGCTACGTGTTCATCTGGGAGAACCGCAGCTACACGATCAGTGCCAGCATCGGCGGCGTGCTGGTCGATCGTCCCGGTGTCACCGTGCGGGACCTGCTCGCGCACGCCGATGCCGCCTGTTACATGGCCAAGGAGCTGGGCCGCAATCGCGTGCATTTCTATTCCGATGCGGACGCCAAGACGGCCACGCGGCACAGCGAGATGGAGTGGGCCAACCGGTTGCGCTGGGCGATCGACGAACACCGCCTCAGGCTGACTTATCAGGAGATCTGGTCGTTGCCGCTGCAGGCTGGCGGCAGTTCGGCCGGCATCGAGTTGCTGCTGCGCTTTCGCGATGAATTCGGCCAGCTGCTGGCACCGGGCGTGTTCATGCCCGCGGCCGAGCGTTATGGCCTGATGCCGGTGATCGACCGTTGGGTGATCGAGACCGCACTGGCGAATTTCGACCACCTGCATCCGGCCGGCAGTGAATTGCCGCTGGTCGCGATCAACCTGTCCGGGGCCAGCGTCGAGGATGATGCGCTCGCCGAGCTGATCATCGAGTTGATGCGACGCCACCAGGTCGCGCCGTCGCGAGTGTGTTTCGAGATCACCGAAACCGTCGCGGTGCGCAACCTGTCGCAGGTCGCGCGTTTCATGGAACGCCTGCGCGCCGTCGGCTGCAAGATCGCGCTGGACGATTTCGGCGCCGGCATGTCGTCCTTCACCTATCTGAAGAACCTGCCGCTGGACATCATCAAGATCGACGGCAGCTTCATCCGCGACATGCTCACCGATCCGGTCAGCCACGTGATGGTGCGCGCGGTCACCGACATCGGCCATCGGCTCGGGCTGGAGGTGGTGGCCGAGTGGGTGACCGATGTCGAGACCGTGGCCGCGCTCACCGCGCTGGGCGTCAACAGCGTGCAGGGATTCAGCCTGCATCAGCCCGAGCTGGCGCTGTTCGAGCGCTGAGGCGCACCGCGTCGCTCGTGAAACCCGCTGCGACGGCCCCGGCGCACGCCGATGCTTCGCTGCGCAGCGAAGCAAGCTGCGGCCTGGCTGGCTAGACTTCCCGCATGAACGACGATGCCGCACTCAATCGCTACCAGCTCGCCGAACTGGGCAGCCTGCTTGCCGAGCCGGCGCGCACCGCGATGCTGCTGGCGCTGGCCGATGGCACCGCGCGTCCTGCCGGTGAACTGGCGCAACTGGCCGGCATCGGCGCGGCTACTGCCAGCACGCACCTTCGCCGGCTGCTCGACGGTGGCCTGCTGGCGTTGCATGTGCAGGGCCGGCATCGCTATTACCGGTTGGCCGATGAGCGCGTTGCGGCGATGCTGGAG
Organism: uncultured Gammaproteobacteria bacterium; assembly: GCA_963828675.1. Lineage (GTDB taxonomy): Bacteria > Pseudomonadota > Gammaproteobacteria > Xanthomonadales > Rhodanobacteraceae > Rhodanobacter. The sequence continues at coordinate 2,185,659 of CAWHFQ010000001.1, forward strand.
TCGCTGGCACTGGCCCGCGCACCGCTTTCGGGCGCGCTGCCGAAAAAAGGTGATGCCCAACTGCAGCGGGCGCGTTGCTGCTACCGGCATCTGGCCGGAACGCTGGGCGTGGCATTCTGCAGCACGTTGTTGCAGCACGGCTGGCTGCATACCGGTACGCGCGGTCTGCAGTTGTTGCCGCAGGGGGTCGAGGCGCTCGCCGCCAGCGGATTGCCGCTGGCCGGCGTGCCGGCGCTGTACGGCCGCAGCTGCCTGGACTGGACCGAGCGGCGCATGCACCTGGGCGGTCCGCTCGGCGTGGCGCTGACCACCGCGATGTTCGATGCCGGCTGGTTGCGCCGGCTGTCATCCGGCCGCGCGCTGCGTCCCAGCGCCGATGGCCTGCGCCGGCTCGGCCTGCTCGGCGTACGGCTGGATTGACGCGGGTCGGCACGATCCGCGTCGGCCACCCTTCAGGGTTTGGCGTTGGTGCCGGCTTCTGCCGGCGAGCGCTCGAAGCTGCCGGCGTAGCCGGGGAATACCACCGGGCTTTCGTAGCCATCGGCCGACACCGCCGAGACGCCGAAGAACCAGTCGTCGATCACCACGTCTTTCACCACGGCCCGATCGACGTCGCCGACCGCCAGCTGGTGCTGCCATTGGGGCGCGGTGGTCTCGCGCCAGTGCACGCGATAGCCTGCGGCGCCCGGCACCTTGTGCCAGGTCAGCGTGGTGTCGGTGGCCAGCGCACCCTTGCTGTCGACGCCGGTGGGCGGCGCCGGCGCGCGGCTCAGCGACGCCATGGTCAACGTGTTCAACGCGGTGACGCGGGCGAGATAGCGGAAGTCGATCCCGTCGATGGTGTCGCCGTAGCGCACCCCCCGGTCCTGGTCGGTATTCCCGGTGCGCAGGTCCTGGTGCTGACGCGTGTAGTTCTCGTGTGCCTCGGTGACGCGTACCGCCGGATAGCCGGCTTCGAGGAACGGCACCTGGTCGCCGCCACGACTGTAGCGGTCGGTGCGGTAGACCATGTGCACGCGGAAGTCGGGCAGATAGGTGTCGGCGACGCGATCGATGTAGCGGGCGAGGTTGCGCGAGGGCGAGTCCACTTCGCCGCCGTGATAGCGGCGGTAGTTCGCCTGCGCCACGCTCTCGTTGCTCTTGGTGCCTTCGGAGAACACCCGCACGGTGGTGTTGTCGATCACCCCGTTCTGACCGTGGCTGTTGCCGACGATGTCGTTGTTGAGATCGGCCTCGACCTGCCAGCCGTGCGCCACCGCGTAGTCGGCCAGCACCTTGCCGCCGTACAGGCCCTGTTCCTCGCCGGACAGCGCGGCGAACACGAGAGTGGCGTCGTTGTCCTGCTTCGACAGCAGCCGCGCCGCCTCGATCAGCGCGGCGACGCCGGAGGCATCGTCGTTCGCGCCGGGCGCATTGCTGGTGGCGTTCATCACATCGGTGACGCGCGAATCGAGGTGGCCGGTCATCACGATGACGCGATTCGGATCGCGCTTGCCGCGTTTGATCGCGACCACGTCCATCACCTCGGTCGGCTTCGGTGCGCGCTTGCCGGTGAACATCTGCGACGGGGTGATCACCTCGATACAGCCGCCGCAGTCACGCGCGATCGTCTCGAAGCGCGATTTCACCCAGCGCCGCGCCGCGCCGATGCCGCGCGTGCTCGATGTCGTGTCGGACAGGGTGTGGCGGGTGCCGAAGCCGACCAGCCGGGTGATCGTGGCGCGAAGTTCCGCTTCGCTGGGTGCGGTGGCCAACGCGTGCAACGCCGGTTGTTCGTGCGGCGTGACGGGCGCCTGCGCCGCCCCGGCAGTGCCTGCGAAGGCCAGCAGGGCAGCCGGCAGCACGGAGATGGCTCGAAGCATCGTTCGCATCCTTCAGCGGGGAAACAGACACCTTACCGCGCCGGTGCGACGGGCGCACAGATGCCCTTTGACATGGACACAGAAAGGCCCGGTCGTTGCCGACCGGGCCTGGGCTCCTGCGCGTTGCTGTCGTACCTCCATGTGCCATCCATGGCGGTCGGCATTGGGGGTAGCCCTGCGCGCATCCATGCGCGCCTTGCTGCCTTGTCGCTTACGGGTTGTAGCTGCCGGTCAGCGTGACGCCGGTGTAGCTGCGGTAGGCGCGCACCATGATGTAGTAGGTACCCGGGGTCGGTGCCGATGCGGTGCAGCTCTCGCTGTTGCCCGAGACATACGGGCGGCAGTCGTAGGTGCTGGTGGTCGGTGCCGAGCCGAGACGCACGTACATGTCGGCGTCACCGGTACCGCCGGCGATGGAGATGTTCAGGTTGCTGGCGCCGGCGGGAACGACCATCGTGTAGTTCACGGCGTTGTTCTTGGTCGCATGCAGGCCAGTCACGGGCACGCCATTCTGCAGCACGCTGCCGCCACCGCCGCCGCCACCGGTGCTCCAGGTCGCCTTGACACTGACGCCGGAGAACGCCTGATAGCCGTTCAACATGACGTAGTAGGTGCCGGCCTGCGGCGACGCCACCGTGCAGCTTTCGTTGTTGCCGCTGATGTACGGACGGCAGTCATAGCTGGACAGGGTCGGAGCGGAACCGAAGCGGGTGTACAGATCCGCATCGCCGGTGCCGCCGGACTCGGAGATCACCAGGTTGCTGGCACCGGCCGGTACCACCACGGTGTAGAACAGCTGCGCATTCGTCGCGCCGGACTGGCCGGTCAACGCCACGCCGTTCTGCAGCACGTTGCCACCGCCACCGCCGGCAGCGGAGACCGTCACCGACTGCGTCTTGGTGTTGGTCGCGCCGTCGTTGTCGGTCACCGTCAGCGACACGCTGTAGGTGCCGGCAGCGGAGTACGTATGGCTGGGATTGGTGGCGGTGGAGGTGCCGCCATCGCCGAAGTTCCACGAGCGCGAGGCGATGCTGCCATCACTGTCGCTGGAGCTGTCGGTGAAGTTGACCACCAGGTTGCTCACGCTGTCGCTGAAGTTGGCGACCGGCGGCACGTTGGTCGGCGGCGAGCCGCCACCGATGTGGGCGGCGACCTGGTCCAGCTTGAAGCTGCCGAAGCCGGTGGCCAGATCCCAGCCGGCCGATGCGGTTTCGCCGCCGTTGTTGCCGGAGGTGACGTCGTGGTAATCCGCAGCGGTCAGCGTCTGGTACAGGTACGGCGCCGCAAAGCCGAGCGACGGGTTGGTGGCCAGCAGGCGCGCCCAGGCACCGGCAAACAGCGGGGCGGCCAGACTGGTGCCGCCGTACTGGGCGATGGAGCCATTGAGGATGATCTTCGAGCCGCTGTTCGGGTCGGCATCGAACGCGATATCGGGCACGCCGCGGAAGTTGCCGGAGAGCACGCCGGCCTGCCAGGTCGGCTTGGCCTCGAACTTGCTGATGCTGCCGCCGCCGCCGCTCCACACCGACTCGCTGGTGTAGGTGGTGGTCGAGGCATTCAGCGTGGTGCCGCCCACCGCGACAACGTACGGCGAGCTCGCCGGGTCGCTCGGCGTGGTGCCGCCGTCGCCGCATTCGTCGGCGCCGGAGTCGCCGGTGGAGACCGAGAAGGTCTGGCCCTGCGCGATTGCCTGCTGGAAGATCTGGTCGTCGGCGGCGGCCGAGCCATCCTGCTGCGCATAGGTCTCGCATTCGCCCAGCGAGACGTTGATGATCTTGGTCGCGTTGGCCGACACGATCGTGTTGAAGTCAGCCGTGAGGTCGGCGTTGGACAGCGTGGGAATGTTGTAGAAAATGATCTTGCCGACCTGGCCGCCGGCCATGCCGACGATATCCTGGCTGTCCAGGTTCCACTCGCCCACCCCGCTGGCATCGTTGCTGGTGCCGTTGGTGTTGACCGTCTGGGTGGTCACCGTGGCCAGACCATTCTGCGAGGTGAATGTGTTCAGGTCGGTGATCGTCTGGCTGATCTTGCCCTGGGTGACGATGCCCACGGTGACGCCCGCCGCGGTGGGCAGGCCGCTGCCGCCGTAGATCGAGGAGAACTCGGTCGGGTTGTGCCCGGTGACCGCCTGGGTGGTGTAGCCGGGCTGAACGCGCTTGGCGAAGGTATGCGCCTGATGCACATTCTGCAGGCCGATCACCGACAACACGCTGTCCTGCAGCGACGCCGGAATCTGCACGTTGCTGTTGTTCATGAAGGCATTGCGGCCTTCCTTGGTCCTGACCTTGGCGAAGGTGGTCTTGAACGCGGCCTGTGCGGTATCCGCGCGGCCATCGGCCGAGACCATCATGCGGTTCGGTGCGATCGTGACGTTGGTGAAGCCGGCGGCCGTGAGCCACGCGGCAACCTTGTTCGCCTGATCCGACGTGGGCGAATAAGTGGCCACGAACTGCTGCGTCGACATCTTGTGCTGCACCATCGACAGCGTCGAGGTCTTGGCGGTCGCCAGGAAGGTATGCAGCTGAGCCGGATTGCGCAACTTCAGCGCAACCTCGATATGGATCGGTTGCGATGTCGCCAGCGCTCCGCTGACGACGTCGCCCTGGCGCAACTGCGTGGCGTGCTGCGACAGCGCGACGAACGCGTTGCCGGTTACGGCATTGCTGGCCGGTGCAGCGCTGACCGTGGCCGCGGCGGCCATGCCGATGGCGGCCACGAGCAACTTGAGACGAAAATGACTTGGCATTTGTAACTCCCGAAGTTTTTTGAGCCAAACGAACCCGATGAAGCCACCTGGGCTTCATGAATAAGGCGGCGTGGACAGACACGACACCATGGTCTTTTTGAATTGCTGGCGATCCCGTGCGTACTGCGGTCGTTCCTCCCCCAATGATTCCCTCAAGAGTCGACACGCGGTTTTGCATTTCAATTCAACGCGCGAATGGCATGGCGTTGTCACCGGATCATTCGTCAAGCTCCCAATTGACGAACCGGTTGACGGTAGGGTTTGCCGCCGAAAAGCGTCAATAGGATTTTTTCCGGTGCTGCGCGATGGGCGTCGTATTCGGGATGTGAAAATCCGCATTGCCGGAATCGCAATTACCTGCGATTTCGCGGATTCCTTTTTTAAAACATGACTGCCTCGCTCGAAGGCGGCCGCCCGATGCCGTCGATCATGGCCGCGTCCATTGAGCGAAGTTTCCGTCTTCTGATGGCGAGCGATTCAGTTGCGGGTTCCGGTTGCTCCGTCATTGCTGGTGAGAGCGCCGGACGTGGCGGCTCCGGTGCATTCATTTCGCGGCAATATTTCGCTTTGAACCGGGTATTGGCAGGCGCAATGGATATATGCGGATGCGCATTATCAGCGGCGTAATGATGGATTACGTCATGTCTCCGGATATCTCGGGTTTCATTATTTCCAACGTGATAATGCCGTCCTGCACGCATGGCGTAAATTATTGCGATCTGCGGGGTGGTCCCCGACAATAATCCGCAAGATCTGGCAGTGCGTTTCTGTGAATTGCGACAGAAAACGAGGCCGGGTTTTCCCGCGAGACATTGAGCGAACCAGCGAACCGCCGCCAGTCGTTGCGCTCGAATGGGCTGTCCGTCGTTAATGAGCGGTGAAGTGACATGCCGTCGCAGGGGCGAGGCTCTTCTCGCCCCATTGCCCCTTTTCCCTTGCTGGGCTCGTTGACGGAGTCGCCCGGTCGGCCCGTTGATGTCGCGCGAAACCGCGCTGACTGGTTCATTCCGTCCATGCGGCGTGCGACCATGCGCGGATGACTCCGACACCCATCCCGCGACTGGCGATCATCGGCGGTGGCCCAGCGGGACTGATGGCTGCCGAGGTGGCGTGTGCGGCGGGCATGGCGGTGGATCTGTACGACGCGATGGGTTCGGTCGGACGAAAGTTTCTGCTGGCCGGCAAGGGCGGACTCAACCTCACCCACGGCGAGCCGGCGGCGCGCTTTGTCGAGCGCTACGGCACACGGCGGGCTGAGGTGGGTCGCTGGCTCGACGCCTTCGACGCGGACGCGTTGCGCGCGTGGGCGCGCGGACTGGGCGTGGAGACTTTTGCCGGGAGTTCCGGCCGGGTGTTCCCGACCGACCTGAAGGCGGCGCCGTTGCTGCGTGGCTGGCTGCGCCGACTGCGTGAATCGGGCGTGGTGTTCCACATGCATCATCGCTGGCTTGGCTGGCAGGCGCACGGTGCGCTGCGTTTCGCGACGCCGGATGGCGAGCGCGAGGTGTCGGCCGACGCGACGGTCCTGGCGCTCGGCGGTGCCAGCTGGCCGCAGCTGGGGTCCGATGCGGCATGGCTGTCGCCATTGCAGCAGGCCGGGGTCGACATCGCGCCGCTGCAGCCGGCCAATGGCGGGTTCGAACTCGCGTGGAGCGAACATCTGTCCAGCCGCTTTGGCGGCGCACCGCTGAAACCGGTGGTCGCGCACTGGATCGACCGCAACGGCGTGGCGCATTCGCGCCAGGGCGAATTCGTGCTCAGTGAATACGGCATCGAGGGAAGCCTGATCTACGCGATCGGTGCCGAACTGCGCGAGCAGATCGCCGAGTGCGGCGCGGCCGCGCTGAAGCTGGATCTGGTACCGGGCTACAGCCAGCCGGTACTGGCCGAGCGCCTTGCCGCTTCGCGCGGCAAACACAGCATCGGCGACTGGCTGCGCCGTCGTGCCGGGCTGGACGCGGCCAAGTGCGCGCTGGTGTTCGAACTCACCGACAAGGCCACGCTGGCCGATCCGCTCGCGCTGGCCGCACAGCTGAAGGCCTTGCCGTTGCGGCTGCGCGCGCCACGACCGGTCGCCGAGGCGATCAGCACGGCCGGGGGCGTCCGGCTGGAGGTACTGGATGAGCACCTCATGTTGCGTGCGCGTCCCGGTGTGTTCTGCGCTGGCGAGATGCTGGACTGGGAAGCGCCGACAGGCGGCTATCTGCTCACTGCCTGCTTCGCCAGTGGACGGATCGCCGGTCGCGGCGCAGCGCGCTGGCTGGGCGTTGATGGCGGCGCGACAGGTTTGGGTCCGGACGCGTAATCGACTCGACCTCCGCCGGCGGCGCCGCGTTGCCGCGCCGGCCGTCCGTTTTCGGCAAGCACGACCAATTGGAGTGCGGCGCAGCACCTGCGGCATGTGTCGCGCCACGAAATCGACGAAGCTGCGCAGCACCGGCGTGCGGCCGTGCCGGGAGGGATGGACCGCGTGCACATTGCCCGACGAAGGCGACCATGCCGGCAGCAACGGAATCAGCCGGCCCTGAGCGGTCGGCTCGCGACAGACGAATTGCGGCAGTTGCGCCATGCCGATGCCATCGGTTACGGCCTTCGCCGAAATGACGATGGGGCAAGCGGGCATGTCGAGTCGGGGCGATCCGGCACGCGTCGAATTCGAATGCCGAACGCATTCCGCATTGCCCGTCACGAAGCCATGCGTTTTCTCGCTGGCAGGCGCAGCGATGCCATCAGGATGCCGGCAACGACAAGCCCGAGGCCCAGCAGTCGCAGCATGTCGGGTTTCTCGCCAAACACGAGCATCGACAGCAGCACGGCGCTGACCGGTGCGAGGCTGGTCATCAGCGACGCCTCGGCAGGAGTCGCCCTGGCACTGCCGGCATACCACAGCCAGAAGCCGCACACGGTCGGTATCAGGCCGTAGTAGACGGCACCGGCCAGTGCGACCGGCTGCGCCACCAGGCCGCCGCGGGCGATCTCGCCAAGCGCCATGGGCAAACTCAGCAACAAGCCCAGTCCGCACATCGAGGCAGCCAGTGCCAGGGGCGGCAACGCCACGTGCAGGCGCCGGTTGAGCAGGATGAAAAGGCCTTCGCAGACCACCGCCGCGAGGACGAGGGCATTGCCCTGGATGGATCCGGCCTCGCCGCGCGGACCCATGGCGGTGATCCCGATGCCGGCGGTAGCCAGCGCGATGGCGAAGATCATCGCCCGGGGCATCCGCTCGCGCAGCAGAACGAAGGAAATGACCGCGGCGACCGCCGGCAGCGTGCCAAGGATGATGCCGGCGTCGGTGCCGGATGTGCGCTCGGTCCCGTAGATCAGCAAGGCCGTGTAGCCCGCGCTGCCCGCCAGCGCCTGGGCCAGCAACAGCAGGGCATCATGCCGGTCGGGACGCTTCACCCGGGTGCCGGCGAGCCGCATCAGCAGGAGCAGGATGGGCAGGGCGACCGCGAACCGCAGCACCGCCGCCGTGAACGGTGGCATCGAAGCGCCGATCACCTTGCTGGCGATGACGGTGCTGCCAACCGTGAGCATGGCAAGGGCCATCATCAAATGGGCGAGAGGTTTTCCGGACATGTCCGCACATTACCGATACGCGCCGGTGCCGAATTGGACGTATGTGCGGTTCCCGCTTCTAGCGCTGGCGCTGATAGCGTCCGGGCGGCGTTCCGAAGACCCTGGTGAAATGCCGGTGGAGATGGCTTTGGTCGAAGAAGCCCGCCGCGGCCGCGGCATCGGCAATCGCGGTTCCGCCGCGGATGAGTCGTCGGGCGATCGCCAGACGCCGCTGGGTCATGTACGCCTGCGGCGAAAGCCCCGTCCTGCCCATGAAAGCCCGGTACAGCGCGAAACGGCTGCATCCCGATTCGCTGGCCAATGCCTGCAGCGATATGTCGTGGATCGGATCATCGTCGATCCGGTCGAGCACGCGCTGGATCAGGGGCGCATCGGGAAACGTCCTGCCCGTTCCGGAAAAGCCGAAGGCGTCGAGCAGGTCGAGAAGCGCCAGATCGACGCGGTCGGCATCTGCGCCGGCGGTGTCGGTGGCGGCATCGAAAGCCGCCACGAAGCGGGAAGCGGCCCGCGCGTCGGAAAGCACCGGGAGATTCAGTGCGAACTCGCCGCCCGCGCCTTCGCGCAACTCGCGCGCGAGGGCCTGCACGCGCGCGGGATCGATGTACAGCATCTGCCAGCTGCGGCTGCCTGCGCCGACGACACGCCCGTCGTGCACCTCGCCCGGATTCACCAGGATGAGGTCGTTGGTGCCGCCCTCGACGAGGCCGGCGTCGCTGTGCGAGCGGTGGATGCCCGCGACGACGATGCCGATCCCGAATTGATCGTGGGCGTGCCGCGGGAAGCTTTCGTCGCTGCAGGCACGCATGGCGTCAAACGCGGGATCGGCAGTCGCCAGATATTCGACTTTGTGGGGCACCGGCTTTCTCCTCGAAGACGCTGGCGAAGAAGATCGCGCCGGGGCGCCGCGATTCTTGGTCGGGCCAGCCCGCGATCTACCGGGAAGGCCGCTCGACCAGCCTGATCTCGAACAGTTTCGGCCAGTGCTTGCCGGTGACGAACAGGCGGTCGTGTGCCGCGTCGTAGGCAATGCCATTGAGCACGTCGTTGCCAGCCCCGGGCAACTGGCTGATATCGAGCAGGCCTTCAAGGTCGATCCAGCCGACGACGTGGCCGCTGGCCGGGTCGATCCGCGCGATGCGGCTGGTCAGCCAGATGTTGGCGTAGATCTGGCCGTTGATCCATTCCAGTTCGTTGAGGTTGGTGACCGGCACGCCGTCGGCCGTCACCGTGATGCGCCGGGTCGTGGCCAGTGTTCCCGGATCCAGCACGCGCAGCACCGCGGTGCCGTCGCTCATGTAGAGCTGGCGGTCATCGCGGGTCAGCGCCCAGCCTTCACCGGGATAGCCGAACGTGCGCTGCAACTTGAAACTCGCCAGGTCGTAGACGAAGCCGGTCTGGCTCTTCCAGGTGAGCTGCACCAGCCGGTCCTTCCAGTCCACGATGCCCTCGCCGAAATACCGTGACGGCAGGTCGTGCCGCAGCACCGCCTTGCCGGTCTTCAGCTCGACCTTGCGCAAGGTCGACTGGCCCACTTCGCCGGTGCTCTCGTAGAGGTAGCCGTCCTTGTAGAACAGGCCTTCGGTGTAGGCGCTGGTGTCGTGCGGGTAGACGTGCACGATCTTGTAGCCATACACCGGGATGGATGCGGCAGACTGCGCAACGCTGCTGACCAGCATCAGGGCGAGTGCGAAGGTGGAAGTCAGGCCGGGCAGTCGGATCATCGGTCGTTTCTCGCGGCGGGGTGTGGTGGCTGGCGCGCCGGTCAGGCCAGCGGCCGCACACGAAAATTGCGGCCCTTGATCTTGCCGGCGCGCAGCCGCTCCAGGGCCTTGTTGGCCAGTGCGCGGCTGATCGCCACATAGGCGCGGGTGGCGAACACGTCGATCTTGCCGATGTCCTTCGCCTCGAGCCCGGCATCGCCGGTGAGCGCGCCGAGGATGTCGCCGGGGCGCAGCTTGTCCTGTCGGCCGGCGTCGATCACCAGGGTTTTCATCGGAGCCAGGTGCAGGGTCTTGCCGCGTGCGGGCGTGACCTTCAGCGGTCGCCACGGCAACGGAGTGCCGTCGAGCTCTTCGATATTTGCCGCCTTCGGCCGCTCGCGCGGCGTGCACAGCGTGATCGCCAACCCGGTCTGGCCGGCGCGGCCGGTGCGGCCGATGCGATGGGTGTGGGTTTCCGGATCGTGTGCGATGTCGTAGCTGACCACCAGTGGCAGCGCGACAATGTCGAGTCCGCGCGCGGCCACGTCGGTGGCGACCAGTACCGCGCAACTGTGGTTGGCGAAGCGCACCAGCACCTCGTCGCGGTCGCGTTGTTCCATGTCGCCATGCAGGGCCAGCGCGGAGAAACCGCGGCGGTCGAGTTCCTGTGCCACCGCATCCACTTCGCGGCGCATGTTGCAGAACACCAGCGCCTGCTCCGCGTGCGCGCCGCCCAGCAACTGCGCCAGCGCATCGGGTTTGTGCACCGGCTCCACCTCGTGAAAGCGCTGCTCGATCGCAGGCTTTTCGTCGGCGGGCGCATCCACCGTCACCTCGACCGGATCCTTCTGCACGCGCTGGCTCACCGCGCGGATCTCGTCCGGGTAGGTGGCGGAGAACAGCAGGGTCTGATGGTGTTTTGCGATGCGCCCGATGATGTCGTCGATCGCCTCGGAGAAGCCCATGTCGAGCATGCGGTCGGCCTCGTCCAGCACCAGCACCTTGATGCCGCCACCGTGCAGGCTCTCGCGCTTGAGATGCTCCTGCACGCGGCCGGGCGTGCCCACCACGATATGCGGATCGTGCGTCAACGATGCCAGCTGCGGCCCCAGCGGCATGCCGCCGCACAGGGTCAGCAGCTTCACGTTGGGGATGTTGGCGGCCAGCTTGCGGATCGCCTTGCTGACCTGGTCGGCCAGCTCGCGAGTCGGGCACAGCACCAGCGCCTGCAGCCGGATCGTGTCCACGTCCAGCGACTGCAGCAGCCCCAGCCCGAACGCCGCGGTCTTGCCGCTGCCGGTCTGCGCCTGCGCGATCACGTCGCGACCTTGCAGCATCGGCGGCAGGCTTTGCGCCTGCACCGGGGTCATTTCGGTGTAGCCGAGCGTTTCCACGCTGGCGAGCAGGGCGGGTTTGAGCGGGAGGGTGGTGAACGAAGTCATGCGACATGATCGCATCTATGCGATGCGTTCGCTGTGGTGGCCTTTCGCGAGGCCAGCCACCCCGCACTTGCATCCGGCCGCCGGCTGCCCGACCCTGTACGGCTGTTGCCACAGTGAATCGCCATGGACACCGTTTTCATCGAAGACCTGCGCATCGATGCCGTCATCGGCATCTACGACTGGGAGCGTCGCGTGCGGCAGACATTGTCGTTCGATATCGAGATGGCGTTCGACAACACGGTGCCGGCGGCCAGCGACGACATCGCGCTTACGCTGAACTACAAGGACGTGTCGAAGCGCCTGATCGACTACGTGGGTGCGTCGGGCTTCGGCCTGGTCGAAACGCTGGCCGAGCATTGCGCGGCGATCCTCCGCGAGGAATTCGGTGTGCGCTGGGTGCGCCTGAAGTTGTCCAAGCCGGGCGCGGTGCGTGGCGCGAAGGCGGTCGGCGTGTGCATCGAGCGCGGCGTGCGGGTGCAGTAGCGACATTCCGTTCCGCGTCGTCGGCGGTTGTGCCGCCGGTGCCATGCCCCCATCCTGATCGGATAGTCGAGAGTCTTTACGCGGTCCATGCCGCCCCGATCCGTGCCCGCTGTCCATTGCGCGGTGCCCGAGCCGACAGGAACGAACCGATGCAAACCCTGCAAGACCTGATGGACCTTCCCTGGATGCGCAGCGTGCTGGGCGTACTGGCGCTGCTGGCGCTGGCCTGGCTGGCCGGACAGCTGGTGCGACGGCTGCTGCTGCGGCTGGTGCGCGGGATCACCCGGCGCACCGCCACGCGCTGGGACGATGCGCTGTTCAAGTACGGCACTTTTCGCTGGCTGGCCAGGTCGGTGCCGGCGCTGCTCGTGCAATACGGCATCGTGCTGGTGCCGGGCGTGCCGGTGGGCACCGAAGCGCTGGTCGGCAACCTGATGACGGCGCTGCTGGTGTTCTTCGTGGTGATGGCGATCAGTGCGGCGCTGTCGGCGGCCGAGGACATGTACCGGCAGACGCCGCGCGGCCAGCAACGCTCGATCAAGGGCATGGTGCAGTTGATCAAGCTGGGCCTGTTCGTTGCCGCTGCGCTGATCATCATCGCGGCGGTCACCGGCAAGCACATCGGCCTGTTGCTGTCCGGCCTGGGCGCGATGTCGGCGGTGCTGATGCTGATCTTCAAGGACACCATCCTGGGTTTCGTCGCCGGCGTGCAGCTGTCGTCGAACGACATGCTCAGGGTCGGCGACTGGATCGAGATGCCTCAGCTCAATGCCGACGGCGACGTGATCGACATCGCGCTGCACACGGTCAAGGTGCGCAACTGGGACAAGACCATCACCAGCATCCCCAGCTGGCGGCTGATCTCCGACTCGTACAGGAACTGGCGCGGCATGCAGGAAACCGGCGGGCGGCGGATCAAGCGCGCGCTGCAGATCGACGCGGCCAGCGTGCATTTCCTGGACGAGGCGGAGTTGCGCCGGTTGTCCTCGCTGCGCCTGCTGGCCGACTACCTGCCGACGAAGGAACGCGACGTGACGCAGTGGAACCAGGCGCTGGGCGACGCGGCCGCGGTACCGGCCAACCGCCGCCGACTGACCAACCTGGGTACCTTTCGCGCCTACGTGCAGGCCTATCTGGACGGCCATCCGCAGATCCACCACGGCCTGAGCTGCATGGTGCGCCAGCTGGCCAGCGGCGCGCAGGGCATTCCGCTGGAGCTGTACTGCTTCACCGCGACGGTGCAATGGGCCGAGTACGAAGGCATCCAGGCCGACATCTTCGACCATCTGTTCGCCCTGCTGCCGGAGTTCGGCCTGGCGCTTTACCAGCAGCCGTCGGGACAGGACGTGCGCGCGGGACTGGCGGCGCAGGCCGGGCAGGGAGCCGTATCGCTCATCGGCCGCAAGGCCGGCGACCTCGTCGAGGCCTGACCACGTGGCACGCGTCTACCTGAGCCTGGGCTCCAACCTCGAACCGCAACGCCACCTGCCCGCGGCGATCGGCGAACTGCGCGGGCGTTTCGGCGAACTCAGTGTGTCGCCGGCCTACCGCAGCCGGTCGGTGGGCTTCGATGGTGCGGACTTCGTCAACCTGGCGGTGGGGCTGGATACCGATCTTGCGCCCGCGGCATTGAACGACTGGCTGCACGCGCTGGAGGACCGCCACGGCCGCCGCCGCGACGTGCCGCGCTATGCCGATCGCACGCTGGATGTCGACATCGTGTTCTACGACGCGCTGGTGCTCGACGGCCCGGGTCATCTGCAGATCCCGCGCAGGGAGCTGCAGCACGCGTTCGTGTTGCGGCCGATCGCCGATATCGCACCGGCGCTGCGGCACCCGGTGAGCGGGGTGAGCATGGCCGAGTTGTGGGCGGCGTTTCCGCCGCAGCGCGAACCGTTGCAGGTCGAGCCGTTGGCTGGCTGAGCGGGACGCACTGTCGCGGCCGCGCGACGGGCGCTAGAAAGGGACTCACGATCCACGGACGGGGGGAGGCACGCATGGCCGGGAAATTTGCACGCAGTTGGGCGTTGATGAAGGCGAGCGCGGCAGTGCTGCGTTCGGACAAGTCGTTGCTGGTGTTTCCGCTGCTGTCGGGTCTGTGCACGCTGCTGGTGGCGGCCAGTTTCCTGGTTCCGGTCGGCCTGATGGCGATCGGCGGCGGGCACGCCGGAGCGCGCGTCGAGGAAGGCATGTCGGCGGGCGCGTACCTGCTGATGTTCGGCTTCTACCTGGTGCAGTACTTCGTGATCATCTTCTTCCAGACCGCGCTGACCGGCGTGGCCCTGATGCACTTGCGCGGCGAGCCGACCAGTGTGGCCGCCGGCTTTGCGCTGGCCCGCGCCAGGCTGCCGCAAATCCTCGGCTATGCGCTGATCGCGGCCACCGTCGGGCTGGTGCTGCGAATGATCCAGGAGCGCCTGGGCCTGCTCGGCCGGCTGGTGGTCGGTTTCATCGGACTGGCCTGGACGGTGGCGACCTTCCTGGTGGTGCCGGTGCTGGTCAGCAAGGACGTGGGGCCGATCGATGCGGTGAAGGAAAGCGTCGGGCTGCTCAAGCGCAGCTGGGGCGAGAACCTGATCGGCAACGGCGGCATCGGCATCGTGTTCGGCTTGCTGATGGTGCTGGCGGTGCTGGTCGGCGCCGTCCTGATCGGCGGCGCGGTCGCGATGCATTCGATCGTCGCGATCGTGGTGGCTGCGGTGATCGTGGTGATGGGCTTCGTCCTGCTCGGTCTGGTGCAGGCGTCGTTGCAGGGCATCTACTCGGCCGCGCTGTACCGCTACGCGGAATCCGGCGAAGCCAGCGTCGGCTTCGACCAGGCGTTGCTGCAGCAGGCGTTCGCGCCGAAGAAGAAGTAGGCAAAGCCGTAGGAGCGCACCCTGTGCGCGATGCTTTCCGTCGCGTCGCCAAGGGCATCGCGCACAGGGTGCGCTCCTACACCGACAGCGTGCGCCCACCGTCGACGCGAACAATCTGTCCGGTCACGAACGGTGCATCGCGCAGCAGCCACAGCACCGCGCCGGCCACGTCTTCCGGCGCACCGGCACGCTGCAGCGGCGTGCGCGACAGCATCGCCTGCTGGTCGTCGTACGGCTTGCCGTCGCTGGGCCACATCACCGCACCCGGCGCCACGCCGTTGACGCGGATCTCCGGACCCAGCTCCAGCGCCAGCGAGCGGGTCATCGCGGCGTGGGCGGCCTTGGCCATGCAGTACACGGCGTGTTGCGCCAGCGGCCGTTCGGCGTAGATGTCGATCAGGTTGACGATGGCGCCGCGTGCCTCGCGCAAGGCCGGGATCGCCGCCTGGCTGAGAAAGAACGGCGCCTGCGCGTTGGAGGCGAACAGCTCGTTCCATTGCTGCGGGGTCGCCGTGCCCAGTGGCGTGGGGAAGAATGCCGAGGCGTTGTTGACCAGCGCGTCGAGCCGGCCGTAGTGCGCCAGCAAGCGTTCGATCATCGCCGGCAATGCCGGCAGCTCGGCCAGTTCCGCCTGCAGCAGCAAGGTGCTGCCGCCACGCTGCCGTTCCAGTTCGTCGGCCAGCGCGCGGGTCTCGTCGACGGAATGGCGATAGTGCAGCGCCAGGTCGTAGCCGGCCGCGTGCAGCGTGCGTGCGATCACCGCGCCGACGCGGCGGCCGGCGCCGGTGATCAGCGCGACGGGGCGATCGTGACGTGGCGGCATGCGGCGGCTCCGGCAAATATCCAGCATGCAGCTTGCCGCAAAGCGGCACCGGCGTCATCCGCAGCTACGGACGAAGCTAGTCCGTTTTGGGCTTGCGCGGCTTTCTGGTGGCGGCCTTGCGCGCCGTGCCAGCCACCTTGCGTGCAGCGCCGGCCACGGCCTTGTCGACCAGGCTGTCCACGACGCGGCGGCGTGGCTTGGCCTTTCGCTTCGGCTTCGGCGTGTCGTCGTCGCCCTCGCTGGCGATCTCGCCTTCGAACATCTCGATCGCGGTGCCCGCCACTTGCCCGGTGTCGTAATACGCATACGCGCCGACGCCGAGCGCGCCGATCACCGGCAACCAGCGCGAGATGCCCTTGTTCAGCGTGCGCTGGGTCAGCTTGACGCCGATCTGTTTCGCCACGCGTTGCGCGACGCCGTGGGACATCCGCCGGAACACCAGCCGGTCGCCCATGCGCACCACCAGGTCGCGGAACGCCTGCGCCGCGGTATGCCGGAACAGGCACCACATCATCTGTTCGCGCCCCAGCGTGGCATGGCGACCGTAGGCGGCGGCGATGTCGCTGACCATCTGGCCCTGGATCTTCCAGATCGCGATCAACTCCGGCAACAAGGTCAGCCAGCCCAGCGGCCCCGGCGGCAGCGCCAGCGAACCGGCGGTGAGCGCGGCGCGCTGTGCGGCGCGATTGGCCAGATGTCGCGCCGCACTGGCGGGATCCTTGCTGTTGCCGATCTTGCTGTCCGGCACCTGGCTGACGAAATCGAGGATCGCCGAGGTGATCCGGCCATGTTCGACCGGCGCGATGACGGCGGGTACCTGCTGGCTGGACTGGGTCATGCGTGGCTCCGTGAGGCGGGCATCACTGCAGTCTAGGGACGCGGCGTGAAGCGGGGCTGATGACGGCGCGACGCGACGACGAATTTCGCGAGGCATGACTTCTGGCGCAGGCGACGGTGGTTGCCATGAACGTAATATTATAACATTACAAAATCTCCTCCCCGCCCTTCGCCCGGATCCCCGATGAAACCTTCCCTGCTTGCCCTGAGCCTCGCCCTTGCGCTGGGTACAACCGCCGTCCATGCCGCCGGCCCGTCTGCCGCACTGACCGCGCCCACGGAGGACATCCCCGCCAACGCCCCGGACAGCCAGCCCGCCATGGTGCGCGACCTCGACGCCGTGACGGTGTCGGCGCGGCTGGACCAGGCCCGCAATGCGCTGTCGCCGGGCACCGGCAGCAGCCAGTACGTGATCGACCACAAGGCCATCGCGCAACTGCCGCTGGGCGCCTCCACGCCGATGAACCAGGTGCTGCTGCAGGCGCCGGGCGTGGTGCAGGATTCGTACGGTGGCCTGCATGTGCGCGGCGACCACGCGAACCTGCAATACCGCATCAACGGCGTGATCGTTCCCGAGTCGATCGGCGGCTTCGGCCAGAGCCTCGATGCGCGCACGATCCAGAACGTGAAGCTGCTCGATGGCGCGCTGCCGGCACAGTACGGCCTGCGCACGGCGGCGGTCGTCGACATCACCACGCGCAGCGGTCACGAGCTCGGCAACGGCGGCAGCGTGGGCATCACCGGCGGCAGCAACGGCACGCTGAACCCGAACGCGTCGATCTGGGGCGGCAGCGATCGCTGGAGCTGGTTCTTCACCGGCAACTACATGGAGAACGATGCCGGCATCGAGAATCCCACGGCAAGCAAAAAGCCGGTCCACGATCACACCAACCAGGTGAAGGGCTTCGGCGACATCAGCTACCTGATCGACAACGATACCCGCCTGAGCTTCCTGTTCGGTGTCGCCAACAACCGCTTCCAGATCCCGAACAATCCGGGTCAGACGCCCGCATTTGGCTATCTCGACACAGTCGATTTCGATTCCGCCAACCTCGACGAACGCCAGCGCGAGACCACCCGCTTCGGCGTGCTGTCCCTGCAGGGCAAACTGGGCGCGACCGACTACCAGGTATCCCTTGGCCAGCGCTACAGCAGCCTCGCCTACACGCCGGACCGGATCGGCGAGCTGATGTTCAATGGCGTCGCCTCCGATGTCAGCCGCAGCAATCGCGCCAGCACGCTGCAGGCCGATTTCGCCACGCCGCTGGGCGAAAGCCATACCTTGCGCTACGGCATCTACGGCAGCTTCGAACGCGCCGCCAGCGGCAACGACGCGTGGGTGTTCCCGGTCAATGCCGCTGGCGAGCAGAGCAGCACCACGCCGCTCAACATCCTCGACGACAGCCATCTCGTCGCGAAGACCTGGTCGGCCTACGTGCAGGACGAATGGAGCATCGGCGAGAACTGGACGCTGAACTATGGCCTGCGCGGCGACCGCTACCAGCTGGTGCGCACCGAAAGTCAGGTGAGCCCGCGCCTTGGTCTGGTCTGGCAGGCCACCGACAGCACCACCGTGCACGCCGGATATTCGCGTTACTTCACGCCGCCGGCGACCGAGATGATCGCCAGCTCGAACATTGCGAAGTTCGACGGCACCACCAACGCGGTTTCCGACCTGGGCAACAACACGCCGCTGGCCGAGCGTTCGGACTATTTCGACGCCGGCATCTCGCAGAACATCGGCGCGGCGTGGACGGTCGGCGTGGACGCCTACTACCGCAAGGTGCAGCGCCTGCAGGACGAGGGCCAGTTCGGTTCGGCGCTGGTCTACTCCACCTTCAACTACGAAGCGGGTCGCGTGAAGGGGCTGGAGTTCACCGCCAATTACGCGCGGGGGCCGTTGTCGGCGTACTTCAATGCCTCGCTCGGCAAGGCCATCGGCAAACGCATCATCACCAGCCAGTACAACTTCGCACCGGACGACCTGGCTTACGTCGACGATCACTGGATCTTCCTCGACCACGACCAGAAGCTGACCTCGTCCGGCGGCATCGGCTATGCGCTGGACGACAGCACCCGGGTCGGCGCCGACTACCTGTTCGGCAGCGGCCTGCGCAAGCGACGGCGCGGTGCCGAACGGCGCATCCTTGCCGGCGTACTTCCAGTTGAACCTCAACGTCTCGCACGACTTCGCGTTCAATGGCTTCGGCAAGCTGCATACGCAACTGGCGCTGATCAATGCGCTGGATCGCACGTATGAGCTGCGCGACGGCAGCGGCATCGGCGTCGGCGCGCCGCAGTTCGGTCCGCGTCGCGGCGTGTACCTCAGTCTGCAGAAGGACTTTTGAGTGGCGTGGTGGCCCGGACGGTCTCGGTCCATCCGTTATGCTTGCCGCGTTTTCCCGATCGGCAACGAATCATGTCCTCCCGCCTTCCCGAACCGAACGCCGACGAGCGCGCCCATTCCGACCAGTTGCTGCAACTGCTGCGCGAGCAGCTCGCCTCGCACGGACCGATGCCGTTCTCGCAGTACATGGAGCGTTGCCTGTATGCGCCGGGGCTGGGCTATTACAGCGCCGGCCGCACCAAGTTCGGTGCCGCCGGCGATTTCGTCACGGCACCGGAGCTGGGCGACTTGTTCGCCGGCTGCGTGGTCAACGCGGTACAGCCGGTGCTGGCGATGCTTGGCGAGGAGGCGGATTTCCTCGAACTGGGCGGTGGCAGCGGCGCGTTTGCCGAAGCGGCGCTGAAGGCTTTGGCCGAGAGCGGCGCGTTGCCGCGGCATTATCTGATCCTGGAGCCCAGCGCCGACCTTCGCGAACGGCAGCGCGAACGTCTGTCGGCCAAGCTTCCGACGGAACTTCGTGCGCGCGTGCAGTGGCTGGACCGCCCGCCCGAGCAGGACTGGCGCGGCGTGCTGTTCGCCAATGAGGTGATCGACGCGTTGCCTGCCACGCGTTTCTGCGATGCGCCAGGGCGAGGTCTACGAGGAGCATGTGGCGCTGGACGGCGAGGGACGGCTGGCGCGCATCGATCGCCCGGCCGACGCGCTGGTGTCCGGCGCGGTGCGCCACGTCGAGCGCGACCTCGGCGCGGAGTTCGTCGATGGCTACCGTTCGGAAATCCTGCCGCAATTGCCATACTGGATCCAGGCGGTGGCCGGTTCGCTGACGGCGGGCCTGATGCTGTTCATCGACTACGGTTACGTCCGTCGCGAGTACTACCTGCCCGAGCGCGACGACGGCACCTTGATGGCGCACTACCGCCACCACGCACACAACGATCCGCTGTATCTGCCCGGCTTGAACGACCTCACCGCCTCGGTCGATTTCACCGCATTGGCCGAGGCCGGCAACAGCGCCGGTTTCGGCGTGGCGGCGTATCTGCCGCAGGCGCAGTTCCTGATCGGCGCCGGTTTGCAGCAGGTGTTCGAAAACCGTCACGCCAACGCCGATCGACGAGCATCAGCGTTACCGCCTTTCGCAGCAGGTCAAGCGGCTGATGCTGCCCGACCAGATGGGCGAGCGTTTCCAGGCGATGCTGCTGGCCCGCGGCCTGGATGTGTTGCCGTTGCCTGCCGAGCTGATGGCCGCCGATCAGGGCGGCCGCTTGTAGCCGCGCCCGCTACAGTGCAGCGCTGCTGGCCGGCGCCGGTGTCGAGCTGCCGGATGCCGGTGCGGGCACGGCCGCCGGCATCGGCTCCACCGGCGTGGAATCGGCCGGTCGTCGCACCAGCCTGCCGCGACGGAACAGCTCGCTGGCCACCTGGTAGTACGCGATCGCCCGATCGATCTGGCCCTGGTCCTGCGGCGTGATCGGGGTGGCATCACCGGTGACATAGTCCGGCTTCATCTGCTCCAGCTTGCGCTGCGGCTCCAGTACGGTGAGTACGTCCTGGTGCAGGTAGCCTAGCTTCTCGTAAGTGGCCGGGAAGGCGCGTTCGCGACCGGGCTCCAGCTGGAACAGGTCGTAGCCGAAGAAGCGCGAGCGATAGCTGAAGTTGAGCAGGCCGAGCAGGGTCGGCGCGATGTCCACCTGGCCCATCAGACGATCCACCCGCTGCGGCTGGACATGTTTCGGCGCATAGATCCACAGCGGAATGTGGTAGCGGTTGATCGGCACGCTGGTCTTGCCGGCGCTGGCGGCGCAGTGGTCGGCGGTGATCACGAAGACGGTGTCGTCGAAATACGACTTCGCCCGCGCGCGCCTGATGAAGTCGCCGATCGACCAGTCGGTGTACGCCACCGCGCCGGCGCGGGTGTGCTGGGCCTGCTTCACGCGACCTTCCGGGAAGGTGTACGGCCGGTGGTTCGACGTCGTCATGATGTGCAGGAAGAACGGCTTGCCCTCGGCGTGCGCCTGGTCCATCTGCTTCAGCGCCAGCGTGTACAGATCCTCGTCGGCCACGCCCCAGACGTTCTCGCTGTGGATCGTGGCACCCTTGTTAATGTCACGCCGGTCGACCGTGCGGTAGCCGTTGTGGCTGAAGAAATAGTTCATGTTGTCGAACTGGCCGTAGCCGCCGTAGACGAAGTCCGACTGGTAGCCGCGATCGTTGAAGATATCGGCCAGCGAGAACAGGTTCTCGTTGTCGTGCTCCTTCAGCAGCGAATCGCCTGGCGTCGGCGGCACCGACAGCGACAGCGCCTCCAGCCCGCGCACGGTGCGCGTGCCGTTCGCATAGAGCTTGTCGAAGAACAGGCTCTGGTCGACCAGCGAATCCAGATAGGGCGTGATGTTCTCCTTGTTGCCGAACGTGCCCAGGTAATCGCCGGACAGGCTCTCCACGCTGATCAGCACCACGTTGAGATGCTTTTCCGCACCGGTGTGGCGGATCGCACGGGTCAGGTCCTGCGGATCGTCGCTGACATACGTGGCGTCCGGCGTCTTCAGGCCCTCGCGCACCAGGGCGAAGGCCTGCGCGTCCGGCAGCGTTCGATAGAACTTGGCGTAGTCGAGGTGGCTGCTGCGGAACGCATTGAAGAACTGGTAGATGCCGTTGCCGGCCAGTTCGTTGACGTAGTTGTTGCCGGTGCGATCCTTCATGCTTCCGTTCACCGCGGCGACGGAAACCACCGTCAGCAGCAGCCACGCCAGCACCACCTTGCCGCGTTGCCAGAAACGGCTGCCGTTGTCGCGCGCGCGCAGGCCACGCCGGCCGATCGCGAACACCACCAGGGCGCCGATCACCAGCAGGGCCAGCCAGCGCCCGATCGGGTACGACTCGCGGATATTGCCGATCACCTCGTTGGTGTAGACCAGATAATCCACCGCGATGAAATTGAAGCGCACGCTGAACTCGTTCCAGAACACCAGCTCTGACGCTGCCACGAACAGCAGCCCGTACAGCAGCAGCAAGGCAAAGCCGTACAGCACCCATTGACCCGCGCGCGAGGTATAGGTGAACGCCGCCAGCGGCAGCACGAACAGAAACGGCAGGACCGCCGGCCAGGTGGTCTTCAGCGTGGCGTGGTACATCAGGTGCAGCGCGCCCAGGCAGATCAGGCAGGCCAGCACCATGGCGACGGCGAACAACAGCCCGCGGAACAGCCCCGGGACGCGTCCGGATCGTGTCGGCACGATCCACAGGAACAGCACCAACGGCCACGCCACGTAGATGTAGGTAATCAGGTCGTAGCCCAGGCCCACGCCGAATGCATACAACAGGTTCGTCGGCGTATGCGGCACTTCGCTGCCGGACATCAACAGCAACACCACCCGCGTGACGAACGAGATCGCCAGGAAGACGATGGCCAGCCAGACCAGCGGACGAAAGCGTTGGCGCAACGGGGAGGGCGGGGTGAATTCGCTCGACACGGGCAACTCCAGCAGGGCGTGAATACGATCAGCGCCCGATGCGGGCGACACTTGTTCGGTGCTTTATACCGTGGATCAGCTTCGCGGACGGTTAGTTTTCAATGCGCCGATCGCGTCGATCCGGGCCTTTTCGATCGCCTTGCCGATCGCCGGGCCGGTCAGGCCGCGGGCGACGAAGTCGGCGGCATTGACCGCCGCTGCCGCCGCGCGAGCCTCGCGCAAATACGTCGCCTGCGGGTAGTCGTCGCCTTCATGGCCGAGCCGGCCGCGCTTGTCGGCTTCGCAGGCCAGCAGAAACGCATCCAGTCGCGCCGGCCGGCGCAGCGCGTCCAGCCCGCTCAGCAACTTCAGCACGGTGGTCGGCTTCAGCTCGAACGCGCGGTGCGCATTCAGGTGCTCGTGGCACACCAGTTCGGCCAGCGTGGCGTGTCCGGTCGGCACCTTCAGGCGTGCGCACAGCGCGCGCAACGGCGCCATGCCGCGATGCTCGTGATCGACATGGCGCGGCAGTTCATCGGCAGGCGTCAGCGCCTTGCCGAGGTCGTGCAGCAACGCGCAGAAGCCGACCAGATCGTTGCCCGGCGCGAGCTTCGCCGCCGCGTCCAGCACCATTTCCACGTGCACGCCGGTATCGACTTCCGGATGAAACTCCGCCCGCTGCGGCACGCCGTACAACGCGTCGATCTCGGGGAACAGCACGCGCAATGCACCGGCCTCGCGCAACACGCGCAGGAACGCGGACGGTTGCGGCTCGCCGAGCGCCTTGCGCGTTTCCGTCCACACGCGCTCGGGCACCAGGTGATCGACCTCGCCATCGCGCACCATCTGCTGCATCAGTGCCATCGTTTCCGGCGCCACGGTGAAGCCGAGCGGCGCGAAACGCGCGGCGAAACGCGCCACCCGCAGCACCCGCACCGGGTCTTCGACAAACGCCGGCGACACGTGCCGCAATACGCGCGCCTCGATATCGCGCACGCCGTGGTACGGATCGGTCAGCGCGCCATGTTCGTCCTGCGCGATGGCATTGATGGTCAAGTCGCGCCGCGCCAGATCCTGCTCCAGCGTCACCGACGCGTCCGCCTGGAACACGAAGCCGTGATAGCCCCGCCCGGTCTTGCGCTCGGTCCGCGCCAGCGCATATTCCTCACCGGTCTGCGGATGCAGGAACACCGGAAAATCCTTGCCCACCGGCTTGTAACCCAGCGCCAGCAACTCCTCCGGCAGCGCCCCGACCACCACGTGATCGTGGTCGACCACCGGCCGATCCAGCAATGTGTCGCGGACCGCGCCGCCGACGAGATAGGTTTGCATGAAGGGATTCTGACATGCGGCCGCATATTCGCGGACCTTCGTCGGGGCAAACGAGCCTGAAGGAGGCTATTCGAAATTGTCAGGCATCAGCTGGAAATGCCTCAGCCAAGGCTGTCTCTGCCTCTACTTCCCAAAGACGTGAAGCGGGCATGGAGTGCCGCGAAATATGCTGCGCCACGATGCTGAAACCGAGTGAACAATCAGAATGGCGCGGGAGATTTTTGGCTTCTGAACCGAAGAGCCATGCCTGGTGGTCATGGGGGGAACGTCCAGGCTCGGGCCGAGACGCCTGGCAACAGACTCCAGAGTGCCCCCCTGCACTGCACGGGCATGGAAGGGAACGGCGCCACGCGACTCCATCTCAAAATGGCAGGCCAGGAGGGGATTCTGCCATGCGGGGGCGCCACGCCGGCAGAAGCGGACGGGAAACCGGGACGGAGACGTCCGTCCCGGTTTTGGTTTTCGAGCTATCCGCGAAGCGCCGTTACCAGTTCGGCTGGTACCAGTCGTAGGCGATGCCTTCGGCGACATATTCCGGTTTGGCGTGCGTCTTGCGCACGTCGACGACATAGATTTCGACAGACGGAAGGGTGCCCCACAAGTTGGGGTTATCGGTGCGGTTGGTCAGCAGCTTGGTGCCATCGCTCGACCAGGCAACCGGTTGCCACCCAATGGCGTGTTTCGCCTGGGTTGTGGAGAACGCATGCGTAACAGGGTGCAGATTCGAACCATCGCTGTTGATGACGTAGACATCCGTTTCGGCAAAAGGCGTGGCGAAACTCTCCTGGGTGAGCGCCACCTCGGTGCCGTCCGGGGACATCAACAGTTCACTGAGAGGGCCATAAGGCAACAGCATGGTCACCTGGCCGGTGACGGCATCCCTCACGCATG
Source organism: uncultured Gammaproteobacteria bacterium (assembly GCA_963828675.1). GTDB lineage: Bacteria > Pseudomonadota > Gammaproteobacteria > Xanthomonadales > Rhodanobacteraceae > Rhodanobacter. Next base: position 2,210,011 of record CAWHFQ010000001.1, read on the forward strand.
TGATGGGGTCCGGACTGTCGCCGGCGTCGACGTCATTGCAGGTCCTTGCATACGGCTCGTACACGACCTTGGTTCCGTCATAGGAAAGGTCGGCATTGCCGCCCGAAATCGGTACCAACTGTCGACAACCTGCTGGGCAATCAGCGTGGCGGCGCCGGTGGCGACGTCGATCTGATAGCGATCGGTAAGCCCGCTTCCAGTCTGATAGGGCGGAAGCTCGTACGTGAGATCGACCAACAGGCTCTTGCCGTTGTCCGCCCAGCGAATGGACTCGACGGCTTGCGGAGTGTCGTAGCCGCTGGGGCACCACAAAGGATGCGCGCCCGTGCCGTCCGGATGCTCCAGATACACGCAGGCCGAAGTGGTGCCACCGTTGGCGCCGGCGGAATTGGCGAAGGCAATTTCATCGGTGCCTGGCGGCCCCCATGTCACGAAGCCGTAGCCCGGATTGGCCAGGTCGTCGCTGCCAGGAAACAAGGGCTGGGCATTCTGACCTTGGTCATCAACGATGTAGTACTTGCCGCTGCGTGGGCTGGTTGGCTCGGCAGGTTGCGTTGCCAGGGCTGCCTGCTCCAGAACCCGCCCAGCAGCAGCGCGCCGAACAGCCACTCCGCCACGCCCAAGAACCAGCTCGCCCCGCGGATGCCGAACGCCGGATACATCCAGGCGATCAGCGGCCCGTTGCTGATGAAGGGGATCAGCGTCTGCGCCTCGTAGCTCCACCACTTCTGATAACCGAAGAAAAAGAACATCACCACCATCGCGGCGCGGAGCAGGTGGTAGTCCAGGTCCTTCTTCAGCAGGCCGGTGCGGCCAGCGCGTTCAGCAGTGCGTTCATCGTCGTTTCCTCAAGGGGGGGGTGGTTGGAAGGGAAGGGTACGGGCCGCTCAGGCGGCAGCCGGAAGGTCGATCTCGGTGTCGTTGATGCGGTTGAACGTGTTGGTGAAGGTCGCCACGGCTACTGCCAGGCTGATCTCCACCAGCTGCGCATCGCTGTAACCGGCGGCGCGGATCGCAACCACTTCAGCCTGGTCCAGCGTGCCGCGCGAGCGCGCCAGCTGGCGCACGAAGCGCACCAGCGCATCGCGCCGTGCGTCGCCGGTAAGCAGGCCGCTGCGAATCCTCTGCAGCGTCGGCGCCTCCAGGCCGGTGAGTGCGCCGAGCAGGCTGTGCGCCGTGATGCAGTAATCGCAGCCGGCGGCGTCGCTGACCACCAGCTTCACCGTCTCCTGGTCCGTCGGCTCAGCGAACCGGCGGCCAGCGCGCCATCGAGTTGCAGCATCGCCTTGAGCGCGGCTGGCCGCAGGCTGCCGATGGCCGCGAAGAGACTTGGGTACGCGGCCCACGGCCTGCGTGATGCGGGCGTACACCGCCGACGGCGGCGCCGGCGGCGGATTCGAGCGGGTGAACAGCCATGCGGGTCATGGTGGGCTCCTTCGTCAATGGACAGGGCGCCACTGTACGTAGCGAATATGAGCCTGTTAATGTCGCTGGTGATCGCATTCATGCTTATTCGTCTCCAACGGAACCCACGACATGCCACCATCGATGGACTGGCTCAGCCGCCTGCTGGAGATGACGCCGGTGCGCGGGCGGCTCGACCTGCGTTGCCTGTACGGCGCACCGTGGCGCATCGATCGAGGCGCAGGCCGAACCCGGCGAAATTCCCTATCACATCGTGCTCGCCGGCTCGGCCGCGCTCTGAAGATCCCGCCGGGGGGCGCGCCGCAACAGCTCGCCGCCGGCGACATCCTGCTCGTCGCCCAAGGCGGCGCGCACACCCTGCACGACGGCAGCGGCGCCAAGCCGGCCGCGGCGCATGCGCGTGCCGGCCTCAATCTCACCTTCAGCGAAAACGCCGGCAACGGCGAACGGCTGGACATGCTGTGCGGCCGCTTCGTCCTCGCCGCGCCGCACGAACGCTTGCTGCGCGGCTACCTGCCATCGCGACTGGTGGCGCGCGCAAGTACGGGGCAGGGCGCGCCCGGCGCTACCGCCGCACAGGTCGCCAGCCTGGTGTCGCTGATGCGCACCGAATCGGCGGCCGATCACCTCGGCGGCCGCGCCATGCTCAACGCACTCTCCACCGCGCTGTTCGCGCTCACCCTGCGCCTTTCCAGCGAATCGGGGGACGCTCCCGCCGGCCTGCTCGCCCTCGCCGGCAACCCTCGCCTCGCCCCGGCGATCACCGCCATGTTCGAGCGCCCCGCCCACCCCTGGACGCTGCCCGCGCTGGCGCACCTGTGCAACGTCTCACGCGCCACTCTGGTGCGCCTGTTCAAGGACAGCCTCGGCCGCTCCGCCAGCGATATGCTCACCGACATCCGCATGACGCTCGCGGCCAGCGAACTGCGGAAGTCCAACCAGTTGACCGGTGCCGTGGCGGAAGCCGTGGGGTATCAGTCGGAGGCGGCGTTCCAGCGGGCATTCAAACAGCATATGGGGATGACGCCGGCGCGGTGGAGGAGGCAGGCAGCAGGTGGTGCTCGGAAAATCAACCTGTCCACGTTCGGGCTGAAAAGCTGACCCCTCCGTACCCGACGATAGCCGCCCACCCGCCATGGCGGAGCAGTCGATCAAAAGTCACATGATCCATGCCCGTCGCGTTTTCGGAATTCAGCTGGTGTGATGCCGACATGCTTCACAAATGCCGGCCGCAGCGTGCCGGCGTTGGCGTAACCACATTTTGCCGCAACCTGTTCTGGTGTATCCGTACTTGCTTCCAGCAGGGCCGCGCCGCCGTAACCCGAGCGAGCTCCACCCAGGCGGCAGGGGCTATGCCCACCTCTGCCTGGAGCAGGCGTGCGGAATGTCGCGGACTGTGCCGAATCTGACGAGGATTTCGTTCATGCATCGTCCCCTTTCAAGACGCCACACACTTGATGATCAATAGGCAGCAGCCGGAGCTTGGCCGTTTTGGAAACGTGTTTTTGCCGAACAGCGACGTGTGGACAAATGGAACCGATGCATGTGCCCAACTATCGTGATGTCCGTTCCGGGTCGATAGCGGGCGCCTGGGTGCTAGGCAGCATCAGATAGCTGTGCCTCGATGAAGCCGGCGAATGCCCTTGCCTTGGCGCTGGCCTGCCGTCCAGTCGGAAACACCGCCCACAGGTCGACGGGCGGCAGGCTCCAGTCATCGAGCACGGAGCGAACGGCACCTGACGCAAGCTCGGGCGCGAACATCCATTCCGACGCAACGGCGAGGCCAAGTCCGGCGAACACGGCTTCCCGCACGCCTTCGGCGGCGGTGACACGCACGCGACCCTGCATGGCGACCGACGCGGTGGTGCCATCACGGTGGAACGTCCATTCGGTCCCACCGCCACGCTGTGCGTAGATCACCGCCTGGTGCCCGGCGAGGTCAGCGGGCACGTGCGGCACGCCCATGTGTTCGAGATAGGCAGGGCTGGCGAAGACGCGGCGGGCTTGGCCGAGTTTGCGGGCGGCGAGGTTGGAGTCGGCGAGCTTGCCCATGCGCAGCGCGATGTCGATGCCTTCCTCGATCAGGTCGATGTTGCGATCGTCGAGCACGAAGTCGACGTCGAGCGCGGGGTGCTGTTCCAGGAACAGCGGCAGGCGGGCAGCACGTGGAGGCGCGCAGAAGGTGACGGCGGCGCAGATGCGCAGACGGCCGGAGAGGGCTGCGCAGGCACCGCGGGCTTCGTGTTCGGCTTCGTCGGCTTCTTCGATCGCGCGTCGGGCGCGCTCGTAGAAACGGCGGCCGGCTTCGGTCGGAGTGAGGCCGTGGGTGGAACGGAGCAGCAGCCGGACGCCCAGGCGTTCCTCCAGCTGGGCGACGGTCTTGGAGATGGCCGGCTGGCCGATGCGCAACAGCCGCGCCGCGCCGGAGAACGAGCCGGCGTCGACGACGCGGACGAAGGCTTCCATCGCGGCCAGACGGTCCATGGTTATTCTTCCTCGGAATGAAGCCTATGAGCGGCGCAAGGCTACCGCGGAAGCGCGGAACGGGCGATACAGGCACGGCCACGATCAGCACACGCGGCCTCTGCCGCGCGTGCTGGTGCGGCCCCCTCCCCTCACGAGACACAACGACATGAAACTGGAAGGCAGCAAGGTACTGGTCACCGGCGGTTCGAGCGGCATCGGCCTGGCGATCGCGCAGATCCTGGCCGCAAAGGGCGCGCACGTGCTGATCAGCGGCCGACGGCGCGAGGTGGTCGAAGCGGCGGCGCAGCAGTTGCGCGCGACCGGCCGCCGCGGTGACGCAGTGGCCGCCGATGTGACCACCGCCGACGGGCTGGCCGTGATGATGGCCGCCGTCGAGCACACGCTGGGCGGGCTGGACGTGCTCGTGAACAACGCCGGCGGCGTGCGTGCCGGGCGACTGGAGGCGACCGAGCGAGGGCGAGATCCGCGCGCATGATCGAGGTGAACCTTGCTGGCGCCGATCCTGCTCGACGCGCGCAGCGCTGCCGCTGTTGCGGCGGAGCCGGCGACGGCATGGTGGTCGACGTGTCCTCCGCGCATCGCACTGGTCGGCGTGCCGTTCTACGCCACCTATGCGGCAGCCAAGGCCGGCATCGCGCACTTCGGCGAAGCATTGCGCCGCGAACTGAAGGGCGAAGGCGTGCATGTGCTGACCGCCTATCCGGGCGCGCACCGACACGCCGATGATGAGCATCCAATCGCGCCGGCCCGGACCAGGGCTTCGGCCGCGAGCCGGCGGCGGACGTGGCGGCCGCGATCGTGCAGGGCATCGAGGACGACGCGTTCGAGGTGGTGCGCGCCAACGAGAAGCGCATGCAGATGGTGGCGCTCAACCGCGCCGACCCGGCCGCGGTCGATGCGCGCTTTGCCGAACTCAAGCCGGTACTGGAGGAGGCTGTGCGGGATCACGCGGCGTTGCTGAATCCGTTCGCCCCGCGCATTCGTATGCGCCTCGAAAGCGTCCGGTCTCCAGCCGGGCGCTTTTTTATTCTGCAGCGGACACCGCGTGCGGTACAGCATTCCCCACCGGAATAGTCCTTAGTCGCCCGCCGCGTCTACTCGGCCTGCGGGTGCACTCGTAACGTGTTTGCCACGGCAGCGCTTCGCGACTCCCGATCGACCATACGACACGAGGAGTCCGACCATGACCACGTTCACTACCTACACCCCGACAACGCCCCTGCCGCTTCCAAAGCCGGCCTCGAAGGCGCCAAGGCGGCCTTCGGCTTCGTGCCGAACCTGCAGGCCACCATGGCCGAATCGCCGGAGTTGCTGGCCGGCTATTCCGCACTATGGGAGCTGGTCGCCAAGACCTCGCTGACGCCGCACGAGCAGCAGGTGGTTTTCCTCACCTCCAACTTAGAGAACGAATGCCACTACTGCATGGCCGGTCACACTGCGCTGGCGAAGATGCAGAAGATGGACCCTGCGGTGATCGCCGCGTTGCGCAGCGGCACGCCCCTGCCCGACGCGCGGCTGGAAGCGCTGCATCGCTATACGGGGCTGGTGGTGCGCCAGCGCGGCTGGGTTTCCGACGAGGACACCGATGCCTTCCTGGCCGCCGGTTTCACCCGCCGAAACGTGCTCGAGGTGATCCTGGCCGTGGCGACCAAGGTGATGAGCAACTACACCAACCACATCGCCCACACCGGGCTCGACGACTTCATGCATGGCAACGAGTGGACCAGGCCGGCCGCCGAACAGGCTGCCTGATTCGACAGCGTGCTGGCGGCCGATGTCGCCAGCACGCAGCCGGGGCCATCGCCCTACCCGTTTTCTTTCCTGTTATTTCCTTCAAGAGGACTTGCGCCATGTCACTGCAAGCCAGGCTCGACGCCTTCAAGGCCGAATTCGAAGCGGGCAAGCCGCCTTACAACGTGCCGTATTCGGTCATCGAGGCGATGCATCGCGCCACCGCCGAACTGATCGGCTCGGGCGCCGCCGAGCGCGCGCTCAAGGCTGGCGATCGAGGCGCCCGTCGTTCGCGCTGAAAGATCCGGAAGGCCATTTGGTATCGTCGAGCGAATTGCTCCGGCAAGGGCCACTGATCGTCAGCTTCTACCGCGGCGTGTGGTGCCCGTACTGCAACATGGAGCTGCAAGCGTTGCAGGCTGCCCTGCCCGGGTTCGAGGCACTCGGCGCACGGTTGGTCGCCATTTCGCCGCAGATCTCCGCGAACAGCCGCAAGTCGGTGCGCCAGAATCAACTTGTCGTTCCCGATCCTGTCCGATGCGATGGGTGAAGTCGGTGCCGCCTTCGGCCTGCGCTTCGCACTGCCGGACTACCTGGTCGAGATCTACAAGGACCTGAAGAACGACCTGCCCGCGTTCAAAGACGACCCGGGCTGGACGCTGCCGATGCCGGGCCGCTTCGTCATCAGGACAGGACGGCACGATCCTCTATGCGGAGGTCAATCCCGGACTATACCCGCCGCCCCGAGGCCGGAGGACATGCTGCCTGTGTTGCGCCAAGCCGCGCAGAGTCGCGCAGCCTGAGTCGGCCAAAGCCATGGACACGGGGCCGCGCATGATCCACGCACCTTCCACCGGCGTGCCGCCGCTCTGGCGGTCTCGCGCCTGCAGCGGCTGGCATGGCTGTTCCTCGCTGCGACCGCCCTGGGGTTGTTTGCGACGACGTGGCGCACGCGGCTTGTGCGCCGCCTGCGGGCTTGAGCTACGAGGTGAGCGCATTCGACGGGAAACGATGCGCGAGTCGGTAGCTTGCCGTATCGCAGGATGGACGGCCGCGGGGCGGCGCTTGTGTAGCCTCCACCCTTGCACGAAGCTGGGCTGAAGACCACCCTGCGACTCGTTTTCGCCAACGCGGGAGGATCTACCGATGCCATCACAGCCGTTCGACTTCGAGGGTCCCAGGGGGTACCGCCTCGCTGGCCGCATGGAACAGCGCGATGGCGAGGTGCGCGGCTGGGCGATCCTGGCGCACTGCTTCACCTGCGGCAAGGATCACCTCGCCGCCTCGCGCGTCGCGCGCACGCTGGCCGCGCATGGCATCGGCGTGCTGCGTTTCGATTTTGCGGGACTGGGCTCCAGTGGCGGCAACTTCGCCGATGCGACCTTTGCCGCCGACGTGGACGACCTGGTGGCGGGTCAGCCGGGCGATGCAGGCGGACGGCAAGGTGCCGTCGCTGCTGGTCGGTCACAGCCTGGGCGGCGCGGCGGTGCTGGCAGCGGCCGGCGCGATGCCGGATGTCCGCGCGGTGGTCACCATCGCGGCGCCGTTCGACGTGGCGCACGTGCTGCATCAAATGGACCCGGCCGCACTGGAGCGCATCGAAGCCCAGGGCGAAGCCGAGGTACTGCTCGCCGGACGGCCATTCGTGGTCCGGCGGAGCTTCGTCGACGATCTGCGCCAGCACGACCAGGGCGCGCGCATCGCTGCGCGCACGCCCGCTTCTTGTAACGCATGCGCCGGGCGACACCACCGTGGGCATCGACAACGCCAACCGCATCTTCATGGCGGCGAAGCATCCGAAGAGCTTCGTCTCGCTCGATGACGCCGATCACCTGCTGACGCGCCGCGCCGATGCGGATTACGTCGGTGCCTTGATTGCCGTTTGGGTCAGCCGCTACTTCGCGGTGTGATCCATCGATTCCCGAGCCGACGGCAGATGGGCCTTCAAGGCTCGCCCTCGCTGCGTGCCTCGCGAGCACGCTCTGCCGCCGAACGCGCAGGCAGCTCGCGGTTGACCAGCCACAGCGCCAATCCAATCAGCAAGCCACCAGCGCCCTGCAGCCATGACAGCGATGTGTGCAGGATGAAAAACGACAGGATGACGGTGAACAGCGGGGCCAGGAACAGATAGCCACTTGTTCCCGTGGCTCCGCCCTGGCCGAGTGCGACGAACCACAGGCCGAAGGAGCCGGTGGAGGCCGGTATGGCGAGCCAGAAGAACCATCCCCACTGGGATGCGGTGATCAGGCTCGGCCAGCTTTCGTCGGCAAGGCCATACGCGTAGACCAGGACGACGATCGCGCCGACCAGCATCTGCCAGAAGCTCAGCGCCCACGAGCCGAGCGGCAGTCGAGCGCGCTTGTTGATGACCGTCGCCGCTGCCCAGCAAAGCGCCGAGGCCAGCCCGATGAGCTCCCCGCGTATCGCGGCGCCGCCGCCGAACGCCGCGGGCCCGAGGCCGATGGCCAGCGCGACGCCGCCCACGCCCGACAACAGGCCCGCCACCCGGGCGCCATGGAGTGGTTCGCCGAGGAACAGCCGCCCGAGCACGGCCACCCAGATGGGGTTAGTGAAGAGCAGGATCGCCGCCGTCGATGCCGAAATCCATTGCATGGCCAGGAACAGCAGGCCCATCACCGCCGCGGTCTGCAACAAGCCAATCACCACCACCAGAGCCGCGTCGCGCCATGATGCCTGTGGCGGGAAAAGCGCGAGCCAGAACCTTTGGCCGTCCAGATGGACGAGCGGCAAGGTGGCCATCGCCGCGATGACGAAGCGCCAGCCGACCAGCAGAAGCGGTGGAAAGCCCGCGTGCAGCAAGATCTTTCCGGCGACGAAACTCGATCCCATCAGGAACGTCGACATCACCAGCGGGAGCATGAAGCCCGCGTCGCTTGCTTGCTCTGGACGTGGCGCTGGTTTCATGGGGCCATGCTCCCGCTGCGATTGCTCGATGATGACACTTGCCTTGCGGCTGGAACCGACTTCCGCACCTGTTTGCCACGGTGCCCACGACTGATCCCGACGACCTTCGGCAGTCAGATTTCCGGCGTCGCTGTTGCGTTCCTCGATCGCATCGAGCGCGTCTGCGACAGGGAGCCCAGCAACAACGTCACGCAGGCGCCCAGCAACGCGACATCCTTCAGCAGGAACATCTCCACCAGGGTCGAGATGACCGGAAACCCGGTCGCGCTATGCAGGGTGATCCCGGGAGTGCTGAACACGAAGGTCGCGGTGAGGATGAAGGTCGCACTGGCCATCGCCGCGCCCACCACCGATGCAAGCGGAACCGACGCGCCGACGATCAGCGCCGCGGCCGTCAGCAGTTCGATCGTGCCGACGACCTTCGCTTGTCCATACACTCCGAACACGCCCAGCCAGCTCATGAAGGGACTGTTCGATATCAATGGCGCGATCTGCTCCGCCGCATAGGGCGTGAACTTCTCGATGCCGAACCAGACGAAGATGAACACCAGCGTCCATCTCAGGAAAGCCAGGTGCCAATACTGGCCCGCGCCACTCTCTGCCACGTGAAATTCGGTTTTCATGATTCTTGATCCTCTGTAGGGAAGTGCCGTGCAGGTTGGGCAACGTGCCGCACTTAGGCGAAAGCCGCAGGGTGAACGGGCACCTGGCCTGCAGGTGCCCCGCGCCACCACGATGCAGCGCGTGGCTGGTGAAAGGCTGTCTTCGTGATCGACGTGTCCTGGCCCGCGACTGGCTTGATGCGTCGGCATCGAGTCAGCCGCAGGTAAACGCCGAACGGCTTTTTCAATGAGCGAAGAAGGCGAGGATGGCGTCCGCAATCTCGCCCGCGTGGGTTTCCAGCGCGAAATGTCCGGTGTCGAGGAAGCTCACGCGTGCTTCCGGGATGTCCCGTTTGAACGCTTCGGCGCCCGGCGGGAGGAAGAACGGATCGTTCTTGCCCCAGATCGCCAGGAAACGCGGCTTGTGCTCGCGGAAGTACGCCTGGAACACGGGATACAGGGCGACGTTGCTCTGGTAGTCGAGGAAGAGATCCAGCTGCACATCGTCCATGCCGTCGCGGGCAAGGTAGTGGTTGTCCAGCGCGATGCCGTCGGGCGACACCAGCGATTCATCAGCGACACCGTGCGTGTATTGCCAGCGCGTTGTTTCCGGGGCGAGCATTCCACGCAGCGCCTCGCGATTCGCATCCGAGGGGTTTTCCCAATAGGCGCGGATGGGATTCCAGCCGTCGCTCAACCCCTCGACGTACGCGTTGCCATTCTGCGAAACGATGCCGGTGATGCGCTCGGGGTGTTTCACGGCAAGGCGGAAGCCGGTCGGCGCGCCGTAGTCGAACACGTAGATCGCGTAGCGATCGAAACCCACCACGTCGGTGAAGCGATCGATGACATTGGCGATATGGTCGAAGGTGTACTCGAACTGGTCTCGCGGCGGCATGTCCGATTGGCCGAAGCCGGGCAGATCGGGCGCCACGATATGAAAGTCGTTGCTTAGCAGCGGAATCAGGTCGCGAAACATGTGGCCCGCGCTCGGGAAGCCATGGAGCAGCAGCAACTTGGGTTTCCCGGGCGTGCCTGTTTCACGGTAGAAAATCTTCAGGCCGTCGACGTCGGCGTGGCGATAGCGAACAGTGGACATGGCGGTTCTCCTTCGGTTTGGGGTTGCAGCAGAGAGGAACATCGGCTCGGATCGCCGATAACGCATGGGGCGCCGGTGGGAGAGCCGGCTCGGCAGGTGCAGCGATGAATAACCGTACTGATCGTCTTTGACCGAAACGAGTTGACCTCCCGATCGACCTCGTTCATGCAGCTCGTGCTGCGACGGCTGTTCCTTTTTCCGCCGATCCTGGCGATTCGATGGCGCAGACGGAACGCGGATCAGAAGGGGAGTAAAAGTAACCTCTTAAATCGATGTAGAGAGGTTATGACTGGAAAAGTAACTTGTCAAGAACTATTTGAAGGGTTACTTTCCTGCGAGGAGAATCGTATGACCCCATCGGTACCTGCACTTTTTCTGGCCGATTCGCCCGGGCTGGACTTTCTGAACTCCGTGGCCACCCCGGTGGATACCCCGGTCGACTGGCTCGACGATGGCGAGGGATTGCTGGACTGGCTTGAGCAGGCGCATCTCGTGCCCGGCGATGTGCTTCGCGCGTCGCGCAAACGGGCCATCCCGGGAGAACTCGATCGCCTGGCCGGCCAGGCCAGGGCGCTGCGGGAGTGGTTCCGCGCCTTCGTTCGCGAGCACAAGGGGCGGCCGCTGCGGGACGCCGATCTGGCCGAGCTTGTACCACTCAACGAGTTGCTGAAGCGCGACGAACGCTTTGGCGAAATCGTCGCGGCGCCATCGGGCGGAACGGCGGTGCTTGCACTGGCCGAGCTGCGCCGGTGGAACTCGCCCGATGCTCTGCTGCTGCCGATCGCCGAGGCGATGGCACGGGTGGTTTGTGACGAGGACTTCTCCTACGTGAAGGCCTGCGAAGGACCGACTTGCACATTGCTTTTCGCCGACCACACCCGCGGCCACGCCCGCCGCTGGTGCAGCATGGCCCTCTGCGGCAATCGCGCAAAACAGGCAGCGCATCGGCATCGGCAAAAGGCGCCAACCGGGGCGTGATCCGGATCGGGCTTCGGGATTCGGACGGATCTTCGCCGCCTCTGCCGTGGCTCGTCGATCTTCCCGACGGGGATCTGCCGACGCGGGTGCCATGAAGCAGGCTGCCCCGCGCGCTCCCGATGCAAAAAAAGAAAGGCGCCACCCGAGTGGCGCCTCGAGGTTGCCTTAATGGACCGGCGGGAAGTCGATCGCGGTGTCGTTGATGCGGTTGAACGTGTTGGTGAAGATCACCAGTGCGATCGCCAGGCTGATGTGACCAGCTGCGCGTCGGTGTAGCCGGCCGCCTTGATCGCGGCGAACTCCGACTCGGCGATGGTGCCGCGGGTTTCGACCAAGGTTCGCACGAAGTGCGCCAGTGCGTCGCGCTTTTCGTCGCCAGTCGGCTGGTTGGCGCGGATCTGCTTGAGCGCCTCCGGCTTCAGGCCGGCCATCTTGCCGAGCATGCTGTGGGCGGCGACGCAGTAATCACAACCGGTCACTTCACTGACCAGGAGCTTGATGGTCTCCTGGTCCTGGCGGGTCAGGGCTGGATCCCAGCACGGCTTCGGCCTGCAGCACCGCCGAGAGCGCGGCGGGGCCGTGCGCGCCGATCGCGGCGAAGGTGTTGGGCACGCTGCCGGCGGCCTTGCGGATCTGGGCATAAACCTCGGCGGTGGCGCCGGTGGCGGATTGCACGGAAGGGGTAGCGATACGGGACATGACGGACTCCTTTGCGGTTTGGTTGAACGACGGGAGTCACTTTAGAGAACAAAGGCGATACGATTAATGCTCGCAAGTACGCGATATATGCTCTATGTTTCATTCTCGTCTCACGATCGATTTTATGGTGAGTGTTTGAAAAGTTCGACGCGGAGTGATTTGATGATTAATATGAATTATTCTGTAAGTGTGTTATTTTATGATTTTTAATTGTGATGTGATATTATGAGGGGTGGAGGCAGCTCAAACGTGGTCAGTGCAGACCCACGGTACCCTTCATCGCGGCAAAGATCTTCGCGGTGTCGTAGCCGACGCCGTTCTTGAAGACCAACGGCATGTTTTCTATCGCGGTGGCGTCTTTCAGCGGGTCGCCGTCGATCACCACGATGTCGGCGCGCTTGCCCACCGCCAGCGTGCCGATGTTGCGGTCGCGGCCGAGGTAGGTCGCGCCATTGAGGGTGGCGACCCGGATCGCCTGCTCGAAGCTGAAGCCGTTTTCTACCAGCAGTTCGATCTCGCGCTTGGCCGAGTAGCCGGGGATGACGCCGCCGTAGCCGGTCGGATCGGTGCCGGCCATGAGGGTGCCGCCGGCGTCGACGAACTGCTTCTCGAGGCCGGCCAGTTTCGGGTACAGCCTGGCTTGGTCGGGGTTGGGCTTCGCCTGGATCCGCGCCCAGGTTTTCTCGTACTGCGCGCGCACTTCGGGGAGCAGCAGGTCTAGTGCGGCCGGCGGTGCCTTCGGGCGACCGGCGACGAAGGTCTCGAACACGGTCAGGGTGGAGGTCAGCGCGACGTGCCTGTCGACCAGCAGCCTGATCAGCGATTTCAGTTCGGGCGAGGCCGGATCCAGCGCGGCGAGCGAGTGGTTGACCGCGGCGCCGGGGCAGACGTCCGGCTGCTTGTCCTTGACGAAATCCGAGGCGGCGAAGAAGCCGTGTTCCAGGTTGTCGATGCCCAGGTTGGCCGCTTCGCGATAGGTCACCGAACACAGGTGCGCGGTGACCTTGCGCGCGCGCTTGTGCGCCACCTCGATGACGCGCCTGAGTTCGTCGCGGGTGATGTCGATGTACGCCTTGTACGAGGTGACCCCTTCGTCGGCCCAGTAGTTGACGGTGCGTTCGGCATCGTTGGCGTCGGCCAGCACGTGCACGCCGGCGATCGGCAGGCCCGGGCCGTTGAGGTATGGCCCGGTGACGTCGATGTCGGGGCCGACCAGCTTGCCGCCGGCGATGGCCTTGCGCAGGTTGAGGTCGGCGTACGGCATCATCGTCCCGGCGGTGCGCATCGTGGTGGTGCCGCCGGCCAGGTACAGCGGCGGGAAGCTCACCACCATCTCGGTATAGGCGTTGCTGCCGGTCGGATAGAACAGGTGCTCGTGCATCATCACGAAGCCGGGCAGCAAGGTCTTGCCGCGGGCGTCGATCACGGTGGCGCCGGCGGGAACCCTGGTGCGTGGTGCATCGCCGAGCTTGACGATGCGGCCCTTGTCGATGATCAGGGTCTGGTCGTAAGCCGGCTTGCCGCCGCTGCCGTCGACCACGGTCGCGTGGGTGAAGGCGATCACCGGCTGCGCGTAGGCAACGTAGTTGTTGTCGGCGGCGTGCACGCCGGCGGCGCACGTGCCGAAGAGCAACGCGGCGATCAAGGCGATGACGTACTTCATGGCGGATCCCCTGGCTTGGCGTTGGGTGCTTTCCATGGCGCGTTCGCGCTGAAAGTAGGCGCGTCAGCGCCGCAATGAGCGCGCGGCGGCCAGCCGGCGCTGCTGCGGCGATGGGTCGAGCAGACGCGGCAGCCACGGCGAGAACGGCTGCGGCACGATGCCGAGCGCGGCATAACCGTCGACCTTGCCGACCGAGTCGGTGCGCAGCGAGCGGAAGTTGTCCAGCGAGAAGGGTTTTCCGGGCAGCAGCTCGGCGAACTGCGCCTGCAGGCGGCCGAGGCTGTCGGGCAGTTCGATGATCGGTGTGCGTCGGCCGCTGGCGGCGCGGATCTTGCGCACGATCTCGCCCAGCGTGAGCACTTCGGGGCCGTACAGTTCGAAGCTGCGCTGCCGGCCGAGGGCCGGCGTGTTCACGCAGCGGGCGATCGCCTCGGCCACGTCGCCGACCCAGGTCGGTGCCATGCGCGATCCGGCGCGCGCCAGCGGCAGCACCGGCATGCTGCGCAGCAGCTTGGCGAAGCGGCTGACCAGGCCATCGCCTTCGCCGAACATCACGCTGGGCTGGTACAGCGTCCAGTCCAGCGCCGACGTGCGCACGTGCGCCTCCATTTCGCCGCGCGATTTCAGGTACTGCGACAGGCCCTGGCCGGCCTTCAGTGCGCTCATCTGGTGCAGCCGGCCGACGCCGGTGGCGCGGCAGGCCTCGATCAGCTTTTCGGGCAGCTCGACATGCACTTTCTGGAACGTCTGGTGACGCTGCGGATTGAGGATGCCGACCAGGTTGATCACCGCGTCGGCGCCGCGCAGTTCACGCCGCAGGCTGGCCGGATCGTGCACGTCGGCGGTACGCACGTGCACGTTCGGCAGAACGCCCAGCGCGCGGTTCTGGTCGCGGTTGCGGCTGAGCAGCACGATGTGGTGCCCGTCGGCGACCAGCCGCGGCAGCAAGCGGCTGCCGAGGAAGCCGGTGCCGCCGAGGATGACGAGTTGCTGTGCTGCCATGCGGATGAGTCCTTGGGTGGAACCGGATCAGGGTGAAATGTCGGATGCGTGCGCGGCAGCTGTCTGCACGGCGGGGCAGCTGATCGGGCGGCGCGGGGTGTCTGCATCCGGACGTCCATGGGGCTGGCCGATCGGACCCATGCGGGTAGCCAGTGGCACGGCAGTGCCGTGCAGGCGCCAGTCGTAGATCACGCTGAAGGCCATCACCCGAGCCACGTATTCGCGGGTTTCCTTGAACGGGATGGTGGCGACGAACAGGTCCGGAGTGAGCGTGCCGCGCGCGGCGAGCCACTGATCGACCCGGTTCGGTCCGGCGTTGTAGGCGGCACTGGCCAGCCATGACGAGCCATCGAAGCGTTCGGCCAGATGGGCGAGGTAGCGCGTGCCCAGCGCGACGTTGATGGCCGGGTCGTACAGCGTGTCGCCACCGCCCCAGCTCAGGCCGTTGCGCCTGGCCACCAGCGCGCCGGTGCCGGGCAGCAGTTGCATCAGGCCGCGGGCGTCGGCGCCGGAGTGGGCGTCACTCATCCAGGCGCTTTCGGCGCGCAGGATGCCGTAGGCCCAGGCCGGGTCGACGCCGGCCTGTTCGGCCTGCGGGACCAGACCATCCTGGCTGGCCAGCGGGAAGCGCAGCTTGTACAGCCGCAGGGCGTCGCCGCTGCTGAGGGTGAACACGGCACGGTCGTACCAGCCGCGCTGGTTGGCGAGGTCGGCGGCGACGCGCACGGTGGCTTCGTCGGCGCCCTGCAAGGCTTTGGTCCACTCGCGGCGGGCCAGCTTGGGCAGGTCGACCGCATACAGCTCCAAGGCACGCTGAAGACCGGGGATGGCCAGCAGGCTCTGCTCGCGTTGCGGATCGTCGGCCAGGGCCAGCGGGCAGATCGCGTAGGGCTGGTCGAGCTTGTCGGCGGCGAGGAAGCCGAAGAACGTGGCGTGGCCGGCCTGGGCATCGAACAGCGATTGCGCCTCATCGCCGCGGCCCAGCGCGACCAGCGCGCGCGCGCGGAAGTATTGCCATTCGCCATCCTGCCGCTGACTGGCCGGCATCGCCTCGATGCCGGCCAGCACCGCGGCCCAGTTCTGCCGGGCCAGCGCGACCCGCACCCGCCATTCGCGCGAGGCGTCGGTCTGCGCGGCGGCGGGCAGGGCGATCAACCGGGCCAGCGCGTGGTCGTCGAAATCGGTGGCATGGAACAATGCAAGCGCATAAAGGATCTGGTCGCGCTGCTGCTCGCTGAAGCTGAAGCGCGATTGCAGTTGTTGCCACGCGGCGTCGGCACGGTCGGACTGGCGTCGCGCCAGCCGGCGCAGGGCCAGCGTGACCGCCTGGGTATGGCGCGGGGTGTCTGACCATTGCGCCGCGGCGGCCAGCGCCGCCGACGGATCGCGCAAGGCCAATGCCAGTTGCACCGCGGCGGCGTTGTCGTCCAGCGGCAGCCAGCCGGCCAGGCTGGCGACCGTGCCGGACTGGCCGGCGTCGAGGGCGCGGTCGATCCGGTTCCACAGGCGTGCCGTGCCCAGCAGGCCCTGATCGTGCGCGGCCTGCAGCACCGGGTCGCAGGCCGAGGGCAGGTTCGGCCTGGCCCACAGCGCGGCCAGATCCTTGTCGAAATTCAGCTTGTCGCCACGGGCCAGCCGTGCCTGCAGTGCATCGCAGCTCAGCGTGTCGCCGAGGCCGGGCCGGTACATCGCCAGAAAATCGTTCCAGTCCTGTCGGCGCGCCAGTTCGCGCAGGAACGCGCGGCGCAGGTCGTCGGCGGGAATCCAGTCGGCGTACTGCCGCAGGTAGGCTTCCACGCTGGCGCGGTCGACCTGCTGGATATCGTGTTCCAGCGCGGCCGCCGGCAGGTAGGGATACAACGGGTAATCACGCAGTCCGGCGGCGAGCGGGCGCCAGCCATCGCCACCTTGCTGCGCGGCGGCGTAGGCCTGCTTGAAGGTCGCGCGTTGCGTCGCATCGGGTTCGCCGGCCTGGGCGATCGTGGCGCTCAGCAGCCAACCGGTGACCAGCAGCCAGGCCAACCCGGCACGCCGCGGTGGGACGGAAACAGACATGAGCACTCCTGCGGTGAATCTGTCGCCAGTGTAGTGGATGGCCCCGACGGGCTTGTTGCGAATCGGTGAGCGCGCATCTGCCTGCTAAGCTGATGCGCTTCGTCCGCAGCTTCTGCATCCACGGGATCGGCATGTCGTCAGCACCTTCGCCTGCTTTTTTTCGAACCGGGTTGGCGTGGCTGGTGCTGGTGGCGGCGGCCATCTCCGGCGCGTACTGGTGGTGGGCGATCGGCCGGCCGGTGGCGTTGCCGGACGCGCCCTCGGCACGGATCGCCTGCGTCTCGTATGCGCCGTTCCGCGAGGCCGGCGAAACGCCGCTGGATCCGAACGCCTTCATCAGCCCCGAACGCATCGACGCAGACCTGCGCGCGTTGTCGCAGCGTTTCGACTGCGTGCGGACCTATTCGCAGGGGCAAGGCCTCAGTGCGGTGCCGCGGATTGCCGGGCGTTACGGCATGAAGGTCCTGCTGGGCATCTGGCTGAGCGGCGATGCCGCGGCGAACGCACGCCAGGTACGCCTGGGCATCGCCACCGCGAACGCCGATCCGCAGGTCCTGCGCGGGGTGATCGTCGGCAACGAGGTGCTGCTTCGCGGTGAGCTGTCGGCGCCGCAATTGGCCGTCTATCTGCGCGAGGTGCGCGCCGCGGTCAGCGTGCCGGTGAGCTATGCCGATGTGTGGGAATTCTGGCTGCGCCATCCCGAACTGGCCCGTTCGGTGGATTATCTGACCATCCATATCCTGCCGTATTGGGAAGACAAGCCGGTGTCGCCGGAGCGCGCGGTGCAGCATGTGGCCGCGGTCTATGCGAAGGTGCAGCAGGCGTTTCCCGGCCGGCGCGTGATGATCGGCGAAACCGGCTGGCCGAGTGCGGGGCGTCCGCGTCACGCGGCCAGCGCCAGCGTGGTGAACGAAGCGCGTTATCTGCGCGAGTTCCTGCGCTACGCGGCGACGGTACACATGCCATACAACGTGATCGAGGCGTTCGACCAGCCGTGGAAGCGCGCGCAGGAGGGCACCGCCGGCGGCTACTGGGGCATTTTCGATGCACAGGCACGGCCGAAGTTCGCGATGCAGGGGCCGGTGACCGAGTCACCGCGCTGGTGGGCAGGCTGGCTCGCCGGTGCGGTCGGCGCCGGTTTGTTCGTGCTGGTCGGGGCATGGCGGCGGCGCTGGCATGGCTGGCGCGGCTGGGCCGCTCTGGGGCTGGCCGGCAGTGCCAGCGGCTGCGCACTGGCCTGGCAGTTCCGGCAGATGCTGTTCGCCTGTCGTGGCGGCTGGGAGTGGACGGTTTCGTTCGCCGCCTGTGCGCTGGCCTTGTTCACGGCACTGTGGCTGGCGCGCTGGATCGCGCTGCGGCTCGGCACGAGCGCACCGCTGGCGTCGTCGCCGGGCTGGTGGCGGCCGATCTGGTTGTTCGGCCTGGCGTACTACGGACTGTTGCTGGTCTTCGACGGGCGCTATCGGGATTTCCCGTTGGGCCTGTTCATGCTGCCTTGCGTGGGCCACGCATTGGTGGGCTGGTTGTCCGATCGCCGAGCCGTGACGATGCCCTTGCTGGAAGAGCGCTTCCTCGCCGCTATGGCTGCCCGTGCTGGCGGCGACCGTAGTGGTGCAGGAGGCGGGCCTCACGCCGGTGGTCTGGCTATGGCTGGGGCTGAATCTGCTGCTCGCCTTGCCGGTGATGGTCGACTGGCGCGACGCGCGTCGCCTGCACGCGTAGCAGGCGCAGGCTGCCTGCCAGCAGCGCCAGTGCACCGGGCTCGAAGCAATACAGTTCCAGTGCGAAAACGCCGAGCGCCGCGGCCAGCCAGGCCGGCCAGGCGCGTTTCCACAACAAGGCCAGCGCGGTGGCGGCCAGTGCCGCGACGCCATAGACGTTGTTCAGGAAACCCAGCACCAGCGCTTGGCGCCCACTGCACCACCATGCTCCCTGGCCGCCGCTGCACTGCTGTCCGATCGTGGTGGATTCGATCAGGCCGTAGCGCAGCCATGCGGCCGCCAGCGCCACGACCAGCAGCAATAGCCACGGCCACGCCAGGCGCCATCGCTTCGATGTCATCGTGGTGGATCGCGCGACGGCTTGCCGCCGACGTGCGCCGGCAGCCGGATCTCCGCCGCCAGCGGCAGGTGGTCGGAGAACGCCTGCGGCAGCGCCCACATCTTGTCCAGCCGGATCGCCGGCGAGGTCAGGATGTGATCCAGCGCCCGGCGCGGTTTCCAGCTGGGAAAGGTCGGCATGGATTGCGCCGGCGGCTGCAGGCTGCACTTGGCGAACAGGTGGCGCATCTCCAGGCTGCCGGGCTCGGTATTGAGATCGCCCATCAGCACCGCATGCGGAAAATCCTGCAGCAGTTCGGCGATGAACCCGAGTTGGCGCGCACGCGCCGGCGCGCTCAACGACAAGTGCGCGATCATCACCGCGAGCGCGTTGTCGCCTTCACCGAATTGCGCCAGCAAGGCGCCGCGGCCGGGGATTCGGCTCGGCAGCGGGTAATCCATCACCGAGTGCGGCTCCAGCCGGCTGATCAGGCCGTTGGCGGAATGTGCCAACCGCGCCATGGCCCGGTTTGGCTGGTGGCTCCAGAACGGCATGCCGGCGGTTTCGGCGAGGTAGCGGGTCTGGTTGAGAAAGCCCGAGCGCAAACTGCCGGCATCGGCCTCCTGCAGGCCGATCACGTCGAACTGCGGCAGCACTTCGGCCAGTCGGTCGAGGTTGTCCATCTTGCTGCGTCCCGGCAACACCGCGTTGATGCTGCGGGTGACGTACTCGCTGTAACGCGCCACGCTGGCGCCGGCCAGAATGTTGCAGCTGAGCAGGCGCAAGTGGCGCTCTGCGGGAACAGCCTGGGGTCGGGCGGCGCGGTTCATCGCAACACAGTACACGGGAAGGGATTACAAACGATCATCGACAGGCCAGCAGTGGGACACAGGGCCAGCATGATCCGCTTGACGTGAACATCCTGCCAGCCGGGGCGTGACTATTTGCCGTCGTGCAATTCGCGTTTGGCCAGCCATAGCGCCACCGCGGCCATCTCGTCCTGTGTTTTCACGCCGACGATGCGGTACTTGCCATCGACCACGATGGTTGGCGTGCCATCGACCTGCCATTTGCTGACAAGCGCAAAGTCGCTCTTGAGCTTCGCGGTGACCTCGTCGGAGGTGGCGATGCGCATGAACTTCGCGCGGTCGACGCCTTCGCGGGCATAGAAGTCGGCCAGTTCATCCATCGAATTGATCGGATAGTGCTCGCCAAACTTGGCCACGAACAGTTGCAGGTGCGTGCGGTCGAGCACGCCGAGCTGTTTGGCCGCGTAAAAGGCCCGCGCAAACGGTATCCACGTGCTGTTGAACGCGGCCGGCAACAACTTGAACACCACGCCGGGCGGCAGCTCCTTGCGCAGCTTTTCGGCCATCGGCGCGAAATGCGCGCAATGGATGCAGTCGTAGGAAAACACCTCGACCACTTCCACCTTGCCTTCGCTGCCGTAGCGCTGATGCGGTCCGGGCAAGGTCACATATTCGCTGCCCTCGGTATACGGCGGCGGCGTGCCGGACTGTGCGGTGCACGCGCTGGTCAGCAGCAGCCCGCCGAGCAGGGCCGCGACGCGCAACCGGGTCATTTGCTTGAACATGGGCTTTCTCTGTGGCGTGGGCGAACAGCGGCCGCGACAGTGTCGATCCGGCCCGCCGGGGGACATCACTTGCCGGCCGCTTCCTTGGCCACCAGCCACTGGGTCAGTTCGACCGATTGCGCGTAACCGCCGGCGGAAGCCGTGGTGAAGCGGTACTTGCCGTTGACGATCATGCTCGGCGTGCTGTCGACACCGTAGGCCTTCATCAGGTCGTCGGCGCGCTTCATCTTGGTGTTGACGGTGAACGAGTTGGCGATGCCGACAAACTCCTTCGGGTCGACGCCGTACTTGGCATAGAACTTCGCCAGGTCCTCGATCGTGGGCCATGCCGCCTTCGGCTTCGGTTTGCCGGTATCGAGATTGTAGGTGGCGGTCTCGCCGGTTTTCCAGGTCGCGTCGAACAGCGCGTCATGGGTCTTTTCGACGACGCCCAGCGCCTGTGCCGCGTAGAACGCGCGCTGGTACACCGGCCAGTTCTCGTCCGGACGGAACGAGGCGGCCAGGTAGTTCATCACCGCGTCGGGCGGCAGGCTCCTGGCGATCTGGTCGACCGTGGAGTGGAAGGCGTTGCAGGCCGGGCAGGCGTAGGAGAACACCTCGGTCACTTCGATCTTGCCGGGGTGACTGGTCGGTTGCGCCGGTTCGATCAGGAAATAGTTCTTGCCCTCGACCCACTTGCCGTTGTCCACGAACGGCGTCGCCGCTGCCGTTGCGGCTGCCGCGGCCGTGCTGGCGTCGGTGCCGGTCGCGGCGACCGTGCTGGCCGCGGCCGGTGCCGTGTCTGCCGGGGTGGTGCTGGTGCTGTTTGCCGGCGCGACCGGTGCGTTGCTGCTGGCCGACGTGGCTGCCGCGGGCGGCGCCACGCTGGAGTTGCCGTTGTTGTCATGGCTGCAGGCGGCAAGCGCGAGCAGGGCGGCACACAGGAACGGCAGACGCTTCAACATGGCAAACCTCGGGAAGATGGCACGTGGACCGGATGACGCCGAAACCGACAGCGCCGACCCGAGGGCCGGCGCCGGGGACCGATCAGGGCGTGGCGGCTGCCGGCTGGCTGTCGGCGCTGTGCAGGCCTTCGATGTAGCTGGCCAGCGCGGCGATGTCGTCGGCGTCCAGCTTTTTGGCGATCGCCGGCATGATCTGCGAATGGGCGTCGTCACCCCAGGTGGTGCCGTCGTGCCAGGACTTCAGCGTGGCCTCGATGTACTGCGCATGCTGGCTGGTCAGCTGCGGATACATCGCACCCGGATTGCCGCGGCCGTCGATGCTGTGGCAGGCCATGCAGGCGGGAATGTCGCGCTTGGCGTCGCCCTGGCGGAACAGTGTCTGGCCGTGCTCGACCAGGGCCTGGTCGGCCACGCCCGGCAGCGCCGTCTTGCTGGCGAAGTACGCGCCGACATCGTGCATGTCCTGCTCGGACAGTGGCGTGGCCATGCCCATCATGATCGGATTCTGCCGCTTGCCGGATTTGAAATCGGTCAACTGGCGCACGATGTACTGCTCGCTCTGGCCGGCCAGTTTCGGGTATTGCGCGTCGCTGGAGTTGCCGTCCATGCCGTGGCAGGCGCCGCAAACGGCGGCCTTGGCCTGGCCGGCGGTGGCGTCACCCGGCTTGACGGCGCCTGCAGCCGTGGCGGCCGCCGGCGCGGCCGAAGCGGCGCTGGCCGGCGCCGCCACGCTGGCGGCCGCGGTAGGTGCGTCGGTCTTCGGCTTGGCATCCTGGGCCATCAGCGCACTGGCAGACAGTGCAAACACGAGGGCAACGGCGGCCCCGAGAACAGTGGGCCGAAAACCAGCGGACCGAAAACTCATACACTTGACTCCCGAGAGACTTGCAAACACTGCCAGGACGATTGCAGCCACGCGGCCCGCAACAGGCAGAAACCGCGGAATTATCCCTGTGCCACCCCAGCTTGGTCAAACCATGTCGAATCCGCTTCAAGGCGCGCAGTTCATGCTGGCCGCCCATCGCATCAGCCAGCTTCCTGCCGATCAGGGCGCCGAGGTGGCGTTTGCCGGCCGCTCCAATGCCGGCAAGTCCAGCGCGCTGAATGCATTGACCAACCACAAGGGTCTGGCGCGTACCTCCAAGACCCCGGGCCGTACCCAGCAGATGGTTGCCTTCAGCCTGCCGCCGCCGGGAAATATCACCACCGGCAGAGGGGTGCCTGACCTGCGCCTGATCGACCTGCCGGGCTACGGTTACGCCAAGGTGCCGCTGGAGATGCGCGAGCACTGGAAGCTGGAGATCGACGCCTACCTGCACCAGCGCCGCAGCCTGCGCGGACTGGTGCTGATCGTCGATATCCGCCATCCGCTGAAGGAGTTCGATCGGCTGATGCTGGAGTTCTGCTTCGCCACCCAGCTGCCGTGCCATCTGCTGCTGACCAAGGCCGACAAGCTTTCGCGCGGCCAGGCCACGCAAGCGCTTGCGGCGCTGCGCAAACAATTCGCAGCGGAAGGGCTGCATGCCACCGCGCAGATCTTCTCGTCATCCGCCGGGACCGGTGTGGACGAGGCACGCGAAGCGGTGATGACGCTGCTGCGGCAGCCGCGAGAAGATGCACATCAAGTCCGCGAACGCTGAGCGTTCCCGCAAAACAAACCAGGTCAGCCGTGCACGGCATCCATGAACACCGCGCACAGGGCTTGCATGCCGGCGCGATCGTCTTCGTCGAAGCGGTCGGTGACCGGACTGTCGACGTCCCACACGCCGAGCAGGCTGCCGTCGGGCTTGACCAGCGGCACCACGATTTCCGATTGCGAGGCGGCGTCGCAGGCGATGTGGCCGTCGAACGCGTTGACGTCGCGGACCAGCTGGGTCTGGCGGGTCTGCGCCGCGGTGCCGCAGACGCCGCGCCCCAGCGCGATGCGGATGCACGCCGGCTTGCCCTGGAACGGGCCGACCACCAGTTCGGTGCCGTCGTACAGGTAGAAGCCGGCCCAGTTGAGTTGCGGCAGGCTGTGATAGATCAGCGCGCCGAAGTTCGCCGCGTTCGCGATCAGGTCGCGCTCGCCGGCGAGCAGGCCGCGGGCCTGCTGCAGCAGGTCATCGTAGTGCTCGCGTTTGCTGGCGTAGGTGTGCGAAGCAAGTTCGAACATGGCAAGAGGTCCGTGCGTAAAGTCCCTATTATGCGCCGGACATGTCCGCCGAATCTTCAGGAAGTGCAGTGATGTCCGACCACAGCCGCGCCGTGTTCATCGCCGGCACCGACACCGGCATCGGCAAGACGCATGCTTCGTGCACGCTGCTGCATGCATGGCGCGCGGCGGGATACAGCGCCTGCGGCATGAAGCCGGTCGCCAGTGGTTGCGTGGAAACCGCCGAGGGCCTGCGCAATGACGATGCGTTGGCCTTGCAGGCGGCCAGCAGCGCGCCTCCGGCGTATGCGCTGGTCAATCCGGTAGCGTTGCGCGATCCGCTGTCGCCGCACCTGGCTGCCGCGCATGATGGCGTGCGGATTTCGCTCGACCCGATGCACGCCGCGTTCGAGCAGTTGCGCGCCGGACACCAGCGCGTGGTGGTCGAGGGCATCGGCGGCTGGCTGGTGCCGCTGGCGCCGGGACTGTTCGCGGCGGATATCGCCAAGCAGTGGCAATTGCCGGTGATCCTGGTGGTCGGCTTGCGCCTTGGTTGTCTCAACCACGCGCTGCTCAGCGCGCGGGCGATCGTTGCCGACGGCTGCCTCCTGCTTGGCTGGATCGGCAACCGCGTCGATCCAGCCATGGATGCGGTGGAAGAGAACCTTGCCACCCTGCGCGACCTGTTGCCGGCGCCCTGCCTGGGTGTGCTGCCGTACGGGCTGGCGCCGGACGCCGCGGCGGACCATCTGACGGCGGCCGTGGATTGAACTTCACATCCGGCGTGCTTGAATGGGACTCCATTCCCAACGCCGGAGGCAACATGGCCCGCAACCACTTTTACCTGTCGATTGCCGACCTCGCTCATGCCAGTGGCGACGACCCACGCTTTGCTTATGACGGCGCCGGCCCCGATGACTTCGCCGCGGCGCTGCAGCAGGCATTGCGCCAGGACGACCTGTTCCAGCGCTGGCGCGCCGCACAGCCGGATCCGGACGCGGTCGATTCGAGCCTGGGCGCCACCGATGCGACGGCGCAGGTAACCGCGAGAGTTGTCGACCTGCATACCGAGGTCGACCTGCTGACCGACCTGCCGATGAGCGTCGTGCGCCACCGGTTGTACCTGCTGATCGGATCGGCGTGGCAGTTGCGCGACCTGCGAGCGGCCTGAGCGTGTATCGGCGTGGCCGCCGCGTCGGCCGCCTTCCCCAGGCCGGACGCGCGTGTTTGGAAAGTCGCGCCGGTGTCGGTACAGTCGGCGATTCCGACTTTCCGTGCCCGGCAACGGGCGCACCACCTGGGGAAATCAGATGTTTCGTCTCCGCATGATTGTGATAGCCACCACGATGGGCCTGGCCGCCTGCTCGCAGCAGCCGAACAGCGCCGACAAGACTCCCGCGCCGACCGCCTCGGTGGCGACCGCCGGCAGCACCGCCGCCGTTGCCGACATCACCGGCAATCCGTTCTACGCGGCCAGCTCGCTGCCGTTCCAGACCACGCCGTTCGACAAGATCACCGACGCGGACTACGAGCCGGCGTTCGCCGAAGGCATGAAGCAGCATCTGGCCGAAATCGGGAAAATCGCGAACGACCCGGCGGCGCCGACCTTCGACAACACCTTCGTGGCGATGGAAAAATCCGGCGCGATGCTGCATCGCGTGATGGCGGCCTTCGGCGCCGTCGCCGGTGCCAACACCGACGACACGTTGCAGAAGGTGCAGGAAACCGTGGCGCCGAAGCTGGCCGCGCACGAGGATGCGATCTATCTCGACAGCAAGCTGTTCCAGCGCGTCGAGACCATCTACAACCAGCGCGACACGCTCAAGCTCGATCCCGAATCGAAGCGCCTGGTCGAGGTGGTCTACAGGAACTTCGTGCATGCCGGCGCCAAGCTGTCCGATGCCGACAAGGCGAAGCTGAAAGACCTCAACAAGGAAGAATCGGCGCTGAGCGCGGCGTTCACCAACAAGTTGCTGGCTGCGACCAAGGACGCTGCCGTGGTCATCGACGACAAGGCGAAACTGGCCGGCCTGTCCGATGCCGAGATTGCCGCCGCCAGCCAGGCCGCGAAGGATCGCAAGCTTGACGGCAAGTACGTGTTGACCCTGCAGAACACCACCCAGCAGCCCGAACTGCAGGACCTGGACAACCGCGACACCCGCAAGGCGCTGTTCGAGGCCTCGTGGAACCGCGCCGAACATGGCGACGCGAACGACACCCGCAAGACCATCGAGCGCATCGCGCAGATCCGCGCCGAACAGGCCAAGTTGCTCGGCTTCCCGAACTACGCGGCGTGGAAGCTCGACGACCAGATGGCCAAGACGCCGGAAACGGCGATGGGCTTCATGGACAAGCTGGCGCCGGCCGCGGTGGCCCGTGCCAAGCGCGAGGCGGCCGACATCCAGGCGCAGATCGACAAGGACCAGAAAGCACTCAAGCAGCCCAGCTTCAAGCTGGAGCCGTGGGACTGGAACTACTACGCCGAGCAGGTGCGCAAGGCCAAGTACGACCTCGACGAGAACCAGATCAAGCCGTATTTCGAACTGGACAATGTGCTGCAGAACGGCGTGTTCTACGCGGCGAACCAGCTGTACGGGCTGACCTTCAAGGAGCGCCACGACATTCCGGTGTACCAGCCGGACGTGCGCGTGTTCGAGGTGTTCGACAAGGACGGCACCTCGATGGCGCTGTTCTACTGCGACTACTTCAAGCGCGACAACAAGGGCGGCGGCGCCTGGATGAGCAACCTGGTCGACCAGTCCAAGCTGCTTGGCACCAAGCCGGTGATCTACAACGTCGCCAACTTCGCCAAGCCGGCGGCGGGCCAGCCGGCGCTGCTGTCGTTCGACGACGTGACCACGATGTTCCACGAATTCGGCCATGCCCTGCACGGCATGTTCGCTGACTCGCAGTATCCGACCCTGTCCGGCACCAGCACCGCGCGTGACTTCGTCGAGTTCCCGTCGCAGTTCAACGAGCATTGGGCGACCAACCCGAAGGTGTTCGCCAATTACGCGAAGAACTACAAGACCGGCGCGCCGATGCCGCAGGCTTTGGTCGACAAGATGAAGAAGGCCGGCAAGTTCAACTCCGGCTACAACATGACCGAGCTGGTCGCTGCCGCGTTGCTCGACATGAACTGGCACGTGCTCGGTGCCGACGCGCCGTTGCAGGACGCCGACCAGTTCGAAGCGGCCGCGCTGAAGAAGGATCACATCGACCTCAGCTACGTGCCGCCACGCTACCGTTCGAGCTACTTCCAGCACATCTGGGGCAACGGCTACGCCGCCGGCTACTACGCGTACCTGTGGACCGAGATGCTGGCCGACGACGCCTTCATCGGCTTCAAGGAGCACGGCGGAATGACCCGCGAGAACGGCGACCGCTTCCGCGCGATGGTGCTGTCGCGCGGCAACACCGAGGAGCTGGCGAAGATGTACAAGGACTGGCGCGGCAAGGATCCGAGCATCGAGCCGATGCTGGAGAACCGCGGTCTGAAGGATGGCTCGAAGAAATAGGCGAGCCACGCTCCACCTCGCAGAACAGGCCCGCCATGTGCGGGCCTGTTCGTTTCTGTTGCTTGCATGAACGCATCGCCCGCACGTCGATCGGCGGCGTGGAATAATCGAGACTCCCCACCGGAGTCGTTCACGTTTGGACAGCCACCACTATCTGCAGACCGCGCTGGTGTTCCTGCTCGCCACGGTGATCGCGGTGCCGTTGACCAAGCGTTTCCGGCTTGGCTCGGTACTGGGCTACCTGCTGGCCGGCGTGGTGATCGGGCCGCAGTTGCTGGGACTGGTCGGCGACACCGCGGGCGTGAGCACGATTTCCGAGTTCGGCATCGTGCTGATGCTGTTCGTGATCGGTCTGGAGCTGTCGCCGCAGCGGCTGTGGGTGATGCGCCGTTCGGTGTTCGGCACCGGCCTGCTGCAGGTGCTTGCCAGCAGCGTGGCGATTGCGCTGGTCGCCTATTTCCTGTTCGGCCTCACCGGCAAGGCGGCGACGATCGTCGGCGGCAGCCTGGCGTTGTCATCGACCGCCTTTGGCCTGCAGATTCTCGCCGAGCGCAAGGAGGCCGGCTCGGCGTACGGACGCCAGGCGTTTGCCATCCTGTTGTTCCAGGACCTGGCGGCGATCCCGCTGATCGCCATGGTGCCCTTGCTGGCGGCGTCCTCGGCCAGGCACGGCGTGGATCTGGCCGGCACCTTGCGCACGATCGGCGTGATCGTCGCGGTGGTGGTCGGCGGTCGCTACCTGTTGCGCCCGGTGTTCCGTTTTGTGGCGAAGGCGGATGCTGTCGAGGTTTCTACCGCCACCGCGCTGCTGGTGGTGATGGGTACGGCATGGCTGATGGAGCTGGCTGGCGTGTCGTCCACGCTCGGTGCGTTCCTCGCCGGCGTGCTGCTGGCCGATTCGGAATACCGGCACGAGCTGGAATCCCATCTCGAACCGTTCAAGGGTTTGCTGCTCGGCCTGTTCTTCATCAGCGTCGGCATGTCGATGGATTTGTCGCTGCTGGTACACCAGCCGCTGCGGGTGCTGGCGCTGGTGGCTGGCCTGCTGTTGTTGAAGGGCGCGCTGTTGTGGCCGCTGGGTCGCCTGGTCGGCGGACTCGATCGGGCCGAGGCGTTGCGTCTGGCGGTGTTGCTTGCCTGCGGCGGCGAGTTTGCGTTCGTGGTGCTGAAACTGGCGCGGGAGCAGCAATTGCTCAGCGGCCCGCAACACAACCAGCTGGTGCTGGCGATCTCGCTGTCGATGGCGCTGACGCCGTTGCTGGTCGCCATGCTCGCGCGTCTGCTCGGCGCGAAGGCGAAGAAACCGACACGCGCCTACGACACCATCGACACGCACATGCCGCGGGTGATCATTGCCGGCTACGGCCGCATGGGCCAGATCATCGCCCGCGTGCTGCGCGCGCAAGGCGTGCCGTTCGTGGCGCTGGACCACTCGATCGAGCAGCTCGATCTGGTGCAGCGCTTCGGCAATGTCACCGACATCTTCTACGGCGATCCGGCGCGGCCGGAGTTGCTGCGTGCCGCGCAGGCGGACAAGGCCGAGGTGTTCGTGCTGGCCACCGACGATGCCGAATCCAGCCTGCGCGTGGCGCGGGTCGTGCGCCGGCAATACCCGCATCTGAAAATCATCGCGCGTGCGCGCAATCGCCAGCACGTGTGGCGCCTGATGGACCTGGGCATCGACGAGCCGGTGCGCGAGACCTTGTATTCGAGCCTGAAGATGACGCGCAAGGCGCTGGAGGCCTTGGGTCTGAGTACGCAGCAGGCGACCGATCAGGTGGAACGTTTCCGGCGTCAGGACGCGGAGCTGATCAAGGCGCAATACCTGGTCTACGACGATGAAACCAAGTTGGTGCAGACCACGCGCGAGGCGCTGGCGGACCTGGCAAGACTGTTCGAGGCCGACGCATCGCCGGAAGCTGCGCGCGCGCGGGAGCGCGACGCGGGAACTCCGTTGAGCGAGGAAGAATGAGCTCCTGAAGCTGGCGCTCGCCGCCGGCGTCGATCCGCGAATCAGTCGGCCGGCTGTGCCGGTTGGCGCAGGGTCTGCCGTACGCTCGGAATCGCGCTGCTGCGTACGGCCAGCTCGTGGGCGATGTCGATGTAGCCCAGTTGCCGTGCGACGTCGGCTGCGGTGCGGCCGAACGCGTCGGCGGCATTGCGGTCGGCGCCACGCGCCAGCAGCACGCGCGCCGGTGGCAGCAGCGCATGCATGGCGCAGGCGTGCAGTGCCGTGACGCCGCGCTGATCGGCATGCCCGACGCGGGCGCCGGCGTCCAGCAGCAAGGGCACCAGCGCACCGATGTGGGTGGCGTCGCATTCGCTGCCTGGGCGTAGTTGCGCGCCCAGCAGCAACAGCAGCGGGGTCTTGCCCTCGCTGTCGGCCAGGTTGATGTCGGCGCCGCGCTTGAGCAGGCCGTCGAACAGGCGGCGCGCGCGCAGGCTGTCGTTGTGTTCGAAGCCGAATTGCGCGGCGGCGTGCAGTGCGCTGCGGGCGCTCGCGTCGACGGCATTGACGTCGGCTCCGGCGTCGAGCAGGCGCTCGAGAATTTCGGGGTAACCCATCGCCGCGGCCACCATCAACGCGGTGGCGTCGTTCGGCAGGCGCTGGTCGACGGCGATGCCATGCTGCAGCAGCAGCTCGACCAGCGCTTCGCGCCGCGCCGCGACCGCCGCCGCCAGCGGAGTCACTCCGCTGCGTGCCGCGATGGACGGATCGGCACCGGCCTGGAGCAGGTGCGCGGCACATTCGCGATGCCCGGCACCGCAGGCGCGCAACAGGGCGGTGGCACCCTGATCGTCGCGGGTGTCCACCGCGAAGCCGAGTTCGAGCAGGCGTTGCACGGTGGCGAGCGCGCCGGCTTCGGCCGCAGCCGGCAGGTCGCCGGCGCGCAGCGGGCGATGTGGGTGCGGCCAGTCGCGCCAATCCAGCCAGCGCTCGACGGCCGGATGCTCCAGTGCCAGCCCCAGCGGCGTTTCGCCGTTCGCATCGGTGGCCTCGGGATTGGCGCCATGGGCGATCAGCGCGCGCACCAGCGGCAGCGCCTGCGCACCATGTTCGAGCGCGGCAAACAACGGCGTGCGGCCATCGCGGTCGCGCGTGTTCGGGTCGCAGCCACGGACCAGCAGGGCCTGCAGCAACTCCGGCTGCGCATGGACAACCGCCAGGTGCAGCGGCGTGCGTTCGCGTGCGTCGGAGCCGAACGGATCGGCACCACGGTCAAGCAGGTTCAGCGCCAGCGCCGTGCCTTGGACGGCGTCGCCCAGACGTGTCAGCGCCTGCGCCAGCAGCCCGGCGCCAGCCGGGCTTGCGCCAGCCTGCAACAGGTCGTCCAGTGCTTCGGTCGAATTCGGCAACTGTTGCAGCAAGGCATCGAACAGGCGTCGACCGAGCGGCGGCGGTGGCGGCGACTCACCCGTTTCGGCATCGTCGACCCGCGGTGCTTCCAGCCGCGCCTCGGCATCGAGACCGTGGTCGAGCAGCCAGCGGCGGCCTGGGGCAAGTCCCGGTGTCGCCAGGTCCAGATACAGCTGGGCCAGCTGCGACTGCGGCCACTCGCGCACGCGGTCGCCAAAACCCGACACGATCGCCCAGTGGCCGAAGCGCAACGCATCCAGCAGGTGCGCCGGAGTGTCGGCACCCTCGGCCAGCACGTCCCGGCTGAGGCTGGCCGGCAGCGGCGTATCCGGGTCCAGCAGCGCGACCAGATCCCAGCGGCCGGCGCCGGCGGCGTGGTCGAGCGCGCTGCGGCCGTCGCTGCCGGGAGTTTTCGGTTCCGCACCGAGCGACAGCAGCGCGCGCACGGTTTCGCCATGGGCATGCGGCGACTGGCACGCCAGGGTCAGTGCGTCGCGACCGTGATGATCGCGCGCACGTGCATCGGGCTGCGCGTCGGCCAGCAGTTGCACGATGCCGCAGGCGCCGGCGCGCGCAGCCTCCATCAGCGCGGTGCTGCCGTGCTGATCGGCCACATTGACGTCGGCGCCGGCCGCACACAGTGCCCGCGCGATCTGTTCGTGACCTTCGGCAGCGGCGCTCAGCAAGGCGTGCCGGTGACGCGCATCGACCGCGTTGACCGCGGCGCGATGCTTGAGCAGCAGCTTGACCCCGGCGACATCGTCGTCGGCGATGCCGGCGGCAGCGACCAGGGCCGGCTCGCCGTCGGCCGGCGCCGGCTTGGCGCCGTGTTCCAGCAGGAACTTCGCCAGCGGCCAGTTGGCACCGCGGCAGGCAGTGGCCAGCGGGCTGACGCCGGCCTTGTTGAGCGCATTGATCGGCGCCGACGCGTCCAGCAACATCGCCGCGACCCCGGCATCGGCGCTCAGCACGGCACCATGCAGCGCGGTATTGCCTTCGGCATCGACGGCCAGTGGACTGGCGCCGTTGGCGAGCAGGGTCAGCACGGCCTCGGCGCGGCCGTGCCAGCTGTCGCGGGTGGCGGCGAGCAAGGGGGTGATGCCGCCGCTGGCACGGTTCACGTCGGCACCCCTGGCGATCAGTGCACGCAACAGTCGGGTATCGGGCAGCAATGCCGCCAGCATCAATACCGGGCGCTGGTCGCGGTCGCCAGCGGCCGGCGCGGTGTCGGGATCGGCACCCGCCTCGACCAGCGCCAGCGCACGTTCGATGTCGCCCTGGCGGGTGGCCGTCAACAATGCTTCGGCCTGTTCGGGAGTGCCGGCGGTACGCTCCTGCTCGCTCAACGGAACGATCGGCGCGGCCGGGCCGGGAGCGGCAGCGGCAGCGCGATCCCGGGCGGATCGCTTGTGCTTGCCATGGCGTTCGCACAGCAGCGCCCGCAGTGTCCGGTTGGCAATCACCAGGCAGCCCAGCGGCAGCAGCACGACGCCGTAGATCGCCAGCGCGGCGATGCGCGGTTCGGAGGGCAGCACGCCGTACAGTCCGGTCAGCGCGATCGATCCAAAAGCCAGCACCAGCAACGCGAACGCGGCCGGCAGGAAGTGGCTGAAGAAGCGCTCTTCGCGCGACAGATGCCGGCTGAACGCGATGCAGCGCAGGGTGGCGGTGAAGATCCACGAACCATCGCGCTGGCCCGGATAGGCATCGTCCCAGACGAACACCAGGCCGAATGCCGGCCACAGCCGCCACAGCGCCGCCAGCGCCAGCACCAGCGCGGCGGCGAGGATCAGCGCAGCGGCGAGGCTTGGCGCCTGGCTCAATTGCAGCATCGGCCACGCGACCAGCACGAACACCAGCACCGTATATCCGGTGAACATCACCAGATGCGCGGCACCGCGCCGCAACACGGTTCGACCGAAGCGCGGCTCGGGATCGAAGCCGATCGCGTGACAGATCGCGGCCATGGTCAGCGCATTGGCCAGCAGCAGCGGAATCAGGGTCAGTGGATGGCTGGCCAATCCGGCGGCGGCGACGGCGAGCAGGCCGGGAATGAACCAGGCAAGGGCTTGCAGGAAAGGCGGTCGGCGGCGCGATTTGGGCTGGGTCATGGCGGCAGTATAGAAATCGTTGGATGTGCAGGCGGTAACCAAGTGTTAACTGACGCTCGATTCACTCCTCACGATCGTCCTGCGGCGAATGCGTGTAAGGAAGGTGGTTGGCGGCCGCCAGGGTTTCCTGCGGCGGCAATTGCAGGTGCCAACCCTGCGTGCGCAGATGGTCGAGTATCTGTGCGGTGTCCTCGACCGGCAACTTGCGCTGCTCGTCCAGGTGCACCTCCATCACGAACCGCAATTCGCCCAGCAACAGCACGAGCGACTCGGGCAGTACATCGAATGCATCGCGCCGTGCCAGCCACAGGTAGCTGTCGACCTTGCGCAGGCTGGCGTACACGAAACACTGCATGACAACTCCTGCGAGATAACGGAGAGCGCCGAAAGAGCCTGCGCCGATGGATCGCTCAGGGTAGCAGCGCGGCAGGCGGCCTGCCCGCGGTGCCACGGAAGGCCGCGGATTCGGCGGCAGGTCGGCCGATGGAAGGGCAGCGTCTGCGGGATTTCATTCGTTAGTTAAATGTTGCGATTGCACTTGCAACGCCTTGGACTAGCGGGCAGAGTGCGGCGCAGGGGCTTCAAACGCGCGTATGAATTCCGGCGTTGTCGCCGCACCGTCATTTATCCCGAGTCGCACCACAGATAAGCAGGAGCAAGCGATGCACAAGTCTTTCCGTTCCTTCCCGGGCGCTGCCCGTCCGCTCGCGTTGGCCGCGTTGAGTGTGGCTGTTGTCGGCGCGCTTGTGCCGGGTCTTGCCAGCGCCAGCGCCTTCCAGCTCAAGGAAAACAGTGCCATGGGCCTGGGTCGCGCGTATGCCGGCTCCGCCACCGCCGGCGGCGATGTTTCGGTGGTGACGAACAATCCGGCCGCGATGAGCGACCTCAAGGGCACCTACCTGCAGGCCGACATCACCGCGATCAATTTCAGCACCAAGTTCCATGGCAGCGCGCATGACGCGCTGGGCCGTCCGATCAGCGGCGGCAACGGCGGCGACGCCGGCACCACCTTGCCGGTGCCGGCGCTGTTCTTCGCCACCCAGGTCAGCGACCGCGTGCATGTCGGCGCGGGCTTCTCGGTGCCGTTCGGTTTCCAGACCGAATACGACAAGAACTGGGTCGGTCGCTACAACGCGATCAAGTCCAGGTTCGAGTCGCTCGATGCCACCTTGTCCGGCTCGTTCGACGTCACCGACAGCTTCAGCCTCGGCGCCAGCGTCATTGCGCAAAGGACCAGCGCCGAGCTGACCAATGCGATCAACTTCAACATGGTCGGCCTGGGCTTGATCCAGCAGGCCGCGGCGGCCGGCCAGCTCGACCCGGCGACGGCGCAGGCGCTGGCCGCGCAGGTCGGTGCGGTGGTGCCGCCGGGTTCGGACGGCTATGCCCGCATCACCGGTGACGACTGGGCCTACGGCTGGCAGCTCGGTGCGTACTGGAAGCTGACCACGCAGGACAAGCTGGCTTTCAACTACCGTTCCAAGATCGATCACACATTGCATGGCACGGCCAACTTCCAGGTGCCGGCGAACGTCGCCGCCCTGCTGTCCAACCCGGCCGTGGCCCCGCTGCTCGGTGGCGGCACGCCGTTCACGCACACCAATGGCACCGCCGGCTTCACCACCCCGGCCACGGCCAGCCTGAGCTACTGGCATCAGGCCGAGAAGTTCGGCATCGGCGCGGACGTGGCGTGGACCAAGTGGGACGTGTTCAAGCAGCTGAAGGTGACCTACGACAACCCGGCGCAGCCGACCAGCGAGCAGGACTTCAACTGGAAGAACACCTGGTATGTCTCGGTCGGTGGCGACTATTACGTCAACGACAAGCTCACCCTGCGTGCCGGCGTGGCGCTGGATACCACGCCGACCTCGGACAGCATGCGTGATCCGCGCGTGCCGGACGAAACGCGCAAGCTCGCCACCATCGGCATCGGCTACACCGCCAGCGAGCATTTCCAGATCAACGCCTCGTATGCGCACATCTTCGTCAACAAGGCGCGCATCGATGGCTCGGTCGGTGCCACCGGCGACGTCCTGACCGGCTACTCGGACGACTACGGCAACCTGCTGAGCCTGTCGGCGGTGTACAAGTTCTGATGTCTTGACGCCAACGCGACGTCCGTTGAATGGACGTCCAAACGAAAACCTCCCCGTTCGCGGGGAGGTTTTTTTTCGAGTCTCGTGAAGTGATCAGCCGCGCCGCAGCAGCAGGTCGAGCATCCGTCTGAAACGGCCGTTGTAGGGCGGGTTGAGCAGGCCGGCACCGTTCAGCCGTGCCTGGTGGAACACTGGCTTCATGTGCGAGAACGTGCGAAAGCCGGCCTCACCGTGATACCCGCCCATGCCCGACGCGCCGACACCGCCGAACGGCAACCCGTGCTGGGCGATGTGATACAGCGTGTCGTTGATACTGACGCCGCCGGCGGTGGTACGCGCCAGCACCTTGTCGACCCGCGCGCGATCGTGCTCGAACAGATACAGCGCCAGCGGATGCGGATGCGCGGCGACGTACGCGATCGCCTCATCCAGCGAGTCGTAGGGAACCAGTGGCAGCAGCGGGCCGAATATCTCCTCGCGCATCACCGCCATGTCTTCGTCGACGTCGCCAAGCAGTTGCGGCGTCAGCAGCCGGCGTGCCGGATCGTCGGCGGCCTCGCTCAGCGGATGAAGCTGGGCACCGGCCGCCAGCGCGTCGTCACGCAGGCCGACCAGGCGCTGGTACTGGTGGTCCGAAACGATGCTGGTGTACTGCGTGTTCCGCTGCAGTTGCGGATACATCGTCGCCGTCACGCGAACCGCGATCTCGATGAACTCCTGCTGCCGCGCGCGCGGCAGCAACACGTAATCCGGCGCGATGCAGGTCTGCCCGGCGTTGACCAGCTTGCCGAACATGATGCGTTCCACTGCATGCTCGAAGCGCGCACCGGGGCCGATGATTGCCGGCGATTTGCCGCCCAGCTCCAGCGTCACCGGCGTCAGGTTGGCGGCGGCCGCGCGCATCACGTGATGGCCGACCGCGGTGGACCCGGTGAACAGCAGGTGGTCGAACGGCAACGCCGAGAACGCCTGCGCGACTTCAGCGTCGCCGGTCACCACCACGATCTCGTCGGGGAAAAGCTGCGTGCGACCTGCTCGGCGAACAGCGCCGAGAAGCGCGGCGTGTACTCGCTCATCTTCAGCATCACGCGATTGCCCGCGGCCAGCGCGTCGACCAGCGGGCCGACGGCCAGGTAGAGCGGGTAGTTCCACGGCACGATGATGCCGACCACGCCGCGCGGGCGCGGTTGCAGCTCAGTGTGTGCGGGCAGGAACAGCAGATCGGCCAGGCGACGGCGCGGCTTCATCCAGCGTCGGCCGTGGCCAAGCGCATGGCGGATCGCCGAGAGGCTGGGGAAGAGTTCCAGCAGGTCGGTCTCCTCGGCGGGTCGTTGCCCGAAGTCCGCGTTGATCGCCGCGGCGAAGGCGCCGCGTTGATCGCGCAGCATCGCTTCCAGCACACGCAGCCGCCGCGCGCGTTGTGGCCACGCCGGCAGCGGGTCGTGTGCCTGCGCCGTGCGCAGGTGCTGCAGGGTGGCATTCAGCTCGTGGCTCTGGGTCATGAAAATCTCAGAATTTTGCGCGAAGCTCCACGCCCCACGTGCGTGGCGGCGTGACGTTCGCGTAGGGCGTGCCGAAGACGCTGGCGCTGATGTTGTTGACGCCGGAGACGTAGCGTTTGTCGAACAGTGCCAGCGCCTGTTTTGCGGTGAGCGGGTTGTAGCCCGGCAGCGGGTGGCCCAGCCATCGGGTGTCGAGGATCATCCGGTTCTGCGCCGCGTCGAATTGCACGTCGCACTGGAACAGTTCGGCGTAATCGCCGGCGTAGGCCGGCCGCGGGTAACTCAGTTCCACCCGCAACGGGTGCAGCCCGGAGCCGACCAGTTCGCGCGCGATCATGGTCGAGCTGGCGAACAACTCCTCGCAGAAGAACGGCAGCAACGCATGGTCGCCAAATTGCGGCGAGGCGACCAGCGCCACAGCCTGCTCGCTGACAGCCTCGAACGAGAGATCGAGCAGGCAGCCGCCGATCTTGTGATAGCGGATGCCCGACTGCATCGCCTCGCCGAACGTGCGCGAGGTCATCATCGCCAGACCGAGCAGGCCGAAGCCGCCGATGGTGCCTTCGCGGCCAATGCGCAGCCCGGCATCGGGCACGTCCAGCGCCGCCAGCGCGCGCCGGATGAAGGTGCTCGCCTGCCGGTACGACACGCGCAGGGCGGGGTCGGCGATCTGGGTTCGGTTCAACGCCAGGCCGGCGAACCATGCGCGGCAGTCGATGCCGCGCGCATCCGCCAGCTGGGTCAGGTACAGCAGCTTGTTCGACGGAAATTCGGCAGCGGTGCAACGCGGGTCGTCGTTGGCCGGCGCACCGGCGGAAAGATGCAGGCCGAGCCTGTCGGCGGGACGTGCCATCTGATTGTCGCTCCGACGCGTGCGTGCCGATCGATGCCGGCGTTCGACGCCCTTTCTACCATGTGCACGCCGCCGTCCGCTTGCGCGGTGCATCAACCCGTGCGGAGCCCTCGTCCGTGCAGGACGGGGCTCGACAGGCTTACTCGCCGATCGTCAGCAGCGACGCGTTGCCGCCGGCCGCCGTGGTGTTGATGGTGAGCGTGCGTTCGCCGGCGAAGCGCAGCAGGTAGTGCGGGCCGCCGGCCTTGGGGCCGGTGCCGGACAGGCGTTCACCGCCGAACGGCTGCACCCCGACCACAGCGCCGATCTGGTTGCGGTTGACGTAGCAGTTGCCGACGCGGGCGTGACTGGCGATGTAATCCACGGTGTCGTCGATGCGGCTGTGGATGCCGAGGGTGAGGCCGTAGCCGGTGTCGTTGATCTGCTCGACGACCTGGGTCAGCTCGCTGCCCTTCCAGCGGATGATGTGCAGCACCGGGCCGAAAATTTCGCGGGTCAGCGTGGCCAGCGAGGGGATTTCGTAGGCGCACGGGGCGAAGAACGTGCCGTTGGCAGTAGTGGCCGGATCGAGCGCGACCTGGCCGATCTTCTTCGCCTCGATGTCCATGCGCGCGGCGTGATCGACCAGGATCTTCAACGCGTCCTCGTCGATCACCGGGCCGACGTCGGTGGACAGCTGACCCGGGTCGCCCACCTTCAGCTCGGCCATCGCGCCGGTGAGCATCGCGCAAACCTTGTCGGCGATGTCTTCCTGCACGAACAGCACGCGCGCGGCGGAGCAGCGTTGGCCGGCGGACTGGAACGCGGAGGCGATCACATCCTTGACGACCTGCTCGGGCAGGGCGGAGGAGTCGGCGATCATCGCGTTCTGGCCGCCGGTTTCGGCGATCAGCGCGGCGATCGGCGCATTGCGTGCAGCGAGTGCGCGGTTGATCGCCCAGGCGGTGTCGGTGGAGCCGGTGAAGGCGACGCCGGCCACGCGCGGATCCTTCGTCAGCGCGGCGCCGACGGTGGCGCCATCGCCGGGCAGGTATTGCAGCACGTCGGCCGGGATGCCGGCGTCATGCAGCAGTTTGATCGCGGCGTGGCCGATCAGCGAGGTCTGCTCGGCCGGCTTGGCGATCACGCTGTTGCCGGCGGCCAGCGCGGCGCTGACCTGGCCCATGAAGATCGCCAGCGGGAAGTTCCACGGGCTGATGCACACGAACACGCCGCGGCCGGTGAGGAACAGTTGGTTGGTTTCGCCGGTGGGACCGGGCAACTGCTCGGGCTGGCCGAACAGGCGCCGCGCCATGGCCGCGTAGTAGCGCAGGAAATCGGCCGCCTCGCGGATCTCGGCGATCGCGTCGGGCAGGCTCTTGCCGGCTTCGCGTACGCACAGCGCGATGAATTCGCCGCGGCGCGCTTCGAGTTGCTCGGCAGCGTGTTCGAGGATCGCGGCGCGGCTGGCGGCGGGCAGGCGATCCCAGTTGGGATGGGCGGCTACGGCATTGCTCAGCGCCTTCTCGACGGTGGCGCTGTCGGAGCTGACGTAGCTGCCCACGTTCTGGCGGCGGTCGGCGGGATTGGTCACCTGGATGGTCGGGCCGTTGGCGTTCGCGCCCGGCACCAGCGGGGCGGCGGTCCACGGGCCGGCGTTGGCGTTGACCGCGTCGGCCATCGCTTTCAGTTCGTTGTCGTTGGAGAAGTTGACGCCCATGGAATTCTTCCGAGTTACCGAATTGGAATTCTGCGCAAGCGCAGAATTGTCACCGTAGAGATTCACCGGCAGCGGGATGCGCGGGTGCGGTATGGATGCGAAGCTGCGAACCGTCTCGCACGGGTCGGCGACCAGTTCGCGCACTGGCAGCGTCTCGTCGACCACGCGGTTGACGAAACTGGTGTTGGCGCCATTCTCGAGCAGGCGACGCACCAGGTACGGCAGCAGGTCCTCATGGGTGCCGACCGGCGCGTACACGCGGCATGGCACGTTCAGGTTCCGCGGACCGATCACCTCGGCGTACAGGTCGGTGCCCATGCCATGCAGGCGCTGGTATTCGAACGGTCGACCGCGCGCGACGTGATGCACGGCGGCGATGGTGTGCGCATTGTGGGTGGCGAATTGCGGATAGATCAGTTCGCTGCCGGCGTCGAACAGCTTGCGCGCGCAGGCCAGGTACGACACGTCGGTGTTCGGCTTGCGCGTGTACACCGGGTAGCCGGCCAGGCCGGTCTCCTGCGCGCGCTTGATCTCGGCATCCCAGTAGGCGCCCTTGACCAGCCGCACGTACCAGCGACGATCGGCGGCGCGTGCCGTTTCGATCAGCCAGTCGATCACGAACGGGGTGCGCTTGGCATACGCCTGCACCACGATGCCGAGGCCGTTCCAGCCCTCGAGCGACGGGTGCGCGAAGACGTCGCCGATGATGTCCAGCGACAGTTCCAGGCGGTCCGCTTCCTCGGCATCGACCGACAGCGCGATGCCATGCTTCATCGCCAGTTGCGACAGTTCCAGCAGCTTCTCGGTGAGCTGGCGGCGAGCCAGTTCGCGCTTGGCCACTTCGTAGCGCGGATGCAGTGCCGAGAGCTTCACCGAGATCGACGGCGCGTCGGTGTGGTTGACGAACGGGCCGCGTGCGCCGATCGCGGCGATCGCGCGGCGGTAGTCTTCCTGGTAGCGCTCGGCAGTCTCGCCGGTCAGCGCGGACTCGCCGAGCATGTCGTAGGAATAGCGATACACCGCGTATTCCTTCTTCGCGCAACGATCCAGCGCCTCGCCGATGCTGCGCCCCATCACGAACTGGTGACCCATGATGCGCATCGCCTGGCGCACCGCGAGGCGGATCGCCGGTTCGCCGGCGCGGCCGACCAGCCGCTTCAGCGCGCCGGTGAAGTCGTGGCGGGTGTCCTCG
The DNA here is from genome assembly GCA_963828675.1 of uncultured Gammaproteobacteria bacterium. Classification (GTDB taxonomy): domain Bacteria; phylum Pseudomonadota; class Gammaproteobacteria; order Xanthomonadales; family Rhodanobacteraceae; genus Rhodanobacter. The sequence goes on from CAWHFQ010000001.1 coordinate 2,249,718, forward strand.
GCCAGGTTCACCAGGTGGCCGGTGAGCATCAGGCCCCAGGTCGAGGCGTTGACGAACAGCGACTCGCTCTGGCCCAGGTGCTTTTTCCAGTTCGCCTCGCCGAGTTTGTCGCGGATCAGCTTGTCGGCCGTGCCCTTGTCGGGGATGCGCAACAGCGCTTCGGCCACGCACATCAGCAGCACGCCTTCCTCGGAGGACAGGTCGTACTGGCGCATGAAGGATTCGACCGCGCTCTGGTCCCTGGCGCGCGCGCGTACGCGAGTGACCAGGCCGGCGGCGAGGTCGATCACCTGTTCGCGTTCGACCGGCGGCAAAGTGGCCTGGGCGAGCAGGTCGTTGACGGCTTCGGTCTCGTCGCGCAACCAGGCGGCGGTGATGCGCGCGTGCGCGGGGGTACTGTCGGCGGGAAGTTCGGGGCTGAGGATGGGCACGGTCAAGGGCTTGCCGAAAAATCCGCCAACGCGGAGGGAAGCGCGGGATTGTACGCTGGAGATCGCGCGTTGGGTGCGTGTCCGGCGGCCGCGCGCCGGCACCGGGCCGAGGCGGGCACATGGCGTTGCATCGGCGCTTGCGGGTACTCGATAGTGGCCTGATCCAGGTCACGCCGGTGCGACAATCTTGCCCGCCGCGTCGCCGCGGCCTATCATTCCGCTGTTCCAGGCACGCCGGATCCCCATGATCGTGCTTCGACCAGCTACCGCCGGCTCGCCGCGCGTGACGATGTGGCTCAAGCCCAATCGCACGCTCAGCCGACGCGGTCTGCGTCGATTGATCATGATTCTGGTGGCGCTGGTGCTGATTGCGGCTGGACTGGGTGCATGGCAGGGGAATGTGTTCGCTCCGCTGTTTGCCCTGGTCGAATCCGCCGCCGTGGCCATCGCCTTGAGCGTGGCCTGGCGGGCCGGAGACCGCAGCGAACGCATCATCCTCGACGCAGCGTCGCTGGAGGTGCAGTCGCTGCCGGGCCGGCGTCGCACGCGCTTCCAGTCGTACTGGGTGCGCGTGCTGCTGGAGCCGGGCAACGGGCGTCAGCGCCTGCTGCTGTCGTCGCACGGGCGCGAACTGGAGATCGGCGTTTTCCTGGCGGAACAGGAACGCGTCGAGCTGTCGAGAAAACTCATGGTGTTGCTGGCCGATTTCAACCAGCTGCGCAAGTAGGTTCAAAAGAGTCTGTGTTCATAATTCAAGCACGTCGCGCCGGGAGCTGTTTGCCCGCGGGGCAAGGAAGAGAGAGGGAATGTATGTCGATACATGACCGAGCGATGACGCCGCTCCGTGGGCAAACAGACCCGGCCCTGCGGGTTGCCCTGCAGCGGCCGCCATGCGCCAGCCCGCGGTTTGCCCATGCAACCAGCATGGGCTGCACCACGGACTACCACCTGACAGCCGCTGCAGGGCAACGCGACGTACTTGAATTATGAAGACAGACTCTAAGGTGCAAGACATGACATCTGGCGGCATCAGGCGATCACTCGTGGCAGCGGCGGCTTTCGCCCTTGCGTCGTTCGGCAGCGTGGCCCTGGCCGCTCCCGGTCCGTGGCAGCTGAACATGGAACGCGGCGCGAGCACCTGGTCACAGGTGCCGTACCACCTGAACAACATCTCGCTCGCCGTCTGCACCGTGATCGGCGTGCTGGTGTTCGGCGCGATGTTCATCGCGATGTTCCGGTTCCGCAAATCGCGCGGCGCGGTTGCCGAGAAGTGGTCGCACAACACCATGGTCGAGGTGGTCTGGACCACCATCCCGGTGCTGATCCTGATCACCCTGGCCTACCTGGCCACCGGCGGCCTCACCACCTGGGCCGACACCACCGGTTCGCAGATGACGGTCAAGGTCACCGGCTACCAGTGGAAGTGGCGCTACGACTACGTCGACTACATGGGCAAGTCGATCGACAAGGTCGGCTTCATGTCCAAGCTCGATTCGCAGAGCAACCAGACCCGTCAGCTCGGTTCGGGCATGGACCCGTTCGCGGTCAAGGTCGGCAACGAGAGCACCTACCTGCTGAACGTCGACAAGCCGCTGGTGGTGCCGGTCGACACCAAGATCCGCTTCGTGATCACCAGCGGCGACGTGATCCACTCCTGGTGGGTGCCGGCGACCGGCTGGAAGATCGACGCGATCCCCGGAATCATCAACGCGGCGTGGGCCAACTTCACCACGCCGGGCACCTATCGCGGCCAGTGCGCCGAGTTGTGCGGCCAGGATCACGGCTTCATGCCGATCGTGGTGGTGGTCAAGTCCAAGGCGGATTTCGCCAAGTGGCTGGCCGGGCAGGAGGCGAAGTCCGCTGCGCCCGCCGAGGCTCCGGCGGCAGCGTCCAGCGCCGCCGCGCCGCAAGCCACCGCCCAGGTCGTCATTGTTCCGGCCCATGGCAGCAAGGGCTGAGTTTTCCGTCCCCGCGCTTCCCGCACATTTTTTCGCAGTCGCATTCAATATTTCAGGTTAGAGGTGCAAGGCCATGTCCTACGCAGCCACCCATGATCAGCACGACGATCACCACGGCGCGCCGAAAGGTTTCTTCCAGCGTTGGTGCATGTCCACCAACCACAAGGACATCGGCACGCTGTATCTGATTTTCGCGCTGACGATGTTCTTCATCGGCGGCAGCTTCGCGATGCTGATCCGCGCCGAGCTGTTCAAGCCCGGCATGCAGTTGATGGAGCCGTACTTCTTCAACCAGCTGACCACGATGCACGCGCTGGTGATGATCTTCGGCGCAATCATGCCGGCCTTCGTCGGCCTCGGTAACTGGATGATTCCGCTGATGGTCGGCGCGCCGGACATGGCGCTGCCGCGCATGAACAACCTGTCGTTCTGGATCCTGCCGTTCGCCTTCACGCTATTGCTGTCCACCCTGTTCCTGCCCGGCGGTGGCCCGTCCGGTGGCTGGACGATGTATCCGCCGCTGTCGCTGCAGAGCGATTCGCTGGCCTACGTGGTGTTCGCGATCCACCTGATGGGCATCAGCTCGATCATGGGCGCGATCAACATCATCGCGACGATCCTCAACATGCGCGCGCCCGGCATGGAGCTGCTGAAGATGCCGGTGTTCGTGTGGAGCTGGCTGATCACCGCGTTCCTGCTGATCGCGGTGATGCCGGTACTCGCCGGTGCGGTGACGATGCTGCTCACCGACAAGTACTTCGGCACCAACTTCTTCAACCCGGGCGGCGGCGGCGACCCCGTCCTGTACCAGCACATCTTCTGGTTCTTCGGTCATCCCGAGGTCTACATCATGATCCTGCCGGCCTTCGGGATCATCTCGGAGGTCGTGCCGACCTTCGCGCGCAAGCCGATCTTCGGCTACAAGGCGATGGTGTTCGCGATCGCATCGATCGCGTTCCTGTCGTTCATCGTGTGGGCGCACCACATGTTCGCGGTCGGCCTGCCGCTGGGCGCCGAGATCTTCTTCATGTATGCCACCATGCTGATCGCGGTGCCGACCGGCGTGAAGGTGTTCAACTGGGTCGCCACCATGTGGGGCGGTTCGATGACGTTCGAGACGCCGATGCTGTTCGCCATCGCGTTCATCATCCTGTTCACCATCGGCGGCTTCTCCGGCCTGATGCTGGCGCTGGTGCCGGCCGACTTCCAGTATCACGACACCTATTTCGTGGTGGCGCATTTCCACTACGTGCTGGTGACCGGTGCGCTGTTCGCGATCATCGCTGCCACGTACTACTGGTTGCCGAAGTGGACCGGCAACATGTACAGCGAGTTCTGGGCCAAGATGCATTTCTGGAACAGCGTGATCTGGGTCAACGTGCTGTTCTTCCCGCAGCACTTCCTTGGCCTGGCCGGCATGCCGCGCCGCATCCCCGACTACAACGTCGCGTTCGCCAACTTCAACATGATCAGCTCGATCGGCGGCTTCCTGTTCGGCGCCACCCAGCTGATCTTCATCGGCGTGCTGATCCACTGCGCGTTCTTCTCCAAGAAGAAGGCCACCGACCGCGTGTGGGAAGGCGCCAGGGGCCTGGAGTGGACGGTGCCGTCGCCGGCGCCGCACCACACCTTCGAGGTGCCGCCGGTGATCCATGACGACGAGCTGGCGCACGGCCACGTGAACGATTGATCCTCCATCAGTGCCGCCGCGCCATGAACGGTGCGGCGGTCGCGAGAAGCCGAATCACATGACGCAACCGAAGATGCAGCATCCGGTAATCGATCCGTCCGACGCGGAGCGCCGCAAAGGCGTCAGGCGCACCGTGACGATCCTTGTCGTGATCGTGGCGGCGTTCTTCCTGGTCTCGTTCGTGCAGATTCTGCTGATGAAATAGCGGTTCCGCGTCAGTTACATGTTTTCTTCAACCGGTCGGGTTCGACGATCGGCATGCAGTTCCCCGGGCAACATGACGGGGCAAAAGTCATCAAGAGAAATCCACGGGGTTACACCATGGGTCAGCAGCACGACGCTTATTTTGTTCCGGCCAAGAGCTACTGGCCGTTCGTGGCCGCAGTGGTCATGTTCACCACCGTGTTCGGTGCCGCGCACTGGCTGAATGCCGAGCCTGGCGAATCCGGTTTCGGCAAGACCGTGCTGACCGTCGGCGTGGTCGGCGTGCTGGCGATGTTCTTCGGCTGGTTCCGCTCGGTGATCCACGAGTCGATGGGCGGCAGCTACAACCACCAGGTGGACACCTCGTTCCGCATGGGCATGATGTGGTTCATCTTCTCCGAGGTGATGTTTTTCGGCGCGTTCTTCGGTGCGCTGTTCTACATCCGCATGTTCTCGGTGCCGTGGCTCGGCGGGCATGGTCACGGCACGCTGACCCATCAGTTCCTGTGGAGCGACTACGCCGCATCCTGGGGCGCCAGCGCCGGCAATGGTCCGGAACATATCGGTGGTGCGTTCAGCACCGTGCCGGCTTGGGGTCTGCCGCTGCTGAATACGCTGATCCTGCTTACGTCCAGCGTCACCGTGACGATCGCGCATCATGCGCTGCGCGCCGGCCATCGCGGCAAGATCCTGCTGTTCCTGGGCCTGACCGTGCTGCTGGGCGCGACCTTCCTGTACTTCCAGGCACACGAGTACATGGAGGCGTACAAGGAGCTCAACCTGACCCTGCACAGCGGCGTCTACGGCTCGACGTTCTTCCTGCTGACCGGGTTCCACGGCCTGCACGTGACGCTCGGTACGATCATGCTGGCGGTGATCTGGCTGCGCGTGCTGAAGGGGCATTTCAACAAGGAGCACCATTTCGGCTTCGAGGCGGTGGCCTGGTACTGGCACTTCGTCGACGTGGTCTGGCTCGGCCTGTTCATGTTCGTCTATATTCTTTGACTTGACGCGAGGTCCTCTCGCGAACGGCAAAACCGGCCATCGGGCAACGGCTCCTGCGTTGCCTCAACTCGGGCATCCGTGCCCTCGCCCTGGCCGGACCCTTCAAGAGAGCGACGCGAGGTCCATTTCGCCCAATGCAACAAAAAGCCCGCTATTGGCGGGCTTTTTGTTGTGTCGCATCCGGTGTGGCGGCCGGTTTCAGCGCTGCCGGGCATGGCCGTCGCGGCGCGCGATTTGTCGCGGTCGGAGCAGCCTCCCGGCGCAGCCGTTACAATTACTGGCCGACGTCGTGCGGATGCAGCCAACCCATCCAGATGCCGAGCGCAACCATGCCGATCAGCAGCAGCGACAGGCCGATGCGACGGGTCAAGGCCCACACCGTGCGCTTGTCGTCGTCCTTGTCGGTCATCATGAAGTACAGCGCCTGGCCGAGGCTGAAAATCACCACCAGCAGCAACGCCACCAGCGCATATTTATAGACGGTTTCCACGTGATTTATCCGAACCATTTCGACAGGGGCAGTATAGCGGCCGGTGGCAGGCACTCCGCGTGAGCGGATTTCGCCGTCCGTCGTGGTGGGCCTTGCTGCTGACAGTGGCCGGAGCCTTGCTGTTCGTGCGTTTGGGCGTCTGGCAGCTGCATCGCGCCGACTTCAAGGAAGCACTTCTGCGGCGGTATGCCGCATCCGTATCGGCACCGCTGCAGGACTTCGCCAGGATCGCCGAGGCGCCGCCTGCCGATGGTTTTCCGCGGGTGCGGGTGCGCGGCCGCTACCTCGCCGACCGCCTGTACCTGCTGGACAACCCGAAGCATGACGGACGCGGCGGCGTGGAGGTGTTCGCGCCGTTTGCGCTGCACGACCAGTCGCAGCTGTTGCTGGTCGACCTCGGCTTCCTGCCCGGCAACGGCAACGGCAAGACGCCGCAACTGCCGCCATTGCCGACCGCCGAGGTCACCCTGCAGGGTCTGTACGTGCCGCCGCCGCCGGTGGGTTTCGAGATGGGCGGCGATGCGCTGTCGCGACAGACCCGCTGGCCGAAGAACAGCATCTTCATGGATCCGGCGGAAGTCGCCCGCGATCTCGGTCGCCCACTGTATCCGAGGCTGCTGGCGCTGGACGCCGACCCGGCCTCGATCTACGTGCGCGTGCACACCCTCGATTTTTCCTCGATGCCGCCGGCGCGGCATCGTGCCTATGCGTTCCAGTGGTTCACCTTCGCGCTTGCCGCGGTGGTGATCCTGCTGGTGCTGCATCGCAAGCGCAAGCCGCGCAAACCCTGATTCCACGAAAGCGATGACCTCCGATGAAAGACGTTGACCCCGCCGCGTTGCGCAAAAGCCGAAGGTTCCTGCTGCTGATCGCGCTGGTGTTCGCCGCGCCGATGATCGTCGCCGGCCTGCTCAGCTGGAGCGGCTGGCAGCCGGGCACCAAGGGCAACGGCGAGCCGATCCTGCCGCAGCGCAATTTCGTCGAGGAGAAGCTGCAAGTGCATCTGGATGACGGCACATCGTGGCCGTGGCGCGACAGTGAGCCGCGCCTCACCCTGATCGCTCTGGCCGGTCCGGATTGCGCGGCGCGGTGTTTCGAGACGCTGACCGGCATCGCCAAGGCGCGGGTCATGCTCAACCGCAACCAGTCGCGCCTGCGCCTGCTGTATGTCGGGGCGCCTCCGGCCGATCCGGGCCGGCGAGCAGCGATGAAGGCGTACTGGACGTTCGGTCGTGATGTCGACGGCAAACTGGCCGCCTACGTGCCGGGCACGCCGGACAGCGTGAGCGCCGTGTTGGTGGAGTCCAACGGCACCGCGCTGTCGTTGTACCCGGCGGGCTTCGATGGCCCCGGACTGTTGCGGGACATGGTGAAGGTGATCAAGTGATGTCGGCACGCTCCCTGGGGATCCTGCGCTGGCTGTCCCTGCTCGCGGCGGTGTTCGCGTTCGGGCTGGTGATGTTCGGCGCGTTCGTGCGGCTGTCCAACGCCGGCCTGTCCTGCCCGGACTGGCCGACCTGCTACGGCCAGGTCACCTGGCCGCAGCATGCGCAGGCGGTGGCGCACGCCGACGCGGCATTCCCGGATCGCCCGTACGAGGCGCACAAGGCGTGGCGCGAGCAGGTGCATCGCTTCCTCGCCGGCACGCTCGGCGTGATGGTGCTGCTGCTGGCGTTGCTGGCCAGCTGGCGCAAACCCGGCGCTCGGCTGGCGGTGATCGTCGGCGCGGTGTTCGCCGCGGTCGGGGTGGGTTTGTACATGCGCGGCGAGCACCAATGGTCGTCGCTGCTGGCGGTATGTGCGATCGCGCTGCCGCTGTTCGCGGCACTGCGGTTGCCGCGGCCGGGTGCGTGGAGAATCAGCGTGCTGGCGCTGGCGGTGATCATCTTCCAGGCGATGCTCGGCATGTGGACGGTGACCCTGCTGCTCAAGCCGGTGGTGGTGACGGGGCACCTGCTCGGCGGCATGACCACGTTCGCCTTGCTCGGCTATGCCGCGCTGCGTTTTGCCGGCGTTGGCGAGGCGGACAACCGCCTGGCCGACCTGCGCCGGCTGGTGACGGTCGGCCTGGTGTTGTTGTTCTGCCAGATCGCGCTGGGCGGCTGGACCTCGGCGAACTATGCGGCGCTGGCCTGCGGCTACGGCCCCGGTTCGTTCCCGCAATGCCTGAACCAGTGGGCGCCGCCGACCGATTTCCACCAGGGCTTCGTGCTGTGGCGGGGGATCGGCGTCAACTACGAGGGCGGCGTGCTCGACATGGCCGCGCGCAGCGCGATCCAGATCGTGCACCGGATCGGCGCGTTGGTGGTGTTCTGCTATCTCGGCTGGCTGGCAATCCGACTGGTGCGCCGCGGGTTGCGCCTGTGCGGCGTGGCGATCGCCGTGGCGCTGGTGAGCCAGGTGCTGCTCGGTATCAGCAACGTGTACTTCGGACTGCCGCTGGCGGTGGCGACCGCGCACAATGGCGTGGCGGCCTTGTTGCTGTTCACCTTGCTCGCCACGCTGGCGCGCACGCAGCCACGGCATGACGAATCGATGTTCCTGTCGTTGGGGCGACGTTGAAATGAACCTGATCCATGAGTATCTGCAGCTGACCAAGCCGCGCGTCGTCGCGCTGCTGGTGTTCTGTGCGGTGATCGGCATGTTCCTGGCGGTGCCGGGCATTCCGCCGTGGCGTGCGCTGGTGTTCGGCACGCTGGGCATCTGGATGGCGTCCGGTTCCGCAGCTGCGTTCAACCATCTGATCGACGAGCGCATCGACAAGCTGATGGCGCGCACCGCGCGGCGTCCGCTGGCGACCGGCTCGCTGACGCCGCGCCAGGTACTGGTGTTCGCCGTGCTGCTGGGGATCGCCTCGATGCTGGTGCTGGCGTTGCTGGTCAATCCGCTGACCGCGCTGCTCACCTTCGGCGGCCTGATCGGTTACGCGCTGGTGTACACCGCCTACCTGAAACGCGCCACGCCGCAGAACATCGTGATCGGCGGCCTCGCCGGCGCGATCCCGCCGGTGCTGGGCTGGACCGCGGTGACCGGCGCGCTGCATCCGTTCGCGCTGCAGCTGTGCCTGATCATCTTCGTGTGGACGCCGCCGCATTTCTGGGCGCTGGCGATCTTTCGCCGCGACGACTACGCGCGGGCGCAGGTGCCGATGTTGCCGGTCACCCACGGCATCGTCTACACCCGCTGGCAGGTGCTGTTCTACACCGTGCTGCTGGTACTGGTGACGCTGCTGCCGGCGATGACCGGCATGAGCGGGCTGATCTATCTCGGCGGTGCGATCGTGCTCGACATCGGCTTCCTGTATTACGCCGTGCGGATGCTGAATCCGCCGGACGAGCTGTTCCCGATGAAGGTGTTCAAGTACTCCATCGTGTACCTGATGGCGCTGTTTGCATTCCTGCTGGCCGACCACTGGCTGGTCGCACCGATCGTGCGGAACGGGTTCGTGTTGCAGTCGCCTGTTTGAACCGCCGCGACGGCGACGCGCAGAAACTTTCGCTCGCGCAAGCGTTGACACCTGCGCGGCGCAGCCCGACAATGCGCGCGCCCTCCGGCGCGCTGCGCCGGCCGGCTTCCTGTCCTGACTAACCAAGGCATATGGACGTTTACCCTAGTCGCAACGTCGACATCCGCTCGCTTCGGGTGCCGGCGCCGCATAACAAGTTGAACGCCTGCGGCGACCGCCTGCGGTCGGCTGGTGCTTTCCTGATCTAGGGAAACCCGGCCCATCCTGGACGACGCCGTCGGCGTCGTTACGAGGAGATGGGCCGATGAAGCTCCTTCGCGAATTTTTCCGCCTGCGCGCTGCAGGCATGCGTGCCGGACTAGCTCGCGGCGCTGCCGCGTCGCCGGCGTTCCACGTGACCGTACCCGCGCCGCTGCAACGTGGGGCTGACGAGGCTGCCGCCGTGGTCGATCTCCCGCGTGCGGCCAGCTCCGGCCCGGTGGCGACACGGCGTGAGCCGGCCTCGTTTCTGAAGGCACCGCGGCATCGACGGCTGGGTTCCGGCCGCGGATGATCGCCATGGCCCGACCCAAAGGCTGGCCTCCCCCAGATCGGAGGGACTTCCCGGCATGGGCCGCAGCAGCGGCCGGAAGCGTGGCGTGACGGCGGACTGACCCCGCCTGCGCTTCGCGGCATCGGCATCCGATACACGGAAGCGCAGCATGAACAAGAACTCCAACCCATCCGCCGGCAAGGTGGCAGGCAAGGCCGCCTCGAAGAGCGTGCCGATGGCCGTGGTACAGCAGGCATTTCGCGATGCTGCCGCTTTGCTGGCCGCGCTGGACAGCACGCCGCAAGGTCTCGACGCGATGCAGATCGACGCTCGGCTGCATCGCGATGGCCCCAACGAGGTATCGCGCGAGAAACCGCCGCACTGGTCGCTGCAGCTGCTGCGCGCGTTCAAGAACCCGTTCATCGTGGTGTTGCTGGTGCTGGCCGGCGTGCAGCTGTTCACCGACGGCAGCGACCTGACCGGGCCGGTCATCATCGCGGTGATGGTCGGCATCAGCGTGGTGCTGAGCTTCACCCAGGAGTTCCGCTCCTCGCGTGCCGCCGAGAAACTCAAGGCGATGGTACGCAACACCGCCACGGTGACGCGGCGCGCCTCCGACGGCCACAGCGAACGGATCGAAGTCCCGGTGGTCGAGCTGGTCGCCGGTGACATCGTGCACCTGGGTGCGGGTGACATGGTGCCCGCCGACCTGCGCCTGCTCAGCGCCAAGGACCTGTTCATCAGCCAGGCGATTCTCACCGGCGAGTCGCTGCCGGTGGAGAAGTCCGCGCTTGCGGTGAATGACGATGCACCTGCGCACGGCGATCCGCTGGAGCTGCCCGGCATCTGCTACATGGGCACCAACGTGGTCAGCGGCAGCGCCGTCGCGGTGGTGCTGGCGACCGGTGCGCGCAGCTACCTCGGCTCGCTGGCGCACAGCATGAGCGGCCAGCGCGTGCAGACCAGCTTCGACCGCGGCATCCGTTCGGTGAGCTGGCTGCTGATCCGCTTCATGGCGGTGATGGTGCCGGTGGTGTTCCTGATCAACGGGCTGGACAAGCACGACTGGACCGAGGCGTTCCTGTTCGCGATGTCGATCGCGGTGGGGCTGACGCCGGAAATGCTGCCGCTGATCGTCACCGCCAACCTGTCCAAGGGCGCGCTGGCGATGTCGCGGCGCAAGGTGGTGGTGAAGCGGCTCAACGCGATCCAGAACTTCGGCGCGATGGACGTGCTGTGCACCGACAAGACCGGCACGCTGACGCTGGACAAGATCGTGCTGGAAAGGCATCTCGACCTCGATGGCGAGGAGTCCGACGAGGCGCTGGAGTACGGCTACCTCAACAGTCGTTTCCAGACCGGCCTGAAGAACCTCATGGACAAGGCGGTGCTGGCGCATCGCGACCTGGAGGCGGCGGCGACGCGTTACCGCGTGGTCGACGAGATCCCGTTCGACTTCCAGCGCCGGCGCATGTCGGTGGTGGTGGCCGACGGAGGCGACGAGCATCTGCTGATCTGCAAGGGCGCCGTCGAGGAGATGCTGTCGATCTGCGCCTACGCGCAGACCGGTGACGTGATCGAGCCGATGACCGACCAGCGTCGTCACCAGATCAAGGCGATGACCCACGGCCTCAACGAGGACGGCCTGCGCGTGCTGGTGGTGGCGGTGCGGCGGCAGCCGGCGCACGCGCAGGCCTATGGCGTGGCCGACGAGGACGGCTTGATCGCGGTCGGCTGCCTGGCCTTCCTCGATCCGCCGAAGGATTCCGCTGCCACCGCGATCCGCGCGCTGCACCAGCACGGTGTCGAAGTGAAGGTGATCACCGGCGACAACGAGGCGGTGACCCGCAAGATCTGCCGCGAGGTCGGCCTCGACGTTACCCACTCCGTGCAGGGCAGGGACATCGAGGAACTCGATGACGCCGCGCTCGATGCATTGGTCGCGCGCGTCACCGTGTTCGCCAAGATGTCGCCACTGCAGAAAGCGCGTGTGGTGCGTTCACTGCAGCGGCTCGGCCACACCGTGGGCTTTCTCGGCGACGGCATCAACGACGCGCCGGCACTGCATGACGCCGACGTCGGCATCTCGGTCGATACCGCCACCGACATCGCCAAGGAGTCGGCCGACATCATCCTGCTGGAAAAAAACCTGATGGTGCTGGAGGAGGGCGTGCTGGAAGGCCGCGTCACCTTCGGCAACATCATGAAGTACATCAAGATGACCGCCAGCTCGAATTTCGGCAACGTGTTCAGCGTGCTGGTGGCCAGCGCGTTCCTGCCGTTCCTGCCGATGCTGCCGTTGCAGATCCTGGTGCAGAACCTGCTCTACGACATCTCGCAGCTGTCCATCCCGTTCGACCGCATGGACGAGGAATACCTGAGCCGCCCGCGCAAGTGGGATGCCGGCGACATCGGTCGCTTCATGGTGTGGATCGGGCCGGTGAGCTCGATCTTCGACATCACCACGTTCTGGCTGATGTGGCACTACTTCGGCGCGAATTCGAAGGCGCACCAGTCGCTGTTCCAGTCCGGCTGGTTCATCGAGGGCCTGCTTGTCGCAGACGCTGATCGTGCACATGATCCGCACCCGGCGCATCCCGTTCTGCAGAGCATGGCTGCCGCGCCGGTGCTGGGATTGACCATCGCGATCATCGTGCTCGGCATGCTGATTCCCTTCAGCGCAATCGGCGCGAAGATCGGCATGTCCCCCTTGCCACCGATGTATTTCGCATGGCTCGCGCTGACCCTGGTCAGCTACTGCGTGCTGACTCAGTTGATGAAGCTGATCTACATCCGCAGGTACGGGCGCTGGCTCTGATCGCTGGCGCTTCTTCCGCTCTCCGTAGGAGCGCACCCTGTGCGCGATGCTTCCGTTTCATCCATGGTGGTGAGTTTCAGAGCCAAAAGCTTTAGAGCGAAGAGCTTTCGTCCTCCTTCGGAGGGCGAGTCACTTTTCTCTTGCGTGGCCAAGAGAGAAGTAACCAAAAGAGAAGGCCACCCCGCTTGGCGCTTGTTGGGCTTCGGGCAACCGCTCCTGCGTTGCCTCAACTCCGGCATCCATGCCGTCGCCTGCCCAACAAGTCCGTGAGCCGGGGCCGGGCTTTTCGACAGCACATCCATGTGCTGGCGAAAAGGAACCGACCTCCTGTCGGTTCCCGCTACGCGGCCTGTCGACCCCGTCTCACCGCCGCACAGGGGCTCCGGTAGAGCAGCGGGCCATCCTGGCTCGCACTCTTCAGAAGAGCCGAGGCAACAGCAACGGGCGTCGCAGACGATAGCTACGCGACATCACATGAAAAGAAGCACCGAATCACACTGCGGTTGAGGGTCTGCTTTCGACCCATTGGAGCCTGTCGCGACGGTCCGCTTTCGGGAAGCCAAATTTCCGATCAGGAAGCTTGATCATTGTCGACGCACGCGCCTAACCGCTCGTGTATCTATTTACATGTCAAATGCAAAGCGTCGCCCGGCGCCAGCGCCACGTATGCGAACAACTGCGGACACAGGACTGCGCAACCCGTTTCCGATGGCGGATGAACAGCGTGCTGAAGCAGGGCGGCAAACTACGAGCCTTGGCAATCCATCGACATCCAAGTTCGATATCTGCAATGGCCACACTTGGGGCAAATCGGAACTCCGTCGGCGAACGAGTCAGGAGACAGGGCTTCCAATGCCGATATCAAACGCTTTGCCAGACTCGCGTGCATCCCACCCTTCCTTGATCTCCAGGATCTGCGGCAGGATCGAGACGAACAGGTCCACCATCCGCGGGTCGAAGTGTTTGTTGGAACCTTCGCACAGGCTTGCCATGACCTGATCGAGCGGCCAGGCTTCTTTGTAGGGCCGTTTCATCGAGAGTGCATCGAAGACATCTGCGAGTGCGATGATGCGCGCCGACTCGGGAATCGACTCTCCGGCTAGTCCGTCAGGATAGCCGCTGCCGTCGAATTTTTCGTGATGGCGCAGCGCGATCTCCGCAGCCATGACGAAGATCGGGGCTTCGCTGGCAGAAAGGATTTCGAATCCGATCCGGCAATGAGTCCGCATGATCACCCACTCGTCAGCATTGAGTTTGCCGGGCTTGCACAGGATCGCGTCGGGAATACCGATCTTGCCGGTATCGTGCATCGGCGCCGCGAGTTCGATCAACTGGCACGCGTCGGCAGTCCAGCCACAGGCAGCCGCCAGCGCGCCGGCGTAGGCGGCCATCCGCCAGATGTGCGAACCGGTGTCGTTGTCCTTGAAGTGACCGGCTTCTCCCAGCATGTAGATCGCATCTTGCTGACTGCGTTCCAGAACAGTCGCGCGAACCAGCGAAAGATGCGTGTGTACGCGGGCAGACACGATTGGCGGCGAAACGGGCTTGATGATGTAATCGACTGCGCCTGCCGCAAAACCTTCGGCTTCATGTCCAACGTCAAGCAGGCTGGTGACAAAGATCACCGGGATGGCTTCGGTACGCTTGTCGGCTTTAAGAGCTCGGCACACGGCGTAGCCGTCCATGTCCGGCATTTCAATATCCAGCAGGATCATGGACGGTGAGTGCTTGAGCGCATTGCTGAACGCTTCGGCGCCGTTGCGCGCGAACACAAGCGAGTAGTCGCCGGACAGGATCTGTTGCAACGTGGCGAGGTTTTGCGGTTCGTCGTCAACGATCAGGATGGGTCCAAGCTGCACGGTCAGTCCTCCGGCGAAATGCCGAGCTCTTCTGCAAGGTTCCTTGCAGCAAACTCGCCATCTCGAAAGTCGAAGTTCTCGACCGCGTTTTCGAGCGGCGCGATACTGGCTGGCGGCAATACTTTGCGCAACTCGCTCAATACCGACCTGACCGCATTCGGATTATCGGTGTCGAACGCCGCGAGCAAGCGATGCAGCAGTGGTGCCATTGCTTCGAGTCGACCGGCATCTGGCGGCGCGACATTCGAAGAAACTTCGGTCGGTGCGTATCGTTGAATCGACGCCAGCGTCGTCGTCAGCGCTACCTGCAGCGCGGCAAGCGCGGCAGTCGGGTCATGGCCCGCGCGCAGTACCCGGTCTGCGTCGGCTGCCAGCGCGGCGACATCGACAAGCGCCAAATTGCCGGCGGCGCCTGTCAGCTTGTGCGCGAGAGTCGACGCCAGCATCCGTTCCGCTCCAGACATTTCGCGCACGCAGTCGGCGTAGTCGCGAGCGAACTTTCGCAGGAATTGGCGGTAAACGTCAGCGTCCTTCCAGCTTGCCAGACCGCGTCCGACCGCGAGGCCCGGGAGATCCTGCGCTATGTCCGGCGCAGCCGAATCGTGTATCGGACGAGCTACAGCCACCGGTGGGGGAGTCAGCCCGAGATGGCTCGCGATCAAGGCGATCGCAGGGTCCACATCGAATGGCTTGGAGATGTAGTCGTTCATCCCGGCGATCCTTGCCGCTTCCTGTTGTTCCTTGAAGGCGCCAGCGGTGAGCGCGATCACCGGCAGATTGGCCCGCTTGAGCGTGTGACGGATCTGACGCGTCGCCTCATAGCCATCCATCACCGGCATCTGCAGATCCAGCAGCACGATGTCGATCTCGTCCGGATGGGAGTTCAGCCAATCTACCGCCTGTTGGCCGTCGTTGGCGAGGACCACTTGGGCGCCTTCACCGGCGAAGATGCGTTGCGCCACTTCCAAGTTGATTTCGCTGTCATCGGCGACAAGCATCCGGACCCCATTCAACCGTTGCAACGATGGATTCGTTGCCGCACTCGCGACACGGCCTTGTCGCTTTTGTTGCGCCAGGAGGACGACGTTGTAGAGACTCGACGGTGTCACAGGCTTGGAGAGCACCGCATCGACGAGAGAACTGTCTGGATGCGCAAGCAGTTCATCTCGTGAGTGGGCAGTCACCATGATGACAACCAGGTTGCACTTTCCGTTGTTGGCCGCCTTGATGGCGCGTGCGGTGGCCAGCCCATCAAGACCGGGCATCCGCCAATCAAGGATGAGTACCTTGTTCGCCCAAAGATTCGCGTCCAGCTGCAGCATGTGCTGCAGGGCGTCCTCGCCAGACGTCACGGCGGCGGATCTCCAGCCCAGGCCGGTGGCGGCTTTGCGCAGCGCCTCCAGCGCAATCGGATTGTCGTCGGCAATCAGGACGTCCAAGTGCGCCATTTCCGGAGCGGAAGCCCGCATGTCCAGAAGCCGCTCGAAGTCCAGAGTGAACCAGAACTCACTGCCGCTACCGGGTGCGCTGGTGAGATCAAGCTTGCCGCCCATCAACGTCACGAGTCTCCGGCAGATAGTCAGGCCCAGACCGGTTCCGCCAAAACGACGCGTGATCGACGCATCCGCCTGCGAAAACGGAGCGAAAATGGCTTGTTGCTGGTCGATGGAAATGCCGATTCCGGTGTCGCGGACCGAGAAGCGCAGCGTGACATTTCGCCTGGTTTCCGAGACAACGCTGACCGACGTCTCCACACTGCCGCGCTCGGTGAACTTGATTGCGTTGCCGATGAGATTGATCAGCACCTGCCCCAGCCGTTGTGCGTCCCCGTTCAGGTGATAGTCGCCCGATGCCGGCGGCGTGATGACCAACTCGATGCTCTTGTCGCGGGCATTCGAGGACATGATCGTAGCCATGTTGTCGAGTATCGCGCCGAGATAAAAAGGCGCCTTTTCGATCTCCAAGCGACCAGCCTCGATCTTCGAAAAATCGAGGATGTCATTGATGATCCCAAGCAATGATCTACCGGCCGCGCCGATCTTGCGTGCCAGGTCGCTCGAATCGGCGGACATATTGGCTTTTTCGAGCAGGTAGGACAAGCCGAGAATGGCATTCATCGGGGTGCGGATCTCATGGCTCATGTTGGCCAGAAAACTGCTCTTGGCCTCGTTGGCAGCGACGATCCGTCGCTGGAACCAGACCATCATGGCTCCCTTCACGATCAACGCTGCGAGCAGCAGCAAACCGCCAAGCCGCAGAAAGAACAGGGCGTTGGCCTGGAGCATCTGGGCCTCCTGTTCGGCCTCATGCAGTTGCTCCTGGTTGCTCGAGGTCAATTGCCGGATGGCAGCCAGGGCAACGGTGTCATCGACCTTGACCACCGCGTCGATTTCGGCCGGCGACTTGCCGTCGCGGATCATCGCTGGAACCTTGCGATACATGGCGGCGTATTCGGCGAAGGTGGCGCGAACCTGGGCTATGGCTGCACGGTCGCCGGGCGCCTTGAGCAGACCGTTGAGCTGATCCAGGTCGGCATTCAGTCCGGACAAGTTTCGTTCAATGGCGGCCTGGTAACGCGGCAGGTCTCGGCGCAGTACCAGATTCTTGAAGTTGTGGATGAAACCGCCGTAGCCGACATTCATTTCCAGACTGGTCAGGGTGTGATGAATCGTCGTCGCGTGCTCTGCGTATCCCTCCCACGAGACATCAGCGGCCTCAAATCGCGAGATCGACATCGACCCGAACACAGCAATCAGCACATAGATGGCGGCGACGACCAGAACGATCCTGACCGACTGGCGTCGATATGCGAAACCCGTGGAATCGACTCTCATTGCTAGGATGCCGGAACTGGACGGGATTGACGATACGCTGAAAATCGTGCGTCCGCTTCATTCCAGTGACCAGCACAGACCGAGTCTCCGAAACTGGCCGATAGCAGACTTCCTCCCCGATCGAATGATCGTCCACTGCTACTTGCCTTTTGCTCTCGCAACCGCGCAGCGGTTGCGCACCGAGTGCGGGCCAGGATGGCCCGCTGCTCTACCCGGGGCCCCTGTGCGGCGGTGAGGTGGGGCGACAGGCCGCGCAGCGGGAGTCGACAGGGATGTCGGCTCCTTTTCGCCAGGGCAGGCGACGGCATGGATGCCGGAGTTGAGGCAACGCAGGAGCGGTTGCCCGAAGCCCAACAAGCGCCAAGCGGGGTGTCGTTTTCTCTTGGGTACTTCTCTTTTACTCCGGGCGTCCTGCCCTGCGCCCTTCGGGCCGGCTTCGCCGTTCGCGCACGCTCCTGCGTGCGACGTGGACAAGCAAAAGAGAAGTACCTCGGCTGCCGAAGGCAGACGAAAGCTCTTCGCTTTGGACGCGCAGCAAGAGCATCGCGCGCGACCGAAGGAAGTCCCTTGTGGACAAGGTGCGCTCCTACAGTGGTTTGTCGTCCAGGCGATTGTCGCGACAGCCCCAACAATCAATCCGCCTCGCGATCATCCTCGACAACGAGCTGCGCCCCTCGCGCCGCATACCGCCGCGCCACCACCGCACACACCATCAGCTGCAACTGATGAAAAATCATCAGTGGGAGCACCAGCGCACCGAGGCCGCCGAGCTGGCCGGCGAACAGGATTTTCGCCATCGGGATGCCGCTGGCCATGCTCTTCTTGGAGCCGCAGAAGACAATCGCGATTTCGTCCTCGCGCGAGAAGCCGAGCCGGCGCGCGGCCCAGGTCAGCGTCGGCATCACCAGCGCCAGCAGCAGCGCGCACATCGCCAGCGTGGACAGCAGCGCCGGGACCGGCGTATCACGCCACAATCCCTCGACCACCGCGGCACTGAAGGCGGTGTAGACCACCAGCAGGATCGTGCCCTGGTCGGTAAAGCCGAGCAGCGGCTTGTGCCGGTCGACCCAGCCGCCGATCCAGCGCCGCGCCACGTGACCGAGCGCAAACGGAAGCAGCAGTTGCAGCACGATGTCCAGCACGCCGCGCCATGACGTGCCGCCACCGTGGCTGGCCAGCAGCAGGCCGACCAGCAGCGGCGTCAGCACGATGCCGATGAGATTCGACATCGACGCGCTGACCACCGCTGCCGACACATTGCCGCCAGCGATCGAGGTGAACGCGATCGAGGATTGCACCGTCGATGGCAGCGTGCACACGAACAACACGCCGAGATAAAGCTCGGGTGTCAGCCATGCATGCCCGAGGGGCTGCAGCGCAAACCCCAGCAGGGGAAACAGCACGAAGGTGCTGGCGAACACGGTCAGGTGCAGTCGCCAGTGGATCAGGCTCTGCATGATCGCCGCACGCGGCAGCTTGGCACCGTGCAGGAAGAACAGCAGCGCGATCGCACCATCGGTGATCAGGTCGAACACCCGCGCCGTGCCGTCCCGGCATGGCAGCAGCGAGGCCAGCAACACGGTGGCGAGCAGGGCGAGGGTGAAGTTGTCGGGGCGATGACGGAGCAATGGCATCGGGGTCGCACAATCAGAAACGACGATCAGTGTAACGGCGTCACTGGCGCGCGACGAACGATCGCGATGGTCGTTGTGAACGACAGCAACGACCCCATGAATTTCCCATGATCACTCTCTACGAACTGCACTGGTCGCACTACTGCGAAAAGGTCCGGCTGGCGCTCAACTACATGGGGCTGGCGTGGCGTGCCGTCGACATCGACGCGTTCCGCAACGATCAGTTGCGCGCGCAGCCGTTGCCCGATGGCCTGCCAACGCATACCGTGCCGGCGATCCGCGACGAAGCCACTGGTCGCTTCGTGATGGATTCCACGCCGATCCTGCACTATCTCGCCGCGCACTATCCGACATCACCGGCGCTGTTCCCCGACGATCCGGCCGAGCGGGCCGACGTGCAGCGCCACCTGCTGGAATTCGACAGCGGACTGGCCATCGCGATGCGGCGACTGGGCTATACGCAGGTCATCATGGAGTGTCCCGAACTGCTCACACAACTTTTCCTCGGCCATCGCGCGAACGGCCTGTTCGCGCGGCGCGGCCTGCGCCGGATCACCGGTCACGTGATCGGGCTGATGCTGTGCAAGCGCTTCGATTTCCATCGCTCGCGCGCGCTGGGTCTGTATGAATCGACTCTGGCCTACCTGCAGGGTTTGGCCGCACACATGCAAGGACGCGACTACGTGGTCGGGCAGCAATTCAGCGCGGCTGACCTGACTCTGGCGGCGATGCTGCGCGGTTTCCTGATCGTGCCGTGCATCGCAGAGCATCCCGATCTGCAGGAATTATTCGCGTGGGCGCATGCGATGCGGCTGCGCTGCGGCGGCGAGCCGGTCAGCCGTTACGAGCAAGCCATCATCGAAGCCCGTCGCCGACGACTACCGGTACGCCGCCAGTTGCGTGAAGCGGGCGGCGCGCTGCCGTTTGCGGCGGTCGGGGAACTGGCCAGCAACGACCAGCGTCCGATCTGGGATCGCGGCATGTGGCTGATGCCCTGGCATTACATGGTCACCTTGCGCCGCGGCACCGCAAGGCAGGCTGTGGCGGCTGCCCCGGTGTTCTGACGTCAGTCCAGCCCGCAACGCGCGCGGCGTCGATGCCGCCACCACGACACCAGCACCACCAGCACGAGCAGACCGACCAGCACCCACAGGCTGCTCTGGCCGCGGTGCATCCACTTCATCAGCCACTCGTGGTTGTCTGCGCCGAAGAAACCGAGGTAGACCCAGAACGGCACGCTGATCAGCGCGGCCAGCGTATCGATCAGCAGGAAGCGCAGGAACGACACCCGATGGGTGGTGCCGGCAGTGAGGTAGACGGTGGTGCGCATGCCGGGCAGAAAGCGTGCGAAGAACAGCATGCGGTTGCCGTAGCGGTCGAATTTTTCCTGCACCTTGGCGTAGCGCTCCGGGGTCAGTACGCGCGCCACGAACCGCCATCGCAGGATGCGCGCACCGTAGTGGTGGCCGAGCATGAAGATCGCCGCATCGCCCAGCAGCACGCCGAACATCGTCAGCGCGAACATCGCATGCACGTTGGCATACCCGAGCCCGGCGATCACGCCGCCGGCGACCAGGGTGATGTCCTCCGGCAGCGGCAGGCCGGCACCGCAGATCATCAGCGCAATGAAGACGGCGACGTAGCCGTTCTCGGCGAAGATGGTGATCAGGTGTTGCAACAGATCCATCGCTATCCCTGCATCTCGTGCGGAACCGGCATCGTTGCCGTCAGGCATGCTCCGGCAGTCGGACCGCGGCCCAGTGCCTGCGGGGGCGACAGTTGCGCCATTGCGATCATGCCGGCGTCACCGGCGGCCGCGCACGGGCGGCCAGCAGTTCGCGCAATTCCGCCTTCTCGGCACTGTCCAGCTTGCCGTCGCGGCTCTTTGCGGTGAGTGCGTCGCGACGTTGGGTGATCGCCTGATCCTCCATCCGCGCCAGCGCGTCGAAGAACTCGATGCGCTGCGCCTCGGGCTCGCCCACCGAGATCGCCGCCATCAGTTTCTGCAGCGACGGGTATTCCGGCCGTTCGGCGAAATGCTCCACCAGCATCGCGGAGTTGATGCCGGGACGTGCACGGGCGAGGTCGAGCAGTTCGGCCAGCAAGTCCACGCCGGGCTTGTCCAGGCGCAGGAAACGGTAGGGTTTCTCCACCTGATCGGCCACGTCCGGCTGCGCCAGCAGCAGCGAAATCGCGCTGCGCACCAGGCTGCGCTGCACCGTCGTGGGTCGCTGCATGGCGCGATGGCTGGCCGGATCGGCTTGCAACACCGCACGCGCGCCGCTGCGTTTTTCCAGCTCCTGCGCCATCAGATCGCGGAATGCGCCGTCGGGCAGTTTTGCGATAAGCGGGCGGGCGCGTTCGGCCAGTCGGGCGCGGCCATCGAGGCTGGCCATGTCGACGTCGTGCGACAGCTCGTTGAAGAAATAGTCGGACAGCGGCATCGCTTCCCGGATGCGCTTTTCGAAACCGTCCCTGCCTTCCCTGCGCACCAGCGAATCCGGATCCTCGCCGTCGGGCAGGAACAGGAAATAGGCCTGACGTCCGTCGCGCAGCCGCGGCAGCGCCGACTCCAGCGCCTTCCAGGCGGCGGCGCGGCCGGCGCGGTCGCCGTCGAAGCAGAACACCACGTCGGCTGCGGCGCGGAACAGCACCTCGGTGTGCTCCGGCGTGGTCGCCGTGCCCAGGGTGGCCACCGCGATCGGCAGGCCGGCCTGGTGCAGCGCGATCACGTCCATGTAGCCCTCGACCACCACGATGCGGACGAGATTCTGGTTGGCCTGCTTCACCTGCCACAGCGCGAACAGTTCGCGGCCCTTGTGGAACAGCGGAGTTTCCGGCGAGTTGAGGTATTTCGGCGATTGCTCCGAGCTCAACACCCGGCCGCCGAACGCGATTACGCGACCGCGGCGATCGAGGATCGGAAACATCAGCCGCTCGCGGAAGCGGTCGTACTTGCTGCCGCGTTCGCTCGAGGCCACCATGCCGGCCTCGTTGAGCAGATCCATCCGCCGCGGCGTGTTGCCCAGTGCCTTGATCACGCCGTCGTAGCCGGCCGGGGCCCAGCCGAGGCGGAAGCGCTTGATCGTTTCGCCGTCCAGCCCGCGCTTCCTGCAGTAGGCCTGGGCGTCGGCATTGCGCGGCAGCTCGCCTTCGTACCAGCCGGCCGCGGCATCCAGCAGTGCGTAGAGATCGGTCTTGTCCTCGCGCGGCGCGGCTTCGCGACCGCCCTCGCGCGGCACGGTCAGGCCGACGGTCTGCGCCAGTTCCTCCACCGCGTCCGGAAACTCCAGACGGTCGTAGTCCATCAGGAACTTGATCGCGCTGCCGTGGACGCCGCAGCCGAAGCAGTGGAAGAACTGCTTGGCCGGGCTGACGTAGAACGAGGGCGAGCGTTCGTTGTGGAACGGGCAGCACGCCGTCCACTCGCGCCCGGCCTTCTTCAACGGCACGCGCCGCTCGATCACGTCGACGATGTCGACGCGGGCAAGCAGTTCATCGATGAAGCTGTCGGGGATCAGGCCACGCATAAGTGGCCTAGTTTAGTCGGTTGCCGCCGGGGTGGCTCGGCCGGTGGCCGCCAGCCCGGCGATAACGTCTGGACATGGGCAATGCGCGAGGCTCTTTCGAGTCAGAGCACGAGGTGGAACACCCCGATCACCGCCAGCAGCGCCAGCACGAACAGGATCACGAAGCACACGAACAGCACCTTGGCGATGGTGGCGGTGGCGCCGGACAAGCCACCGAAGCCGAGCCAGCCGGTGACCAGTGAGACGATGGCGAAAATGATGGCCCACTTCAGCATGTATTTCTCCCGCGGCGATGATCACTCGCGCGATATCCGCGACGAGTCGTGGAGATTTTGTAGCGGAACGGGCGTGAAAGCGGTGCATTGCGGGCGTGCAGGCGCGAGGGACCGCCAGGTTGTCCATCGCTGGCGCCTGCAGGTAACCCTCCAACAACCGCTCCAGCCAGGCATGCCCGCGGCATGCCCTCAACGGTCGAAGGACTGGTCAAGCGAAAGGCACGTCATCGATGTTGCAAAGCCCTTCCGCCGTCGCGGGCTCCCCGCAGCCTCAACCGACCAGGCGTGCCTTGATCTTGCCCGAGACCACGCCCATGTCGGCGCGCCCGGCGGCCTTTTCCTTCACCGCGGCGACCACCTTGCCCATGTCGCGCGGCGAGCTGGCTCCGGTGTCGGCGATCGCGGTGGTGATCAGGGCGTCGATCTCTGCGTCATCGAGCTTGCTGGGCAGATAGGTCTCGATCACCAACATTTCGGCGCGCTCGATCGCCGACAGGTCCTCGCGGCCCGCGGCATCGAACTGGCTGACCGAGTCCTTGCGCTGCTTCATCATCTTCTCGAGCGTGGTCAGCACCTGCACGTCGTCCAGCTCGATCCGCTCGTCCACCTCGCGCTGCTTGATCGCTGCGAGCATCAACCGGATCACGCCCAGCCGGTGCTTGTCGCCGCCACGCATGGCGGTTTTCATGTCTTCGGTGAGCTGCTGCTTGAGGGTCATGGCGTGGGCCTCGGGAAGTGGGCTGTCGATTCTACGGAAACGACAAAGCCGGCGTTGCCCTTCGGGACAACACCGGCCAAGTCGATTCTGCCGTGCTTGCGGTGGCTGCGAGAACCCGCGCCAACCGTGTTCCGCATGATCCGCCGCGACGGCGGATCGGGAAACTCAGTACAGACGGACCTTGCGCGAAACGTCGCGCGACAAACGGCGCAGGTGACGCTTCACGGCGGCAGCGCGCTTGCGCTTGCGTTCCTGGGTCGGCTTCTCGTAGAACTCGCGCTTGCGCGTTTCGGCCAGGACGCCGGCCTTCTCGCAGGTACGCTTGAAACGACGCAGTGCGATCTCGAACGGCTCGTTCTCGCGAACTTTTACGTTGGGCATGGAAACTCCGGGTGGTAATCTGCCTGCTCTTGCAGGACAGTGGAATGTGGTGAGCCGGGAATTATACCGTGCACGATGAAGAATTTTCAAAGGCCAGGCCAATGAAGCCGATTCTCGGCATCGAAAGCTCCTGTGACGAGACCGGCGTGGCCCTGCTGCGCTGGGAGCCGAACGCGCCTGGCCGCGGTCTGCTGGCACATACCTTGTACAGCCAGATCAAGCTTCACGCCGATTATGGCGGCGTGGTGCCGGAGCTGGCCAGCCGCGACCACGTGCGCAAGCTGGTGCCGCTGATCCGCGAGGCGCTGGCCCAGGCCGGACTCACGGTCCAGGACCTGGGCGGGGTGGCCTATACCGCCGGTCCCGGCCTGGTCGGCGCCTTGCTGGTCGGCGCGTCGCTGGGTCGCGCGCTGGCCTGGGCGCTGGGCGTGCCGGCAATCGGGGTGCACCACATGGAGGGTCACCTGCTGGCGCCGCTGCTGGAGGAAGACCCGCCGGAGCCCCCGTTCGTGGCCTTGCTGGTGTCCGGCGGCCATTCGCTGCTGGTCGAGGTCAAGGCGATCGGCCAGTACACGATTCTTGGCGACACGCTGGACGACGCTGCGGGCGAGGCCTTCGACAAGACGGCCAAGATGATGGGCCTGCCGTATCCCGGCGGTCCGGCGCTGGCGAAAATGGCCGAGCAGGGGCGCGCCGGCGCGTTCCGCTTCTCCCGGCCGATGACCGACCGGCCGGGGCTGGATTTCAGCTTCTCCGGCCTGAAGACCCAGGTGCTGCTGGCCTGGCAAAAGTCGGATCAGGGCGACCAGACCCGCGCCGACATCGCCCGAGGGTTCGAGGAGGCCATCGTCGACACGCTGATCATCAAGTGCCGCCGCGCTCTTGAGGCCAGCGGCGCGCAGCGGTTGGTGATCGCCGGTGGCGTCGGTGCCAACCGAAGATTGCGCGGCGAACTGGCCAAGGCCGGCGAGAAGGATGGCTTCCGGGTGTATTTCCCGCGACTGGATTTCTGCACCGACAATGGCGCGATGATCGCGCTGGCAGGCGCGATCCGCCTGGCCAGCGGCCAGCATCAGGACGAAACCGTGCAGGTGCGCCCGCGCTGGGATTTGCAGACGCTGCCCGCCGCGTAGCGGATCGTTGTTGTGGGAGCGGCTTCAGTCGCGAGGCTTTTCCGGTTGTCCCATGCGCATCGCGGCTGAAGCCGCGCTCACGGAAAAGCGGGGCATCACCACTGCGTGCGGCCGGGCAGCAGGCCTTTCAGCTCCGCCTCGGTCAGATTCCGCCACTGGCCGACCTTCAAGTGCGCGAGCTTGACGTTGTCGATGCGCACGCGTCGCAGCTGGGTCACGCGATAGCCGAATGCCGCGGCCATCAGGCGGATCTGCCGGTTCAGGCCCTGCGTCAGCACGATCGAGAAGCCGAATTTCGCGATGCGTCGCGCGCGGCAAGGCTTCGTCATCTGGTTGTGGATGCGCACGCCCTTGCTCATGCCGGCGAGGAATTCGTCGGTGACCGCCTTGTTCACGCCGACCAGATATTCCTTCTCGTGGTTGTTCTCGGCGCGCAGGATCTCGTTGACGATGTCGCCGTTGCTGGTCAGCAGGATCAGCCCTTCGGAATCCTTGTCCAGCCGGCCGATCGGGAAGATCCGCTGCGGGTGGTCGATGAAGTCGACGATGTTGCCGTCCACGCTCTGGTCGGTGGTGCAGGTGATGCCGACCGGCTTGTTCAGCGCGATGTAGATGGCCTTCTTCGCCGCCGGCGTGGCGGCGAGGATGCGCGCCTTGACGATCTCGCCGTCCACGCGTACCTCGTCGCCGTCCAGTGCTTTCGCGCCGGTGGTGACCACTTCGCCGTTGATGCTGACGCGACCGGCCAGCAGCAGTTCGTCCGCCTCTCGGCGCGAGCACAGACCGGCTTCGCTGATGTATTTGTTGACACGCATGGATCAGGAGCGCAAGCCGACGCCGCGCTTGAGCAGATGGATCGCGGCTGCCGCGAGCACCACGATGAACGCCAGCATGACCACGAACGCCCAGCCTACCGGTACGTCGCTGACGCCCAGGATGCCGTAACGGAATGCGTTGACCATGTACAGGATCGGGTTGGCGTGGGAGATCGCCCGCCACGGCTGGCTCAGCATGTTGATGGAATAGAACACGCCGCCCAGATACGTCAGCGGCGTGATAACGAAAGTCGGTACCAGTGCGATATCGTCAAACTTGCTGGCGAATACCGCATTGATGAAACCGGCCAGCGCAAAGATGACTGCGCCCAACGTCACCGATACCAGCGCGACCCACGGATGCGCCACGTGCAGCGACGTGAAGAACAGCGCCACCACCAGCACCAGCGCGCCGACCACCAGTCCGCGTGCCACCGCGCCGATGACGTAGCCGGAAAGAATGGTCCAGTTCGCCATCGGCGCCACCAGCATCTCCTCCACCGAGCGCTGGAACTTGGCCCCGTAGAACGAGCTGGAAATGTTCATGTAGCTGTTGTTGATGATGGTCATCATCACCAGCCCCGGCACGATGAACTGCATGTAGCTGAAGCCTTCGATCAGGCCGATGCGGCTGCCGATCAGCTTGCCGAAGATCACGAAATACAGCGTCATCGTGATGATGGGCGGGATCAGTGTCTGGGTCCAGATCCGCATGATGCGGATGATTTCGCGGCGCGCAACGGTATAAAGCGCGATCAGGTTGGTCGAGGCATTCATGCTGCATGCTCCCTGACCGGGTTCCGGCCATGCTCGACCAGTCGCACAAACAGCTCCTCCAGCCGGTTGGTCTTGGTGCGCATCGAGTTGACCGTGATGCCGCTGATGGTGAGTGCGGCGAACAGCGAATTGAGATCCTGCGACCGCGCCATTTCCGCTTCCAGGGTGCGATCGTCGATGCGGCGAATGCTGATTCCGTCCAATTGCGGCAATTCCTGCGGCGTCTGATTCACGTCAAGCACGAAAGTCTCCACGTCCAGCGTCGCCAGCAGGCGCTTCATGCTGGTGTTCTCGATGATGGTGCCGTGATCGATGATCGCGATATTGCGGCACAGCGACTCGGCTTCCTCCAGGTAATGCGTGGTGAGGATCACCGTGGTGCCGGCCGCGTTGATGCCGCTGACGAACTGCCACATCGAGCGGCGGATCTCGATGTCGACACCGGCGGTCGGCTCGTCGAGGATCAGCAGCTTCGGCTCGTTCATCATGGCGCGGGCGATCATCAGCCGCCGCTTCATGCCGCCGGACAACGTGCGCGCCTGCATCTGCGCCTTGTCCCACAGGCGCAGCTCCCTCAGGTACTTCTCCGCGCGCTCGGCCGCGATCTTGCGCGGGATGCCGTAGAAGCCCGCCTCGTTCACGCAGATGTCGAACGGCTTCTCGAACTGGTTGAAGTTGATCTCCTGCGGCACCAGGCCGATCAGCTTCATCGCCTCGCTGCGCTGCTTGTTGACCGACACGCCGAACACCTGCGCATCGCCGGATGTGGAGTTCACCAGCGAGGACAGGATGCCGATCAGGGTGGACTTGCCGGCGCCGTTCGGGCCGAGCAGGGCGAAAAAGTCGCCCGGATGCACCGTCAGGCTGATGCCTTTCAGTGCTTCGACGCCGTTGCCGTAGGTCTTGCGCAAATTGTCGACGACAAGCGCGGGGGCAGAGCTGGACTGCGGGGACATGGGCTGCACCGAAGGGATTAGCCCCTTATTATAGCGGGCTACCCCCGCCCGTCTGGCCGCGCCAGCCGCACGCACCGTTTCGGAAACCTTCATGGCCGACCACTTCCAGCTCCGTCTCGTCGACGGTTACATGCTCGCTCCGGCGGTGCGCCACCTCGTGTTCGAGCGCGTCGATGGCCAGCCGCTGGCCTTCCAGCCGGGCCAGTTCCTGCAGGTGCACTTCCACTACGACGATGGCACCGCGACCAAGCGCAGCTATTCGGTGGCGACCATCGGCGACGGCAGCTCGCCGGTGCCACGCGTCGAGATCGCTGTGAGTTACGTCGAAGGCGGCGCCGCCACCCAACTCCTCGGCGAACTGCCGGTGGGCGGCGTGATCGACGCCAGCGGCCCGTACGGCCGCTTCTGCCTGCAGGACGCCGACACCCATCCGCGCTATCTGCTGCTGGCCACCGGCACCGGCGTCACACCGTACCGCGCGATGCTGCCGCAGATCGAGAAACTGCTGGCCGGGGGCGGCCGCGAAGTGGTGCTGTTGTACGGTGCCCGCAGCGAGGCCGAACTGCTCTACGGCGAAGAGTTCGAGGCGTTCGCGAAAACCCATCCCGGCTTCCTGTTCCACGGCTGCCTCAGCCGCGAAGCTCGCGCCGTGCCGCGGCCCACCGATCGCAGCGGCCACGTGCAGAACGTGCTGGCCGAACTCGGCCCGCAGCGCCGAGCGCGACATCGCCTACCTGTGCGGCAACCCGAACATGGTCGACGCGGCGTTTGCGGCGCTGAAGGAGTTCGGTTTGCCGGTGCCGCAGATCAGGCGGGAGAAATACATCTCGTCGCGGTGATCAAGCTTGGCGCTCCCGCGCCGATATGACATCTGACTCGCACCGTGCCGTCGGGTCGAGCCAGGCGTTTCGTGTCGTGCACCGTTAGCCTCACGCGCGGCTCACGGTCCGGGTGGATAAATCGCCGAAAAGACGGGTGGTTGCGGCGAAATCAGGTCCCAAGGGTCACTTGATTGTGATCTGTGTCACATTTTGCGACACAGGCGGGTCCTGAGCGGTAAAGCTCGGGCAGCGCCGGCCGTAAGCCACTTAAGGAACCCCGCAATGGCCGGGGTCACCTCGAGAGGTGAACGGTATGGCACGTCCGCTCGGCATCAGAATTTCCGCTTGCGTATTGATCACGCTGGCCACACTCGCAGGCATGCCGAGCGCGAACGCGGCGACCGGCCGTATCGTGTTTTCGGGCGCTGTCGTGGAGCCGACCTGCGGAGCAAGTGCCGAGCGGGTTGCGGCGTGGGTGGCCGCCACGCCCGTACCGGGTCAGTCTGATCAGAATACTTGCGGCGGATCGAATCCCGCTATTGCAGCTTCGCAGATGTATACGGTGACCGTGGTCCATTTGTCGGACGCAGAGTCGGATCGTGTGCTCAGGTATTTCAGCGACTATGTCAGGGCGAGTCAGGTCAATGCATCGAATCCGACGCTGATCACCCAGACCTATGAATGACCCGATATCGAGGCTGGTTAGTTATCGGCAACTACGGATAGGTAATTGTGTATTGCACGGTGCTGCTTACGTTGCCGGCACCTGCACCCGACCTTTGGCAATGTACGCGATCATTCGGTGCTGCACCGCCGACGACATCGTATCGCCCCGAATTCTGCGCGGCCGCCGTCGAAAGGCCCAGCAGGATTGGCGAGAGCGCAGCTGCGGTGCCGCCGGCACCATTCAGCAACTGCATTCCGTGCGGGCGGCACGGTCACTGCTGGGGAATATGAGTTCTTCAGATTGTCGGTGTTCCCATTGATGCCGCCTCCGCCAAAGGTACTCACGGCCTGGTTTACGCCACTCGGGCAGCCCGTAATAGCGATGTTGAAAGGGGTAAGGCCAGCTACCTGACCTCCCGCCGATAATGCTGTGGTCACACGGTCGGCAGTGTCACGCTGAAATCCTCGGACCCGTGATGGTGCAAGCGGGTACGGTCACCGTCGTGGCGGCGAGTTTGCATACGCGTCCAGAGCAATGCTGGTGGAATGCTGGGCTGCCGCCGGGATCCCGCCAGAACGGAACCAGGCTAATCGGCTGTATCGTGCCGGGCGAAATCGGGCCTGCCGGTGGTCTGACCAATTGCGCAGTGAAGTTTGCCGTCACCGTGCCTGAGTAGGCACCCTGTGCGGTGCCGGCGGGCGCTACCACTTTGCCTGGCAGCATAGCCCGCCGTACTGGTGGGCCCGCATTCCAAACACATCCGGCTGGATGCCTGCACCGGACTGGCGATTACCAACAACGCCAGTCCCGGCACACTGGTGGCGAAGGTGATGCCCGGACCGGCCGGAACATTCGTGCTTGTCCAGGTCGGCCAAATACTGCCCGGCTTGGATCTGCGCGGTGTAATCCGCCGAACGGCTGGTTGTGACCGGCAGGCCTGCGCACGTAAAGATGATCGCAGCTTACCGGTTGCGCCCGGCAGAGGACCGGTTGGAGCGTTGGGCGGGACGCTTACGCTGCTGGGTAGGCTGAGCGTCGCGGATGAGGCTGAGCAGTTGGTGGGTGCCCCTACCGCCAACGTCGACCAGCCAAAGGATGCCGCCGCCAGCATCCATGCGAGGAGCAGTGCGCACCACGGTGCATGGTCAGGACGATGCTTCATGTACCGCTCCTCATGATCTGCACCACAACGTCGGGCCGCACACAGGTTGCGTTGATCGTTTCGTAGGCGTTTGCATGGCTGCTCTTGGCTTTCAATCCCAAATCGTAGGCGAATGAGCACGATTGCGCCGTGCCTTGCTCGTCCTGCCAGCGTGTGGTCAGTTGACCAGCCTGTTCGACGCCACGCACCAGAATCTGTCCGGCCTGCCCGACCACGCCAAGCACGACGCCCTTTTCATTGAGCACTTCGGCGCCGAAGGGCAGGGCATCGCCGTTCCCGAGGCGGGCGCGCACGATGATCGTTCGGCCGCTTTCGGTCTTGAACTTCGCAACACCACCGCACCGGCTTGCGGTGCGACCTGGGCACTTGTCGCGTCGAGCTGCACGTCGAGCGGCAGGCCCTTGGGATCGATCTGGACCGTATTGAGGTTGTACGGCATCAGGTAGGGCACCAGCGCATAGCCGAAACGATCAATGCGTGCGCCAGCGGCACTGTTCAAACGGGCGCCTTTGGCGCCGGGCACAGACGACACCGATGGTGTCGCCCATGGGCTGACCGAAGGTGATTCCACCGGGATGCGCGACCACGGCGCCGCTCACGCCAAGCGAGGCTTGCGAATAGCCACTGCCGCTGCCGACGCCGACATTGAGCACGGCATAGGGGCTGCGGTAGCCGCCATTGAGCGCGCCGGAGCTGCCACTTCCGCCGCTGTTGCGCGCGGCGGTCGCGCCGTAATTGGACTGGTTGTCGGCTCCGGCGGAGCCGTTGAGCATCGCCTGCTCCTGCGTGCCGCCGGTCGCGCTGTGAGCCAGGTTCAAGTTGAAGTTGGGAGCGTGCGCACTGTTGCCCAGCGGTACATTGATGGTGACGTTGTACTGGCTGTCGTCGCGTCCCAACGGATCACGCATGCGCGTGGCCGAGATGCCGTAGCCGATCTTGTGGAAGGAGTTGTTGTAGCCGAGCTGGAACTGCTTGTCGGTGCCTGTGCGGTTCCAGTAGTCGCTGGCAGAAACACTGGCATAGACGGAGCCGCCATTGTCACCCAGCTGCTGGTTCAGCGTAGATCGAAGCGGTTGCGCTGACGCTGCAGGCCGACGACTTTGAGGACGGGATTGTAGGCTTGGCCGGCAAGCGTGGCTCGCTGGGCTGGCGTCAGCACGGTCTGCACGGGAATGCCGTCGATCAAGTCGGCCGATGGCGCCACGTAATCGGTGAACGCGTTGCATCCGCGACGCGCATAGTCGCGAGCCAGCGCGGCCTCGGTCAGGCTGAGGTAGCCGCTGGTCGAATAACGGTAGGCGGCAACCGTCAGCGAGGTATTCGTTTCGGGCAGGATCTTGCCGTAGCTCAGGCGCAGACTTTGGCCGGATTGTGTGGTGAAGCCGGGAATTTGCGTCCGTGCCTGGGTGACGTCCGCGGCAAATGCACCATAGCGCGTGTTGATCGCACTGCCGAGCAGGATGGCGGCATAGCCCTGCGAAGCCTCGATGCCGGCATAGCAAGTGAGCAGGTTGTTGAAACCACGCTGCATGGTCGCCTGCACCACATTGGGCTGGTGCATGATCGAGGCATCGCGCAATTGGCCCGCGGAAATACCGAAACGGGTGGTGCCCGGCCGCAGCAGCTGCGCCACCGAAGCATAGGGAACCGAAAAGGTGCGCACGCGACCGTCCGCTTCGGTCACCGCGACGTCGAGATTGCCGCCGTAGCCCGTGGGATAGAGGTCGCTGATCGTGAACGGACCAGGGGCAACTGTAGTCTGGTAGATCTGGACGCCGTTCTGGCGGATCGTCACCAGGGCATTGGTATCGGCGACACCGCGGACGACCGGCGCATAACCCTGCAGTGACTGCGGCAGCATGCGGTCATCGGTCGCGAGCTGTACGCCACGCAATCCAAAGCTGTCGAATACCTGGCCGTCGGTATAGCTGTCGCCGATCGTCAGTTGCGCATGCAGTGATGGCAAGTCGCGCTGCACATAGGCATTGATGTTCTGCCATTCATGGCGTGCCGGCGTTCCGGTCGTGGCCGACTGCCAGTCGACCGTGGAATTCTGACGAAAATGCCAGGCGCCGAAGTTGAAGCCGGCATTCAAGCCAAGATACGAAATGGTCTGGCTCAGCCCATGGCTCTTGCTGTGATAGCTGTTGAAGTTGTAATTGAGCAGGGCGGCCGGTACACCGGCATCCCAGTATTCCGGACTGACGGAGCCCCGCGGCATCTGTCCCAGATAAGCTTGTGGCACGCTGGTGTCCAGCCGCAACACGGACATGTCGAAGCTCATGCTGGCATCGGGGATCAGGCTACCGATGCTCACGCAGGCTGTCGGATCTTTCAACTGAACCATCACTTCGGTGGACAGCTTCTGCGGATGCAGACCTAATTGGTTGAGCAATGCATTATCAACGCACGGCACCGCGCTTGCCTTTGCCGATGTGGCGACGAATCGCACGTCGCTTCGACCCACCGAAGTGTTATTGAGAAAGATGTCGGTGTTGTAATTCCCTGGCAGTATCGGGTTGCCATGCTCGAATCGCGAAAGGTCGGTGGTATTGCTGCCTGAGCCGGAGAGCAAGCTGCGGTCGAAGTCGGCGTAGCCACTGCTGATACTGGCATCCGCATCATTGGCTGCGATGGACGCGCCGGGTAAGGCGGCCGGTTCGGCAGAAACGCTCGTCCAGCTGCCCAGGGCCGCTGCAATCACCATGCACAGCAATATCTGGCGACACATGCCATGCGCGGACGGTGGAGCCGCCCCATGGAATGTGCGCCGATTGATCACGGCGTCACGCTACCCTTGAAGGATGCTGCAGCGCCGAAATCATTCACGATGTCGTAAGCCACGGACGTCCCGACTGCCGGCAAGGCCGTCAATCCCTTTATTTTCAGGTGCAGCGTGCCAAGCGGATCGACCATCCCGGTGTCACCGCTGTATTGCTTGCCGCCAACCTCCAACGACAATTTTATGAACGTGATGTGGTACGGCGTGGGGTTGTGTGATTTCCAAGCGCATAGCCCTGCCCTTCGGCAACAGCCTTCCAAGTCACCTGGCCTGGTGCCTTCTGCGCGTCGCCTGGCGAGTTGTGCCGGACGATAAGAATAAGTTTGAGCCGCGAACGGATCGGCGAATTGCAGGATGTTCGTTCCTTTCGCCTCGGCTTGGCGAGGGCTTGGGTGGAATCTCCAGCACGTTCAGCCAGAACAACGATTCGCGGTCGGTCGGCAAAGGTTGTTTAGCCAAGGTGTACATAATGCGCAGGCTCTGATCCTTGTCCGCCTCCATGCGAAACAGTGGTGGCGTGATCAGGAACGGGACATCGACCTTGTCCGGGGTGGAGCTTGGGGTCGCCGCTGTCGATCCATGCCTCGATCAGCGCTGGACGGTATGTGTCGTTGCTCAGGCGAACCGTGACTTCGCCGTTTCGGCTGGAAAGACCACACGGGTACCGGCGATCAATACACTGGCGTGAGCGACGG
This sequence comes from uncultured Gammaproteobacteria bacterium, assembly GCA_963828675.1. Lineage (GTDB taxonomy): Bacteria > Pseudomonadota > Gammaproteobacteria > Xanthomonadales > Rhodanobacteraceae > Rhodanobacter. The sequence goes on from CAWHFQ010000001.1 coordinate 2,283,351, forward strand.
GTGCGGACAGGAAGAATGTCGAGCAAAGCCGTTCCGAAGGCGTAAGCAGGATTTCTCATGGTGCGTATTCCGTAGCGGATCGAAGGTGTGGTGCGTTGCCGGCAAATGTGCTGCGGCCGCTGAATCCGGCCGCAGCAACGGCGGCATGGTGCTTACAGGTAGATAACCGTGTACGCCACCTGGGAGGTCTGGACCGTGCCGGCAGTGACGCCGACTGCCGGAGCGTAGTACATGCGCGAAGTAGTTCAATGTCGCAGAGGTGCTGCCCGTGGTGACAGCGGCGGTGCTGGAGCCATGCAGCGCGGCAGTGGTGCTGTTGCTGGTATTGATCCATGGCTGTGGAGCACCGTTCAGCAACTGCACCTTCGACGCCATTGGTGGCTGCGGTGTTTTTCAAATAGCCATTGGCCTGCACGCTGGTACCGCGTGAAATCAGGCGCTGATGTTGCCGGCAGTAGCGATAGTCGCAGCCGCTCAACGCGACGCTGAACGGGGTGCTGCCGGCGACCGCACCGGCCGTGCCAGGGCGCTGGTAGGCCACGGTCGGCAGGACTGTACGGCGAAATTCGGAGTGCCGATGTTGATCGTGCAAGTCGATGTCGAGACTTTGCCGTTGAAGGTGATGGTGCCGCTGGAGGAACAGCCTGGGCGGTCGGGGCGAAAGCAACGGCAGCCATGGCGGCGACCAGTACGGTCGAGAGAAGGGTCTTGTTCATTTCGGTTTTTCCTCGTGAGTAAATAGATACGACTACAGCGCTGCGCCCTGCACGGGATGCAGGCCTCAGCAAGGTCTTGACGCAACCGGTGGGCTTCTTCAGCGAAGCCCGATCCCCCCGGACGAAACACAGACCGCGAAAAATCCGCCGCGGCTTGAGCACCCCAAAGCAACCGCCATGCCAATGTTCGCCGAGCGACAGAACGCTTGTTCCAGACGCTTTTTTTCTGACGCTCCACGAAAAATTGACGCGCATGTCAGCTTTCGCTCACAAATTATGTCACTCAAAGTGCGAACTGCGTCACTTAATTTAACAATTTATCATCGTTCTGTGAGATTAATTCATGTGATTTGTAACATCATGTAAAGTCAATTTGACATTGGAAATTTTCGTTTGTCTGTCAAGGGTGCTTGACATTTGGGCTTTGCGAAGAGGCGAACATGCACAAGCTTCACTGCTCGATCCCGCGGCATCGCCGGCCCTGTTCCGGTGGTGGCTGGCTTGCTGCCGAAAGAGCCTTTCCGGCCTGGCCGGTATGGTCATCAGAGCGCAACCTGGATAGCCAGGCCGTTGCGGGCCGGCGGTCTGGGCCTGATCAGGCGTCAGCTACTCGCGGGTCAGGAGTCACCACACATGAATAACCATGTGCGCGAACTGCGTAACGAGCATGGCTGGTCGCAGGCCGATCTGGCCGCGCAGCTGAACGTGTCGCGCCAAACCATCAACGCGATCGAGACGGGCAGGTACGATCCCGGTTTGCCGCTCGCATTCAGGATCGCGACGTTGTTTGGCCGTCCGATCGAATCGATATTCGTACCCGGCGAGGTGGAAGCATGACGGTGAGTGGGCGAATCGCGATCCTCGTGGCGATGGTCATGGGTCTGGAATTTCTGGCGTGGAGCCAGCTCCATGCCCGCGAACCGGTGGTTGCGCCGGTCGCCTCGGCCACCGCACCTGCGGACACCGGCAAGCCGGGGGAGCGGACCTGGAAGCTGGGTTCGCTCACGCTGGCCGCGTGCGACCTGGCCCAGCCGAACAGCGGACTGAGCACGGCGGCCTGGTGTGGCGAGTTTCCGGTGCCGGAGAACCGAGACGATCCGCACAGCCGCACGATCAAGTTGAAGCTGGCTGTGTTGCGTTCGCGCGCCCAGGTGGTGAGCCAGGACATGCTGGTGTTTCTTGCCGGCGGTCCCGGTCAGGCGGCAACCGACTCGATCGGCACGGTGGCGGCGACGCTGACGCCGCTGCTGGCGCATCGCCACGTGTTGCTGCTGGACCAGCGCGGCACGGGCGGCTCGAATGCACTCAACTGCAAGGAACCTGACGAGACGGCTGCGCCCGGCGACAGCACGTTCGATGCCGCCAAGTTGCGGGCCGCTGCCGCTGTCTGCCTGCAGCAACTGGCCGGCCACGCCGACCCGCGCTACTACACCACCACCATCGCGGCGCAGGACCTGGAGGACGTGCGCAAGGCGCTCGGGTCGCCCGCGTTCGACCTGATCGGCGTGTCATATGGAACCCGGATGGCGCAGCAGTACCTGCGACGTTTTCCGCAGGCGGTGCGCAGCGTGGTGCTGGACAGCGTGGTGCCGAACACGGCCGTGCTCGGGGAGGACTTTGCGCGCAATCTCGACGACGCACTGAAGGCACAGTTCGCCCGCTGCACCGCGGTGCCGGCCTGCAAGAAGCAGTTCGGCGACCCTGACCAGACCCTGTATCAGCTGCGCGACGCGCTCCGGGCGAATCCGCACGAGGTCAGCTTCCGCGATCCGCAGAGCTACCAGACGGTGAGGCGGGTATTGAACGAGGACGCGCTCGCCAGCGTGGTGCGGATGTTCGCCTATACGCCGGCCACCGCCGCGCTGCTGCCGTTGTCGATCGATGCGGCCGCCCACGGCGACGTCGGGCCGTTGCTGGGGCAGGCGAAGATCCTCGCCGGCGAGTTGTCCGAGTTGATGGGCAGCGGCATGCAGTACTCGGTGATCTGCAGTGAGGATGCCGACCTGCTGACGCCGCGTCCGCAGGATGCCGGCACCATCCTGGGCACGCGCATGATCGACTCGCTCAAGGCGGTTTGCTCGGTGTGGCCCAGGGGCACGCGTCCGGCGGACTTCCATCAGCCGCTGAAGACCGACAAACCGGTGCTGCTGCTGGCCGGCCAGTACGATCCGGTGACACCTCCGCGCTATGCCCAGGCGGTGGCCAAAGGCTTGCCGAATGCGCGCGTGCTGGTGCTCAAGGGCCAGGCGCACAGCGTCATGGCGGCCGGCTGCACGCCGCAGCTGATCCAGCATTTCGTCGAGAAGCTCGACCCCGGGACGCTGGATGCCAGTTGTCTGGACCGGCTGCAACCGACGCCGATCTTCATCGACTTCAACGGTTCAACCCCTTAAGGAGCTGCTCCATGATCGAAGCAAGGGGTTTGCACAAGGCATTCGGTGCGGTGAAGGCCGTCGATGGCGTCAGCTTCACCGCACGCGATGGCGAGATCACCGGCCTGCTCGGTCCCAACGGCGCGGGCAAGACCACCGCGCTGCGCATGCTTTACACGCTGATGACACCGGATCGGGGACAGGTGCTGGTCGACGACATCGACGCGACGGTCGACCCGCTCGGCGTGCGCCGTCAACTCGGCGTGCTGCCGGATGCGCGCGGGCTGTACAAACGGCTGACCGCGCGCGAGAACATCGACTACTTCGCGCGACTGCATGGCCTGCCGGAGGAGCTGCTGAAGAGTCGCCGCGAGGCGTTGATCGCGGCGCTGGAGATGGGCGACATCGCCGACCGTCGCACCGAGGGCTTCTCGCAGGGCCAGCGGGTGAAGACCGCGATAGCCCGCGCGCTGGTGCACGACCCCCGCAACGTGATCCTCGACGAGCCGACCAACGGCCTGGACGTAATGGCCACGCGCGCGCTGCGCCAGTTCATGCTGCGGTTGAAGGGCGAAGGCCGTTGCGTGCTGTTTTCCAGCCACATCATGCAGGAGGTGGCGGCGCTGTGTGACCGCATCGTGGTGATCGCGAACGGGCGCGTGGTCGCCGACGAATCGCCGGATGCGCTGCGCGCACAGACCGGCGAGGCCAATCTGGAAGACGCGTTCGTGAAGATCATCGGCACCGACGAGGGACTCGCCGCATGAACACGGTGAACAAGTCCCCGCGGCGCAGCGCCTTCCTCACCGTGTTCCTGAAAGAGGTGAAGGAGAACCTGCGCGATCGGCGCACCTTGATGAGCGCCTTCCTGACCGGCCCGCTGCTGGGGCCGATCCTGCTGGTGCTGCTGCTCAACGTCACCCTCAACCGCGAGCTGGAGAAGGCCGAGAAGCCGCTGCCCGTGCCGGTGATCGGAGCCGAGTACGCGCCGAACCTGGTCGATGCACTGAAGGCCGGCGGCGTCGTGCCGGGAGCGGCGGTGGCGGATCCGGCGCAAACGGTGCGCAAGCAGGACGCCGATGTCGTGCTGCGCATCGCCGCCGATTACGGCAAGGCCTGGCGCAAGGGCGAACCGGTACAGGTCGAGCTGTTCTACGATTCCTCGCAGCGCGACGCGAACACCTCGGTGGAACGGGTAACCCGCCTGGTCGAAAGCTACGCGCGGCAACAGGGTGCGATGCGGCTGGTCGCGCGCGGGATGTCGCCCGGGACGGCGTGGCCGCTGCAAGTGGCCAGGCGCGATCAGGCCACGCCGCAATCGCGCGCCGTGCTGCTGTTCGCGATGCTGCCGTATTTCTTCGTGATCACCATCTTCATGGGCGGCATGTACCTGGCGATCGACCTCACCGCCGGCGAGCGCGAGCGGCAGTCGCTGGAGCCGCTGTTCGCCAACCCGGTGCCGCGCTGGAAAATCCTGTGCGGCAAACTGGCGGCGATCTGCGGGTTCTCGATCGTCAGCCTGCTGGTCACTCTGCTGGCGTTCGCCGTGGTCGGTCAGTTCATTCCCGCCGAGAAGATCGGCATGGAGCTGGATCTCGGTGTGCATTTCGCCGCGTACGTGCTGCTGCTGATGTTGCCGCTGGTGTTGTTGCTGGCTGCGCTGCAGTCGATGGTGGCGGCGTTCGCCAAGAGTTATCGCGAAGCGCAAACCTACATCTCGCTGCTGATGCTGGTGCCGATCATCCCCAGCGCCGTACTGTCGTTCATGCCGATCAAGGCGCAGGCGTGGATGTACGCGGTGCCGTTGCTGGGCCAGAACCTCGGCATCATGCAATTGCTGCGCGGCGACGGCGTCACCGCCGAACAAGTCGGCCTGTGCCTGGCGGGCAGCCTGGCGGCAGCGGTGGTTGCGGTGCTGGCGACGATCCAGTTGTACCGCTCCGAACGGCTGGCGATTTCGGTATAGATCCTGCAAAACCAGCTATGGCGCAGCGTGCAACGGCCGCGTGGAACCGTGGGCTCAACGCGGCGGTGCGGTCAGTTCGCGCGCGTCGAGATACCCGTCGCGGTTGCGGTCGAGCTTGTGGAACTGGTTGCGCAGGTTGTCATGAAAGGCCGCCAGCGTGATCGGCCGGCCGCGGCCACCGGGCAGCTCGGCGGTTTCGATGGTGCCGTCGCCGTTGCTGTCCATGCTCTGGAAGCTCCGGCCCATGTAGGCCAGATATTCGGCCTCGCTGACCCGGCCATCGCCATTGCTGTCGAACAGCTGCAGGTATTCCGAGCGAGTGTCCTGAGCGAGCGTGGCCGACGACGCCAGCAGAAAGGCCAGCGTGGCGCAGTGCAGCCGCACGTTCAGCGGTGGCCGCCGTGGATGCCGATGAACTGCAGGAATTCCGCGCGGGTGCGCGCGTCGTCGCGGAAGGTCCCGAGCATCTGGCTGGTCACCATCGACACGCCGCGCTTGTGCACGCCGCGGGTGGTCATGCACTCGTGGCTGGCATCGATCACCACCGCCACGCCGGCCGGTTGCAGGGTTTCCTGGATGCACTGGGCGATTTCCGCGGTGAGCTTCTCCTGCACCTGGAAGCGGCGCGCGAATCCATCCACCACGCGGGCCAGCTTGCTGATGCCGACCACGCGGCTGGTCGGCAGGTAGCCGACATGGGCGCGGCCGACGATCGGTGCCATGTGGTGCTCGCAATGGCTCTCGAACTCGATGTCGCGCAACACCACCATCTCGTCATAGCCGGCCACTTCCTTGAAGGTGCGGCGCAGGTAGTCGCCCGGGTCGGATTCGTAACCGGAGAACCAGTCGCGATAGGCCTTGACCACGCGCTTGGGCGTGTCGAGCAGGCCCTCGCGCGTCGGGTCCTCGCCGGCCCAGCGCAGCAGGACGCGCACGGCGTCTTCGGCTTGGTCCTGGCTGACGTCGTTCGGGTTGCGCTGATCGCTCATGCGGATATCTCGGGTTGGCGGAAACGCCAGTTTAGCGCCCGCGCCATACCGCGTCTGCGTTGCGGGATCCGGCGCCGCGGCGGGTGGCATCGCCTATGGGGTGCCGGCATCGTCGTCGCTGTCGTCCAGCGCGGGCACATCGCCCAGCAACTGCTGGGTGACTTCGCCCGACAGCGTCTCCACCCCGCGCAGCTTGCGTTCGATTGCGCGGGTGCGCTGGCCCGCGCTGTCGATGCTGTTGCGGGCGGCATCGAGTTGCTTGCGGGTCTTTTCGAGCACCACACCGAATTTGCCGAATTCGTTCTTCACCGCGCCGAGCAGCGCCCACACTTCGCTGCTGCGTTTGGCGATCGCCAAGGTGCGAAAACCCATCTGCAGACTATTGAGCAACGCGCTCAACGTGGTCGGGCCGGCGACGGTGACACGGTGCTCGCGCTGCAGCAGTTCGAACAACCCCGGCCGGCGGATCACCTCGGCGAACAGGCCTTCGGTGGGCAGGAACAGCACGGCGAAGTCGGTGGTGTGCGGCGGCGCGATGTACTTGGTCTTGATCCGCCGCGCCTCTTCGCGCACGCGGATCTCCAACGCACGGCCGGCGATGCCGGCGGCCTCGAGGTCGGCGTTCTCGTGCGCTTCGAGCAGGCGCTGGTAGTCCTCCATCGGGAACTTCGCGTCGATCGGCAACAGGATGTGTTCGCCCTCGCCCTGGCCGGGCATGCGGATCGCGAACTCGACTCGTTCGTTGCTGCCGGGCACGGTGATCACGTTGGACTCGTATTGCTCGGCGGTGAGCATTTGTTCGAGCAGCGCACCGAGCTGCACCTCGCCGAGGATGCCGCGGCTTTTCACGTTGGTCAGCACGCGCTTCAGGTCGCCGACGCCGATCGCCAGGTTCTGCATCTCGCCCAGGCCGCGCTGTACCGCCTCCAGCCGTTCGGAAACCAGCTGGAAGGATTGGCCCAGCCGCGTCTCCAGCGTGCTCTGCAGCTTCTCGTCGACGGTCGCACGCATCTGCTCGAGCTTGGCCGCATTGTCCTGCTGGATCGCCCCGAGCTTGGTCTCCAGCGTGGCGCGCACCTCGCCCATGCGCTTCTCGTGCTCGGCGCTGAGCGCGGCGAAGCGGTGCTGCTGCTGCTCGCCGAAATGGTTGAGTGCGAGCGTGGTTTCCTCCCGGCTCTTGCGCGCATCTTCGGCCAGTCGCTGCGCCAACGCCTGCAAGCCGGTGTCGGTGCGCTCGGTAAGCAGGTTCAGGCGCTGGCCGAAACCGTCGATGCGCTCGACCTGTTGCTGCGACATGCCGAGGAGCTGTTCGCCGAGGTGGCCGCGGAAGCGGTCGAAGCCTTGCTGCAATTCCTCGCGGCCGGCGCGCTGCTCCTCGCGCAGGGTGCGTTCGACGCGGGCGCCGTCGTCCTTCAGCGCGTCCAGCTTCATGCCCACGCTCGCATCGCCACGGCCGCGCAACAGCACGACGACCTGCAACAGCAGCGACAGCGCGACGATAACCAGCAGGATGATCAACAGCATGTTGGTGGGCATGGAACGTTTTCCCTCGTGAAGGCGTCCAGTGTACGTCGGGCTGTCTCATCCGTTGCGCCAGAGTGCCGGCGTCACGGGAAAAGTCCGTCGCAGCGGCGCATGATGAAAGGCAACCATCGCAGCGGGAGAGGCTCATGGAACATGTCCACGACTACCTGGTCATCGGCGCCGGCATGGCCGCCGATGCGGCGGCCAAGGCGATCCACGAAGCGGATGCGGGCGCGGATATCGGCATTGTCGGCGACGAGCCGCATCCCCCGTACCGGCGGCCGCCGCTGTCCAAGGCCCTGTGGAAGGGTGGCGGGTCGCTCGACGATATCGACCTGGGCACAGGCGCAAGCGGCGCGCAGCTGCACGCCGGTCGACGCATCATGTCGCTGGATCGCATGGCACGCATGGCGATGGACGATCACGGCGACATCTACCGCTATCGCCGCCTGCTGCTGGCCACCGGCGCCACGCCGCGTCGCTTGCCGTTCGACGGCGGCGAGCGGGTGATCCACTTCCGCACGATGGACGACTACCAGAGGCTGCGTCGATTCGCCGTGGCAGGCGCCCATGTCGCGGTGATCGGCGGCGGCTTCATCGGCTGCGAGCTGGCCGCGTCGCTGTGCGGCATCGGCTGCAGGGTGACGCTGTTGTTTCCCGGCGAGACGGTCGGTGCCGGACGCTACCCCGATGGACTGGCGCGCTACCTCGACGAGTATTACCGCAACCATGGCGTGGACGTGCGCAGCGGAATTCGCGTGGTCGATGGTTCGGCGGCCGATGGCGGTGTGAACCTGGTGCTGTCCGACGGCACGGTGATGCTGGTGGAGGCGGCAGTCGCCGGTCTTGGCGTGACGCCGAATACAGCGCTGGCCGAACAGGCCGGGCTCGCCGTCGACAACGGCATCGTGGTCGACGCGCAACTGCGCAGCAGCGATGCGGACATCTGGGCGGCCGGCGACGTGGCCAACTTTCACAGTCCGGCGCTGGATCGACGCCTGCGCGTGGAGCACGAGGACGCCGCCGTCGGCATGGGCCGGTTCGCCGGCCGTGCCATGGCCGGTGCTGCCGAGGAGTACGCCACGTTGCCGTTCTTCTATTCCGACCTGTTCGACCTCGGCTACGAGGCGGTCGGCCTGCTCGACACGCGGTTGCAGGTGGTCGAGGACTGGCGCGAGCCGAACCGCGAGGGTGTGGTGTATTACCTCGATGGCAACCGCGTGTGCGGCGTGCTGCTGTGGAACACGTGGGATCAGGTTGATGCCGCGCGAGAACTGATCGCCGAATCCGGTCCGTTCGATGCGGCCTCGCTGCGCGGACGGCTGCCGCGCAGCGCCTGAGGACGATGCGGTTGCGCGGGAGGCAGGTTACGAGCGCAGCCGTCGTCGCAGGAATCTCAGCGTGCATTGTTCCAGTTGGCGAGGATGACTGGCACTGCCGACGGGAATGGTTTTCGCCAGGCTGCCGTCCTGCCAGCCCGCGATGATCTGCGGGTGGATATACGAGGCGCGGCACACCGCCGGCGTATTGCCGAGCAGGCCGGCAACCTGCTTCACCGCGGTAGCGAGGGCGGTACGCCGGGCGCGTTCGCCACCCCGCCCCGGCAGCGGCGTGCACGCCAGCACGCCGGCGGCCTGCACCGTGCCACCCCAGGTGCGAAAATCCTTGGCGCTGAACTCTTCGCCGCAGGCGTCGCGCAGGTAGTCGTTGACCTCGCCGGAGTCGATCGGCTGGCGCCGGCCGTCGTCATCCAGATACTGGAACAGGCGCTGGCCCGGCAGTTGTCGCATGCGGCGCACGATGCGGGCGAGGCGCTTGTCGCTCAACTCCACTTCGCGCTCCTGCCCGCTCTTGCCGCGGAAGGCGAAGCGCAATCGACCGCGCTCGGCACGCACATGGCGCGAGCGCAGGGTAGTGAGGCCATAGCTTTGGTTGTCTCGCGCGTAGCTGTCGTTGCCGATGCGGATCAGTGTTTCATCGAGCAGGCGCACGATCAGTGCCAGCACCTTTTCGCGTGGCAGACCGGGCAGGGCGAGGTCGCGGCGCACGCGGCGCCTCAACTTCGGCAGCGCCGCGCCGAATGCCAGCAACCGATCGAACTTGCCGTGATCGCGCAGTTGGCGCCAATGCGCGTGATAGCGGTACTGCTTGCGTCCGCGCGCGTCGCGGCCGGTCGCCTGCAGATGGCCCCGCGGGTTGACGCAGATCCACACGTCGGCATACGCCGGCGGTATCGCCAGCGCGCGAATGCGTTGCAGCTCGGCGCGATCGCCGATCGCCTTGCCATCGACGCCGCGATAGCCGAAACCCTTGCCGCGTCGCAGCCGCCGGATACCCGGTTGCGCGTCGTTGACATACACCAGGCCGACCGCACGCACCTCGCGCCGCAGTTCGGGATCGATGTCGCTCGGCGTGCTGACCATGCTGCGCAGTGTGCGCAGTGGCGGTCAATTCGGCGTGAGCCAAGCGGCGATCGATGCGTTGCGGATCAATCGACGCGGCAGAACACCGCTTTCAGATAACGGCCTTCCGGCACGTCGGTGCGGAACGGATGGTCGGCCCCGGCGCCGCGCACTTCCAGCACCTGGATCTCGCGGCCGGCATTGAGCGCGACCCGGCGCAGCATTTCCAGGAACTCGCTTTCACCGACCAGGCCGGTGCACGAGCAGGTCAGCAGCAGACCGCCGGGCGGGATGATGTCCAGCGCCATCCGATTCATCGCGAAGTATTTCTTCAGCGCGTCCATCACCTTGCTGCGGTCGCGGGTGAGCTTTGCAGGGTCGAGAACCACGGCATCGTAGCGTTCGCCGCGCGCCACCGCCGCGCGCACCCAGTCGAAGATGTCCGATTGCTCGAACGTCACGGCCACGTTGTTCGCTGCGGCGTTGGCGCGGGCCACGTCGAGGATGCCGGCATCCAGATCCACGCCGACCGCTTCGCGCGCACCGGCTGCCATCGCGTGCACGGCGAATCCGCCGGCGTTGCAGCACAGGTCGAGCACGCGGCGGCCCCTGGCCAGTTCGGCGAAACGCTTGCGATTGTCGCGCTGGTCGGCGAAGAAGCCGGTCTTGTGGCCCGAGCCCGGCGCGGCGTGGAAGCGCAGGCCGTGCTCGTGCACCTCGAACGGCGCCGGCACGTCGGGGCTGCGCACGTCGAACGATTCCTGCTTCTGCACGTGCGACTCGGCGAACCAGTACAGCTGCGCGGTGGGGAAATGCGTGAGCAACGCGGCGTGGATCGCCTCGCGGAAACGCCACATGCCGGCGGCGAAATACTCGACCACCAGAATGTCGGCGTAACGATCGACGATCAGGCCCGAAAGCCCGTCACCCTCGCTGTGCACTACGCGCCAGGCGTCGCTGGCATCGTCCAGTTGCAGCCAGTCGCGTCGCAGCCGGACCGCCTGGGCGATGCGTGCGGCGATCCAGTCGGCGTCGATGCTGGCGTCGGGATGCGTGTCGAGCAGGCGCAATGCGATGCGTGCATGGCCGTTCCAGAATGCGCGGCCGACGAAGCGGCCCTTCGCATCCTGCACCTCGACCACGCTGCCCGGCGGCAGTTTCGATTCCGGCTTGTAGATCTGCGCCGACCACACCCATGGATGGCCGGGGCTGCGATCGGATTTGAGGCGGATGACGGGCAGGGCGGCGGGAGTATTCATCCCGCCATGATAGCTGGTGGCGTCGCCCCGACTTTGTCCCGCGTTGCAGGAAGTCAGCGCAGCCGCAGCGCCAGCCAGGACAGCAACGCCAGCAGGTTGACGCCGAGCCGCGGCACCGACGGACCGGCCACCGCCAGCACGAAACCCTGGCTGCCGAAGTGCCAGTCGATGCCCATTCGTGGCGCGGCCTGCAAGGTGGCAAACACGTTCACGAAGGCGCCGCAATGCAACGCGTAGCTGAAGACCGGCAGCGCGATCAGCGGCAACTGCAGCAACTGCGCCCAGCGCGACAGGCGCACGCCGTGTTCGCTGCCGGCGACCAGCTGCACGCCGGCAGCCAGCACGAATCCGTACAACGCCAGGCCGATCAGCGCGATCACGCTGCCGTGCGCACCGAACGGCAGCAGTCGATGCAGCATCGCCGCCACGCCATACAAGCCGCCAGCGATTTCGAGGACGCCGATCAGGCGGAACAGGGTGGTGCGCATGTGGAACTCCATAAGGGGGATGACGTGAATGGCAAGGGTGATTTCCGCGGAAGCGAATCAGTCGCGATGGTGTGTCGGCAAGCTTCGCGATCGAGGTCGCTCCCGCAATGATGAAGGCTATTCGAGTTCGTCGGCCAGCTCGTGCAGGTCGGCGAGGTGCTGCTCCCACCAGCGCGATTCGGCGGCGAACGGGAACGCGGCGGGAAAGGCCGGGTCGTGCCAGCGCGCGGCGATCCAGCCGGCGTAGTGCAACTGGCGCATGCCGCGCAGGGCCGGGATCAGCATCAATTCGGCGTCATCGAAATCGCGAAACTGCCGGTAACCCTCGAGCACCGCTTCCATCGCGCGCCCGTCGCTGGCGAGCATCCACAGGTCCTGCACGGCCGGCCCCGTACGCGTGTCGTCGAAGTCGACGAAATGCGGGCCGGCGTCGGTCCACAGCAGGTTGCCGGGGTGACAGTCGCCATGCAGGCGCAGTTGCCGCAGCGGGCCGATCGCTCGTGTGCGTGCGTCGATGGCGGCATCGAGCCGTGTCGCCGCGGCGTGGTAGTTCGTCTGCAGCGAGGCGGGCAGCAAGGACGAGTCGAGTACCGCCTGCATCGGTTGCAACACCATGGTGTCGCGATCGAGTTTGCCGCGATGGGCGAACGGCGCGCGCGCACCGACGACATGCATGCGTGCGATAAGGCGGCCCAGCCACTGCAACTGGTCGAGCGCTTCCAGCTCGGGGGCGCGCCCGCCGCGACGCGGGGTCAGGGCGTAGCGGAAGCCGCCGTGGTGCAGGAGCGTGTGACCATCGAAGGCGAGCGGCGCGACGACCGGCAATTCAGCGTCGGCCAGCTCCTGCGCGAAGGCGTGCTCCTCGGCAATCGCCGCGTCGCTCCAGCGGCCGGGCCGGTAGAATTTCGCGATCACCGGCTGTGGTCGCTCGGCTGCGGCCTGTTCCAGCCCGACCTGCCATACGCGGTTTTCGTAACTGTTCAGGGCGAGCAGGCGGCCATCCGGCCACAAGCCGCAGGCAGCGACCGCGTCGAGCACCAGGTCGGGTGTGAGGTTGGCATATGGCGCGTCCGCCGTCATGAAACGAGGCGCCCTTTGCGTCCGGGTGAGGGGATCGAGGTGAGAGGAGGTCGCTCGCGGGAAAACGCCATCAACGCGGGTTCACGACGCGCGAGGCGATCACCGCCATGGTGATGCGCGAGATGCATACCGGTGCGCCATCCTCGTTCTCGATGCGGATCTCCCACACCTGGGTGGTGCGGCCCAGGTGAAGTACCCGGGCGGTGCCGGTGACGGTGCCGCTGCGCACGCCACGCAAATGGTTGGCGTTGATGTCCAGGCCCACGGCGGCCTCTTTCTCCGGATCGAGCGTGAGCATGGCGGCGGTGCTGCCAAGGGTTTCGGCCAGCGCCACCGAGGCGCCGCCGTGCAGCAGGCCGTACGGCTGGTGCGTGCGCTGGTCGACCGGCATGGTGCCCTGCAGCCAGTCGTCCCCGACCGCGGTGATGCGGATGCCCAGCGTCTCCATCATGGTGTTCGCGCTCCAGCCGTTGAGGCGAGCCAGGTCGGTCGGTTGTTTCCAGATGCTCATGATTGATTCCTGCGGGGTGGCCCTGCATTGTTGTCCGCTGCGATCACCGCGACAATGTGCCTGGTGCATACCGTCACTCTCAAATCTTCCGGCCGCCGGTTTTCGGTGGCCCCTGGCGAAACCGTGCTGGAGGCGGCGCAGCGCGCGGGCGTGGCGCTGCCCTATTCGTGTCGCGCGGGAGTTTGCGGCAGTTGCAAGGCGACCCTGTTGCAGGGGGCGTGCGAGTATCCGCGCAATCCGCCACTGGCCCTGAGCGCCAGCGCGCTGGCGCAGCATGCGGTGTTGCCGTGTCAGGCGGTGCCGACCAGCGACTTGTTGCTGGAGGCGCGCGAGGTGACCTCGGTGGAGGACATCGCGCGGCGTCAGCTCGGCATGGTGGTGACGGAGAAATGGCGGCTGGCGACGGATGTGGTCGGCTTGCGCCTGTTGCCGGCGCACGGCGAGCGCCGGCTCAACCGGCTGCCGGGCCAGTACCTGGATGTGTTGCTGGAGGACGGCAAGCGCCGGCCGTTCTCGGTCGCCAACGGCCCGCAGGCGGACGGCATGATCGAATTGCACGTGCGCCACGTTGCCGGGGGCGGCTTCACGTCGTGGGTCAACGATACCCTGGCGGTCGGCGATCACCTGCGCATCGAGGGCCCGCTGGGTACCTTCGTGCCGCGCGAGGATTCCGAGCGGCCGATGATCTTCATGGCGGGCGGCACCGGCTTCGCGCCGGTCAAGGCGATCGTCGAGCATTTCATCGCACTGGGTACGCGTCGGCCGATGGAGCTGTATTGGGGGGCGCGCACGACGGCGAATCTGTACCTGCGCCCGCTGGCCGAGCACTGGGCGCGCGAGCTGCCGAATCTGCGCTTCCACCCGGTGGTGTCCGATCCCGCGCTGGCCGCGGGTCTGCGGGTGGGGCTGGTGCACGAGGCGGTGCTCCAGGATCAGCCCGACCTGTCCGGCCACGATCTGTACATGAGCGGGCCGCCGGCGATGGTCGACGCCGCGCACCCGCTGTTCCTCGCCGCCGGCCTGCCGGAGGAACGGCTGTACTACGATTCGTTCGAGTACGCGCCGGACGTGCTGGCGCAGATCATCGCCGGGCGTGCCGGCATCCACGATCTCTGATCGTGGGCGCGGTTTCGACCGCGATGCTTTCCACGCTGTCGAAGAACCATCGCGGCTGAAGCCGCTCCCGCACGCGCGCCTACTTGTTGCCTTTGGCCACGGGCAACTGCGCCGCGTGCCACGCGAGCACGCCGCCGCCCAGCGTGTGGACCTTGACGAAACCGGCCTTGACCAGCCGCTGTGCGGCCTTGACCGAGTTGCCACGACCGTCCTTGTCCATCACCACCACCGGCAACTCCTTGGCCTTGGCCAGATCCTTCTTTTCCGGATCGAACTGGCTCATGGCCACCTGCCTGGCGCCGGGTACATGCATCTTCTCGAAATCGGCGATCGACGACAGGTCGATCAGCAGCGGGTTCTCGCGGTTGATCAGCGCGGTCAGTCCGGCCGGGGTCAGCTCCCTGACCTTGCTGAAAAGCGTGCTGATCTGCATGACGATCAGTGCCAGCAGCAGGATCACGAACAGCGCCGACAAGGCCACGTGATGGCCGATGAAGTCGGGAAGTTTGTGCAGGAAATCGTTCATCGTCAGTCCACTTCGCGCGCCGGGCGCGCCGCTCAGGGTAAACCGGCGATTATACGGGCATGCCGCGATCGGCATGCGGCATCCGGTTTCAATCCTGGGTGATATCCGGCAGACCGCTGGTCAGCCACCAGTGCCTGGACTTTTCGTCGTAGCGCCAGGTCTGGTGGTCGACGATGGTGCGTTCGGCCTGGGTGTGGACGTTGATCACGCTGATCTGTGCGATCTGCCGTGCGCCAAACTCGCCATCCGGCACCGGGCCGGCACCATCGTCGTACTCGCTCACCCGCACCTGCTGGTAGCGCGCCAGGTCCAGCCGGCTCAGCGGATGGGCGCTGCGGATGGCCGGGTCGATGAACTGCACCGCGCTCTGGAAATCGCCCCAGCGCAGCGTGCTGCCGTAAGCCTTGAGCGTGTTGGTCAGCGTGTTGCTGCGCGTCTGGGTGGCGCAGCCGGTGAGCAGCAACACGGACAGAGCGGACAGTGCGGCGAGATGGTTCAGGATGCGGCGCATGGTGGGTCCTCCCCCGGTGATTACCCGGCCATTCTGCCTCAATCGACCGATGGCGGTTCAGCCCCGGCGTTTGGCGACGTAGCGCGCGGTGAGCGTGCTGGCCGGCTTGCCGTCATCGCCATGCACCACGCAGTCGACGCTGATGCGGGCCTTGTTGCGTGCAGCCAGCGTGCTGAAAAAGGTGGCCCAGTCGGTGTCGGCGGGCAGCCGCGCGTCGCTGCGAAAATCGCCCCACAACGGTGCGAGATAGCGCACGCTGGATTCGGCCACGAACACGTCGCAGTCGATGCCGCGCCGGCGCAGCGCCAATTCCACCAGCGCCCAGCCACTCAGCGTCATCAGGCTGACCAGGCTGCCGCCGAACGCGCAGCCCTTGTCGTTGACGTTCGGCGCCAGTGGCGCGCTCAGGCTGAGCATGTCGTCGTCGCAATGGGCCAGTTGCAGGTCCATCGCGTGGGCCAGCGGTATTTCGTCGCGGATGAACTGGATCAGCTGCTGCGCCTGCGCGGCGGCGTGGTCGGTCGTGGTCACGTGATCGGGGTCCGTGGGGAAGGGAGGAACCGCCCAGTGTAGGGCGGCCGCTACACTGGAGCCATCGCAGTGGCCCGATACGGTATGCAAATGCGGCAACAGGTTCCCGTGAACAGCGAACACTTGCGCGGCCGGACCGTGGTGATCACCCGTCCTGCGGGGACCGCGGCGGCGTTGGCGCGGCGCGTGCGCGCGCTCGGCGGGGTGTCCTTGCTTCTGCCGGGGCTGGCCTTGCGCGCCGCGGCGGATGAAGCCGCAGCGCGCGCCGGCATGCGCGGAGCGCTGGCCGATGAGTTGTTGATCTTCACCAGCCCGGCGGCCGTGCGTCATGCCGCTGCGTTGACGTCGTTGCAAACGAAAGCGACCGTGCTTGCGGTGGGTCGGGGCACCGCGCGCGCGCTGCGCCGCTGCGGTATCGACAGGCCGTTGGCGCCGTCGCGGCAGGATAGCGAAGGCCTGCTCGCGCACACCGCGCTGCAGGACCTGCAGGGGCTCCACGTCGCCTTGATCGGTGCCTCCGGCGGCCGCGGTGTCTTGCGCGAACAACTGGGCGCGCTAGGTGCGCAATTGCGCGAAGTGCATGTGTACCGGCGGGTGCCGCCACGGCTGGACCGTCGCCATATCGATGCACTGCTGCAGCTGCCGGGCTCGGCGCGCGTGCTCCTGTCCAGTGCGGAGGCGCTGCAGAACCTGCGGCAGTTGTTGCCGGCGCCGGCATGGGCTCGGTTGACTGCGGCGACGGCGGTGGTCAGCAGCGAGCGACTGGCCGATGCCGCCCGCGCCGCGGGGTTTGTCCGTATCGTGCTGGCTGGCTCGGCGCTGTCGGCCGATCTGCTCGATGCGGCACGGCGCGCGCGCTGAAGTCCTTCACGAGTTGGTGCTACGAACGCAGGCGTATGGGCTGCTAGCATGCGCGCATGAGCAACGCAGACAAGCCGAACGAGCCCGCCGCGCCCGAGGGCGTCCGTCCTGACCCCGTGCCGGTCGATCCGTTGCCGGCACGTCCGCCACGACCCGCGACGGCACGGCCGGCATCGCGCACGCGCGGCGGCAGCCTCGCGCTGGCCCTCCTGCTGTCGTTGCTCGCGCTGGCGGCGTGCGCTTACATCGGCTGGCGCCAATGGCAGCAGGAACAGGGTCGCGCCGCGGACAGCGCGGGCGTGAGCAACTTGCAGCAGCGCGTGGGCACGCTCGAAACCACGCTGGCCACGCTCGGCGACCAGCGCAGCAGCCTGAACCAGCGGCTGGACGATGCCGTCCAGGTCAATCGCTCGCTGCGCGAGGAACTGCTTGGCCAGGGCGAGCGCACGCGCCAGCTCGAAGATGCCGTGGCCAAGCTCGCCGAGAAAAGCCTGTCCGGTCACGACGCGATGCTGCTGGACGAAACCGAATCGCTGCTGCGCATGGGCGCCGAACGCTACACCCTGTTCCACGACGCGCAAGGTGCGGCCGCCGCTTATGCGCTGGCCGACCAGACGCTGGCGGCCGTCAACGACGGCGCGTTCGGCGGCTTGCGCCAGAGCGTCAACGCCGAACGCGAGGCGCTGGCGAAGAGCCAGCCGGCCAGCCAGGCCGGCGCACTGCAGCAGCTGACCGCACTGCGTGGCGAGCTGGCCACGCTGCCGTTGAAGCCGAACGATGCGCCGGATGCCACCGCGACGCAGGATGCGTGGTCGCGCATCGGTCACGCGCTGGCCGGCGTGATCAGCGTCAAGCGCGACAACGGCGCGCCGCTGGCGGTTGCCGACGCGCGTTTCGCACGGGAGCTTGCCGCACTCGATCTGGCGCAGGCGCAGGCTGCGCTGCTGGCCTACGACAGCAAGGCTTATGCGGCGGCGCTGCAGCGCGTGGATGCCAGCCTGTCGAGCCAGTTCGACGGCAGTGCGCCGGCGGTGCGGCAGGCGCGCGACACGCTCAGGCAACTGGCTGGCCAGCTGCCGGCGAACGCACCGGTGCAACTCGGGGCCGCGCTGACCGAATTGCGCAACTTGCGTGCCGTGCATGCGTTGAGTCCGGCCGCGGCCAGCTCGGTTTCCGCGCCGACGCACGCCAGCAGTGCCGCGACGGGTGGAACCCGGCCATGAGGGTCTGGCGCTGGATCCTGCTGCTGGTGGTGATCGCCGCGCTGGCCGCGTTCGGCTGGCACTGGGTGGCCGAAGATCCCGGCTACGTGTTGCTTCGCCTGCGCGGTTGGCGGGTGGAAACCACGGTGATCGCGGCGATCCTGATCCTGCTGCTGGCGTGGGCGTTGCTCACCGCGTTGTGGCGTCTGGCGCGCTGGCCGTTCGGCGCGTTCTCGCGGCGGCATCGGCGGCTCAGCCAGCAGCGTCTGGGCGAAGGCCTGCTGGCGCTGATCGAAGGTCGTCATGGCGACGCCGAGCGCGACCTCAATCGCGCGTCGCGGCTGGACAGCCTGCGCGGTCCGGCCCTGCTGGCTTCGGCCGAGGCGGCCTCGCGCCGTGGCGAACCCGGCCGCGCGCTGGAAGCGCTGGACCAGGCCGCGCAATCCTCGCCACGGGCCGCGCGGGTCCTGCGCGCCCGCGTGCTGCGTCGCGAAGGCAAATCGGCCGAGGCGCTCGCGCTGCTGATCCCCGAATCGGAGAAGGGCGCGCTGACCCCGGGTGGCTGGCGCGAACTGGTGCTGGCGGCGCTGGCCAATGGCGACCTGCGGCGCGCGCGTGCCGCGCTCGACCCGCTGCAGAAAAGCGGCGCGCTCGGCAGCCGTGCCTATGCCGCGCTGGAAGCGCAGGTGCTGGTCGCCACCATCAACGCCACGACGGACGGAGCCGTGCTCAATACGTTGTGGTCGCAACTGCCCAAGGCGCAGCGCCGCGTGCCCGCGGTGATCGATGCCTACGCACGCCGCGCGGCGTCGTTCGGGCTGACCCTGCCAGCGATGGACGAGGTCGAATCCGCGCTGCGCCGCGAATGGTCGCCGCTGCTGGTCGAAACCTACGGCAGCCTGCCCGGCGACGACCTCGAAGCGCGCCTGCACCGCGCCGAAGGCTGGCTGGACGCTCACCCGAACGACGCCCGCCTGTTGCTCACGCTCGGGCGCATGTGCGTGCGGCTGAAGCTGTGGGGCAAGGCGCACCAGCATCTGCAGCGCTCGCTCGCGCTGGCACCGGGCGGGGCCGCGTGGGAAGCCCTCGGCGACGCGTTCGCCGGGCAGGGCGATGCCGTGCAGGCACAACGTTGCTATCGCAACGCACTGGCGTTCGCCCGTGGCGACGCGGTCACACCGCTGGCGCAGGCACCCCAGCCGGCGCAGCCCGACACGCATCCGATCGCGATCGAGGAGCGCGACCAGCACGGCGTGCCGCGCTTGCCGGACTAGGCGCGGGCCGCGCACTCGCCGCGGTCGACTTCACCCGAACAACCGTCGCGAGCGGAGCCGCCTCCGGGATGGGCGAGTGATTCAGCGTTGCGCGAACGCATCCCGGGTGAGGTTTTCCGGTGCGCCGTCGGTGCACACCACGTCGTCCTCGATGCGGATGCCGCCGTACTGGCTGAAGTGGCCCACCCTGGCCCAGTCGATGTCGGCGGCGATCGGCTTGTCGCGCAATTCACCCAGCAGCATGTCGATGAAGTACAGGCCCGGTTCGATCGTGACCACCATGCCCGGTTCGAGCATGCGGGTCATGCGCAAGTACGGATGGCCATCCGGGCGCGCGATGCTGCCGCCGCGTTCGCTCTGCTGGAAGCCGGCGACGTCGTGCACCTGCAGGCCGATGGGATGGCCGAGGCCGTGCGGGAAGAAGGCGCCGGTCACGCCGGATTCGACGGCGTTCTCCGCACTCATGCGGATGAAGCCATGTTCGCGCAGCACGCCAGCCAGTACGTGGTGGGCGTGGATGTGCAGATCGGAGTAGCTCTGCCCGGCGCGCACCTTTGCCACGAAACCTTGCTGCGCAGCGTCGACGCTGTCGATCAGCGCCTGGAATTCGGGCGCATGCGACGCGGCGTAGGTACGCGTGATGTCGCTGGCATAACCGGCGGCGCTGGCGCCGGCATCGATCAGGAACGATCGATGTTGCGTGGGCGGCGTGCGATCGAAGTTCGTGTAGTGCAGTACGGCACCGTGCTCGTTGAGGCCGACGATGCTGGCGTAGGGCAGCTCCGCATCGGTCTGGCGCGCGCTGGCGAGGTAGGCCATGTGGATGCCGAACTCGCTTTCACCGGCGCGGAACGCCGCCTCGGCGGCGCGATGCGCGCGCGTGCCGACGCGACTGGCCTCGCGCATCAGCGCCAGTTCGTACGGCGTCTTGTAGCTGCGGTGCCAGTGCAGGTAATCGAGCACGGTTGGCGGATTGTTCGCCTCGATGCCGTCCACGTCGGGACAGGTGGCCGCGATCACCGCGCGATGGCCGGCGGGCAGGGCAGCGATGGCGTCGGCGGCGTTGCGCACGATGGTGACGTCGAAGTGTTCGACCCAGTAACCGTGCGGTGCGCTCGGCACCACGTGCCAGTAGTCGCGCGGCTGCACGAAGATCAATCTCGGCTTGCTGCCCGGCGTATAGGCGATCCAACTGCCCGGTGTGTCGGTCAGCGGCAACCAGTGCTTGAAATGCGGGTTGACCACGAACGGGTAGTCCTGGTCGTCCATGAATTTGCGCGGCGGCGTACCGGCGGCGATCAGCAGGTGATCGAAACCGCCCAGTGCGAGTGCCTGGTCGGCGCGCTCGCGCACGGTGGCCAGATGTTGCGGATAGAGGGCGGCGATTGGGTCTTGCATGGCGGCTCCTGCGGCGGCGGGATGACCGATGACTCCGTACGTCTGCACGCGTCGTGACGACGGGCCGCAAGCGGATGCTTGTGCAGGGCCGGAACAGGTCGTGATGAACGGGGAAGGGAATCGGACGCCCCATGATGCCGCGCGATTGCCGGTACCGCAAAAATGTGAGGTGTCAGGCCTGGCTCAGCCAGCTGTCCAGCCGGGCGGCATCGGCGTCGGTGATGGCCACGATCCGGTAGCCTGCCCAGATCTGCCCCGAGCTGGCGGCCGCTTCGTGCCATTGCTCCTGGATGCCTATCTCGATCGGCTGCGACTGGGTCAGCAAGCGCCCCGAACCAGGCAGGCTCATGCTGACCTGGTAGATCGCCTCGCTGCGCGGGGGCTGCGCGATGATCAGCAACATCCCGCTGCTGGACAGGTTGCCCAGGTGACCGATCGGCTGGCCGCTGATCGTGTCGGTCACGATGGCGTTGACACCGGCACGCTTGCGCTCGGCCCGGCGCTGGTTGGGAGTGCTCATCGGCGCGCGGCCTCCGGCGGGTTGGGACGTGGCTCGGTCGACTGGCGCAGGCTGCCGGTGAGGCTGCGCCACGCGCGATCGAGCAGGCTGCCGGACTGCACCGGCACTTCGCACACGCGGCCGCTGGCGACTTCATGGGCCAGCTGGGCCAGGGTCATTTCCTCGCCGCGCTGGCCACGCCGGCTGACCATCAGGCAACGCCCGGACATCGGCGAATACCAGGCCAGCTTGCGTCGGGCGATCTGTCCGGTGGTCGGGTCGATGAATTCGAACCAGCTGCCAAATGGCACTTCGCGCAGGTGCTGTTCGATGCGGCGCTCGCGCGGACTGGGTTCCGGTGCCTGTGCCGCCGTCACTGCCGGACGAACCGCTGCCGGTTCGTGCGGGGCGGATTGCTGTTGTTCGCCCAGGCGCTGATGGTGTTTCAGGCGCACTGCCAGGTCGGTGGCGCTGGGCAGTTCCACGGCGGAGTCGGGTGTGCCCGCGCCGAGCAGCCGCTGCGCCACCTGCACCGCTTCCTCGGCGTGCATGCCGATTTGCTGCAGGCCAGCCTCCACCTCGACCTGCAGTTGCAGTCGGTCTTCCACCGGCAGGCGCCCGAGCAACTGGTCGGTGATCGCCAATTGGGCGCGGAACGAGTCGCTGTCCTCGCCGTGCCGCAGCAGGGTCAGTGCGAGCACATCGGACCAGGCGCGATCGAGCAGGGCCCGCAGCAGGCCGCGCGGAGGCGACTGGGCGAAGCGCTCGGCCATCAGTTCGCCAGCGCGGTGCCGCGCCTGGTCCAGTCGCTCGCGGCCTTGCGCCGCTTCCACGTGGCGTCGTTCGGCGGCTTGCGCCTTGCGCGTGAGCAGGCCGAGATGGTGTTCGATGTCGGCCAGCAGCATGGTGTACAGACCGGCGCTCGGCGGTTCCTGGTTGGCGCGGTTGACCAGTTGTTCGAGTTTGTTCGCCAGCGGCCGGTTGCTTTCGTCGTCGCTGCCGTCGAGCCAGTCGTTTGCCGCGGCAGTTACCGTGTCCAGCAGCCGACGTGCCGGGTGCTCGCGTTTCTCGAAGAAGTCGTGGTCGGCCACCGCCATGCGCAGCACCGGCAGTTGCAGGTCGCTGAGCAGACCCTGGGCATTGCCGCCGTGCTGCAGTTGCTGCCCGACCTGCTCGAACAGTCGTGCGACCAGTTCCACGGTGTCGCCCTGTTCGCCGGTCAGTTGGGTGGGTGGCGTGCCGGCGGGTTTGCCGAGGTTGAGCTGGGTCAGCAATTCTTCGCGCAGACGCGCTGCGCTGCGCAGTTCCTTGCTGGCGTGATCGGTGACCTGGGCGAGATGCTGTTGCAGGGCGCCGAGCGCAACCTGCAATTCATCGGCGCTGGCGGCGCGGGCGGGCGGTTGGCCGCGGTGTGCCGCCGGTATTTGTGCGTTGCCGGGCCAGCAGGTCGCGCAAGGACTCGAGTACCTCGATGGAACCCCCGGACGAGCTGCCTGCGCTGGCCGGCGCAGGCACCGGGTCGGCGGCTGCGGCCGTACCCGTCGTGGCCACGTCGGCCGCGGACGCGCGGGTGCGCTTGCCGGTGCGGCGAGGCACCGGCAGGCTGCGCAGATGCGGCAGGATTCCGTCGGCCAGCAACTGCGCGTTGACGACGTCGTACAGCGGACCCAATGCCTGGATGACCCACTGGTCGAAACTCTGCAACAACAACAGGAGATGCTTCAGTGGCAGCTCCAGGGCGGTGCTGGCCTGATGGAACGCCCGGGTCAGTGCGAGCGGCCCCAGCGGAAGCGCCTCACCTTCCAGTGGCGGCATCGCCACCAGCACGGCCATGCGATATCCCAGCTCGTGCAGCACGTTGCTGTGACGCGCATCGCCGCGCGCGCCCAGTTGTTCCAGCGCCATGTCCAGTTCCTGCTCGACCGGATCGAGCAGCTCCAGCGAGGTCCATGCCTTGCTGGCGACGGGCTCGACAGGCCTGACGAGCGGTTTGTCGAGGTTGCCCAGTGCCACGCCGAGCTGGGCGATGAAACGCTCCTCGAACATGGCGCGGTCCTGCAGCACGCGCTGACGGCTGGCGAAATAATCCTGCTGCTCGGCGGCTCGGTGCGCGCGTTCTGCCAGCGCGAACAATTGCCGCTCGAATTCGCTCAGGCACCGTCGCAGGGGTTCATGCAGTCCGTCGACGCACTGCGCATGGCATGCTTCAAGCAGCCGCTGCGCACGTGCCGGCCAAGGTCCGCGCTCGAGGCGGGCGTGATGGGACGCCAGCGAGTGGCGTCGATCCTGTCCGACATCCATGCAAAAGCACCTGATCTTGATTTTCCCCGGAGCGGCAAGTCTATGCCGGTTGCCGCGGCGGCGCCATCGGCCGGGCGACGGCTTTCAGACGAGAAAGCTGCCGATCACATCGTTGAGGAAACGCTGTCCCAGTGCGGTGGTGTGCAGTCGTTGCGGATCGTCCTGAAGCCAGCCGCGCTGGCGGGCGGCGGCAAGGCCCGCCGCGATGTGCCGGGGCGGCAGCCCGGTGCGTTCGGCGAACGCGGCCATCGGCACGCCGTCGATCAGGCGCAGCGCATTGAGCATGTACTCGAACGGCAGCTCGCTGGCGGCCACCACGTTGTCGCCGCCAATCCGCCCGGGGCCACCGGCGGCTTCCATGTAGGCCCGCGGCCCGCGTGCCTTCCAGCGTCGGTGCACCTGGCCGCTGGCGGTGTCGCTGAGTTTGCCGTGCGCACCGGCACCGATGCCGAGGTAGTCGCCGAACTGCCAGTAGTTGAGGTTGTGCAGGCAGCGTCGGCCCGGTTGCGCATAGGCGGAGATTTCGTACTGGCCGTAGCCGGCGGCGGCGAGGCGAGCTTCGCAGGCTTCCTGCATTGCCCAGGCGTGGTCGTCGTCGGGCAGCGGCGGCGGGTTGGCGGCGAACGCGGTGTTCGGTTCCAGCGTGAGCTGGTAGTGCGAGATGTGCGTGGGTTGCAGCACGACCGCGCGTTCCACGTCGGCGAGCGCGCCGTCCAGCGTTTGTTGCGGCAGGGCGTACATCAGGTCGAGGTTGATGTTTTCGTAACCGGCGTCCTGGGCGGATTTCACGGCGGCCTCGGCCTCGTTGGCCGAGTGGATGCGGCCGAGCCGACGCAGCTTGTCGTCGTCGAAGCTTTGCACGCCGAACGAGATGCGGTTGACGCCGGCTTTCAGATAGCCGTCGAAACGGCCGTGCTCGACGGTACCGGGATTGGTTTCCAGGGTGACTTCGGCGTCGGCCTGCAGCGGCAGGCGTTCGCGCACGCCGTCGAGCAGGCGCGCAATCAGCTCCGGCGAGAACAGGCTGGGCGTGCCGCCGCCAAAGAACACACTGGTTACAGGCCGGCTGATGCCCGGGCGGTCTTCGAGTGCGGCGGCAAAGTCGGCGCGATCGGCGTCGAGGTCGGCCAGCAGGTGGTCGATGTAGTCGGCGTAGGGCGGCGGTTCGCTGCGCAGGCCGTGCGAGTTGAAGTCGCAGTACGGGCACTTCTTCACGCACCACGGCATGTGGATGTACAGCGACAGCGGCGGCGCGATCAGGCTCATGCGTGGCGAAGTTCGTGCAGCCGTTCGTGCAGCAGGGCCAGCGCCTGGCCGCGATGGCTGAGGCGGTTCTTCAGCGCGTCGTCCATCTCGGCGACGCTCTGTGTATGGCCTTCAGGCAGAAAGATCGGGTTGTAACCGAAGCCGCCCGTGCCGCGGCCCTCGGTGAGGATGCGGCCGTGCCAGCGGGCTTCGGCGATCAGCGGGGCCGGGTCTTCGGCGTGCTGCAGCAATACCAGCACGCCGATGAAGAATGCGCCGCGCTGCTCGGTCGGCACGCCATCCAGCGCGTGCAGCAGCTTGGCGTTGTTCGCCACGGCGTCGCCGTGGCCGCCGCTGTAACGCGCGGAATACAGGCCGGGCGCACCATTGAGGTAATCCACGCACAGACCCGAATCGTCGGCCAGCGCGGGCAGGCCGCTGGCTTGCGCCGCGTGGCGCGCCTTGAGCAGGGCATTCTCGACGAAGGTCAGGCCGGTTTCCTCGGCGTCGGCGATGCCGAGGCTGGCCTGGGGGGTGACTTCCAGGCCGCTGTCGGCGAGGAGCGCGCCGAATTCCTTCAGCTTGCCGGGATTGCTGCTGGCCAGGACGATGCGCGGCATGTTGATACGGGTCTCCTGAAGGTCGTTGCCGTCACCCTTTGCCCTCTTTTGTCGGCGGGAGAGGGCGAGTGATCGTCGCGCTGCGCGCGAGAGCGCTATTTGCTTGAAGCGCCCAGCGCCGTGCGCTGCGCGGCCACCAATTCACCGATGCCTTTCTCGGCCAGCGCCAGCAGCGCATCCATTTCGTCGCGGCGGAACGCATGGCCTTCGGCGGTGCCCTGCACCTCGATGAAGCCGCCGCCATCGTTCATCACCACGTTCATGTCGGTATCGCAATCCGAATCCTCGGCGTAGTCGAGGTCGAGTACCGGCTGGCCCTTGTAGATGCCGACCGAGACCGCGGCGATCGCGCCCACGACCGGGTTGCGCTTCAGGTTCTCGCGCTTCATCAGCAGGTTCACCGCGTCGACCAGGGCCACGTAGGCGCCGGTGATCGCCGCCGTGCGGGTGCCGCCGTCGGCTTGCAACACGTCGCAGTCGAGCGTGATCACCCGTTCGCCCAGCGCCTGGCGGTTGACGCAGGCGCGCAGGCTGCGGCCGATCAACCGCTGGATTTCCATGGTGCGGCCGCCCTGGCCGCCGCGCGCGGCTTCGCGCTGGGTGCGGGTGTTGGTGGCGCGCGGCAGCATGCCGTATTCGGCGGTGATCCAGCCTTCGCCCTTGCCGCGCAGCCAGGCCGGCGCGCGATCCTCGATGCTGGCGGTGCACAGCACGCGGGTGTCGCCGAAGCTGACCAGTACCGAGCCTTCGGCGTGGCGGGTGTAGTGGCGTTCGATGGTGACCGTGCGCAGCTGGTCGCTGGCGCGGCCGCCGGGGCGGCGGAAGTTGTTCATGCAGGGGAATTCATCGGGAATGGCCGGATTGGGCAAGGTTGGACCGGAGAGTTTACCATTGCGTCCTTTCACCACGTCCGGACGGCACCGATGATCCGCAGCATGACGGCCTACGCCAGTGCCGAAACCACAGGCCCCGCCGGCACGCTCGGTTGCGAGCTGCGCACGGTCAACCACCGTTACCTGGAGCTGAGCCCGCGCTTGCCGGACGATTTGCGCGCATTCGAATCGCAGTTGCGCGAGCGGGTGGCGGCGAAATTGTCGCGCGGCAAGCTGGATCTCACCGTGCGGCGCAGCGGCGATGCGCGCAGCGAGTCGTTGCAGGTCAACAATGCGCTGCTGTCGCGCCTGTCCGAATTGAACCTCGACATGGCCGCGTTGTTCCCCGGCTTGCAGGTGCAGTTCACCGAGCTGCTGCGCTTTCCCGGCGTGATGCAGCAGGCCGAGGCCGATCCCGAGACGCAACAGGCCGCGCTGTTCGACGTGCTCGATCGCGCGCTGGACGCGCTCACCGCCACCCGCGAGCGCGAGGGCGCGAAACTGGGCGAGATCCTGCGCGACAAGCTGGATGGCATCGAGCGCGTGGTCGCCGACGTGCGCGGCTGGATGCCTGAAATCCGTGCCGCGCTGCGCACCCGGCTGGAGACGCGGCTGGCCGACTTGAAGCAGCCGGTCGAGCCGGGCCGGCTGGAACAGGAACTGGTGCTGCAGATCACCCGCACCGATGTCGACGAGGAACTCGACCGGCTCAGTACCCACATCGCCGAGACGCGCCGCGTATTGGGTCTGAAGGAACCGGTCGGCCGTCGGCTGGATTTCCTGATGCAGGAGTTCAACCGTGAGGCGAACACGCTCGGCTCCAAGTCGGTCGATGCGCGCAGTACCAACGCCGCGGTCGAGCTGAAGGTGCTGATCGAGCAGATGCGCGAACAGGTGCAGAACATCGAATGAACATCTACGGCGAGTCCCGCACCCTCACCCCGACCCTCTCCCCACTCGGGAGAGGGGGCGGTTGCGCTGCGCATCTTCATGAGTATTGAAGCGGGCACGCTGTTCGTGGTGGCGGCACCCTCTGGTGCCGGCAAGTCCACTTTGGTGAACGCACTGCTCGAGCGCGAGAGTGCAATCTCGCTGTCGGTGTCGCACACCACGCGGCCGCCGCGGCCGGGCGAACAGTACGGGCGGCATTACTACTTCGTCGAGCGTGGCGAGTTCGAACGCGAAATCGCCGAAGGCATCTTCCTCGAACACGCCGAGGTGCATGGCAATCTGTATGGCACCTCGCGCACCACGGTGCAGGAATTGCTGGCGCAGGGCCGCGACGTGCTGCTGGAGATCGACTGGCAGGGCGCCGAGCAGATCCGCCGCAGCAAGCCCGATTGCGTGAGCGTGTTCATCCTGCCGCCATCGCGGGCGGAACTTGAGCGCCGCCTGCGCGGGCGCGGTTCGGACAGCGCCGAGGTGATCGAGCGCCGGCTGCGCAATTCGCGCGGTGAGATCGCCCATGCGCACCAGTTCGATTACATCCTGGTCAACGACGTGTTCGACGAGGCGTTGGCCGACCTGCAGGCGATCGTTCGCGCGGTGCGGCTGCGCAGCGCGTTGCAGTGGCAACGGCACGAGGCGCTGATTGGCGAGTTGCTGGCGGCCTCGGCCGAGTGAACCCGATGGCCTGCGCGATGGTCTTGGAATGATGCTTCGGCTACCTTGTCCGCTTTCCCGTCGTATTTGCCGCCCATGACCGATCCCGTTCGTGCCACACCCGATGACCCCGCCCTGGTGCGGGTCCGTGGCCTGACCACGGTGCTCAACGGCAAGACGATCTTCGATGCGCTGGACATGGACATCCCGCGCGGCAAGATCACCGCGATCATGGGGCCCAGCGGCACCGGCAAGACCACCTTGCTCAAGCACATCACCGGGCAGATGCGCGCCGATGCCGGCAGCATTCATGTGAACGGCGACAACGTGGCCGAACTGTCGCGCGAGCAGTTGTACAAGCTGCGCGAAGGCATCGGCTACCTGTTCCAGAACTCGGCCCTGCTGACCGATTTCGACGTGTTCGAGAACGTGGCGTTTCCGCTGCGACAGCACACCAGGTTGCCGGAGGTGCTGATCCGCAACCTGGTCCTGCTGAAACTGCAGGCGGTCGGTCTGCGCGGTGCCGCGCGGCTGATGCCGAACGAACTGTCCGGCGGCATGGCGCGGCGCGTGGCGCTGGCGCGGGCGATCGTGTTCGATCCGATGCTGATTCTCTACGACGAGCCGTTCGTGGGGCTGGACCCGGTGGCGCTGAACCAGGTGCTGAAACTGATCCGCACGCTCAACCAGACGCTCGGCATCACCAGCGTGCTGGTGGCGCATGAACTGGAGGCGATCAAGCAGGTCGCCGACCACGTGTTCCTGATTGCCAACGGCAAGGTGGTGGCGCAGGGCGATCCGAAGACGATCGCCAGCGACGGTTCACCGTGGACGCGCCAGTTCTTCGGTGGCGAGGCGGACGGCCCGGTGCCGTTCCAGTATCCGGCCGGCGACTACGCCGAGGCATTGGGCTTTGCCGGAGCGGCGAAATGAACGTGCGTGAGCCACAACGCCATGACGTGGTGAGCCAGTCGCTGGCGCAGATCGGTGCCTGCGGCCTGTTCCTGCTGACCCTGCTGGCGGCGATTCCGCGCAGCTTCCGTTACGTGCGCGAGACGATCCGCCAGCTGTGGTTCGTCGGTGCGATGAGCCTGACCATCATCATGGTCTGCGGCCTGTTCGTCGGCATGGTGCTGATGCTGCAGCTGTACCACGTGCTGTCGATCTTCGGCGGCACCTCGGCCAGCGGCATGGTGGTGGCGCTGTCGGTGTATCGCGAGCTGGGGCCGGTGGTTACCGCGCTGCTGTTCGCCGGTCGCGCCGGCACCTCGATCACCGCCGAGATCGGCCTGATGCGCGCCACCGACCAGATCGACGCGATGGAAATGATGGCGGTCGATCCGATCGCCTACGTCGCCACGCCGCGCTTCCTCGCCGGGCTGATCGCGATGCCGCTGCTGTGCTGCGTGTTCTGCGCGATGGCGATCTTCGGTGGCCACCTGGTCGGCGTCACCTGGCTCGGCATAGACAACGGCACGTTCTGGTCGAACATGACCGCCCAGGTCGACGTGCACACCGACATCGTCAATGGCGTGCTGTTGAAGAGCCTGGCGTTCGGCGCGGTGGTGTCGCTCATCGCGGTGTTCCAGGGTTTCACCACGCCGCCGACCAGCGAGGGCGTCGCCTACGCCACCACCCGAACCGTGGTCGCCTCGTCGATCGCGATCCTGGCGCTGGACTTCGTGCTTACCGCTTTCTTGATGTGACTGTCATGACCCATCGTTTTCCGAGGATTCTGCCGTGAGCCAACCAAGAAGTTCGTATGCCGTCGGCACCGGCCTGTTCATCGTGCTGGGCTTTGCCGCGCTGGCCTACCTGGCCACCCAGACCAGTTCGGTGGCGAACGTGCACCAGGGCGACAGCTATACGGTGCAGGCGCAGTTCACCAACATCGGCCAGTTGAAGGAGCGCGCACCGGTGAAGATCGCCGGCGTGCGCGTGGGGCAGGTTCAGTCGATCACGTTGCAGCCCGGCCACGACGTGGCCGACGTGAAGCTGTCGATCGACAGGAGCTACGACCACATTCCGCAGGACTCGGTGGCGACGATCTTCACCAGCGGTCTGCTCGGCGATCAGTACGTGGGCATCCAGTACGGCACCGCCAAGCAGGCCGTGGCGGCAGGCGGCACGCTGGCGCGAACCAAGTCGACCCAGCCACTGGAGGAAATGCTGGGCAAGTTCTTCGGCGCCGGCGGCGTGGTGGACAATGTCGGCGGCAGTTACTCGGTGAAGGCCAGCTTCACCAACGTCGGCTCCCTTTCGGCCGGCGCGCCGGTGAAGATGGCCGGCGTGGTGATCGGCAGCGTGCAGTCGGTGCATGCCGATCCGGTCAAGCTCAATGCCGAGGTGGTGCTGTCGATCGACAAGCGCTACGACGCGATTCCGGACGATTCGGCCGCGGCGGTGTTCACCAGCGGTTTGATCGGCACTCAGTATGTTGCGATCCAGCCGGGCGGTTCGCCCGACGCGCTCAAGGACGGCGACGAGATGATCCTGACCCAATCCGCGATGCAGCTGGAAGACCTGATCGGCAAGTTCCTGGTCAATGGTTCGCCCGGTGACAAGAAGGATGCCGGCAACGGCAAATAGCCCGATTTTCCCCACCGGCTCGCCGAGCCGGTTTGCTGAAGGAGTTTTCCATGTTGCGCAGATTGGCCCTTGCCACCGCCCTCGCGTTTGGCACCATCATCGCTGCCCCGGCATTTGCCCAGGACGCACCGGCGGCTTCCGCCTCCCAGCAGACACCCGCCCAGGTCGTCCAGACGATAGCCGACCAACTGGCCACGGCTATCGAGGGACATCGTGACGAGTTGAAGCATGATCAGGAAAAGCTGATCAAGGTCATCGATGGCGTGTTCCTGCCGCACTTCGATCTGGACTATGCCTCGATTCTGGTGCTCGGCCAGCACGCGCGTGAGGCTACCCCGCAACAGCGCGAGCGTTTTGCCAACGCGTTCTACAACTCGATCACTCATCGTTACGCCGAAGGCCTGCTCAATTACACGCGTGGTCGGGTCAAGGTGCTGCCTTTCAAGGGCGACCTCAACGACAAGCGCACCGTGGTGCGGACCCAGGTGGTCCTGGACGATGGCAAGCTGGTGTCGATCGACTATGCCTTCCGCAAGAGCCGCAGCGGCGACTGGAAAGCCTACGACGTGATCATCGAGGGCATCTCGTACGTCACCAACTACCGCAATCAGGTGGATGCGGAAATCCGCAAGGTCGGCATCGAGAAGTTGATCACGAACCTCGAAACGCAGGGTTCGAAGGCGCTCGAGACGTTGGCGAAGGACAACAAGGACAAGCCGTGACCGACCCGGGCGGACGAGGTTTTCGACTGGATTCCGGCACGCCCGGCGTCCTGGCCGTGCACGGCGAGTTGAGCTTCGATACGGCGGCGGCTGCTTGGCAGGCGATCGATTCGACGTTGGCAGCGAACAGCACCGTGAACCGGCTCGACCTTGCCGACGTGCACCACAGCGACAGTGCCGGCCTCGCCTGCGTGCTGGCGGTCATCGCCGAGACTACCCGGCGCGGACGGGTACTCCAGGCTGTGCACGTTCCTGCAGGGATGCAGGCGCTGGCGCAGGTGTGCGAGGTCGATTCGCTGATCGGCTGATCGAGCAGGCCGGTGCGGGAAGAAAAAAGGGCCGCAAGGCCCTTTTTCCTTGTCGACGGTGCGGAGTTTCTACGGCTGTCCGGCGGCGTGACCCGGATGCTTGTTTTCCCACTGATGCTGCTGGTCAAGCAACTCTTCGGGGTCGAAATTCTTTTCATCCAGCCCCTGCATTTGCTGAATGACATCGAGCGGCGGATTGCCGTCGTAGATCTTGTACAGCCGCTGCTGCCGGTACGCATCGCGGATGAATACATAGGGATCGTAGGCCGACTGCAGGAAGCCTTCCGCGTCGATCGCACGCGATCGGATGGTCACCAGATACATCACCGTCGGCAGGAACTGCAGGCCGTTGTAGTGATGGTTGTTGGCATACAACGTCAACGGGTCGAAGAAATAGCCGTCCACCGGGCGCTGCCAGATGTCGCGGGCGGTGGTCGGGCCCAGCAATGGCAGCACCAGGTAGTCGCCTTCCGGCGCGCCCCAGCGCGCCAGGGTGATGCCGAAGTCGTTGTCTTCCAACGGCAGGCCGAGCTGGCTGGCGGGGTCGAAGAAGCCGCCGATGCCCAGCGTCAGGTTGATCAGGAATCGACCGGTACTCTGCAGCGCCTGCTTGGGGCGTGCCTGCAGCAGGTCGTTGGCGACCGTGATCGGCATGCGGATATTGGTGAAGAAATCGCTGAATGAACGGCGAACCGGCGCGTTGGTCACCTTGCGGTAGGCCAGTGCCACCGGGCGGATCGCCGCCTTGTCAACGGCGTCGTTGAATTTGTAGGCGCCGCGGTTGTACTTCTCCAGCGGATCGTCGGTGCGCGGCTTGGCAATGGCGCAGCCGGCGAGCAGCGCGATCGCGAACACGATCAGCCAGCGGCTCATTGAGGTGGAGCGGAATGGGGGCATCGGGCAGGGGATCGCAGCAGAGAATGGTATAAGTGTACTGTTTGGTTTTATATCTTGCACGGCTTTCGGCGTGCTTTCGCGATCAAGCCAACCGCCCCTCACCCAGCCCACCATGATACGCGCTCGCTGCATTGCCAGCAAAGCACCTGCTCCTCTACACTGTCAGGCCAGATAAGTCATTTTATTCTTTGAGGATTTCGCATGGCACGCATTACCGTGGAGGACTGCCTTGAGGTGGTCGACAACCGCTTCGAGCTGGTGCTGATGGCAACCAAGCGCGCACGCCAGCTGGAAAAGGGTGCCGAGCCCGCAGTCAATCCCGACCATGACAAGCCGACCGTGCTGGCACTGCGCGAGATCGCCGCCCGCCGCATCGACCAGGCCACGATCGACCAGATCGACAAGGCCGAGCGCGAGCGCGCCGAGCGCGAGGCGCTCGAGTGGGCCGCCGCCGAGGTCGACGACGACCTTTCCAAGGGCGGCGACGATTGATGGATGGCGGCTGCTGTAGAACGCGCGTCCGCCACACCGGGCCATCCGGTGTGATGGCTGGTGCGCGTCCGGCAGTCGCTTGCTGTTGCGGCGAGGTGAGCGCCTGACTCGGCGCTGGCACCGATGACTGCGGCCACGCATTCCGCTCCGGTCGACCTGTCCGCGTTGCCGCCGTATGTGCTGGCACTGAAAGAACGCATTGCCTATCTGCCCGACGAGCAGGTCGAGCGCGTATTGCGTGCCTTCCTCGTCGGTGCTCAGGCGCATGCCGGGCAGGAGCGCAAGAGCGGCGAGCCGTACATCACCCATCCGGTGGCGGTGGCCGGCATCCTGGCCGAACTGGGGCTGGACGCCGAGACGATCATCGCGGCGATCCTGCACGACACCCTGGAAGATACCGAGCTCAGCCGCGACGCCCTGGCTGCCGAGTTCGGCGACGTGGTGGCCGAACTGGTCGACGGCGTCACCAAGCTGGACAAGATGAGCTTCGGCAGCCGCCAGGAGGCCGACGCGGAAAGCTTCCGCAAGATGCTGCTGGCGATGGCGCGCGACATCCGCGTGATCCTGATCAAGCTGGCCGACCGCCTGCACAACATGCGCACGCTGGGGGCCAAGGATGCCGGTTCGCGCCGCCGCATCGCGCGCGAAACGCTGGAGATCTTCGCCCCGATCGCGCAGCGGCTGGGCATGAACAAATTCAAGGCGGAGCTGCAGGATCTGGGCTTCCGCGCGTTGTATCCGGACCGCTACCGGGTGATCAGCGAGCGCATTCGCGCGGCGATCGGCAATCGGCGCGAGGCGATGGGCAAGATCGAGGCTGCATTGGCCGCGCGGCTGGCTACCGATCATCTGCCGGCCCACGTCGTCGGACGGATCAAGTCACCGTGGAGCATCTATTCGAAGATGCGCGGCGAGCACAAGAGCTTCGCCCAGCTGATGGACGTCTACGGTTTTCGCGTCGTCGTCGACAGCGCGATGAGCTGCTACATGGCGCTCGGCGTGGTGCACGCGCTGTACAAGCCCGTCGACAAGCGCTTCAAGGACTTCATCGCCATTCCCAAGGCGAACGGCTACCAGTCGTTGCATACCGTGCTGCTGGGGCCGTTCGGCGCACCGATCGAAGTGCAGATCCGCACGGCCGAAATGGACTCGGTGGCCGAACGCGGCGTCGCCGCGCACTGGGCCTACAAGACCGACAGCGGCCCGGCCAACAGCGCACAGGCGCGGGCGCGCGAATGGCTGTCCTCGCTGGTCGACAGCTCGGCGGCCACCGTCTCGTCGTCGGAATTCATCGAGAACGTCAAGATCGACCTGTTTCCCGACGAGGTCTATCTGTTCACGCCACGCGGCGACATCCTGTCGCTGCCGCGCAACGCCACCGCGCTGGACTTCGCCTACGCCGTGCACACCGATGTCGGCGATCACGCGGTGGCGGCGCGGGTCGACAAGAAACTGCTGCCGCTGCGCGCCCGCCTGGAATCGGGCCAACTGGTGGAAATCATCACCGCGCCGTCGGCGGTGCCGAACCCGGCATGGCTGGAGGTGGTGGTCACCGGAAAGGCCCGCGCCGCGATCCGGCAGTACCTGAAGCACCTGCAACACGAAGACGCCGTCGACTTTGGCCATCGCATGCTCGATCGCGCGCTGGACGCACAGGGCAGCAGCCTGGACGGCATTCCGCCGGCCGTGCTGGAGCGGTTCCTGGAGACTTCCAAGCTCAAGCGGCTGGAAGAGCTGCTGTCCGACATTGCGCTTGGCAACCGCATGCCCGACGTGGTCGCCAGCCAACTGCTGGCGTCGCGCGGCAAGCGGGCCGGCAATGCGCCGCAGCCGTCGCCGCACGTGCACGAAAAGATCCGTATCACCGGTGCCGAGCGCGGCGTACTCAGTTTCGCCAATTGCTGCCATCCGCTGCCGGGCGACGACATCATCGGCTATCTGTCTTCCGGCAAGGGCATCGTGGTGCATCGCGAGGAATGCCCGAACGTGGTCGAGCTGCGCAAGTCGCCGGAGCGCTGCGTGGCGATCGAGTGGGATCGCGACGTGCAAGGTGACTACCGCGCCGAACTGCGCATCGAAGTGATCAACCGTCCCGGTGTACTCGCCACTGTGGCCGCCGCGATCGCCGCCGCCGATTCGAACATCGAGAACGTGGAATACGTCGAGCGCGACGCCTCCGCGGCGACGCTGCTGTTCGCCATGGAAGTGAAGAACCGCAAGCATCTTGCCGACGTGATCCGCCGCGTGCGCCGCACCGGCGTGGTCAGCGGGGCGCATCGGTATCCCTTGTAAGCCGGGAATGGGGATCGGTATGGTGCGGAGCGGCGAGGCTCCGAAAGTTGGCGTCGTGCTGATTGGACGATAGTCTCCCGATTCCCGATTCCCGATTCCCGATTCCCAAGGAAACCCCATGCCCCTGAGCATCATCTCCACCGAACAGGCTCCGGCCGCGATTGGCCCGTATTCGCAGGCCGTGCGCGCCGGCAACACGGTCTACTTCTCCGGCCAGATTCCGCTGGATCCGGCCACGGGCGCGCTGATCGATGGCGACATTGCCGCGCAGACCCGCCGCGTGTTCGACAACCTCGGCGCGGTGGCGGCGGCGGCTGGCGGTTCGCTGGCCCAGATCGTGCGCGTCGGCATCTACGTCACCGATCTGGCGAACTTCGCCGCCGTGAATGCGGTGATGGCGGAATATTTCCAGCAACCGTATCCGGCGCGCTCGACCATCGAGGTATCCGGCCTGCCGAAGGCGGCCCAGGTCGAAGTCGACGCGGTGATGGTATTGCCCTGATCGGGGCAGCCTGATCCTCATGTGCGGTCCCCGCCGACAGAGACTGTCGGCTGCTGACTTACGACGACAGACGGTGCTCGGTTAGGCTTGCAGGTCATGGCCACCCGCACCGCCCGTCCTGCTTCCATCGTCGGCACCGATCCGGGCATCACCCCCGTCAGCGCGTTGCCCGGTATCGGCCCGGCCCTGGTCGCCTCGCTGGCCCGGCTCGGGCTGGAGCGCGTGCAGGACCTGTGGTTCCACCTGCCGCTGCGCTACGAAGACAAGACCCGCGTCACCGCCATCGCCGACCTGCGCGTGGGCGAGCGGGCGCAGGTCGAGGGCGTGGTCGAGGCGGTCGAGCGAGGCTTCCGCTATCGACCGCAGTTGAAGGTCGCGATCGGCGATGCCAGTCGGCAAACCCTGCTGCTGCGCTTCTTTCACTTCAATCGTGCGCAGGCCGAACAACTCCAGCCAGGCACGCGGCTGCTCTGCTACGGCGAGGCGCGCCATGGCGCGCAGGGTCTGGAGATGGTGCATCCGAACTACCAGCGCCTGAGCGGGGATGAAGCAGCCAGCGTCGACGAGCTGCTCAGTCCGGTCTATCCGACCACCGAGGGCCTGGGTCCCAAGCGGCTGTCAGGAGTGATCGGCAAGGCGTTGGCGTTGTTGCCGCCGGCTGGGCAACTGGAATTGATTCCGCCCGAACTCTGCGCCGAGCATGGACTCACTTCGCTGCGCGACGCGCTGCTCTACGTGCACCGGCCGCCGCCCGACGCCCATCTCGGCCAGCTGTTGCTGGGACGACATCCGGCGCAGCAACGGCTGGCGTTCGAGGAATTGTTGACCCAGCACCTGAGCCTGAAACGCATGCGCGCCGCGGTGCGGCGTCGGCATGCGCCTAAGCTGGGCGGCGATGGTGCGTTGCGTGGCCAGTTGCTGGCGGGATTGTCGTTCCAGCTGACAGCGGCGCAGCAGCGGGTCAGCACCGAGGTCGCGCGCGACTTGGCCAGCGCCAGGCCGATGCTGCGGCTGGTGCAGGGCGACGTCGGCAGCGGCAAGACCGTGGTCGCGGCGCTGGCCGCGCTGGCTGCGGTGGAGTCGGGCCATCAGGTTGCCCTGATGGCGCCGACCGAATTGCTGGCCGAACAGCACCTGCACAATTTTCGACACTGGCTGCAGCCGCTCGGCATCGACGTGGAATGGCTGGCCGGCAAGGTCACCGGCAAGGCGCGCAAGCAGGCGCTCGAACAGGTGGCGGCCGGTGCGCCGGTGGTGATCGGCACCCATGCGCTGATGCAGGAAGGCGTGGCATTCGCGCGGCTGGGCCTGGTCATCGTCGACGAGCAGCACCGCTTCGGCGTGCAACAACGGTTGGCATTGCGCGACAAGGGCAAGGACGGCGAACTGGTGCCGCACCAACTGGTACTGACCGCCACGCCGATCCCGCGCACGCTGGCGATGAGCGCGTATGCCGATCTGGATGTTTCCTCGATCGACGAACTGCCGCCCGGACGCACGCCGGTGCAGACCATCGCTATCTCGAATGCGCGGCGGGTCGAGGTGATCGAGCGCATACACGCCGCCTGCGCCGAGGGGCGCCAGGTGTACTGGGTGTGCACCCTGATCGAAGAGTCCGAGCAGTTGCGTGCGCAGGCGGCCGAGGTGGCGCATGCCGAGTTGTCCGCCGCGCTGGCCGGATTCAAGGTCGGCCTGATCCACGGCCGCATGAAGCCCAGGGAAAAGCAGGCGGTGATGGACGCGTTCAAGGCCGGCGAGCTGGCGGTGCTGGTGGCGACCACGGTGATCGAGGTTGGCGTGGACGTGCCCAACGCCAGCCTGATGGTGATCGAGAACAGCGAGCGGCTGGGCCTGGCCCAACTGCACCAGCTGCGCGGCCGCGTTGGCCGCGGCGCGGTGGCGTCCAACTGCGTGCTGCTGTACCAGCCGCCGCTCGGCCAGCTGGCGCGCGAACGGCTGCAGGTGATGCGCGAGACCAGCGACGGTTTTCGCATTGCCGAGAAGGATCTCGAACTGCGCGGCCCGGGCGAAGTGCTTGGCACCCGCCAGACCGGCCAGCTCAGCTTTCGCATCGCGGACCTCACCCGTGACGCGCACCTGCTGCCGGCGGTGCAGCAGGTCGGCGAACACATGCTGACGGAGCATCCGCGGCAGACCGAACAGCTGATCGAACGCTGGATCGGTGGGGCCGCGCGGTTCGTGCATGCGTGAGTTGCCCGGAATGGGGAATCGGGAGTGGCAAAAGCTGGTGTCGCACGGCACTCCATAGCTCTTCCATCCCCGATTCGCCATTTTCGATTCCCCCCCAATACACTGACCCGTTGAGCCAAGACGACGCACCATGACCAGACCACAACTCCTGATCGATACCGACCCCGGCGTCGACGACGCACTGGCGATCCTGATGGCTTACGCCCACGCCGACATTGCCGGGCTCAGCATTGCCGCCGGCAACGTCGGGCTCGGTCATACCGTGCGCAATGCGCGTACCCTGATCGACCTGGTCGGCGCGGCCACGCCGGTATTTGCCGGCTGTGCCACGCCACTGGTGCGCGCACCCGACGAAGACGCCGCGTTCGTGCACGGCAAGGACGGTTTCGGTGATGTCGGTTTTGCCGAGCCGACCGCTGTGCTGGCGGACGAGGCGGCCGCCCTGGCCCTGCTGCGGCTGACCCGTGAACGACCGGGCGAACTGACCCTGGTGGCGCTGGGGCCATTGACGAATCTGGCGCTGGCATTGCGGCTCGACCCGAGCCTGCCCGGACGGGTGGCGCGTCTGGTGGTCATGGGTGGCGCCGTCACCGGCCACGGCAATACCGGCAGGGTGCCGGCGGAATTCAACATCGGCTTCGATCCGGAGGCGGCGCACGTGGTGTTCGAGGCGTTCCCCGCGTTCGACCTGATCGACTGGGAAGCCACCTTGCGGCATGCGTTCGACGACGCCGAATTCGATGGCTGGCTGGCGACCGGCGACCGGCGTTCGGACTTTTTCGGCAGGATCGTGACGACGGCGCGCCACTACAACACGAAGCATGACCGTCACGGGCTGGTGGCCGCCGACGCGCTGGCGATGGCGGTGGCACTCGATCCGTCCATCGTGACCCGCAGCGAGACCCGCGCAGTGGCCGTGGAGTTGGACGGACGACTGACCCGCGGCGCCACCGTGGTCGACTGGAAGGCGCGGCTGGGTCGGCCGGCGCAGGCAAACATCGTGCTGGAAGTGGATCAGATGCGTTTTGCCGCGATGGTACGGCGGGCGCTGGGCGTGCCGGGCTGATCGGTGCGCATCGCCCGGTGGCCGCCGGATGGTCGCGGCTTGCGGCCGGCGTCGCGTTCTCGTTACAATACCGCTCTTTTCACCACCGCTTTAGAGCCTGTCATGAAGCCTGATATCCATCCGAACAACAAGCCGGTGGTATTCCAGGACCTGTCGTCCGACTTCGCGTTCCTGACCAAGTCGACCATGTCCAGCAAGGAAACCATCAAGTGGGAAGACGGCAATGAGTACCCGCTGATCAAGGTGGATATCTCCAGCCATTCGCACCCGTTCTACACCGGCAAGCAGAAGTCGCTGGACGTTGGCGGTCGCGTCGACAAGTTCCGCCGCCGCTACGCGGGTTCCGTCAAGGAATAAGCGGAATCGGCAGCGCTCGCTCCACGAGCGCTGCGCATGGATCCGATTCGAGGCACGGGGCGAGCGCAGGCTTGCCCCGTGCCTTTTCGTGTCCCGACTTCGACCATCCGCCATCGAATGCAGGCGAGGCCTTGTGCGATAATGGTGGGTGAGCCGACGCCAACGCGTCCGTCGCATCGCATGTTTTCCCCGGCACGCGATGCCAGGTAATTCCCTCGCCGGACGGCGCCGTCATCGCGGTTGCCGTCGGCGGTGACCCACATGAAGGAGGTTTCCGTGTCCGACCCCAAGATCGTCAAGTTGCTGGATGAGTCGAGCAACCGCAGCAGCGAACTGCCGCTGGTCAGCGGTACGCTCGGCCCGGCGTGCATCGACATCGGCACGCTGTACAAGGACACCGGCCACTTCACCTACGATCCCGGTTTCGGCAGCACCGCCAGCACCAAGAGCGCCATCACCTACATCGATGGCGACAAGGGCGTGTTGCTGTACCGCGGCTATCCGATCGAGCAGCTGGCGGAGAATTCCAGCTTCCTGGAAGTGGCGTACCTGCTGCTCAATGGCGAGTTGCCGAAGGCGGCGGAGTTTGCCACGTTCGAGCACGACGTCTCGCATCACACGATGATGCACGAGTCGTTGAAGAACTTCTTCCAGGGCTTCCATCACGACGCGCATCCCATGGCGATGCTGGCTGCGGCGGTGGCCTCGTTGTCGGCGTTCTACCACGACGACCTGAGTGTGGACGACCCGGCCGACCGCAAGCTCGCCGCGATCCGCCTGATCGCCAAGATGCCGACGATCGCTGCCGCCTGCTATCGCTACTCGGTCGGCTGGCCGTTGCGCTATCCGCGCAACAACCTGGAGTACGTCGACCGCTTCCTGCACATGATGTTCGAGGTGCCGAGCGAGCCGCTGCAGATGAACCCGGTGGCGGCCAAGGCACTCGACCTGCTGTTCATCCTGCACGCCGATCACGAGCAGAACGCATCGACCTCGACGGTGCGGCTGGTCGGTTCGACCGGCGCCAACCCCTACGCGTCGATCGCCGCCGGCATCACCGCGCTGTGGGGCCCGGCGCATGGCGGTGCCAACGAGGCAGTGCTCAAGCAACTGGAGGAGATCGGCACGCCGGACAACGTCGAGTCGGCGATCCTGCGCGCCAAGGACAAGAACGACAGCTTCCGCCTGATGGGCTTCGGCCATCGCGTGTACAAGAACTTCGATCCGCGCGCGAAGATCATCCGCGAGATGTGCCACAAGGTGCTGGCCGAGCTGGGCGTCAACGATCCGCTGCTGGACGTGGCGATGAAGCTGGAAGAGGCGGCGCTGAAGGACGATTACTTCGTCGAGCGCAAGCTGTATCCGAACGTGGATTTCTATTCCGGCATCATCTACAAGGCGCTGGGCATCCCGACCGAGATGTTCACCGTGATGTTCGCCATCGCGCGTACCTCCGGCTGGATCGCGCACTGGATCGAGCAGCACGAAACACCCGGATCGCGGATCGGCCGCCCACGCCAGGTCTATACCGGTGCCGACGTGCGCGATTACGTGCCGACCGCCAGGCGCTGATCGCCGGCTTTTCGCCGAAACAGACGGTAACGCCCCGGTTTTTGACCGGGGCGTTTTTCATGCAGCGGGGGCGACATCGGCTTCAGCGCAATGCGGCACCCAGCCGTTGCTCGAAGTCTTCGCTGGCGTCCTTGTCCAGCAGGCTCTGCACTTGCGTCAGTGAGGCGCGTCGCATCGGCCGGTCATCGGCGCGATCCAGCGGTGCCTGGCGCAGCGCGTCGCGCGGCAGCACGGTGAGATCGAACGGCAGCTCGTCGGCGGCAAACAGCAGCACCGGGTATTCGGGCTGTTCATCACGGCCGTAG
Organism: uncultured Gammaproteobacteria bacterium; assembly: GCA_963828675.1. Taxonomy (GTDB): domain Bacteria; phylum Pseudomonadota; class Gammaproteobacteria; order Xanthomonadales; family Rhodanobacteraceae; genus Rhodanobacter. The sequence goes on from CAWHFQ010000001.1 coordinate 2,324,529, forward strand.
CGCAACCGGCGCACCTGGGTTTCGATCGGCACACCGTGCTCGCGCAGGAACAGGCCGACCGCTTCCGGGTCGTCGCTGTACACGTGCAGGCAGACGGCCGAATGCGCATCGGCGGTGCCCTCGAGCACCGCGCCGACCAGCCGCGGTTCGAATGCGGAGAGAAAACGCATGGCGTCGACCGCGGCCTCGCGCCGCTGTCGCAGCAGTTGTGGCTGGCTGTCGGCGAGGAAAAGTCGCTGATGCTCGCGCAGCGCCTGTTCGATTTCCAGGTTGCGCGGCAACGCCTGCGTTTCGAGAATGCCGAGCCGCTCGGCCGCCTTCAGCTTGGCATGATGAAAATCGCGGATGCCGTGCTCGCTCATCAGCCGGGCGGCTTCCTGGGCAATGCGCTGGCGATTGCGCTGCAGCCGGTCGTGGGCGTGAATGCGGTGATGTTCGCCTCGGGACATGGCGCGCTCCTCATCGTTCGAGGGACAGCGCCCCGCATGTCGGCGGGGCGATCCGTGGTTCAGAAGATGTCATAGGCGTGTTGCTGATCCTGCTCCTTCTTCTGGGCAGCCTGGCTACGCAGGCGATCGATGTCCTCGACCTTGAACATTTCGTTCATTCCATCCGGGTCGCCTGCGGAGGTGGGCAGGCCGCTCTGGCGGTTGATCAATACCGTACTGATTCCCGGCGGCATCGGCAATGCGCTGGGCGGCAGGTCTTTGAGGACGCTGCCCATGAACTGCATCCAGATCGGCAGGGCTGCCTTGGCGCCGAACTCGCCACGGCCCAACGAGCTGTAGTCGTCGAAGCCGACCCAGACGGCGGTCGACAGGTCGCCGTTGAAGCCGACGAACCAGGCATCGCGGTGGTCGTTGGTGGAACCCGTCTTGCCGGCCAGGTCGGCACGATCCAGTGCGCGCGCGGCCGAGCCGGTACCCCGCAGGATGACGTCCTTCATGAGTGAAGTGATGAGGTAATCGTTGCGCGCCTCGAGCACCCGTGGCGCGAGCACCGGCGGATGCGCACTGTCGCCATGCACGTCTTCGGGCAGCACCGCCTCGCCGACGCCATCGACGCTGCCGGATTCGGCCGGCGCGCCTTCGGTGGTGACCAGATTGTTGGCGGGAGTGGGGTTCATGTCGGCGGGCGGCGGGCCGGGCGGGCGCGTATCGAGCAGGCGCTCCTGGCAGCTGCGGCAGGCGCGCGCGGGGTTCGCCACGTACACCGGCTTGCCACTACGGTCGTCGATCTCGTGGATGAAATACGGCGTCACCAGATAGCCGCCATTGGCAAAGACCGCATAGCCCCGGGCCATGCTCATCGGCGACACCGAAGCGGTGCCCAGCGCCATCGACAGGTTGGCCGGAATCGCATCGGGCGAGAAGCCGAAGCGCGTAGCGTATTCGCGCATGTAGCGCACGCCGATGGCATCGAGCAGACGTATCGAGACCAGGTTCTTCGATTGCACCAGCGCCTCGCGCAGGCGCATCGGGCCGGCGAACTTTCCATCGTCATTGGCCGGAGTCCAGATGCCGTTCGGCCTGGACGGGTCGGGCAGGGCCAGCGGTGCGTCGTTGATGATCGATGCCGGCGTGAAACCACGGTCGAACGCGCCCGAATACAGGTAGGGCTTGAAGCTGGAACCCGGCTGGCGTGCGGCCATCACCGCGCGGTTGAACTTGCTGCGCACGAAGTTGAAGCCCCCGACCAGCGCCTGGATCGAACCGTCTTCCGGATTGATCGAAGTCAGCGCCGACTGCGCCGCCGGGATCTGCGCAAGCTGCCATTCGCCCTTGTCGTCGCGTGCAAGGCGGATGATGTCGCCGCGCTTGAGTACGCTGTCGACCTTCGTCGGGGCGGCGCCGACGCGGTCGTCGTTGATGTGCGGGCGCGCCCAGGCGACGGCGGCCAGGTCGAGGATCACGCTCTCGTGGCTGGGCAGATAAACCGTCGCCTGCTTGGCATCGCTGGCGGTGACCAGGCCCGGCTGCATGCCCGAGATGATGCCGTAGCTGGAAAGCAGGTTGTCGAACTCGTTCTCGCCCGTGTTCGCAGGCAGGTCCTGATGGGCTTCCGGCCCGCGCCAGCCATGCCGATGATCGTAGGCAATCAGCCCGTCGCGGAGCGCCTCGACGGCTGCCTGTTGACGCCCGCTCTGCACGGTGGTCCGGACGACGTAGCCTTCCGTCAGCGCATCGTTGCCGTATCGGTCGAGTACCTGCCGGCGCACCATCTCGGCCAGGTATGGCGCCTCCACTTCGATCGGCTGTTCGTGCGGGTAGGCGTGATTCGGCTCGGCGATCGCCTGTTCGTACACGGCCTTGGTGATGTAATCGTGCCGCAGCATCTCGCCCAACACCCAGTTGCGCCGGGCGATCGCGCGCTTGGGACTGTTGATCGGGTTGACCGCCGAGGGCAACTGGAAGGTCGAGGCGATCAGCGCGCATTCGGCCACGGTCAGCTGGTCGAGCGTCTTGCCGTAGTAGTACTCCGCCGCTGCGCCGACGCCGTAGGAGCGGTGACCGAGGAACATCTTGTTGAGATAGAGTTCGAGGATCTGGTCCTTGGTAAGCTCGTGCTCGATGCGCAGGGCAATGAAGATCTCGGTGATCTTCCGCGAGTACAGCTTTTCGGGACTGAGGAAGAAGTTGCGGGCGACCTGCTGGGTGATGGTCGAGCCGCCCGAGCCCTTGTCGCCTCCGGTCACGATGACGTGCCAGCCGGCGCGGGCGATACCGTGCCAGTCCACGCCCGGGTGGTGATAGAAGTCCGCATCTTCCGCCGACAGCACCGCGTGCTTGAGCCGGTCAGGCACGTTGTCGATGTCCACCGGGATGCGCCGCGTCTCGCCGAAACTCGCGATCAGCTTGCCGTCGGCGCTCAACACGCGCAGCGGCACCTGCATGTGATAGTCCTTGAGAACCGCCACCGAAGGGAGTCTTGGTGCAATCAGCCAATACGCCACGCCAACCGCGATAACTGCCAGGAGCAAACCGGAAAAGGCCAGGACGAGTGCCCAGCGCAACAAACGCTTGAAAATTTGCATGGTATGGGAGATAGCGAGACCTGAGTCAAAACATCGCAGAGTATAGATGTAGCAGTATTTGTCACCTGATGCAGGTCGGTCACAAGCAAGGGGCGCGCCAGACAAGACATGTTCGTGAATGTGGTGGACATCACGTCAATTACTTGAGAAAGTTTCCGTAGACCGTTGCCATTGCGTTAATTTTTCGATTTAATGCCACTGCGCATCCCGCCAGGATTCTGGTCGGGCGCCAGGGGCAAGGGGGAAACACCGTGGGGCTCTTTACACCCAAGAAGCCGGCGCTGATTGGTGTCGACATCAGTTCGACTGCCGTCAAGCTGCTGCAGCTAAGCCAGGCCGGCGGTCGCTATCGCGTGGAGCATTACGCGGTCGAACCGTTGCCGCCCAATGCCGTGGTCGAAAAAAACATCGTCGAGGTCGAGGCGGTGGGCGACGCCATCCGCCGCGCGCTGGCGCGATCGGGCTCGAAGCTCAAGCACGCGTCTGCGGCGGTAGCCGGGTCGGCGGTGATCACCCGTATCATCCCCATGGCGAGCGAGCTTTCCGACGACGATCTGGAAGGTCAGATCCAGGTCGAGGCGAACCAGTACATCCCGTATCCGATCGACGAAGTCAGCCTCGATTACGAGGTGCTGGGCCCGGTCCGCGACAACCCCGACATGAACAACGTGCTGCTGGCTGCCTCGCGCACCGAGAACGTCGACATGCGCGTGGCGGCACTTGACCTGGGCGGACTCACTGCCAGTGTCATGGATGTCGAGGCGTTCGCGATGGAAAACGCGTTCGCGATGGTCGCCGACCAGCTCAATGTCGGGCGCGATGCGCTGGTGGCGGTGGTCGACATCGGTGCCACCATGACCACCCTGTCGGTGCTGCGCAACCAGCGCACCATCTATTCGCGTGAGCAGGTTTTCGGTGGCAAGCAGCTGACCGACGAGATCATGCGCCGGTTCGGGCTCTCCTACGAGGAGGCCGGGCGCGCCAAGCGCAAGGGCGGCCTGCCGGAATCCTATGAGACCGAGGCGCTGGAACCGTTCAAGGAGTCGCTGATTCAGCAGATCAGCCGGCTTCTGCAATTCTTCTTTGCGGGCAGTGAATACAGCAAGGTGGACCAGGTGGTGCTGGCCGGCGGCTGCGCCTCGATCGAAGGGCTGGGTCCGATGCTGGAAGAGCAACTGGGCGTGCCCTGCGTCGTCGCCAATCCACTCGCCCGCATGTCGCTTTCGCCACGGGTACAGGCGCAGTCGCTGGCACAGGACGCACCTGCGCTGATGATCGCGGTCGGCCTCGCCCTGAGGAGTTTCGACTGATGGCACACGTCAACCTGCTTCCGTGGCGCGCCGAGCGGCGCAAACAGCGCGAACGCGAGTTTTACATGCAGCTCGTCGCCGCCTTCGTGGCGGCGCTGGGCGTCATGCTGTTGTGGATGTTCTGGATGAACCAGCGCATCGACAACCAGACCGAACGCAATGCGTACCTGCAGACCGAGATCGCACAACTCGACGTGCGCATCACCAAGATCAAGGACCTGGAAAAAGTGCGCGAGCATCTGCTGGCCCGCAAGCAGATCATCGAGCAACTGCAGGCGGATCGTTCCCAGATGGTGCATTTGTTCGACGAGCTGGTGCGAACGATTCCCTCCAGCGCCCGTCTGAGCGGCCTCAAGCAGGACGGCCAGTCGATGTCGCTCGATGGCGTGGCACAGTCCAACGCCAGCGTCGCCGAATACATGCGCAACATCGAAGCCTCGCCGTGGATGGGACACGCCGACTTGCGCAAGACCGAAAACAGCCACAACTCCACCCGGATGCCGTACACCTTCGGTCTGAACGTGACGCTGCGTCGACCGAAGACGGACGAAGTCGGCGCCGACAAGGCGGCGGACCTGCCGGCCGGCAGCAGCCCCAGTTCGGCTGCACCTGGATCGGTTCCCGCCACGACGACACCCGTTGCGCCCGAAACCAAACCGGTGAGTGCGCCCGCTGCCAAGGGAGGGGCCGGCTCATGAGTTTCCTTGACGATATCCGCAACCTCGATCGCAACAACGTCGGCGGCTGGACGCAATCGGTCAAGGTGTTCTTCACCGTGCTGCTGTTCGCGCTCGTGCTGTTGCTCGGGTGGTACTTCTTCGTCAGCGACCAGCAGGACAACCTCACCTCGCTGGCCAACAAGGAAGTCAGTCTCAAGCAGGATTTTTCGACCAAGCAGGCCAAGGCGGTCAACCTGGAAGCGTTGCAGCAGCAGCTCGACGAGATGCAGGACATGCTCCGCCAGTTGCTGCGCCAGCTTCCCAGCAAGACCGAGATGCCCGAGCTGCTGATCGACATCTCGCAGACGGCGCTGTCGGCAGGCCTTGAGACGGAGTTGTTCGAGCCAGGTCCGGAGACGCCGAAAGACTTCTACGCGGAAAAGCCCATCAAGCTGCGGATGACCGGCACGTACCACCAGTTCGGCACGTTCATCAGCGGCGTGGCTTCGCTGCCAAGGGTGGTCATCCTGACCCTGCACGATGTTTCGCTGACACCGGCGGCGCCGGCCAACGGCAGCGCTTCGGGCGGCAAACTCATCTTGCAGGGTACGGTGAAAACCTACCGCTATCTGGATGACGAAGAGAGCGCCGCAGCGACGAAGAACGCCACCGGGGGGCAGAAATGAACAGGATTGCTGCCATCAAGTCGGCCCGGGTGATTCGCCTGTTGCTGATGCTGGGTGTCGCACTGGTACTGGGTGGATGCACCAAGGGCATGTCCGACCTGCGCAGCTGGGTCGCGCAGGAAAAGGCCAAGAAGGGAGCGCCGATCGAGCCGCTCCCCGTGATCAAGACGTTCGAGACGTTCAAGTACGACGATCAGAACAGGCGTGATCCGTTCAGTCCGAGCACGGCCGAACTGCAGACCAGCAGCGGCACCAATGGCCCGCGACCGGATGCCAATCGCGCCAAGCAGCCGCTGGAGATGTTCGCCCTGGACAGTCTGAAAATGGTAGGCACGGTGGGGAGCGGCGCGGGCATGGAAGTGCTTATCAAGGATCCGGGTGGCGTGATCCATCGTGTGCACGCCAATGAATACATGGGTCAGAACTACGGGCACGTCACGGCGATCAGCGAGGACCACATAGACCTGGTCGAGCTGGTATCCAACGGTAATGGCGGCTGGATGGAACGTCCGGCCAGCATCGCGCTCGACGCGAAATAGGTAGACAGGGGCTGATGCAATGACCAACCAAATCCAATCCGTCCGGGGCCGTGTCATGCGCCATGCGAGCCGTTACATGTTGATGGGCCTGCTGATTGCCGGCGCCACCTGGGCCAGCGCCGCGATGGCGGCCAGCACGACGCTGAAGAACATCAGCTATGACGCACTGCCAGGCGGCAGCGTCGAGCTGCGCATGGATTTCGCCGGCGGCCCCGTGCCGCAACCGAAAATCTTCACCACGGGCACCCCCCCGCGTATCGCTGTGGACTTTGCCGATACCGACAATGCCGCTGCGCGTCACCTGGATATCGGCAAGGGTTCGACTTCCGGCGTGTCCGCGGTGGCAGCCGGAGGCCGTACCCGTGTGGTGGTCGAGCTGATGCGGGAATCGACCTACCGCTCACGCGTCGATGGCAACAGCCTGATACTCACCATCAATAACGGTACCGCGGATCAGTCCGTCACCACGGCAGCCACCATTGATCCTTCCAAGGCGCTGCCCTCGAGTTCGAACGGCCCGGCCATCTCGAATATCGACTTCCGGCGCGGACCCAATGGCGAGGGTCGCGTGCTGATCAATTTCAGCGGCAGCGGCGCGAACGCCCAGATGACCCGTCAGGGCGACAAGATCCTGGTTCGCATCGATCACGCCAATTTGCCGGCCAATCTTGCCCAGCGTCTGGACACGCTGGACTTCGCCACCCCGGTGCAGTCGATCGTCACCCATGCCGGCATGGGCGGCGGCGCCAACCTCGAGATCGCTGTCAAGGGCAACGTCGAAACCTCGGCCTACCAGACCGCCGACCAGTACGTCGTCGAAGTGGCGCCGAAGAAGGCCGAAGCGAAGGACGACAAGTTGTCGAAGATCGGCAAGGAACCGAGCTACAGCGGCAACCGCGTCACTTTCAACTTCCAGGACATTCCGGTTCGCTCGGCGCTGCAGCTGATCGCCGACATTTCCAAGCTCAACCTCGTCGCCTCCGACAGCGTCGGCGGCAGCGTCACCCTGCGGCTGGTCAATGTGCCCTGGGACCAGGCGCTGGACGTGATCCTTCGCGCCAAGAGCCTGGACAAGCGTCGCAACGGCAACGTGATCTGGATCGCGCCGCAGTCGGAATTGGCGAAATACGAGCAGGACATTGCCGACGCCAAGATCAAGGCACAGGACACCGCCGAGCTGGTGACCGACTACGTGCCGATCAGCTACGGCAAGGCGGCGGACATCGCCAAGCTGCTGACGACAGGCAGCATGCAGGGCACCGGTGGCGGCGGTGGCGGCAGCAACACTCAGCGCGGCTTCCTTTCGACCCGCGGCAGCGTGTCCTTTGACGAGCGCACCAATACGCTGCTGATCAACGACACGCCGGACAAGATCAAGCAGCTGCGCGACCTGATTGCCGTACTCGACAAACCGGTGCAGCAGGTGCTGATCGAGTCGCGCATTGTCGTGGCCACCGACGACTTCACCCGCGAACTCGGCGCGAAGTGGGGCATTTCGGGCCGCCAGACCAACAGCAACAACATCATCACGACCGGTCCGACGGGCGACGGCGCGCTGGGGTACGGTGTCGACTCTCACAATGAGGCGGTCAAGTACAACAACGCGTTGAGCGACTATGCCGCCAACGGCGGCACCGGTCCGCAGCCGCATCCGGGTTCGGTCACGCTGCCGGGTGGCTTCAACGTCAACCTGCCTGCCGTCGGCGGCAGCAGTCTGGGCCTGGCCATCCTGGGTGCGAACTACGCGCTTGATCTGGAACTGTCCGCAGCGCAGACCGAAGGCCGCGGCGAAGTGATCTCCAGCCCGCGCGTCATCACTGCCAACCAGCAGGAAGCCGTCATTCGCCAGGGTCAGGAGATCGGCTACGTCACGTTCCAGAACAGCGGCGGTGCGGCTCCGGGCAGCGGCACCGCCACGGTGCAGTTCAAGGACGCCGTGCTGGAACTGAAGGTGACCCCGACGATCACCGCCGACAACCGCGTCTACCTGGCGATCAACGTCAAGAAGGATGCGCTGGCCGGCTATGTCGACGCCCCGGGCAGCGGCAAGATCCCGACCATCGATACGCGCGAGATCAACACCTCGGTGCTGGTCGACAACGGGCAGACGGTGGTGCTGGGTGGCATCTACGAAGTCAACAAGTCCAACACGGTAAGCAAGGTGCCCGGTCTGGGCGACATCCCCGGCATTGGCGTGTTGTTCCGCAATACCGTGCGCTCGAATACCAAGGCCGAGTTGCTGATCTTCGTGACGCCACGCATTCTCAGCGATACGCTGCAGTAAATCCTTCGCGACGAGAAAGACCAGAGGCGGCTTCGGCCGCCTCTCTCTTTTCTGCTCCGGCGCGGAGTGCGTCGTCAATAAAACTTCCGGCGCCGACTGTGGTCTGTAGCACGTCAAGCGATCTGCCGGCGCTGCCAGCGCGTGCGGTCGCGCCTGTGTCACGTCGAGAACGGAAACCGCTCATGGATATGCCCGAAACCGCGCTGCCAACCCGCCTGCAGCAATCCTTCATGCAACTGCGCGGCGATCTGCAGCAATGCATCATCGGCCAGCCGCATCTGATTGAATGTCTGCTGGTGGCATTGCTGGCCGACGGTCATCTGTTGGTCGAGGGCGCACCAGGCTTGGCCAAGACCACGGCAGTGAAGGCACTGGCAGCGCGGATCGAGGCGGACTTCCACCGCGTGCAGTTCACCCCCGACCTGCTGCCGGCCGATCTCACCGGCACCGACGTGTTCCGTCCGCAGTCGGGCAGTTTCGAATTCGAGCGTGGCCCGCTGTTCCACAACATCATCCTGGCCGACGAGATCAACCGAGCGCCGGCGAAGGTGCAGTCGGCGTTGCTGGAGGCGATGGCCGAACAGCAGATCACCGTGGGCCGGAGCACCTGGCAGCTGCCCGAATTGTTCATGGTGATGGCGACGCAGAATCCGATCGAGCAGGAAGGTACGTTCACCCTGCCGGAGGCGCAGCTCGACCGCTTCCTGATGCACGTGACCATCGGCTATCCGGATGCGGTGGCGGAGCTGGCGATACTCAAGCTGGCGCGCGAGCAGGCCAGCCGTCGCGCGCATCCGGTGGCCGCGTCGCCGGCCCTGCTGAGCCAGGCCGACGTATTCGCCGCGCGTGACGCGGCCATGGCAGTGCACATGGCGCCGGCGCTGGAGGAATACCTCACCCAGCTGGTGCTCGCCACCCGCGACGCCGGCCGATACGGAGCGGAATTGAAGCGCTGGATTGCCTGGGGTGGCAGCCCGCGCGCGACCATCGCGCTGGATCGTTGCGCGCGGGCGCAGGCGTGGTTGGCCGGGCGCGATTACGTATTGCCCGAGGACGTGCACGGGATCGCCCATGAGGTCCTTCGCCATCGTGTGTTGCTCAGCTACGAGGCGGAGGCCGAGGGTGTGCGCCCGGACCAGGTGATCGATCGCCTGCTGGATCTCGTGCCGCTGCCGTGAACGTCGTCGCGCCACATCGCGTCGATGGCGACGGTCGCAGCCAGGTTTCCTTGGCCGAGCTGATCGCGCTGCGCTCACGGGTCGGGCGTGCGCGCATGATGCCGTTACCCAGTCGCGCCGCGCGCAGCGGCCAGCAGTCCAGCCGTCTATACGGCCGCGGCATGGACTATGCCGAGTCGCGCGTCTATCAGCCCGGTGACGATGTGCGCCGCCTCGACTGGCGACTGACGGCGCGCAGCGGCAAGCTGCATACCAAGCTGTTCCAGGAGGATCGCGAAGGCTGTCTGCTGATCCTGCTCGATACGCACGCCAGCATGCGCTTCGGCACGCGGGTGCGCTTCAAGTCGGTGCAGGCAGCGCGCGCGGCCGCCGCCGCAGCCTGGTATGCGGTGCGCGCCGGCGAACGGGTCGGGGTGATGGCATTCGGGCATGCCGATCAGTTGCTGCGGCCGCAGGCCGGCCCGCGCGGAGCGCTGGCGGCCTGTGGCGCGTTGGCCGACTGGGATGCGCAGTCCGCGTCCGACACGGTCGAGCCGTTGTCGGACGCGCTGGCGCGTGCCAGCCGCGTATTGCATGGCGCCAGCCGTGTGTTGCTCATCAGCGATGGCTTCAGCTGCGATGCATCGGCCCGGCAACGGCTGCTCGACCTTGGCCGGCATGCGGGCGTCAGCGTGCTGGTGGTGGCCGACGCGCTGGAACTGCGACCGGTGCCTGCAGGGCGTTATCCGCTGGAACATGCCGGCGAGCGTCGCGAAGTGCTGTTGCAGTCCGAGCGGCAGCGCCTGGACTTCCAGCGCGCCCTGGGCGCCGGCCCGGCCCGACTGGGCGAACTGGCCGGCTCGCTGGGTCTGCGCAGCCTCAACATCGACACCGTGGCCGATCCGCTCGATGCCGTGAACGGCCTGCTCGGTGGCGCGAGGTCGACCCGATGATGGCGGTGGCGACTCCGCCCGCGGCCGCTCCGTCGGGTCCGGCTCTGCGTGATATCCATCTGCCGCCGGAGCCGTCCTGGTGGCCGCCGGCACCGGGATGGTGGCTGCTCGCGGTGCTGTCGCTGGTGCTGTTGCTGTTCGGAGCGTGGTGGTGGAACCGCCGCCGACACACGCTGCTTCAGCGGCAACAGGTACTGTCCGAACTCGACCGGCTTGTGCTGCAACACCGACAGGATGGCGATCACGCCGCGCTGGCAAGTGGCATGCACCAGTTGTTGCGTCGTGTGGCACGTCGCCATGTCGCACAGGCCGTGCATCAGCGTGGAGAGGCCTGGCGCCAGACACTGGCGCGCGTTCCGGTGGAGGCATCGACGCTGCAGCACCTGGTGGCGCTGGATCAGCGGATCTACCGTCCGCCGGCTTCTTTCGACGATGCCGACGCGGTCGCGACAGCGGCGAGGCAGTGGTTGCGAGTGGCGTTGAAGCCGGCGAGCTGGAAACCGGCGACCACGGAGCGCGCGGATGCCTGAATTCGTCTGGCCATGGGTCGTTGTGCTGTTGCCATTGCCTTGGTTGTTGCGTCGCTGGCTGCGCCCGGCGGCGCCCGGGCAGGCGCTGCATCTGCCACAACCCGGCCTGACGCTGGCCACGGTTGCCGGTCGTCGCGTGACGGGCATGACGCCCTGGCTGCTGGTGCTGGCGTGGCTGTGCCTGCTCGCCGCGGCGGCACGGCCGCAATGGGTCGGGCCGCCGCAGGCGCAGCAGCGCAGCGGCCGCGCATTGATGCTGGCGGTCGATTTGTCCGGCAGCATGCGCACCGAAGACATGCAGCTGGCGGGCCAGCCGGTCGACCGTTTCGGCGCCGTCGAGGCGATTGCCGGCGACTTCATCAGCCGTCGCAGCGGTGACGAAATGGGATTGGTCCTGTTCGGCAGCCAGGCCTTCCTGGTGACACCGCTGACCTACGACCTGTCCGCCGTGCGCGCGCAATTGCAGGGTGCCGCGGTGGGGCTGGCCGGTACCGAGACGGCGATCGGCGATGCGATTGCGGTGGCGGTGAAGCGCCTGGCCGCGCTGCCCGAGCAGGCGCGCGTGCTGGTGCTGCTCACCGACGGCGTCAACAACGCCGGCAGCATCGCGCCGCGCGAGGCGGCGCGCGCAGCAAAGGCCGCAGGCGTGAGGATCTACACTATCGGCATCGGTGCCACCCGGATGCGCGTTCCAGGATTCTTCGGCAGCCAGCTGGTCAATCCTTCGGCCGATCTGGATGCCGGCATGCTCACCGACATTGCCACGCAGACCGGCGGCCGCTTTTTCCGCGCCACCGACAGCAGCGAGCTGGCCGATGCCTATCGCGCCATCGACGCGCTGGAGCCGATGCCGCAGCAAGGCCCGACCCTGCGCCCTCGCCATGAACTGTTCCGCTGGCCGTTGCTGGCCGCGATCACACTGTTGCTGCTGGCGATCGTGCCGCGCCGGTTCGGTCGTGTGCGGGAGCCGATTGCATGAGCGAGCTGTTGCAACAATTCCATTTCCTGCGGCCGTGGTGGTTGGCCGCGCTGATCGTGTTGCCGCTGTTCGGCTGGCTGGGCATGCGTCGCAACGTGGCGCAGCTGGAACTGTCGCGACTGGTCGACGCCGAACTGTTGCCGCATCTGCTGCAAGGGCGCGCCGCCAACCGGAGTCTGCCGATGTGGCTGTTTGCGCTGGGCTGGATTCTGGCTGCGCTGGCCCTGGCCGGTCCGACGTGGAGCCGCGTCGAGCAGCCGCTGTATGCGAGCCGCGCGGCGCAGGTGGTGGCCATCTCCCTGTCGCAACACATGCTGGCCCGCGACGTCGCGCCAAGCCGCCTCGATCGTGCACGCTACAAGGCGCGCGATCTGCTGGCGAGCAATCGCGATGGACTGAACGCATTGATCGGTTACGCCGGCGAGGCGTTCGTGGTGGCGCCCCTGACCTCCGACGCCGGCAGCCTCGGCGACCTGCTCGATGCGATGGCGCCAGACACCATGCCGCTGGATGGCAACAACGCAGCCGCGGCAATCGAGCGCGGCGTGGCGCTGATCCACGACGCCAAGGCCAGTGGCGGCTCGCTGGTATTGATCACCGATCAGGCCGATGCCGCCGCCGATGCGGCTGCACGCAAGGCGAATGCCGCCGGCGTGCGGGTATCGGTGCTCGGCGTGGGCACGCCACAGGGCGGCCCGGTGCCGCTGTCCGACGGTGGTTTCCTGCACGACGCGGAAGGCCGCATGATCCTTGCCCGTCGCGACGATGCCACGCTTGGCGCACTGGCCGCGGCCGGCGGCGGCCGCTTCGCGGTGATGACGGCGGATCATCGCGATGTCGATGCACTGCATGCCCAACTGCGCACCTCGCCGGCCGCGGTGGCGGCCGGGCAGGTCGGCGATGAATGGCAGGATCGCGGGCCATGGCTGGTGCTTCCGCTGCTGCTGATCATGGCGCTGGCGTTTCGTCGCGGCTGGTTGCTGTTGCTGCCGCTGCTCGTACTGCCGCTGCTGCCGACGGCGGCCGTGGCAACGACATGGTCCGACCTGTGGCAGCGTCCCGACCAGCAAGTGGCGCAAGCGTTGAAACAGGGTCAGGCGAAACGGGCGCAGCAGCTTGCGCGCGACCCGGCGTGGCGCGGTGCGGCGGCGTATCGTGCGGGCGACTATGCCGCCGCGGCGCAGGCGTTGCGACGCGCGCCCGGCGGCGATGCCGCCTACAACCTCGGCAACACGCTGGCCCGCCAAGGCGATTATCGTCAGGCGATCGCCGCTTACGACGATGCGCTGAAACTCGATCCGGCCAATGTCGACGCCAAGGCCAATCGACAGGCAGTCGAGGACTGGCTGAAGCAGCAAAACAAGCAGCAGTCGCCGAATCAAAAGAAGCATGAAGGTCACGCTGGCGGCAAGCAGCAGCCATCGTCGGGTGATCAGGGCAAGTCGGATTCTTCGAAGAAAAAATCCGCGCAGGACGGATCCGGATCCACCGGCCAGAAGGGTCCGGATGGCAAGTCACCGCCGCCGGAGCAGTCCGGCAAGGACGGTTCCGGACAGGGCAAGGCGGATGCACCGCCGCCGCAAACCGCACAGCAACAGGCCGCGCAAAAGGCGCGGGCGGAGCAGGCACGACAGGCGCTGAAAAAGCAGATGGATCAGGCGCTGGCCGGAAAACAGAAGTCTGCCGATCACACGCCGCCGCATCAGCTCGGTGCAATGGCTGCAGACGATCCCCAATCGAAGTTGCCGGTGGACCTGCAGCACGCATTGCAGCGGGTGCCGGATGATCCGGGTGCGTTGTTGCGGCGCAAGTTCCAACTGGAATACCAGCAGCGCCACGGCGGCGCGCCACTCGAGGATGGACAGCCGTGATGTTTCGACGATTCGTGGGTGTGTGGCTGCTGGTGATCTTGTTGCTGCCGGCACTGGTCCATGCGTCCGATGTGCAGGCAACGCTGGATCGCAGCAGCGTGCAGCTGGGCGAAACCGTCACCCTGAACCTGCGCGTCGAAGGCGCGGGCGGCCGGGCGACCATGCCCGATCTCGCAGCGCTCAGCCAGGATTTCAGCATCCTTGGCACCTCGCAGAACCGGAGCATCAGCGTCGTCAATGGCGCGGCCAGTTCGACCCTGACCTTCGGTATCGCGCTGCGCCCGACGCACGTCGGCAGCCTGACGATTCCGGCGCTGAACGTGGCCGGAAGCCAGACCCGACCCCTGCAACTGCAGGTGACCGCGCCTAATCCGGTGGCTGCGGCCGCGGCCGGGCAGGACGTCTTCATGGAAGCCCGCATCGAGCCCGCGCACGGCTATGTCGGGCAGCAATTCAGCTATGTGGTGCGGCTGTATTACGCCACCGACATCAGCAACGGTTCGCTGGGCGCGCCGCAGGTCGATGGGGTCGAGGCAAGCCGGGTGGGCGACGACCTGAATTACGACAGCCAGCGTGGCGGACGCTCCTATCACGTGCTCGAACGGCGTTATGCACTGGTGCCCCGGCGCGCCGGTCACTTCGACATCCCCGCGCTCGGCTTCCAGGGCGAGGCGATCGATCCCGCCGACCCGAACAGCTTCTTCGGTGCCAGCACGCCGATCTCCGCGAGCGCGCCGGCGGTGTCGATCGAGGTGCGGGCGACGCCGGCCGATTGGGGCAAGAGCGCATGGCTGCCTGCACGCCAGTTGAGTCTGAGCCTGGATGGCTGGCCGGACGCGAAAGAACAGGTACGTGTCGGAAAGCCGTTGAACCTGACCATGACCTTGCAGGCCACCGGGCTGCCATTCGAGGCATTGCCGGCATTGAGCCTGCCGGCACTGGACGGCGCCACCGTGTATCCGGACAAGCCGGTCACCGGCACGCGCAATGATGGTCCGTGGATCGTCGGTCGACGCCAGCAGGCGTTTGCGGTCGTACCCGAGCGTGCCGGCACGCTGACATTGCCCGCGACCACCGTGAAGTGGTGGAACGTGCTGGCCGACAAGATGGAAGTGGCGCAGATCCCCGGCCACAGCGTGACAGTACTGCCGGCCATCGGCGCGACAGACGTCCAGACGTCCATGCCCGAGGACAGCGCGAGCGCCAGCGCAGGCGCGAAAGCCGCTGCCGCGCCGTCAGCCGTCTCGTCCGCGCCGTGGCGCTGGATCGCCCTCGGCAGTCTCGGCCTGTGGTTGCTCAGCGTGGCGGGATGGTGGTTGTGGCGACGCCGTGCGCGCACGCCGCGGGCAGTCCCGCCGGTGGCGCCGGCGTCCGCGTCGGTGCGCAGTTGTCGGCTGGCCTTTCTCGCCGCGGCGCGTGGCAACGATGCGGCGGCACAAGCGCGCAGCCTGCTGGCCTGGGCGCGGATGGAACGACCGGCGATCCAGCATCTGGGCGAACTGGCGTCGGCGCTGGATGATGCGTCACAGCGCACGGCGATCACCGCCTTGCAGCAACGCCACTACGCCAGCGCGCCCTCGACCGACAGCGGTGCCAACCTGGCGGAGGCATTCAAGCGCGGCTTCGTCTGGCGTACTGCCGATGCGGCCGGTGACGAATCGGCGCTGCCGCCGCTGTATCCGTTCAAGCTGCACGATTGATTTCCGCACGCCCCGCTCGCGGCGCACGTGCGATCTTGCCGCCCCGTTCGCGCCGGGCGTGGTTCGCGCCAGCGAACGAAGTCGAAGCGCCAACCCAATCCACTGCGGCTCAGGGCGCAGGCGATCGGGAAGGTCCGACCGCGTCGAGCGCGTTCTGGAAAATCGCACGCATGTCGTCGCTGAAACAGCAGAGCGTCACGTCGATGGCCTCCTCGCCGGCCAGCTCATCGCGCAACGTGTCCATGGCCACGCCAGCCGCCTGCGCGGCGGGATAGCCGTAAACGCCGCAGCTGATCGCCGGGAATGCCACCGTGTGCAATCGATGTTCACGCAGCAGGCGCAGCGTCCCGCGATAACAGCACGCCAGCAATCGTGCCTCGCCTGCCGTGCCGCCATGCCAGACCGGGCCCACCGTGTGGATCACATGGCGCGCGGGCAGCGCGAAGGCGGGCGTGATGCGCGCTTCGCCGGTCGGGCAGCGCACGCCCGGCGCGGTTTCCGGAAGGGCCCGGCAAGCTTCCAGCAGGGCCGGCCCGGCTGCGCGATGGATCGCGCCATCCACGCCGCCGCCGCCGAGCAGGCTCGGGTTGGCCGCGTTGACGATCGCGTCCAGGTTCAGCGCGGTAATGTCGGCAGTGATGATCTTCAGGGGCATGGCTTCGAACAGGATGGCGGCTTATGCTTCAGGCAGGCATTCGGACGTGATCGGGCGGCGGCGAACCATGGCGAAAACGGAAGACATTTCCTTCGGCTATCTGCTCAGCGACGTGACCTTGCTGTTCCGCAAGCACTTCGATCGGCGCGCGGTGAGGTTTGGCCTGACCCGGGCGCAATGGCGCGCGACCAAGATGTTGTACCACCGCGAAGGCTTGCGGCAAACCGAGCTGGCCGACTTCCTCGAAATGGAACCGATCGCGGTGGGCCGGGTGATCGATCGGCTGCAGGCCGCCGGCTTCGTCGAGCGCCGGCCTGATCCGAAGGACCGGCGTGCGTGGCGCCTGCATACCACCGAACAGGCGCGGGTGATCGTGGGCGACATGGAGCTGATCGCGCGCGATCTTCGCAAGGACGCCACCCGCGGTATCGAGCCGGACGAACTGGAGCAGGCGCTGGCGGTGATCAACCGGATCAAGGACAACCTGCTCGCGCTGGAGCAGGCCGACGCCGGTACGCCCTGAGTTGCCCGCGGCACCAGCCTGACCAGTGCCATTGGTCGGGGTCATTCGGTCAGGCAATCGCGGCATAGTGGCTGCTTTCGATCGCCACGAGGTCAACCCCGACCCGGCGTCCGCGTTGTTATCCGTTTGATGCCCGCCTGGCCTACGCCTCCCCGGCCACCCAGGCTCACCCGTCGCCACGGTCCGCCTGTGGCGCGAAGTTCGAGAAACGTTCGCGCATGTCCTGGAAAAAACTCGCACTGATCGCAGCCGTCCTGTTGGCGGTGGCGCTCGCGCTGCATTTTGGGCGCCGCGCCGCGAGCGGTGTGGATCGGTCCGCTGTCGTCGCCGCGCCGGTGCCGGTGCAGGTTGCCGCCGCCACGCAGGGCGATATCGAACTTTCCCTGAAGCTGGTCGGCCGGGTCGAGGCGTGGTCGACGGTGACGCTGCGGGCACGGGTATCCGGCCAGCTCGAGTCGCTCTCGTTCAGGCCGGGCACGCTGGTGCACAAGGGCAGCGTGCTGGCGCAGATCGATCCGCGGCTGCTCAAGGCCCAGCTGGATCAGGCGCGCGGCAGCGTGGCGCGCGACCGCGCACAGTTGCAGAAGGCGCAAGCCGACCAGCAACGCTACGCCGACATGCTCGCGCGCGGTTTCGTGTCCAGGGCCGACTACGATCTGTACAAGGCCAACCTGGCCGTGGCCAGGGCCACCCTGCAGAGCGATCTGGCCGGCCAGGAGCTGGCGCAGACCCAGCTCGACTACGCGCAGATCGTCGCGCCGTTCAACGGTATCACCGGTGCGCCGCTGGTGTATCCGGGCGCGCAGATCAGTGCCGACAGCACCGACATCGTGGTGCTCAACCAGGTCGAGCCGATACGCGTCGCGTTCAACATCCCCGAGGACAGTCTGCCGGCCGTGCGCGCCGCGCAGCAGAAGGGTGCGCTCGACGCGCAGGTCGCGATCTCCGGCGATCGTGCCGCGCCGCTGACCGGTGCGCTGGAATTCATCGACAACGCGGTCGATGCCAGCACCGGCACCATCGTGCTGAAAGCGCGCTTCGACAATGCCGATCACCGCCTCACGCCTGGCCAGTTCGTGCAGGTGACGTTGCCGACCACGCGCCTGGCCAACGTGGTGAGCGTGCCGGTGCACGCGCTGCAGAGCTCGACCAATGGCAGCTTCGTGTTCGTGCTCGGCGCCGATGGCAAGGTGCAGCAGCGCACCGTCATCACCGGCCCGACCAGCGCCGGCCGCACGGTGATCGACAAGGGCCTGAAGCCCGGCGAAAAGGTGGTGACCGAGGGTCAGATGCTGCTGGTCGACGGCAGTGCCGCCGTCGCCCGGCCGGGTTGATCCGATGAACATCCCGGAGCTCTGCATCCGCCGGCCGGTGATGACCACGCTGCTGATGACGGCGCTGCTGGTGTTCGGCATCGTGGCCTATCCGCAGTTGCCGGTGAACGAACTGCCGAACGTCGATTTCCCCACCATCAGCATCAGCGCCAGTCTGCCGGGTGCGTCACCGGAGACGATGGCCTCGGCGGTGGCCACGCCGCTGGAGGGCAAGCTGTCGACGATCGCCGGCATCAGCGCGATGAGCTCGACCAGCGCGCTGGGCTCCACCTCGATCACGCTGACCTTCGAGCTGGACCGCAACATCGACGCGGCGGCGCAGGACGTGCAGTCGGCGATTTCCTCGGCGCTGCGCCAGCTGCCGAAGGAGATGACCACGCCGCCCACCTTCCGCAAGGTCAATCCGGCCGATTCGGCGATCCTGTACCTGGCGATGAGTTCGTCGACGATGCCGTTGACCCAGGTCGACGAATACGCCGAGACCGAGCTGGCCCAACAGCTGTCGATGGTCGACGGGGTGGCGCAGGTGAGCGTGTACGGCTCGCAGAAATATGCGGTGCGGGTCAGCGTCGATCCGGACCGGCTTGCCGCCGCCGGTATCGGTATCGACCAGGTGCAGAACGCGATTGCCGATGCCAACGTGAACCAGTCCACCGGCTCGCTGTATGGCAAGCGCCAGCAACTGCCGATCCGCAGCGACGGCCAGTTGCTGCGCGCGGCGGCGTACAACGACGTGGTGGTGGCGTACCGCAACGGCGCGCCGGTGCACGTGCGCGACATCGGCGTGGCGCGCGACAGTGTGCAGGACGACCAGAAGGCCAGCTCGTACAACGGCACCCGCGCGATCGTGCTGGCGATCCAGCGCCAGCCCGGTGCGAACACGGTGGCCACGGTGGACCGGATCAAGGCCGTGCTGCCAAGCTTCCGCGCCGGACTGCCGCCGTCGGTGAAGCTGGAAACACTGTACGACCGCTCGCAGTCGATCCGCGCCTCGGTCGACGACGTGCAGTTCACCCTGCTGCTGGCCGGTGCGCTGGTGGTGTTCGTGATCTACCTGTTCCTGGGCAGCCTGTCGGCCACGCTGATTCCGGCGGTGGCGTTGCCGATCTCGGTGCTCGGCACGTTCGGCGTGATGTATGCGCTGGGCTACAGCCTGGACAACCTGTCGCTGCTGGCACTGACCCTGTCGGTCGGTTTCGTGGTCGACGACGCGATCGTTATGCTGGAAAACATCGTGCGCCACATGGAGGCCGGCGTGCCACCGTACGAGGCGGCACTGAAGGGCGCCGGCGAGATCGGCTTCACCATCTTCTCGATGACGCTTTCCCTCATTGCGGTGTTCATCCCGGTGATGTTCATGGGCGGGATCGTCGGTCGGCTGTTCCATGAATTCGCGATCGTGATCAGCGTGGCGATCCTGATTTCCGGCATCGTGGCGATCACGCTGACGCCGATGCTGTGCAGTCGCTTCGTCAAGGCACATGGCGACGAGAGGAAGAACTGGCTGGTCGGCGGTTTCGACCGCGGCTTCAGTGCCGTGCAGCGCGGCTACGCCGACAGCTTGCGCTGGTGCATGGACCGGCCGCGGCTGGTGCTGGCCGCGTTCGGCCTGAGCCTGCTGGCCACCGCGTTGCTGTTCTACGTCGCCCCGAAGGACTTCATTCCGGCTGGCGACAACGGCACCCTGCACGTCAACACGGAGGGACCGGAGGATATTTCTTTCGACGGCATGCTGGCGCGGCAGCAGCGGCTGGTCGACATCGTGGCGACCGATCCGAATGTCGCCGGCTACATGTCCAGCATCGGAGCCGGCGGCTCGCGCAGCACGGTCAACAACGGTTCGATCCTGCTGCTGCTGAAGCCGGCCAATCAGCGCAAGCTGGACGTGGACGGGGTCATCGGCGAGTTGCGCAAGAAGCTCGCCGGGGTCACCGGCATCCGCGCCTATATCCAGAACACGCCGGCGATCCGTATCGGCGGGCGCCAGTCCAAGGCGCAGTACCAGTACACGCTGCAGTCGATCGACATGCCGGCGCTGTACGACTGGAGCGGCAAGGTCACCCGTGCGTTCGCCGCGTTGCCCGGCTTCGAGGATGTCACCAACGATCTCGATCTCAACAGCCCCTCGATCAGGGTCAAGGTCGACCGCGCCAAGCTCGCGCCGCTCGGGCTGACCATGGCCCAGGTGCAGACTGCGCTGGGCATCGGCTTCGGCGAAAACCAGGTCTCGACCATCTACGGTTCATCGACCCAGTACTGGGTGATCCTGCAGGTCGAGCGCAAGCTTCAGGACGATCCATCGGTGCTGTCGCAGCTCTACGTCACCTCGAAAAGCGGCACCCTGGTGCCACTCAGCGCCGTGGCCAGTTTCAGTCGCGAACCGCAGGCACTCACCGTGAACCACCAGGGTCAGTTGCCGGCGGTGACGGTGTCGTTCAACCTGGCGCAGGGCGTCAGCCTCAGCGATGCAGTGGCCAGCATCGACGGCGCGATGCAGAAGATGGGCCTGCCGGCCACCATCAGCGGCAGCGTGCAGGGCACTGCGCAGGCATTCCAGCAGTCCATCCAGGGCATGGGCATGCTGTTGCTGCTGGCGGTGTTCGTGATCTACCTGGTGCTGGGCATCCTGTACGAGAGTTTCATCCATCCGCTGACGATCCTGTCCGGCCTGCCGGCGGCGGCGGTCGGCGCGCTGCTGACCCTGGTGATCTTCCACGCCTCGCTGGACCTGTTCGCCTTCGTCGGCATCGTGATGCTGATCGGCATCGTCAAGAAGAACGCGATCATGTTGATCGACTTCGCGCTGGAGCGGCAACGCGAGGAAGGCATGTTGCCGGCGCAGGCGATCTTCGAAGCCTGCCGCGTGCGCTTCCGCCCGATCATGATGACCAGCATGGCGGCGATGGCCGGCACGCTGCCGATCGCGCTGAGCATCGGTGCGGGCGCCGAAGTTCGTCGCTCGCTGGGCCTGGCCGTGGTCGGCGGCCTGGTGTTCTCGCAGGTGCTCACGCTGTACCTGACGCCGGTGATCTACATCTACATGGACCAGCTGCAACAGCGCTTCGCGCGCCAGTCCCGCCCCGGCGCCAGGACACTCCCGGATAGCAGGCCCTGAGGCGTTGTTGTCGCATAATCCACGGATGAAGATGTCCCGGACGGAGCTCCGCCTGACCACGACTGGAACGCCGCCGCTGTTCGCGGTGCTGCCCGCCGGCCTGTTCGCCCCGCTGGCCGCCGCCAATCGCGAGCGCTACTGGGAATTGTTGTACCGGCTGTTCGAGCAGTTTTTCGGCCCGGATGCGCCGCTGCCGCCGAGCATCGGCTTCCAGCGCCGCGAGATCACCGCCGCTCTCGAAAACTATCTGCTCACCGACGATCCCTGGGAAAGCGAAGAGGGCGACGTGCCCGGCGCCTCGCTCATCGACCGCGCCAACGCCATCCACGAACGTTTCCGCGCCACCGGCTGGCTGCGTCAGGAGCGCGTCGGCGCGCGCGAGATGGTCTCGATGACGCCGGCGGTGTCGCAGTTCCTCTCCACCCTGGTGGAGTTCGCCGAGCACGGCCCGACCTTCGTCTCGGCCAAGGTGCGTTCGATCGAGCTGCAGCTGCAGCAGGTGATCGAGGGCAAGGCCTTCGGCGACGCGCTGGACGAGGCGGCCGACCAGGCGCGCCGGCTGCTGGTGTCGCTGTCGTCGATGAGTTTGAAGGTGCGCGACCTGATGCCGGAACTCAGCCGCGCCGAAACCACCGCGCAGTTCGCGCGGCAATGGTTCGAACGCTACGTCTCGAGTTTCTTCGTCGGCGACTATGCCGATCTGCACAAGGCCGACCATCCGCTGGCGCGGCGCAGCGCGATCCTCTCGATGGCGCAGCAGGTCGAGGGCACGGCGTTGCGCGAGACGATGCTCGGCTGGTACCGCGAACACCTCACCGGCGGCGACCCCGAGCGCGCGGAGCTGCGCATGCAACGCAGCCTGCGCCGGCTCTACGAACTGGAACGCATCGACGAATACCTCGGTCGCCTCGATGAAGACATTCGCCAGGCCAACCGCCGCGCGCTGGCCTTCCTCGACTACCGCCTGCGCGCGCCGGACAAGCTCGACGTGCTGCTGCGCCGCGCCTGCCGCGGCGTGCTGCAGGCACCGGAAGACGCGCTGCGCCTGCCGGTCGCGCCCGGCCCGCTGATGGACGACGCGCAACTGCGCCCGCCGCGGCGCAAGCCGCAGCCCATCCCGCGCAGTGCCAACGCCGTGCAGCAACCGACGCCCGAACAACTGGCGCGACTGAGCCTGCTGCGGCGGATGAAGCGCGCGCGACTGGTGACGCCCGAGGACATGGCGCGCTACGTCGGCCGCCACCTGCCGCCGGACGGCAGCGTGGACTGCGCCCACCTCGCGATCGCGTCCATCGAGGACCTGCGCGCCTACCAGACCCTGCTTACCCTGGCCCTGCGCAGCCACCGCCTCGGCGGCCTGCGCCGCGACGATCCGCTGGCGCGGCTTCTGCGCGGATTCCGCGTCGAATTGCTCGACGCCGGCGAGCCGGGCGAGAACGGTTACTTGCGCGCACCGCGCTTCGCCGTCAGCCGGTTGAGGAAAACCGCATGAAACGCAGTTGGAACACCTTGAGCCAGATGTCCAACGGCGTCTACGCCGTGCAGGACTTCGAACGCGCCGCCTACCGTCTGGTCACCGAGCAGGTGCTCTACGCCAGCGACCGCGGCGCGCGCGTGGCCTATCACCTGGTCGAGGACCACTTCGACGACTACCTCGCCGCGCTGGCGCCGCTGGGCATCCGGCTGGAACGCAACCCGCACTACCGCTACGTGGTGGCGCTGCCCGCACATGGCGAAGGCACCCCGGTGACGCTGGAAGAGACACTGTTGCTGCTGGTGCTGCGTCAGCGCTACGACGAAGCCGCGCGGCAGGGGCAGATCGAGGACCACGGCGAGGTGGTGGTGGAACTGCCCGAACTGCAGGAGGCCTATCAGGCGCTGATCGGGCGCGCGATGCCCGACGTCGGCACGCTGCGCGCGCTGGTCCGCGTGCTCAAGCGCTGGGGCGTGTGCCGGCCGGTCGAATCCGAGCGCGACGACCCGCAACCGTTCCACCTGCGCGCGCGCCCGGCCATCGTCGAGGTGGTCGGCGAACAGTGGCTGCAGCGGCTGGACCAGCACAGCCGCGACGACGATGAAGCCGACGACGACGGCGACGAAGCCCAGTCCACGGAGGACGACGATGCAGCTGCTTGAGCGCGTGCACCTGGTGCAGTTCTTCCTGTTCGAGGCGCAGACCCTCACGCTGGACGCCACCAGCGCGATCATCGCGCCGAACGGCGCCGGCAAGAGCGCGCTGCTGGATGCCTTGCAGATCGTGCTGCTCGGCGGCGACCGCAGCCGCATCCGCTTCAACGCGCAGGCCGGCGGCAGCGCCCGCGCGCGCAGCATCCGCGACTACTGCCTGGGCGTGTACCGCAGCGGCGAGGAAGGCCGCAAGCGGCGCACCGCCACCACCTACATCACCCTGGTGTTCCGCGACCAGGACAGCGGCGTGCCGCTGACCGCCGGCATCGCGCTGGGCGCATCCGGCGACGAGCCGGACCATCGCGTATACGGTCAGTACATGCTGCCCGGTGTGGCGCTGGAACTGGACGATCACCTGGAGCGCAGCAAGGGCAGGGAGCTGCCGCTGGAATGGACCGCGTTCCGCGAACTGGCCCTGCGCCGCTGCCGCGATGCCGGCAGCAAGCCCGAGCTGCATCCGACCAGCGAGCGCTTCGTCAAGGATCTGCTGTTCCGCCTGCGCGCCGCGCCCAGTACCCACCCGGACGTCAACGCCTATCGCAAGGCGTTCCAGAACGCGCTGAACCTGCAGCGCGTGGAGGACGTCGACCTGTTCGTGCGCACCCTGGTCGCCGAAGACCGCCCCACCGACATCGCCCGCTTCCGCGCCTTGCTGGACACGTTCCGCCAGCTCAAGGAAAAGATCGAACAGGTGGTGCAGCGCATCGGCGCTGCCGAAGGTGTCGAGCAGCAATACGGCAAGATTGCGGCGCAGGCCATGCGCGCCGCGTCGTATCGTGCGCTGGCCGCCGAATACGCACGCGATCTGCTGGCCGAGCAATCCGAGCAGGCCGGGCAGGCGTGCGAACAGGCCGGCGACCAACTCGCCTCGACGCAGCGCGCCCTGCAGGAGGCCAACCTCGAACAACAATCGGCCGAAGAGGCGCACGCGCAGGCCAACGCGCGCCTGCAAGGCAGCCAGGGCTACGGCGAACAGGCGCAGTTCGACGAACTGGCCGGGCGCGACCGCGACCGGCTGGCGCAGGTGAAGAAGGAACTGCTGCGTGAGATCGGCTTCATCCGCGACCAGATCGCGGACATCCGCAAGCTGGCCCTGCCGACCGTGGATGCCGGCGTGCTGGCCAACACACAGACCGCATGGAACCACTGGTACGCCACGCTCGCGGCACTACCTGCCGATGCTGGCCTGCCGTGGGAAGCCCAGTCGATGCACGTCCAGGCGCGCCAGGCACTGCTGGCTGCCAGGCCGCTGATCGACGTCGTGGACGGCCACGCCCGTGCGCGCCATGCCGCCTTCGACGAAGCGCAGGGCCGTCTCGATGCCGCGCGCCAGAACCAGAAGCGCCTCGCCGCCGGTCAGGCCGAACTGCATCCGGACGCCGTGCGCCTGATGAGCTACCTGCGCGACGAGGGGATCGACGCGCAACCGGTCTGCGACCTGGTGCGGGTGAAGGATGCGGCCTGGCAACCGGTGCTCGAGGCCTATCTGCGCAGCAACGTCGAGGCGCTGCTGATTCCGGCCGCCGACGAGGAGCGCGCGACGAAGCTGTACCGCTCGCTGCAGGGCGGTCGCTCGGTCTATGGCGTCAAGCTGGCGCTTTCCAGTCTGGCGCGCAGCGGCCGTGGCGCCGAACGGCCAGCCAGCGACAGCGCGGCTGCGTTGCTGGACGGAGACAACGTCGACGCGCTGGCCTTCCTGCGCCGCCAGCTGGGCGAACTGCGCTGCGTGGAAACCGAAGCCGAACTGATCCGCAGCCGCCAGGGTCTGACCCGCGACGGTCTGCTCGCCAAGGGCGGCAGCATCGAACGCCTGCGCCTGCCGGCCACCGGCGACTTGAAGATCGGCGCCACCGACAACCGCGCGCGCCAGCGTGTGCTGCGCGAGCAGATCGAAGCGGCCGAGCGCGACGTGCGCCAGCTGAAGCCGGAACTGGAGCGCGCCGAAGCCTGCCAGCGCGGACTGGCGCGGCTGGCCGACCCCGACGAAGCGGCGCAGTCGCTGCACGACCGCGTACTGGAACATCGCCAGGTCGAGCATCGTTACCGTGCCGCGATGGAGAACCGCCAGGCCACGCTCGATCCCGACCTGCTGCGCCTGGGCGAGCAGGTGCGCGAACTGCACGAGCGCATGCTGGAATGGCGCAAGCAGGCCAACCGCCTGATCGGCGAGGAGGCGCTGGCCGCGCGCGCCGTGGACGACGCGAAGAAGCTGCTCGAAGGCCTGCGCGCGCAGGAAGACCTCGTTGCCCGCCGCGCGGTCGAGGCGTTCAGGAATGCCGACGTCGACAACCACCGCGTCGAGCGCCAGCGCGAGGAACTGGACGCGAAGTTTCCCACCCTGGAGGAACGTGGCAAACGCTGCGAGGATCGCGCCCGGGAAAGCGATACCCAACTGGCGAAGCTGCTGCCCGAAGCCTGGAGCGCCCTGTCGCAATACGCGAGGGACCACGGCATGGCCGTGGACTTCGCGCCCGACCAATGGCGTCCCGCGCGCACGCTGCTGCAGAAGGAACTGACCTACCTGCGCGACACCGAGCTGGCCAACTACCAGGGTGAGGCCGAGCAGGCTTACACGACCGCGGTGGAAACCTTCCGCGCCAACGTCGCCTCCGCGCTGTACGACAACTTCAGCAAGCTCAAGTACCAGATCCACACGCTCAACCGCACGCTGCGCACCAGCCCTGCGTTCTCCAACAACGAGCGCTACCAGTTCCACTACGAGGTTGCGCCGGAATACCGCGAACTGCATCGCTTCATCCAGCGCGTGGCCGACGTGGGCGGCGAGGACAACCTGTTCGGCAGCGCCGGCGGGGTGCCGAGCGCGTTCCGCGAGCTGATCGAGGACAACGCCGCCGCCCGTGCCGCGTCGTCGCCGCTGGACGACTACCGCCGCTTCTTCCGCTTCGAGGTGCAGATCCGCCAGGATGAACGCATCATCGGCACGCTCAGCGAACGCATGCGCTCCGGCTCCGGCGGCGAGCATCGCGCACCGCTGTACGTGATCGCGGGCGCCGCGCTGGCCGCCGCTTACGGCAAGAGCGAGGCGCATTCAGGCGGCATCGGCCTGATCCTGCTCGACGAATTCGGCGACAAGATCGACGCCCAGAATGCCCGCGCCACCGTCGACTATCTGCGCTCGCTGGGTCTGCAGCTGATCCTGGCCGCGCCGGACACGGCGCAAGGTACGCTGAGCGGCGTGCTGGAAAGCTACATCGAATTGTTCCGCGACGGCGACCTGCTGCAGGCCGAGCGCATCGAGGTGAAGCAGGCCGCGCGCGAGTTGTTGCTCAGCGACCAGTTCGACCTGCACCCCGAACTGCTGGGCGCAGAAGCCGCGCGCATCGCCCGCGAGCAGGCGAGCACGTGAGCGGCGCACGGCAGGTGCTGGACCGCCTGCTGCGCCGCGCCGAAAGCGCGCGCCTGCGTCGTGCCGACGAGCATGTGTCGTTGTCGATGGCGAGTGCTTCCAGCGCGCGCGAGTACATCGCGTTGCGCTCGCTGGACGAACTGGAGCGCTTTCACGCCGAGATCGCCCTGGCCGAGCGCGCGGGCGCGATCGTGGTCAAGCGCGAAGGGCGCAGCGGTGACGGCTCGAAGCTGTTGCGGTTGAGCGTGGCGGACCTTCCCGCGCTGGCGCGGCATCTCGGCGTGCCGTTGCTGGACGAACAGGTGGCCGAGGCCATGCACAAGCTCGATGCATGGGCCTTGCGCTTCCCGGTCGTCGTCGACGTGATCGAGGCCTGGCGGCACGGTCGCAAGGTGCGCGGCTGCGGCGCCGAGGCTGCTGCCGAGCTTGCGCTTGCCACGAAAGCAGTGGCCGCACGCGCGGACGATGCCGGCCATGAACGCATCTTGCGCCGCGAAAGCGTGCGCCTGTTCGGCGACAGCAAGCAGCTGGAAAAATTGACGCCCTGGCTGGAGCTGCTGTTCACCGGCGAACTGTCCGCCAGCGGCCTTGCGAAGGAAGAAGTGTGGTCGGCCATCGGCCTGCGCCGCGAACCGCAACCGATGCTGCTGGCCGGCAGCGGCACGGTGGAACTGGCCGACGCAGTACTGCCGCTGCTGCGCCCGTACCTTGGCCTGCCGGTCGAGTCGGTGCGCGCGGTGGCGACGTCGGCGCGCAGCGTGCTGAGCATCGAGAACCTCGCCAGTTTCCACGACGCGGCGCAATCACCGGGCGCCGCATCGGTGCTGCTGCTCTACACCGGCGGCATGCCGTCGCCGGCATGGCGCGCCGCCTACGCGCGCATCCTGTCCCGTCTGTCGCCGGGATTGCCGATCCATCACTGGGGCGATATCGACGAAGGCGGCTTCCGCATCGCCGCGGTGCTGGCAGCGGCTGCGCAATCCGCTGGTCACCGCCTGCTGCCATGGATGATGTCGCCGGCCGAACTCCCGCCGGATCTGGGGATGCAGGCGAAGACCCCGACGGCCTCCGCGCTTGCCGCCATGCTGCGCTGGGCCGACCGTTCCGGCTGGAGCGATCTTGCCGCGCAACTGCAGCAGCAGCCGATCCAGCTGGAGCAGGAATCGCTGGACCCTTCGCTGCCCAGTTGGGCCCAGGCCTCACGAAATGCGGGACGCTCTTGTTGATCCCGCTTCGCGGTGCATCACCCAGGTTTGCGCTACGGTAACCCGTCACTCGAGGAGAAGCGCCATGTCACGCATCACGACTTCCGCACTCGCCATCGTGTTCATCCTGGCGGGCGCCAGTTGCACGACCCGCGCCACCGAGCCAGGCACGCTCGACGCCGCGGCGCTGCGGGCCTGGGCCGGCCAGCCGTGGGACAAGGCCGCGCGAATGCACACGACGGTGGGCGTGGGCAGCTATCGCGGCGTAGCGGTGGTCGCCGAACATCCCTGCGCCGACGTGTGCCCGCAATACACGGTGCGCATCATCCACTACCAGCTGCCGCCGGATGCATCGTGCGCCAGTGTGGGTGGCGTGGAGAAACAGGTGCTGGTGCCGATCGCGATCACGGTGCGATCGAAGACGTTCTGCGTGCCGGAGCCGCTGGTGGCGTCGGGCGCCTACTACGCGAAGTAGCGATGTTGCGCCCTCCCCCTGCAAACAGGGGGAGGGCGCAAGGCAACGGCTATTCGCCGGCGCCGTCGTTCGCGAAAGCTCCGGGTGCCGAGCCGAAATCTCCGTTCGCCTGCGCCGCCATGTACGAGAACGCGGCGTACACCGCCACGTTCTGCGCCAATTCGGCCGGGTCGATCTTGTCCAGCGTATCGTTGGCGGTGTGGTGCCAGTCGAAATACTTCGTGCCGTCCTGGGTCAGCGACAGCGCGGCCATGCCCTTGCCGTGCATCTGCGACAGGTCCGAACCGCCGCCGCCGGGACGGGCGGTATCGTAGGCGACGCCGATCGGAGCAAGCACCCTGGCGATCTGCCCGATCGCGTCGCGCGCCTCGGGTTTCACGCTGGCGCTCATGCGCCAGATCTTGCCGGCGCCGAAATCCGATTCGGTGCCGAGCTGGAATTTCGCCACTTCGCCGGCGTGCTTGTCGGCGTACGCGCGGCCGCCCCACAGGCCCATTTCCTCGTTGGCGAACGCGATCACCCGGATCGTGCGGTCCGGCCGCTGCGGCAGGTCCTTGATGAGCTTGCCCGCCGCCATCGCAATCGCCACACCCGCGGCATCATCGATGGCGCCGGTGCCCGGGTCCCATGAATCCAGGTGGCCGCCGATGGCGACGACCTGCTCCGGATGCTTGCGGCCGGTGATCTCGCCGATCACGTTGGCGCCGGTGTATTCACCCTCGATGCCGCAATCGAGGTCGAGCCGGACCGTCACCGGCTTGCCGTGGGCGAGCACGCGTTCGAGCTGGTCGGCATCGGGATTGGACACCGCGGCGGCGGGGATCGTCCTGGTCGGGTCGCGGAAGCCGGTCACGCCGGTGTTCGGCGTGCGGCTGTGCGGATCGGTGCCGGCAGTGCGCAGCAGGTAGCCGACGGCGCCCTTGGCCTGCGCGACCACCGGGCCCTGCACGCGGATCGGCGAGCCGACGCCGTAGTCGTGGCCGTCCTTGTAACGCTGCATGCGGTAGTCGACGAACACGATCCGGCCCTTGACGGTAGCCGGGTCGGCCGCCTTGAGTGCATCGAGGCTGTCGAACTTCACGATTTGCGCGGTGAGTCCACCCTTGGGCGTGCCCGGCGAATAGCCCAGGGCGGTCAGCACCATCGGTTGCGGGAACGGCGCCACGATCGCGCCGTGTTCGCTGCGGCGCACCCACTTCGGATAGGTGACCGGCTCGGTGTAAACCTTGTCGAAGCCCAGCGCCTTGAACTTGGCGATCGCCCAGTCCACGCCTCGCTGGTCGGCCTCGCTGCCGGCCAGGCGCGGGCCGACTTCGGTGGTGAGCGAGGTGACGATACGGTAGCCGGTATCGTCGTGCATCGCCTTGTCGCGCAACTGTTCGGCCGTCTTTACCGCCGCGGCGGGAATCGTGGTGGTGGCACTGACCACACCGCTGGCGAGCAGGCTGGCGGCGAACAAGGTAAGGGGAAGAAGGCGCATCGGGGAACTCCGCAGGGGAAGCCCCGATTATGGCGTGGTTGCCGGGTGATGCTTAGGCCAGAAGTCACGGGTGGTGGGCGGGGACGGAGCCAGGCAAGGCGCAACAAAAGCTGCAACGCTCTGGCCGTTCCCCGTTCCCCGTTTGTTCTCGACTAAGCCGGCCGATTCTTCAGCAGGTCGCGGATCTCGGTCAGCAGGGCCACGTCGGGCGGCGTGGCAGCGGCGGCTTCCTGTTTGTGGCTGAGCCGGTTGATTCCCTTGATCACCAGGAAAATCGCGAACGCGATGATGAGAAACTGGATCAGCGTATTGATGAAGGCGCCGTACTGGATCGCCACTTCCGCGATCTTGTGGGCCGGATCGGTGTTATCGGCCGGGCGCAGCACCCATTTCAGGTCGCTGAAGTCGATGCCGCCAGTGAGCCAGCCGATCGGCGGCATGATGATCTGGTCGACCAGCGAAGTGACGATCTTGCCAAACGCGCCACCGATGACCACGCCGACCGCCAGATCGATGACATTGCCGCGCATCGCGAAAGCCTTGAATTCGCTGAGCATGCTCATGCTTCTGGTACTCCTTCGATTGAGCCGGATGGCGGACACGACTGTACTGCGTGCCTGCGTCAGCGCACAGTGACGCGCCCACGGCAACTCAGACGATGCGGCCATCCAGTTCGGCAACGCCGGCCAGCTCGGCGTGGAAGCGGTCGCCCCGTTGCAAGGCCGCCACGCCGGCTGGCGTGCCGGTGAAGATCAGGTCGCCGGCCTTCAGCTCGAACAGCGCCGACAACGCGACGATGATATGCGGCACGTCGTGCACCATCTCGCCCAGGGTGGCCTGCTGGCGCAATTCGCCGTTGACGTGCAGGCGCAGCGCCGTGTCGGCGTCCAGCGCAATCCCGTCGGCCTGGCGCAACGCGGAAACCGGCGCGGAGTGATCGAACCCCTTGGCGACGTCCCACGGATGCGCTTTTGCCTTTGCCTGTGCCTGCAGATCGCGCCGGGTCAGGTCCAGCCCGACGCCGTAACCCCACACCAGCGCAGCGCCCTGTTCGAGGGTGAGGTCGTGGCCACCGGCGCCCAGCGCCACCACCATTTCCACCTCGTGGTGAAGATCGCTGGTGGCCTGCGGGTACGGCACGTCCGCACCATCGCCGACTACGGCATCGGCCGGCTTGCAGAAGAACATCGGCGCGGCCGTGTCCACGCTCGCGCCCATCTCGCGCGCGTGCTCGGCGTAATTGCGGCCGATGCAAAACACCCGGCGGATCGGGAAGCGCCGGTCGCTGCCGATGATCGGCAGGCTCGGGATGACGGGGGCGGCGATGCTGTAGTCCATGCCGGCAAGCGTAGCAAAGCCGGTGCTCACGAGTACCCCCGCGGGAGCCGAACTGGCTGTTTGCACGTATGCGGGCAGGAATGTGATTGACACCGCCACGAGCCGGCTCAACAATTGTGAAACAGTTCACATTTTCTTCAGGGGGAGATTTGTGAAACAACTACTTATCTACGATCGTCCACGGCAATTGAACCGTGTGGCGCATCGACGGCTACGCATGACGACTGCTCCGGCGGGCTTCGATTTTGCCCGCACGGTCAACTCCGTGCCGCTGGTGCTGGCCGAGTTCGCTCAGGCTGGGCTGGAATATCCGATCGTTTTCGCCGGCAGTCCCGGCGAGGAAATGCCCGCGGTGCTGCTCGGGCTGACTCCGAACGACAACTTGTTCGTTGACGATGACGGCCGCTGGGCGAAGGGCAGCTACGTGCCCGCGTTCATTCGCCGCTATCCGTTCGTGCTGGCAGAAAAGGCCGGCGGCGAGGATTTCACCGTATGCGTCGACGAGGCATTTCCGGGCCTTAGCGAGGCCGACGGTGAACCGCTGTTCAATGCCGATGGCACGGATGGCCCCGTGTTGCGCCATGCCATCGCGTTCCTCACCGATTTTCAGGATGGCCTCAAAGCCACGCGAGCGTTCACCACCCGCGTGCGTGAGCTTGGTCTGCTGGAACCCAGGACCATACGGCTGGAGCCGGCACAGGGCGAGGCGTCGGTGCTGCAAGGTTTGTCGGTAGTCAGCGAGGAGCGCTTGCGCGCGCTGAAAGCCAGGCAACTGCAAGGCCTCATGGCCAGCGGCGAACTTGCCGCGGTCTACGCGCATCTGCAATCGCTGAACAACATCCGCCGGCTCAGCGCCCGGCTGGATCGACGGCCAGCCAGACAAACGCACTGACCCGGCGCACGCGCCGGGCATCCATCGCATCGAGTGAAGACGGAGCACATCTCCGTCAATCGCAAGGCACCTCATCCGAACGGCGCCTTGTCCAGGGGAAACATTCATGTCCAGTCATACGTTCCGTCTGCCGGGCGAGCCCGCTGCTTCCAAGTCCGCACTGGCCAGCCAGCCGCTGCGGCGATTGAGCGTGGCGCTGGCGACCGCGCTGGGTGCAAGCCTGGCGCCGGCAGCAGCGGCGACGAGCGTGACCCGACATGCGGGTTTCACCGACACCACCATCACCCAGACGTCGACGAACCAGATTGACGTCAGCACGGTGCTCAAGTCGGGCAGCCACACCGCGTTCAACGGATTTGCCACGTTCGACATCGACGGCGGCGAC
The DNA here is from genome assembly GCA_963828675.1 of uncultured Gammaproteobacteria bacterium. Lineage (GTDB taxonomy): Bacteria > Pseudomonadota > Gammaproteobacteria > Xanthomonadales > Rhodanobacteraceae > Rhodanobacter. The sequence goes on from CAWHFQ010000001.1 coordinate 2,357,187, forward strand.
ACGGTGAACCTGCATTTGCCCAGCGGCGCGCAGAACCTGGTCAACCTGGTCGACACGCGAGCCATCGTCAACGGCACGGTCAACAGCTATCTGTCGTCGGGCACGGTGGGCGGACATGTGTTCTTCGCCGACGCGCAGGGCATGGTGGTCGGCAGCAGCGGCGTATTGAATGTGGGCGCGTTATCGATCGTCACGCCGGCCGCGGCGTCGATGAACCTGTTGTATGGCGATGCCGTCAGCGGCGGCGGCGCGACCACCACGGCATTGCTGCAGGGGTCGCTCGCGCATGACAGCGCCGACGTCACCATCGACGGCACCATCCATGCGACCTCCGGCGTGCGCATCCAGGCGAAGGCAATCGATGCGTCGGGCACGATCTTCGTCACCGGCGGCGCGAACGGCAGTGGCTTCGACACGGCGGTCAACACCGGCGACGATGGTGCGGTCACCCTCGTGCAGGACGATCAGGGCATTCGCCTCACCGGCGAGACGATCGACCTGAAAACCGGCAGTTTGCTCGATGCCACCGGCACCGGCGGTCACCCGACGCACGATGTCTCGCTGCTCGCCAGCGCCGAAGCCGGCAGCCTCGTTGGCATGGCCAGCGCCGACAGCCACGTCATCGTCGACGGCAGTATCAAGGCGGCCAACGTCAGCATCAGCGCCAGTTCCAGGGCGATCGCCGATTACAGCAACCTGAATGACACGATCAACACGCTTGCCGGCGGCCTCCCCGCGGGTCTGCTGGACATCGGCCTGCCGGCATTGCCGATCGGCTACATCGCCTCGGACAGCAACGCCCGGGTCGAACTGGGCGCGCACGCCAACATCGCCGCCAGCGGCAACGTCGATCTGCAGGCGCTGACGCATGCCAAATCGGCCACCTCGGCATTGAACGCCGTCGGCTCCGGGTCGGTCGTCGCCGCCGCGATCTACGGCCAGATCACCGGCGACACCACCGCGCAGGTCGACGCCGGCGCCACGGTGAGTGCCGGCGGCGCATTCAACGTCAAGGCCGTGCACAGCCACGAGCTGGAGATCGAATCGAAAGTCAGTGGCGACTCCGGCGTCGCCGTCGCGGTGGCGGTCGGCAACGTCAAGACCAGCACCCAGTCGTCGATTGCGGCCGGCGCCAACATCACCGCCAATGACGTGTCCGTGCTGTCGCACAACCAGGCCAGTTATTCGGTGGGCTCGGAGGTCGAGGGGACCGACAAGAGTCCAGCCGGCATCAACGTCGGCCTGCTGTTCGTCGACACCACGTCGAACGCGACCAATGCGGCCAACCTCGGCACCGTCGCCAACCCGATCAACTCGTTGACCGTGTCGGCGACGTCGACCACCAGCAAGATGGCAGTGTCGACCGAAACCAAGGTCGGCGACGAAGCCGAGGACACGCCGCCGAGCAAGATCGTGGCCGGCGGCGGCGCCGACCTGGCGCCATACCTGGAAGGCAAGCTGGGCGAGTTCTTCACCAAGGCCGACGACAGCGCCGCGGCCAGGGACGGCAGCACGCCGCCGGCCGAGGACTCCGATTCCAGCGCGTTGCGCGCCGGCATGAGCGTGTCTCTGATCGACGCCAGCCAGCAGGCGCACGCGAACATCGCCGACGGCACCGTGGTGCATGCCGCCGGCGACGTCGTCGTCAACGGCAACGTGACCAGCGCAGGTACCTCCAACAGCGCCAGCACCGAGACCAAGTCGAGCGAGGACAACGGCGCCGAGCTGTCCGCCAGCGTGGCCGTGGCAGTGGGCCTGATCGACAACAACGCGCAAGCCCTGATCGGCAGCAACGCCACGATTAGCGGCGCGCACATCGGCGTCGGCAGCGACGTCAGCGTGCCGTGGGATCTGTCCTCGATCACCGACTTCTCCAACGTGCCGTCGGCGCTGGAGTCGATTTACGGCGCGCTCAAGGCCAGCGGCGCGCCGTTGACCACCAGCTACGTCAACGCGCAGTCGGAAAGCGACAAGGTCGGCCTGGCCGGCTCGGTGAATTTCTTCGCGATGAACAACGCCAGCACGGCATGGGTCGGCAACGGCACCACGCTCGCCACCACCGGCAGCAACGCCGCGTGGACCAGCGCCATCGCGTTGGGCGACGACCCGTCGGGCGAGGAAACGCTGGAGCCGATCGATCTCGACTGGGACACCACGCTGGCGATCCAGGCACACACCCTGGTGCAGACCATCAGCGACGCCGGCAATTTCGATCTGCTGCACTTCAACGGCACCAAGGGTGGCGGCGGCGATGCCACCGCGGTCGGCGGCGCGGTCAACATCGTCAACTACAGCAACACCACGCTCGCCGGCATCGGCGCCGACGCCGACGTCAGTGCCGCCGGTGTGGCGGTGAATGCGGACAGCACCGAGCAGCTGGTCAGCATCACGCCATCGGCCGGCCGCGGCGCGGGCATCGCCGGCAACGTCATCTTCGCGATGGCCAGCACCAACGACATCACGCATGCCTCGATCAGCAACAGTGCCAAGGTCGATGCCGACTCGGTCGACATCGCCGCACACCAGGGTCTGGGTGCATGGTCGATCGCCGGCGCCGTGGCGCAGGGCACCAGCGTGGGCATCGGCGTCGCCGTTGCCATCAATGATCTGACCGGTGATACGCATGCCTATGTCGGCGACAACAGCGCCGATGCGGCGCTGGTCGATCCGACCTTGCCGGCTGCGGCCAGTGCCGCGGCGGCGGGCATCACCACCGACGATCTCCGCGTGACCGCCAGCACCGACGGCCGCAGCGGTGCCATCTCGATCGCCGGTTCGGCAGCAAAGGAAAAGAAGGAAACGCCGCCCGCCGGTGGTGGCACGGGGGGTACTGGCGGCACGGGCGATACCGGCACCGAGCCCACCACCGAACCGGTCGCCAACGCCAGCTCGCCCAAGTTTGTCGGCATCGCTGCGGACAAGGGTGACAGCAGCACCAGTGGCTTCTCGATCGACAGCGTGCTGGGCAAGTTGCCGATGCTCGGCGACCTGATGAAGACCGGGCAAGGGCAGGAAGGCAAGGCCCAGGACGGCGGTGGCAGCGCCCAGAAGAAGCCGTCGTTCGGGCTGGCCCTGTCCGGCAGTGCGAGCGTGGATCTCGGTCAACTGGACACGCGCGCCACCATCGATGACGCGAGCATCGATCGCCGTTCCGGCAGCGATGCCAGCGACGTCACCGTGCAGGCCCTCAACCAGACCGACCTGATCAGCGCCAGCGGCGCGGGCGCATTGGCATCGGCCGGCAAGGACAGCTCCGGCAGTGCCGGCATCGCCGGCGCGGTCGCCTACAGCTCGATGGACAACAGCACCGAGGCGCACCTGGACCAGGTGACCATGGCGCACGCGGGCGACGTCACCGTGCAGGCGCTCAGCGGCGGCAGCATCATCGATCTGGGCCTCGGCCTGGCGGTGAACACCGCCAGCGACCAGAAGAGCGCCGCCGTTGCCGGCTCGTTCTCGATCAGCCAGATCGCCAACAGCACCCACGCCTACATCGGCAACTCCTCGCTGACGGCGGCCGATGCGACGAAAGCGGTCGACGTGACCAGCTACGACCACACCGACATCGGTGCCGGCGGCGGCAGCTTCGCGATCGGCGGCAGCAAGGGCGTCGGCATCGGCGTCACGTACAGCGATATCGGCAATCAGAACATCGCCGCGATCAGCAACAGCACGTTCACCGGCTTCGATCCTGTCACCGTTCAGGCGCTCACCGCCGCGCGCATCGCTGCCGGAGCTGCGTCCGTGGCGGTATCGAGCGGCTCGGAGAGTCTCGATCTGTCCGGCGCGTTCGTGGTCAATCTGATCGGCAACACGACCTCGGCCTCCATCGACGGCAACTCGACGCTCGCCAACGGCCACGGCGATGTCACCGTCAAGGCCAGCGGCAGCGCGCCGGTCGGCGCGCTGGACGACCAGCTCGTGGCGCAAGGTCATTCCGATGCGGCGGCTTCGCTGATCGACTTCAGCGGCACCTCGATCGGTGGCGACGACGCGCCCGGCGCCGCGATCTTCGGCGTCGCCGGCGAAGTGGCCGGCGGCGGCAACAGCGGCGGGCTGTCGTTTACCTACAACAGCATTGGCAACAGCTTCGTCGCGCAGATCGTCAACGCCGACGTCTCCACCACCGGCAACGTCGACGTTGCCGCGATCGACAACACCCGCATCATCGGCATGGCGATCGGTATCGGCGCCTCCACCGGCGATTTCGCCGGGGTCGGTTCGGGCACCGCCAACCTGATCAACGACAACGTGTCGGCCACGATCGGTGACGCCGATGCCGGCAGCAATACCACCACGATCGATGCTGGCGCCGTCGGCATCGATGCGCGCAACACCGCGGTGATCGACACGCTGGCCGGCAACGTCACGATAGCCACCAATGGCGCGGCCGCCGGCCTCGCCGTCGCCTTCAACGAAATCGGCAACCAGACCAGCGCCAGTGTCACGCACAGCCAGGTCACCACCAGCAACGCCACCCTGCAGGGTTGCGACGGCGGGGCGGCGGCGGTCGCCGTCAGTGCCTGCTCCAGCGGCACCATCAACAGTGCTGCCGTCGGCGTGGCCGGCGGCGCGGATCTGGCGCTCACCGCGTCGCTGGCGATCAACGACATCGGCGTCGAGGATTCGAGCACGCTCGGCTCGATCTCCGGCGCACTGCGTGAAACCTTCACCCATGCCAGCATCGACGCCAGCGCGCTGGACACGCAAAGCGTCGGCGTGCACGCGAACAACGATTCGGAAATCAACACCCTGTCCGGCGCCATCGCGATCTCCGAGAGCGCTGCCGCCGGTGCCGGCTTCTCGCTGGAAAACATCGGCGCGAACACCGCTGCCAGTTTCACCGACAGCCAGCTGGCGGCCACCGGCGCGGTGAATGTCGGCGCCGGCACCACCGGCAAGATCGCGGCGATCGCCGTCGGCGGCGCGGTCTCCGGCGACATCGCGTTCGGCGGCTCGCTCACCGCCAACATCATCGGCAACCATACCGAGGCAACCGTCTCCGGCCTGCACGGCGCCGGTAGCAATGCCGCCACGATGAGCTCGCTGGACATCGACGCGGCCGACAGCGCGCAAATCGATTCGCTGGCCGGCACGCTGGCGGTCGGCGCCAGCGGCGTGGGCATCGGCGGCGCTTCCAGCGTCAACACGATCGCCAACGTCACCCACGCCACGTTGAGCGATTCGAAAATCGATGCCAGCCTCAGCACCACGGTGAACGCGGCATCGAACGCGGCGATCAACACGCTGGCTGCCGTCGGCGCCGGCGGCTCGGGCGCCGGCATCGCCGGCGCGCTGACCGTCAACGACATCGACAACGACATCGCCGCGAAGACGTCCGGCGTCATCCTCGACGATGCCGCCAACGTCACCCGGATCAGCGCGGCCAACACCGCCGCCATCCTGTCCTCGGCCGACGCGGTCGCCGTATCCGGTGGCGTGAGCGCGGGCGCCGCGATTGCGGTCAATCGTATCGGCACCGACGTGGTCGCGGAGATGAGCGGCGGCAACTATCACGCCAAAGACATCACCATCGACGCCGGCAGCAGCAATCCGAACAGCGACGACAGCGCCAACATCAAGACCATGGCGGTCGGCGTGGGCGGCGGCAGCGTGGGCGTGGCCGCATCGATCGCCGTGAATGTCGAAACCGGCAGCAGTCGCGCCGACATCACCGGCGGCGCGCAGGTCACCGCCGAAAACAACGTCGCCGTTCTGGCGAGCAACCATCAGGGCATGGACGTGCTGGCCGGCAGCCTGGGCATCGGCGTCGATGCGGTGGGCCTGGGCCTTGGCACCGTCGTCAACGTGCTCGGCGACAGTACCCAGGCGTATATCGACGGCAGCACCACGCACGTCAACGCGCTGGCGAAAGACGCCACCGACACGCTGACCGTGGCCAGCGGCAGCCTGGCCGATCCGGACGGTGTCGATGTCAGCATGGTGCAGAGCATCGATGACTATGCCGATCCGGATCTGAGTGAAGGCAGCAGGCAGCGCAACGGACTGGCGGTCAACGCGCAATCGCAGCAGGCAGTCGCGACGCTGGGCGTCAGTGCCGCGCTGTCGTTTGATCCGCTCGGCTCGGCGGCGCTCACCGCGATGACCGGCGTCAACGTTCTGGGCGGCAGCACCAGCGCCTATATCGACGGCGCGAAAATCAACCAGGATGGCCAGGCCGGCGCCGGCAGTGCGCAGGCGGTCGATGTGACCGCGAGCAGCCATCAATACGCGGCCAGCTTCATCGCCGGCATCGCCGGTGGCGCGTCCGATTTCGCCGGTGCCGGCGCGATCGATGTCAGCACGTTCAATCGCTCGACCAAGGCATCCATCGACAACGCGACGCTGAGCAGCAACGGCACCACATCCGTCGATGCCGAGTCCAGCCAGCGCAGCGTGGCGCTGGCAACCGGCCTGGCCGCGGCCATTACCGGTGGCGCAGCAACCGGCGTGGTGAATGTGTTCAACGCCGACACCGAGGCGAGTGTCGATCGCGGCACGCTCGACGTCCACGACCTCGACGTCAGCGCCACCAGCGAAAACGACGCCAGCATGAATGGCGGCGCCGGCGCATTCGGTGCTGCCGGCGTGGCCGGCACGTTCCTGCTGTCGTCCAGCAGCAACACCACCAATGCGTTCGTTGGTGACGATGATGGTGACACCCATCTGCACGCTACCGGTGCGGTCAACGTCAGCGCCGATTCGTCCACCGATCTGGGCAGCCTGATGTTGAGCGGCGCGGTCGGCGCGGGCGGCCCGGCGGTGGCCGGGATGGCGGCAGTCACGACCGTCGGCAACCACACCAACGCGTATCTCGATCGGGTGCAGCTCGACCAGGGCGACAGCTACAAGGCAGGCGACGTCAGCGTAAGCGCGCACGAGAGCATCGACCTCAGCCCCAAGACGAATGCCGCCGCACTCTCGGCGGGTTCGGTCGCGGCCGGCGCCGCGGCCAACGTGGTGTTGCTGGACAGCCAGGTCGGCGCAGCGATCCGGAACAGCGCGATCAGCTCGGGCGGAACGGTGGATGTCCACGCCAATAGCGAAAAGTCGATTGATGCGCTGACCATCTCCGGCAGCGTGGGACTGGACGCGGGCCTCAGCGGCGCGATCAGCGCGGTGATCTTCGGCAACGGCAGCCTCACCGACAACACCAACGGTGACGATCCCGACAGCGAACTGAACAAGGGCGGCACCGGCACGCTGTCCAAGCTCGACAGCTTCGGCCAGGGCGACGCGCTCAGCGATGCAGCCGCGGGTGGCCAGCTCAGCAGCAGCGAGCTGGCTTCGATCAACGGCGCCGGCAAGGTATCGCTGTTGAGCGGCGGCAACCTCAATCGCGGCGCCGACGGCACCACCGCCGGCATCAGCGGCAGCTCGATCACCGCCGACACGGTCAACGTGCATGCGGAGAACACCACCGCGGTGAGCAACGTGGTCGGCAATCTGGCCGGCGGCGGGTTGATCGGTGCCGGTGGTGCGGTCGCCTTCAGCGTGGTCAATCAGGATGTGGGCGCCACGGTCGATGCCGACTCCGTGCTCACGACCACCTCGGCGCTGAATGTAGGCGCGCACGTGCACAACGGAACGGTCAGCAATGATGGCCACACGTATACACTCGATACGCAGGCCTATCAGGGTGCGTTCGGCTTCGTCGGTCTCGGCGCGGCGGTAGCGTATTCCGAACTGAACAACAACGTGCTGGCCAGCCTTGGCGGCACGTCCCACGGCAACCAGACCACCGTCATCAGCGTGCAGGCCGATGACGCCAGCGCGCTCAACGCCAGCGGTGGCGGCGCGACCGGCGGCGGCCTCGCCGCTGGCGTGGTGGTAAGCCAGGCACACAAGGCCAGCAGCATTACGGCGGCGCTGGGCGATTACGCGGTGATCGACAACGCACTCAGCCTTGCGATCAATGCGGGCGACAGCGGTCGCAGCAGTGCGGATGCCACGGCGGTATCGGCTGGCCTGGCGTTCGCCGCCAATGGTGCAGACGCCAATGCCGCCGATAGCGCGACCGTCCTGGCGCGGGTTGGCAAGCACAGCAGTACCACGCTCCACGGTGGCGACCTGACACTCGGCGCGAGCCAGGTGCCCGACCTGGTGGCGCGTTCATTCGGCGTGGCAATCTCCGGCGGACTGTCGATGGGCGCCTCGATCGCCACCGCAGATCTGTCGAGCAACGTCACGGCGCTGGTCGATGACCACGCGGCGATCACCACGACCGGCGCGACGAACGTTTCGGCCACCCAGAACACGGCTGTGGGGACCGACGGCAGCAGCGCGCCGGGCGTTTACGCCAAGGCCGTCGGCGGCGCTGGCGGCGTGCTGGTCGGCGCCAATGCCAGCGTGGCCAAGGCCACGTCGACGGCCACTGTGAAGGCAGCGACAGGCGACTACGTCAGCCTGCCGTTCGGGGCGATCAATCTGGTGGCAACCAACGCCAGCACGCAGTCGGCGATTGCCACGGGTGTCGGCGCGGGCTTTGTCGGTCTTGGTGCGGCGTATGCCGAGGCCAGCGCCGATACGGGCACGTTTGCCCTGTTGGGCAGCAACAACACCGGTGCCGCCTCGCGTACCGGCATGCTGTCGTTGTCGGCCAATGCCACCGACAGCAACAGCGCCGATTCAACCTCCGGCAGCGGCGGCGTGATCTCCGGCAACGCCGCGGTCGCCAAAACGAACGACACTGCCGATACGCAAGCGACGGTCGGTGCCAACACCCAGTTGACCGCCGGACTGGTCAACATCAACGCGCTGCACAACAGCAACTACCAGGCCACCGCCACGGCGATCGGTGCCGGCGTTGCGAACGCCAGCGGCGCGATCACCAGCAATGACATCGACAGCGACGTCACCACCTCGATCGGCGACCACGCCGGGCTGTATGCGAACGGGTTGATCGCGGTGGGCGCGCGCAACGTGTTCACCGATACCAATCCCAACCCTGCCGTGCAGGGCGGTGGCGGTGGCGTGCTTTCCGGCGCGGCAGCGGCCAACACCACCAACATCACCGGCAACACGCTGGCCTCGATGGGTGCATCCAGCATGCTCGCCGCAGGTCTGGATCAGGCCACCGCGGCAGCTCTGGTCACCAAATATGAAGGCCAGGCGTTCAACAGCACGGGCGACATCTTCGCCAATGCCGGCAGCATCTACCTGGTGGCCGGCTCGGAGCTTCATGCCAACGATACGGTGACGCTCGATTCCGGTGGCGCGGTGGCGGGCTCGGGTGTGTCGAGCAAGCTGTATGCGACGTTGAACAACAACGTGACCCTGGCCGACAGCGACAACCTGGTCACCAATGGCGACCTCGGGCTTGGCACCTACACCCAGGTCAACGCGGCGCAGAACGCGCTCACCCATACCTATGGCGGCGGGGCGCAGGGTTCGGCGGTGGCGCGCACCGAGATCACCTCGAACCAGAACGTGAGCGTCGGCACCAACGACACGCTGCTTGCCTTCGGCCTGCTCAATGTCACGGCCGGTGTCGATCCGACCGGCTTCCTGCCGACCTCGATCATCGCCGATGCCACCGCACAGTCCTATGTGCGCGGCATCATCGCGATCGCCACCGGCGAAGCCGATACTGTGGTGCACAGCAATGCGCACGTCGACATCGGTGGTGGCGCACGGGTGTTGAGCGGTGGCGACATCAACCTGGGCACCTATGAATCCGCACCGCGGGTCAGTGCCGAAGGCACCGGCCACGGCTATGAACTAGGCTTCATTCCGATTACCAGCGACGACAGCAATGCCAGTGCTTACACCACGGGCGGTCTGAACGTGGCAGGTAGCGTGATCGCCGGCATCTATCACGACAGCGACGTGACGATTGCCGCGGACGGCAGCTTGAGCCACGACACGGGTGCACCGCTGTTCTATCTGTACCGCACCGATTTCAACCCGCACAATTACATCGCGCAGTACACGGCCGGGCTTGAAGACAATACCGACAGCAGCGGCAATACCGGCGTGCCAACCAGTGCCGGAGCGAGTGCACCGACACCCCCCGCAGGTCTGCCGATTGCCAACGGTGGCGACACGGGAAGCAGCAGCACGCCGATCGGCAGCAGCAGCGATCCGACCAACCTGGGCGGCGGCAACCCCGATGAAGTCAGTGTGGCCGGCATCCTGGCCGGCACCACGACCGCGGGCCCGACCAAGGCCTATCTGCTCGGCTCACTGTACGCCGCCGGCGGCAACGTCACCCTGCATACCGGCAGCTTCAGCGGCAGCGGTTCGGTCACGGCGTGGGGTGGTCCGCAGGTATCGGTCAGCAATGCCAGCGCGGCCTACCTCGTGTTGGGCGACATCACGGTGCCCAACTCCAGCGGCGGTCAGGTGCTGTTTACCGGCATCGCCGGCGCGGACAAGAAAGGCAGCCTGAGCGTGATCGGCAACGGCGCTGGCGCCACGCCTGCCGTCACCATCGCCAATACCTACAACGGCACGGTGAAGAACCCGGGCGAAACCATCACCCAGGGACCGGCCATTTTCCTGGGCGGCAACATCATCAACCAGGGTGGCCTGGTCGACATCAGCAACGTGTCCGGCTCGGTGGGCCAATTCGCGCCGATCTCGGCGCAGCAGATCAAGGAGAACGTGCCCAACGGTGCGGTGGCCGTGTATCTGCCCGGCGGCACGTACCACTCGGGCAACGACCCGATCGCCACCTTTGCCCAGGATCAGATCAACCTGGGTGACGCCAACTCGGCAGTGAACTACGTCGCCAATGCGGTGTTCAACGCGAGTGGCCAGTACAACGGCCTTGGCAACCTTGCCGATATCGTGTTCACCAACGCGGTGTATCACCAGAGCGTGTCCGACTCGTACCAGCCATCCGGCGGCGCCTACATCTTCTTTGGCCAGTGCGCGCCGTATGCGGGCGGCAGCGATTGCTCCAGTGCCACCGCGAACACCTTTACCGGAAACAGCATCGATTTCCACGGTGCCTCGCTACCCATGCTGCATGTGCGCAGCCTCAGCAAGTCGGTGGCAACTGACGATCGCGACTTGACCAGCAATGCCTCGGCGTTGAACGCGCAGGTTATCGCGGTGAAGGCCAAGTACATCGATATCAACAGCCAGATCACGGCGGGCCACTCGACCAACTACACGATCACCGTCAACGCGAATTTCGATGACTTCGTCGCCGCCAATCAGGGCAGGCAGGGCCTCATCGATGTGCCGGCCGGTTACTGGTCGAGCAATCAGGTCGCCGTGACCGGTGCGCCGCCGCTGGTGCAGTACGACGCCACCAACAAGCGGATTGTGGTCAGCAACATCAACGCATCCGGTGGCGGCTTCGTCTCACTCGATGGCGGCATCATCAGCACCGCGGCGATCGGCAACATCACCATCAATGATGGCTACGGCCATGTAAGCATCGCCAACAACAGCCACAGCGCCGTGCAGGTCGCCGACATCAATACCGGCAACAACGCGCTAGGCGAGCTGAAGATCACCGACACGTTCAAGAGCTACTCCGTCGGCGGTCAGTCGCTGTCGCAGACCCACTGGTACGTGAACCAGCAGGGTGTCGGCACGGTGGTCTACAACAATTCCAACGGCGCCACGCAATACGCCAACGGTGTGCAGCAGCAGACGCTGGGCGACGGCGTCGGTACCAGCTACAACCCGGAAACCGGCCTGCGTTATGGCTGGACCGAACAGGTGAACATGGCGCGGCCGGAGCACTCGCTGTTTGACGGCACGACCTGGCAATACGTCGACACCAACGGCTTCGCCACCAGTACGCCCACGTATACGGTGACCAGCACCGGCGTGTTCCAGGATCTCAATGATGCCTCCGCGTTCAAGGAAACCATCACGGGCGCGGCGTCGTATGGTGGCCTCGACAACGGCTATGCGTCGATCCTCAACGTGGCCTATCACGGTTGCGACGATGGCGATTGCCACTACGGGTTCCCGCAGACGCCGGTGAAGGACTGGAACGGTAACGATGCCGGTTTCTACCAGTACATCTACCTGACCAACGCGCAGCTCAACATCACCAAGTCGGTGCGCGCCGACTATGGTTTCAATATCAACTTTGCGGGCAACGCCAGCGGTCAGGTCAACGTCAACTCGGGCGGTTCCATCCTGGTCGGCGGCAACATCTACAACCCGGGCGGCACGACCACGCTGGATGCGTCGGCCTCGGCGGGCAGCTCCATCCTCGGCGGCGTCGGCGCCGGCATCATCAGCAAGGGCCTCACGCTGAAGGCGACCGACGCGGTCGGTTCGGACACGACGCCGCTGCAGGTCACCCTGACCGGCGGCACGCTGGCCGTGGACGCCGGCACGGGCGGCGCGTATCTCGACGTCGCCTCCGCGGTTTCGCTGGACCATGTCGTCGCGGCCCGTGGCGGCAGCTACGGTGACGTCGAACTGCAAGCCGATGGCGCGATCAACGCCGTTTCCGGCAGCTCGCTGGTGAGCGGCCGCAATATCACCCTGACCAGCAAGTTCGGCAACGTCGGCAACACCAGCACACCTTTGCTGATCGACGCGCATGCTACCCGCAACCCCGATGCCAGCTACTCGCAGGGCGTGGTCAACATCAGTGCGCTGAACGACATCGGCGTTCGCCAGACCGAAGCCGACTTGCGCGTCGGATCGATCGCTTCCATCGCCGGCAACGTGATGGTCGACGTTCCCAACGGATCGATCATCGACGCTTCCGGCCTGACCTCGGGCCAGGCCTTGTCCGCCGAACAACTGCTCAAGGTGCGCGCGGCACTGCACCTGACCGACCAGGGTGGCGACAACGGCACGGCGGCGGCCTACAACAACACCATTCTCGGCTTCCAGGCCGCCGTCGATGCGAGCTACGCCACCTGGTGGCAGCTGCGCAACAACGGTGTGCTGGACGGCGACGTACTGACGCTCAAAGCCGACAAGGTGGAGCTGTACCGTTCGCTGGTGGCCGCCGATCGCGGTGTCGCCGCCAGCTCGCTGAGCGTGGCCGACATCCAGCAATACGCGGCGGACAAATACGCCGCGACCAACGAGTACCTGGCCGCGAACGTCGCTGATTTTGGCAGCGGCGCGGCGTTCCAGACCTTTGATGCCCATTACGCCTACACGGCCAGCCAGACGCAGATCGACACCCTGACCGCCAACGCCGTGTACACACCGGGGCAACTGGTCAGCGCGATCAACCAGTCGGCATTGAACGATCCGGGCAGCACGCCGGTGGGTTCGGGGACACCGAACATCAGCGGCCGCACGGTGACCCTGTCGGCGCACAAGAACATCGGCGCGCTCGGCGACAGCGCCTCGATCAGCTACGCCGACCTGATCAACGGCACGTTGAACGACGACGATGCCGCGGCGCTGGCCGTGGCCAATGCGCCGGGCGACGTCACGCTGGTGCGCGACGCCAACGGCGACATCACCCGCATCGACGTCAAGCAGACCCAGCCGCTGTTCCTCGATGCCACCGGCACGGTGTCGGCCAGCAACCAGGCTGGCAGCGGTGGCTCGATCTATCTGCAGGCCAATGGCGATCTGGCGCTGGGCAACATCCACTCCGATCGTGACGTGCGGCTGGTCGCTGTAGGCAACATCACCGACACGCTGGCCAACCCGGACACGCCGGTGATCACGGCCGGCGGCGACCTCACGCTGCTGGCCGGATCAACCGGAAGCGTCGGGCACGCGGCGAGCACCAGTGGCGGCGTCACCACGCCCGCCACGGCGGTGAGCTATTCGATTGGCGGCACCCTGCTGGCCGCCGAGGCCGGCCAGGACGTGGTACTGCGCGCGCTCGGCCACGATCTCGTGTTCGATCGCATCGGCGCCGGCAACAGCGTGGTGTTGCAGGCACCGAACGGTTCGATCCTGCAGGCGCTGGATGGTCTGGCGATCAACGCCAAAACCATCGATCTGACTGCCAGCGGCAACATCGGTTACCTCGGCGACGCCGCCAGGTACCTGCAACTGCAGACCGGCAGCGACGGCGCACTCGGCGGCTCCGCGGGTGGCTACGCCATGCTTTACAGCCCGACCGCGGGCGGGCTGCTGACGGTGGACGGGTTCACCAGTGGCGGTGCGATGGTGATCTCCTCCAACGGTGCATTGGCGGCGGATGCGCTGTCCAGTGGCGCCGCGCTCACGCTTTCCAGCGCGGGCGACGCAACGCTCGGGACGCTGAACAGCCACGACGCGACGTCGATCAGTGCCCTGGGCGACGTGACGCTGCAATCGGCCACCAGCCAGCTTGCCGGCGGCACTGCCGTCAACATCCTTGCCGGCGGCGCCATCAGCGGCACCGACGACGGTTCGCACGCGGCGAATATCACCGTACTGCCGGACGCCACCGTCAACCTGCAGGCCGGCACCGGCATCGGTGCGCCCTTGCGCATCGACGGCTCGCACGTCAGCGCGAGCACCGACGCGGGCGATCTGTTCATCGCCATGCTGGCTGACCTCACGGGCGGCCAGTTCACCGCCTCGCTCGGCTCGATCGATCTGACCGGCAACGGCAATCTCGACATCGCCAGCCTCGATGCGTGGCAGAACGCGACCGTGCAGGCCGATGGCGGGATCACGGGAGACAGCGTGATCGCGCATCGAGGCGACGCGACGCTCGATGCGCAGGACGACATCGCGCTGAACAGCGTGGCCGCCGGTGGCAAGGCGGAGATCGATTCGGCCAATGGCGCCATCACGGTCGGCGGCGCGGACAGCGGCGGCGACATGTCGCTGGCTTCGCAGGGCGATATCGACGCCGGCCATCTGGTCAGTGGCGGCACGCTCGATGCGATCGCTCGCGCCGGCTCGATCCATGCGACGCAACTGCAGGGCAGCGACGACATCACGCTGACCAGCAGCGGCGATCTGGGTTTCGACGCGCTGACCGGCGACGGCAACCTGCAAGCGAATGCCGGCGGCAACATCGATGGACACTCGACCGACGTCGTTGGTTCGGCCGACCTTGTCAGCATCGGTGCAACCACGCTCGATGACGTGCACACAGGCATCGACCTGACCGTTGATGCCGCCAGCATCGTCGGCGGCAATGTGGCGGCCGGCCGCGACCTGCAACTCACGTCGACCGGGAATACCGCGCTGACAACGGCCAGCGCGGGACGCGACAGCCGCATCGCCAGCGACTCGCTCGCCATCGGCACGCTCGACGTTGCCAACGACGCGATCGTCAACGTGACCCATGCCGCACAGGCACAGCGCCTCACCACCGGTGGCAATCTCGATGCCAGCGTGGGTGACCTGGCGACATTGCACGACGTACAGGTCGGCGGCGATGCCAG
Source organism: uncultured Gammaproteobacteria bacterium (assembly GCA_963828675.1). Classification (GTDB taxonomy): domain Bacteria; phylum Pseudomonadota; class Gammaproteobacteria; order Xanthomonadales; family Rhodanobacteraceae; genus Rhodanobacter. Next base: position 2,372,465 of record CAWHFQ010000001.1, read on the forward strand.
CCTGCATGCGGGTGCCCTGGACATCGACAGTCTGAAGGTGACTGGCAAGGCGCTGGCCGACACCGTCGCCGCCATGCAGCTGGGCGCCGTCGATATCGGCGGCGGCTTCGAGGCACGCGCCGGCACGACCCTTGGCATCGCAAACTTTACCGGTGGTACCGACGCGTTCATGACATCGGGCGGTGCCTCGCAGTTGGGCATCGCGCATGCCGGCCACGACCTGACCGTCAACGCCGGCAGCACGCTCGACGCCACGACGCTTTCCAGCGGCAACGATCTGACCCTGGCCTCGATCGGCGACAGCACGCTCGGCAGCGTCGACGCGGGTCACGACCTGAGCATCACCGCTGACAACCTGAGCGCAACCGCGCTGAGGTCCGGCACCGACACGGTTTTGGTCGCCGGCCACGCCATCAGGGTCAATCAGCTCGCCGCCCACGGCTTGCTCGATGCCAGGGCCGGCACCGATGCCTCGTTTGCCACGCTGGACGTCGCCGAGACGGCGACGCTCCATGCCGGCGGCGCGGTCGAACTTGGCCAGGCCACCGTCGGCAACGATCTGCATGCCGATGCGGGAAGCTCGCTGCACGCAGCCAAGACAACGGTCGGCCACGATGCCCTGTTGGCGGCCGCTACGTCGATGCAACTGGACCAGCTGGATGTCGGCAACACCGCCACCCTGAAAGCCGGCGGCGCGCTCGGGATCGATAGCGCCAAGGTAGGCAACGACCTGGTGGCCGATGCGGGAAGCACCCTGAAGCTGGGTAGCGCGCAGGTCGCCCACGACGCGCTGCTGACAGCGGCGGCGGCAATGCAGCTGGACCAGCTGAGCGCGGGTCGCGACATCTACGGCACCGCCGGGGATGACCTTGGCTTCGGCCAGCTCACTGCCGGTCGCGATATCGTGCTGCGTTCGTTGCGCGGTCACGTGCAGGGCGGCGGTCTGGATGCCGCGCATCGGCTGGATGTCGCGGCGCACGGCGATATCGGCTTCGATACCGCGCACAGTGGCGACGACACCGTACTGGTCGCGCAGACCGGCTCGATCCACGGCGGCGCGCTCGATGCGGGTAGCACGGTCGACGCCAGTGCGGCGATCGATATCGACCTGGGCAAACTCGTGGCAGTCAACGACGTGACGCTCACCGCGGGCAGGGACCTGGCGGTGGGGGAGCTGAAGATCGCCGACGGCTCGCTGCGCGGCACCAGTGGCCGCGACCTGCAACTGGACGGCTACGACGTCAACGGCAACGTCGCGCTCGATGCCGGCCGCAACATGACGATCGGTTCGGGCAATGCCACCGGTACGCTGGACCTGACCCTGGGCGGCAGCCTCGACTTCGTCAAGCTGACCAATGCCGGTGCGGTCAGCATCGACGCGCGCGGCGGCAGCATCCATGGCGGCGACCTGATCACCGACGTTGCCACGCTGGGAGCACGCGACGGCATCACGCTGGACAGTTCGCACATCGGCAGCCAGTTGAATCTGGCCGCCGCCGACATCGACGCGCATGTCGTGCAGACGCGCGACGATCGCCCACTTGCGATGCAGCTGACCGGTTATCACGACGGTGTCGCGCGGCATATCGTGATGGAGGTGCAGGCGCCCAGCGAATGGCTGATCCAGCGTCTGGCGGCGGTCCAGGCGGTACTCGACAGCGCGGCGCCGAAGACCTCGATCGAAGACGGCACCATCACCGGCGACATGTGGCTGACCACCCCGCTGGCCACGCTGTACATGAACAATGTCAGCCCGACGCTGGTCAAGGCGGACGAGCAGTTCTATGAGCCGGACACGACGTTCAAGCTCTGGCAGGTCGGCCGAACGACGCTCACCGATGCCTTCGTCTCGCGCTACACGGTCGGCTTCGACGTCACCACACCCGATTACATCGATCGTCACGTGTGGACGGACCTGGACTACTACGGCGGCAGCGTGCTGCGTTATCTCGGCAGCACCTTGACGCTGCACGGTCCGGCCGACCACGCCGGCGACGACGTGGCTCCCTCGACCACGCTGAAGCAGGGCGATCACGCCGATGACGTGGTTCGGTCGCTTGGCCGACTGGCCGTCAACCTCGACGCACCTCTGTGATGCTCACCTTGCGGAATTTTCCATCCATGTCCAGGACGTACTTCCTTCCCGCGCTGTTGCTGCTGACCGCGTGGCACGCCGACGCTGCCGGGCAGACCCTGGTGCCGCCGTCCGGCACCCTGCAAAGCCCGGCACAGCGGACGGATCGCTATTACGACCAGCGGAAGGCTCCGCTGGCGCCTGCCACCAGCAAGGATCCGTTGCCGGACGTTGCCTCGAAAGCGGGACACGCGATTACCACGGACGTCCGTTTCGTGCTCAAGGGCGTGCGCTTCGATCATTCCGCCTTCATCGACGAGGCGGCTCTGCAGGCGATCACCCAGCCCTACATCGGGCGCGAGATCGGTGCCGACGAGCTGAACCATATCGTCGATCAGGTCAACGCGATCTACACCAAACGCGGCATCGCCACGGCGCGCGCGGTACTGGCCCGGCAGAACCTCAAGGGCGGTATCGTCCACATCGAACTGGTCGAAGGGCATCTCGGCAAGCTCGACGTGCGCGGCAACCGGCATACCCGCGAAGCTTTCGTGCGCCGGCGCATCCACATGGCTCCCGGCGGGTTGCTCGATACCGATCAGTTGCGCCACGACCTCGTCTACATCAACCGCAGCAGCAGCTTGCGGCTGGCCGCCTTGTTGCGCCCGGGCGCCGAGCGCGGCCTCACCGATGTGCAGGTGCAGGTAACCGAGCCGGCTTCGCGCAGCCTCGATGCCTTCGTCGACAATGCAGGCGTCGACACCAGCGGCCGCACCCGGATCGGCTTGCAGGGCCATTACGACGGGTTGCTCGGCGTCGGCGATCGGGTCGATCTCAGTGCTGCCAAATCGCGCGGCGGCATCGACGGGCTGTTCTCCTACGGTGCGCTGGTGAACGAGCGCAACGGTCGGCTTGGCGTCAGCTATTCGCGCAGCCAGATCGACATCATCAGCGGGCCATATCGCGCGCTGGATATCGTCGGCCATTCATCGGTGACCGCGCTGCAGTACGACCAGCCGTTCATCGCCACGCAGCGCTGGCTGCTCACTGGCAGCACCTCCGCCTCGCAGATCCGCTCGTCGACCGCGATCGACGGCACCGCGGTGGCCGACAACACGACCAACGTGCTGGCGCTGGGTTTGTCGGTCAACCACCGTGTGGAAGGGCGCGAGTGGACCCTGACCCAGCTGGTCAACCACCTCAATGCGTCACAGCCGATCGACGGCTCATCGACCAACTGGACCGCGGTAGGCAACTTCGGCGGGGCGCAGCGGCTGGGCAGCAGTGCGTGGCTGTTGAGAGTGGATGCCGGCTGGCAATGGAGTTCCAGTGACCGGCTGGCCTCGTCCAGCCTGTTCCAGATCGGCGGAGCGGGCAGCGTGCGTGGCTATGAACGTGGCGTGCTGGCCGGCACGGAAGGCTATTACGCCAACCTGGAACTGCATCGTCCGCTGCCACGCAACTTCGACGTCTATGCGTTTGGCGATCACGGCGCCGTGTTTGCAGCGTTTCCGAAGGCGCGGCATATCACCGGCGGGGGACTTGGCCTGATCTGGCGATACCACGACTGGCTGTCGTTCAACGGTGACGTGGCCAGGGCGTTCGACAAGGTGGTGCCGAACCAGGACAGCTATCGCATCGACTTCCGCATTGCCGCGCATTGGGAGTGATCCCGATCCTGCACATGCCACGAAGAAACGCGGCTACGGCCGCGTTTGTTTTGCCCCGGGCCAGGTCGATCGCCGTGTCGGGCAGCGCGCCTGGCAGAACGCGTCCCGAAGGTGGACAGGAGTGCTGGTGGCTGTCGTACGCTGGAGGTTACTCTCTGCCATGGTTCGGGCAGCCGCGCACGCGACGCCGTGCACGGATGACACCTGTCATTGACGATGACTGATGCTGCACCGTGGATATCGCCGCCGTCGATCGTCAATCTTGCGGCATCGAGTTACCGACAGCACCGGTGGGGAGCATCAGTGGATAACGCGGAACTGTTGAAGGAGCTGCGCATCGAGCGCCACCAGCGCGAGGACCACGCTGGTGGCCCGGGTCGCTGGCCGTGGATCGCTGGCGCGGTGGTTGCGCTGCTGATACTGCTGGGTGGCGTCGGCTGGATGCTGCTCGGCCATCGTGCGGTGGCCGTGCAGACCGCGACCGCGGTGACACCGACGACCGGCAGCGAAGCCGGCGCGGTGTTGCAGGCAACGGGTTATGTCACCGCGCGGCGGCAGGCCACGGTGTCGGCGCAGATCACCGGCACGCTGACCGCGGTGCTGATCGAGGAGGGCGATCACGTCACGCAGGGCCAGGTGCTCGCGCGGCTGGACGACAGCGGCTATAAAGCCAACCTGGCGGCGGCGAAGGCACAGGCCGATGCCGCGCATGCGCAGGTTGCGCAGTATCGGGCGCAGCTGGCGCAGAGTGTCCACGATGCGGCGCGACTGCAGTCGCTGGTCGCCCGCGGGCTGGTGTCCAGACAGAGTGCCGAGCAGGCGCAGACCCAGGCCGACAGCCTGCGCGCCCAACTGGGTGCCCAGCAGCAACAGGCAAGGTCGGCCGACGCCCAGGCCAACGTGGCGAAGGTCAACTTCGACTACACCGTGGTGCGCGCGCCGTTCAGTGGCGTGGTCACCACCAAGGATGCCCAGGTCGGCGAGATCATCTCGCCGCTGTCCGCCGGCGGCGGCTTCACCCGCACCGGCGTGGGCACGATCGTCGACATGGCCTCGCTGGAAGTCGACGTCGACGTCAACGAGGCCTACATCGGGCGGGTCAAGCCGGGCATGCCGGCCGAGGCCGTGCTGGACGCGTATCCGGACTGGAGCATTCCCGCCCATGTGGTCGCGATCGTGCCGACCGCCGATCGCGGCAAGGCGACGATCAAGGTGCGCGTGGCGCTGGAAAAGAAGAACGACACACGGATCGTGCCCGACATGGGCGTGCGGGTGTCGTTCCTGGAACAGAAGCCGAAGGCCGCGAGCCAGGCACCGCAGGGCGTGCTGGTGCCGGCCACGGCGATCGTGCAGCGCGACGGTCGCAGCGTGGTGTTCGTGGTCGACGGCAACGTGGCGCACCAGCGTACGGTGAGCCCGGCGGCGCAGGCCTATGGCGAGCTGCGCCTGCTGCCCACGGCGGTGAAGCCGGGCGACAGCGTGGTGGTATTGCCATCGGCCGAACTGCACGATGGTTCGGACGTCCAGACCAAGAAGCCGTAGGAGCGCACCCTGTGCGCGATGCTCTCCTTGACGCCTTGCAAGAGCTATCGCGCACAGGGTGCGCTCCTACACATTCACATTCACCAGGAGAACCGCCATGGGCACGCTGATCGAAATCCAGAACCTTGCCAAGAGCTACGAGCGCGGCAGGCAGAAAGTCGAAGTCCTGCATCATGTCAACCTGGACATCGCCGAGGGCGATTTCCTGGCGCTGATGGGTCCGTCCGGTTCCGGCAAGACCACCTTGCTCAACCTCGTCGGCGGACTCGACACGCCGAGCGCCGGCAGCATCAGCGTGGGTGGGCAGCGCATCGACCAGTTGGGCGGCGGCGCACTGGCCAAGTGGCGCGCATCGAACGTCGGTTTCATCTTCCAGTTCTACAACCTGATGCCGATGCTGTCGGCGCAGCGCAATGTCGAGCTGCCGCTGCTGCTGACGAAGCTGTCGGCGGCGCAACGCAGGAAGAACGCGTCGATCGCCTTGCAACTGGTGGGCCTGGCCGATCGTGCCAGCCACAAGCCGAGCGAGCTGTCCGGCGGCCAGCAGCAGCGTGTGGCGATCGCCCGCGCGATCGTTTCCGATCCCGCGCTGCTGGTTTGCGACGAGCCCACCGGAGACCTCGACCGCCAGTCCGCCCAGGACGTACTCGGCCTGTTGCAGCAACTCAACCGCGACCACGGCAAGACCATCGTGATGGTCACGCATGATCCGAAGGCGGCCGAATACGCCAGCCATACGCTGCATCTGGACAAGGGCACCCTGGTCGAGCAGGCCACGGCCTGAGGAGGCGGTCATGAAATACCTTCATCTGATCTGGGCCGCGCTGTTCCGGCGCAAGACCCGCACGATACTCACCCTGGTGTCGATCATCGCGGCGTTCCTGCTGTTCGGCATGCTCGACGCGGTGCGGACCTCGTTCGACCAGGCGGGCAAGAGCGCCAATGGTGCCGAACGCCTGCAGACGGGCTCGAAGCTGTCCTTCATCCAGACCCTGCCCTCGTCGCTGGAGCTGCCGATCAGCAGGGTGCCGGGGGTCAAGGCGGTGGCGTTTGCGAACTGGTTCGGCGGTGCCTATCAGGATCCGCACAACCAGATCTTCAGCTTTGCGGTAAGTCCGAACTACCTCGACCTGTATCCGGAAATCGAGGTGAGCGCGGCGCAGCGCAAGGCTTACGACGACACCCGCACCGGCGTGCTGGTCGGTGAGGTGCTGGCGCAGAAATACCACTGGAAGGTCGGCGACAAGCTGCCGCTGCAATCCACCATTTTCCCGACCCACGACGGCACCAAGAACTGGACCTTCGACATCGTCGGCATCTTGCATCCGAAGGACAAGAGCAGCGGCGGCATGTTCGACCAGTTGATCCTGTTGCACTGGAAATATTTCGACGACAGCACGCCCTACAACCGTGGTTCGGTGGGCTGGTACGTCAGCCGCGTCGCCGACGTGAACCAGGCCGACCGCGTGGCCAAGGCGATCGATGCGATCTCGGCCAACTCCGACCATGAGACGCGTACACAGACCGAGCAGGCTGCCGCGGCGAACTGGATCAAGCAGCTAGCCGACATCGGCCTGATCGTGGGATCGATCATGGGTGCGGTGTTCTTCACCCTGATGCTGCTGTCGGGCAACACGATGATGCAGGCGGTGCGCGAACGGACGTCCGAACTGGCCGTGCTCAAGACGATCGGTTTTTCCAGCCGCAGCGTGCTGTGCATGGTATTGGCCGAATCGGTGTTGCTGCTGCTGATCGGCGGCGTAGTGGGGCTGGGCATCGCCACGGTGCTGATTCCCGGCGTCGGCGCCCGGGCCGGGTTGGCGTTGCCGGCGGTGGGAGCGGCCAACTGGGCGCTCGGCATTGGCCTGATGGTGCTGATCGGCCTGGTCGTCGGCGTGCTGCCCGCATTGCGCGCGATGCGCCTGAATATCGTCGATGCACTGGCCGGACGCTGAGGATCACGAAATGAACAGACTCAAGAATTTCATGCTTGGCCTGGGCCTGCTGGTGATCCTGGTCGTCGCGCTGGCGATCTGGGTCAAGCTGTCGTGGCCCGGCGTACTGATCGCCGCGGTGTTGTTCGCGATCTGGATGGCGGCCACCCGATTGGGTCGCCAGGCCGCATCGGTGACCAGCGTGGGCGTGAGTACCTTGCGCCAGCGGCTCGGCTCGTCCTCGGTGATCGTGATCGGCATCGCCGGCGTGGTCGGCGTGCTGGTGGCGCTGCTGGCGATGGGCGAGGGCTACAGCGAAACCCTGCGCAAGACCGGCAACACCGATACCGCGATCGTGATGCGCGGCGCCTCGGCGTCGGAGGTAATGTCGGTACTCGAGCGCGACGGCGTGGTGGTGATCCCGCAGACCGCCGGCATCGCCCGCGATGCGCAGGGCAAGCCGATTGCTTCACCGGAAATCGTGGTCGCCGCCAATTTGCCACTGAAGGGTGGCACCGAGGACGACGTCGGCAGCGTGCAACTGCGCGGCATCGGCGACGAAGCATGGACGGTGCGGCCGAACGTCAAGGTGGTCGCGGGACGCAAGTTCAATCCGGGCATGCACGAGCTGATGGTGGGGCAGGGTGCGCAACGCGAGTTCGACGGATTGCAGGTGGGCCGGCAGATCAAGCTGGGCAACCAGAGCTGGACCGTGGTGGGCGCGTTCGCCTCCGGTGACGCGCTGGATTCCGAGCTGTGGGCCGATGCGAACGTGGTCGCCGATGCCTATCGCCGTGGCGGCAGCCGCAACTCGGTGACCGTGAAGCTTGCCAGCCCGCAGGGGTTCGATGCCTTCAAGGCGAAGCTCGAGGCCGATCCGCGACTGAAGGTCGATGTCAGTACCACGCTCGACTATTTCAGCAAGCAGTCCGAAGGCACCTCGAAGATGATCAAGGGCATCGGCATCACGGTCGGGTTGATCATGGCGATCGGTGCGATCTTCGGTGCGCTCAACTGCATGTTCGCCGCCGTTGCCGCGCGTGCGCGCGAGATCGCCACGCTGCGTGCGATCGGTTTCCGCGGTACGCCGGTGGTGGTGGCGATCATGCTGGAAACAATGCTGCTGGCCCTGCTCGGTGGTCTGCTCGGTGGTCTGCTGGCGTGGCTGATCTTCAACGGCTACACGGCATCCACGCTCGCGGCCGGTTCCGTCGGCAAGCTCAGTTTCGAGTTCAGCGTGACCCCGGCATTGCTGTGGAGCGGCCTGAAGTGGGCGCTGGCGATCGGCTTCATCGGCGGCCTGTTCCCCGCCGTGCGTGCGGCGCGGCTGCCGGTGACCACGGCACTGCGCGAGCTGTAACGTCACACGTGCAGGAGTTCCCTGTGCGCTCCTGCACGTGTTTCAGGGCAATACCGGCGGGACGTAGTCCAGCGTCAATCCCAGCAGCCACAGCAAGCCCAGCACCAGCGGCACGTGCACCACCAGTTGCACGAAGGTGTAGCCGACCACGTCGCGCGCCTTCAGTCCCAGCACGCCGAGCAGGGGCAGCATCCAGAACGGGTTGATCAGGTTCGGCAGCGCTTCGGCCGCGTTGTACACCTGCACGGCCCAGCCAAGGTGCACCTGCAAATCGTTCGCTGCCTGCATCACGTACGGCGCCTCGACCAGCCACTTGCCGCCGCCGGACGGCACGAAGAAGCCGAGCACGGCGGAATAGGCGCCCATCACCGCCGGGAAGGTGTCGGTGGTGGCGACATGCACGAACAGGTTCGACAGCCGATGAGCCAGCGTCACGCCGCCGCTGCCGGGTACCTGGGTGAGCAGCGCGGCGATGCCGCCGTACAACGGGAACTGGATCAGCACACCGGACGTGCTCGGCACCGCGCGGCTCACGGCGTCGAGGAAGCTGCGCGGACGCCAGTGCAGCAGGATGCCCAGTGTGAGAAACAGGAAGTTGTAAGTGTTGAGATTCGCGATCGCGGTCACCGCCGGCTTGCTGGCGAACTCGTGGCCGAGCCAACCCAGGCCGAGCAGGCCGATCGCCAGCGACAGCAGCGGGCTGTATTCCAGCCATTCGCCCGGACGCGTGCGCGGAGGCAGCGCCGGCGTCGAGGTTTCGCCCACGTCGAAATCCCTTGAAGTGCGCGCATTCGCATCCGACGGCGCGGTGGTCCAGCAGATCAGCAACGACACCACGATCAGCACGGCGGTCAGCACGATCGACTGCCACAGGAAAATGGTCTGGCTGAAAGGCAGCACGCCGGTGATCGCCAGCAGCCCCGGCGGCATGCTGGCCGGGTTCGCCTGCAACTGCGCCGCCGAAGACGACAGGCCCATCGCCCAGATCGCACCGAGGCCGAGATACGCCGCCGCGCCGGCCGCGCGGTAATCCATGCGCAGGTCGTCGCGCCGTGCCAGCGCGCGTACCAGCAGTCCGCCGAACACCAGCGAGAAGCCCCAGCTGAGCAGCGACGCCAGCATGCTGACCAGGGCGATGTAGACGATCGCACTGCGGCCGGTGCGCGGCGCCCGCGCCAGTACGTCGATGAAGCGAGCCACCACCGGCGCCGTCGCCAGCACGTAGCCGCCGATCACCACGAACGCCATCTGCATGGTGAACGGGATCAGGCTCCAGAAGCCGTCGCCGAACGCACTCACTGCTGCCGCGGGTGTGGCGCCAAACGCGAAGGCCGCCAGCGCGACCACGACCACGCCGAGCGCGGCGAATACCCAGGCATCGGGAAACCAGCGCTCCGCCCAGGCTGCGCTGCGCAAGGCTGCGCGCGCCATCCATCCGTCTCGCGATGCGTTCATGCGGTTCTCCGTCGGTGATCGCGACATCGTCGCGCCGTGGCGGTCGGGTCCGCAAGCCGGCTTGGGTCGAACGGGAACAGCGCCGCTCACTTCACCGCGGGAGTGGCTTCAGCCGCGATACCTCCCGGCCCGGGCGCCCGAAGGCATCGCGACTGAAGTCGCTCCCGCAACAGGACGAGATCCTAGCCAGCCTTCCGCTTTTGCTTCGCCAGCGTGATCACCGCCACACCGAACAGGATGATCGCCATGCCGGCGAGGTCGTACGGGCCGACATGTTCGCCGGCCAGCAGCAAGCCAAACAGCACGGCCACCGGCGGATTCACGTAGGCGTAGCTGGTGGCCAAGGCCGGCCGCGCGTGCCTGAGCACGTACAGGTATGCGCTGAAGGCGATGATCGAACCGAACACGGCCAGGTAGGCCAGCGCCAGCGTGGCGCGCGTCGCGGGATGCGAGGGCAGGTGTTCGCCCGTGGCAAAACCGACAAGCAGCAGGGCGACGCTGGCGCAAAGCATCTGCGCGGCGGTGTTCATCGGCCCCGGCGGCATCTCGCGGCGCCGGCTCCAGGCCGAGCCGAAGGCCCAGCACATCGCCGCAACCAAGAGCGCCAGCGCACCGAGGCGCGAACCGGACAGGCTGCTGCCGAGGTTCAAGACGATGACGCCGGCGAAGCCGATCGCCAGGCCGACACTCTCGCGCCGGTTCGGCCACTCGCCATACATGCCGGAGAACAGCGCGGCGAACAACGGCATGCTGGCCACCGCCACCGCGGCGATGCCCGAACTCACCCGTTCCTCGGCAAAGCACACCAGGCCATTGCCCATGCCGAGCAGCAGCAGCCCGGTGAACGCGGCATTGCGCCACTGCAGTGGCGTCGGCGGCGCCATTCCGCGCCAGCGCAGGAATCCGTACATCAACACGCCGGCGCCAAGGAAACGGACGCCCGCAAGCAGGAACGGCGGATAGCTCTCCAGCGCGAAGCGGATGCCGAGGTAGGTCGAGCCCCAGATCACGTACAGCGCCAACAGCGCCAGCGGTATCAGCAAACGGGAATCGGTGAGACTGCGCGCCGTTTCAGTTGCGCAGTCGGCGGAGATATCAGCCATGGGGGAAGGTCGTGTGGGGAGCGTGCATTATCCGCGCGTTGCCCGTGGAAGCGCACCCCCGGACTCGATCCGCGGTGCTTCGTGCAGACTGCTCAATGCGCGACGGGGCGGCCCTGACGGATCACCACGAAATCGCCTTCCAGCACGGCCGGCTTGTGCGCGGCATCCACCTCGGCGGCTGCCGTCGGCGCGCGGCCGTGCTTCCATTGGCGCAACGCCAGCAGCACCGCGCCGCCGACCAGCAAGATGCCGGCCACCAGCAGTCCGAACATCAGCAACACGCCGACCAGCGCCACGCCGAGCAACAGCGAGAAGGCACGCACCAGCGGGTGGCGGGAACGACGCAGGGAAGGCATGGAAAAGTACATGTGTTAAAAATCCGTGTGGTAAAATCAACGACTTACGCGACAACCATGGGGCCATCCGGCCCTCGAGGCAAGTGCCGATGGATACAGTGACCCAGGTCGAATCTCCGGACACGCCGGCGCTGTGCCGGCTCGAGGAGATTCCCGATGGCGGTGCCACCGCCGTCGACGCCACGCTGGCCGATGGCGAGGAAAGCCTCATCCTGTTGCGGCGCGGCGAGCGCGTGCACGGTTACCTCAATGTCTGCCCGCACGCCGGTCGCCGACTCGACTACGCTCCGGGCAAGTTCCTGCTGAAGAACGACACCCTGATCTGTGCCGTGCACGGCGCCACCTTCAACCAGGCCGACGGCCTCTGCATTGCCGGTCCATGTCGCGGCGAACACCTGCGCACCGTGGCGGTGCAGGTGGAAGCTGGCGAGGTGACGCTGGCCTAACTTGCCACGATGCGGATTGTCGATGGCAGGCGCCGTGTTCCGGTGCCGCGGTCGGCAACGCCGGCCCCGGCTCACGCCGACGTGATCAGCGCCGCGATCTCGGCAGTACGCTCCTGCATCAAGGCGCTGTCGCCGCGCGATTCCACGTTGAGCCGCAGCAGCGGTTCGGTGTTCGAGCTGCGCAGGTTGAAGCGCCACTGGCCGAAGTCGGCGCTGATGCCGTCGGTGTGATCCAGTGTCGGCGCCTGGCTGGCGCAGTGCGCCAGCACCCGCTCGGTGGCGGCGCGCGCGTCGGCGACCTTGAAGTTGATTTCGCCGCTGCACGGGAACGCGCGCATGCGGTCTTCCACCATTTCGGCCAGCGACAGGCCGCTGGCGGAAATCAAGTCGGCGATCAGCAGCCAGGGAATCATCCCCGAATCGCAATAGGCGAAGTCGCGGAAGTAGTGGTGCGCGCTCATCTCGCCGCCGTAGATGGCGTTCTCGGCACGCATGCGTTCCTTGATGAAGGCGTGGCCGGTCTTGCTGAGCACCGGGATGCCGCCGGCGGCGCGCACCATCTCGATGGTGTTCCAGGTCAGCCGCGGGTCGTGGATGACCTTGCCGCCAGGGTGGCGCGCGAGCAGCGCGGTGGCCAGCAGGCCGACCAGGTAATAGCCCTCGATGAAGCGGCCGTCGGCGTCGAAGAAGAAGCAGCGGTCGAAGTCGCCATCCCAGGCCACACCGAAATCGGCGCCGTGGGCGCGCACCGCGTCGGCGGTGGCGGCGCGGCATTCGGGCAGCAGCGGGTTGGGGATGCCGTTCGGGAAATGGCCGTCCGCTTCGTGCTGGATGCGGATGAACTGCAACGGCAGCTGTGGCGCGAGCTGGTCGACGACCAGGCCGGCGCCGCCGTTGCCGGCGTTGACCACGATCTTCAGCGGCTTCAGCCGGTCGCGCCGGATGTAGCCGAGCAGGTGCGCGATGTAGGCGGACTTGTCGCTCATCGTGCGCGGCCGTGCGATGCCGGCGGGAATCGACTGCCGATGGCCGGCAGCGAAATCGCGAATCGCGAACAGTCCGCTGTCGCCGCTGATCGGCCGCGAGCCCTCGCGCACCAGCTTCATGCCGTTGTAGTCCATCGGGTTGTGGCTGGCGGTGACCATCACGCCGCCGGCCGCGCCGAGGTGGTCGGTCTGGAAGTAGACCTCTTCGGTGCCGCCCGTGCCGATGTCGATCACCGCGCGCCCGGCGTGCTGGAAACCGTCGGCCAGCGCCGCCTGCAGGGCCGGGCTGCTCAGCCGCACATCACGCCCCAGCACCACCGGCCCCGGCCCCAGTTGTCCCGCCATGGCCAGGCCGATCCTGCGCGCCAGCGCCTCGTCGAGTTCATCGGGCACGCGGCCACGAATGTCGTAGGCCTTGAAGCAGGGGAGCGAAGTCATCCGTGGTGTCCGGCGGCGAAGAGTCAGCCGCGCATTATAGTCCGCCCTCGTCGAAAGCCTGACCGGTGAGCGCTACTACAACCGGCCGTCGACGGCGCCAGCGGGAAGCAGGCTCTTGATGTCGAACACGGCGCAATGCTCGCGGCCGTAACGGCGAAGTCCGGCGTCGCCGAGATCGAGAAAGTCCTGATGGGCGACGGCCAGCACGATGGCGTCGTAGGTGTGCGGCGCGGGCTGGTCGATGACCTGGATGCCCAGCCTTTGGCGAGCCTCCTCCGCATCGGACCAGGGGTCGTGCACATCCACCCGGGCGTGCGCGGATTCGAGTTCGCGCACGATGTCGACCACGCGGGTGTTGCGAAGGTCCGGGCAGTTTTCCTTGAAGGTCAGGCCCAGCACGAGGATGCGCGAGTCGATCACGTGGATGCGCTTGTTGGCCATCAGGCGGATCACCTGGTGCGCGACGTACAGCCCCATGCGGCTGTTGATGCGCCGCGCGGCGAGGATCAGTTCGGGGTGATAGCCGAGCACCGTGGCCTTGTGCGTGAGGTAGTACGGGTCCACCCCGATGCAGTGGCCGCCGACCAGGCCGGGCTTGAACGGCAGGAAGTTCCACTTGGTGGCCGCCGCGTCGAGCACCTCCTGGGTGTCGATGCCCATCGTGTTGAAGATCATCGCCAGTTCGTTCACCAGGGCGATGTTGACGTCGCGCTGGGTGTTCTCGATGACCTTGGCCGCCTCGGCCACCTTGATGCTGGAGGCCTTGTGCGTGCCGGCCGTGATGATGCGCCGGTACAGCGCGTCGACGAAGTCGGCCACCTCGGGTGTCGAGCCGGAGGTGATCTTGATGATCGTGGGCAGCCGGCGCTGCTTGTCGCCGGGGTTGATCCGTTCGGGGCTGTAGCCGCAGTGGAACTCATCGTTGAAGCGCAGGCCCGACACCCGTTCCAGCACCGGGATGCAGATTTCCTCGGTGGTACCGGGATAGACGGTGGATTCGTAGATCACGACATCGCCGCGCTTGAGTATCTTGCCGATGCTCGCGCTGGCGGCTTCCAGCGGGCTGAGATCGGGCCGGTTGGCCTCGTCGACCGGTGTGGGGACGGTGACGATGAAGACATTGCAGTCGGCGATGGCTTGCGGATCGGTGGTGAATCGCAGCCGGGTCGCCGCGGCGAATTCCGCTGGCGGGGTTTCCAGCGTGTGGTCGCGGCCCTGGCCCAGTTCCGCGACGCGGCTGGCGCTGGTGTCGAAGCCGATGGTGTCCAGCTGCTTGCCGAACTCCACCGCGAGCGGCAGTCCGACATAGCCAAGCCCGACGATGGCAATCCTGGGTTCGTTCAAATGCTGGCCTCGTGTCCGGCTGGGTCCGTGCGACGTGCGGCGCGCGGTTCAGCGGTGAAAATAGCAGCGATGCGGGTGGCTGTCGCTTGCATGCGGATGAATGCCTGGCCATGGCGCGGAATAAGCCCGTGCAAAACAGTCATGACTCCACAGCGGCAAGGTCGCTAGTATCATCAGGGAGATCATCGGAAACGACATGACGGACATCGACACCCTGGCCCCGGCTTCGCACCTGAAGCGTCTGGAGGCGGAAAGCATTCACATCCTGCGCGAAGTGGCGGCGGAGTTTGCCAATCCGGTGATGCTGTATTCCATCGGCAAGGATTCCTCGGTGCTGCTGCACTTGCTGCAGAAGGCGTTCTACCCCGCGCCGCCGCCGATCCCGCTGCTGCACGTGGACACGACCTGGAAGTTTCGCGAGATGATCGCGTTCCGTGACCGCCGCGCGCGCGAGACCGGTTGCCGACTCATCGTGCACATCAACCAGGAGGGCGTCGCGCAGGGCGTCGGCCCGTTCAGCCATGGCGCCACCGTGCACACCGACGTGATGAAAACCCAGGCGCTGAAGCAGGCGCTGGACAAGTACAGGTTCGACGCCGCCATCGGTGGCGCGCGGCGCGACGAGGAGAAGTCGCGGGCGAAGGAGCGCGTGTTCTCGTTCCGCAACGCGCAGCACCGCTGGGATCCCAAGGCGCAGCGGCCCGAGTTGTGGGACCTCTACAATGCGCGGATCCACAAGGGCGAGAGCGTGCGCGCGTTTCCGATCTCGAACTGGACCGAGCTGGACATCTGGCTGTACATCTATCGCGAGAACATCCAGGTGCCGTCGCTGTACCTGGCGGCCGAACGGCCGGTGGTGGAACGCGATGGCGCGCTGATCATGGTCGACGACGAGCGCATGCCGCTGTTGCCGGGCGAGGTGCCGCAGATGCGCAAGGTGCGCTTTCGCACGCTGGGCTGCTATCCGCTGACCGGCGCGATCGAGTCCGATGCCGATACCTTGCCCGCGGTGATCCAGGAAATGCTGGTGGCGCGCACGTCCGAGCGGCAGGGGCGGGTGATCGACCACGATCCATCGGCATCGATGGAGAAGAAGAAGCAGGAGGGCTATTTCTGATGGATCGCGTTGCCATGCCTGTCGATCGTTTCATCTGTGCCGCGATCCATGGCTCGAGCGTCCGCCACCGCGACACCGTTCGCCCGGAGCGTAGCGCCGCAGGCGCGAAATCGAAGGGCACCACCCGATCGGGGGCCGCATGAATCGCAGCGACGCCGGCGCGGCCATCGACGCCTACCTGCAGCAGCACGAAACCAAGAGCCTGCTGCGTTTCATCACCTGCGGCAGCGTGGATGATGGCAAGAGCACCTTGCTGGGCCGGCTTCTGTACGACACCAAGCTGCTGTTCGACGACCAGCTTGCCGCGCTGGAAGGCGACAGCCTTCGTCATGGCACGCAGAATGGCGAGCTGGATTTCGCGCTGCTGGTCGACGGTTTGTCGGCCGAGCGCGAGCAGGGCATCACCATCGATGTCGCCTATCGCTTCTTCAGTACGGACCGGCGCAAGTTCATCGTCGCCGATTGCCCCGGCCACGAGCAATACACGCGCAACATGGCGACCGGCGCGTCCACGGCGGAGCTGGCCGTGGTGCTGGTCGATGCGCGCAAGGGCCTGCTGACGCAGACGCGGCGGCATACGTGGATCTGTGGCCTGCTGGGTATTCGCCATGTGCTGCTGGCGGTGAACAAGATGGACCTGGTCGGCTACGCCGAGAATGCCTTCCGGCCGATCGAGAGCGCCTACCGCGAGCTGGCCACGCAGATGGGCATCGGCCAGGTCACCGCGATTCCGCTGTCGGCGTTGCGCGGCGATAACATCAGTGGCCGCTCATCGCATATGGATTGGTACGGCGGTCCCGGCCTGCTGGAACATCTGGAGACGGTGCAGATCACGCGCCCGTCCAGCGACCTGGGCTTTCGCATGCCGGTGCAGTGGGTGTGCCGGCCGGACCAGGGTTTTCGCGGTTATGCCGGCCAGGTCGCCGCCGGCACGTTGTCGCGCGGTGACGAGGTGGTGGTGCTGCCGGCCGGCGCGCGTTCGCGGGTGGCGCGCATCGTGACGGCCGATGGCGATCTGGACCGTGCACGCGTCGGCGACGCGGTCACGTTGACGCTCGACGACGAACGCGACGTCAGCCGCGGCGACATCATCGCCGCGACGGCACAGCCGCCGCAGGTCGCCGACCAGTTCGCCGCCAACCTGCTGTGGATGGGCGAAAGCCCGCTGCTGCCGGGCCGGCCGTACTGGCTGAAGATCGGCACGCGCACGGTCACCGCGCAGATCACCGAAATCAAGCACAAGGTCGACGTCAACACGCAGGAAAAGCAGGCGGCCAAACGGCTGCTGCTCAACGAGGTGGCGTACTGCAATATCAGCCTCGACCAGCCGATCGCGTTCGAGCCGTACGAGCATTGCCACGAGTTGGGCGGTTTCATCCTGATCGACCGCCAGAGCCTCGCCACGATCGGTGCCGGCACGCTGGCCTTTGCACTGCGCCGCGCCGACAACATCCATTGGCAGCATCTGGATGTCGATCGCGCCGCGCGCGCGGCGATCAAGGGCCAGACGCCGGCCTGCCTGTGGTTCACCGGCCTGTCCGGTTCCGGCAAATCGACCATCGCCAACCTGGTCGAGAAGCGCCTGCACGCGATGGGTTATCACACCTACATGCTGGACGGCGACAACGTGCGCCATGGGCTCAATCGCGATCTCGGTTTCACCGACGAGGACCGCGTCGAGAACATCCGCCGCGTGGCGGAAGTCGCGCGCCTGATGACCAACGCAGGGTTGATCGTGCTGGTGTCCTTCATCAGCCCGTTCCGCAGCGAGCGGCGCATGGCGCGTGCGCTGTTCGACGCCGGCGAGTTCCGCGAAGTCTTCGTCGACACGCCGCTGGAGATCTGCGAACGACGCGACGCCAAGGGCCTGTACGCGAAGGCCCGCGCAGGCGACATCAAGAACTTCACCGGCATCGATTCGCCGTATGAGCCACCGGAAGCACCGGAGCTGCACCTGCAAACCACCACCGCCAGCGCGGACGCCATGGCACAACGCGTCGTCGAAAGCCTGCTGGGCTGACCCGCCGGCGCCGTGGGACCGCGCGGGTCAACGGAACATCAGGTTGATCGCGAGCAAGGTGACCACCAGCACCAGCAGCGTCAACGGCGCACCCACGCGCAGGAAGTCCTTGCCCTTGTAGCCGCCGGGGCCGGTGACCATCATCAGTGCCGGATGGCCGGAGCTGAGCAGGAAGGTGTTGGAGGAGGACACCGCCACGATCAGCGCGTAGGCCGACGGATTGCCGCCGGTGGCAACGGCCACGCTGATCGCGATCGGCACCATCATCACGGTGGCGCCGACATTGGACATCACCTGCGAGAACAGCAGGGTGAGGATGCCCAGGCTGGCCTGCAGCACCCACGGCGAAGCGGCGCCCAGATGCGCCAGCATGCCCTGGGCGATCCACGCGGCGGTGCCGGTCGCATCCATCGACCAGCCCAGCGGAATCAGGCAGGCGGTGACGAAGATCGTCTTCCAGTTGATCGCCTTGTACGCCTCGTCCATGTTCAGCACGCCGGTGAGCAGCATGCCGATCGCACCGGTCATCATCGCCACCGACAGGTCGAGGTTGGTGAACAGCGCCAGGCACTTGGCCATCACGAAGAAACCGACCGCCTGCCAGATCTTGCCGGGCCGCTGCTCCTGCTTCGGGATGTCGGTGACGACGACCAGGTCCTTGTCTTCCGCGGCCAGCGCCAGGTCGCGCCAGTTGCTGTGCAGTACCAGCGTGTCGCCGGCGCGCAGGCCGACCGCGCGCACGTCGTCGCGAAACACCTGCTCGCCGCGGGTCACCGCCAGCACCGAGATGCCGAAGCGCTTGCGCAGGCGCAGCTCACCCACGGTCTGCTTGATGAAGCGCGAGCTGGGCGGGATCACCACCTCGGAAATGCCGGCGCGGGTCGGGTTGAACAGTTCGCCGAGCTGACGCATGCGCGTGGACAGCCGGCACAGCTGGTTGTTGGCGAAGCGGGCCAGCTGTTCGCGCGGGCCGAGCACGCCCAGCACCGAGCCGACCCAGATCACGTGATCGGCCGGCGGCGCCATGCGTGCGTCGTTGCCGCTCTTGATCGCCAGGATCAGCGGCGCCTCGTACAACTGCTCGGCCTCGCCGATGCTCATGCCGACCAGCGGGCTCTCCGCGGTGACGGTGAGTTCGGCGGTCTCGCCGCCGATGCCGTAGGTCTCGGCGAAGTAGCTCTCGGTGCGGCCCGGGGTCACCTTCAGCCGCTCGTCCTCGTGCCCCGGCAGCAGTTTGCGGCCGAAGAAATAGAAGTACGCCACGCCGACCAAGGCCAGCGACAAGCCGATCGGTGTCACGCTGAACAGGCCGAATTTCGGAATGGTGTGCGCGCCCGGCGGCAGGTTCACGTTGGCGCTGGCGATCAGGTCGTTCAGCACGATCAGCGGCGAGTTCGCGATCAGCGTGGTGTTGGTCGCGGTGAGGATGCAGAACGCCATCGGCAGCAGCAGTCGCGACAACGGCACGCCGGTTCGCGCGGACAACCGGCTGCTGACCGGGATCATCAGCGCGGCCAGCGCCTGACTGGGAATCACCGCGCTGAACAGGCTGGCGACCAGGTTGATCACCACGCCCAGCCGCGATTCCGCGCCACGCGCCATCCGCATCACGAAATTGGCGGTGAGGTTGAGTACGCCGGCGCGGTCGAGTCCCTCGCCCATGATCATGATCGCGATGATCGCGATCACCGCGTTGCCGGCGAAGCCGTTGAACACGCGATCGGACGGGATCAGTCCGGTCAATCCGATCACCACCACCACCAGCAACGCCACCATGTCGGCGCGGATCCACTCCAGCACCAGCATCAGCATGGTGAAGCCCACCAGCCCGAGTACCAGAATCATGTCGGGGGTGAGCGAGAGTCCCACTAGCTGGCACCCCGGCAGTGCAGCTGGCAATCATGGATACGGCGGGGCAGTGGAAGCTTCACGCTGCGTCGATTCGTCCCTGGGCGGATGAGCGTGAGTATAAGCGGGCTGATGCGGTTGCTGGTGAACCCCGGGCCAAGAGGGAACCTCGTCAAACTCGCCGGTACAGCAGATCGCGCACGCCGTGCCCCAGCTTCAGGCCGCGCCGTTCGAAATGCGTCTCGATGCGCCACTCGGGTTTTTCGGCGTACCGGCCGGGGCCGAGCTGGTTGCGCCAGGCCGGGGCGGCCTCCATCACCTCGAGCATGTGCTCGGCGTAGGGCTGCCAGTCGGTGGCCAGGTGCAGCAGACCGTCGGGCGCCATGCGCGAGGCGAGCAGGGCAGCGAACTCCGGCTGGATCAGCCGGCGCTTGTTGTGGCGCTTCTTGTGCCACGGATCGGGAAACCAGATGCGCGCCTCGGCGAGGCTGTCGGGCGCGATCTCGTGCTCCAGCACCTCCACCGCGTCGTGCTTGTATACGCGCACGTTGCCGGCGTCACGCGCGGCCAGCGCATTCATCAGCCGGCCCACGCCCGGGCCGTGGACTTCGACACCGATGAAGTCGCGCGCCTGGTCGTGTTCGCTGGCCCAGGCCAGCGCCTCGCCGTTGCCGAAACCGATTTCGAGTACCAGTGGCGCTTGCCGGCCGAAGTTCGTGGCGAAATCATGCGGCGTGCCGCGGTAGTCGATGCCGTAGCGTGACCACAGCGTGTCGAAGGCGCGCTGTTGCGCTGGCGTCATGCGGCCCTCGCGCAACACGAAACTGCGGATGCGGCGCATGTAGGCGGAGGCGGTGTCGTCGTTTGTTTCGGTCATGATGGGAACGCGATGGCGATCCGGCCATTGTAGCGGCTGGCCTGCCGCCCATCGCGGCCACCCCGCACCGGGATGGCCGTGCGCGAGCGCCGGTCAGTGCCGCCGATCGTTCGCCTTCACGGCGTGATCGGCTCGTTCCGACGAGCGCTCCCGCGCCCTTTGCGGCCGAGGCGTCTGGGCGCGCGGCGCGGGTGCGCTGCGCTGCGCCGGCGCGTAGCTCCGCATCGGCCCGGCCCGCACCGGAGCGGGCATCGGGCGTGGCTGCGTGCGGACGGGTTGCCGCGCGAAATGGTCGATCCGCTCGACCCGCGGTTCGATGTTGCGGCGTACCGGCATGGGCTCGTTGCGCACGGCGCGCATGGCGTCGTCGCGTTGGAAGCGTGGGGTGTTGGACGGCGTGGGGCGGCCCGCCGGCACGGCGCGACGAACCGGCGGTGCCTGCGGCAAGCCGCGCCCGTTCGGGCGGGTGTCGCTTTCGTTGGCGCGGGAGATCACGCTCAGACCCGGTCGCGGCATCGCGTCTCGCGACTCGCGCATCGGCAGACGCGCCGGCTGTTCACGACGCGGGGGCAACGCACCGGACCCGGTTCGATGCACGAAGCGTGCGGACGGCAGTTCTCCCTGGCGTGATCCGATCGAGTCGTCCCCACGCATCGTCCGCGGCTTGCCTGCGGCTGCATCCGAAGCCGGCGCAAGCCGATGTGCCGGGGTGATCCGCGTCGCTGGCGGCAACGGGTGGCCGTCTGCCCTTGCCGGGTGACTGCCGTCACGATCGACACGGGACAGGTCGCCGTCCCGTCCGACGCGCGGACTCAACAGGCGAACGTTGGAGGCCTGTCTGCCGGCTCGGCGCGCTGCGTCCGGGTTGTCGATGGAGCCGGTCTGGCGCAGCGTGGGCGGTGCATGACGGGCCACCACCTCCGGGCGAAATCCCTCTGCCGGGAATGGGCGAACGTGCGCGCCACGCCCGGCCGCGGCGCGCGCCACCGGACGCAAGGCGACGCCATGCGGCGATACCTTGGCGTCAGCCAGCTTGCGCGGGTCGATCCGCAGCAGGTCGCGCTGCACATGCCGCCCGCCGGCGAAGGCACGGCCCGGCACGGCCGTGAAGCCACGCGGCGCATTGCGGTTGACGTAGTGCTCGTCGGGCTCCGGCCTGCCGGCGCGGTAGTGGTCGTAATGACGGCGGATATCGTCGTCGTTGCGGCGATCGTGCCCGCGACCGCCACGCCAGTCGTGGCGGTTGATCCGGGTGTAATAGTTGCGGCCGCAGCGGTACCACGGGTTGTAGATCTCGCCCGGGCCGAGCGGGAACCAGCCGACCGGCGCACCGCCTATGCCGACCGACCAGCCACCGCCGCCGACAAAGGCCACCAGCGCCGGTGCGTAGATCGCACGCACGTCACGTGGCCCCGGGATCCAGCCCCAGCCACGGTGCGTATGGGCCCAGCGGCCATAGTGGTAGGGCGCGTAACCCCACGGTGAATCGTCCACCCAGGTCCAGCCCCAGGGCGCGATGTAGGCCCAGTGGCCATCACGATACGGCGCCCAGTCGTCGCCGACACGGCTCGGATACCACACTGCGCCGTAGTCGCTGGTTTCCTGCCAGTCGCCGTACTGGTCCAGGTCCTGATAGCCGACCACGTCGTCCGATACGTATTGGCGGCTGATCGACTGCGCGTAGCGGCGATCGCGCGCGTCGCACCATGCGTCGAATGCATCGTCACCGCCGATTCTGCTGATCGCCACCGCGCCCAGGCGGGAGTCCGCAAATCGGTAGCTGCGACCGGCGTCGACCGTGCTCTGTGCATTGTCTTCGCCGTAAACCGTGGCGTTGCCGCTGAAGGCGGTGACCTGGGTGCCGTTGTCGTCGATGTCGACCCGGAACGTGCCGGGCTGATCGAGCACCAGCGCCACGGTCGGGGTGTCGATCTCGTAGCTCTGGCCTGGCTCCAGTTGACGTACGGTGAGGTTGAGCGTGCCCCGGGTCAGCTCGAGTTGGGCGATCTGATCATTCAGGTCGAGCACGCCCAGGTCGGTCTGACCGTCCATGCGCAGCGTGCCGCCGCCAAGCTCCAGTTCGGCGCGAGCGCCCTGGCGGGTGGACAGGCGGTCGCCGGTGGTCAGCGGGCGATTGACGTCGGCGTCGCTCCACTCGGTCGCGCCGGCCGGCAGGAAACCGAGGTCGCCGGCGACGTACGACAGGCGCGCCACCCGGCTCGGCGGATCGGCGCTGTCGTCATCGGCAACGGATTGCGCCTGGGCCAGGGTGGCGAACAGACACAGCATCGCGACAGCCAGCCATCGCCAGTGGCGGCACCACACGACCAACCGTTCGACATGACTGGGCATGATGTTCTCCATGAGTGGCACAGGGGCGCGGGACTTTCGTTGGCTACCGACACTGGAACGCGCATTGTCGGGCAGGCGATGACCGATGACCGGATTATGCGCGGGCCGCCGTTCAGCAGGCATTGGGGCGCAAGAACGGCCAGACCTCAGCCTCCGCGAAGTGCCGCCCCTGGCGGCGAAGCACGCCGGCGGATGGCCGGCTTTCCAACCGCGCGAATCCCGGGTTACCATCCGCCGGCCAATGCGGGTGTAGCTCAATGGCAGAGCTGTAGCTTCCCAAGCTACTGACGAGGGTTCGATTCCCTTCACCCGCTCCACTTCCCGCCGCATCCCCGAGCTATTCCGAACCTTTCATGGTCGATCTGATCACACTCGGCTGGCGGGAGCGGCTGGCGTTGCCGCAGTTGGGTATCGGCATGCTCAAGGCCAAGCTCGATACCGGTGCGCGCAGCAGTTCGCTGCACGTGGACACGCTGGAAGAGTTTCAGCGCGACGGCGCCACCTGGTTGCGCTTCACCATGCATGTCGGCCGGCGTCAGCCGTTGTACCTGGCTTGCGAGGCGCCCGCCCTGGATCGGCGTACGGTCACCGACACCGGCGGCCGACGCACCGAGCGCTGGTTCATCCGCAGTAAAATTCTTCTGGCCGGCCAGCACTTCAGTGTTGACATCAATTTGACCGATCGCCGGCACATGCTGTTTCCCCTGTTGCTCGGCCGCAGCGCGCTGAACGGGCGTTTTGCGGTGGATCCGGCACGCTCCTATACCCAACCCCGGCCGATGCTTTCGGGCACGGACCACCCATGACGGGCACTGTATGAAGATTGCGATCCTGTCGCGCAATACGCGCCTGTATTCGACCAAACGACTGGTCGAGGCGGCGCGCGTGCGCGGCCACGTGGTGCGTGTGCTCGATCCGCTGCGCTGCTACGTGCGCATCGCGCCGGGAGCGGTGGCGATTCGCTACAAGGGCAAGGAGGTGCGCGACATCGACGCGGTGATCCCGCGCATCGGCACCAGCAGCACGTTCTACGGCACGGCGGTGCTGCGCCAGTTGGAGATGATGGGCGTCTATACGCCCAATCCCTCCGATGCGGTATTGCGCGCCCGCGACAAACTGCGCTGCCTGCAGATGCTCGCCGCGCAGGGCATCGACATGCCGGTCACGGTGTTTGGCGACAACCCGGACGACACCGCCGACGTGCTGGCCCTGCTTGGCCAGCCACCGCACGTGATCAAGCTCAACGAAGGCAGCCAGGGTACTGGCGTGGTGCTGGCCGAGAAGCGCAGCGCCTCGCAAAGCGTGATCGAGGCATTCCGCGGGCTGTACGCGAACTTCCTGGTGCAGGAGTTCATCGCCGAGGCGAACGGCAGCGACCTGCGCTGTTTTGTGGTCGGCAAGAAGGTGGTCGCCGCGATGCAACGCGATTCCAGCCCGGGCGAGTTCCGCGCCAACCTGCACCGCGGTGGCAGCGCCAAAGCGGCGGTGTTGAGCGCGGAAGAAAAGCGCATCGCCGTGCGCGCCGCCGGCGCGCTGGGGCTGGGCATCGCCGGGGTCGACCTGCTGCGATCCAACCGTGGCCCGCTGTTGCTCGAAGTTAACGCCTCGCCCGGTCTCGAAGGCATCGAGGCGGCCACCGGCGTCGACGTGGCCGGCGCGATCATGGACCTGCTGGCAGCCCAGGTTCGCGAGACCGTTACCGAGGGTCGGACGCGCCGCGTGGCGCTGCGAAAAATATAGAATTCTTTGCCAAAAGCCGTGGTCCCGAGCGGGACTATTGTCGAGCGATTGAACGTACGGTAGATGTAGTACGAAAGATGTCGTTGAAAGTAGGCGATACGGAGCGTATCTTCGGGGTCTGCTCGGTTTCGTACGGGGCCCCGAAAGCCGATGGCTTCGGAGGTTCATGTGAAGATCGCCCCGACGGGGCGGCAGTGGAAGCACGGAGGGGTAGACACATGAAGATGCATATACGGGTAGCTGGCATGATGCTGGGCGCAATCTTGCTTCCATGGGGCGCGGTCTGCGCCAGCAGCGTCCAACCCGCAGTCAAGGCGGATACGAAGGCCGATTTCACGGCGGTAGTCGCCACCGTCAAAAAGGAAATGGTGCCGGGCGGGCGTTACGAATTCGTCAGCAGTTCAGAGCGGCAGACCATTGACGCCAGTCTGGGGGAAATGCAGTCGTTGTTCGACACTTTCGAAACCGTCGCAGCCATGGACAAGGAGGCGAAATTCCAGCTGTATGTCGATCAGGAGAACGTGAATGCGATCCTGACCCACCGCGATGACCGGCGAATGGTTTGCAAGTCCGAGCGCCCGATCGGCTCGCTGCTGCCCAAGCGAACCTGCCGCACCTACGGTGCCATCCAGCGTGATCGGCAGTTCACCCAGGAAGAAATGATTCGCAGCGCCCGCCCCGGCAACACGATGTACAACGCCAACCCCGCGGCGGCAAAGCCGGCGATGCTGCAGCTGGGGCAGCCCTGAATGGCAATTGCATTGCTACGAGTCAATTAGTACGAAGATCATCGTTGACAGCGGCGCGGCTATCGCTTTAGGATGATTTCAGGGGGCGTGCGCCGGGTATCTCGCGTCGGGATGCGGCACGATCTGCGGAGTAATGTGGCATGAAATTCAAGTTTTGGCTGATCGCTATGGCATTGGGCATGACCGTGTTGCCCTTGGGCGCCGTTTACGCCTACAAGACCGAAGTGATCGTGAAGGCCGAGAACAAGGACGACTTCAGTGCAATGGTTGCCGCCGTTCGTCAGCAGATGGCCGCGGGTGGCCGTTACGAGTTTGTCGACGGCAGTGAGCGGCACGATGTGAACGCCTCGTTTGGCGACATGCAGTCGTTGTTCGACAAGTTCAACACGGTTGACCAGATGGACGCGAACGCGAAGGCCCGGCTCTACGATGATCAGGAAACCATCAACGCAATCCTGACCCGTCGTGATGACAAGCGGCTGGTGTGCAAATCCGAGCGCCCGATCGGCTCCTTGCTTCCCAAGCGCACCTGCCGCACCTACGGCGACATCGAAAGGGATCGCCAGAAGAGCGAGCAGTTCATGCAGCAACAGGCACGTCCCGGCCTGACCCCCGGCGGCCATTGACGTCGATGCGGCATCGGATGACTCTCCGGAAATGGAAAGTCATCCGGGCGTGCCACCGTGCCGATACGGGTGGAGACGGTGCCTACTGGTGAGACAGGTATCGCGTTGCTCGAACAGCTTCTCGCTTCGGGATGAGGAATCGACATGAAAGACCAATCCACCGGCATACCCAGGCCGACCGAAGCCGAGCTGCAGATCCTGCATGTGCTGTGGTCGCGAGATGCGTGCACGGTGCGCGAAGTGCATGACGTGCTTCACCTCGGCGACGGCAGCGGTTACACCACCGCACTGAAAATGCTGCAGGTGATGCACGCCAAGGGACTGGTGCAACGCGACGACTCGCAGCGCGCGCATGTCTATCGTGCGGCGGTCAGCAAGGAGCGCACGCAGAAGCGCTTCCTGGTGGATCTGGTGCAACGCGTGTTCGATGGCTCGTCTTCGCAGCTGGTACTGCATGCGCTGGGCAGCCAGCGCACCAGTCGCGAGGAACTTCGTGCCATTCGCAGCCTGTTGAACAAGCTCGACAAGGACGCGCCGTGATGGACATGCTGCCAACGCTGCTTGCGGGCACGCGGGTGATCGGCTGGACGCTGCTGCATTTCTTCTGGCAGGCCACCTTGCTGGGCCTGATCTACGCCGCGGTGCGGATGTTCCTGCCGCGTGGCGAGGCGCGCTATCGCTTTGGCATGGCCATGCTGGTTGCGCTGGCCCTGTGCCCGTTGCTGACGGCGTGGCGTTTGCTGGACACGGCACCGGCCGTCATCCAGGCCGCGACCAGCGTGGCGACATCATCCTTCATCGTCGACGGTGCCGCCTCGGATCCCGCATGGACCTGGGGCAGCTGGCTGGATGCCGTCCTGCCGTGGCTGGTGCTGGCCTGGTCGGGCGGGGTGGCGTTGCTGTCGCTGCGTGCATGGCGCCAATGGCAGCGGCTGAAGGTGCTGGTACGCATGGCCGAGCTGTTGCCGGCATGGCAGGATCGGGCCACCGACATGGCACGTCGTTTCGGGCTGCGCCGGCGCGTCACCGTCCTGTGCAGCAAGCTCATCGCCACGCCGGCACTGGTCGGCTGGATTCGCCCGGTGATCCTGTTGCCGATGGCGGTCGCGTGCAATTTCCCGACGACCCAGATCGAATTGATCCTCGCCCACGAGTTGGCACACCTGCGGCGCTGGGATCCGCTCGCCAACCTGTTCCAGGTGGTCATGGAGACGCTGTATTTCCATCATCCGGTAGTGCACTGGATTTCGGCTGACGTGCGCAACGAGCGCGAGATCTGCTGCGACGAACTCGCGCTGTCGGTCAGTGGCGGCAGCCGTCACGTGTTCGTGACGGCCCTGGCCCAGCTTGGCGAACTGCGCGAGCGGCACGGCTCGCTGTT
Organism: uncultured Gammaproteobacteria bacterium; assembly: GCA_963828675.1. GTDB lineage: Bacteria > Pseudomonadota > Gammaproteobacteria > Xanthomonadales > Rhodanobacteraceae > Rhodanobacter. Next base: position 2,399,883 of record CAWHFQ010000001.1, read on the forward strand.
GCTGGCCGCCAACGGCGGCGTGCTGCTTGACCGCGTGCAACACCTGGTGGTGCCGGCGCACGAGGCGGCGCGCGTGCGCACGTCAGCACGTTTTGTTGCGGTCCTGCTCGGCGCCGCCCTGGTGCTCCTCACCTTAAGGGTCGAATGGAAACAGGCTGCCTTGCAGCGGGCCATTGCCGAATCCATTCTGCAATTGCAGCCGGCATTGACGCCGCCCTGGCTGGCGCTCGCCGCCTCGCGCATAGCCTGGCAGTTGCCTGACCTGGCGCCAGTGCATGCGACGGTGGCACGGCCGCGTTTTGCAACGCCCACGGCGATGGCAGCGGAGCCGCTGCCGTCGATCGACGCCCCGCCAGCCACGCTGCCACCGGCGTCCTTGCGAGTTTCCGATCTTGCGCCAGTTCGCCAGCCTTCCCTGCGCATGACCGGACCGATCGCTCCCGCCGTGGCGCTGGCGACGGCCATGCCGACGCCGATCCGCATCCGCCAGCCGATCTATCCGCGCAATGCGCTGTTGCGAGGCATCGAAGGGCAGGTCGTGGTCGAGTTCGGGCTTGCCGTCGATGGCAGTGTGCAGGACATGCGCGTGATCCGCGCCGAGCCGGCAGGGGTATTCGACCAATCCGCGATCACGGCCATGCGCAGCTGGAAATACGCCTTGCCCGCAGGCATGCCGGCACGCGCGCGTTATCGCCAGACGATGGCGTTCATGATGAATGCGGCAACCGCGGTGAGTGGTTCTTCGGGTGCCTACACGAGTGGCGAAATTCACGCAAAAGCCGACTGCGAGATCGTTACAGGTACACACATCTGTCGCTGGCCCGACGACATGGGGGCGCATGTGACGGTCGCTCGCAGCGTTGTCGGGCAATGAAGGGACGAAGCCAAGATGATGATCACTCGCGCAGCAGTTTTCACGCTGGAATGAGGGCCGATTAACTCCACCATAACCCCCCATCGCCTATAACTTCGCTACCGTTATTTGCGTGGATCCCCGGTCTCCGGGTCCGGTGAAGGCAGGTGATGGTATCGGGGCAGTAGTTTGGGCCCAGGTGGGCGACGGCGAGTCGCGCATCTGGGCCTTTTTATTGCCTGTGCATGAGCCCGTTCAGCTTCCCGGTGCGGCCGGTGCGCCGCGTTCACACAAGATTGTTAAGCTTGCAACTCCAGCCGGCCCGTGCGCCGGCTGCGCAGGAGTGATACATGCGCGTTCTGGTGATCGAAGACAACAGCGATATCGCGACCAACATCGGCGATTATCTGGAGGACCGCGGCAACGTGGTCGATTTTGCGGGTGACGGCGTGACCGGCTTGCATCTGGCCGTGGTGCACGATTTCGACGTGATCGTGCTGGATCTCACGCTGCCCGGGATGGACGGTCTGGAAGTCGCCCGCAAGCTGCGCCACGAGGCGCACAAGCAGACGCCGATCCTGATGCTGACCGCCCGCGACGCGCTGGAACAGAAACTGACCGGCTTCGAATCCGGCGCCGACGACTACATGACCAAGCCGTTCGCGCTGCAGGAACTGGCCGCGCGGCTGGAAGTACTGGCGCGCCGCGGCAAGGGTCCGCAGAGCCGCGTGCTCAAGGTGGCCGACCTCACCTTCAACCTCGACACGCTCACGGTGAACCGCGAGGGCAAGTCGATCCAGTTGAATCCGATCGGCCTGAAGCTGTTGCAGGCGTTGATGGAAGCGAGCCCGTCGGTGGTCACCCGGCAGGATCTGGAGCAGCGCGTGTGGGGCGAGGAACTGCCCGACAGCGATTCGCTGCGTGTGCACATCCATGGCTTGCGCGCGGCGATCGACAAGCCGTTCGAGAAGCCGTTGATTCACACGCGGCACGGCATTGGCTATCGGATGGTCGAGCCGGATGCAGTCCAGGCGTAAGCTTCGTTTTCGATTGATCGTCTCCTTCACGCTGTTCGGCTTCGGCCTCAGCGCGCTGTTTGCCGTGGCTTCGTTATCCATACGGGCCAAGGTGGAGAACCAGCTGGTCAACGACAGCCTGCAGAACGACGTCAACCAGGCGGTCGATCACGCGATCAGAAAGCAGCCGTTCCAGTCAGAATTGATCGAAGGGTGGATCAAGAGCGATCGCACGCTTTACAAGATGCCGCTGGCTTGGCAGAACCTGGGCAACGGCGTTCACGATATCCACGAGACCGACAGCAACGGCCGGGAAAGGCACTACAAGCTGGCGGTGCAGCGCAAGGACGGCATCATAGGGTTCACCCGCTACGACATCAGTCGCGAGGATTTGGGCAAACAGCAGCTGATTCTGTCGCTGGTCGGTGCCGTGCTTTTGTTCAGCCTGCTCTCCCTGGCGATCGGCTTGTGGCTGTCGCGCAAGGTGCTCAAACCGGTCAGTGATCTGGCCAATCGCTTGCGTGATTTTCGCAAGGCCGGCAAGGCCGAACCACTCGCGCCGCACTTCGCCGATGACGAGGTGGGCGAGCTGGCGCACGCGCTGGACGAGTATTCGGCGCGACTCACCGCGATGGTCGAACGCGACCGCGAGTTCAATTCCGACGTCAGCCACGAGCTGCGCACGCCGCTGGCGGTGATCGCCAGTACCACCGAACTTTTGCAGGGTTCGCCCGACCTCACCGAAAAACTGAGCGAGCGCCTGAAGCGCATCGAGCGCGCCTCGCGCCAGGCGAACGAGCTGATCGAGGCGCTGCTGCTGCTGTCGCGCGCCGAGCGGCGCGGCCCGACCCGCGGCGAAACCACCGACGTCGGCAAGGTTGCCGCCGACGTGATCGAAAGCCAGCGCCCGCAGATGCGCGGCAAGCCGTTGACCATCGATCTCGCGGTGGGCGAAGCGTTCACCGTCAACGCACCGGCCTCGGTGCTTTCGGTGGCACTGACCAATCTGATCAGCAACGCGATCAAGTACACGCTCGAAGGCAGCGTGCGGGTCGAGGTGGGCGCCGACCGCATCGAAGTCATCGACACCGGGCCCGGGATCAAGCCCGAAGATGCCGAGCGGCTGTTCCAGCGCGGCGTGCGTGGCGAAGGGGCCGGCGGCAGCGGCGCGGGCCTCGGCCTGGCGATCGTGCGTCGGCTGTGCGAGTTGTACGGCTGGGACGTCTCGATGCGCCCGCGAAGCGATTCCAACGGCGCCATCGCCAGCATCAAATTCGGCTGATCTTCGAACCGATGTGGGAGCGCCGTGTGCGCGATGCCTGTTCCGTCACCTGACGAAGAGCATCGCGCACAGGGCGTTCCCGCGGGTTCACACCTGTTCGAGCCAGCCCCACTTGTCGTGGGTACGGCCGTCGAACAGGCCGAAAAACAATTCCTGCAGACGCAGGGTCACGCGGCCGGCCTTGCCGGTGCCGACCGGCTTGCCGTCGACCGAGCGGATCGGGGTGATCTCGGCGGCCGTGCCGCACATCAGCAGCTCGTCGGCGAGGTACAGGTATTCACGCGGAATATCGCGCTCGACCACCTCGATGCCGTCTTCGCGGGCCAGTGTCTTCAGCGTGTCGCGGGTGATCCCGGCGAGGATCGAGGCGCTGGCCGGAGTGGTGTGCAGCACGCCGTCGAATACCAGGAACAGGTTTTCGCCGGCGCCTTCGCTGAGCAGGCCACTGGAGGCCAGCGCGATGCCCTCGCCAAAGCCGAGCCGACGCGCCTCGCGCGCGATCAGCTGGCCGGACAGGTAGTTGCCGCCAGCCTTGGCGCCGGCGGGGATGGTGTTCGGCGCAAACCGCTGCCAGCTCGACACGCAGGCGTCGATGCCGTTCTGCAGCGCCTCCGGCCCGAGATACGGACCCATCGGCCACGCCGCCACGGCGACGTCGATCGGCGTTTCGGCAGACAGGCCGAAGCCGCCCAGGCCGCGGTACGCGACGGGGCGCAGATAAGCGGCGCCGAGTTCGTTCTTCTTGATCACGTCGCGGCAGGCCGTGGCCAGGTCATCGGCGGAGTACGGCAATACCATGTCGTAGATCTTGGCCGACTGGTACAGCCGGTTCAGATGGTCGGTGAGCCGGAAAATCGCGGCGCCGTCCGGCGTGGCGTAGCTGCGGATACCCTCGAATACCGAAGAGCCGTAATGCAGCGCATGCGACATCACATGCGTGGTTGCTTCGGCCCAGGGCTTCAGGCTGCCGTTCTGCCAGATCCAGTCGGGATATTGCTGCGCCATGTCGATTCTCCAAAAGTTGACCGCCCATGATAGCTGGTGAGCGTCTGGCCCACGTCAATCCGCCCTTACCCGGCGTTGCGCAGCCACAGGCAGCCGGCCTGACGCACGATGCGGAACCTCAGCTCCCGTGGATTGCCGCTGCCGTCATTGCCGGCGGTATGCAACACCAACTGGTTGCCAGCCGATGGCGCAGCAGGACCGGGTGGCTGTCGCGAATGGATCGTCGCTGCTGCCACTTTGCGCCGGCGTGCTGCCATCGGGGATGTCCACATCCAGCAACGGCTGCTTCATCAGCTCGGCCAGCGAACGGATGTCCGCAATCGCCGCGCCGCGGCCATAGCCGTCCCACAGCATCAGGCCGGCCAGACGGTTGGCGTCGCGACTGGCGAACGCGTCGACCACGCTCTGGCGCAGCTCGTCGGGACTGGCAGCGCACAGGATCGGCGGCGCGGTCACCGGTGCGGCTCCTTGTGGAGAGGAGGCATGCGGGTCGACCGGGGTGGCCTGCAGTGCGGCGCAAGGCTGGTCGGTGAACACCGCGCCGCCGTTCGCGCCGATGCAGCGATGGATTTCCGTCTGCGCCGCGGCGGGCGCGGCACAGGCGAGCAGGATCAGGCAAGGCAGGGTGGCCCATCGGCGCATGCCGCCAGCATACCTGCCGCGCGAATCAGAAGAGTTGCTGCAACACCGCCTGCGTGGCGCGGGCCCGGTTCAGCGTGTAGAAGTGCAGGCCCGGTACGCCGCCATCGAGCAATCGCCGACACAGTTGCGCCACCACTTCCGCACCCAGCGCACGTACCGACTCGGCATCGTCGCCGTGCGCCTGCATGCGCTTGGCGATCCAGCGCGGGATCTCCGCGCCGCACATGTCGGAAAAGCGTTTCAGCTGGCTGTAGTTCGCGATCGGCATGATGCCCGGCACGATCGGAACGTTGACGCCGAGCCGGCGAACGTCGTCGACGAAGCGGAAATACGCGTCCGGGTTGAAGAAATACTGGGTGATCGCGCCGTTCGCGCCGGCATCGATCTTCGCCTTGAAATGCTGCAGGTCGCGCAGTGCGTCGTCGGCCTGCGGATGGGTTTCCGGATACGCCGCCACCTCGATGTGGAAGTGGTCGCCGCAATGCTGGCGGATGAAGGCCACCAGTTCGGCCGCGTAGCGGAAGTCGCCCGCCGTGGCCATGCCCGAGGGCATGTCGCCACGCAACGCCACGATGCGCCGGTAGCCGGCTGCACGGTAGCCGTCCAGCAGTTCGGCGATTTCCGCCCGGGTGCCGCCCATGCACGACAGGTGCGGCGCCACGTTGAGGCCATGCTGCGTGTGCAGGCGCGCCACCGTGTCGCCGGTATAGCTGAGCGTGGAGCCGCCGGCACCGAAGGTGACCGAGGCGTACTCCGGCTGGTGCGCCTTCAGCACCTGCGCGGCACGATCCAGCTGCGCGCGCTGCTCATCGGTCTTGGGCGGGAAGAACTCGAAGCTGATGGCCGGCATCGCATGGGGTTCCTGATCACGGGTGTGCCGGCGAGTATATATCTTTGTGTCGCGATGAAGCGATGGACTAGTGAGTGCAGGGAACAGGGAACGGGGAACGGGAACGGGGAACGGGGAACGGGGAACGGCGGTTGCGAGGAGTGGGGGGTGGTTTTGAGGTGTATCTGCGGCATAAAAAAAACAGGGCGCATCGCGGCGCCCTGTCTATGTTGCTGCGAGGTGGGGGGGAGCAGAATTCCGTTCCCCGTTCCCCGTTCCCCCGCTCTCGCTCAGTAGCGGTAGTGCTCCGGCTTGTACGGGCCTTCCACCGGCACGCCGAGGTAACCGGCCTGCTCGGCGGTCAGCCTGGTCAGCTTCACGCCGATCTTCTCCAGGTGCAGGCGGGCGACTTCCTCGTCGAGTTTCTTCGGCAGGATGTAGACCTTGTTCTCGTAGCTGTCCTTGTTCGCCCACAGCTCGATCTGCGCCAGCGTCTGGTTGGAGAACGAGTTGGACATCACGAAACTCGGGTGGCCGGTGGCGCAGCCGAGGTTGACCAGGCGACCTTCGGCCAGCAGGAACAGCGCGTGGCCGTCGGCGAACACGTACTTGTCGACCTGCGGCTTGATGTTGATCTTCTCCACGCCGGCCATCGTGTTCAGCGCATCGACCTGGATCTCGTTGTCGAAGTGGCCGATGTTGCAGACGATCGCCTGGTCCTTCATCGCCTTCAGGTGATCGAGGGTGAGCACGTCCTTGTTGCCGGTGGTGGTGACGTAGATGTCGCCGCGGCCCAGCGTGCTTTCGACCGTGTTGACCTCGAAGCCTTCCATCGCCGCCTGCAACGCGTTGATCGGGTCGATCTCGGTGACCACGACGCGCGAGCCGTAGGCACGCAAGCTGTGCGCGCAACCCTTGCCGACGTCACCGTAGCCGCAGACCACGGCGACCTTGCCGGCCAGCATCACGTCCATCGCGCGCTTCAGGCCATCGGCCAGCGATTCGCGGCAGCCGTACAGGTTGTCGAACTTGCTCTTGGTGACCGAGTCGTTGACGTTGATCGCCGGGATCAGCAGCGACTTCGCCTCGGCCAGCTGGTACAGGCGGTGCACGCCGGTGGTGGTCTCCTCGGAGACACCCTTCCAGTCCTTGACCACGGTGTGCCAGTAACCCGGGCGTTCGCTGTGCACGCGCTTGAGCAGGTTCTTGATCACCTGCTCCTCATGCGAGGAGGCCTTCTCGTCGACCCACTTGCTGCCGTTCTCCAGCTCATAGCCCTTGTGGATCAGCAGCGTCACGTCGCCGCCATCGTCGACCACCAGCTGCGGGCCAAGATAGCCGCCCTTGCCGTCGGGGAAGGACAGCGCATCCAGCGTGCAATCCCAGTATTCCTCCAGCGTTTCGCCCTTCCAGGCGAACACCGGCGTGCCGGTCGCGGCGATCGCGGCGGCGGCGTGATCCTGCGTGCTGAAGATGTTGCACGAGGCCCAGCGCACGTCGGCGCCGATGTCCTTCAGCGTCTCGATCAGCACCGCGGTCTGGATCGTCATGTGCAGCGAGCCGGTCACGCGCACGCCCTTCAGCGGCAGCGCGGCGGCGTGCTTCTTGCGGATCGACATCAGGCCCGGCATCTCGTGCTCGGCGATGTCCAGTTCCTTGCGGCCCCAGTCGGCCAGTGACAGGTCGCGGATCTTGTAGTCGTGGTGGTTTTCTTTGAGTGCGGCGTTCATCGATATCTCCGGTTTGGTGCGAGGCTTCTATGAAGAGTCCGGCCATGGATGGCCGGTTTCTCCGCGAAGGGATTCGCGTAAAACAACCGGGCGCCGTTGTGGAACGTGCCGCGCCGAGCCTGGCCGGTTTCCGACAGCGGGTGACCCCGTGTCGCGAACGGTCGCAGCGCCCCTCGGCGGGCAGTACAAGCCCCTTATTGTAGCGGGAGATGTCCATGGATGCCTCCGGTGCCCCGATTCGGTAGGCTGGCCGTTCACCCGCCACGTCCCAGCACCGGAGTCCATGCATGGATGAGAGCCGCGAACCCGAGTTCCTGCCGCCGGACGGCCCGCTGCGCGAGGACGTCAGTCGGCTCGGCGCGATGGTCGGTCGGATGCTGGCCGAGCAAGGTGGCGCAGCATTCTTCGAGCGGGTGGAGCAGGTGCGCATCGCGGCGATCCGGCGCCGCCGCGAAGGCGCGTCGGTCGACGATCTGGCGCACTCCCTGGCCGGGCTCGATGCGAAGGATGCCGAGGCGCTGGCGCGCGCCTTCGCCACCTATTTCCAGGCGGTGAATACGGCCGAGCAGGTCCATCGCATCCGCCGCCGCCGCGACTACCAGCGCGAGGGCAGCGCGCCGCAGCCGGAATCGCTGCTCGACGTGCTGGGCCAGCTGAAGACGCAGGGCGTCGCCGCCGATGAATTGCTGGGCTGGCTTGACCGGCTGTGGATCGAGCCGGTGTTCACCGCCCATCCGACCGAAGCGGTGCGCCGCTCGCTGCTGGAGAAGGAGCAGGCGATCGTGCGTTCGCTGATCGACGGCTTCGACCAGAACCGCACGCCGCAGGAGCGCAAGGAGGACGACGACCGCATCTACATGGCGCTGTCCTCGGGCTGGCAGACCGCCGAGGCCTCGCCGGTGCGTCCCACCGTGCAGGACGAGCATCATCACGTCGGCTTCTACCTGGCCAATCCGATCTACCGCATCGTGCCGGCGCTGTTCGAAGCACTGGCCGACGCATTGCAGGCGGTTTATGGCGTGGCGGTGAAATTGCCGCAACTGCTCGGCTTCGCCACCTGGGTCGGCGGCGACATGGACGGCAACCCGAATGTCGGCGCCGACACCATCGCCGCCAGCCTTTCCACCCAGCGCACGCATGTGATCGAACACTACCTGGCCGACGTGTCCGCGCTGGCGCGCCTGCTCAGCCAGACCGAAGGGCGGGTGGCCGTCGATCCGGGCCTGCAGCGGCGTCTCGACGACTACCGCGCACGTTTCCCCGCGGCCGCCGAACGCGTGCGGCCGCGCCATGGCGACATGCCGTATCGCGGCTTGCTCACCGTGATCGGTGCGCGTCTGGAATCGACCCTGCAGAACGATCATCCGGAAGGCTATGCGTCCGCGGCCGAATTGCTCGACGACCTGCAACTGATCGCCACCAGCCTGGTCGATCATCGCGGTCTGCACGCCGGCGCCTACGCGGTACAGCGGCTGATTCGCCGCGTGCGCACGTTCGGCCTGCATCTGGCCCGCCTCGACGTGCGGCAGGATTCGCGCGTGCACGACGATGCGCTGGCGGCACTGCTGGACGACCCTTCCTGGCCGCAGCGCGTGGCCGAGGAGCGCACCGGCCAGTTGCGCGAGTACGCCAGCGGCAAGGCGCTCTTCCCGATCAGCCACGCCGACGTGGTCACCTCGCTCTACGACGTGTTCGCCACCATGGGTGACGCCCGGCGCCGCTACGGCAGGGACGCGGTCGGCCTGTACGTCATCAGCATGGCGCGTTCGGCCGCCGACGTGCTGGCGGTGCTGGCATTGGCCCGCTACGGCGGACTGGTCGAAAACGACAATGTGCCACTCGACATCGCGCCGCTGTTCGAAACCGTCGACGACCTGAAAAACGCGCCGGCCACATTGCGCGCGCTGCTCGACGACCCGGTCTACAGCCAGCACCTGGCCGCTCGCGGCAACCGGCAATGGGTGATGCTCGGCTACTCCGACAGCGGCAAGGACGGCGGCACGCTGGCCTCGCGCTGGGGTCTGCAGCGTGCGCAGGTGGAGTTGCTGGAGGTCGCCAGGGAGGCCGGCATACAGCTGGCGTTCTTCCATGGCCGCGGCGGCTCCGCCAGCCGCGGTGGCGCGCGCATCACGCCCGCGCTGATGTCCTCTCCCCGCGGCGCGGTGGCTGGCGTATTGCGGGTGACCGAGCAGGGCGAGGTGATCCACCGCAAGTACGGTATCCGGGCGCTGGCGCTGCGCAACCTGGAGCAGACCATCGGCGCCGTGTTGCGTGCCTCGCTGCGCCCGCGCGAGACCGAGCCGCGCGAAGAGCGCTGGCGCGGGCAGATGAACGCGTTGTCCGCGAGCAGCCGGAAAACCTACCGCGCCTTCGTCGAGCATGAGCACTTCGTCGATTACTTCCGCTCCGCCACGCCGATCGACGTGATCGAGCAGATGACCCTGGGCTCGCGCCCGGCCAGCCGCCGCAGCATGCGTGGCGTGCACGACCTGCGCGCGATCCCGTGGGTATTCGCGTGGACCCAGTGCCGCTCGATCCTGCCTGGCTGGTACGGCCTCGGCAGCGCGCTGGAGCAGGGCGTGCACGAGTTCGGCGAAGCCGCTCTGGGCGACATGGCGCGCGACTGGCCGTTCTTCGCCAACCTGCTCGACGACGTCGAAATGGTGCTGGCCAAGTGCGACCTCGACATCGCCGAAGCGTTCTCGAAGCTGTCCGGACCGCTGCACGATGAGTTCTTCGGCCTGATCCGCGACGAGTTCGCGCGCACCCGCCACTGGCTGCTGCAACTCAAGGGCAGCGAGGCGCTGCTGCAGGGCGATCCGCGCCTGGCCGCCTCGATCCGCCTGCGCAACCCCTACGTCGATCCGATGAGCCTGCTGCAGGTCGACCTGTTGCAGCGCTGGCGCGAAAGCGGGCGCCATGACGACACCTTGCTGCAGGCGCTGGTCGCCTGCGTCAACGGCGTGGCGCAAGGCCTGCAGAACACCGGCTGATCCGTTCGTCGCTTCAAGAGCATCGCGACTGAAGTCGCTCCCACAGAAACTGCCTACTCGCACGCACCTGTGGGAGCGGCTTCAGCCGCGATGCTCTGCAAATGTACGAGTCCGGACACGGCTGTCCGGATGCAGACGCTGGCGCTTCGTCGCGGCTCTTTCGGATGCATGGAAAACAGTCACTTGCGCGCTTGGCACGGGCATTGCTCTGTCAGCCTCATGGATATTGCCAACCCCCTCATCAAACAGCGCAAGCGTCGCCGCCGCCTGATCGCGCTGGGCGGCGGCGCACTGCTGCTGGTGGCCGGCATCCTCGGCGTGCTTGGTCTCGGCCCGGCGTTGCCGGATGCCGATCGCTCCAGCCTGTGGATCGATGCCGTGCAAAGTGGCGACATGCTCAGCGAGATACGCGCACCGGGCACCCTGGTGCCGCGCGACAGCCGCTGGCTGGCGGCCGCCACCGCCGCTCAGGTCGAGAAGGTCCTGGTGTGGCCCGGTGCCCAGGTCGAGCCCGATACCCCGCTGCTGCGCTTGTCCAATCCCGAGGTCGAGGATGCGCTGCGCAATGCGCAGGCGCAGTTGGCCGCAGCGGTCGCCGACGTCGCTGCCAAGCGCGCGGACATGCAGTCGCAACTGCTCGATCATCGCGCCGCCGAGGCGCAGGCGCAGTCCGACTACGCCTCGGCCAAGATCAAGGCCGATGCAGACACGGCCGCCATCCGGCTGCAGGTGATCCCGCGCGTGCAGTACGAGCAGGGTCAGATCGCGCTGAAGCAGTTGTTGCAGCGGGTGAGCATCGAGCAGCAGCGCGTGGCCGCGTTTGCCGGCAACATGCAGGCGCAGATCGATGCGGCGCAGGCGCGGGTGCAGCAGCAGCGCAGCAACCTGCAACTGCGCCAGCGCCAGGCCGATGCGCTGCAGGTCAGGGCCGGCATCGCCGGCGTGTTGCAGGAAGTGGCAGTGCAGGAAGGTGCGCAGGTGGCCGAAGGTGCCAACCTCGCGCGGGTAGCGCGCCTGGATGTGTTGCGCGCGCGCCTGCAGGTGCCCGAAGTGCAGGCCAAGGACGTGGTGATCGGCATGCCGGTCAGCGTGGACACGCACAACGGTCTGGTCGGCGGCAAGGTGCAGCGCATCGACCCGGCCGTGCGCAACGGCAGCGTGCTGGTCGATGTCGATCTCGCCGGCAAATTGCCGCCGGGTGCGCGCCCCGATCTCTCCGTCGATGGACGCATCCGCATCGCGCGACTGCAGAACGTCCTGTCGGTGGGCCGCCCCGCGCTGGCGCATGCCGACAGCGACCTCAGCCTGTTCCGCCTCGACCCGTCCGGCGACACCGCGACCCGCGTGCCGGTGCGTATCGGCGTGGCCTCGGTCGATCGCGTGCAGGTGTTTCGCGGATTGAAAGCCGGCGATCGGGTGATCCTGTCCGATACCAGCCAGTGGGACAAATATGATCGGATCAAGCTGAAATGAAGTATCCGCTTGCCGCCTCGACACCGAAGTGCCGTGTGGGAGCGACTTCAGTCGCGATGCCCTCTCGCCATCCGCCTCATCAAGGCATCGCGGCTGAAGCCGCTCCCACACGACCTCGAACATTTTTCCGGAGCAACCCATGAACGACCCGACCAACGTCATCGCCCTCGGCGGCATCCGCAAGGTATTCCAGGCCGATGAAGTGGAAACCCACGCACTGAGCGACGTGCACCTGGACATCCGCCGCGGCGAGTATGTCTCCATCTCCGGCCCGTCCGGTTGCGGCAAGACCACCTTGCTGTCGATCCTCGGCCTGCTCGATACCGCCAGCGCCGGCAGCTACGTGCTGAACGGGCACGACGTGGCTGCACTCAACGCGGCCGAACGCGCGCGCATCCGCAACGCCGAGATCGGCTTCATCTTCCAGGCGTTCAACCTGATCGGCGACTTGAGCGTGCAGGAGAACGTCGAACTGCCGCTGACCTATCGCAGCGGCATCGGCACCGCCGAACGGCGCGAGCGCGTGCAGGAGTCGCTGGAACGCGTCGGCATGGCGCATCGCATGCGCCATTACCCGGCACAGCTTTCCGGCGGCCAGCAGCAGCGCGTGGCGGTGGCGCGCGCCCTGGTCGGCCGGCCGGCGATCCTGCTCGCCGACGAACCGACCGGCAACCTCGACTCGCGCAACGGCGAAGCGGTGATGGCCCTGCTCGACGAACTGCACAAGGGCGGCGCCACCCTCTGCATGGTCACCCACGACGTGCGCTACGCCGAACTCGCCCAGCGCAAGATCCGCCTGTTCGACGGCCGCGTGGTCGACGAGGAAACCTACGAGCGCCTGCGCCACGAAGACGAGCAACGCCTGGACGCGCTGATCGGCCAGCGCGTGGAGACCGGCGTGTGAACATCTGGCTGACCGAAATCTGGCGCAGCTGGCGCGCCTGCCTGCGTCGCCCCGGCTTCGTGCTGCTGGCCACCGGCGTGCTGGCGCTGGGCATCGGTGCCAGCGTGGCGGTGGCCACGCTGATCCAGAACACCTTGTGGCGACCGTTGCCGGTGCCGCAGGCGTCGCAGCTGGTGGTGTTGGGCGGGTTGCACGACAACGGCCATCCGGGTGGCATCTCGCCGCACGAATACCAGTACCTGGACCAGCTCGATGGCGTGACTTCGCTGGGACTGGAGCGGCCGGGATCGACGGTGAACGTCGCCGGCGCCGGTGCGCCGGCGCAGGTGCCGGTGATCTACATGGATCGGCACATGCTGCCCACGCTGGGCCTGCAGCCGATGCTGGGGCGCAACTTCGACGCGCAGGAAGATCGCCCGAACGGACCGGCGGCGGTGATCCTCGGTTATGGCTTCTGGCAGCGCAGCTACGGCGGCGACGCCCGCGTCATCGGCCGCAGCCTGCAGGTGGAGGGCACGCCGCGCACCATCGTCGGCGTGCTGTCGGCGGACTTCAACACGGTGCTGGGGCCGGGCGACGTGATGCTGCCGACGGCGCTGCCGGTGGGAAGCCACGACTACAACCACAACGGCACCGTGGCGATCGCGCGGCTGGCACCCGGTGCCGACATCGCCGCCGTGTCGGCGCAGACCGATGCGCGCGAGCGCGCGATGTATCGCGACATGAGCGATGGGTGGCAACTGGAAGAAGCCGCGTTTCGGTGCCGGGAACCTGGCCTCGACCATGCAGCAGGAAGCGCGGCCGATACTGCTGATGTTCCTGGTCAGCGCGCTGCTGGTGTTGCTGATCGCGCTGGTCAACCTGACCAATCTGATGCTGCTGCGCGCCTTGTCGCGCAACCACGATGCCGCGGTGCGCAGCGCGCTGGGCGCGCCCTTGCTGCGATTGATGCTGCCGGCGTTGGGCGAAGGGCTGCTGATCGGCGGTTGCGGCGCGTTGACGGGCATGGCGCTGGCGTTGGCGGGTCTGGCCTTGTTGCAGCGCTTCATTCCCGCCGAATGGCTGTGGGGGGGTCACATGCATATCGGCGCAAGCGCATGGGTGCTGGCCTTCGCGGTGGGTTTGCTGGGCGCGTTGCTGGCGGCGGTGCTGGCACTGTGGCGCAGCCGCAGCTCGACCACGGTGGACGAGTTGCGCGAAGGCGGACGCAGCGGCATCGGCATGCGCAGTGGCCGGCTGGGCCGGATGCTGGTGGTGGCGCAGGTGGCGTTGGCGGCGATCCTTCTGTGCACCGCCGGCATGTTCATGCATGCGCTTTACGATGCGTCGCAGCTGCACCTGGGTTTTGCCGGCGACAACGTCCTCACTTTCGAGCTGGCACCGGTGAAGGCCGATTACCCGGATGTCGCTTCGGTGGAGAACCTGTCAGCGCGGCTGGTGCAACGGCTGCGCGCGATACCCGGTGTGACCGATGCCGCGGTGACGACCAATCTGCCCACCAGCGATGGCATGTTGGGGCAGCTCCAGACAAACCCGCATACGCCGGACGGCAAGCAGTTCGTGGCGCAGGATCACGGTATCGGGCCTGGTTTCCTCAAGCTGTTCTCCATCCCCTTGCGTGAGGGGCGCGACTTCACGCGTGACGACGTGGCCGGCAACGAACGGGTCGCCATCGTCAGCCAGGATCTGGCCGACACGTATTACGGTGGTCACGCGGTGGGCAAGGTGATCAGCGTGCCTCGTACCGACGATTCGGTGTACCCGGCGCGTATCGTCGGCGTGGTGGGCAGCACTTGGCAGAAGGGCCCACTCCAGCCGTTGCAACCGGTGTTCTACGTGCCGCTGGCGCAGCTGCCCGAGCCGGTCATGGTGCTCTTCCGCAATCTCGAACCCCTGCGCTTCGCGCTGCGCGGTCATGGCAACCCGATGGACTGGCAGGCGGGCGTGCGCGAGGCCATGGCGGAGATCGCGCCGGAGCAGCCCATCGCTCATCTGCGCAGCATGGGCAGCATCGTGCGCGAGACCACCGCGACAGTGCGGCTCAGCCTGTGGCTGGTCGGCGTATTCGCCACGCTGGCGTTGTTGTTGGCGGGGGCGGGCTTGTACGCGGTGATGGCGGTTGCGGTGGCGGCGCGCGAGCGCGAGTTCGGCGTGCGTGCGGCGTTGGGGGCGCGGCCGTCGCGGCTGATGCAACTGGTATTGCGCGGCGGCCTGATCCAGATCGTGCTGGGTCTGGCTGATCGGCGTGGGCATCGCGGTGGGCGTCGCACGCGCGTTGTCCACGTTGCTGATGGCGTTCCTCGGACGCAGCCAGCGTGTTCGATCCGGTGGCGACGGGTGGGGTGTGCATGGTGCTGGCCGCCGCCGGTTTGCTGGCCTGTCTGTTGCCGGCGTTGCGCGCCGGTCGCGTGCAACCGATGCATGCCTTGCGAGGGGAATGAAGATGATCGTGCGCGAATTTCGCGAGGCCTGGCGGCGGTTGGCGCGACGTCCGGGCTACGCCGCGTTGTCGGTGGCGGTGCTGGGTGTGGGGCTGGGCGTGGTGCTGTTCCTGTTCAGCCTGGTCAACACGATGATCCTGCAGCCGCTGCCGTTTCCGCAGGCGCAGCGATTGATGGCGGTCGGCGAGACGTCGTCCAATGGCTACGGCATCTGGGCCATCGACAGCGAGCAGTACCTGCAGTTGCAGGGGCACCTGCACAGCGTGGACGTGGCCGGCGCGTATGTGGATACCGGGTTCAATCTTGGCCATGGCAGCGGTGCGACCTATGAACGAGGCGCCAACCTCACTGCCTCGATGATGCAGCAGCTCGGCGTGAAGCCGCTCCTCGGGCGCGGCTTCACCGCATCGGATGACGCACCGGGCGCGGCGCCGGTGGTGCTGCTCGGTGAAACCCTGTGGCGGCACGACTTCCACGCCGATCCGCAGATCCTCGGTCGCGCCGTGCGGGTGGACGATCGGTGGGCGACCGTGGTTGGCGTGTTGCCGGCGGACTTCGGTTTCCCCCAGGACAGCCAGCTGTGGATGCCGCTGCCGCTGGAGCCGGGCAAACATCGCAGGGTCTGGGAGGTCGCCCGGCTGGCACCGTCGTCGAGCCTGCGCCAGGCACGGGCAGAACTGGCGACCTGGCAGGACGCCATGCAGCGGGCGCTGCCCGCGGGCCAGCATGCGCGGGCGCTGACCATCAAGCCCTTGTCGACCAGCTTCATTCCCGAAGACGAGCGGGGCTGGGTCTGGTTGATGTTCGGTGCGGCCGCGCTGGTGTTGCTGCTGGCCTGCGTCAACGTGGCCAACCTGCAGCTGGTGCAGACGATGAACCGGCGTCGCGAACTGGCCCTGCGCAGCGCGCTGGGGAGCAGTCGCACGCGCCTGATGGCTGGCGCACTGGCGGAAAGCCTGCTTCTGAGCGTGGCTGCGCTGGCGGTGGCATTGCCGATCGTGCACTTCGGCAATCGCTGGCTGGTGGGCGTGTTTGTCGCCAACGGCGACCCGCCGAACCTGTTCTTCCGTTTCGGCATCCAGGGCTGGGTGCTGCCGTTCGCGCTGCTGGTCGCGATGACGACCACGGCGGTGGCCGGCCTGATCCCGGCATGGCGGGCTTCGCGCGTCGACCTGCAGGATGCGTTGCGCGATGGCGGCAAGGGCTCCGGCGGCGGCTTTGCGAAAGTGGCCAAGGCATTGGTGATTGCCGAAATTGCGCTGACCGTGGTGCTGCTCGTCGGTGCCGGCACCTTCGTGCGCGCGCTCGGTGGCCTGCTGGTACAGCGCTCGGTCGGTGCCACGCATGCCACGCAGGTTCTCACCGCTTACGTGGCGTTGCCGGCTGCGCCATACGCCAGCGACGCCAGGCGCATACGGTTTTTCGAGACCGCCGCCGAGCGCCTGCGCCAGGATCCGGACGTGATCGATGCCACGGCGTCGAACACGATACCGAGCGCCTTGCTCGGCAGCCACGAGTTCGTCTCGCTGCCGGGTCAGCCGCAGCCGGCCAATGGCTGGCCGTTGGCGCAGATGGGTATCGTCGACCCGTATTTTCTGGACACCTACGGCGTGCGATTGCGCGAAGGCCGCTTCTTCGATGCGCACGATCGCGCGGACAGTCAGCAGGTAGCGGTCATCGACGCGAAAATGGCGGCTTCGTTCTGGCCCGGCGGCGATCCGCTGAACCGCAAGCTCATCCTGTACCCGGGAACGCCATCCACGGAAACGGTAACGGTCATCGGCGTGATCGAACCGTTGCAGCTCGACGGCATACTCGAGAAAGCGTTGCCCGGCCTGCTGATGCCGTTGCAGCAGGCGGCTGGAACCACGCCGCTGAAGTCGATGCGACTGGCCATGCGCACCCACGCCGACGCGGCGGCCCATGTCCGGCAACTCACGGCGGTGGTGCACGCAGTCGATCCCCAGGCGGCGGTCACCGCGGTTCACACGCAGGCCCGCACGATGGAGATGGCGCGACTGAACCTGGTGATCCTGACCGAATTGTTCGGCGCGCTGGGGCTGATCGCGCTGCTGCTGGCGGCGGCCGGCCTGTACGGCGTGCTCTCGTTCTCGGTAACCCAGCGCACGCGCGAGATCGGCATCCGCCGCGCGATCGGTGCCGGCCACGGCGCGATCCTGCGCGATACCGGCCGGCAACTGGGTTGGCAGCTCGGCATCGGCCTGTTCATCGGCTTCGGGCTGGCGCTGCCGTGGTCGCGGCTGCTGGCCGATCCAAACCTGCACACGCGCGCCCATGACCCGGCGGTGTTCGTGCCGGTGCTGCTGGTGGTGGTCGGTGCTGCCGTGCTGGCAGCGCTGATGCCGTTGATTCGTGCGCTGCGCGTGGATCCGGCGATTGCGCTGCGCCACGAATGAGCGCCGGCGCTCCCACAGGTATGCTTGACCGGGGCCAGGCGTGAAAACCATTGAACCGAAGAACATGACGCGCGAATCGATGACCACCGTGCTGCTTGCCGACGACCAGGTCGATGTGCGCGAGGCGTTGCGCCTGCTGCTGAAGTCCGAAGGCATCGCCAGCGTCGGCGTGAACGGCCCGGCCGCGGCGCTGGAGGCGGTGCGTCAGCGCGATTTCAGCTGCGCGCTGATCGACCTCAACTACACCCGCGATACCACCTCCGGCGCCGAGGGCCTGGCTCTGCTGGACGCGCTGCGTCAGCACGCGCCGGAGTTGCCGGTAGTGGTGATGACCGCGTGGGGCAACGTGCCGCTGGTGGTGGATGCATTGCGCCGCGGTGCCGGTGACTTCATCGAGAAGCCGTGGGACAACGCGCGCCTGCTCAGCATCGTGCGCAACCAGATCGCGCTGGGCGAAGCCGCGCGGCGGCAGCGTCGGCTGGAGGCGGAGAACGCGCTGCTGCGCGGCGGCAGCGAGGCGCTGATCGCCGAATCGCCGGCGATGCGGCGGGTGATGGAGCTGGTCGCACGGGTCGCGTCCAGCGATGCCAACGTGCTGGTGCTGGGCGAGAACGGCACCGGCAAGGGCGTCATCGCGCAGCAGCTGCATGCGCACTCGCGCCGTGCGGCGAAAGCGCTGGTCAAGGTCAACATGGGCGGTATCGCCGAGAACGTGTTCGAGTCGGAAATGTTCGGTCACGTGCGCGGCGCGTACACCGATGCGAAGAGCGAGCGCATCGGTCGCTTCGAGCTGGCCGATGGCGGCACGCTGTTTCTCGACGAGGTGGGCAACGTGCCGGTCTCGCAGCAGCCGAAATTGTTGCGCGTGCTGGAGGACGGCGAGTTCGAACGGCTTGGTTCGTCGCGCACGCAGAGCACCGACGTGCGGCTGGTCTCGGCGACCAATGCCGATCTCGCCGTCGAAGTGGAGGCGGGTCGCTTCCGCAAGGACCTGCTGTACCGCCTCAACACGCTGGAGATCCGCTTGCCGCCACTGCGCGAGCGCAGCGCCGACATCCTGCCGCTGGCGCGCAGCTTCCTGGAACGCAGCGCGGCACGCTACGGTCGCAGCGGTTTGCGGCTGGCGCCATCGGCCGAGCGCGCGCTGCTGGCGTGGCGCTGGCCCGGCAACGTGCGCGAGCTGGGTCATCTGATGGAGCGCGCCGCGCTGCTGGCCGAGCACGACCTGATCAGCGACTCGGCACTGGTGTTCGGCCCCGGCTCGGCGAGGGCGGACTCCGCGCAGGGCATCGACGGCATGACCATCGACCAGGCCGAGGCGCATCTGGTGCGAAGCGCGCTGGAGCGCCACGACGGCAACCTGCAGCATGCCGCCGATGCGCTCGGTGTCACTCGCCAGACCTTGTATCGGCGCATGGAAAAGCACGGGTTGCGCGATCCCTCGTCCGACCATGCCGACTGATTCCACCCGCCGCCGCGGCTACATGCCGGCGTTCGAGCGGCGCGTGCTGCTGGGCAGCTGGTTGGTGGCCTTGCCGGCGCTGCTTGGTGTGGCCGTGTTGCTGCTGGTCGGCGTGCCCGAGCGTGCGCTGTGCTGGCTGCTGGTCATCATGGTCGTGGTGACCACCGCGCTGATCGCACGCTGGCAACATCGTCGCGTGGTGTATCCGCTGTACACCCTGGCCGGGCTGCTGGAAGCGCTGCGCGAGGGCGACTACAGCATGCGTGGCGTGCAGGGCGGCGTGCTCGGCGACGCGATCTACGACATCAATGCGCTGGCTGACCGGCTGCAGAAGGAGCGCGTGCAGTTCGAGGATTCCGCGCGCCTGCTCGGCAAGACGCTGGCTGCACTGGACAGCGCGGTGCTGGTGTTCGACCACGATGCGCGATTGCGCCTGCTCAATCCGGCCGCGCAGCGCCTGCTGCAGGGCGATCGACACGGCCTGCTCGGTCGCGGCGCCGACGAGCTGGCGCTTGACGCGCTGCTGGCCGCGCCGGCGGCACGGGTCGTCAGGCACACGTTCCCCGGCCGCAGCGGCCGCTTCGACATCCGCCACGCGCCTTTGCGCAACGAAGGTCGCAGCGGCCGCTTGCTGGTGATCAACGACGTCGGCCGCGTGTTGCGCGAAGAAGAGCGCCAGGCCTGGCAGCGACTGCTGCGCGTGCTCGGTCACGAGGTCAACAACTCGCTGGCCTCGATCCACTCGCTGGCCGGCACGCTGGCTACCGTCATCGCGCGCGAGCCGCTGGCCGAGGACTGGCGCGAGGATGCGCGTGGCGGCCTGCAGGTGATCGGCAACCGCGCCGAGTCGCTGGCACGCTTTCTCGCCGGCTACAGCCGACTCGCTGCGCTGCCGCCGCCGCAGAAACGCGAACTCGACCTGGCCATGCTGGTACCGGCGGTGGCACGGCTGGAGCAACGCACGACCGTGCAAGTGGAGGCTGACGCGTCGTTGCTCGTGCAGGCCGACGCCGACCAGCTCGAACAGGCGCTGATCAACCTGCTGCGCAACGCCGTCGAGGCGAGCCTGCCCGGTGGCCAGGTGCTGATGCGCTGGTGCAGCGAAGGCGAGCACGCGCTGATCGAGATCCTCGATGACGGCCCCGGCCTGCCCGGCAGCGACAACCTGTTCGTGCCGTTTTTCACCACCAAGCCCGGTGGCTCCGGCATCGGCCTCGCCCTGGTGCGGCAGATCGCCGAAGCGCACGAAGGTGGCGTCAGCCTGAGCGCGCGCGATGGCGCAAACGGTGTTGTCGCCAGACTGTGGCTGCCGCTGCAGGGCACTTCAGGAACCCAATGACGAGCAAGGATGGTTGGTTGGGGACTCGTGCACGAGTGGGCGGAGAGGCTTTCACGCGAACCATCTGCCGGTGCTGGCCGTCATGTCGCTGCATCGCCGCTGATGATCCGGGCCGACTTCGGCTGGGGGCGCACCAGCAGACGGAAAGCGGCGAGGTGCGTGATCATGAGCAACGGAACATAAATGACCGGGATCGCGTAGGTCGCGCCCAGCTGGCCAGCCAGCTCGGGAAGGCCCAGCCGGATGCCGTGATAATAGTTGACGACGAGATCCGTCGTGCCCACGAGATTGTAGCCAGTGACAAGCAGCCAGAAGAGCGCGCGCGTCCTCACGGCAAGTAGCGCCAGCATGGCCAGTGTCGCTGTTGCCAGGTCGCCGAAAGCAGCGAAGGTCGCGAAGCCGGATGGCAAGTTCGGGCCGATCACGCCGGGAAGGATGAAGGCCAGCCCGAAGAAGCGGAAACTGTGCAGCGTGGCGATCGCGCGCTGCGCCTGGAGGCGATCCATCGACTTGAGCCTTGGCCAGATGTACGCGCCAAAGCACAGCGACCACGCGAGGTAACCGAGAACAAGATGCAACAGAAAGATGGTAGCCGGTGACATGTGGCCTCCTGTCGAATGATGGCCGACGCGGTCCCGAACGCCGCGAAAAAAATGTACAACCGCTACCCGCGGGCGACTATTCGCGACAAAGTGGATGAGGCATGAAGCAGAACTTCACAGTAAGGCAGGGCGCGCTCGACGGGATCGAGGCGTTCCTGAGCGTTGCGCGGCACCGCAGTTTTCGCAAAGCGGCGGCAGAGCTCGGAGTGAGCCCCTCGGCGATGAGCCAGGCGGTCCGTTCACTGGAGGCTCGCGTTGGTGCCGTGCTCTTCATGCGCACGACGCGCAGTGTCGGCCTGACCGAGGCCGGCGAGCGGTTTCTTTCGCGTGCCAGGCCTGCCTTCGAGGAACTGGTTGCGGCAAGCGAGGTGGCGCGTGATCTCGGGCAGCGGCCTGCCGGGCTGTTGCGACTCACGGTGCCGCCGGCGGTGGTGCCGATCCTGCTGGAGCCACTGATCGCGTCGTTCTGCCGGGCCCATCCCGATGTCGAGGTGGAGATCGCCGCGAGCCCGGCGCTGATCGACATTGCGGCCGGAGGATTCGATGCCGGCATCCGCCTCGGCCAGTTCGTCGAGGCGGACATGGTCGCGGTGCGGCTGACGCCGTCCTTTCCACTCGCGGTCGTCGGCAGCCCCGACTATCTGCGCCGCAGCGGCAGGCCCGAGCACATCGACGATCTGCGCCGGCATGCCTGCATACGCATACGTCGCTCGAACGGATCGATCGCGCCGTGGTCCTTTGTCGATGGCAACAAGCCGATCGAGGCAGCGGTATCCGGATCGCTGATTGTCCACGACTTTTCCGCCATGCTTGGGGCGGCCATCGAAGGTGCGGGGCTCGCCCAGGTACCCGAGCCGATCACGGCCGGGCCGGTGAAGGCCGGCAAACTCGTGCGGGTGATGGAGCCGCTCGCGCCGATGGCACCGGGCATGTTTCTCTACTACCCCAGCCGCCACCAGATGACGCCGAAACTGCGAGCGTTCATCGATCATCTGAAGCGCCACCCGGGACCTGCCAGCAAGGCGTGAGGCACGGGCAGGGCCGTCGTCTACGCTTTTGCTTCCTGCCCCTTTTCCCGTGTACCCGTTTCCCGAATCGACCTTTGCAGCGCGGCGATGCGCAGGTCGCGCGGCAAGCGTTTCCAGGCGATTTCCAGGCGCAATGCGCTGCCGTGATCGGCAACCCAGACCCAGCCCAGCAGTTGCCGCGGCGGATTGGAGCGGGTGAAGCGGGCGCCCTTGCCGGCGAGGTGTTTCGCGTAGCGCTGTTCGGGGTCGCGCGCGATCCCGGTGTAGACGCGGCCGTCAGCGCATTCCAGCAGGTAGACGGCCCAGGCGTCGGCGTCGGGCGCGTCGCTCATTCGGTCAAGCCCACTCGATCAGCCCTTCGGCCTCGCACACCTGCATCCATGACGGACGCGCCTTCAGCCGCGCGGCCAGTGCGGCCAACCGTGGCCACTCCGTCGCCGGGCGCGGCATGTTGCGCGACCAGCGCATCAGCATCAGCGCGTAGAGGTCGACCACGCTGAAATTGTCGCCCAGCATGTACGGGCCGTGTGCAGTGAGGTGGGCGTCGATATGCGACCAGCACTTCTCGATGCCGGCGCGGGCAGCCAGGCTGACGGTGTCGGCAGCTTCGGGCAGGTGTTCCGCGGGGTAGAACCACTGGCGGAACAGTGGCTGCAACGAGTTGGCCAGGTAGAACATCCACTGCAGGTAATCACCGCGTTGCGCGCTCCCGGCGGCGGGCGCCAGCGCAGTCTCGGGGTGCCGTTCCACAAGCAGCATCGCCAGTGCCGCGGCTTCGCCGTGGGGCATGCCATCGACCAGCAGAGTCGGCACCACGCCGTTCGGATTCAGCGCGAGATACGCTGCGCTCCGCTGCTGGCCGGCATCCAGATCGACCCGTTCAAGCGTGTATGGCGCGCCGCATTCCAGCAGGATCAAATGCACCAGCAGGTTGGCGGAGCCGGGGGCGAAGTAGAGCGTATACATGGAAGTGTCCACAAGGTGGTCAGCGGATGATACGGCGTGGCGAGCAAGAGCGTGGGGGCACGCCTGCCGACGCGCAATCAGCCGTCCAGTTCGCTCCAGCGCGCATATGCCGCGTCGAGTTCGGCCTGCAAGGCCACCAGCGCCTCGTTCGCCTTGACGATGGCCGTGCTGTCCTGCTGGAAGAAGGCCGGCTCGTTCATCGTGGCGGTGCGTGCGGCGATGTCGCCTTCCAGTTGCTCGATGCGTTTGGGCAGTCGTTCCAGTTCGTGCTGCTCCTTGAAGCTGCGCTTGCGCTTTGCCGCCACCGGTGCGGCAGGCGCCGGAGCAGGCGCCGCGGATTTGTCGCTGACGAAGGTGCCGCGCGCGGCTGGGCGCTGTCGCAACCAGTCCGTGTAACCGCCCACGTACTCGCCGATCTGCCCGTTGCCTTCCAGTACCAGCGTGCTCGAGACCACGTTGTCGAGAAACGCGCGGTCGTGTGAGACCAGCAACAAGGTGCCCTGGTAGTCGGTCAGCAGTTCTTCCAGCAGCTCCAGCGTCTCGACGTCGAGATCGTTGGTCGGTTCGTCCATGACCAGCAGATTGGATGGCTGCGCGAACAGCTTGGCCAGCAGCAGGCGGTTGCGCTCGCCGCCGGAAAGGCGGGTGATCGGCGCGCGCGCGCGCTCGGGCGAGAACAGGAAGTCCTGCAGGTAGCCGATGATGTGCTTGCGCTGCCCGTTGAGCTCGATGTACTCGCGGCCCTCGGCCACGTTGTCCAGCGCGTTGAGCTTGTCGTTGAGTTGCAGGCGGTGCTGGTCGAAGTAGGCGATCTCGATGCCGGTGCCGAGCTCGGCGGTGCCGCGCAGCGGGGTGAGTTCGCCCAGCATGATCTTCAGCAGGGTGCTCTTGCCGGCGCCGTTGGGGCCGATGATGCCGATGCGGTCGCCGCGCATGATCGTGGTGGAAAGATCATCGATGAGCACGCGTCCGTCATAAGCCTGGTGCACGTGCTTGAGGTCGATCACCTTCTTGCCCGAGGCCTGTGCATTGGCCGCGTTCATCCTGACGTTGCCGCTGAGATTGCGCCGCTCGGCGCGCTCCACCCGCAACGCCTTCAGCGCGCGCACGCGGCCCTCGTTGCGGGTGCGCCGGGCCTTGATGCCCTGGCGAATCCACACTTCCTCCTGCGCCAGCTTCTTGTCGAACAGCGCGTTGGCCTGGGATTCGGCGTGCAGGCGTTCCTCGCGGCGGCGCAGGTAGTTGTCGTAGTCGCCGGGCCAGTCGGTGAGCGCGCCGCGGTCGATCTCGACGATGCGGGTGGCCAGTGCGCGCAGGAAGCTGCGGTCATGGGTGACGAACAGGATGCTGCCGGCGAACTGCTTGAGGAAGGTCTCCAGCCAGCCGATTGCCTCGATGTCGAGATGGTTGGTCGGTTCGTCCAGCAGCAGCACGTCGGGCTTGCGCACCAGCGCCTGGGCCAGCAGCACGCGGCGCTTCATGCCGCCGGACAGCGCGGCGAAGTCGGTATCGCCGGGCAGTTCGAGCTGGGTCAGCACGTCGCTGACCCGGCGATCCAGGTCCCAGCCGTGCTGCGCCTCGATCTGGTGCTGCACGTCGCCGAGCGCGTCGAAATCGCCTTCGGCAATCAGGTGGTGGTAGCGCGCCAGCAGCCGGCCGAGATCGCCCAGCCCCTCGGCGACCACGTCGAACACGCTGCCGGCGGTGCCTTGCGGCACCTCCTGCGCCATCCGTGCGACCACGATGCCGTTCTGGATGCGCACCTCGCCGTCGTCGGCATGCAACTCGCCGGCGATCAGCTTCATCAGGGTGGATTTGCCTTCGCCGTTGCGACCGACGATGCACACCCGCTCGTTCGCCTCGATCGACAGATCGACATGTTCGAGCAGGAGTGGGCCGCCGATGCTGAAGTCGACGCGTTGCAATTGGATAAGGGACATCCGCGTATTGTAGCGGTTGCCACACTTGCAAGTCAGAAGACGGGGTCAATCTTTCCCAGCGAGCGTGGCCCGCGGCATGCGAAATACACGAAAGATATTTCTCAGGCGTTGAGCCTGATCGACTGGCATCTGCAGCGTGCGCCCAGTGTGCTGGTGGATGCGTGGGACGACCTGGCTGGTCGCGGTGCGGGCTGGCTCAAACATGCACGGCAGTCGTTGCAAGCTGCACCGGCCGCACAGCACGAACTGGTATTGCGCTTTGGAAAAGCGATTGGTCTGAAACTGAAATAGAAACGGGCCGCACAAGGCGGCCCGTTTCGCGTGGCGACCCTTCGACTTCGCGCCTGTGGCGCTACGCTCAGGGTGAACGGCACCGATTACTTCAGCTTCGCATCCTTGCGCAGCGCCTCGGCGCGGTCGGTCTTTTCCCACGAGAACGTGGTGAAGGCCTTGCCGTTGGCATCTTTCACCTGCTGCGGGGTGCGGCCGAAATGGCCGTAGCTGGCGGTCTGCTGGTACATCGGGTGGATCAGGTCGAGCATCTGCAGGATGCCGTACGGGCGCAGGTCGAAGTGCTTGCGGATCAGCTTCTCGATCTTGTCGTCGCTGATCTTGCCGGTGCCGAAGGTGGTGACCGAGATCGAGGTGGGATGCGCCACGCCGATCGCGTAGCTGACCTGCACTTCGCAGCGATCGGCGATGCCGGCAGCCACGATGTTCTTGGCCACGTAGCGCGCCGCGTAGGCGGCCGAACGGTCGACCTTGGACGGATCCTTGCCGGAGAACGCACCACCGCCGTGGCGGGCCCAGCCGCCGTAGGTGTCCACGATGATCTTGCGGCCGGTCAGGCCGCAGTCGCCCACCGGGCCGCCGATCTCGAACTTGCCGGTCGGGTTGATGTGGAACTTGGTGCCCTTGTGCAGCCACTTCGCCGGCAGCACCGGCTTGAGGATGTGCTCGCGCACCGCCTCGATCAGATCCTTCTGCTTCACGCCCGGATCGTGCTGGGTCGACAGCACCACGGCGTCGATCGCGGTGGCGACGCCGTGCTCGTAGCGCAGGGTGACCTGGCTCTTCGCGTCCGGGCGCAGCCACGGCAGCGGCGAGTTCTTCTGCTTGCGCACCTTGGCCTGCTGCTCGACCAGGCGATGCGAGAAGTGAATCGCCGCCGGCATGAAGGTCTTGGTTTCGTTGGTGGCGTAGCCGAACATCAGGCCCTGGTCGCCCGCGCCCTGTTCTTCCGGATGCTTGCGGTCGACGCCACGGTTGATGTCCGGCGACTGCTTGCCGATCAGGTTCAGCACGCCGCAGGTCTCGCCGTCAAAACCGACTTCGCTGGAGTTGTAGCCGATGTCGACGATCACCTTGCGGGTCAGCGCCTCCAGGTCGATCCACGCACTGGTGGTGACTTCGCCGGCGACGATCGCCACGCCGGTCTTGACCATGGTTTCGCAGGCGACACGGGCGCGCGGATCCTGGATCAGGATCGCGTCGAGCACAGCGTCGGAGATCTGGTCGGCGACCTTGTCCGGATGGCCTTCGGAGACCGATTCGGAGGTGAACAGGTAGTTGGACATCGCGGTTTATATCCTTTCGTGCGGATAGAAAGATAAATGAAGTCGGGCATGATACATCGCCGCCCCCGGTTTTGCAGCCCGCGGCGATTCCGGTCGCTGCCGGATTGGGCGCGTGTTCAGCCGTTTGGACGTCTGCACGCGCTGAAGCGCTTCGCGTTCACAAAACCACGCAACGGTTGCGGCCACCGTGCTTGGCCTGGTACAGCGCGCGGTCGGCGCGCTCGAAGGCGCTCTCCGGCGTGTCGTCGGCGCGCAAGACGGTGAGGCCGCATGAAAGCGTTATGCGCACTGGCCGTCGCTGGCCGCGGAAGCCGATGTTCTCGATGCAATTGCGCAGCCCTTCGGCGACCTCGCGACCAGTTTCCTCGCCAGTAGCCGACAGCACCGCCACGAATTCCTCGCCACCGTAGCGCGCCAGCATGTCACCGGGCCGCAACGCGGCTTTCAGCTGTTCGGCCACGATGCGAAGGGCGCGATCACCGGCGGCATGGCCGAAGTTGTCGTTGATGTGCTTGAAGCGGTCGATATCCAGCACCAGCAGGCAGGTTTCGGCGCCGCCCCGGGCCCGGTCCAGACAAGCGCTGGCCATGTGTTGCTCGAACACCAGGCGGTTGGCGAGACCGGTCAACGGGTCGGTCGAGGCGAGTGCGTGCTCCTGGCGCAAGCTCACCTCCATCGTCCGCGCCGAGTGTTCCAGTTCGCGGATGCGCAGGCTCATCTGGTCGGAACGGGACTGCCATTCGCGTTCGCGCGCGTCTTCGCGTTCGCGGAAGCTTTTCAGGTACTTGGCGATCGCGCCGAGCCGCGACTGCAGCGCCTGATGCAACGCGTGCAGGTCTTGTGTGTGCTCCATCTGGCTGCCCAATGCGTCGATCTCGCCGGTCAGGTCGCGATCCAGTTCCTGGCGGGAGCCGCTGCCTTCGCGGTGGTCGGCGTGTTCGCGTCTCAGGTATTGGGTCAATTCTTCCAGTTGCCGGTTGACCAGGGTCAGCAGTCGCTCGGCCGCGGCCCGATGCTCGGTGAGTTGCCGATGGTATCGGTTGACCAGCCCGGCGAGCGCCTGCGCCTGCGACGCCAGCGCGGAGTCGTCTTCGGCGGCGGCGATGGCGTCGCGGATGATGTTCAGTTGGGGCGCCGACGCGTCGTCCACGTGCAGCTGTTCGATCAGCATCAGCAGCAATTGCGCCGCCGTCGTCCGTGCCGGCGGCAACTCCGCCGTCACGATCGACGCCTGTGGCGTCGGCTGGGGCAATTCATCGAGCGACCTGGCCGCCTTGGTCAGCTTGGCCAGCAGGGTTTCCAGCGACTCTTTGCCCAGTGGTTCCCGCAACTGCTGACGCAGATCGGCCAGGACGCTGTCCAGGGCCGCCGTGCGGCCGTCAGCGGCATTGCTCAGACATGTCGACAGGCGGCGCAGCAGTACGTCGATCAATGCCCAGCGCTTCTCGGCGAGCTTGAGCCGTTCGACCGCTTCCTGGCGGGACCGCAGTGCCTCGTGGATATCCATGGACGTTCGTCTGCCTTCGATGCTTCGATCTTACGTGACGTGATTTGCCGGCGCACTCACCCGCGGAAGGGGTCAGGCGGCAGCGCGCACGCCGTCGAGACTGGCGAAGTAGGCGCGAGTCAGCTGCCACTGCTCGGCGGCGCTCTCCGCGCGATTTGCCACGTGGCGAAATGCCGCGTTCTGCGGCCGATCCTTCGCATACCAGCCCAGATGTTTGCGCGCGATGCGCACGCCGGCCTGTTCGCCGTAGAACGCGTACAACTGCTCCAGGTGACCCAGCAGGATGGCAGCGACTTCGGCCGGTCCCGGCTCGGGCAGCAGTTCGCCGGTGGCCAGGTAATGCGCAATTTCGCGGAAAATCCACGGACGACCCTGCGCACCCCGGCCGATCATCAACGCATCGGCGCCGGTCAGGTCGAGCACGTGGCGGGCCTGCTGCGGCGTGGCGACGTCGCCATTGGCCAGCACCGGAATGCGCACCGCAGCCTTCACCGCGGCGATGGTGGCGTACTCGGCGTCACCTTCGTACTTGTCGGCGCGGGTGCGCCCGTGCACGGCCAGCGCGGCGATGCCGTTGTCCTCGGCAATGCGTGCGATGGACAGCGCATTGCGGTTGTCGCGATTCCAGCCGGTGCGGATCTTCAGTGTCACCGGCACCTCAACCGCGTCGACCACCGCCTTGACGATGCGCGCCACCAGCGGCTCGTCCTGCAGCAGCGCCGAGCCCGACCATACGTTGCACACCTTCTTCGCCGGGCAGCCCATGTTGATGTCGATGATCTGCGCGCCATTGGCGACGTTGAAGCGTGCCGCCTCGGCCAGCATCGTCGGGTCGTAGCCGGCAATCTGCACGCTGACCGGTTCGGGTTCGCCCTCGTGGTCCATCCGCTGCAGCGACTTGCGCGTATGCCACAGCCGCGGATCGGCGTTGGTCATCTCCGACACGGCCAGACCCGCGCCCAGCCGCTTGCACAGCAGCCGGAACGGCTTGTCGGTGACGCCCGCCATCGGGGCGAGCACCACGGGCGGGTCGATGAGGTAGGGGCCGATGCGCATCCGCGCATTGTAGCCGGCCGGGCCACGGCTGGCCCGGCGGCTCAATGCGTCGGCAGAACCTGCAGTACCTGCGGCTTGTGCTTGTGCCTGAACAGCGGCACGAACAGGATCGCCATGATCAGCGAGTAGCCGGCGAAGGCGATCCAGATGCCATGCCAGTCCTTGCAGATGGCGACGGCGGCGTGCAGGTGGACCGAAGAAGTGATCGATCGCGAAGCCGGCTGATCGAGCTGCCGAGCATCGGCGCCGACGCCGTTGGTCATCAGCATGAACAGGCCCTGCGCGCTGGCGCGGATCGTCGGGTCGGCTCTGGCTCTCGACGAACAGCGGAGCCGGAGATATTGAAGAAGTCGAACGCCATGCCGTAGACGATGCACGACAGCACGATCATCCACAGGCCTCCGGCCGGGTTGCCGTAGGCGAACAGGCCGAAGCGGAGCACCCAGGCCAGCATGCTCATCGTCATCACCGCCTTGATCCCGAAGCGCTTCAGGAAGAACGGGATGGCCAGGATGAAGGCGTCTCGGAGAATCTGCGAGATCGAAATGATGATCGCCGGGTAGCGGACCGTGAGCAGATCCTTGTAGGCGGCGACTTGGCGAAGTCGTGCAGGAAGGTGTCGCCATAGGCATTGGTCAGCTGCAACGCGGCACCGAGCAGCATGGCGAAGATGAAGAACACCGCCATGTTGCGATCCTTGAACAGCACGAACGAGGTCAGCCCCAGCGATCGGCCAGGCCGCGGCTGTGCGAGGCACCAGTTGCGGCGGGCATTCGGGCAGGGTGAACGCATACAGGCCCAGCAACAGCGAAGCGCCGGCGGCGACATGGAACTGCGCGGCGGACGTCTCAAGCTGAGCAGGCTCACCGTCCAATGGCGGCGATGAAGCCGATCGTGCCCCATACGCGGATCGGCGGATACACGGCGACCACGTCAGGCGCCGTCGCGCTTGAGCGCGTTGTAGGCCACCGTGATCGCCAGCGAGATCGTCGGCATGTAGCAGCACATGTTGAGCAGCATCACCCAGAACAGCGATGGCCGGATTGTCGATCAGCGGCACGATGAACAACACGATCGCGCCGGCGATCTGGAACAGGCCGTACAGGCTTCTCGGCGTTGATCCATTTGTCGGCGATGATGCCGGCCAGCGACGGCATGAACAGCGAGGCGATGCCCATCGTCGAGAAGATCGCGCCGAAATTGGTGCCCGACCAGTGCTGGGTGCTGGAACCACTAGGCACCGATGGTCAGCAGCCATGCGCCCCAGATAAGAACTGCAGGAAGTTCATCACGATCAGGCGCAACTTCAGATTCACGGGCAGGTATCCGGCATGTGTGTCCCCTGACGCAGCCGAGGGAACCGCCCCGTGGCCACCAGCCGAGGCAGGTTAGAGGAAGCTGCGGGGAACCGGCAAGGCGCGCCGAAGCGCCGGCTCAATCCGTCGCGCGCAGGGCATCCGCCACGCGCTCGCGCAGCACCGGCAGCAGTTCGGCTTCGAACCACAGGTTGTGCATCACCCACGGCCGGTTGCGCGGGCTGGGATGGGGCAGCGGCAACACGCCGTGGTCCAGGTGCGTGCGCCATGCGCGCACGGTGCCGGTGAGCGTGGACGCGCGGGTCGCGCCGAGCAGGCCGGCCTGCGCGTACTGGCCGATCGCCAGGGTCAGCTGCACCCGGGTCAACAGGGGCAGCAATTGCGGATGCCAGGCCGGCGCGCATTCCGGCCGCGGTGGCAAATCGCCGCCGCGGCCGCTGCCGGGAAAGCAGAAACCCATCGGCACGATCGCGACGCGGCTGGCGTCGTAAAACGTGTCGCGATCGATCCCCAGCCATTCGCGCAAACGCTCGCCGCTGACATCGTTGAACGGAATGCCGCTGTCATGCACCTTGCGCCCCGGTGCCTGGCTGACGATCAGCAGCCGCGAGGTCGCCGATGCCTGCAGCACCGGTCGCGGGCCATGCGGCAGGTGCGCCGCACAGATCCGACAGGCGCGGATGTCCGACAGCAACTTGTCCAGCTTCCGGCTCAAGGCAGCAGTTTTCCCGGATTGAGGATCCCGTCCGGATCGAACGACGCCTTGACGTTGCGCATCAGCCCCAGCGTGGACGGCTCCAGCGCGAGCGGCATGAACTCGCGCTTGAGCATGCCGATGCCGTGCTCGCCCGACAGCGTGCCCTCCAGAGAAATCACCAGCGCAAACAGCTCGGCCAGGCAGGCGTGCGCCCGCTCGCGCTCGGCCTCGTCGCGCGGCAGCAGGTTCACGTGCAGGTTGCCGTTGCCGGCGTGGCCGAAGCTGACGATCAGCACGTCGTGCTTCGCCGACAGCTGCCTGATGCCGTCGACCAGGTCGGGCAGGTGGCTGACCGGCACCACCACGTCCTCGTTGATCTTGTTCGGCGAGATCGTGCGCTGCGCCGGCGACAGCGCCTTGCGCGCGGCCCACAGGGCGCGGGTTTCGTCCGCCGTCGCGGCAACCTGCAAGTCCTCCAGTCCGTCGCCGCGCGCAGCGGCCGACACCGCGTCGACTGCCGCAGGCAGCGTGGCCGGTTCGCCATCCACCTCGATCATCAGCATCGCGCCAGCCAGCGGCACGCCGTCGCCGCCGTGCGCATGTGCCAGCTTCAGCGCCACGTCGTCGATGAACTCCAGCGCGCACGGCGTCACCGGCTGCGCCATGATCCGCGCCACTGCCCGCGCCGCCGCGCCGACGTCCTTGTATGTCGCGCGCAACGTGCGCACGGCCGACGGCTTCGGCGTCAGTTTCAGGGTCGCCTCGGTGATCAGCGCCAGCGTGCCTTCCGAGCCGATCAGCAAACGGGTCAGGTCGTAGCCGGTCGCTCCCTTGCTGGTGTACGTGCCACAGCGAAAGCCTTCGCCGGTGCCGGAGACTGCACGCAAACCGAGCGTGTTTTCGCGCGGCGTGCCGTACTTGACCGCGCGCGGACCGGCCGAATTGCAGGCCAGGTTCCCGCCGACGCTGCACCACGGCGCGGACGACGGGTCGGGCGGCCAGAAGAATCCCAGCGGTGCCAGCGCCTGCTGCAGGTCGCCGTTCAATACGCCAGGCTCGACCACGGCCAGGCGATTGTCCGGATCGATGCGCACGATGCGGTTCATCCGCTCGAAGCTCACCACCACGCCACCGTCCACCGGTACGGTGGCGCCGGTGGTATTGCTGCCCCGCCCGCGTGCGATCACTGGTATCCGATGCGCGCGGCAAGCCTGCACCAGCGCTTCGACCTGGGTATGCGACGTCGGAAACGCCACCGCATCCGGCAACGCCTGCCGGCGCGAGTTGTCGTACGAATAGGCAATGCGCTCGGCCTCGCCGGTCGCGAACGCATCTGCCGGAAAGCTGGCGCGAAGGCGGTCGAGCAGGGCAGGTGGCAGCGGCATCGGCCCAGTTTAGCGCCGAACCCGCGGGGTGCCGGCCGCACGCGGCTGGGCGAGCTTCATGCCCGGGCGCACTCTGGCGCGCATGGCCGCGCTTGCAGGCTCATGTCATCAACTTGTCGAGAATGCGCGTGAGCCACGCGCGCTCCTCGACATCGAGTTTCGCCAGCACCTCGCGCTCGCGCACGCGCGCCATCGGTGCGACCTCGTCGTGCATCGCCCAGCCCTTCTCGCTGAGGCTCAGCACCGAACGGCGCTTGTCGTTGTCGTGTATCGCCCGGTCGACGCGGCCGGCCTCGACCAGCCGCGCCAGCGCGCGGCTGACCGCCACCTTGTCCATCGCCGTGCGTTCGGCCACCTCGCGCGCGGACAGCCCCTCGAAGCGCGCCAGCACGGCCATCACCCGCCATTCGGTCACCGAGATGTCGTAGCGGCTCTGGTAGTCGTCGGCGATCGCCTGGCTGATCGTGTTGGACAGGATCGACAGCCGGTACGGCAGGAAGTGCTCCAACTGCAGTGGCGCGTGCTCGGCAGTAGCGGGGATTGGACGGCGCTTGGCAGGCATTGCGGCGATGATCCTTGCATATGGTTTCATATGTAACTATAAAGTGTGATTACCACCGATGGTGGCACGCTCTTGTGCTGCCATCGTGCACCGACAATCAGGAGAGCGCCATGAACGCCCAGCCGAACCTTGGCATGCAGGTCACCACGTTCGACAACCCGATGGGTATCGACGGTTTCGAGTTCGTCGAATTTGCGGCCCCGGCCGGCCGCGGCGTCGAGCTGCACGAGCTGTTCAAGCGGATGGGTTTCAGTGCCGTGCTGAAGCACAAGTCCCGCCCGATCACCGTGTATCGGCAGAACGGCGTGAACTTCCTGATCAACGAGGATCCGGATTCCTTCGCCGCCGATTTCGCCAAGGCGCATGGTCCCAGTGCCTGCGGCTTCGCCATCCGCTTCCGCAAGCCCGACGTGCAGGTGCTGCAAGCAGTCCTCGACAACGGCGGCGAGAAGATCGAGCACAAGGAAGCGAGCAAGGCGGTGAACGCCGCCGTGATCAAGGGCATCGGCGACTGCATGCTGTACCTGGTCGATCGCTACGGCGACCTGGGCAGCATCTACGAAGCCGACTACGAGGCGATCGAAGGCGCCGACCAGAACCCGGCCGGCTTCGGTCTCACCTTCATCGACCACCTCACCCACAACCTGCATTTCGGCAACATGCAGAAGTGGTCGGATTACTACGAGCGCCTGTTCAACTTCCGCGAGATTCGCTACTTCGACATCAAGGGCGCCAAGACCGGACTCGTCTCCAAGGCGATGACCGCGCCGGACGGCATCGTGCGCATCCCGCTGAACGAGTCGAACGATCCGAAGAGCCAGATCAACGAATACCTCGACGCGTACCACGGAGAAGGCATCCAGCACATTGCCTGCTTCACCGACGACATCTACAGCACGGTGGAAAAGATGCGCGAGGCCGGCATGGAATTCCTCGACACGCCCGACGCGTACTTCGAAGTGATCGACGAGCGCGTGCCGAACCATGGCGAGGACGTGGCACGCCTGGCGAAGAACAAGATCCTGATCGATGCCGATCCCGAGACCAAGCAGCGCAAGCTGCTGCAGATCTTCACCCAGAACGTGATCGGCCCGATCTTCTTCGAGATCATCCAGCGCAAGGGCAACGAGGGTTTCGGCGAGGGCAACTTCCAGGCGCTGTTCGAGAGCATCGAGCGGGATCAGATGAAGCGCGGGTTTTTGTAAGTTCGGGGTTCTGCGCGTCCCTTCGACTTTGGCCCTTCGGGCCGACGCTCAGGGTGAACGGGTGCGGTGGCGGCGTTTGAACCGAGCCTGGTTCCCTCACCGTTCGCCCTGAGCGTAGCCGCGCAGCGGCGAAGTCGAAGGGCAGTCGAGCGACGTCATCCGGCAAGGAAGCCAGAACAATGGAATTCAGTCTTTACATTCTCGAATGCGTCGACGGATCGTTCTACATCGGCCATACCGACGATCTTGGCAAACGACTCGCGCAACACGACGAAGGCAAGGGTTGCGTGTACACCTCGACCCGGCGGCCATTGAGATTGCTTCACACGGAATGTTTTGAAACGCGCTACGAAGCCTTGACCATGGAACGCAAGTTGAAAGGTTGGAGCAGGGCAAAGAAACTGGCGTACATGGCGGGTGACTGGAGAGCTCTCGGCGATCTGGCCAAAGGCAGGCACCGGCATCAGCGTTCGTCGTGAGGCGCTTCGACTCCGCTTGCTGCGCAAGCTACGCTCAGCGCGAACGGATTGGTGTGTGGTGTGAGGGGTGTGAGGTGTCGCCTCGCTCCCCGCCGTTCTCCCTGAGCGTAGGCCCAAGGGGCCGAAGCCGAAGAGCAAGCCAACCTCGAACACAAAATTCGGAGTATCCGTAGTGAACGTGTCATCACCCTACCAATCCGGTTTCGGCAACGAATTCGCCAGCGAGGCGATCGACGGCGTGCTGCCCATCGGCCAGAA
This sequence comes from uncultured Gammaproteobacteria bacterium, assembly GCA_963828675.1. Lineage (GTDB taxonomy): Bacteria > Pseudomonadota > Gammaproteobacteria > Xanthomonadales > Rhodanobacteraceae > Rhodanobacter. The sequence goes on from CAWHFQ010000001.1 coordinate 2,434,847, forward strand.
CTCGCCGCAGCGCGTGGCCCACGGCCTGTACGCCGAACAACTCTCCGGCACCGCGTTCACTGCGCCGCGCCATGGCAACCGGCGCAGCTGGCTGTACCGGATACGTCCGGCGGCGGTGCACCAGCCGTTCCAGCCGCTGGCGGCACACGCCGACGTTCCACAACCGCTTCGACGAGGCGCCGGCCACGCCGAACCAGTTGCGCTGGGATCCGCTGCCGCTGCCGGAACAGCCAACCGACTTCGTCGATGGCCTGGTCACGCTGGCCGGCAATGGCGGACCGTCCGAGCAAGCCGGCGTCGGTATCCACCTGTACGCGGCCAATCGCTCGATGCAGGGCCGCTTCTTCTACGACGCCGACGGCGAACTGCTGATCGTGCCGCAGCAAGGCCGTTTGCGGCTGGCCACCGAGCTTGGCGTGATCGAGATCGAACCGCAGGAGATCGCGGTGATCCCGCGCGGGGTGCGCTTCCGGGTCGACCTGCTCGATGGCCAGGCGCGTGGCTATGTCTGCGAGAACTTCGGCGCGCTGCTGCGCCTGCCCGATCTCGGGCCGATCGGCTCGAACTGCCTGGCCAATGCGCGCGATTTCCTCACCCCGCACGCGGCGTATGAAGACGTCGAAGGAAACTTCGAGCTGGTGGCGAAATTCCAGGGTGCGCTGTGGTCGGCGAAGATCGACCATTCGCCGCTGGACGTGGTCGGCTGGCACGGCAACTACGCGCCGTACAAGTACGACCTGCGCCGCTTCAACACGATCGGCTCGATCAGCTACGACCATCCCGATCCGTCGATTTTCACCGTGCTGACTTCGCCCAGCGATACCGCCGGCACGGCGAACATGGATTTCGCGATCTTCCCGCCGCGCTGGCTGGTGGCGCAGCACACGTTCCGGCCGCCGTGGTTCCACCGCAACGTGGCCAGCGAATTCATGGGCCTGATTGCCGGCGTATACGACGCCAAGGCCGAGGGCTTCGTCCCCGGTGGTGCGTCGCTGCACAACTGCATGAGCGGGCATGGCCCGGACGCGGCCACGTTCGAGAAGGCGTCGAACGCCGACCTGTCGAAGGCCGACGTGATCGGCGGCACCATGGCTTTCATGTTCGAGACACGCAAGGTGATCCGTCCCACCCGGCAGGCGCTGGCCTCGCCGCAGTTGCAGGGCAACTACTACGAATGCTGGCAGGGCATCGCGAAGCATTTCGATTCGGGAAGCAAGGCATGAGTCGCCCCTGGCTGATCGCTGCCGTCGCCGTGGCACTTGCCGGGTGCGGCGGCACCGATCAACCGGCGCCGCCGCCGGCAGCTGCACACGCACCGATTGCTTCACCGGCGCCCCAGCCGCCGCCGGCCACGACGGTGGCCGCGAACACGCCGGCGCGTTACGACGGTTATGGCGACATGCGTTTCGGCATGGGCGAGGCGGCATTCGGGCAAGCCTGGGGCGGCGAGCTGAAGGGTGCGCCGGGGCAGGATTCGAGTTGTTTCTACAAGACGCCGAAGTGGGTGAAACAGTCGGCGGAATTCGCCTTCATGTTCGAGGGTGGTCGCTTCGTGCGCTATGACGTCGGCACAGCGAAGGACACCGCGCCCGGTGGCGGCAAGGTCGGCATGAGCGAAACACGGATCCGCACGCTGTACGGCGCGCGTGTCGAGGCGCAACCGCACAAGTACGTCGATGGCGCAAAATACCTGCGCATTGGCGCGCCGCAAGGCGATGGCGTACTGGTGTTCGAGACCGACGCGGAGGGTACGGTGACGCGGTGGCACGTGGGTGTGCCGCCGCAGGTCGATTACGTGGAAGGTTGTGGTTGATTGATTGATGCCGTCCTCCCTGACGGCAAAGAACAAAACCGCCGTCCATGGCGGACTTTTCAGAAGAGCGGAACCCCCGGAGCATCTCGATGAAACTCGCAAGTCTCAAGGAAGGCGGCCGCGACGGCACGCTGATCGTGGTCAGTCGCGACCTCAGCCGTGCGGTAAAGGCGGGCACCATTGCGCCGACGCTGCAGGCAGCGCTGGACGACTGGTCGAACGCGGCGCCGCGGCTCAACGCGTTGTCGGATGAATTGAACGCCGGCCATGCCGGCGATGCCTTCGCACTGGACATGCGCGCGCTGGCCTCGCCGCTGCCGCGCGCCTATGAATTCGTCGACGGCTCGGCCTACCTGCCGCACGTCGAGCGCGTGCGTCGCGCGCGTGGTGCGGAGGTGCCGAAGTCGTTCTACACCGACCCGCTGATGTACCAGGCCACCAGCGCCGGCTTCCTCGGTCCGCGCGATCCGGTGGTGGTGCCGAGCGAGGATTTCGGCATCGACCTGGAAGCCGAGGTGGTGGTGGTCACCGACGACGTGCCGATGGCGGCGACGCCGGCACAGGCCTCCGGACACATCCAGCTGGTCGGCCTGATCAACGACGTCAGCCTGCGCGGATTGATCCCGGGCGAGCTGGCCAAGGGCTTCGGCTTCCTGCAGAGCAAGCCGCGCTCGGCGTTGTCGCCGGTTCTGGTGACGCCGGACGAACTGGGCGACGCCTGGCAAGCCGACAAGCTGCACCTGCCGATGCGCACCTGGTTGAACGGCGCATGGTTCGGCGAGGCCGAGTGCGGCGTCGACATGCAGTTCAGCTTTGCCGAGCTGGTCGCCCACGTGGCCAAGACCCGCCCGCTCACCGCCGGCACCATCGTCGGCTCCGGCACCATCGCCAACGAGGATACCGGCAAGGGCGCTTCGTGCCTGGCCGAGCAGCGCACGGTGGAAACCCTGCGCGACGGCAAGCCGTCGACGCCGTTCATGAAATTCGGCGACAGCCTGAAGATCGACATCACCGACGCCGCCGGCGCCTCGATCTTCGGCTCGATCGAGCAGCGGATCGAGCCGTTGAAGCGCTGAGCAACGGGGCGCGGCCCTGTGGGCGCGACTGAAGTCGCTCCCACAGATTGGTGGCATCCGGCGCATCTGCGGCGGGTTGTCGCCATGGAGCGGCAATTGATCCGGATCAAGGCGCGCCAACAGCGGCGAGGACAGACTCGTCCCATGGCCATTCCCGTTGCTGCTCCCGAATTCGATCCCGCGCTGATTGCCCGCTACGACGTGGCCGGTCCGCGCTACACCAGCTATCCGACGGCGCCGCAATTCACCGCGGACTTCGACGAAACGGCGTTGCGCGCCGCGATCCGCGCCTCCAACGAGGAGCCGATTCCGCGCCCGCTGTCGGTATACGTGCACGTTCCGTTCTGCATGAGTCCGTGTTTCTACTGCGGCTGCAACCGGGTCATCACCCGCGACATGGCGCAGGCCGACCGTTACCTTGAACGGCTGTATCGCGAGATCGGCCTGATCGCGCCGCTGTTCGATCGCGACCGACCGGTACGCCAGCTGCATTTCGGTGGCGGCACGCCGAACTTCCTCGATGCAGCGCGCATGCGCGAGTTGCTGGAATCGCTGGCCCGCCATTTCAGCTTCAGCCACGAACGCGATCGCGAATACGGCATCGAGATCGACCCGCGTTTCGCCGATTTTCCCTACGTGCTTGACCTGGGCGAACTCGGCTTCAACCGCATCTCGATCGGCATTCAGGATTTCGACCCGCTGGTGCAGCAGGCGGTCAACCGGATCCAGAGTTTCGAGCAAACCCGGGAGGTGATCGATGCCGCGCGCACCGCACATTTCCGCTCGGTCAGCGTCGACCTGATCTACGGGCTGCCGCGGCAGAGCCTGGACGGTTTCGCCCGCACGCTGGACCAGGTGGTCGCGCTGGCGCCCGATCGGGTGGCCGTCTACGGTTACGCGCACCTGCCGGAGATGTTCAAGGCGCAGCGACCGATCGACGCGGCGGAGCTGCCGGATGCGGCCACCCGGCTGGCCCTGTTTGGCCGCGCGCTGGAGCGGCTCGGCGCGGCCGGCTATGTCTATATCGGCATGGATCATTTCGCCCGGGCCGACGACGAGCTGGCGAAGGCGCAACGCAGCGGCACGCTGCAGCGCAATTTCCAGGGCTATTCGACGCACGGCGACTGCGACATCGTCGGCCTCGGCGTCAGCGCGATCGGCCGCATCGGCGACAGCTACAGCCAGAACGCACGCGACCTGATCGGCTATTACGCGGCGCTGGATGACGGTCGCCTGCCGGTGGCGCGCGGCCTGCAACTGGACGAGGACGACCTCATCCGGCGCAGCCTGATCAACGAGCTGATGTGCCACGGCGAGGTGGACAAATCCGTGTTCGGCGCGCATCACCGGCTGCTGTTCGATGAATATTTCGTGCGCGAGCGGCAGCGGCTGGCGCCGCTGGTGACCGACGGGCTGGTGCAGGAAGACGCGCGGATGTTGCGAGTGACCTCGCGGGGGCGGTTGCTGTTGCGTATCATCGCCATGTGCTTCGACGCCTATCTGGGCGACGCGGCGCAAGCTTCGCGATATTCGCGCGTGATATGACCCTCACAGCCCCTTCGGCAGTCCATCACATCATGCAATCCAAGCACCTGGCAGGTCGCCTGCCCGAGCCGCCCGATCCGATTGCCGACGACGGTGACGCGACGCGTTTCTGTGGCACCTGCGCATTCTCCAGCGCCTGCATCGCGGCCGGTTACGACAAGCCCGAGCTGGTCGAGCTGCAATGCCTGGTGGAGCACGTCGGGCCCTTTCGCGCGGGCGAGCACATCTTCCGCACCGGCGATCCGTTCCGCGCCATCTTCGCCGTGCGCGGCGGCACCGTCAAAACCCGCATGGTCGACAAGGAGGGCCGCGAGCAGGTGCTCGGCTTCTACCTGCCGGGCGAGGTGATCGGCCTCAACGCGATCTACCCGGAGCACTTTCCATGCGACGCGGTGGCGCTGGATACCACGTTCTTCTGTCGTTTCTCGTTCCCGGCGATGAGCGCGCTGGCCTCGCGCGTGCCGGCGGTGCAGCAGCACCTGTTCCGCATGTTGAGCAAGGAGCTCGGCACGGCCAGCCTGCTGGCCGGCGACCACAGCGCCGACGAGCGCGTTGCCGCGTTCCTGATGGACCTGGCCAGCCGTTACGCCGCGCGCGGCTTTTCCGCCACCCGTTTCCACCTCAGCATGTCGCGCGGCGACATCGCGAACTACCTGCGCCTGGCCGCCGAGACGGTCAGCCGCGTGCTCAGCCGCTTCCGCAGCCAGAAGCTCATCGAGATAGAGGGCCGCGAGTTGCAGATCGTCGATCCCGAAGGCCTGCGCGTAATCGGCCAGGGGCTGCTGCCGGAGTGAGCCGCTGCGCGGCGGCTTGATACGGCAACGCGCCCATCCGCCGCTAGTGCCGCATCAATACCGGGATGCACGCCTCCTCGAGCACGTGCCGGGTGGCACCGCCAAAAAATCGCTCGTGCGTCGGCGATTGGCCGTAGGCGCCCATTACGAGCAGGTCGACCTGTCCATCGGCGGCCTGCTTCAACAGGAGATCGCCGGCGAGGTCGGACGAGGCGCGGATGTATTGCGGTCGCGCGGTGATGTGGTGACGCAGCAGATAGACGAACGGATCGAAGTGCGGCAGGCGGCCGTCCGCATGACGAGATCCGCGCACGTCGCCATCGATCAGCGTCACCTGCCTGGCCTTCCTGAGAAACGGCATGGCGGCATGCATCGCGCGGATCGATTCGACGCTTCCGTTGCAGCCGATCACGATCCGCTCGAAGCTGATTTCCCGGCTCCATCGCGGCGGCAGGACAAGGCACGCCAGCTGGCAACCAAGAATCGCCTCGCCGAGTACGTCGAACAGCCCGGACGGCGCCACCATGTCGCGCTCGATCACCGCCAGGTCATGCCAGGCACCAAGCTGCCGCAGCGTCTGGGCCATGCCCACGCCGCTGGTGGTCCATGTCGCCGCGTTCACGCCGGATTGCCGCGCGAAAGAGCCAAACGCGGCAAAGGCGTCGATGTCATCGGCACGCGGCTCCGCCAACAGGCCGAGGACGGTGGGGCCGCCTTCGCTGTCGCGCAGCATTCGCGCCGAGGGCTCGACGAAGCACCCGGTCAGGTTACCGCCCCAGCGAGCCGCGATGGCCGTGCCCACGCTGGCAGCCGGACTCCACGGATCGGTCGAGGTCACCAGCGCGAGTACGTCACCCGGGCAAGCGAATGGTGCCGTCGGGTCGACAGTGGGGTCGGTGAGGCCGGCATCGTGTTGTTGGGAATGCATGGGCATGACGGTATCCCGGTCGGCGCGGCAACGATCAGAGATCCAGCGTGTGGATGACCTGGCTCGAATCGCCCGGATCAAGCCGGCGATGGAAGCCCAGGTAGCTGGCGAGATCGCGCATCGCCTCGTTGTCGGCGGTATCGAGCGAGGTCATCACCTTGAAGCCGTTCCTGCGGGCGAGGTCGATCAGGTGCCGCATCAGCAGCACGCCGAGACCGCGCTGGCGCCAGTCGTCGGCCACGGTGACCGCGCATTCGCAATGACCTGGCTCATCGGTGGCGCTGTAGCGGCTGACACCGACTTCGCGCAGCTTGCCGTTGTCGTGGGCCAGCGCGACGAATGCCATGCGCTTATCGTAGTCGACATCCATCAATTGCTTGATCAGCTCCGGGCTGGCCTCCTTGAATCCGCCCAGGAAACGAAACCGGCGCGAGTCCGGCGACAGGCGATGGATGAAATCCTCCTCGCGTTCGCGATCCTCCGGCCTCAATGGCCGGATAAGTACCCGCGTGCCATCGGCGAGGGATTCGATCCAGTGGGTGCCACTCAGCTTCTCGGCATGGAAGTTGGCGCTGTCAGCGACTGTTTGCGGGGAGAGGGTATTGGACATGGCGTTGTTCCCGATGCGGATGATCGTGCATTTCCTGGCCCGGCGGGCGGGCAGACGATTTCGCTTCCTGCATGGTGCATTTGTACGCCGCTGTCAGCCGCGGCCAGTTGACCTCCGTCAATTGATGGCCGGGTTGTTTCGAGTGCACGGTCGAACGGGTCGAATACGGCCAGGCGGGGATGTCAGCCGGCACCTTCCTGTTTCGATGCAGTGCCGGTGCGACATAGGCCTGTCAGCAAATCGGGGCGCAGGATCCGCACGGTTTTCCGGTTGACTTCGAGCACGCCCATTTCCTCCATGCGCGAAAACAGCCGACTTACCGTCTCGACCACCAGCCCGAGGTAGTTGGCGATGTCATAGCGCGACATCGACAGCATGAGCGTGGTGCCGTCACGCTGCAGGCGTTGGTAGCGGTCGGCGAGGCTCTTCAGGAAAATCGCCAACTGCTCCTGTGCCTGCTGCCGGCCCATCATCACCAGGTGACGGTGTTCCTCGACTACTTCGCGGCTGATCACCCGCATCAGTTGCCGGTGCAGCGCGGGCACTTCGCTGGTGACTTGCTGCAACCGGGCGTAGGGCAGCTCGCAGATGCTGCTGCGTTCCAGTGCCTCGGCCTGGCTGACATGCCGGTTGGAAGCCAGCGCGTCGAAACCGACGATCTCGCCGGGAAGATGGAAGCCGAGGATCTGCACGTCGCCGGCGTCGTCCAGCACGAAAGTTTTCAGCGAGCCGGAGCGCACCACGTAGAGCGCCTCGAACGGGTCGCCATCGCGGTACAGCAGGCCGCCGCGGTCCAGCGTGCGCTTGTCGCGGACCGCCGTATCCAGCCGTTCCAGGTCGTCGTTGCCGATGCCGGCAGGCAGGCACAATTCTCTCAGGGCACAGGTCGAGCAACTGCGTCGCAGCTGGCTCAGATCAAGAACGTTGGTTCCGGGATCCATCAGCGTCCTCGCAGGGCTTGAGATGGGCTCTCATGAAGCAGGCAGGCAGCCGGGTCGCGTGGCCGCACCTTAGCACGGCAGGGGGCAAATTCTGTGTGCATTTGACCGGGGACCAAGTTGCGTGCGGGTCTTTCATCGCAGGCTGTCGGCACGGGCCGGAGCAACGCGTGATCGCGTCGAACCGGCAATTGTCGAGATTCCGCCTGCAGAGATTGTCATGAACTGGCAGGAGCGCCTGGCCGGGCTGATGCTGATGCATCTGGCGCTGTACGCCTTCCTGATTGCGACGCCGCTGCTCGGCTGGCTCGCTCAGCGTCGCGGGCAAGCCGATTCCGTTCTTCGGCCTGCAGCTGCCGGCGCTGGTGGGAGCGGACAAGGCACTCGCCGATTCGCTGAAGGAAATTCACGAGACCATTGGCGCGGTCGGCTACTACCTGGTCGCCGTGCATGCGGCGGCCGCGCTGCTCCACCACTACGGAATGCGCGACAACACCTTGCGACGCATGCTGCCGGGGTGGCTCAGTCGATCTTGATCGGCTCGTGCAGGGCGGGCAGCTGGCAGGCAACGCCGCGCGTGGTCAGGACCTCCTGCATCGCCTGCATGCCGCGGCTGTATTCGCCATGCACCAGGAACACCTTGCGCCGCGGTGCATCGCCCAGCCACGCCAGCAGCGACGGCTGGTCGGCGTGCGCCGAGAAGCCGTTGATCGTCCACACCTGCGCGCGCACCGGAATCTCCTCGTTGAACACGCGCACGCTAGCCGCGCCGTCGATGATTCGCCGCGCCAGCGTGCCCTCGGCGGCATAGCCGACGAACACCACGCTGCTGCGCTCGCGCCACAGGTTGTGCTTGAGGTGGTGGCGTATGCGGCCGCCGTTGCACATGCCCGAGCCGGCCAGGATGATCGCGCCGTCGTCGATGCTGTTGATCGCCATTGACTCGCTGGTCTCACGGGTGAAATGCAGGCCGGGCATGGCGAACGGATCGCCGTGCCGCAGCTCGTCCAGGAAGCCGTCGTCGAAGCATTCCGGATGGCGGCGGAAGATCTCGGTGGCGGAGATCGCCATCGGCGAATCCAGGAATACCCGTACGTGCTGCGGGATCGCACCGCCCGCGATGCCGCGGTGCAGGTAATAGAGGATCTCCTGGGTGCGTTCCAGCGCGAAAGTGGGAATCACCACGTTGCCGCGGCGGGTCACGGTCTCGCGGATGGCCCGGAACATCTCGTCGACCGAATCCGCCACCGAGCGGTGCGGGCGGTCGCCGTAGGTGCTTTCCATCACCACATAGTCGGCGGGCGGTGCGGGCGTCGGGTCGCGCAGCAGCGGCCGGCCCGGGTTGCCGAGGTCGCCGGAGAACAGCATGCGACGTTGCTGCCTGCCGTCGTCCAGTTCGAGCAGCACCGAGGCCGAGCCGAGGATGTGGCCGGCGTCGAGGAAGCACGCGGTGACGCCGTCGATGACCGGCACGGTGTCGCCGTAGCCGACATCCGGGCCGAAGAAGTCCAGCGCGTGCAGTGCGTCGTCCAATGTGTACAACGGAGGCGCCACCACCTGGTCGCGACGATTGCTGCGCTGTGCCCGGCGCGCCTCCTCTTCCTGCAGGCCGGCGGCATCCAGCATCACCACCCGTGCCAGTTCGCGGGTGGCGGCGGTGGTGAGGATGCGTCCGCGAAAGCCCTGGCGCACCAGCAGCGGAATCCGCCCGCAATGGTCGAGGTGGGCATGCGTGAGCAGCAGCACGTCGATGCCGGCCGGATCGAAGCCGAACGGTTCGACGTTGGCCCGCTCGACCTCCTCGCTGCCCTGGAACATGCCGCAATCGATCAGCACGCGCCGTTCGTTGCAGGTGACGAGGTGGCAAGAGCCGGTGACCTGCTTGGCGGCACCGTGGCAGCTGTAGATGATCATGCGTTCGTCGCCTGTGCTGATGATGGCCGTCAGGACGGCTCGCGGCGGACTATGGCAGGAGACGTCGACGGCCGGATTGATCGGCGTCAACTCAGGCTGCCCGTCGACTGTGCCATGGTGCGTTTCGTGCCGTTACACGCCAGTGCATTGTCAGCGGCAGATTTTTCGGCGAGCGTAACCATGACTGCAGTGCCGTCCCATCAGAATTTGCGGGTCGTGCGGGGCTTCACCCTCTTCTCGCGCTGCATCGTTGTGCCCGATGGGCCTGGCGGCACGCGGTGGGCTACTCGCCCGTTGCAGAGCGCGGCGGACTCACGGTGGTGCAACGTTGCCGACCAACGCGCGTGCGCTACGGCACTTCAGGTACGGCGAGGTGTTCAGCCAGTTCGGATCGGGATAGAACGAGAACACGTATTGACCGCTTTTCAGGGCATCGATCAGCGGTCGGGCGACCGCATTGCGTACGGCCGGGCAACCCCAGCTGCGGCCGATCCGCCCCTGTCCGCTGGCGGCGGCAGCGCTGACATAGGAAGCGCCGTGGATCACCAGCGCACGTTCGCGGGCGTGATCGTTGACGCCCGGCTCGAGTCCATCCATGCGCAGCGAATAGCCATTGTGTCCGGCGTACGTGCCACTGGTGCGGAACAGGCCGAGGCTGGATTCCAGGCTGCCTGCCCGGTTGGAGAATCTTCGGGCGAAGTTTTCGCCCGTGTTGCGCCCATGCGCCACCAGCTCATGGAACAGCAGCTTGCGCGAGACCAGGTCGAACACCCACAGGCGCGGCTCGGTGGATGGCAGCGAATAATCAATCACCGCCAATCGATCGGCTGGTGCCTGCCCCTGGGCGGCAGCGCATTCGGTGGCAGCCAGCGCCAGCTCGATGACCTGCACGTTGGCATGGGGGGCCAACTTGCTCAGCGCCTGCGCCAGCGAATTGTCGGCCGCATGCGCGGGAGCGAAGCCGCCGACAAGTAGCGGTGCCGTGACGACAACGTGGCGCAGGAATCGGATCATCGGGTGAATCTGTCTGCCGGCCCGGCATGAATCGTGATCCTAGCAGCGCCCGGTTAAGCGCGTGTTCGTGGTGGATCGTCGCCGCTATGCTAAGAGATGGCTTGATTTGCCACGAAGGAAGTGCCGTGTTGCCGCGCCGGGGTTCTCGATTCAATTTGCTGCTGATGCTTGGGCTCGTCGTGGCGCTGCCAGCCGGGCAGGCTTGCGCGCAGGCCATGGATCCGGTGGCTGAACTCATCCGCGAACGCGTGGAGCCGGCGCTCAACGCGCCCGGTGCCGGGCCGGGCAACGCCGAGGCGGAGTTCTACGCGCAAGGACGATTTGAGCCGGCATGGACGCGGCCGAGCGACGTCGACCAGTTGTTGACCGCCTTGCGTGGGGTGGCGGCCGACGGGCTCGATCCGGAAGACTATGCGCTGACGGAATTGCTGCGGCGCCGTGCGGTGGTGGTGGACCAGCGTGCCACGCCGTTGCAGCGCGCGCAGTTCGATCTGCTCGCCACCGACGCCTGCCTCAGCGCGTTGACTCACCTGTACCGCGGCAAGGTCGATCCGGCTTCATTGGATGTGCACTGGAATTTCGATCCGCGCCAACCCGGTGCCGGGCTCGGCGTGCAAACGGTGCGCAAGGCGCTCGCGCAAGGGCACGTGGCGGAGCTGTTCGCGCGCTCGCGCCCGCAGAGTGCGCTGTATGGCGAGCTGCGCGCGGCCCTGGCCAGCTGGCGAGAGATGGCGGCGCAAGGCGGTTGGGCGTCGATTGCCGGCGGCCCCGTGCCGAAAGTGGGCCTCTCCGATCCGCGGATACCGGCATTGCGCCGACGTCTGCAGCTGGGCGGCTACCTCGCGGTCGGTGCCGGTGCCGATGCCGATGCGCCTGGGCGCTACGACTCTTCGCTGGAGCAGGCGCTCAGACAGTTCCAGCTCGAGCACTACCTCACCGCGGACGGCATTCTGGGTGCGGCCACACTGGCCGCGTTGAACGTGCCGGTGGCGGCGCGCATCGACCAGCTGCGGGTGAATCTGGAGCGCGCGCGCTGGCTGCTGCATCAGTTGCACGGCGACTTCGTGATGGTGGATATCGCCGGCTACGGCATTGCGTACTACAAGGACGGCAAGCCGATCTGGCGCTCGCGCGTGCAGGTGGGCAAGCCGTATCGCAGCACACCGGCGTTCAAGTCGCAGATCACCTACCTGACGCTCAACCCGACCTGGACGGTGCCGCCGACCATTTTGAAAAACGACATCCTGCCCAAGGTGCGCAAGAACCCCGGCTACCTCGCCGCCAACCGCATTCGCGTGCTCGACGGCCAGGGCCGTGAACTGTCGCACGCCAGCGTGAACTGGGCCAACCCCCACGGCATCGTGCTGCGCCAGGACGCCGGGCCGGCCAATTCGCTGGGGCGAGTGGTGATCCGTTTTCCCAACGACTACGCGGTCTACTTGCACGACACGCCGCATCAGGAACTGTTTGCCAACCCGCAACGCGCCAACAGTTCGGGCTGCATCCGCGTGGAGCGTCCGCGCGAGCTGGCCGAGCTGCTGCTGGACGATCCGGTGCGCTGGAATCGGGCGGCCATCGACAGCGCCATCGACACCGGCAAGACACAGACGGTGATGCTGGGCAAACCGGTAACGCTATTGCTGGCGTACTGGACGATAGACCTGCGTGACGGCGGCCGGATCGGCTTTCGCCCCGATATCTACCGGCGCGATGCTCCGTTGCTTGTCGCGCTGAATCGCGCGCGGATATCGCCTTGGCTGATGCCAGTCAGTGCACCCGTCGACCCAGCTCGGCATGAATGATCGGCCCGGCAAGAGAGAAGTACGATTCCCGGCTTTCTTGCTGGCCGTTTTCATCACCGTTGTGGCGGCCCTTGGCATCGCACCACGGTATCGCCAGGACTGGCTGATGGAGAATGTGCTGGTGCTGCTGGCGCTGCCCTTGTTGACGCTGGGCTTTCGCCGCCTGCGGTTGTCCGATGCCAGCTATGCGGCCTTGTTCGTATTCCTGCTGCTGCACGAGATCGGCGCGCACTACACCTACTCCGAAGTGCCCTGGGACCGCTGGTTTTCTGCGTTGTTCGGGTTCTCGCTGAATGACGCATTGGGCGTCTCGCGCAATCACTTCGACCGCGCCATCCATTTCGCGTATGGCCTGCTGGTGACCCCGGCAGTGGTGGAGCTGGCAGCGGCGCGCACGTCGCCTCGCGGTGCCTGGCGCTGGATTGTGCCGATCAGCCTGATGACAGCCAGTTCGGCGTTGTACGAATTGTTCGAATGGGGCGCTGCCGTGTGGTTCGGCGGGGACCTGGGTGTTGCCTACCTGGGCACCCAGGGCGATCCGTGGGACGCCCAGCAAGACATGTTTCTCGCCTTGCTCGGTAGCGTCGCCGCTGTCGCCGTGCTTGTCGCCATGGCCGGATGGCGCCGACGCCATATTCCGGTGCCTGGGAAAACCTTCAGGCGCTGACGATCCCGTGACCTGCAGGCGTGCTATTCGATCCGGATGCTTCAGCGCAACAGCACGCCGGACCGCCCGCGGGCGCCAGCGCACAAAGTGGTCGGACCTATCAGTCTTTCAGCCAAGTCATGGCCTGGTCGCGCTGGTCGTAATCGAACTTGCGGACTTTGGCCAGCATCAGCGGATCGAGCACATGATCGGCAAACGATCCCAGCGGGCTGCTGGTGACCACGGCCAGCTTGTCGATCTTGTCGTGCACGTTGCTGACGAACTTCAGGTGGGCGAACAGGGCGCCGATACCCTGCCAGCCGGGAAATCGCCGGCTGTGAATCATGATGCCGCGCAGCCGGTCGCGGCCTTCGAGATAGTCGCCGATCGTCTTGCCGACCGCCTCGAAATCGTCTTCGCTCAGGGCCTTGTCGGCGGCAGGTTCCAGCACCAGGATGCCAGTGTCCGCATCGAGCGCGATACCGATGCGGGCGCGCTCGCTTTCGCAGACCCAGTCTCTGGCCGTGGCGTAGTCCGCGCTGTCAAAGTGGCGCAGTTCGCCGGGCGAAAATACGCCGAACAACTTGACGGCATGCTCCATCCACTGGATGTCGCTGACGATCGCCAGGCGCGCCCAGTGGCCAATCCGGCCCAGGCCCAGCCGCAGATCCTGCCACACCGCGCCGGCCTCCATACCCTTCCATTCGCCGTCGATGCAACACAGGAAGTCGAGTTTGCGGTGCTTTTCCAGCCTCTCGTTGACCAACGGCATGAGCTGCCTCTCGTAATCCTCCGCGCGCAGCTTGTCGGTGATGCGGATGCCGATCACGTGGTCCGGAAGTCCATCGATCAAGGTCAACATGGCGCTTGCTCCCGCTGCGGTGCTGGTGGGGTTACGAGTCGCGTGATCAGTGTACTGCTTCGCCCGGGCGGATCGATTCGAAATTGAACTGGCTGGCCACCACCAGAAAACCTCCGATGCAGTCGGCGGGCGTCTTCATTGCCACCGGGTGGCGAACATCACCACGGCCGCCGTTGCCATCGCCGCGGTGGCCAGCCAGCCGAAAATTTCCAGCGGCCACGGCATGGTGAATTTGCCCATGACCTTGCGCCGCGAGCCCATCAGCATCATCACGATCATCAGCGGTACGGCAGTCACGCCGTTGATCACCGCGCTCCAGTACAACGCCTTGATCGGATCGAGCGGGGTCAGGTTCAGCGCGATGCCGGCGAGGCTGGCGACGATCAACACGCCGTAGAAAAACCTGGCGTTTTGCGGCTTGTACTCCAGTCCGCTGCGCTGGCCAAAGGCACCGGCGGCGGCGTAGGCGGTGGCGCCGGCCAGCACCGGCACGGCGAGCAGGCCGGTACCGATGATGCCGGCCGCAAACAGCGCGAATGCCAGGTCGCCAGCCAGCGGCCGCAATGCCGCGGCCGCTTCGGCTGAAGTCTGGATATCGACCTTGCCGTGCGCGTGCAGCACGACGGCGGCGGTAAGAATGATGAAGAAGGAGATCAGGTTGGAGAAGATCATGCCGACCGTGGTGTCGATGCCGATGCGGCGCAAAGCACTTGGTGCCTGCTTCGGCGCCCGGCGCAACGGCTTGCGGCGCTTGCTCGACTCCATCTCCTCGACCTCTTGCGCTGCTTGCCAGCAGAACAGGTAGGGACTGATGGTGGTGCCGAGCAAGGCGACCAGGCCGACGGCATACTGCGCATTCCACGTGATGGGCGGCAATACCAGGCTCTTGAGCACAGCCAGCCACGGCACGCCGATCACCAGCACGGTGGCCACGTAGGCAAACAGGCTGAGTGTGAGCAGCTTGAGGATCGGGGCATAGCGGGTGAACGGGATGAACACTTGCAGCACCAGCGACAACAGGGCGAAACCCGCGGCATAGATCAGCGCCGGCCCGCCAATGAGCAGCTTCAGCGCGGCACCCATGGCACCGATGTCAGCCGCCAGGTTGATGACGTTGGCGATCACGAGGGAGGCCGTCAGCGCGTATACCAGCGGGTGCGGGTAGTGCTTGCGCATGCCGTCCAGCAGACCGTGGCCGGTGACGCGGCCGATGCCGGCGCTGACCGCCTGGATCGCGATCATCAACGGCATGGTCACCAGGATGCACCACAGCATGCCGTAACCGAACGCGGCGCCCACTTGCGAGTAGGTGGCAATGCCGCTGGGGTCGTCGTCCGCCGCGCCAGTGACCAGACCCGCGCTCAGGTTGGCCCACGGCGGCTTTTCGACGCCGCCGTCTTCGGTGTTCTTGCGGTGGATCATGGGTGCTTCCGGTGAGGTGGTGTCTGGTGTGCGGCCGTACGCGGAGCCAGATGCAGGGGGATTTCCCCGCCGCTGACGCGTCGACCCCGAGCGTGGCGCCGAGGCGAACCTCGCCGTGCAGCATGCGGCAATGTGTTGCATCGAAATTCACGGGCGACGATGTACATACTGGTGCCGAGCCGGGCCTTCCCGCCCGTAGGGGTGGACTGTCGATGATGATCGACCTGTTGGACCGCCAGCCGCTTGACGCCGGTCAACTGCACGGTATTGACGCCTGGTGGCGTGCGGCGAATTATCTCTCGGTCGGGCAGATTTACCTGCGGGCGAATCCGCTGCTGCGCGAGCCGTTGGCGCTGGTGCACATCAAGCGCATGTTGCTCGGACATTGGGGCACCACACCCGGACAGAACTTCATCTACGCGCACCTGAACCGGGTGATCAGGCAGCACGATCTGGACATGCTGTACATCTCCGGCCCGGGGCACGGCGGACCGGCCGTGGTGGCCAACGCTTATCTCGACGGTACGTACAGCGAGGTCTACCCGCAGATCAGCCAGGACGAAGCCGGGTTGCAGCGGTTGTTCAAGCAGTTCTCGTTTCCCGGGGGAATTGCCAGCCACGCTTCGCCGGAGTGCCCCGGCTCGATGCATGAGGGCGGCGAACTCGGTTACTCGCTCAGCCATGCGTTTGGTGCCGTGTTCGACAACCCCGGGCTGATCGCTGCCTGTGTCATCGGCGATGGCGAGGCGGAGACCGGGCCGCTGGCCACGGCGTGGCATTCCAACAAGTTTCTCGATCCCGTGGGCGACGGTGCGGTGCTGCCGATCCTGCACTTGAACGGCTACAAGATTGCGAACCCCACGGTGCTGGCGCGTATCGGCCGCGAGGAACTGGAGCAGTTGTTGCGTGGTTACGGCTGGACACCGTATTTCGTGTCGGGTAGCGAACCCGCGGCCATGCATCAGGCGATGGCCGCGACGCTGGATGCGGTGGTGGCGCAGATCCGGCAGATCCAGCGCGATGCCCGCGAGGGCGGCGTCACCGCGCGGCCGCGCTGGCCGATGATCGTGCTCGATTCGCCCAAGGGCTGGACCGGTCCCGCTGTTGTCGATGGACGGCCAAACGAAGGCACATTCCGCGCGCATCAGGTGCCGCTGTCGATCTCCCCGACCAGCCCGCCGGAACACTTGCCGCAGCTCGAGGCGTGGCTGCGCAGTTATCGGCCGGAAGAACTGTTCGACGAACGTGGCCGTTTTCGCGCGGAGCTGGCCGCGCTGGCCCCGGCCGGCGCGCGGCGCATGAGCGCGAACCCGCACAGCAACGGTGGCGTGTTGTTGCGTGACCTGCGCATGCCGGACTTCCGCGCCTACGCCGTCGATGTGCCGATGCCTGGCGTGCCCGGCAGCGGTGACACGCGGGTGCTTGGACCGTTTCTGCGCGACGTGATCCGCCTGAACGCCGAGCAGCGCAACTTCCGTGTGTTCGGGCCGGACGAGACGCTGTCCAATGGCCTGGGCGCGGTGTTCGAGGCCACCAACCGGCAGTGGCAGGCGGCGACCCTGCCGAACGACGAGTTTCTCGCAATGCAGGGCCGCGTCGTCGAGATGCTCAGCGAGCACCAGTGCGAGGGATGGCTGGAAGGCTATCTGCTGACCGGGCGGCACGGCCTGTTCAACTGCTACGAGGCGTTCATCCATATCGTCGATGCCATGTTCAACCAGCACGCGAAGTGGTTGAAGATGACGGCGGCGATTCCATGGCGACGCAAGATCGCATCGCTGAATTATCTGCTGGCGTCGCATGTGTGGCGCCAGGATCACAATGGCTTTACCCATCAGGATCCGGGCTTCATCGACCATGTGGTCAACAAGAAGGCCAGCATCGTGCGGGTGTATCTGCCGCCGGATGCCAACTGCCTGCTGTCGGTGATGGACCACTGCCTGCGCAGCCGGCACTACGTCAACGTGGTGATTGCCGGCAAGCACCCGGCGCCGCAGTGGCTGGCGATGGATGCGGCGGCAAGTCATTGCAGCCAGGGCATTGGCATCTGGCCGTGGGCCAGCAGTGACCAACAGGGCGAGCCGGACGTGGTGATGGCCTGCGCCGGCGACGTGCCCACGCTGGAGACGCTGGCCGCGGTGTCGATCCTGCGCCGTTACCTGCCGGAGCTGAAAGTGCGCGTGGTCAACGTGGTCGACCTGATGAAACTGCAGTCGCCCAGCGAGCACCCGCACGGCCTGGACGATGACGATTTCGACCAGCTGTTCACCCGCGACACACCGGTGATCTTCGCCTTCCACGGCTACCCGGCCCTGATCCACCGCCTGACCTACCGGCGCACCAACCACGACAATCTGCACGTGCACGGCTACAAGGAAGAGGGCACCATCACCACCGCGTTCGACATGACGGTGCTCAACGAGCTCGACCGCTTCCATCTGGTGATCGACGTGATCAACCGCGTGCCGCAGGCGGGCGAGCGCGGCATCTACCTCAAGCAGAAACTGCTCGACAAGCTGGTCGAGCACAAGCGATACATCGACGAGAACGGCGAGGATCTGCCCGAGATCCGGAACTGGACGTGGAGCGCGGAGGATGCGGGCACGCTGGCGTAGCAGCCGCGGTGTGCGGAAAGCTTGCTTCAGTGGTGAATGATGGCGGCGGCAGCGGTCGCCGCCACCCATTCCTCGTTGGTGGGTTCCACCACCACGCGTACCTTGCTGGACGCGCTGGAGATGATCGGCGCGTGGGCGGCATTCGCTGACGGATCGAGATCCACCCCGAGGAAGCCCAGCCCGGCACAGATGCGCTCGCGGATCGCCGCGTTGTGCTCGCCGATACCCGCGGTGAACGCCAGCATGTCCAGGCCATTCAGCGCCGCACTCAGCGCGCCGATCTCGCGCACCGCGCTGCGCACGTACAACGCCAGTGCTTCACGCGCGTGTTCTTCGTCTTCGTGTTGCAGCAGTACGCGCGGATCGGACGAGATCCCGGAAACGCCGAGCAGGCCGGACTCGTGATACAGCATCCGCGCCACCTGTTCGAGCGACAGCTTGCGGATTTCCATCAGATAGATCACCGCGCCGGGGTCCAGCGCGCCACAGCGCGTGCCCATCATCAGTCCGTCCAGTGCCGAGAAGCCCATGGTGGTGGCGACGCTTTGCAGCTTCTGCATTGCGCACAGGCTGGCACCGCTGCCCAGGTGCGCCACGATCGTGCGGCCGCGCGCGGCGATGCCGTAGCGTTCGCCCAGCGCCTGCGCCACGTAGGCATACGACAGGCCGTGGAAACCGTAGCGCCGCAAGCCCTGATCCCATGCGGAACGCGGCAGCGGCAGCATTTTTTCCACGATGGGCATGCTCTGGTGGAAGGCCGTGTCGAAGCAGGCGACTTGCGGCAGTTGCGGCTGCGTGTCCAGCAGCTCGGCAATGGCTTCCAGCGCAAAGGGTTGGTGCAACGGCGCCAGCGGGATGTAGCTTTTCAGATCGGCCAGCACCGCGGCGTCGACCCGCACCGGCTCGAAATACTTGTTGCCGCCGTGCACGACGCGATGGGCGATCGCCACGATCTCGCGATCGCCCAGGCGGTTGCGAACGCGCTGGCGCAACAGCTCCAGCGCCGGAAAATACGGATGGTCGGAGTCCAACGTCAGCGGCTCGGCGGCGGCATCGCCGGCGCTGAACACGGGCGCGGCACTGGTGATGCCTTCGATCGCGCCACTCCAGTCCGGAGTGCGCGACAGGGGCGCGTCACCGGCGTCGAACAGGGCGAACTTGATGCTGGACGAACCGCAGTTCAGCACCAGGATGAGTTCGCGGCCTGGTGCGTGGGTCATGGCGGGCAACCTCGGTAGTGGTGGGCGATCAATACGGCCAACGCGCAGGAAGCGATGCGCGACTCGCGCGAGTCGGCACGGCTGGTCAGCACGATCGGTACGCGCGCACCAAGCACCACCGCCGCACTTGCCGCGCCGCCGAGATATTCCAGTTGCTTGGCCAGCATGTTGCCGCTTTCCAGATCGGGCACCAGCAGGATATCCGCACGGCCGGCCACGTCCGAGACGATGCCCTTGATCCGTGCCGAAGCTGCGGAGATCGCGTTGTCGAAGGCCAACGGCCCGTCCAGTACCGCACCGGTGATCTGTCCGCGGTCGGCCATCTTGCACAGCGCGGCGGCATCCAGCGTGGCTTGCATGCGCGGGTTGACCATTTCCACGGCGGCGAGGATGGCCACGCGCGGCAAGGCCACGCCAACGATGTGAGCCAGATCGATCGCGTTGCGCAGGATGTCGGCCTTTTCCTCCAGCGTCGGGGCGATGTTGACGGCGCCATCGGTAATGATGAACGGGCGGGGGTAGGCCGGGCTATGCATCAGATAGCAATGCGAGATGCGTCGCGCCGTGCGCAGACCGGAAGTGGTCGCGACCACGGCGGCCATCAGTTCGTCGGTGTGCAGGCTGCCTTTCATCAATGCATCGACGTGTCCGCTGGCGGCCAGCGCCACCGCCCTGGCCGCCGCGGCGTGGCTGTGGGGCACGTCCTCGATGCGGATGTCGGCCAGGTCGAGTGTTGCGTCCCGCGCGATTTGCTCGAGTTTCCCGCGCGGCGCGACCAGCACCGGTTCGATCAAGCCGCTACGGTGTGCATCCAGCGCGGCGGCAAGGCTGGTGGCATCACACGGATGAACCACGGCGACGCGGATCGCGCCCAATCGCCGGGCACGCTCAAGCAATGAATGCCCGGTGCCATCGAGCACCTTGACTTCCGGCAGACGGGTGCACGGTCGCGCGATCCGCTCCGCCGGGGCCTGCACCTCCACGCTGCCATCGATCACCACGACGTCGTGCTGGTTCACGCAGCGGCAGGCGAAACGCAGGCGCTGCGTCGCGGCATCGCGGGCAGTCACCTGCACGCTGACGGTCAGGGTGTCGCCAATGTCCACCGGCGCCAGAAAGCGCAGGGACTGGTCGATGCATACCGTGCCCGGACCGGGCAGGCGCGTGCCCAGTACGGTATGGATCAGCGCAGCGCCCCACTCGCCATGGCCGATGGTGCTGTGGCGTGTCGGCACATCGACCAGCACGGAGTCCGGCGTCGGCGGCTGGACGCCGCCGTACAGCGTCGCCAGCATTTGTACGTCCTCGGCGTGCAACCCCCGGTTGATCGCCGCGCTGTCGCCGACGCTGATCTCGTCGAATATATGGTTGCGCACGGCTGATGGATCGGCCTCGGGTGGCGCTACAGCAGGGTCAGCGGGCGTCTTGTCCATGCGTGGCTTCCGGTGGGGTGGCGGGGCGTTGTGGTGTTTGCATGCTGGTGGATTACGCAAGCCGCCGGCGTACTGTACGCGCGTATCACCCGCCGACCTGGGGTTCGGGAGGTTTGCCGTTCGCGCTGTGCTGGTGTGCGCCGGGTCACTGTGGCAATCGCCTCGACACTGCCGATGTGCTCACGGTGGTAGGCAACGGTATGGTGACGGTGATTGCGTGAACGGGTAGTCGAACACGCTGGTGGCAACGAGTCTGGCAACGCGATCAGGTACCCGGGATTTTCAGCGGTGCGAAAGCCCTGCCTGCGCCAGGCATGCGTGGTCGTGTCAGCGTGCCACGGCCTCGCGCAGATTGCCGCGCGTCGCGCGACGCAACAGTTCCAGCCAGATGAGGGTGGCGGCCAGCATTCCGACGGTGGCGAGCAGGGTCGTCGCGTTCGGTACCGCCAGCCCCATCACGCCGCGAAAAAATGGCACCCCGATCACGATCGCCAGCATCAGCGCCACGCCGCCGAACATCCGCACCAGCCAGGGATTTTTCGCCGGGGTGCGAGCCAGTGCGGGGCGGGACAGGTCGCGGTTGGCCAGGGTCAGCACGAACAGGCCGATGACCAGGGCGATGAATACCGCGCTGCGACCTTGCACGGGATCCATGCCATGGCCGAGCAGCAGGTTGTAGCCAAGCAGCAGGATGCCGGCGCAGCCGAGTCCCTGGGCCACCGCGTAGCGCAGGTTGGCGGCGGCGAACGGGGAGTTCGACGGTGCGCGCGGCGGTCGCTGCATGAGGTCATCGGCAGCGGGCTCCGCCTCGAACACGATCGAGCAGGCCGGATCGATCAGCAGCTCCAGCAACACGATGTGCACCGGCATCAGCAGCACCGGCCAGTGCAGCAGGGTCGGCACCAGTGCCAGCGCGATGATCGGCATGTGCACGGCGAACACGAAGCGGGTGGCCTTGGTGATGTTGTCGTAGATGCGCCGACCCTGGCGGATCGCTGCCACGATGCTGGCGAAACTGTCGTCCAGCAGCACCAGCGCGGCGGCCTCGCGCGCGACGTCGGTGCCGCGTTCGCCCATCGCGATGCCGACATCGGCGGCCTTCAGCGCGGGTGCGTCGTTGACGCCGTCGCCGGTCATCGCCACCACCTCGCCATCCTCGCGCAGCAGTTGCACCAGGCGCAGCTTCTGCTCGGGCTTGAGCCGCGCGCACAGATCGACCTGGCGCAAGCGCTCGCGCAGCGCGGTGTCACCCAGCACGGCCATTTCCGCGCCGGTGATCACCTCGGCGCGCTCGCTCAGGCCCACCTCGCGGGCGATCGCGCGTGCGGTGGCGGGGTGGTCCCCGGTCAGCATGATGATGCGCACGCCGGCGCTGCGGCATTCGGCGATCGCCGCGGGCACTTCCGGGCGCGGCGGATCGACGAAGCCGACCAGGCCGAGGAAACGGAAGTCGAAGTCGTGCTGGCTGCGCGGCCACGCCGCGCCCTGCCACCCGCCGCGGGCCACGCCGAGCACGCGCAGGCCGCGTTCGGCCATGGCCTCGACCTGGCGCAGGATCCCCGCGGCGTCGGCGGCGGGCAGGTGACACAGGTCGATCACCGCCTCCGGCGCGCCCTTGGTCGCCAGCAGGTGTCGGGTGCGCGCATCGCCGCGGAACACACGGGTCATCGCCAGGATGTCCGGCGACAGGCCGTACTCGAACTCGGGCGACCATGCGGCGTGTACGTGCTCGGTGCCGATGAGCCAGTGCAGCCCGAAGCTCTGGATCGCCTTTTCCATAGGGTCGAACGGATCCAGCGGCGTGGCCAGCATGGCGAACTCGACCAACGCGTGGAACGGTTCGGGCAGCTCGGTCGAATCCTCGTCGTGCGCGCTGTCGTCTGGCAATCGCAGCTCGGCGACCTGCATGCGGTTCTGCGTCAGCGTGCCGGTCTTGTCGACTGCCAGCACCGAGATCGCGCCCAGTGATTCCACCGCCGGCACGCGCCGGGTCAGCACCTTGTGTTTGGAAATCCGCCATGCGCCCAGTGCGAGGAACACGGTGAGGATCACCGGGATTTCCTCGGGCAGGATCGCCATGGTCAGCGCGATGCCGGCCAGCACGCTTTCCAGCAGGCCGTGCCCGTCCCACAGCCAGTCGAGCAGCGCGTACGCCGTGGCCAGCAGCAAGCCGCCGATGGTGAGGTTGCGGATCAGCCGGCGCGAGGCCTGCTGCAATCCGGAGACCGGCTCGGCGGTGGAGGTGAGCGCCTGGCCGATACGGCCGACCGCGGTGGATTCGGCGACCGCGTGGACCTCGGCGACACCGACGCCCTTGGTCACCACCGTGCTGGCGAACAGCTGGCTGGCGTCGTTGCCCGGCAGCTTGGTGACCGGCACCGCCTCGCCGGTGAGCAGTGACTCGTTGACATCCAGGTGGCCGTCCAGCAGCACGGCATCGGCGGCGATGCGATCGCCTTCGTGCAGTACCAGCAGGTCGCCGACCACCACCTCGCGACCGGGAATGCGGGTTTCCTGCCCGCCGCGGATCACCAGCGCACGCGGGGCGGACAATTCGCGCAACGACTCCAGTGCGCGCTGGGTCTTGCGCTCCTGCGCCAGCGTGATGCCGATGACCACGAACACGAACGACAGCAGGAACGCCGCCTCGGCACGGTCGCCCAGCGCCAGGTACAGGCCGCCGGCGACCAGCAGCATCAGGAACATCGGCTCGGTCAGCACGCCGCCGACGATCGCGAACAGGCTCTTGGGCGTGCTGCCCGGCAGCAGGTTCGGGCCGCGTTCGGCCAGTCGGCGCGCCGCCTCGGCCGGATCCAGCCCGGTCAGGCTGGCAGGGGCGCGCAGATTCACGTTACTCATGCGATCTCCTGGGCGTGCACGCCGTGTGGGTGGCGAGGGCGACTGTTCACCTGGCTGCGCCCGGCACAACGCATCGATCGCGGCTAGCCCATCCAGGTCAGCGGCATACCAGCACCGGCACGTCGGCCAGCAGCAGCGCCTTCTGCGTCACGCTGCCCAGCAGCAGTTTTTCGATGCCGTGCCAGCCGTGGGTGGCCATCACGATCACGTCGCAGTGGTATTTGGAGACGGCGGCGGCAATGGCGCAATACGGGCGACGGTCGATTTCGTGGCTGGTCTCGCAGGGCACGCCGGCGGCGTCGGCGCGCTGCTGCACCTCGGCCAGCACGCGTTCGGCGCTGGCCACGGCCCGCTCGACGTACATCGTCTCGTTGGCCTGGGCGATCGCCGCGAAATAGGTCACCGCCGGAAACGGCGGCAGCACGTGCAGCGCATGGACGCGGGCGCCCAGGGCGGCGGCCAGAGCGATGCCGGTGTCGACCGCGCGCAGCGATAATTCGGAGCCGTCGACCGGCAACAGGATGTGCTTGAACATGGATGCTCCTCGCGCTCACGGCGTTGAGGGTTTCAATGGCAGACCAGCACGGGGATCTCGCTTTCCAGCAGGACCTTGTGCACCTCGCTGCCCAGCAGGAGCCGGGTGAGGCCTCGCCAGCCATGCGATGCCATCACCGCCAGATCGCAGTGCTGCTCGCGCGCTACCTTGATGATCGCCTCGTGCGGGCGATCGTCGAATACGTACTCGGTCGAGCAGGCGAGGCCGGCCTCTTCGGCCATGTGCCGCACCTCGGCCAGGTACTTCTCGGCACGCGCGGTGGCGTCCTGGGTATAGGTGATCTCGGTGGCTGCCAGCATCTCGGCCATGTAGGCGACGGTGTGGTACGGCGCCACTACGTGCAGCGCATACACTCGCGCGCCGCAGGTTTTCGCCAGCTCGATGCCGAGCTTTGCCGCGCGCAGCGACAGGTCGGAACCATCGGTGGGCAGAAGGATGTGCTTGAACATCGCGGAGTCCTCGCTAGGGATGGATGGTCAGCGGCAGGTATAGCCGCCATCGATGACCAGCTCGCTGCCGGTCATGAACTTCGACTCGTCGGAGGCGAGGTAGACCACGCCCCAGGCGATGTCGTCCGGCTCGCCCATGTGACCCAGCGGATGCAACGCATCGGTTTCGCGGCGGTGCTGTTGGGGATCCCCGCCCATGGTGGCGATGTGCTGCTCGACCAGCGGCGTCCAGATGAAGCCGGGGTGGATCGAATTGACCCTGATGCGGTCGGCTGCATAGATCAGCGCGTCGGTCTTGCTCATCAGCCGCACCGCGCCCTTGGACGCATGGTAGGGCGGCAGGTCGGGTGCGCCGACCAGTCCGTAGATCGACGACAGGTTGATGATGCTGCCGCCACCGGCCGCGCGCAGCGGCGCGATCGCATGCTTGGTGCCGAAGAACACGCCCTTCACGTTGATCGCCTGCACCCGGTCCCACTCGGCTTCGGTGAGCTCGTGGGTGGGCTTGTTTGGCCCGGCGATGCCTGCGTTGTTGACCAGGACGTCCAGACGTCCAAATGCCGCCACCGTGCCGGCGATCGCTGCCGCCACTTCGGCCTCCACCGACACGTCGGCGTGGAAGTAGCGGGCGTTTTCGCCAAGCTGCGCGGCCAGCTTTCGCCCGGTGTCGTCGTGCAGGTCGACGATGGCCACTCGTGCGCCAGCCTCGATCATGCGCCCGACGCAGGCGGCACCGATGCCCACCGCGCCACCGGTCACCAATGCCACCTTGCCGCTGAGCCTGCCCATGGTGGTGCTCCCGTATGGATGGGCGCAGCGTGCGCGACGCGGCGTGGATCGGTATTGACCGGGATCAATTGAACGCCATGTTGCGTCGCCGATCGGGCAGGCGTTGCTGCGGGACTGATGGACGACGCAGATCGGCAAAGGAAAAGGACGGTCCGCAGCGCGGGCCGTCCTTTCGGTTCGCGACTAGCTCACTTGCCGGCCGCCTTGTAGGACAGCTCCGCGTTGTAGCTGTCCACGTGCGCTGAGCTGTCCTGGATGGAATCACGGATGGTCTGGCGCAGCGCATCCGCATCCGCCTTGCCGTAAACGCCCTCGACCATCTTCCACAAGTCCGGGTTCATTTCCTTGCCAAGATCCGCCCAGTTGCTGCCCGGGCTGACCAGCAGGAAATCCGGCGAACCCTCGCCACCCTCCACGACTTCGTTCAACATGGAGTGGGCAGCCCACTTGCTCTTCTCCGCGGCGACATAGATCTTCCTGGCCGCATCCATGAACGCCTGGCGCTGGCCGGGTTTCAGCTTGAAGTAGGTGACCTCGATCATGGCCGGCGGGGTAGGCATGTCCGGCATGTTGCTGAGCTCGGGGTCGCCCTGCATGAAAACGCTGGTCTCGCCTTTCAGGTGCGGATTCACTTGCGCCTTGAACGTGGCGTCGCAGGCCTTGCCGGCCTCGTGCATCGCATCGAAGCTGGCCCACGTCAGCGGGTCGGTGACGTAGGAGTAGCTGTACACGTCGCCGGTCTCGTGCGCCCAGCTCGTCCACGTGTACTTGAAGCCATGCTCGGCCAGGCACTGGTTGTAGTTCTTGATGCCCGCCTCGTAGGCTTGCTGGTCCGCCGGGGCCACGGTGTCGGTGTAGTCACGGACGATGTTCGCCTTGTCCATTGCGGCGGCCTGGACGCTGCCGATGCACAGCAGCGCGATCGCGGGTACCAGCCATACAGTCATGCGTTTCATGAATGCCTTCCTCGGGGCGGCTGCCCCAACTGTGGAGGGTCATGGGTCCCCCCGGAGCGCTTCGTGACCCGGCAAAGCGCGCTGAGCATACGCCTAATAGACGCGGCGCGAATCTGCCGGATGCGTCCGCCGTGCCCGTGTACCACGGTGCCGGTGAGCCGGTGGGTCCTGCGCGGATGTCGCGGGCCGTGACGTGGCATGCCGATCGCTCCCGCGGGTTGTCCGATTGCCGCTTGGCGGGCCGCGGCGGCTGCTGTTCGCGCAAGCTGCCAAGCTTCTCCGCTAGCCGCTTCCGGTGGTAGCCACCGGAGATGACGGTGCATGCGTCTGGAATACCTGCATGCGCGTGGTCACGGTCAGCGCCTGACCCAGATCATGGGCGCAGCTTCCCTCGATCTGCCAACATGACGGACCATCCTGATTCGGCCGGACGCCATCATGGCTGAACCTTCGTCTTCCACTTCCCCGATCAGGCCCGCCACGTTCGCCGAGCTGCCGGCCTTGCTCGCTTCGGCGCCCCATCGATTGCTGTTTCTGGCCGGCTCCATCGCCGTGTTGCTCGAGCATGGCGTGGTGGGCGCTGGAGTTGACCTGGATGCGCTTCGGGCTGGGCGGCTGGCCACAGCCGACGATCACGCCGGCGTATGCGCACGGCATGCTGATCCAGTACGGCATGTTTCCGCTTTTCATGTTCGGCTTCCTGCTGACGGTGTTTCCGCGCTGGTTGAACCAGCCTTCGCTGCCGCGTTCGCGCTATGTGCCGGTGGCCGGCCTGGTGTTCGGCGGCTATGTGCTGGCCAACGTGGGCCTGCTGGATCTGTCGTGGCTGCTCAAGCTGGGCTTCGTGATGATGCTGGCCGGTTACCTGGTCGGGCTGGTCACACTGGCGTCGGTACTGCGCGCTTCGCGCGATCGCAACGACCACGCGCGTTCGTGCGTGCTGGCGCTGGCGCTGGGCTCGTTCGGCCTGGTCGCGTTTGTCGCTTATCTGTTCGGTGCGCCAGACGAGTGTGCGCAACTGGCCGTGCGGCTGGGCACCTTCGGCCTGCTGCTGCCGATCTTCTTCTCGGTCACGCACCGGATGCTGCCGTTCTTCAGCGGCAACATGATCAAGGGCTACACGGTGATCCGCCCGCGCTGGAGCCTGCCGGTGGTCTGGGTGCTGCTGCTGGCGCATCTGCTGCTGGACTGGCGCGGCGCGCTGGGCTGGCTGTGGCTGGCCGACATTCCGCTGGCACTGGTGTTCGCCTGGCATGCGCTGGCATGGCAGCCGTGGAAGGCGATGCGGCCCGGCGTGCTGGCCGTGCTGCACCTGTCGTTTGCGTGGCTGCCGGTGGCGTTCGCACTGTATGCGGTGCAGGACGTGATCTATGCCCGCAGCGGCGAGCTGCTGTTCTTCCGCGCGCCGCTGCATGCGCTGGCGATCGGCTACTTCGGCTCGATGCTGGTGGCGATGGTGACGCGCGTGACCCAGGGTCACTCGGGCCGGCCGATGCAGATGGGCGCGGTGCCGTGGGTGTGCTTCGCGCTGCTGCAGCTGGTGGTGCTGGTGCGCATCCGCGCCGAGTTCGGCGGCGACGTCTACCTGTGGCTGGTGATCGCCGCGTACGGCTGGCTGCTGGCGTTCCTGCCGTGGGTGCTGCGTTCGGCGTGGATCTACCTGACGCCGCGCGTGGACGGCAAGCCGGGCTGAAGCCAGGGTAGTCCAGGGGCTGTGGCAGGGTGACGCAGCGACGCGTCGAATCGATCAGGATTGACCCAGGTCAAACGTGACACTTCGAGTTCTCGTAGTCTGGCGTCAGGCCCAGGGAGAACGTTGATGACACGTCCATACCGCTACCTAGTTGCTGCCAGCGATGCTCGCGCTGGCGGCGTGTTCCGGCAAACCGTCGACCTCGTCCGCACCGGCCGCCGCCACGCCCACGGCCAGCACCTCGGTTGCTTCCGAGCGTGGCGATTTCGGCCCGCCGCAGGGCGAGCCGATCCATGCCGTGCTGACCAGCCCGCCGCACGTTCCGCCACCGATCCATCGCAACTATCCGGCGAAGGTGATCGTGGAGCTGGAAGTGGTCGAGAAGGAGATGCCGATCTCCGAAGGCGTCAGCTACACCTTCTGGACCTTCGGCGGCACCGTGCCGGGCAGCTTCATCCGCGTGCGCCAGGGCGACACGGTGGAGTTCCACCTGAAGAACTCGCCGGACAGCAAGATGCCGCACAACATCGACCTGCACGGGGTGACCGGTCCGGGCGGCGGCGCGGCGTCGAGCTTCACCGCGCCGGGGCACGAGTCGCAGTTCACCTTCAAGGCGCTCAACCAGGGCATCTACGTCTACCACTGCGCCACCGCGCCGGTCGGCATGCACATCGCCAACGGCATGTACGGCCTGATCCTGGTCGAGCCACCGGAAGGCCTGAGCCCGGTCGATCACGAGTACTACGTGATGCAGGGCGACTTCTACACCACCGGCAAATATCGCGAGAAGGGCCATCAGCCGTTCGACATGGAAAAGGCGATCGACGAGCACCCGACCTATGTGTTGTTCAACGGCAAGGAAGGCGCGCTCACCGGCGACAACGCGCTGACCGCCAAGACCAATGAAAAAGTGCGCCTGTTCGTCGGCAACGGCGGCCCGAACCTGATCTCCAGCTTCCACGTGATCGGCGAGATCTTCGACAAGGTGCAGCCCGAAGGCGGCACGCATCCGCAGGAAAACGTGCAGACCACGCTGATCCCGTCCGGCGGCGCTGCGATCGTCGAGTTCCACACCGACGTGCCGGGCAGCTACGTGCTGGTCGATCACTCGATCTTCCGCGCCTTCAACAAGGGTGCGCTGGGCATCCTGAAGGTGGATGGTCCGGAGAACAAGTCGGTCTACTCGGGCAAGGAGGTCGATTCGGTTTACCTCGGCGATCGCGCCGAGCCGAATCTGACATGCCGTTACGACGGCGGCGCATGCGCATGCGGCCGGTACGTTGACGAAGGACGAACAGATCGCCGCGGGCAAGCAGCTGTTCACCGGCACCTGCTCGGTTTGCCACCAGTCCAACGGAGAAGGTCTGGCCAACGTGTTCCCGCCATTGGCGAAGTCCGACTTCCTGGCCGCCGATCCCAAGCGTGCGATGACCATCGTGACGCATGGCCTGACCGGCAAGGTCACCGTCAACGGCCATGAGTACGACTCGGTGATGCCGCCGATGTCGCAGCTGACCGACGACGAGGTGGCCAACATCCTCACTTACGTGATCAACAGCTGGGACAACCCCGGTGGCCAGTTCAGCAAGGACGAGGTGGCCAAGGCCCGCGCGGCGGCGACACCTCCAGCGGCAGCGGAGCACTGAGATGCGTGTCATGGCACTGGCCTGGTCTGGGCCTGCTGCTGGCGCTTCCGGCAGCGGCGGCGGATTACGTCGCCGCTGCCGGGAGGGCGTTTCACCAGCGTCTTGCCGGCGGACGGGAAGGCGGCCGCGGCGCAGGTCGCGCCGTTCCGCCTGCGCACCGAGCCGGTCACCAACGCCGAGTTCCTGGCGTTCGTGCAAGCCCATCCGCAATGGCGGCGTGATCAGGTGGCACCCATCCTCGCCGACCTGCGTTACCTCACGCACTGGGCCGGCGCCGATGTGCTCGGCGAGCAGGCCCGGTCGCGCCAACCGGTGACCCGGGTCAGCTGGTTTGCGGCGCAGGCCTATTGCGAAAGCGAGCAGGCGCGTTTGCCGAGCTGGTACGAGTGGGAGTTCGCCGCGGCGGCCGATGCCACCCGCCGCGATGCACGCGCCGATCCGGCCTGGCGCGAAAGCATCCTGGGCTGGTACTCGCGCCCTTCCAGCACGGCGCTGCCGGAGATCGGCGGCCCCGCCAACGTCTACGGCGTGCACGACATCAACGGTCTGGTATGGGAATGGGTCGACGACTTCAATGCCCTGATAGTCGCCAGCGACAGCCGCGACCAGGGCGATCCGGATCTGCTGAAGTTCTGCGGTGCCGGCGCACTCAGCCTGCAGGACAAGGAAAACTACGCGGTGCTGATGCGCATCGCGATGTTGTCTGCGCTGAAGGCCGCCGACACTACCAACAACATGGGCTTCCGCTGCGCGAAGTCCGCTTGAGGAACCGTCATGAAACACCTGCTGTCATCTCTTGCGATGCTCTTGCTGCTGGGCGGCAGTGTCCACGCTGCCACGCCGTTGCCTGGCGATTCGGTGTACCAGCTGCCGGTGCAATTGACCGGCCAGGACGGCCGGCAGCAGATGCTGTCCGCGCGGCGTGGACGGCCGCAACTGATAACGATGTTCTATACCTCCTGCACGATGGTCTGCCCGATGATCATCGACAGCCTGCGGCTGACCCGCAACGCGCTGGAGCCGGCCGTACGTGATCGGATCGACTTGCTGGCGGTGAGTTTCGACCCGGCCAACGACGACGTGACTGCACTTCGTGCGTACGCGCAGAAGCGCAATCTGGACCCGCGGTTCTGGACCCTGGCCCGGGCCGAGCCGGCGCAGGTGCGCCAGCTGTCCGGCGTGCTCGGCCTGCAGTACCGGCAACTGCCCGATGGCGAGTTCAATCACAGCAGCGAGCTGATCCTGCTCGATGCCGACGGCCGCATTGCCGCCCGCACCACGGTGATCGGCACGTTGGATCCCGACTTCGTGGCGGCGATACGCAAGGTGGTCGCACGAGCTCGCTGACATGCTCATGCGCGGCCGGGGCTTGACCCAGGTCAGCGCGACAACTGGCGGCCGCGCGCAGACTTTCGGCAAAGTTCCGGGAGAATCTGCATGGGTGCCTGGTATCCGTGGATCGTGTTGCTGCACTTGTCCTGTGCGATCGTGTTCGTCGGCGCGGTGGCGTTCGAGGTGCTGGTGATCGAATCGTTGCACCGGCACTTCGATGTCGAGGTGATGCAGCGCATCGAGCGGGCGGTGATGGCGCGGGTGCGCCGGTTCATGCCGGCGGTGGTGGTCGTGCTGTTCCTCAGCGGCGGGCTGTTGTTCGACATCCGCTGCGACGGTACCGCCTGTGTCGGCTCGCGCGTCGGCAATCTCTTGCTGCTGAAGGTACTGCTGGCGTTCGGCGTGCTCGGCGTATTCGTCAATGCGATGTGGGCGATGCGCCGCGGCAGGATGGACCTGTGCCGGTTCAGGCATACCCATCGCATCGTGCTGGGTCTGATGATCGGCATCGTGTTCCTGGCCAAGACCATGTTCTACTTGTAGTCATCCTTCCATGTACGAGGTGCACGATGTCCGATGTCACGTTCAAGGGCCAGCCGATCAACGTCGATGGCCAGTTTCCTGCAGTGGGTTCGACCGCACCGGCGTTCACGCTGGTCGCCGGCGACCTGTCCGATATGGCGCTGTCCAGCTACGTCGCCAAGCGCAAGGTGCTGAACATCTTCCCGAGTGTTGATACCGGTGTGTGTGCCACCTCGGTGCGCCGCTTCAATGAGCTGGCCGGCAAGCTCGACAACACCGTGGTGCTGTGCATCTCGGCCGACCTGCCGTTCGCGCAGGCGCGTTTCTGCGGCGCCGAAGGTCTGGACAAGGTGGTCAACTTGTCACTGATGCGTGGCCGCCAGTTCCTCAACGACTACGGCGTGGCGATCGCCAGTGGCCCGCTGGCTGGTCTGGCCGCGCGCGCGGTGCTGGTGCTGGACGAACACGACAAGGTGATCCACGCCGAACTGGTCAGCGAGATCGGACATGAGCCGAACTACGACGCGGCATTGAAGGCGTTGGGCTGAACGAGGCGTTGCGGAAACACGGCCTGCGCACGGCGGTTTTCTTCGGTCGTGCGCAGGGATTGCGGGAGCGACTTCAGTCGCGATGCTGTTGATGGTCTTCCAGAAAGGCCATCGCGACCGAAGTCGCTTCCAGCGGACGGGTTTCGCCATGCTTCTCAGTGGCCGCTGCCGACGACCGGCACACCGAAGGATCGCGCCTGCGGGTGAATGCCGAGCCCGTACTTGAGGCTGCGGCCGATGCGTTCGGCGTATTCCATCATCTGCAGCGCGTGGATTTCGTCCAGCTCTTCCAGGCAGGTTTCCTTCCACAATGCGAGCCAGCGGTCGAAGTGCTCGACGCGGATCGGATGCGGGCGGTGCGCGCCCATCGGGTTGCCGCGATAGCTGCTCGCGCGCAGGGCCACCGAAGCCCAGAATGAGGTGAGCAGACGCTTGTGTTCATCCCAGTCGTGTACGGCTGCATTGAAGATCGGACCGATTTGCGCGTCGCATCGCACCTTTTCGTAGAAATGGTCGACCAGCCTGGCCAGGTCCGGTTCTTCCAGTGGCGATTGCGGGTTCATGCGGGACATGGTGATCCGAGGTTGGAGCGAGGTGTGGTGTACCGACCAACAAAAAAATCGCATCCGGCCCTGACAGCCGGATGCGTTGCTGGTGCCTGAAGCTTACTGGCTCAAGCTCAAAGTGCCCTTCATCAGCGCGGCATGACCGGGGAAGGTACAGAAGAAGGCGTACTGCTCGCCCGCTTTCAGTTTGGCCACGTTGATCGAGGCGGTGTCCGACTCGCCGCCACCGATCAGCCTGGTGTGAGCGATGATGCGCGGGTCGCCCGGCTTTTCGTAGCTGTTGGCGGCGCCGGCCTTCATCCCGTCCGCAATCACGCCGGATTCGTCGTTGCCGTGCGACAGCACCCAGTTGTGTCCCATCGCGGTGACCGGCAGCTTGCCGGTGTGCTTCAAGGTCACCTGGAACGACTTGCAGGTGTTGGGGACGGTAATCGTCCTGGTGTTGAACTGCATGGCGTCGTTGGCCTCGACCGTGGTGGCGCATTCGGCGGCCAGCAAGGGAGTGGAGAGCAGGCCGAGCAGGACAATGGCAATCAGTTTGCGCATCGGAAGGTGCTCCTTGGGGAAGGTGGGGCGTCAGTGGATTGTGTGATGGCGGCGCAGTGTGGGCACTGACATGGATCATGGCCGTCGACACTGCCGTGATCGACACTCTAGTCACACACCGGCAGGCGTCGGAAGGAGGCAAGATGACGCACGTCGTCACCGAAAATTGCATCAACTGCAAGCACACCGATTGCGTCGAGGTGTGTCCGGTGGACTGTTTCCACGCAGGCCCCAATTTCCTGGTGATCGACCCGGACGAATGCATCGACTGCACGCTGTGCGTCGAGGAATGTCCGGTGGGAGCGATCTTCCCCGAGCTCGACGTACCCGCCGGGCAGGAGATCTTCATGTCGATCAACGCTGAGTTGGCGCGCGAGTGGCCGGTACTGACCAGCAAGATCCCGGCGATGGAAGATGCTGCCAAGTGGGATGGCATACCGGACAAGCTGCCGCTGCTCAAGCGCTGATACGGCATCAGGTCTCGCGCGCTGATACTTGGCGGCGCAAAAAGGTTTATGGTTGATCGGTCGACGCGATGGCCTGGGGAAGGGGCCTCGCTCAGACACACGCAAGCGGGTTCAACGGACATGGCCGGGGTCGTGTGGATCTCCCGTTGCGCTGCTGGCTTGCCATCTCTCGCCATGCCGGAGGAAGCCGCGATGAATGAAGCCGCACAGCCGTTGACCGAGGACGATACTGAATTGTCGCCGTGGTGGTTGCGAACGGTGGCCATCGTGATGGTGATCGGCTTTGCCGGGTTGCTGGCGATCACCTCGCTGGCTTACCGCAATGCGCCACCCATCCCCGCGCAAGTGGTGGACGCCCAGGGCGCCGTGCTGTTTACAGGCGACGATATTCGTGACGGTCAGGCGGTGTTTCTCAAGTACGGCCTGATGGACAACGGCAGCATCTGGGGGCATGGCGCGTACCTGGGTCCGGACTATTCCGCCGAGGCCTTGCATCGCCTGGGTGAAGACACCGCGTCCGCGATCGCGGGCAAGCAGTACGGCAAGCCCATGACTGAGCTGGACCCGCAACAACGGGCGGCGGTGCATGCCGAATCCGCGGTAACGCTGAAGGCGAACCGCTACGACGCGCAGAGCGGCGTCTTGCGTCTGATCGAACCGGAGGCCATCGCCTACCGTCGGCAAATCGGCCACTGGACCCGGTATTTCAAGGATCCGACCAGAAACGGCGGGCTGAAACCGAACCTGATCAGCGATCCTGCCGAGCTGCACCAGTTCACCGCCTTCGTGACCTGGGCTGCGTGGGCCTCGGTGGCGACGCGACCGGGCACGGACGCTTCCTATACCAACAACTTCCCCTACGACCCCAGCGTGGGCAATGTCGCCACCGGCAGTGCCTTGCTGTGGAGTGCATTGAGCCTGCTGGTGTTGCTGGCCGGCATAGCGACCGTACTGCTGGCATTCGGCAAGTTCGATTACCTGGGCTGGATCAGCCGCGGTCATCATGTGCACCCGCAGTTGCTGCCGGGGCAATCCAGCCCGGGCCAGCGTGCGCTGGTGAAGTTCTTCGTGGTGGTGAGCTTGCTGTTCCTGATGCAGACCCTGGTCGGCGGCGGCGTGGCGCATTTCCGCGCCGACCCGGGCAGCTTCTACGGTTTCCAGCTGGAAAACATCTTCCCAAGCAACCTGCTGCGGACCTGGCATCTGCAGACCGCGATCTTCTGGATCGCCACAGCGTACGTCGCCGCGGCCTTGTTCCTCGGCCGTTCGTTGCGTGCACCGGATGACGAGCCGCGCTGGCTGGCGGGCTGGGTCCACGTGTTGTTTGTCGCGTTCGCGGTGGTGATCGGCGGCAGTCTGCTCGGCGTCTGGGCCGGGATGGAGCAGAAACTGGGCAATCTGTGGTTCTGGTTCGGCGACCAGGGGTGGGAATACCTGGAGCTCGGACGCGTGTGGCAGTACCTGCTCGTGGTCGGTCTGCTGGTCTGGTTTGCGATCTTGTGGGTGCTGGCGCGTCCGCGTGCGGTGGCCAATCCGGCGGCACGGCCGCTGGCGCGGATGTTCATGTTCGCGGCGGTCGCCATTCCGGTGTTCTATGTGCCGGCGCTGTTCTTCGGCGCCAGGACCAATTACACCGTGGTCGATACCTGGCGTTTCTGGATCATCCATCTGTGGGTCGAAGGCTTCTTCGAGTTCTTCGCCACCACGGTGGTTGCATTGACCTTCTACCAACTGGGCCTTACACGTCGCAACGTGGCGCTGCGGGTGATCTACCTGGATGCCATCCTGTACTTCCTCGGCGGCCTGATCGGGACGGGGCACCACTGGTATTTCACCGGTCACACGAACTTCAACATGTCGCTGTCGGCCTTGTTCTCGGTACTCGAGGTAGTGCCGCTGACCTTGCTGACGCTGGACGCCTGGGATTTCGTGCGCACCACTCGCGGTGATTGCGAAGTGTGTGGAAAGGCCGTGGCGGTGCCGCACAAGTGGACGTTCTACTTCCTGATGGCGGTGGGCTTCTGGAACTTCGTCGGCGCGGGCATGTTCGGCTTTTTCATCAACTTGCCGATCGTCAGCTATTACGAAGTCGGCACGCAGATCACGCCGAACCATGGCCATGCGGCACTGATGGGCGTGTTCGGCATGCTGGCCATCGCGCTGATGGTGTTCGTGCCTGCGCCAGGCCAGCAGCGACGCGCGTTGGCCCGGCATCGAGAAGTACATCAAGGTGGCGTTCTGGGGGACCAATATCGGGCTGGGCCTGATGATCATCATGAGCCTCTTCCCCAGCGGCGTGATGCAGCTGTGGGACGTGGTCGAGCATGGTTACTGGCATGCGCGCAGCGCAGAGTATCTGGCGATGCCGCGCTCGCACCTGGTCGAGTGGATGCGCTTGCCGGCCGACCTGATCTTCATCGGCTTCGGTGCCATACCGCTGGTGATCGCTTCGATCAAGGCCTGGATCGGCGTTCGCGCGGCCGCGCGGATGGAAGCGCGCTGATCGGCGATCACCCATGAAAAAGCCCGCGCCGATCGAGGTCGACGCGGGCTTCGGTGTTGCCGGCCGGGATGATTACTTCGCGATGACGCGTACCATTTCCAGGCACTTGTTCGAGTAGCCCCATTCGTTGTCGTACCAGCTGACCAGCTTGACGAAGGTGCTGTCCAGCGCGATGCCGGCATCGGCATCGAACACCGAGGTGCAGGTTTCGCCGCGGAAGTCGGTGGCGACCACCTTGTCCTCGGTGTAGCCGAGGATGCCCTTCAGTGCGCCTTCGCTCTGCGCCTTCATCTCGGCGCAGATCTCGGCGTAGCTGGCATCCTTCTCCAGCTCGACGGTGAGGTCGACCACGGAGACGTCGGCGGTCGGCACGCGGAAGCTCATGCCGGTGAGCTTCTTGTTGAGTTCGGGGATCACCACCCCGACCGCCTTGGCCGCGCCGGTCGAGGACGGGATGATGTTTTCCAGGATGCTGCGGCCGCCGCGCCAGTCCTTGTTGCTCGGGCCGTCGACGGTCTTCTGCGTCGCGGTGGCTGCATGCACGGTGGTCATCAGGCCGCGCTTGATGCCCCACTTGTCGTGCATGACCTTGGCGATCGGCGCCAGGCAGTTGGTGGTGCAACTGGCATTGGAGATGATCGCCTCGCCCTTGTAGGTCTTGTCGTTGACGCCGTAGACGAACATCGGCGTGTCGTCCTTCGACGGCGCGGACAGGATCACCTTCTTCGCGCCGGCGTCCAGATGCTTCTGCGCGGTTTCCTTGGTCAGGAACAGGCCGGTGGATTCGAGCACCACATCGGCGTTCACTTCATTCCACTTCAGGTTGGCGGGGTCGCGCTCCTGGGTCAGGCGGATGGTCTTGCCGTTGACCAGCAGCTGGCCGTTCTCGATCTTCACGTCACCCTTGAAGCGGCCGTGCACCGAGTCGTAGCTCAGCATGTAGGCGAGGTAGTCCGGCTCGAGCAGGTCGTTGATCGCCACGATCTCGATGTCGTTGCCGAAATTCTGCACGGCTGCGCGCAGCACGTTGCGACCGATGCGGCCGAAGCCGTTGATGCCGACCTTGATGGCCATGAAGGACGTTCTCCGTTTGCTGTGGGCTGTTGCGACGATGGTGGGTGAGCGCGGGCCGCTGCACCGAAGTTTCAGTTGTCAATCTTACAATGAATGACGATCGAACCGCCCGGATGCAGCCATCACCATGGCAGACTGAGGCCCCGTTCAGCCGGAAGATTCCATGGCCACATCACGCCGCTCCATCGTCATCGCCATCGCTGTGGCCATGCTGGTGCTGGCCCCACTGGCGCAGGCGTGGGGCCCGCTCGGCCACAGCGTCGTCGCCGAGCTGGCGCAGCGCCACCTGAGTCCGGTCGCCGAAGCGGAGGTGGAGCGCCTGCTGGCGCCGGAGCACACGCAAAGGCTGGCGGACGTCGCCAACTGGCCCGACCAGATGCAGGACGATCCGGCGCAGGCGTCGCTATGGAAACAGACGCGCAGCCAGCACTATGTCAACTTCCGCGGCGGCAGCGATTGCGACTACGTGCCGCCGCGCGATTGTCGCGACGGCCGTTGCGTGGTGGCCGCGCTGCCTTATTACATCGGCGTGCTGGGCGACCGCTCGCAGTCGGACAAGATACGCCTCCGGGCACTGAAGTTCGTGGTGCATTTCGTGGGCGACATCCATCAGCCTCTGCACGCCGGCTATCGCGACGACAAGGGCGGCAACACCTATCAGGTGCAGTTCGACGGCAACGGCGCGAACCTGCACAAGGTGTGGGATTCGAAGATGCTGTATACCCGCAACATGGACCGGCAGGCATATGCACAGGCGCTGGATTCGCCGGTTCCGGTAACGCTGCCGGCACCGATCGCGCCGCTGGACAACCCCTACGCGCAATGGGCCGAGGAGTCCTGCCGGATCACCGCCGAAGCGGGCTTCTACCCGCCCGGGCACAAGATCGACAAGGCCTACGTCAAGGCCGAGCTGCCGGTCGCCGAGCTGCGCCTGCGCCAGGCAGGCCGAAGGCTCGCCGACGTGCTCAACCTCGCACTGGCGGATTGACCGGCAACACGGGCGAGGCCGCAGGAGAACCGACGTCCGGACATCCAGACATCCATTGCATACGTTTGCAGGGCTGGCACCGCGTTCCACATCTGCTAGCCTCGGTGGAATGACCGATACCACGTTTCGCCGAACCAAGATCGTCGCCACCCTGGGGCCCGCCACCGACGTGCCGGGCATGCTCGACAAGTTGATCGCCGAAGGCGTCAATGTGGTGCGCCTGAACCTTTCGCACGGCCTGCCGGACGATCATCGTGCACGTGCCAACGCGGTGCGCGCCGCGTCGGCCGCGGCTGGTTGCGAGGTCGGCGTCCTGGCCGATCTGCAGGGGCCGAAGATCCGCATCGAGACGTTTGCCGACGGCCCCGTCGAACTGGTCGACGGAGCGCCGTTCGTACTCGATTGCCGACCCGGCGTGCCGCCGGGGGACGCTTCGCGTGTCGGTGTCAGCTACTACGAATTGCCGCAGGACGTGCATCCCGGCGACGTGTTGCTGCTGGATGACGGCCTGGTCGCATTGACCGTGCTCGAGGTGGTTGGCAGCGAGGTGCGTTGCCGGGTGTTGATCGGCGGCAAGCTGTCCAACCGCAAGGGGCTGAACCGGCAAGGCGGCGGCCTTTCGGTAACGGCGCTGTCGGACAAGGACAAGGCCGACATCAAGCTGGCCGCCGAGATCGGTGCCGATTTCCTGGCGGTATCGTTCGTGCGGTCGGCCGAGGACATGCACCAGGCCCGCCGCCTGCTGCACGAGGCTGGCGGCAACGCCGCGCTGGTGGCCAAGATCGAGCGCGCCGACGCGATCCCGGTGCTGGGCGAGATCATCGACGCCTCCGATGTCGTGATGGTGGCGCGCGGCGACCTGGGCGTGGAAATCGGCGATGCCGAACTGCCCGGCCTGCAGAAGAAGATCATCCGCGAATCGGTGCAACGCAATCGTGCGGTGATCACCGCCACGCAGATGCTGCAGTCGATGGTGCGCTCGCCGATCCCGACCCGCGCCGAAGTGCTCGACGTGGCGAACGCGGTGATCGACGGCACCGACGCGGTGATGCTGTCGGAGGAAACCGCGGCCGGTGCGCATCCGGACAAGGCGGTGGCGGCGATGCGCCGGATCTGCCTTGGCGCGGAGCGCCAGTTCGAGCCGAAGGAGGACCTGACCACCGGCGGCCACCGGCTGGACCGTACCGACCAGGCGATCGCGCTGGCGTCGATGCTGCTGGCCGGCGAGCTGGGCGTGCGCGCGATCGTGGCGCTGACCGAATCCGGCGCCACCGCGCAATGGCTGTCGCGCTATCGCACGGCGATCCCGATCTATGCGCTTTCGCCGCTGGCCGACGCGCGGCGGCGCATGCTGCTGCTGCGCGACGTGCAGCCGGTGGCGTTTTCGCACGAGGGCCTGAGTTCGGCCGCGACCGCCCGCACGGCGGTGCAGCAGCTGTTCGCGCAAGACCGCCTGAGCGAGGGCGACCGCGTGGTGCTCACCCATGGCGACCATGTCGGCCAGGGTGGCGGCACCAATACCCTGAAGCTGCTATCGGTCGGTGCCGAGGGCATGGTCGAGAGCCTGCGCGACCTCTGATACTGACGCGCAGCTGTCCCCTGGGCGTCGTGTTGACTGGCGTCGAACGGCCGGGCGGTTACACTTCGACCGACAAATCCGGCACAGGAGATCGCCATGAAAACCTCGTTTCGTCCGCTTCGCCAGGGACTGTTGCTGGCATTGGCACTGGGTTTCGTCGCGCCCGTACTGGCGCAGGCGCCGCAAGGTCGACCAGAAGGACCTGTATCGCTACTGGATCCTGCTCAACACGAAGGTGCAGATGGATGCGCCGAACAGCGGGCTGAACCTGGACAAGCCCGGTTGCGCGGCGGTGACGTACACGATCGGTTCCGACGGCGTGCCGATGGACGTGAAAGTGGTGAAAGTGGTGCCCAGGAGCGATCTCGGCCCGGTGGCGCGCAGCGCGGTTTCCAATTTTCGCTACGGTCCCTCGCTGAGCAACCGCATTGGCGAGCCGGTGGCGACCAGCTACATCGTGCCGTTCAACGCACCGGAAGACCCCGCCGAGCGCCAGAAGTTGATGGATGCCTGCAAGCTGCCGGGTTTCGCGCCCTGAATGATTGACGGCGCGGACCGGCGAACCCGGCCCGCCTGCCTGGCCGGTGTCCACGCGTCCGTCTCGCCAAACTGGCCTATAATTGCCGTTTTGAACCATGCCGCTTCGGCTTCGAGGCGGCTCAACCTCGTGCAGGCGCATCTCGCCCTCGCACCACGGAGTCGTCATGAGTATTGAAGATCTCGAAAGCATTGCCCTGGCGATGGTCGCGCCGGGCAAGGGCATCATCGCCATCGACGAGTCGACCAACACCATCAAGAAGCGCTTCGAGGCCGTCGGCATCGAGAACACCGAAGAGAATCGTCGGGCCTACCGCGAGCTGCTGCTGACCACGCCGGGCCTGAACGAGCATATCTCCGGCGCGATCCTGTACGACGAGACGATTCGCCAGTCGACCAAGGACGGCGTGCCGTTCACCCAGGTCATGAAAAAGGCCGGCATCATCCCCGGCATCAAGGTCGACAAGGGGCCGCAGCCGCTGGCCGGCTTTCCCGGCGACGTGGTCACTGAAGGTCTCGACGGCCTGCGCGAGCGCCTGCAGGAATACGCGAAACTCGGCGCGCAGTTCGCCAAGTGGCGCGCGGTGATCAACATCTCCGAGGACAACCCCAGCTCCACCGCGATCGAGGCGAACTGCCACGTGCTGGCGCGTTACGCCGCGCTGTGCCAGGAAGCCGGTCTGGTGCCGATGGTCGAGCCGGAAGTGCTGATGGACGGCGATCACAGCATCGAGGTCAGCTATGAAGTGCACGAGGCGGTGCTGCGCAGCCTGTTCAACGCGCTGTACGAGCAGAACGTGATGCTCGAAGGCACCATCCTGAAGATCAGCATGGTCATCCCGGGCAAGGATTCGGACGACCAGGTCGACGTCGAGGAAGTCGCCGAGGCCACCGTGCGCGTGCTCAAGACCACCGTGCCGGCCTCGCTGCCGGGCATCGTGTTCCTGTCGGGCGGGCAGACCGACCAGCAGTCCACCGCGCACCTGAATGCCATGAACCAGCTCGGCCCGCATCCCTGGCCGTTGTCGTTCTCGTATGGTCGCGCCATGCAGCAGGCGGCGCTGAAGCTGTGGTCGAAGGACATGACGGCGAACTACGCCGACGCCCAGAAGACCGTCCACGCCCGCGCCCGCGACAACGGCCTGGCTGCGCTCGGCCAGTGGAACAGTGGCAAGTAGGATCACGCGCTGACGCTGCAAAT
The DNA here is from genome assembly GCA_963828675.1 of uncultured Gammaproteobacteria bacterium. Lineage (GTDB taxonomy): Bacteria > Pseudomonadota > Gammaproteobacteria > Xanthomonadales > Rhodanobacteraceae > Rhodanobacter. The sequence goes on from CAWHFQ010000001.1 coordinate 2,476,290, forward strand.
GATGCGAATGAAAAAAGGGCGCCGCGAGGCGCCCTTTTTTTGTCGCAAGCCGCCGTTTTCAGAAACGGTATTCGGCGTTCACCGAGAATACGCGGTTGCCAATGTCCAGACGGCCGATATTCGAACGCTTGGAGATGTCGTAGTAATCGAACGCCGCGCCCACGCTCCAATGACGATTGATGTCATAACCGGTACCGATGCCGGCGTAGCCGTTGGTCGCCTGCGTGCTGTCCCTGTAGGTCTGGCTGGTGCCACCGGCATAGACCGTTTCCGTGGCGTGCAGCTTCCACGAGAACAGACCGGCGCGCGCCGAGACGTACCACTGCGGGGTCAGGTTGAAGTGGCCATTGATGCCGGCGGTCCAGCCATCGCCGGAAAGCTTGTCGCGATAGAGGCCCGGCTCGCCGGACTTGAGGCTGCCGAGGTTCGTGTAGCCAGCCTCGAAGCCGATGAACTGGGTGCGGTAGCCCACGTTGAGGATGCCGGCGGTACCGTGGTCGCTGCCCAGGTCGTACTGACCCACGGTAGCGTGGTAGTTGACGCGCCCGGCGCCGGCGTTGACGAACCAGCCGGTCAGGTCCTTGGCCTGGACGCCGGGCATGGCGAAGATGCCGGCGACCGCGACGGCAAGCGTTGCAAAAGTCTTGTTCATTGAAAGCCCCTTGTGGAGAAAGATTCGACGTTCCTGTCGAGCCTGGCGATCCTCGCCGAGGCGCTGCGATTATAAGGGCGAACTTTCGCCAGTGAAGCCGAGGACGAGTGACGACGTGCGACCTTCCTGCAACAGAAAGAGAAAGGGCGCCTTGCGGCGCCCTTTCTGTTGCTCATCCAGCAATGTGGAACGGAATCAGAAGCGGTATTCCGCACTGACCGAGACCATGTCGGTGCTCAGGTCCACGCGATCCTTCTTCGCATCGTAGTAGTCGTAGTTCAGGCCGACGCTGACGTTGTTGCTGAAGTCGTAGCCCACACCGGCGCCGGCGTACCAGCTGGTGTCGTCCAGGCCCTTGCGGATCGGGTTCTCGTCGTTGCTCAGGCCGTGGCCCTTCCAGCCGTAGATGCCGCCGCGTGCGCTGACGTACCAGTTCGGGCTGACGTTGAAGTGGCCGTTCACGCCGGCGGTCCAGCCGTGCAGCTGGGACTTGCCGTCTGCAACCACCGGCTGGCTGTTGAAGATGTTCTTCGCGTGGATATTGCCCAGGTCGTTGTAACCCACCTCGGCGCCCAGCGCGACCGACGGGCTCAGTGCCCAGCGGTAACCGCCGTTGATGCCGTAACCCGTGTCGCTGTCGTTGTAGGCACCGTGGTCGATCGAGGTCCTGCCCACGTTGCCGTTGACGAACCAGCCGTCGTTGTGGGTCGGTGTGCTCTGGGCAAAGGCAGCCGATGTGGCCAGCAGGCCGGCGGTGCCGAGGGTCAGGGCGAGCAGGGTTTTTTTCATTTTCATGGGGGAGTCTCCGTTGTTGTCATGGCAGTCGGCCCGGGGGAAGTGGCCGCTGCTGCAGGTGCGCTGCCCAGGCAGGGCGGCGACACTTGAACACTTAGATGGTGTACCCGGCCGAAGATTCAATACCGATTGGTACAGTATTAAGCTGGCGTTAACCGAGACCCGATGGCGCAGGCTCGCGCCATCGGGCCAGCCGGTATCAGAAGCGATATTCAGCGGTCAGCGATGCGGTGTCGGTGGACAGGCTGATGTTGTCCTTCCTCGCATGGTAGTAGTCGTACGCCAGGCCCAGACCGAAGTGGTCGTTGAAGTCGTAGCCCACGCCGGCGCCGCCGTAGTAGTCGACCTTGTCGAGGTCATGCCGGTTGATGTCCTGATTGGCATAGCCGTGACCCTTCCAGCCGTAGACCCCGGCCCGCCCGCTGACATACAGGCCGCGCCACACGCTGATCTTGCCGTTGACGCCGGCAGTCCAGCCGCGCAGGGCGTTGCGGCGATCGGTAAGGTTGACGTCGTTGCTGTTGAAGGCGTTTTTCAGCTTGAAGTTGCCGAGGTCGTTGTAGCCGATGTCCACACCCAGCCCCACGTCGGGGCCGACCTTCCAGCGGTAGCCGCCATTGATGGCATAGGTGGTCGGGTGGTCGTTGTACGGCCCCTTGTTGACGTGGGCCTGGCCGACGCTGCCGTCGATGAACCAGTTGCCGCTGCCGACGGCCTGGGCGGGCTGATAGTTGCCACCCGCGGGAGCGGTGCTGTCGGTGGTCGTGGAAGCGACCTGGGTGTCCTGCGCAAAGGCAGGCAAGGCAACCAGCGCGGTGGAGGCAAGGGCGAGGAAGATCAGTTTCTTTTTCATGGGGTACTCCTTCTTCTTTTGGCCGGGCCGCGAGTCTTGGGGAGGACGTACGCGGTCGGGCAGCACCTCGGGGATGGCGCTGCGGGGGGTATTTCTAGTGGGACGATGCTGAAGCCCGCTAAACCGCAGGGCAGAATGGTTAAGCGCTAATTAAGAGGGCAGGCGCGGGCGACAGCGAGCAGGCTTATCGGCGACAATGAGCGCTTTTGCACCCGCCGGAGACTGCCCGATGACCACCCGCCGCGAACTCGCCAATGCCGTGCGAGCCCTTGCCATGGACGCCGTCGAGGCGGCCAAGTCCGGTCATCCGGGCATGCCGATGGGCATGGCCGATCTCGCGGAAGTGCTGTGGAACGACTTCCTCAAGTTCAACCCGGCCAATCCGAAGTGGTTCAATCGCGACCGTTTCGTGTTGTCCAACGGCCACGGCTCGATGCTGCAGTACGCGCTGCTGCACCTGACCGGTTTCGACCTGCCGATGGACCAGCTCAAGCGCTTCCGCCAGCTGCATTCGAAGACCGCTGGCCACCCGGAAGCCAGCGAAACGCCGGGAGTGGAAACCACCACCGGTCCGCTAGGCCAGGGCCTGGCCAACGCGGTCGGGTTTGCGCTGGCAGAAAAGGTGCTGGCGGCGCACTTCAACCGTCCCGGCCATGATGTGGTCGATCACCACACTTATGTATTCCTCGGCGACGGCTGCCTGATGGAAGGCATCTCGCACGAAGTGGCCTCGCTGGCCGGCACCTGGCAGCTCGGCAAGCTGGTCGCGATCTACGACGACAACGGCATCTCGATCGACGGCGAAGTGCACGGCTGGTTCACCGACGACACGCCGGCGCGCTTCGAGGCCTATGGCTGGAACGTGATCCGTGGCGTGGACGGACACGACGCCGAGGCCGTGAAGAAGGCGATTGCCGCCGCCACCGCGCAGAACGACAAGCCCACCCTGGTGTGCGCCAAGACCATCATCGGCTTCGGCGCGCCGAACAAGCAGGGCAAGGAAGAGAGCCACGGCGCCGCGCTGGGCAAGGACGAGATCGCCGCCGCGCGCGAACAACTGGGTTGGCACCACGCACCGTTCGAGATTCCGGCCGAGGTCTATGCCGGTTGGGATCACAAGAAAGCGGGTAGCGAAGCGGAGCAGGCGTGGAACGACGCCTTCGCGAAGTATGCCGCTGTACACCCGGAGCTGGCGGCGGAATTCAAGCGCCGCGTCGCGGGCGAATTGCCGGCCGAGTGGGCCGAGAAATCGCAGGCATACATTGCCAGGCTGCAGGCCGAAGGGCCGGAAGTGGCCTCGCGCAAGGCCTCGCAGATGGCCCTGGATGCGTTTGGCCCGCTGCTGCCGGAGCTGATCGGCGGCTCGGCCGACCTGGCCGGTTCCAACCTCACCAAGTGGAAGGGCAGCCTCGACGCCGCCACCGGCAACAGTGCCGATGGCAAGGGCAATTACGTCTATTACGGTGTGCGCGAGTTCGGCATGACCGCGATCGCCAATGGCGTGGCGCTGCACGGCGGCTTCATCCCGTATGACGCGACCTTCCTGGTGTTCTCCGACTACGCGCGCAACGCGGTGCGCATGAGCGCGCTCATTCCGGCGCACGCGATCCACGTCTACACGCACGACTCGATCGGCCTGGGCGAGGACGGCCCGACCCACCAGCCGGTCGAGCACATGGCCAGCTTGCGCTACATCCCGAACAACCATCTGTGGCGACCATGCGACGCGGTGGAATCGGCGGTGTCGTGGAAAGCGGCGATCGAGCGCAAGGGCGCGCCGTCGTGCCTGATCTTCTCGCGCCAGAACCTCAAGCATCAGCAGCGCAGCGCGGAGCAGGTCGCCGACATCCTGCGTGGCGGCTACGTGCTGTCCGACCCGCTGGACACGAAGTTCCAGGCCATCCTGATCGCCACCGGCTCGGAAGTGGAACTGGCGATGGAAGCCTCGCGTGCGCTGGCCCAGCAGGGCGTGGCGGTGCGCGTGGTATCGATGCCGTGCACCGAAGTGTTCGACGCACAGCCGCCGGAATACCGCGAAGGCGTGTTGCCGCTCTGGTGCCGCGCCCGCGTGGCGGTGGAGGCGGCGACTGCCGACTTCTGGTGCAAGTACGTGGGCCTGGATGGCGAGGTGATCGGCATGACCACGTTCGGCGCCTCGGCTCCCGCACCGCAGCTGTTCGAGCACTTCGGTTTCACCGTCGCCCACGTGGTCGATGCGGTGAAGCGCGTCGTCCGCTGATTCCCGCGGGAGCGACTGCAGTCGCTCCCGCAGCACCAGATCAGCCGATCAATCCGGCGAGTTCATCCGGGGTCGCGGCGATCGCGCTGGCCCCGGCCTGCTCCAGCTCCGCACGGCTGCCGAAACCCCACAGCACGCCGATGCCGCGCACGGCGTTGGCCACCGCGCCGTCGATGTCGAAGTGGCGGTCGCCGATCATCACGGCATTGGCGGGCTCGCAATCGAAGTCCGTCAATGCCTCGGCAATCATCGAGGCCTTTTCGCTGTGCGGGCTGTCGGGATGCGGGCCATACAAACGCAGGAAGGCCTCGCCGAACGGCAGGTGGGCGATGATCGGCGCGGCGTGCCGGTGTGGCTTGCTGGTGACCACGGCGAGTTGATGACCGGCGGCCAGCAGTCGCTCGATCAATGCCTCGATACCGGGATAGATCTCGTGTTCGCGCCAGCCGAGCGTATTGAAGCGCTCGTGGTAGTACTCCACGGCGGCTTCGATCCGTTCGGCATGGTTGTCCAGCAGCGGCGCGAAGCTGTGCCGCAACGGCGGGCCGATCCAGCGGCGCAATTCCTCGTGCGGAGGTGCCGGCACGTCCAGCCGCGCCAGCGCATGCCTCACGCAGGCGGTGATGCCGTGCTCGGAATCGATCAGGGTGCCGTCGAGGTCGAACAGGCAGAGCATTATTTCGCGGCCCGCGCCTTCAGGGCAGTGACGGCCGGCAATTCCTTGCCTTCGAGGAATTCCAGGAAGGCGCCGCCGCCGGTGGAGATGTAGGAGACGTCATCGGCAATGCCGTACTTGTCGACCGCGGCCAGGGTGTCGCCGCCGCCGGCGATCGAGAACGCATCCGATGCGGCGATCGCGCGGGCCAGCGTCTCGGTGCCCTGGCCGAACGCGTCGAATTCGAACACGCCGACCGGACCGTTCCATACCACCGTTCCCGCCTTGGCGATCAGCGCCGCATAGGCCTGGGCGGTCTCCGGTCCGATGTCGAGGATCATCTCGTCGTCACCGACCTGGTCGACCGGCTTCACCGTGGCCGGAGCCTGTGCGGAAAACGCCGGCGCCACCACCACGTCGACCGGCATCGGGACCTCGGCGCCGCGACGCTTCGCGTCGGCCAGCACCTTCTTCGCCGCGTCGATCAGGTCGGGCTCGTACAGCGAGTTGCCGACCGAGTGGCCCATCGCGGCGATGAAGGTGTTGGCGATGCCACCGCCGACGATCAGCTGGTCGACCTTGCCGATCAGGTTGTCGAGCAGGGTCAGCTTGGTCGACACCTTGGAGCCGGCGACGATCGCCAGCAACGGATGCGCAGGATGCTCCAGCGCCTTGCCGAGAGCGTCGAGCTCGGCGCACAGCAACGGGCCGGCGGCGGCGATCGGGGCGAACTTGATCACGCTGTGCGTCGAAGCCTGCGCGCGGTGCGCGGTGCCGAATGCGTCCATCACGAAGATGTCGCACAGCGCAGCATATTTCTTCGCCAGCGCTTCGTCGTCCTTGCCTTCGCCGACGTTCATGCGGCAGTTTTCCAGCAGCACCACTTCGCCCGCAGCCACCTCGACACCGTCGAGATAGTCGGCGACCAGCCGCACCGGCGTGCCGAGCTGTTCGCCGATCCATGCGGCGACCGGCGCCAATGAGGATTCCGCGTCGAACTGGCCTTCCTTCGGTCGGCCCAGGTGCGACAGCACCAGCACACGTGCGCCGGCATCGCGGGCGGCCCGGATCGTCGGCAGGGCGGCGTCGAGGCGCTGGGTCGAGGTGATCTGGCCGTTGTCGTCAATCGGCACGTTCAGGTCTTCGCGAATCAGCACGCGCTGGTCGCGCAGATCAAGGTCACTCATGCGGATGACGGACACGGCGGAACTCCGGTAATGGACAAGGGGACGGCCCGAATGGGCATCAACCACCTATTGTCCGGGGGGTGGGGTACCGATGCAAACGCGGCTGAATGACGGAACGCCGCGCGGCGACCTGGTTGCCAGCCATGCGCGTGGCTGGCAACTGTGGCTAAACTGCGGGCTGTCTGCGCAGGGGGGGGCGGCTCATGGCTACCGGTTTGGTGCTTTACGGCTACTGGCGTTCCAGTGCCGCGTATCGCGTGCGCATCGCGCTGAATCTGAAGGGGCTGGACTACGAGACGCGGCCGGTCCACCTGGTGCGTGACGGGGGCCAGCAGCATGCGGCGGACTACCGCGCGCTCAATCCGCAGGAGATGGTGCCGTGCCTGCTCGACGGCGACCGGGTGATTACCCAGTCGCTGGCGATCATGGAATACCTCGACGAGACGCATCCGGAACTGGGGGCCGCCCTGCTGCCGGTCGATGCGCGCGGCCGCGCGCGGGTTCGGGCGATGGCGATGGCGATAGCCTGCGACATCCATCCACTGGGCAACCTGCGCGTGCTGCAGCAGCTCGAAGCACAGTTCGGCGCCGACGAGGAACAACGCGCGGCATGGTCGCGGCACTGGATCGACGCCGGCTTCAAGTCGATCGAGGCGATCCTGTGCGACAACGCGGCGACCGGTCGCTATTGTCACGGCGAGACACCGGGCATGGCCGACGCCTGCCTGGTCCCGCAGGTCTACAACGCACTGCGCTGGAAGCTGCCGATGGACGACTACCCGACCGTATGGCGCGTCTACACGGCCTGCAATGAGCTGGAGGCGTTCCAGCGTGCTGCACCGGAAGTGCAGGCGGATGCGCCTTGAGCCGGGAATCGGGAATCGGGAATCGGGAATCGGGAATCGGGAATCGGGAATCGGGAATCGGGAATCGGTAGAGCGTAACCCGCGACATTTCCCTCCCCCGCTTGCGGGAGAAGGTGCCAAAGGCGGATGGGGCGCCTTTACGAATCCCCAATCCCGACCTTCAAAACCCCATCCCGTAGGGATCGTTGCCGGCCAGCTCCTCGCTGTTCACGCCGCCTTCGGCCAGCCGGATCTTCAACGCCAGACCGTCGCGCGAGTCTGACTTGTTGAGTGCTTCCTCCAGGTCCACGCGGCCGTCCTTGTACAGCCGGTACAACGACTGGTCGAACGTCTGCATGCCTTCCTGCAGGCTGCGATCCATCGCTTCCTTGATCTCGTGGATCTGGCCGCGACGAATCATGTCGCGGATCAGCGGGGTATTCAGCAGCACCTCGGCGGCGGGGATGCGGCGGCCGTCCTTGCCGATCACCAGGCGCTGGCTGATCACCGCGCGCAGGTTCAGCGCCAGGTTCATCAGCACGTTCTTGTGCGCCGACTCGGGGAAGAAGTTGAGGATGCGCTCCAGCGTCTGGTCGGCGTTGTTCGAGTGCAGCGTGGCCAGGCACAGGTGTCCGGTCTCGGAGAAGGCTATCGCCGCCTCCATGGTGTCGGTGTCGCGGATCTCGCCGATCATGATCACGTCCGGCGCCTCGCGCATCGCGTTCTTCAGCGCCTCGTGATAGCTGTGCGTGTCCAGCCCCACCTCGCGCTGGTTGACGATCGACTTCTTGTGCCGGTGCAGGTATTCGATCGGATCCTCGATGGTGAGGATATGGCCGGGCGTGTGCGAGTTGCGCTGGTCGATCATGGCGGCCAGCGTGGTCGACTTGCCCGAGCCGGTCGCACCGACCACCAGGATGAGCCCGCGCGGTTCCATGATCAGCTCGCGGAAAATGCTCGGCAACTGCAACTGCTCGATGCTGGGGATCTCGCTCTTGATCGCGCGGATCACCATGCCCACTTCGCCGCGCTGCTTGAAGACGTTGATGCGGAAGCGGCCCGCCTCCTTCACCGCCAGCGCCATGTTCAGCTCGAGGTTGCGCTCGAACTGCGGTACCTGGCCCTCGTCCATCAGCGAGTAGGCGATCTTCTTGACCATGCCGCCGGGCAGGCCGGTGTTTCCCAACGGATACAACTTGCCCTCGACCTTGATGTTCACCGGGGCGCCGGTGGTCAGGAACATGTCCGACGCGCCCTTGTCTACCATGAGCTTGAGGAAGTAACCGATGTCCACGAAAAAATCCCCTGTTCTAATGCGCGTTGCAATGATGGATTATGCCTGCCCACAATACGCGGTGACGCTGCGCGAGGAATGAGTGATGGTGCACATCTTTTCCCCACCGGCTGGGCGCTCCCAGCATATCGGCTGGACGCTGTCCGGCTTGACATTTTCGGTGCTTCTTGCGCTGGGTGGTTGCGCCACGGTGCCGCCGCCCGACGCCTCGATGAATCTGGCTCAGGCGCAGCTGCAGGCGGCGCGCGATGCCGGCGCGGCCGATTATGCGCCGGTCGACCTGGGGTTTGCGCAGGACAAGTTCCAGCAGGCGCAGGCGGCCATGGGCGAGCGCAAATATGCGGACGCGGCGAACCTGTCCGAGGAGTCTCGCGCCGACGCCGAGCTGGCCGTGGCCAAGGCCAGACTGGGTGCGGCGCGCGCCCAGATCCAGAGCAAGATCCGTGAAAACGACAGCCTGCGTCGTCAGGACAACGCGCCGGGCGCACCGAGCGACCAGCCGTTGCCCGCGGCACAAGACATGCCTGCGCCTGCTTCGACGACTCCGCCCCCGCCGTCGGGTGCGGGTTTCCAGCCAGTGCCCAGCGATGGTCATCAGCCGCCGGCTTTCGATCGGCAACCCGGACCCCGGGCCGAACCCCAGGGAGGCCAGCCATGAAAAGGTTTTCGCTCATTCTCGCGCTCGGACTGACCCTGGCCGGCATCGGAGCTGCCCACGCTCGCCAGGACGATATCGACATCAACCGCCTGACCAGCAGTCTCGACCAGCTCGCCAACGATCCGGGCATGGGCAACTATGCGCTGGCCGAGCAGGCGCGCGCGCGCGACGCGATCAATCGATTGGCGCAAGCCGGCTCGCGCGAGCGGGCCCACGCACTGTACCTGGCCGAACGCCGCGTGGATCTGGCCAAGACCGCCGCCCAGCTGCAGGACGCCCAGATCAAGCTGAACCAGCTCGATCGCGAGCACGACCAGATCCTGCTCGCGAACAGCCGGCGCGATGCGGAGACGGCGCGCCGCGAACTGGAGCGCCAGCGCATGCAATACCAGATGGCACAAGAGGAGTCCGCGCGGTTGCAGCAACAGGGCCAGGCCTATTCGCAGGCCGCCGAGCAGGCGCGGGCCGAAGCCGAGCAGGCCAAGAAGCTGGCAGCGGCGCAAAGCAAGGTGGCGCGGGCGGCGCGGCGTGAAGCCGCACTGGCTGCGCAGGCGGCCAAGGCCATGCGGTCACAGATGCAGGGCGACAGCCCGGCGGCAACCGCTCCGGCCGAACCGAAAAAGAAGCCGGCGAAGAAACATTCGGGTCACCCTTGAGCAGTGTGGCAAGCCATCGGCGAGGCCTTGCGGCCCCTGCCGATGGCGCCGGGGTAGCTCATCCCATGCCATTGTAAAATACTGTTTTAACAGGTTTTTCACTGCCAATCCGCAGAATCGCGGCAGGCTTGCACCGCCCTGATCGGGGGAGTAGGGTCGAAGCCCCGGGAGGCAACTCTGCTTCTCGGGTCACTGACCTGAACCATGCACTCATTCCACGTTCCATTCCCATCCCCGCCCCAATGTTCCGGTGTGGGCCGTGGGTGTGCGCATGAGTTCAAACGTCTGCGGGTATCCGCCCATCGGTGCCCGCAAGTCCACTCGCGAGGAGGTCGGATCATGTTTGAAAACCAGCAGCGTGATGATGTCGAGGCATTGATGAAAAGCGACGCCGAATTCCGTCGGCTCTATCAGCATCACAGGCAACTCGACAGCAAGGTGCACGACGCCGATATCGGCGTGCTGCCCATAGACGATGTCACCCTCGCCAGCATGAAAAAGGAGAAGCTGCTGGCCAAGGCGCGACTCGAACGCATGTGGGCGGATCGGGCGCACCGCATCCACTGAACCGCTGATTTCATGCAATGAGCGGCCCCGGGGCCCTTCCTGATCGCACCGGAAGGGTTGCCGGGGCCGCGGCGTTTGCGGCCGGTAGTCACGGGGCTCGGTTATCATGGCGATCCTGTCGGATTGCCTGCATGGCGTGACCGACGTCGTTTGCCAGGAAGCCTCATGACGGTCCACCAGAGTGTCCTCGAATTGATCGGACGTACCCCGATGGTGCGCGCGCAGCGCCTCGACACCGGGACGTGCGAGCTGTTCCTCAAGCTCGAAAGCGCCAACCCCGGGGGCTCGATCAAGGACCGCATCGGCCTGTCGATGATCGAGGGCGCCGAGAAGGACGGCCGCATCCGTCCCGGCGACATCCTGGTCGAGGGCACTGCCGGCAACACCGGCCTGGGCCTGGCCCTGGTCGCGCAGCAGAAAGGCTACCGGCTGATCCTGGTAGTGCCGGACAAGATGAGCCGCGAGAAGATCTTCAACCTCAAGGCGATGGGCGCCGAGGTGGTGCTGACGCGCTCCGACGTGGCCAAGGGCCATCCCGAGTACTACCAGGACATGGCAGAGCGGATCGCCCGCGAAACGCCAGGCGCGTACTTCATCAACCAGTTCGGCAACCCCGACAACCCGGCCGCGCACATCGCCACCACGGGGCCGGAGATCCTCGAACAGATGGACGGCCAGGTCGATGCCGTGGTGGTCGGTTGCGGTTCGTCCGGCACCTTGAGCGGCCTGTCGAAATTCTTCGCCGAACACTCGCCGCAGACGGAACTCATCCTGGCCGATCCGGTCGGCTCGATCCTCGCGCAGTACATCAACGAAGGCACCCTCTCGACCAAGTCCGCCAGCTGGATGGTCGAGGGCATCGGCGAGGATTTCCTGCCTTCGATCAGCGACTTCACCCGGGTGAAGAAGGCCTACGCGATCGCCGACAAGGAGAGCTTCCTCACCGCGCGCGAACTGCTGGCGAAGGAAGGCATCCTGGGCGGCTCGTCCACCGGCACGCTGGTGGCCGCGGCGCTGAAATACTGCCGCGAACAGACCCATCCGAAGCGCGTGGTCACCCTGGTGTGCGACACCGGCAACAAGTACCTGTCCAAGCTGTACAACGACTACTGGATGCTCGACAACGGCTTCATCGAGCGCGAACAGCACGGCGACCTGCGCGACCTGCTGCTGCGACCGTTCGCCCAGCGCGACACCGTGGTGGTTGGCCCGAACGAGTTGCTGATCACCGCCTACAACCGCATGAAGCTGTATGACGTGTCGCAGTTGCCGGTGATGGATGGCCGCAAGCTGGTCGGCATCGTCGACGAGTCCGACGTGCTGCTGCACGTGCACGCCGATGAATCGCGTTTCCGCGACCCGGTGTCCACCGCGATGATGACGAACCTGCACAAGCTCGAAGTGAGCGAGCCGATCGAGGCGTTGCTGCCGGTGTTCGAGCGCGGCCACGTGGCGATCGTGGTCGATGGCGAGCAGTTCCTCGGCCTGATCACCCGCATCGACTTGCTGAACTATTTGCGGCGCAAGGTGAATTGAAGAAATGTCATCCGGTCTTCACGGCGGCGCGCTTCGCATCGTGTCATCAATGGCCGATGGGAGCCTTTGCTGCATCTCCCTGAGCGGGCTTGCCGGATTCCGGTGCCGGTCCAGCTGAAAGCTCGCTGCAATCCAGCCTCGCGAAAGTGGCGTTCATGTCGGAGCGCGCCGCTCCGTCTTCATCCAAAGGAAGCTTTGCCATGTGTGGAATCGTTGCTGCCGTTGCCCAGCGTGACGTCGCGCCACTGTTGATCGCCGGCCTCAAGGCACTGGAATACCGTGGCTATGATTCCTCCGGCGTCGCCGTGCTCGACGGAGGCGGTATCCGTCGGGTGCGCGCCAAGGGCAAGGTGCGCGAGATGGAGGCGCTGTATCTGGCCGCGCCGTTGACCGGCGGTACCGGTATCGCACACACGCGTTGGGCCACGCATGGCGTGCCGAACGAAGCCAACGCGCATCCGCACATCGCCGGCCGCGTGTCGATCGTGCACAACGGCATCATCGAGAACTACGTCCGGTTGCGCGCGGAGCTGCAGGCAGGCGGCCACGTATTCACTTCCGACACCGACACCGAGGTGATGGCGGCGCTGATCGATCGGCGCATCGGCGAAGGCATGTGCCTGCGTGAAGCGGTGCTGGCGACGGTGCGCGAGCTGGAGGGTGCGTATGCGATCGCCGTGATCAGCAGTGACGAACCCGACGTGGTGGTCGGGGCGCGCCGTGGCGCGCCGCTGCTGGTCGGCCTGGGCATCGGCGAGAACTTCCTCGGCTCCGATGCGCAGGCACTGATCCAGGTCACCAACAAGATGCTGTATCTCGACGAGGACGATGTCGTCGAGATCAGTCGCGACAGCGTGCAGGTGTTCGGCCTCGACGGCCTGCCGGTCGAGCGCGCCGTGCACGAAAGCGAGCTGTCCACCGATGCGGTCGAGCGCGGCGAATACCGCCATTACATGCAGAAGGAAATCTTCGAGCAGCCACGCGCCGTCGCCGACACCCTGGAAGCGCGCCTCGGGCCGCACGGCGTGCTGCCCAACATTTTCGGCATCGACAGTGACGCGTTGCTGCAAGGCACCCGCGGGCTGCACATCATCGCCTGCGGTACCAGCTACCACGCCGGTATGGTTGCCAAATACTGGATCGAGGAATACGCGCGGCTGCCGGTCAGCGTGGAAGTGGCCAGTGAATTCCGCTACCGCGATGCCGTGGTGCCGGCAGGCACGTTGTTTGTCGCCATCTCGCAATCGGGAGAAACCGCCGACACGCTGGCCGCCATGCGCGAGTCACGGCAACGCGGCTACCTCGGCACGCTGGTGATCTGCAACTCGCCGGAATCGTCGCTGGTACGCGAGGCGGACTTGAAGCTGATGACACGCGCCGGACCGGAAATCGGCGTGGCCTCGACCAAGGCGTTCACCACCCAGCTCGCGGCGCTCGCCCTGCTGGCGCTGGAACTGGCGCAACGCAACGGACTCGATCCGCAACGCCATGCCGCCCTGTGCGCCGAACTGCAGCACCTGCCGCGGGCGATCGAGGAGGCGTTGAAGCTGGAACCGGAAATCGTCGAACTGGCCAGCGAGTTCATCCATCGACAGCACGCGTTGTTCCTCGGCCGCGGCGCGCAGTATCCGGTGGCCCTGGAAGGCGCGCTCAAACTCAAGGAAATCTCCTACATCCACGCCGAAGCGTATCCGGCCGGTGAGCTCAAGCATGGCCCGCTCGCCCTGGTCGACGAAAACATGCCTGTGGTGGCGGTGGCGCCGAACGGCCCGTTGCTGGACAAGCTCAAATCCAACCTGCAGGAAGTGCGCGCACGCGGCGGCCGCCTGATCGTGTTCGCTGACGGTACCGCCGGGATGGACGACATGGCGGGCCAGGGGGTGATGCTGCGGGTGGAATCGGGCGGCATGTTCATCGCGCCCGCGGTGTTCACCGTGCCGCTGCAACTGCTGGCCTATCACGTCGCCGTATTGCGCGGCACCGATGTCGACCAGCCGCGCAATCTGGCCAAGTCGGTGACGGTGGAGTAGGTCGCGCTGCATTTCGCGGTGGATCGACCCCGGTTCAAAAAATCCGCACGGCATGCACCTGGAGTCGCTCGCGCGGCTCCAGGTGCTGCCGCCTTGTGCGGGGCCCGCCGATGATGGTCCGCACGCGATCATCCGGCGCCCGCCGTGCACTTCGGTAGTGCGGTCCGAGCGAGGCTCATCGATCACGCTTGGTGCGCTGCTGTCGGCCAGCGCACCGGTGTCGCCTTTCACCAGTCGAATCCGCCAAGCTCATGGAGCGGAATGCAGGACCAGATCCGCCTTCTCCTGCATCTTGTCCTTGTCGGCTTCGATGACCTCGTCTGCCCTCGCATCGGGAAGGATGTCCTCCAGGCACCGAATGGGGCGGTACAGATAGGCGGCGATGGCACACAAGGCCACGAAGACACCCGAAAGCACGAGGATGAGACCGATGCCACGCCCTGGCCCCGTTCCGATGATGCTTCCAACGGTCGGCGCCCATGCTCCCCCGCGCGCCATCAAGGGCTCAAAGATCCGATCGGCCAAGGGCCCGGCGCTCAAATAGCCAAGCGGCACCATCGCCTCCATCAGCATGAAGTTGGTGGCCATCACGCGCCCCTGAAGTTCCAGGCCGACTTTCGTCTGTACCGTGGAAATCCAGTGGGCGTTGACCAGTGCCAACGCAAAACCGAAACCGAACATGCCGATCGCCTGGATCGACATGGCGGGATTGGCACCGGCGAATGCAACGCACAATCCGGACAGCAGGGTACTCGCCAGAATCCCGTTGATTCGACGCTGGGTACCACCCCACAGGCTCATCACGGCGCTGCCGACGAATATCCCGGCTCCATTGGAGGCCATGACGATTCCCAGCGATTCCGGGCTGCCCGAAATCAGCACGAGCGGAGTCACCAGGGATTCGATCAGTCCCACGAAGTAGTTGGCGATGGTGACCATCACGATCATGGCGACGAGACTGTGGCGCTTGATGATGTAGTACCAGCCTCCGATCATCTCCTTGAGGAAGGACTCTTCGCGTCGCGCGAACAGCGTATCGGGGAGGCGAACATACAGGAGCGTCGAGACGGCGATCAGGAAAGTCACGAAATCGGTCAGCACGATGCCGGGAAGGCCGATCAATCCCATCAGGGCGCCTGCCAGCGCCGGGCCGACAAAGGTACCCATGCCGGTACCGAGCTGGACGAACCCGTTCGCCTTGCCGTAATACCGCTTCGGCACGATCTGGGTGATCATGGACGCATAGGCAGGTAGCCGGAAGGCATTCGCCACGGCGGTAAGTCCGGCGAGGACATAGACATGCCGGATCTCGAGGCTGCCGGTCCAGATCAGGATCGCCGCGGATACCGTGGAAAGCCCGGCGAGGCAGTTGCTCGCGACCATGATCTTCTTCCTGTCGATACGGTCGGCAAGCGTTCCCGCCACCGGGGCAAGCGCGATCGCCGGCAGGATGATGAAGACCATCATCATGGCGTAGCTCGAAACGAGTCCCGTCTGCTGGTAGACCCACACCCCCAGTGCGAACGAAGTCAACGTGCTGCCGACCACCGAGATGATCTCGCCGATCGCGACGGTCAGGAAGGTCGCCAGACTCGGCCTGGCGGCGGGCTTCGGTGCTTCCCGGGGTTGCGGCTCGATGGCGGACTCCGGCAGTGCCATGGGCTCGCGCGGGCAGGCCACCCCATCCTCGATGATCCTCGCCAGGTCGCCGGGCTGATGCTTGATGAAATAGTGCCCGGCCTTCGGGACGATCGCGAAATCGACGCGGTCGCTGAAGTATTCCCACTCGCGGTAGCGCTCCTGGTACAGCTCGGTAGCGCGGTCCATTTCCCCGATGACGCTGGTCAGGGGCGTCTTGAGCTTCCGGAAGGGAGCGCCGTAGAGCTCGGTGTAGAAATCCTCGATTTCCTGATGTTCGCGCACGAAATTCGCCATCACGAAATCCTGCTGCTCGGTATCGGTGACTTCATCGAAGAAGCCGAAGGACTTGAGGATGTCGAAGGCGGAACGCTGGGAGGCCCACTTGTGGATCGGGAGTATCCTGCGGAAAAACGCGAATACTTTTCCGGGCAGGTGCGGCGTCGGGAAATGGCCGCCGATGAAGAGCCTCGAGATGTCGATGCCGGATTTTTCCAGTTCGGCCGCGATGGCGATCGTCAGTGCGCCACCGGCGCAATGACCGTAGATCGCGATCGGTCCGGTCACGTCGCGACGGATCTCCTCGGCGCACAGCTGGGCGATCTCGTCGATGGGCAGCGGTTTCTCTTCGCGTCGACCGAAATCGTGCCCGGGCAACTCCAGGCCCAGCACCGTGCAGCCCCGTGGCATCTCCCTGGCCAGGGCCTGATACGAGATCGGCCCGCCCGCGGGGAAGGGTACGCAAATGAGCGTGAGTGTCCTTTCATTCGCGGGTATGGGGCGGGTGAGCTCGTGGAGCAGGCCTTCAGGCTTCGTTCGCCCCCCCGAGACCCTTTCGGCGAGCTGCCGAACGGTCGGGTACTTGAACAGTTCCGTCACGCCGATGCCGCCGATCCGGCCGACAACGCGGAAGGCCTTGAAGGACTCTCCTCCGAGGTCGAAGAAATTGTCGTTGATGCCAATGTCCGGGATGCCGAGAATCTCGGTCCATATCGCGGCGATACGCGCTTCATGATCGTTGCGCGGTGCCACGAAATCCGACTCCGCGCGGATGGGCGCAAGATCGGGGGCCGGCAGTGCGCGATGGTCCAGCTTCCCGTTGGACAGCAACGGCAGTGCTTCCATCCTGACGAATGCCATGGGGACCATGTATTTGGGCAAGCGTGCGGACAGATGGGTCCTGAGCGTTTCCGCGCTGAAGTCCTCCGATCCGACGTAGTACGCAACGAGCGTCTTTTCTCCGGGCGTGTCCTCGCGTGCGATCACGACGGCCTCGCGGATTCCCGGGTGCTCCGTCAGTCTGGTCTCGATCTCCCCAGGTTCGACGCGGAATCCACGGATCTTCACCTGATGATCGTTCCGTCCCAGGAATTCGATATTCCCATCCGGCATCCAGCGCGCCTGATCGCCCGTCCTGTACATCCGGGCCCCGGGCTTCCCGCAGAACGGGTCGTCCACGAACCGCTCCGCCGTCAGCTCGGGACGGTTCACATAGCCGCGTGCCAGGCCCGCGCCGCCTATGTGGAGTTCGCCCGCCACGCCCACCGGCACCGGCTGGAGATGCGCATCCAGGATGTAGGTTTGCGTATTGCTGACGGGGCGTCCGATCGGTGCATTGCGATGGATGTCCTTCATGGCCTGGTACGAGCTGGAGAACACCGTGGTTTCGGTGGGCCCGTAGCCGTTGACGATCCTTATTCCCCTCCCCGGCCTGGACGATTGAATTCGATGCAACTGCGATTCCAGCAACGGCTCCACACCGACCAGGAGATGGTCGAAAGGAAGCTCGGCACCGGAGTTCGCCATCAGCTCGTCCATCTGGCGAACGAAGAACGGCGGCAGGTAGGCGAAGGCGATCCGGTGTTGTGCGAACCAGTCGAACAGGAGCGTCGGCTCGCCTCGAATCTCGTCGGGTACGACGTTCACCGTCGCTCCGACGCAAAGCGGGATGAACAGCTCGAACACCGACACGTCGAAGCTGAAGCTTGTCCAGAGTGACGTATGGAGGGGCGTGCTCTTCCCGAAATCCTCGAACCGTCGCAACCAGTCGGCGATCAGGTTCGCGACACTGCGATGCTCGACCATCACGCCCTTGGGCGTTCCGGTGGATCCGGATGTGTAGATCACGTAGGCGAGGCTTCCCGAGCCGAGCGCAATCCCGGCCGCGCCAGGGTTGCTGTCGGGCTGATCCTCGAAGGCCTGCGCGAGGTCCAGAACGGGAACGCTGCCGTCCATTGCCTCGGCCATGCTCTCGGGTGGATCGCCCAGCGTAAGCAGCGCGATCGGAGCGCTGTCGGTGAGCATGTGCTTGAGTCGTTCTTCCGGATACGTGGGGTCCATCGCCACATAGCCGCCACCGGCCTTGAGCGTTCCCATGAGTCCGACCAGCATCTCGAGGCCGCGCTCCAGGCAGATCGCGACGCGGTCGTCCGGCTTGAGGCCCATCGACCTCAATCGATGGGCAAGCCGGTTCGCTTTCCGGTTGAGCTCGGCGTAGGTGAGGGTCATTCCCTTGAACGAGACGGCCGTCGCATCCGGCGTCCGCACCACCTGCTCCTCGAAGAGCTCGTGCACGCAGCGGTCATCAGGGTATGGCGATTCCGTGGCGTTCCACGTCTCCACGACGAGGCGCCGCTCGGCTTCGGCAAGGATCGGGATCGCGCCGAGGGACCGGGCAGCATCTGCAGCCATCCCTTCCAGCAACGCCAGGTAGTACCCGGCTATCCGCTCGATCGTCTCTCGGTCGAACAGCGCCGTCGCGTACTCCAGCGCGCCTTCGAATCTTCCATCCGACTCCCGCAGCGACAACGACAGGTCGAACTTCGCCACCTTGTAGTTCGAGCCGTCCAATGGCTCGGAAACCACGCCCGGCAGCTGCGGGCGCAATGCGCCGTCGTTATCCCAGGAAAACGCGACCTGGAACAGTGGACTGTGCGCGAGGCTCCGGACCGGGTTCACCAGTTCCACCACTTGCTCGAAGGGTATGTCCTGGTTCTCCTGCGCGCTCAGTGAACAGGCTCTCACCCTTTCCAGAAACGCGGCGACCGTCGGATCGCCGGAGAGATCCATTCGCAGCGCCAGGGTGTTCACGAAGAAGCCGATCAGCCCTTCGATCTCCGCACGCCCGCGATTCGCCGTCGGCGTGCCCACGACGAGATCCTCCTGCCCGGAGAGCCGGGAAAGCAGGGCTGCCCAACCGGCCAGGAGCGTCATGAACGGGGTTGTCCCGTGACGGTGCCCCAGGTCCTTCAGGGCCTTCGTCAATCGCCGGTTCACCACCAGCGGCACGGTTTCACCCGCGTAGCTCTGCTCCGGGGGCCTCGGTCGGTCGGTTGGCAGCCTCAGGATCTCCGGCGCGCCGACCAGGGATGCTTTCCAGTACGCCTCCTGCTTCTTGAGGAGCTCGCCCGTGATCCATCGCCTCTGCCAGATCGCATAGTCGGCGTAGTGCAGATCCAGTGGCGGGAGCGGATCCGCCTCTCCCTTCGCATACGCCGCGTAGAGCTTTCCGAGTTCACCGACGAACACGCCCATCGACCATCCGTCCGAGACGATGTGATGCATGGTGATCAGGAGTGTGTGGAGATCGTCCGCCTCGCGTATCAGCAAGCCGCGAATCAGGGGCCCGTGTTCGAGGTCGAAGCGAGCGGCCACTTCGGCATCTGCCAGGCGTTCCGCCTCGTCCGTGTGCGTCGCCGTTTTTTCCATCAGCGGAAACCGGCTTCCGTCCGCGGGCGCAATCCGCTGCCGAGGTTCTCCATCGACCTCGACGAAGACGGTGCGAAGCGCTTCGTGGCGCTCGACGATGCGGTCGAGCGCGCGACGGAGCGCCTGCGTGTCGAGCGCCCCGCGAAGCCGCAATCCGTAAGGCACGTGGTACGCCGTGGCAGCGCCGGCCATCTGCGCCAGGAACCATTGCCGACGCTGGGCAAAGGACGTGGGCAGCTGTTCCGTGCGGTCAGCCTTCGTCACCGGAGGGAGCTGGGCAGGTGCCGCCTCGGACACGAGCCGGGAAAACGTCGCGAGCGTCGGTTGGGCGAAGAGGGCACTGATCGGCACGTCGATGTCGAGCTCGGCGCGCAAGCGCGAGATGACCTTGACGGTCAGCAGCGAGTGGCCCCCCAACTCGAAGAAGCCATCATGTCGCCCGATCCGCTCGACGTTCAGGAGTTCCGACCAGATACCCGCAAGCGCCGTTTCGAATTGACCTTGCGGGGCCTCGTACTCCCGTGAGGCGTACGCATCGCCCTCGGGAGCTGGCAGGGCCTTGCGATCGAGCTTGCCATTCGGGCCGAGCGGAAACGCATCCATGCGAACGAAAGCCGCGGGAACCATGTAGCCGGGCAGGTGATCGGACAGATAGCCCCTGAGCGCGTCGGCCTTCGAGCTTTCGGCACCGACGTAGTACGCGACCAGACGCTTGTCGCCGGGAACGTCCTCGCGAGCCAGGATGGCCGCCTCCCGAACCCCGGGGCACTCGAGCAGTCGAACCTCGATCTCGCCGAGCTCGATGCGGAAGCCACGGATCTTCACCTGGAAGTCGTTGCGCCCGAGGAAATCGATCGTCCCGTCCGGCCGCCAGCGACCCAGGTCGCCGGTCCTGTACATCCGGGCGAGCGGCTCTGCGCTGAACGGGTCTTCGAGGAAACGCTCCGCCGTCAGCTCGGGTCGGTCCAGATAACCACGAGCCACCCCCGCTCCGCCAATATGGAGCTCGCCAGCGACGCCCACGGGCACGGGCTCGCCGTGGGCATCGAGAACGTAGATGCGGGTATTCAGGAGCGGGCGCCCGATGGGGGGCGCGCCGGGAGCGTCGGATCGACAGTCGTGCAACGAAGCCACCACCGTGATTTCGGTCGGGCCGTACGCGTTGACCAGGTGTCGTCCGCCCGCCCACCGCCGGACGATGTCTTCCGTCACGACGTCACCGCCCGAGACCAGGAATCGCACCGTTTTGAGCTCTTCCCCCGCGGGGATGGCCGCCAGCACGGCGGGAGGAAGCAGCGTATGGGTGATGCCGGCCGAGTTGATGGTCTGGATCAGGTTTTCCCCGGCCAGGGGAGCCTGCGAGGCAGGGACGACGAGTGTCGCGCCGGTGCAGAACGCCAGCAGCATCTCGAAAACGCAGGCATCGAAGCTGAAAGAGGCGAACTGCAGTACCCGGCTGCCCTGGCCCGCGTCGAAGTTCGCGATCTGGGTTGCCACCAGGTTGCAGGCACTGCGATGCTCGATCATCACCCCCTTGGGCTTGCCGGTGGACCCCGAGGTGTAGATCACATACGCAAGATGCGTCGGCGCGAGCCCGATCTCCGCCGCCGACGGATTGGTCTCGGGACATTCCTGCGCCGTATCGAAATCCACGACCGGCACGCTGCCTGCGATATCGGGGCATGCGCCGTTCACCAGCAACATGACGGGCCGGCTGTCTTCCACGATGTACCGCAGGCGCTCTTCCGGATAGTTCGGATCGAGCGGCACATAAGCGCCGCCAGCCTTGAGGACTCCGAGAACGCCGATGACCATCTCGATCCCGCGGCCGACGCAGATCGCCACCCGGTCGTCGGGTCTCACGCCAAGCGCGCGCAACCGGTGCGCCACCCGGTTGGCCGCGATGTTCAATGCGGCGTAGCTCAACGACGCCTGGCCGTATTCCAGGGCGACAGCCGTCGGGCTCAGCCTGACCTGCTCCTCGAAAAATTCATGGATGCGCCGGTCTCGATGGCAAGGCCCGTCGGTCGCGTTCCAGGTTTCCAGAACCAGGCGGCGCTCGGCCGCGGGGAGGAGCGGGAGGCGGAAAACGCCCTGTCGGTCGTTCGCGACCATGCCTTCCAGCAAGGTCCGGTAGCAGTCGGCGATCCGCTCGATCGTCCCCCGTTCGAACAGTGCCGTTGCATATTCGAGGCCGGCCTCGATCCCGCCGTCGGACTCCCTCACCGACAAGGTCAGGTCGAATTTGGAAACCCGGTAGTCCGCCTGCCTGCGCGGCTCCGGGCGCAGGCCCGAGAATTCAAGCTCGGCCTTGTCATCCTTCTCCCAGACGAACATCGCCTGGAACAGCGGGTTGTAGGCGAGGCTGCGCGTCGGGTTCGCCTGCTCGACGACCTGCTCGAAGGGAATGTCCTGGTTCTCCTGAGCCTCCAGCGTGCGTGCCTTCACCCGTCCCAGCAGTTCGGCAACCGTCGGTTCGTTCGATAGATCCAATCGCAGCGCCAGCGTGTTGACGAAGAACCCGATGAGTCTCTCGATCTCGGCGCGTCCGCGGTTTGCCGATGGCGTGCCGACGACAATGTCGTGTTGCCCGGAGAAGCGGGACAGCAGGATCGCCCATCCGGCGAGGAGCGTCATGAACATGGTGGTTCCATGCCGCGCGCTCAGCTCCTGCAACGATTTCCTCAACGCATCATCGAGCGTGAAAGGCACCGTGCCACCGGCGTAACTCTGCTCCGGCGGCCGCGGATGGTCCGTCGGCAGCGAGAGAAGCTCCGGCGCGCCGGCCAGCGTGGCTTTCCAGTAGCCCGCCTGCGCCTCCAGCAGGCGGCCCGAGACATGGGCCTCCTGCCAGATGGCGTAGTCCGGGTACTGCACGGGCAGGGGCGGTAGCGGATCGGATTCGCCGTTCGCGTAGGCGTTGTAGAGCGCGCTCAGCTCCTCGGCGAACAAGCCCATCGACCATCCGTCCGAGACGATGTGGTGCATCGTGATCAGCAGCGTGTGGAGATCGTCCGTCTCGCGCACAAGCCGGCCGCGGACCAACGGGCCCCGTTCCAGGTCGAAGTGGGTGGCTTCTTCTTCCTGTGCCAGTCTGGCGACTTCTTCCGGGGTGCTTGCCGCCACTTCAATCAGTGGGAAACGATGCCCATCGGCGGGCGCGACACGCTGGACCGGCTCGCCATCGAGCAGGGTGAAGGTCGTGCGCAAGGCCTCATGGCGCGTGACGATCCGGTCCAGGGCACGACGGAGCGCTGCCTTGTCGAGTCGCCCGCCCAGCCTCAATTCGTAGGGTATGTTGTATGCCGCGCCGCCGCCCTCGATCTGCGCGAGGAACCACAGGCGCCGCTGGGTGAACGACAACGGAAGCCGTTCGCGGCGCTCCGCCTTTTTCACGGATGGAAGTCGCGCCGGCGCCGCACCCGACACCAGGCATGCGAAATCGGCGAGTACCGGCGAGGCGAAGAGCGCATTCAGTGCAACCTCGACGTCCAGCGCCGCGCGCAATCGCGAAGCCACCTGGACGACCAGCAGCGAGTGCCCGCCCAACGCGAAGAAGTTGTCGCGCCGCCCGATCCGCTCCACCTTGAGGAGCGATGACCAGATCGACGCGAGGGTCGTTTCGATCCCGTCCCGGGGAGCTTCGTATTCGCGTGTCGCGTAGGCATCCGCTTCGGGCGCCGGCAGGGCGTTCCTGTCCAGCTTGCCGTTGGACGTCAGCGGCAGCGCCTGCATCCGCACATAGGCCACCGGCACCATGTACTCGGGCAATCGACCGGCGAGATGGCTGCTGAACTCCTCCGCCCGGCATTCGCCGCTCGCTGCCACATAGGCCACCAGCTGCTGTTCGCCGGTCGTGCCATCCCGCGCGATCACCGCCGCTTCGCGAACGCTCGGGTGCGCCAGGAGTGCCGCCTCGATTTCGCCCGGTTCGATGCGGAAGCCGCGAATCTTCACCTGGAAGTCGTTGCGTCCCAGGAACTCGATGGTGCCATCCGGGAGCCATCGCCCGAGGTCTCCGGTCCGGTACATCCGAGCGCCCGGATCGGCGCCGAACGGATCGGCGCCGAAACGCTCTTCCGTCAGGTCGGGACGATTGAGGTAGCCGCGCGCCACGCCGGCGCCGCCGATATGGATTTGCCCGGCTACACCCGCCGGCACCGGCCTTTCCCGTGCATCCAGGATGTATATCCGTGCCCCTGCGACGGGACGGCCGATGGGGATGCTCCTGCCCGTGTAGTCCCCGGTGCAGGGATGCATCGTTGCCCAGACCGTGCCTTCGGTGGGTCCGTACTCGTTGAACACGGTGGCCTGTGGTTCTTGCGCGGCCGATTTCTCCACCAGCGCGGGAGGGCAGGTCTCGCCGGCGACGATCACCTTCGCCAGGTGTTTGCGCTGATGCCGGGATTCGGAGAACTCCAGGTAATTCGCGTAGAGCGACGGAACGCACAGAAGCGTGTCGATCCTCTGCTGATCGAGGACCTCGCCCAGTCGCGACGGATCCCGGATCACCTCCTGTTCCGCCACCACCAGCGTGCCTGCGTGGGTAAGCGTCCCGAAAATGCCCGCCACGGAACTGTCGAAGTAAATGGGAGACAGGAGCAGGAAACGACCGACCTCCCCGTAAGCGGCATGCCGTGCGCGTGTCGAGGCGACGAGGTTGCGATGTTCGACCATCACGCCCTTGGGCTTGCCCGTCGAGCCCGAGGTGTAGATCACATACGCCAGGTCGTGGGATGTCAGTCCTGCCTCGGCCGGGTCGGGATTCGTCTCGGGACAGGTCTCGAAGGGCAGCGACAGATCCAGCACGGGAACGCCTTCGGCCAGACTCTGCGGCAAAGCCATCCGGCCCATCGCCCTGCATCAACAACGCGACGGGCGCGCTGTCGGCCAGCATGTGGCGCAGGCGCTCTGCGGGAAGTGCGGGGTCCAACGGAACATAGGCGCCGCCGGCTTTCAGCACGGCCAGCGGGGCCACCACCATGTCGAGGCTCCGCTCCGCGCAGATCGCCACCCGGCTGTCCGGCTTCACCCCGAGAGCGCGCAGGCGATGCGCCAGCCGATTGGCTCGCGCGTTCAAGGCCGCGTAGGTGAGCGTCTGGTCCCTGTACACCACGGCAATCGCGTCGGGCGTCCTGCGCACCTGCGCTTCGAACAACTCATGGATGCACGGCTCGCCCGCGTCGGGAAGGCTTGTCGCGTTCCAGGTCCGCACCATCAGGTCGTGCTCGGCCTCGGAAAGCATCGGAATGTCCGTGACCCGCCGGTCGTGATCCGACGCCATGCCTGCAAGCAGCGCCTGGTAGTACCCGATCATCCGTTCCACGGTCTCGTGCTTGAACAGGGTCGTCGCGTATTCCAGTTCGCCTTCGATGCCCGCAGCGGTTTCCCTCATGGTGAGGATCAGGTCAAACTGCGCGGTCTGATGAGCGGCTTTGACCGGTGAGGCTCCGCTCAAGCCGGGAAATTCAAGGCGCAGGCCGTCGTCGTCTTCCCATGCGAACATCACCTGGAACAACGGGCTGTAGGCGCGGCTACGTGCCGGATTGACCAGCTCCACCACCTGCTCGAAGGGAATGTCCTGGTTTTCCTGCGCTTCCAGCGCGCGCTCCCTGACCCGTTGCAGGAGCTCGGCGACCGTGGGCTCGCTCGATACATCCACCCTCAGCGCCAGCGTGTTCACGAAGAACCCGATCAGTCCTTCGATCTCGGCACGGCCGCGGTTCGCCGTCGGCGTGCCGATGACGACGTCCTCCTGCCCCGAGAGCCGGGAGAGAAGTGCTGCCCACCCGGCGAGGAACGTCACGAACCTGGTCGTCCCCTGGCGCAGGCTCAGGGCATTCAGCGCCTGCGCCCGGGATGCGTCCAGGACGAAACGGATGCTTCCGCCGGCGAAACTTTGTTCGGCCGGGCGCGGATAGTCCAACGGCAGGGCGAGCAGTTCCGGCGCACCTGCCAAGGTGTTTTTCCAATAGTCCCCTCTTGCCCGAAGGAGGCTCCCCGACATCCATTGCCTTTGCCAGGCCGCGTAATCCGCGTACTGGATATCCAAAGGCGGCAGAGGATCGCTCTTGCCCTCCAGGAAGGCTGTGTAAAGGGTGTTCAGCTCATGCATGAACACCCTCATGGACCAACCGTCGGACACGATGTGGTGCAGCGTGACAAGGAACGTGTGCTGGTCCGGACCCTCGTGAATCAGGCGGGCGCGAAGCAGCGGTCCCCGTTCCAGATCGAAGGCAAGCGCTGCTTCCTCGTTCGTCAGGCGGGCCACCTCCCCGGGTGAGGCAGCCTCCTGCTCGATGAAATGCACGGCATCCGTCTTCGACGGTGCGCCAACGCGTTGCATCGGTTTCCCGTCGACGACGACGAACGTCGTGCGCAGGGCTTCATGGCGCTCGACGATGCAGTCCAGGGCCCGGCGAAGGACTGCTGCATCGAGCGGACCCTGCAGCTTCCATCCGCACGGGATGTGGTAAGCCTTGCTCGCCCCTTTCACCTGCGCCAGGAACCACAGGCGCTGTTGTGCGAAGGAAGGCGCCTCCCACTCTTCCCGCTCGTTGCGGGTCACCGCAGGAAGCTGCGAAGGTGTTGCTCTGGCCACCACCTCGGCGAATTCGGCGAGCGTCGGGCCGACGAAGAGTGCCCTGAACGGCACGTCCACGTTCAACGCATTGCGCAGGCGCGAGATGACCTGGATGGTCAACAGCGAATTGCCGCCGAGCTCGAGGAAACGGTCATTCCTTCCGACCCGATCGAGCTTGAGCAGGTCGGACCAGATGGCCGCGATCGCGACCTCGACATCGTTCCGCGGCGCCTCGAATTCGCGATTGACGAAGTCCTCGTGCCGCGGCGCCGGCAAACTCTTTCTGTCGAGTTTGCCGTTCGACGTCAGGGGCAGCCTGGCCAGTCGCACGAACGCGGCAGGCACCATGTATTCGGGCATTCGATCCGAGACGTGTCTCCGCAGCGCGTCGACATCCAGCTGTTCGGACCCGGCACAGTACGCGACCAGTCGCGTGTTCCCCGGCGAGTCTTCCCGTGCAAGAACGGTTGCCTCGACGATTCCCGGGTATTGCGCCAGCGCCGCCTCGATTTCGCCCAGTTCGATGCGGAAGCCGCGTATCTTCACCTGGAAGTCGTTGCGCCCGAGGAACTCGATGGTGCCGTCCGGCAGCCACCGCCCGAGATCGCCGGTCTTGTACATCCGCCGCCCGGGTTCGGCGTTGAACGGATCGGCGATGAAGCGTTCCTCCGTCAGGTCGGGACGGTTGAGGTAGCCTCGCGCCACGCCGGCGCCGCCGACGTGGAGTTCTCCTCGCACGCCCACCGGCACCGGCTGTCGGTTCGCGTCAAGAATATAGATACGCGTATTGGCGACGGGGCGACCTATGGGAGCACTACGGTGCCGATCGGCGATCTCCTGGTAGGCCGTACAGAACACGGTGGTTTCCGTAGGTCCGTACCCGTTCAGGATCGTCAGCCCCGGCGTGGCGCTTTGAAGCCAGTGCAGGTCGGCTTCGGAGAGAGGCTCCACCCCGACCAGGAGATGCCTGAAAGACAGGGCCTGGGCCGTGTTTTCCAGCAAGCCCTTCAGGTTGCGGATAAAGAAAGGAGGCAAATAACCGAAATTGATCCTATTCAGCACGAGCCAGTCCAGAAGCGCAGGAGGATCGGATCGAATGGAATCGGGAACGATATTGAGCGTCCCGCCCGTCGAGAGCGTCACGAATATCTCGAATACGGATACGTCAAAGCTGAAGCTGGTCCACATCGACGCCTGGAATGGCCGGTTTCGGCGGAAGTCTTCGAATCGGGATTTCCAGTCGAAAATCAGGTTCGAGATATTCCCGTGTTCCACCATCACGGCTTTTGGCGTGCCGGTGGAGCCCGACGTGTAGATCACATAGGCCAGGTTGCCGAATGCCCGGTCATCGCTGGCAGGGCCGGGATTGGTATCCGGCTGATCGTCCAGATCGAGATCCAGATCGAGTCGGGCCACGTCGTGTGCCCAGGCGCAGGCGCGCGCCCCTTTCTTCAGAAGCACCTTCGATGAGCTGTCCTCGAGCATGAATCGCAGGCGATCCTCGGGATAATCCGGGTCGAGCGGCACATAGCAGCCGCCTGCCTTCAGCACGCCGAGAATCCCGATCATCATTTCGGGACTGCGCTCCACGCAGATGGCCACGCGGCTGTCCGGCTTCACGCCGAGAAGTCGCAGCCGATGCGCGAGGCGATTGGCGCGGGTGTTCAGTTCGCCGTAGCTCAGTCGCCTGTCGCCGAGCACCACCGCCTCAGCCGCGGGATTCCGGGCGGCCTGTTCCTCGAACAGTTCGTGGATGCAGCGGTTGCCCGGACAGGGGGCGTCCGTCGCATTCCACGTTTCGGTGACGAGACGGCGTTCGGCCTCGGAGATGATGGGGAGCCGCATGATGCCTTTCGTCTGGTCTGCCGCCATGCCTTCCAGCAGGAGGCGGTAGCTTTCGACGATCCGTTCCGCCGTGTCACGGGTGAACAGGGTCCGCGCGTAAGACAATGTGCCCGTGATATGGCCATCAACTTCCCGATACGACAGGACAAGATCGCAGCGGGCGCCTCGACGCCAAGGGGATGCGTCGTCGCCGTGGTCCAGTACAAGCATCGTCTGGAACAACGGGTGGTGCGAAAGGTTCGGAGCCAGTCCGGCAAGTTCCACGACCTGGTCGAAGGAGATATCGCCATGTTCCCGCGCGCTGGAAACGCACGCGTTTGCGCGACCCAGAAATTCGGCCACGGTCGGCTGTCCTGAAAGGTCCAGTCGCACCGCAAGCCCATCAACGGACGACTCGTCTGCGTTCGCCTGCTCAGGTCGGCCAGGAGCCGGCATCAATGTGCCGACGACGATGTCGTCCTGATTCGACAGGCGTCCGAGCAGCGCGGCCCAGCCGGCCAGCAGCGTCGTATGCCGGGTTACTCCGTGATCTCGTTCCGTCTTTTCAAGGTCCTCATCCAGGGCCTTGCCGAAAACGAAGTTCACGATCCCGTCTTCCCGATCCAATATGGCGGGACGCGGATAGTCGGTCTGAATCGCAAGAAGTTCGGGCGCGCCCGAGAGAGTAGCTTTCCAGAATTCCGCCTGCTTCTGGAACGATTTATCCTGTCGTTTATTGCTGCTGCTCAATTGACGCTCCTGGTCTGCGATATTGAATCATCGTTTTGCGAATCGACGAGGATAATTTGCGTACAACCGCTTCCGCAACCCGATTCCATGCGGATGTTTGCCAATTTGCCGAGCGTCACGGAATTGAAAGCAACCATGCCGCGAAGTGTTGCCCGGGTGCGTTGGCCACGGCCATGTGAGTACCGCGGCGCGTGCCGATGTGACCTTGCAGGTATCGATGACAGCGAGTGTCATCACGATTGGATCAGCCTGGATAAACCCGGTCTTGCTGTGCCGCGTTTGCTGGTCAATGCAAAATCGGGATCACGCTTCGGGATTCATGTTGCACTTTCCGTGTTTTCTTTGTGGCAGTGGCGCATTTACTTAGATTTATTTAATTTCGCGGTCCGGCCTGAATTTCCATCAGGTCTCATTGATGTGCGATGCAGGCGAGCCCGGCGGCGGTAATCCATCGGTGTCATGCCGAAGCGGCGATGGAACAGTTCGCCGAAATGCGACGGGGTGGAAAAGCCCAGGCTGTAGGCGATGGCGGCGATGCTCTGGTCCGATTCGAGCAGGCGTCGGCTGGCCAGATGCAGGCGATGCGTGCGCACGTAGTCGCTCCAGCTCATGCCGACCTGCTGCTTGAAGCGGCGGCTGAAGTAGGCGGGCGACAATGCACACAGCGCCGCGGCCTGCTCGGCACCCGGTGCATCGGCGGGATCGTGGCGCAGTCGGTCGATGGCCGGTCGCAGGCGGTGCAGGCCGCCGCTGTCCGCGGCCAGTTTCTCGCCATCGACGGCAGCGGCATGCAGGGCACCGCGCAGCAGCAGTTCGGCGAGCGGCAGGCTGAGCGGGATCGGCGGCGTCGGGGTCGGCGAGCCAGTCGGCGAGCGTCCGCAGACGGCGGTACAGCGTGCGATCGGGCTTCGCGCAGAACGGATGTTGCAGCCGGTCCATGCCCGGGGCGCGGGCCAGCGCCGCACCGGCTATCGCCTCCACCTGCACCAGCATCCAGTCGCGCGGGCCCGGGGCCAGCGCAAAATCGTGGTGGACCATCGACGGCACGAACGCGATGCAGTGCGGGGTCAGCGTGTAGCGGCGGTCGTCGGCGATGAAGTGGCCGGCGACCTTGCCGAACAGCACCAGCTCGTGCACGTCGTGGAAATGCACGAACGGATCGGTGGCGCTCGCCTCGCTCCCCTGCCGGATGCGCTCCGCGCGCACCGGCGCGCCGGGACGCAGTTCCACGGGCTCGCAGATCGGGCGATCGAGATGGGGCGGTGCCACGTCGACATCCTCCCGGCGGCGAGCCGGTCTTGTGGCGGATCAGCGCGTGCCGATCACGCGCACCTGCATCGGTTGCAACAACTGGTCCAGCGGTGCGGCCGGCCCGCCGTCCAGCAGATCGTCCCATGATGCGGTGTCGGCCAGGCTGCCGTCGAGCATCGGCCGCGTTGCAGTATTGCCGAGGTTGACCATCAGCAGCGTGCGTCGCGTGCCGTCCTCGCGCAGGATGCACAGCACGGCGGAGGCATCGTCGCACAGGATGCGCTGGTCGCCTGCACGCAGTTCCGGCCGCGCATGGCGTAGTGCCAGCAGTTTTCGATACCAGTGGTACAGCGAATCGGGCCGGGCCCGTTCCTCTTCCAGCGACACGCCATCGTGCGAACGGTTGAACCGATCGGTCCACCAGCGCTGGCTGCCCCGGTACCAGATGGCCGAGCCCGGCGCGGCCAGGTCGGCCTTCCAGCGGAATGCCTCGCGCATCGGGATCTGGATGCCGTCGGAGACCGGGGCGTTCTGCAGCGGCCGGCCGCGCATGCCCAGTTCCTGGCCGTAGTAGATCAGCGGCTCGCCCTTGAGCAGCAAGGCGATCGCCGCGCCGGCGCGGGCTCGCGCCGGGTCGCCATCGACTACCGACATGAAGCGGTCGATGTCGTGATTCTCCAGCAGGATCACCTGACTCTTGCCCGGCGGCGTGGCGGCGGCGGTGGCGCGCAACGCCTTGACGATGGCTGGCTTGTCGAGCTGGACCAGCGCACCACGCAGCGGGAAGGCGAACACCATGTCGGCATGGCCGCGCGTGAGCCACTCCCGGCCGTAACCCCAACCGGCCTGCTCGGCGAGGATGCGCAGCTGCGGTCGCCGTGCCTTCAATGCGCGGAACAGCGGCGTCCAGAAATCCGCGAACAGGTTCTTGTCCAGGCCCTTGTGGTCGAGGTCGTCCATCATGTGGTCGATGCGGAAACCATCGACGCCGTCGCGGCCGCTGCCGTCGCCATGCGGATCGGCCCAGAACAGCAGCAGGTCGCGAAAGTAGCGTTTCACCGCGGCCTGATTCAGATCGACCATGGCGATCCCGATGTGGCGGCCGTCATAGCCGTCCCACGTAGCGTGATCGAGGAAGGGTTCGGCAACGCGGTGTTCCCTGTCGCGCCACAGCAGATAGTCGGCGTACTTCGAGCGCGGCTTGCCGATCGCGTCGCGCCACCACGGATGGCCTTCGGCGACGTACTGGAACTCCTCGTCCAGATAGACCTTCAGTCCGCGTGCATGCGCGGCGCGCACGAACGCGAAGTAATCGCCCATGGTGCCGTAGGCCGGGTCGATCGCCTTGAAGTCGGTGGCGAAATAATTGTGGTAGTACGGCGACGGCTGCAGCGGGGTGAGCAGGATCGAGGTGATGCCGAGATCGCGCAGGTAATCGAGCTTCGAGGTGAGGCCCGGCAGGTCGCCGATGCGATCGCCATTGCTGTCGCGGAAGCTTCGCTCGAAGATCTGGTAGAACACTTCGTCGGCGGGTTTGGCGCGCTCGGGCAGCGCCGCGGCGGACACCGGCAGCGCGGCCAGCGCAAGCAGGATCATGGCGAACCATGCGGCGGATCGTGCGTGTTTCATGCGTGGTCTCCGATGGGACGTCGAACAGCCGTCCCTTGTCCGTCATTCCCGCGAAGGCGGGAATCGCCTTGCCACAGCGATGCTGGTGATCCACGTTGCCGTTCGCCGGTCACAGGCGCTCGTGCAACACATCGCCGAAGAATCGCAGGGTGCCGTCCAGGGCGCGTGCCCAGTAGCTCCAGTCGTGATCGCCGTCACCCTCGGCATATTGATGCGGAATGCCGCCGCGTTGCAGGGCGCGATGCAGTTCGCGGTTCGCTTCCAGATACGGATCCTCGCGGCCGCAGGCGAAGCGGATCGCCGGCAGCGGACCGTTGCCGATGGCGCCGGTCAGCGCCGCCAGCACACTGCGATCGGCCGGTGCGGTACTCCAGTCGCCGCGATGCTCCTCGATCAGGCGGTCGAACTGGTCTGCGTCGGTCATCGTCGAAAGCGCGGCGGCGGCGGTGATGCGCTGTGGATACTTGCCGGCCAGGCGCAAGGCGCCGAAACCGCCCATGCTCAGGCCCGCGAGCAGCAGCGGCGAACGTTTCGTGCAGTTCTCGATCATCTCGCGCGCCAGCATCGGCACTTCGTCGATGATCCAGCGTTCGGCATCGGCATCTGCGTGCGCCACATAGCCCGAGCCATCGCCCCACAAGCCATCGGAAGGCATCAGCAAGGCGACCGGCGGCAACGCGCCTTCGGCGATCAGCCGGGTGGCGGTGAGATGCGCGGCGCCTTTCAGCGCCCACGCCCAGTGCGAACCGAACACGCCGTGCAGCAGGACCACCATCGGCAGGTCTGCCACCTCGCGCGCCACGGGAGGCACGAATACCGTCACATCGACACGCCGGCCGAGCGCCGGGCTCTTCACGGTGAGGAACGTCAGCCCGTCCGCCGCGATGGCGGGATCGGACTGCTCGATGGTGCGGAATTGCGGTCGTGGGGTGTTCATGCGATGCGCAACACTCCCTTGCTGCTGCGACCCGCCAGCATGTCGTCGAAGGCCTGGTGCAGCGCCTGCAGCGGATAGCGGTGGCTGATCAGCGAGGCGAGTTCGAGCTCGCCCTTCGCGACCCAATCGAACAGGCGCGGAAAGTCGCGCGACGGCACGCAACCGCCATAGAGCGGCGCCATGTAGCGCTTGTTCCAGAACAGCCGGGGCAGCTCGAGCGTCGTCGGCCCGTGCGCGCCGCTCACCTGCAAGGCATCGCCGCCGTTGCGCGCAAGCTGCAGCGGCAACAGCGCGAGCGCAGGTACGCCGGTGGCCTCGAACGCGTGGTCGACACCGCGGCCGTCGGTCAGCGCGCGCACGTCGGCAATCAGCCGCGCGTGATCGGCGTCGTCGTCGCCGGCGAGCAGGCCATGGCTGGCGCCGAGCTCGCGCGCACGGTCGAGGCGTGCCTGCACGCGGTCGATCGCGATGACGATGCCGGCACCGGCGATCCGCGCGCCCTGCACTACGTTGAGTCCGACGCCGCCGCAACCGAGCACCGCCACCGACTCGCCGCTGGCGACCGCGGCCACGTTGATGGCCGAACCCACGCCGGTCATCACGGCGCAGCCGAGGATGCAGGCGACGTCCGGCGCCAGCCACGGCGGCAGCGGCGTGACGGCCTCGGCGCGCACCAGGGTGTGGCGTGCGAACGTTCCGAGGTGGAACGAGCGATCGATGGGACGACCGCGCCAGCGCGTGCCGCCGGCATGGGCGCGGCTGTTGCCCAGCCGCGCCGGGTCGAGCTCATGGGTTCGTTCGCACAGGGCATCGGCGCCGCGGCTGCACTGAAAGCAGCCGCCGCAGGGAATCGCCCAGTTCAGCAGCACCGGCTGGCCGACGCGCAGCCCGTGCACGCCATCGCCCACCTGCTCGACATGGCCGGCGCCTTCGTGGCCCAGCACCAGCGGGCCGGGCCAGCGCAGCGAGGCATGGTCGGTATGGCAGACCCCGGCGGCCGCGAGCGTGATGCGCACCTCGCCCGGGCCGGGCGGGTCGACTTCGATCGTCTCGAGCGCGAAGCCGCCGTCGCCGTCGGCGATAATGGCCGGCCCGCTGACGACGCCGGCGTTCATGCGGTGCGTTCGAACAGTACGGGATTCTTCGGCGTGTCGATCACCGCGCCGATCGCCGCCCCGGGACACCAGCGCTCCCAGTCGGCCTGTTGCATCGCGTTTTCCGGAGCCTTCAGCCGCATGTCGCGGTCCATGTAGATCACCGTCATGACCGAGCGCGGCTGCGTCGAACGGTTCGCGCCGGCGCGATGGAAGGTCCAGCCGAGATGGAAACTCACCTCGCCCAGCGCAAACGGTTCATCCACCACCGGGAAGCCCTGCGCCTCCATGTTCGCGGTGATCGCGCGCTCGCTTTCGTCGGAGATGCCGAGCTCGCGGCCGAACTCGACCGCCTGGCTGCCGCTGAAGAACGCCAGCGGCCCCATCGGCGGCGGCACCGCCTGCAGCGGTACCCAGGCGGTGATCGTGCGGTCGCTGTCGACGGGCCAGTAATACTGGTCGGCATGCGCCGGCGTGATGCCGCCGCCGGGCTCCTTGTACAGCGACTGGTCGTGATACAGCCGCACGCCATCGACCTGCAACAGCGCCGCGGCGAGACTGGCGAGGCGACGGCCGAACACGAACTCGCGCACCTGCGGACTCTCCTCCCACAGGTTCATCACCTGCAGGAAGGCGCGGTCATAGGTGCTGCGCTGCTCCAGCGGCAGCGCCTGGGTATTGAGCGCGATGGTCAGCCGGGTGATCTCATCGCCGTAGTGGCGCAACTCGTCGGCGTTGAATACATCCTTGAGCCGGATGAAACCGTCGCGGCAGAAATCGGCGATCTGCGGTTCCGACAACGGGTAGGGTCGATCGAGGTCAATCGTCATCGCAGCTCCGTTCTTTCGGGCCGCGTTCGCCAGGCCCGCCAGATGCCATGGTAGGAACTGGCGCGCCGCCGTACATCGGCGGCGCTTGTCCAACCGGTCGGCAGAACTATCGGATTCATGACCTGTGGATCAGGCCGGTTGCGGAACCATCCGCACGCGCAGTGCACACAATCCGGCCACCGGCTGGAGCCGGGCCGGGCCAAAAGCATCGCGGCTGAAGCCGCTCCCACGGGGGAGGGCGTGGCAGTGCCGGCTGTTGTGGGAGCGACTTCAGTCGCGATGCTTTTCGTCCCGTGGCGAAAGGCATCACGCCTTCAGGCGTGCAATCAGGCGCGGCCGTAGACGTCGTCGTAGCGCACGATGTCGTCTTCGCCCAGGTAGCTGCCGGACTGCACCTCGATCAGTTCCAGCGCGACCTTGCCGGGGTTGCGCAGGCGGTGCTTGCTGCCGAGCGGAATGTAGGTGCTCTGGTTTTCGCCGAGCAGGAACACCTTGTCGTCGCAGGTGACCTCGGCGGTGCCGGAGACCACGATCCAGTGCTCGGCGCGATGATGGTGCTTCTGCAGGCTCAAGCTCGCGCCCGGCTTGACCTGGATACGCTTGACCTGGAACCGCTCGCCCGCTTCCAGCGAGTCGTAGTTGCCCCACGGCCGGTGCACCACGCGATGCAGCGAGTGCTCGCTGCGGCCGGCGGCTTTCAGTTGCTCCACGATCTTTCTTCACGTCCTGCGCGGCGTCACGGTGCGCCACCAGGGTGGCGTCCGGCGTGGTCACCACGATCAGGTCGTCGACGCCGACGGTGGCCACCAGGTGGCGGTCGTGCGAGCGCAACAACGAGTTGCGCGTGTCCACCGTCAGGGTGTCGCCTTCGCGCAGGTTGCCGTCGGCGTCCTTGTCGCCGGTCAGCCACAGTGCCGACCACGAGCCGATGTCGCTCCACGCGCAGCTGACCGGGATCACCGCCGCGCGCCGGGTTTTTTCCATCACCGCATAGTCGATCGAATCGTCCGGCACCAGCGCGAACGCGTCGCGATCGATGCGCACGAAGTCGAGGTCGGAAGACGCTTTCGCGTGCGCCTCGCGCACCGCTGCCAGCATCGCCGGTGCATGCGCGGCGAGTTCCTCCAGATAGCGCGCGGCCTTGAACAGGAACATGCCGGAGTTCCAGTCGTAGCCGCCGTCGGCGAGATAGGACTCGGCGGTGGCCAGGTCGGGCTTCTCGACGAAATGCTCCACCCGGTAACCATGGTCGTCGATGGCCTCGGCGCGGCGGATGTAGCCGAAACCGGTTTCCGGACGGTCCGGGCGAATGCCGAAGGTCACCAGCCAGCCCTGCCGGGCCAGCGGCAACGCCTGCTCCACGCCCTGCACGAATGAAGCGGTATCGCCCACCAGATGATCGGCCGGCAACACCAGCAGGATCGCCTCGGGATCGCGTTGCAGTGCCTGCAGCGCGCCGAGCGCGATCGCCGGCGCGGTGTTGCGCGCCAGCGGTTCCAGCACGATGGTGGCGCCGTCGATGCCGGCTTCCAGCAACTGGTCGGCGGCAAGGAAACGGTGATCCTCGCTGGCCACCACGATCGGCGCGGCGACTTGCGGCAACTGCCTGGTGCGCGCCAGCGTCTGCTGGAACAGCGTGCCCTTGCCGGCCAGCGCGAGGAACTGCTTGGGCAGGTTCCTGCGCGAAACCGGCCACAGCCGGGTGCCGCTGCCGCCGCTGAGAATGAGGGGGATCAACATGTCGACAAGCCCTGGGCAAAGTCCGGCGCGTGCGTATCTGTTTCCGCGACACACGCCAGCAGTGTTGTAGGAGCCCACCTTGTGGGCGATGCTTTTCCAAGGATAACGGAACGCTTGCGGGGGCATCGCCCACAAGGTGGGCTCCTACAACGGAGGAGCGCTGTGTTTGATGGCGAGTTGGGCCATCACGTTGCGCAGGCCGTCGTGCCAGTCCGGTAGAGCCACATCAAACTGTTGCTGGAATTTCGTGTTGTCGAGCAACGACCAGGCCGGGCGCACGGCCGGCGTGGGAAATTCGGCGCTGCTGATCGGGACCACGCGCGGCTGCCGGGCGAGCAGTCCCAGCGCCTGGGCCTGCTCGAAGATCGCGCTGGCGAAGCCATGCCAGGTGGTCGCGCCGCTGGCGACCAGGTGATGCGTGCCGAGCAGTGCGCTGCGTGCGTTTCGATCCGCGGCCAGCCAGCGATCGAGCGCGGCCAGGCTGGCGTTGACGATCAGCATGGTGTCGGTCGGCGCGCCGTGCTGGTCGGCGACCACGCGCAGTTCCTCGCGTTCGGCGCCGAGGCGCAGCATGGTGCGCAGGAAGTTGTGGCCGTGCGCGGCATACACCCATGCGGTGCGCAGGATCAGGTGGTCGGCGCCGCTGCCCTGCAGCGCCCGTTCGCCGGCCAGCTTGCTGCGGCCGTAGGCACCCAATGGCCCGGTCGGCGCATCCACGGCGTAGGGTTGCGCCTGGCCGCCGTCGAAGACGTAGTCGGTCGAGTAGTGCATCACCAGCGCGCCATGTGCGGCGGCCCAGTCGCCCAGCTTGCCGACGGCCTCGCCGTTGACGCGGGTGGCCAGCGCCTCCTCCTGCTCGGCGCGATCGACGGCCGTATAGGCGGCTGCATTGACGATCACGTCCGGCTGCACGCGATCGAGCAGGGCGTCGAGGCTGGGCGGGTCGGAAAGATCCGCCATCTCGCCATGGTCGCCGCCGGTCAGTACGCCGTCGCGGCTGGCGGCAATCAGCTCGCCACGCGCCGCCAGGCCGTGATGGTCGAGAAAGCTGCGGCCAAGCTGGCCGTTGGCGCCGAGCAGCAGGATCTTCACGGCGCGAAAACCGGCAGCCGCTCCGGTGCCACGTCCTGCAGCAGCGGCGCCTTGCCGTCCTTGTCGGACAACAGCGGATCGCTCAACGGCCAATCGATGCCCAGCGCCGCGTCGTTCCAGCGGATGCCGGCGTCGGCCTTCGCGTCGTACAGCGCGGTGCACTGGTAGGTGAACGTGGCGAACTCGGACAGCACGCAGAAGCCGTGCGCGAAACCTTCCGGTATCCAGAAATGGCGATGGTTGCCGGCGGTCAGCATCACGCCGACCGAGCGGCCGAAGCTGGGTGAGCCGCGGCGGATGTCCACCGCCACGTCGTAGACCTCGCCTTCAAGCACGCTTACCAGCTTGCCTTGCGGATTCGGCCACTGGTAATGCAGCCCACGCAGCACGCCGCGGGCCGAGCGCGATACGTTGGACTGGACGAAGCGATGGTCGACGCCGGCCTCGCGATACTTCGCCTCGTTGTAGCTTTCGTAGAAAAACCCGCGGGCATCGCCGAACACTTGCGGTTCGAGGATCAGGGCGCCGGGCAGGGCGGTCTCGACCACCTTCATCGCGCGTGTCCCTCGCGCACCAGATTCTGCAGGTACTGGCCGTACCCGGTCTTGGCCAGCGGTTCGGCCAGGCGCAGCAACTGTTCGTCGTCGATCCAGCCGTTGAAGTGGGCGATCTCCTCCGGACAGCACACCTTGAGCCCCTGCCGGTTCTCGATCGTCTCGATGTAGTTGCCCGCTTCCATCAGCGAATCGTGGGTGCCGGTGTCGAGCCAGGCAAAACCGCGGCCCAACTGCTCCAGATGCAGCGAACCATCGTCCAGATAGCAGCGATTGAGGTCGGTGATCTCCAGCTCGCCACGCGGCGAGGGCTTCAACGCGGCGGCGTAGTCGCATGCGCGGGCGTCGTAGAAATACAGGCCGGTCACCGCATAGTGGGACTTCGGCTGCGCCGGTTTTTCCTCCAGCCCGATGACCTTGCCGCCAGCGTCGAACTCGGCCACGCCGTAGCGCTCCGGGTCCTTTACCCAGTAGCCGAACACGGTGGCGCCGTGATCACGCGCCGCGGCACGCTTGAGGCGTTCGGTGAAGCCGTGGCCGTAGAAGATGTTGTCGCCCAGCACCAGGCAACTGGGCTGGCCATCGATGAAGTCGCGACCGATCGTGAACGCCTGCGCCAGCCCGTCGGGCGAGGGCTGCACCGCGTAGCGGATGTCGATGCCCCATTGCGAGCCGTCGCCGAGCAGGCGCTGGAACATGTCCTGCTCGTGCGGGGTGTTGATCATCAGCACTTCGCGGATGCCGGCCAGCATCAGCGTGGCCAGCGGGTAGTAGATCATCGGCTTGTCGTACACCGGCAGCAGCTGCTTGCTGACCGCGCGGGTGATCGGATACAGCCGGGTGCCCGAGCCGCCGGCGAGGATGATGCCTTTGGTTGTCGTCATGATCCCATCCTTCATGTTCTCGGCTTTCATGCGCCGAGCCGCTCCATGCGATAGCTGCCGTCCAGCACGCGCTGGCTCCACGGCTGGTTCGCCAGGTACCAGTCCACCGTCTGCGCGATGCCGGTCTCGAACGTGTGCGTGGGCTGCCAGCCCAGTTCGTTCTGCAGCTTGCCGGAGTCGATCGCATAGCGCCGATCGTGGCCGGGACGATCCTTGACGTAGGTGATCAGCGACTCGCGCTGGCGCCCGTCGGCCAGCGGGCGACGCTGATCGAGCAGGGCGCAGATGGTCTTCACCACGGTGATGTTCTCGCGCTCGGCATTGCCGCCCACGTTGTAGGTTTCACCCAGTCGACCGGCTTCCAGCACGCGGCGGATGGCGCTGCAATGATCGCCCACGAACAGCCAGTCCCGGATGTTCTTCCCGTCGCCGTAGACCGGCAGCGGCTCACCGGCCAGCGCCTTCTGGATGATCAGCGGGATGAGCTTTTCCGGGAACTGGTAGGGCCCGTAGTTGTTCGAGCAATTGGTGGTCAGCACCGGCAACCCGTAGGTATGGTGGAACGCGCGTACCAGATGGTCGGAGGCGGCCTTCGAGGCGGAATACGGCGAGTTCGGTGCGTACGGGGTCTGCTCGGTGAACTTCCCTTCGGCACCGAGCGAGCCGTAGACCTCATCGGTCGACACGTGCAGGAAGCGGAACGCGTCGCGCGCGGTGCCTTCCAGTCCGCGCCAGAAATCGCGGGCGCATTCGAGCAGGCCCAGCGTACCCACGACATTGGTCTGCACGAATTCCGCCGGACCGTCGATCGAACGGTCGACGTGCGACTCGGCGGCGAAATTGACGATGGCGTCGGGGCGGTGCTCGGCCAGCAAGGCCGAAACCAGCGCGCGGTCGCCGATGTCGCCGTGCACGAACACATGGCGTTCGTTGCCGGCCAGCGTGGCCAGCGTGTCCGGGTTGCCGGCGTAGGTGAGTTTGTCCAGGTTGACGACGCGCAGGCCATCGGCCACCGCCTGCAGGACGAAATTGGCGCCGATGAAGCCGGCACCCCCGGTGACAAGTAGAGTTTTCATGAGCCCTCGATCAACATCCATGCGATCTTCAATTGTGCCATGCCGACGGGTCGAAACGCAGCAATGGGGCCGACTGCGGGCAGTGTGCGTGACCGCGTGGCACCCGCAAAAAGGCAACATTAAGGCAATCCTGGCCTGTTCACGGGTATCATGACGGGCTAACCCATGCGGCTCGGTCTTCGACCTGAATCGCGCCCAACCAAGACGCCTGCCATGACCAAGAAAGTCGCTGCCACTCACGCACTGGGAACACGGGCGATCCACGCCGGCCAGCATCCCGATCCCAGTACCGGCGCGATCATGACGCCGATCTACGCCACCTCGACCTACGTGCAGGAAAGCCCCGGCAAGCACAAGGGCTACGAGTATTCGCGCACGCAGAACCCCACCCGGATGGCCTACGAACGCTGCGTGGCGGATCTGGAAGGCGGCGTGGCCGGCTTCGCGTTTGCCTCAGGCCTTGCCGCGGCGGCGACCGTGCTGGACCTGCTCGACTCGGGCAGCCACGTCATCGCGATGGACGACCTCTACGGCGGCACCTACCGCCTGTTCGAGAAGGTGCGCCGACGTTCGGCCGGGCTGGATTTCAGCTTCATCGACCTCAATGACGGCGCAGCGCTCAAGGCTGCGCTGAAGCCCAATACGAAAATGATCTGGGCCGAGACGCCGACGAACCCGATGCTCAAACTGGTCGACCTGGCCAAGGTTGCCGCATTCGCGAAGAAGCACGGCCTGATCCTGGTGGTCGACAACACTTTCTGCTCACCGATGATCCAGCGTCCACTGGAATTCGGTGCGGACCTGGTCCTGCATTCGGCCACCAAGTATATCAACGGCCACTCCGACATGGTCGGTGGCATCGTGGTCGCCGGCAACAAGGAGCTGGCCACGCAAATGGGTTTCCTGCAGAACTCGGTGGGTGCCGTAGCCGGTCCATTCGACGCCTTCCTCGCCATGCGCGGCCTCAAAACCCTGCATCTGCGCATGCAGGCGCACTGCGCCGGCGCAATGGAACTGGCGAAGTGGCTGGAGAAGCACCCCGCCATCGAACGCGTCATCTATCCGGGCCTGAAGAGCCATCCGCAGCACGCGCTGGCCAAGCGCCAGATGGACGGCTTCGGCGGCATCATCTCGATCGAGGTGAAGGGCGGCCTGAAAAAGGCCCGGCGCATGCTCGAGCGCTGCGAATTGTTCGCGCTGGCCGAATCACTCGGCGGCGTCGAGAGCCTGATCGAGCATCCGGCGATCATGACCCATGCCTCGGTGCCGGCAGCCAATCGCAAGCGGCTGGGGATCAGCGACGGGCTGATCAGGTTGTCGGTTGGCGTGGAGAATATCGCTGACCTGCGTGCGGAACTGGAGCATGCGCTGCGATGAGTTCGGTGCCACGACTGGGGCGCAGTGATGCCACGACACTGCAAGATCGTCGCCGTTGGGAGAGTCCGTTCGCCGCACTGATCCGAAATAGATCGTTGGCGTGGGAGCTGAGCAAGCGCGAAGTATTAGGGCGCTACCGAGGCGCCAGCTTTGGGCTGGCGTGGTCGGTCATCAGTCCTTTCATGATGCTGTGTGTCTACGCTTTTGCGTTCGGCACAGTAATGAAAAGTCGTTGGCCACACGAGGC
Organism: uncultured Gammaproteobacteria bacterium; assembly: GCA_963828675.1. Lineage (GTDB taxonomy): Bacteria > Pseudomonadota > Gammaproteobacteria > Xanthomonadales > Rhodanobacteraceae > Rhodanobacter. Next base: position 2,517,471 of record CAWHFQ010000001.1, read on the forward strand.
TGGTGGGGACCATTCGTATGCGGTGATCCTGTTCGTCGGCTTGATCGTGCATGGATTTTTTGCCGAATGCGTGTCGCGCGCCACTACTCTTGTGGTAGGTAATCCGAATTTCGTGAAACGGGTGGTATTTCCCCTCGACGTATTGCCTTGGCCGATGATGTTTTCGGCGTTGTTTCACGCACTCATGAATGTGGTCGTGCTGGCGTTGCTCATGCTGGTGCTGGAGCATCAGCTGCACGTGACCCTGCTGCTGCTACCTCTGATTTTCATTCCGTTGATGCTGTTGACGATGGGCCTCTCATGGTTTCTCGCTTCGGTGGGCGTCTATTTCCGCGATATCAGTCAAGTAATGCCGGTATTCGTGACGGCCATGCTGTTTTTATCTTCGGCAATCATTCCTGTCAGCATACTGCCGCCAGGCCTGCAGACTCTGTTCCATCTCAATCCGTTGACGTTCTTCATCGACGAGGCTCGCGCGGTAGTACTCATGGGGGAGTGGCCAAATTGGAGCGCGCTTGCTTTGGCGACGCTAGGCGGCTTGCTGGTGGCATGGCTGGGACATGCCTGGTTCGTGATGACGCAGCGGGGATTTGCCGATGTCCTCTGAGCCGGTAATTGAAGTGCGCGGTATGGGGAAGGTCTATCCAATATATGACAAGCCCCATCATCGATTGATGCAGATGGTGGTGGGTGGAAATCAACGCTGGTATCGCGAATTTGAAGCGCTGCGGGACATCAATTTCACCATCCAGCGCGGCGAGACCGTGGGTATTGTCGGCCGCAACGGCTCGGGCAAGTCGACCTTGCTGCAAATCATCTGTGGCACGTTGGCGCCATCGACCGGCGACGTTCGGGTGCGTGGACGGGTTGCCGCATTGCTGGAACTCGGCGCGGGCTTCAATCCGGAGTTCACGGGCCGCGAAAACGTCTATTTGAACGGGTCGGTGCTGGGTCTCACGCGCAGCGAAATCGACAAGCGTTTTGACGAAATCGCTGCCTTTGCCGATATCGGGGAATTCATCGAGCAGCCGGTCAAGAGTTATTCAAGCGGCATGGCGATGAGACTGGCCTTCTCGGTGATGGCCCATGTCGATGCCGACATTCTGATCATTGATGAGGCACTCGCGGTGGGCGATGCATTTTTTACGCAAAAATGCATGCGATATCTGCGCGAATTCAAGTCGCGGGGCACCCTGCTGTTTGTCAGCCATGACAGTTCGGCGGTGACGGGATTATGCGAGCGTGCCGTCTGGCTGGACCATGGACGACAACAGGCATGTGGTACCGCCAAGGAAGTAGTGCATGCATATCTGGAGGCGTTCATGGCCGAACGCCAAGGGAGGAGTAGTTCGACGCGAGTCAGTTGGGAGCGGCGAGCGTGCCCGACCGTTGCGACGCAAGGATTGCCGTCAAGAACTGATCGATCGTTCATCGCTTCGCAACGATATCCACATCTCGCCGTTTCACCCTGATGCCGAGAGTTTTGGCGAGCTGAAAGCGCGAGTGATCGATGTGGCCATTCTCGATGAAGACGATACGCAAATGTCTTGGGTCACCGGTGGCGAGAGTGTGGTGCTTGAAGCTCACTGCCGAAGCTGATGAGCCACTGGATAACGTCATTGTCGGTTTCTATGTAAAAGATCGGCTCGGCCAGTTGCTATTTGGTGACAACACCTATCTCAGCTATCTGGACAACGGATTTTCAGTGGCTGCCGGAGAAACGTTCCGGGCCCGCTTCCACTTTGATATGCCGCGGCTGCAAGCAGGCGATTACTTCATCACAGCCGGTGTCGCCGAAGGCAGCCAGAACGATCATGTCATCCAGAGTTGGGTCCATGAGGCTCTGATGTTCAAGTCGCAAGGAACCCAGGCTCCGGCAGGCATTATTGGTCTGCCCATGCATGACATTACTCTCGACCGTGAATGAGTCCATGAAATCTTTTCGCCTCGACGATCACCCGGTGGCCTTTTTGCGGCCCCGACTCTCGTTTCCGTTCGCCTGGGCCGGGCATATCCCGTTCGCGTATCTTCTGATCGACTTGTTGCGTCCACGAAGCTTGGTCGAACTGGGTACCGATTCGGGCAATTCGTATCTGGCCTTCTGTCAGGCGATCCTTCGCTGGGAGCGGGACACATTGCACTGCAATCGACTCGTGGCAGGGCGATGCGCATGCGCGAAAGTACTCGGACGATGTGTATCTGGGCCTGAAGGCCTATCACGATCCATTGTACGGAAGTTCTCGCATTTGAAGCGTTGCTTCTTCGACGATGCGGTGGCCGATTTTGCCGATGGCAGCATCGATCTGCTGCATATTGATGGCCTGCATTCCTACGAGGCTGTGCAGCACGATTTCGAGACTTGGCTGCCCAAGTTGAGTGATCGTGCGGTCGTGCTTTTCCATGACACCCAGGTGCGTGATCGAGGGTTCGGTGTCTACAAGCTGATCGAGGAATTGGCCGAACGTTATCCAACATTCGACTTTCACTCACAGCAATGGATTGGGCGTCGTGCAGATTGGTGCGCACGCGCCAGAAGGATTTCTGGCCTTCATGCAGGCGGCGAAGGCTGAACCCGAGCGCATGCGCGAATGCTTCAGCCAGCTCGGCCAGACCATCGTTCACGCTGATGGTGCGGCGCCGACGCAAGTGGAGGTCACGACGCCGGATCTGGTGTGCAGTCTTTTCTATCGAAAACACGACGAACACTTCAGCGAAGAGCGATTGCTCAGCGCAAAGCTTGATGTCACCGCGGGCAAGCGGGCGATCGAGTTTCAGCTGCCGCCAGGCATGCGCCCGGACTACATACGGCTGGATCCGGCGGAAGCGCCCGGCGTGTTTCGTCTGGGCGCAATGAGCCTGACCGTCGAAGGCGACTCGACGCATGACGTGGCGATATCAGATATCCACGCCAGATTGGGGTTCGTGCATTGCGATGTCTGTCCTCCGGACGTGGGGGGCGAGCTGCGAATGGTGTCGCTCGAGCGCGATCCCTATGTGGAAATCGAGATCGCTGATCTCACGGCTGGCCTGCCGCCATCGGGGTGCTGCTTTTGCGCCTGGAGCTGACGATCGAGGTGGTCCTTAACGAGCCCGAGGCGTGGGAGGTGGCTGCGGTTCAGGCTAGGGCGCTGGGTGAAGTCCGGCAGGCAGCTGCCGGTCAGATGGCCCTGCGGACCGTAGGTCGAACCGTGAAGCAACTTGATGAACGAATCAGCCGAGGAGAGGCGGTCCTGCAAGAACGCCTGAACGACATCGAGCAGCGCCTGATCGCAGTCGTCGAACCGTTGCGACAAGGACAGGCTCGTCAGGAGAAATCTTTCGAAAAACACACAGTCGACATCGAAGAGCATCTGGTCGCGGCTGTTGAACCACTCCGGCAAGGGCAGGTTCGACATGAGAGGGCCTTGCGGGCACTGCTGGAGCGGCGGAATTTGATTTCGAGGGTGCGCAGGCGATTGGCGAGAACAGAGTTCCAACTGATGCCAATTCAGCACCTCGAAGCACTGGATGCAGTGGATAGGCGGTGGCAAGTGACAGGCAACGATCCGATATTTGCCTGCGGCAGCCCCAATTTCCCACTTGCGCCGGGCTGGTACCTGGTCAATCTGGATATGCAGCAACACGATGGCATGCCTGTAAAGGGGATGTTGTACCCCGACTACGGCCCCGACGTGCCGCCGGATATGCAAGGTATGGATATGCCTTTCGTCAAACCGGGCCAGTCGTCGCATCGCGGCGTCGTGCGTTTCACCCATCCCTTGTATGGACTGCGATTCGACCCGGCCACGTCGCCCTGCCAGTTATCCGTGCGCCGGCTCGTCGTGAAGCGCGTGAGCAAGATGCGAGCGGGGCTGACATTGTTGCAGGCCGCCCGAGCTGCCGCGCGCATGCCAGGAAGGAATGGAATCAGCTTGCGCACGTTGGTCGACAGGTGTCGTAAGGTGGGCGTGCGCGGCATGTTCAACGCGCTATATGCGTCATATATGCGGCCAGCTGGCGTTGCACATACATATGACGCGTGGCTTGAAAACTACGATCACCTGGAGTCACAGGATATCGAGCAGGCGCGTGCGCGGTGCGATGCCTGGGAGTACCAGCCGTTAGTGTCCGTTCTCGTGCCGGTTTACAACACCGAGGAGAAATGGCTGCGTCGTTGCATCGAGAGCGTCCAGGCACAGGCTTACCCGCATTGGGAGCTGTGCATGGCTGATGACGCTTCACCGGCGCCGCATGTCATGCGCGTATTGAATGAATATGCCGCAAAGGATGATCGCATCCGGGTGATTCGGCGTCCCGAAAACGGGCATATCTCGGCCACCTCCAACAGCGCACTGGCTTTGGCAGGTGGGGAATACGTCGCGCTTCTTGATCATGACGATGAACTGCATCCTCTGGCTTTGTTCGAGGTGGTCAAATCTCTGCAAGGTCATCGCTCGTGGAAGTTGATCTATAGCGACGAGGACAAGATCGACCTGGGCGGTCGACGTTACGACCCGTATATGAAGCCGGATTGGAACTATGACCTGCTGCTGTCGCAGAATTGCATCAGCCACCTCGGCGTATACCAACGTCAGCTGCTGCTCGATGTAGGCGGTTTTCGGAAAGGTTTCGAAGGCAGCCAGGACTGGGACCTGGCCCTGCGTTGTATAGAACGACTGGCGCCGACGGAAATCGGGCATATCCCCCGGGTGCTCTACCACTGGCGAGCGATTCCCGGCTCCACCGCCATGGCAGTGGACGAGAAGAGCTATGCGCGCGCGGCCGGCATGAAAGCTATCGCCGAGCATCTCGAGCGTATAAATGCCAGCGCCGAGGTGCAGGAAATCGATGGGCGTCCGGGCAATTTCCGCGTCAGCTACAACTTGCCCGTACCGTCGCCAAAGATCAGCCTGATCATTCCGACTCGCGACGGGCTCCACTTGCTCGAGCGCTGTGTCGATTCAATTCTCGATCTGACCACCTACGACAATTACGAAATCATCATTGTCGACAACCAGTCGTGCGAGCCCGCCACGTTACAGTACCTGCGCGACGTCGCGGCCGATCCCAGGGTGAACGTGATCGCGTACGATCAGCCGTTCAACTACTCCGCGCTGAACAATTACGCGGTGCGACATACCCATGGTGAGCTGATCGGGCTCATCAACAATGACATCGAGGTGATCTCGCCCGATTGGTTGCAAGAGATGGCTGGACATGCGATGCGCGCAGAGATCGGAGCGGTTGGGGCGATGCTGTATTACCCCAACGATACGATCCAGCACGCGGGCGTCGTACTTGGCGTGCATGGCGTAGCAGCGCATGCCTATTGCGGCAAGCCACGTGGTTACCCCGGGCAGATGGGGCGGGCCAAGCTTGTGCAGAACATGAGCGCGGTTACCGCCGCTTGCCTGCTCATTCGACGCGCTGTGTTTGACGACGTGAACGGCTTGGACGAGTCTTTGCACGTGGCGTTCAACGATATCGACTTCTGCCTGCGCGTGCAGCAACGTGGCTATCGCAATTTGTGGACTCCGTTTGCCGAGTTGTATCACCACGAGTCGGCTACCCGCGGTTACGAAGACTCCCCGGAAAAGCAGGCGCGCTTTGCCAGTGAAGTCGAGTCGATGCAGGTAAGGTGGCCGTTTGAGCTGGCTGCGGATCCCGTATACAGCTGCAATCTTGCCTTGGTGGGAGCGCCGTTCGAACTAGCGTTTCCTCCGCGCGACCCATATGCAATATGCAGCAGTCGGACAAAGGACGGGAGCTAGAACGACAGGGCGTTTGGTAACGGTTGCGCAGAATGTCGCGCGCCATTGCCCTTTTTTTCTGATGTGCGCCGAACTTGAATGGGCGCGAGCGTATAAATAGCCCGCGGCTAAATAGCCCGCGGCGCGGTTGTGATCAAAGGGGACATCTTGTGGAGGGCATGCCGGCAACGCGGCGAAATTGGCGTGGCGTGCCTCCCGAAGATGTGAGATTAATCGGCATCTGTACATATGGAATATGTAATGTTTTCACGGCATCCGAGATCAGTTTTTTTTGCAGGAATCTATGTAAGTTTGTTGCTGGCTACGTTTTGCCTGACCAGTATCAGCGATCTGCATAACATTACGCATACAGCATTGCGGTTGGTGACGCCACTGGTGGAAATTTCGCTGGCATCATTGCTATGTGCCTGGCTTAATCGAGGGTGGCGAAGCCTCGGGAAGTTACTGGTGGCTCGCGTCCTGCATTTTACTCGCTTTCGTCTATTGTGCTGTTTACATGGTGCAGTGTTATTCACTCTATCTGTCGAACAATTTCATAAGTGCGCTTGCCCTGCAGAATCCGGATTCAAAATCGGTAACAGAGTCATGGATTTTCCTGATTTGCATAGGAAGCGTATTTGTATGGACGGGTTTGTATGCGAAGGCTTTAATATCTGGCGTAAGAAGATCAACGGCGGATTCCGCAACGGGGGCTGAAAGTGGGGCGGGCGGCGGTTTGCTACCGCATTGGTAACCGTGGTGCTCCTAAATGGCATGCTGTATGCCGTTCCCGGGCGCAGTGCAAAACTGGAGCCGAGCTTCCTGCACCCGCCCATGACCAGCCTCATAACCAACAGTATTGCGGCATTTCACCCTTCGCACTCGGGTTCTGGAGGTGCCGGTGGCATAGCTTCCAACGAAGTATCCAATGGTTACCTGAAATGCTTTCAGTACCCATCCGGGAATGATTCCGAGTACCCTTTTGAAAAAGATGTTGTTTACCAGCGGCCGCTACCTTACCCGTCCAGCACCGGACATCCCGCAAGTTCACCCAATGTCATCATATTCTTTACGGAAGGGACGTCTGCGCGACTGATTGGCGCATACGGCGGAATATACCCCAGAACTTACGCCGAACATAGATGGACTGTCGTTGCGCTCAATGAAGGTGGTTAACTATTTCAATCATACCGCTGCGACCTATCGCGGAATCATTGGGCAAAATTCCTCCGGATATTCCTTTAATGGTGGTGGAGCGGAAGGCGGGACGGCGGGTGGAAACAAGACAGCGTCTCCCGAGATTGAGCGACATACTCTCGCGGAAATTCTTGGGGTTCGGGGCTACCAGACCTATTTTTTTTCGCCGGACCACAAAGCCACGCCGTTTACCCATATGCTGAACTCATTGAACTTTCATCGAGTCTATACAGCTGAATCCATCGGCGACGGCCTGCTCGATGGTCGATTCGAGAGGCTTGCGGGGGGCTGATGATCTCGATGATCAGAGCCTGTTCAAGGGGTTGACGACTTTTTCTCAAGAGACGTTCGCACTCAAGCGAAGTGAAGCCTTTTTTTGTCTCCATATACAACATGGGGACCCACGCATTTCTCGACGTCTCGAAGTATGGAGAGGGATACGGAGATGGCGGAAGTGAAGCTTTGAATACCTTGCACAATTACGATGTGGCAATTGGTGCATTTCTTGAGTATTTCTATGCGAGTCCGTACGCGAAAAACACCATTTTAATATTTACGTACGAGCATGCCAAATATCCGGATAAGCCGTATATCAAAGTGGCTGAACCGTTATTGCAGCATTATTTTGTCGATCGTATCCCGTTATTGATCCTTGATCCTTACCATGTACTTCCCCATACATTCGATGCAGAAGGGCGGAACTCGCTGGATCTGGCCCCAACCGTGCTGCAGTTGCTTGGCTTTGACAAGGTCAAGAACAGCTTTCTTGGGAATTCACTCTTCGAACCCGGAAATTTCAAGCTTCCTCTTTCGGCACTGGGGGACGAATATTACATGACAACTAGCAAGGGTGTTTTTAGCAGTTCGTCGATTCCGAGCGGGTTGGAGGCAACCTTTAACTGCGAGAGTGCCGTTATCCGCCAATATTATGGTCTTGAGGCAAAAAATCATATTGGGCATCCTTGAATTGGCCGATCGCTGGAGAGGGTTGGTCGCGCTGGCGACATAGGTGCCGGCGATTCCGGGAGTGGGAAAAGGGGAAATAGACGTGAAGTACAGTCTGCAATACTTATGTTTTTCGTGTGTGGTGATCGGATCGTTGTCTGCGTGCGGCTCTGCAGGCAACGACCTGTCGCCGCCATCGCGGCATTCCACGGCAACTCACGTTGTTGGCGGGGTTGTCGGAGCCATGCAGGAGTTGGCACGGAAAAGTATCGAGGCTCTGGGGAAGTTCTGCCCGTTGCGCCCTGGATCTGATCAATGGCCATCCTGTGAATGCCGGCATCGACGTGCCCGTTGGAAGTCCGCTGCTAGCTGGGGGCTGGGTGAGTAGCAGCAAGGGGATCGCGCCGACTCGTTTCATCATTGTGTTCGACGGATACGCATCCTACGGTTTCAGTGCCGTCGCCGGGTTATCACGGCCTGACGTAGCGAGACTCCTGGCCAACAATCAAGCAGCTTCCACGGATTCGATGTGACCTTGGTCGCATCACGGCTGCCTGCCGACACTTATCGCGTGGAGTTCCTGATGGATGTGGATGGCCGGCGGGTTTCTGTGACAGTCGGAAATTCGTAAATGTCCTGCCTTCGGCAACGTTGTAGATCAATCTCATGTGACCACGAGCTTGTTCAGCGACACATTCAAGGTGGTCGATTGGTACAGCCTTTTGAGGCGGGACTGCGTGATGATGCGGCGTCGAGGGATTCGAGATGGCCTGACCTTGCCCCCGAGAAATTCCTTGCCATGTGATGCAATTGAGGCAAGGGGAACGACACGGGCCTTCGGATCGAGCGAGCAGCAGCTCGCCACGGTCCTGGAACATGAAGCCGAGGCCGTCGGCGACCAGACCTGAACCCATGCCGCGGTAGTTGGACTGGATGATCGACAGGTCGAAGGCGATCTCAACCTATCTGGCGCGCGCGTCATTCGCACACCGGAACGCATCGCCACATGGCGCAGCTATCCCGTCAATCTGCGCTTAACAACGGTTCGGAGTTCGCTGCGTTGGTCTTGGCTGAGTGGGCGGGACGTAATGGCGTCAGGCCCGGAGTCATCGAACCAGCTCGACCAATGCAGAACGGCTTCGTCGAACGCTTCAACGCAGCTTCCGGCGCGGCGTGCTGGTCATGATCTTGGCACGGAATACGGCGTCTGATCGAGCGACGGTGGCAAGGCCTCCGGCAAATTGAAAACAAATCAAAACATTGGAATTGAAACCGGATAGGCAAATTGCGGACATGATTTCAATTCTCCATCTTTCAAATATGCAACCCCAAACGTGTAGCTGCCAGCGGTTATAGAAGTGATATCAGTCATCATTTCGAAGCCGACCTCTGGTAAATGTGGATTCTTGAAAAACGCCCTCACATCCTCGCGCGACGTCTTGTGTGTGCCAATCAAGTATCTGACTCCGTCTGTATTGCTCAAAGTGACAAAGACCTGCGTTGGCACGACTTCATCCTTGACAGACTCCGCAATCCATCCTCTTGACGAAAGAATTGGACCTGCGATTCTCCGCAAATTACTCGGAGGTCCCCCGTTCATCGCGTCGACGAATCCTTCGCAGTGACCAAAGGGTATATCAACATCTTTCTCTTTGGGACCTATAAACGCGTCGAATTTCAAAATGGTTGATAAGTCCGAATGCGGCATATCCTCCATCTCGCTTACCTTCAGCACGTAATCTGGGCTCCAGATGCGATCGTGAAGATTCTTTGGCCCAATTGAAATAGCCCTAACAGAGTTGAGCGCAGTGAATTTTTTGCCGCCGTACAGAAACGCGAAGTCGCGCGCAGTTTGGATCAGAGGCGAAATTATAAAGCCGGATTGAAGCTCCTTTGAGTTGATCCGATATTTAAAACTTCGCCCATCATTTAGCGATATGCCTATCTCAAGCGTAGATGGCTTGAATAAAACTGAGGCGAGCTTCCCAAGTATAGTCTTCTTGATTTCCGCTTGAATAAATAATGCACCATGATCCGAGCTTGGCAATTCCACTTCATCACCAAGCTTAAAGTGCGCAGCGGATACTTCGGCGAACTTTGGCTGGATGCTGTTAATCTTCTTCTTATGCAGAACGAGAAAGCCATCTTCAAATTTCAGTGGTGCGTAATTGAGAAGAAGCGTTGGCCAGCTTAACCCATCATCCATTGGGGGAAGCCTTCCATCGATCGTTCCAATGTTAAAGAAAATAGTGTCTGGTGCACGAGGCGATCTCAAATGCTCTTCATTTATCTCTGACAGACTTGGTGTATACGAGGCATAACTTAGCAGTGTTGGGCGCGGCGACCATTTGTATCCGGACGCTATCAAAAACGTTTGATCAATCGGATACACATCTGCTGTGCCCGGCATAAATGGAATGCCAGCTAGCCTCTTGAGATCGCCTATTGCGTTTACAAAGTTTTTATCTAGGCGACTTGGTTGGGTAAGTCTGCTCAGCATTCCGCCATATGCGCCACGATAGGTGTGCTTAAGGTTGTCGCCAATGCTTTTTGCAGAGAGGGGGTAGTAATTATAATTGTGGTTGATCACGACGAAGCAAATAAGGGACATCACGATTGCCAATAATATACGCTTTGAGGAGAGCGCAAACGGCATCGCGAACGTTGACAGCAGGATAAACATGATGGACAGCAGCGCGTGCCCATCGTGCCTCACAAAGCCAGCCTTAAACGACAAAAACAAGAATAGTAGAAGTATAGAGAGTAGATAGCTCTTTGATCTTAGGTTCACCTTTTCTAAAGCAGAAATGTAAATAAGCACCACTGCGGCTAACGCAAAATAGAATAAATCAAGTTTGTTTCCATCTATAGCCATGGCCTCCGTGTAGTAGGTAATTAATGGCCACATTGTTGTCGTGTAGTTCGGAAGGGTAGCTAAGTGCTGGCCTGCGAGCAGCCAAAAGTAGCCGAGGCCAACGGCTGGGGCCATTATGACAGGGATGGCAAATCGCCATTTTCCCGAAGTAGCCAATAGTATCGTTGACAGTGTTATTACCGGAAGCAAGGAATAGCCATGGAACCCTTTATCAGGGGCAGCAAGCCGAACGGCAAAAATAATAACGCTAAGTATACGTGACTGTATTGGGATATTCTAAGTCTCTTCGTGTGGTTCTCGTGGAGCGTTAATCTGTATACAATTAGAGAAACAAGTAGTGGATACAGAAAGTAAATTGCGTCTGGGTTGAGCGGAATTCCTGCAAGGATCGCACACAAGACAATTACCCAGCGGTGCAGCGTCTTCTCCATTAGAACGGCAATTGCTAGAGAAAAGCTAAGCGCTAAATACAGCGAGCCAAAAATCATTAATCCGTCGGTGGCCGGATGATAGTTTCGCGTATATACCGAGGCATAGGGACCGAAAGTAAATACGACGTCCGTTCCGAAGCGTAGGCCCTGAGCTACGGCTTGATTTCAGGGCAAGGACCCAAGATTCTAGGCCGGACTGCGGCATGCTTGGGCTGAATGGAACAAGCGCCACTATGATCGTCAGAGGAATACCAGCGAGACCAAGAAGTATGAGATATTGGCTTTGTTGAACACGCGCATCCTATCGTTGAACCTATTTAATGTCTGTCGTGCATTGAGCGAGCGCTCGCTAATATTGTTACTTCGGTTGACCCTTATGTTGCTCGCTGCGAAATGTCAGGTGCTTATGGCCAAAATAGCTTGTCACAACGGGCACGCCAACGCCAATTGCGTGCGCAAAGGTATCCACATGCCATGCAAATCCCACGATTGGTAAAATCACGCGTGCAAGAAGCAGGCTAGCCACCAGTGTCTGCGTCACAGCGGCGAGAATATTACGATCAAAAACCACAGCATCTGGTGATGCAAAGGGTTTTCCGCTTCGGTAAATACCAGCAGTCGATTGAGTATGAAGGCGGTACCTAAACCGATGCCAAAAGCCAGCAGTATAGAAAGCGCATAACCCATCCACAGACCCAACACAATGCGCGAACCAATATTTGCCGCAGCTGCGACCGTGCTGACGGCGAGGAATTTAAGGAAACGCGTAGTCATGCAAAAATTGATCCATTGAATCTTGCGAAAAGGGCGCTCAACGATAGAGCTCCTTCATGGTTTCCCAGTTTTCGCGGGCCACGGACAAACGTCTGCTTGCCTAACAAGCGCCATACGGGAGGGACGCGCGGGTAAAAACTCACCAGCCACGCGGCCTGCGGGAGGCGACTCTTGGTGGTATAGGGTAGAAAGCGTGGGATAACGACACTCAGCTGAACCCGGCAAGTTGCAGCCCCTCCACCAAACTACGATCGCTCAATGCAGTGTGGTGGTCGAAAAAATCCCAGTATTCGGCGTACAGAAAGCGAATATTGGGTTGCAGCACCATAATGTGGCCATCCGGATTGAGAATGCGACGAGCTTCCCGAAACGTGTCAAGCACCATTTCCTTGTCGGGCAAGTGCTTCAAGGAAATTGCTCATGAAGACCACATCGACACTTTCTGTCGGAATCTCACGGATGGCGGTACAGGATTCATTGATGACGCGCACGCCGGCGGCAGCAAAGTTCTTTACTTCTGGGTTCAGGTCGACGGCGATCCGAGTTGCCGCTTGGATATTGTTGATGAATTCGCAGTAACCTGCGCCGATGTCGACAACGGTATCCGACGCGTTCACGTACTGGCTGAAGAAGTTGCGACAAAGTATTCGCCAGATTGCGTGCTTGCGAGCGAGCTCCTGTTCTGGGAAACCGTTGCTTGTAAAGCGCTTTTAGCTCTTCGCGACTGTCAGTCATAGTTAAGCTCCTGTCGTACGTGACGCGGTTGTTCGCGCGCAATCCGCACGCTGTCGGAAACTGACCGACCTTCCGGGCGTGAGCGCGCGATATTGGTCTTGAGAATGCACCGGTTGAACCGGCAATGTGGAAGCAGACCAGCTGCGAGAACCTGGAAGAGCTATTGGCTCCGGCCTTCCCTTTGTTATCCGATTCCTTGGCGCCTTGGTCAGATGGTGCTAGCCCTCTGTAGCCTCCACTAGCGCGTTGGCGACATGAATACTTTCGTTGATCGATCGGTCTTCCGGGTAATAGTACGACGTATCCGCCATATACAGACCGGCGACTGGCGTCTCCATGGGTGGCAGCATGTCGTAGAAACCCGGGGGGCAGATGGTCTGGGCGAAATCATAGCGGTGGCAGTGTCGGGCCAACACCCAGTCCGGGGAGAATGCAGGGTTTAGCTTGCCGAGATAGCCGATGACTTCGTCGATCAATTGGTCATTGCTGCATGCCCATTTGGGAATCGTCTTGGGCATGTAGAACGGCGCGTAGAGCGCTGACGGGGTCATCTGGTTGAGGTTCGAGTATTCGATCACGCCGGGAATCTGGATCGATGGATCATTGATATTCATCCAGAAATTCTCGCTTAATGGGCGTTTAAGTTTGAGGATCACGCAGGCGACAGGAATGTTCTTTATTGCGTTGATTCGCGCGGCGAAGTCGGCCGGTAGATCGGGCACCAATCGTGGCACGTACTGGATAGGGGCGGTGGAGATCACGGCATCGAAGGGCAGCACTTGGCCGTTGACGACGATACTGCCGACGCGACCATTGGCAACGTTGACTTTGTCGATACCGGATTTGAGATGAATGCGACCGCCGCGTTCGAGAATAAAGCATTCCATAGCGCGTAGCAATGTGGCTGAGCCGCCGTCGAGATAGCCCAGGTCTCTTGCAGCAGGCTGCGCCGCGACAGCGCGACGCGCTTGATTCGCGTGCCGATCCATGCGCGGAAATTTCGTCACTGTGCTCGAAGAGCTTGAGATCGAACAGGCTCTTCCAAAGCACGTTGTAGGCGCGCGTTCCAACCCAACGACGTATCCAGGCCGTAGCCAAAATGCGGTCGAATGGATGCCAGTCCTTGATGCCTTTGGTGTACATGGCATGCAAGCCATAGCGAATCTTGCTGATTAGATCCAAGCCGTCGAAGGCGAGCAAGGCCAGCGGGGTGCCCCACTTGTAGAGCTTGCCGTTGTAGAAAAAGCCCATCTTCGTGTCGGTCCAACGCAACTTGTCGGAGAGGCCAAGTTCAGCCAGCAGCTGGAAAAGCGGGTAGTCGGTCTTGCAGATGAAGTGGTAGTAACGTTCGATTTCCAGCCCGTCGAAATCGAAGCTGGCCGACATGCCGCCGATGCGGTCGTCGCGCTCGTAGATATCGACTCGATAGCCGCGCTTGAGCAGCCCCATCGCCGCCATCAGGCCCATCGGGCCGGCGCCAAGTACGGCATAACTAGAGAGTGTTTACTCATTGGTATGTCGTGATTCAGTCTTAATACTTATGTCCATAATGGATTATTGGGTATCGTGATGCTCAGGCTGAATGAGAGCACCTGCGTGTTCCTTCCAGTGAAGGTCCTTGAACACACTACGTTGCAAAAGATGACCGTTAACTATGGCGAAGAACGCCATGGCTCCGATGACGAAAGCTGTGGTCTGTTCCCTGTTTGCCTTGGAGGACAGGATGAAATAAAGCGCCCACCAGAATATGAGCTTGCTAAAATAGAAATAGCGATCACTAAATCCAAATGACATGGTTCCATCCAGATTGTTGGCTGCGGTTCCGGCCAAGGCAAATGCGGAAGCGAGAGCAATTAACATGACGATATATACACGCGCTCCGGAATCCGCGTTGCGCTGAGTGGCAACCAAAAACACCAGTAAACTAAAAATGCTTAGCCATGCAGTACTCGTTAAATAATGTTGGCCGAATATGTGCAGCGGCAGGACGTCTCCAAAGGTGGTTGTGATTAACTGAGCTAAATTTGATTTCGAATCATGTGGTGCTCTGGAGTTGCTTAAAGCGAGATAGCCGATCTGTATCAGTGCGCCACCAAATAACGCAGCAACGCGCGTGGACGAGAGGGATTTGGAGGCGGTCGTGCAGTCTGAAACTAGCGGAAGTCGCATAAGCGCGGGAGTGCGTCGACCTATCCAGGCATAACTATGCAACAAGGCTACTGAAAAGAACACAAATATTGAAAATGGTCCTGTCAAAGAAGCGAGTAGTACCAGAGCCACTATGCCTAGTTTATTCAAGCGACCTTTGTCTGTGGCAGGGAGGATGCATGCCGCGACAAGAGCAAACTGTGTGAACCATTGGACGTTGGTCAATGTGCCAAAAATTTCACCGCCGGTTGCGACTATATAAAAACTCAGTAATACAACCGGCCAAGGTACGATGAGATCGAGCCGCCTCGACGTATAAGCTACACAAAAGGCACTAATTACCAGCGTAGCAGCGTTATAGACCATAGGTATGCGCGTTGGAGAAAAAGCGCTTGCCAGCCAGGCGACAAATCTTGGAATGGCGTGCAGATAGCCGGCGTATGGTGTGAGAAGCTGAGGAAGAATGTGGTTATATTGTTGGGAAAAGAAAATGACGCCGTCTTCGGCCCATAGCTGGGGTAGAGTTAAAGAGTCCGGACTCTTGAATCCCATCAGCACGATTGCAACTGTAAATAACGCCAGGAGTCTAGGTGAAGCTGATTCGAGCCGGTTGGAAGGTTTGTCCATGATTGAATAGACTCTGACGAAATCCAAGTGTGTGCAGATTACCGCTTGAGCACAATCGAGCTATAGCGCGAATCGCAGTAGCTTTCTTTGACGGCTTCGGTGAAAGGTGTTTGGCGAACACCGAAAACCCGCTCGGTATCTACGCCTTGGAATTCATCGCCCGCGGTCAAAGCCTTGAGCTGATCCGTGGTGAATGGCGGCTTGCCGCTGAACACTGCGTAAGAGCGGAGCAGAAAACGGAATAATCCATACGGAATGTGGACGATCACGGTATGCAGGTTTTTGGCCTGCTTGATTGTCTTGATGATGTCGACATAGTCGATACGAGTGTCGCCGACTATGTCGTAAACATCGCCGGACGGTTGGCTTTCGATGCACCGCGCGATGCAGCGGCAGAAATCGCGCTCATACAGCGGCTGGCGCATGTAGCGGCCGTCGCCGGGGATCGGGAATATCGGTGTCTTCGCCATGAAGCGGGAAAGCCATCCCAAGTGCTTGGGGTCGAACCAGCCGAACATGAGGGTGGGGCGCAGTACGCAATGCGCAATGCCGCTTTCGACCACCAGTTGCTCCTGCACTTTCTTGGTGTTGGTGTAGTCGTCGTCGGCCACTGATATCACCACTGACGAACTGACGTGCACAAGGTAGGGCACCTCGTGAGCGCGAATGGCAGCCAGTACACGGCGGGTTGCATCGATGTTGTTACGGACAAACAGCCCGGGAAACTTGCCCGTGATCTGGGCATGCAGTTGCACTGCGCATGCGGCACCTGCAAACGCCCTGGTCCAGTCGCCTTCTTCTGCCAGGTCTGCCTGGATGACGGTCACGTCGGGATGTAGCTGACGCAGAATGCCAAGGTTGTATTCGTGTTTATCGATGGCGACAAGGTTTGTGTAACCCTGCGCTTTGAGCTCGACGATCAGGTTTTGTCCAACCAGTCCGGCGGCGCCGGTCAGTACCAGTTTGGCGTGCTTGTCGATCTTGGTCATGGTGATCACAGCTTGAGACGCTTGAAAATGAAGTCCGGAATATTTCGGATGATCAGCATGATCAGCCACCAGAAATTCGGCAGGTAAACTTCGCTCGACCCGCGGTCGGCAGCACGAACAATACCTCGGGCAACGGCATCGGGCTTCGCCCATAGCGGACCCTTGTGGAAGTCGCGGGTCATTGGAGTGTCCACGAAGCCTGGTTTGATCGTGACTACGGAAACGCCAACTTTCGACAGGCGTTGGCGCAGGCCACTGGCAAACGTACTGACGGCTGCCTTGGCGGCGCCGTAGAGGTAGTTGCTCTGGCGGCCGCGATCACCCGCGACGGACGAGATGACGACGAGCGCGCCGCGCTTCTGTGCTTCCATTCGAGGCGCAAGTGCGGTCATCAGGGCGATGGTCGAGGTGCCATTGGTGGCGAACTCTGTCAGGGCAGTTTGTATCGAGGTTTCACAGACCGTCTGGTCGGGTAGTGTGCCATGGGCAATGAGCACCACGTCAACGTCGCCGAGCCATTGCCATGCGCGGTCGAGGACGCGGGCATGCGCGGGCAGGTCATTGATGTCCAGCTGTGCGTGATCAAGATCGGATGCGCCTCGGACGCGGAGATCCGCGGCGATATCGCTTAGACGCGTGGCGTTGCGGCCAACCAGGAAAATGCGTGCTCCGCGCTGCGCATAGCACCGGGCGGCGGCCTCGGCGATGGCAGAAGTGGCGCCGATGATGAGTACTCTGAGCATGTCTATTCCATGACCCTGCGCCAGAAACTGGACGAGAAGCGCGGATCGATATACTTGCTGAAGGATTCCCAAGCCGGGAAGTATTGACGGAACAACCTACCGGGCATGCGCGCGTCCTTTGCCGGGTAGACCGCACCGCCCGCTGTCGCGACGACATCGTCGAGGCGATCAAGGAGTTGCAGGGTTCGCTTGCCGTTGTTGGGGAAATCCAGCGCTAATGTGGCACCCGGACGCGGGAATGATAGCAGGCCAGGCGAGTGCAACTCGCCGAACTGTTTGAGCACGGCCAGGAACGAACCGCCACCGGCTTCCGCGATGAGGCGCGCCAGGCGTTGGATACACTGCTCCGCTTCGGCGGGGGGCACCACGCACTGGTACTGCATGAAACCGCGAGGACCATAGATGCGATTCCAGTCACGGATACCATCCAGTGGGTAGAAGTGGGGTTCGTAGTGGGTAGTCACATGCGCGACCGGTTGCCGTTGCCGATGGTAATAAAGCGTATTGAAAATGCGCAGACTGAGCGGGTTGACTAGTGATATAGGCGGTACGAATGGAACCTTCAGACGCCGGGTCGGAGCGGTAGGCCGCTGGTCGGGATACGCCGGCGCATGATTGGACCGCGTGAACAGTCCGCGCCCCATGCCGCGCCCCTTGGCTGCGCAATCGATCCAGGCAACGGTGTATTCGTAGTCACGATCGGAGGCTTCCGACAGTTGGAAGAAACCAGCGAGGCCATCGAAGCGATGGATCTCGCTAGTCATCCAGGGGCCTGGGATGCGGCGCAGCTGAATTCTTGCCCAAGTGACCAGTCCGGTCAGCCCCAGGCCGCCGATCGTTGCCGCGAACCACGTCGGATTTTCAGTAGGGGTGCAGTACAGCCGATTGCCGTCGGAGCGCAGCAATTCAAAGGCCTGGACATGGCGCCCGAAAGTGCCGGCCTTGTGGTGGTTCTTGCCGTGGACATCGTTGGCGATAGCGCCGCCGACGGTGACGAACTTGGTACCCGGGGTCGCCGGCAGGAACCAGCCTTGCGGTACTACGAGATCCAGGATTTCCGAGAACAGTACGCCCGCTTCGCAGTCGAGCAGCCCGGTCGAAGGATCGAAGCGAATGTAGCGGTCGAGATCGCGGGTATGCAGCAACGTGCCGTCCTGATTCAGACAGCTATCCCCATAGCTGCGGCCGTTGCCGTAGGGCAGCATCGAGGTATCCGTCTCAGGCAGTGCCGCACGCCGGTCGGCCACCATCACTATGGATTGCCGGGTGTCTGGATAACGCCCCCAGGATTGGCCGACCCTGCTCATCAGATCGAAACGATCAGAACGACGGCCGCCAGCGCGAGCAGAATGCGGCTGACGTTGTCCATCACGGCGAACACAACCGGGTCGTCATGCATGATGCCGCGATGTGCGATGGCCCAAGTACGACTGATCCAGTACAGCAGCAGCGGACAAAGCACCCACAGATATTGCGGATGGCGGTAAAGGGCCTGGCTTGCCGTGCTGTCGATATACAGTGCCAGCACCAGCACGGCCAGGTAACCACTGGATCCGCCCAGAGACTGGATGAGCGGAATGTCCTCTATGTCGTAACCACGACCATTGGCCTTGACCTTGCCAGCTTTCTGCGCCGCCAGCAGCTCGGTGTAGCGCTTGATCATGGCCAGGCTGAGGAAGAAGAACATTGAAAACGCCAGCAGCCAGAAGGAAGGTGCGGTGTGGATGGCCGCACCTCCGGCAAGAATGCGCGAGGTGTAAAGCAGAGACAGCACCACGACATCCAGCATGACGATGCGCTTGAATCGCAATGAGTAGCCCGTAGTGAGAATGTAGTAACCGAGCAGCACAGCAAGGAAGACAGGTGCGATAAACCAGGCAAATACGAAACTGGCAATCAGCAATACAATGGCAACGATAGGACCCGCCATGAGCGGAATGGTGCCGGACGCAAACGGGCGGTGTCGCTTGCGGTGATGCAGGCGATCCGCCGCGAGATCCAGCAGGTCGTTTGTCAGGTACACGCTGGACGCACACAAACCGAAGCAGAGGAAGGCGAGAGTGGCACCCGCAAGGGACTGGAGATCGAAAACGCGGTGTGATGCCAGAAGCGGCAGGAATACCAGCACGTTCTTTATCCACTGATGCATGCGTAATGCTTTGATCCATATGCGCAGCGAGAACCCGGAAACAGCGAAGGTACGCTCGACCCGAGTGACTCGTGCGGCAGCGGAGGACAGACGGGAACCGGATTCAACCACGATCGCGGCACGTGCGTGTTTCCAGACTTGGAGATCGATCGTAGCGTTGCCGACATAGTCGAAACCGCGATCACCGTACAAGTCCACCAATGCCTGCGCCTTGTTTGCGCCGGACAGGTTGCGCGCACCGTCACTGGCCAGGATGGTGCTGAAGCCACCGACATGACCGGCCACACCATTCGCCAACCCGATGTCGGCGGCCGTACAAAGCACGACCGGCCGCAACGCTTTCTGATCGCGAACCCATTCGACGACGCTGAGGTTATAGGGCAGGGTGGACGCATCAAGCTCGATGCGACGGGCGATCTCCCGCTTGAGATGTGCCTTGCCGCGCAGCAACCACACGAGCATGGAAAACAGCGCCAGCGGGTTGCGCGCCAGCAGCGCCAACGCTGACTCGACAAGCAGGTCAGAGCGGATCAAGGTGCCGTCCAGATCGACGCAGAGGGGGGGGCTTCCGGCAGAATTTGTACTGGGTCTGTCAGAGCTTGGGTCATCCATAATTCCTCAGATCGGGATCTACCATGGTCCGACGTTGCTGGGCAGGTCGGTGGGGCAAGGAAGCTTTAGGCCTCAATAGTACTCTGGCGACAATGTGGCTGGGGCTCTATCTATGCATACGTTGGGGCGCCAAGAAAGGTGATGCAGCCACATCGGGATCGCTCACGACCTTGGGCCGCCACCTTCAGATATCCGGCAACGGCTATGCAGTTACCTGTTGGTGCATGAGACAACTGCGATCAGCGCTGCAACCGATCCGGGCGCGTGCTGCAAGACGCAAGCTATGGCCGATGGCCGCAAATCTGCAACAATCGCATCGACCACGAGGCGGTACTCGATACCGACGCGGTCATCGCCGCATGCGTCCTCCAACAGAGAGACACGATGAATTCCATCTCGCGGTTCGGCGCACGCTTGAGCGCAAAGCTGGCACCCTTATTGGCCTACGTGGTGTTCGCGGTCGGCGTGATCGGCGCCAATCCTTTCGCCGGAGAAACCGTAGGACCCTTCGATCTGCTCGTTGCGCAGGCTGGCTGGACTGTTCAGGGCGAGCCCGTTCCTGTGAGAAACGTCGAGCGCTCCGATGTGATCGATGCCCTCCTCCCGCGCTGGATCTATCAGCGTGGGGAAATTCGTGAGGGGCGCTTGTCTACCTGGGATCCAATACCGGCGGGAGGAGAGCCTGGCATCCAGAACCTCGCGAGCTCCGAGTTGACACCTGCCTTTGCGATATTTGCCTTGTCGCCGAACGCAGCGCTTGGCTTCTATCTGGCGACACTTTTCAATCTGACCATGGCGGGCTGGGGAG
Source organism: uncultured Gammaproteobacteria bacterium (assembly GCA_963828675.1). Classification (GTDB taxonomy): domain Bacteria; phylum Pseudomonadota; class Gammaproteobacteria; order Xanthomonadales; family Rhodanobacteraceae; genus Rhodanobacter. The sequence goes on from CAWHFQ010000001.1 coordinate 2,538,233, forward strand.
CGCATCTTTGGTTGCGCCGACGGGCGGCGCTACTGCCTGCGGCGTTTGGCGCCGTGACCATTATGTTGTGCGGCTTTCATGCGGCATGGCTGTATTGGCCCCATACCCTTACCTCCATCTGGATATGCTGGCTACTCTGGACGATCGACCGCTGGTGGCAAACCCCGAGTTACGGACGTTTCGTGCCCTTGGTGGTGGTCAGCGCGCTGCTTTTGCTCGGCGGGTTTCCATTTGTGACTTTGCTCGGTGCGGGAGCTGCGGCGCTTTACCTGCTGTGCCTGTGGATCGCGGATGCGCAACCTCGGGCGTTGATGCGTATCGGCGGATTTGGTCTGGCATGGATTGTGGCGATGATGCTTTGCGCCATTCCGCTCATCTCGTTTCTCAGCTGGTTTGCCGGACTGGACGTCAGTTACCGCATCGGCGGAAGTCAGTTACATCTTCCCAATGACGCCCGGTTCCTGCTGCGTCATTTCGCCAAGCTGACGCCGCGTGTCGAATCAGCGATGTATGTGGGGCTGCTGGGACCGATACTGGCAGTATTGGCGTTCGGTTTCACACTGTGGCGTCGTGCCAAGGTCGGCGTACTTGGGCTCTATTCCCTGTTGTTGGGAACGATTGGCGCCATCCTGGTGTTCGAAATCATTCCGGCGGCTTATCTGAGTTGGGTGCCTGGATTGGCGCACAACCCCTGGTCCAGAAGCATCATCATTCTCGACATAGCGTTGGCTGTCGCTTCGACCTTCTGCCTGAACGGAGTGTTGAGGCAGATGGGATCGAAGGCGCTCGCCCAGTTCGTGCTTGCTTCTCTGATCGCCTATCAGGCCGTGGATCTTGCGTCCTTTTTCCGCCGGTTCAATGGATCTGTTCCGGCAAGCTATTTCTATCCCCCAGATCCGCTGTTGGCAAAGATAAAGCGAAATATCGGGTCGTTCCAAAGCGTGATCGCGGATAACAACTTTCTGGTTTCAGGCACGCTTGGCGCCTATGGCATCCCGGAATGGTTCGCGCACGCCTTCAAGGACGAGGCGAAAAAGTCTGTGCTGGATAAGGTCATAGACGACCCTTTCACTACACCTACTGCGACACTGGTGGAGGCGGAGAAGATTCAGTTGAATAGTCCGGTCATGGCAGCCTTGGGAGTTCGCTATGTACTGGGTGACTCCGGGATTGTTTTGGCCGGGCCGCGCCCGGACTTTGGTGCCACGGCTCCCGCGTCCGCAACGTTGCCACCCATGCCTGGGAATGAATGGGTGCAGTTGTTCCATCTGGCCAGCAGCTATCACCCGCAGGCGATTCTCGTACGCCTGGCTACCTATGCGAGGGCCGGCCTGACTGGCGAGGTCGTGATGACGGTGTATCGAAACGGAGAGGCAGAGCCGATTGCCCGTAGCACCATTGAAGCGTCAACGGTGTTGGACAACCAGATGGCGATCTTTCCCATTGCCCAACGCGCTTGTCCTGGCGCCGGGCGACTATCGTTTCAGTTTTGCCTATCGGCACGCGGGCACTACGGACCGTCTCACCGCCTGGTACACGCCAGCGCCGGCTAAAAATTGTTCGTTGCAATTGGACGACAAGACGGTGCCGGGTTGTATCAATTTTGAATTGGCCGCGGCCCGCAATGATATGGGCGCGTTCGTGCCGATCGCATCTGGGAACGGCATGCACCTGCTGGAAAATACAAACGTTCCGGCCGGGCCCTATTTTCTGCCTGCACTCAATGCGTGGCCGAACCGGGGGAGTTCGAATGAGGTCCGCTTGCTCAGCCGCACCGGACCGGATTTCAAATTGAAATACCTGGGTTCCGACTCCGGCTTTGTCGTGGTGCCAATGAACTTTCCAAAAAAAGACTGGCACGCTCGTGTGAATGGTCGCGAGGTCTTGCCTGGGTGGTATCTGGGTGGCTTGCCGGCATTCCCGGTGGATGGCCCAGCCACGCTGGAATTCAGCTACAGGCCGAGTTCGATCCGCTTCGGAACGTGGATTTCCCTGGTCACGTTGCTTGGACTGCTATTGGGGTGGGCATTTGCTGCAAGGCATCCCAAGTCGGCCCCGGACGTCGACATCTGACCGATCAGGGCACGGTATCGTCGTTTCGATGCGAATCGATTTCGAGCTCGACTCGCTGGACATGAAGAAGAATGCGTTCCGAAAGCTTTCGATTGGCGGCGATGAGGTCGGCAATCAATCCCATCATGATGAGGAGCGTGCCAACGATCAGGCATAGCGCGGCCAGGACCACGGATTGAATATGCCCTTCGCCTTGTCCCATGAGATACAAAACCAGGAAGCGCAAGCCGTACAGCAAGCCAAGTGTGATGCAAGGGATGCCTATCCACATGAACAGGGCCAGCGGTCGGTAAATGACAAAAACGCGCACGATGGTACCGAGAGAGCGTTGCACATAACTGCGGATACTCTTCACCAGCCTCGAGGGCCGCAGATCCGGATTGGTGCGGATGGGAACCGAGATTACCTGCATGTTGCTTTGCCCGGCCTGGATGATCGTTTCCAGCGTGTAGGTATAGGCGTTGAACACGTTCAGTCGCATCGCCGCCTCGCGCGTAATCGCGCGGAACCCGCTGGGTGCATCGGCCACATCGGTATGACTGGCCACGCGCACCGCCCAGCTGCCGAGGTGCTGCAGCTTCTTCTTGATCCAGGAGAAATGCTCGGTTTCGCTGATCGGCCGGGCGCCGATCACGATCTCGGCCTCGCCAGCCAGAAGCGGTGCGGTGAGCGCCGGAATGTCGGCGCCGTTGTACTGGTTGTCGGCATCGGTATTGACGATCACGTCAGCGCCCAGCTTCAGGCACGCATCGATGCCTGACATGAAGGCTACTGCCAGGCCGCGGTTCACCGGATGCCGGACCACATGGTGGACGCCGTTCTTGCGCGCGACCTCGGCCGTGTTGTCGGTAGAGCCATCGTCAATGATCAGCCATTCGACGGTGTCGAATCCTTCGACTTCGCGCGGCAGTTCTGCCAGCGCGATGGCCAGCGTCTCGGACTCGTTGAGGCAAGGGATCTGGATGATGAGTTTCATCAGGGCTCCTTAGCGTCAAAGGAGTGCATACTCGACACCTCGTGACTTGCCCGTGATGCCCTTGCGAGATGATCGTTCCGGTCGTTGGCCAACCGAACTTCGGAAAGGTCGACGTGCTTTAGCCAAGTGTTGTCAGGTTGACAAATTCTCGCGATTGCGACCGGCGGCGATGCTTCCCCATATGAAGTTGAACAAGTCGCCCAGTGTTGTTGCGATGCGCAGGGCAATCACCAGCAGCACGATTTGCGCAGGCGGCAACGAGCCGCTCAGCCAAGTGCTGAGTATGGCTTCACGGATACCCAGGCCGGCAGGCGCACCTGGCGCGATGAACCCGAGGATCCAGCTGCTCGCAAAGGCACCCGTCAGGAATACCGCGCTCGGGGTCGTACCCGCATCGGCAAGCAGGGCATGCGCGACAAACCACAGGCCACCGCCTATCAGACAGAAGTTGATCGCATAGACGGCGTAGCAGGCGAGTGCCGTGGACGCGTTCAAGTGCAACCTGGGCGGCACATAGTCCTGATCGCCACGCCGGCTGGCACGGTAACGGGCCAGCCGGGAGGCCATGCGTGGTGCCAACAGCAACCCGACGATGGCGCCAAGTGTGACGACGATCAGCAAGCGGCAGGCGATATTCAATGATTTTCCAGTGCGACAGGGTTGCCGGTGGAGCCCATAGCAGGGTCAATGCGCTTATATGCGCGCAGGCAACCAGCATCAATAGCATTTCATAGGCAACCGAAAACAACGCTGCCGGAAGCTGTACTCCGCGCCGTTCGCGCAAGGGCGATGCGTCCGATGTGCTGCGCCACGTTGCCTGGCAGATACTTGCCGAACTGGGTGGTCGCCATGATGGGCAGCATCCGGCGGTAGCGCGCCGGCTGATGCATGGCGTGAAGCAGCCAAGTCCAGGCAAGCGCCAGTGGTAGGAATCAACAAGATGATAAAGTACGGTCAGGAGTGCCGCCGCGGCGATGACCTTGCCGTCCATCAGTCCCGACAGATCCTTGCTGATCAGCGAGGTCCGCGTAGCGGACGAAGTAGATGCCGGCGGCGAGTGCAAGCAGGCCACCCAGCCATCGGATCAACCGCCTGCTCATCCTGCGCGAGCCCTATCAGATAGCCGTTGCCGAAGGGAAGGCCGCTGCTCATGGCTTGTGCCGCAAATGCGCAGCGCAGCGCCAGTTGGCCTGGTAGCGAGCGCATGGCGGGGTACCAGCGCAGGACGTGATCGCGCTCGATGCCGCTGCGGTTGCTGTTGATCTGGTGGTCCGGATCGGGTCCGGTTTTTGGCAGGCGCCGCCGGATTCCCCTTGCTTGCATCTGTTCGGTGAGATTTCCCAAGGGGAAAGCCGAAACATTCCACGTGTTCGATCTTGAGGCCGGCGGCCGTCCACGACGTCGATGAGATCCTGCTGCCGGTAACGCCGGTAATGACCTGCCCATTCGTCGGCCGCGCTCCACAGTCGTGGGTGGGCCGGGACCGAGAGCAGCAAGGTACCGCCCGGCGCCAACCACGAGGCCCATTGTTTCATCGCAGCATCATCGCCTTCGATGTGCTCCAGCACCTCAAACGCCATGACCAGCGGGAAGCGGCCTCGTCCACGAAGATCTGCCTCGTCATGCACGGTGACTTTCTGTCCCGTTTTCACACTCAGCCTGGTGATCAGCTCGCGCGCCTGTGGCGAGCTTTCCAGCGCTTGGCAACGGAAACCGCGCGCGGAGAGTTCCTGCAGCAGCATTCCTGCGCCGCAACCGATCTCGATGACATCACAAGGGTGAAAATCTTGCAGTTGCCGCAGGATTCGTCGCCGACGGAGCAGATATGCGGGGTGCAGGAACCCAACCCTCCTCGGGAGCGGCGGGACCGAGCAGGGGCAGATTTTCCATCGCTCAGGATTCTGATCGAAGTTGACGTTCAGCAACGCCATGACACTGTTGCCCGATTGCTCCGGCGTCTCAGTTTGCCCTGAAGTAGAGCCATGGCAGGGCGCGAGCGGGAGACCACGTCGGGCGAAGTCACGAACGGTGTCGGCCAGTGCGTGGGCTTCGGCGGGCGGGACGAGGGTGACGCAGGGCGGCGTTCATCCAGCATTTCGCGAATGGCGGGGGAGTCGCGAGTTATCAGTGGTTGCCCATCGCCACGATCTGGAACACTTTGTTGGGGATGACGCTGGCCGCTTTGGCGGAGCCGCCGAAAATACCCAGGCAGATGTCGGCGGCGGCGATCCGCTGATGCAACTGCGGGTAATCGATCCAGTCGTCCCAGTGCACTTTGGCAAAGGTTGTTCGACAGTAAAGCTTCGATGCGATCTGTCTCCTGCCCTTTGCCAATCAACTGCCACTCGATCGATTCGTCGCGGGTAAGGCGGGCGGCCTGCACGATGGTTTCGATTCCGTGCAGGGGAATGAACTGGCCGTAGAACAGTACCCGCAGTGGGAATTGGCCGGCGGGCCGTTCGGGGCACGGACGGCCGTGTCACGGATGGCGTCGACATGGAAATGTTCCGTTTCGGCGCCGACCCAGACAGCCTCGGCGCTGCCCGTGGCCAAGCCGAACAGCGTCTCGATGCGCCGCGCGTGTGCCTGCGTATCCAGAAAGACGAGGTCGGCACGGCGAAGTGCAAATCGCTCCAGCGCGTGCAAGAACCTTGCGGGATACTCGCTCCGGGGAAGCATCTGTCGGTCCTCCACAACCGTGTCGTAGAGTGACATGAACATGTCCCAGACCAGTGGGACTACCGCGCAGACGCGCGATCGGCGCCGCGACAAGTATGTCCAGGACGCCAGGAAAGCCGATCAGCACGACGTCAGGGTTTGGTGCGCGAGCCAGTCGCCAGGCAAGGCGCGGATAAGACAGCAACCAACGCGTCGCAATGCCGAGTCGTTGGCGCAATCCATGGACCTGCGACTTGTCGGCGACGCCTTGCCAGATGTCAACGTGGCATTCGTCCACCTCCGCTCCAGCAAGCCTGAGACCTTTCAGCAGCAGCCGCGCCCTCGGCTTGCTGGTGTCATAAGTGCCCCAGCAAAGAATGCGCACGGGTCAGGGTGCCAAGGCAGTCGGGACTTTTCGCATTATCCAGCCAGTGCCGCTTCCAGCTCCGGGATGATCTTGAACAGATCCCCCACCAAGCCAAAGTCCGCAATCTCGAAGATCGGCGCCTCGCCATCCTTGTTGATCGCCACGATGGTGCCGGCGTCCTTGATGCCGGTGAGGTGCTGGATCGCGCCGGAGATGCCGATCGCCATGTACAGCTCGGGGGCGATGATCTTGCCGGTCTGGCCGACCTGCATTTCGTTCGGGCAGTAGCCGGCGTCGACGGCGGCGCGGGAGGCGCCGACGGCGGCACCGATGCGGTCGGCGAACTTGTAGATGATGTCGAAGTTCTCCTTCGAGCCGACGCCGCGGCCACCGGAGACGACCTTGCTGGCGCTCTGCAGGTCCGGGCGGTCGCTGCTGCCCTGCTTGAGTTCGACAAAGCGGGTATGCGCGGGCAGGGCCACGTCGATGGTCAGTGCTTCGACCGGCGCGTTGTTGGCGCCGCTGGGGGCCGCTGGCCAGGAGGCGGTGCGGATGGTGGCGACAACGGTGTGTGCCGCATTCGCCTCGACCGTGATGATGGCGTTGCCGGCGTAGATCGGTCGGGTGAAGGTATGTGCGGCTTCCACACTCATCACGTCGCTGACCTGGGCCACGCCAAGCAGGGCGGCCACGCGCGGGGCGACGTCCTTGCCGAACGTGGTCGAAGGCGCGAAGACGTGGCTGTAGTCGGCGGCAGCCTTGGCGATCTGCGGCGCCAGCACGGCGGCGAGCGGATGCGCGTTCTCGGGTTTGGCGACGGTGAGTACGCGGCTCACGCCTTCGATCTTCGCAGCGTCGGCGGCGATCGCATCGGGTGCATCGGACAGCACCAGCACGTCGATCGCTTCGCCCTTCACCGCGCTGGCAGCACTCACGGCGCGCGCGGTGGAGGAGTTGAGTTTGCCGTCGAGGTGTTCGGCGATGACGAGGATCTTGCTCATGGGTGATGTGCTCCTTGGTTGCTTCCTTGTGGGAGGGACTTCAGTCCCGATGCTCTGCTGCTGGATGTGATCAAAGGCATCGCGGCTGAATGCCGCTCCCACGGGAGCGATGCGGAATGTGGGTTTACAGCAGGCCTTTCTGCTTCAGCGCGGCAACCAGCTCGGCCGCATCCTTCACCATCACGCCCTTGCTGCGCTTGGCCGGTGCCGCGTACTGCGTGGTTTTCAGGTGGTCGTGCGACTCGACGCCGAGCGAGCCGAATTCGATGCTGTCGATCGGCTTGGACTTGGCCTTCATGATGTCCGGCAGCTTGATGAAGCGCGGTTCGTTGAGGCGCAGGTCGGTGGTGATCACGGCCGGAAGGTCCACCTCGATCGCTTCGAGGCCGGCGTCGACTTCGCGGGTCACCGTGGCCTTGCCGTCAGCTATCTCGACCTTGCTGGCAAACGTGGCTTGCGGGCGATCCCACAGCGCGGCGAGCATCTGGCCGGTCTGGTTGGCGTCGTCGTCGATCGCCTGTTTCCCCAGGATCACCAGGCCCGGTTGTTCCTTCTCGATCAGCTTGAGGAACACGCGCGCGGCGGTCAGCGGCTGCACGGCGTCGGTGGTCACCACGTGGATCGCCCGGTTCGCGCCCATCGCCAGGCCGTTGCGCAGGTGCGCGGTGAGATCGGCGGGGCCGATGCCGACCACGATGACTTCCTCGGCGATGCCCTTTTCGCGCAGCCGCAGCGCCTCTTCCAGCGCGATGTCGTCGAACGGGTTGGCGGACAGCTTGACGCCGTCGGTGACCACACCGCTGCCGTCGGGCTTGACCTGGATGCGCACGTTGTAGTCCACGACGCGCTTGTAGCCGACCAGAATTTTCATCTGCGATTCCTGTCTCGTTGGCTGCCCCTGTGTCGGGGCGCGTGAACGCCCATTCTAACCGGCATCAAACCTTTGCATGAAGTGATTGCGCCGGAACCGCCCAGGCGCGGCGCTCAGCCGCTGCGCTGTGCGTAGGGATAGGAGGAGATTGTTCTTGCCTTCTTCCTGACCGGTCAGCGAGGCTGCGCTCTTCGTGGTGAAGCCGCCCGCTGTGGCGCTGAGGCTGAACGTGCGCTCCACCGCATGCGCCAGGGTGCCGTCGAGCTGAGCCGCCTCGGCTTCAAAGTCCAGCACGTCGAGATGCGCGTCCAGCAACAGCCGCAACGCGGCGGGACGCAGCCAGAACATGCTGCCGGCGACGAAGCTGTCGCGCGTGGCCTCCGGCTCAGGGATACCGGCGCGGCGACAGAGGTAGTCGACATTGGCCTGGTTTTCGCCCAAGTAGTAGTGCAATGGCTGCAGGTGGCCTTCGGCGTGAACGATGCCCAGGGTAGGGTCGTCGGCGAATGCCGCGAGGATCTGGCTGGCACGCTCGGGTGCAAGCAGCTTGTCGAGCAACTCGTTTCGCCAGGCGTCGCCGTCTTCGCGATGCGTGGAGCGCTTGCCATGCAGTTTCAGTACGGTCGCGACGCCCTCGTCGAGCAATCGGTTGGCGACATGGAGAAAGGGCAGGATGTCGCGGCCACGGTTTTCGAATACTTCGATCTCGGCGTCGAGATGCAATTTCGCCGCACGCTTTCGTACGACCGGTTCCCTTTCGCTGGCCGTGGTGATGATGATCCGCCAGGGGATGCCGCTGGATCGCAATGCTCCGACCAGTTCGTCCAGCAAATCCGGATACCAGATGTGGATGACCGCGCAGGGTCGCAGGTCGGGAACAGGTACGGGGGCGAGGGCCTGGCGGGTGGCTTCCAGCCACGCGTGGCCGAGCCGGATATCCGGCTCCAGCACGGCACCTTCGGCCCATTCGTTCCAGGCGTTGATGAACACCAGCGGCTGCGTCGGGAAACGCCGGGTGGCGATGGCAATGGCGTGGCGAAGCCAGTCGCGATAGCCGCGTGGCGACGCATGCGCAAATACGGCGCCACGGCCGCTGCGGCGCGGCTCGTTGTCCCAGCCGGGATTGACGCCGGGGTAACGCGGGTAGGCGGGTTCGGATTGCGTCATGGACTGACGGACGTTTTCGCGCCAGTCGTGGACGTCGCCGTGATAGTCCGGATTGATCAGTTGCTGTCGCGCGGTGATCAGTTTTGGGGTCGGGCTGTTGGGCGGGAATTCCACGGCTGCGTCGAAGCCGATGTCGCGTGGGTCGATGCGATCGAAGCTCTGTACATAGGCGAGGTGAATTTCCCCGATGCCATGGTCGCGGCACCACTCGCGCCAGCGCGCCACGGTCGCCTTCGGGTCCGACAGCAGGCCGGGGCGGTAGAGCAACAGCAGCGGTTTGCCGTCCACGCGCAGGTAACGCGGATCGGCCAGATAGCACGCGATGTATTCGATGAAGGCGAGGTCGTCGGCGGCGCTGTGCTGCTGCCCGATGAGAATGTCGCTTGCCCGGCCGTCCCATCGGCGCGACCAGTTTTCATTCGCCCAGCAAAGGCATAGCGGAAGATCCAGGGTGGAATCGTTCAGCCATTGGCGCAATGGCGTTTCCAGCAAGGTCGTTCCGGCGAACCAGTAAAAGTAGGTGCAGAACGCGCCGATGCCGTAGTCGCGCGCGAGCTGCATCTGCTGGCGCATGACGTCGGCGACGCGCAAGTCGTAAAAGCCGAGATCCGCGGGCAGCCGTGGTTGTGCATGCCCCTCGAATTGCGGCAGCGCGCGTGTCACGTTGCGCCACTCGGTGAAGCCTTCGCCCCACCATGCATCGTTCTCCGGTATCGGGTGGAACTGCGGCAGATAGAAAGCCACCAGGGTGGCCGGCAACGGCTCGGGCAGCGTGTCCTTGCGGTGTGCGACATGGCCGATGGCACGCCCGGCCGCGTGAAGCCGCGGGCGGCGCTTCACGCGTGCCGAAACGTCGGTCTGGCCACGTGGCCCCGGCGGCAGCAGGTCGGCGTGCCGATCGAGAAAATACTGGCGGCATCGATCGCGTGCGGCGCCCGACATGGGCGTCAGGCGGAACCCGGCGCGCAACACGAAGAACATGTAGCGCTTGGCGAAATGGCGTAGTGACATGTTGACCTTTGGCAATGATGACGGAAGCATCGAGGCTGACGTGCTCATGGTCAATCCGGCATGCGACGCCGGGTATCGTCGGCACGCCGGATGCCGACCATGGCAAGGGTCCGTCGGCCAATCAGCATATCCGCACCGTGGCGGGCTTGCATGCGTTGGCGCACCGAATCATTTCGGGTGTGGGTGCCGCCTGGATCGGTCGGCAGGCCGTCGCAACAGACTCACCGACTGTGCCGCCGGCGGTAGTCGGACTACAATCGCTCCGCCGGCAAGCTCATCGACAGCTGCGTGCAGGCATAGTGGGGGCAGGCCATCGGAACACGCCGGGCTCTCCACCGCGAGTCGGCTCGCAGGGGGTGCGAGCGCCGTGAAATCAGAGCGACGCCTGCTCCACGGCAGCGGGAATCGGGAGAGTTATGCCTGCAGTACGAAATGAACGAGTGGCGATCCTGCTGGCAACCTTCAACGGCGAGCGTCATCTGTCCAGGCAGCTCGATTCGATCCTGATGCAGGACCACCGGGACTGGGTCATCTTCGCGTCGGACGATGGCTCCAGCGACCGGACACTTTCCATACTGGATGAATTCCGGGCGAAAGCGGGGCCCGATCGACTCGTGCTCTTGAAGGGCCCGCAAGCCGGCTACGCGGCGAATTTCATGTCGCTGTTGCATCAGCCGTCCGTCACCGGCGACTTCTACGCATTTTGCGACCAGGACGACTGCTGGGATCCGGACAAATTGAGCAGGGCGCTGGAATGGGCCAGGCAACAGCCTGCAGATCGTCCCGCGCTCTATTGCGGCCGGACCCGCTTGATCGATGTCGAGGGGCGATCGGTCGGCTATTCGCCGCTCTTCGCACGCAGGCCCGGATTTCAGGAACGCGCTGGCGCAGAGCCTGGCCGGCGGCAATACGATGCTCTGAATGCGGCGGCCCGCGAGCTGATGATGCAGGTGCCTGAAACCGTGCCCGTGACCTCGCACGACTGGTGGGCCTATCTGGTGGTGACCGGTTGTGGCGGCAGCGTCCACTACGATGCCGTGCCCGCCGTGGGCTACCGCCAGCACGAAGCCAACCTGATCGGATCCAACGCGGGCCTTGCGTCGCGACTGGATCGACTGCAGAAAATGCTCGGAGGAAGCTACAAGGTCTGGAACGACATCAACCTGCGCGGCCTCGATGCTCTGGGAACGAAGCTGACGCAGGACAACAGGAGCATCCTGGCGTTGTTCAAGGACGTCAGGAATGCCTGGATCCTCAAGCGCCTCTGGTCACTGGCGTATTCGGGCATCTATCGGCAGACCATGGCCGGCAATCTGGGCATGGTGCTGGCCGTGATGCTGCGCAGGTTCTGATCGCCGCATCGCGGTCCGCTTGCGGCGAAATCAGAGGTTCTGGTAATTCGGCCCCGACCCGCCTTCGGGCGTCACCCAGGTGATGATCTCGTAGGGGTCCTTGATGTCGCAGGTCTTGCAGTGCACGCAGTTGGCGGCGTTGATCTGCAGGCGCTTGCCGGCCGCGTCGTCGACGATCTCGTAGACGTTGGCGGGGCAGAAGCGCGTGCAGGGGTTGTCGTACTCCGTGGTGCACTGGTCGATGCAGATGCTGGTGTCGGCCACGTGCAGGTGGATCGGCTGGTCTTCGTCGTGTTCGGTGGCCGCGAAGTAGACGCCGGCGAGGCGGTCGCGCGGGGCCAGCGTGCGCTGCGCGTAGTCGCGTTTGGGTTCTTCCTGCGTACCGAGCTTGTGCAGCGATGACCAGTCAGCCTTGTTCTTCAGTGTCCACGGCGACAGGCCGACGGTGACGGTTTCCCATGCCGCGTTGAGCAGGCCGAACCACAGCCCCTTCTTGAACGCAGGCTTGATGTTGCGCACTTTCTTCAACTCGGCCATCACCTCGGAGCCGCGCAGTTTCGCGTCGAAGCCGGCGGCATCCAGGCCGTTCGCGGCGAGATGTTCGGCGGCCAGCATGCCGCTCTTCAGCGCCTGGTGCGTGCCCTTGATCTTGGGTACGTTGAGCAGTCCGGCGGTGTCGCCGATCAGCAGCGCGCCGGGCATTTCGCATTTGGGCAGCGACTGCCAGCCGCCGGTGACGATGGCGCGGGCGCCGGCGGACAGGATCGTGCCGTCCTCCAGCAGCGGCTTCACCATCGGATGGTTCTTCCATTGCTGGAACGCTTCCCACGGCTTGTACTCGGGATCGCTGTAATCGAGCCCGCTGATGTAGCCGAGCGCGATGCGGTCCTTGTCCAGGTGGTACAGGAAGCTGCCGCCATAAGTATGCGTGTCGGCGGGCCAGCCGATGCTGTGCACGATCTTGCCCGGGGTGACGCGGCCGGCCGGCACCTGCCACAGTTCCTTGATGCCGATCGAGTAGCCCTGCGGGTCGCTGTCGGCATCGAGCTTGAAGCGCTTGATCAGCTGCTTGGTGAGGCTGCCGCGCGCGCCTTCGGCCAGCACGGTGACCTTCGCCTTGATGTCGATGCCTTCGGTGTAGCCGGGCTTGTGCGTGCCGTCCTTCGCCACGCCCATGTCGCCGATGCGCACGCCGGCGACCGAGCCGTCCTCGTTATAGATATTGTCGGCGGCGGCGAAGCCGGGGAACACGTCGACGCCCAGCGCTTCGGCCTGTGGCGCCAGCCACGCGCACAGCGCGCCCAGCGAGACGATGAAGTTGCCATGGTTGCGCATGCCCGGCGGCACCGGCAGTTTGTGTCCGCCGTCCTTGCTGAGCAGCCAGAACTCGTCCTCGCCGGCCGGCACGCAGACCGGCGGCGGGTTGTCGCGCCAGCCGGGCAGAAGCGCGTCCAGCGGCTGCGGCTCGATCACTGCGCCGGACAGGATCTGCGCACCGATGGTGGAGGCCTTCTCGATCACGCACACATTCGCGTCAGGCTTGAGCTGCTTCAGGCGGATCGCGAACGACAGTCCGGCAGGGCCGGCGCCGACGACGACAACGTCGTATTCCATGGTTTCGCGTTCGCTCATGGCGGACTCCATCGTGCTCGTGTGTGCTGCAGGCGATTGCCGTGCGTGGCGGTACGGATCAAGTCGTCATTGTCCGGTTTCGCGCGCTGCGCGGCAACGCGTGCTGCGCCACCACTTGCAATCGTTTCACCGGACGCGGCGATAATCGGGACAAATATGAAGGAGTGTTCATGAATTCGATGCCGCCGATTGCCGATCTCGACCTGCGTCGCGCCTCGCTGTGCCAGCTGCTGCACTGGCTGGCCGCGGGACGTGTGCAACCACAGGCGCTGACCGATGCCTACCAGACTGCGATCGAACGACTCAATCCCGAGCTCAACGCGTATGTCGACATGCGCTCGGGTTTGCTGCAGGAACAGGCGCACATGGCCGACCGCCGCCGTCGTGACGGCGTGATCGGGCGCCTCGACGGCATTCCGCTGGCGTTGAAAGACAACTTCGACATGGCCGGTTGGCCGACCCGCGTCGGCCTGCCGGGTCGCGAGAAACCGGTACAAAGCGATGCCCACGTGGTGTCGCGGCTGCGCGCGTCCGGCGCGGTGCTGGTGGGCAAGACCAACATGGACGAAGGCGCGCTGGGCGCGGTCACCGACAACCCGCATTTTGGCGCGACCCACAACCCCCATCGGCACGGTTACAGCGCAGGCGGCTCCTCCGGCGGCGCGGCGGCCGCGGTGGCGGCGGGACTGGCGGTGGCCGCGATCGGTTCGGACAGTCTAGGCTCGATCCGCATTCCGGCCAGCTATTGCGGCGTGTATGCATTGAAGCCCACGCACGGCGAGATCTCCGCCCGCGGCCTGGTGCCGGCGGCGCGCCGGCTCGACGCGGTCGGTTTGCTGGCGCGCAGCGCGGACGACCTCACCGTGCTGCTGCAAGTGCTCGCCGGTTACGACGCCGACGACGCACGCTCGCGCCGACGCCGGGTTGCCTTTGCCTTGCCGGATTGGGAGCCGGGCAATCTGCGCGCCGGTCTGCTGCCGGACTTGGCGGCGGTCGGCGTGCAGGCGGAAGTGATCGAGGTGTTCGAGGCGGCACTGGCGAAATTGCCGCATGCGTTGGGCGATCGTCGCACGGTGGATTTCGCCGACTGGGATTTCGGCCGCACCCGCCGCGCCGGGCTGTTGCTGATGGAGGCGGAGATGCTGGGCACCTTCGCCGCGGATCTGGCCAACGCGGAACGCCCGGTCTCGGCACGCTTTAGCAACATGCTGGGTTTCGCAGCCAGCAAGAGCGCCGCCGATTACGCGGTGGCCGATCGCGTGCTCGACGCGGCCACCCTGAAGATGCGTCGGCTGTTCGCCCAGATCGACGTGCTGGTGTTGCCGACCACGCCGCAAGGAGCCTTCCCGCTGGGTGGTCCGACGCCGGACTCGCAGGCCGACCTGACCAGCTTCGCCAGCCTGGCCGGATGTCCGGCGGTGAGTTTGCCGATGGGTACGCTATCCAATGGTTTGCCGATCGGTTTGCAATTGGTCGGTGCACGCGGATGGATTTGCGTCTGCTGGAACTGGCGGCGCTGTGCTCAATGCTGGATGCCACGCCGGATTATCCCGTTGAACCTGTAGCTGCACGGGCTGGAGCTGCGCCGACTGTCTGATGGCGAACTACCTGTCGAGATCCGTTCCATTCGCTGAAAATTCCCTTGGGGGTCAGCTGCCGGTTTTGGCACGTGCGTGGCATAATGCCCGGCTCAAGGGGAAACCAATGACAGCTGGTATCGATGAAATGGAAGTCGCTGGCGCGGAAGTCGGCGACACGGCCGCACAGCGGGCACCGTGGGTGACCTTTCTGCAGCAATGGTCGAAAAATCCCTTGAGGATGTCGTCGGTCGCGCCTCCGGGCGCCAGTTGGCGTCCATGATGACAAAGGCGGTACCCGCTGGTGCTCGTTGCGTGGTGGAACTGGGCGCAGGCACCGGGGCGATCACCCGCGCGCTGATCGGGCATGTTGCATCGTCGACGCGATTGTTGATCGTGGAAATGAACGATGTGTTGCATGGTGTGTTGAGGCACCGGTTTCCAGAAGCTCAGGTCGTCTGCGGCGACGCCAGACATCTTGAAGAGTTGCTAGCCCAGAATGGTGCGCTTGGGCGCGGTCAAGTCGACGCGGTGATAAGCAGTCTCGGATTGTTGGCTATGCGGTGTCGGTACAGTACGCATTCTGACGGCTGCGTTTGCGGCTTTGCGATCAGATGGCGTGTTTGTTCAGTACACCTACGGTTTGCGCGCGCGGGTGGCTGCGGAGGTGTGCAAGCAGCTGAATTTGCGCTGCGAGCGACAGGGTTGCGCCTGGCTCAACCTCCCGCCGGCTCGTGTGTTCGTCTATCGCCGCTGCTGAGCTCTCGAAGGCATGGTACGAACGATTGGACGGCGGGCGGCAGACAACGACGTAACTCGACGGGTGGGCTCAGGGGCATGACATGAGTAGGCAGGGGATACGCGCGCGCTGGCGCATTTGGTAGTGCTGGCGGGACCTTTCGTGGCTATCAGTCTGTGGCTCGGCATTGTCGTCGCCCCGTTTGGCATGACGAGATTGTTGCTGGGCGTGCTGTACGGCCTGATGCTGGCCTTGGCCATCTTACTGATCGGCCGCGGTTTGGAAGGAAGGGTTCACTGCCTGGCGTTATCCTGTATGTGCTCGCACTAGTGCTTTGTGCTGGCGATGCGTGTAATGGTTCATGCAGGGCAGCTCCTTCAACGAGCGATTTTTTGTCCACGTGAATACCGACAACATGCGGGTAGCCTGGAGGCTTACCCGTGGGCGATGGTCGGAGCGATTCTCGGACTAGTCGGGCTCATGGCTGGCGCCGGTTTTTTCATGGCCAGAATTGCACGGCGGGGAGCGCCCGCTGGGTATGGGTGCCAGCCTTGTTGTTGTTGGCGCTTTCGCTGGAGATCGATGCGTCGCCGCATGGGCTTTACGCCTATTTCGCTAATGCAGAGCGCACCCAGAATTTGGCGTCATAGGATGTCGGCGCCATATCCGGGGGATGATCGACACGCAGCGGACACGTTCCGACGAAGTGGTGGCCAAACCGGTGCAACCTTGTGTTCGTTTACCTGGAGTCGCTGGAACGCACCTACACGGATGAAAAGCGATTTCGGGTTGACTCCCGAGATCAATGGGCTACGGCGGGAGGGACTTGATTTTCCGGATTCCAGACATTTGGAGTTACTTACACGATAGCCGGCATTTTTTCGTGCAGTGTGGCGTCCTATCTCATCAACAGCATTTTCGGCGATGACTTCGGCAAGCTGGGCTTGTAGCAATGACATACGTCAGCCGCGAGTCATCACATCTGGCTTGTCTGGGCGATGTCTGCACGCGGCGGGCTATGACCAGACTTATTTGAGCGGCGTGGCGCTTGGCTTCGCAATACCGACGTGTTTCCGCATGCATGGATACAGAGACGCTTGGGCGAGCCGGAGATCGAACAGCGCATGGGGGCAGCTGGCCACGGGGTTGGGGTTTGCTCGACGGCGAAATTTATCAGGAAGCTCTGGATGAATATCGCCACAAGCGAGTGCGGGCAACCGTAGTGTCGTGTTCTCCACCATAGATACGCTCCGCCGGAGGGCTACCTGCTGCCCGGATGCCAGCCTATACAGCTATACGCAACGACATGCTCGACGCGGTTCATTGCGGCGACAAGCTGCTTGGTAGTTCATTGACAAGCTGTACGCGAGCCGGATTGGAAAAATACTGTTGTGGTTGTGATGAGTGACACGTAGCATGCGCAACGTAGCGTCGCCCTTGTACCCGACAGACAATCAGCGGCAACATTGCTGTTCATTCTCAATGCCGGACAGGGCGACCGGCTGCGCGCATGTACCACATGGATATCGCCCGACCGTGCTTGCGCTACTTGGCGTGCTTGAATGTGCGCTTCATGGCTGGCAACGATCGGGCGAGCCAGTTCGGCAAGCTCGCCGCTTCCCGCCAACGATGTGGCGAAAGCGGTGCTGCGGGACTGTTGTGGGAAGGACGTCGACGGCGGAGATATGCTCGGGCGACACTCTGGTTGGTGGGACGGTGATGCCGGTGGAAGTTGGTGGTTGGAAGCTGCCGCTCATGCTGGGCGGATTTCCGGTAGACAGGATCGCTGACACGAAGACCTTGATGGCTTTGTGAGCGAGCGCAATGTCGAGTTGCAGATGCTGGCGCGAGGTGAAGAATCGCCATGGTTGTTGCGGGTACGCAAGGAGGGTGGAAGCGTTTTCCAGGTAACGCCTTTTCGAAATGATAGGGAGAATCTGCGCTGGCTCTGGATTGGCTTGCTACGGGGGGGGCTGGGCCAGCCTGGGCGAAGTCTCCACGTTGCAGGATATCCATCTTCAATCACCCAATGCGAGGCAATGGTGCAGGCTGTTGATGCTGCACAGCCGGGCGAGCGGCTGGACTCAGCGGTGCGTTCAGGACGGGAGAGATCCCCGCGATTGAGGGAGCGTCGTCCGGGTTTGTGATGTCTCGGATGTACGTCAGATGCGCCGGACCGCGCCGCGAATTATGTTTGACGGATGACGACGAGCGCGCGGGTTTGGCACATCCACGTCAATCAAAAGCGACGCATCACGATCATGCCATCGCGTACGAGCACTGCGACCGCCGAGTTGGATGTTATCCGGGTTGTCCTCGTGAAGCTGATGCCTGGGTCGATAACCAGTTCGGGGCTTGCGTGTGGCGAAAGGACGACGGGCATCGTTGGCGTGCAACTTTCGCTTGACGATGAGCCAGCGATGCCACGCTTCATCGTCGACCGCCATTATGCGCGAGCGATGAAGATCCCGACCGGCGGGAAACGCGTGTTTCGCATCGATGTGGATGAGGGCGATGCGATTTCCGGATTGCGACTCTTCGCCGTGGGCTTTGCAGATATCGTGAGCAGAGACGCTTGGTACGGTATCGAGCCACACCCGCAGTACCGCGCCCGAACTGACGGGCAAATTCCAGCTGTCGAGCGAGGCATGGCTGATGGCTTTCGGTGCAGGCTACATCTTGCGCAACAGGACAGTGCGTGCTTGGCTTTGTGGGAAACGAAGCGATAATAGAGGCTACTCTCCGCTACCGCTGGTCGCCTGGGTGGTCCGACGCCGGACTCGCAGGCCGACCTGACCAGCTTCGCCAGTCTGGCCGGATGTCCGGCGGTGAGTCTGCCGATGGGTACGCTGTCCAATGGTCTGCCCGTCGGCCTGCAACTGGTGGGTGCGCGCGGCTCGGATCTGCGACTGCTGGAACTGGCGGCGGTATGTGCAGCCACGCTGGATGTCGAGCCGACCTATCCGGTGCTCGCCTGATCCGGATTGTCGGGGGTGCCGCGCTTGGATTGCCCCGGGCCGGCGGCGATAATGCAGGCCTTTCCCCGCCAGGCGATCCGCGATGACCGAACATACCGTACTCAACGCCACCCATCGCGCGCAGGGCGCGCGGATGGTCGACTTCGGCGGTTGGGACATGCCGATCAACTACGGTTCGCAGATCGAGGAGCATCACGCGGTGCGCCGCGACGCCGGCATGTTCGACGTCTCGCACATGACCGTGATCGACCTGCATGGCGCACGCGCCAGGGAATTTCTGCGCCATCTGCTGGCCAACAGCGTCGACAAGCTGAAGGTCACCGGCAAGGCGTTGTACTCGTGCATGCTGAACGAGCGCGGCGGTGTGATCGATGACCTCATCGTCTACTTCTTCGACGAGGCGCATTTCCGGCTGGTGGTGAACGCGGCCACGCGCGCGAAGGATCTGGCCTGGATCGAACGGCAGGCGCAGGCGTTCGGCGTGGAAGTGAAGGAGCGGCCCGACTTCGCGATGATCGCCGTGCAAGGCCCGAACGCGCGCGCGAAAGTGCTCGATCTGCTGCACGAGGTCGATCGTCCGCGCATCGGCAAGCTTGGCAAGTTCGCGGCTGCCGCGGCACAGGGTCCGCACGGCATGCCTTTGTTCGTCGCGCGCACCGGTTACACCGGTGAGGACGGCTTCGAGATCATCGTGCCGAACGAGCACGCGGTGGCGTTGTGGGAGGCACTGGCCGCCGCCGGCGTCGCGCCGTGCGGCCTCGGTGCGCGCGACACGCTGCGGCTGGAAGCCGGCATGAACCTGTATGGCCAGGACATGGACGAGGACGTTTTGCCATGGGAGGCCAACCTGGGCTGGACGATCGCGCTGGATGAAGGGCGCGACTTCATCGGTCGCGCGGCGCTCGAGCAGCAGAAGGCCGCCGGCGTGCCGCGCGTGATGGTCGGGCTGGTGCTGGACGACAAGGGCGTGTTGCGGCATGGCCAGAAAGTGCTGACGGCCAATGGCGAGGGCGAGATACTTTCCGGCAGCTTTGCGCCGACGCTCGACAAGGCGGTGGCCTTCGCCCGGATCCCGGCCGGCGCGCCGGGCGACGTGCGCGTCGACATTCGTGGCCGCGAGGTGCCGGTACGGCTGGTGAAGTATCCGTTCGTGCGCGACGGCAAGCCCTGCGAAGGGATCTGAACGTTTGACGCCGCCGTCACGTTTTTTGGCGTGGCGGATAAGGCTAGAATCACTCCCCTGCAACCCCTGCAACCAACGACTGGACCCGATCATGAGCGAGATTCCCGGCGATCTGAAATTCCTCAAGTCCCACGAATGGGCCCGCGTCGAAGACGATGGCCTGGTTCGCGTGGGCATCTCCGACCATGCGCAGGGTCAGCTCGGCGATCTGGTCTATGTCGAGTTGCCGGAAGTGGGCTCGGCCGTGAAGGCGGGTACCGGCGCCGCCGTGGTGGAATCGGTGAAGGCCGCATCGGACATCTACTCGCCGGTGTCCGGCGAGGTCGTCGAGGTCAACGAGCTGCTCAACGACAAGCCCGAGACCATCAACGAAGATGCGTTCGGCGAAGGCTGGATCTTCCTGGTACGCCCCAGCGATCGCGCAGAGCTGGACGAGCTGCTCGATGCGAACGAGTACGAGGAAGTCATCGAGAACGAAGACCACTGAAGTCTGCGTCATCCATGTGTGATGTGCCGGCCGCCACGTGCGGCCGGCGTCGTTTCCGGACCGGCGTTCCCGCGTGTCGCGAGTGCCGTCCCGATCGCGCACGAATGTCTTGCGCACGGCGGCATGATTTGCGTCGAATGTCATTGCGGTGAAATCGCGATGGACGTCTGCGACGAGATGGCGAAGATGACGCGAGAGGATTCGTCGCGGTCCTCCGGTCGATGATGGAGAGGCATGGCGAGTCGACCCGCCATCGCCGCGGCGAGGGTTCGGCGACACGCGCGGAAGATCCGGTCCGGGAAAAATATTCGACTTGTTTCAGTGGCGTTCCGTTCATGTAGAACGGGCGGTGCGGACGGTCGAAATCAGTCGGCTTCGCACGGCCTCCTGTTGCAATGATTTGTTGGTCCGGGAATGGGTCGAGGCCATGAAATCGTTGTGCCACAAAGGTTTCAGGCGGAAGCGATGTTTTTCGTTGAAATTCGTATGGATGTATAGACGTCCGTTTACAGAATAGGGTCAATGCCTCCCAGGCCATGCTGCAACGGGCTTTGACCCTGTCGAGGGGGTGATCGAGGGGTTTGATTTCATGGCTGAAATCAATTGACAGCCGAAATCTTCAGGGATAGCTTTCGCAACAGATCACGGGGAATGTGCGTTATGGCAACAGCAAAGTTCATCAAGCCTTATGTCGAACACGGTGAAAAGGCGAATGCAGTACGCAAGATCACCGTCTCGATTCCGCTGCATGTATTGCGGCGGCTTTCCGATTTGCGCACACACCGACAAGTGAACAATCTTCGGCACGCCACCAACAGCGACTTGTTGGTCGAGGCGTTCCTGCACGCTTTTACTGGGCAACCACTGCCAACTGATGAGGAGCTTAGACGAACCATGGCCACTGCCAAGAAATCCGCTGCAAAGAAACCGGCCGCCAAGAAGGCCGCCGCCAAGAAATCCACCGCCAAGAAGGTTGCCAGCAAGAAGCCGGTAGCCAGGAAGCCCGCTGCCAAGAAGGTTGCCAAGAAGCCGGCCGCCAAGAAAGCTGCCGCCAAGAAGCCGGCAGCCGCCAAGAAGTCCGCCGTGAAGAAAGTCGCGGTGAAGAAAGTCGCCGCGAAGAAGGCAGCCAAGAAGCCGGCCGCCAAGAAAGCCGCACCGGCCAAGGTGGTGAAGGCCACCAAGACCGCGAAGGCCAAGACCGCCAAGAAGAAGTAAGCGACAACGAAGCAAGGCAACAAACAACAAGACTCAAGTTGTTCGATTTCTCTCCCCGCGGTGCCCAGCGCGGGGAGAGCACTTCGAGAAGATTCGTCCCGGCCTGGCCGGGACGCTTCGTTTGTGGGGTCCGTTGGCGAATGTGTTGACGCGTTTCGCCATGCCGCGCTCGATTCGTTGAAGGAGCCCGCGAAAGAAGGTTGCCGCCGGATCCCCTCCACGCCTGGAGCAAAATCCGCCCCGGCGCTGTGAAACCGCTCTCGATTTGCCGTGCTGCTTTATAGGAGCTACCTTTCGCACATCCGCGCCGCGGTGAGTCCGGGGACTCATCGCTCCTGGATCGACAGGGGGAAAAAGCGCGGGTATCTGTCGACACTCAGTGAGAGACCATGGATACCCGATACATACTTGATACACGCAGGCATGCGCGTGGGGTCGTCAGGCCCGTCGTCATCGCCATCATTGCCGTCATCGTGCTGCTTGCCCTGGGCGCCTGGTTACTGATCATCAAGCCGCATCAGGAATTGGTCATGGCCGATTCGGGTGGCCATCCTTCGACGCCGGTCTCCATCGCGGCCAGCAGCGCGGCGCCGCCGCCGGCCAACGTGGCGGCTATGGACATCGACCAGCTGCTGGCCGAAGCGCGCAAGGCGATGAACGAGCAACGCTACCTCGCGCCGACCGGCAACAACGCCTACGAGTTCTATCTGCGCGTGCTGGAAAAGCAGCCCGGCAACCGGGTGGCGTCCGATGCCTTGCGCGAGACTTTCCCGTTCGCCGCCAACTCGGCGGAACAGTCGATCAACTCGCGCGACTTCAACGAGGCACAACGTCAGATCGACCTGCTCGCCAAGGCCGATCCGACCAATTTCACGCTGACCATTCTGCGTTCCAAGCTCGATGCCCAGCGCAAATTGCTGGACAAGCAACAGCAGCAGGCGCTCGATCAGCAGAAGGCGCAGGAGCTGGCTGCGCAGAAGGCCGCGGCCGACAAGGCGGCAGCGGATCAACTGGCGGAGCAGCAGAAGTCCGCGGCGGCCGAGCAGCCCAAGAAGGCGGTGGAGCAGCCGGTGCGTCAGCCGGTGCAAAGCACGCCGGCAGCGGGCGAGAACACTGCCGCGGCGGCTGCCGCTGGCGGGCCGACCAGTGATGCGGTGTTGGTGAAGAGCGCCGAGCCGAACTATCCGACCACCGCATTGCGTTCGCATCAGAGCGGCTGGGTGATCGTCTCGTTCACGATCCTTCCCAACGGCCGTACCGACAAGGTGACGGTGGTGAGTTCACAGCCGCGCCGGGTGTTCGATCGTGCAGCAATGGACGCGGTGAGCCGCTATCGCTTCACTCCGGCGATGAAGGATGGCGTGGCTGTGCCGAGCGTGCGGTCGCAGAAAATCGAGTTCAACCTCTAAGCTTCGACCGCGGTATCACCAACAGAAACGGCGCATGCATGCATGCGCCGTTTCTGTTGGTGGAGATGGATCGGATGAGGGCAAGCCGGAGCCGGCGCTTTCGGGTTGGGTTTCTCGCGATCCAGCCCCGCCTAGTCACGATATCCCTTGCGATGGCGGTGCCGCGACCTGTGGCGCGTTGCGGATTTCTTTTTCGACCTTGTCGCGGCCGGCATGACCTTGCCCTCGATGTCGGCCCAGTCCACCTGGGACAGGCCGAGCAGGTCGTCGAACACCATCGGCATCAGTCCGCTCGGGACCGGCCCGGTCGAGTTCCACAGCGTGACCACGCCGGCATGGTATTTCGGGAAGAAGCCGATCATGGTGCGATAACCGGCCACGGCACCGGCGTGGTAGACCAGCGTCTCGCCGCCGTACTCATAGACCCGCCAGCCGAGCGCGTAGTGTGCATCGGTCAGGCGAGCCCGGCGCCATGGCGTCGCGTGCATCTCGCCGGGGGTGGCGATGCCTGGGGCGTGCAGCACCTTCAGCAGTGCGGCCGGCAGCACGTCCGGGCGTCCGCCCATCTGCGCGATCAACCATTTTTCCATGTCGCGCAGGCTGGCGTTGACGCCGGCCGCCGGTGCGACCCGGTAGTAGGTTTCGTTCGGTTCGAACGGTACCCAGCCATGACTGGTCGCCCGGTGCGGGCGGGCCCAGCTCTTGCTGGATTCCAGCCCCGCGCGACCGTAGTTGGCGGTGGTCATGCCCAGCGGGTAGAACAGGCGCTTGTCGACCTGGTGGTAGAAGAAGTCGCCGGTGCGCGCGAGCACCACGTCGCCGATCATGCCGAAGGCGACGTTCTGGTAGCCATAGCACTGGCCGACACCGCAGACCAGGTTGACCTCATCGAGCTTGCGCACCAGCTCCTCATAGGAAACGTCGCCCTCGAGCATGTTGTCGTACGTATTGCGCGGAAGGCCCAGCCGCTGGCCGAGGATGTCGCTGACGGTGGCCTGGGCCGCGGCCTGCATGTCCTTGAGCTTGAAGTACGGCAGCACGTCGACCAGCTTGGTATCCCAACTCAGCTTGCCGTCGTCCACCAGCAGGCCGGTGATGGCGGTGGCGAATGCCTTGGACAACGAGGCGAGCCGGAACACGGTGGTCGGCGTGACCGGCTCCCTGGTGGCGGCGTTGGCATAGCCGATCGTGCCTTCGAAGACGACCTTGTCGTCGATCACCACGGCGGTGGCAAGCCCGGCCACCGCATGTCGTTCGTCGACCTGTTTCAGCCAGTGCTGGTAATCGGCAAGCGTGCGCTTGACGCGTTCCGTCGGCAGCGTTTGCGACGTATCCGACGTCTGGCTCCGCGATGGTGGCGCTGCGGGTGAGGGGCGGGCGCTCGCCGGTGAACAGGCCAGTCCGAGGGTGCCTGCGATCAGCAGGAAAATCTTTTGAAACTGCATGATATTCTGACGTGATTCCGGCGTGGGGATGCGCCTTGAGGGTGGGAGCTTGGCGATGGGCCTGATCATTTTTCTGATTGTTGTCGTTCTGATTGTCTTGTACTTCGTGGCGATCTACAACGGACTGGTGACTTCGCGCAACAGCTACAAGAACGCGTTTGCGCAGATCGACGTGCAGCTGACCCGGCGACACGACCTGATTCCGAACCTGGTCGAAACCGCCAGGGGTTACCTCGCGCATGAACGCGGCACGCTGGAGGCGGTCGTGCAGGCGCGCAATGCGGCGGTGAGCGGGTTGGCCGGTGCCAAGGCCAACCCGGGGGATCCGGCCGCGATGCAGCAGCTGGCCAGCAGCGAAAATGCCTTGACACAAACTCTGGGCCATTTGTTCGCGCTGCAGGAGGCGTATCCCGACCTGAAGGCGAACCAGACCATGATGCAGCTCTCCGAAGAGCTGACCTCGACCGAGAACCGGGTCGCCTTCGCGCGGCAGGCCTATAACGACTCGGTGCTGACCTACAACAACAAGCGCGAGGTGTTCCCGGCTTCCTTCGTGGCGAACAGCTTCAGCTTTGCCTCGGCCGAGCCGCTGAAGATCGAGGATCCGGCCGTGCGCGACGTGCCGAAGGTTTCCTTCAGCTGATCGTCATGGCATCGCGGCCGATGCCGCAATGCCTGGCCGCCCGGAGTCTGCATGGATTTTTTTGCGCAACAGGCGCGCGTACGCAGTAGCAGCCGGCGGCTGGTTGTGCTGTTCGTGCTGGCCGTGATTGCGATCGTGCTGGCGATCGACGCGGTGGTGTGGCTCGCGATGGGTAACCGTCCGGTGGACGGCCAGCCCGCGGCGTCGAACCTGACGCTGATGTTCGCCAGCAGTGCGGTGGTGCTGGCCGGGATCGGGCTCAGCTCGCTGTTTCGCATCATGAGCCTGTCCGGTGGCGGCAAGGCCGTCGCCGAAAGCGTCGGCGCGGTGCCGGTGCCGACGGATACGCGCGACCCCCAACTGCGCCAGTTGCGCAACGTGATCGAGGAAGTGGCGATCGCCGCCGGCGTGCCGGTGCCGGATATCTACCTGATGGCCGAGGAGCCGGGCATCAACGCCTTCGCCGCCGGTTATTCCGCCTCCGATGCGGCGGTGTGCGTGACCCGAGGCTGCCTCGACAACCTGAGCCGCGATGAATTGCAGGGCGTGATCGCGCACGAATTCAGCCACGTGCTCAACGGCGACATGCGCCTGAACATCCGTCTGATGGGCCTGCTGTTCGGCATCCTGGTGCTGGCGATCGTGGGGCGCAGGGTGATCTGGTTCGGCGGCGGGCGCGGCAGTCGGCGCGATGGCGGCGGTGGCCAGGTATGGATGATCGGGCTGGCGCTGATCGTGGTCGGTTACATCGGTTATTTCTTCGCTCGCTTGATCCAGGCCGCGGTGGCGCGTTCGCGCGAGTCGCTGGCCGACGCCTCGGCGGTGCAGTTCACCCGCCAGACCGACGGCATCGCCGGTGCGCTGAAGAAGATCGCGATCCTCAGCGAAGGCTCCGAACTGCAGGTGGCGAACAAGCAGGAGGTGGCGCACATGCTGTTCGGCGAAGCGGGCAAGTTCAGCGCGCTGTTCGCCACCCACCCGCCGTTGCTGCAGCGGATCCGTGCGCTGGAGCCCGCCTTTCGCGAAGAGGAGCTGGCGCGGCTGGCGGCATCCATGCGGCCAGCAGCCGAGGGCCGCTCCCCGATTGCAGCGAGCGCGCCAGCGCGGCCGCTGGGTGTACCGGGCCCGGGGATGCCGCCCCTGTCGGGCGCAGTGGCGGCCGCTGCAGTGGCGCAAGCCGCCGGTGGTGTTGCGGACCCGACGCGTTTCCAGCGTGCCGCCGCGGTGCATCAGGCGATGCCTGCCAACCTGACGGTGGCCGTGCGGCAGCCCGAGTCGGCGCTGACGGTGGTGATCGCGCTGGCGATGTCCGCGCAAGCCGAACTGCAGGCTGCCCAGCGCCGGATCGTCGCCGACGCGTTTGGCGACGACGAGCACCATGCCGTGCAGGCGATCGCCGCTGAAGTGGCGGTGCTGCCGCCGATTGCCCGCCTGCCGCTGGCGGCACTCGCGCTTCCCGCATTGAAGCAGTTGTCCGAAGGGCGTCAGCAAACCTTGCTGGGCGCGCTCGACGCCCTCGTTCGGGTGGATGGCAAGGTTGACCTCAACGAGTACTGCCTGGTTCGGCTGTTGCGCATGCAGTTGCAGGAGGCCCGGCAACCCCGGCGAGCGCCGATCGACGGCCTGAAGAAGCTGCCGGCTTGCCGCGACAGCGTGATCCTGGTTTGCGCCATCGTCGCGGCAGGCGGCTGCTCCGACGAGGCCAGTGCGCGTCGTGCCTGGCTGCTGGCGATGCAACACGCCTTTCCCGGCGAGGCGATCGAGTGGTCGCCGCCGCCCGCGGCATGGCAGGCGCCGTTGGAGCATGCGCTGGATGATCTGGACGCACTGATGCCGGCGGCCAAGGAGCTGGTGATCCAGAGCCTGCTCAGTGCCATCCGCGCGGATGGCCAGGTCAGCGTGGAAGAGGCTGAACTGTTGCGCATCATCTGCGCCAGCCTGCACTGTCCGGTGCCGGTGTAGCCAAACGCCGTCCTGTGGGAGCGACTTCAGTCGCGATGCCTTTGATTCCACTCACCAGAGCATCGCGACTGAAGTCGCTCCCGCCGCTCAGGCCTCGCCGAGGATCAGCGCGCTGGCCCGCTCGGCGATCATGATCGTCGGTGCATTGGTGTTGCCGGTGGGCAGGCTCGGCATCACCGAGGCGTCGACCACGTGCAAGCCCTGCACGCCGCGCACGCGCAGTTCGCTGTCGACCACCGCGCGATCGTCCTTGCCCATGCGGCAGGTGCCCACCGGGTGGTAGATGGTCTCCGCCTTGCGCCGGATGAAGTCGACGTACTCGGCATCGCTGCGGATCCGGCGCTCGGGGAATACCGGTGCGCCGCGCCAGGGCGCGAAGGCGGGCTGGTCGAGAATCTCGCGTGACAGCCTCGCCGCGACGATCATCATCTTCAGGTCGTGCCCTTCCGGATCGCTCAGGTAGCCGGCGTGAATTGCGATGGATTCGGCCGGATCGGCCGAACGCAGGCGCAGCCGCCCGCGGCTGCGTGGGTGCAGGTAACAGGCATGCAAGGTGTAGCCGTAGCCGGGCAGGCGGTGGCGGCCGTGGTCGTCGAGCAGCGCGGGCACGAAGTGGAACTGCAGGTCGCAGCGCGCGTCGCCGGTCAGGCCGCTGCGCACGAAGCCGCCGGCCTCGGCCACGTTGGAACTGCCCGGACCATCGCGGTGACGCCACCAGCGCAGGCCGGTGCGCAGCTCGTTGAGGTGGTCGTAACTGACTTTCCGCGTGCTGGCGTCGAGCGTGCAGATATCCAGGTGATCCTGCAGGTGGGCGCCGACCCCGGGCAGGTCGACGCGCGGCTCGATGCCGTGTTCACGCAAATGATCGGCCGGGCCGAGTCCGGACAGCATCAGCAGTTGCGGCGTGTTGATCGCGCCGGCGGCGAGGATCACCCCGCCCGCTTCAATCCGCTCCTGATCGTTCCGGCCACGGCGCAACTGCACGCCGACGGCACGGCCGTGCTCGATCAGCACGCGTTCGACCAGCGAGTGCGTGCGCACATGCAGGTTCTCGCGCTGGCGCACCGGTTTCAGGTAGGCCGTCGCGGTCGAGCAGCGCGCGCCGTTGCGCTGGGTCACCTGGTACAAGCCGAAGCCGGCCAGTTGGTCGCCGTTGAAATCGTCGTTGTGCGGATGGCCGACACTGGCGGCCGCCTCGATCAGTGCCGCCGACAGGATGTTGTGATGACGCAAGTCGGACACGCCGAGCGGGCCGCCGACGCCGTGCCACGCACTTGCGCCGCGGCTGTTGTCCTCGCTGCGCAGGAACCACGGCAGCACCTGCTGCCACGACCAGCGCGCGTCGCCGCAGGCCTCGGACCAGCTGTCGTAATCGGCGGCAACACCGCGGATGTAGCACATCGCATTGATCGAGCTGGAACCGCCGAGCGTCTTGCCGCGCGGCCACCACAGACGGCGCTGGTTGAGCGCCGGCTCCGGTTCGGTGCGGTAGTTCCAGTTGAGACGGCGATTATTGGCCAGCCTCGCGATGCCGGCCGGCATGTGGATCAGCGGGTTCCAGTCCCTGGCACCGGCTTCGAGCAGCAGCACCCGAGTGGCCGGATTCGCACTGAGCCGGTTGGCCAGTACGCAGCCGGCCGAGCCGGCGCCGACAATGACGTAATCGTATGGCTTCAAGCGTCTTGTGCTCTTTGGCTGGGTGGGTTCGGCCGCATGTTAGGCTTGCCGCGCCCCACGCTGGATGTGCCTGTGAGTTTGCCCCGTCAAACCGTTGTGGAACAAGCCGCCGCGCCGACATTGTCCGCGTTGGCGTTTTTTTTCGTGATGACTTCGTACTACATCATCCGGCCAGTCATGGGCCAGTTGAGCGGCGCGGTCGGCTCGCAGTCGCTGCCGCTGTTCTACGGTGCGGTGTTCGTGGTGATGCTGTTGTTGACACCGGTGTTCGGCATGCTGGTGGCGCGCTTCCGACGCAGGCAATTGATCGGCTGGAGCTACAGCTTCTTCATCTTCTGCCTGCTCGCGTTCGTGCCCGCATTTGTGGCGCAGGATCGCATCGGAGCGCGCGAGTTGGGCGTGCTGTTCTTCGTCTGGGCCAGCGTGTTCAACCTGTTCGTGGTGTCGCTGTTCTGGAGCTTCATGGCTGACATCTTTTCGAGTGGCGAAGCTCGACGGGTGTTTTCGCTGATTGCGCTGGGCGGAATGGCCGGTGCGATCTTCGGTCCACTGGTGACCAGATTGCTGGTTCAGGTGATCGGGGTAGCACCCTTGCTGGTGGTGTCAGCAGCGGCGTTGGGAGTGTCGCTGGTCTTGCTGCTGCGGCTTTCCGCACAGCAACAGCAGCGACCCGGCAATCAGAGTGAGCAAGCGATCGGTGGCTCGTTGTGGGCCGGTATCAGGGAGCTGTGGTCGCGTCCGTTCCTGCGTTACATGGCCTTGCTGATGTTGTTCGGCGACGGTATCGGCACGCTGGCCTATGCGCTGGTGGCCGATTACGCCAAGGCGCATTTCACCAGCACGGTCGCGCGCACGTTGTTCTACAACGACCTGGATCTGGCTACCAATCTGCTCGGCGCGGTGCTGCAGCTGAGTGTGACGCCGTGGTTGCTGGTGCGTCGCGGTGCCGGCTGGGGACTGGTGCTGCCGTCGCTGGTGAATCTGGCCTTGCTGGCCGGGGTGGCGTTGCTCGGGAGTGGCAACTTCCTGTTCTTCGGCTATAGCGTGCCGCTGCTGGCGGTGATGCTGGTGATCACGCGCGGCTTCGCCTACGGCATGACCAAGCCGGCGGTGGATGCGTTGTACACGCGGGTGCCGCGCGAAACGCGTTACAAGGGCAAGAACTTCGTCGAGACCGCGGTATGGCGTTTTGGCGACGTGGTGGTGACCAGCGCGGTGAGTGGCCTGCGCATGCTGGGCTGGGGTGTCAGCGGGCTGGCCTTGCTGGGTGCCGGTGTTGCCGCGCTGGCGACGGTGGTGTCCCGGGCGGCCGGCTGGTCACCCGACCTGGCACCGGAAGAGCATGCGCGGCTGGACAAGGGCGAAGCACCGCCGGTTTGAATCCGCCAGATTGCGTTTTACCGGTTCCCGGCCTAACTGGTGATGTAACGCTGCAGGTGTTCGATCTGCTCGGCCTGCGCGTCGATCACCGCCTTGACCAGATCGCCGGTCGAGATCACCCCGACCACGGTGCCGCCTTGCAGCACCGGCAAGTGGCGTACGCGGCTGTCGGTGCACAGACGCATGCAGTCGAACACGTCCGTTTCCGGACTGACGGTCAGCGGTGCGCCTGTCATGATTTCGGATACGGCCGTCTGTGACGAGGAGCGGCCCTGCAGGATCACCTTGCGTGCATAGTCGCGCTCCGACACGACCCCGACCAGTTCGTTGCCGCGCATGACCAGCAATGCGCCGACGCGGTGTTCGGCCATGCGCTTGATCGCCTCGAGTACCGGTGCGTCCGGCGAGACGTCGAAGATCGTGCTGCCCTTGCTTTCCAGCAGATGTTTCACCTGGCTCATGCGTGGGTCTCCAGCGGCTCCGAACGGGCCGTCTGGGGCGAGTCTAACGCCGCCTTCGAGCAGGCGTGTAGTGAAGTTGTGAAGCCTTGCCGGGGTCGTACAAGGCCCGTCTGGAGTGCGCAGCGAACTCGCCCCGCGAGGGAATGTGCCGGCAATCGGCTAATCGGTGAAGGACCGACGCGCATGCGTCAATGCGGCGGGTGTGGCGGCGCACGACCTTCGATATAGCCGGGCCCGCCGAGATGGGTCATTTGCCGCTGGATCCAGTCGGCGCGACGCTGCACATAAGCACTGGGCCGATCTGCGTGCAGCCGGCGCGGACTCGGCAGCACGGCAGCCAGTCGTGCTGCCTGCGCCGGGCCGAGCTGAGCCGGTGAGACATGAAAGTACGCTTCGCTGGCCGCGCCAACGCCGTAGATGCCATTGCCCAGTTCGGCGATGTTCATGTACACCTCGAGGATCCGCTGCTTCGGCCAGGTCAGTTCGATCAGCACGGTGAAATACGCTTCCAGCCCCTTGCGCACGAAGCTGCGGCCGTTCCACAGGAACAGGTTCTTGACGGTCTGCTGGCTGATCGTGCTGGCGCCGCGCAGACGCTTGCCGTCGTCGGCGGCATCCATCGCGTCCTGGATGGAATCGAAATCGAAACCATGGTGATAGGGAAACTTCTGATCTTCGCCGGCGACCATCGCCAACGGTACCCAGCTCGATACCTGCCGCCATGGCACCCAGTGCTGGCGCAGGTGGAAGTCCTTCTCGCCATGGATCCACGCGCCGAGCTGGCGCTCCAGCATCACCGCCGACGTCCATGGCGGCACGAAGCGAAGCACCAGCACCATCAGCCAGCTCAACGCCAGCCACGCCAGCAGCAGGATCGCCAGTGGGCGCAACAGTCGGGTCAGCAGGGGGCGGCGAAGCAGATGAGACATGGATGAGCGCGTGGGAAGTCACCGGCAGTATAGGGGGCGTTGTGCCGGCGCCGCCGCGACCCCATCTGAGACGATTGCCTGACCGAATCAACCAGAGAACGCCCACCGTGGAAAACCTGCCTGTCGAAAATGTGCTGCATCGCTTCCTGCTCGAGCGTGCCGGGGTGCGCGGCACGCTGGTGCGGCTGGGCCCGGCGTGGCGCGAAGTGGCCGGCCGCGCCGATTATCCGCCGGTATTGCATGCGGCGCTGGGCGAAACGCTTGCCGCCAGCGCGCTGCTCACCGGCAACATCAAGCTCGATGGCACACTGTCGATCGAGCTGAAGAGCAGCGGGGCGTTGCGCCTGCTGTTCGCCGAGTGCAGCGACCAGGGCCTGCTGCGCGGATTGGCTCGCTGGAACGGGCCGCTGCCAGAGCCGTTGGCGCTGGACACGCTGCCCGATGCGGTCATGGCGATCACCATCGGCAACGTCGAGCGCGGCCAGCGCTACCAGGGGCTGGTCGAGCTGCAGCACGCCGGGCTCGCCGGGTCGCTGGAAAATTACTTCGTGCAGTCCGAGCAACTGCCGGCGCGGATTCTGCTGGCGGCCGATGCCGGGCATGCCGTCGGCCTGATGCTGCAGAAGATGCCGGATGAGGGCGGCCACGCCGCCGCGCTCGATGACGATGCATGGCATCGCGTACTTCAGTTGACCGCCACGCTCGGTGTCGAGGAGTTGCTTGCCACCACACCGGAACAGCTGTTGTATCGGCTCTATCACGAGGAATCGGTGCGCCTGTTCGAGCCACGCGCGCTGGCGTTCGGCTGCAGCTGCAGCCGGGGGCGGGTGAGTTCGATGTTGCGCTCGCTCGGTCAGGAGGAAGTCGAGGCGGCGCTGGCGGCGCGCGGCGACGAGATCGAGGTGGTCTGCGAATTCTGTGCGCAGCGCTATCACTTCGACCGTATCGATGCCCTGCATCTGCTCAGCGAGCACGCCGCACCTGGCGCGCCCGATACGGAGCAGTAGCTTCTTCGGGCTGTCGAGTGCAGCGGCTGCGCGTCAGGCCAGCATCAGCGGCCTGGCAGCGCGCAGCCAGGTTTCGGCGACCTGCGGCATGGCGAACAGGAAGCCCTGGCCGTAGCGGCAACCGACCTTGAGCAGGGCCTGCCGCTGGGATTCCTCCTCGATGCCCTCGGCGATCACCTTCATCTGCAGCGAGTCGGCCAGCACCTGGATCGCCCGTACCAGGGCCAGCCCCTGGGTCTCCTCGTCGCCCGGCGGCAGCTCGGTGATGAAGGAGCGATCGATCTTCAGCGTCTCGAACGGATACTGGTGCAGGTAGCTGAGCGACGAGTAGCCGGTGCCGAAATCATCCAGCGCGATGCCGACGCCATGGCTGCGCAGGTTGCGCAGCATCTGTTTCACCTGGGTCGGGTTTTCCAGCAACGCACGTTCGGTGACTTCGATGCGGATGCATTTTGTCGGAACGGCGTACTGCTCGAACAGCGCCAGCAGGCGCTGGTCGAGGTCGCTGGAACGGAAGTGTCGGCCCGAGACATTGATGCTGATGAAGCCATCTGTGCCGATCAGACGCACGGCCTGGGTGCAGACCTGCTCGAAAATCTGCCAGTCGATCGCCTCGGCACAACCGCATTCCTCGGCGATCAGCAGGAAGTCGTCCGGCGACAGCAGGCCGCGCTCGGGGTGATGCCAGCGCAGCAACGCCTCGTAACCGGCAATGCGGCCGTCACTCAGTTCGACGATGGGTTGATAGAACGGCACGAACTCGTTGCGGCTGAGCGCATGGCGCAGGTCGCTTTCCATGTCCAGCAGTGACAGTGCCTCGCGACGCAGGCGATCGTCGAACATCGCCGCGCGATGACGGCCACCGTCCTTGGCGTTGTACATGGCTGCATCGGCATCGCGCAGCAACTCTTCGGGCTGCCGGTAATGCGGTCCGGCCAGGGCGATGCCGATCGACGCGGAGGTGAATATCTCCTTGGTGCCGAGCCGGAACGGTGTCTGCAGTTCGGTGATGATGCGTTCGGCAATGTGCACGGCCTTGTCCCGGTCGGCGATGCCTTCCAGCAGGACCGCGAATTCGTCGCCTCCCAGTCGCGCGACCACGTCGCGGGTCTTCAGGCAGGCGCGAATACGACCGCCGACCTGGAACAGCAGGTCGTCGCCGATCAGATGGCCGACCGAGTCATTGATCACCTTGAAGCGGTCGAGGTCGATGAACAGCACCGCGAATTGATCGTCGGGATTCTGGATGTAACGCTGCAGTGCCTGTTCCAGCCGCTGCAGCAGCAAGGTGCGGTTGGGCAGGCCGGTCAGCGAGTCGTGCAGGGTTTCGTATTTCAGGCGGCGTTCGACCCGCTCGCGTTCGGCGATCTGTTCGCGCAGGTCGCGGTTGGCCAGCGCCAGCGCACGGGTGCGCTCGGTGACGCGGCGCTCCAGGCCGGAATAGGCGTGTTTCAGCGACGTGTCCGCATGCTTGCGCTGCAATGCGTTGGCGATGTGGTAGCTGACGAAGGTGAGCAACTCCTGGTCGCGCTCGTTGTAGGTGTGTTCGGGCGAATAGCTCTGCAGGGCCAGCACGCCCATCGTCTTGTCGCCCCAGATCAGCGGCACGCCGAGCCAGCACACCGAGCGGGCGCCGAAGTGGGTGATTTCGCCGATGGCGCCCAACTGGTCGATATCCCGGGGCGAAGCCAGCAGCGGCTTGCCGTGGCGCAACACGTATTCGGTGGCGCCGCGTCCGTGCGCGCGCGGCGGGCGCACGGCGTCTACCTCGTCCACCGAATAGGGAAAAGTGAGGCAGGCGTTTTCCTCGTCGAGCAGCGCGATATAGAAGTTGCGCGCGTACAGCAGGCCGCTGATCACCTGATGCACCGCTGCATAGAACTTATCCAGGCTCTCGGAGGCGTTGGCCAGTTCGGCGATACGGAACAGTGCCGCCTGCAGGCGCTCGCCGCGTTGGCGTTGCAACACCTGCTGGCGCAGCACGCGGTTCGCTTCGCGCAGGGCGGCCGTGCGATCGGTCACCCGGCGGCCGAGCTCGATATGGGCCTCGCGCCGTTCCAGTGCGGTCTGCACGTGCTGGGCGACATAACTGAGCAGTTCCAGGTCGTTCCGGGAGTAATGCGTATCGGTGCGGTAGCTCTGCATCACGATGCCGCCCACCACGTGCCCTGCGCGCAATAGCGGTACGCCCAACCAGTGTTCGCAACTCGGTCCCAACAACACGAAACGATCGTCGAACTGCTGGCGCAGCTCGTCGATCGATCCCATCAGGGGTCGGCCCTCCTGCAACAGGTTCCAGGTCAGGCTGTGCAGCATGTCGTGCAACGGCACGTCCTGGTCGGGCGGCGGCGGGTCGTTGTCGGCAATGTCGACGTAATAAGGGAAGCGGACCGTGTCCGTGACCGCGTCGTACAGCACGATGTAGAAGTTCTCGGCGTACATCAGGCTGCCGACGATGCCGTGCAGCGAACGCATCATCTCCGGCATGTCGTGTTCGGCACCGGCCTGTTCGGCGATCGCGTAGAGTGCGCGCTGCAGTCGCTCGGCCAGCGCCAGCCGCGAAATCGCCTCATACAGCCGGCTGGTTTCGGCCAGCTGGCGCAGGCGCGACTCGGCCAGGCGGCCCAGCCACATGAGCTGTTCGTGCACGCCTTCGGGCAGTGGCTGGTCGGCCCAGTCCAGGGTTAGCACGCGCGATCCCAGCGGATCTTCGGCCAGATCCAGAGTGGCGGGCGAGGCTTCGCTTGCCGGCTGGTCCTGGCGGCGCCAGCGCAGGCGGGCGTCGATGCCGAAGTTGCCCAGCATGAGTTCGCAGATTTCGAGCACGCTGGTTGCGTCGGGTGCCTGGAACAGCTGTTCCACGGCCTGGTGCAACGCCGCAAGATCCTGAGCCTGCAAGGTCGGCTGGGGTGAGCGGATCGTGGGTGTGACACTCATCGGCGGCGTTCAGTTCCGGGGTGGATCCGGCAGGTTCGACATCAACTCGCCTTTATATCGTGTTAGTCGGCCATGCCGCCAGCATCGGGATGGCAGGAACCTGCGAAAAATCCGGTGGTCGCATCCCATAACGAGACATGACTTTTGTGCGTTCGTGCCGGTTTTTGGGTGTTAGCAAAATGTAAAACGAGATATACTTGCCCCATCTCCCTTAGCCTGCGAAGGTCGCTGCCCGGATCATGCGCCGCCTGTCTGTCCTGTTGATGCTCCTGTTGCCGCTTGCCGCGGCCGGGCAGTCCGTGGGCAGCGAAAGCGCGCAGGCCGACTACCTGCTGAGCCAGCCGCAGACTCCGATGAATGCGACCGACTCCGGTGTCATGACGCCTTTGTGGCGTGGCGCCGATGGCCGCATGCTGATGCTCAACGCCGACCACGGCCTGGGTACCGATGCCTTTGGGGTCAGCGCACCGCTGGCGTTCCGCGCCGGCGATGCGGCCAGCATCACGACGACTGGCCTGCAATACAATCTGGCGCCGAAACTGCAGGCGCATGCTGAAGTCAGCGAACGCTCCTGGGCCAACCAGAGTCCACGAGTAGTTGGCAGCGAGGTCGGGGCCACCTTCGACGCCGGGCGGTACCGTCTGGGTTTGAGTGTCGGCACCAACACCACGCCGAACAACCACGCGGTATTGCCGCGCGTACTCCCCGGCGCTGCGCCGGGTGTCGATGGACTGGCCGGTTTCGACAGCAGCTCGCAGCTCAACGCACGTGGCCGGCTGGCGCTGGGCCGTAAAAGCGGCATCGACCTGGGCGCCAGCGTGGGCCGCATTCACCTGCTTCCGGGGAACCTGCTCGGTGTCGACACGCTGGATCAGAAGGCGTTGAGTGTGGGTATCGACCACGGCCCGTTGAGCGGCACCCTGATCGGTCGCACCATGCAGCCGCAGGCCGGTATCCCCGGCAATCAGTATGGCGACAAGCGCTGGAACAGCATCGACCTGGGCGTGACCTGGCGGTTGCCGTGGCGCGGCGAGTTGAGCGTGGGTGCGCAGAACCTGTGGTCATCCGGCACGGCGGTCAACACTCCGGCCGGGCCTGAACCCGATCAGTCGCGCACGCCCTACGTGCAGTATCACCAGGATCTCTGATTCGCCGAACCCGCTGTTGTTCGACAGTGCCGACGCCGTCGCCCATGCGACGGCGTTTTTGCATGCGCCGTCAGCCCTGCTTGCGAATACGCAGGTCGCCGCTGAACGTTTCGACGCTGATCTTGCCGCTGCCATCGCCGAGATGGACGTCCAGTGAGCTGCCCGGGCCGTGTTCGGGTTTCGTCGGGCTGCCGAAGTCGCTGCGCAGGTCGCCGCTGAAGCTGCTGGCATGCAGGCCGCCGGAGGTGGCTGCCGGCAATTGCAGTTGCACGTCGCCGCTCATGCTGTCGATGCCGATGTTGCCGTTGGACGCCAGTGCACCGCTCAGCTGCACGTCGCCGGAGACGGTGCTCAGGGTCAGCTTCTGCCATGGACCGCCGGCCGCCTGGATACGGCCGGAAATCGTCTGCAGCTTGACCTCGCTGCCAAGTGCGGGCGCCAGGATCTCGCCACTCACGGTTTGCAGGTTGGCGTGTTCGGCATGTCCGGCCTGCTCGATG
This sequence comes from uncultured Gammaproteobacteria bacterium, assembly GCA_963828675.1. Lineage (GTDB taxonomy): Bacteria > Pseudomonadota > Gammaproteobacteria > Xanthomonadales > Rhodanobacteraceae > Rhodanobacter. The sequence goes on from CAWHFQ010000001.1 coordinate 2,575,018, forward strand.
CCCCCGCTGACGCTGTCCACTTCCAGGGAAGGCGTGCGCGCATTGATGCGCGCCTTGCCGCTGACCGTGTTGACCTCGATGCTGCCGCCGTCGATCCCGTCGATGACCAGCGGCGCACTGACCACCTCGATGTCGAGCGAGGCGGCACGGGGTACGTGCAGCTCGAGCGTGGTCGGCGCCATCTTGCTGTCGCCGCCCCAGTTGAGCCAGCCCGAGCCGCCTTGCGACTCGACCTTGATCGTCAGGTTGCCGTTGCTGCCGGTGATCGTCAGCGGCCTGGCGCCTTCGCCGAGTTGGCCGCTGACCTGCACCTCCTGGCGATCCCAGGCGACCACGTTCACGCTGCCGGCGACATTGCTGATGCTGACATGAGCGGTGGGGGTGGCATCGTGGCGCAACTGGATTGGCGTGTCGGCAAGGGCCTGGCCGATGCAGAAGCACAGCAACAGCGGTAGATAGCGGACGGTTTTCATGGTCATTCCTGTGGGCGTCATCCAGCCTGTTTGGCCAACTGGCGCAATTGTGTTTGCTGTAGTTCGGTGCGATCGAGCAGGCGCCGCAACGCGGGCGAGTCGGGCGACTGCCGGATGGCCAGTTGCAATTCCATGCGCGCGGCGTCCAGTTCGATCGCGGCGCCGGCCAGGCGCGGATCTTCCGGTTTCCAGGTTGCCGGGGCCGGATTGGCACGGGCGACCGGCGTTGCCGTCGGCGCCTGCAGCAGGTGCCAACCGAGGCCGCCGACCAGCAGCAACGAAGCGGCGAGACTGCCGGCAAGCAGCCAGCGTTGCCGGCGCTTCGGCCGGGATGCGGTCGCAGTCGCCGGTGGCGACAGGCGGGCAAGTTCGCTGTCGTCCAGAGCGGTGTCGATCGCGGCCCACAGGTCGCGCTGCGGCATGAGTGGCTGGCGCAGATCGCGCATTTGCCGGCGCCATTCGAATTCGTTCATGAGGTTTCTCCCAATACCTTGCGCAGCAAGCCGCGCGCGCGATGAAGTTGCGCTTTGGACGTGCCCACCGCCATGCCCAGTTCGCTGCCGATGTCCTCGTGTCGCCAGCCCTCGATGTCGTGCAGCACCAGGACGGCGCGTGCGCGTGGCGGCAACTGGCCGATCGCGCGTTCCAGTTCCTCGCGTTCGGCGGCGCAGAACGGCGTTTCGCCGGTGTCCGGCAGATGATCGTCGTCGAGCATGCTGACCGGATCGGCCACGCGGGCGCGGATGTCCATCAACGCCACGTTCACCGCCAGGCGGTACAGCCAGGTGCCGAATGCGCTTTCATGGCGGAAGCCGGGAAGTTTTTGCCAGGCGCGGATGAACGCATCCTGGGTGAGATCCTCGGCGCGGGCGCGGTCATAGCCGGCGAGCCGATACACCGCGCCATGCACGCGGCCGACATGCAAGTGGTACAGCCGCTGGAACGCTCGGCGATCGCCAGCGGCCGCGGCGCGCACGTCATCGGTGTCGTTGGCTCGCGTCGGGGCGGGCGACATGGTGCTTCCAAAGGCGGGGCAGGCAGCGATCATCTTGCCAGCTTGGATGCAAGGCGGTGCCAAAGGGTTTGAACAGTCGCGGCCGCGGGAAATCGCGGGCAGGTCATGACGACCCGCCCGCGAACAGATCTCAGGACGCCGCAGCCTCGCGACGCGGCTGGCCGCTGGACTCATCCAGGGCCCTGGCCACGCGTTGCTGTTCCTGGTGCAGTCGTTCGGGCAGGCGAGGGGCGAAGCTCGCCAGATACTCGCCGATCGCCGCAAGCTCGGCTTGCCAACCGGCGGAGTCGACGTCGAGCAATGCGTCGAGCTGGGCACGATCGAGTGTGAGCCCGTCCAGCTTCAGTTCGCCTTCGCCCGGCAGGATCCCGACCGGCGTCTCGGCGCCGGCCACGCGACCTTCGACGCGGTTGATCATCCATTCCAGTACGCGCAGGTTGTCGCCGAAGCCCGGCCACAGGAACTTGCCGTCGGCCCCCTTGCGGAACCAGTTGACGTGGAAAATCTTCGGCAGCTTCGCGCCGGGCTGGTCGAACGACAGCCAGTGCGCGAAATAGTCGCCGTAGTGGTAGCCGCAAAACGGTTTCATCGCCATCGAGTCGCGGCGCAGCACGCCGACCGCGCCGGTGGCGGCGGCGGTGGTTTCCGAACCCATGGCCGCACCCATCAGCACGCCGTGATTCCAGTCGCGCGCCTCCATCACCAGCGGCAGCAATGACGGACGGCGGCCGCCGAACACGATCGCGCTGATCGGCACGCCTTGCGCGGCTTCGGCCATCTCCGACCAGGTCGGGCACTGCTTCGCGCTGACCGTGAAGCGGGAGTTGGGGTGCGCGGCCGGACCCTTGGCCGGATCGTACGGACGACCCTGCCAGTCGGTGACCGGCGTGCCGGGCAGGCCTTCCCACCATGGCTGGTTGTCGGCGGTGACGGCGACGTTGGTGAAGATGGTGTCGCGTGAGATGCTCTTCAGCGCGTTCGGGTTGGTGCTGTCGCTGGTGCCCGGCGCCACACCGAAGAAACCGGCCTCGGGGTTGATGGCATACAGACGTCCATCCGCGCCCGGACGCATCCAGCAGATGTCGTCGCCGACCGTCCAGACTTTCCAGCCAGCCTGGCGATAGCCCGCCGGCGGGATCAGCATGGCCAGGTTGGTCTTGCCGCAGGCAGACGGGAACGCGGCGGCGATGTAATGCGTTTCGCCCAGCGGATTCTCGATGCCCACGATCAGCATGTGCTCGGCCAGCCAGCCCTCGTCGCGGGCCTGGTTGCTGGCAATGCGCAGCGCGTGGCACTTCTTGCCCAGCAGCGCGTTGCCGCCGTAGCCGGAGCCGTAGGACTTGATCATGCGCTCGGCCGGAAAGTGCATGATCCAGCGCCGCTCGGGGTCGAGTTCGCCGACCGAGTGCAGGCCCTTCACGAACGAACCCTCGCGCTCGATGCGTGCCTGCGCGATGGCGCCCATGCGGGTCATGATCTTCATGTTGGCGACGACGTACGGGCTGTCGGTGATCTCCACGCCGCAGCGCGACAGTGGCGAATCGATCGGGCCCATGCAATACGGGATCACGTACATGGTGCGGCCTTCCATGCAGCCGTCGAACAGCGCGTCGATCTTCGTGTGAGCGTCGGCCGGGGCCATCCAGTGATTGTTCGGGCCAGCGTCCTCCTGCTTCGGATGGCAGACCAGGGTGAGCTGCTCGACGCGGGCGACATCGGATGGATGCGAGCGATGCAGGTAGCAGCCCGGATGGCTCTGCTGGTTCAGCTCGATCAGGGTGCCGTCGGCCAGCATCTGCTGTACCAGGGTGCGGTATTCGTTTTCTGAACCGTCGCACCAGTGCACTTTCGCGGGCCGCGTCAACGCCGCCACCTCGCCAACCCACTGCTCGAGCGCTTCCAGCTTGCTGGCCATCATGTCCTCTTGAGGTCTTTGGAAAAAGTGATCGGAAACGGTAGTTTGCATGCACTGGTATTGCAAGGTTCCGTGCAACAAAAAACGGCGCCAGATGGCGCCGTGCGGGCATGCCGTGAGATGTATCAGGCCGGAATCAATGTCGCGATCATGTGTTCGACGTAAGCGTCGAATTCCTCGTGATTGATCCGCGGCAACCCCAGCGTGAAGTTCAGCTGCAGGAAGCCGACATAAGCGGCGTAGGTCAGCCGCGCCCGGTTCAGAGCCTGCGGCGGCGCCAGCCCGGCCTCGCGGTAGGCGGTGGTCAGGAATTCCATTCGCCGCTGCGATACGCGCGCCATCACCGGCACCACCTGCGGGTGATCCAGGGCCTTCAGCAGCGCGGCGTATACGCGGTGCGGCTGCAATTCATGCGCGACCCGGCGGAACAGTTCGGGGAGGCGTTTGCGTGGATCGGCAATCTGCTCGATCTGGCTGATGATCTCGCGCTCGCCGTACTGCTCCCAGCGCTCCAGCGCCGCGTTCAGCAGCGCTTCGCGCGTGCGGAAATGCCAGTAGAAACTGCCCTTGGTCACGCCCAGCTGGCGCGCCAAAGCTTCCACGGCCAGCGCGCCGACGCCTTGTTCGGCGATCAGTTGCAGGGCGGCAAGTTCCCAATCTTCGGCCGACAGGCGGGTGCGTTCTGGCTTGCTGCTGACATTCATGTGCGTATGGTAGCCACACCTTGCGTATTTGTAATGTGGTGAGGGCAGGCGCCAGCTTTCCCGGCCGGGCGAGTTTGACAAAACGCCGGTTGACGGCACTCGCCAGGGCAATCCATACTCTTCCGTATGGTAAACCGCATTCCACTCCCGCCCTCGAACCATCGTTTTCCGGCAACCGGACTGAATCTGGCCGTGGAAACATGGAACGCGACCGGCAACCCGGCGTTGCTGTTCGCGCATGGTTTCGGCCAGACCCGCGGCGCCTGGAGCAATGTGGCGGCCACGCTGGCCGAGGCCGGCTGCCGCTGCACGACATTCGACAGCCGCGGTCACGGCGAGAGCGATCGGGCGACTGCCGGCGCGGGATACCACATGGACCAGTTTGCCGACGATCTGCTGCGGCTGGCCGTCGCGCAGCCGCAGCCGCCGGTCCTGGTCGGCGCCTCGATGAGCGGCCTGCTGGGCATCGTGCTGGCCGGTGAAGTGAGGCCATCGCCATTCCGCGCGCTGGTGCTGGTCGACATCACACCACGCTGGGAAACCGCGGGCGTGGAACGCATTCTTGCTTTCATGCAGGCGCACCCGGACGGTTTCGCGAACTACGCCGATGCTGCCGAACAGATCGCCGGCTACCTGCCGCAGCGGCGCGAACGCAAGAGCGAGGAACAACTGCGCCCGCTGTTGCGCGAAGGCGCGGATGGCCGGCTGCGCTGGCACTGGGACCCGGCACTGCTGGCCGGTGAACTGGTGCGCGAAAGCGAGCGCTACCAGCCACGCCTGCAGTCGGCGGCGACGAAAATCGACGTGCCTGTGCTGCTGCTGTCCGGCGCGCGCAGCGACGTGGTGTCGCGCACCACCGTCGACGAATTCCTGCAACTGGTGCCGCATGCGCGGCATGTCGAACTGCCGCATGCCACGCACATGGTGGCGGGCGACGCGAATGATGCGTTTACGCGTGAAGTCGTGCGCTTCGTGCAAAGTCTGGATCCATCGGCTGACCGGCACCAAGCCGGCGCTGTTCAACCGTGAGGTGCTGAAATGTCCGTGATACTGACCCTGCTGGCGGCGCTGATTGCCACCGGCGCCTGTGCCTACCATCGCAGCAGCCTGCGCACCTGGGCGATCGTCACGATCGTCACGACGCTGGTGGTCGGTCTGGTGCTGCATGCGCCGTGGACGATGGTGATCCTGCTGATCATCGAGCTGTCGATTGCCGTGCCGCTGCTGCTGACGGATTTCCGCCGCAAGCAGATCAGCGCACCGTTGCTGAAATTGTTTGCCAAGGTCACCCCGAAACTGTCGGACACCGAGCAGACCGCGCTGGAAGCCGGCACGGTCGGCTTCGAGGGCGAGCTGTTTTCCGGCAAGCCGGACTGGCACGAACTGCTGAAGCAGCCCAGGCCCGAGCTGAGCGTGGAAGAACAGGCCTTCATGGACGGCCCGGTGGAAGAGCTGTGCGGCATGATCGACGACTGGCAGATCACCCACGAACTGGCCGACCTGCCGCCGAACGTATGGGAGTTCATCAAGAAGAACCGCTTCTTCGGCATGATCATCCCGAAGCGCTACGGCGGCCTGGAATTCTCCGCACTGGCGCATTCGGCGGTGCTGCAGAAGCTGGCCACGATGTCGGCCACGGTGGCCTCGACCGTCGCCGTGCCGAACTCGCTCGGGCCGGCCGAACTGCTGCTGCATTACGGCAGCGAGGAGCAGAAGGATCACTACCTGCCGCGCCTTGCCGTCGGCGAGGAAATCCCGTGCTTCGCGTTGACCGGTCCGTATGCCGGCTCCGACGCCACCTCGATCCCCGACTACGGCATCGTCTGCAAGCAGACCGTCGACGGCGTCGAGACCATCGGCATCAAGTTCACCTTCGACAAGCGCTACATCACGCTGGCGCCGATCGCCACGGTGGTCGGCCTGGCCTTCCGCATGTACGACCCCGAACACCTGCTCGGCAATACGGACGATCTGGGCATCTCGCTGGCCTTGCTGCCGCGTTCGACGCCGGGGCTGGAAATCGGCCGCCGCCACTTCCCGTTGAACGTGCCGTTCCAGAACGGCCCGGTGCGCGGCAACGGCATCTTCGCGCCGCTGTCGGTGCTGATCGGTGGCCCGAAGATGGCCGGCCATGGCTGGCGCATGCTGGTCGAGGTGTTGTCGGTGGGTCGCGCGATTTCGTTGCCGTCCAATGCCACCGGCGGCGTGCGCGCGGCAGTCGCATCGGTCGGTGCGTATGCGCGCATGCGCAAGCAGTTCGGCCTGGCGATCGCGCGTTTCGAAGGCGTGGAAGAAGCGCTGGCGCGCATCGGCGGGCTGACCTATGCCACTGCGGCGCTGTCGCGCGCCACCGCGGCGGCGGTCGATCGCGGCGAGAAGCCGGCGGTGACCTCGGCGATCGCGAAATACCACGCCACCGAATGGGGCCGGCAGATCGCCGGCGACGCGATGGACGTGCTCGGCGGCAAGGGCGTGCAACTCGGCCCGAAGAACTACGCCGGCCGCGCCTGGGAAGGCGTGCCGATCGCGATCACCGTGGAAGGCGCCAACATCATGACGCGCAGCCTGATGATCTTCGGCCAGGGCGCGATCCGCTGCCATCCATACGTGCTGAAGGAAATGCAGGCGCTGGCGATCAGCGATCGCGGCGAACAATTGAAGACGTTCGACCGGCTGCTGTTCGGCCATCTCGGCTTCGGCGTGTCCAATGCGGTGCGCAGCTTCGCGATGGCGTTGTCCGGTTCGCGCCTGGGCGAGAGTGCCGGCGATGCGTACACGCGCCGCTACTACCGCAAGCTCGACCGCTATTCCGCCGCGCTGGCGTTGTGCGCCGACGTGTTCATGGGCGTGCTCGGCGGCAAGCTGAAGTTCAAGGAGAAGCTGTCGGCGCGCCTCGGCGACGTGCTCAGCTATCTGTACATCGCCAGCGCGATGCTCAAGCGCTACGAGGACACCGGCCGGCCGGAAGCGGATCGTCCGCTGCTGGCGTGGGCGTTCCACCAGTGCATGTGGAACATCCAGACGGCGCTGGATGGCGCGATTCGCAATTTCCCGGTGCGCCCGGTGTCATGGCTGCTGCGCGGCCTGGTGTTCCCGCTCGGTCGCCGCGAAGTGCCGCCGTCCGATCGACTGGGCCGCCGCGTCGCCGCCCTGATCACCGCGCCCAGCGAGGCGCGCGATCGCCTGCTGGAATGGACCTACCTGACGCCGACGGCGAACAACGCGGTCGGCCGCATGCACGCCTTGCTGCCGGACGTGATCGCCGCCGAGCCGGTCGACCGCAAGTTCGGCAAGGCGTTGAAGACCGGCCAGTTCAAGGCCCACGACTACCTTGGCCAGCTGGCCGAGGCCGAGCAGGCCGGCGTGCTGGACGCCAGCGAGGCGGCCTTGCTCAGGCGCGTGCGCGAGGGCGTGTTCGAGTTCATCTCGGTGGACGATTTCGAGGCCGACGAGATGCGCGCGTTCAAGACGCGCGCGGACGCGAAGAAGCAGGCATGAGTTCGCACAGGGCCGTCCGCCGCGCATGCGAGCGGACTCGCTCTCCCGCGGCCGAGCGCGATGGGTGCGCTCAGCCCGCCAGCACACAGCGGTTCTTGCCGCTGCGTTTCGCTTCGTACATGGCGTGATCGGCCGCCTGGATCAGTTGCTCGTCGGCGTCGGGACGTTCGTGCGGCAGGTACGCGGCGATGCCGATGCTGGCACCGATGCGAACCTCGATGGAATGGCCGTTGATGGACAACATGTACGGCTCGCCCAGTGCTGCGCAGACCTTCTGGCAGATTTGCAGCGCCAACTGCGGGTCTTCGAGCTCCTCAAGGATCAACGCGAATTCGTCGCCACCGAGACGCGCCACGGTATCGTTGGCGCGCAACTGCAGCAAGAGCCGGGCGGCGATCTCCTGCAGCAGGGCGTCGCCGGCAGCGTGGCCATGCGTGTCGTTGACGCCCTTGAAGCCATCGATGTCGATGCAGGCCAGCGCAAAGCGGCCGTGATGGCGGTTGGCGCGCTGGATCGCGACATGCAGGCGGTCGCGGAACAGCATCCGGTTCGGCAGGCCGGTCAGCGTGTCGTGGCTGGCCTGGTGGCGCACCGTCGCCTCGATCAGCTCGCGTTCGGCAATTTCCCGGGTCAGCTGCCGGTTGCGTTCGGCCAGCTCGGCCATCGCCTGCTGCAGTTTGGCACGCGCCGCATACAGCTCCAGGAACACGCGCACCTTGGACTGCAGGATCACGTCGTTGATCGGTTTGGCGATGTAGTCGACGGCGCCGGAACGGTAGCCCTTGAGTCGGTGCAGGTCGTCGGCATACGCGGCGGTGACGAAGATGATCGGCGTGTCGCGCAGCTGCTCGGCCTCACCGAGCAGCGTGGCCACCTCGAAGCCATCCATGTCGGGCATGTTGACGTCGAGCAGGATCAGCGCGAAAGCGTGATCCAGGCACAACGCCAGCGCCTCATTGCCGCTGCGCGCCTCGTACAACTGCGCACCGCACGACGACAGCAGCCGGCGCATGGCGACCAGGTTGGCAGCGATATCGTCGACGACCAGGATCTTGGGCAGCATCGTGCTCACGCAGGGCAGGGCAATGGACGGAATCTCGCGCAACCGCCTTTTGGCTCGCCATTCCCGCGAAAGCGGGAATCCTTGCTGCTATCCCGCAGGATCAAAAATGGATTCCCGCTTTCGCGGAAATGACGTCGTCAGGGTCTTTCGAGATTCCCAGGAGCTTTCTTACCTTAAACCCGGCAAGTGCCTCGCGGTGTGAATTGCCCCACGTTCAGTGTTGCAGCCAGTGCCGCATCGTGACCGCCAGCCGGTCGAGGTCGATCGGCTTGGACAGATAGTCGCTGGCACCCATGTCCAGGCACTTCTCGCGGTCGCCCTGCATCGCCTTGGCGGTCAACGCGATGATCGGCAGCGAGGCCAGGCGTGGCTGGGCGCGGATCGCGCGGATCATCTGATAGCCGTCCATGCCCGGCATCATGATATCGATCAGCAGCAACTCCGGGATGTTCTCGTCGTGCAGCATTGCCAGTGCCTTCGTGCCATCCTGCGCCAGGCTCACCTGCAGGCCCCAGTCGCGCAGCACCTTGGACAAGGCAAACAGGTTGCGCATGTCGTCGTCCACCAGCATGACGCGATGGCCGGCCAGCCCGGTGGCGGCAACCGGCTCGCCGGATGCCTGCAGTGGCGGCGTGTACTGGGCGACGCGATACGGCAGTGGATCGAGTGTGCTGGCGGCATTGTCAGGCGGTATCGCTGGCGGCGTTTCGGGCAGCAGTACGGTAAAGCGGCTGCCGCGTCCGGGTTCGCTGCACAGGACCAGTTCGCCGCCCAGCATCATGGCCATCTGCCATGAGATCGCCAGGCCCAGCCCGGTTCCGCCGAACTGTCGGCTGGTACCGGCGTCCACCTGTTCGAACGCGTTGAAGATGCGCTCGAACTTGTCGGCGGCAATACCGATGCCGGTATCGCTGACGGTCAAGGCGATCAGCGGTTGGCCGCGCAACGCGTCGGGTAGGTCGATGTCCGGGCCGGGATGGGCCGATGCGCATGCTCACCGCTCCTTCGGCGGTGAACTTGAATGCATTGCCGAGCAGGTTGTTGGCGATCTGTTCGAGCCTCGCGCCGTCAGTGCGCAGGATCGCCGGAACGTCGGGGTCGACCTCTACGGTGAAACCCAGCCCCTGCTGTTCGGCGACATGCACGAAGGTGCGTCGCAGTCGCTGCGCCAGTTCGGTCAATGACAATTCGTCGATGACCAGTTCCATCTTGCCCGCTTCGATCCTGGACAGGTCGAGGATGTCGTTGATCAGGTGCAGCAGGCTGTTGCCGGCGTCGTGGATGACCCGTGCAGACTCGACCTGTTCGGCGTCGAGGTTGCCGCTGCCGTTGTCGGCCAGGCTGCGCGAGAGGATCAGCAGGCTGTTCAGCGGCGTGCGCAACTCGTGCGACATGTTGGCCAGGAACTCGGATTTGTACTGGCTGGCGCGGGCCAGTTCGACCGAGGTCGCGCGCAGCTCCCCGTTGGATTCCTGCAACTCTTCGGCCTGCACGCGCAGCTCTTCCTCCGAGGCGATCAGCCGCCGGGACTGCTCCTCCAGTTCGGCGGTCTTCGCCTGCAGCGCATCGTTGTTGTCGCGCAGCACCTGCTTCTGCTGGCGCATCACCAGCTCCGACACGCGCAGTTCGTCGGCCTGCTCCTGCGTGCGCAGCAGCAGCGCATGCGTGCTGATGGTGCGGCTGAGGTTTTCCAGGGTTAGCGCCACCACCGGCAGCAACTCGTCCAGCAGACGCAGGTGCAGCGGGCCGAGCGCGCTGAAGCTGGCCAGCTCCAGCACGCCGATCAGGGTGTCGCGGTAGAGCACAGGCAGAATCGCCAGGTGGCGCGGCAGTGCCTCGCCGCTGCCCGAATCGATGTGCAGGTAATCGGCCGGCACGTCGTCCAGGATGATCGCCTTGCGTTCAGTCGCACACTGGCCGACCAGCCCCTCGCCCGGCAGGTAGAGCTCCGCGGAACGGTTGCTCAGGCGCAGACCGTAACTGCCGAGCAGGTCGAGCCGCTGGCGCTCGTCGTCGTAGAGGTAGAACAGGCCGATGCCGGTCTTGCACATCGGGGCCAGCGCGCCGGTGAGCCACTGGGCGAACTCCTTGTGCGTGGTGGCCTGCAGCAACAGGTGCGAAATGCCGGAGACCTGTTCCTTGATCCAGTTTTGCGTGTGCGTTTCCTGCGAGATCTGCTTGAACACCTGCAGGGCACGGCCGATTTCGCCGATCTCGTCGCGTCGGTCGAGACGCCGTATCTCGAAATCGTCGTCGTGGTTGGCCAGCCGGGTGAGCTGGTCGGTCAGCATGCGCAGGGGCCGGGTGACCAGCGCCAGGGTCAGCCGGATCACCGCGATGCCGAGCAGGAAGCCCAGCACGGCGGCCACCGCGTTGATCACGCGGGTCGTCAAGAGGGTTCGGTCCAGTTGCTGGTTGCGTGCGGTCAGCAGCCGGTCTTCCTCGCCTGTCATTTGGTCGAGCACCGCGCTCATGTCCTCGGCGGTGACGTTGCGGTGTTCGAGGTAATCCGAGCGGACGTGCAGCCGCTGCAGTGCCGCTTGCGCCGGGTCGTCGGTCTTGATGGCGGCGATCGGCGTGATCGCGCGCTCGACGAATTCCCGCTGCCACTGCGCGATCAAGAGTTGCAGCTTGTCGATGCGCGACAGCTGCAGCGGGTTGTCCGACATCAACTGACGCAGCCGAACGAGGCGGTTGTGCAGGTCATCTGTGGCGGCCTTGAACCCGTTGCGCCGGGCCGCGCTCTGGCTCGCCATGAAATCGCGCGCGGCGACCTGGATGGTCTGTGCCGCGCGCTGCACCTGGTCCAGCGCCAGCAGCGTCTGATAGGTGTGTGTCGCCCAGTGGCGGTTGCTTTCCTGCTGGTGCAGCGAGTCCAGCGTCACCACGCTGGTCAGCAGGAACAGCCCCAGCAGCAGGCTGATGGCCAGCACGATCTTGCGCTGCAGCGGTTGATCGGCCAGCCAGGAACTCGTTGATCGGGTCGAACGCATGCGCCGATCATCGCAGTTTGCGCCCGTGTCTGTCGCGAAGACTGCGGTTCCTGAGCAGTCCGGTCAGCGACGCCAGGCAGGAGGCACGATCGAGCCCCGACGCAGCGCGACGACAGCAGAGCCAGCGTGAGCAGCGAGCAGAGTAGCCAGCGCGACCACCGATGCCTCCGCGCCGAACACGCCGCCGCTGAGCCAGTCCGGCCCGGTTCGACTGGAGACCAGCCAGCCCTTGCCGGCACTGCCGGAAACCGGGATGCCGTAGACGGTGCCCTGCATGATGTTCCACGCGGCGTGCAGGCCGATGCACGCCCACAGCGAGCGGGTGACGTGATAGACCATGGCCAGCAACAACCCCGCTTCGATCGCGATCGCGGCCGAACTCCACAGCGAGGCGCCCGGGTTGAAGATGTGCGCCGCGCCGAAGAAAACCGCCGAAATCAGCAGCGCCCCCCAGGTGCCGAGACCTTCCTCGACGATCCGGAAAATGACCCCGCGCGCGATGATCTCCTCGCCGATACCGGCCCCGACACCGGCCACCAGCACGCCCGGCAACCAGTCCACCTGCGGGTCGGTGCCGATGACGTGGTAACTGCCGGCCAGCCACAGCACGCCGACCACCACGCTGAACAACACGGCACCGCCGACGAAGCCGGCCACGCCGAAGGTCGGGATATCGCGCGGCGACAACTCGCGCATGCGTCGCCGCTCGATCAGGCGAACCAGGATCGCGTAGCCGATCCACGCCGGCAGCAACTGCAGGCTCAGAGTCGCCAGCGCGTGATGCAGCGGATCGGCAGCCTTGGCGGTCCAGCCCAGCGCGACCATCGCCCCATGCGTGATCCGGCCGAAGGCCAGCAGCATGGCGGCGAAAAAGACGATGCGCGCAGCGGGCGAAAGCACCAGCCAGCGCTGCCAGGCTGGCGTATTCGGTGGCGTGGCGAAGGCGATCTGCTGGTGCTTCATGCGTCGATTCGTGAGCAAGGGAGCCTGCAGATTAGCAGCGCGGATGGCTCAGTTCACCGCGGCTGCTTCAAATCTCCACCGCCGCGGCGTGCTCGCGCGTATTGGCAAAGCGCACCTGCGGCCAGCGCTCCTGCGCCAGTTGCAGGTTGACCCGGGTCGGCGCGATGTAGACCAGCTCGCCGGCACCGTCGATGGCCAGGTTCATCGCGTTCTTCTCGCGGAATTCCTCCAGCTTCTTCGGGTCGTCGCAATGCACCCAGCGCGCGGTGGTCACCGTCACCGGCTCGAAGCTGGCGTCGACGTTGTACTCGTCCTTCAGCCGGTATGCGACCACCTCGAACTGCAGCACACCGACCGCGCCCAGGATCAGGTCGTTCGACATCAGCGGGCGGAAGAACTGGGTGGCGCCTTCCTCGGACAACTGCGCCAGGCCCTTCTGCAGCGCCTTCATCTTCAGCGGGTCGCGCAGGCGCGCGCGGCGAAAGAGTTCGGGCGCGAAATTCGGGATGCCGGTGAAGCTGACCTGCTCGCCTTCGGTGAAGGTGTCGCCGATGGTGATGGTGCCGTGGTTGTGCAGGCCGATCACGTCGCCCGGGTAGGCGGTCTCGACGATCTCGCGGTCGCTGGCCATGAAGGTCAGCGCGTTGGCGATGCGTACTTCCTTGTTGGTGCGCGTCTGCTGCATCTTCATGCCGGCGTTGTAGGTACCCGAGCACACCCGCATGAACGCCACGCGGTCGCGATGCGCCGGATCCATGTTCGCCTGGATCTTGAACACGAAGCCGGAGAGCTTCTCCTCCTCCGGCTCGATCTCGCGCGTGGTGGTGGCGCGCGGACGCGGGCTGGGTGCGTTCTCCACGAAGAAGTCCAGCAGCAGCTGCACGCCGAAGTTGTTCACCGCCGAGCCGAAGAACACCGGCGTCTGCTTGCCGGCCAGATACTCGTCGATATCGAACGACGGTGCAGCGCCTTGCACCAGCTCCAGTTCCTCGCGCAATTCGCGCATGGCCTCGTCGCCGATCTTTTCCCGCAAGCCGGGTGCGTCCAGGCCCTTGAAGATGGTCGAGTCCTGGCGGGTGAAATTCTTGCCCGCCTCGAAAATGTGCACCTCGTCCAGCGCCAGGTGGTATACGCCCTTCAGGCGCTTGCCCATGCCGATCGGCCAGGTCAGCGGCGCGCAGGCGATGCCCAGCACCGACTCCACCTCATCCAGCAGCTCGATCGGCGAGCGGCCCTCGCGGTCGAGCTTGTTGATGAAGGTCATGATCGGCGTGTCGCGCAGCCGGCACACTTCCATCAGCTTGATCGTGCGCTCCTCCACGCCCTTGGCGCAGTCGATCACCATCAGCGCCGAATCCACCGCGGTCAGCACGCGGTAGGTGTCCTCGGAAAAGTCCGCATGTCCCGGCGTGTCGAGCAGGTTGACGATCTTGCCCTCGTACGGAAACTGCATCACCGACGAAGTCACCGAGATGCCGCGTTCCTTCTCCAGCGCCATCCAGTCCGAGGTGGCGCTGCGCGACGTCTTGCGGCTCTTCACCGAGCCGGCCATCTGGATCGCGCCGCCGAACAGCAGCAGTTTTTCGGTCAGCGTCGTCTTGCCCGCGTCAGGATGGCTGACGATGGCGAAGGTGCGGCGGCGGCGGGTTTCCTGGAGATGCGAGGACATGGAGGCAGGTCGGTGGGAGCGCGAACCGGCAATTGTAGCGTGGAACGACGACGACCTCGAAAGGACCCGGCAGCTGCGCGAGCCGAGAGGCTCCCGGCCAACTTCGTGGACGGCCGGACTCTGTGAGGCCAGGAGTGGAGCTCAATGCATCGGTTTGGCTCGATATCGCCCATCGTCGTATATCACCGGCATCCAGGCATAACGCCATGCTTTCCCGATACCCTCATGGACGGGAGGCACCCTCATTTCCCTGGCATATTTGCGCAGCGTCAGCCCAAGGTCTGGATCGGGAACGGCATCGAGCAACCAGGCATGGGCCACTGAACCGTCGTCATTGAACGCGATCAGATAGTCGGCAAAACCGGCATATGGGGTGATGCGCCCGCCGGGCGCGACGTACGGCTTGTCGTTTGGAACCGGATGGAGAGCCTCTCCCGTGAGGTTGCTGTCGGTGCCCGCGCGTATGTCTGCATCGTGCGATGCGATGAAGCTGTTCACGTCGCGCATGACCTCGGGCATGGCCGAATTTCCCAGCCTGTCGAGAATCCGTTGCACGAGCTCTGCCGCGTAACCGTCATGCGGGCGGTTGCCCTTCGGCAGCAGCAGCGCATAGTGTCCGTATATCTGCGCCCAATTCATGGCCTCGCGATAATGGCGGGTGGCGAGCTTGATCTCGGCCATTTTGGCCATCGCCAGAACACTGCCGCGCGTGGCTGCATTGCCCAGATAGAGGCTGGCTTTGACGAGATCCTGCCGGACCAGCGAGCCAGGTGCATGCTGACCCATGTGGTACAGGGAGCCGAGTACGTACAAGTCGTGTTGATCGCCGGTCTGGGCTTGCTGCTCGATCTTCGACAATGCCTGTTGACGTCGGTCGAGCGGGACATTTTTGTCCAGGACCTGGGCCCAGGAAGCGTTCAATGCGATCCGCTCTGGTGTCGCGACCGGATTTTGCACGGGTACCGGTGTCGCAGCGGATGCGCTGCCGCACAGGATCAGAAGCGTCGCGAGGACTGCTGCGAGGCTGTGCGGGCATTTGTCTCTCATCTCCGTTTCCTTCCGCGATCAGGTCGTGCGGTGAAAGTGCCGCGAGCAGACATTACGGCAGCTCGTTATCGTCCGCAAAAAGAAGAGCCCGGAAACCGCTCTCCAGGCTCTTTTCATGGGGTATGGATGACAAGGTTGCGGCCAGTCATTTCGCCAGTCGAGTCAACACCGAATGCCAGAACTCCAGCCCTGCCTCGACCTCCGAAGCCGGCAGCTTTTCGTTGAGCCCGTGCGCGAACGTGTCGTCCGGTTTGGTGAAGGCGGCATCGATGCCGTAGCTGGGCACGCCGGCGTTGCGGAAGTACATGCTGTCGGAGGCGCCGGCGGACATGCCGGGCACCACTTCCACGTTCGGGTAGCGGTGGTGGACGGCGGCGGTGACGGCGGCGATCACGTCCTTGCGCAGCGGTGAGGCGGGGCTGGCCACGGGCGGTGGCGGCAGCACGGTGACGGTGGCGGACTTGTCGGCGATCACCTTGACCAGGGTGTCGCGCACGCTGTCGGCCGGGGTGCCGGGGAAGATGCGGCAGTTGATGTTGACGCTGGCGCTTTGCGGCAGCGCGTTGAGAGCGTGACCGCCGTTGAGCATGGTGGCCACGCAGGTGGTGCGGATCTGGCCGACGTAGGCGGGGTCCGCCGAGATGGTGGCCGCGGCGGCGGCATCGTCGGGGTGGGCGGCGAAGCGGGTCATTGCCGCGCCCAGCGGGCCGGGCGTGTGCGCGCCGAGTGCGCGCAACGAGGCGATCGTGATTTCGTTGCTGAGCGGCGGAAACTGATAGCCGGCGACGCGGTCGATGATGCGCGACAGCCGGTAGATGGCGTTGTCGTTGTTGGGTTCGCTGGAGTGTCCGCCGGCCGAGGTCAGGCTGATCCGGAAATCCGCATAGGTCTTTTCGGCAGCCTGGATCTGGTAGACCGTCGGCTTGCCGCTGGCGGCGTCCAGCGTGCCGCCGCCGGCGTCGGCGTTGAGCAGGAATTCCGCGTCGTGATAGCGCCTGGCCAGCTCGCGAGTCGTGGCCATCGAGGTCTCCTCGTCGCCGGACAGCAGCAGAATCACGTCGCGGCGCGGCTTGAAGCCTTCATGCTTGAGCCGGATCAGCGTTTCGACCAGCACCACCACGCCGGTCTTCATGTCGGCGCTGCCGCGGCCGTAGAGGTAGCCGTTCTCCTCGATCAGGGTGAACGGATCGCGGCTCCAGTCCTTGCGATTGGCCGCCACCACGTCCATGTGCCCGGACAGCAGGATCGGCTTGTTCTTGCCCTGGCCGGTGCCGCGATAGCGCGCCACCAGCGCGGCGGTTTCGCCGACCGGAATGATCTCGACATCGTCGGCGGCAAAGCCGGCCGCCTTGAGCTTGTCGGCCAGGTAGGCGGCGAGTACCGGAACCTGGTGCTGGCCTTCGACGGTGTGGATGCCGATGGCATGCTTCAGCATGGCCATGGTTTCGGGCAGCGCTTCGGCGGCGGTGTCGGCATGCGCCATGCCGATGCCGGCGCAGAAGACAAGCGTGGTTGCCGCGGCGGTTCGAAAGGCTCGAGGTGTTCTCATTCGAAATCCCTGTGCATGGCTTGAACGGAAGGTCCGAGTATGCGCGGCGGCTCGCGTGGCTGTACAGATGGATGGCTCCTCGCAAGCCACTCGCCGCGATCGCGCATGCGAAGAAAACGCGGCGGCGCGTGTAGCGACAGGCAAGGCATGGGTCGGCCATGGCGCGGGTCGCCGGTGCCCCGGCCGCAGTCGTGTTAACCTTGCCGCCGCGCTGACGGCCGTGCCGACAGCGCACACCCCTTGGGGAGTAGCCTGCCTCGTTTCGACGAGGCGTCTTCGTCAACATGCTCGGCTCTTCCGGCCGTGGCGAAGACACCGATCCCGGTTGGCGAGACCAACGGCTGACGGCGCCACGATGGTCGGGCGCGCCGTCGTGCCGTTGCGCCTGGCCCGACCTGAAGGTAATGCATGAATCCCGTCTCCATCCTGTTGCTCGGCTTTGCCATGTCCACTGACGCGTTCGCGGCGGCGATCGGCAAGGGCGCGGCGATGGCCAGGCCACGGCTCGGCCAGGCCTTGCGCGCGGGCCTGATCTTCGGCGTGATCGAGGCGATCACGCCGGTGATCGGCTGGCTGCTGGGCAAGGGCGCTTCGCGCTACATCGAAGCCTGGGATCACTGGGCCGCGTTCGGCCTGCTGTTGGCGCTGGGCCTGCACATGATCTGGAACGGCCTCAAGCCGGACGCGGACGAGCCGGTCGATGCGGCGGCGAAGCACGGATTCCTCGGCCTCGCGCTCACTGGCGTGTCCACCAGCATCGACGCGTTGGCGGTCGGCGTGGGTCTGGCCTTTGTCGACACGCCGATCGCCGTGGTCGCCGTGGTCATCGGCCTGTGCACGTTCAGCATGGTGACCCTGGGCATCATGCTGGGACGGGTACTGGGCGAGATGGTCGGCAAGCGCGCCGAGATCATCGGCGGCGTGATCCTGATCGGCGTGGGCGCGGTGATCCTGTACGAGCATCTGGCGGCGTAAACGAAAAACCCGGGGATCGCTCCCCGGGTTATTCGTGTTTGCAGCGGTGCGGCGGCTTACTTCGCCTCCTTCTCCATCAGCTTGTCGACCATGCTGGCGGGCACTTCCTGGTAATGATCGAAGATCATGCTGAAGTTGCCGCGGCCGCTGGTGGCCGAGCGCAGGAAGTTGATGTAGCCGAACATTTCCGACAACGGCACGAAACCCTGCACGAAGGCCGAGGTGCCTTTCTGGCCCTGGTCGGTGATGTTGCCGCGGCGGCGGTTGATGTCGCCGATGACGTCGCCGAGATACGTCGCTTCGGTGACCACCTCCAGGCTCATGATCGGCTCCAGCAACTTCGGCTTGCTGAGCCTCTGCGCCTCGCGGAAGCACTGGCGGGTGGCGATCTCGAAGGCCAGCGCGGAGGAGTCGACGTCGTGGTACTTGCCGTCGATCAGGCGCGCCTTGAAATCGACCACCTCGTAGCCGGCGATCTGGCCTTCCTGCGATTCGGTCTTCACCGCATGCTCGACCGCCGGGATGTATTCGCGCGGCACGCGGCCGCCGACCACTTCGTCGGAGAAGATCACGCCCGAGCCCGGTTCACCCGGCTCGAAGATCATCTTCACTTCGGCAAACTGGCCCGAACCGCCGCTCTGCTTCTTGTGCGTGTAGGTATGCTCGACGGCCTTGCCGAAGGCCTCGCGGAAGCTGACCCGCGGCTTGCCCATGCTGGCTTCCACGCCCAGCTCCGTGCGCATGCGATCGATGGTGATTTCCAGGTGCAGCTCGCCCATGCCCTTGAGCACGGTCTGGCCGGTCTCCTGGTCCACTTCCATCCGCAGCGACGGGTCGGCCTTGACCATCTTGTAGAGCGCGGTGGACATCTTGTCGACGTCGTTGCGGCTCTTCGGCTCGACCGACACGCTGATCACCGGATCGGGGAAGCGCATGCGTTCGAGCAGCGCCGGATGCGCCGGGTCGCTCAGCGAGTCGCCGGTCTCGGTGTCCTTCATCGAGACGAAGGCGCAGATGTCGCCCGCGCGCACCTCGTCGATTTCCTTGGTGTCGTCGGCCTGCACCTCGACGATGCGGCCCACGCGTTCCTTCTTGCCGCGGGTGACGTTGAGCAGGGTGTCGCCCTTCTTGATCACGCCGGAATAGACGCGGCAGAAGGTCAGCGTGCCGAACTGGTCGTTGATCACCTTGAACGCCAGCGCGCGCGCGGGTGCATCGTCGGTGACGGCCTGCTCGCCGATGACGTTGCCGTCCTCGTCGACCGTCGCGATGCCGCCGTTCTCGCCGGGATAGGGCAGGTAGTCGACCACGGCGTCCAGCAGTTGCTGCACGCCCTTGTTCTTGTACGAGGAGCCGCACAGCACCGGCACCAGTTCGCCGGTGACGGTGCCCTTGCGGATGCATTGCTTGAGCAGGGCGGGGTCGAACTCGCCGGTGTTGATCAGGCGCTCGAACGCGTCATCGTCCAGGGCCAGTGCGCTTTCCAGCACTTCCTCGCGCAGCTTCGGCAGGTTGGCGACCCATTCGTTGTCGGCGCTGGAGCCGAACTTCAGGCGATCCTTCAACTGCTCCAGCGGCACGCTCTCCCACACGCTGTCCTTGTCGTCGGAGGCCCAGATGTAGCCCACGCCGGCGACCAGGTCGGCCATGCCGACGAACTCGTCGCTGCTGCCCAGCGGCACCTGGCACAGCAGCGCGTTCGCGCCGAGGCGCTCGCGGATGCCCTTCACGCAGTGTGCGAAGTTCGCGCCGATGCGGTCCATCTTGTTGACGTAGCACAGCCGCGGCACCTTGTACTGATCGGCCAGGCGCCAGTTGGTCTCGGTCTGCGGCTCCACCCCGGCGACGCCGTCGAACACCACCACGGCGCCGTCGAGCACGCGCAGCGAACGGTTCACCTCGATGGTGAAGTCGACGTGTCCGGGCGTGTCGATCACGTTGATCTGGTAACCCTTCCACACCGCCGACACCGCCGCCGACTGGATCGTGATGCCGCGCTTGCGCTCCTGCTCCATGTAGTCGGTAGTGGTGGAGCCCTTGCCGTCCTTGGTGTCGTGCACGTCGATGATCTGGTGCTTCTTGCCGGTGTAATAGAGCACGCGCTCGGTGGTCGTGGTCTTGCCCGCGTCGATGTGCGCGATGATGCCGATGTTGCGATAGAGGTTGAGCGGTTTCTGTCGGGCCACGATGAGGATTCCGGATAGGTGCAGGCAAGCTTGCGAAGGACCGAACATGGTTGTCCGCTGCCGGTCTTTCAAGAGATCGTCAGGCCGCGTGGATTCACGCGGGCAGGCGCTGGCGAACGATGGGCGGGCGAATCATGGTAGCTGGTGCGCGACGGCGACGCGCAGGACGGAGGATCCGGGCCGCGTTCAGAGGCTGTGAATGGTCGACGGGCCGGCATGGAGCCCGCTTTCCTTCTTCCGCGCCGTGGAGGAAGCAAGGCCATCCATTCACAACCTCTCAGTGCTTGCGGCAATCCGCGTCCGGCGTCCAGCCGCTGCGGCGCAGGAAGGCATCGGCGTTGTCGTTGTTCACCTGCAGGATGTCTGCAATCGCCTGGTGTTTGTCCGTGGCCTGGTCGAAGTACGCCCGGGCGATGCGATAGCCCACCCAGTAGCCGAGGTCGCCCGGTGCCGCCGCCGTGCCCGGGCCGTTGTAGAGCCACTGCGACATGTCGCTGCCGTGTGCCGCAGCGAGGAAGTCGCGCTCGATGCGGCACTCGTGCCCGCGTGTCCATCGCTGCAGCTGGATGTTGCTGACCTGTCCGGACGTTCGCTCGCCGATGAATTCGGCGCCACCTTCCATCAGTGCCTGGAACAGCAGCGTGGCATTGGCTGGCGGATCGACCTGCGCCGCCGGTTGCTGCACGTGTGCGTACTCGTGGGCGATCAGGTGCACCAGTCGCGCGGTGATGTCCGGATCCATCCAGTTCGCGCGGCAGATCGTCTCCAGGCCGATGATCACGCCATCGGCGGTGGTGGTGCCGCCGGTGTTGTTGCGCCCGATCACCACGGTAACCGGCGGAAACGCCGCGGTCGGATCGAGCTGGCCAGCCGGGTGAAGACGCCGCGCAATTGCCGGCGCACCGCCGGCAGCGCGCTGGCGCAATGGCGGGCCTCGGCGTAGACCTGCGGGGCTTTCGCGATCGCCGCCGCCAGTTTGCCGGCGTTGTCGATGCGGCTGGTGACGAACTGCTTCAGTCCGTCGGTGCCGCGATCAAGGTACCGCGACTGCAGCTGTGCCTCGCTGGGCTGGCCGTGGGTGCGGTCGTACAACTGGAAGAAGCGGTCGACATCGCTGGTGCGGATGTCAGGCTGGTGCGCGTCGGTGGTCGTGGCATGGACGCCGCTCGCGAGCGGGCACAGGACCAGCAAGACCATGGCTGCCATTTTTCGTATCACGATTCCGCCCCGGCCGTGCCTTGTGTCAAAGGCGTGCATTCAAGCATGGGCCGGATCGTCGTTCAACGCGGCGTGCGCCCGCTCGACCGACCACGGCATCGATCACCCTGCATGAAACGTTCAGGCCGCGAGCAACTCGGTCAGTGCCGCGATCAGTTTCCTGGAGTCGTAGGGCTTCTGCAGGATCTTTTCGCCGCGCCATGCTTCGGGCAGAGCGTGCTCGCCGTACCCGGAGGAAAACAGGAACGGGATGCCACGCTGCCGCAGCACCGCGGCAACGGGAAAGCTCTCCTCGCCGGACAGGTTGATGTCGAGGATCGCCAGGTCGATCGACGCCGACCCGGCCAGCTCCAGACAACGGTTCAGCCCTGCGGCCTTGATCACGTTGTAGCCCGATGCGTTGAGGCGATCTTCCAGCATCATCGCCACCATCATTTCGTCTTCGGCAAGCAGGATGCAGGGCAGCATGCTGTCAGTCGTCATCGGGAAACAACCTCGCTCAGGGGTACGTCGATCACGCAGGTAACTCCGCCGGAAGGAAATGCAAGTGCCACCTCGCCACCCAGTTCATACGGGAGGCCTTCGCCGATCAGGCGTGAGCCGAATCCGCGGCGGCCAGGTGGCGCGACCACGGGGCCGCCGGTTTCGGTCCATTGCAACAACAGCCATGGACGCTGGTCCTTCAGGTACGTTTTCCAGGTGACAGCTACGTGTCCTTCCGGTACCGACAGCGAGCCGTACTTGCCGGCGTTGGTGGCCAGCTCATGCAAAGCCATGCTCAGTGCCAGTGCCTGCTTCGGCGCCAGGATGATTTCGTCGCCCTGCAAGCGTATCCGCGCGCCGTCGTCGAGTCGATAGGGTACCAGTTCATTGTCGACGATGGCGGCCAGCGGCGCGCCATTCCATGCATCGTGCGCCAGCAGGTTGTGCGTCTGCGACAACGCCAGCAGTCGCGATAGAAAATTTTCCGCAAAGTCGGGCAGGTCAGTGGCGTTGGCGAGGGTCTGCTGGGCAATCGCCTGCACCGTGGCCAGGGTGTTCTTCACCCGATGGTCGAGTTCGCCCAGCATCATTTCCGTGTGCCGGGCCGCGCGCACCCGTTCGGTGATGTCGCGCGCGATGAGCTTGCCGGCGATCAGCTTGCCATCGTCGCTGCGGACCGGCGAGTAACTCATCGACAGCGGAACCGATTCGCCGTCCGGCCGTACCCAGGTCATCTCGAAGTCGAGTAGCCGCTTCGGCCGCTCGTGGCTGGCGAAGAACGCCGCCGTCTCCGCGGCGGGCTCGGGCGGCAGCAACCGGTTCAGCGGCTCGCCGATCATCTGCTCGGCCGGCACGCCGAAGATGTTTTCGGCGCCAGGGTTCCAGCTGGTGATCCGTTCGTCCAGCGAGAAGCCGAAGATGGCATCGCGCGAGGAGTTCACGATCGCCGCGAGCCGGGCGTGTTCGCTGTGTTTCTCGTTCTCGGTGATGTCGACGAAGGTCAGCACCACGCCATCGACGACGTTGTCGACGGTCAGGTAGGGCCGCATGCGCAGCAGGAACGTCGGCGTGTCGCCATCACCGCGCAGCGTACGTTCGGCGACCACCATGTCGTGCAGCACGCGCGCCGCGTCGGCTTTCAATTCGGGG
The DNA here is from genome assembly GCA_963828675.1 of uncultured Gammaproteobacteria bacterium. Lineage (GTDB taxonomy): Bacteria > Pseudomonadota > Gammaproteobacteria > Xanthomonadales > Rhodanobacteraceae > Rhodanobacter. Next base: position 2,597,918 of record CAWHFQ010000001.1, read on the forward strand.
TAGTTGATACGCGGCGAAATCTCGGTGATCGGTCGGCCCTTGTCGCCGTCCCGAAGATGGAACAGCTTGGTCATCGCCGGCGTGTAGTTGCGGATATGCAGGTTGCGGTCGAGGAACAAGGTGGCGATGTGGGTGCTGTCGAGCAGGTTGCGGATGTCGCTGTTGATCCGGTTCAACGCCGCGTTGTTGCTGCCGAGTTCGGCATTGACCGTCTGCAGTTCCTCGTTGATCGATTGCATCTCCTCGGTGGAGGTTTCCAGTTCTTCGTTGGCTGACTGGAGCTCCTCGTTGACCGACTGATATTCCTCGCTCGCCGATTTCAGTTCCTCGCTTGCCGTTTCGTGCAGTTCGACTGCGGTATGCAACTGCAAGCGGGTACTGCGCAGTTCGTCTTCCAGTGCCCGGATACGCGCGGCGTCGCTGTCTTTCTTGCCATCCGTGGCCGGTTCGGCCGCGCGTGGCGCGAATTCAAGCTCGTTGAAGGCGACCACGCACATCTCGACCTTGCCGTCCTCTGATGACAGCGGCTCCACGATCAGCCGCAGCGGCTTTTCCTGCCCATGCTGCGTGATGGTCAATCCATCGCGGATCGCCCGCTGGCTGCTGGCGAACACCTCCAGCACGGCGCCGCGCACCGCGCCGCGCAACGGCTTGCTGAGTAACTGGAACAGGTTGAGGCTGGCCGCGCCGGACGATGGCGCGAGGTAACGCCCGGTGTCGCCGCCAAACCGCATGACGTCGTGCTGGGCATCGATCACCACGTAGGCCGGTGACCAGGGTTCCAGTGCCTGGCGCGCATGCTGATCGATCAGATCCTCGACATGCGGCGGCGCCATGCGTGGCGCGTTGTTGTCGGTACTGCTGGCAGGCTGGGCGCGGGCGCTGGGGAAATCACGGGGGCGCGTCTGCACGTCGTCGCGGCGCGCGTACAGCCGCTGCTTCTTGTCCAGCTCGGTAAACAGCCGCGCGTTCTTCGCCAGCCGTTCCGACGTGCCCAGCAGCAGGAAGCCGCCGGGTCGCAGCGCATAGTGGAACGACTGCACCAGCCGCTCCTGCAGGTCGTTGTCGAGATAGATCAGCAGATTGCGGCAGGAGACCAGATCCATGCGCGAGAACGGCGGATCCTTGACCACGCTGTGCGGCGAGAAGATGCACATCTCGCGGATCTGCTTGGCCACGCACCAATCGTCGCGATCCTTGCTGAACCAGCGCTCCTGGCGCTCGGGCGAAACGCCGTTCAACGGTGCGCGGTAGCGCCCGGCGCGGGCACGGGCGATCGCCTGGTCGTCGATGTCGGTGGCGAAGATCTTCACCTTCGGTCCGCGCTGCGAGCCCATGGCCTCGCGCAGTGCGATCGCGATGGAGTACGCCTCCTCGCCGGTGGCGCAGCCGGGCACCCACACCCGCAGCACGTCGGCGCCGGTCTTGTCGGCCAGCATTGCCGGGATCGCGATGGCCTGCAGCGCCTCGAAGGCGGCCGGGTCGCGGAAGAATTCGGTCACGCCGATCAGGAACTCGCGGAACAGCTGTTCGTGTTCGTTGGGGTGTGAGCGCAGATAATCGATGTAGTCGTTGACGGTATCGGCCTGCACCACCAGCATGCGACGCTGGACGCGCCGCATCAGGGTCTTTTCCTTGTACTGGCTGAAGTCGTGGCCGACTTCGGCATGCAGCAGTTTGCAGATGGATTTCAGGTGCGCCGCCACGTCGCCGAACATCCCATCACCCCGTTGTTGCCGCGCGGCATGCATCTGCTGCTGATAGGCGAGCAGCCGCGCCGGCATGTCGGCTACCGGCAGCACGGCGTCGACCAGTCCGGTGGCCACCGCGCTGGCGGGCATGCCGGTCATCGCCTCATGGTCGAAGCCCGATTGCGCCAGCGCCAGCCCGCCGTGGTCCTTGACCGCGCGCAACCCCTGCGCGCCATCGCTGCCGGTGCCTGCCAGCACCACGCACACGGCACCATCACCCTGGTCCTCGGCCAGTGACGTGAAGAACGTGTTGATCGGCCAGCGATGCTCGCGCGGCGGCGCCGGCGTGCTCACCTGCAACGCGTTGTCGGCGATGGTGAGGGTGGCGTTGGGCGGAATCACGTAGACGTGCCGCGGCTCGACCCGCATGCCCTGCACCGCCTCGATCACCGGCATGCTGGTACCGCGGCCGACCAGCTCGGCCAGCAGGCTGGTGTGATCCGGCGCCAGGTGCTGCACCAGCACGAAAGCGAACTCGGCGTCCGCCGGCATGTGCGCGAAGAACGCCTTGAACGCTTCCAGTCCGCCGGCCGAGGCGCCGATGCCGACGATCATGGTGCGAGGCGATGGTGGTGCGCCGGCTTTTGCCGATGCACCCTTGTTCTTGCCGGCGGCAGCAGCGGTGGACGCTGGTCTGGTTTTTGACGGCATGCAGTGCAGCCTGAAACCCGGGGTCAACTTGCAGCATAACGTGTCTTGCCGTGCAGCCCGGGTGACTGGCGGCCGAGTGTGGCAGCTCCGCTCAGCGGGTCGGTGTGCCCGTCAGCAGGTCTTCGTAGAACGCGCCGAACGGTTCCGTCGGATGCGCGATCTGGATCTCCAGTATCCACAGTCCGCTGGAGGGGCTTGCCGGCAGGTCGACGAGGTCGCCGCCCTTGTGGATCGAGTGGGGGAAGTCGCTGACCCGATGCCCCTTGGTTGCGTGGTTGAAGCGCCAGCCCATCGCCTCGGCGCGCTCGCAGGCAAAGGCGTACAGCGCCTGGCCGCTCCATCCCCGCGTGCGCCATGCCTCGGCCACTTCGTGGAACAGCGTGCGCGCGGCATCCGCGCAGGCCTGTTGTTGCGGCGCGTGGCCGATGGTGAACGTGTCGCCGACATCGCCTTCATGACCGTCGAACACCAGCCCGAGGTCGATGAAGTAGCTGTCGTTCTCGCCCAGTCGCACGCCGGGATCGGACGGCTGCCGATAGGCCTTGGTGGTATTCGCGCCGATGCGGATCAGCACCGGATGCCACAGCCGTTCGCAGCCCAGTTCGCGGAACACCTCCATCGCCTCGGCCTTCGCTTCGTCCTCGCTGATGCCCGGACGCATGCGCTCGCGGATGCCATGCAGCGCAGCCCAGGTCCGTTCGCGGGCGCGCTGCATCAGGCAGGGATCGAAACCCTGTCCGACAGCTTCGCGGGAGTGTGTCGTCATGAAGCCACGCCCTCAGGTCAGATGGACCAGGACCAGCGCCACCGCCGCCGGCAACGCCTGTATCCACAAGATCTTCCTGCTCGCGGTCAGGCCCCCGAAAAGGCCGGCGACGAGCACGCAGGAAAGGAAGAAGACTTTCAGGTAGAAACCGGCGGCGCCGGAACCCGGCCAGAGCCCCCAGGCCAGCCCGGCGGCAAGAAAGCCGTTGTAGAGGCCCTGGTTGGCGGCAAGTGCTTTCGACTGTTCGGCGAATTCCGCCGTGGTGCCGAACGCACGGCGACCGGAAGGCTTGGTCCACAGGAACATTTCCAGAATCAGGAACCACAAATGCAGCAGCGCGACGACGGCGATCACGATGTTCGCGGCAATGGACATGACGGCTTCCCTTCAGATGGCGACCGGCGGCGCCTCATCGACAAAGTGTTGCAGCCGTCCGGGTCGACCGCAATGCAGGACTGACCTGGATAGAACTTCGGTCATCAGGATCGAGACTTCATGCGTTCATGGACGGCGAACGGAGGCCTGACATTGATCGAAGCGCAGAACGACAAGCCACCTCGCCCGCGCGAAGTGGACTCACCCGGGCAATGCGGGTGCGACGGTCGACGCGGCTGCGGCGCGCATTTCGGATCGACCCAGCGCCCGCAGCCAGCGATAGTGCGAGGCGATGCCCGCACCGAACGTGCGGTGTTCGCGGTAGGTCACGCCGAACTCGCGGCAGGTGTGCTCCACCACGCGGGCGACCATCGGATAGTGCACGTGCGAGATGCGCGGAAACAGGTGGTGTTCGATCTGGAAATTCAGCCCGCCGATCAGCCAGCCCAGTACGCGGTTGCCGCGGGCGAAATCCACCGTGGTTTCCAGTTGGTGGATCGCCCACGGCGTAGCCATCTGTCGGCCTGTTTCGTCCGGTTCCGGAAACGCCGCCTCTTCCACCACATGCGCCATCTGGAACACCAGCGCCAGCAGTACGCCGGCAACCGCCGAGACCAGCGCGTAGAACAGCAGTACGGTACCGATCGAATGGAACATCAGCGGCACCCCGAAGGCGAGCGTGAAAAACACCAGCTTGCCGATCACGAATCCGGCCAGGTTCCAGCCTTTCGGCCGGTCGAACGGACGCTCGCCGACCGTGCCGGTGAGCATGTCGCGGAAATCGCCGTACAGGTGCCAGCGGATCGCGGTGACGCCGTACAGCGGCCACAGGTAGACGTGCTGCCAGCGGTGCCACGGCCGCCGGGGCTGCAACGGCGACAGGCGTCCCAATACACCGAGGTCGATGTCGCTGTCGTGACCGGCCACGTTGACCCAGGTGTGATGGAAGCGCGCGTGCTTCCATTGCCAGATGTACGAACTGCCGCCGACCATGTCCAGCGCGAGCGCCATCAGCCGGTTGATCCAGCGACGCTCCGAATACGCCTGGTGCCCACCGTCGTGCATGATGTTGAAGCCGATCGACGCCATCGCCATGCCCAGCACGAGCGCCAGCGGCAGGCCCAGCCACCAGCTGGCGGCAAACCACACCAGCGCGACATAGGTCAGCGCGAAGGTGAGGAGGATGGCGGCCGTCTTGAGGTACATCCGCGCGCTGTCGCGCGGGCGCGTGCCGCTGCGCTTGAACTCGGCATCGACCCGGCGACGCAGTTCGCGATGAAACGAATTGTCGCCATCGAACTTCAGCCGCTCTTCGCGGGCGTTGCACGGCGAGGCGACAGCGGGGTCCCCGCGACGTGATGAATCGGGAGACATGGCGTGGCCTGGCGAAAGATCAATGACGCATGTTACGCGAGCGGACGCGACGTGGGTGTTATTCGCCGGCGTTGTTCGCCCGGGTCATGCATCCGCCGTCGCCGGGTGTGACGCGCCGCAGGTTTCCGCCGCCGGCCCTCAGCCGGCCGCCTTGAACGTCACCACCAGCACGTCGCGATGGGCGGGCAGGGCAGGATCGAACGGCGTCACCGCGGTCACGCCGTGGCAGACGCGGGCATCGTCGACCAGCGCCGCATCCAGCGCATGGGCGAGCGTGAAGCTGCCCAGCAGGCTGCCGTCGTGGGCGTGGATGGTGGTGGTGCCGCTCTCGATGTTCTCGCGGTCGATCAGCAGCACCAGCACGTAGTCGACGCCGTCGCGGTGCACGCCTTCCGGGGTCGGCTCGCCGGCTTCGTCGGCGCGGGCCTCGATGCGGAACTGATGCACCTCGATATGCCAGTGGCGGGTAGCCGGGGCCAGCGTGCCGAAGAAGTCGCGGCAGAATTCGAGGATGCCATTCAGGCTGGCGCTTTCGGCAACCGCCGGCAGCACCGGTTCGAACCAGCGCTGGATATCCCCCTGCAAGGGGTTGTACTGCAGACTCTGGAAGTGCGGTTGGTGAGGCTGGCGCTGCACGTCGCCGGCGGCGTCGGCGGCGAACGTCGCGTGGCGCCGGCGCCGATGGCGGCCGCTGGCGGCAAGATAGCCGTCGGGTGCCAGGTCATTCCAGCTGGCGGCGAATGCGGGCCAGTCGTCCATGGCCTGGACCTGGAGAAGCTTGTGCATGATGTCGGCGGTGACGAAGGCAAAGCCGTCGCGTTGCAGCCGGTCTCGCAACGCAGACGTGTCGGGGTGGTGGGTCATTCCGATACGTTAGCAGGGACGGCATCAAGCGGCGATGGCCTGTGCGCAACGTGGCCGCTTTCTTCGATGCAGGGGCGAGTCCAGTCGCGATGCTCTTCAACCGGGCATGAGAGCCATCGCGATTGAAGTCGCTCCCCGCGCCAAGCCGGCAAGGAGCGCGACCTCTTTCGGGGTTGCCTGCGGGGCGAAAGTGGTCCTTGCTTCATCCTTTTCGCTCGCCTTCTGCTGAATGCCACCGACGATCATATGAACGTCTAGATGTTTAGACGTCTATTGACAACTTGTCGGAAGGCATTCACCATCCGCTTCACTCATCGAGACCGGCGGAGGGATAGGCCCTTTGATGCCGGGGCAACCAGCGGGGAACGTCCCGCCACGGTGCCAAATCCTGCGGCGGCGCCACGGCGCCACCGAGAGATGGGCGTCATTCCGGCCGCAGCTCCCCTGGCGCGCATGTGTGACCCCGGCTCCGGTAACTGCAGGCGATGCGACCGGAGAACCGCATGACCCTTCAATCGCTGCCACTTGCCGCTTCCGATGCCAGCCATTCGCCGGCCCATTTCCATGGGCTGGCGCAGCGTGACGACCTGACCGCCCGGCGCAGTACGCGGCGAGTGCTGATCAGCCCCAGGTACGGCAGCGGCCGGCGCGAAGTCGAGGTGCGCTATCTGTGGTGCGGTGCGCCGGATGCGCCGACGCTGATCGTTCAGGGCGGCATCTCGGCCGACCGCGACGTGACGGCGCTGGATGGCCATGCCGCCCCGGGCTGGTGGCAGGCGCTGGTCGGCAGCGGTGCGGCGATCGATCTGCGGCGCTGGCGTGTGCTGGCGATCGACTGGCTGACCCCGGATGAGCTGGCTGCCGGTTCGGTGTCCAGCGAGGACCAGGCCGACGCTCTGGCGGCGCTGTTGCGCGAACTGGATATCCCGCGGGCACATGCCTTCATCGGTTCCTCGTACGGCGCGATGGTGGCGCTGGCCTTTGCCGCGCGGCATCCGCGTTGCGTGGACCGGCTGGTGCTGCTGGCCGGTGCGCACCGGCCACACCCGCTCAGCACCGCGCAGCGCAGCGTACAGCGCGGGATCGTGCGACTGGGGCAGGCCAGTGGCCGGGTCGACGACGCGCTGGCGCTGGCGCGGCAACTGGCGATCACCACCTATCGCGGCAGTGGCGAATTCAGTCGTCGCTTTGCCGGCGGCCCGGAGTGGCGCGACGAGCGCTTCCGTTTTCCGGTCGAGGACTATCTGGAGCACCAGGGCCGCCGTTTCGTCGAGCGTTTCGACGCCGAGCGCTTTCTCGCGCTGTCCGAGTCGATCGACCTGCACGACATCACGCCGGAGCAGATTCCCACGCCGGCGACGCTGATCGGCTTTCCGTCCGACCGGCTGGTGCCGCTGGCCGACCTGTGCGAGTTGCAGCGCCGCCTGCATGGCCCGGCGACGCTGGAAGTGGTCGAGTCGCCCTATGGCCACGATGCCTTCCTGAAAGAGCCCGAACAACTCGCGCCACTGTTGCGCGAAGCGCTGAGCTAGGCCCGCACGACCTCCCGCCAGAACTCACCTCGTTACTACAGCACGAAGATCGGAGATTCCCATGAGCGAGTCCGCCCCTTGTACCCGCGCCGTGCGCGCCGGCATCGAATCGGACACCCAGCACGGTGCGGTGGTGCCGCCGCTGCACCTGTCGACCAACTACGCGTTCGACGGGCTCGGCGGCAAGCGCCCGTACGACTACTCGCGCAGCGGCAACCCCACTCGTGACCTGCTCGGCAACGCATTGGCGGAGCTGGAGCAGGGCGCCGGTGCGGTGGTGACATCGAGCGGCATGTCGGCGGTGGCGCTGGCGCTGGAGCTGGTGCCGGCCGGCACCACGGTGCTGGCTGCCCACGATTGCTACGGCGGCACCTGGCGGCTGCTGGACGCGTGGGCGAAGAAGGGCCGCTTCAGCGTCGAGTTCGCCGACCTCACCGACAGCGTGGCGCTGGCCGCCGGCCTGGCCAGGAAGCCCTCGCTGGTATGGGTGGAGACGCCGTCGAATCCCTTGCTGCGGATCACCGACATCCGCCACGTGGCACAGGCCGCGCATGCGGCCGGCGCGCTGCTGGTGGTCGACAACACGTTCCTGTCGCCGGCGTTGCAGCAGCCGCTGCTGCTCGGTGCGGATGTGGTGGTGCATTCCACCACCAAGTACATCAACGGCCACAGCGACGTGGTCGGTGGCGCGGTGGTGGCGCGCGACGCGGCAGTATTTGATCAGCTGAAGTGGTGGGCCAACTGCAACGGCCTCACCGGCGCGCCGTTCGACAGCTACCTGACCTTGCGCGGCCTGCGCACCTTGGGCGTGCGCTTGCGCCAGCACCAGGAAAACGCGACGCGCATCGCAGGGCAATTGGACGCCCATGCGGCCGTGCGCAAGGTGTATTACCCCGGCCTGGCCAGCCATGCCGGCCACGCCTTGGCCGCGCGCCAGCAGCAGGGTTTCGGCGCCATGCTCAGCTTCGAACTGGACGGCGGCGTGCGGCAGATCGAGGCCTTCGTCGATGGCCTGCAGTATTTCTCGCTGGCCGAGTCGCTGGGTGGCGTGGAGAGCCTGATCGCACACCCGGCCTCGATGACGCATGCGTCGATGGCACCCGAGGCACGCCGCACCGCCGGCATCGCCGACAGCCTGCTGCGCCTGTCGGTCGGTATCGAGGATGGCGACGACCTGTTGCGCGATCTCGATGCCGCGCTGACCCGCGCCGCAGCGGTAGAGACGTCCAAACGCCGGGTGCTGGCATGAGTGCGGTACTGGACGACGCACCTCCCGCAAAAGCGCTTGCTTCAACCATTGCGGTAGTTCTGCTTGGCACCGGCGTCGTCGGTGGCGCCTTGCTGAAGCTGCTCAACACGCCGGCTGCGGCGTCGTTGCGACTGGTCGGCGCGGCCAACTCGCGCCGGCAGCAGATCGATCCTGTCAGCCTGGCCAGTCGCAGCCTGCGCGAGCAGCTGAATCACCAGGGCGCGCCACGCGACAACGCCGGCCTGCTCGCGGCGCTGGATGCCAGTGGCGCCACCGCGAAGGTGATCGTCGACGCCACCGCCAGCGTGTCACTGGCCGCGCGCCACGCCGAGTGGCTGGCGCGCGGCTGCCACGTGGTCACCGCGAACAAGGCGCTGGCCGGCGGCGAGTTGTCCGGCTGGCGTGCGTTGCAGGCGGCGTTGGCGCACGGCGGCCGCTATGGCGACTCGGCCACCGTCGGCGCCGGCCTGCCGGTACTGTCCACGCTGCGTCGCCTGCGGCGCTGCGGCGACAGCCTGCTCACCCTGGAAGGCGTGTTCTCCGGCTCGCTGTCGTGGCTGTTCAACCAGTACGACGGCAACCGTCCGTTCTCGGCACTGCTGCGCGAGGCGCGTCAGCTTGGCTACACCGAACCGGACCCGCGCTCGGACCTGTCCGGTGAAGACGTGGCGCGCAAGCTGCTGATCATCGCGCGCAACGCGGGTTTCTCGCTCGGCACCGACGAGGTGCAGGTGGACGGGCTGGTGCCGGAAAGCTTGCGCGGCGTGAGCACCGACGCCTTCCTCGCGCGCATGGACGAACTGGACGCACCGCTCGCCGCGCGCCACGCAGAAGCCGCCTCGCGTGGCACCGTGTTGCGCTTCCTCGCCCGTCTCAACCAGCGCGGCCATGCCCGCGTCGGCCTGGTCGAAGTGCCGCTCGCGCATCCCGCCGCGCGCCTGTACGGCACCGACAACCAGTTCGCGCTCACCACCCTGCGCTACAACAGCCAGCCGCTGGTGATCCAGGGCCCGGGGGCGGGGCCGGAAGTGACGGCGCAGGCTTTGCTGGGCGACGTGCTGGCGCTCGTGTAGCAAGTCAGCACGTCCTTCTTCGCCGGCGCTCCCGTCGCGGAGCCATCGTCACACCCTGACGACGCGGCCGGCGGCACTTTGAAAGCGTGCGAATGAGTCATCCACGCCGTCAAATGTCAGGAGGGAATGTCATGTCCCGGATCAACAAGGCTCCCGAGTTGCGCGATGCGGCCAGGCAACGCGGCGGTATCGGTTACGTGTTGCTGTGGCTGCTGGGCGTGCCCATTCCGCTGCTCATCCTCTTTGCGCTGTTGCGCGGTTGCGCCTGATTCGATACCGCCGGCACCGTTCGCTGACTCCTTGAGGATTACGCCATGGCATCCACGATCGAAACCGTTGAATCTGTCGTTGTCGCGTCGCCGGCAACCTTGCCGCGCATGAATTGGAGCGCCATCTTCGCCGGCTGGCTGGTTGCCACGGCGGCTGCCGGTTTGCTGTACGTCGCCGGCCTTGCGCTTGGCTTTGCGGCGTTTGATCCGCATGACGTCACCGCGGCCGCGAAGGGTATCGGCGTCGGCACGGCGATCTGGCTCATCGTGACCTGGGCCGGCGGCCTGTTTGTCGGCGGGCTTTTCGCCAGCTGGTTCGACGGCCGCATCGACGAAACCATGGGGGCGATGCACGGCGTCGCGGTATGGGGGTTGTCGCTCACCGCGACGGCATTGTGGATGTCGCTCGGTCTGGGCCAGGCGATGCACCAGCGCGGGCCGATGGGACACGCAGCCCATGCGCCGATGGCGGTCGCCGCGGCGACCGACAACGATGCGTTGCTCATCCTGCAGGCCAATGTGCATCGGTTGACTGCCCATGTGCCCGGCGACGCGCGGCCGGACCCGCACGCCGACAATGCCGTGGTGGCTGCGATCCTGGCCAACCACTCCGACACGGCGCGTGCGCTGTTGCTGGCCGATGGCGTTTCTTCCGACGCGATCGACCAGACGTTGCCGCGGCTGGCGACGGAGGCCAGGGCGGCGAACGTGCAGATCAAGGCCGATGCCGACCGTGCCGCACACTACGCCTCGATGGCATTGTGGATCGCGTTTGTCGCCGGCTTGCTGGCCCTGATCACCGCAGCGATCGGTGGACACATGGGCGCCGGCAACGTGCATCGCGTCTATCACTTGCGCCGCTACGAGGGACGGCCGTACCGCAATCCGTGATGGAAGACCCGGATGGAAGGCGTGTTCGGCGTGGAGCATCGGAGCGGCACGTCGGAAAGATGCAGCGCATCGCCCCCTGGCTCTCTCGCCATGCGCACGGCTTTTGCGCCAACCATCAGGCCACCCGCCCACGATCGTCTTCAGCCGTCTTGCCTGCTGTCGGCGACCGCGATCGCCTCGACCTGGATGCGCAGCGTCACGTCCATGCTGAAGCCGTAGTCCTTGCCGGCCGCCATGCCGAACGCGTCGCGCTTGAACGTGGCCAGCGCATCGGCACCGCACACTTCGCGCTTCAGCATGGGATGCGGCATGCACTTGAAGCTGTCGATCTTCAGGTCCAATGGACGGGTGACGCCGTGCAGGGTCAGCGTTCCGGTCGCCCGCGTCGGCGCGCCGTTGACGAAATCGACGAGCTTGCCGGTGTAGGTGGCGCGCGGGTAGAGGCTGCTTTCGAACAGGTCCTTGCCCTGCGCGGTTTTGTTCAACGCGTCCTGGCCGAAATCGGCGCTCTTCATGTCGACGGTCACGTTCACCTTGCCGGTGCCGGCGGCCTTGTCCAGCGTCACCGTGCCGCTGCTGTGGTTGAACTTGCCGCGCCACACCGACAGCCCGCCCATGTGGTCGGCCTCGAAGCTGGGGTAGGTATGGTCCGGATCGACCTTGTATTTCAGCTCGGCGGCGCTGGCGCCAGTGGCCAGCGAGAGCAGGGCGATCAGGCCCAGCGCGTTGATCGTGATGCGGATGCAAAACATGGTCGACTCCGTTGGCGGGGTGGCATGCATCCGGAAGTGGATGCTTGTTCTGGCGACGAACGGCGTGCCGCCATTTCGACACGATGAATTGCACAAACGAAAACGCACGGCAGGTGCCGTGCGTTTTCGTGGATGGATGCGAGTCCGCTCAGTGCCCGGTGATTCGCTCGGCGGTCTCCTCGTCCGGCGGTACCAGGGGTGCGTTCGGATCGGCCTGTGCTTCCAGCTCCGCCGCTTCCACCGACGGCGTGCGCCAGCCGGATTTCACGCCCCACAGGTAATACACCAGGCCGATCACGGCGACCACGGCCAGATCCATGCCATAGGACAGGTAGCCCTTGCCGCCGAACGTGGTGCTGCCGGCCCAGGAGACCAGCGCCAGCGTGGGCAGGTAGAACACCAGCCACCAGGCGCCCTTCATCTGCCGTCCGAAATCGTGCCAGCCGGACTTGGCCTGGTAGTAGAAGTAGACCGGCAGTGCGACCACCATCAGCAGAATGATTTCGCCGGTCAGCGGCCACTTGGCCCAGTACAGCAACTCGGTGGACATGATGAACGCGATGCCGGCCAGCACCGACAGGCCGCTCAGCCGCAGCGGCCGATGCAGCCCTGGTGCGGTACGGCGCAGCGTCATCACGCTGACCGGGCCGGTGAGGTAGGAAATGATCGTGGCGACCGAGATCACCGCCGCCAGCGAACCCCAGCCGCGGAAGAAAAAGAGGAACATGAACGACACCGCCAGGTTCACCCACATCGCCGGTCGCGGCACGCCCCATTTCGGATGCACGCGACCGAGGATGGCCGGCAGCGTGCCGTTGCGCTCCATGCCGTAGAGCATGCGCGCGGTGGTGGCGGTATAGGTCATGCCGGTGCCGCTGGGGCTGATCACCGCGTCGATGAACAGCAGCGTGGCCAGCCACTGCAGGCCCAGGATGATCGCCAGGTCGGCAAACGGCGAACTGAAATTGATCCCGTGCCAGCCGACGTTGGCCAGCATCTCGCGCGGCACCGCGCCAATGAAGGCGACCTGCAGCAGGACGTAGATCACCGTCGCCAGCACGATCGAGCAGACGATGGCGAACGGAATGCTCTTGCCGGGGTTGCGCGCTTCGCCGGCCAGGTTCACCGGGCTCTGGAAGCCGTTGAAGCTGAACACGATGCCGGCGATCGCCACGGCGGTGAGCACCGAGGCGAAGTCGGTCTTGTGCATCTCGCCGTGGATGCCGACGCTGAAATTCTCGGCATGGAAACCGCTGGCGATCAGCAGCGCCGCGGTGAGCGCCGGAATGACCAGCTTGAACAGGGTGATCGCCGTGTTCGAGCGCGCGAACAGCTTCACGCTCCAGAAGTTGAACAGGAAATACATCACCACCAGCGCCGCGGCAATCAGCAGGCCGTTGGTGCTCAACTCGCCGTGCCCACCCGGCATCTGGTGATACAGGTCCTTCGCCCACTGCCACTTCCACGACGACATGTACTGCGCCGACGCTTCGGCTTCCACCGAGATCACCGAGACGATCGCGATCCAGTTCGCCCACGCCGCGATGAAGCCGACCAGCGAGCCATGCGAGTAGTGGCCATAGCGAACCATGCCGCCGGATTCGGGAAACATCGCGCCCAGTTCGGCATAGGTCAGCGCCACCGTCATGATGATCGCGGCACCGATTACCCAGGCCCAGACGGCACCCGGGCCGGCGATCTGCGCGGCGCGCCAGGCACCGAACAGCCAGCCTGATCCGATGATGGAACCCAGGCCGGTGAGCATCAGGGCGAATGGGCCGACGTCGCGGCGGATGGAACTGGGAGAGGACATGCAGGCTCCGGTATTCGGTGATGTCGAGAACGCCAGCAGGCGAGACAAGCCCCGGATGATGCCAGACAGGCATCGGACTGTCAGGTTTGGGGAATCCATCGGGCGCGCGCCTGGCGCACGCCATGTCGGGTGATAGTGTGAAAGACGTCAGATTCTGCGGCCCTTTGTGCGCGCAGGATATGACAGGCGCAAGCAGGGGCTTGCTGCCCAAAGGGGATCGTCTGAAGGCATTGACCGGTGTGGCGTAAAGGCCGCGTCGGCGCTTGATGGCCGTTGCCGCCTGGCGGACAACGGATCACGAACGGCGGCAGCGCCGGCCGGCTTTGCACGTCCCGATCCGGCCGGATCGAGCTGCCATCCTGTTGCACCACGGAGGGAGGGAAACATGAAGATCTCGGCAATTCTCGCAGTCGCAAGTCTGTGCTGTCTTGGCGCAGTGGCATCCGCCACCGCCCCCACTCAACCAGCGGCCCCGCCGGGTTCGTACCGGCTCAGTTGCTACGGCGCGGCGGTCACCGGCGACAGTCTGTCGGCGCAATGCCAGACCCTGGCCGGCAACTACCAGCCGTCCACCCTCGCTCCGCTGGGGCAGTGCGAAAACGCAGTGATCAAAGGCGGCGACATCGCCAACGCCGACGGCAATCTGGTCTGCGTGCCCGACCTGCCGCAGGTGGTGTCCGGCGAGCCGTTCCCGCAACCGGAGACCACCATCAACAGCTGGGTCTACGGCAGCAACACCGCAGCGTTGTACCGCCACAGCTGGGCGCTCTGGGCCGGCCTCACCGACTTCACCGGCACGGTCAACGGCACTCCGGTGCGTGCCTTCCAGACGTGGGCCACGCCGTCGAACATGATCTACCGGATCCAGTCCGGCATCGGCTTCGATGCCGTGCGCGGCACCGTGCTGCTGGAAAAGTCGCGGCTACTGCATCCGCGCGGCATGTTCGAGCTGCAACGGCCGCACCAGTTCCGCAACCTGAAGCCAAGGCTGAAGACGGCGCAATCGGTGCCCGACGGCGATACCAACATCTTCGTGGCGGTGGCTTACAACCCGGCGGCAGCGAAACACGCGATCGCCAACAAGCTGTTCCTGCAGAGCACGCTCAATGGCTACCTGAAGCAGGGCTACACGCAGATGCCGGTGTTTCCGTCCAGCGCGATCACCATCAAGCCGGTCTACAAGATCGTGCAGAAGAACGAATCCGGCGGCAATGTGAAGAACGGCATCTACACCATGCCCGGCTGGCCCGGTACGCCATCGCCGGCGAAGACGTTCCCCGAGCCGGACTGGGGTGCCTGCGTGTATGTCGACATCCTGAACGCGGGACCGGGCGGATCGTCGATCGACCAGGGGTGCACGGGCCGCACCGCGGCCAGCACCTTCCACCTCGGTGATTTCATCAGCCACACGATCACCGCGGCGGAAGTCGCCGGCATTGCCGGTCAGACCGGCATGCAGGTGTCGGCCGGCGACATTGCCATCCTGGTCGGCATGCACGTGGGTACGCGCGAGGCCACCCGCTGGACCTGGCAGACGTTCTGGTGGGCGGCCAATCCGGCGCAGCCGTTCGCACCCAGTTCCAGCGCCATCGCGGCGGCGCGTCCGTCGGTACTGGACGCCGCGGCAAGTCACTACGCGATGGCCGTCGCCTACCAGATGGTGGCACCGGCGCAGCCGATCATCGGCGGCCAGAGCGTCGGCACCCCGGTGATTGCCTACAACCCGCATCTCGAGGCCGGCTTCGATCCCGGGGTGTTCCAGGCCAAGGGCACCATCGACGACAACGGCACGGTCATCAACAACATCTACGGCGTGCAGACCAACTGCATGAGCTGCCACGGTGAATCGCAATATCAATCCACGCCGCACTACTACGCGATCCATGATGGCGCCAACCGCGAGAATCCTTACGCGGCCGACTTCTACTTCAGCCTGAACGACCCCTCGTTCAACGGCAAGCTGCAGCTGGATTTCGCCTGGTCGATTCTCGGCAGCCTGGTGCTGGACGACGACAACGGCGCATCGGCCAAGCCGGTGGCGGCGCACAAGGGCAAATAGCCCGGCCCAAACCGACGGCATGCGCATCGCATGCCGTCGGTTTTTTGTGGCAAGGCCAGGCCAAACTCATTCGGCAGTCGAGCTCTATGGTCTCGCTCTTCCATCCAGACCATGGATGTGGTGCGCCTTGGTTGCCGGCGCTGCGGCAGACCAGCGCCGCAAGCTGGTACGCGAATCGATCGTGGCATCCATGGATGGCCAATCGCGCAGGATGGGTGCGTGGCGCGAGCTGGCCCTTCGTGCCAGCATGATGGCGTGCGGCCGGTGCGCTGGTCCGGTTTTGCACAGATTCGCCGCATGTCCAGCCGATGGCCGCGACCCAGGAGAATGCCATGCTTCAGATGCGTCCCAATTGCGAGTGCTGCGACCGTGACTTGCCGGCGGACGTGGCCGGGGCGATGATCTGTTCGTTCGAGTGCACGTTCTGCGTCTCCTGCGTGGAGACGGTGCTGCATGGACGCTGCCCGAATTGTGGCGGCGCCTTCAGCCCGCGGCCGTTGCGTGCGGCGGAGCTGCTGGGCAAGTACCCGCCGTCGCGGGAGCGCGTGTACAAGCCCGATGGATGCGCGAAGGCCGGTTGAGGAAAGCTCTTCGCGCGGCGGCTACGTTACAGCAGGCGCAGCAGCTCCTTCATCAACGGCAGCCGGCGCACGCGTACGGCGCTGGCGCGGAAGACCGCGTTGGCCAGCGCGGGTGCGGCGGTGGGCATGGCGAGGAAACTGGCGGCGGCCGGCGCCCGGTCATCGTCGACGGTGATGACTTCCACGGCGTCGGGCAGCTGCGCCATGCTGGCCAGTGGATAGTCCTTGTAGTCGTGTTGCTGGATCTGTCCACCCTTGAACGTGATTGCGAGGTTCAAGGCGGTGGACAGCGCGTCGAGCGTGGCGCCGGCGACCTGGCCTTCGAGGCCGCGCGGGTTGATCACGCGGCCCACGTCGACCGCGCAGACGACCCGCTGGATGATCAGCTTCTCGCCCTGCATCGCCACTTCGATCGCATGCGCCACGTAGGCGCCGTCGACGTGCCAGCAGGCGATGCCGAGGCCGTTGACGGTGCGCAACCAGTTCTTCCATTCGATCCGGTCGGCGACCAGCTGCAGCACGTTGAGCAGTCGTCCGGTGTCCAGCGTGCGGCCGGCGGACAGTGCCAGCGAGCGCGGCTCGCCGAGGATGCGCAGGCGGGTCTTCAGCGGGTCCTCGCGCATCGTGTGCGCGATTTCGTCGATGAAGCTTTCGACTGCGAACGCGTTGCTCAGATGCGGCATGCCGCGCGCCGGACCGCGTGGCATCGTCGATTCCAGCCCGTACCAGTCGCTGCGGTAATTCGGTACCAGCCCCGCCGGCAACTGGTCGGCCTGGAGTTCGGACATCCACAGGCGGTTGTCCGGCACGCCGCGATGCGAAAGCGCGGAGGCGCTGGCCATGCGCTGGTTCCAGGCGAGCAGGTTGCGCTTGCGGTCGATGATGGCGTGGAACTGATGCACGCAGCCGGAGCGGTAGTAGTCGTGGGCCAGGTCCTGCTCGCGCGTCCACAACAGGCGCACCGGCCTGTCGACGGACTGGGCCAGCATCACCGCTTCGGCCACGTAGTCGTGATCGAGTCGACGTCCGTAGCCGCCGCCCACGCGCGGCACGCTGATGTCGATCCTGGCCGGGGCGAAGCCGGTGAGGCGATGCACCACGGTCCATGCCTGCTGCGGCGCCTGGGTCGGCACGACCAGGCTGGCCCGGTCCTTGTCCAGGCGCACCAGGCAGTTCATCGGCTCGGCGGTGGCGTGCGCCAGCCATGGCTGGAAGTAGGTGGCATCGAGTCGGCGGGCGGCCTTCTTGCCGGCGGCATCGACGTCGCCGTCGTCGCGCACGCGGGTGGTCGGGTCGGTCTTGCCGGCGAGTGCGGCGCCGGCGGCTTGTTCGAACGTGTTGCTGTCAGCGGCGACGCTCGCCCCGGGCTTCCATTCCAGCTTGAGTTTCTGGCGCCCCTGCAGCGCCGACCAGGTGTCTTCGGCCAGTACCGCCACGGCCGGGGCGATCGCCGTGCTGCCCGGCGGCTGGCCGGTTTCGGGCTGCAGTTGCACCACCTTGACCACGCCCTTGACCGCCAGGCAGTCGGTGAAATCGGAATGTTCCAGCGTGCCGTCCGGCCATGGGCAATGCACGAGCACCGCGACCAGCGCGTCGCCGTAGTGGTGGTCGATCGCAAAACGCGCCTGGCCGGTGACGATCGCACGCGCATCGACGTCGCCGGCGGGCTTGCCGATCAGCTGGTAGTTCGCTGCTGCCTTCAGTGCCGGTACGCGTGTCGGCAGGGCGATCTTGCCGGCGTCCTCGGCGAGGCTGCCGTAACCCAGGCGGCGACCATCCGACGCGATCACCGCGCCGGCCTCGCAGCGCAGCTGATCGGCCGGCACGCCGAGTCGGCGCGCCGCGGCCTGCAGCAACAGCCAGCGCGCCACCGCGCCGACCTGGCGCAGGTCGTTCCATGCCGCGGGAATCGAGCCGCCGACGCCACCGACCTGTCGGCCATACGTCCAGTGCGGCTTGCCGTTGTCGTCGCTGACGCCCAGACCGGGCAGGATCACGCTGACGCGGTTCCAGTCGGCGTCGAGTTCGTCGGCGATGATCCGTGGCAGCGAGGTGGCGACGCCGGTACCGGTATCCGGGTCGCGCGCACTGATCAGCACGCTGCCATCGGCGTTGATGCGTACATACGCGCCGAGCCCGTAGAAGTTGTCGCCGAGCAAGGCTGGCGGCAGTGGCGCATCGGCCGCCTCGGCCATGCGGATGCCGACCACCAGCGCACCCGCGGTGCCGGCCAGCACCTGCAGGAAGCGGCGCCGCGAAAGCCGGATCTGCTTCGGGGCGTTGCCATCCCCGATCATGATTGCGGCGCCTTGCCGGCGACACGCTTGATCGCGCGGCGCACGCGGGTCTGGCAGCCGCAGCGGCACAGGTTCGGCAATCGGTCGATGTCGTCGTCGCCCGGATGCGGTTTGCGCTTGAGCAGGTCGACGCCGGCAATCAGCCAGCCTGGCGTGCAGTAGCCGCAGCCGATCGCGTCCTCGTCGATGAAGGCCTGCTGCAGCGGATGCAGCGTACCGTTGTTGGTGGCCAGCCCTTCCACCGTCACCACCTGCCTGCCGGCGAGCCTGGTCATCGGTTGCTGGACGGCCGAAACCGCCTTGCCATCGAGCAGCACCAGGTCGGCACCGTTTTCGCCGTGCTCGCCGCCGTACTTGGTGCCGGTCAGTTGCAACACGTCGCGCAGGTACCACAGCAGCGGCATCTGCGGATCGCCGGTATGGCGGTAGTGCTCGCCGTTGACCTGCAGGTCGATGCCGTCACGCACCGCTTCGGGCACGATGGCGTTTTCCTGACCGGTCGGCAGGGCCTGGGCTTGCGCGGGTGCCATTCAACATCTCCCTGAAAACATACCCGCACATTGTGGCATTGCCGCCGCCCGCTTAGGGATGCGGGCGGCTGAACAGGCGGCGCCAGACGAAATACGCAGGCACGCCCGCGGCCATGATCAGCAGGCCGATGCCCGCGTTGCGCGGGTTGTCGCGCAGGGTCAGCGCCACCACCAGCGCCACCGCGGCGATGAACAGCAGCGGCAGCCACGGGTAGCCTGGTACGCGGAAGCTGCCGCTGCGGTCGTCGTGGCGGCGATACCAGAACAGCGTGGCCACACCGACCGCGCAGGCGAGCCAGTCGCCGAAGGTGGCGTAGTCAAGCAGCTGGCCGTAGCTGCCCGACAGTGCCAGCACGATCGCCCAGCCGGAGAGCAGCAGCAAGGCGGTGTTCGGCGTGCGCCAGCGCGGGTGCAATCGCGCCACCGCGCGGAAGAACAGTCCGTCCTCACCCATCACCTGCAGCACGCGCGCACCGGCGACCAGCGTGATGTTGCAGAAGCCCAGGGTGGAGATCGCCACGCCCAGCGCGATCACTTTCGCGCCGACCGGGCCGGCCACCTGCAGCATCACGTCTGCCGCCGGCGCCGTGCTCGCGGCGAGTCCGGCGTGGCCGAGCACGGCGAGATAGGCGACGTTGACCAGCGCATAGGCGCCGATCACCAGCAGCATGCCCAGGGTCAGCGCGCGCGGCAGCGTACGCTGCGGGTCGCGCACTTCACCGGCGAGATTGTTGAGATAGGTGAAGCCGGAATACGCGAACAGCACCGGCAACGCCGCGCCGATGAAGCCGACGCCCTGGCGTGCCGGGTCAGCCGCCAGCACCTGGCCGTGCCCGGCGCCGGCCAGGAACAGGCCGCACACCACCAGCACCGCCACCGCCAGCAGCTTGAGCAGGGCGAACAGGTTCTGGATCTGCGCGCCGAGGCGAATGCCGAACAGGTTGATGCCGCCGACGAAGACCAGCGCACCGATGGTCAGCGGCAGCGCCCAGGCCGGCGGCAGCCCGAACAGCGAAGCGGCGTAGCTGGCGAAAATCGTCGCCACCGCCGCGCTGGAGCCGGAGTAGATCACCAGCAACATGGTCCAGCCGAACAGGAAGCCGGCCAGCGGCCCGAACGCCTCGCGCAGATAGACGTAGGTACCGCCCGCATGCGGCCGGCGCGCGCCGAGCTCGGCGAAGCACAGCGCGCCGATCAACGTCAGCACGCCGGCGCCGACCCACAGCAGCAGCAGCGACAGCCCCGATTCGGTGCGCTGCGCGACGATGCCCGGGTTGAGAAAGATGCCGCCGCCGATGATCCCGCCCACCACGACCAGCGCGGCATCCCACGGGCGCAGGCTGCGCAGATAACCGGACGGATTGGCATTCATGCGGTGGCTCACCAGTGGCGGGACGCGCAGCATGGCGGGCGGCGTGCGTGCGGGCAAGCCTGCCGTGTTTCAGAGCTTGCGAAGAAAATCACTTCCTGTGGTTTTCTTCTATCGCGAGTCCGGCACATCCGGACTCGCTCACGCGGATCAGGCCCATGCGTGCCCGATCCGCGACCGGCCATCCCTGGCCGGTCCGAGAGGTTGAAAAACTCACAACCTCTCAGCCGAGCTGAAGCTCGCCGCGAATGCCCACGGCGCAGGCGCCGCCGATGCTGATGGCACCGGTTGCGGCGTCGCGCATCACCTCGACGCAGCCATCGCGACCCACCTCGCGCCCCTGGCTCGCGCGGTAGCGCAGGCCATAGCCGGCAGGGTCGCCGGCATCGGCGAGGAAGGCCATGATCGCGGCGTTGGCGCTGCCGGTGACGGGATCCTCGGGAATGCCGTCGGCCGGGCAGAACGCGCGCACGGCCATCGCCGCGGCACCCGCCGGCTCGCGACCGAACACGCTGATGCCAATCGCGCCGTTGGCCTGGCTGATCGCGGCGATCAGCGCCAAGTCGGGTTGCAACTGGCGCACGTCCGCGGCGTCGTGCAGGTCGCAGACGAGCCAGCGTGGCCCGTTGTCGACCAGCCGCATCCGCGCTCGTGCGAGATTGGTCCCCAGGGCCTGCGCCACCCGGGCAGCTTCGCTCGCGTCGAGGGTGCGCAGGCGGGCAGGTGGCGCCTGCACATGGATGATCCGTTCACGGCCGCCGCCCTCGACGCGCACGGGCAACAGCCCGGCGGCACACTCCTGCACCAGTTCGGATTTGCCGGATGCCACCAGCGCGGATTCGATCGCGGCATACGCGCTGCCCACGCTGGGGTGGCCGGCGAACGGCAGTTCCTGGCGCGGGGTGAAAATGCGCACCCGATAGTCGGCGTCGGTGCGGGTCGGCGGCAACAGGAAGGTCGTTTCGGAAAGGTTGGTCCAGCGCGCGAACGCCTGCATCGTGAGGTCGTCCAGGCCGTCGCCGTCGACCACCACGGCCAGCGGGTTGCCGAGCAGCGGCCGGCTGGAAAACACATCGAGCTGCATGAAACGGCGAGTGCGCATGGCGATTCCGGCGGGTCAATCACCTCACGATGCCAGCCGCCGGCGCGCGTCACAAGCGAATGCGTGGCGGGTGGCGGGCGCAGGCACGGATGTGGCAAGCGGGAACGGGCAAGCAGAAAGCCGACGCCTTTCGGCGTCGGCTTCCCGTGCAGCGCACCGGCTGGGGTGGTCAGAACACGCTGAGGAACAGCGCCAGGTTGCTCACATTGAGCGTGCCGATACCTGCGCCGGGGTCGTATCCGGCGCGGCCGTTGTAGAACCAGTTGTCGCCCGCACGGACGTCATTGAAGGCGGAGAACGGCCCGTAACCGAAGATGTTCTGCAGTGCATAGACCTGCGGATTCCAGAGCCCGACGCGTCCGCGTGTCGCCTGCTTCAGCAGGGCGCTGATGCCATTGAGTTGCGGTGCGACGAAACTGGTGCCGCCGAGGAACGTCTGCAGGCCCGGACCATCCAGCGACGAGACGTAGCTGTAGCCGGTCTCCGGGTCCGCGTTCAACGAAATGTCCGGCACGTTGCGGCCGTGATAGTTCGCCCGCAGCGTGTAGTTGATGTCGAACGGCGGGAAAAGCAGGGTCTGATGCTTCTCGCTCTTGCGCATGCCGGCGGTGAAGTGCTGATAGCGTGGCTCCGGCCAGAACACGCTGACGCCGCCACCGCCGCCGACCGAGAACAAGCCGAGGTCCACGCCGAAGTTGGTCTGGAAGTAATCGTCGATGTAGTCCCAGCCCCAGACGCTTTCCCTGGTGATCGACGCCGTCGGTCCGCCGCTGAAACTGTAGGTGTACGGCACGGTGGTGCCGCCAGCGCTGGTGATGAAGGGATCCGAAGCCGGGGCGTCGACGCTGAGCGGCGGCGGTACGGGATCGCTGAGCGTGCCGCCCAGGCTGCGCACCGTGTCATAGGCGCCAGAATCACCCGAGGCGGCGAACATCGAGATGCCCTGCGCTGCCGCTTCCAGGAAAACCTGGTGGAACGCGCGCAACTCGTCGGTGAAATCCGTGCCGCCGTTGAGTTGCGGGTAGTAGAAGATTTCCGGCGAACCCCAGCTCACCGACAGGCTGTCGACCTTGTTGTCGGACACGGCCTTGTTGAACACGTCGAAGAAGCCGGCATCGGTATTCGGCGCGTCGTACACGATGATGTCCGCCCATGGGGCCAGGCCACCGGACTGTTCGACATCGAGCGAGGTCTCGCCCGACCCGTCGGCACCGCTGAGCGGGCCGCCGCCGTCCACGTGCACCTGGGTAATGCGGTGGGGCTTCACGTTCAGCCCGATCGCGCTCCAGTAGGCATAGGCATCGGCCGGCAGGAAGTTGGCCAGCGTGGCGATGCCGATCGTCGAGCCGCGGCCGTTCACGCCGACGTGATACAGCGGATTGATGTTGTAGCGATTGGCCACGTCGCCGACGGTGAATTCGCCGGGCGTGCAGGTCGCCGTGGGATTGCCCTTGCAGGGAGCCGCGGCAGGTGCGGCTCCCCGGGCCAGCGCATTGGCGCGGCCCGGTTGCGGCGGAAGTACCGCGTTGACCCGATGCGAGCGGTAGCGCGCTTCGCTGCTCAGGCCCGAGGCCACCACCAGCGTGCCGGAAAGTGCGGCAGGCACCGTGGGCGTGACATTGGGTTGATGGAATGTCGAGCCGTCGCTGGCGCGGTAATCGTGGATGGCCGTATGAAAGGCCGTGTTGAATTGCCTGATTGTGCCGCGGACCTTGATCGCCAGGTGGTTCGGCAGAAGCTCGACTTGGGTAAGGCCTTGCTGTTTCACGAAGGCCTGCACGCGGCTGATCTGGCTCTTGCTGGCGCCATAGCGATTGGCGAATTCCGCGGTGGTGAGAAAGCGATGGAACGAGCGATTGCCCGGGGTGACCGTGCTGTAGACGTAATTCTCGAGCGCGGCCTGATTCTGCAGCCCGAGCACGAGGGTGACGTTCACGGTCTGGGCCGGATTGCTTGCGCCGAGATCGACGGGGCTGCCATCGGCAGCGAAACTGACCGTGGCAACTCCGCACAGCAACAGTGCCATGGAAGTCGCCAGTGCCTTGCGATGCAAGTTCTTGAGCATGTCCGATTCTCCAGGGTGGAAGCGGCCGCCGTTCGCGGCAGGCCATGAGTCATTAGGCCAAGTCGATCCCCAACACCCAGGTGCGGCCCCCTGAAGACACTCCACGCCTGGTCGGGCCAGACTAGTCCCGAGCGGCGGCGCTTGGAAGCGGAAAAACGTGAAGGTATTGCGAAGCCGCCGGATGCGCCGACACCGACGCCGAATGGCGAGCCGTGCTGCCATGGCCACGGTGGGACGCGGGACAGATGCCCGGCATCCGCCATCGGGGTGACCTTCGGCTGCGATCCGGTTTGCGGCACAATGAGAGGGTTGTGCGTCGCGAACATCCATTTGCGGCGTTGTCATTTCCCCGAGTCGAAGCCGCCCATGACCACCATCAAGCAAGCCGACCTGATCCAGTCCGTCGCCGACGCGCTGCAATACATCAGCTATTACCACCCGGTCGATTACATCAAGGCCCTCGCCGCCGCGTACGCGCGCGAGGAAAGCGCCGCCGCGAAAGATGCGATGGCGCAGATCCTGATCAACTCGCGCATGGCCGCCGAAGGTCACCGGCCGCTGTGCCAGGACACCGGCATCGTCACCGTGTTCCTGAAGGTGGGCATGAATGTGCGCTGGGACGATGCCACGATGTCGCTGGAGGACATGGCCAACGAGGGCGTGCGCCGCGCCTACCTGGACCCGGACAACAAGCTGCGCGCCAGCGTGCTGGCCGACCCGGCCGGCAAGCGCATCAACACGAAGGACAACACGCCGTCGGTGGTCAACATGACGATCGTGCCGGGCGACACGGTGGAAGTGATCGTGGCGGCCAAGGGCGGCGGCTCCGAGGCGAAGTCGAAATTCGCCATGCTCAATCCGTCCGACTCGATCGTCGACTGGGTGCTCAAGACCGTGCCGACGATGGGCGCCGGCTGGTGCCCGCCGGGCATGCTCGGCATCGGCATCGGCGGCACCGCCGAGAAGGCGATGCTGATGGCGAAGGAGTCGCTGATGGAGTCGATCGACATCCAGGAGCTGATCGCGCGAGGTCCGGCCAATCGCGCGGAAGAACTGCGCATCGAGCTGTACGAGAAGGTCAACGCGCTCGGCATCGGCGCACAGGGACTGGGTGGGCTGACCACCGTGCTCGACGTCAAGGTGAAGGATTTCCCGACCCATGCGGCGAACCTGCCGGTGGCGATGATCCCGAACTGCGCCGCCACCCGCCACGCCCACTTCGTGCTGGACGGCTCCGGCCCGGTAATGCTCGATCCGCCGTCGCTGGAGGATTGGCCCAGGCTCACCTACGACGCCTCCAAGGGGCGCCGGGTGAACCTCGACAGCGTGACGCGCGAAGACGTGGCCAACTGGAAGCCGGGTGAAACCCTGTTGCTCAACGGCAAGCTGCTCACCGGCCGCGATGCCGCGCACAAGCGCATGGTGGAAATGTTGAACAAGGGCGAGCCGCTGCCGGTGGATTTCAACGGCCGCTTCATCTACTACGTCGGTCCGGTCGATCCGGTGCGCGAGGAAGTGGTCGGCCCCGCCGGCCCCACCACCGCCACTCGCATGGACAAGTTCACCGAGCAGGTACTGGCGCAAACCGGCCTGCTCGGCATGGTCGGCAAGGCCGAGCGCGGCCCCGTCGCGATCGAGGCGATCAAGAAACACCGGTCGGTCTACCTGATGGCCGTGGGCGGCGCGGCGTATCTGGTGTCCAAGGCGATCAAGGCCTCGCGGGTGGTGGGTTTCGCTGACCTGGGTATGGAGGCGATCTACGAGTTCACCGTGGAGGACATGCCGGTGACGGTGGCGGTGGATTCGGGTGGCACCTCGGTACATCAGACCGGGCCGCGGGAGTGGCAGGCGCGGATCGGGAAGATTCCGGTGATGGTGGTTTGATTGTCGGCCACGTGAGGCTTTTCAAGGTCAAGAGCGTCTTTTCGACCTCCTGCGGAGGGCGAGTTGCCTTCTCTTGGGTCGCCCCCTCCACGTCAGGCCAGTTGTCGCCTCGTTTGATTTCATCAATCACACTGGAAGGCGGCAGCGACAACCGTCGAGTAGTTCTACCGAGATGCGAAGAAAGTAGAGTTGAACCCTTTATCGTTCGACAATTTGGACATCCATACGTCCAAATGAAGTGTCTTCGAAAAACCATTTGCAATTCCAATGCCGCAGCGCAACACTGACTGAATACCTTCTCCCGACAGCGAACCCACGTGACCTCGCCAACCCTCGCGCCGTTGCCCCCAGACGCTCCCTGGATCGTGATGAAGTTCGGCGGCACCAGCGTCGCCACGCTGCCGCGCTGGCAGAATATTCGCGAGCTGGTCGCCAGCCGCCGCGCCGAAGGCGCCCGCGTGCTGGTCGTCGTTTCCGCGCTGACCGGGGTTACCGACGCGCTGAAACAGATGTGCGGCGAAGGCGAACAGGACAAGCGCAAGGTGGCGGCCGGCGCGATCGCGCAACGCCACTACGATCTGCTGGATCACATGCAGCTGGCGCTGCCGGACACGCTTGGCGAGCGGCTCGGTGATCTGGCGAAGCTGGCCCACGACGGAGCTGCCGCACCGGGCGAGCTGGCCTGGCAGGCACAGGTGCAGGCGCATGGCGAGCTGATGTCCAGTGCGCTGGGTGCAGCCTTCCTCAGCCACAGCGGCCTGCCCACGCAGTGGCTGGATGCGCGCGACTGCCTCGCGGCGGTCGCCCTGCCGAACCAGAATGAACGCACCCGGCTACTCTCCTCGATGGTCGATACAAAGCCCGACCCCGGCTTGAATGCGCGACTGGCCGCGCTTGGCGAGGTGTTCATCACCCAGGGCTTCATCGCCCGTGAGCCGAAGGGGCGCACGGTGTTGCTCGGCCGCGGCGGCTCGGATACTTCGGCGGCGTATTTCGGCGCGCTGCTGAGGGCGGCGCGGGTGGAAATCTGGACCGACGTGGCCGGCATGTTCACCGCCAACCCGCGCCAGGTACCGGGCGCGCGCCTGCTGCAGCGGCTGGATTACGAGGAGGCGCAGGAAATCGCCTCCACCGGTGCCAAGGTGCTGCATCCGCGCTGCCTGTCGCCGCTGCGCGAGCCGCGTGTGCCGCTCTTGATCAAGGACACCAACCGCCCGGAACTTGACGGCACCGTGATCGGCCCGGAAGTGCGCGCGCACGCGCCCAGCGTCAAGGCGATCAGCGCGCGCAAGGGCATCACCCTGGTGTCGATGGAGTCGGTGGGCATGTGGCAGCAGGTCGGCTTCCTCGCCGACGTGTTCGCCCACTTCAAGCAGCACGGGTTGTCGGTGGACCTGATCGGTTCGGCGGAGACCAACGTCACCGTGTCGCTCGACCCCACCGAGAACCTGCTCGACTCCGACGCGATCGCGGCGCTGGCCAGCGACCTGGCCAAGGTGTGCCGGGTCAAGGTGATCGCGCCGTGCGCGGCGATCACCCTGGTCGGACGCGGCATGCGCTCGCTGCTGCACACCCTGTCCGGCGTGCTGGCCGAGTTCGGCCAGTTGCGCGTGCACATGATTTCGCAGTCGTCGAACAACTTGAACCTCACCTTCGTGGTCGATGAGGAAGTGGTCGATACGCTGCTGCCGCATCTTCACGACCTGCTGATTGCCGCCGGCGCGTTGCGCACGGATGACAGCGCCTTGTTCGGTCCGAGCTGGCAGACGCTGTACGGCAGCGGCGAAGTCGTGGGTGCGGCGCCAGCGTGGTGGCGCACGTCGCAGCGGCAACGCCTGCTGGAACTCGCTGCCGAGAGCACGCCACGCTATGTCTACCACCTTCCCACGGTGCGCCAGCAGGCGCGCAAGCTGAAGTCGCTGGCGGCGGTGGACCGGCTGCACTACGCGGTGAAGGCAAACACGCATCCGGCGATCCTGCAGGCACTGGCGGCAGAAGGTTTTGCGTTCGAGTGTGTCTCGCCGGGCGAGCTGGAAGCGGTCAGTGCGATCGTGCCGGAAGCGGCGCCGCTGCTGTTCACCCCGAACTTCGCGCCGCGCGGCGATTACGCACTCGCATTGACCACCCGCGCCACCATCACCCTCGATGCGCTGCATCCGCTGGAACATTGGGGCGAGCTGTTCCGCGGCCGCGACGTCGTGCTGCGGATCGACCTGGGGCGCGGCCTTGGTCATCACGAGAAGGTGCGCACCGGCGGCAGCGCCAGCAAGTTCGGCCTGCCGCTGGATCAGCTTTCCGCCTTCCTGCAACTGGCCGACACGCATGGCGTGACCGTGCGCGGCCTGCATGCGCACCTGGGTTCGGGCGTACTCGATGCGGCGCACTGGGGCGAGGTCTACGTGCAACTGGCCAGCCTGGCCGAGCGCATCGCCAGCGTGGTACTGCTGAACATCGGCGGTGGCCTTGGTGTACCCGCGCATCCGGGCGAAGCCGCGCTGGACGTGGCCGAACTCGACCGTGTGTTGAACGAGGTCAAGGCGGTCTATCCGCAATATCAATTGTGGATGGAGCCGGGTCGCTACCTGGTCGCCGACGCCGGCGTGCTGCTGGCGCGCGTGACCCAGCAAAAGCACAAGGCCGGCTTCCGCTACCTCGGCATCGACACCGGCATGAACAGCCTGATCCGTCCCGCGCTGTACGACGCCTGGCACGAAATCGTCAACCTGAGCCGACTGGATGAACCCGCCACCGCGCTGTACCAGGTGGTCGGGCCGATCTGCGAAAGCGGCGACGTGCTGGGCACCGACCGCCGCCTGCCCGAAGCGCAGGAAGGCGACGTGGTGCTGATCGCGCAGGCCGGTGCCTACGGCAAGGTGATGTCCTCGCATTACAACCTGCGCGCCGAAGCCGACGAGGTGGTCATCGACGCGTGAACTCCCTCTCCCCTGCGGGGAGAGGGGCGGGGTGAGGGGGCACGCCGCGACGAACTCGCAACGAAGGAGTCTTTCAAGGATGAAACGCCAGAACGTCGATCGGGCGCGCAGGCTGCGTCAGGCCATGACCGATGCGGAACAAAAGCTCTGGTATTTCCTGCGTAACCGGCAACTTGTTGGCTACACATTCCGCCGCCAGCACGAGATTGACCACTACATCGTTGATTTCGTGTGCACGGGTGCCATGCTGATCATTGAACTGGATGGTGGCCAACACGCAGAACAGCAGGAATATGACGAACGGCGCACCCGTTATCTGCAAGCGAAGGGATACCGCGTGCTGCGTTTCTGGAACAATGATGCATTGATGAACATCGAGAGCGTGCTTGGGGTGATTTTGGAGGCTGTCGCAAAACCGCCCCCTCACCCCAGCCCTCTCCCCATGGGGGAGAGGGAGCAGTTCGCGCCGGAGAGTGAAGAGTGACGAGCATTCAGCCACGCCTGACCAAGGTGTTCCGCTTTATCCGTGCCAGCTACGCCGACGGCGTGGCCGAACTGGCGTACGCATTCGACGATGGCGAGGCACTGATCGAGCGTGTCCGTTTTCCGAACGCGCCGGCCGTACCACCCGCGCGTGCCGCGGCGTTCGGCGCGGCATTGAAGCTGCTGCACCTGATCGCGGGCATCAGCTATTACAAGGCCGGCGTGCCGCCGCGGATCGAGGTGGCCGATGGCCCGCTTGACGATGCCACCGCCGAGTTGCTGGATCAGTTGTACCTGCACGGTCTCGCCGAGTTCGCCTATCGCAACGGGCTGGATCTGCGTGGGCGCATCCAATTTCCGCGAAGCACAACATCTCCCTCTCCCCCTTGGGGAGAGGGTCGGGGTGAGGGGCCACGCCCGCCCGAAACTTCATTGCCCGATGCTCCTGACCTCAATCTGCCCCAACGCACTCTTGTGCCGATCGGCGGCGGCAAGGATTCGCTGGTCGCGGTCGAGGCGATCAAGTCGATCGGCGGCGAGGCGACCGCAGTGTGGGTCGGCAATTCCGCCCTGATCGCCGCCTGCGCCGAGCGCACCGGCCTGCCGACGCTGAACATCCAGCGCGAGCTGGCGCCTGGCCTGTTCGAATTGAACCGGCTCGGCGCGTGGAACGGGCACATCCCGGTGACGGCGGTGAATTCGGCGATTCTCGCCGTTGCGGCGGTCCTGTACGGTCACGACTCGATCACCTTCGCCAACGAGCGCTCCGCCTCGGCCGCCACGCTGGAATACGACGGCCAGCAGGTGAACCATCAGTGGAGCAAAGGCTACGCGTTCGAGAAGTTGCTGGGCGACTGGTTGCACACGCACGTCGCCAGTGACCTCGATTACTGCTCGCTGCTGCGGCCGTATTCGGAACTGGCGATCACCCGTGCGTTCGCAAAGTTGACCCCGTACTTTGACGTGTTCTCCAGCTGCAACCGCAACTTCAAGTTGCTGGGCCCGAAGCCGGTCGACCGCTGGTGCGGGCAATGCCCGAAATGCCACTTCGTGTTCCTGGCGCTGGCACCTTTCCTGCCCAAGCCGCGGCTGTTGTCGATCTTCGGGCGCAACCTGCTCGACGACGAAACGCAGGCCGCCGGTTTCGATGCGCTGCTGGAATACCAGGATCACAAACCGTTCGAATGCGTGGGCGAGGGTGCCGAGGCGCGCGCCGCGATGCACGCGCTGAGCCAGCGGCCGGAGTGGCAGGAGGATGCGCTGGTGGCGCGTTTCCGCAGCGAGATACTGCCGCAGCTCGATGCCTCGCAACTGGCGCTGGAGCCGTGGCTGGAACCGTCGTCCGAGCAGCGCGTGCCGGCGCGATTGCAGGCCGCACTGGCGGCGATCGGCGGATGAACATGTGGGAGCGACTTCAGTCGCGATGCTCTCCTGCATGCCACCGAAAAGCTGTCGCGACCGAAGTCGCTCCCACAGGGAATTTCGGCGATGGTTTCGGGAGATCCGTTCATGCGCATCGCTGACCTGATCGATCGCCGCGTTGCGATCTGGGGTTTCGGCCGCGAAGGCCGTGCGGCGATCCGTGCGTTGCGCCAGGGCTGCGGCGAGCAGCATTTCACCCTGTTTTGCAGCGCGGGCGAAGTCGAGGCGGTGCGCGCGTTTGATGCCGCGCTCGATGTCATCCTCGGCGAACCGGATGCCGCGACGCTGGCCCGGTTCGACGTGGTAGTGAAGTCCCCTGGCATCTCCGCGTACAAGCCGGCCTTGCTGGCCGCACGGGCGCAGGGCACGCAGTTCACCTCCGGCACCGCGCTGTGGTTCGGCGAGAATCCCGATGCGCGCGTGATCGCGGTCACCGGGACCAAGGGCAAGAGCACCACCAGCGCGCTGCTCGCGCATCTGGCGCGCAGCCTCGATGTACGCACCGCGCTGGCCGGCAATATCGGTCTGCCGCTGCTGGAGCTGCTCGGCCAACAGGCGGACCTGTGGGTGATCGAACTGTCCAGTTTCCAGACCAGTGAGGCCGGCCCGCTGGAACTGGGCGTGATCACCAGCCTGTACGAGGAACACCTGGACTGGCACGGCTCGCGCGAACGCTATGTTGCCGACAAGCTGAAGCTGGCCGACGTCTCGCGCAGGCTGCTGGTCAATGCGCTGCAACCCGCGCTGCTCGAACGCACGCAGTCGCATCCGCAGCGCCTGCCGTTCGGCCAGCTCGATGGCTGGCACGTCGCCGACGGTTTCATTCGCCGTGGCACGCGGGAAATGTTCCCGGTCGCCCGACTCACCGCGCCGGGCCTGCACAACGCACTCAACGCCTGTGCGGCACTCGCTGCGCTGGAAGCCATCGGCCTGGATGCGCCGGCGGCCGCTCCCGCGCTGGCCAGCTTCCGTCCGCTGCCGCATCGCCTGCAACCTCTGGGCGAACGCGGCGGCTGGCACTGGATCAATGATTCGATCAGCACCACCCCGCTGGCCACGTTGGCAGCGCTGGAAAGCCAGCACGGCTGTGCGGTTACCGTGCTGGTCGGCGGCCATGATCGAGGGCTGGACTGGACGCCGTTCGTGGACGCCATGCGCAGCGCGCCGGCCCACGCGATCGTCTGCATGGGCAGCAACGGCGGACGCATCGAAACTGCCTTGCGCGCCGCCGAGGTGAGTTGCCCGGTCGTGCATGTCGCGGATCTGGCCAGCGCCGTGGCCGAGGCCACGAAGCTCGCGCCGAAGGGTGGGGCGATCCTGCTTTCGCCCGGCGCACCCAGTTTCGACCAGTTCAAGGACTATGCCGAACGCGGCCGCCGCTTTGCCGAGTTGGCGGGATTCGATGGCGCGTCGATCACCGGCATCGAGGGTCTGGGTATCGGCTGATCTTGCGCGATCGGTCGGTGTGGTGATTGCCGGTGCAGGCCACTTCCATCTGCTTGGCGAGGGTGGGGTCGTAGGTGGTGAGGCGGATGCCGTCGGGCGTTTCCAGCGCGAACAGTTCGTCGCCTTTTTCCAGGCGCAGGCGAGCCAGCAGGTCGCGCGGCAGGATGACGTCGGCGGAGTTGCCGATGGTGGTGATCTCGAGTTTCATGGCGGCCCTCCGGAAGTGATAACGCATGTCGTACATGGCCGTGCGGGATGGCAATCTCAGGCAGTGAATCGCCATTCGCTCGTCCTCGGCGACAAGCCTGTCTATCCAGAAAAAAGGGCCGCACTCGCGCGCGGCCCTTCGCTTTGCCGGCGTCCGAAATCCCTACCAGATCTTCACTCGCTCCTTCGGCGCCAGATACAGCTTCTCGCCCGGCTTCACGTCGAACGCCGGATACCACGCGTCGAGATTGCGCACGGTCTGCGCGCGGACACTGGCGGGTGCGTGCACGTCGGTGTTGAGGCGCTGGCGCAGGGCGGCGTCGCGGATCTTGCTGCGCCAGGCCTGGCCGAAGGCGAGGAAGAAGCGCTGGTCGCCGCTCAAGCCATCGACCACCGGGGCCGGCTTGCCGCCGAGCGACTTGTGGTAAGCAAGGTAGGCAATGGTCAGGCCGGAGACATCGGCGATGTCTTCGCCAAGGGTCTGCTCGCCGCTGACATGCAGGCCGGGCAGCACTTCGTACTGGTCGAACTGCTTCGCCAATTGCTGGCTGGCGGCCTTGAAATGAGCCAGGTCGGCCGGGGTCCACCAGTTGGCGAGGCGGCCTTCGGCATCGAACTCGGCACCGAGATTGTCGAAGCTGTGGCTGATTTCGTGGCCGATGATGGCGCCGATCGAACCGTAGTTGGCAGCCGCGTCGGCGTGCGGATCGAAGAACGGCGGCTGCAGGATCGCGGCGGGGAAATTGAGGGCGTTCTGCAGCGGCAGGTTCACCGCATTGACGGTCTGCGGCGTCATCCACCACTCGCCCTTGTCCACCGGCTGGCCGAGCTTGGCGCGCTGATGTTCGTATTCGAACTTCTCGGCGCGCAGCCGGTTGCCCAGCGGGTCGTCGGCGCGGATGTCCAGCGTGGCGTAGTCGCGCCAGGTTTCCGGATAGCCGACGCTGACGCGCAGCGTGGCCAGCTTGGCCTTGGCTTTTCCGCGGGTGGCCGGGGTCATCCAGGCCAGCGTGTCGATGCGCTCGTCGAATGCGGCGACGAGGTTCTTCACCAGTTGCTGCACGGCAGCCTTGGACGAGGCCGGGAAATACTTCTTCACGTAGAGCTGGCCCACCGCGTCGCCCAGGTCCGTGTTGGTGGCGCCGACAGCACGCTTCCAGCGCGGCTGCTGCGCGGGCGTTCCCTGCAGGGTGCGGCCATGGAAATCGAAGCTGAGGTCGGCGTATGCCTTGGGCAACAGGGCGGCGCTATGGTCGATCGTGTGGAACACGAGCAGGTCTTTCCAGGCCTGCAGCGGCTCGCTGGCGGTCAGCGCGGACAGTCCGGTGACGGCGGATGGCTGCCAGACGTCGAATTGCGATTGACCGTCGAGTCCGGCGGCCTTGAGGTAGGTGGCCCAGTTCAGGCCGGGAGCCTTGTGTGCGAAGTCGGCCGCGCGCCACAGATTGTTGGCCTTGTGCACATCCTGGCTGTCGATCAGGCTTTCCTGCGCCTTGGCGATCCTGGTCTCCAGATCGAGGATGGCGGTTGTCTTGCCCGCGGCGTCGGCGATGCCGGCCTGCTTCAGCAGCGCGGTGACGTAGGTCCGGTACCTGGTGCGTGCCTCGACCATGTGCGGGTCGGTGGACAGGTAATAGTCGCGGCTGGGCAGGCCGAGGCCGCCCTGCATCAGGTAGGCGATGTGGTGCGAGGGATCTTCCAGCCCCTGCGTCACGAACAGGCCGAACAGGTGCTCGGTGTGGAAGTTGGTGGCGTTGATCGGATCGACGTCGGCGCGCAGGCGGCTGCCCAGCACGCGGGCGAGGTCGTCGCGCGAGGCGATCGCGTCGATCTGCGCCAACTGCGGCTTGAGCGGGGCCAGGCCGTGCTGCTCGATCGCGGCGGTATCCATCCAGGCGGCGTAGTAGTCGGCGATCTTGCGCGCGTTGCTGCGGGCCGCGGGATGGCCGGTGCCGGCGCCCTGGATCAGCTCGGCGGTGTCTTTCTCGGCCCGCTCGAACACCTTGAGAAAGGTGCCGGTGCTGGAGCGGTCGGCGGGGATCTGCGCTGTCTTCAGCCAGCTGCCGTTGGCGTAGCGGAAGAAGTCGTCGCCCGGCTTCACGCCGTGGTCGACGCCGGCCAGGTCGATGCCGATCGGCTGGCTCGTCGGGGTGGCCGCCCAGGCGGTGGGAGTGCACGCCACCATTGCCGTCAGTATCCATCGCATGCGTTGCATGATCGTGTCGCCTCCGCTGAAAGGAATGTTCCACGATAGCCCGCTGCCCGGCGCTTGAGGGCATGACTTATGGGCCATGCCGGCCAGGCTTCAGTGCGCTTCCGCGCCGACGGCCGCGACCTGCGCCGGCATGCGGCAGAACGGCACCAGCAGCAGGGCCACGATGAACATCCACGCCATCAGCCGAAACACGTCGTCGAACGCCAGCGTGGTCGCCGCACGCGATACCAGATGGCCCAGCTCGCCCTGCGCCATCAGCAGCGCGTGCGCGGGATCGGCGGTGAACCGGCCGATCCGCGCGGCCAGCTGTGCCACCACCTCGGACGTGTTGCGGCCGGCCTCGCCCAGGCTTTCGCCGAAACGGGCGACATGGATTCGGGTCTGGTCCTGCAGCCAGGTGTTGACCACCGCGATGCCGATCGCGCCGCCGAGGTTGCGCATCAGGTTGAACAGGCCCGAGGCGTAGCGCAGCTCGGCCGCGGCGAAACCGTTCAGTGCCATGTTCACGCTGGGCACGATGCACAGCATCGTCGCGAAGCCGCGCAGCGCCTGCGGCCAGAACAGCGCGGCGAAACCCCAATCGGGCGTCATCGCCGAGAACAGCCACAGGCTGGCCGCGAACAGCAGCAGGCCGACACTGATCGTCCAGCGTGCATCGACCCGTTGCGACAGCCGTGCCGCCACCACCGTGCTGAGGATCTGCGCGATGCCGGTGACGAACACGGTGGTGCCGATCTGCAGGCTGTTGTAGCCGCGCACGCGGCCGAGGAATACCGGCACCAGGTAGGTCGACGCATACAATCCGAAGCCGATCACCAGACTGAAGATGCAGGCGAACACGAAGCTGGAATGGCGGAACGGCGACAGCCTGACGATCGGCCCGGACGAGCGCAGAGAGCGCTCCAGGAACAGCGCGAAGCCGACCAGCGACAACCACGCCGCGGTGGCGATGGCCGGGTCGCCAAGCCACTCGTGGCGCGGGCCCTCCTCCAGCACGTATTCGAGGCCGCCGAGGAACATCGCCATCGCGACCAGGTGCACGTAGTCGATCTTCTTCAGCATCGCCAGGTTCGGCCGGTCGACCTTGACCAGCAGGATCGACAGCATCGTCACGGCGATGCCCGGCACGATGTTGATGTAGAAGATCGAGCGCCAGCCGACCACCTCGGTGAGCCAGCCGCCCACGGTCGGCCCCAGCGTCGGTGCCAACACCGAGACCATGCCGAGGATCGCCGGGATCAGCGCGCGCTGCGGGCCGCTGAACAGCGCGAAGCCGGTGGCGAACACGGTCGGCACCATCGCGCCGCCGACGAAGCCCTGGATCACCCGGAACACGGTCATCGAATGGATGTCCCAGGCCATCCCGCACAGCGCGCTGGCCAGCGTGAACAACCCGGCCGACAGCGCGAACAGCCAGCGCGTGGACAGCGCCTGCGCCAGGAACGCGGCGAACGGAATCATCACCAGCTCGGCCATCAGGTAGCCGGTCTGCACCCAGCTGATCTCGTCCGGCCCGGCCGAGAGACCGGCCTGGATCTCGTTGAGCGAGGCGGCCACGATCTGGATGTCGATCAGCGCCATGAACATGCCGAACGCCATCACGCCGAAGATCAGGAATTTGCGTGGCAACGGCAGGTCGGCGGGGACGATGACGGCGGTTTGCGGGGTAGCGGTAAGGGCGTTCACGGGAGGCTCTTGCATCGGCGGCAGATCATAGTATGATGTTCATCATATTAAAAAGCGAGACCGTCATGCGCTACGACACCGAACACAAGCAGAAGACCCGCGCCATGGTGCTGCAGGCCGCGGCGAAGGCGATCCGCGCCGACGGCCCGGATCGCGTCGCGGTGGCCGGCGTGATGGCCGAGGCGGGGCTCACCCACGGCGGCTTCTACGCCCACTTCAAGTCCAAGGACGAACTGGTCGCTGCCGCGATCGGGCAGATGTTCGATGAGGCACGCGAGCGCTGGGAGCGCGAGACCGCCGAACGCGGCCCGGCCGAGGGTCTGCTCGCCTACATCGACTTCTATCTGTCGAAGAAGCATCGCGACGCCCGCGGCTTCGGCTGCCCGATGGCGGCGCTGGCCTCGGACCTGCCGCGCCTGTCTGAATCGGCGCGCGAGCAGTTCGCCGACGGCGTGCAGCGCAGCACCGCACGGCTGGGCGCGCAGCTCACCGCGCTGGGGCATGCGGCGGCCGAGGCCGAGGCGCGCTCGATGATCGCCGAGCTGATCGGCGCGCTGTCGCTGGCGCGCATCGAGCCGGACGCGAAGCGCTCGGACGCGATCCTCGCCGCTTCGCGCAAGCAGCTGAAGCAGCGGCTCGGGCTGGAGGGGCGGCAGGCATGAGCGCCGACGGCAGCCCGAGCATTCCCGTCGACGTGCCGGCGACACCACGTGCAGCGTGGTCGCGCCGACCGGTGTCCGTCGCGGCGGTGGCACTGCTGGCCGCGGTCGCCGGCGCGTCATGGATTGCCGCGCCCAAGCGCAGCGTCTCCACCGACAACGCCTACCTGCAGGCCGACAGTTCGGTGGTCGCGCCGAAGGTGCGCGGCCTGGTCGCCGCCGTGCTGGTGCAGCACGACCAGCGCGTGCACCGCGGCGATCCGCTGGTGCGTATCGACGCGGAGGAATTCGACGCGCGCGTCGCCTCGGCTGCCGCCGAATTGCAGAACGCGCAGTCCAGCGTCTCCGCCGCGAAAGCCGCGCTGGTGGCGCTGGGTGCGGAAGAGCAACTCGCTGCCTCCAACGTGCGCGTGGCGCAGACCTCGATCCGCTCGGCCGATGCGCAACAGGCGCTGGCCGAGGCCGACCGCCGGCGCTTCGACGCACTGATCGCCAGCGGCGCGGTGGCACGCCGTGATGCCGAGCAATACCGCACCGCCGCGGTCACCGCGCAAGCGAATGCCGAGCACAGTCGCGCCGAGTTCGCAGTCAGCCGCAACCAGGCCACGGTGACACGCGTCAAGCGCCTCACGCTGCAGGCCAACGTGGCGCAGGCAGAGGCGGCGGTGGCCAGTGCGAAAGCCGCGCTCGACCTGGCGCGGCAGGATCAGACCAACACCCTGGTGCGCGCACCGATCGACGGCGTGGTTGGCGACCGCCAGGTGGAGCCCGGCGACTATGTGCAACCGGGCTCACGCCTGCTCACCGTGGTGCCGCTGGACGCGTTGTACGTGATCGCGAACTTCAAGGAGACCCAGACCGCGCGCATGGTGGTCGGCCAGGACGCCAGCGTCGACGTCGACGCGCTGCCCGGGCAGGCGCTGCACGGCCACGTCGAGAGTTTCGCGCCCGGTTCCGGCTCGCAGTTCTCGCTGCTGCCGTTCGAGCCGGGCACCGGCAACTTCACCAAGATCGTGCAGCGGGTGCCGGTGCGCATCCGCTTCGATCCGGGCCAGACCGCGCTGGCGCGGTTGCGCCCCGGGCTGTCCAGCACGGTCGTGGTGAAGCTGGAGGCCCCGCCTTCCGCACAAGCCGCGCGCTGAACACGCCACACGCGCGACGTCACCCGCAAGAAACGGATGGCCCGTTGCGGCCGCCGCCCCCCAAAGTCGTACTCCCATTTCCCAGAAGGTCCGATCCATGAAAATTCACAACAGTACCGCGCTCGTCACCGGCGCCAATCGCGGGCTCGGGCTCGCCTACGCCAAGGCCCTGCTGGCCGCCGGCGCGCGCAAGGTCTATGCCGGCGCGCGCGATCCGTCGACCGTGCCGCCGCTGGACGGCCTCGTGCCGGTGCGACTCGACGTCAACAGCGCCGCCGACATCGCCGCTGCCGTGGCGCAGTGCGATGACGTCGACCTGGTGATCAACAACGCCGGCGTTGCCGGCGTCGACAGCCTGCTGGGCATCGACGGCACCCAGGCGCTGCGCGAGGTGATGGAAACCAATCTCTACGGGGTGCTGGCGCTGAGCCAGGCGTTCGCGCCGGTGCTGGGCCGCAACGGCGGCGGCGCGCTGGTCAACATGCTGTCCGCGCTGAGTTGGGTGAGCCTGCCGGGAACCGAGGCGTATTCGGTCTCGAAGGCGGCCGCGTGGGCGCTCACCAACGGCTTGCGCAACGAGCTGCGCGGGCAGGGCACTCAGGTGGTGGCGGTGCATGCCGGCTACATCGACACCGACATGGTGAAAGACGTGGATGCACCGAAGGCGAAGCCCGGCGACATTGCCCAGGCGGTGCTGGCCGCCATCGAGGCGGGTGCGCCGGAGGTGCTGGCGGACGACACCGCACGGCACGTCAAGGCAGGTTTGGGCGCGACCCCGTCGTTGTATCTCGCAACCGCCGGCTGATCACTTCTCGATGCGGTAGTTGAGACTGGCACGGCTGAACTCGGTGGCCTGTTGTGCCTCGAAGTTCCAGCGCTTGCTGAGCCGGTAGCGCAGGGTGATCACCTCGCCCGGCTCGAACAGGCCCACGCCGTAGCTGAGGTACAGCCGCGGTGACAGGTACTTGCCCACGGTGAATGCCGAGCTGCCGCCGAGCGCCTCGTTGCTCGACACGCCGATGTCGTCCACGCCCAACCTCGAGCCGATGCTCTTGGCCAGGAGATCGCCGGCGGCCGAGCCGAGCGCCTGCGCGGCGGCACCGACCATGTCGCCTTCGCCGCCTTTCACCTGCGACAGCGGCTTGCCGGTGACCAGGTAGGACAACGCGTCGGACTGTTCCATCACCGGGTTGGAGAATACGGTCAGCACCGGTCGCTGCGCGGTGCCGGAGACCAGCAGGCCGACCTCCTGGCCCTCGTCGATGGTGGCGTTCGGGTTGAGCTTGCGGATAGCGCGGATGTTCAGACCCGGATTGTCGATCGGCGTGCTGGCGAACAGCAGCTGGCCGCGCTGGATCCTGAGGTTCTGGCCGTACGCCCGGTAGGTGCCATCGACGGCGAGCTGGCCCTGGCCGGTGGTGGCGCGGCCGGGGCGCTCACTCACCGTCAGGATGCCGCTGACGCGGCCATCCAGACCCATGCCGACGATATGCGTCTTGCGCCCGAGGTCCACTTTCACCTGGGCGCTGATCGGCAGCTTGCTGGCCGCTTCCTGCTGCTTCTTTTCGTCAACCACCACCACGTCCGGCGATGCCTGGGTGGCGCCGGCGCCGGGCAGCTTTTCGACGTTCACGTCGGCGCTGTCGACGCCCACGCCGCCGCCGATGGCGATGCCCTTGGCGTCCTGCTGTACGGTCAGGTCGGGCGAGATCACCACTTTCGCGGCCGGGATGTCGGCGGCGGTGAACCGGCTGCCCTTGAGCGTGAGTCGAGTCCGCGCGTTCGCGCCGATGCCGGCGCTGCCGCTGATCGCCATGCTCCCTTCGCCCGAGTGCACGCTGCCCTGGATCAGGAACTGCTGCGCATCGGTGGTGCTGACGATGAGCTGTCCCTCGCTCAGCTTGAGTCCCGCCGACGGCACCTCGGCGGCGAAGCCCTGCACGTTGGCGCGTCCGGTGACGGCCGGCTGTTTCAACGTGCCGCCGAAGCGGAAGTTGCCGTCGACACCGCCCTTGACGCTGGCCACCTCGCTGCTGAACAGCTCGATGAAGGCGAGGTTGTTCAGGCGCAGGTCGAGCTGGCCGCCCAGCGTCTGCTGCGCGCCGCTGATCGTGACCTGGCCGTCGATGCGGCCGCCGTCGTCGAGCCCGCCCTGCACCACGATGCGCTGGCCGTTCGGCGACAGGTCGGCGTCCACGCGCAGCCGGTCGTAGCGCAACAGCGGTTCGTCGGTATGGTCGGTATAGCTGATGCTGCCCCGTGCGGAACCGATCGAGGCGTTGCCGCCGAGCGCGCCGGCGGCGCTGCGGCGGATCTTGCCGCTGCCCTCGATGACGCCATCGGCGCGCATCGGCAGGTCGGCGTTGCCGGTGGCGTTGAGCAGCAGCGCCAGCGGCAGTGCCTGCAACCGATAGCTGGCATCGAGGTTGCCGGGCTTGTCCTGTTTCGCGGCCACGCACAGCTGCGGGTCGCCGGCGCTCAGGCACAGTTCGGACAGGCTCATCGCGCCGTCGTCGTAGCTGAGCTGCGCGGGTCGCAGCAGGCGCCAGCCGGGCATGCCCTGCGGTTCCAGGTTCAGCGTCGAAAGCGTGCCGTCCCAGGCCGAACCTTTCAATGCACCATGCAGGGCGAGGTCGCCGGAGAGCTGGCTGCCGCGCGCATCCACGCGCAACTGATGGTCGCCCTGACTGCCTTCGGCCAGCAGGTCGAGGTGCTGGAACAGCAGCCCTTGCAGATACACGTTGGTAGTCTGCAGATCCAGTTTGCCGGCCGGGTGGCTTATGTCGGGGATGCCGACGATCAGCTGCAGCGTCTCGGCCTTCTGCTGCTGCCAGGCCAGCTTTTGTCCGTGCAGCTGACCGTTGACGCTGAGCCCTGGTTGCTTGCCGCGAATATTGAAATGGCCGTCCAGACGTCCGCTGGCATCCGGCAGCCAGTCGCCCAGCGAGGCGATCGCCAGCTGCAGGTCGGCATCGTTGCCGGGGCCGGGCCGGGCATCCAGTCTCACCGTGCTTCCGCCGGAGGCGAGATCGAGTTGTCCGTCCACCACTTCGCTGGACGACAGGTGCAGCTTGCCGCGGCCGCTGACTGCGCGTTCACGCAGCTTGCCAGCCAGCCTGCGGATTTCCAGCGTGGCGTCGGGGCCGTCTTTCGGCAGGCTGCCATGGCTGGCGATGTCGAAATCCAGCGCGCCGTTCCAGCCGGCGAACAACAATCCGGGGTCGAGTTTGTCGGCGGTGGCCTCGGCCTGCCAGGCCAGGTTCGGCTGCAGGATCAGTGTGCCGCTGGCCTGCAGGCCGCCCTGCGGCTGCTTCAGTGCCAGCGTGTGCAAGGCGACTTGTTGCGGTGTGCCGTCGAGGTTCAGCGCCAGCTTCGCCAGCTTGCCGGGCGGGCCGATGTCGACATCGCCTTCGGCGTGGTACGCCTCGGCGCTGCCGCTGGCCTTGAGGCGGCCGTGGCTGGCCAGTTCCTGGCCGGCCAGGTCGGCCGGCAGCAGCAGGTCGTTCCAGCGGATATCCAGCGCGGCGCCGAGCGGCCTGGCGGCGAGTTGCACGGTGCCGCTGGCCTCCACGCTGCCCTTGATCTGCGGCGAGCCGAGCTTGAGCTGTTGCAGGTCGAGCGTGGCGTAGTCGTGGCTGAACCGCGCACGCAGCGGCTGCAGCAGCAACTGATAGTCGTTGAGGTCGAGCCGGCCGTCGAGCGTGCCGTCGTAGCGGTCGCCATGGCCTTGCACGGCAATCGCCAGCGCCTTCAGCGAGCTCTCGCCGAGGAACGGTTTCGGGTCGAAGCGCGGCGCATCGAGCTTGCCGCTCCAGGCGTAGTCGCCGCGCTGGGTCAGCTCCAGCTGCAGTCGCATCGGCGTCGGCGCGGTGAGCTTGAAGTCGAGATGCGCCGTGCTGCCGTCGCTGTGCGCGTCGAGGTTGCCGGCGTAGCCGGTGTCGCCGAGCTTCCAGGCGAAGGTGGCCTTGCCGCTGCCCTGGTAGGGCGTGCCCAGCGCCAGTTTGCCGGCGACCTCGGCGTGCCCATCGGGCGCCTGCAGCATCAGCTGTCGCAGTTCGATGCCGCGATCGGTCCAGCTGCCCGCCAGATCGAGTTGATTCGAGGCGAACAGCGGCTGGCCAGCCTGGGTCAGCGTCACCGTGCCCACGTGCACGCGATCGAGGATCAGCTCGACCGGTGGCTGCAGCGAGAAGCTGCCGTTATCGGAGGAGGTCGTCTCGTCCGCTTTCGGCAGAGCCACGTTCACGCCATCGACGTCCAGCGCGAGCACATGCACGCGCCTGGCCAGCAACGGCCAGAAGCGCAGGTCCAGTCGTGCCTTCGCGACCGTGGCGACGGTGCCCTTGCCGTCGTCGTAGCGGATGCCGGCCAGTTCGAGCGGACCGATCAGGCGCCCACTTGCCTGCTGCACGTGCAGCGCGCCATCGGTGGCGGCCTGCGCCCGCGCCAGTGCGAAACGCAGGCCGGCGCCGGTGCCGAGCAGCC
The DNA here is from genome assembly GCA_963828675.1 of uncultured Gammaproteobacteria bacterium. Lineage (GTDB taxonomy): Bacteria > Pseudomonadota > Gammaproteobacteria > Xanthomonadales > Rhodanobacteraceae > Rhodanobacter. The sequence goes on from CAWHFQ010000001.1 coordinate 2,639,843, forward strand.
ACCACAGCAGCGCCGCCACGATCAGCAGCAGCGCGGCGAAGGCGATGGCCATGCGCTTGAACCACTTCACTGTCAACTTGCTCCGCTTGTCTTCAGGCGAATGATGCCTTCGTCGCTGTTCGCTTCGAGCGTAGGCCCGAAGGGCCGGAGTCGAAGAGACTCCTGCGAAAGGTGGCCCTTCGATTTCGCTGCGCTACGCTCGGGGAGAACGGTGGCGGGTGCGATGTTCATGGTGGAGCCTTTTCGATTCCCGATGCCGATTTCCGATTCTCCTCCCATCACAAATCCGGCCCGATCACCAGGTGCAACTGGATGCCGTGCGCGCGGTCGTCGTGGATCGGTGTGCCCAGGTCGACGCGGATCATGCCCACCGGCGAGCGCCAGCGCACGCCGAGGCCGGCACCGATCTTCGGGCGGTAGTCGGTTCCACTGAACGCGTTGCCGGCGTCGACGAAGGCGGCCATGCCCCAGTTGCGGGTGAAGTAGTGCTCGACCTCGGTGCTGGCGACCAGCAGGTTCTTGCCGCCGATCACGCGGTCGTCGCTGTTGCGCGGTCCGATCGATTGATAACCATAACCGCGCACCGAGCGGTCGCCGCCGGCGAAAAAGCGCAGTTGCGGCGGCAGCGCGGCGAAGTCGTCGGTCCAGGTGATGCCGGCGCTGCCGCGCAGGATCAGCCGGTCGCGGCTCTTCGCGCCGAACGCACGGATCCATTTTGCGTCGGCGGTCATCTGGCTGAAGCCGGCATCGGACAGCACCGTGCCGGCGGTGCTGCGCGCGGCCACGCTGATCGACCAGCCGCGACGCACGAAGTCCGGGTTGTCCGCCTTCTTGCGCGTGAGCGCGGCTTCGCCGAACACCAGCGTGCTTCGGCCGTGCTCGATGCCGGGAGCGTTGTCAGGCTCGTTGCCGCGCTTGCCGACGGTGAAGGTGCCGGACAGTGCGTGCACGCCCAGCGTGCGCGTCCAGCCATGCCACTGACGGGTTTCGTTGCCGACCAGTTCCAGCGTGCGCGACTGCGAGGTGGCGGTGTCGGCGTCGCGGAAGTTCGCGCCGGCGTTGAAGCTGCGCTGGTTGTCGCCTGGCATCGGGATCGAGTACAGCGTGGACAGCGTCTTCAGCCTCTGCGCCACCACCAGCTCGTTCTTCCATTTGTGCCCGCGCCGGTTCACCCAGCGCCGCTCCATCCCGCCGCGCACGCCGACGCCGGTGTCGGTGCCGATGAACGGGCCGCCGGTGTAGATCGTGCGTTTCGCCGGCGCCAGCTGCACGGTGACGTCGACCACGCCGTTCTTCGCCTCGTCCACGTCCGGCATCACGTTGACCACCGCGAAATAATCCGCGCCGTTCAATGCCTGCTGCAGTTCCAGCAATTGTTCCTGCGAGAAGTAGTCGCCGGATTTGAACGGCGCGTAGCGATCGAGGAAGCCCTGGTCGAACTGCGAACCGTCGAAGTGCACCTGGCCGTAGCGGTAGCGCGGGCCGGCCTGCCAGGCCAGCTTGATCGCCGCGCTGTGGCTGGCACGAGTGACGGCGACCCGATGGACGAGCAGCTTGGCGTCGAGAAACCCGTTGGCGGTGAGTTGCGCACTCAACGCATCGCGTGCAGCTTCGTAAACGCCATGATCGAGCGTCTTGCCTTTCATCCGCTCGATCGCACGTTCAGCGTGCCGAATCGGAGCGAGCGCGGCGGCCGCCTCGTCCAGCTGAACGTCAACGGCGGTGACCTTGACTGGCTCGCCCGGTGTGACGTGGAGCGTGACGCGCCAGTCCTTGCCGACCTGCTGCAGGTCGCCAGTGACCGTGGCGTCGTAGTAGCCATACGGTTGCAGCGCTGTTTTCACCTGCCCGGGTGCGCGCTCGTAGAGCCGGCGCATCTGTGCGTCGCTGACCTCGCGCTTCGCGTACTGCGACAGCTCGGCTGCGGAAACCACCGCACTCTTCAGCGGATCGCCGACACCATCCACCGCCAATTGCACGCCGGCATGGGCAGGCGATGCCAGCAACAGCACGGGCAGCAGCGACAGGCTCAGGCGTCGGGGAATTCGGCGCATGCGTGGGGCTTGTCCTCGACGGACGTCTCAAGGGGAGGGTGGAGCTTAACCAAGTCGGGGTGCGCTTCGCATGAATGCCGGATATTCCATCGGCGATGACCAGACAGTGCCTGAAGGACCCCGGCGGGCGAACCCGGCTCAGCCCGCCTTGTCACCCGCCGTGTGCGCGATCCACGCGCCGATCACGGCCGATACGTACGGGATCGACTGCGCGGCGAGGATGAAGATCCACAAGGTGCCTTCGATGTAGCGCGTACCAAAGAACTCGGCCATGCCGAAGACGCACAGTGCCAGCGCGATGGCCATCAGCAGCTCCTCGCGCACCGGTGCGAACGCGGCGAAGTTGCTGCCACCCAGGCGCCGGCTTTTCGCGGTGACCACGAACGAGGTCTTCTCTCGGGTCAGCCCGTGCAGGATGCCGCGTGCGATCGCGTGCGACAGGCCCATGCTGGCGAGCGAGGCCATCAGGGTGTCGCGCCAGCTGCATGGCACGCGGGCGCGGTACAGCACGATGCCGAAGATCGCCTTGGCGAAGAAGAAGCCGATCACGGGGATCAGGAACAACTGCATCGGCAGGCTGAAATACTGCGGGTACGCGACCATGCCGGCGGTCCAGAAGATCGCCATCAGGGTGAAGATCAGGTGCAGCGCATCGGCGAACCAGCTGAACCAGCCGGTGAGGAAGTGGAAACGCTGGCCGGCCGAGAGCGGCCCGGCCTTGGTCATCCAGTCCCAGCGACCCTTGAGGATCTGCATCGCGCCGAACGCCCAGCGATAGCGCTGGCTCTTGTACGCCTTGAAGTCGGCCGGCGTCAGGCCCTTGCCCATCAGTTCGTCGACATAGACCAGGTCGTAGCCGGAGTGCATCAGGCGCAGGCCGAGCTCGGCGTCCTCGCAGATCGTCCACTCGGACCAGCCGCCGGTGCCTTCCAGCGCGGTGCGCCGGACCATGGTCATGGTGCCGTGCTGGATGATCGCGTTGCGCTCGTTGCGGTGATGCATGCCGATGCGGAAGAAGCCGTCGTATTCCCACGCGGTCATCCGCCGGAACGCATTGTGCTCGAACTCGCGATGCGCCTGCGGGCACTGCACGACGGCCACCTTCGGGTCATGGAAATAGCCGGTGAGCGTGGCCAGCCAGTCGGCGCGCACCTCGTAGTCGGCGTCGATCACCGCCACCACGTCGGCCCGTGGGTCGGTTTCCTTCAGGCCGAAATTCAGTGCGCCGGCCTTGTAGCCGGGCCACGGTTCCAGGTGGAAGAAGCGGAAGCGCTTGCCGAGCTTCTCGCAGTACTCCTGCACCGGCTGCCACACGGCCGGATCCTTCGTGTTGTTGTCGATCACCAGCACTTCGAAGTTCGCGTAGTCGAGCGCGGCCAGCGAATCGAGCGTGATGATCACCATCTCCGGCGGCTCGTTGTAGCAGGCAAGATGGATCGACACGAACGGCTGCCGGTCCGGCGGGTCGGGCGTCAACATGCTCGCGTGGCGCATCCATTCGCGCCGCCACAGCACCTCGGTGAACTCGAAGCCGTTGATCAGCAGGATCGCCAGGATCGCGATCTGCGCCGGGAACAGCAGCGTGAGCATGGTCCAGTCGATCCAGCTCAGGTAGAAGTTGAACGGCAGCGTCGCCGACCAGGTCAGCAGGCCGCAGGCGAGCTGGATCAGCATGCAGAAGAACAATCGCCCCATCAGCTTGAAGCGGCTGAAGCGCCGTGCGAACAGGATCATCGGCAGCAGCGCCAGCAGGCTCGCCGCCAGCGCCTTCCACGGCCAGCCGGTGTCCTCGGTCACCGGGCCGGTGAACGGGAATTTCGGCTGGCGATCGGCGTTGAAGATGCCCCAGTAGGCCTCGGTGCGACCCGACAGCTGTTCCTTCCACGGCTGGTCGAACGCCTCCATCAGGTAGTAATCGATGTGGTGCTGCTTCGCTGCCAGCAACCATTCGCGGATGAAGATCGCCTCGTTGGAGATGGACGGGTCGGCGTGCTCATGGCGGTCGCCGTTGGACGGCCAGCCGATTTCGCCGACCACGACGTGCTTGTAGGGAAAACGCTGCTGCAGCTGCTGGTACGAGCCCAGCGCCGCGTCCAGCGCCACCCCGTTGGCGACCGGTATGCCATTCCAGAACGGAAAGATGTGGATCGTGATGAAGTCGACGTGTTCGGCCAGTTCGGGATACTTCAGCCAGATGTATTCCGGCTCGGCGATCGACACGGGCTGGTGCACGGCGGCGCGCACGCGGTCGAGGTAGGTCATCATCTGCTGCGGCGTGAGGTCGTTGCGGAACAGCACCTCGTTGCCGACGATGACGCGGGTGATGGTGTCGGGGTATTCGCGCGCCTTGGCGATCAGCGCCTCGATCTCCTTCTCGTTGTTCTCCATGCGCCGCCCGATCTCGGCGCCGGCCATCACCTTCAGGCCGTCCTTCGCGGCCAGCCGGTAGGTCTGCGGGTTGACCAGCATCGAATAAGTACGGATGCGGTCGGAGTAGCGCGCGACCAGCTTGAGGTCGCGGTCGACCTCCGCGTCGCTGGGGTAATCCTGCTTGATCGGGTCCTGATAGCGCTGGAACGAGGAAAACGCGAATCCGCCGATCTTGCCGTGCCAGTCATCCGGGCCATGCGGCAGGTTGCCCCACCACCACAGCCCGATATTCATCGCCGCCACGACCAACGCAAGCACGATGGCGGTGAGCAGGGGGAATCGGCTGTCGTGGTTTGCTGCAGTGGCGCTCAAAAAAATTCCCGGCGGAAGCCTGCGCAACAGGCGGTAAAGCCGCAGAAGCTTAACGAATGTGAAGCCAACGGCCAATAAATCCCCGGCCGGTGCGCGGGGTGCCGGGCAAGAAACCCCCTCGATACCGGGTGGCCGCCGCGCGGCAAGCCGCCACGCCCCGAGTCATCGGGACACTTTTGAGGGGGAGGCAAGTCAGGTCGTGCGGCCGTCAGGTGCTTCTGGTTCGACCGTGCACTTTCGACACGTCCGTTCTTGCACGTTGTCCGCCGCAGGGACTGAAGCGCGGGCGCTGGTGGACGCCGCCAAGCGCAAGGCGATCGCCGAGCTGGAATTCAAGAAGAACTCGGTCGACGGACTGGCCAATGCGTGGTCGCAGGCGCTGGCGTTCCAGGGGCTGGATTCGCCCGACGCGATGAAGCAGGCGCTTGAAGCGGTGACGCCGGCGGCGGTGCGTTACCGTCAAGAAACCCCAAAAGCAGTACGGGCTGCCGTGGCGTGTGGCCGAACGCATCATTGCCGAGCAAACCCGTGAGACGTACTTCAGGCATTGGCTGCCCGCATCGTGTTGGTTTGCAGCCTTGCTGTTGCCGGCCTTGTTGCGGTTCGCGCATCGCTGGGAACGTGTTCTGGTGCGCGTGGCGTGTCTGGTCCTGATCGTCGTCGGGGTTGTTTCGGCGAGATTCCCGAAGCACGGTGCCATCGTCGCATCGGCAAGAAAGCATGCCGCCAACCTCGTGCATGACGCGGAACAATCAGAGGTCCGACCTTCGCGACAATCCCGGACGTCGCAACCTTCAACGAAGAAGGCCCGTCGAATGGCGGGCCTTCTTCGTCATGTGGTTCGGGCTCACCTCAGCAGCGAGCGCAGCATCCAGGCGGTTTTCTCATGCGCCATCAGCCGGCCGGTGACCATGTCGGCGGTGCCGTCGTCGCCCGCGGCATTGGCGGCCTTGAGCACGTCACGGGCGGTGGCGGCGGCGACCTCGTGGCCTTCGACCAACTGGCCCACCATCTCCTTCCACTCGGGAACGCCCGGTTCTTCCTTGATCGAGCTGAGCTTGGCGAACTGGCTGTAGGAGCCGGGCGCGAACACGTCCAGGGTGCGGATGCGCTCGGCCACTTCGTCGGCGGCCAGCCACAGTTCGTTGTACTGGGTTTCGAACATCAGGTGCAGGCTGTTGAACTGCGGGCCGGTGACGTTCCAGTGGAAACTGTGTGTTTTCAGATACAACGAGTAGGTGTCGGCCAGCAGCTTGGACAGGTGCTTGGCGACCGCTTCGCGGTCCTTCTTGGCGATACCGATGGAAATGGCCATGTGCTGCTCCTTGGTCGGGTGGGGTGAACGCGACTCACAGTAGCGCGTCGTTGCGCGTGGGTGAAATGAATCCTTCGGATGCCGCCGATAGCCGCCAGCTATCGAGCCGGCGGTCTGCCAGCAGCTATCATGTGCGGTCCGATGAACGATGCCCACCCACCATCAGCCGATCCTTCCGCCGATTCCGGCCTGGGCGGATTGCGCCGCCTGCTGGATGCGGTGTCCAGTCGCGATTTCGGCCGCCTGCTGGGTCGCTGGCGCACGTTGTCGCGCCGGCCTGACGAGAACAAGCTGGCGGCATTGCACGCGGATATCGAACGCTCCGCGGCAAAGCGCCGTGCCCGCGTCGCGGCGAAGCCGGCAATCAGCCTGGATGAATCGCTGCCGATCAGCGCGCGCGGCGAGGACATCGTCAAGCTGATCCGCGAGCACCAGGTGGTGGTGATCGCCGGCGAGACCGGCTCGGGCAAGACGACGCAGCTGCCGAAGCTGTGCCTGGCCGCCGGCCGCGGCGAGGCCGGCATGATCGGCTGCACCCAGCCGCGCCGGCTGGCCGCGCGTTCGGTAGCGCGCCGGGTGGCCGAGGAGCTGGCCACGCCGCTGGGCGAGGTGGTGGGTTTCCAGGTGCGCTTCAACGACCAGGTCTCCGAGCGCAGCCTGATCAAGTTCATGACCGACGGCATCCTGCTCGCCGAGACGCAGGGCGACCCGTGGCTCTCCGCGTACGACACCATCATCATCGATGAAGCGCACGAGCGCAGTCTCAACATCGACTTCCTGCTCGGTTATCTCAAGCGGCTGGCGGTGAAGCGGCCGGAGCTGAAGATCATCGTCACCTCGGCGACGATCGATACCGCGCGTTTCGCCGAGCATTTCGGCGGCGCGCCAGTGGTGGAGGTGGAAGGACGCGCGTATCCGGTCGAGCTGCGCTGGCGGCCCGTGGGCCACGTTGGGGGTCAGAGTCACTTTTCGCAGGCGAAAAGTGACTCTGACCCCATTCGCCGCGGCATGCAGCAGGGCAGTGCCGAACACCTCACCGCCGTGCTCGACGAGATCACTCACGACGACCCCCGTGGCGACGTGCTGATCTTCCTGCCCGGCGAACGCGAGATCCGCGACGCGCACCAGCTGCTGTCGCGCCGGCAGTATCGCGAGACCGAGATCATGCCGCTGTACGCGCGGCTTTCCGCCGGCGACCAGGACCGCGTGTTCAAGCCCGGCGTGAAGCGTCGCGTGGTGCTGGCCACCAACGTGGCCGAGACTTCGCTCACCGTGCCGCGCATCCGCTACGTGATCGACACCGGCACCGCGCGGGTCAAGCGCTACAGCCAGCGCAGCCAGCTCGAACGCCTGCACGTGGAGCCGATCTCGCAGGCCGCCGCCGACCAGCGCAAGGGTCGCTGCGGCCGCGTCGGGCCGGGCATCTGCTACCGCCTGTACGACGAGGCGGATTTCGCCGGACGCGCCGCGTTCACGGACCCCGAACTGCTGCGCTCGTCGCTGGCCAACGTGATCCTGCGCATGCTGGCGCTGAAACTGGGCGAGGTGGATGACTTCCCGTTCCTGGAAGCGCCCGACCCGCGCGTGATTGCCGACGGTTTCCGTCGGCTCACCGAGATCTCCGCGATCGACGAGGGGCGCAAGCTCACCGCGATCGGCCACACCCTGGCGCGGTTGCCGATCGACGTGCAACTGGCGCGCATGCTGGTCGAGGGCGAGAAGCTGCATGCACTGCGCGAACTGCTCACCATCGTGTCCTTCCTCAGCATCCAGGACCCGCGCGAGCGTCCCTCCGATGCGCGCCAGCAGGCCGATGCGGCACACGCCGTGTTCGCCGATCCGAAGTCCGACTTCGCCGGCGTGCTGAACCTGTGGCGTGCGTATCACGACGCCCACGAGGAACTGACCCAGTCGAAGCTGCGCGACTGGTGCTCGCGGCATTTCCTCAGCTTCATGCGCATGCGCGAATGGCGCGAGTTGCACAGGCAGTTGTTGCTGGTGGTGGGGGAGTTGGGGTGGCTTGTTGCTCCTTCTCCCCCTCGGGGAGAAGGCCGGGATGAGGGGGAGCGCTCGCGGCAGACTCCACGGGCTGGTGCCGTAAAGGTCCAGCAAATAGGCAAAAGCGGGGTTTCGCGCGACCAGCCCCTCACCTCAATCCTCTCCCCGCAGGGGAGAGGAGGCGAACGCGAGGAGCGCGTTATTGATCAAAAGGGAGCGATGGACCGCCTCTATGAGGCAGTCCATCGCTCCCTTTTGGCCGGCCTGCCTACCCAGGTCGGCCGCAAGGACGAGAAGGGCATCTACCAGAGCACGCGCGAGCGCAAGTTCCAGGTGTTCCCCGGCTCGGCGCTGGCCAAGTTGCCGCCGAACTGGATCTTCTCCGCGCAGATCCTCGACGTGGGCGGGCGCGTGTGGGGCATGGCGAACGCGCGGGTCGAGCCATTGTGGATCGAGCAGCAGGCGGCGCATCTGTTGCGCACGAATTGTCGCGACGCGCACTGGTCCAGGAAGCGCGGCTGCGTGGTCGCGTACGAGCAGGTCAGCCTGTTCGGGCTGGTGCTGGTGGAGAAGCGGCCGGTCACGTTCCAGCAGCAGGACCCCGCGCTGGCCCACGCGATCTTCCTGCGCGAGGCGCTGGTACGCGGCGACATCGAGGGCAGGGCGGACTTCGTGCGCGCCAACCAGCGCGTGCTGGAAGAGGCGCTCGGCATCGAGGCGAAGCAGCGGCGCGAAGGGTTGATCCGCCACGAGGACGACCTGGTCGCGTTCTTCGAGGGCAAGCTGCCCGAGGAGATCGCCAGCAGCCGTGCGCTGGATGCCTGGTATCGCAAGGCGCGTCCGGCCGAGCAGGCTGCATTGCGATGGTCGCTGGAGGACGTGATGGCCGGCGGCGCGGGGCTGGATGCGAAGGCGTTTCCCGCAGCCATCGAAATGCCACCACAGCGGTACAAGCTCGAATACCGCTTCGTTCCCGGCGATGAAGCCGACGGCGTGACCCTGCACCTGCCGCTGGCGATGCTGAACGCGCTGCCCGCGGCGCGTTGCCAATGGCTGGTGCCGGGCCTGCTCGCCGACAAGGTGGCCGAGCTGATCCGCGGCCTGCCCAAGGCGCTGCGTCGCAACTTCGTGCCCGCGCCGGATTTCGCACGCGCCTTCGTCGAGGCCGAGTCGCCACGCGACGAGCCGCTGGCGAAGGTGCTGGCCGCCTTCCTGAAACGCGCCACTGGTGTCGATATCGCGGCCAGTGAATTTGCTGAAGTTGCACTGCCGCCACATTTCCAGATGCGTTATCGCCTGCACGACGAGCGCGGAAAGACGCTGGCCAGCGGCCGCGACCTCGCCGCGTTGCGCGGCCAGTGGGAAGGCCAGGCGCGCGAGGCGTTCTCGCGCAAGACCGACATCGAGCTGACCCGGGAGGACGTGGCCAGCTGGGATTTCGAGGCAATCCCCGCGCAGGTTCGCTCGGATGGTGGCCTGACCGCGTTTCCGGCGCTGGTCGACCTGGGCGAGACGGTGGCATTGCGCGTGTTCGAACGCAGCGACGAGGCGCGTGCCGCCCATCGGCAAGGCGTGGTGCGGCTATTGCGCAACGCTCTGGCCAGCGACTCCAAGCAGGCGCGCCGGCGGTTGCCGATCGGCAACGCGCTGGCCCTGAAATACGCGCCGCTGGGTGGCGTGGAGGGATTGCGCGAGGACCTGCTCGAAGGCGGCTTCCAGGATCTGCTGGAACGCCACGAGCTGGATGTGCGCACCGCTGGCGCGTTCGAGACCTTGCGCACGCAGTTTTCGCGCGAGCTGTTTGCTGCCGGCGTCGAGCGGCTGAAGCTGGCCGAGCCGATCATCGAGGCGCAGGCCGATATGAAGCCGTGGTTGCAGCCGCCGCTGCTGGGTTTCGCCCGTGCCAGTTACGACGACATGCACGAACAGTTCGACGCACTGCTCACCACGGGTTTTCTGCGCGAATTGCCGCCCGCGCGGCTGGCGCATTACCCGCGCTACCTGAAGGCGATGCGCCTGCGCGGCGAACGGCTGCGCCAGGACCCGGCGAAGGACCAGCAGCGCATGCTGCAGGTTCTCCCGTACTGGCGCGCGTATCTGCAGCATCGAGCCGCCGGTGCCGATGCGACCGAGCTGGCCGAACTGCGCTGGCTGATCGAGGAATGGCGCGTGTCGCTGTTCGCGCAGGAGCTGAAAACCGCCGAGCCGGTGTCGGCGAAGCGGCTGGCGAAGGCGCTGGCCGCTTTGGGCTGAAGCGCGCCGTCAGCGCACGCGCTTGACGTGCGCGTTCTCGTAGCACGAGGGCACGTACATCAGCCACGAACCCAGCAGCGACGGTTTGATCTTCACCTCGGTGTTATCGGTGGGCGTGCAGGAATGCGGCTCCGGATCGATCACCTGCCACTGCTGGCCGTTGGCCATGGTGAACTCGATGTTCTTGTTCCAGCCGTCGAAGTGCCCGACGATGTGCGTGTCGATGGTGTGGCGTTTCCGGTCGCCGGCATAGAACACCGGCTTGCCGCTGGAGTCGACCACCTTCGTGGTCACCATGGCGTGCCCGCTCAGCCAGTTGTCGAGATTCTGCAGTTCCTGTGGCGACAGCTTGTCCAGCCCGGCGGCCTTGAATTCGGTGCTGCTCATGCGCTCTTGCAGACTTTTGGCCTGCTGGGCATGCACGGACAGGCAGCACAGCGGCAAGGCCAGCAGCATCGACAAGGTGAGGTGACGGGAGCGCAGCATCATGGGTGATTCCTCTGGGGATGGCGAAGCGGCAGCGGCAATTCTGCGCGGTAAACCGTCTCCGGCCAAGCGGCGCGCTGAATCGCCATGCAAGCATCCACTCTGGCGTGGTCGCGCTGCGGCTAACATGGACGTCCTTACCGGATAGTCCGCCATGCCGTCGATCGTCAAATCCACCAGCCTGCTGCACTGGCGCGAACGCGCCGGCACACTGCCGCTGGTATTGGACGAGGCGCTGCAGGCATGCGCGGCGCAACCGGTGCCGCAGGACGAATGCGGCGACGTGCTGGACCTGCTCGGCATGCTCGGCTGCGATGCGCAGACCCAGGCGGCCGCGTTGTGGTTCGAGCTGGCGCGGGTCGATCCGGCGCTGTGGAAAGCCCGGGGCGCGAAGTTGCCGGCCGAATTGCAACGGCTGGTTGGTGGCCAGCAGGCGGCCGAACAGGTGTGGGCGCTGCACGCGCAACGCGCGCCGGAAGGCGCGGCCGAAGGACTGCGTCGCCTGTTGCTGGCGATCGTGCGTGACCTGCGCGTGGTGTTCGTGCTGCTGGCGCGGCAGCTGGCGCGGATGCGCGCCGCGGCGACCCTGCCCGCCGAGCAGGCCGCCGCGCTGGCGCGGTTGACCCGCGACATCCACGCGCCGCTGGCGAACCGCCTCGGCATCTGGCAGCTGAAGTGGGAGCTGGAGGACCTGGCGTTCCGCTTCCTGCAGCCGGAGACCTATCGGCGCATCGCGAAGCTGCTCGACGAGCGGCGCACCGACCGCGAGAGTTTCATCCGCGAATCGCTGGACGAGTTGCAGCGCGCGCTGGAAGCGGCCGGCATCCACGCCGACCTGGCCGGGCGGCCGAAGCACATCTATTCGATCTGGAAAAAGATGCAGCGCAAGTCGCTGGATTTTTCCGACCTGTACGACATCCGTGCCGTGCGCGTTCTGGTCGACAACATCACCGACTGCTACGCCGCGCTGGGCGTGGTGCACGCACGCTGGCCGCACCTGCCGGGCGAGTTCGACGATTACATCGCGCGGCCCAAGGCGAACGGCTACCAGTCGCTGCATACCGCCGTGCTGGGACCGGAAGGAAAGACCCTGGAGGTGCAGATCCGCACCCACGAGATGCATCGCGCGAATGAACTCGGTGTGGCCGCGCATTGGCGCTACAAGGAAGGCGGCAGCAGCGACGCCGAGTTCGAGGCGAAGATCGCCTGGATGCGCAAGCTGCTGGAGCCGCGCGGCGAGGACGACAGCGCACTGGCCGCCGAACTGCACACCGAGCTGCTGGAAGACCGGGTCTACCTGCTGACTCCCAAGGGCGAGGTGTTCGACCTGGCACGCGGCGCGACCGTGCTGGACTTCGCCTACCTGGTGCACACCGAGGTCGGGCATCGTTGCCGCGGTGCCAAGGTCAACGGCCGCATCGTGCCGTTGACGTTCCAGCCGCAGAGCGGCGACCGGGTGGAGATCCTCACCACCAAGATCGGCGAGCCCAGTCGTGACTGGTTGTCGCCGCACCATGGCTATCTCAACACCGCGCGGGCGAAGGACAAGGTGCGCGCCTGGTTTCGCCGGATCGCGCACGATGCGAATCTCGCCGTCGGCCGCAGCATGTTCGAGCGCGAACTGAAACGGCTGGCGCTGTCGGGCGCGGACGTGAGCAAGCTGCCCGCGCATTTCCACCTGCAAACTCATGACGAATTGCTGATTGCGCTGGCACTGGGCGAAGTCACGCCGGGCCAGATCGCCCGCGTGGTGCAGGAAGCCGCGCAGCCGCCGACGCCTCCGCCGCCAACCGTGAGCGCGCGTCCGGTCACGCTCGACCACAGCGCGCTCAGCATCGAAGGCATCGGCAACCTGCTGACCACGCTGGCGCGCTGCTGCCAGCCGCTGCCGGGCGATCCGGTGCGGGGATTCATCACCAAGGGCCGCGGCGTGTCGGTGCACCGCGCCGACTGCGGCAGCCTGGCGCGGCTGGCCCGGCGCGATCCGGATCGGGTGATCGAGGTGAGCTGGGGCAATGCCGCCAGCCAGGCCTACGAGGTCGACGTCGAGCTGCGCGGCTACGATCGCAAGGGCTTGCAGAAGGACGTCACCACCGGCATCAGCAACGCCGGCACCCACATCATCGCCTCGTCCAGCCGATTGATCGCCCATACCGGCGAGGTGGAGATGCGCTTCACCCTGCGCGTGCGCGACTTCGAGCAGTTGTCGACCCTGCTCGGCAAACTGCTGGCCTTGCCGAACGTGATCGACGTGCGCCGGGTCGGCATCGGCTGAATGACCACGCAATGCCCGGGCGCCGACCGAACGGTGGTTTGCGGCCGGATGTTAAGCTGCGCCGACGACCTTCACAGCCACGGATCATGAGCGGACGCCGAGACCAGCAAGACGCACCACCCGTTCGCACCGAACCCACCCTGGGTGAGTTCGATCTGGACGATGCGCGTCCGACCTCCAGCGACGGATTGCCCAACGTGTCGGTCGAGCCGCGTCAGCCGCGCGGCCGGGCACCCTCGTCATCACGTCGCCACCATCGTCGCCGCCGGTGGCTGTTGCCGCTGCTGCTGTTGCTCATCGTGCTGGTCGGGGCGCTCTGGCTCGGCCAGAACCGGCTGCGCGGCATGCTGCCGCGCACCGACTTCAACAGCGTGCTCTCCCAGGCACAGCAGGCGTTGAAGGATGGCCATCTGGATGGCTATAACGGGACCAGTGCGCGCGAGCTGTTTCAGCGGGCGGCAGCGCTGGAACCGGATAACGATCGCGCCCGCGATGGCCTGCGCCAGGTTGGCCAGGCGGAGCTGGCGCAGGCCGATGCCGCACTGCAGGCAGGCCATCTGGTCCAGGCCACGCAGCAGGCGGCGGTTGCCCGCGAGCTGCTCGGTGGCGGCGCCGACATCGACCGCCTCGACCAGGCGATCAACAGCGCCCGTGCCGCGCAGGTGAAGACGATCGACCTGGTCGATCAGGCGCAAAAGGCACTCGCTGCGGGCAAGCTTGAGGATGCGGGCTCGCTCTACCAGCGCGTGTTGCGCGCCGACCCCGACAACGCGGTGGCCGCGCACGGTCTCGACCAGGTCGGCTATGCGCTGGCGATGCAGGCACGCAAGGCACTGGACGCGAAGGACACCGCGACGGCAAACGCCAGCATCGAGCAACTGGCTGCGCTGCAACCGGACAACGGCACCCTGCCGGCGTTGCGCGCACTGCAGTCGCAGACGCGCAAACAGGACAACAGCGCGCTGGATGCGGAGCTCACGCAGGGTCAGGGCGCGTTACGCGCCGGCCGTATCGACGGCACCGGCAGCGATACCGCGCTGGCGCACTTTCAGGCCGCGCTCAAGCTCGATCCGGACAACACGCAGGCGCGGACCGGGCTCGGCAAGGTGGCGCAGGCGATGACGGTGCAGGCAAGTGCGGCCATGGATGCCGGCGACCTGGCACAAGCGTCCACGCTGCTCGACCGCGCGGCCGAGCTGGCGCCGAAGTCGGCCGACCTCGCCGCCGCGCGCGCACGCTTGCAGAGCGCGCAGACAAAGCCGGCCGCAACGCCGGCATCGCATGACGACGACATCGCGTCACCCGCGCCGCCCGTGTTGTCGCCGCAGCAGAGTGCGGCGGTGGCGCAACTGGTGCAACGCGCGCTGGCAGCCGCCGACAGCGGCAACATCATGATGCCCCCCGGGGACAGCGCGTACGACCTGTACCGCAGTGCGCTGGCGATCGACGGCAACAGCGCGCCGGCACTGAGCGGGCTGCGCGGCCTGCCCCGTCGCGTCGAACAGCAGTTCAATCAGGCGCTCGCCGCCGGCAAGCTGGCGCAGGCCGACGACATGCTGGTCGATCTGGCCCAGTTGTCGCCCGGCGACGCAGCGCAAGGCGCCCTGCGTGAACGGCTGACCGCAGCCTGGCTCGATCAGGCCGAGCAGCAACTGGCACGTGGAGATCGCGTCGGTGCCGGCCAATCGCTCGAACACGCGCGCAAGCTGGCGCCGAATCATCCGCGGGTGATCGACCTGAGCGCCCGCCTGCAGGGCGAGAGGTGACCGCTGCATGACGGTCCTGGTGGTGGGCGGCAGCTGCCAGGTCGGCCATTTCCTGTTGCCGCGGCTGCTGGCCAGCGGCGAGTCGGTGTTCGCGCTGAGTCGTCAGGCGCGCCCGGCGCGACCCGGTGTGGAATGGCTGCGAGGTGCGCTGCCTGACGAGGTGCCCGTGCTGCCGCCGTTGTCGGCGATCATCAGCTTCGGTCCGTTGCAGGCGCTGGCCGACTGGCTGACGCAAGTACGGCTGGCGGGAGCGCCGCGGGTGATCGCCACCAGTTCGATGAGCGCCGAGACCAAGCGGGATTCGGCCGTGCCGGCCGAGCGCGAGGTGGCGCGGCAGTTGCGCGATGGCGAGGCTGCATTGGCTGCTGCGTGCGCGCTGCATGGCTGCGCCTGGACGGTGCTTCGTCCGACTCTGGTCTACGGTGCCGGCCTGGACAAGAGCCTGACGCCGATGGCCCGTCGCGCGATGCGGCTGCGGGTGTTTCCGCTGCCCTCCGGCCGCGGTCTGCGTCAGCCGGTGCATGCGGATGACATCGCGCAGGCGGTCATGGCCGCGCTGGAAACTCCCGCCGCGGCGGGGCAGATCCTGTCGATCGGAGGCGGCGAACGGCTCTCGTCCGGCGAAATGTTTGCACGGGTTCGCCGCAGCCTGTCGCGCAGCACGGTGCCGCTGCCGTTGCCGACGTGGCTGCTGCGACTGGGTCAGCGCGCACTGCCGCCATTGCGCGGCCCGCTCAGCCGGCTCGACCGCGACCTGGTCGCCGACAACGGCGAGTTGCAACGGCTGCTCGGCATTCGTCCGCGACCGTTCCACCCGGACGCTTCGATGTGGTTTGCGTCCGATTGATCGCGCGAGACGCCGCGGGAGCGACTTCAGTCGCGATGCGCTTGTCGCGTTTGCCCATATCGGCTGTCGCGACCGAAGTCGCTCCCACCGGCGCGCGGTCGGCTGCTTGCGGGACGGCGAACGGCTGATTGCCCGCGTTCTGCCACAAAACCGCCCACCGCGTTCATATGCGCGCCGGGTAGCAGGCCCTATGATCGTCGAACCACCGATTGCCGGATTTCCCCACGTTGGCCTTTCTGACCCGTATTCGTTCGCTGGCGCACCGTAGCTGGCCATGGTTGCGCATTCCGTTCTGGATCGGCATGGGCCTGTTGGTCGGTTTCGTGCTGCCCTACACGCTGGTGCTGAACAAGCGTGTGCAGGACCGCTTCAACGATCTGGTCTTCGCGGTGCCGACCCGGGTCTACGCGCGGCCGCTGCCGCTGGCGGCCGGCCTGCCGATGACGCCGGCGGCGCTGGAACTGGAGCTGACCTTCGCCGGCTACAGCGCCGACGGCCATGGCCAGGTGGCCGGCAGCTGGGTGAAGCAGGGTGAGCGGTACACCATTTCCTCGCGCGGCTACGCCGGGCCGGATGGCGGCGAGCTGCCCAAGCGCATCCGCGTCACGCTGGGCAAGGGCGTGGTGCAGTCGGTGCAGGATGCGACCGGCGGCAAGAAGATCACCCTGACCCACCTGGATCCGGCCCGCATCGCCACGCTCTACGGCGCCAGCCAGGAAGAACGCCGCTTCGTGCATCTGGCCGACGTGCCGCCGCTCCTGGTCAGTGGGCTGCAGGCGGTCGAGGATCGCGATTTCAATCACCACATCGGCGTCGACTTCGGCGCCATCGCGCGCGCCGCCTATGCCAACCTGCGTGCCGGCCATACCGTGCAGGGCGGCTCCACGCTGACCCAGCAACTGGTGCGCAACCTGTTCCTGAGCCGCGACCAGACGCTCGCGCGCAAGATCAACGAGGCGCTGATGTCGCTGCTGCTGGAGGCGCATTACAGCAAGGGGCGCATTCTCGAGGCCTACGTCAACGACGTTTTCCTGGGTCAGCAGGGCGGTCAGGCCGTGCACGGTTTCGCGGCCGCATCGGAGTTCTACTTCGGCCGGCGCCTGCAGGATCTGCGGCCGCAGGAGATCGCGTTGCTGGTGGGCATGGTCAAGGGCCCCAGCTACTACGATCCGCGCCGCGCGCCGAAGCGCGCGATGACCCGGCGCAACCTGGTGCTGCAGGAGTTTTTCGACACCGGGCTGATCAGCGCCGGGCAACTCAATGCCGCCCAGGCCGCGCCGCTGGACATCGTCGAGAACGGTCAGCTGCCGCACAACCGCTTCCCCGCTTTCATGGAACTGGTGCGTTCGCAGATCACCGCCGACTTCGACGAGCAGGCGTTGCGCGACGGCAACCTGTCGATTTTCACCACGCTCGATCCGGCCGCCCAGCTGTACACCGAGCAGGCAATCACCAGCACGCTCAAGGCGCTGGGCAAGCGCGGCGATGGCGTGCAGGCAGCCGCGGTGGTGACCGATGCGCACAGCGGCAGCGTGCTGGCCGTGGTCGGCAGCAGGACGCCGGGCGACCCGGGCTTCAATCGGGCGCTCGACGCGCGTCGGCCGATCGGTTCCACGATCAAGCCGTTCGTCTACCTGGTGGCGTTGACCCAGCCGGAACGCTGGAACCTGGCCAGCCTGATGGACGACAGCCCGGTCAGCATGCGCCAGCCCGATGGCAGCATGTGGACGCCGCAGAATGACGACCATCGCAGCCACGACCCCCTGACCATGGTCGACGCGCTGGCGCATTCGTGGAACCTGGCGACCATTCATCTCGGGCTCGCGGTCGGTCTGCCGCGGATCCAGGCCTTCCTGGAATCGTTCGGCCTGACCGGTGTCAACCCCAGTCCCTCGCTGCTGATCGGTGCGATCGACCTGGCGCCGCTGCAGGTGGCGCATCTGTATCAATACCTGGCCGCCGATGGACACGCGATGCCGCTGGTGGCAGTGCGCGGCGTACTCGATGGCAATGGCCGCACGATCAAGCGCTACCAGGTGCAGGGCGGCAAGGGCGAGTACCAGGAAGCGGTGCGCCTGACCACATGGGCGATGCAGCAGGTCGCCGAATACGGCACGGCCAGCGCGATCGGCAATTCCGGACTGGCATGGCTGCATGCCGCCGGCAAGACCGGCACCAGCAATGACATGCGCGACAGCTGGTTCGCCGGCTTCACCGGCGAGCACCTGGCGGTGTTCTGGATGGGGCGCGACGACAACAAGCCGACCACCCTGTTCGGTGCCAGCGGTGGCCTGCGCGCGTGGCGCGACCTGTTCGCCAGGCTGCCGACCCGGCCACTGTCCGCTGCGCCGGGCGAAGGCCTGGAGATGGCCTGGGTCAACCCGACCAACGGCAAGCGCACCGAGTCGCAATGCGAAGGGGCGCAGCAGGTTCCGGTCGTCGCCGGCAGCTTGCCGGCCGACACCGAAGGCTGCTTCTGGCAGGGCATTCAGAGCCTGTTCGGTGGTGGCGACCAACCTCCCGCTGCCGGCAGCGTGCCGCCGGCCGACGGCACTCCACCGCGGAATTGATCATGTCATCCTCATCCCGATATTTTTGTCTGCTGCCTCTGCTGCTTGCCGCGGGCATGCTGGCCGGCTGCGGCATGTTCGCGAAGCAGCCAGCCCCGACGCCCGCGCCGGCGCCCGGCTACGACCTGGTCGCTGCCATCCGCGCGGCGGGTGAGCGGGAGAAGTCCGTCATCGACGTCAACCCGCTGCGCGATCCCGGCGTCGCCGCGCTGCAGGAAGCCGCGCAAAGCGACGAACGTGCCGGCAAATATGCCGAGGCTGCCGCCAAGCTCGACCAGGCACTCAAGCTCGGTCCGGACTCGCCGGACCTGCTGCAGGATCGCGCCGAGGTCGCCGTGCGCCTGCACCAGTTCGCCCAGGCCGAAAAGCTTGCGCAGCAGTCATGGTCGCTCGGTCCGAAGCTCGGGCCGCTGTGTGCGCGCAACTGGGAGACCATCGTCGAGATGCGCCTGCAGGCGCATGACGAGACTGGCGCGGCGACGGCGCGCAAATGGGTGCAGCAATGCCACAAGCCGGGCATTCCGCGTTACTGAGCGCGAGCGTTCACTGGCAACCACCAGGCGCGCGACGGAGCTGGCCGCGATCGGGAAACAGAGGCAAGGCCAGCGCGAATGGGGCGCGATGGTTTGCCGCGATCACCCGCTCCGCCATACTTGGCCGATGACTGCACTGGACGACACCGAATCAGACGATATCGGCGCCCTGCTCGGTGCCGACGGCCCGTTCGCGCGCGAGCTGCCGAACTTCGCGCCACGGCTGGCCCAGCAGGCGATGGCTCGCGCGGTGCAGCAGGCGATCGCCGGGCGCGACACGCTGGTCGCCGAGGCCGGCACCGGTACCGGCAAGACCTACGCCTACCTGGTGCCGGCGCTGCTGTCCGGCGAGCGGGTGATCATCTCCACCGGCACCAAGGCGTTGCAGGATCAGCTGTATTTCCGTGATCTTCCCAGGGTGCGTTCCGTACTCGGCACGCGGCTGAAGACGGCGCTGCTGAAAGGCCGTGCGAACTACCTGTGCCTGTACCGGCTCGACCAGACCGTGCGCGAAGGCGCCAGCTTCGAACGCGCGCAGGCCGCGCAGCTGGCCACCATCCGCGCGTGGTCGGCGCGCACGCGCCGCGGTGACCGCATGGAACTGGCCGAGGTGCCGGAGGAATCGCCACTGTGGCCGCGGGTGACCTCCACGCCGGAAAACTGCCTCGGCGTGGAGTGTCCGTTCCACGACGACTGCCACGTGTTCAAGGCGCGCCGCGAGGCGATGGAGGCGGACGTGGTGGTGGTCAACCATCACCTGCTGTTCGCCGACCTTGCGCTGAAGCAGGAAGGTTTCGGCGAGATCCTTCCCGGCGCGGCGGCCTTCATCCTCGACGAGGCGCACCAGATCCCCGAGCTGGCCGGCCAGTTCTTTTCGCAAAGCGTCAGCGCGCGCCAGCTCACCGACATGGCCAGGGATGCGCTGACCGAATGCAACGGCATCACCGGTGCGATCGGCCTGCTGCTGGAGCCGGTGGAAGCCTTGCAGGACGCGCTGCGCAAGCTGCGTCTGGCGATGGATGCGTTGCCGGCGCGCGGGGCGTTCGCGCTGCTGGAGGACCGTGCCGACGTACGCACCTCGCTGCACGACCTGCGCGAACTGCTGGCCACGCTGGCCGAGCTGCTCGCCTCGCAGGCCGAACGCTCGCGCGGGCTTGCCAACCTGCACGAACGCGCCGAATTGTTCACCGAGCGGCTGGACCGCATCGTCGAATCGCACGGCGACCACGACGTGCGCTGGTACGAAACCTTTCCGCGCGGCTTCGCGCTGTACGCCACGCCGCTGGACCTGGCACTGCCGATGCGCGGCCTGCGCGAGCGCACCCAGGCGGCGTGGATCCACACCTCGGCCACGCTGTCGGTCGCCGGCAACTTCGACCATTTCGCGCGCCAGCTCGGCCTCGACGATCCGCAGACGCTGAGCCTGGAAAGTCCGTTCGACTACGCGCGCCAGGCGCTGTGCTATCTGCCGGCCGGCTTGCCCGATCCGAACGCGCGCGACTACACCGAGCAGGTGATCGAATCGGTGTTGCCGGTGCTGCACGCGTCGAACGGTCGCGCGTTCCTGCTGTTCACCTCGCATCGCGCGCTGCGCCGCGCTGCCGAGCTGCTGCAGGACAGGGTGCCGTGGCCGCTGTTCGTGCAGGGCACCGCACCGCGCCCGCGTCTGCTGGAGGAGTTCCGCGCCAGCGGCCACGGCGTGCTGCTCGGTGCGGCCAGTTTCTGGGAGGGCGTCGACGTGGTCGGCGAGGCGCTCAGCGTGGTGGTGATCGACAAGCTGCCGTTCGCCGCCCCCGACGATCCGGTGCTGATGGCCCGCCTCTCCGCACTCGAACAGTCCGGCATCAATCCGTTCATGGGCTGGCAGGTGCCCAGCGCGGTGATCGCGCTGAAACAGGGCGCCGGCCGCCTGATCCGCGACGTGCACGACCGCGGCGTGCTGGTGCTGTGCGACCCGCGCCTCACCGGCAAGGGTTATGGCAAGCTGTTCCTCGCCAGTCTCCCGCCGATGCCGCGCACGCGCGAGCTGGCGGATGTGCAGACTTTCTTCGATGATGCGTCCATCGCCACGACCGGGCCGGCCGCCGGGTAGTGGGGCATGCGGTCGGTGCGGGAGCGGCTTCGGCCGCGACGCTTTCCATCTCCGGCCGAAGCAGCGCAAGAGCATCGCGGCTGATGCCGCTCCCGCAAGCACACCAGACACAGCGCGAGGCACTCCATGGCCAAGGTCACCGGAATCGGCGGCATCTTCTTCAAATCGCGGGACCCCGCGGCCTTGTCGGCGTGGTACGCGAGGCATCTGGGACTGAGCGTCGAGGGCTGGGGCGGCGTGCGCTTCAACGAAGACGAACAACGCCCCGGCTGCACCTTGTGGTCGCCGTTTGCCGCCGACACCGACTACTTCGGCCCCGGCCCGCAGCCGTACATGATCAACTTCCGCGTCGACGACCTCGACGCGCTGCTGGCGCAATTGCGCGCCGATGGCGTGGCCGTGGACGAACGCGTCGACCAGAGCGAGTTCGGCCGCTTCGGCTGGATCACCGACCCGGAAGGTACCCGCATCGAGTTGTGGCAGGCACCGGCGTAATCCGCAGGGAAGGTTGCCGGACCGTGAAACGCGATGCGATCAACGCCGCCATGGAACCCGATCTCGCCACCGCACCGGAACTGGCCGGCGTGCTCGACGAGCTGCGCCGCCGCGAGCCGATCTTCCACCGGCCCGAATTCGGCAGCACCCGCGCGGACTTCGAGCGCATGACCAGCGCCGACTTCTGGGAAATCGGCGCGTCCGGCCAGCGATACAGCCGCGCGCACGTGCTCGACGCGCTGGAGCACCGCGTCCCCGATCCCGCCGAACACGCCTGGAAAACCCGCGACTTCCACTGCCGCGAACTCGGCCCGGATACGTTCCTGCTCACCTACACCCTGGAGCAGGGCGAACGGGTGAGCCGGCGCAGCACGATCTGGCGACGCAGCGGCGGGGAGTGGATGATCGTGTTTCATCAGGGAACGCTGGTGGCTCCGCAGCAGAGCCATCGCTGAGCCTGCACGCGTGCACGGGGATTTCTCTCCTCGTTGCCACGGGGCGCCGCGGCAACGAGGGTTTGTCCCGTGCAACGGTTCCCGCAGCCATGGCCGATCGCATCACCAGTCGGCGCGCGCATACTCCGACTGTTCGAACCAGGCCTGGAACCCCAACTTGCCGCGCTCGGCGTCTTCGCGCGGAAGCAGCACCCACTCATCGAGCCTGGCGCCGAAATAGGGCGCGTCGACATCGGCACACACCTCGTAAGGTGCTTCCATGTCGAGGACGAATCGCTGGACCAGCTCGGACATGCGCGAACGTTCCGGACCCGCGATCTCGATCGAGCCGTTCCGAGGTGCCTCGACGGCGACCCGCGCGATGGTCGCGGCGACATCGTCGGAAGCCACCGGCTCGATGTACGCCGGTGACAGGCGGATGGCCTGGCCGTCGACGGCGTAGGTAATGATGTCGAGCAGGAATTCGTGGAACTGCGTTGCGTGCACGACAGTGAACGGAATGCCGGATGCGGCGATCATGCGTTCCTGCAGCGCCTTTCCGCGCAGGTAGGGACTGGCCTCGAGCCGGTCGGTGCCGACCACCGAAAGCGATACATGGTGCTTCACGCCGGCGTGCTTCTCGGCGTACAGCAGATTGAAGATGGCAGTCTTGAAGAACTCGAAGGCCGCCGCGTCGTCGAAGGTCGGCGAATTGCTGACATCGACCACCACGTCGGCGCCGATCAGGCTTTTCGCCAGCCCCTGTCCGGTGATCAGGTCGACGCCGGTTGCCCGGGACGCAGCCGACACGTCGTGGCCCTGCAAACGCAGTCTCTCGACGACATTCCGTCCGACCAGACCTCTTCCGCCGATGACGATGATGTTCATGCCCACCTCGTATGCGTTGCCCGCTGGCGTATCGAAACATCCGCCGCGGTTGGTGCCCCGATACTGGAAGGCTCCTTCACAGCCCGCTAGGTCCGCCACAGGAACGACAGTGCTTCCTCAAATGCACCAATGCCGGATGCATCGCCGACGGGCGGTGCCGGTTTCAGGCGCCGAGCCAGAAGGCGATGTTGCTGACGTACTGTTTCGTCGAGCGAAGCGCATCAGGAAACCTGGTCATGGCATCGCCGGCAGGCTCGCTTGCGAAGGATGGGCAGCCGGCTGCGGGATCCAGTTGCAATCGGCAAAGTGGTGGAAGCTTGAGTGGGCAATGGCGTGTCCGCCGCGTTCGGAGCGTTCGAAGGCAACCGCGATGTTGAAGCGCTGGCCCGACACCGAACTGTGCCCGTCCATGATGATCCGGGCGCACGAATCATCCGGCGGTGCGCTGACGGCGCCTTCGTGCGCGCGCGCGGGCAGATACTGGATGCAAAAAATGCGCAGACCGGCCAGGGCGGCCAGGGAGGCCAGCAAGCGGGTGATCGGCGGAGCGAGCGAATCCAGGACGTGCTCGCAGTTGTCGATCAGCACAAGCGCATTCGCCCCGGCCAGTTGCCCCGCGAAAACATCGATGGGATCGGGCAGGTCGGCTGCGACGCCCAGCGACCGCGCGATGGTGCCGAGCACGTGTGTGGTCTTGCCAAGCGCTGTCGCAGCGGCCCACGGGTCCGGTCGTTGCGACCATCGGGCCGCATTGGTGTCCGACAGGCAACACGGTGAGTCCGCCTCGAAGGCTACCGGCCCCCGGCGGCCGCGCCTACGCTTTGGACCGACCGCGATTGATCGCGACCGGGTGCCTCAGCCGAACTGAGTGGCGAGCTTCGCTCCCTTCGAGGATTCACCATGTCCCAACGCATCGATTACCAGAAGCAATCTCCCGAGCTGTTGAAGAAGTTCACCGAGTTCAGCATGGCTCTCAAGCGCTCCGCGATCGAGGAATCGATCCAGTTCCTGGTTGAGGTCAGGGCGTCGCAGATGAACGGCTGTGCCTTTTGCCTGGACATGCACGTCAAGGAGGCGACGATCCATGGCGAACGTCCGCTGCGGCTCCATCACGTCGCCATCTGGCGCGAGTCGACGCTGTTCAGTCCGCGTGAACGTGCGGCGTTGGCGTGGACGGAGATCCTGACCCGGATCCCCCCTCATGGTGTGCCGGATGACATCTATGAGCACGTGCGTGCGCAATTCAGCGAGAAGGAGTTGTCCGACCTGACCTTCGCGGTGATGTCGATCAACGCGTGGAATCGGATCAGCGTGGGTTTTCAGGTCGTGCCGGGCAGCTATGACAAGGCCTACGGCCTGGACAAGTCCGGCCTGGCCTGACGTGCCGCACGCGGTCGCCCGCGCCCGCGGTTTCCGCGGCCCCGCTCCGCTGGCAACTACTGCAATGAGGAACAACACATGCGCATCTTCACGACATTCGGCCTGATGGTTCTGTTCGCGACGGGTACGGCCGTGGCGCAGAACGCGCCCAAGGCGACACCGCCGCAGGCAAGCGTGACGGAATTGATGACCAAGGCGCTTGCCGAGTACCCCGGCAAGGAGCTGATGATGATCACGGTGGAATACCCGCCGGGCAGCGTCGACCCGGTGCATCGCCACGATGCCTATGCACTTGTCTACGTGCTGGAAGGTTCGATCGTGATGGGTTTGCGTAACGGCAAGACCGTGACGCTGACGCCGGGGCAAACCTTCTACGAAGGCCCCAGAGACGTCCACACCGTCGGCCGCAATGCAAGCCTCACCAAGCCCGCGAAGTTCCTGGTCGTGCTGTTGAAGAACCGCAACGAGCCCGTGCTGACGCCGGTGAACTGACGCCGACCTGCTGCGCATCGGTCTGCACGCCTGCGCTGTTGCACGCCACAAGCCGATCCCGTCGGGTTTGCGGACGCCTCCGGCATCTCGATTCGTGACGGATGCCGGTCGACCGCCTTCGCCATCCGTCCGCGCTTTGCATGCTCGTGCCGACGGACCGGCGAAGCCTTCCATCCGCCGCGACGCCACCGCCTTTCGAAGGAGATTGTCGCCATGACTTCCAGGCCATCGATGCTGCCGCTTGCCAAGCCTTCGTTGCAGTCGCTGATCGTGGCCGCTTATGCCGCCGACGCATCGGACCGGCTGATTTCCCCGCTGGGCGAGCACGGTTACAGCACCTTGTTCGGACTGATTCCGGTGGCCCTGGCCGTGCTGCGGGTCGCGGCCGAGATCGAGCCCGATCGTGCGGCCGTCATGGAGTGGTACCGGTGCACCCCGATAAGGGAGTTGGGAGATCTTTCCGCCGAACAACTGGTGGCCCTGGGACGCGCGGAAATGGTCATTGCGTTCCTGCGCTCCATTCGCGACGGCCTGCGTGGCGACCATCGCGTCGGCCGCTGACCCGCGCCCATCCACATCCATCGAGGAGACTGCCATGCGACTGCCCGCCAACAAGTTCCGCAGCATCATCGGCGAAATCGGCAGGGTCACGGCTCGGCGCGAGGAGCTGAGGTCGGATGCATTCGACGTGCTCGAACGCCGCCACCCGTCGCTCGCCCGGGCGGTGCTCGACCATGTCGGCAGCAAGCGGCGCGCCGCACACTGGCTATGCGCCCCGCAACGTGCCTGGGGCGGGAAATCCCCCTGCGAGATGCTGGCCGACAGCGACGAAGACAGCGTGTGGGATCTGCTGGAAGGACTGGACGTGGCGGAAGTCCCGGCTCATCCAACGCGCTCCCAGCTGGCGTACTGAAATTGCGCGCAGTGCGGTTCGCGGTCGCCGCCTTTCCGGCCGTCGCGATTGTTGCGTCCCGGGGAACATGGTGAGTCCGCCGGCAGCGCTACCGACCGCCGATACCTGCGCATAGCATGGATCCACGACGCGCCATCGGCGCCAACAACAAGCAGAGGTGTCTCATGAAAATCGTCGTCATCGGCGGTACCGGGCTCATCGGCAGCAAGACGGTCGATCGCCTGCGCAAGCGCGGCAACGAGGTGCTGGCCGCCGCACCTTCATCGGGCGTCAACACGCTCACCGGCGAAGGCCTGGACGAAGCCATGGCGGGCACCGATGTCGTCATCG
The DNA here is from genome assembly GCA_963828675.1 of uncultured Gammaproteobacteria bacterium. Lineage (GTDB taxonomy): Bacteria > Pseudomonadota > Gammaproteobacteria > Xanthomonadales > Rhodanobacteraceae > Rhodanobacter. The sequence continues at coordinate 2,665,706 of CAWHFQ010000001.1, forward strand.
ACCTGGCCAATTCCCCGTCGTTCGAGGACAAGGCGGTGCTGGAGTTCTTCGAGACATCCGGCCGCAACCTGCTGGCCGCGGAAAAGAAGGCCGGCGTGAAGCATCACCTGGCCTTGTCGGTGGTGGGCACGGGCCGTCTCCCGGCAAGCGGCTACCTGCGCGCCAAGGCCGCGCAGGAGCAGCTGATACGCGCCTCGGGCATTCCGCACACCATCATCCATTCGACCCAGTTTTTCGAATTCCTCAGCGGCATCGCCAACGACGGAGGGGCCGGATCGGAGCTTCGCCTCTCGTCCGCGTTCATCCAGCCGATCGCCTCGGACGATGTCGCGGATGCGGTCACCGACTATGCGCTCGGTGCGCCCGTCAACGGCATGGTGGAGATTGCCGGGCCCGACAAGTTCCCGCTTGCCGATCTGGTGCAGCGTTTCCTGATCGTCACAGGCGACAAGCGCAAGGTCGTCGCGGACCCCAGGGCACTGTATTTCGGTGCCGAGCTGGCGCCCGACAGCCTGGTGCCGGCCGACGGTGCACGACTGGGCAAGCTGAATTTCCAGGCCTGGCTCGACCGATCGGGTTTCGCCAGCCACGAAGCTGCCGCGTGAAATTTCCCTGCTTCCGGGAGCCATGAGCTGACCGGACAGCGCACCGGGTGACCGCTTTCGCGAGGCGGAAGCCCCGGTCGGGATCCTGCCGCATGGGCGCCGATCCGGGTGTCCATGCGGGCGCCGCCCGAACAGCGCGAACTTGCGAATCCATCCCATGACCATGCTTGCACGTTTGCACCACTGGATAGACGAACGCGCCCCCGGCGTGGACGGCATGCTGCGCAAGCACGCGATCGCGCTGTCGCTGGTGCTGCACATCCTCGGCCTGGGGCTGGTCGGTGCCGGCGTGACGGCGGAAGCGATTCCGGCGTGGTTTTCCGGCACGGACGTCACGACCCGGGAGAACGCCTTCGGCCGCTCGATGTTGACGGGGTATTTTGGTTTCTTCGCGTTCCTGTGGATCTGTACGCGCTTCGGCCTCGAACGGCCGAGGCCGCTCCCGCAACGCGTGAAACCCCATTCGTGATGCCGCCGCGCATCGTGGTTTCCACCTGCCTCAAGGCCACCCATGACCGACCTGCAACCACCGCCCGTTTCCCTGCTCGACAAGCATTACGGAATGGACTTCCATCCGCTTTACACGGCGACAGTCCGCGTCAACGGAGGCGAATCCAGGCACGGCCGGGCCTCGGGCGTGGCCCGCTCCGATGACGGCGCCCTCGACGTGCAGCTGCGGATGCCCGAACAGCTGGGCGGGCCGGGCGGCGGCACCAATCCGGAGCAACTGTTCGCGGCGGGCTTCGCCGCCTGCTTCCATGGTGCGCTGAGCCTGCTCGCCGCGCGGGCGAAGGTCGCGATCCCGGATGCCGAGGTGATTGCCGCGGTGACGTTCGGCAGGGATCCTGTCGATGGCCTGTTCACCCTCGCGGCCAACATCCGCGTGCGCCTGCCGGGAGTCGACCGGGCGGTGGCCGGCGAACTGTTGCGCAACACGGAGCGCATCTGCCCCTACGCGAAGATGGCCAGGAGCGGCATCGAATGCGTGATCACGCTGGAAGCGTGACGTGATGCATCGGGACACGCACGGCGCGTCGGCAGTATCGCGTATGCCGCCGTTGACGATCCGGGCTCAGCAGACTTGTCGAAGCGGCCTGTCATGGCGCGCGCTGCGCCGCAACTCCTGTGGCGTACGCCCGACGATGCGCAGGAAGCTCTGGCACATGCGATCGGCATCGCCGAAACCGGCCAGCCGGGCGACCTTGCCGAACGTCTGTCGCCCGTCTTCGACGAGGGAGCGTGCCGCCTCCACCCGCAGGCGCTCGATCGCCCGCGCCGGTGTCATCCCGGTGGACGAGACGAACACCCGCCCGAACTGGCGCACGCTCAGGTTGGCGACCTCGGCCAGGCGCTCGACTGAAAGCTCGTCACAAAGATGCTCCCGGGCGAAGTGCAGGGCCTTGCGGATGCGGTCCGACCCGGTGTCCAGATCGAGCAGCGAAGAGAACTGGTACTGCCCGCCAGACCGGCGGTAGTGCACCACCAGCATGCGCGCGACCTCCAGCGCGGCCTCCTTGCCCAGGTCCCGCTCGATCATGGCCAGGCTCATGTCGATCCCGGCCGACATGCCCGCCGAGGTCCAGATGCCATCCTCCTCGGTCCACATGCGGTCTCCATCCACGCGCAGCGCCGGATACCGCTCCTGGAGCTGCGGCGCGAAACTCCAGTGCGTCGTTGCGGCGCGGCCGTCGAGCAGGCCGCTCGCCGCCAGCAGGAAGGCGCCGGTGCACACGCATGCCGTCCTGCGCGAGCGCGCGGCCACGTCGCGTATCGCCGCCGTCAGTGGAGCGACCCACGGGCCGACCGGTGGCTGCGGCGAGCCGACGATGATGAAGGTATCCAGGGTCAGCGATTGCAGCGGTACGGTAGTGACCTGCAGGTTGCTGGCACTGCCCACCATGCCGCCCTCCAGCGACGCGACGGTGAGCTGGTAAGCAGGGCCCGCCATGGAACTGGCATTGGCGAAGGCTTCAAGCGGGCCGCTGAGGTCCAGCAGCACGAACCCCGGGTAGACCAGGAAGCCGACGTGACGAGTCATGGCGCCCTCAGCAATCAACGCCCCCGCCTGATTATGCGCGCGCCCCCGCGCGCTGCCAACGCAACCGCAGGCATGCGCCGTGGCATTGGTGTCCGCGGGGCAACACGGCGGGCACCTGCGGGGATCTACCGGCGATTCCCGTGCCGACCTACGCTGCATTCGACACCACGAGCCGCCGCGCTTGCCTCGTGCAGCCCGACGCGCTGACGGCGGCAACCGGTGAATAACACCCTCTTCACGGCAGTCCACGGAGACGAGCATGACGATGCATCACCCGGCGATGTCGCCCCAGCCGATCCACGCCGCCGACAGCTGCTCGTTGCCGGCCTGACCACCGCGGCGGCCGCCGCCCTGCCGCTGCCCGCGGCCCGGGCGGTCGCCGGGCGCCGCCCTTCCTCCCGCACGCAGAGAAACCAGGACATGAATTCGATCACCACGAAAGACGGCGTTGAAATCTTCTACAAGGATTGGGGCTCCGGACAGCCGATCGTGTTCCATCACGGCTGGCCGCTTTCCGGCGACGATTGGGACGCGCAGATGCTGTTCTTCCTCCAGCATGGCTACCGCGTCATCGCGCACGATCGCCGCGGCCATGGCCGCTCCACCCAGGTCGGTCGCGGCCACGACATGGATCACTATGCCGCCGATGTCGCGGCGTTGACCGCGCATCTGGATTTGCACGAGGCCATCCACGTCGGCCACTCCACCGGCGGCGGCGAAGCGACGCGTTATGTCGCCCGTCACGGCGCCGGCCGTGTCGCCAGGCTGGTGCTGATGAGCGCCGTACCGCCCCTGATGGTGAAGACGCCGGACAATCCCGGTGGGCTGTCGATCGAGGTGTTCGACGGTCTGCGCCAGGCGCTGGCCGCGAACCGCGCCCAGTTCTACCGCGACCTGTCGTCGGGGCCGTTCTACGGCTTCAACCGCCCCGACGCCAGGAGCATTCCGAGCGTGGTCGACAACTGGTGGCGCCAGGGCATGATGGGTGGTGCCAATGCGCATTACGAAGGCATCAAGGCGTTCTCGGAAACCGACTTCACCGACGACCTCAAGTCCATCGACGTGCCGACCCTGGTGATGCACGGCGATGACGACCAGATCGTGCCGATCGCCGACTCCGCACCGCTTTCGGCCAAGCTGCTCAAGCACGCCACGCTGAAAATCTACAAGGGCTTCCCGCACGGCATGCTGACCGTCAATGCCGATGTCATCAACCGTGACATGCTGGAGTTCTTCCGCAGCTGAGCGGCAGCGGCATCGATGGCAGGCGCAGTTTCTGCATCCTGCCATGGCGGGATGGCGGAAATCGGCGGAACTATGTCCTTCGCCGCTTCGGGTCCGTGAGTAGGATGAACCTTGTCTACAACCAGTACGGGAGATCGCACCCAGGTGCGCCTTCCGTCCATTGATGCCCGTGACGTGAAGAAATCGCCAAGACCTCCGGAGCCTGCCGTGTCCGCCAGAAATATCGATCCGTCGTCCATCAGCCTGGATCCGCTGGCGTCGAGCTTCTCGACCAGCTACGCCGGTGTCGTCGCGTTCGTCGCCGTTGCCGCCGAGGGCAGCTTCGCCAAGGCAGGCGACCGGCTGGGCATCGGACGATCCGCGGTGAGCCGCAACGTGCGCAAGCTGGAGATCCAGCTCGGCACGCGCCTGTTCCTCAGGACCACCCGGAGCACCTCGTTGACGCGGGAAGGCGAGCGCTTCCGCGAAAAATGCCAGCCGGGCGTGGAGCGCATCGTGCAGGCGCTGGAGGACATGCGCGACCTGCGCGAAGGCCCGCCGCGCGGCCAGCTTCGCATCGTTGCCGCGCCGGCCTTCGGGCGCAATGTGGTGATGCCGCTGCTCGGCGGATTTCGCGCACGCTATCCGGACATCGGCGTCGAGCTGATGCTGGACGAACACCATGTCGACTTCACATCCGATCGTGTCGACGTGGCGTTCCACGACGGGCGCATGGAGGACAGCCAGCTGGTGGCCAGGCAGGTGATCCCGATGCAACTGCTGCTTTGCGCATCGCCGGCGTACGCACGCACGCATGGGCTGCCGTCCCGCGTCGAGGATATCGCCGCGCACTGCTGCATCCGCCAGCGCCTGGTATCCGGGCGCATCTCGGAATGGGAATTCAAGGTGGACGGGCATGCGTGCAAGCTGACGCCGGAGTCGAGCTGCACCTTCAACGATGCCGACCTCGTGCTGCAGGCTGTCCTCGACGGACAGGGTATGGCGCAACTGCCGGGTTTCCTGGTGGCCAGGCATCTGCGCGAAGACAGGCTGGTCGCGTGCCTGGCGCACCATCAGCCCGACGACCGCGGGCATTACGTGTGCTATCTGAGCCGGCACCATCTTCCGACCCGGATCAGGGTGTTCATCGACTACATGACGGCACGGATCCGGGAACGGGACCCGCAGGGCATCACCATGCTGACCGCAGCCGATGGTTCCCCGCACGCGGCCATCGAGCGCCGGGCCTCCAACCCGACAAGCGATCCCGAGCCCCGCGTTGCCGACGGAAGAAAGTCCGGCGTGGAAACCCGGCGGGCAGCGCAGTGAGCGTGCCGGCGGTTTTTTTCGATCACGGGCAAGAACCGGATGGGCGAGACCCCGCTGACGCGCCTTCGGGGGTTGTCGTGCCAGATGGCGGTCGCCCGCTCCGACGCTTTCGCGCCGCCCTCAGCCCTCGCGCGAAACGGGCGGCGGTGGAAGCTGTTCCGCCATCTTCACCAGCTCGGCGAGCGAGCGCGCCTTCATCTTGCGCATGACCTTGCCGCGGTGTGCCTTGACCGTGATCTCGCTGATGCCGAGGTCGGCGCCGATCTGCTTGTTCAGGCGACCGGCCACGACCATCGCCAGCACCTGCTGTTCGCGCGGCGTGAGCGACGCGTAAGACGTCCGCAGCACTTGCAGGTTTTCCTCGTGACCCAGCGCGTCGCGGCTGCGTTCGATGGCATGGCCGATCGCCTGCAGCAGTGCCTCGTCGTCGATGGGCTTGGTCAGGAATTCGACCGCGCCCGCCTTCATGGCGCGAACCGTGATCGGCACGTCGCCGAAACCGGTGATGAAGATGATCGGCATGTGGGTCCGCTCGGCGGCGATGCGCTGTTGCAGATCCAGGCCGTTGAGGCCGGGCAGGTTGACGTCGAGCACCAGGCAGCAGGGAATCATGGCCGCCGGGCGGTCGAGGAAGGCCTGCGCGGATGAAAACATTTCCGTCTGCCAGCCGGCGAAGCGCAGCAGCAACTCCAGCGACTCGCGTACCGACACGTCATCGTCGACCACGAACACGACGGGGGTGATTGGCGACATGGCAGCGGCTCTCGATGCGTCGAATGACACGGTGGCAGGGCCAGGCATGCTACGACATCCTCGACAAGTGGAAGTCCGCCGGGCTTGCGAAATGGCACGGACCAACGCGACCCGGTTGTTCCTTCCCCGCGCAGCGGGGGAGGCGAGATGTGCGCAATCGCTCAGCACTCCGGCAAGGCCGCGCTCAGGGCCTTCAGCAGTGCGGCCTCGCTGAATGGCTTGAACAGGCACTCCACGGCACCTTGCCGAATGAGTCGCGGACGGTCGGCGACGTCGCCATGGGCGGTGATGAAAATGGTCGGTATCGATTGCCCGCGACGCACCAGCTCACGCTGCAGGTCGGGGCCGGACATGCCCGGCATGGCGATGTCGAGGATCAGGCAGCGGCTCTTGTCGATGTAGCCGGACGCGAGGAAATCCTCGGCCGACGAAAACGCCTGCACCGCATAGCCGAATTCCTTCAGCAAATCGGGTAATGACTCGCGCACGGACTCGTCGTCATCGACTACCGACACGAGCAGGGGCATGACCATCAAGAACTCTCCATGGTGCGGTTTGAATCGGCAAGGGGGTCGGTGCCGGCAGCGGCGATGCTTTCGGACAGGCACGGGATGGAAAACGCGAACGTGGCACCCGGCCCCTCGTTCGCCGCCGCCCACAACCGGCCGTCATGACCTTCGATGATGGAGCGGCTGACGGACAGGCCGATGCCCATGCCGTCGTCCTTGGTGGTGAAGAAGGCGTTGAACAGCGAACCCGCGTCGCGGGGATCGAACCCGGCGCCGGCATCCTCCACCGCCAGGCGGACGTGGTCGCCGCGGTCCCGTTCCGTCCTTATCACCATGCGTCGCGGACGATCGACGACGCCGGCCATCGCATCGGAGGCGTTGAGGATCAGGTTGAGGATCACCTGCTGCAGCTGCACGCGGTCGCCCACCACGAGCGGGAGATCGTCGGCAAATTCGGGATGGAGGGTGACGCCATGGCGCTGGAGCTCGCCCAGCAGCATCGTGACTACTTCCCGCGCCGCCTCGTTCAGATCCAGCGGTTCGGCCGCGGCCTTCTTCTTGGCGAACAGCGCGCGCAATCGCTTGATCACGTCCGACGCGCGGTTGCCGTCGCGGATCGTGCGGCGCGCGGTTTCGCGCGCGCCCTCCACGTTCGGCGGGTCGGCGGCCAGCATGCGCAGGCAGGTGTTGGCATTGGTGATGATGCCGGACAGCGGCTGGTTGACCTCGTGCGCGATCGACGCGGTCAGGGTGCCCAGGCTGGCCACCCTGGCGACGTGGGCGAGCTCGAAACGAACCTTGCCGAGCGCCTCGTCCGCGAGCCGGCGCTGGGTCACGTCCTGCACGGCGGAGATGTATTCCGGTCCGCCTTCTTCATCGCGCGTCACGTGGCCGACAAGGTGCAGGAATTTCACCCGCCCATCGGGCATCAGCAATCGGTGTTCGCTTTCGAAATCCCTGGCGTCGCTGCGTTGCCGCCGCAGCATGTCGTCGTGTGCGGGGATATCTTCCGGATGGATCCGGGTGTTGATCAGATCGTGCGTCAGCGTTACGCCGGAATCGAACTCGTAAATCCGGTACAGCTCCTCCGACCACAGGATCTCGTCGGTATTCACCCGCCAGGCGACCGTGCCGGTCAGGCTCAGGCGTTGGGTCCTGGCCAGGAACGCTTCGCTCTTTCTCAACGCGGCCTCGCTGCGCGCGCGCTCGATCGCGATGCTGGCCAGCTGGGTGAACTGCGCGACCAGGTTGCGGTCGTCCGGCGCGGGCGCCTTCGGCTCACGCCGCAGGATCGAGAAGATGCCCACGCTGTCGCCGTTGCTGGAGCGGATCGGTGTCGACCAGCAGGAGCGGATGCCGTGCGAGAGGGCGATCGCGCGCCACGCGTCCCAGCGGGTCTCGGCGGTCAGGTCTGACGAAAGCACCGGTTCGCCGCGCGTTGCCGAGCAGACGATGGGACTGGCTTCCGGTTCCGGTGGCCGTCCGTCCGTGTCTTCGAGCAGGTCGCCCGGAACATCCGGCGCAGCGCCCGGCTGCAAGCGCAGCCGCGGCGATGCTTCTTCCGGCGCACGCGTGCGGCGGGGGTCGATCAGCACCACGGCGCAAAGTGCGCCATGCATGGAGGCCTGCACCAGTTCGCAGAGGGAAGTGAGCACCTGCGTCAGCGGTGTGCCGCCGGCGATCAGCCGCAGCAGGTGTTTCTCGCCCTCGAGCAGCGCTTCGGCACGTTTGCGATCGTCGATATCGGTGTTCTGTCCGTACCACTTCAGCACGCGACCGGCATCGTCGAGCAGCGGCACGGCGCGGATCAGAAACCAGCGATACGTGCCGTCGAATCGGCGCAGCCTGGCCTCGAAGCTGCCCGGCTGGCCCGCCTCCAGCAACGCCTGCCAGTACGTTCCGAGCGCCGGTGCATCATCGGGATGAATGCGCGAGGTCCAGCCGATGCCGAGCGAGTCTTCCAGACTGCTGCCGGTGTAGTCGCACCAGCGCTGGTTGAGGAATTCCACGCCGCCATCCGGCGCCGCCCGCCAGACGAAACCCGGAACGGTGTCGATGAGGGCGCGCAGGCGGTCTTCGGACGCCGCCAGTTCTGTCAGCGTGCTGGCCAGCAAGGCCTCGCTGCGCTTGCGGTCGTCGATGTCCACGTCCAGCGTGCACCAGCGCAGGATGCGTCCTTCGGCATCCTTCATGGGTCGGCTGCGCACGTGGAACCAGCGGTAGATGCCATCGGCGCGGCGCACGCGAAACTCCATCTCGAAGAGCTCGCCGGTACGGACGCATCGCTCCCATTCGGCGATGGCCGCGGGCAGTTCGTCCGGGTGGATCAGGTCTGCCGATTTCCAGTCCCGTTGCTGTTCCAGCGTCGCGCCGCGGAACTCTTGCGACTGGCGATTGGAATATTCGATGTCCCCCTCCGGCGTCATCAGCAGCACGGAGGCGGGAATCACATCGGCAATCGCGGAGAAGTCGCCGACCATGCCCTGGCGGTCGCGGTCCGCCTGCCGGTGGTCCTCGATGTCCACGAGCATGCCGCACCAGCCAAGGATGACACCGGTCTCGTCGGTCAGTGCCCGGACCCGCAGCAGGAACCAGCGCCAGCTGCCGTCGCAACGGCGCACGCGCGCGGCGATGTCCTGCGGTCGATGCGATGCCAGGATGGCCTGCCAGCGACCGCGCAGGTCGGCACGGTCGTCGGGGTGGATGGCAGCCATCCATCCCTGGCCGGCCGCCTGGGCGAGGCTTCCACCGGTGTAGTCGCACCATGCCTGATTGACATGATCGACGCGTCCATCCGGCAGTGCGGTCCAGATCAATCCGGGCAACACATCGACGACGCGGCTGAGTTCATTCTCCATACCGGTCCTCTCCCGGCAGTCGCCGTCAGACGAGGATGCGCCATCGGGACAGGGCCGCCCATCATACTTTGGTGTCGGTTTGCGGCCGTGCGTCGCGAGACATGAGCCGACGGACAGGGGGAAAGTCGGACGTGGCCCGGCCATGCCACGTCGATGCCCGGCCGTGGTTTCCCGGAAAGGCCCGAGGGCAGCGGCTCGACTCCTGGGCGCGCATCCGTGCCGGTGAAGCGAGTCGGTTGGCAAGCAGGTGTCGACGGCCTGTCCGGAATTGTTGCGATGAAGCAGATCCTGCGATGATCTCTCCCGGATCGAAAGCGAAACTGGTTTCATATCAGATAATTAGACGACATATCGTCGAGCCGGCCGCTTGCCGCGTTGCAAGTTGACACCGGTGACAATGACTCGCACTCTGATACCCGTTCCGGTGCGGGGAGGCACAGTGAACGCGTCGATCACTCATCCGGATCCATCAGTACGCGCCCCGGCCATGCCATTCCTGGCGGCCGACGTGGGCGGAACGTTTGCCCGCGTCGCCTTGATGCGGATGTCGCATGACGCGGCGTGCGGGGTCGAGGTGCTTGCCTATCGCAAGCTGGCATGCGCGGAATTCGAGGGGCTGGCGGAACTGTTGCGATCGTTCGTCGACAGCGTTGGGCAGACTCCCGTGCGGCATTGCGTGCTTGCCTGTGCCGGCCACGTAAAGGACGGCGAGGTCTTGAACGACAACTCCCCCTGGCCGATCCACCTGGCGCAGCTGCGCCAGGCGTTGATGCTGGAGGATGTTGCCGTCCTCAATGACTTCGAGGCATTGGGACATGCCTTCGATGACCCGTCTTCCGGCAGCTCGCGGCTGTTGTGCGGGCCGGATATCCGGCCCGATGGTTCGATCCTGGTGATCGGGCCGGGCACCGGCCTGGGCGCCGCGGTGCGCTGGCCCGCCTCCGCCGGCGGTGGCGTGCTGGCAACGGAAGCCGGCCAGATGGATTTCGCGCCCCATTCGATACGCGAACGCGAGGTGCTCGCACACCTGGTGCCCGAGGGCGGCTATGTCGCCTACGAACGCATCGTGTCGGGCCCCGGCCTGCTGACCCTGCATGGCGTCCTGTGCGCATTGCGCGGGGAAACGTCGCGGCTCGCAACACCCGAGGAAGTCACCGCGGCGGCCGCGGCAGGTCGTGACGGACAGGCGGTGGAAGCCGTGGAGATCTTCTGTGCGTCGCTGGGAAGTTTCGCCGGAAGCCTTGCCATGACCTTCATGACCACCGGTGGCGTGTATCTGGCCGGTGGCTTCCTGCATTCCATGTTCGCGGCGCTCCAGCGCAGCGCGTTCGAAGAGCGATTCCTGCACGGACGCAGCGTGCGTGCATTCCTGTCGCGGGTTCCGGTGCGGGTCACGGAACACGGGCGCCAGGGTGTGCTGGGGGCCGCCAGGTGGTATCTCGCGGGGACAGCCCGGCGGGCGAGTTGACCGGATACGCAGATCACGGGGCTTCGCGGAGCACCAGAGTTCGGCAGGCATCAACCAAGAGGTAAAGCTCATGTCCACCAAACATCGCAGGCATCCCTTGTCATTGGCCATATCGATGTCCTTGCTCGCGGCCGTGGCGACATCAGCCATGGCGTCGTCGCCTGTCGGTGCCGCCCAGGTGGACACCTCGGGTACGCAGGCCACCGTTCCCCAGGACGCATCGGCGACGCCATCGTCCGATGCGACGAAGACGCCGTCCAAGGCAGAACAAGACAAGGACGCCAGGAAAGCCGTCACCCTGTCCTCCGTCACCGTCGTCGGCGTGCGTGCCTCGCAGATGCGCGCGATCGAACTGAAACGCCTGGCGCCGAACATCCAGGACAGCATCACGGCCGAGAGCATCGGCCAGTTGCCGGACGTGACCATCACCGACGCCTTGCAACGCGTCACCGGCGTGCAGGTCAACCGCGACGCCGGCGTGGGCACCACGGTGGACGTGCGCGGCCTGCCCGAGGTGGGCACCATGCTGAACGGGGAAGCGTTCATCACGGCCGACCAGATCGACTCGCAACAGCCCGACTTCACCATGTTGCCGGCCACGCTGTTCCATGGCGTGGACGTCATCAAGTCGCCCACCGCCAGCACGACCGACGGCGGCATCAGCGGCGCGCTCGACCTGCATACGTATCGCCCGTGGGATCTGCCCAGCGGATTCACCTACAGCTACTCCGCCAACGGGGAGCGCGGACGCAGCAGCAGCAAGTGGGGGCCGGAAGCGAACGGGCTCATTTCCTACAACGACGGCGGCCGCTGGGGCCTGCTGGTTTCCGCCGACTATTCCGACACCACGCGTTCCAACTCGAACGAGGGCCTCGACCAGTACGGCGTGGTGCTGAACGGCGAGAACGCGGCCAGCGCGGGCGGCTACAACGGCTTCCTGACGCCCTGGAACGGCGCGCCGATTCCATCGCAGATCGTGCAGAACCCCGACGGCAGCGTCGACGTCAACGGCGACGGCAAATCCAACGGCGTGTTCATGGGCAGCCAGAACATCGGCCTGTACGACATCACCACCCAGCGCAAGCGCAAGTCGGGCAGCGCCTCGTTCCAGATGGACCTGGGCAGCGGCTTCACCTTCACCAGCGACTACTTCTACGCGCAACAGAAACAGTTCGACCGCAACGTCGGCATCCAGATCAACTCCACCAACTGGCAGGGCGCGACTTACGTGCCGCTGCAGTCGCGCGACACCGGCAGCCCGGTGCCCGGTTCCTACGGCACGCCCGAGCCGGGCTGGGACGGCACGCACCTGTACACCACGCAGGTCTACCAGAAGTGGCCGGGCGACGTGGAATCGTTCTCGCAGGTCACCCGGAAGGACTCCACCGCGAGAAACTTCAACGCCCAGCTGGATTTCGACAACGGCGGCCCCTTCACGGCAAGCCTGCGCGGCATCCACGACACGGCGCGCCAGTCCAACGCCGAGACCGACGTCAACATTTCCAATTCCGATGGCGGCCTGTGGGGCAACGTGCTGATGGACGGCGTGCCTGAGGACGCCGTGCCGCCCGGAACGTACATCTTTCCCGACCAACTGGGCGGAAACCGCGTCTTCAACGCCAACGGGCTGGCGCAGAACACGATCCCGATCGTCGCCAACCTGGGCGGCCGCAACATCACGATCAGCATGCCCTCGTCGCTGTCCACCCAGTTCGCCGACCCCAACGGCTGGACGATGAAGACGCTGGAGTCTGCCGGCGACTACGACCGCAAGGTCGCCCTCAACGTGCTTCGCCTCGATGGACACTACAACTTCGACAACGGCTTCAAGCTGGATTTCGGCGTGCGCAACAGCATCCGCCATGCCGACAACATCGGGTACACCCTGGTCACCCCGGTGTACGCCGGCATGGGTGCCAGCGATCCGAACGGTTGCCTGGTGCGTTACGTGGGCGCGGACGTGGTGCTGAACAGCGGCTCGTGTACCGCGGGCAACGCACAGGGGTATTTCCGCGCCGGCCCCATTTCGGCGCTGCAGATTCCGAACACGCCCGGCGCCGCTGGCCAGCAACTGGAAGCAGTACAGCAACCTGCTCGGTTCGGGGATCACTTTCTGGGCGATCGACCCGCATGCCATGGACAATCCCGAGGCGTACTGGAAATCCCTCTATCCCCAGACCGTGAGGCAGGGAGAACCCGGAACCACCTGGGCCGTGGGCATCAAGGAAACCTCCGCCTACCTGCAGGCCGACTTCGCCGGCAACATCGGAAACATGCCGTACAGCGGCAACGTGGGCATGCGTGTGATCCGCACCAATCTTGACGTTACCCAGCGTCTCAGCGGCGATCCCGGCGCCTACGGCACGGAGCCTGCCGACGTCGGTGCCCAGCTCACGCAACGCAGCTACAAGGATTATCTGCCGGCCGCCAACTTCGCGCTGGACGTCACCGACGACCTGAAGTTTCGCCTGGCCTACTCCAAGAACATGATGCCGCTCGACCTCAGCACCTGGGGCGGCGGCCTGGAGCTCAACTATTCGCTGGTGGAAACCCCGCAGGGCCCGCTGTTCCGCGTGGCGGCGGGCAATTCGAACGGCAACCCCCACCTCGACCCGTGGCGCTCCAAGAACTACAACGCCTCGCTCGAGTACTACATCAACCCCACCAGCATGATCAGCCTCGCGCTGTTCCGCATCAATGTGCAGAGCTTCATCAAGAGCGGCAGCGTCACCGATTGCACGCTGCCCGACGAGGACGGCGTCGTGCGCGATCACTGCGTCACCATCACCGAACCCATCCAGGGCACCGGCAACAGCATCAAGGGCGCGGAGTTCGACTACCGCCAGGGCTTCACCTTCCTGCCCGGCATCCTGTCCAAGACCGGCATGGAGATCAACGCGACGTACGCGCCGAGCGACTCCGGAGCCACCGACCTGGCCGGCCACAAGATCCCGTTCCAGGACAATTCGACCAAGTCCGGCAACTTCATCCTGTGGTACCAGGACGACCGCTTCCAGGCCCGCGTCGCGTACAACTACCGGTCGCGGCGTGCGGTGTCGGAGGACGTCGGCGGCATCACCGGCATGGAGATGTACGAGGCGCCGCAGAAGTACCTCGATGCGTCGGTCTCGTACAAGATCGCCAAGTCCGCCGAGCTGTTCGTGGACGGCACCAACCTCACCAACGAGTACCAGCGGTACTACCTGGTGTGGCCCGACCAGCCGGCGCACTCGAACTTCTCCGAGCGCATGTTCATGGTCGGCATCCGCGGGCAGTGGTGAACGGGACCGGACATTCGGCAATACACCCCGTTCGCGCTGAGCGTAGCTTGCGCTAGCAAGCGGAGTCGAAGCGGCCGTGGCATGACGGCCCTTCGACTTCGGCCCTTCGGGCCTACGCTCAGGGCGAACGGGTCGGATTTCGAGCGAGCAACCAGCGCGACAAGGTAATCATGCACTCCAACGCGACCCAACCCACGCGCGGCAGCCAGTTCCATCGCTCCATCGGCCTGTTTTCCGGCACCGCGATCAACATGACCCAGATGTGCGGCATCGGGCCGTTCATCACCATCCCGATCATGGTCGCCACCATGGGCGGGCCGCAGGCGGTGATCGGCTGGATCGTCGGTGCCATCCTCGCGGTGGCCGACGGCATGGTGTGGGCGGAGCTGGGCGCGGCCATGCCCGGCTCCGGCGGAACCTATGTCTATCTGCGCGAAGCGTTCCAGTACCGCAGCGGCAAGCTGATGCCGTTCCTGTTCATCTGGACGGTGCTGCTGACGATCCCCCTGCTGATGTCCACCGGCATCATCGGCATGGTCGAGTACCTGGGCTTCTTCTTTCCGCACCTGGGCTGGTGGGAGGTGCACCTGATCAGCCTGGTGGCGACCGCCCTGGTCACCCTGCTGCTGTACCGGCGGATCGAATCCGTTCGCGTGATCACCATCGCGCTGTGGGTGATCATGCTGCTTTCGGTCATCGGGGTATCGGCGGCGGGCTTCTCGGATTTTCACCCGGACTATGCCTTCACCTATCCGCAAGGCATGTTCGGCGGCAAGTTCTTCGTCGGCCTCGGCGGGGGGCTGATCATCGGCATCTACGATTACCTCGGCTACTTCACCACCGCCTACATGGGCGACGAATTGCGCGACCCGGGCCGCACGATGCCCGGCTCCATCATCATCTCGGTGATCGCGATGATGTTCGTCTACCTCATCCTCAACATCAGCGTGCTCGGCGTGGCGCCGTGGCAGGAGATCGCCCAGTCCAAGTCGGTCGCGTCGCTGGTGGTGGAGCACAGCTGGGGCCACGCGGCGGCCGCGGTGATGACCGTCCTCATCATCGTGACGGCGTTCGCCTCGGTATTCGCCGGCCTGCTCGGCGGTTCGCGCGTGCCGTTCCAGGCGGCGCACGAAAAGGTGTTCCTGTCGGTGTTCGGCAAGCTGCACGCGAAGCACGGCTTTCCGCACGTGGCCCTGCTCACGATGGGCGTGATCACGGCCATCGGCACGTTCTTCGACCTGGCCGAAGTCATCAACATGCTGCTGGCCGCGACCATCATCGTGCAGTTCATCGCGCAGATCGCCGCGCTGGTGGTGCTGCGCAAGCGCCAGCCGGAACTGCACCGGCCGTACCGGCAATGGCTGTACCCGGTGCCGTGCGTGATCGCGCTGGCGGGCTGGATCTACGTCTACGTCTCGGCGTCCACCTTGTCGCTGATCCTGTCCGGCATCTGGATCGTGGCCGGGCTGGTGGTGTTCGCGATCTGGGCCAGGGTGAATCGCTCCTGGCCGTTCGCCCCCGTCGAAATCCGCGAAGCCTATCTTGAGAAGGACTGACGCCATGCGCATCCTGGCCACTTCCGTAATCCTGTCGATGATCGCGCTGGCCGCCTCGGCGGCCGTGCCGCCCGCGCGCAGCGCCGCCGTTGCATCCACGCGGGTGGACGGCGCCGGCTCCACGACCGCTATCGCCGCCTGGCAGATCCAGTCCAGCGACAAGGCGCAGGAAGACGGCGCGGAGATTTCCGCCACCGGCTTTTCCACCGAGGGCTGGTATCCGGCCAGCGGCCGCGCCACGGTGATGGCGGGCCTGCTGGAAAATGGCAAGTACAAGGACGTGTTCTACAGCGACAACCTGCGCGCGGTGCAGTCGCCCGATGCCAGCGGCACGCTGTTCGTGAACCCCTGGTGGTATCGCACCGAGTTCACCCTGGCCGGAGAAGGGCAGGGACTGCACACGCTGCTGCGCACCAACGGCATGATCGCCAGCGCCGACGTGTGGGTGAACGGGCATCTTGTGGCCGACCATGCCAACGTCGCCGGCGCCTATCCCGTGCACGAGTTCGACGTCACGCGGTGGGTGCACGCGGGCAGCAACATCCTCGCGCTGCGCGTGCATCCGGGCGACCCGCGCCGCAGCCTGTCGATCGGCTGGGTCGACTGGAACCCGACGCCGCCGGACAACAACATGGGCCCGTGGCGGGGCGTGGACATCGTGCGGACGGGGCCGGTCCAGCTGCGCTTTCCGCACGTGACGCCGATGCTGTCGCTACCCGATCTCGCGCACGCCTCGCTGACGGTGAAGGTGGAAGCGCGCAACCTCGACACCGTGGCGCGCGAGGCCACCATCACCGGCGAGGTGGCCGGCGTTTCGCTGCAGCGGACGATCCACCTCGCCGCCGGCGCAACGCAGACCGTCGCGTTCACGCCGAAGACCGACCCCGGCCTCGAGCTCAGCCATCCGAACGTCTGGTGGCCCGTCGGCATGGGCGCGCATCCGCTGTATGCATTGCAGATGACCGCCAGCGTCGATGGCGCGACCTCCGACCAGGCCAGCGCCACGTTCGGCATCCGCAGCGTCAGCTCCCGGCTGACCAAGCAGGGCTATCGCCAGTTCCTCATCAACGGCAAGCCGGTGCTGATCCGCGGCGCGGGCTGGGCGCCGGACATGTTCCTGCGCGACGATCCCGCACGCATGGAGGCCGAGTTCAGCTACGTCCGCAACCTCGGGCTCAACACCATCCGCAGCGAAGGCAAGCTGGAAAGCGCGCGCTTCTACGAGCTCGCCGACCGCGACGGCATCATGGTGCTGGCCGGCTGGGAGTGCTGCGACAAATGGGAGTCGGCGGCCAAGACCGGCGGCGCGCCGTGGGACGCCTCGGACATGCAGGTGGCACAAGATTCCATGGCCAGCGAAGCGCGCCTGCTGCGCAACCATCCGTCGGTGATCGGCTTCCTGATCGGCAGCGACAATCCGCCGCCGCCGCCCCTCGCGAAAATGTACGTCGACACCTTGCACGCCGAAGACTGGGCGTTGCCCATCATCGCGGTGGCCACCGACAAGGGCACCGCCGAGACCGGTCTCTCCGGCATGAAGATGAGCGGGCCGTACGCCTGGGTGCCGCCGTCGTACTGGTATGCCGACCAGCAGGGCGGCGCGTTCGGCTTCAATTCCGAAACCAGCGCAGGCGCCGACATCCCGCGGCTGGAAGACATCACCCGCATGCTGTCGCCGCTGGAGCAGGAGGCGCTGTGGAAGTATCCGCAGGTGCGCCAGTACCACGCCTCCGCCGACTGGTCGACGTTCGCCAGCATCGCGCCCTTCAGCACCGCGCTGGCCAAGCGCTACGGCGCACCGACGAGCCTGGCGGACTACGTCGCCAAGGCGCAGCTCGACAACTACGACAACACGCGCGCGCAGTTCGAGGCGTTCAGCGCGCACATGGACGCGGCCAACCCGTCGACCGGCGTGATCTACTGGATGCTCAACAACGCCTGGCCGTCGCTGCACTGGCATCTGTACGACTACTACATGAATCCGGCCGGCGCCTACTTCGGCGCGAAGAAGGCCAACGAGCCGGTGCATATCCAGTACGCCTACGACACGCGCGCGGTGGTGCTGGTCAATCACACGCTCACCGCCGAGCATGGCCTGCAGGCGCACATCCGCGTGCGCAACCTGGATGGCAGCGTGAGCCACGAGCAGCGCCTGCATGACATCGATCTGGCGGCCAACGGCACGCGCCAACTGGCGATCCTGCCGCTGCCGGCGAAGGCATCGCGCGCGTACTTCATCGAGCTCGAACTGACCCTGGCCGACGGCAAGCCGGTCAGCCGCAACGTGTACTGGCTCTCCACCCAGCCCGACACCTTCGACTGGCCGAAGTCGAACTGGTACCTCACGCCGTTGACGCAATACGCGGACCTGACCGCGTTGCAGTCCTTGCCGGTCGCGACAAGCGAGGTCTCGGCGACGCTGCAGCGCAGTGGGGCCGAGGACACGGTCACCGTCACGCTGACGATGCCCCCGTCGTCCAGGGCGGTGGCGATGTTCCAGCACCTGTCGATCAAGCCCTCCGCAGGCGGCGAACCGGTGCTGCCGATCCTGTGGAGCGACAACGACGTGACGCTCTGGCCCGGCGAATCGCTCACCGTGACGGCGCGTTACGCGGCGCGGGGGAAGGCGGCGCCGGTGGTCGAAGTCAGCGGATGGAACGCGCCCACCCGGAGCTTCCCGGTCGTTGTCCAGCATGCTTCGAAGGAACAGAGTCCTTGAACCAGGGCAGGCTTTCATGACACGCGTGACCATCACCGACGTCGCCCGTGCCGTCGGCACCTCGAAGAAGACCATCTCGCGGGTGCTCAACAACGACCCGAACGTGAGCCAGTCGATGCGCCAGCGCGTGGCCGCTGTCGTGGCCGAGCTCAACTACCGGCCGCTGACGTCGGCGCGCAGCCTGGCCACCAATCGCTCCTTCATGATCGGCCTGCTGTACGACAACCGCTCGCCCAGCTACATCATGGAAGTGCAGGCCGGCGTGCTGGAGGCATGCGAGGCGCAGCACTACAGCATGATGGTGCAGCCGCTGGTGTCCACCGCGGCGGACTTCGTCGAGCGGGTCGAGGACATCCTGTCGCGGCACCGGCCCGACGGGCTGATCCTCACCCCGCCGCTCACCGACCACCCGCAACTCCTCGATTGCCTGCACAAGCAGGGCGTGCCGTTCGCCTCGATCGCGCCGCGTGACCATCCCGAGAACAGCATCGGCGTGATGCTGCGCGAGCGCGAAGCGGCCGCGGCGATGGTGGAACACCTGGTGTCGCTCGGCCACCGCCGCATTGCCCACATCCTCGGCGATCCGGAACACGGCGCCGGCATCTGGCGCGTGGCCGGTTATCGCGACGGCCTCGCGCGGGCCGGGCTGAAGGAAGACCCCGCGTACATGGTCCAGGGCCGGTTCTCCTTCGAGTCGGGCGTGGCAGCCATGCGCCAGCTGCTGGCCCTGCCGCTGCGGCCGACCGCCGTGTTCGCGGGCGACGACGACATGGCCGTCGGCGCGATCTGGGCCGCCGCGGAAGCCGGGGTGTCGATTCCCCGCGACATCTCCATCTGCGGCTTCGACGACACCACCATCGCGACGCAGGTGTGGCCGCCGCTCACCACCATCCACCAGCCCGTGCGCGAGATGGGTCGCCGCGCGACCCAGGAGCTGCTGCTGCGCGTGTTGAACAAGGGCGAGGCCAGGATGGTCGAGGTCGACTACCAGATGCGCATCCGCGCCTCGACCGCGCGCATCGCCTAGCCCGATCGCTATACCATCCGACGGAGCCCGCCGGGCGTCGTTCTGCCATCCACGTCACCGCCAGAGGAGGAGCCCCCATGCCTGCTGCACACGACGTCGCCAAGCCGGCCCGGAAATTCCATTTCATTTCCGGCCTGCCACGCTCGGGCAGCACGCTGCTGGCCGCCATCCTCAACCAGAACCCGCGCTTCCGCGCCGGCATGACCAGCCCGCTGGCCGACATCATGGGCGTGGTGATCGCCGAGGCGAGCAGCAAGAACGATTTCTCCTTCGACGTCTCCGACGACCAGCGCGCCGCGATGCTGCGCGGCCTGGTCGAGAACTTCTACGCCGCGGCAGGCCGACGCCGGCGTCGTGTTCGACACCAGCCGGCTGTGGTGCAGCCGCATGCCGTTGCTCGAGACGCTGTTCCCGGAAGCGAAGGTCATCGCCTGCGTGCGCCAGCTGTCCTGGGTGCTGGACAGCATGGAACGCCTGGTGCGCCGGCAACCGGTCGGCGTCAGCAAGGTGTTCCGCTTCGACACCAACACCACGGTGTACTCGCGCGTCGAGGCGCTGACCGATCCGCGCGGCATGGTGGGCTTCGCCTTCCAGGCGACCAAGGATGCGTTCTACGGCCAGTACGCGCCTGGCCATCTGCTGCTGCTGACTTACGAGAGTCTGGTGCGCAATCCTGCGGCGGCGATGCGCGCGGTGTATCAGTTCATTGGCGAACCCTGGTTCGAGCACGACTTCGAAAACCTCGCCTTCAGCGCGGACGAGTTCGACGCCCGCGTCGGGATGCCTGGGTTGCACTGCCGTGCGGCCGAAGGTGGAGCCGATCGAGCGCACGTCGATTTTGCCGCGGGAGATCTTCGCGCGCTTCGTCAACGAGTCGTTCTGGATGGATCCGAAGAACAATGTGAGTCAGGTGCCGATTGTTTAGGCGGCCTTACCGCTTGTAGAGCAAGAGCGTTTCGTCCACCTGCGGTGGCCGAGTGACTTTTCTCTGCGTGGCCAGAGAAAAGTCACCAAAAGAGAGGCCACCCTCCTCGGCGCTTGCCGGGCTGCGCCCGACAAGTCCGTGAGCCGCGGCCGGGCTTTTCGACAGCACATCCTGTCCTGGCGAAAAGGAGTCGACATCGTGTCGACTCCCCTGCGGGCCTGTCGTCCACGGCTCACCGCCTCACAAGGGAAGTGAGATCAAGGTCAAAGGCAACAGCGAGAGCAACGGCGCTGAAGTGCAAGCCTGCTCAAGTGGTCAGGCATATGTGGCAAAACAAGGCCTGACCCTGAAGTTGATGTAGACGATTAGCCGCTGCTATCGCGGCACGGGAAGGCAGATCCAGACTGCCGCCGTCTTTGGGTGAAATGTCCGAGTGCCCCTTACGGGTACCACTCTCCCTTGATTGCCGCGAAGTTCATCTCTTTCCATTCCTCCTTCCAGAGCTGCCAGACGGGATATCGTTCGAGGAGGGTGCATCAGTGCATGGATCGATCTGAACGATTGATGGAAGGATGATTGCTTCACCCACCAGCAAGGCTTCTCCTTGCCGGAACGACGTCATCTTGTCGATCAGTGAGCCAAGCGAGTCCGGAAGTAGCTTCTTCACGTAGCCTTGGTCCGTTGGATTTGTTAGGCGCATAGCGATGAAGTTCTGCATTGAGAGAAGATCGTTTCGGATATCTCCGATGGGCGCTGGTTCGCGAGCAGCAAAGTGACGCCGTATTCCCGACCCTCCTTCGCGATCCGCTCGATCGAGACCTTAGATGAGCGGTACTTGGAGAGATCGCTGTTCGGGACGTATTTGTGCGCTTCCTCATAGACCAGCAGAATAGGCACGTCGCTGTTGATCTTCTCGCTGGGATTGTTGGCGCAGCGAATGCGTTTGTAGATGTACCCGTGCTCGAACACCAAGCGCGAAATGAGCGAGACCGTGATACTGAGCACTTCAAATGGGACCCCGCTGAGGTCGATGACGGTTACGTTCGACTCGTTAAGCGACGGGTACCCGAGTAATTACCGGAGCGTATCTCGAACGTAATGCTCTTCGACTTTTCGCCAAAGAAAAAAAGTCGAGCCTGCTGTCGCTCACCTTGTTCTCAAGCCGGTTCACGAAGTTGGTCAGCTTCCCGTAAAGGCTGCCCTGTGTGTAATTCCGGCTGCCCGGCCTTTTCCTTATTGCTAGCGGCGTAGATTCCCCCGAATCGATCATCTCCTCGTTCTTTGCAATTGCGTACGCAAGCACCTCCTTGATGTCGAATAGGATAGGCGTGTCCAAGTGAATTTTTTTCTTTTCGGCCTCCGAGCCGCTGAACTTTGCACGGCGGTCCTTAATGATGGCTTCCTTGAAGATGTTCCTCTGGTTATGATCGTTGGGCTTCAGTGTCGAGGAAGAACTCCTCCAGCTCTTCGCTGTTCAGCATCCAATATGGCAAGACTAAGTTTGAGATGTCGATGTGGTTTGCGGTAGGGAACGCTGACTTGTACTCTGAGTGAATGTCGAAAATGATCACGTGCGAGTTGTTGAGTGAGAAGTCGCCGTCCTTTTCCTTCACCGCGTTTTGAATGATTGTTGCGAGGGTGTGCGATTTTCCTGAGCCAGTGGAACCGACCACGGCGATATGTTTGTTAAAGAACTTATTTCCACTGACGGGCACGGGCACATTTTGTTCGACGCTAGGGTCGCAAAGCAGAACTTCTCCTCTTCCGGTACTGAGTCGTCGTAGATTTTTTTTATATCGGCGATTGTCGCGGGCTGGACTTCCTTCGGAGGGATTGCTAGCGAGTCACCACCGCGCTCGAACTTGCCGTCCCTCAGAATGCCAAGCGGGAAAGCTTCGATGATGTGCTCTCGCTTCCCGTCCGCACTGACAGAAATTTGAAAGTTCTCGATAATGGCTATGAGAACCGCGTTCTCGTTGTCCGCAATCTTCACGTAAGAGCCGACCTTCAGCGATTCTTCCGCTACCTTGAAGCCTTCGAGGTCGTCCACAACGATGCGTACCTTGTCGGGGAAAACCGCGATTACCTGGGCGTTAATTTGCTCTCTGTGTGCGCGCGCCATGTTCATGTGCCTTCGGTTAGATGATGGATTTGATGTCCGATAGCTGCTCTACCTGGATCTTGACGTGCCGGACCGCAGGCTTGTTGTAGTCGAAGTAGCTACTGCCCATGTGGAACTGATAAATGCGCCGAGTATTGGTAATGGCATCTACGGTTTGCTCGACGTTGAGAAGGGTGTTCAAGACTTTTATTTTTATCCCGTTGCCATGCGTGGCTTTCTGCATGATTGATTGATAGCTGAAGTCCGCTCCTTGGAAGTCGTGACCGTCTATAGTTCTTAATCTCTGCATGGAGCTCTTTCTTCAGCGCGAGCAGCTCATCGTCTGGTACGCCGTGGACGTAGATGTACGGACAGAAAGGGGAAGGCTCGCGTGCGGACAGCTTGGCCCATTTCCTGGAAAGCTCGAAGAAAAGGTCCTTTAGGTCACTTCGGACGTACGAGTCCGTACTCGTCTCGACCAGAAAGACACGCTCGTGCGGAGACACGTTTAGCTCTGTGAAGTATTCCTTGCGGAGCGCGGCAAGCTGTGCCTTCTTGCCCCTCTTCTCAACGAACCACTCATTAAAAAGGACAGTGGAGGTGTTGATCCTTGCCAAGAACTCGTTCTTGGTAATTGTCCGATCCGCGGGGGCCGCCTTGATCGAGAGCTCGCGGATAACGGCCAGCGCGTTGTTGTAGTAGAAGTACTCGGCGGAGAACGGCGTGCCTCCAAGGATAGACCTAAGGGTGCCGATGACCTTGCAGTATTGTTCGTCAAACTCCTTCGCCCTGACGTCGATGGTGAGGAGTTTCAGGAATTCTCGGGATCGGCATCGGAAAGGCCTAGCTCGGAATGGTGGTAGCGGGTGACCTTGGCAGCGCCTTTCCCCTCCGAGTACGTGAGGAAGTTACTTTTCAGAAAATCGACGTCGATGCCGCCGTCCAGCTTTTCCTGGCCCGAGGCATAGTGGCCCTTGATGGAATAAAAGACCTTTGGTTTCGGACCCGCTAAGTTTCCTTAAAAAAGTGGGACACCATGTGTCTTACCGCGTCTTTGATTACGGAGTGGTTGTATTCGGTCTTCGCGTAATACTTGCACTGCGTGGCCGTGACGTCGGTTGCGGTACGGATGTCGATGTCCTCGGTGCACTCGATCTCGACGGAGTCGTTCGGCGACACCAGTTGCAACACGCTGAGGATTGATAGATCGAACTGGTAAAAGTATCCCCGTATAGTGTCAACGGCGCTTCTGTTAGTCATGGCATATCCAGTTGTTATTTGCTTCCATTTCCCTTACGCCATAAATACTTTCTGTTTTAAGGCCTTTCTTTCCGGGATATTTTGACCGTAGTTAATCCATTGTGGCGCCAAGCGATCCCCATTTAGGTACACAGTCACGCCGGAGGCGCTGTTCCCTGTTTCGATGAAAGTCGTCTCGATTCCACAAATGAAACTGATTTTCGGTTAAAGACAATTTATGCGTCGGATAGCTTTGGCTGCCGTCTCCTACTCTTACGGCATCGGAGGCATCTTGATTTTTGAGCTCGGCAAATTTGGCCGCCATCGTCGGGTTGCCCCGGGTCAGCTTCTTGATCGTCACGTCCTCCGCCTTGTTGTTCGCAAGACGAAGGTTCGATTCGGTGCCGAGCAGGGCTTCCTTCGTCTTCTGAAGGTGGTCGATGGACTTGTCGATCTCTTCGATCGCCGTCTTGAACCGCCTGGAGGCGAGCTCGTAGTTCTTCGCGAAGCCGGTCTTGAACGTCTCGAGCTCGTTCTCGAAGTTCGTGATGTCGATGTTCTGCGCCTTAACGAGCGCAAGCTCCGACTTGTACTTCAGCGAGTTCATCGCCGCATTCCGCAGCAGCGTGATGATCGGGAAGAAAGAACTGCGGCCGGACGACGTACATCTTCGGGTAGCGGTGGAACACGTCGACGATGCCGGTGTTGTAGAGCTCACTGTCGGGCTCGAGCAGGGAGACCAGCACCGCGTACTCGCAGCCCTTCTCGTTGCGGTCCTTGTCGAGCTCCTTCAGAAAGTCCTCGTTCTTGTTCTTCGTCGCGGTGCTGATCGCTCTCGTTCTTCATCTCGAACATGATCGAGACGATCTCGGTGCCAGCCTCATCCGAGTCGCGAAAGATGTAGTCGCCCTTGCTGCCAGTCCGCGCGTCGTTGTCCTTCTCGAAATATGCCCTCGGAAATGCCGTCGCTCGAATGCGGTTGAACTCGGTCTCGCAGTGCTGCTCGAGGGTTTCGCCAACCATCTTGGTCGACAGGCGAGCCTTCATGTCCCGGAGGCGCTCGATCGCGTCATCGCGATCCTTGATCTGCGTCTCGTACTTGTCCTTGAGCGACTTCTCGGCGAGCTGCTTCTCAAGCTCCGCTCGCTCAAGGCCGCTCTTCAGTTCGTCGCGCTCCTTCTCGACCGCACTGACTGCCTCGGTGATCGCGAGCTTCTGCGTAACCTCGATGGCGTCGAGCTTGGCCTTCAGGCCCTGGATCTCCGCGTCCTTCGTAGCGGCGGCCTTCTGCAGTTCGTTAGCGAGCATCGCCTCGGCTAGCTTGGAAGCGGCTTGCTTGTCGTGCTTCGCCTGCTCAAGTTCGTTCGCGAGCATGTCGCGCTCTTTTTCCACGGCGCTTAAGGCCTCGGTCACGGCGAGCTTCCGCGCGACCTCACCGGCATCGAGCCTGGCCTTGAGTTCCTGGATCTCGGCGTCCTTGGCCGCGGCAGCCTTCTGCAATTCGCTGGCGACCTTGGTCTCGGCGAGCTCGACGGCGTTCCGCTTGTCCTGCTCGGCCAGCTCCAGCCGGTCGTGCAACTGCTGCTCGAACTCGCTGTCGCGAACCTGTTTCAGGATGTTCGCGTACCCAGCCTCGTCAATCTTGAATGCTTTCCCGCAGTGCGGGCAGATGATCTCGTGCATGGCTATTTCCCCTTCGCCTTGGCCAGGTTCTGAATGAGCATCTCTGGCATCGTTCCCTCAGCCCCCATGTGTCGCCGTCCGGCACCGTATTCGACCGGAAGAAGCCACTATAGACCAGACTTTCCGGCCTGCCGATCAAAGGGCACGGAGGTAATTAAATGGGATTAGTCACCTTTGCCCCTTCATCGGCCCCTTCGCCGACATCATGGGCGTGGATCGACGAGGCCAGCAGAAAGAACGATTTCTCGTTCGCCGTTCCGACGACCAGCGCGCCCGCGATGGCGTGCCGGCCCTCTACCTCCCATAGAGGTGCTCTTCGCACCCGACAAAAAGACCCGCCCGCGACTCCCCCGTACCAAACCCGACTCTTTTCCACCGGCGCCTGGCTCGCCGAGTCCCGACGCCGGCTCTTTTCCAGCCGAGCGCGGCTCTTTTTCGGCGGAGCGTGGCTCCCGCGAGTGCCAGGCTTGGCTCTTTTCCTGCGGCGCTTGGCTCTCCGAGTGCCAAGGCCGGCTCTTTTAGTGTGGCGTCTGGCTCTCGGCGTGCCGCGCTTGGGACTCCCGGGTGCCGCGCTCGGCTCTTTCAGTCCCGTTCGACAGCGATCGAAGGGGACGGAGGCAATCAAATTGGATTGATTACCTCCCTGCGCTGTCAGGCCGACCGCCACGTCTTCGCCAGCTCCGCGGCGAAATCGCGATAGCTGCGCGGTGCATGGCCAAGCAGGCCGGTGAGGATATCGACCGCATGCGATTTGCCGAGCATGCCGTCGGTGTGGAAGCGTGCCAGCATCAAGCGCAGGTCGTAGGCTGACCAGGACGGCATGACGCCGGCCAGGAAAGCTTCGTAGGCATCGAGATCGTTTCCGCCATGCGTGACCGGTTGGCCGAGCACACCGGACCAGATCGTCGCCAGCGCATCGCCGGTCAGCGCTTCCGGGCCGGTGATCTCGATCACCTCGCGCGGCAACGGTGCCTGCGCGCGCGCACGACGCAGCAACGAGGCCACCGCGATCTCCGCGATATCGCGCACATCGACCATCGATACCCCGACATCGCCGATCGGCATGCCGTAGCGGCCATGCTGCAGCAAGCCGTCGCGGAGCATGGCGTCGTTCTGCATGAAGTAGGACGGGCGCAGCACCGTCACCGGCAGGTCGAACTGCTCGATCATCCGCTCCACCGTGTACTTGCCGGTGAAATGCGGCACATCGGTATAGGCATCGCTGTTGAGCACCGACAGGTACACGATGCGTTTGATGCCGGCCTCGCGCGCCAGGCTCAACGTGCTGATCGCCTGGGTCACCTCGTCGGCGACAACGGCGTTGAGCAGGAACAGCGTGTCGACCTCTTTCAATGCGGCGCGCATCGACGCGAATGTCGGTCATGTCGCCCTTGACGGCGATAACGCCCGCCGGGAACGTGGCCTTGTCCGGATCACGCGTCAATGCATGGACACGCGCGCCCTGCGCAGCCAGTCCGCGAACGACCAGGCTGCCGATGGTGCCGGTGCTGCCAGTAACCAGAATGTTCATGGGGTGTCTCCTTCAGTGATGAGGTTGGGTGGCGAGTGGCCTCATCCTCCTGTTTCAGGATGGCTACCGATAGCCGCATAATCTGGACACCCCGTCCCACCAATGGAACACCCATGGATCTGCTCGCGCTGGCCGATTTCAATGACGTGGCACGCCATGGCGGCGTCGGTCGCGCCGCACGGATCACCGGACGGCCCAAGGCCACGCTGTCACGAAGAGTGCGCCAGCTCGAGGACGCACTCAGCGTGCGCCTGTTCGAACGCGGTGGCCACGAGCTGCGCCTCACCGAGGAAGGGCGCGAACTGCAGCAGCAGACCCAATCGCTGCTGGAGCACATCGATGAAGTGGGCGACAAGCTGCGGCGGGGCATCCGCACGCCGCGCGGTCGGCTGCGCATCAGCGCGCCGGCGCTGTTCGGCCAACGCGGCCTGGGACGCATCGCCGCGGATTACGCGCTCGCCTACCCGCAGGTGCAACTGGAAGTCGTCGCCGAAGATCGTTTCGTGCATCCGGTGGACGACGACTTTGATCTGATCATCCGCGCCAATCCCGACCCTTCGACCGAACTGGCCGGACGCTGCTTCCTGCGTGACGTGCAGGTGGTCGTGGCCGCGCCGTCGCTGTCGCGGCCGACGAGAAAACGCGATGCCCCCGTGCCCGTCATCACCCTGCTCCGCGCACCGGTCGAGGCTGCATGGCATCTACGCCGCGCACGCAGCGACCTGACCATAGCGACGCGCAGCGTGCTGCGTCTTTCGTCCATGGCGATGATCCACGATGCGGTACTTGCAGGCGTCGGTGCCGCCGCCATGCCACGCTCGCTGGTGCGGAACGATATCGACGCCGGCCGACTGATTGACTGGGGCACGCTCGGCGACCGGCCTATCGAAGTCTGGGCGTTGTATCCATCGCGCCGGCATGTGAGCGCACGGGTGAGCGCATTCGTGAATCTGCTGGTGGACCGCTTTGAAGATGCCTCGCCTAGCGCCTTCGCGAAGCTCGCCAAGAGGAGCTGAGGACGAGAGGGGAAGGCGGCCATCAGATCGAAACCCGGGTCAGGGTGCACTTTCAAGTGACTGCTCCCGGCCGCTAGCGGCCGTCAAAGCGATTTGGCAGCTGCCTCGCAGGTCATTCGACTTCCCAACTTCGCTGAAGGCATTTGCGAGAGAACGTCACTTGTGAGCTTCACTGCACCAGTATCTCGTCGGTAAACAGAAACGCCGGCTTCCCGGCACCCTCATGGCCCACAGGAAGCAGTCCATAATTCTGCGCAGTGACCCGCAGGTAGCGGGCGGTAACCGGCGTGTTGGCGTCGAAGCGTACGGTGCGGACCATCACGCGAAGATCCATCGGCTGGACGTCGATCGGCGTCGACTGCAGCGTGCGCCAGGTCTTGCCGTCATCGGAAACGGCGAAGGTGACGAGCTTGGGCAGCAAGGCCCATGAACCGCTCTGCTGCAGGAAACGCATCTGGATGCTGTGGAAAGGCTTGGCGGGCTGGAGGTCGATGGTTGCGGCAAGGTCCGCGCCGCGCCAGCCGACCCACAAGCCGTCGTTGTAGTCGTCATTGCTGCCGATCACACCGTCGACCAGTTGCGTCGCGGTGCCGGCGTAGTGCGCGTCGGGGGCGGTGAGGTAAGTCACCGGTTTGCCGAGCGCCTGGTTGTCCACCATCTGGAACATTCGGCTGGTCAGGTAAGGCACGCCGTGGCGATACGGTGTGATCTTGAGCGTGGCTGCCGTGTAGCGATCCAGCACGTCGCCGAAGGTGGGCGACTGTGCATCCGGTTCGCTGCCGTCGGTCGTGTAATGCAGCGCGATGTCGTCGAAGCCGCGCGCGGCGCGCACGCGCCAGCGGTGGTGGGCCGCGTTGAACTCGAGCTTGTAGTCGACCAGGTCGCGGTCTTCCGGGCCGTAGGCAATGTGTTGCGCGTCCAGCCACGGGTATTGCGCGCGCAGGCGTCGCTGGAAGTCGGCGTAGTCACGGGCGTCGGGGTTCCACAGGCGTTCGGCCAGCGCGATGACGCGTGGATAGAGCATCGCTTCCAGATTGCGCGGGGTGACGTATTCGCTCCACAGCGGTGCCTCGGCGCCGAGCACCTGGCTTTCGTGGCCGGCGAAGGCCGGCGAGGCAAACGGATTGATGCGGTAGATGTCCTGTGTGGTGAGCTCGTCGATCGAGCTGTCGAGATAGAACGGACCGGCGACGATCAGGCGGTTGCCGTTGGCCAGCGCCTTGGCCGCCTCGGCATCGCCGCGCCACATTTCGACCACGGCGTTGCGGTCGGCGCCGCCTTCGAGGATTTCGTCCCAGCCGACCAGGGTCTTGCCGCGTGCTTCGAGGTCGCGCTGGATGCGCTGGACGAACCAGCTCTGCAGCGCATCGACATCGGCCAGCTTTTCGTCATGCATGCGCTGCTGCGACGACGCGCTCTGCGTCCATTGCTGCTTGGGCACCTCGTCGCCGCCGATGTGGATGTACGGCGCGGGAAACAGCGCGGCCACTTCATCGAGCACGTCGTGCAGGAAGGTGAAGGTCGCCTCGTCGCCGGCGCAGTAGATGTCGGTGAACACGCCCCAGGTGGTCGGTACCGGGATCGGCTGCTTCGGGCAGGACAGCGACGGGTAGGCGGCGACTGCCGCCGACGCGTGGCCCGGCATCTCGATCTCCGGCACGATCATGACGTTGCGCCGGCGCGCGTATTCGACCACGTCGCGGATGTCCTGCCGGGTGTAGAAGCCGCCGCTGCGGCTGCCGTCGGCCTCGCTGCGCCAGGCGCCGACGCTGGTGAGCTTCGGGTATTTGCGGATCTCTATCCGCCAGCCCTGGTCGTCGGTCAGGTGCCAGTGCAGCACGTTGAGCTTGTAGCGCGAGAGCAGGTCGATCTGCTGCTTGACCAGCGCCACCGGGATGAAGTGCCGGGCCGCATCCAGCATGACGCCACGCCACGCGTAGCGCGGCGCGTCGTCGATGCGCACGGCGGGAATCGCGAGCGTGCTTCCGTGACCCGTGGGCAACAGTTGCCGCAACGTCTGCACACCCCAGAACAGGCCGCGATCGTCGGCGGCCGCGATCACGACCTGCTGCGGCGTGACGGTGAGCCGGTAGGCCTCTTCGCCTTGCACCGATGGATCGATGCGCAGTTCGATGCGTGGCCGGTCCTTGGCGGTGCCTGTTCGCAACGCGATACCGTGCTGCTGGCGGATGCCGTCGCGCAGGAAGGCCGCGATCTCCTGCGCGCGCCGATCGGCCGGCGCGACGATGCGCACGTTCCGGTCAAGCGCAAAGCTGCCCTGGCCAGTCTCGATATGGTCCGGCTGCGGGATGAGCGCCACTTGCGCCTGCGCTCCCCGGGCGAACAGCGAAAACGCGAAAAGCATCAGGACGAAAACGTGTCTGCGCATGGCCGGTCTTCCTGGAAGGTCGTGGCTTGCCCCAACGGTGCAAACGATGCTGGTGCGACGCTCTTCTTAAATCAAGCAAACGGCACGCCTCCGCCGAGCGCGACCCGCTCAGGGGCCACGGGTCTGCTGGCACCTGGTTTGGCACGGCGGCACGATACCAAGGTATCGACCGACACCATCGTCCAATCGTCCGGCTGCGGGACTTCTGGTGTGATCGTTCCCGCCCCGTGCCGCATGTCCCTGGGCCACGGCACCGGCGGCATCGCATCGCGCGCCGTCGCCAACCCTCCCCGGAGATCGATCATGTTTTCAGCTGTCACCGCCTGGTCTTCACGTCGTCCGACGAGCTTCGGATCCCTCGCGCTCGCTTGCGCACTGGCCCTGATGCCGCTGGCGTGCGCCGTCCACGCGGCGTCCGTCGCCGGCCCGGGGCAGGCACCCGCGCGCGAGGACGCCAGCATCCGCCCGTTCCACATCCATGTGCCCGAGGCGCGGCTGGCCGACCTGCGCAAGCGCATCGCCGATACGCGCTGGCCCGACAAGGAGCCCGTCGGCGACACGACGCAAGGCGTCCAGCTGGCGACCCTGCAGGCGCTGCTGACGTACTGGGGCAACGGCTACGACTGGCGCAAGGTGGAGGTGCGGTTGAACGCGCTGCCGGATTTCGTCACCACCATCGATGGCGTGCGTCGGCATCTCTTACGTCGTTCGCGCCGCGGGCGAGCAGCCGTCGCTTGATGTGTTGTCCGTCTACGCCACCGGTGGCGGCGTGTTCTTCATCGTCCAGGCGGCGTTGCTGGCCTGGCGCGCGCATCAGCGACGCGTTGCGCTTGATTGATCGCAGGAAAACCACGGCCACCGGTTCGCCGGATGCCACTCATCTGCCGGCTCGCATGAGCCAGAACGCCAGGCCATGCGCCTGCCACGGAGAATCGCCATGAAAGTGAACCCGTTGAACGGAAAAGCCGAATCGTCCCGCCGCCGCTTGCTGTGCGCGTCGATCCTTGCCGTGGCCATGCTGCCGCTGGGGTTTCTCGGCACAGCGGCCGCGCAAGCCATCAAGCCGGTACCTGCTCAGGCATCGGCAGCCGCGCATGGCTCGCTCGGTCCGCTGAAACACATCCGCGCCGGCGTGCTGGACGTGGCCTACGCCGAGCTTGGGCCTGCCGATGGTCCGGTCGTGATCCTGCTGCACGGCTGGCCCTACGACATCCACAGCTACGACGACGTCGCACCGGCGCTGGCGGCGAAGGGCTATCGGGTACTCGTGCCGTATGCGCGTGGCTACGGCGATACGCGATTCCTGTCCGCGAAAACCATGCGCAATGCCGAGCCGGCCGCGCTGGCGCAGGACGTCATCGACTTCATGGACGCGCTGAAGATCCCGCGCGCCGAACTGGCCGGCTACGACTGGGGCGCGCGCTCGGCCGACATCGTGGCCGCGCTGTGGCCGCAGCGCGTCAAGGCGCTGGTCTCGGTCAGCGGCTATCTGATCGGCAGCCAGGAATCCGGCAGACAGCCGCTGCCGCCGAAGGCCGAACTGCCGTGGTGGTACCAGTACTACTTCGCCACCGACCGCGGCCGCGACGGCTACGACAAGTACCGCCACGATTTCGCCAGACTGATCTGGCAACTGGCATCGCCGAAGTGGCACTTCGACGACGCCACCTTCGAGCGCAGCGCCGCCGCGCTGGACAACCCCGACCAGGTCGCCATCGTGATCCACAACTATCGCTGGAGGCTGGGCCTGGCCCGGGGCGAGGCGAAGTACGCGGCGCTGGAGAAGAAGCTGGCCACCTTCCCCGCGATCAACGTGCCCACGATCACCATGGAAGGCGACGCCAACGGCGCGCCGCATCCGCCGGCCGAAGCGTATGCCAGGCGCTTCACCGGCAAGTACGAGTACCGGCTGATCACCGGCGGCATCGGCCACAACCTGCCGCAGGAAGATCCGCAGGCCTTCACCCAGGCGGTGATCGACGCCGATCATCTTTGACGCCAGGTTGAAGTGAGTCCGAATCACCACCTTTTCTGCCGTCATTCCCGCCTACGCGGGAATGACGATTCGAAGGAAGTGGGGTTTTTCGGAAGGAGCGCTCCAATGAAACCGGTACATCTCGTCGTACTCACCGCAGCCGTCACGTCATGCGCACTGGCCGCGGCGTTCGTCGCCCATGCCAGCCCGACCAGCAAGCCAGCCTCACCGATCTACGGTGTCACCGTCCCCGACGACTACCGGCAATGGCAACTGATCGCGCCGGCGCAGGAGGCCGCCCCGCTGAACGAGCTTCGCGCCGTGCTTGGCAACAGGATCGCGATTGAGGCCTATCGCGACGGCACGCTGCCGTTCCCGGACGGCACCGTGCTGGCCAAGCTCGCCTGGAAGCACGTGCCTTCGCCGGAGTTCGAGCCGGCTTCCATCCCCGGCGCGGCCACCACGGTGCAGTTCATGGTCAAGGACTCGAAGAAATACGCGGCCACCGGCGGCTGGGGTTTCGGCCGCTTCGTCGACGGCAAGCCAGCCGACGAGGCGCAGCATCGCACCTGTTTCGCCTGCCATCAGGCGCGCGTGAAAGGTCGCGATTTCGTGTTCACGCGATGGGCGCCCTGAGCGTTCCGTTGCCGATTGCCGTCACGCGCAAATTCAAAGAGAGGAATCGACATGGCACAACGATGGCTCATCACCGGCAGCTCGCGCGGCATCGGCCGCGCCCTGGCCGAGGCCGTGCTCGATGCGGGCCACCGTCTGGTCGCGACGGCACGCGATCCGGCAAAACTGACCGACCTTGCGCAGCGTTACGGCGGCGCGGTGCGCGTGGTCGCGCTGGACGTCACCGATCCGGCGGCAGCCGCGCGCGCCGTGGACACGGCGGTGCAGGCGTTTGGCGGGCTCGACGTGCTGGTCAACAACGCCGGCTATGGCGACGTCGATTCGGTCGAGGACGCCACGCTGGAGGATTTCCGCCGCCAGATCGACGCCAACCTGTTCGGCACCATCATCATGACCAAGGCCGCGATTCCCGTGATGCGCGAGCAGCGCAGCGGCCACATCATCCAGTTCTCGTCGGTGGGCGGACGCATCGGTGCGCCGGGCCGCGCGCCGTACTCGGCGGCGAAGTGGGCGATCGAGGGTTTCTCCGAATCGCTGGCGAAGGAAATGGCCCTGATCGGTGTGCGCGTGACCGTGATCGAACCCGGCGGCTTTCGCACCGACTTCGCCGGCGCGTCCACCACGCTCAGGGAAGGCCGGCCCGAATACGACGCCGTCGTCGGCGCCACCGCGCGGGCGCAACGCGTCTACAACGGCCAGCAGCCCGGCGATCCGAAGCGCGCCGGACAGGTCATCGTCAGGCTGGCGTCGCTGCGCGAGCCGCCGTTGCGCCTGCCGCTGGGCAGCGATGCGCTGAAGATCATCGAGCAGGCCGACCTCGCCAGGCGGGAAGAACTCGCGCGGTGGCGCGAACTGAGCGCCTCGACCGATTTTCCGCCGGTGCGCGACAATACGGTCTGAAGACGGACACGCTTCGTGCCGGGACATCGATGCAGTTGCAGGGAGATTCGCCATGCCCAACGCCGACACCCGTTTCAGGACCCGCTCCGGCCACGTGCTCGCGGGAACCGTGGTGCGCCCGGCAGGACCGGTTCGCGCGGTGGCGCTGTTCGCGCATTGCTTCACCTGCACGCGTTCGAGCCGGGCCGCCGTGAGGATCACCGACGAGCTGGCCCGGCTCGGCATCGCGACGCTGCGTTTCGATTTCACCGGACTGGGTTCCAGCGAGGGCGATTTCGCCAGCGTGGGTTTTCCCAATGACGTCGACGACCTGATCGCGGCGGCGGAGCACCTGGCCGACACCATCGGCGCGCCGCAACTGCTCATCGGCCACAGCCTCGGCGGTGCAGCGGTGATCGCGGCGGCCGCCCGCATCCCGTCGACGCGGGCGCTGGCCACCATCGGCGCGCCCTCGGATGCCGGCCACGTGCTCGACAGCATTCAGGGTGACCTGCAGGAGATCGAGCAGCAGGGCAGCGGCGAGGTATCGATCGGCGGGCGCAATTTTCCGTTGAGTGCGTCGTTCCTCAAGGCGGCACGCGAAGCCGACATCCTGCACGCGGTGAGCCATCTGCACGTCCCGCTGCTGATCGCCCACGCACCGCATGACGCCATCGTCGGCATCGATCATGCGCGCCGCCTGTTCGAGGCGGCCAGGCATCCCAAGACCTTCCTCAGCCTGGACGATGCCGACCACCTGCTGCTGAAGGATCCCGATGCCCGCTACGTGGCGCGCATGGTCGCCTGCTGGGCCGATCGCTATCTCGACAGTGCGCCTGCCGCGCAAAAGCCCGCGGCGGGCACGGTGCGGGTGATCAACAGCGGCGACAGCCTGGCTACTGCCATCGACACCGCCACCCACGCCATGATCGCCGACGAACCGCGCGATGTCGGCGGTGAGGACGCAGGCCCGACCCCGTACGATCTGCTGCTGGCATCGCTGGGTGCGTGCACCGCGATGACCTTGCGCCTGGTGGCCAGGCGCGAAGCGATACCGCTGCAATCCGTCGAGGTCACTCTTTCGCACGATCGCAACCACGCGAAGGATTGCGACCACTGCGAGCAGGACGACGCGCGCGTGCAGGCTATCCATCGCCAACTGCGTTTCACCGGCGACCTCGGCGAGGAACAGCGCGCGCACCTGCTTGCCGTGGCGGAAAGATGCCCGGTGCATCGCACGCTCACCGGCAGCCTGCACGTCCACGATCAGCTGCTGACGTAAGTCCTGCGCAAGCAACGACTGCGCAGCCGCACAGGAAAACCGAAGCCCATGTGAGCAACTCGATTCATCCATAGACCTGCCCGGAGCGCCGCCACCGCGGCGACCCGACTGGCTTACGCAGCGCAGATGGCACAAGGCCGCGCGCACCCATGGAGAATCCCCGCATGCCGGATCCACGCATTCGCGTTTCCAACCTCGTTTTTTCCTGGCCGGACGGCACGCCCGTGCTGCACGGCCTCTCGTTCACGCTCGGCCCCGCGCGCACCGGCCTGGTCGCACCGAACGGCGCGGGCAAGAGCACCTTGCTCAAGCTGCTCGCCGGCGAGCTGCAACCGCAGCTTGGCCAGATCGACGTGGATGGCGTCGTCGCCTACCTCCCGCAGAACCTGCCGATGGATCGCGAAGCCACCGTGGCGCAAGCCCTGGGCATTGCCACACGGTTGCATGCACTGGACGCGATCCGGCACGGCGACGCCGACCCCGTGCATTTCGACAGCGTCGACAACGACTGGGACCTGCGCGAGCGCACCGGCGCGGCGCTGGCGCGGGTAGGGCTGCCCGACATGCCGCTGGATCGGCGGCTGGCCACGTTCAGCGGTGGCGAGGCGATGTCGCTGGGGCTGGCCGCGCAACTGCTGCGCCGGCCCGACGTGCTGCTGCTGGACGAGCCCACCAACAACCTCGATCGCGCCGCGCGCCAGCGTTTGTACGCGACGTTGCAGACGTGGTCGGGTTGCCTGCTCGTGGCCAGCCACGACCGCGAACTGCTGCAGCACATGGACCAGATCGCCGAACTGACGCCTGCCAGCCTGCGGCTCCATGGCGGCGGTTTCGACTTCTACCGCGACAGCGTGGCCACCGAACAACACGCCGCCGAACAACAGGCACGCAACCTGCGCAGCGAGCTGAAGCGCGAAAAGCGCGAGATGCAACAGGCCCGCGAACGCGCCTCGCGCCGCGCCGGCAACGCCTCGCGAAATCTGGCCGACGCCGGACTGCCACGCATCGTCGCCGGCAATCGCAAACGCTCCGCCCAGGTGACTGCAGCGAAGGCCGACGGCACCCACGGCGATCGGGTGGAACAGGTGCGTGCGCGCCTGCTCGAAGCCACGCAGTCGCTGGCCGCAACGACCTCGCTGGACCTGGCCCTGCCAGCCACGCGCGTCGCCGCCGACCGCGTGCTGTTCGCCGGCGAAGGCCTGTGCATGCGGCAAGGCGGCCGCGAGCTGTTCGGCGAGCACGGAATCGCCCTGACCATCCGCGGCCCGCAACGCATAGCCCTGCGCGGTGCCAACGGCAGCGGCAAGACCACGCTGCTGCGCCTGCTCGCCGGCGACCTGCAACCGGATGCAGGTCACATCCGCCGCAGCCCCGGCCGCATCGCCTACCTGTCGCAACGCCTCGACCTGCTCGATCCCGCGCTTTCGGTCGTCGAGAACTTCGCCACCTTCACCCCGGAGATGCCCCCGCAGGAACGCGCCAACCTGCTCGCCCGCCTGCAGTTCCAGGGCTCGCGCATGCACCTTCCCGCCGGCGATCTGTCCGGCGGCGAACGCCTGCGCGCCGTACTCGCCTGCGTGCTGCACACCACACCGGCACCGCAATTGCTGTTGCTCGACGAGCCGACCAACAATCTCGACCTCGACACCGTCGCGTTGCTGGAAGACGCCCTGCGCGCATACGAAGGCGCGCTGGTCGTGGTCAGTCACGACGAGACCTTTCTGGCGGAGATCGGGATCGTCCGTTGGCTGGAACTGGCGGGTGCTCGCCTCGTTGAAGAGGTCTAGGAGGAGCAGCTCGGCGCTTCAGCCAAGCGGCCTCGCTGGGAATTCTCCCGAAGCATTGTCGATTTCCGATCATCTGCTTCGTCGTCAGTGCATCGCCACCCAAAAGGAGTTCACATGAAATACCTCGGCCTGGCCTATTTCACACCCGAAAAGTTCGCCGCGATGGCGCCGGACGACGTCAAGGCATTGGTGAGCCAATGCCCCGCATTGGACGAGAAGATGCGCGCTACCGGCAAGGTTCTGGTTTCCGCCTCGCTTGGCGATCCGGACAACTGGAGGACGCTTCGCCCGCTCGGCGGCAAGACATGCGTCAGCGATGGACCCTACACCGAGTCGAAGGAAGTGGTGGGCGGCCTGTTCATCATCGAGGCGGACACTCGTGACGAGGCGCTTCGCATCGCATCCATGCATCCGGCGGCTGCATGTGGCGAAGAAGCCGGATGGGCGGTCGAGCTTGTCCCCATGGATTTCTACCTGGCCCCATGAGGGTTCGGACACCCGCCTCAGGAATGGGCACGCCAGCCGTCGTGCTCATTGCTTATCGGTCGCCGAAGATCTCCTCGCCGTAGTTCACCGCGCAATGGGAAATGACCGGTTCGTCCTTCCGACGATCGACTGACCGGCGAACGCGGAAACGGACAAATCCGCCGAGACGTCACACCTGCGCCATCCCGCCATCCACGAAGACCTCGCTGCCGGCCATGAAGCTGCTCTGTGCCGAGGCCAGGAACAGCACGGCGTGGGCGACTTCATCGGGACTGGCCATGCGCCCCAACGGGATGGCGTTGGCGAGTTGGCTCCTGACCTGTACGACCTGGTCCGCCGTGTAGCCGCTGGCTTCGAGGACATTGGTTTCGGTGGGGCCGGGGCTGACCACGTTGACGCGGATGCCGCGTCCGCGCAGGTCTTGTGTCCATGAGCGCGCGAAGGAGCGGATGGCGGCTTTCGAGGCGCTGTAGAGGCTGCTCCCGGCGAAGCCTTTCGAGGCGTTGATGGATCCGTTGAGCACGATCGCGCCGCCGGCTGCCATCAGCGGGAGCGCCAGTTGCACGGTGAACAGCACGCCTTTGACGTTGCTGTCGAACTGGCGGACGTATTGCTGTTCGGACAACTCGCCCAGCGATCCCTTCTCGACGTAGCCCGCGTTGGCAAAGACCGCGTCGACGCGCCCGTGGCGTTCGCCGACGGTCTTGTAGAGCTGTTCGAGATCCGCCGTGAGCGATGCGTCGGCACGCACGGCGCTGACGCTGCGGCCGATCGATGCGGCGGCCAGATCCAGTTCGTGTTGCCGGCGGCCGGTGATGTAGACGTGTGCGCCTTCGGCGGCAAATGCCCTGGCGGCAGCCAGGCCAATGCCGGAGCTGCCGCCGGTGACGACGACCACCTTGTTCTCGAAACGATGCATGGGTCTTTCCTCGACGCGTTCGCTGCGCTGTTTGCGCGGGATGCACGTTACGGGCGGGCGGCGCCACATGCCATTGCACGAAGGTGTCGCATGTCGCCGCGCCGGGGACGCAGCCACGCATGCTCGCTGCACCCGCCAGTGATGCTTTGGTATCGACCGACACCATCGTGCAATAGCTGCGGACGCGGTCCTTTGGTGTCATCTCGCCTGCCACTGCATGGCGGATTCGATGCGGGCCCGGGTTTCAGGCGCTGCTGCCGTGATCGCGGCAGGTATCCGAAGCCGGGTCCGGATCGAATGACGTCGACAAGCGATGGCCGTTTTGTGCAAGCCGGCCACCGCGCGCCCGTCGATCATGTTCCGCAACGCTGCGCGCGACATGGCAACGCCACGGAAGGTCGTCGCACATCCATTCATCCCGTTTCTCAGGAAAACTCGTCATGCTCAGGAAACTCGAGAAGGTGCTGTACACCGCGCAAACCCACACCATCGGCGGCCGCGAGGGTGCCGGCAAATCCAGCGACGGCGCGCTCGACGTCACGCTCAGCTCGCCCGGCTCGGGCAAGCCCGGCACCAATCCGGAGCAGTTGTTCGGCGTCGGTTATTCGGCCTGCTTCATGGGCGCGATGCAGATCGTGGCCGCGGCGATGAAGCTGAAATTGCCGGTGGATACGGCGGTGGATGCCAGCGTGTCGCTGGGCCGGACGGATAACGACACCGCGTATGGCCTTGCCGTCGCGCTGGCGGTGTCGCTGCCCGGCATGGACCGGGTGCTGGCCCGGCAACTGGTCGATGGCGCGCACCAGGCCTGCCCGTATTCGCATGCCACGCGCGGCAACATCGAAGTGGTCATCACCCTGGTCTGAGCCGCGTCGGCGGTGCCCTCATTCCCCACAACACGGAAACAGGATCATGAAATTCGCATTCAAGCGTTTTGTCGCGTTGTTCGGCGCCATCGCACTGGCGTTGCCGCTGATGGCCTCGGCACAGAAATCTCCCATGCCGAAGCCCACCGTCGTGCTGGTGCACGGCGCCTTCGCCGATTCGTCCAGCTGGAACGGCGTGATCCAGCGTCTGCACACCAAGGGCTATACGGTGATCGCGGCGGCGAACGAGTTGCGCAGCGTCAAGGGCGATGCCGCCGAGGTAGCCAGTGTGCTCAAGAGCATCCACGGACCGGTCGTGCTGGTGGGCCACTCGTATGGCGGCTCGGTGATCAGCGAGGCGGCCAGCGGTCTGGACAACGTGAAAGCGCTGGTTTACGTGGCGGCTTTCGCGCCCGATGTGGGCGAAAGCGCCGGCGAACTGGCCGGCCGCTTCCCGGGCAGCTCGCTCGGGCCGGCGCTCGCACCGCCGGTCGAGCTGGCCGATGGCGGCAAGGATCTGTACATCGTGCAGGGCAAATTCCATGCACAGTTCGCCGCCGATGTCCCTGCCGCGCAGGCGGCGCTGATGGCGGCGGGCCAGCGTCCCGTCACCGACGCGGCACTGCATGAGGCGAGCACCTCGGCCGCGTGGAAAACCATTCCCTCGTGGTTCGTCTACGGCAGCGCCGACCTCAACATCCCGCCCGCCGCGCAGGCGTTCATGGCCAGGCGCGCCCACTCGCGCAAGACCGTGGTGATCAAGGGCGCGTCGCACGTGGTGATGGTGTCGCATCCGGCGGAAGTGGCGGCGTTGATCGAACAGGCGGCGCAGGCGAAGTAGGCAGGTCACGCGCCATGTTCGCTGTCGATGAACACGGCACCCACCTCGCGTCGAAGCGGGGCGGCAGCAGGCTGTCGCCTCGCGTTCTCCCACTCCACAGGCAATTCTCGTGAACCACGACACCGACAAGGGCGCCGCCGTGTACTCGCCGCTGGTGCTCAAGCTCTACGACTGGTGGGTACTGGGCATCTCCAATCGTTACGCCTGGCGATGTTCGACCCGGGCGGTGCTGCTGCCGTTCTTCCGCCAGCATGCCGGGCGGCGCCACCTGGATGTCGGCGTGGGTACCGGCTTCTATCCGGCCAGGGCGAAGCTGCCGCCGTCCACTCGCGTGACCTTGATGGATCTCAACTCCGGCAGCCTGCGCGCGGCGCAGCGTCGGTTGAAGCGGGACTCCACGCAACTGGTTCGGCACGACGTGATGACGCCGCTGCCGGAGCGCGTCGGGCGGAGCCTCGATTCGATATCGCTGTTCTACCTGCTGCATTGCCTGCCCGGCACGCTGGCCGAGAAGAGCCGGGTGTTCGGCCATCTGAAATGGCATCTCGCGTCCGACGGCGTGCTGTACGGCGCGACGATCCTGGGCGACGAGGCACCGCACAACGGCTTCGGTCGCAGGTTGATGGCGGTCTACAACCGCAAGGGCATTTTCGGCAACCGGCACGACACCCCCCACGCACTGGAGCTGGCGCTGCGGCAGCACTTCGCGCAGGTCGACGTGCGCGTGGAAGGCACGGTGGCGTTGTTCGAGGCACGCCAGCCGATGTGGTGAACCGCGAAGTCGGCGTGGCCGCCGTCGATGCCCGCGGCCGATGTGCCGGGAGCATGCGTCGTACAACGGGATTTCGCACTCGCCGCCTGCGCAATCCGGTCCGGCCTTCCGGCCGGATCGTGCTGGCGGAGAAACGCTGTCCCGATGGGCGCAACGAAGGCGAAGGGCCGAGGAGGGTATCCATGAAGTGCATTTCCACAGCATGTGATTTGGGCGATGGCATGCCGTTTTCCGGGGACGCCGCGGATGAGGCGTCGGCAGACGAGGTCGCCCGCAGTGCCCGAGCCGCCATGTCCGCCGTCTGCGAGGCCGGAGCGGGGCGCCGGCGCGATCCGCCCTTCGACGAGGACGGCCACGGCAGGTTCCTGGAAGCCGTTCCGGCGGTGCTGAGGGTGTGGCGCGCCGCACTGCAGATCGAGCCGGATCCGATCGAGGCGGCGTCCTGGTATCACCGTACCCGCATTGCGGAGCTGGGGAGCTTCACGGCTGCGCAGCTCGTTTCGCCGGGACGTTCCGACGAGGTGGTCGCGTTCCTGCTTTCGGTACGTGACGGTGAGCGCGATTGAAGATCGCCGCGGTCGCGGCTGCGGTGCGCAGTGTCCGGCAATCAATCCAGCGCCGTGCCGAAACGATCCCCACGCGGCAGGTAATGCTGCTTCGGGTCGAGCGAGACGACCACGTGGCGGGAACGACCAACGATCTCGTTGCGCGGAAAGAAGCCGAGGTAGCGCGAGTCCTCGCTGTTGTCGCGGTCGTCGCCGAGCAGCAGGTACCGGCCGGGCGGGACTCGCACCGGACCGAAGTTGCTGGCCGGGCTGGGCCGGTAGTCGGACAGGCGGATCGCGTGGCGCATCGCGCCATAGCGTTCTATGTCGTAGTGCGCCGGATCGCGCAGATCGTCGTGGATGCCGCGGAAACTGGCGGCGGTGTAGCGGGCGGCGCGGCCATTGATGAAGAGCAC
This sequence comes from uncultured Gammaproteobacteria bacterium, assembly GCA_963828675.1. Lineage (GTDB taxonomy): Bacteria > Pseudomonadota > Gammaproteobacteria > Xanthomonadales > Rhodanobacteraceae > Rhodanobacter. The sequence goes on from CAWHFQ010000001.1 coordinate 2,707,361, forward strand.
GTTGCCGCGCATCGCCACTTCGTCGCCGGGCAGGCCGATCACCCGTTTCACCAGCCGCTCGTGCGCGGCATGCGAATCGAGCACCACGATGTCGCCGCGTTGCGGGTCGGCCAGGTGCAGCAGCGAAACGTGGGTGAGCGGCAGGCGCACGTCGTAGGCGAGCTTGTCGACCAGGATGCGGTCGCCGATGCGGATGGTAGGCTGCATCGAGCCGCTCGGCACCACGTTCCAGTCGGCCACCGCGCTGCGGAACACGATCATGCACAGCATGAAGGTGATGAAGCCGCGGTTGCGGGCCAGGAACTTCGCGATCGCGCGCATGACCTTCCCCTGTCGATTTGCCTGTGCTGGCAGTGACCGCGTCGATGGCGCGAAGTTTCGCAGTCACCCCGGCGCCATCTTGCGGCCAGCGCACAGGCCGTGCTCGCCCGCGCTGCCGCCGACCGGACTGATGTGATGGACGCTCCATTCCGGGGAGGGCGGTGCGATGGGCTCATGGACACAGACGGTGACGGCCAGGGTGCTGGGCATCGGCGTGCTGGCGTTGCTGATGACGATACCGCTGATGCAGGTGAGCGGGCTGGTGCGCGAGCGCCAGCAACTGCGTACCGACGCGATCAGGCAGATCGCGCAAGGCTGGGGCGGCACGCAGGTGCTGGGCGGCCCGGTACTGGTGGTGCCGACGCTGCGCCAGGAAACGCCGGCCGGGACGGCGACGCCGCAATGGCATGCCGGCAGCGAAACCCTGTTGGCGGACGCGCTGAAGATGGACGTGGCGATGACCGTGGAGAAGCGTGGCTACGGCATCTACAGCGCGCCGGTGTTCGTCGCCACCGTGAAGCTGGGTGGACAGTTTCGTGCGCAGGACATCGCGCAATCCCGTCGCGGCAGCGACGCGCCATGGCAGACCGGCAAGGCCGAACTGCGCCTGCCGATCGGCGACCTGCGCGGGCTGCAGGAAGTGAGCGACTTGCGCATCAACGGCCAGCCGGCGCGCTTCGAATCCTCGGCGGAGCGGCTCGGCCCGTGGCCGAACGTGGTGGTGCCGATCGACCTGGACGCGCTGGGCGAACAGTCGATCGACGTGCAGATCACGCTGAAGCTGGCCGGCACCGAGGCGCTGCAGCTGCTGCCACTGGCGCGCAGCACCGAGGTGAGCATGCACGCGCCGTGGAACGATCCCAGCTTCGTCGGCGCGGCGCTGCCGCAGGAACACCGGATCGACGCCGCCGGCTTCAGCGCGCACTGGCACCTGCTCGACCTCAACCGCAGCTACGGCCAGCACTGGACCGATGCAACCGAGGGCATGGACAAGGCGCTGCAGGCGTCAACCTTCGGCGTGCAGCTGTACCAGCCGGCCGACGTGTACCAGCGCAACGTGCGCGCGGGAAAATACGGCGTGCTGTTCATCGCGATGACCTTCGCGGCGTTCTTCCTGTTCGAGGTGCTCAAGCGGTTGCGCGTGCACCCGGTGCAATACCTGCTGGTGGGCGCGGCGCTGGCCACGTTCTACGTGGTGCTGCTGGCGCTGTCCGAACAGATCGGCTTTGGTGCGGCATACGCGCTGGCCGCCGCCGCGGTGGTCGTGCTGGTCGGCGGCTACGCCATGGCGGTACTGCACGCGCAGCGTGCCGGGCTGTTGCTGGGCGGCGTGCTGGGGCTGATCTACGCGATGCTGTACGGGCTGATCGCGGCCGAGCAGTACGCGCTGCTGATCGGCGCGCTGGTGCTGCTGGCGATGGTCGGCCTGATGATGTACCTGACCCGCCGCATCGACTGGTACGCGTACGTACCCACGTCGACCGAGCCGCCAGCCGCTATCATGGACAAATCATGAACCTGCTCGCGATCGAAACCGCCACCGAAGCCTGCTCCGTCGCCCTGATCCACGGCGACGAACTGATTGCCCGCAGCGAGATCGCGCCGCGCCGGCACACCGAACTGGTGCTGCCGATGGCCGACGAGCTGCTGGCCGAGGCCGGCATTGGCCGCCACGCGCTGGATGTGATCGCGGTGGGCCGCGGTCCGGGCGCGTTCACCGGCGTACGCCTTGCCGTGTCGCTGGCGCAAGGCATGGCGCTGGCGCTCGACCTGCCGGTGATCACCATTTCCTCGCTGGCCGCGCTGGCGCTGGAAGCGCCGGAAGAAGAGAACACCGCGATCCTCGCGGTGATCGACGCGCGCATGGGCGAGCTCTACGCCGCCAGCTATCGCCGCGACGACAACGGCGGGCTGATCGCGCTGGATGACGAACGCATCTGCACCGCCGAAACGCTGTTGTTGCCCGAAGCCGGTGCCTGGCAGGTGGTCGGCAGCGGCTGGGCCACCTACGCCACTGTTTTGAGCCAGCGCCTCACCGGCACCCTGCATTCGGCCGATGGCCTGCGCTATCCGCAGGCGGCGCATGTCGCCGAGCTGGCGCTGCGCGAGTTCCAGGCTGGCCGTGTACAGGCACCGGAGCTGGCCTTGCCGGTGTATCTGCGCGACAAGGTGGCGTTGACGCTGGTCGAGCAGGGCAAGGCTTGAGTTCTCGGCTGTCTTTTCTTCCGGCAGGCGCGGGAATGACCGACGGATGAGCCGCACGCTGCAAATCATGCTCGGTGAATGGGAGCAGGACCGTGCGCTGCGCGAGCCGGACCGATTGCGCGAGCGCAGCGACGTGCTCGATCGCCTGGAGACCTGGCGTCTGTATGGCTCGCAGGACGAAGCGGCGGAGGACACGGAACTGCGCGATCGCGTCGAGGCTTTGTTCGCCGAGCTTGAGGCTATCGATGGCCGGCTTTACGAGAGCATTCGCCAGGACATCCGGCGTGGCGCAGGTACGCAAGGGTTGCTCGAGTGGGTGCGCACGACCGAACCGGATATGCGTGCCCGCGGCGACAGCTACGACCATCTCGATGCCCTGGTCAGCGGCATCCTGCAGATCGACGAGCCCGAACCCCGGCTTGCCGGACTGGCAGAGGAGATGGTGTTCTACCAGCCCACGCCGGCACGGCATATCTTCGACATGCTTGCGCGCACCGCACTCGATCAGCGTGACGTGCTGATCGATCTGGGGTCGGGACTTGGCCATGTTCCCCTGCTGGCTTCCATCTGTACCGGTGCACGCTGCATCGGCATCGAGTGGGAGGCGGTCCATGTCGAATGTGCGCGGCGCTGCGCGCAGGCGCTGAAGCTCGACCGGGTGACGTTCGTGCAGGGCGATGTGCGGGCGGCCGATCTCTCGGCCGGTACGGTGTTTTACCTGTACACGCCGTTCGAGGGCGCGATGCTGCGCGACGTGCTGGACCTGCTGAAGGCGCAGGCAGCCACGCGCGAAATCCGGATCTGCACGCTCGGACCCTGCACCGCGACCGTCGCGCAGGAGGGCTGGCTGCAGGTCGACGGCCCGTGGGAAATCCATCGACCCGCCGTGTTTCGCCGCATCTGAACGAGTGCTGCCGAGTGTGTACCAGCACGCCAGGGTGGCGTTGACGCTGGTGAGGCATCGCGGCGATGCAAGAGGGCGATCACCGTGTACGGATTGCGCAATGGAGCGATCGTATTTCGATGTGACGATGGATTTCACGCAGTGGGCGGCATGCTTCTGCATGTCGTCGTGGATAGCCGGAATGCCGTTCGCCCGGTCATCACGCCGAGGCGCCATCGGTCGGGCGAGATGCGTAGCCCGCGTCAGGATGGGGTTGTTGGTTATAGTGGCGGAAGGATTCGAAGCTTGAGCCTCTCAATGAATAGCGATGTTCAAACGCCAGCTCGCCCCGGCGGCCGACGCACGGCGGGGCCACAAGGGACGCAGCTGTTTTCCGCCGAAGAACTGCGCCGGTACGCCCGCGAAACGGAGCTTGCGTCGGATGGCCGGGCCAGCGTGCACGAGCCGGTACTCGATGGTGTCAGTGCCGGACTCGAAGGTCGACGCTTCTCCCTGCGCTCGGGTCGGCAGACCATCGGCAGGGGTGGCGGCAATGACATCCTCATCGACGATCCGGGCGTCTCGTCGTCCCATGCGTGGATCATCAATCAACATGGTCACCACGTCATCATGAACACGTTGTCCACCAACGGCACGTTCGTGAACGACAAGCGCATCCACGAGGCGATCCTGAAGCATGGCGACCGCATCCGGCTGGGGCAGGCCGAGTTCGTGTTCCTGACCCGGGAGCGCGATGCTGCCGACAAGACGCGCATGCGCTGGATCGGTTTCGGGTTCGGCTTGCTGACGCTCGGCGGGTTGGGGGCGCTGACCTGGTGGTTCACTTGATGGCCGAACCGTGAGCGAGCAAGCCATACCGCGAAAGGTGGGCCGCTATCGCATCGATGGCGTTCTTGGCGACGGCACCATGGCCGTCGTCTACGCCGGATTCGATCCGGACATCGAGCGCGAGGTGGCGATCAAATGCCTGCACCAGGAGGTCGCCGCCGACCCCGGCTACCGCCGCCGGTTTCTGGCCGAAGCGCGGGCCGCGGGCCACCTCACCCACCCTCATATCGTCACGCTCTTCGATGCCGGGGAGGCCGACGATGGCCGCACCTACATCGCGATGGAGCGCCTGACGGGCGAGACGCTGGCCAGCCGGGTTGCGCGCAAGGGATTTCCGCCGCTGCCGGTGATCATCGAGCTGGCTGGCGAACTCGCCGCCGCGCTCGACTACGCGCATGCCCATGGCGTCATCCATCACGACATCAAGCCGGAAAACATCATGCTGGCCGACGGCTGGCAGCACGCCAAGATCAACGACTTCGGCATCGCCGAATGCCGTGCGTCGCGGGACGATCCCGCCGCCCCGCGCACGGAGATTGGCGGCACTCCGGCGTACATGGCGCCGGAGCATCTGCGCGGCGAGCCGACTGACGCGCGCAGCGATCTGTTTTCGCTGGGTGTGGTGCTGTACTGGCTGGTCGTCGGCAAGCTTCCATGGGCGGAAAACCTTGGCGCACGGCGGATGATGCTCGAACGCCAGCGTTTGCCGCGGCCGCCGATCCAGCCACGTGATCCGTCCACGCCGTCGATCCTGGTCGACATCGTGCATACCTTGCTGGCGCCGGACGCGGCGACACGCTATCAGCGCGGCGCCGAAATCGTCGACGATCTGCGCATCGCCCGCCGCGAGTACGAGCGCCTGCACGAAAAGCCGCTGGCCAGCCGCATCATCTCGCTGCGCCTGCGCTGGACCGGCGTCCTCGGCGCCGTCCTGAGCCTGACCCTGCTGCTCGGGCTGGCGGCCATCCACGCCAGGCAGAACACCGCGATTACCGGCCTGGCGCTGGATTTCGGCAGCTCGCTGGGGCGCATGGTCGCCAGCGAATCGGCCGAGGACCTGCTGCTCGGCGATCGCGCCGCCACCCGTGCGCTGGTCGAGGACATCGCGCGCAATCAGCAGATCCACTATCTCGCCATAGCCGATCGTTACGGCGAGGTCATCGCCAGTACCCAGCGGGAACAGGTTGGCCACAGACTGCCTGCCTTGATCGGGCAGCAGCCGACGACGCAGGCCGGCGACGTCAAAAGCTATCGCAGCGAATTCGCCGAGGGCGCGAACCAGCAAGAGATGCTGCTGTTCAACATGCCGGTTCGCTATCAGTCGACAACGGTGGGCGAGCTGCGCCTCGGGGTCAGCGACGCGCCGCTGCGAGCGGCTCGAAAAACCACGCTGTGGGTCATCGTCGCCGTTTTGCTGGCGACGCTGGCCGCGGTGATCGGCGCGGCCTGGTGGATGTCGCGACGACTGCTGACCTTGCTCGACGTGCTCGACAGCGCGCTGCTCAGGGTGGCGCGGGGCGACTTCCGTCATCGCATCCGGCTGGTGCGCCGGGATGAGCTGGGCCGGCTTTTTGCCGCATTCAATCTGATGAACAGCGCCCTGCAGAGCCGGCCCCGCCGCGTCCGGCGAGCCGCATCGGACGGCGCGCCCGATGAGGGTGCACGCCCTGCGCAAATCCTGTCGGTGGCCGGTCGTGACGACGATGCGCCGCCGGCGTCCGGCTGACCGGCGCACAGGACACCTCGACGTCAGAACTGCTTGAGCCGTCGCTTGAGTTCGAGTGCGCGGGTCCGGTAGATGACGGCCGGCTCGTAGTTCGGGTCGATGGCCAGCACCCGATTCCACAACGCGATGGCCGGGTCGAGCTGCTGGTCGCGGTACAGCACGATCGCGCGCTGGTGGAAGGAGGTCACCAGTTCCTTGCGCAGGGACGCCGCGTCGGCTCCGCTCGGTTTCAACTGCGGTTCGATGACCAGCGCCTGGTCCAGGCGCGACAGTGCCTGCTGTTTGTGTCCGTGGTCGAGCAGGGACACGCTCTCGCGTTGCAGACGTTGGGCTTTTGCGGCCGCTGTTTCCGCGCCTGTCGCGGTGTCCGGGGAAGTCGTCGGCGTACCCTCGGGTGCCGTCTCGGCGACAGTCCCGCGATCGCTGTTGTCGACACCGGTCGTGGTGATCGCCGGCGTCGAAACGGCCGTGGCCGACATGGGCAAGCGCACCGTCTCGCCCACCTGCAGCAGGGACGGATCGGTCGAGTCGTTGTAACGGGCCAGGAGCAGAAACAGGCTGGCGTCACCCAGGTAGCGGGCGGCCAGCGTGCTGTAGGAGTCGCCCGTCTCCACCACATGGGTACGCGACGCGCGGCCGAGACGTCGTTCGGGATCGACGGTCAGCTGGCGCAGCATGGCCTCGGCGGTCCGGTCGCCCGGATGCCGCGCCAGGTACCGACGCAGCGCCGTTTCGCCCGCCGCATAATGGCCGTGCTGAAGCTCGTCGTCGACGATCGCCGCAAGCGACAGATCAGCGACAGCCGGTGCCGTCGCTCCCCGTGGCGCCGCAGGTGGCGTGACTACCGCCGTGGGGCGGATCAGCCGATCGCCGACCCGCTTGTTCACTTGCGCACAACCGGACACGATCAGCATGGCCAGCAGCGGCGCGATCTGCACCGATCGCTGCCATTGCCGGCTAGTGGCGCAGGCTTGTCTCGATGTCATCCATTGTGCTCCGTCGACCATGTTGTCCTGGCTGCCGCATCGCGCCGTCGACCGGCGCCGGATCCGGCCGACCACAGCCGACGGCTGCATCGGGACAACCATTCGCGCCAACCTACCCGAGCAAAGATCAACGCCGCGTTGTCACCCGATTCGCCACCGCGTGTCACCGCTTGTGCCAGCGCCTCGCGCAAGGCGTCATGCTGGTCGCGGCGGCGCGTGAGTCGACCCAGTTCGTGCGCCGACAGGCATTCCCAGACACCGTCGCTGCACAGTGCGAAAGTCTGGCCGGGACGCAGCAGGGCGCCGCCGTGATCCACCTGCGGCGGCTGGGATCCGCCGAGCCCCCGCAGCAACTTGTGCTGCTCCGGGTCGCCGGCCAGCTGGTCGGCAGCCAGCTCGCCCCGGCGAACCCTGAGCTGGCCCACGCTGTGATCCTCGGTGCAGTCCAGGCAGCGTCGTCCCTGGAAACGGTACAAGCGGCTGTCGCCCACGTGCGCCCAGTAGGCACGACGACCCTTCATCAGCAAGGCCACCACGGTCGAGTGCGGCTCGCCGCTGGCCAGGCCGCGACCGCGCTCGCGCAGTTCGGCATGCGCGTCCTGGCACAGCGTTTCGAGAAACAGCGCTCCGGGCTGTGCGCGCCACAGGCCTTGTTGCCACAGTCTGCGGGCGACATCGATGACGCCCGCGGAAGCCAGTTCGCCGGCCCCGTCGCCGCCCATGCCGTCGGCCAGCACCAGCAGCCGCGCGTCCTGCTCGGGGTCGTGCAGGCAGATCAGATCGTCCTGCTGCGTCGGGCGGCCACCGCGCGCACGTCCGGCGGCGACCAGCGGCAATGTGCAGGTGTCGATATGCTTGTCCATCGTCTGCCAGCCCCCGACATGGCGCCCGCGCTGCGGAGACGGGCCTGCATGGTTTGTGCTGCAGTATAGCTTTGGCGGTCGTTTCCCCACGACGATACGGTTTCTCACCATCCTTGCCCGCGCGGAACCTGCGACGCCTGCAAGGACGCAGGGGCCATCGACACCGCGGAGAACTGCCTTTCCGTGCGGACCGATGTCGTAGTGGCCCGGTCCGCCACTGCGCCAGCAGGCTGCCCGGGCACTACGGCGTGCGGTAGAGCGCCCACGCGCACGCCAGATCCTGCACCACGTGGCCGAGCGATTTGTAGACCGTGATGTCGGCATCGGATCGCCGGCCCGCGATGTCGCCTGTCAGAACCTGACCGATCTCCGCCACGACATGGTCGTCATCGATCGCACCGGCTTCTTTCGCTCTCAGAAATTCGGCGCCCTGGCGGAGCACGTTTTCACGGCTGTCAGCGATGAAACGCGATCGCGCGACGAGATCCGTATCAACCTCGACGGGTCCGGCCACGCTTGAACCGACCAGGTTGACGTGCGTGCCCGGGCGCACCCAGGCTCCTTTCAGGATGGGTTCGCGGGCGCTGGTGACAGTACAGATGACGTCGGCATCGCTCACCAGGTCTTCCACCTCGATGGCGCTCGTGAAAGGGATGCCAAGCTCGACGCTCATGCGCTGACAGAACGCCTGCGCGCGTTTCACGTCACGTCCCCACACCCGCACGGACCGGATGCTGCGTACTCTCAGCAGCGCCCTTGCGTGGGTGGCAGCCTGCTCGCCATAACCGAGAATCGCCAGATGGCTTGCGTCGGAACGTGCAAGGGCATCGGTAGCGACCGCGCTCGCCGCGGCCGTGCGGATGGCGGTGACCTCGCCTGCGTGGACCACGCAGACGGGCTCGCCGGTTTCAGGTTCGAACAGGACGATCAGCCCCTGATGAGACTGCCGGCCCTGGGCGAAGTTTTCCGGATAGATGCTGATCAGCTTTGCGCCGAAGGCTGCGGTTTCACCCAGGGCGCCAGGCATGATTCCAAACAGGTGGCCTTGAGCCAGCGGAATGACCGAACGCGGGAGCTGGCGGGTCTCGCCATGTGAAAACGCGATCATGGCCTGTCTGATGATCGGGATGCATGCCTCGTAGGACAGGCGCCGTGCCACCTCTTCGCGTTCGATCACTCTCATCGCGCAACCGCCTGCCTTCCCGGTCCATTGACTGGCTGCAGTATCGCGCGCCCGGTTGTTTCCACCTATCTTCGACGCATGCGCATTCGCCGACGGTCGATCCAATTTGTGCGGCGAGGATGGGCGCAACGTCACAGTTGCCCGATCACCCACTGCACCAGCAGGCTGCTCACCGCCACGGCGATCCACACGCCCAGCCCGAGCAGGATTGGCCGCGCGCCGCTGGAGATCATCTTGCGCAGGTCGGCGGACAGCCCGATGGCGGTGAGCGCGACGATGATCAGGAATTCGGCCAGCAGGTGGATGGACGGCTGGATGGCCACCGGGATCAGACCCGCGGTGCGGACGGCCGAGGCGACCAGAAACCAGAGGATGAACCACGGGAAGATGCTGGCCAGGCTGAAATGGCCCGCGCTGCCGGCTTCGGCATGCCTGCGCTTTTCGCGTGCGGCGACCACGAAGGCGAGCACCAGGCAGACCGGGATGATCAAGGTGGCGCGGGTCAGCTTGACGATGGTGGCGTAGTCGCCGGCGGCCTTGCTGTAGCTGTAGCCGGCGGCGACGACGGACGAGGTGTCGTTGATGGCGGTGCCGGCCCACAGGCCGAAGCCGAGGTCGCTCATGTGCATCAGGTGACCGAGCAGCGGGAACAGCAGTACCGCGATCACGTTGAACAGGAAGATGGTGGAGATCGCGAACGCGGTGTCGTGGTCGTCCGGGCGGATGATCGGGGTCACCGCGGCGATCGCCGAGCCGCCGCAGATCGCGGTGCCCACGCCGATCAGGATCTTCAGCTTGTCGTGCACGCCGAGCCAGCGCCCGAGCAGCCACGCGGCGAGGAAGGCCACGGTCATCGTCACCAGCGTCACCGACAGCGATTCCAGGCCGGTCTTCGCCACCTGGTCGAGGCTGAGCCCGAAGCCCAGCGCGATGATCGACCACTGCAGCACCTTCTTGCCGGTGAAGGCGATGCCGGGGTTGTAGCGCTCGCCCGGCGACAGCAGGTTGCGCACCAGCATGCCCAGCACGATGCCGATCACCGGTCCGCCGATCAGCGGCGCCCAGCGTCCGAGCAGCAGCGCGAGCAGGCCGAGGGCGATCGCCAGCAGCAGGCCGGGGGCGCGTCGTCGAAGAATCGAGGGGGTGGCGATGGCGGGGGCTGCATTCACGGCGTGGTCCTCCAGGTGATCGCGTCATTGTCCGCTTGCCGGTCAATCAGCAAAATTTGGAATATGTGATTAGACGTATAAGCAAAGCTGATAAGATCGGCTGGTGATGAACATCAGCCCGCGCCAGCTGGAAGTCTTCGTGCAGATCGCGCTGCATGGCAGCGTGCGTGCTGCCGCCGAGCGCATGCACCTGACGCAGCCGGCGGCCAGCATGGCGCTGGCGGAAATGGAACGACAGCTCGATGCACCGGTATTCGCGCGCGAACGCGGCCGGTTGCGACTCAATGCGCGCGGGCGCGAGCTGCTGCCGCTGGCGCAGGAACTGCTGGAACGACACGCGGAATTCGGCCGCCGCGGCCGCGAGGACGGCGCGGCACTGAGCGGCGAGTTGCGCATCGGTGCCAGCAACACGGTCGGCAATTACCGCGTCGGCGAGCTGCTCGGCACGTTCGTGCGTGCGCACCCACAGGTGGCGATCCGCCTGCGCGTGGCGAACACCGAGACGATCGCCGCCGGCATGCTCGATCACAGCCTCGACATCGGTTGCGTCGAGGGGCCGGTGGCCCATCCACTGCTGGAAGTGCACCCATGGCGGGACGATCTGCTGGTGGTGTGCGCGCCGCCGGAACATCCGCTGGCGCGCAGGCGAGGCCTGAAACCAGCCGATTTCGCCGGTGCGCGCTGGGTGTTGCGCGAGCCCGGTTCGGCGACGCGAGCGACCAGCGAGCGCGTGCTGGCGCAGCTGCCGCCGGGCGAAACCGTGCTGGAACTGGATCAGATCGAGGCAATCAAGCAGGCCGTGGTGGCCGGCCTCGGCATCGCCTGCCTGCCCGCGGTGGCCGTGACCGACGCACTGGCGACGGGGCGATTGAAGGCATTGAAGACCCCATTCCTCGACCTGCGCCGCAAGCTTTCGCTGCTGCTGCACCGGCAGAAATATCGCGGCGCGTTGCTGGATGCGTTCCTCGAAAGCACCGGTGTGGATGGAGTGGGATGAACCATTCGGTTTCGAGGCTATGCCCAGGCGGAACGGGGAGTGGGCGATCGTCGGATGCGCCAGGCCATGCGGCGAGCGAACTATGCCGCCGACTTGCCCAGGACGTCGTTCAACATCGCCTCGGCCTGCTCGTGCGTATGCGCGCGCAGGATGCGCGACGCGTGCCGGCGCAGGTGGGCGTGATCGAGTGAGGCGAGGCGGTCGCGAACCTGCAGGATCTGGGCCGGATGCATGCTGAATTCGTTGAGGCCCAGCATCAGCAGCAGGGCGGTGAAGTTCACGTCGCCGGCAATCTCGCCGCACAGGCTCACCGGTTTCTTCGCGCGGCGTCCGGCGCTGATCACGTGCGACAGCAGCCGCAGCAATGCCGGCTGCAGCGGGTTGTAGATGTTTTCCAGCGCGTCGTTGCCGCGATCGGCGGCGAGCACATACTGGGCCAGGTCGTTGGTGCCGATCGCCAGGAAGTCGGCGTATTCCAGCAGCGCACGCACGTTGATCGCCGCCGCGGGCACTTCGATCATCGCGCCCAGCGGCAGTTTCTCCGGCAGGTCGATGTTCTCGCGCTTGAGGTCCTGCCGCGCGAGCTTGAACAGCGTGCGTACCGCGATCAGTTCGTCAGGCTGGGTCACCATCGGCACCAGCACGCGCACCGGGCCGTAGCAGGCGGCGCGCAGGATCGCGCGGATCTGGGTGGTGAACACCGCCGGATAGCGCAGCGACAGCCGCACGCCGCGCACGCCGAGCGCGGGGTTGTCTTCGCCGCGCAAGGTCAATCCCGCGGCATCGGCCTTGTCGGCACCCAGATCGAGCGTGCGGATGGTGACCGGCAATCCGCCCATGCCCATCACCAGGTCGCGATAGGCGATGAACTGCTCGTCTTCCGATGGCAGCGCCTTGTGCCGGAGAAACAGGAATTCGGTGCGGTAAAGGCCTACGCCATCGGCGCCGCGGGCGCGCGCCATCACCACGTCGGCCGGGGTCTCGGCATTGGCGAGGAGGGCGATGTCGATGCCATCGCCGGTGCGCGTGGGCGCATTGGCCAGCTTGGCCAGGCGCCGTCCCTCGATCGCCGCCTCGCGTTGCCAGCCGCGGTAGCGCGACAGGTCCTGCGCGGTCGGATGCACCACCGCCTCGCCCTTCTCGGCATCGAGCAGGATCAGGTCGTCATCGTGGATGTTGGACAGCGCATCGCGGGTGCCGACCAGCATCGGCAGGCCCAGGCTGCGCGCCAGGATCGCACTGTGCGAATACGCGCTGCCGGAGCTGGCCACCACGCCGAGCAGGCCGTTGCCCGCCAGTTGCGCCATGTCGCCCGGCGCGATGTTGTCGGCGATCAGGATCTCGCCCACGCGCGCGGCGAGCTTGCGTTCCTCCGGGCTGGTCTGCCGCTGCAGCGCGGAGATCACCCGGTTGATCACCTGCTCGACGTCTTCCTTGCGGCTGCGCAGGTACGGATCGTCCATCGCCTCGAACACCGCGGACAGACGGTCGCGTTGTTTCTTCAGCGCGGCGCCGGGACGGTAGTGGCCGATGCGCACCAGGTCGTCCAGGCCGCGCAGCAGCTCGGCGTCGTCCAGCAACAGGCTGTGCGCGTCGATGAATTCGTTGACCTCGCGAGCCAGGGCGCCGTGCAGCTTGCCGCGCAACTCGCGCAGTTCCTGCCGCGCGGTGTCCAGTGCACGATGCAGCAGCACCAACTGCTCCTCGACCTCATCATCGGCCAGCGGCCGGGTGTCGACGGCATAGCGGCTGGGCTGGACCAGCCGCGCGCGACCCAGCGCCATGCCGCGGGCGGCGATGGTGCCGTTGAGGAGGTGTCTCATTTCCGGCTCCTTCCGGAGCCGGAAATCGCGAATCGGCCCTTCGACAGGCTCAGGACGGTGAAATCGGGAATCGGCGAAGCGGGCAGCACGAAGCTGACGATGGATCGCCAAGTTGCGCGCGCCCTGCTTTTACCGATTGCCGATTTCCGATTCCCGATTCCCATACGAGTCATGCTCCCTCGTCGAACTTGCGTTCGAACAGTGCGGCCACCGCGGCCAGCGCGTCGTCCTCGTCCGGACCGTCGGCCCGGATGGTCAGCGGACTGCCGAGGCCGGCGGCCAGCATCATCACGCCCATGATGCTCTGCGCATTGACTTCGCGGCCCTTGCTGACCAGCCACACGGTGGATTTGAAGCTCTGTACCAGTTGCACCAGTTTGGCCGAGGCGCGGGCATGCAGGCCGAGGCGATTGGTGATGACGATTTCCTGCTCACGCATAATTGATATCAGGCATGGTCGATGAAGATTCCCCCGCGGCCACCGCTGGCGGCGATCTGGGCCAGTTCGTCCAGCGGCTTTTCCGCATAGTTGAGTACGCGCAGCAGCATCGGCAGGTTGAGGCCGGAGACGCAGTGAAGGTGCACGCCCAGCGCACCGAGCGACAGCCCGATATTGCAGGGCGTGGCGCCGTAAAGGTCGGCAAGGATCAGCACGCCGTCGCCGCTGTCCAGTTCGCGCGCATGGCATTCGGTCAGCGTGCGCATCACGTCCGGGTCCGATTGCGGCGGCACTTCCACGGCGGCCACCTGCAACGGCAGTCGCGGCATCACGTGGCGCGCGGCGGCGATCAGCGCCTTGCCGACGGCCTCGTGCGTCATCAGCAGCACGCCGACGCTCATCGGCACGGACCTTCGAGGAAGTTGGTGGATGGCATGGTCATCATTCAAGCTCGCGGTGGAAGGTAAGCACGCCGTCGCGACGATCGCGATAGTAGGCGGCGAGCTTTTCGACCAGGTAGACCGAGCGGTGGCGCCCGCCGGTGCAGCCGACCGAGATCGTCAGGTAGCTGCGGTCGTCCTGTTCGAAACGCGGCAGCCAGGCGTCCAGCCAGCGCGCGGTGTCGCTGAAGTATTCGCCGACCAGCGGCTCGCTGTCGAGGAACTCGCGCACCGGCGCGTCCTTGCCGGACAGCGGGCGCAGGTGCGGGTGCCAGTGCGGGTTCGGCAGGCAGCGTGCGTCGAACACGAAGTCCGCGTCCAGCGGCAACCCGCGGCGGAACGCGAACGACTGGAACATCAGCGTCAGCCCCTCGATCGCCTGGGCGTAGCCCTTGGCGACGAGCCGGCGCAGCTGGTGCACGTTGAGTTCGCTGGAATCGATCACCCGTTCGGCGATGGCCATCAGCGGGCGCAGCAGCTTGCGCTCCTCGGCAATGGCGTCGGCCAGCGACAACCCGCGCATGGCCAGCGGATGGCGCCGGCGGGATTCCGAATAGCGCTTGATCAGGATCTCGTCGCGGCAATCCAGGAAGATCAGGTGCACCTGCACGCCGGCGGCGGCCAGTTCCGACAGCACGGTCGGCATGTGCGCGAAATCCGCGCCGCGATTGCGCACGTCCACGCCCACCGCGATGCGCCGGTGCTTGCTGCCGTTGCCCTCGACCACGGCGTTCACCAGTTGCGGCAACAGCGCCGAGGGCAGGTTGTCGACGCAGTAGAACTCGAGGTCTTCCAGCGCGCGCAGGGCGACGGTCTTGCCGCCACCGGACAGGCCGGTGAGCACGATCAGGTGGATTTCGCGCGGGTCGACTTGCGGGTCGAGGACGGTGGGGGTCTGCTCGTTCATGTGCTCACCATGGAGGCAATCGGCGCAATTGGTGCGCCTGGCGGTCGATGAAGGTCTGCGCCGGATCGATGCCCTTGCTCTTCAGCGCGTGGCTGCGCACGGCCGCCTCGACCAGGACGGAGAGGTTGCGCCCCGAAGCGACGGGGATGGTGATCAGCGGTACCTGCACATCGAAGATCTCGCGATGGCCGATGTCGCCGGTGAGCCGGGTCAGCGCGTCGGTGGTGTTGTCGGGATAACCTCGCCGTCGCGCAGCGGCTTGAGGTGGATCACCAGGCGCAGGTACTTGGAGGTCTTGACCGACATGTGGCCGAACATCTCGCGCACGTTGAGCACGCCCAGGCCGCGCACTTCGAGCAGGTCCTGCAGCAGTTCGGGGCAGGAGCCGTCGATGACGTCCGGTGCGATCAGGGTGAATTCGGTGGCATCGTCGGCAACCAGGCGGTGACCGCGGGTGATCAGCTCCAGCGCCAGCTCGCTCTTGCCCGAGCCGGCCTCGCCGGTGATCAGCACGCCGATCGAGAACACTTCCAGGAACACGCCGTGCAGGGTGGTCTTCGCCGCCAGCATGCGTGCCAGGTGGTATTGCAGGTAGGTCAGCAGTTCGTGGCCGCGCTTGGCGCTGATCCACAGCGGCGTGTTGGTCTCTTCGGCGACTTCGCGCAGGTCGGCGGGTACCGCCTGGTCCTTGGTCACGATCAGCGCCACCGGCTGGTAGGCGGCGATCTTGTGCATCACCTCCCAGCGCTGGCGTGAGTCGAGTCCGTCGAGGAAGTTGAGCTCCTCCGAGCCGATGATCTGGATCTTGTTCGGGTAGATGACGTTGAGATAGCCGGTCAGCGACGGCCGGCGCGCCTGCGCCACGCCCGGTTCGAGCACGCGCGATTCGCCGCGCATGCCGGACAACCAGCGCAGGGCCATGCGTTCGTGGACGCCGTCGTAGAGTTGTCTTGCGCTGATCCGATCCAAGCCCAGGTCCTTTGCGCCGCAGGGGAAGCCCGGTGGGGCCTGGCGACGTCATTGCCATTGTGCCAGCTTGGCTCGTCATACGTGTTCAGAAAGGAAAACGGCCCGCACTGGATCGGGCGGGCCGCGGCTGGACTCAGCGAAACTCAGCCGTATTGACGCTCTTCGCGCGCTTCGCGTTGATGCTTGTCGCTGACCTTCTCGCGATGCTTGCGCAACTGGTTGACCAGCTTGTCGAACAGCACGTCGATCGACGCATACATGTCCGCTTCGGTGGCTTCGGCGTGGAGGGTGGCACCGATCACGCCCAGGGTGCCTTCGGCGCTTTGGCGAAGCTTGTCGACCGAAAGCACGATCGCAAGGCTGAGCAGCTTGTCGTCGAGGCGGGTGAGGCGGTCGAGCTTGGCCGTGGCGTGGTCGCGCAGGGCCGGGGTGACTTCAATCTGCTGGCCGCTGAGTTGGAATTGCATGGGGCGCCTCCTCTGGTGGTGCAGTGCCGCTCGATAGCGGCGGGGTCGGCATGCCGTGGCCTTTGCGGCGGCGGCATGTCGTCAATCACTCTCTTGTCTCAGGTATGGGATCGCTTTGGCGACAAGCAAGTTCCCTTCATCGACGTCAGCTCGCGCGCTGGCGTTCGCTGGAACTGGGTATGCGCAGCCCCTCCCGATATTTGGCGACCGTGCGACGCGCGACCTGGATGCCCTTGCGCTGCAGTTCCGTGGCAATCGCATGATCGGACAACGGCTTGCGCGAATCCTCCGCGTCGATCAGCTTGCGCAGCATGGCCTGGATGGCGGTGGCCGAGGCGCTGCCGCCATCCTCGGTGGAGACGCCGCTGGAAAAGAAGTATTTCAGTTCGAACGTGCCGCGTGGCGTATGCATGTACTTGCGCGTGGTGACGCGCGAAATCGTCGATTCGTGCATGCCGACCTCCTCGGCCACCTCGCGCAGCACCAACGGGTGCATGGCCTCGGGGCCGTACTCGAGGAAGGCGCTTTGCCGGCGCACGATCGCATCGGCGACCTTGAGCAGGGTCTCGGCGCGCGATTCCAGGCTCTTGATCAGCCAGCGCGCCTCCTGCAACTGGCCGCGCATCCAGCTGGCGTCCTCCCCGCGGGCCCGCGCAATCAGCCCGCAGTAGTGCTGGTTGAGGCCAAGCCGCGGTTGTGCATCGGCGTTGAGGCTGACCCGCCAGCGGCTGCCATCGCGCAGTGCATAGACGTCCGGCGCGACGTATTCCACCGGCGTCGCATCCAGCGCCGCGCCCGGACGCGGGTCGAGGCTGCGGATCAGCACGGCGGCAACGGCGACATCGTCTTCGCCGGCGCGCAGTTTGCGCGCCAGCCGGACGATGTCGTTGCGCGCCAGCAACTCCAGTTCGCCGTCGACGATGCGCAGCGCCAGCTCGCGTTGCGGCGTGTCGGCGTCGAACTGCTCCAGCTGCACGCGCAGGCAGTCGCGCAGGTCGAGACTGCCGACGCCGACCGGGTCGAAGCCCTGCAGCCGTCGGCGCACGGCCTCGATTTCGGCGACGCTGGCCTTGAGGTCGGCCGGCAACGCGGCAAGCACCGCTTCGAGCCCTTCGCCGAGATAGCCGGCACCGTCCAGCGCGTCGATCAGCACGGTCGCGATCAGGTGCTGGCGCGGGTTGAACGAGGCCAGGTTGAGTTGCCACAACAGGTGTTGCTGCAGGGTTTCCGGCGCGGCGCTCTGCGGCTCGAAATCGTCGTCGCCGCGCGAGCCCGAACTGCTGTTGCCGACGCTGCTGCTGGAGAAGTCGATCGGCGATTCGGCGACGCCGCCGCCATCGGCCCAGTCGCTGGCACTGTCGCCGTCGACTTCGCCGCCGCTGGCGACACTTTCCGCACTCGGATACTCGCTTTCTCCGTCCTGGACGTCGAGCGCCTCGGCGTCCTCGGCTTCCTCGGCGAACTCCAGCAGCGGATTGCTCTCGGCGATCTGTCGCAGCTCGACTTCCAGCTCCAGCTGCGACAGTTGCAGCAGGCGGATGGCCTGCTGCAACTGCGGCGTCAGCGTCAATTGCTGGTGGAGGCGAAACTGTAGTGCGGGTTTCATGCCAGCCATATCGAAGGAGCTTGCGGCCATCCTAACGCTTGCCCGCGGCAGCGGCCATAGCCGCAGGTCACGGTTTGTCCCGAGGCGGATTTTGCATGTTCAGAGACGGAATTCGCGGCCCAGGTAGACCTCGCGCACCTTCTCGTCGGCAAGGATGTGCGCCGGGGTGCCGCGCGACAGCACCGCGCCTTCGTTCAGGATGTAGGCGCGGTCGCAGATGCCCAGGGTTTCGCGCACGTTGTGGTCGGTGATCAGCACGCCGATGCCGCGTTCCTTCAGGTGCCGCACGATGCGCTGGATCTCGCCGACCGAGATCGGATCGACCCCGGCAAACGGCTCGTCCAGCAGCATGTAGCGCGGCTTGGCCGCCAACGCCCGGGCGATCTCCACCCGTCGCCGCTCGCCGCCGGACAGGCTGATACCTTTCTGACCGGCGATGTGCGCGATCTTCAGCTCGTCCAGCAGGCTTTCCAGCTCGGCGTCGCGCTGTTGCGCAGTGAGCCCTTCGCGCAGCTCCAGCACGGCCATGATGTTGTCCGCCACGCTGAGTCGGCGGAACACCGATGCTTCCTGCGGCAGGTAGCCGATACCGAGCTTCGCGCGCGAATGCATGGGCAGGTTGGTGATGTCCTGCTGGTCCAGCTTGATGCTGCCCGCGTCGGCCTCGACCAGGCCGACCACCATGTAGAAGCAGGTGGTCTTGCCGGCACCGTTGGGGCCGAGCAGGCCGACCACCTCGCCCTCGCGGATCGAGAAGCCGAAATCGCGAACGACCTGGCGTGACTTGAAACTTTTCTGCAGACCTTCGGCGGAGAGCATCGGTTACGGCTGTCCCTGCGGCGGTGTCGGGCTGCTCGGGCTGCTGCCGGCGGCCGGCGCGGCTGCCGGTGGCGTCGGGCTGCTGCTCGTCGTGGCGGGCACCGTGGAGGGCTGGCGCGGTGCGGAAGTCGCCGGCGCGGGCACGCGCTGTTCGGCAGATGCCGCCACGGGCTTCGGCTTGGGCTGGAACGTCATGTGCACCATGCCGTCACCGCTGCTTTCGCCGGTCATCTGGCTGGTCTGGGTGTTGTAGGTGAGCTTGTCGCCGCGTGCTTCGCCGCGCCCTTTCTGCCTGACCCACGCGTTGCCGCTCAGCACGGCAACCTGCTTGAGGTTGTCGTAGTCGATGCTGGCGGCATCGCCCTGCATCAGGTTGCCGCTGTCGTCGACCTGTTCGATGTGGGCGGGGCTGCCGGTAACGACGACTCGCGTGACGCTGTTGTCGGCATCCAGGTAAGCCGTGGCGAGGGCGCCGGTTACTTTCAGCGTGCCCTGGGTGAGTACGACGCTGCCCTTGTAGTGAACGAAGCCATTGGCCTGCTGGGTGGCGTCGAACGCTTTCGCCGAAATGTTGGCCGGTTGCTGGCGATCGTCCTTGCGCGCCAGCGCGGGCTGGAACATCACCAGTCCAAGACCCAGGATCGCAAGCCTAACGGCGCGACTTGGCAGGCATGAACGTGCTGTGGACATCATCGAGCAACTCCAGGTGCTTGTTGGTGAGGTTGGCGCGCATGCCGACCCCGCTGATTGTAGAGGCTCCCTGGACGATCCGGGCCGGCGCGGCGGTCTCCAGACGGTTTTCCCTGGGCCAGGCGGTGACGTCGGAGGTGTGCATGTCGGTCGCCGGGGTCGTGCCGAAGGCGGCCCGCTGCATCACCACCGGCCCCTGCAGCTTGAGCAGGGTGCCTGCCTTGTTGACCCAGCCGTAGAGGGATTTGCCGTGCCAGTCCGGCACGCCGGCCTGCCTTGCCGGCAACTGGAACGTCGGCGAATTGAGATACAGCGAATCGTCGCCTTCGCGGCGCTCCAGGTGCGGCGACTGCAGGTGGAAGCTGGGCTGCCCGGCGGCGTTGTATTCGGTGACCCGGGCATTGGTCAGGGTGTAGCCGGAGCGCGGCGGACCGACGAAGTCGTTGGTCTTCGGCGCCGGCCCGAACCACCACAGCAGCAACTGGGCCATGCCGGCGGCGAGGGCGATCAGCAGGGTCGCCGCCGGCACGCGCCGGTCGCGCAGCCACCGGCGCAAGCTCACTGCCAGCGCTCCCGTTCGGCATCGCTGTGACCCTGTGCGTGCAGGATCAGGTCGCAAGCCTCGCGCACGGCGCCTTCACCGCCGCGCAGCCGCGTTTGCCAGTGCGCCGCCTCGACCACCCAGGGGTGCGCGTTGGCCACGGCCACCGCCAGCCCGGCGATGTGCATCGGTGCCAGGTCGGGCAGATCGTCGCCGACGAAGGCGACCTGTTCGGGCGACAGATGCAGCGCGTCGAGCAGCTCCAGCAGGCAGCTGCGCTTGTCGCCCTGGCCCTGGTAGACGTGCGCGATGCCGAGTTCCTCGGCACGCAGCGCGACCGGGTGGCTGATCCGCGCGGTGATCAGCGCGACCTCGATGCCGTTGGCCTGCAACCGCTTCAGGCCGAGACCGTCATGCACGTGGAATACCTTGGTCTCGCGGCCGTCCTCGCCGTACCACAGGCGGCCGTCGGTCAAGGTGCCGTCCACGTCGAACGCGGCCAGGCGGATTTTCGCGGCGCGGGCGAGGATGTCGGCTGGGGGATTGGCGAGGTAGTTGGTGGGCACGGGGTAAGTTTCTGGATGGGACAGGGTCAAGAGCGGCTTGCCTGATTTGTCTGATTTGTCGAGACAAATCAGACGTCAAACCACACGCGCACGGAGCAGGTCATGAATGTTCAGCGCGCCGACCACGCGTTGCTCGTCATCGACCACCAGCAGCGCGTGGATCTGGTGTTTTTCCATCAACTGCGCGGCCTCGGCCGCGAGCTTGTCGGCCGTGATCGTCTTCGGTCCGCGGGTCATCAGTTCGGCGACGGTGGCGCCGCGCAGATCGACGCCCTCGTCGTCCAGCGCACGGCGCAGATCGCCGTCGGTGAACACGCCGAGCAGGCGCTGCCCGGCATCCACCACGGCGGTCATGCCGAGGTGCTTGCGGGTCATCTCGACCAGGGCGGAGGTCAGGCTGGCGTCCGGCGTCACCCGCGGCACGTCCTCGCCGCTGTGCATCACGTCGCCGATGCGCAGCAGCAGGCGCCGACCGAGGCTGCCGGCGGGATGCGAACGGGCGAAATCGTCCGAGGTGAATCCGCGCGCTTCAAGCAGCGCGATCGCCAGCGCGTCGCCCAGCACCAGCGCGACGGTGGTGCTGGTGGTCGGGGCCAGTCCCAGCGGACAGGCTTCGCTGGAGATGCTGCCGTCCAGGTGCACGTCGGCCTGGGTCGCCAGCGACGAGGTCGGCCGGCCGGTGATCGCGATCAGCGGTATGCCCTGGCGCTTGATCACCGGCAGGATGAACAGCAGCTCGTCGGTCTCGCCGGAGTAGGACAGCGCCAGCACCACGTCCTGCGGCAGGATCATGCCGAGGTCGCCGTGGCTGGCCTCGCCCGGATGCACGAAGAATGCCGGTGTGCCGGTGGAGGCGAGGGTGGCGGCGATCTTGCGCGCCACGTGACCGGACTTGCCCATCCCGCTGACCACCACGCGGCCCTTGCAGGCCAGGATCAGCCGGCAGGCCGCGACGAAGTCCGCGCCGATGCGCGACTCCAGCGCTTCGACCGCGGCCGCTTCGGTGGCGATGACCGTGCGCGCGCTGCGCGTGATGGCTTCCGGGTTCAGGTCGATCGGGACGGTCGGGGCGATGCGTGCGTTCATGGGGGCTCGCGAAAAGGGAGGATGCCTCGATGGGTGCATTTCTGCAGGCGTTGTCATTTCTGCGCCCGCCGATTTCCATTACCATGGCATATTCGCATTTTAACGTCATAAGGCAGCGCAAGGGATTCCGGTGGTGATGGAGTCCGCTTTTTGTCGCCCCACCACTGCAGGACCCCGATGGACTCCGCCAGCATCCAGGCAATGATAGAAAACGGCCTGCCCGGGGCCACGGCCGAAGTCAGCGGCGCCGACGGCGTGCATTTCGAAGCCACCGTGGTCGCCAGCCAGTTTGCCGGCAAGTTGCCGCTGGCACGGCATCGGCTGGTGTACGGCACCCTGGGCGACTTGATGGGCGGCGCGATCCACGCGCTGGCGCTGAAGACCATGACACCCGAAGAAGCCGGGAATCGGAAATAGGGAAGGGGCGAAAGCGCCTTCCCGTCCCGGTTTTTCGGCTTTTCCGCTTCTCCATTCCCGATTCTCGATTCCCTGCATTTATGGCCAAAATTCTGATCAGCGGTGGCACGCCGCTCCATGGCGAGGTTGCCATTTCCGGCGCCAAGAACGCCGTGCTGCCGATTCTCGCCGGCTGCCTGCTGGCGGACGAGCCGGTCAGCATCGGCAACGTGCCGCACCTGCACGACGTCACCACCTTCATCGAGCTGCTTGGCCAGATGGGTGTGCAACTGGTGCTGGACGACCGCATGAAGATGCACGTCGACCCGCGCACCACCAGCACCTGCGTGGCGCCGTACGATCTGGTGCGGACCATGCGCGCCTCGATCCTGGTGCTTGGCCCGCTGGTGGCGCGTTTCGGCCAGGCCGAGGTCTCGCTGCCCGGCGGTTGTGCCATCGGGTCGCGCCCGGTCGATCAGCACATCCGAGGCCTGCAGGCGCTGGGCGCGGAGATCAGCGTCGAGAACGGTTACATCAAGGCGAAGGCCTCGCGGCTGAAGGGGGCGCGCATCGTGATGGACATGGTCACCGTCACCGGTACCGAGAACATCATGATGGCGGCGACCCTGGCGCAGGGCACCACGGTGATCGAGAACGCCGCGCAGGAACCCGAAGTGGTCGACCTGGCCCATTGCCTGATCGCGATGGGCGCACAAATCGAAGGTGCCGGTACCTCGACCATGGTGATCCACGGCGTCGAGCGCCTGCATGGTGCCGAATACGAAGTGCTGCCGGACCGCATCGAGACCGGCACCTTCCTGGTCGGCGCGGCGATGACCGGCGGCAAGGTGCGCGCACGGCATGCGCGCGCCAACACGCTGGACGCGGTGCTGGCCAAGCTGGAGGAGGCCGGCGCGCACATCTCCACCGGCGACGACTGGATCGAACTGGACATGGGTGGCCGCCGGCCGAAGGCGGTCAACATCAGCACGGCGCCGTACCCCGCGTTTCCCACCGACATGCAGGCGCAGTTCACCGCGCTCAACTGCGTGGCCGAAGGCACCGGCGTGGTCACCGAGACGGTCTTCGAGAACCGCTTCATGCACGCGCACGAACTGCAGCGGCTCGGTGCGGACATCCGTCTGGAAGGCAACACGGCAGTGGTGCAGGGCGTCGAGCAGATGAGCGGCGCACCGATCATGGCCACCGACCTGCGCGCCTCGGCTTGCCTGGTGCTGGCCGGCCTGGTGGCCAAGGGAGATACCGTCGTCGATCGCGTCTACCACATCGACCGCGGCTACGAGAATATCGAGGAGAAACTCGGTGTGCTTGGCGCTAAGATTCGCCGCTTGCCGAACTGAGCGACTTCGTCTCGCCCACGGCAAAAAGCCCGGCATTGCCGGGCTTTTTGCCGTGTTGATGCAGGGAACGCTCAGTCAGCCTTGTAACTCGCCAACTCCAGCGTCATGTCGCCGCCGTCGTGCTGTGACAGCTTGACCGGCAACGGATAGCGCCCGGGTGCGTACCACGCGCTGAAGCCGCGGTCGGCGTCGGTGCGGTCGACGCGCACCGCCTGGAAACTGCCGGCCGGAACCTTGACGGTTTCCTTGCCGCCCACCTTGAAATTCTGCGTTTCCACTTCCTGCCGCACGGCGACCGGCAACGCGATCTGCTGCTGGCCGTCGCGCAAGGCCAGCCCGATGGCCAGCGCCGTGGTGTTGCGCTCGACCATGCCGGCCCTGGCCGGGTAGGTATGCGGACCCTTGCCGTCATCGACGCTGACCTGATGGCTGGCCCAGTCGACCACCAGATGGCGCTGTTTGCTCTTGATCGCCGCATCCAGCCGGTAGTCGTAACTGATCGCCTCGGGGACATCGCCCTTCCAGCGGAAGTGCGAGGTTTCGCTGATGTTGGCGCCCAGCAGGGCGGCCAGCCCGGCGGTACCCTTGACCTCCTTGCTGTAGATCCATTCACCGTGTTCACCGGGGCGCAGGCGGATGGCGGCCTGGCCCATCGGCGCACCGTCCTTTAGGACCTGGTAGGTGGCGGTAAACGCGGTCGGCGGTTTGGCGAATGCATTTTGCACGGCCAGCAGCAGGCCGAGACCGAGAAGTGGAGCGAGCAGGGTTCGGATAGTCATGGTTTCGAGTCTGCGGGGGTCGGGCTGAACCGGGCTTCACCCCCGGGCAAATGATCCATCGACGCCGAACGCCAGCGGGGCCGGCATCGGCTGGCCGTCGAGCAGCGGGCCATGGCCATCCCAGCGCAATCGTCCGCTGGCCAGCAAACCCAGTACGGCCGGCAGCAATTGGTGTTCCAGCGGCAGCAGCCGCGTGGCCAGTCGCTGTTCGTCGTCGCCGGGCTGCACCGCGATGCGTGCCTGTGCGATTACCGGGCCACCATCCAGCTCGGCGGTGACGAAGTGCACGCTGGCGCCGTGTTCGGCGTCGCCCGCCTCGAGGGCCCGGCGGTGTGTATGCAAGCCGCGATATTTCGGCAGCAACGAGGGATGAATGTTGATCATCCGGCCGACCCACGGCGTCAGCGCGTCGCCGTCGAGGATGCGCATGAAGCCGGCCAGCACCAGCAGATCGGCACCGCTGGCGGCGATGCGATCGAACAGGTCGACATCGAACGCGCGCCGGTCCGGGTAGCTGCGCGGATCCAGTGCCAGGGTGGGGATATTCGCCGCCTCGGCCAGTCGCAGCGCACCGGCGCCGGCCTTGTCGCTGGCGACCAGCACGAATTCGACCGGCAGTTCGCCGCGTTCGCGCGCAGCCAGCAGCGCGGCCAGGTTGCTGCCGCGACCTGAAGCGAGGACAGCGATGCGGGGTGGATGGGGCATGCGATGGAATCAGGTGTTTGGAATGACGGCCGGGAAAAGGGGCGGTCAGCCAATGTGGACGCGCTCGTCGCTCCGCGCCGGCACAATCTCGCCGATCACCGAACTGACCAGGCCATGCTTCGCCAGCAACGCGGAAGCGCCGGCGACGGCATCGCGCGGCAGGATCACCGTGAAGCCCACGCCGCAGTTGAACGTGCGCCACATTTCCTCGCGTGCCACGTTGCCTTCGCGCATCAGCCAGTCGAACACCGGAGGCAGCACGATCGCCGAAGCCTCCAGCGCGATGCCGAGACCATCGGGCACGACGCGGATGATGTTTTCCTTCAGGCCGCCGCCGGTGATGTGGGCGAGTCCGTGTACGGGCTCGCTCCTCAGTAAATCCAGCATGGATTTCACGTAGATCGTGGTCGGCGCCATCAGTGCATCGGCCAGCTTGACGCCGCCGAGGTCGAGATCCAGTCCGCCGTTGTCGGGCGTGCAGCCGGCGCGCTCCAGGATCTTGCGCACCAGCGAATAACCGTTGGAGTGCGGCCCGGACGACGCCACCCCCAGCACCACGTCGCCGGCGACGATCGCGTCGCCGGTCAGCATCCGCGATTTCTCCACCGCGGCGACGGTGAAGCCGGCCAGGTCGTATTCGCCCGGCGGATACATGTCCGGCATCTCTGCCGTCTCGCCGCCGATCAACGCGCAGCCGGCCAGTTCGCAGCCCCTGGCGATGCCGCCGACCACGGCCACGGCGGTATCGACGTCCAGCTTGCCGGTGGCGAAATAGTCGAGGAAGAACAGCGGCTCGGCGCCTTGCACCAGCACGTCGTTGACGCACATGCCGACCAGGTCGATGCCGATCGTGTCGTGGCGGTTCAGGACCTGCGCCAGCTTCAGCTTGGTGCCGACGCCGTCGGTGCCGGAGACCAGCACCGGCTCCTTGTAACGGCCGGACAAGTCGAACAGGCCGCCGAAGCCGCCCAGCCCGCCCATCACCTCGGGGCGGTTGGTGCGCTTGACCAGCGGCTTGATGCGTTCGACCAGCGCATTGCCCGCGTCGATGTCGACGCCGGCGGCGCGGTAGGTGAGGGCGTCAGACATGGCAGTAACCGGCGTGGATGAAACGCGCAAGTTTAGCAGTATGCGAGGCCGTTGCCGGGTGCGACGGGCAGCGCCGGCCGATTCGCGGACGGCTTCGATGGACGCTGGCAGCGCGATTGGGCAGACTTCCCCGGAGCTTTCTCTTGAAGATGTCCACGTCCATGCGTCCATTCCGCCTGTTGATCGTCATTCTGTCGCTGGGTTTTGCGGCGCTGCCCCCGCTGCACGCACAGGTTGCGAGCTCGCCTTACTCGGTCGTCGTACCGGTCACCGACACCAGCGATGCGCAGCGCGACCAGGCATTCGCCACGGCGCTCGGACAAGTGCTGGCGCGGGTCGCCGGCGGCCAGGATCTGCGCAGCAAGCCCGGTTATGCCGATGCGCTGGGCGCTGCCGCCTCGATGGTGCAGAAATTCCAGTACCAGCGCGCGGCGACCGGCCTCGTGCTGGACGTGAATTTCGAGCCGGGTACGGTGCGCCGGCTGGTGACGAAACTGGGCGTGGCCAGCGCAGGCATCAAGCCGCCGGTGCTGTTGCTGGTGCAAGGATCGGATGGCCATTTGCTCGACAATGCCGCGCTGACCCCGCTCGCTGCGGCAGCGGCTGCCCGCAGCACCGATGTGGCGTATCCCGATGGCGCGAATGCGGTGGATGCAGGCAAGGCCGCGGCGGCCGATCCGGCCACCCTGGCCGCGATCAACCGGCAGTACCACACCGGTCTGGTGCTGGTCGGCAACCTGCATGTTGGCGGCGCGGACTGGACGCTGATCTCCGGCGGCCAGGCGCAACATTGGAACGACCGGGGCGCGACCGAGGATGCGTTGCTCGGGGATGCCGGCAGCAGCATGGTCGACCGCCTCGGCAAGCAACTCAACGTGATTGGCGCCAGCCCCAGCGAAGGCAAGCTGTGGATCAGCGGGCTGGCATCGGCGATGGACTACGTGAATCTGCTGACGGCCTTGCGTGCCGACCCGGCTGTGACGCAGGTGACGACGCTGGGTGCCGACAACGACAGCGTCCTGGTGTACGTCAAGGCGTCCCTGCCGATGAAGGCGCTGGCCGCGAACCTCGCCGCAGGTGGCCGGCTGTTGCTGCAGGGCGAGCCGCACCCGGGTGCGGATGCAAACCTGCGCTGGCTGAGGTAATTCGGGACGCATCGCGTGAATCACGACAAGGACACCTCGCGCCGCTGGCAGATGTTCGCCATCACGGCCGTCATCGTCTACCTGATCTGGCTGCTCGCGCCGGTGCTCATGCCGTTCGCCGTCGCCGCCATGCTGGCTTACCTGGGTGACCCGCTGGCCGATCGGCTGGAGCGGTTGGGGCTGAACCGGATGTGGGCGGCCACGATCGTCTTCGTGGTGATCATGGTGGTCGTGGTCGGCGTGCTGCTTTTGCTGATTCCGCTGATCGCACGCCAGATCGAAAACCTGATCAACAACCTGCCGCGCTACGGCGACTGGGCGCAGAACACCGCATGGCCGTGGCTGCAGGCGCGCTTGCACCTGGACCCGCACATGTTCGACAGCGATCGGCTGCTGGCCATGATCAAGTCGCACGTGGGTTCGATCGGCGGGATTGCCACGGTGGTACTGGGCAAGGTGTCGCGCTCCGGGCTGGGCATCGCGATGTGGCTGACCAACCTGGTGCTGATACCGGTCGTGGCGTTCTACCTGCTGCGCGACTGGGATCGGATGGTGGCGAAGATCGACCGCATGCTGCCACGTTCGGTCGAGCCCACCATCGCCCATCTCGCCAGCGAGTCGGACAAGATCCTCGGCGCGTTCGTGCGCGGTCAGCTGCTGGTGATGCTGGGGCTTGGCGTGTTCTACGGCGCCGGACTCGGGCTGGTCGGGTTGTCGGTCGGTCCGCTGATCGGCATGGTCGCCGGCCTGCTCAGCTTCGTGCCGTACCTGGGTTTCATCATCGGCTTTGTCGCCGCGATCGTGGCGGCACTGGTGCAATATGGCGACTGGATCCACGTGCTGCTGGTGTGCGGCGTGTTCGTGGTCGGCCAGTTGCTGGAAGGCTATGTGCTGGTGCCCAAGCTGGTCGGCGACAAGATCGGCCTGCACCCGGTGGCGGTGATCTTCGCGGTGCTGGCCGGCGGCTACCTGTTCGGTTTCCTCGGCGTGCTGCTGGCCCTGCCGGCCGCGTCGGTGATCATGGTGTTGCTGCGCTACCTGATCGAGCGCTATCGCATGAGCGAGCTGTACAACGAAGCGGGGCCGGACGACCCGGTGATCGCCGAGGTGGATATCAACGTGCACGAGGATGGCGAGGACGTCGCCGTTGCATCGCCGGCAGACGACAAGCCCGCCTCATGATCCCGCAGCTTCCGCTGGCGCTGCGCTGGCCGCGCCGCCAGCGTTTCGAACATTTCCACGCTGGCGCCAATGCCGCCGCGCTGGCCGCGGTGCGCACGCTCGCGCTCGAGCCCGGTGCGCCGTGGCTCTACCTGCACGGCGCGAACGGCAGCGGACGCAGCCATCTGCTGATGGCGGCCTGTCAGGCGGCGGCAGCTGCCGGACGTCGGGTGCAATACCTGCCACTCGCCGCGTTGGGTGATCCCGCGACGGCCCTGCGCGGCGTGGCCGGCAGCGAATTGCTGGCACTGGACGATCTCGGCAACATCGCCGGCAACCGTGACGCGGAGCATGCGCTGTTCGACCTCTACAACCGCGCACGTGCCGAAGGCAGTGCACTGCTGTTCGCCGCCGATGCCACGCCCACCCGGCTCGGCATCGAGCTGCCCGACCTGCGCTCGCGCCTCGGAGCCTGCACCCGTTTCGCACTGAAACCACTGGACGATGCCGAACGCCGCACCGTGCTGAAAGCGCAGGCCGCCGCGCGCGGCATCGAACTGGATGACAGCGTGCTGGACTGGCTGTTTGCGCGCTATGCGCGCGATCTGGGTACGTTGCTCGACTTGCTCGACAAGCTGGATGTGGCGTCGCTGGCAGCGCAGCGGCGGATCACGGTGCCGTTCCTGCGGAGCTTTTTGCGCGAATCCGGCGAAACGGCGTCCTGAAGCAGCGAAGGCGCCCGAGAGCGCCTTCGTTCATTGCTTGTCGAAACTGCTCAAGCCTTGAGCAACCCCGGCGTGGCCTGCTGGCCGATCGCGTCTACCATCGCCTTCGCCACGTTGAGGTTGCCGGCGACGAGGTTGCCGCTGGCGGGAATGCCGTCGCGGCCGGCGAAATCGCAATAGCGGCCGCCGGCCTCGTGCACCAGCAGCACGCCGGCCGCCATGTCCCAGGGTTTCAGGCCGATCTCGAAGTAGCCGTCGTAGCGGCCGGCGGCGACGTAGGCCAGGTCGAGCGCGGCGGAGCCGGAGCGGCGGATGTCCTCGGCCTGGCCGAGGATGGCGCGGGTCATGTCCAGCTGCGGCACCAGGTGCTCGCGCTGGCGGAACGGAAAGCCCGTGGCGATCATCGCGCCGCCCAGGTTCTCGCGCTTGGACACGCGCATGCGGCGGTCGTTGAGGTAGGCACCGTCGCCCTTGCTGGCGGTGTACAGCTCGTCGCGCAGCGGGTCGAACACCACCGCATGGATCGGCACGCCCTTTTCCAGCAGCGCGATCGACACGCTGAAGTGCGGAATGCCGCGCAGGTAGTTGTGCGTGCCGTCCAGCGGGTCGATCACCCAGGTCAGCGGACCCTTGCCGGTCGCGCCGCTTTCCTCGGCCAGGATCGCGTGGTCCGGATAGGCACGGCGCAGTTCCTTGATGATTTCCGCCTCGGCCAGCTTGTCGACTTCGGAGACGAAATCCATCTGCTGCTTCTCGACGATGTTGAGGCCGTCGATGCGGTTCATGTAGCGCAGGATCACGTTGCCTGCTGAACGCGCGGCGCGCGCCGCGATCGTGACGTGTGGTCTGGCCATGGGTTTCGACTTTGGAAGAGAGCGGGTTTGCGGCCGGCGATTCTAGCAGAGGCGGGGCATTGAAGCCCGTCCGGCGGTCCTCGGGCTGTCCGGATGCCGGCGTGCTTCCGTTATCCTTGTCGGCTGTCACTCCATTACGGCCGCGTCATGTCCACACTCGACGACCTCACCGCCCGCATCCGCTACGTGCTGGTGCGCACCTCGCATCCGGGCAATATCGGCAGCGCGGCGCGGGCGATCCGCACGATGGGTTTCCGGCGACTGGAACTGGTGATGCCGGCGCGGTTTCCGGATCACGAGGCGAATGCGCTGGCAGCCGGTGCCGACGACGTGCTGGCGGACGCCGGCATCCACGAGGACATGATCGGCAGCCTGGCCGGTTGCAGTCTTGCGCTGGGCCTGTCGGCGCGCCGGCGCGGCGTGAACCTGCCGGAGATCTCGCCGCGCGAGGCGGCGCAGCAGGTACTGGCTGCCGCCGCCCGTGGCGAGCAGGTGGCGCTGGTGTTCGGCAACGAGCGCACCGGGCTGGAGAACGAGGAGCTGGCCCGCTGCCACGCGATGGTGCGGATCCCAAGCGTCGACGACTTCAGCTCGCTCAACCTGTCGCAGGCGGTGCAGGTGATGGCTTACGAGCTGCGCGTGGCGATGCTGGGCGACACGCCGGCACCGTCACCGGTACGCGAGGAACCGCCGGCCGATGCGGCGCGCATGGAGCAGTTCTACGTGCACCTGGCGCAGACGCTGGACGACATCGAGTTCCACAAAGGTCGCGAACCGACGACGATCATGCTGCGCCTGCGCAAACTGTTCCAGCGCG
The DNA here is from genome assembly GCA_963828675.1 of uncultured Gammaproteobacteria bacterium. Classification (GTDB taxonomy): domain Bacteria; phylum Pseudomonadota; class Gammaproteobacteria; order Xanthomonadales; family Rhodanobacteraceae; genus Rhodanobacter. The sequence continues at coordinate 2,737,928 of CAWHFQ010000001.1, forward strand.
CGCAACCGGACGAACGCGAGCTGCGCGTATTGCACGGGATTCTTGCCGATGCGCAGCGGATGGCCGGGTTGGCGAAGGGCAAATAACTCTCAGTGGCGTTGCATGTAGGAGCGCACCCTGTGCGCGATGCTGTTGCCGTTGACCCACCGAAAAGCATCGCGCACAGGGTGCGCTCCTACTGCTCGTCGTCCGACGGCTCCATTGATGGCGCCGGCGTAACCAGCAGCTTGTCGATGCGGGCGCCATCGAGATCGACCACCTCGAAGCGGATCCCGCGCCAGGCGAATACTTCACCGGTCTGCGGCACGTGGCCGAGCGCGGTCATCACCATGCCGGCGACGGTGCGGAAATCGTGTTCGTCCTCGCCCGGCAGTTCGCTGATCTGCAGCAGTTCGCGCAGATCGTCGGTGGACAGGCTGCCGTCGATCAGCCAGCTGCCATCGGCGCGCTGCATGATCGGGCTGGTTTCGTTGCCGCCGCCGTGGCCGATCTGGCTGGCGCCCACCACCGCGGCGAGCAGGTCGTTGACGGTGACCACGCCCTCGATGTCGCCGTATTCGTCGACTACCAGCGCCAGCGGTGTCTCGGCATCGCGGAATTCCTCCAGCAGATCCAGCGCGCGCGCGGTGGCCGGCACGAACAACGGCTTCGACAAGTGTTCGAACAACTCCGGTTTGCCCTCGGCGAAGCTGTGGAGCAGGCGCTTGACCTCGACCACGCCAACCACGTCGCTCTCGTCACCGCGATACACCGGATAGCGCGAATACGGGGTATCGCGCAGCACCTCGATGTTTTCCTCGCGGGGCGCGCCCATGTCCAGCCAGGCGATGCGCATGCGCGGTGTCATCACGCTGTCGACCGTGCGGTCGCCCAGGCGCAGCACGCGGTTGACCATGTTGTGCTCGTCCGGATCGAGCACGCCCTGTTCGGCGCTCTCGGCCACCAGCAGGCGGATTTCTTCCTCGGTGACCACGCCGCGGCCGTGCTGGTTGATCCGCATCAACCGCAACAACAGGTTGCTCGACACGTTGAGCAGCCACACGAACGGCGCGGTGATGCGCGACAGCACCAGCATCGGGATCGCCACGTACGACGAGACCCTTTCCGGCGCGGCCAGCGCCAGCCGCTTGGGCACCAGCTCGCCGACCACGATCTGGATGAACGAGATCAGCACGAAGCCGAGCACGATGCCGATGACTCGCGCGTACGGCAGCAGCCAGGCCAACTGCTCGCCCTGCAGGGCGTCGGCGATGTGACCACCCAGCGCGTCGCCGGCGACCGCACCGGTGATCAGCATCACCAGGGTGATGCCGACTTGCACGGTGGACAGGAAGTGTTCCGGCGCCTCGGCGTGGCGCAGGGCCATGGCAGCCTTGCGGCTGTTCTTGGCCATCTGCTTGAGGCGGCTCTTGCGCGACACCACCAGCGCCATTTCCGACAGGGCGAAAAAGCCGTTGCACAGGGCCAGAACGAGGACGAGCGCGATTTCGGTCAGCATCGCGGTGTGGATGGAGGAGGGCGCATGGGCACAGTGTAAGGGATGCCCGGGTTGAACAGGTCAGGGCATTTCGGCGTTGCGGGTTCGTTTCACCTGCAGCGACTGCGTTGATGCGGGGCAGCATGTCAGTCCTGTAACATTCCCGTTATCCCGTTCTCTCAGGCATGGCCCCGCATGTTTTCACTGCAGACGATTTTCGGCAAAGGCGACAAGTTCTACGGTTTGCTCGAGCAGAGCGCCGCCACCGCCAGCGAAAGCGCCAGGGCCTTGCATGAACTACTGACCCGTACCGACTCCGGCTCGGTGATGGCCGCCTTCACCGCCACCCGTGCGCGCGAAAAGGAACTGGCCGCGCAGATCAGCGAGGGACTGGTGAACACGTTCGTCACCGCGCTCGATCGCGAGGACATCGAGGCGCTGAATTCGGCGCTGTACAAGATCCCCAAGACGATCGAGAAATTCGCCGAGCGCTACGAGATCGTGGCCGATCGCCTCGCCGGCGTCGATTTCGCCCAGCGCGCGCTGGTGCTGCAGCGCTCCAGCGAAGTCGTCGCCAAGATGATCGGTGAACTGCGTCACGGCCTGCGCATCGACCCGGTCAAGAAACTCCAGGATCAATTGCAGGCGCTGGAATCGGAGGGCGACCGGATGTTGCTGTCGGCTTACCGCACGTTGTACGTCGAAGGCGGCGACGTGTTGCGCGCGGTGCTGGCCAAGGACCTGTTCGAGCTGATCGAGAAGGCCATCGACAAGTGCCGCGACGTCGGCAACATCGTCTACTCGATCGTCCTGAAGAACTCCTGAGGCCAGTGCCGTGACCCTGTGCATTCCGCATGGCTCGCTCGCGATGCCGCCATCACGCGCCTGTCCGCCTCTCACCGGAGACCGCGCATGAGCATCGTCATCGCGGTGGTGGTGATCGCGCTGGTGTTCACCTACATCAACGGTTTCCACGACACCGCCAACTCGATCGCCACGGTGGTGGCAACCAAGGTGCTCACACCCGGCCAGGCGGTGCTGCTGGCGGCGGGCACCAACCTGGTCGGCGCGTTCATGGGTACCGCGGTGGCGGCCACGATCGCCTCGGGGCTGATCAATGCCGGCGTGATCGAGATGGGTTCGCAACTGTTGATCTGCGCGCTGCTGGCGGCGATCGTGTGGAACCTGATCACCTGGTGGCTGGGCCTGCCGTCCAGCTCCAGCCATGCGCTGGTCGGGTCGCTGGTGGGCGCGGCCATTGCCGCCTCCGGCAACAACTTCGACTCGGTGATCTGGGTCGAAGGCAACTGGATCAAGGGCCACGGCGTGATCCCCAAGGTCGTCATCCCGATGGTGCTGTCACCGGCGGCCGGCTTCATCATCAGCTTCATCCTGATGGGGGCGCTTTACGCGCTGCTGGCCTGGTTTGCCAACCGGCAGGGCTGGTCGCGCCGGTTCGGGCGCACGCCGTTCGTCAATTTCTTTTTCGGCAAGGCGCAGATCGTCTCGGCCAGCGCGATGGGCGTGGCGCACGGCATGAACGACGCGCAGAAGAGCATGGGCATCATCGCGCTGGCGCTGGCCGGCGCCACCGCCGCGCATCGGTTCGATCATCTGCCGGTGTGGCTGGGCTTCCTGCGCATCGCCGAGAATCCCGCTGGCGGCTTCGTCATTCCGGTGTGGGTGAAGGTGGTTTCCGCGCTGACCATGGCTGCCGGTACCGCCGGCGGCGGCTGGCGCATCATCAAGACGCTCGGCCACAAGATGGTCAAGTTGCATCCGATCAATGGTTTTGCGGCCGAGACCAGTTCCGCGCTGGTGATCCTCACTGCGTCGGCGTTCGGCATCCCGGTGTCGACCACCCACAACGTGTCCGCCTCGATCATGGGCGTGGGCGCGGCCAAGCGCTTCAACTCGATCCGCTGGTCGGTGGTCGAGCGCATGGTGTGGGCGTGGATCCTGACCCTGCCGATCACCGCGCTGCTGGCCTACGGGCTGGTGGTGGTGTCCCGGCTGGCGTTCTGAGGAGTGCCGTATCGCGACTGAAGTCGCTCCCGCAGCAGCTTCTTACAGCGCGTCTTCGTCCGTGGCGATGATCTGTTCCAGTTGATCGCCCAGCGTGCCGAGCTCGTTCACGACGCGCTGCAGTTCGTCGCTGTCGAGAAATTCGTACGGACGGTTCTCGCACAGGTGCAGATAGGGTGAGCCGTCCAGGTCGGCGACGGCCAGGAAACCGGTGCGCTGCTGCCAGTTGAAACGCAGGCAGCGAATGGCGTCGGTGCCGGCAAGCGGGCCGATCGGGGTGGAGATGCGCAGGTAGCGCCGGCCCGATTCATCCTCAAGTTCCGCCAGATAGATGCCCTGATGGCGTCCAATGGGCAGCGCAAGATCGAAACTGATCAGGTACGGGTCGTTGTGGCGCAGCTCGTGCTGGCTGCCGATGTGGGAACGCACGGCTTCGAAGTGACGCATGCTGCGACTTCCGCTGGCGGAGGGCGCTGTTACTCTGCCACGTATTACCGCCCACGTCGCGTCAGGCATCGCATGAACGACAGTCACCAGCGCATCTACGCCGCCATCGCCGCGATTCCGCGCGGCCGCGTCGCCAGTTATGGGGCGATCGCCGCCCGTGCCGGTTTGCCGGGCCGGGCGCGGCTGGTCGGCCGGTTGCTGGGCGAGGTACCCGACGGCATGGAGCTGCCATGGTTTCGCGTATTGCGCTCCAGCGGGCACATCGCGATGCCGCCGGGCAGCCGCGGTTTTCGCGAGCAATCGCGCCTGTTGCGCGCCGAGGGCGTCGAAGTGAAGAACGGCCGCGTGCCGCTGTCGCGCTTCGGCCTGGACGGCGACCTCGATCACGCGTTGTGGGGCATGCCGGACGCCTGAGCGGCGCTGCTGCCGACGAGTCGTCGTAGACAATTCCGGCGGCGTGGCCGGGCCGGTTTGTTACCATCTGGCCGATGAATGCCTCCGCCCTCGACCTGCTCCAAAGCGTTTTCGGTTACCCCAGTTTCCGCGGCCAGCAACAGGCTGTCGTCGAACACCTGAGCGAAGGCGGCGACGCGCTGGTGCTGATGCCGACCGGCGGCGGCAAGTCGTTGTGCTACCAGATTCCCGCGCTGTTGCGGCAGGGCACCGGCATCGTGGTGTCGCCGCTGATCGCGCTGATGCAGGATCAGGTCGATGCATTGCGCGAAGCGGGGGTGGCGGCTGCCTATCTCAATTCCAGTCTGGGCGCCGAGGAACAGCGCGACGTCGAACGGCAGTTGCTGGCCGGCGAGCTGAACCTGCTTTACGTGGCGCCGGAGCGATTGCTCACCTCGCGTTTTCTCGACCAGCTCGCACGCACCGAAGTGGCGCTGTTTGCGATCGACGAGGCGCACTGCGTGTCGCAATGGGGCCACGATTTCCGCCCCGAATACCGCGAGCTGGCGATCCTGCACCAGCGATTTCCGCAGGTGCCGCGGATCGCGCTCACCGCTACCGCCGATCCGCGCACGCGCGAGGAGATCGTCGAACGGTTGTCGCTGCGCGATGCACGGCAGTTCGTGTCCAGTTTCGACCGACCGAACATCGGTTACCGGGTCGGCCTGCGCCACAACGCCAAGCGCCAGCTCGGAGAATTCCTGCAGGGTCACCAGGGCGAGTCCGGCATCGTCTATTGCCTCAGCCGGCGCAAGGTGGACGACACCGCCGAATGGCTGGCCGAGGCGGGTATCGAGGCGCTGCCGTACCACGCCGGGCTCGACGCCACGACGCGCGCGAAGAACCAGAAGCGCTTCCTGCGCGAGGACGGCGTGGTGATGGTCGCCACCGTCGCCTTCGGCATGGGCATCGACAAGCCCGACGTGCGCTTCGTGGCGCACCTGGACCTGCCGCGCAGCATCGAGGGTTATTACCAGGAAACCGGCCGCGCCGGCCGCGACAGTTTGCCGGCCGAGGCATGGATGATCTACGGCCTGTCCGACGTGGTCACCATGAGCCAGATGATCGCCCAGTCCGAATCGGCCGACGAGCGCAAGCGGGTCGAGCGGCAGAAACTGGAATCGCTGCTGGCCTATGCCGAGGCCACCGATTGCCGCCGCCAGTTGCTGCTGGGCGCATTCGGCGAAACCTATCCCGGCCCCTGTGGCCACTGCGACAACTGCGTCGCGCCGCCGAAAACATGGGATGCCACGGTGCCGGCGCAAAAAGCGCTGTCGGCGGTGTATCGCACCGGCCAGCGCTTCGGCTCGGGCCACGTGATCGACGTGCTGCGCGGCGAGGAGACCGAGCGCGTGCTGAGCCTGCATCACCACCAGCTCAGCACGTTCGGCATCGGTGCCGAGATGGACGACAAGCAATGGCGCTCGGTGTTCCGCCAGCTGCTCGCCGCCGGTTTGCTCGAGGCGGATGCCGAAGGCTACGGCACCCTGCGCCTCACCCACGCCAGCCGCGCCGTGCTCAGCGGCGGCAAGCCGGTGAAACTGCGTGAGGACGCCCGCCCCGAACGCGCCAGCCGTCGTCGCCGCGACAGCAAACTCGTCACCGGTGGCAGTCTCGGCATCGAAGCCTACGAACAGACGATGTGGGACGAGTTGCGGGCACTGCGCACGCAACTGGCGAAGCAGCAGGGCGTGCCGCCGTACGTGGTGTTCCACGATGCCACCTTGCTGGCGATGCTGCGCGCGATGCCGGCCAACGAGGACGAGCTGGCCACCATCAGCGGCGTCGGCGAAGCCAAGCTCAAGCGCTACGGCAGTGATTTTCTCGCCGTGATCAACGCCGCGGAGTAGCCGGCGCGCGATGGCATGTTCCCGCAGGCTCCGACAAGGAGAGCAAGTATTTCGAAGTCCCTCTGCAGGGCCGCTTGCGGATTCCCACTGGTGTTTCGTATCCGTGCGGCCTCCCGCTTCCGGGCCGTTGCGGGTCGGGTCGACGAAGGACTTGGCGAATCATGACAGCGCTGTCATAGTGGCCGCCGACACGAGCGCACGACGAACAGTACCGGGGCGGATGCAGGTGATGTACGTTCGTTCCTGCATACGTATTCAGCCGGACACGGCATGGGCTGCGGTGCAGACTCGGACGCATCTTTGATGCGATGACGTTGGGGGACGCGATGAGCACGATGGACACGACAGGTGACGGGCTGGGTCAGCGCGCCACGGCAAGAGTGGTGCTGATCTCGGCGGCGGCGGCGCTGGGCGGCTTCCTGTTCGGCTTCGACACGGCGGTGATCAACGGCGCGGTCGATGCGATCCGCGGCGGCTTCACGCTGGACGCGGCGCAGACCGGTTTCGCGGTGTCCTGCGCGCTGCTCGGCTCGGCGCTGGGTGCGTGGTATGCCGGCATGCTGGCGAACCGCTTCGGCCGCGTGCGCACGATGCAGGTCGCCGCGGTGCTGCTGGTGGCCAGTGCGCTGGGCTCTGGCCTGGTGACCGGGGTGTGGGACCTGATCCTGTGGCGGCTCGTCGGCGGCATCGGCGTGGGCGTCGCTTCGGTGATCGCGCCCACCTACATTGCCGAAGTGTCGCCTGCGCATATTCGAGGTCGGCTCGGCTCGATGCAGCAACTGGCGATCGTGCTCGGCATCTTCGCCGCGCTGCTCAGTGACGCCTGGCTGGCCGGCACGGCCGGCGGCGCATCGGCGCCCTTGTGGTTCGGCCTGGCGGCGTGGCGCTGGATGTTCCTGGTGGCGACGGTTCCGGCGCTGATCTACGGAACCCTGGTGCTGGGCGTGCCTGAATCGCCGCGGCACCTGGTCGCCAAGGGTCGCATCGACGAGGCGCGCGTGGTGCTGCGCAATGTGCTGAACATGCACAGCGAGGCGGCGCTGGACAGCAAGTTGAAGGACATCGAAGTCAGCCTGCGCTCGGAGCACAAGCCGCGCCTGAGCGACCTGCGCGGCAAGGCCGCCGGCCTGCTGCCGGTGGTGTGGATCGGCATCCTGCTGTCGGTGTTCCAGCAGTTCGTCGGCATCAACGTGATCTTCTATTACTCGTCCACCTTGTGGCATTCGGTCGGCTTCAGCGAGGCCGATTCGTTCACCATCACCGTGGTCACCTCGATCGTCAACGTGCTGGTGACGCTGGTGGCGATCGCGCTGGTCGACCGGATCGGGCGCAAGCCGTTGCTGGTGGTCGGCTCGGCCGGCATGGCGATCACGCTGGCGATGATGGCGTGGTGCTTTTCGCAAGCCACCGGCAGTGGCGACACGCTGAGCCTTCCGGGCGTCACCGGCATGGTCGCGCTGGTCGCGGCGAACGCCTACGTCGTGTTCTTCGGCGTGAGCTGGGGACCGGTGGTGTGGGTGCTGCTGGGCGAGATGTTTCCGAACCGGATCCGCGCCACCGCGCTGGCAGTGGCCGCCGCCGCGCAGTGGCTGGCCAACTTCGCGATCACCAGCACGTTCCCGGCGCTGGCCGAACTGGGCCTCACCTTCGCCTACGGTTTGTATGCGGCTTTCGCGCTGATCTCGCTGCTGTTCGTGCTGTTCGGCGTGCGCGAGACCAAGGGCATCGAACTGGAAGACATGCACGCATGAGGACGATGGAGGCACTCCTTTTCCGCCGGCGCGGCCAGCACCGCGGTGGCCGTCGATTGCCGCTGCATCGAGCAGCGGCGGGCGGTTTACGCCGCGCGTCGCGCAAAGCGGTTAGGATTCGGAATGACCGGCGGCGCGGCGTCGTCCGGCGAGCGGATTGCGGATCAACCGACGAATGGCAAAAGCCACATCGATCGACATTGCCCATCTGGCCGGGGTTTCCCAGGCCACCGTGTCGCGGGCGCTGCGCGGCAGCCCGCTGGTCAATGAGGAAACCCGGCGTCGCATCCAGGCTGCCGCGGAACAGCTCAACTACAAGGTCGACAAGAACGCCTCCAACCTGCGCCGGATGCACACCGGCACGCTGGCGCTGCTGTTCTTCGAGGATCCCACGGCCGACGAGTCGCACATCAACCCGTTCTTCCTGTCGATGCTCGGCTCGATCACCCGCGCCTGTGCACTGCAGGGCTACGACCTGCTGATCTCGTTCCAGCAGTTCTCGCACGATTGGCACGCCGACTTCGCCGACAGCAAGAAGGCCGACGGCCTGATCCTGCTCGGCTACGGCGATTACCTGGCCTACCGCGACAAGCTGGAAAAACTGGTGGCGCAGGGCACGTGTTTCGTGCGCTGGGGTGCGGTGCTGCCGGACCAGCCCGGCGTCTCGATCGGCTGCGACAATTTCCGCGGCGGCCAGACTGTGGCCGAACACCTGCTGGAGCGCGGCTGCCGCCGGATCGCCTTCCTCGGCGACGCCTCCAGCCACTATCCGGAGTTCTTCGGACGTTATCGCGGCTACGTTGACGCCCTGCAGCAGGCCGGCGTGGAGATCGATCCCGCGTTGCAGGAAAACGCCGAAAGCACGGAGCACTTCGGCTACGAGGCGATGCGCAGCCTGATCAGCCGGGAAGTCGGCTTCGACGCCGTGTTCGCCGCCAGCGACCTGATCGCGATCGGCGCCATGCGCGCGCTCAGCGACCACGGTTTGCGCGTGCCGCAGGACGTGGCGTTGGCCGGCTTCGACGACATCGCCACCGCCAGCTTCGTCAATCCGCCGCTGACCACCGTGCTGCAGGACACCAAGCAGGCCGGCGAAGTCCTCGTTGACAGTCTGCTCGGCCTGATCCGCGGCGAGCCGGTCGAGAGCGAAGTGTTGCCGGTGAAACTGATGGTGCGCCGCTCCAGCCTGCGCTGAAGCGACCGCCGACCGGGCAAGCGCGCGGCTGGTGACGCGTCAGCGTTGGATGTCGATGCCGTCCACCAGCCGTTTGGCCAGGCGTGGCTGGCGCAGCTGCTCCAGCCACCACAGCAGGGCGCGGCCTTCGTGGTCGCCACGCCAGGCCACGTAGAGCACGTTCGGTTCGCGCGGATCGGCCACCTTTCGCTCCCGCAGGTCGCCGCTTTTCAGCAGCGAAGCCACGCGTTGGCGCGGCAACCAGCCCACGCCCAGGCCCTCGCGCTGGGCCAGGATCTTGGCCTGCATGCCGGGCACCGCCAGCGATGGCTGGCCGCCCAGCACGCCGTAGCCGCGGGCGTCGCTCCGGCGCGAGGAATCGGCCACGACCACGCCGCGATGAGCCGACAAGGCCTCCCGCTCCAGCGGTTCGCGGGCGCTGGCCAGCGGATGGCGCGGCGAAAGAGCAAATACCCAGTCCATCACGCCCAGCTCGAACCAGCGCAGCGCGGGAATGGCCGGCGGCTCGTTGGTGGCGCCGATGACGAGGTCGACGCGGCCGTCGCGCAGCGCTTCCCAGGTACCGCCCAGCACTTCGTGGGTCATGCGCAGGCTGACGCCGGATTGCAGCGCATCGAAGCTGCGGATCACCGGCAGCAGCGTCTCGAACTCGAGGATCTCGTCGGTGACGATGCGCAGCCGGTCTTCCCAGCCGCTGGCGATCTGCTTCACCCGCTGGCCCAGTCGCGCCACGTCCTGCACCAGTCGCACCGCCTCGCGCGTCAGCAGTTCGCCGGCCGGGGTGAGTTGCAGCCGATAGCGGCGGCGGTCGAACAGCAGGGCGTCGAAACGTGTTTCCAGCTGGCGCGCCGCATGCGAGATCGTCGAGGGCGCCTTGCCCAGCCGTGCCGCCGCGCGCGACAGGCTGCCGCTGTCGCGGATCGCCTCCAGCAGGGCCAGTTCGTCGTCGGACAACATGTGCAATCCCTTCGAACGAGTTCGTCGAAACGATGGTACGGCAAAGCCGATGGCGGGGCAGCATGAGCTGTGTCCACTGAAACACCCGAACCCGGCATCCTGGAGCACATCATGAACCGTTTCGAAGGCAAGTCCGTTCTCGTCACCGGCGGCAGCAGCGGCATCGGCCTGGCCGCCGCCCAGGCGTTCGCCGCCGAAGGCGCGCGCGTCATCATCACCGGCCGCGACGCCGCGGCCCTGGCGCAGGCGCAGTGGCCACTCTCGGCGAGCGCTCGATCGCGTTGCGCAACGACGCCGGCGTGATCGCCGAGGCGAAGCAGCTGGCCGCCGCGCTGGCCAGCCAGGACATCATGCTCGACGCCTTGTTCATCAACGCCGGCAGCGCGAAGTTCGCCGCCGTTCGCCGACGTCGACGAGGCGCTGTGGGACCAGAGCTTCGACACCAACGTCAAGGGCGCCTACTTCCAGATCCAGGCGTTGCTGCCGCGGCTCAAGGCCGGTGCCTCGATCGTGATCAACGGCTCGATCAATGCGCACATCGGCATGCCGAACTCGTCGGTCTACGCCGCCAGCAAGGCCGCCCTGATCTCGCTGGCGAAAACGCTGTCGGCCGAACTGCTGCCGCGCGGCGTGCGCGTCAACGTGGTCAGCCCCGGCCCGATCAGCACGCCGCTGTACGGCAAGCTGGGCATGGACGCGGCCGCGCTGGAAGCCACCGCCGCGCAGATCCAGTCGCAGATCCCGCTGGGCCGCTTCGGCACGCCGCAGGAACTGGCCTCGACCGTGCTGCACCTCGCCGCGCCGGAATCGGCCTTCATCGTCGGCAGCGAGATCGTCGTCGACGGTGGCATGAGCCAGCTCTGACATTCCGTCTTCCGCGCGATGGCAACTGCCATCGCGCGGCCAACCAGGAGATACCATGAACATCTCATTGCAGGGCAAGATCGCCCTGGTCACCGGCGGCAGCGCCGGCATCGGCCTCGCCGCGGCGCGGGCCTTCATCGACGCCGGTGCCTTCGTCTACATCACCGGGCGCCGCCAGCAGGAACTGGACGCGGCGCTCGCCACGCTGGGCCCGCAGGCGGCCGGCGTGCGCACCGACGCGGCCTGCCTCGACGACGTCCGCAGCCTGTTCTCGCGCATCGCCGAGAACCATGGCCGGCTCGACATCCTCTACGCGAACGCCGGCTTCTACGAGTTCGCGCGGCTCGGCGAGATCACCGAGGAGCACATCGACCGCAGCTTCGATACCAACGTGCGCGGGCTGGTGTTCGCCGTGCAGGGTGCGTTGCCGCTGATGCGCGAAGGCGGCTCGGTGATCCTCACCGGTTCGATCGTGGCCAGCAAGGGCGCCGAGGCGTTCAGCATCTACGCCGCCAGCAAGGCGGCGGTGCGTTCGCTGGCCCGCAGCTGGGCAGTGGAGCTGAAAGATCGCGGGGTCCGCGTCAACGTGGTCAGCCCCGGCCCGATCGACACCCCGGGACTGGGTGGGCTCGCCGGTGATCCGGGCAACCTGGTGCAGCTGAAGCAGGACCTGGTCTTGACCATCCCGATGGCGCGCATGGGCCGGCCCGACGAGGTGGCCCGCGCGGTGCTGTTCCTGGCTTCGGATGCCGCCAGTTTCGTTACCGGCACCGAACTGGCAGTGGACGGTGGTGCGGGCCAGCTGTGAGGCAGGGCGTTTTTGGTCAAGCGGAGGCCCGTTCGTGAAATACGCCGCGCCAAACCCGGCGAACGATGTCGCCATCGACCCGAAGGATGACGTTCAATCTGTATTGACAGATACAGCCTAGGCAGATAAATTGTCCTCGCCATCCGGAGACGATCATGAAGGAGCCGAAGTTCGACGTCATATCCCAGCTCGGTACGGGCGAGCTGGGTTTCCTGGTTACCGGCGTGCGCAATGCGATCTGGACGTCGATCGACAGGGAACTGCAGCCGCTGGACATCACCACGGCCCAGTTCGTGGTGTTCAACAGCATCGCCAAGGGCAAGGGAAGCACCATCGGCGAGTTGTGCCGGGTCATCGGCTACGACTCCGGGGCGATGACCCGACTGCTGGACCGGATCGAGAAGAAGGGCCTGATCCGCCGCGTCGCCAATCCGGACGACCGGCGCAGCTACCTGATCGAACTGACCCAGGAAAGCGCGACGCTGGTACCGAAGGCGCGCCGCCAGGTGCAGAATGTCTTTGCGGCGTTGCTGCAGGGCTTCAGCGATGGCGAAGCGGCTGCGTTGAAAGCGGCGCTGGAGAAGATCCTGGAGAACGCCGCAGGCGGGGCATGAGCGGCTTGCACCATCAAATATCTGCCTAGGCTGTATTTGCAATCGAAGATTCAAGGAGTGCCAATGTCGTTGCACACATCATGCGGACACAAGGCATCTCCATGGGTGCCGATGGTGCTGCTCGCGCTGTCGCTGGCCGGTTGCGCCAGCACGCGCGGCCTGCACACTCATGCCACCGCGATCGATCCGGCCCGGGTGGATGCCACGCAAAGCCTGTCGAACGTCGCGTTTTCTCCTGCGGCCTGGCCGAAGCAGGCGTGGTGGACGGAGTATGGCGACCCGCAACTCGACCGCTTGATGGATGACGCACTGAACGGGCAGCCGGGCCTGCGCATCGCCGAGGCACGCGTGCGCCAGGCGCAGGCGGTGGCCGGCGTGGTTGGGGCCTCGTTGTATCCGCAGGCCAACGCCAGCCTGAGAAGCACGCGCCAGCGCTTCAGCGAAGACGGCACCGTGCCGCCGCCGATCGCCGGCAGCTGGCAGACCATCAACGACCTCTCGCTGGGCGTGGGCTACGAACTGGATTTCTGGGGAAAGAACCGTGCGGCCGTCGACGCGGCGCTCGGGCGAGCCAACGCGGCCGAAGTGGATCTGCAGGCGGCACGGCTGATGCTCACTACCGCACTGGCGCGTACCTATCTGCGGCTCGACCTCGCGTACGCGCAACTCGACCTGGCCCAGGACACCTTGAAGCAGCGCGAGCAGACGCTCGCGCTGACCCGCAAGCGCGTCGAAGCGCAGATCGACTCGCAGCTGGAGTTGACCCAGGTCGAAGCCGCGCTGCCGGCCACACGCGAGCGCATCGCCGCGATCCACGAATCGATCGCGCTGATCGCCAACCAGCTTGCCGCGCTGCAGGGCAAGGGCCCGGATGCCGGGCTGCGGATCATCCGGCCGCAACTGGCCGGTGTGGACCCGGTGAGCCTGCCGGACAAGCTGCCGGCCGAGCTGATCGGCCGCCGTCCCGACGTGGTCGCCGACCGCTGGCGTGTCGAAGCGGCCAGCCAGGACATCAAGGTGGCCAGGGCCCGGTTCTATCCGAACATCAGCCTCAACGGCCTGGTCGGCCTGCAGAGCCTGGGCTTCGACAACTTCCTCGACGCCGGCAGCCGCGTGCTCGGCGTCGGTCCGGCGATTTCGCTGCCGATCTTCGACGGTGGCCGGCTGCGCGGCAATCTCGGCGTGCGCCAGGCCGGCTACGACGCGGCGGTGGAGCACTACAACGCCACCGTGATCGCCGCCGTGCACGACGTGGTCGACCAGTTGGTCTCGCTGCACTGGCTGCAGCAGCAGGTGCACGAGCAGGACGAGGCGCTGCGGCTCGCACAGCATGCCTGGGACCTGGCCCAGGCGCGTTATCGCAGCGGGCTGGCGAACTACCTGCAGGTGCTGTCGGCCGAGAGCCAGGTGCTGGCGCAGAAACGGCTGCTGATCGAATCGCAATCGCGCCAGCGCGAATTGCGTCTGAACCTGGTTCGCGCGCTGGGCGGTGGCTGCCAGCCGGCCACCGCGACCGCACAGGCACGCATTCAAGGGAGCAAGTCATGAACACCGATGCCAACACGCCGCAGGCAGGCGCGGCCCCGGCCGCACCGACCATCCCTCCACCGGCCCCGCATTCGCGCCCCGGCCACTGGCTGGGCGTCACCTTGTTGGGGGTCGCGGTGATCGGCGTGGCGTTGTGGTGGTTGCTCGCCGGGCAATATCGCGAGACCACCGAGGATGCCTACGTCGACGGCAACGTGGTCGCGGTGACCGCCCAGGTCAGCGGCGTGGTCACCGCGATCGGCGCGGACGACACCGACCAGGTGCGCGCCGGCAGCCGCCTGGTGAAACTCGACGACATCGACGCCAGGCTCGCACTGGCGCGTGCCGAGGCCCAGTTGGCACGTACCGTGCGGCAAGTGCGCGCGCAGTACGCCAACGTCGGGCAGAGTCGCGCCAACGCACAATTGCGCGAGGTCGAGCTGGCGCGGGCGAAGGCCGACCTGGCGCGCCGGCGCGAATTGCTTGCCAGCGGCGCGATTTCCGGGGAGGAAGTGAAGCACGCCGAACAGGCCGTGCACGCCGCCATCGCCGCCCTTGGTGCGGCCACCCAGCAGGTGGTCGGCAGCAGCGCGCTGGTCGACCGCACTTCGATCGCCGACAACCCGGACGTGCTGGCCGCGTCCTCGCAGGTGCGCGATGCGTGGATCGCGCTCTACCGCACCGACGTGCCCGCGCCGGTCACCGGCATGGTGACCAAGCGCAACGTGCAGCTGGGGCAGAAGATCAATCCCGGCGTGTCGCTGATGTCGGTGGTGCCGCTGGATCACCTGTGGGTCGACGCGAACTTCAAGGAATCCCAGTTGCGCCACATCCGCATCGGGCAGAAGGTCGAGCTGGTCGCGGATGTGTATGGCGACGACGTGGTTTACCGCGGCACCGTGGTCGGGCAGGAGGCCGGCACCGGCAGCGCGTTCTCGCTGTTGCCGGCGCAGAACGCCACGGGCAACTGGATCAAGGTGGTGCAGCGCGTGCCGGTGCGCATCGCGCTGGACCCGCGGCAGGTGGCGAAGCATCCGCTGCAGCTGGGGTTGTCGATGAAGGCCGTCGTGCACACGCGCCAGCGCGACGGCAGCCGGCTGGTCATGCCCGGTTCGCTCGAACACGGCTACCGCACCGACGTCTTCGCCAACGAACTGGCCAGGGCGGACGCCGTAGTCGACAAGATCATTGCGGCCAACCGGTAGCGAGGGCATCGCCATGAACATGCGCGTGCCGGAAGCCGGCTTGTACGCCACGATCTTCGTGCTGACAGCGATCGAGTTCCTGCAGTTGAGCATGGTGGCGTTCGGTGCCGGACCGATCATGGGCGAGGTGGGCATCACGCCGGAGGACTTCAGCCTGATCGCCGCGGTGTATGCCAGCGTGGCGATCCTGGTGATTTCGATGCAGCGCTGGTTCGTGACCCGACTCGGCGGACGGTTGTTCCTGCAGTGCGCCACCGCGGTGTCGCTGCTCGGTGCGGTGCTGTGCGCGACCAGCCACGACTTCGCCTCGTTCCTGCTCGGACGTTTCGTGATGGCGGTCGGCGGCGGTGCGCTGTTCACCTCGGCGCGCATGATCATCCACCACCGGCTCGCCGGCCCGCAGCGATTCACCGGCATCAAGTCGCTGGCCTATGGCGTGGCGCTGTGCATTTCCGCCGGTCCCTGGCTGGCGGCGCAGGCCGTGTCGAATGACACCTGGTCGGCGATCTTCTGGTTGCTGGCGATCCTCGACATACTCGCCTTCGTGCTGGCCAGCAGCACGCTCACCAACGACCTGCGCGGTTACGAAGACGGGCGCAGCGACTGGAACCCGTGGTTGCAGGTGTTGCTGGTCGGTGGCAGCTTCGGCTTGCTGTATGCGCTGCAGCGCTTCTACTACGACTTCTACGGCGACGTGCTGTTCGTCGTCGGCGTACTGGTGGCCGCACTGGCGGCGCTGATCGTCTACGCGCATCACCAGCGACGTCACCGGCAGCCGCTGCTGCATATCCGCCAGATGCTGCATCCGCGCTTTCTCGCCGGCCTCGCCCTGTTCCTGTTCGCCTACCTGATGCTGGGCGCGAACAACTACGTGGTACCGGTGATGCTGCAACGGACGCTCGGCTATTCATGGGCGACGGTAGGCCACTTCGAGGCGCTGGGCGCGCTGGCGGCGGTGGTGACGTTCACGGTGGTGTCGCGACTGCTGCCCAGGCATCCGGCGCCGCGCAAGTTCTGGATCACCGGCTTCCTCGCGCTGGGCCTGTTCGGCCTCATGCTGGCGCGACTCGATCCGTCGGCCAACCCGTGGCTGCATATCCTGCCTGCACTGGCCTGTTACAACGTGTTCCTGCTGACCGTGCTGCCGATCGTCGCGATGCAGGCATTCCGCGAGATGGAGGCCGACGAGACGCTGTTCTCCAACGCGCAGCAGGTGAAGAACATGCTCGCGCAGGCCGGCATCGCGCTGGGCATCGCGATGGCCACGCTGGGCCAGCAGTGGCGCACCACCGTGCATTACAACGCGCTCAACGCGCAGGTGACGCCGGACAACCCGGTGTATCTCGCCACCATCCAGCATCTGCAGGGCGCACTCGCCGCCAGCGTCGGGCCGACCGAGGCGGCGCAGATCGCGGTCGCCCGCGTGGCGCAATTGCTGGCGCAGCAGTCGGCGCTGCTGGCGAACACCGATCACTTCATGCTGATCGCCGTGCTTGGCGTGCTCGGCATCGTCGTCACGCTGCTGCAGCGGGTATTCCGCTGAATCTTTGTGGTAGCTGTTGGCGTTCGCGGAATGAGGTCGGATGCCGCGTTGTGCGCCTCGGTCAGTTGATCGAAAGCACGGCGGCACCGGCGCTGCGGCAATTCGATTCCAGGTCCGCATTCATGCGCATGCGTGTTGCCGCCCCTGGCGGGAACGGGGCGGGGCGCTCAGGCCGGCATCTTGCGGAACGCGACGGAGAACCGGTTCCAGCCGTTGATCGCCACCAGCAGCAAGGTCAGGTCGGCGATCTGCTCCGACGTGAATTCGGGTTGCACCGATTCCCACACCTCGTCCGGCACGTGCGTGGTGCTGACCTGCGTGACGGCCTCGGTCCATGCCAGCGCAGCGCGTTCGCGCGCGTTGAAAAACGGCGTCTCGCGCCACGCGCTGATCGTCGCCAGGCGGCGCTCGTCCTCGCCGCCCTTGTGCGCGTCGGCGGTGTGCATGTCCATGCAAGTAGGCGCAGCCGTTGATCTGCGATGCGCGCAGGCGTACCAGTTCGACCAGCGGCTTTCTCCAGCGCGATCATCGCCTGTTCGTCGACGGTAGCGCGTCGATCGGCAGGGCGGCGGTGCAACGTTCCCGGTCAGCTACTTTCCCTACAGGAGAACCCCATGCATATCGATCTCGGCAAGCGCCACGCCATCGTCACCGGCTCCACCGCCGGCATCGGCCTGGCGATCGCCCGCGGCCTGGCCGCGGCAGGCGCCCAGGTGGTGGTTACCGGGCGCACGCAGGCGCGCGTGGACGAGGCACTCGCCGCGATCACCAGGGAGGTCGCTGGCGCGCGCGTGAGCGGCGTGGCCGGCGACCTCGGCACGCGCGAAGGCGCGCAGCAACTGATCGCGGCGGTGCCGCAGACCGACATCCTGGTCAATAACCTGGGCATCTTCGAGCCCAAGGCATTTTTCGAGATTCCCGACCAGGACTGGCTGCATTTCTTCGAGGTCAACGTCATGAGCGGCGTGCGGCTGGCACGACATTACGCGCAGGGCATGGCGCAGCGCGGCTGGGGCCGCGTGCAGTTCGTCTCCAGCGAATCGGCGGTGCAGATTCCCGCCGAGATGGTGCATTACGGCGTGACCAAGACCGCGCAGCTGGCGGTCTCGCGCGGGCTGGCCGAATCGCTGGCCGGCAGTGGCGTGACCGTCAACGCGATCCTGCCGGGGCCGACGCGTTCGGAGGGCGTCGGCTATTTCTTCGCCAGGATCGCGGCGGAGCAGGGCGTGCCGCTGGAACGGGTCGAGCGCGATTTCATCGCCACGCACCGGCCGTCGTCGCTGATCCGGCGGCTGGCGACGGTCGAGGAGGTGGCCAACCTTGCCGTGTACCTTGCTTCGGAGCAGGCGTCTGCGACCACCGGCGCGGCGATGCGCGTGGACGGCGGGGTGGTGCGCTCGGTGGTTTGAGTTTCAGGCCGCGCCGTCGGTGGCGTTGCGCCAGGCGCCGGGGCTCACGCCCATCTTGCGCGTGAACGTGCGGGTGAAATGGCTCTGGTCGGCAAACCCGGCGGCGAGCGCCACCTCGATCAGCGGCAGCGAGCGGTCGCGCATCAGGCTCAGCGCCAGTTCGATGCGGCGCCGGATCAGCCACTGGTGCGGCGAGATGCCGGTGCTCTGCCGGAACGCGCGCACGAAGGCGCTGCACGACAGGTCGCAGGCCTTCGCCACCAGTACCAGCGCAATGCCGTCGGTGACGTGCTCGCGCATCAGCTCCATCGCCTGGCGCTGTTGCCACGGCGCCAGGCCGCCACGCGGCATCGCCGCGCGGCAGCACATAGAAGAACAGCGGATGGAACGGCTCCGGCAGGTAGGCGACCGGGTGGCGCTCCAGGTCGTAGAAATGCGTGGTGCCCGGCGCGATGGGCTTCACCGCCACCGGGCGATCGTCCAGCCACAGTTCGTGCTGCTGCACGGCGCGCAATTGCAGGCCGACCAGACAGGCCGGCTCCGCCGCGATCGGCGCGGTGAAGCCGTAACCCGGATCGTCGCGAACCAGTTCGGTGGCAGCCACGCGGATGGCGCCGGCCGTATGAGAGGTCAGGGTGGGAGGTTCGCTCAGCCTGAACGAAGCGGCCAGGCGATCACCGTAGGCACCGCGCTGCATGTCGTCTCCCCGGTGTGGATGCCCCTGTCGCATTCCACCGCCGTTGTTGTCGCGGTGACCATGCGCCGGCCGCGGCAGGTGCGCGGGTGGCTCAGTGCGGCAGCTGCGGCGCGGCGGCAGGGCAGACGGGAACGCCAGCCACGGCGACATGCTGGATGCCCATGTTGCGCCGCACCGACTGCGCCGGAGTCAGCCACAACAGCCCGCGCGCCGCGCAGTCGGCGGCGTAGTCGAACAGCGCCTGCATGTGCTGCTGGTCGAAGTCGATGAAGCTGGCCTGCGGGTAGTCCACCGGGATCTCGGTGAGGTGGAACTGCATGCCCAGCCGGTGCGATGCGGCGATGTTGTCGACGATTGCCTCGCGGGTCTTGTAGGTCAGCTCGGCGGCGAACGCGTTGGAGAGGATGTCCATGGTGTTGTAGCGCGTGGTCCGCGGCGCTCGGGCAAGCTGGCCGTTGACGATCATGAACAGGTGCGCGCCGCGCAGCTGCGGCAGCTCGGTGGACTGGATGCCGGCGATCAGTGGCGTGTTGAATACCGACGTGGTGACGCCGCCGTCGACATGCATCTCGTCGTATTCGTGTGCGCCATCGTGCACATGAATCAGCACCGGCGGAAACACGCCGGGCACGCTGGCCGAGGCGACCAGCACGTCGCGGAACAGGGTGCGCGCGGCCGGACCACCGTGCTGCGCGATCTCGCCCAGGTTCCACAGCACGGTCTCGTGCTTGTCCAGGTCGGTGGTGGCCACGACCAGCCGGCGGCCCTTGTCGGCCTCGCGTGCCACCGCGTCCATCATCTGCGGCGTGACGAAGTGATCGACCAGCTGGAACAGCGCGTTGTGGTGGGGCAGTCCACGCGGCGACAGCAGCCGGGCCAGGATCGTGCGCTTCGGCGAGCGCAACAATCGTGCGCTGCGCTCGCCGGTGAAGGCTTTGCGCATGCGTTCGTCCCACGACGACCCGAGGAACGCGAACGGTGCCAGCAGTGCGCCAGCGCTGACCCCGGTCACCATCTCGAACGAGGGGCGCGTGTGCGCGCGGCTCATTCCGGCCAGCGCGCCGGCGCCGAAGGCCCCGCCGGAGCCGCCCCCTGACAGCGCCAGGATATCGACCGAGCCGTCGGCTGCCGCGGCACGGATACCGCCGAAGAACGCCGGGGCCAGTGCGCTGAACGTGCGCGGATCGGTGGTGACCAGTCGTATGCCTGGCACAAAGCCGTCAGGCGTCGCCGTGCTGATCAGATCCGGTGGTGCGGCGCGGCGCGGCGCGGTCTGGCAACCGGCCAGCATCAGCAACCCGAACATCAGCAAAGCCGGTCTGCCACGCATCGTGCTTCTCCGCCGAGAGTTCCCCGGCAGTATGCGACGCACCGTGAGGCGCCATCAAACCGGCCGGGACCGCCGCGTGCCGACGGGACGGGCCATGCGCTACAGTCCCGAGTCATGTCCTTCGCACGCCGCACCCGAATCCTCTCCCTGGCGGCCACGCGTCGCAACGCACGCCGCACGCCATCGCCATGGAGACAGGCCCGGTGAGTGCCGACCCGCCGCCACCCGTCTTCGCGATGGAGCATGCCAGCAAGCACTACGGCGCGGTGCCGGCGCTGGACGACATCAGCCTGGCCTTTGCCACCGGCAGCGCCACCGCGCTGATCGGCAGCAGCGGCTCGGGCAAATCCACCGTCCTGCGCCTGTTGCTCGGGCTGGAGTGGCCGGACCAGGGCCGCGTCAAGGCCGATGGCCGCGTGCTGGAGCGTGGCGACGTGCTGGCGCTGCGCCGACGCGTCGGCTACGTGACCCAGGACGGCGGGCTGTTTCCCCACCTGACGGCACTGGGCAACCTGGCCTTGCTGCCGCGCCACCTCGGCTGGAGCGTGCAGCGGATTGGCCAGCGCGCCGAGGAACTGGCGGAGCTGACCCATCTGCCGGCGAACGTGCTGGAGCGCTATCCGGCCGAACTCTCCGGCGGTCAGCGCCAGCGCGTCGCGCTGATGCGCGGCCTGATGATGGATCCCGATGCGCTGCTGCTGGACGAGCCGCTGGGCGCGCTCGATCCGATCGTGCGGCACGAGTTGCAGGACGAACTGAAGAGCATCTTCGACCAGCTCGGCAAGACCGTGATCGTGGTGACGCACGACCTGGCCGAAGCGGCCTGGTTCGCCGGGCGTCTGGTGCTGCTGCGCGGCGGCAGGGTCGTGCAGGACGGCCGCTTCGAAGACCTTCGCGATCGACCGGCGTCGCCCTTCGTCACCCATTTCGTCGAGGCGCAGCGGCGACTGCCGGAGCGCGCCCGATGAAACGCTGGCGCCTGATCGGCGTTGCCCTGCTTCTGCTGCCGGCATGGGCATGCGCGCAGCCGGTGCGGATCGGCTCCAAGCAGTTCACCGAGTCGGTGATCCTGGGCGAAATCGCCCGCGTCAGTGCGCGCGAGGCTGGCGTGGACGCCGTGCACAAGCGCGAGCTGGGCGGGACAAGCATTCTGTGGAGCGCCTTGCGCCATGGCGATATAGACGTCTATTCCGAATACACCGGCACGATCACGCACGAGCTGCTGAAGAATGTCGCACAGGATGCCGACATCGCCACCTTGCGCGCGAAGCTCAAGCCGCTCGGCATCGGCATCACCGAGTCGCTCGGCTTCGACAACACCTACGCGATCGGCATGCGCAGCGACCGCGCCACGCAACTGGGGATCACCCGCATCTCCGACCTGCTGACGCATCCCGGGCTGCGCTTCGGTTTTTCCAACGAGTTCATGGATCGCGCGGACGGCTGGCCGGGCCTGCGCCAGCGCTACGGATTGCCGCAGACGCAGGTGCGCGGGCTCGATCACACGCTGTCCTACCGCGCCGTGGCCAGCGGCGCGGTCGACGCGATCGACCTGTACAGCACCGACGCCGAGATTCCCTACTACCACCTGCGCACGCTGGCCGACGACAGGCATTATTTTCCGCGCTATGAGGCGGTCTATCTGTACCGGTTGTCGCTGGAGCGCAGTGCGCCATCGGTGGTGGATGCCTTGCGCACGCTCGCCGGCCGCATCGACGAAACGGCCATGCGGCAAATGAATGCCGAGGTGAAACTGCAGGGCATGAAGGAGAGCGTGGTCGCCGCCGATTTCCTCGGCGTGCGCACGGATGGCGGCGATGCCGGCTTCTGGCAGCGTCTGCTCCAGCGCAGCGCTGAGCACGTCAAGCTGGTACTCATCTCGCTCGGTCTGGCGATGTTGCTGGCGATCCCGCTGGGCATCCTGGCGGCGCGGCTCAAGCGGCTCGGCCAGGTCGTGCTCGCGCTCACCGGCATCCTGCAGACGGTGCCGTCGCTGGCGATGTTCGTGTTCATGATCCCGCTGTTCGGCATCGGCACCTGGCCGGCGGTGGCGGCGCTGTTTTTCTACAGCCTGCTGCCGATCGTGCGCAACACGCATGCCGGCCTCGTCGGCATCGCGCCGGAACTGCGCGAATCCGCCGCCGCGCTGGGCCTGCCGCCGGGCGTGCGGCTGCGCGAGGTGGAGCTGCCGATGGCCATGCGCTCGATCCTGGCCGGCATCAAGACCGCCGCGGTGATCAATGTCGGCACCGCCACGCTGGCCGCGCTGATCGGTGCCGGCGGCTACGGCCAACCCATCCTCACCGGCATCCGCCTCGACGACATCGGCCTGATCCTGGAAGGCGCCGTGCCCGCCGCGCTGCTGGCGCTGCTGGTGCAGGGTGTGTTCGAAGGTGTCGAACGCCGGCTCACGCCGCGCGGTTTGCGGATCGAGGCGCGGCTGTGAGGCATCAGCCCGCGGCGCGCGCCGCCGGCCGATCCTTGCCGTCGATCAGCAACCACGCGCACAGCGCGCTGAGCAGGGCCAGGCCGGCGGACAGCCACATCACCCAGCGGAAACCGGCCACGAATGCGCTGCCGATCGCGCCCCGCAATGCCATTGCCGCGGCGGCCGGGACATCGCGCGGAATCGCGATGCCGGCCAGCTTCGCGCGTTGCTCCAGCACGGCCGAGACAACGCCGGACGGCAGCGACAGTGGTGCGAGGGCGTCGTCGAGGCGGGCGTCGAAGGCTGCCGTCAGCACGATGCCGAACGCCGCGATCGCCAGCAGCCCGGCCGCGCGCGATACCGCGTTGTTCACCCCTGACGCGGTGCCCGCGAGTTCGGCGCCCACCGCGTTCATCACGGTGGTGGTCAGCGGGGCCACGGTGATGCTCATGCCCAGGCCGAGTACGCAGATCGCCGGGAAAAAGCCGGTCCAGTACGCCGCGCCGATCGACGGCAAGGTGAACAGCGCAAACCCGCACGCCGCGATGGTCGGGCCGACCATCAGCGGCAGCTTCGAGCCGAACACGTCGACCAGTCGGCCAGCCCGGCGCGACAGCAGGAACATGATCGCGATGAACGGCAGCAGCGCCGCGCCGGCCGCGGTGGCGCCATAGCCCTGCACCTGGATCAGGTCGAGCGGCAGGAAGAACAGCGCACCGCCGAGCGCCGCGTAAAGCAGCAGGGTCAGCAGGTTTGCGCCGGCGAAATCGCGCTGGCGAAACAACCGTAGCGGCAGCATGGGTGACTTGCCGCGCGCCTCGACGCGCACGAACAGCGCCAGCGCCAGCACGCCGACCGTGGCCGCCAGAAGAATCGGCGCGGCCGTCCAGCCGCGTGCCGGCGCCTCGATCAGCGCGAACACCACGCCGGCCAATCCCAGCGTGACCAGCGCCGCACCAGGCATGTCCACCGGCTGGCGACGCGACGCGCCCGTGCTCTCGGGCACTTTCATGGCACACATCACCAGCAATACCGCGCCGACCGGCACGTTCAGCAGAAACGCCCAGCGCCACGAATAGTGTTCAATCAGAAAGCCGCCGAGCACCGGCCCGACCGCCGCCGTGATGCCACTGAACGCCGACCACGTGCCGATTGCCGCGCCGCGTTCGGCCTGCGGATAGGTGGCGCTGATCAGTGCGAGGCTGCCCGGCACCAGCAGCGCGGCACCGATACCTTGCAGTGCGCGCGTGGCGATCAGCCGGTTCACGTCGCCGGACAGCGCGCAGCCGATCGAGGCCGCCACGAACAGCGTCACCCCCAGCATGAACATGCGCCGGCGGCCGAAACGATCGCCGAGCGCGCCACCCACCAGCAACAACGAGGCGAGGAACAGGGCGTACGACTCCATCACCCACTGCGCGTCCGCCGTACTGGCATTCAGATCGTGCTGGATCGCTGGCAGCGCCACATTGACCACGGTGCCGTCGATGAAAGCCAGGCCGGAACCGATGATCGCCGCCAGCAGCGTCCAGCGCCGCGACGAGGCCGGGCACGACACCCCCGCCGTGCCATTCAGGATGACGGCGGAATCGCAAGGCAGCTTCCCGATGTGGCTCATGGCGATCCCGATAGTGGCACGCGTCCCCGCTTGGCCAACCACACCCGCTTGCGGGAGCGACTTGAGTCGCGATGCATTTCGCACCGACTCCCAGCTTCGCCGCAAGCGCAGGCACCTGGCATGCACTACATCCCTTGCGGGATGTCAGCCTGCTTCGGCAAGCGCCGTGACAGCGAAGTGCCGAACCTTCGGCTCGAACTCCAGAAGGAAATCCTGATCTTCAGGGTAGTACTTGGCTTCGAGGAGGTCATCGCCGGCAAAGGCGCGGATGCTGTCCTCCGACGCCCAATACGTAACGGTCATGAAGTGCGTGCGCTCGCCCTCGTCGTGTCGCAGCACGGCAACACTCAGGTTGCCGGGGACCGAACGGTAATCCGGGACCGCCCGTTGTTCGAGGAAGGCCGTGTATGCATCGGCCTTCGAACGTGCAGTGATGCCATGCCACATACGACAGATCATCGAATTCTCCCATGTCGTTGAACGCTGAAATCAAGTGGCGGTGCAGCCGGAACCTCAGCCGGCATCGTCGACAAATACCGTCTGAGCACCCTTCTTCTCGCAGGTGAGATTGACCGTCCGTCCGATGGCTCGCGTCCGATGCACGGTCCCTGCCGGGATGACGGCGCTTTGCCATTCGCCCAGCTCGATGCGGTCGCCGCCGGCGACGTCGATCTGCAGCGTACCCGCCACGACCAGAAACAGCTCGTCGGAATCCGGATGCTGATGCCAGCGATACTCGCCCTCGAACACCGCCAGTCGCATGCACTCGGCGTTGACGTCGACCAGCACCTCATTGCGATAGGCCTCGGTGACTTCGGCTTGTTCCGCGCGGATGTCGATGACCGTCAAGGCGGGGTGGCGCGCCGTCTGCGCTGAATACTCTTGTGCGGAAGGGAATCGGGATGTCATGTGGATGCTCCGGGACGCGGGCCGGCAAGGAACAAGGCAGGTGCGCGAACGAACACGAGCGCGCACGGTGCCAGGTCCATCACGGTGCAGTGCCCGAGGAAGGATGCTTCGTGCCTGGCCAGACGATGGCTTGCGCCACGATGACCTGGCGCCCGTCGAACGTGACGGCCGGCGGGCCATGGAGTTCATAGCCAAGTGCCAATGCCTCGCTGACGCGGTGGCAGAACGCGGCATCGTCCGGACCAGTCAATACACGATAGACGGGCAGGTCGTTCGGTGGATGTTTCATGGTGACCTCAACGGCGGATGTGGTGAGTGCCGGAGTCAAGTCCCGCGGCATCGCGGCGCTCGTTCCGGGGGATTGTCAGTCCGTTTTCTGGCGCAGCTGCAACACGTTGCCTTCCGGATCGTGGCCATCGCAGACGGTGAGATGACGGCACCGGCCAGGGCCTGACTGGACATGAAAGCTCCTGTGGTGGTGCGCTCTTGCTGGCTGACGCAGCCGCGGAAAAAAACTTGTCCGCCGCCTGTCATCAGCCATGCGCGGGTGATGATGGCTTGCGCCCACGGACGGAAATCATCGGTGGTTGGGAAAGGTCCAGCGCCCCGGTTCGCACGTTCTCGAGGTGCTGCTCGATCTCGTCTTCCGTTGCTATGCCGTGGCTCAGCAGATCGCTTCGTATCATCGTTATCGTGGCAATTTCCAATGGCACGCACTCGGGCAGGGCGATCGGAAAATACGCCTCGGCTGCCATGCTCGCCAAGCCGGCCTCACGAAACATCCGCGGCAGCTTGCGGCCGAACGACAGGTCCGCGCCCCGGTTCGACAACAGCGCCCGGAATCCCGACCGGATCCTGTTGGCCAGTTCCTGTTCCGGGCCGTACGGGTCGATGCAGCTCAAGGGTTGCAGCGCGGGATCGGCATCCTCGATCACCAGCCAGCCGCCGGGTTTCAGCGCGGAGATCATGTTGCGGAATGCGCGCTCCCGTTCGGGCACGTGAACCAGGACCAGCCGGGCGTGCACCAGATCGAACAATTCATCGGGCGGAGGATCGCGGGCCACGTCGTGCTTGCGCACTTCCACGTTGTGGGCCGCCGCCTCTTTCGCGCAAGAGTCGTCGATGTCGGTGACCAGTACGTGACCGCCATCTCCGACACGTTCCGCGATCGCCCGGACCAGCGCAGGCCCACCGGCGCCCACCTCCCAGCAGCGCCACCCCGGCGCGATGCCGCAAGCGCCGAACTGTCGCAGCGTGACGGGGTCGAACAGCGCCGACAGCGCGATGAAACGCTGCGCCGCTTCCGTGTTCCGGTTTTCCAGCAGGTAGTCACAAGAAGACATCAGCTTTCCCACGTTCAAGTCTTGCCTTCCCAGCGGAGGTTCGCGGGGCGTCGTTTTCAGGCGCGAGGATCACGGGGAGTCGCGCCTGGTTCCTGCCCGAATGCGACCGACCGCGATCACTTCTTGTCCGCATCCACGGCCAGCGGGCGTACGTATTTCAACAGGCTGACCAGCATCTTGCCCGGCTCTTCCCACGGCATCATGTGGGCGGAGCGCTCGAACCATACGCCATGCTTGTAGGGCGCATGCAACTGCTTCAACCATGCCGCCGTCGGTGCGGAGGGCGTGGTGTAGTCGTGCCGGCCCATGAACATCACCACCGGAATCGGGAACTTGTGGACGTCGTCGAAGTTGACCTGCAGAAACTCCGGCAGGATCTTGCCGAGCGTAAACACATTGCCTTCATCGACTGCGCGAGCGTCCTGGCAATCGTAGGCCGGTGACAGCAGCGGCGCGCCGAAGTAGTACTTGGCCCCGCCATCGCGATAGGCGCTCAGCCCGCCATAGAACTGCGGCCACTTCCTGGCGATGATGATGCGCTCGCGCGTGATCGGTTTGTCGCCAGGGTAGGGCGCGATCGAATCCAGTTCGGCAATGGCCTCGGCGTTGTGGTGCTTTTTCGCCTGTTCCATGCCGTACTCAACGCTGAGTCGCTCGTTGGTCCGCGTATTGATCACCTGGCCGATGCCGACGTACGCATAGAACAGGTCGGGTCGCTCGAGCGCGGCCTTCATGCCAATCACCGTGCCCCAGCTGTGTGCCATGAGGATGATCTTCCGTTTGCCGTAGCGCTTGCGAATGTACTCGGCGACCTCGATGGCGTCCGCAACATAGCGGTCGATGTGGATGGTGTCGGCGATCGATGTCGGGTCGGATTCCAGATAGGTCTTTCCGGCGCCGCGCTGGTCCCAGTTGACCACCGTGAAGTACTCCTCGATCGGCCGCTGGAACTCCCAGATACTGGGCGTCAGCGGTGCGGCGGGCCCGCCGTGCACGAACAGGATGATCGGGTTCGACCGGTCCTGGCCGCGCACGTTGAGCCATTGATCGATGCCGCCGATCCGGGTCTTGTACGACTCCTGAATCCCTGTCGGCGCAACGATGTGCTGGAGGTCCCGGACCACCTCGCGAGCCTTCTCATAGGACTTGCCTGCCGGACACTGCGGCTCGGTCGCGTGGGCGAATGAGGCGACGAGGAGCAGCAAAAGAAGTGCAGGCAACTTGACCATGATCGTTCCAAGGGCTGATGTTTCGAATGGCGAGCTTGTGCTTGGTGCCGAGTGCTTCGGAGCAACGATTCCCGGTGCAGCGACGTTCCTTGGGATGAGTGCCGATGCCGGTTGGCAGGTCGGTATCCGGAAATTTCACGATCGCCGCCGAATGCCCCAGAAACGCCCACCTTGAAAGACCGCCAGCGATGCAGGTCCAGCGACATCGCGCGGCGCTCATGTCCCGCCCGCTGAACGCGAACGCTTCGGCGGAGGGGCCGAGCTTGCCCACGAACGCGCACATGCTGCTTCTCCACTCGCTTCGCCGCTGCGATTGCTCATGATGCCCAACCGTAGCGACAGGCAAAACCTCCTGCAATCCGCCATCGGTCATGCCCGCGACAAGCCGGCAGTCGAACCGGAGTGACGACGGTGCGGTGTCGGCGCGTTGGCAATGGGGGGCGGCGCACAGTCCGCTTGAACGACCGAAGAACTTCGGCTTCGAGGACCATGCATTTGTCGGCAGGACCGAATGAATGACATCGGCTCGACAAGACCGGTTACGAGCGGGGGAGTCGGAGAACGCAGTGGCAGGATGCAATCGAGCTGCTTTCTGCACCTCATCACTCGCCATCGCTCCTTCCTAGTTGATGATTTCACCCATGCCCGTTTCGATGCGACTTCTCAATTGCCGGATGAACTCCGCCTCGTAGGGTTCCCAGCTGTCAAGTTCCCCAATGATCTTCAAAGGAGCATCGCTGCGGTATGACCGCGTTGGATTGCCCGGGAATTTCTTGTTGGTGAGATTGGGGTCATCTTCGAATTTTCCCGTAGGTGCAATAACGTAAACTCGAGGCCTTCCATCGCCC
Source organism: uncultured Gammaproteobacteria bacterium (assembly GCA_963828675.1). Taxonomy (GTDB): domain Bacteria; phylum Pseudomonadota; class Gammaproteobacteria; order Xanthomonadales; family Rhodanobacteraceae; genus Rhodanobacter. Next base: position 2,766,455 of record CAWHFQ010000001.1, read on the forward strand.
TTGGCCATTTCAGCGGCAAGACCGGCTCCCTTGGGCAAGGCGGTGAAATAGATGTGATTCATCACCACGCTATCGTCGTGGTTGGACATGAAGCCAGGAGTCAGCAAATCGCCGACGGACAAGCTGGCCTTTGTGCCGTGGTAGAACGGACCGGCCACTGAATCGCAGTTTTCATGGGAAACGGGAATCCACTCATCATCATGCATTATCCGGGTTGCCTCACGCTTGCTGCCCCATCGGCAGGGCGGCGATTCTAGATCTCGCCCTGGGCCTTGCCGCAAGCCTGCGTGGCTGGTATAAATTCGTAGTGGGAGGCGCAATGCGCCTCCTTTTTGTTTTGGATGCCATCCTGTCTTTCGTGGTGGCCATTGCGTCGTCCAGGATCATCTGGCGCCGGGGTCAAGCGATGGTTCGCGCCTGAGCGCCGTCATCTCCCGGCCGCGGTGCACGCCCGGCCCGAGCAAGCCTTCGCCTTGCCGGCCTCCGGTTCACGCCGCCAACGCCGGGAATCACGCACCCATGCCGATGTCGCGGGTCACCTGACCGAGAGCTGCGCAAACCGGCTGACGGGTCAGCGCCGCGGCTTCCCGTTCGAGCCGTCAACCGGGTTCGTCCCCTGACGCTGGAATCAAGCGAAGCGCAGCCTTACGCGCACCCCGCCCGCATCAACTGCCAGGCGCCCACTCGTCGAGCTGCCTCGTCATGAACACGCTATTCGGGTCGGGCTTGTAGCTGCCAAACGGTGCGCATGGCCTGAATCCACATGCCTCATACAGGCGCCGCGCAGCAGCAAAAAACTCCATCGAACCCGTCTCCAGGCTCAGCCTTGAGTAGCCACGAGCAATGGCCTCTCGAACGAGGTGCTGAAGAATCTGGGATGCCACACCTTGCCGCAGGTGCGATGTGGCGGTGCGCATGGACTTGACCTCGGCGTGCGACTCCGACAAGTGTTTGAGTGCACCGAACCCGGCCAGCAGCGGCCCGTCCCACGCGCTCCAGAAAGTGATATCCGGCCCGACCAGTCCACCGAGATCCAGGGCATGCCGGCTTTCTGCCGGAGCGGTGGGTGCGATGGAGTCGAGATGTTCGCGCAGCAAAGCACGAACTTCGGGGCTTTCCAGATCGTCAATGCGGACGTCGAAAGAAGTCACTTTGGCACCTGACGCTTGGGTTGAGCGACGGCGAAGCCAGCAAGCATGTGCTGCATCGGCTTGACAGGGCGCCGCAGCCGACCGGGACAGCTAATGATGGATTTTTTCCCCATCGTTCATCATGTCAATGAACTGAGAAATCTTCCTTGCACGCGTTTCGGCCCTTTTTGCGTTTTGAATTCTGAACAGAATTGCGTACCGGTTTTTGCTGTCGAGGGTTGCAAAGAACCGCTTTGCCTTCGGATTTCTGTCAGGGCTTCCTGCAAGTCATCAGGCACCGTTGACGTACTTGCGGATGAATAAGCGGCTTCCCAGCGTCCATCCTGCTTGGCCCGATCGATTTCGCGAAGCCCGGTTGGGTGCATCCTTCCAGCTGATATCAATGCCTTGGCTTTTGCTTTTTGATCTTTGACCAGATGCTTTTGGCAGTTCTGGGAGTGAACCGCTGAAGCCAGTAGTCCTCACTTTCTGCTTGTTTCTGGCCATCTATCCAGCCAAAACAAATGGCGCTTTCGAGCGCTTGGGCATAAGAGAGGGTCGGCTGCTTCGCAGATTTTTTCGCCAGGCGCAGCCAGACGCCGGTGACAACCTCTCCATTTGAGCCAAGCCATGCTTCCCAGTCTTCCTGATCAGCGAACGTGAGCCTGTGGTCGTTCATGCCATACCTGTGTGAGGTCCAACGCTGGACATCAGCGGCGTGCCGTTCGGCGCGTCCGCTTGAAAAAAGGGTTAGCCGCCCTGGTGGGGAAGAGCAAAGACATGCATTTCTCTCCAACGGCCAGACGAATTCTCGAGCAACGAGACCGACGAGCAGAAGCCGGAGATCGGGCCGCTGGATTGAACCACGGCTTGAAGCTCGGCCGACGCGGGAACTTCGGCTTCGATTGCATTGCCGTTCGCGACAGTGAGGTGTGGGACGACGGACTCATGCTGGCCACGAAATGGAGGGAACTCAGGAAACGTGCAAACCAACGCCTGGGTGAGAGCGACGAAGGGTTTGGCAGGTTCGGGAGCGAGGTAAACAGAGGCAGGGAAACGCCGCACCTGACTCAGTGAAAAAGCGAACGATGGGACCTGGCTCAAAGCGGCCTGAATCTGAACAAGAACGCGCGGGGTGATTCGCTCCGGCGCCATGAACGGAGCAAGAACCGTGATATGCGCAGGCACACCAAGATGGACTGAGGCATCGAAGCGGTTGCGCAGTGAGGCGACGTGAGCCTCGGCTTCCGGAATGCGGACGATGAGTGCGGTTTCGAACACCGAGTACACGCCTAAGGCCGGGGTTGACGGGAAGTCTCCTAAGGAATTGTTAGCCGGCACCATCGACTCAACAGACCCGTCTAAGGAAACGCAGTCTGGCAACGTTCGACGCCGCATTGAACTGACACAGCAGCACGCAGCACGAAGAACAACCCGATCACCAGCAGTCGCCCGAAAGCTCAGGGCAAAAGCCTCATTCGGCCGGGATTGACGGGAAGTCTTTACGGAAATGTTAGGCGCGACGCCTCACCATGGATAGCGCTGCGTACGCCATAACACTGTAGATGACGATGCCCAGCGGAACGCTAGCAAGGAACGCGAGGAAGTTGAGCGGCGTGCCCTCGTAAACGGGATGTTCCGGACTGCCCATGTTCCTAGCGGTGCAAGGCTTTGTAGCAGCGCGTTTTGCCAGAGCAAACCGTTGGCGAGAGATGTGAAGCCAAAGGACTCGACCGTAAATGAAAGCGCAAACAGTGCCGCTGTTGCCAGCACGCCAATTGCGAAAGCTAGGAGGACGCGTTTGATCATGGGCTTGGAAGCCTAACGCTTGAATTAAGCGGCGGCGAAGCCGTCCGCCTTGAACGAGTAAAAAGAGACTTCCTCCCCTTTCGGCCTCGAGGGCCATGATGGTGTTGCGACACAACCGTCAGCAGAAGAGGAAGTCTCCATGAGCACTATAACCATGGGCGTGGATTTGGCGAAGAGCGTGTTTTCGGTGTGCGAGATGGATGGCGGCGGGCACGTCCTGTGCCGACGGAGCTCAAGCGCGAGCCTTTGCCTGTGGCTGGCGCAGGTGCCGGCCGGGACCGTGGTGGCGATGGAGGCGTGCAGCGGGGCGCACCACTGGGCGCGGCGCTGTCTGGAATACGGCCTGCAGCCGCGGCTGATGGCCGCCCAGTTCGTCACGCCGTACCGCAAGAGCAGCGCAGCAAGAACGACCGCAACGACGCCGAGGCCATCGCCACAGCCGCCCGTCAAGGCAACATGCGCTTCGTGCCGATCAAGTCCATCGACCAGCAGGCCCGGCTGTCCTGGCATCGGGTGCGCGAGGGTTACAAGGCGGAGAGTCTGGCGATCGGCAACCGCCTGCGCGGCCTGCTGGCCGAGTTCGGCATCGTGATGGGCAAGAGCGACAAGGCCCTGCGCCGGGTGCTGGCCGATCTGGAGGCACACACCGGCGCTGCCGGCAGAGTTCAAGGCCTTGATCCGCAGCGTGGAGGCCCACTGGACCCAGGTCCGCACGGCCTTCGACGCGTGCGATGCACGCATCGAAGCCCATGCGCGCGATGACGAGCGGTGCGTGCGCCTGCGCGCGATCGTCGGCATCGGCGCGCTCACCGCGGACGCCCTGATCGCCAGCCTCGGCAAGGCGCAGGAATTTCGCAACGGTCGGCAACTGGCGGCATGGCTCGGCATGGTGCCAACGCAGCACTCCAGCGGCGGACACACGCGGCTGGGCGCGATCAGCTGTCGCGGGGATGGCTACCTGCGCACGCTGCTGATCCAGGGCGCGCGCAGCAGTCTGCAACGCGCCAAGGCGGTCGCCACGGAAAAGGCCACGCCCGAACAACGCTGGATTCGGTCGCTGGCGGCGCGGTTGTCGTTCGGCAAGGTGCTGGTCGCCATCGCCAACAAACATGCGCGCCAGCTGTGGGTGATGCTGGCCCACGACGTGGACTACGACCCCTGTGCCAGCCAGCGCCATCCGATGCATCGCCCCATCCAGCTCGCCTGAGGAACCCCTTTCGATTCACCGTCAGCGCAACGCGGCAACAACGGGTCAGACCCACCCGGAGAGAACCTGACTAACATGCTGGACGTCCAAACGTGTTTCGGCCGATCCCCGAACACCGACGACACCGATGAACGAACGAGGTCTCCGGGCGCGGTTTATACCCTGGTCCGAGCCGGCAGCATCGACTCAACAAGACCGTCTAAGGAAATGCAGTCTGGCAACGTTCAACACCGCATAGAACTGACACGCAGCACGCAACACGAAGAACAACCCAATCACCAGCAGTCGCCCGAAAGCTCAGGGCAAAAGCATCATGCGCCCGGGGTTGACGGGAAGTCTCCTAAGGAGTTGTTAGGCCTTATCCGCGAAAGCTCGTTTACCGCAGTGAGGGCAATTGCCCGTGGCTACCGCAATATTGCCCGGCGCGTTGAGGAGCCCACCCTTGCACGAGTAACAGACCAGGCCCGCACGCTTGGCCTGGTTGAGCCCGGACCAGACCATGATGATCGCGTTGGTAGCAAGGAGAGCAAGAAAGCCAACGGTAAAGGCTGTGTTGTACGCCTTCGGGATGTACGACGACAGCGGAACGGCCAGAATGAGAAGGCCGAAGAAGCAAACGAGGTAGATGATGTTGAACCAGCGATCGCGCTTCTCGAACGCTGCGCGCTTTCGCACAAATTGCTCGTTGGTCACGAACTTCCCCGTGAGGCCGAACGCCGGAATTGAGCGGCGGCGTAGCCGTCGCCTCGAATGATTGGTTAGGCCGCGAACTACTCATTTGGGTAGAAGACGTACCCAGCTGGTTTGCGACCAAAGCCCCAAAAAAGGAAGCTTACCCGCCAGGACTTATCAAGGGTGATGGTAGGTACCGCACCTTGGTTGGCCGTGGCATAGCTACCACCGGGTAGCCAATGCTTGAGGACGAGATTGATTGCTTTTTTTGCGGCCTGCTCGACACTGGACGCGTGCACGTCCCGCGTGGTGTAGAAGCCGACGGCCGGAGCGGAGCCGTCCTCGCACGGTAGCGAGATTCCTGTTCCGGAGAGCATCACTCGGAAGAACGGCATAGCTTTTAGCCTAACGCTTGAGTTGAGCGGCGGCGTAGCCGTCCGCCTCGAACGAGTGGTTAGCGCTCTCCTTGTGCAGACTTGCCAATGAGGTAGTTGACGAAGGCAGCACAAGCAGAGAGCATGAATTTAGCATCAACGAAGTCCAGATCCGATGACTCCAACAGCGCATGCCTGATGCCATTCGAGTCGGATGTATATCCGTAAAGAGATGAAAGGCTTTTGTTAAGGGCTGGATGCATCGGCGCCTTTGTCGAGATTGCTTTCAATGCCGCGCCTAGCGTGGCGTTGCTATTGCCTGTAACCGATTGAGCAACGGCCTCGACCGCGCTGACCGATTCTTTGATTGAGTTTCGATAGTCGGGGTTTTTGCGGTCACTCAGAAGTTCCAGCGCGCTGCCGTAAATGGGTGCTGGCACCCGTGAGTCCGCTCGTGGCGTCTAGCGCATCCTCAATGGTGCTCAGCTCGTTGGATGAGGTAATAGGCGTCACTTGGTCGCCAACAATGCGATACGCAGACATCTCCCTTTCTAAGACTTCGTTGCATTCGAGAACAAACAGGGGCCGACTATTTCCCAAGATAGACGACGTGAATTCAACGAAGTCGTATACCTCAAACCATTCAGATGAACAGAACCCTCCCTCACTGCGTCGATTGCATCGTTAATAATCGACGGAATATCGTTCGTTGCGATCTTGAAGTAGTCTTTCCAGTATGCTTTTAGCAGGCTAGACAGGCTTGAGTACTTTGTGTACGAGCTTCCATTCTCGAGACTGATGCTTGCTCCAGATGTGCTCTTGAACAATGTTCCAGAGTGACGTCCGAAGAGCATCGTCCATTGACCCAAGCTGTATCGCGGAGCGTGGACTTACATACCCATGTCGTTCTGAAAATCGCACCAAAGTCTCCTGAGAGTGCTAACGCTGGAATTGAGCGGCGGCGCAGCCGTCCGCCTCGAATGATTGGTTAGGCAATGTGCCGGTTTTCCGGTTACTGAGATAATGCCAGTCCTTGGTCTCTCCGAGCACCCACAACCGCCAGCTACGAGGCAGTGCTGCAAGCTGCCCAAGTTTGGCCGTGCCGGGCTCACCATGATGTTTCCAGGCGCGCCACAGTACTACAACGGAACCGACCACTAGGAAGGCTATCCAAACCAGGGCGAACGCGATGTCGAGTGCGCGCCAGTGAGAGGCGGCTGCGAGCCCGATGAAAGTGCAGCTCACAAAGAACCACACGAATGCACTGGGCTGACCCCAAGCGGTTCGCTTTTGCCGGTGGCTGTCCATGGTGCTCCTTGATGCCTAACGCTGGAGTTGAGCGGCGGCGGAGCCGTCCGCTTCGAACGAGTGGTTAGAACTCACTCTAGTCCCACCAGCAAGCAATTGGCTGTGTGCCGACTGGAAATGAGTATGGCTCATAGGGTTGGTCAACGAAGCCAGACCAGGTCTCGTCAGGTTTGAGTTCTGCGGGAAACCAGGAGAGGACTTCCTCTGGTGATGCCGAAGTCATTATGTAGACGGTATCCGAGAATGGCCAGTCTGGTACGTCGAAGGCCGTAATCTGGATGCGGATGTCTTTGACTTCGGGACGCTGCGCAAGCACTTTAAACAGAGCGTGAAACTGCTCGGGCGATGGCGTGGTGTCGAGGTTACAGCC